>NZ_JANCTD010000029.1 GCF_024297185.1 Lewinella sp. JB7 | reverse complement strand
CACGGCCATTAAGCTAAGCATTTGATGGTATTACCGTGCTCCCGAACTTGGGAGAATGACCAACGCCCTGACCCGCTTTCTGACCCTCCTGCGCAGCTTCCCCGACCTCACTGAAGAGCAACGGGCACAGTATATCGTCGATCCCCACCGTCGCTTCACCCGCAGCAGCCCGCTGACCTTCCGGCGCACGGTGGCCTTCATCCTGCAGCTGGTACGTAAATCCACCGCCGTAGAGCTGCACGATTTTTTCGGTTACCTGGGACTTGCCCCGGTGACAAAGTCGGCCTTTGCCCAGCGCCGCCGGGCCATCCGGCCGGCCTTTTTCCGCGATTTCTTCCACCGCTCCGCCGAGGGATTTTATACCTGCTTTAAGCACGCCCGCCGCTGGCGCTCCCGCCTGCTCATCGCCGTGGACGGTACGGGTCAGACCCTGCCCCGCGAGGGTTGGATCGGTGAGGCCTTTGGCTTCCACCAGAACCAGCACGACAATGTCCCCTCCACCCGCATTCTGCTTACTTACGACCTGCTCAACCGCATTATTCTGCGGGCCGATTTGCACACCCAAAAAAGCGGCGAGATCCGCCACGCCTACCCCAACGTCGAACGCTTCCCCCAAGACGCCATCTATATCTACGATCGCGGCTACGCCGGCTACGGGCTGCCCTTCCTGCACCGCCGCCACGGCTCCGACTGCATCATCCGCCTGCCGATCGATATGAGTCCCGAAGTGCGCGACTTCGTGCGCAGCGGCGAGCCCGACCGCCTCATCACCGTGGAACTAAAGGACCGCGCCTACCGAACCCTGCGCGACCTGGGGCAGCAGCCCGTCTGGCGCCAACCCCTGGAACTGCGCCTCGTGCGCGTCGAGCTCAGTACGGGAGAAGTGGAGGTCCTCCTGACCACCCTGATGCACCGCCGCCGCTTTCACCACCGGCGTATCGGGGAACTCTACGGTCTGCGCTGGGGCGTGGAGACGGGCATCTCCCACCTCAAGTCTTTCCTCCAGTTAGCGTTGACTTCAGCTTACACCCAGCCCGGCGTAGAGCAAGATCTCTGGTCAACCTTCTGGTTTTATAATGTTCAGAGTGCCTGCCTCCTCGACCGGGAGCTGGTCAAACAGGCCCGAACCAAAGACCGCCAATACAGCTACCGGATCAACCGTAACGTGACCGCCGGCTTGATCAAGCGGTGGCTGCCCACTCTCTTCCTGGACGGCGTGCGGCGCTGGCGGGCCCGCACCAAGGTCCTGCTGGACGAGTTGGTCCACCACCTGGAACCCTATAGGCCCCGCCCGAGCCGTGTACGTATTAGACGGATTATGCGGAGTCAGGACCGACACGTTTACGAACCCAATTATCGCTCGGCACTCTGATGGAATACCAAGGCAGCAGGTCACGGGCACGAGCCGCCTCACGGCCGGACGGGGACACTATACCCTAAAGTTACTTTCCAACCTGGCTCGCCGCAATAGCGGCCGAAGAGTAGCCCTGATGGAGGCTCCGGTATGGCGCTTAGTTGCTTAGCTTAATGGAGTTG
>NZ_JANCTD010000028.1 GCF_024297185.1 Lewinella sp. JB7 | reverse complement strand
CGGCCGGACGGGGACACTATACCCTAAAGTTACTTTCCAACCTGGCTCGCCGCAATAGCGGCCGAAGAGTAGCCCTGATGGAGGCTCCGGTATGGCGCTTAGTTGCTTAGCTTAATGGAGTTGCCGCGATGTTGTGTGTAGTGTTTAATTAACCTTTCCAGTTATTAAATACTGTCTTAACGTATTTATTGTCAGCCAGCCACCGGTAATATTATTTGAAAAAAATATAAACCCAGTGTCTAAGTCAGGGTAATATCGATACATTGAAACGAAATTCTTAGTAACTCCTGTGTGCTCGTAAAAATTACCAACATTGTCCCTACTAAGTTCTATACCAAGGCCATAAGAAACGTTTTCGTTAACTGATACTTGTTTCGAGAACATTTCTTCGTATGTGCTTTCTGATAAACCGACCCTGTCTTCGATACCAATCATAAACCTTGTAAAATCGATGGTGGTAGTCATTAAGCTAGCTGCCATATTTGGTTTTTCAAAACCAGCTTTTTCTGGTGTGTAAAGATTCAAAGCGTCAGAAGCATTAGCATTTGTATATTCATCTCGCTTAAAATAAAAGTTTTTTAAGTCCAAAGGTTCTATAAGTTCTTCTTTTAAAATTGTCATGATGTCTTTGTTCGTTAAATGCGTCACTACATCTTTTAAATATTCAAAACCTTCTCCCGAATATCCGAATTGAGTCCCAGGTTCAAACAGTAGGTCAAACTGACCATTTTCGTTTCTTTCAGCCCAATTTGGGAATCCTGTTTGGTGACTCAAAACATGCCTCGCGGTAATGAGCTTATAGCGCTCATCATAAGAGACATCATCATACGGTAAATACTTGTACAATGGAATATCTAAATCAATAATACCTTTCTCGACTAATCGGAGAACAGCAAATGAAAATACAGGTTTTGTAATTGATCCAGCCTCAAAGAGCGTAGTATTGTCAACCTTCACTTTTGTTAAAGGGTTTTTTACTCCATAATTTTTGTGATAAATTACTTTCCCATCTTTAACAATGGCCAAAGAAGCTCCTGGAACTTGGTAGTAATCTAATTGATCCAAAATGAAACTATCCAATTCGTGTTTTTTGGAGTCATTGAATTGATTCAAGATTCCTTTCGAAGGAATTTCAAAATTATTTGAAATCGTATCAAGTATCATTGTCTGACTGACAACGGGAACTGTAGCATCAATTTTAAAAATGATTTTTGAAGTATAATCATTGATTCTTATAAAACCCTGATCCCAATTTCTTTGCCAATGATATTTGCTTAATGTATTGGCGACATATTCCCCAACAGGCAGGATTGATGAAAAATGTCCTAAGGAGTCCACATCCAAAAATCTAATATAAGTAGGGTCGTACTTTGATTGGATCACTACTTTATTGGGAAAAAACTTTATAGAATCGTTTGACCATTTTATTTGCCCTTCAACGGGTATGGATTCTATATCTGCTGACTGTGCTTTGATTAGGTTGCAAATAAATACCAGAATTAAGATGACTACAGTAGTAATCCATTTATATTTTGACATTTCCTTTGTTGTTTTTATTGATTAACTGTATATATTGTGTACCAAAGACCTGGGTAACAGAAGTCAACCCACCTGGGTAACACTTTTTAAAATTACGATTATTATCCTTGTTTTTCCTTTCCTGCGCCCGGGGCCTGGCTTCCTGGAGGCCGTAGG
>NZ_JANCTD010000027.1 GCF_024297185.1 Lewinella sp. JB7 | reverse complement strand
GTGGCCACGTCAATCCGGGGCCTGGATCCTGGCCGTAGAGAAGATACAGTTAGGTGGTGTTTACATTCGAGCCGGTAAAGCTGGTTGGTGCTATTTCCCCGGAAAGGCGTGGCCACACCCGTTCGGCGCAACCAGATATGCACCCGCCTCCTCCTGGCACTACGGTGAGACTGGTTAGGCATAGCTGGACTTTTGAATCCCAAATCTCATCTACCTCAGCGGAGACTCTAGGGTAAGCCTAAGCAATTGCTAGAGCCAGGACAAAAAAGACCATCTTGGCAATCTAATAATATTCAAATAACATTCTAGGAAATGAGATTTGGGCACGGTACCTTTGGTGATCAACACATAAAATAATGGATCAAAAGTTACAGTTGGATTTCAAGGCAACCCAGACGGTCATTAGGGAGATCGCGTACATCGATTCGTTCAAGGGAAAGTGGAAAGGATTAGAACTTAAGGAATCGGCATTGCTTCGGGAGTTGAGACAGATAGCTACCATTGCGAGTATCGGTTCCTCGACTAGAATTGAGGGATCAGCCTTGACGAATGAAGAGGTGGAGTCACTGTTGTCAAACCTGTCCATGAGTGAACTTAAAGCCAGAGATGAACAAGAAGTATACGGCTACTATGAAGTCCTAGAATTAGTGTTGGAATCATACCCGGATATTGAATTAACAAAAAACAACATACATCATCTCCACAAACTGCTATTGAAGGCCAGTGCCAAAGATGAATACCACCGGGGAGACTACAAAAGGACTACCAATAAGGTAGTAGCTAAGTATCCCGGCGGATCGGAGAAAGTAATATTCAATACCACGGAACCAGGCAAAGTTTCCGGTGAGATGGAGGCAATCATCGCCTGGACCAAACTTCATTTAGCTGGAAACGAATATCATCCGCTCATCGTTATTGCCGCCTTCGTGTATGAGTTCTTATCCATCCACCCCTACCAGGACGGCAACGGCAGGCTTTCCAGGTTATTAACCACCTTGTTGCTGTTACGGCAGGACTACGATTTTATGAATTATGCCTCAATGGAAACCGAAATAGAGAAAAGGAAGAAGGAATATTATCGAGTTCTAATGAGCTGCCAGCAGAATCGCTACACGAATAAGGAGAACATCGGGGATTGGATCGTCTATTTTTTGCGGATGCTTCACGAGGCGATTGAAATTTTAGAGTCCAGATTCGATAAGATCAGGGTAGCAAAATCTTATTTGAATGACCGGCAAAAGCACATTCTAAGCTTCATTCGCGAGAACGAACCGGTGAAAATATCAGATGTGTCCGAAGAATTCACTGGTGAAACCATTCACACCCTGAGAAAGGATATGGGCTACTTAAAGGCCGAAAATAAGATTAAGCAGGTGGGAAAAGGACGGGCTACCATCTATTATGTAAAAGAATAATGCGCCGAACATCGCGCCCAGCGTCAACCGGGGCCGGGGGAGGGGAGTGCTGGTTAGGTTCTCCGAAAGCCCACGAGGCCGTCCCGTCGCCAATGGCCCGAAAGCTCCCGTTGGTCGGTTTCGGTCCATGCCGCCGCGCCGCCCCCGCTCGTTGGTGAGGGTTGAGTTATTACCTTCGAATAAAGCATGCCCCGGCTGCGTGGGCGCCCCCGTTGGCGGAAATCTGTACAGTCAAGGGACCTGGTATACAAAAGTAAATAGACCTAGGTAACACTTTTTCACACCGAATTTTAGCGGAAAAGCCGCTATGCCATTCGAAGAAGTG
>NZ_JANCTD010000026.1 GCF_024297185.1 Lewinella sp. JB7 | reverse complement strand
GGACGGGGACACTATACCCTAAAGTTACTTTCCAACCTGGCTCGCCGCAATAGCGGCCGAAGAGTAGCCCTGATGGAGGCTCCGGTATGGCGCTTAGTTGCTTAGCTTAATGGAGTTGGCGCAATGTTGGGCGATTCTATCTGTTTAGTAATAATCTATTCCAATCTGGAAATCCATCAAGCAGAATTTTTTTTATAATTTTAGCAGCTAAGATTATATACTTGTTTTGATTTTTATGTATACGCTCAATTTCAGCAGCCTTATTTGATAATATTCCGGAATGCGCTATTTTAGACCTGATAGAATATATTTGCTTCAGGGTAGCATATACATCTTCTCTTTCTTTATTTGACTCACCCAACAACAGCGCTCCTCTTAACCGAAATGATAAAGACAGTTGCACAGAATTATTGTTGTCGTTTAACAAAAGCATTTCTAGTGCAATGCACATATCTAATATTTTATCTTTCGCATCACTCGCACATTTTGAGAGCATCAGCCGTCGAATCGATGATATCATATTTTCTCTAAAGTTAGCTTCTATATTTATGAGCCTGTTGTAGCATATTTGTATTATTTTCAACTGGCTGCCGTCTATTTCAGAAATATTATCGTTAAAATGAAATTCTTTATAATAGGTACCGCCCCCACCAGTAACCAATGATGGCAAGCCTATCAAATAATTAGTCATCAAATATGGAGCACAGACTATGTCATCAATTAGACTTATTGCGTAAGCCACCATCAGCAACTCAAATTTAGAAGTGCCTTCGTACTTTACTTCTTCGTTTTCCTTCCGAGTCTTCGGATAAGTATAGCTCCCAACAATGGCAGCCTTTGGAAATTGATAAAAAGGCATGTCCATTTGTGGATAGCTATCGTAAAATATTTTATCGTCAGTTATAGGCATATCCTTTATAGGCACAATTTTTATTGAATCAGTAATGTGTAGCGTGTCTTTTAATTCAATTCCAGTGACCCATAATATACGCTCAGCAGTATTTTGATCTCTTTCAAAATATTCATCTAGTTTTTGATCAGTAAATTCAAATCCAAACTCATTGCAAGAATAGATATACCATTCTGCAACACTCATAACATAGCTTTGTAAATTTAAGCTTCCAAACAATATCCATCTATCGTCAGAAACTAAATCTTGAAATCTCTTGTCGTCAGCTATTTTCTCTCTTATAACATTTCCTATATCTGACAATAAAAATGGCTTGTAATGGTGACGGATTGATTGATAATATCCTAATTGACGAATTCGGTAATCAACAAACTCGTGTTTAGGCAATGAAAATCTCATAATTAATGGAAATTAAATTAATTCTATATTAATTACTACTTATTCTCTACGAAAAAGTTAGGAACAAAATCATGCATTTATCTATCACACAATAAACAATTACAGCAAACTAGAAGTTATTAACTTTTAAAACTAAAAAACTGCACCCATGGAACCAATTCGCGTACGATACTCCGTATTTCACAAAGACGGTGCTACAATCGCCTACTTATATGGTAAAGAGGGCTTTGATATGCTAAATGTCCCGGTTGAAGAATATGACGGATCTCAAGTTCTCAAACCCGGAGTAAAATTAACCTACGATGCAACCGACTACAAAGTCCATGAAGTACGACATATTATGTTGAAGACCGCTGAAAAGATTGATACGCGATATGGAGTAAATACTTTATCTCCTCAAGAAGCCCACGGATACGAATATGATTCCGCAGTCATTATTGTTTTAGAAAATGTGTAAAGCTCGCTTAGTACTGGTTTAGTGGTACCGGACCGCCTTAAATGGCGGTCTTGTGTACCAAAGACCTGGGTAACAGAAGTCAACCCACCTGGGTAACACTTTTTAAAATTACGATTATTATCCTTGTTTTTCCTTTCCTGCGCCCGGGGCCTGGCTTCCTGGAGGCCGTAGG
>NZ_JANCTD010000025.1 GCF_024297185.1 Lewinella sp. JB7 | reverse complement strand
CCTACCCACAGGTCATCCGAAAACTTTTCAACGTTTACCGGTTCGGTCCTCCATTCCGAGACTATCGGAACTTCAACCTGCCCATGGGTAGATCACCAGGTTTCGCGTCTACCCCCACTACCTTAATCGCCCTGTTAAGACTCGCTTTCGCTCCGCCTCCGGTGCTGAACACCTTAAACTCGGTAGTGAGGAGTAACTCGTAGGCTCATTATGCAAAAGGCACGCCGTCATCCCAACCTAAGTCGGGACTCCGACCGCTTGTAGGCGCACGGTTTCAGGGTCTTTTCACTCCGCTTCTCGCGGTTCTTTTCACCTTTCCCTCACGGTACTGGTTCGCTATCGGTCTCTCAGGAGTATTTAGCCTTACGGGATGGTGCCCGCAAATTCAGACAGGGTTTCTCCGGCCCCGCCCTACTCAGGATACTCGTCATCAACACCATCATTCCTGTACGGGACTTTCACCCCCTACGGTCAGCTTTTCCAAAACTGTTCCAGTTAAATGATATTGAATTACACAAGTCCTACAACCCCACTACGACGTATCGTAATGGTTTGGGCTCTTCCGCGTTCGCTCGCCACTACTTGCGGAATCATTAAATTATTTTCTCCTCCTCCGGGTACTTAGATGTTTCAGTTCCCCGGGTTACCTCTCCCTTGCGGAAGTACTGGATCTTCAATCCAGTGGGTTGCCCCATTCGGACATCTAGGAATCAACGGTCGTTTGCACCTCCTCCTAGCTTTTCGCAGCTTACCACGTCCTTCATCGTCTCTGAGAGCCTAGGCATTCCCCGTACGCCCTTCGTTCACTTCCTATTCTTCAGCCCGACCAACTCCCGAGGAAGTCAGTCCGACCAGTTTCTTAGAAACCGAAACGAGTAAAATCGTAACGTTAAATCTTGCCTAAAACTAATGAGTATTATATCCAACAGACGCTTGAGAAATAAAATTGAATTTCTCGCAACGGACTTTATGTGATCATAAATCCATTAAAAATTTCTGTTGCTCTCTTATCCAAACTTGTCAAAGATCGTCACCAACCCCTCAGTTTCCGCCGGCGATAAAGACTCAGGCTAATGATTCTCTATTGGCCCACGGGGGGTTGCTGGTAATAAGGCCGGAGTCGAACCGGTCAACCGCTTCCGTATGAAGCGATCGCGCGCCGCGCTTATTAAAATGGCAGGCAGTATGCCGACCGAAGTCGACGCTACTGTTTCTGGGTGGAGGATATCGGAGTCGAACCGATGACCTCCTGAATGCAAATCAGGTGCTCTAGCCAGCTGAGCTAATCCCCCAGGAAGTAGTCCCGGGCAGACTTGAACTGCCGACCTCTACATTATCAGTGTAGCGCTCTAACCAGCTGAGCTACGGGACTGTACATTTCAAACAGTACCTAAGTCACGGTTGACTTAGCCGGTCATTAGCTTTCACTAATAAAAAGGGCGGTCCATCATCATGGAGCGCCAATTTTTAAATTAACACCAAGGCAGGCGAGTTCGGCCGTAGTATCAACTACTACTACCAGAACCCTTCGGGTCTCGAAAGCGATCGCTCCACCGGACGAACCGTCCGGTCTCAACACGCCACTAGTTGTTCGCTACAACACGTCAAAACATATACAGCAACACGCTCCGTCTTGTCGTCTCGAAAAGGAGGTATTCCAGCCGCACCTTCCGGTACGGCTACCTTGTTACGACTTAACCCCAGTTACCGATTTTACCCTAGACAGCTCTTTTAACAGCCACCGTCTTCAGGCACCTCCGGCTTCCATGGTTTGACGGGCGGTGTGTACAAGGTCCGGGAACGTATTCACCGCGCCATGGCTGATGCGCGATTACTAGCGATTCCACCTTCACGGAGTCGAGTTCCAGACTCCGATCCGAACTGAGATGCACTTTCTGAGATTGGCTTACTCTCGCGAGTTCGCTACCCTCTGTATGCACCATTGTAGCACGTGTGTAGCCCTGGGCATAAAGGCCATGATGACTTGACGTCGTCCCCACCTTCCTCACCGCTTACACGGGCAGTCTACTTAGAGTCCCCATCCGAAATGCTGGCAACTAAGTATAGGGGTTGCGCTCGTTGCGGGACTTAACCCAACACCTCACGGCACGAGCTGACGACAGCCATGCAGCACCTTGAGTCCAGCCCCGAAGGGAAGATCGCTTTCACG
>NZ_JANCTD010000024.1 GCF_024297185.1 Lewinella sp. JB7 | reverse complement strand
GGACAATGGCCCGAAAGCTCCCGTTGGTCGGTTTCGGGCCATGCCGCCGCGCCGCCCCCTCGTGGGTGGCGTTAAAGTCATCACCTTCGAATAATTGATGCCCCGGCTGCGTTGGCGCCCCCGCTGGGCGCAAGCTTCATACGATCAGAATAGTTGGTTATGCTGGTTGGTGTTCCGGGAACATTTTAGGTGCGTCTAGTTTTTTCCTCACCCGTGAAGTAGTGATGCTAGTGAATGGTCCTTGGGCCGCAACCGGCGGCAGCGGGGCCCAGCCGAAAGCCTGGCACAGCGGAGCCATGCTGCCGGTCTTCGTCTGGGCCATACGGAGCCGCTGCCGCCATTTGCATAATACGTAGCCGAACAAAAGTTCCCACCGATGATGTCAGCCTAGCGCCCAGCATCGTGGCCACGTCAATCCGGGGCCTAGTTCCCGGCCGTAGTGTTGATACAGTTAGGTGGTGTTTACATCTGAGCCGGTAAAGCCGGTTAGTGCTATTTCCCCGGAAAGGCGTGGCCACACCCGCTGGGCGCAAGCTTCATACGATCAGAATAGTTGGTTGTGCTGGTTGGTGTTCCTTGAGCAGTTTTAGTGCGTCTAATTTTTTCCCGATCCGTGAAGTAGTAGTGCTAGTGAATTTTCCTTGGGCCGCAAACGGCGGCAAGCGGGGCCCAGCCGAAAGCCTGGCACAGCGGGGCCATGCTGCTGGCCTTCGTCTGGGCCATCCGGGGCCGCTGCCGCCATTTGCATAATACGTAGCCGAACAAAAGTTCCCACCGATGATGTCAGCCTAGCGCCCAGCATCGTGGCCACGTCAATCCGGGGCCTAGTTCCCGGCCGTAGTGATTGTACAGTTAAGTGATGTTTACACCTGAGCCGGTATAGCTGGTTAGTGCTATTTCCCCGGAAAGGCGTGGCCACACCCGTTCGGCGCAACGAAACACAACCGATAGCACATAATCAGGCTATTTGAAAGCTGGTAATTATAATATTTGGCTATTACATTAGCTAGATGTATGTTTGCGGCATGATCAACAGAACCATTACTCCAACCATAGAGAATAAGATTGGTAGCGGGAAAGCCATCATGATAATTGGGCCTCGTCAGGTTGGCAAGACCACCATTATCCTTGATCAATTGAAGGGAAAGGACTTCACCTTTTTCGATGGCGATGATCCTTCTATACGGACTGAGTTAGATACGCCAAACACGGAGAAAATCAGGCGACTGATTGGTGGGAAGAAGATTGTGTTCATCGACGAGGCGCAAAGGATCAACGGGATCGGCTTAACGCTGAAGATCATCACGGATCAGTTTAAGGATGTCCAACTCTGGATCAGTGGATCTTCCTCCTTCAACTTGTTTAACGAACTCAATGAACCCCTGACGGGACGAAAATGGGAGTATGAATTGTATCCCATCAGCTGGGAGGAGTATGAAAATCACGTAGGCTATCTCAAAGCACAGCAGAGTTTGGAGAGTCGACTTATCTATGGGATGTATCCGGATGTAATCAACAATGAGAATGGGCGAGAGAAAGAAGTGCTGCGAAATCTAGTGAACAGCTATCTGTACCGAGACATCCTCTCGCACGGAGAAATCAGGAAGCCGGAAGTACTTGAAAAATTGGTGCAGGGGTTAGCCCTCCAGGTTGGTAGTGAAGTGAACTACAATGAACTGAGCCAGCTGGTATCCATTTCTAAGGATACGGTGCAACGGTACATAGAAATTCTAGAGAAGGGCTACGTCATCTTTAGATTACGGTCATTTAACCGGAACGTCCGCAACGAGATTAAGCGGGGAAGAAAAATATACTTCTATGATAACGGCATTCGGAATGCGATCATTGGCGAGTTTGGCAGCTTAGATCACCGGCAGGATGTAGGAATGCTGTGGGAAAACTTTTTAGTTTCCGAAAGAATCAAGCAGAATAGTTACAAATTGACCTTTGCCAAATCTCACTTTTGGAGGACAGCCCAACAGCAGGAGATTGATTACGTAGAACAGAACGGCCTAAAGTTGAAGGCCTTTGAGTTCAAATGGAATCCAAAAGCTAAGGCTAGATTTTCCAAGACTTTTTTGAATACTTACGAGGCCGAAGGTAAGTTGATTAATCGGGACAACTTCCGGGAATTTGTGATACTGGAAGAATAAAGAAAGATGCGCCGAACACCGCGCCCAGCGTCAACCGGGGATAGGGGAGGGGAGTGCTGGTTTGGCCACCCGTAAGCCCGCGGGTTCGTCCCGTCGACAATGCCCCGAAAGCTCCCTGCGGTCGGTTTCGGTCCATGCCGCCGCGCCGCCCCCTCGTAGGTGGGTTTGTGTTTGATACTTCGAAGGAAAGAAGCCCCGGCTGCGTGGGCGCCCCCGTTGGCGGAAATCTGTACAGTCAAGGGACCTGGTATACAAAAGTAAATAGACCTAGGTAACACTTTTTCACACCGAATTCTAGCGGAAAAGCCGCTATGCCATTTGAAGAAGTGAACCGTATGGACCAGAGAAAAGCATTCATTTTAGATTACCTGAGCGATCAGTACTACTTCAACTCGATCTGCGAGAAGTACCACATCAGTCGCAAGACCGGCTACAAGTGGGTGAAGCGATACCGGGA
>NZ_JANCTD010000023.1 GCF_024297185.1 Lewinella sp. JB7 | reverse complement strand
GGACGGGGACACTATACCCTAAAGTTACTTTCCAACCTGGCTCGCCGCAATAGCGGCCGAAGAGTAGCCCTGATGGAGGCTCCGGTATGGCGCTTAGTTGCTTAGCTTAATGGAGTTGGGCGCAGTGTTGGGCGATTCACTTTTGTATTGCAAACATTGCGTGATATTTCAACATACAAAGCCTATCCCATATGTGTAATCTCAAAGCAGTAAGTTCCAATCATTGATCGAAAGATTCAGAGCCCCGCTGCTTACAACATTCATCGAATTTGTATACACAGCTTGATGAATGATCATTCAATTACTTCATTTCTTTTGATGCAATATATTATCGATGGGTTATCAACTTTTCAAGCTTCCAATGTCCTATTAACCTTTAGGCAGCGACATATTACTTTTTTGATCGTCACTAAATTGACAGGTTTTAATCTATTTTATTTGATCCATGTAGTTCGAATATAGTCGCTTATTAATTTTCCCTTCTTGGAAGCCTAGTTCCATAAAGTCATATAATCTTCTCATATGGTTTTTTGAAGTCAATAAATAGTTGTACCCATGAACCTGACCATCACAAGTGGAAATTTTAATTATATTTTTTACGCCTTCAGAATACATTCCATTCACATCTAACTTTCCACGATATCTGACTTTGCCTCGGTAATCAGAGTAAGACAGGTCAATACTTATGATGTCGTGAAATTTTAATTCTACTCGATTGATAATCACTCCTTCCCGACAGAGAAACATTTCTCCTTCCTGCGTCTTCATGTTTTTCTCTCTTCCAAATTTAGAAAGAGGAAGAATAACTACGCCGATGAAAAAAGCCAACAGGCAAATTCCTCCAACTATTTTTGGGTAAAAATCTGGCCGAAAATGAACAATTATTGCGCAGGCGAAAACAATCATCAAGAGTATATATACCCAATCCTGCCTCCCAAATTTAGAGCTGGTGGTAAGTTTGAAGATAGGGCTATAGAATATAGCTTTATTTTTATTCACTGGCAATGACTTCTAATGACCGATATGACTGAAAACTCTATATATATTTTAATGAGTCTGAATCGAGATTATTAGTGAAATATTATTACACATTCTTTTGCGAATCAAATAAATTAAAGATTGAGTTGATACATCATTCCTGATTGTCGTCCTTCAGTCGTGAGTACATACTCATGTTGGACTTAACGTATATCGATGACGGATTGATATACACCGTGGGTCATTGAATGTAGATCATCGTTTATTAAATGATTCTAATTGTTTCGGCCCGCCTTTGATGGCGGGTCTCGCCCAACGGGGGCCTACCCGACGGCCGCCCCTACTAGCTAGCATCTAAAAATGGGACATCCATCACGGCCAGTCCTAAAGCAATGATAGCACGTAAAAGCGTAACCGGCGGCTGTACGCGGTAGGCCATGTTGGCGGAAGTCTTTTTAATTTGGAGTAATGCAGACTATTTATCTGCGATAGGTTTGATTCCAAAGCCGACCGGATAATTCTACGCGGAAGCTTTCCGGAGTTGTACTTATTGTTTATATAAGACAGCATTGTGGAGTTGTGTGGACTGATGTTAGGTGGTAGGTTTCCACATCCATGCTGGCTGAATACACGGCGGTGGCTTTCTTGTGGCTAACAACTGAGTGCTCCCGATCTCTTTTCACTGCCTTGTGAGTTCAGTAGTGAGCGGAATACTTTTCTTTGCAGCCATAAAAATTCTGTATCTGATACAGATCAGTAAGTCTTCATCATATTTGTTTGATGTCCTGTTTTAATAGCTGTCTTAGGTCACTCATTCTATGTTCCTGACTGGAGTCTAGTGATATATTAAGTTCGGAAACGATATATTCAAAGTGCTCAAAAGCACACGCATATTCAAAGTTGTCTAGAAAATCCTTTATGATTTTTTTCCCATCTTTTACTCCAAGGCTTTCGACATGTATTAACTGAATTTCACTATGCCATCGATCGTCCATTACTTCGTCTACCAGTTCTGTAATTTGCTGTACTATATCTCTCCTTCTTGAGAACATGCGAATTGATTTAAGGCATTCTTGTGAATCGGAAGTTAATGAAAGTATTTCGCCGTGCAGTAGGCAGAGCGGTATGCGAGCGGCACTTGTTGCAGTAGGCAGAGTGGTATGCGGGCGGCACCTTTTTCAGTAGGCAGAGCGGTATGCCGGCAGTACTCCTTTTAGCTACGGAAGCTGCCAAACTGGCGTTTCTTTATTGGAGTAAGCAGAGCAGTATGCAGGCGGTACTCTTTGCAGTAGGCAGAGCGGTATGCCGGCGGTACTCTTTGCAGTAGGCAGAGTGGGGCGACCGCGGTCACGCTTGGGAAATGGTGTAATCTGTGATCGGCTGCTCACTATCGATCTCCAGAATCAATCCCCCACCCCACGAGGCTCGGGTCCGGCGGACATTCGCCAAAACCCCAACGGGAATTTTGGCGAATTGACCGACGGGAACGAGCCGGCATCATCGAGGCGGCTAAGTGATCGGCTCTATGTTGAAATGGTGAAATTTGGAATCGCCTAGTCTCGTTTTTCTTCTCTCCTGATGCCGGGGCTTACCATGAATAAAGCACTGTCATGCCGGTCGCGTTCATCTGCTTGCTGACTCACTATCGGTTTCCCAGGGAGTGTTTCTTTTGATTGTGTACCAAAGACCTGGGTAACAGAAGTCAACCCACCTGGGTAACACTTTTTAAAATTACGATTATTATCCTTGTTTTTCCTTTCCTGCGCCCGGGGCCTGGCTTCCTGGAGGCCGTAGGC
>NZ_JANCTD010000022.1 GCF_024297185.1 Lewinella sp. JB7 | reverse complement strand
CTACGGCCTCCAGGAAGCCAGGCCCCGGGCGCAGGAAAGGAAAAACAAGGATAATAATCGTAATTTTAAAAAGTGTTACCCAGGTGGGTTGACTTCTGTTACCCAGGTCTTTGGTACACAACTCATACCAATTGTCAGGATAAGTAATTCCCTTGACGCTTTGTATCTTTGATCAATCATATACTTGACCCTAAAATTATCAATTGTGCCAAAAGTATCTTTCCCTGCAGTTCAATGTATACAGAATGGATTTACATTTTACCAAACAGTAATTTCTTCAAAGCAGTTACTAGACTACTGTTTTATTGTCAGAAGGAACGAGGACAAATCTAAAGGCTTTAACAGGTTTTTAAACAGCAATAGGGCGTCTCAAATTGCAAACTATCTTGATAAGGGGGAAGGGAGTATCCCTGCTTCTATCATAGTTAGCGCCCAAGCCAACAGCAACTTTGCTTTTGAAAATGACAATCAAGTAACATTTGATAATGTCCCTCGAATTTTCCTCGTCCTTGATGGCCAGCATCGTTTGTTTGGCTACGATAAGTCTAGCAATGAATACCAAGTGCCTGTAACAATTTACACAGATTTGACTCTTCCGGAAGAAGTGTCGCTTTTTATAGATATCAATACCAACCAGAAAGGTGTCCCTTCTGCTTTATTGTTAGATATCAAACAGTTAGCTCAGAGAGAAACACCAACTGAGGAAGTTCAACGGGAATTGTTTCAATTGCTAAATCAAGAATCGTCTATAGCTGGATTACTGGCACCAACTCGAAGTATCTCTGGTAAAATATCTAGAAAAACTTTCAACGACTCAACAAGGGAAATAATAGAAAATGGACCGTTCAAAGGTGAAAAAGTGCAATTGCTCTATAAAGGAATTAGTAACTATTTGACAGCGGCTGAAATTGTTCTAGAAAAAAGCAAGAGCCAGAATGCGAAACTTAATAAAACTGTTCTGTTCAAGTCTCTATTCAGAATATTTAACGATGTCGTAGACAAAACCCTAAGTGAAGCGGGCAATTTGAAGGTTGAATCTTTAATAGAAGTTTTAGACCCAATTGCAATCGTAGATTACGATTCATTCAGTGGATCAAATAATACGACGATTGCTGAACTGACGAATAATATGAAAAGTGAAATAAATAAAACTAAAGACATTAAACCAGATATGTTTTGATTTCAATAAAGGGGGAAAGATATATTTCTTTCAGGAACTCTACATTGCCAGACCTTTATCCCCACAAAATTAAAGAGGATAAACTTGATTATAATAATATAAGATTTTTAGTTGAAAATCACACTATTGGCGGAGACACTCCAGCTATTCAAACTTATGAATTTAATGTTGACAGTGATAAATTATTCAAGGCACTAGCAGGTGAGATTGAAGTGTTTTTTCTTAAGCAACATTTACAAAAAGTAAACTTAGCTAACTCAAATAATGTAGATAAAACATGGCTATTTGTCACTAATTATTATTACGCGTTCTATTCAGCTACGCTATTGCTGAGGATGAAGCGAACTGGATTCATTTTTCTAAGTAGGAGCGAAGCAAATAATTTGCAGAATATTCTAACCGCAGTAACTGGGAGTTTGGTACAAATGCCTGAAGGTGGCTATCTATTTACATCAGAGGAAGTTTCATCCAATCAATCAAAGGTAATCCTCAAAAAGGATAATGGAAACACCCACAGCAAGACGTGGATTATGTTCCACGATTTTTTAAAAGAATACCTAGCCCTAAGTGATGCTCAAAATGACGAATATACTGCTTTGAAAAAAATAGACCACATATTTTCAATATATCAGCAAACTTTTCTGTCTACTCGTAGAAATGCCTTAAATTATCAAGGAATTCAAGCTGCAAAAAGCATTAAATCTGACTTATTTGGGAATACTAAGTATTGCAATGAAGAGTTTGGGCAGCTGTTTAAAGATTTGATGTCACTCCAAATCACATCGAATAAAAAATATGTCGATGAAGCCGCTTACTTTTTAGCACCTATTTTTGCAGAACTTTCAAGAAATCTATATTTGGACTATAGAGAAATATCGGGTTCTAAAATATTTAAAGGAAAATATAAATAGATGCACACAACACCGCCTACCACGCACAGCCGCCGATTGAGCTTTTGGGTGCTAATGAGGGTTTAGAAGCGGCCGAATTGAAAGTCGACACCCATAGTGTTTGGTGGTTAAGGCGGCCGTCGGGTAGGCCCCCGTTGGGCGAAATACCGGCATCAAAGCCGGTACGGAGAGATACAGTTAATTTCTAGAATCAAATGTTGGTAACCGATCAAATTTGCTATTAACCTAGATAGTTATGGAACTTAACTCTGCCAGCATTAGTGCAATTGAAGACCTGCAGAGACAAATAAATGATTTGTACACTCGTACGTTTTCTGAGTATGGAGGAGGGCTAAATCTTTCCTATCCACATGTGCCAAGGATTCCATGCGACTATATGGCTGATAGGGTGATTATTGTAGGTCAGGAAACCAACACATGGTATAATCAAACAGAAGATGATTTAAAAAATATATTCTTATCAGACGTGAATTGTATTGAAGCAGAGGGTTTGCATCAAAGGTATGACCATTTTATCAAAAATCACGCGAGTAGATACGGTGGAAAATTCTGGCAATTTACTAGGAAGCTATATAAAGAAGATATATTGCGGCTTAATGGTGGATCCAGTTCATGGATCAGTCATGTATGGATAAATCTATTCGCAGTTGAAAGTTGTACAAATAAATCCGACACAGAGGGTAGGCCGACAAAAAACAGAGAGTTAGCACAAGCAATATATGAATTACAACAAGATCTACTCGCAAAGCAGATTGAAATTTTACATCCAAGTATAGTGTTATTCTTAACCGGCCCAAATAATGATTGTATTCTACAAAAGTCGGCTTTTGTGAACTGCGAGGTCGATTTTATTGCAGTCGACGAGTCAAAATGTCTAAATAGTCGAATGCTGGCAGAAATAAGGATAAGGAGTAGTGTAGAAAATGCTGAAAGTTTGCCAACATATATTAGAAGTTATCATCCTACATATTTTATGGGACGAATCAATGGCAATAAGACAGTTAGGAGGAAGTTAGTTGAAAAAGGAATTGAGTGTAAACCAAGTCAAATGTACACAGACAAACTACTTGAGTTTATTAAACAAAGGATATCGCCCAACACCGCGCCCACGGCCATTAAGCTAAGCATTTGATGGTATTACCGTGCTCCCGAACTTGGGAGAATGACCAACGCCCTGACCCGCTTTCTGACCCTCCTGCGCAGCTTCCCCGACCTCACTGAAGAGCAACG
>NZ_JANCTD010000021.1 GCF_024297185.1 Lewinella sp. JB7 | reverse complement strand
CTTTTCTCTGGTCCATATGGTTCACTTCTTCGAATGGCATAGCGGCTTTTCCGCTAAAATTCGGTGTGAAAAAGTGTTACCTAGGTCTATTTACTTTTGTATACCAGGTCCCTTGACTGTACACCTTTCGCCCAACGGGGGCGCCACCGCAGGCCGGCTACCACCAGTCAACACTCGGAACTTGACCAACTTTAAGATAGCTTATAACGGCTTCATCGACGCCCATAACCACTACCGCCGGCTTGACGATGGCGCGGTGTTGGGTCCAGTCCTTTTATTTATCTATTTCAAAATAGCTCAGCCAAGTCTTTTCATCACTAAAAGACCCATCATCATTTCGATACATGAATAAGGCATTCTGCTCTCTGTTTATATACAGAGTGTCGGGTATGAAGTCGTTGTCGTATGGCACTTTCGAAAACACGATTGTATCACCCTTAAAATTGTACTTTCCGTAATGCGTTTCTTCAAAACCAGCAAATCCATGAACTAGGTTTTCTACAGTCCCATTTTCCCGAAAAATGAGCTGGTAATGAAACAGGTCATCTCTCAATGTGGCGGAGAGAAGTGCGTTTGATTTGAGTATTTCAGAATTAAGAATAAGTATAACACTTAACACCCCGCCAACTGCCATATGGCTATATTTCTTTGTCTCACTTACACTAACACCTTTTTTAAATATAGAAATGGATGTGTCTATCAGAGAGACTATATATCCTAATAGCACTGGGATCACCGCGAAACTACAAACGAATAGGTAAAATATCATACCACCAAATAAGCTTGTCATCATCCACAGTATCATACCGGCAGATGTTACTATTGCCAGTACGTCGTAAAATGTTGTGTTTTGTAGTTTGATAGCAAAGAGTTTAGTTGTTGTTAGAAAACGAGTAGGCGCCGCTTGATTGCCTTGGTTGACGGTTTTTAAATTTAGACCTTCTTGTATTGTGAATTATTGTTGCCGTAATTTAAGAACACACCGCTTAACTATTGGATGTGTAAATATGCGATGTTTGGTTGGTCCTTCTCTGTGGGTTAATATAAACCTCATCTCTACAACGGGTGGTAATACATTCTTCTCTTAAGAGTATATAAGTACTTAACGGCCTGCGTAGCGCCTTGGTAATCTGTATTGGCATCTGGTGCGTCAGGGACATAGGAAAGGCCCTAGAGTTGCAACGAGGTCTTTTTGGCGATTGAGAGCATGGGCCAAAACCCGTAGCGCAGCGGAGGCTTTTGGTCCATAGCGAACATCGACAAAAACACCGGGCTCCCTAACCATCATCCAGCTCTAAATCTGGCTCTGGATTGTCTTGACCTGGTTGATCAAAGTAGCGCTTACAAAGGCTGACTCTCCCTTCTATTATGTTAGGGTTTTACTGTTCTGCGGGCTATGGATTGGACCCAACGGGTGTGGCCACGCCTTTCCGGGGAAATAGCACTAGCTAGCTTTACGGGCTCAAATGTAAACACCACTTAACTGTACAATCACTACGGCCGGGAATCAGGCCCCGGATTGACGTGGCCACGATGCTGGGCGCTAGGCTGTCATTATCGGTGGGAACTTTTATTCGGCTACGTATTATGCAAATGGCGGCAGCGGCTCCGTATGGGCCAGACGAAGGCCGGCAGCATGGCTCCGCTGTGCCAGGCTTTCGGCTGGGCCCCGCTTGCCGCCGGTTGCGGCCCAAGGACCATTCACTAGCACTACAACTTCACGGATCGGGAGGAAATAAGACTCGCTTGCATTGCTTAAGGAAACCTAACCAGCATAGCCTACTATTCTGATCTGGTGAAGCTTGCGCCCAGCGGGGGCGCCACCGCAGGCCGGCTTTACCTACCACTATTCGGACCTCAGCCAGCATATAAGCTACTTTCTAAATCACTCATCGGCACCTAAACGCCTCGCGGCCGGCTTGACGATGGCGCAATGTTCTGCGCATATTTTTATTTTTGCAAATAAACCGCAATTATGAACTGAGTTGATTATGTTGTTTAACTAAGCTCTCTTTAATTTCTTCAAATTGCTCTATTCTTTCATCCAGTGTACTGACATCATCAAAATGTGGCAAACCATCACCTCCAGCCTTAAGCTTTTTGAAAAATTTGATGTAGGCGTCTGATAACTCAATCTCAATCCTAAGAACTTTGAGAAAATCGTTTTTCAGTAATAAAGATACTTCAGATACTTCGTCTGTATAAGACAGTACCTCATTCATAGTATTGTCAATAAGCTTAGCTTCTAAAAGTTCGAGAGAAGGTGTTGCGCCTACATTGAAGAAATCTCTAATGCTGTTTCTTGCGGCATCTCTATTTGCGACACCTAGCTTTTCATAAAACTTAGATTCTACAGGCTTGGCCCTTTCTATCGTTTCTTCAGATGCTTGCATAAAAACATCCAGACTACTCTCAAATTCATCATTTATAGCTGATAATTCGTCAAATACTTTTATCATAGGCTTCAAATCTTTACTAAACTGAGTGATTGCATCTGGATCAATAATCGACTGTGAGTGTGGCACACCACCAACAATATTTGACGATTCGTATGACTGTTTAAATGCTGGATAATTACGCTTAAAATCACCAAAATCATTAGGCATACTATAGTCAACTCTAGTCAAGCTAATATCTGTGATTTTTGTGGCATCAGCTGACACTACTTGATTTATGATTGAGTGAGCAACTGAAGTGATTGGATTTGATTTTACAAGCCCACTAATAATTGGATTATCTAATATACTCTTAACTATATTCCTAAATTTGCTCTTCCTTTCATTCACATACAATACTGGCTCATTATCAAACACTGTTTTAATTTGATCAATTAAGCTTCCCTCTGCTATATTCAATATTTGCCCTTTAAAGTCTAGTCCGAATACGTTTTCCGCATCTGTAAAGTTATTTACGGATGTTATCTCCGTATGAAGAAGAATAATATTTTTTATTGCTTGCTGGTAAGTTGCCGAAGCGGATATAACATCGGTTTCATCAAAAGCTGTTCTAATGCTATTTTCCATTTGTCTGAATGCAGCAAAATTGATATTAATAAGTTTTTTAGTTAATTCTATATTTCTTTGCTCGATAACTTCAATATTATCTAATGTTTGATTCTTAAAAGATTCAAATTCTAAAATTGCATCCTGAAGTTCCCGGACTTCTTCCTCAGAAACTTGAGTGTAGCAGATTGTAGGTGCTATGATGAAAAATATAAGTATGGACAGATTTTTCATTCTACAGATAATTAGATGTTCATAGAGCCCTTTGAAATATTGTGCTCTAGTGTATGGATCCAGTAAAACTGCAACCGATTATCCTCGGGACAATCTAACTGTTAAGATGTTGATGCGGTAAATATTCCAAGGTAACCCTTGCCTGCACGTTTTTTTGCGCAGAACGGGGGCGCCAACGCAGCCGGGGCATCAATTATTCGAAGGTGATGACTTTAACGCCACCCACGAGGGGGCGGCGCGGCGGCATGGCCCGAAACCGACCAACGGGAGCTTTCGGGCCATTGTCC
>NZ_JANCTD010000020.1 GCF_024297185.1 Lewinella sp. JB7 | reverse complement strand
GGAAGCTGCGCAGGAGGGTCAGAAAGCGGGTCAGGGCGTTGGTCATTCTCCCAAGTTCGGGAGCACGGTAATACCATCAAATGCTTAGCTTAATGGCCGTGAACACTGCGCCATCGTCAAGCCGGCGGTCAGGCTATTGGTGCCGATGAAGCCTTAAAGATTGGCCTTGAAACCAATAGCGGTCCGAATGTTAGTTGGTGGAGCCGGCCTGCACCGGCGCCCCCGTTAGCGGCAATCAAAACAAAACACTACATTGCAACAAAAACATCGATTTGAAGCCATTTCTTCGCTGGGCAGGAGGTAAAAGTTGGTTCGTGTCAAGGTTCACTAACATTTTACCAAAAAACTTTGACACCTACCATGAACCTTTTTTGGGTGGAGCAGCAATTTTTTTATCGCTCAACTTGAATACAAATTCTATATTATCAGATTCGAATGAAGATTTAATAAATGTTTATAGGCATATTAGGGATAACCTACAGGGTGTCCTTCATGAATTAGACCAAATGTCGATCTCTGCTGAAAGTTTTTATGAAATCAGGAGTAAAGATTACGAATGTGAGATAAAGAAGGCAGCTCAATTCATTTACCTCAATAGAACCTGCTACAATGGCCTGTATCGAGTCAACTTAAAAGGTAAATTTAATGTGCCTTATGGTAAGAATGAAGATGTTCAACTGTATGATAAAGACCATATTACTTTAGTAAGTAAAAAATTACAACTCTGCGAAATCAACGCAAGTGGATTTGAAGAATCTTTGAGTAAGGTTAGGAGGAATGACTTGGTTTTCATTGACCCTCCCTATACTGTGGCCCACAATCATAATGGGTTTGTCGAATACAACCAAAGAATTTTCTCATGGGAAGATCAAATCAGACTTGCAAGATGTATTGAAAGATTACATAAAATTGGCGCGTTTTATGTAGTCACTAATGCTATGCATCAAAGTATTATTGATTTGTATAGTGACATTGGTCAACCTATAGAAATTCCAAGGCATAGCACCATGGCAGGACAAGCTGCAAAACGAAAGAGAATATCTGAACTAGTCTTAACCAATTGTATGTGATGCCGTCAGTACTACAATCCAGTAAGCTTAAGGACATACCAGTAGACAAGGTACTGCCTAACCCCGATAACCCAA
Source organism: Lewinella sp. JB7 (assembly GCF_024297185.1). Lineage (GTDB taxonomy): Bacteria > Bacteroidota > Bacteroidia > Chitinophagales > Saprospiraceae > Neolewinella. The sequence continues at coordinate 3,295 of NZ_JANCTD010000020.1, read as the reverse complement.
GACTTATCTTCAGGCAAGATGAGTTAGACAAACTTTTGGTTTCGATCCTAAAGTTTGGAGTTCAGGTGCCAATATCAGTTTACAAAGAAGGATCGAATTATATCATTATAGATGGGGAAAGAAGATGGAGAACTAGTAAAAAGCTGAATCTACAAACAATCCCGGCTATTGTCCAAGACAAACCTGACCCGTTGGACAACTTGCTAATGATGTTTAATATCCACGCATTACGCCAGCAGTGGGATCTATTTACTATTGCAAATAAAATAACAGATGTTGTTGATTTGCTTACGGAAAAAGAAGGACGACCGCCAAATGAAAAGGAATTAAGCGAGGAAACTGGATTGTCTCGTGGATTAATACGGCGGTGTAAGTTACTTATCGACTTACCTGAACGATTCAAAGTAGTTATTCTTCAAGAATTAGAGCGGCCGAAACCTAAGCAAAAGCTTACCGAGGATTTTTTCATAGAAATGGAACGGTCCCTTAAAACGGTTAGTCGAAATATGCCGGAAGTTATTGATGACATAGATCGTGTCAGAGATACTCTTATAGATAAATATCAAAATAATACTATAAAAAATATCGTCGATTTTAGAAAAATGGCGAAACTTGCAACAGCGCCAAAAAATGTAGACTATTCAGAAGATAAATCTAAGAAAGCTCTAAAGCAAGTTTTTGAAAGAAATAATAAAGGCATTGAGCAGGTATACAATTCCACAGTTAGTGGCTTGTACGATGAGAAAAAGTTATTGTCGATTTTAACAAATTCTCTTAATCATTTAAAAGAAATTAAGACAGAAGATAAGCAAGACGCAGATATTCGCCTAGTACTTCACCAATTAGCGGAGGAGATCGATAATATTTTAAACCGCTAGTCGACATGAAGTATACTATTCTACCAAACGATTTGACTGGTATAGCGGACTCTGCTCATGAGGCGATTAAAATGCGATATGGACTGGGCGACGCTTCAATAGAAATGGCAATTGAAAAGTCTGTGCCCATACGTCCAACATTTCATTGGAAAGAGCCTACCGAAATTATTATGTGCGAGGTTGCCCAAAGACCATTTCCTGTAGTCATCAAAGAGCTTTTTGCGGATATATCAGCATCAGGCTTACCGATTAGAATTATTGTAGCTTATCCTCGGGATGCACCAATGTCGGCTAAGTCATTCCAAGATGATGTTAAACTAGCGAAGAAGTTTGGGATCGGCTTATTAGCTGTGGATGATGACGGTCGCGGAAAAATTGAATATCAGGGGGTAAGTATTTCATTACATTTTCCAGAAATAAAATATGACCGTTTTCCCAAAGCATTTCGACCACTGATTAAAGATGCATATGAGAATTATATGGACCAGGGAAATCCTAAAGCAGGACTTCAAGAATTAGGTCAAATCGTCGAAGATTGTATTTTGAAGATTGGAATCGACGCAAAAAAGAAGAATCAGCTTGTAACAAATTCATTTAAGCCGGAAAAATTCATTGCTTGCAATCGACTACTTGATTTGATGATAAAAGAAGAAATTATTGATATTGGTATTTTGGGTACAGCAAAAACATTTATGAAGGCTAGAAATGGTGTAAGTCATAAGCCTAAATCTCGCAAGGCGGCAATTGAAAGAGATTTATTAATGAAAGAGAATTTTCAAATTGGTTTAAGATTATTAGCTGAAATACCAAATGAGTGTAAAAAGCACGGGTTGAAATTTAAATAATGCCGCTAACACCGCCTACCACGTACAGCCGCCGGTTAAGATTTTCGGTGCTAACATATGTTTAGAAGCGGCTGTGGTGGATCCTAACACCCTTGTTATTGGCCGATGAGGGCGGCCGTCGGGTAGGCAATCGTTGGGCGAAATACATATTATACATACATTAAAATAAATTCTGATTTAATAATGTCAGAAATTACCGAAAACGATATGCAGAAGGAAATCAAACGTAAAGCAACTCCCTCAGGTACTTTAGTTCCTGGAAATCAGTCACAGTGCGGAATAGTAATGCCTATCTCAGAGATTGATGGTTTAGAACCTGAGCATTGGTCTGAGGTTTTGGAAATTTTACAATCGGCAATTAAGGATGCTGGGTTTCAATCAAATTTGGTCAGCGCATCAGATGAAATCAGCGTAATTCAAAAACGGATCGTCCAGAATCTTTACAGTAACCCAATTGTTGTATGTGACGTAAGCTGTAAAAATCCCAACGTAATGTTCGAATTAGGTATGAGATTGGCATTTGATAAGCCGACAATAATAGTCAAAGATGATATTACAGACTTTTCATTTGACACAGGAGTAATTGAGCACGTTGGATATCCAAGAGATTTAAGATTTAATAAAATTAATATATTCAAAGAGACTTTAACTAGAAAGTTATCGGCAACTCATGAAGCAAACAAAAAAGGGAGAAATTCAGGGTCGTTTTTGCAAAGTTTTGGTGAGTTTAAGGTTGCAGAAATTGAGACAAAGGAAATTTCTGGTCAAGAATACATAATTAATTCTATTAATGATTTAAAAACTGAACTTCAATATATGCGAAGAAATCAAGACATCTTGAGGCATTCGACCCTCGATATGATAGAGTCATCTGATCACTCAAGAAAATATTTGGTGCCATCTAGGGGCTTAGATTTACAGGTTAGGCGTCATCTTAAAATGCTTCAATCAGAATTACCTATCACCGAAAGCAATGTATCAAAAGATGATATGCTGCAAATGTATGCTGAAAGCCTTGTTGATAAGTATCCGGATATTATGAGACACTTTCCTACTTTAGGCGCATTTAAAACAAAACTAGCTGAAACGCTTTGATGTTATGTATCACTTTTCTTCTATTGGCTATTCTACTATATTGTTTTTGCGTTGTCGGCTTGATTAGAAACACCATTGATAAGTCTATCTCTTATTGGAAAAGGGACATGTTATTCTGACTGCCTGGGTGCAGTAAAAAATTTAGGAATGAGACAAAAAAAGGAAGGAACATATAGCGTTTTGCGATAACGGTACACGGAATATGATTTTGATTCTACGAACAAAGTAGCTTTCCGTACTGATGTGGGGGGGGCGTAAAATTGTGGGGAACGATGATTATGGTATTCATCACTACAACAAAAATCAAGTCAGGAGATTTATAGAAAAGTTAGAGTGAATTCGCCCAACACCGCAGCAACTCCATTAAGCTAAGCAACTAAGCGCCATACCGGAGCCTCCATCAGGGCTACTCTTCGGCCGCTATTGCGGCGAGCCAGGTTGGAAAGTAACTTTAGGGTATAGTGTCCCCGTCCGGCC
>NZ_JANCTD010000002.1 GCF_024297185.1 Lewinella sp. JB7 | reverse complement strand
AGCGCACCGAACCGGCAGATGCTCGGGTACTGCGGGCTGCTGGCCACGCAAGGACTTTACTCCGAGGCCCGCAGGGCGTTCCTGGGAACAGACCCTTAATTAAGAGAAGCCCATGAGCCGGCGTGCTGTCCGTTACGTGTAGCGCCGGCTTGAGCCGGCGGGCTGTCAGCAAATCATGCAGTTGTTATTAGCAGGGTGACGGCTAAAGCCGTCGTTACACGGGCCGGCGAGCTGTACGTTACGTGTAGCGCCGGCTTGAGCCGGCAAGTTGTCAGTAAACGATGCAGTTGTTATGTCCAACGTAACGGCTAAAGCCGTCGCTACACGGGCCGGCGAGTTGTCAGTAAATGATGCAGTTGTTATGTCCAGCGTAACGGCTAAAGCCGTCGCTACATGGGCCGGCAAGTTGTCAGTGAATCATGCAGCTGTTATCAGCAGCGTAACGGCTAAAGCCGTCGCTACAGGACGCTGGCGAACTGCCGTAGGAACCGGACGTCGTTCTCAAACATCAGGCGGATATCCGTAATGTTGTAGAGCAGCATGGCCTGGCGTTCGATGCCCATGCCGAAGGCGTAGCCGCTGTACTTTTCGGGGTCGATACCGCAGTTCGTCAGCACCTGAGGGTCTACCATGCCGCAGCCCATGATCTCCAGCCAGCCGGTTCCCTTCGTGATGCGGTGGTCGTGCTCGGTCTCAAGTCCCCACCAAATGTCCATCTCGGCACTGGGTTCGGTGAAGGGGAAGTAGCTGGGACGCAGACGGATCTTAGTGTCCTCCCCGTACATTTCCCGCGCAAAGTGGAGTAGGGTAGCCTTCATATCGGCAAAACTCACCTTTTCCGCGATGTAAAGCCCCTCCAACTGGTGAAACTGGGCGTGGCTACGGGCACTGATGGTTTCGTTGCGGTACACCCGTCCCGGCGCGATGATGCGGATGGGCGGTTTTTGGTTTTCCATCGTGCGGGCCTGCACCGAACTGGTGTGCGTCCGCAACAACATGGCCGTGTTATCCGGACCGGCGGGCATCCCGGCGGCTACGTAAAAGGTGTCCTGCATGTCGCGGGCGGGGTGATCTTCCGGCGTATTCATGGCGGAGAAGTTATGCCAGTCATCCTCCACTTCCGGTCCTTCCGCTACGGCAAAACCGATACGCTCGAAGATCGAAACGATGCGGCGCATGGTCAGCGAAATGGGGTGGCGGCTTCCGAGGGGTTGTGGCTCACCGGGGGCGGTAAGGTCGATCGTTGTACCGTCATCATCAGCCGACTGCACGGCCGTGGCGGACTGTAGGTCATCCAATTTCTGCTGGGCCACTTCCTTTGCGCGATTAACGAGTTGACCGAAGTCGCGGCGGCGGTTCGCTTCGATATTGCGCATTTCCCCCATAAGGGGCTTGAGGACGTTCTTGCTGCCCACGTAGCGAATCCGAAAGCGCTCCACTTCCTCCGGATTGGTGGCGGTAGCGGCCTCGATTTCGGCGATGAGATGGTTGACGCGTTCGAATACATCCATGGCGTGGCGGTTTGGGGGGCGAAGATAGAAACGTAGTCGGAAGCAGGGGTATCTTACCCGCATGCGTACGGATTCTGAAGGCATTTGGCGAAGAAAAATCCTGTCGGTCACCCTGGCCGCTTGCTTCGTAGGCATGGTCTTTTCACCGGTGGTCCTCTCGCTAGGCATCATCTGTACGTCCGCCGCGCTGGTGCTGGGAGGCGACCGCGGGCTAAATGCACAGTGGAAACGCTATTTGCCATGCATGCTGCGCAGTTCGGTATTCTGGGGAATGACGGGGCTGTATCTGCTACTGGTGGTCGGCATACCGCAAACGGAAGACTGGCCGTACATGCTGGAACGGCTGCGGGTTAAGCTTCCCCTGCTGATCTTACCCCTAGCCTGGGCTCCGGTGGCTTTTTACCCCGACCCTCCGATCACCTTCGACCGCGCGGCAAGGCGAGTACTAGTCGGCTTCGTAAGCATCGTACTGCTGGGAGTCCTCATCAATTACGGCTTGCACTTCACGGAAATTAACGAGCTTATCGGGCGCGGAAAACCGATGCCGGTCCCACGGGACAATCACATCCGCTTCAGTTTGCTGGTCGCCCTCGGCGGGATACTCGGTCTCGAGGGATTTTTCCGCTACCGCGACCGACTATTGCTCGGACTATCCATATTCCTGCTGGCGGGATTACACCTACTGGCGGTACGGACCGGCCTGGCGACCGCCTACGCCGGCTGCGGCGTGGTACTGGCGTGGACTTCGGTGCTGCGGGGAAATTACCGCTACCTGGTCTACGGTCTTGGCGTCGCCGTCTGCATACCGCTCGTTGCTTATTTGACGGTACCCACCTTCCGCACGAAGTTCAACTACATGCGCTACGAACTCCTGCACCGGGATCCGAACAAGGACTCCTTCGAATACTCCGACGAAGGCCGGTGGACGAGCATAGAGCTAGGCCTGGAAGTCTGGCGGGAACATCCGGTGGTGGGGGTCGGTCCCGGCAACCTACGGGCGGAAATGGACCGGAAGTACGCGCAAGTGCTGCCGGAAACTCCGGGGAAGCGCCCGCATAACCAGTTCGTCAGTGCCCTGGCCGGAAGCGGGGCGTTCGGACTCCTCGTTACGGTAAGCTGTTTCGCCCTGCTCGGCTTTGGCGACGGCCGGTGGCGCGACCCGGCCTACTTCGCCGTCTTTACGGTCTTCCTGCTGAGTTGTCTGGTAGAGAACACGCTCGAGAGCTCGGTAGGCGTATCGCTGTTAACGCTCATGCTTTTGCTGCTCGCTTACCCGCCGTGGCGGAAGCCGGGATAAAGCGTCATTCCTCCGTCCACGTAAACGGTGGCCCCCGTCATGTAATCACTGGCGTCGCTGGCAAGAAATATGCAGATGTTGGCTACGTCTTCGGGTTCCCCGATACGCCCGTACGGGATCAGCGTAAGCAGCTCATCCAGCGCTTTGTCGGTTTCCCAGGCATCCCTGTTGATGTCGGTACGGATGGCTCCCGGAGCGATGGAGTTCACCCGAATTTTATCGGCGGCCAACTCCTGGGCCAGGCTTTTCATAAAGAGTTTGACCCCGCCCTTCGCGGTGGCGTAATTCACGTGGCCGGCCCACGGGATCACGTCGTGTACGCTACTCATACAGATAATCTTACCGGCGGACCGGCCATGGGCGTGAACGCCCTGTTTCTTGAATATTCGGGCGGCTTCCCGGCACGCCAGAAACTGACCGGTCAGGTCGACGCTCATGACCTTATTCCACTGTTCCAGGGTCATTTCCGTAAAGGCGGCGTCGGCCTGTAATCCGGCGTTCGCTACGAGCACATCGAGGTGACCGAAGGCATCCAAACACGCTTTGAAAAGGCGACCTACCTCCTCCTCCCGGGAGACGTCAGCCTGCACGGCGATCGCTTTCCCCCCAAGGTCTTCGATTTCCCGGACCGCGTCGTTGGCCTCCTCTTCGCTGCTGTGGTAATTGATCACCACGTTCATTCCCTCCCGGGCCAGGCCCATCGCACAGGCGCGTCCCAGCCCCGTACTGGAGCCGGTCACTATGGCGGTCTGCCCCCGTAAATTGATCTCCATGCGTTCGTTTTCGATGCAACGCCAGCCGGAGGGCGCGGTTCGCAACCGGAGCGATCATCCCCCTTACCCGCCGCTCGCGAGGTAGCGGAAACTGCGGAAAAATTTATCGGAAGCATCACTCAGTCCGCGTCCGGTAAGGGCGAAAGTCTTCAATTCATAGTAGCGGTGGTCGATAACGAAGGCGAGCGTTCGGGCGCTGGCCTCCCCGTCCTTGTAGTCAATGCGCCAGATACGGCCGGGATAGCCCAGCACGTCCCGCTCGGCCGCGTAGACCACCTCGCCGCGCAGGGCCTCGGCGGCGGCTTCCTCGGTGGACCGCAATAGTTCCGCTACCAACTCCGTACTGTCCTGGTGAAGCGATCCCCGTGGGTAATCAACGTAACTAAGTACGTAGATGAGGTTCTCCGCGCGTTCGATTTCGGGTACCTTGAAGAAGTAGGTGTGAAACGCCTGACGGCCGACGGCCGTGTCCAGAGTGTCGATCTTCAGCTCGAAGGGCCCGGGTGTTTCAATGCGAAAACGCCCGTCGATGTCATCCACCGTTTCCCAACGACGGTCCGCCTCCCACGTCTTAACCGGCCCCGATAAAGCATCCAGCATGGGCGTTTGCGCGAACACCGAAGTGCCGACCAGGAAACAAATGATCTTCCACATACCATAAAGACACTCCGGACCAGCCCCGGGTTGTTTGCTTTACCGGAGTCGCCGGACCCGCGCGCCCGCCCCAACGACGAAATTGTCGGGATGATCGCCCTCCAGGCCGGACAGTGCCAGTAGTCCCGGGCGTTTTCCTACCTCCAGGCTACCTAGTTCGTCAGCGAATTGCAGAGCTTCCGCTCCGTTCAGCGTCGCCCAGCGAAGGAGGGTAGGGAAGGGGATGAAACTCTGATAGCGGGTAATGGTACGGATTTCGTCCAGGATGTCCAGTTGCCAGTTCGAGGTCAGGCTATCGGTACCGATGCAGACGCGGGCTCCGGTATTTAGGAAGCGCTCGTACCGCGGCAGTCGGTTCTCAATGTACAGATTCGCGTTGGGGCAGGTAGCCCAGTAGACGCCGTTCTCCGCCCAGGCTTCGGCGTCGTGAATGGCGGCCTCCGTGGTGAGGGTATTGTGCACGAACAGCGTTCGCTTGGCCGGGTCCATATGCCGCATCGCGTGGTAAATGGAGGGGGTGCCGGGGGGAGTGAAATCCCGGAGATTCGCCCCGAATCCGGCGAAGAAAGGCAGGAATGGCCCGTCGCCGGTTTTGAAAAGCTGATCCTCCGCCAGGGTTTCCTGGTTGTGAATGCTGACGGTTTCCGACGCCTGATTCAGGGCATTGATGCGCGCATAGAGGGGCGTGCTGACGGTGTAGGGCGCGTGGGGCACGGCACTTTTCGGCTCGGGTTGTCCGGCGTACACCGGGGCGTACTGCTCAAAACTGGCTGCTGCCCGCTCCGGTTGCAGAAAGTCGAACATCTCCACGAAGTTGTAGTAGCGGATGCGACTGGCCCGCTTGACGGCGGCGGTATCGAGTTTGTTGCAGATATCCCCGACGGCCTGAATGCCCCGCTCCCACATGAGGCGGTCCTGAGTCGCGATGGCGGCGTCGATCTCTTCCTGGGCAACCTCGCGCATCGTCACTACGTCCACCAGAAACGGGAGCAGCGTTTTTCCGGTGGCGCTCTTACCCTGCAGGTGACTGAGTTCCAGGTGGCAGTGGGCGTTGACGAATCCGGGAATCAGCACGCCCTCCACTCGCTCGGGGGTGGCGGTACCGCGATAGGAATCAGGGCCGCAGACACTGACCAGGGTGCCCGCTTCGTCGATTTCGACAACGCCGTGCGCGATGGGGTCGGAACTGATCGGGAACACATAGTCGGCAGTGTAGGCGGGCATAGCGGGGCGTTGAGGGCACGAAGGTAGCTTGTCTGCGGCAGTCCGGGGTGTCGCAAAACGGGATCGGACGGGCAGGCACCACAAGAATTATTCGCAGCGTGCACGCCGAAATTTAATATCTTTCGGCCATGCGCTACCTCGCTATTGCGTCTCTGTTTTTCATAGTTGCCTGCACCGATACCCCCCCCTCCACGGAAGCCCCATCAGGGTCCGAAACCGTAAGCGTTTCGCCCGACACCTTACTTCTGGACCGTCTCGAGCCTCCGGACGTGCTCTTCGGAGAACTTTTCCGTCGGGTGCAGATGGAGGAATTGTACGACGAAAGCAAAACGTTCGTGGATATGATTCCCCGGCGGACCGCGGCGGCAATTATGCGGGATTTTGCCCGGGAGCAGGTCAGGGATTCGTTTGACCTGAAGGCCTTCGTAGACCGTAACTTCGATCCGCCCGACAGCACTTCCAATGACTTCGTATCCAACGATGAGCGGGGGATCGTCGGCCACATCAACGCGCTCTGGCCGGTACTCAACCGGGAAAGTGGCCGCAACGAGGGAAGTGCGGGTAGCCTGATCGTCCTGCCGGAGAACTACTTCGTGCCGGGCGGCCGCTTTCGGGAAGTCTACTACTGGGACAGTTACTTCACCATGCTGGGCTTCGCGACGGCCGGTGAATACGCGCTCGTACGCGATATGGTAGAGAACTTCGCCTACCTGATCGATGAGGTAGGCTTCATTCCGAACGGCAACCGAACGTACTATCTGACCCGCTCGCAGCCTCCCTTCTTCTCCTATATGGTTGACGTACTGTCCGGAATCGAGGGCAAGGAAGTCTACAGCGAATTTCTGGATCAGCTCATCGCCGAACACCGCTTCTGGATGGACGGGGAAAGGGAGGTCGGTGCCGCCAATCCGGCCCTCAAACATGTCGTTTGGCTGGCCGACAGTACGGTGCTGAACCGCTACTACGATGCGGCGGATCGACCCCGCGCCGAAAGTTACCGGGAGGATCTCGCGATCATCCGGGAGAGCGGCCGCGATAGCCAAACCGTAGCTCGTGAACTGCGCAGCTGCGTCGAGTCCGGTTGGAATTACTCCGGGCGGTGGTTCGCCGACGGTCGCAGCATCTCGACGATCAACACCACGGAAATCGTTCCCCCCGACCTCAATGCCTTACTCTACCATCTGGAAGCGACCATTGCCGAGCACACTGAGTCGATCCCGGACAAGGAAGACTGGACACGCCGCGCCGCGCGCCGCAAGCAGGCCATCGATCGCTACCTGTGGAACGGCGCTACCCAGTGGTACGAAGACTACAACTGGACTACCGGGCGGCATACCGGGTACCTGACGTTGGCGGGCATCTATCCGCATTTCGTGGGCTTGGCCGGCGCGGACCGAACCGCGGCGGTCGCCCGCCGGCTACGGTCCGAATTCCTCGCGCCCGGCGGTTTACGGACGAGCCTGCGCAATACCGGCTTTCGTTACGACGCGCCCAACGGCTGGCCGCCCCTGCAGTGGATGGCGTACGACGCGATGAAGCGGTACGGAGAAACGCGGCTCGCGTCTTCCATCCGCGAGCGGTGGATGAAGAATAACGAACGGGTCTACGATCATCTCCACAAAATGGTCCAGATGTACAACGTGGAGGACATCACTCGGGAGGCCGTCGGGGGCGATTATCCCCGCCAGGATGGCTTCGGGTGGACCAATGGCGTATACCTCCGAATGGCTACCGACCAGTTGCAGTAGCCGCGGGCAGGGAACTCACGATTCCGTCCCAGAGCCCCAGGCGGTGTTGCAGCGCCTCGGCGGCGACTTGTCCGACGTCGTTCCACTTCCGCTCGTCGTCCCCACAGAGTTCGAGGATCATCGCTTCGGCCAGGGGACCATGTTCGTCGCCATCGACCTCAATGTGCCTTTCCAGGTAGTAGAGGAGGCGGGCGAAGTTTCGTTTGTCTTCCCCCGACTGATTGATGATCTCGATGAACATGTCGGGTATCAAATTTTCCCGACCGAAGGTAAACGCGGCCGCGATCTTATGGAGCTGTCCCTCCCGAATGAGGTCGAAGGTGTGCTCCAGAAAGGGGGCGACGCCGGCGGGCAAATCCGTAGTGCGCAACGCGTGCTCTACGTCCGTCAAGGTCTCGACCTTCCGCAGGAGGTCGTGGATGGGCCGGGTGTCGGCGCCGACCTCCTGCATCGATTCCAGGTAGAGTTCGAAGTGGCTGGCGGGCACCCCGTTCCGGTCCACGTCGGTTTCTTCCCCCAGTACGATTTCGTTGATGAAGCGGGCCGTTCGGGCGTTCGGACTAGGTTTCCAGGGGAGGGTGGTGCACGTCAGGCCGTTCTGCAGCGCTTTGAGGAGCGACATGAAGTCCCAGACGGCAAAGATGTGGTGTTCCATGAAGACGCGGATGTCCGCGATGGAGTCAAGCTGTCCGTAAATGCGGTGCTCCCGGAGCGCGCGGTGGAGGGGAGCGATTTGGTCTAATACGGTTTCTATTCGTGTCATGGTGGGGCTATTGCTCGAAAGTAACGGCCGTCGGAGCGGCAGGTTGTGCTCGATTCAGCATTACGTTGCTCCCGCGTGCCCGCCCCCTACCGCAACTTGCGCCACACGGCCAGCAAAACGGCGGCACCTACCAGGGCTACGACCAGGGCAATTACGGCGCCGCTGAGGTTGTCGTAGAGATAAAAACCGGTAGCGAAGAGCACGGAATAAACGGTGATCGCGCCGATCAGCATGGCCAGTATGCGCAGAGGTAGCTGCCCGTCGGCCCGCGCGTCGATGGGTTCGGGCATGGCACGGACTACGGGATCCCACCCCGGCCCGCCGGGTCGGGTGGTGGCGTAGAAATTCTGTAGGGTAGCCATATCGGTCGGTCGGGTGATGAGGGTCACGGTGACCCAGCCCACCGTCGTCAGGGCGATGCCGGTGATGAGCTTCTGGTAGTCGAGCAGTTCCGGCAGTCCGACCGCGTTCCAGCCGAACTCAAGGAAGAGGGCCACGGCGAAGGATATGAACATGCCGGCGATCTCGGTATAGGCATTGATGCGCCACCAGAACCAGCGCAGAATGAAAATCAGGCCGGTACCGGCTCCGATCTGCAGGAGAATGTTGAAGGCCTGCAGCGCATTCGTCAGGGCCAGTGCAAACACGGCGGCCAGGACCATCAGCGCCAGCGTACTGATGCGGCCGATAAGCACCAGGCGGTCCTCGGATGCCTCAGGATTGATAAACCGGTGGTACCAATCGTGCACTACGTAGCTCGATCCCCAGTTGAGGTGAGTGCTCAAGGTCGACATCAACGCGGCGATGAGGGAGGCGATGACGAGGCCCAGGAGGCCTACCGGCAAATGGCTGAGCATGGCGGGGTAGGCCAGGTCGTCATTGATCACGTTGGGGGCCACGTTGGGGAAAGCCGCCGCGATACTGTCCAGATCGGGGAAGATTACGATGGAGCAGAGCGCGATGAGGATCCACGGCCACGGGCGTAGGGCGTAGTGGAATACGTTGAACAGCAGGGTAGCACCGACGGCGTGGTTTTCACTCTTGGCCGCCAGCATCCGCTGGGCTACGTAGCCGCCGCCGCCGGGTTCCGCTCCCGGGTACCAGACGCTCCACCACTGCACGGCGATGGGAACCACGAACAGGGGCACGTATACGGAAGGATTATCGAAATTGGGAATGAGGTCCAGTTGGCTGCTGACCTCGGGGTGGGCGAGCAGGGCCTCGAGTCCGCCGACCTCGGGTAGGTTCACGATGATGTACGCCGCCCAGATAGCCCCCACCATGGCGAAGATGAACTGTACGAAGTCGGTGAGGATCACGCCCTTAAGGCCTCCGAGCGCGGAATAGATCACGGTCACGACGGAAACCAGCGCCACCGTCGTGATGGGGTCGATGTCGAGCAACACGCCCGCGATCTTGATGCCCGCCAGACAGACGGTAGCCATGATCATCACGTTAAAGAACACGCCGAGGTAAATGGCCCGGAACTGCCGCAGGAAGCGCGCCGGGGCCCCGGCGTAGCGCAGCTCGTAGAACTCCAGGTCGGTCATCACGCCGGAACGGCTCCAGAGGCGGGCGTACACGAATACGGTGAGCATGCCGGTGAGCAGAAAGGCCCACCAGGCCCAGTTGCCGGCCACCCCCTGCTTACGCACGATATCGGTGACCAGGTTGGGCGTATCGGCCGAAAAGGTGGTGGCCACCATGCTTACCCCCAGCAGCCACCAGGGCATGTTGCGACCGGAAAGGAAAAATTCCTGGGTCGACTTACCGGAATCCCGACTGGCCCATAGGCCGATGGCAAGGGTAACGGCAAAGAAGGCAAAGACGATGACCCAGTCGAAAGTGGTAAGCTGCATGCGGTATGTTGGGAGTGTGGCGTTAAGGTAGTATTGTTTGCGAGCAATACACAACAATTCCTCCGGTACCGTGGTACCTTACCGTAGTGAAGTGGCTCATCCCCATACTCCTGATGTGCTTGCCGGCGGGGCCCGGAGGGGTGGTAGCCCAGTCCGAGGTGCTGCGTACCGTCAGTTCGTTCGACGACCGGAGTTGCCGACTGGTTCCCGAAGCCGCCTATCCGACCTACGATCACTACGAGCGCATCGTGTACGAAATGGCGCGCCGCTATCCCACCCGCTGCCGGGTGGAAGTGTGGGGCACCCTGCCGTCGGGCCGCAAGATTCTGGCCCTCAAACTTACCGAAGACGTGACGAGCATACGGGCGCGGCCGCAGGTGCTGTGTACGGCCGCCATGCACGGCGATGAGCTTGCCGGGTACTGGGTACTGCTCCGACTGGCGGAAGACCTCCTCACCAACGATCGCGGCGGCCTGCTACGGGAAGCCGTCCTCTACATCAACCCCCTGGCCAATCCGGACGGAGCCTACGCCGCCGGGGATCACAGTCTGGGCGGCAGTCGGCGCGGGAACGCCCGCGGCGTGGACCTGAACCGCAACTACCCCGACCCCGACGACGGCCAGTTTCCCGACGGCAACGATCACCAGCCCGAAACGCGCATCTTCATGCGGGCCGCGGCCCGGCACGGCTTTGACCTGGCGATCAATTTTCACGGGGGTGCCGAACTCTTCAACTATCCCTGGGATACGTACCGCAACCGCCACCCCGATACCGACTGGTGGAGGAACGTAAGCCGGGAATTCGCCCTGCTGGCCCAGCGCGACAGCCGCAACAGCGACTACTTTAAGGATCGTGCCAACGGGGTCACGAACGGTCACGATTGGTACCCCATCGCCGGTTCGCGGCAGGATTACATGAACTTCTACCACCACACCCGGGAGGCCACCGTCGAAATCACCAACGTGAAGCGGTATCCGGCCAAGGACCTGCCCGATCTCTGGCTTTCGATCCGCGGCGCCCTGCTCAACTACCTCAATGAGGCCCGGTACGGGGTGCACGGGCTCGTCACCGACCGGCTCACCGGCAAGCCCCTGCGGGCGCACGTAACGATTCCCGGTCACGACCAAATGCGCTCATCGGTGTACAGCGAGGCCCTGACCGGAGACTTCTACCGCTTCCTGGCTCCGGGCACTTACCGTATGCTTATCTCCGCGGCGGGGTACCGCACCCGCCAGGTCATCGTGACCCTCGGGGAAAAGGAACGCTACGAACTGGCCGTAGCCCTGGAACGTCTCACCCCGTTTCGGACAGCCCGGAAGAAGTAAGGGGCGGACACGGTTCTCTACGGGTCGTATCCTCCGCGGCGACTTGCTACCTTTGGTCCCCCCTAACCAATTCAACGCCATGTCAGACGCCATTTTCCACATTTCCGTTCCCGATAACGAACCCGTGCTCGGATACGCTCCCGGGAGCCCGGAGCGCGACCAACTCAAGCAAGCCCTGAAGGAGGCAAAGTCCGCAGCCCGCGAACTGCCCGCTTACATCAACGGAGATCCGATCCTGGAAGGTGAAAAAGTCACCGTACACCCACCCCACGAACGCGCCTTCACCCTCGGTCACTTTTACCGGGGAACGACGGACCACGTCCACCGCGCCATCGATGCCGCCCTGGCCGCCAAGCCCGCCTGGGAGGCCCTGCCCTGGCAGCAGCGTGCCGCCGTGTTCCTCCGCGCCGCCGATCTGCTGGCCGGACCCTTCCGCGCCCGGATGAACGCGGCTACCATGCTCGGCCAGAGTAAGAACGCTTACCAGTCCGAGATCGACGCCGTGGCCGAGCTTTGCGATTTCTTCCGCTTCAATGCCTACTTCCTGCAGGAGATCTACCGCGAGCAGCCCCTTCACTCACCGGCGGGTACCTGGAATCGCCTGGAATACCGCGCCCTGGAAGGTTTCGTGCTGGCCATCACGCCCTTCAACTTCACGAGCATCGCGGCTAACCTCCCCGCCGCCCCCGCCCTGTGCGGGAATACCGTGGTGTGGAAGCCGGCCGAAACGCAGATCTATTCCGCCGTGGTGATCATGGAACTGTTTGCCGCGGCCGGCCTACCGAAGGGCGTCATCAACCTGATCTACACGGACGGGCCCGCGGTGGGGGACATCGTCTTCAAACACCCCGATTTCGCCGGTCTTCACTTCACCGGCAGCACGAAGGTCTTCCAGCAACTCTGGCGGGAGATCGGTAATAACATCTCGACCTATAAGACCTATCCCCGTATCGTGGGGGAAACCGGTGGTAAGGACTTCATCGCTGTACACCCGTCCAGCGATCCCGAACAGGTGGCCGTTGCCATCGTAAGGGGAGCGTTCGAGTTCCAGGGACAAAAATGCTCGGCGGCCTCCCGGGCATACCTGCCGGCCTCCCTCTGGCCCCGCATCAAGGAACTGGTCGTCGAAAAGACGGGCAGCCTGAAGATGGGATCGGTCGAGGACTTCGGCAACTTCGTCAATGCCGTCATCGACGAGCGCGCCTTTGACCGGATCACCCGGTACCTACGCGACGCCCAGGACGATCCCAACGTCGAGGTGATCGCGGGTGGTGGCTTCGATAAATCAGACGGTTTCTTTATCGAACCCACGGTACTGCTCACCAAAGATCCCCGCTACGTGACGATGGAGGAAGAACTGTTCGGGCCGGTCATCACCGTATACGTATACGAGGACGCCGACTGGGAGAAAACCCTCGAACTGGTGGATACCACCTCCCCGTATGCCCTCACGGGGGCCATATTCGCCACCGATCGCGGAGTCATCGAGGCAGCGTCGAAGGCCCTGCGCAACGCCGCCGGTAACTTCTACATCAATGACAAGCCGACCGGTGCCGTCGTGGGACAGCAACCCTTCGGGGGCGCGCGGGCATCGGGAACTAACGATAAAGCGGGCAGTGCGCTTAACCTGCACCGCTGGATCAGTCCCCGCCTGATCAAGGAGAACTTCGTTCCCCCGGTCGACCACCGCTACCCGTTTATGGGATAATCGGTCGGGAGGTGATCAGACGACCCCGTCGATCACCTCCTGCACCGCTTCGGGGTTGAGGAGGGTAGAGGTGTCGCCGAGTTGGTCGACCTCACCGGCCGCCACTTTGCGGAGGATGCGGCGCATGATCTTCCCGGACCGGGTCTTGGGCAGCTCCGTGACGAACTGAATCTTGTCGGGCTTCGCGATGGGGCCGATCTCCTGGCGTACCATGGCTACGATCTCTTCCCGGAGTCGGTCGTCGTGGGCGACGTCCTCGGCGGCGATCACGTAGGCGTAGATGCCCTGGCCCTTGATCTCGTGGGGGTAACCCACCACGGCGGATTCAATGACCGCCTCGTGCTCGTTAATGGCGTTCTCCACCTCCGCGGTGCCCATACGGTGCCCGCTCACGTTGATGACGTCGTCGACCCGGCCGACGATGCGGTACATACCGTTCTCGTCGCGCCGGGCACCGTCGCCGGTAAAGTACATCCCCGGTACCGTGGTGAAGTAGGTCGTACGGCAGCGCTCGTGGTCGCCCCAGGTGGTGCGCAGCAGACTCGGCCAGGGGAATTTGACGCAGAGGAGTCCGCTTTCCGGATTCGCGGTGAGCTCTTCCCCGGTGTTTTTGTCCACCAATGCCATCTGTATGCCCGGCAGGGGGTAGCCGGCGAAGGTTGGTTTTTGCGGACTCAGGCCACCGAGGCCGGAGATCATGATGCCCCCGGTTTCCGTCTGCCACCACGTGTCAACGACCGGTACCCGGCCCTTGCCTACGTGGTCGTGGTACCATTCCCAGGCCTCCTCGTTGATGGGCTCGCCGACCGACCCGATCACTTTCAGGTCGCTTAGGTCGTGTCCCTCCACAAAGGAGGTGCCCCGGGCCATGAGGGCACGGATGGCCGTGGGCGCGGTGTAAAACTGGTTGACGCGGTGTTTGGCGCAGACCTGCCAGAAGCGGCTGGCGTCGGGGTAGGTCGGTACGCCTTCGAACATCAGGGTGGTGGCTCCGCACAGGAGCGGGCCGTAGAGGATGTAGCTGTGCCCGGTGATCCAGCCAATGTCTGCCGTGCACCAGTATACGTCCCCCGGCTCGTACTGAAAGACGTTGAGGAAGCTGTAGGCCGTGTAGATCATGTATCCGCCGCAAGTGTGCACTACGCCCTTGGGCTTGCCGGTACTACCGGAGGTGTAGAGGATGAAGAGGACATCTTCGGCGTTCATCACTTCGGGCGTACACTCCATCGGTTGCTCGTCGACGCGGTGGTGATACCAGACGTCGAGCCGGTCGTTCCACTCCACGGATTCTCCGGTGTTTTTGTGGACGAGTACGGTTTCCACGGAGGGGCACCCCAGGGATATCGCTTCGTCGACCACCGCCTTGACGGGGATGTTTTTATTGCCCCGGCGGTTGTAGTCGGAGCACACGATCATTTTGCAGTCGGCATCATTGACCCGGTCGGCCAGCGCCTGCGCACTGAACCCGGCAAAGACCACGGAGTGAATGGCTCCGATGCGGGCGCAGGCCAGAACGGAAATGGCCAGTTCAGGAACCATGGGCATGTAAAAGCACACCCGATCGCCCTTACCGACGCCCAGCGACCGGAGGGCGTTGCCCACCTTACAGACCTCGGCGTGTAGCTGTCGGTAAGTCAGATTGATGCCGTCGTCGCCCGGTTCGTTCGGTTCGAAGAGGATAGCGGTTTGGTCTGCCCGCTCGGTCAGGTGACGGTCGAGGCAGTTCTCCGTGATGTTGAGGGTGCCTCCACCGAACCACTCCACCTTGGGGTCGGTAAAGTTCCAGTCCAGCACCCGGTCCCACTTGCGGTGCCAGCGAAAGGTTTCCGCCTGCCGGGCCCAAAATTCTTCGGGGTCTTGGGTACTATGCCGGTATACTTCCTGGTATTCGGAGAAGGTGTTGATTTTCTGGGGCAATTCGACGTGGTGCATGCAGGATCGTTGAGCGTGCCAATATATGATTTGGTCAACTACCGAGTATGTTTTTACCGTAATCACCCGGCCGGCCCTACGCCCGCAAATATTTTGCTGATATAACAGAACACAGACGTAGGTAGGGAGTATATTGAATATACCTAACTACCTGATCACGCTATGCAACAACATTTACCCCTTCTTCCGCGCCTCCTATGGTGTCTACTAGCCCTTAGCTGCTGCTTCCCCACTGTGATTTCCGGCCAGACTTCCGCCGGCGGTGATTACCCGACCTGGAAAGTGATCAACAAGTCGGATTACCCCCGTGCCGAAGGAGCGATGGTCAGCTACAAGGGTGAATTCTATTACTTCAACGGATTTACTACGGACGTAAAGTTTCTCAACGTCAACGAAAAGTATAATCCGGCCACGAATACGTGGACGAAACTGAGTTCGATCCCTAATCGCCCCGACGGCTCCTTCGGTGGCTACACCCACACGCCGATCACCGTGGTCGGTGATCAGATCTGGCTGGCCGGGGGGCGTTCGGGCAACTATGGCTACCACACCACGAAAGACATTTTTGTCTACGATATCCCTACGGACAGCTGGAGCATGGGCCCCCGACTGCCCCAGCCGGGTGGCGGCGGTGGCATGGCTCGCCTGGGTCGCAAGGTTCACTACTTCGGTGGGTTCGACTACCGCTCCGGTTGTGACGTTGACTTTCACTTCGTTTACGACCTCGATCATCCAGAACTCGGATGGCAGGACTTTACGGATACCTCCCCCATGCCGCTTGCCCGGAATCACTTCGGTACCGTAACCCTGGGCGGCAAACTCTACGCCGTTGCCGGACAGCACGGTCACGAAGGTTGCCAGAAGGGGAAAAATATGACCTACGTGCACCGCTACGATCCGTTCACCGATACCTGGGAGCGGCTGGCTGACTTTCCCCACGTACAGTCGCACATCGAGCCGAGCACGTTTGCCTACAACGGTAAGATCTATTCCCTCGGCGGTCAGGGACAGGAAAGTGCCAAGGTCGTGGAGTACGACCCCGAAACGAATACCTGGCGATCGCTGGACGACATGACGCTTCCCCTACGGCTCATCGCCCCCGGCGCGCGGGTCTACAACGGCAACCTCGTGGTTATGGCCGGTGGTGAAGTATCCGTCAACCGCGCACGTCCGGAAACCCGGGTCAAGACCTTCCGTTCTAACCAGACGAAAAAACTGGGCTTCCACCCCGCCGTACTGAATACGACCGGCAAGGAGCGCCGGACTACGGAAGTAATCCTCTCGAACTACAGCGCGGAGGACGAAGTGACCTATACCATACAAACCTCCGACCTCCCCGCGTGGCTCAAGATCGACCGTTCCTCGGGTTTGGCCCGCGAATCCTTCGCCGAGGTGGAGGTAACGGTCGACCCTCTCGGACTTCCCAATGGTACCTACAGCTATACGCTGCGTGCGACGGCCCCGGGATACCAGGCCGCTACGTTGAACATCTCCTTCACCGTAGGGCAGGATGGTTCTACGCCTCAGCCCTTCCTCGCGTTTCGGGAAGCCGAGTGCGCCCAGGTCGGTACGAACTGGGTCGTGGGCAAGCACTCAACCGCCTCAAACGGCGCCTACATTAACATCAAGCCAGGTCTGAACAGCACCAGCTCCGTTCCCGGCGACCCGGCGGCCAATCACGTTTCCTTCACCTTCGACATTCCCCGGGCCGATACTTACCAGTTCTTCGCCCGCGCCGACGCCCCCACCACCTCCGATGACTCTTTCTGGTTCCGGCTGAACGGCGGGGAGTGGATTCGCTGGTACCAGGGCCTGACCACCTACAATACGGGCTTCCAGTGGAGCCTTGCCCCCCAGAGTCCGTTTTCCCTGCCCGCGGGCAGGGTGGTCGTGGAGATCGCCTACCGGGAAGATGGACTGAAACTGGACAAGATCTTACTATCCTCCCACGGGAAGATGCCGACTGACCTGGGGGGCAGCGACCCCACCTGCGGAGGATCCGCCCCGCCACCCCCGCCGCCCCCACCACCGTCGGGAAGTACTACCTACTGGGCGGAGGCCGAGTGTGCCCCCGCCGGCGGAAATTGGAGTCGTCAACAAAGTTCGGCGGCATCGAACAATGGCTACGTCTATTTCCGGGGCGCGCATGAATTCAATGCACCGAACCGGGGCCCGGGTTCCGCAGACGTTTCCTTCACCACGACCGCCATGGAGGCCGGAAAGTACTACCTCAATCTCCGCCTGAATGCACCGGATAACAGCACCAATTCACTTTGGGTCAGCGTGGACGGGGGCAGCTGGATCAAGTTCTGGAAGAACACTGACGGAAGCAATATGCTGACGAACGGCTTCGAGTGGAAACAGGTGAACGACGATACCCGCCCGATCTCCTTTAATCTGGCCGCGGGTACCCACACCATTACGGTCGCGAATCGGGAAGCGGGCACGATGCTCGATAAGGTACACCTGAGTACCAGCTCCGCCCTGCCCACCGGAACGGGAAGTGCCGCCACCAACTGCACGGGTCAATTGGCCACCGCCAGCAGCCGTCGCGCCCAAACCGGCGTTCCCGTGGCCGAGGAGAATACCCTGAACTGGCTGGAAGTCTTCCCCAATCCGGTCGCCAACGAATTACGGTTCGATCTGGAGGGTACGAGTGAAGGTAGGGTAGAGCTTCGGCTGACGGATGCGGGCGGGAGGACCGTCCTACAACGGGCGTACGATAAGGCTACTCCGGTTCTCACGGATCGGATCGATGTCTCTGGTCTACCCGCTGGGGTGTACCATCTTCAGCTCGTCACCGG
Source organism: Lewinella sp. JB7 (assembly GCF_024297185.1). GTDB lineage: Bacteria > Bacteroidota > Bacteroidia > Chitinophagales > Saprospiraceae > Neolewinella. The sequence continues at coordinate 605,342 of NZ_JANCTD010000002.1, read as the reverse complement.
TACGGAACGCATCAGCCGGACGGTACTCAAAGGCCGGTAGAAAGGAAGGCCATAGTATCCACGCCATCCGCGTAGTCGCTTAGCTCCGGCTGCTGTGCCCGCCCGAAGTCGAAGGTGGGCAGCTCCAGCAGGCCGGGCCGGGCGACTACCAGTTGGATCTCGCCGTTCCGGTCGCTCAGCTCCTGCGTCACCGCCGCCACGTCGTCGTAGTAGGCAAAGTACAATCCGGCAATGTGGGAAGCTAGCTGGTCGGATTCCCGTATGATGATAGCTCCGTTGTGGTAGAAAGGTTCCTTGTTGAGGGTAAGCAGCGCGAAGTTGTAGTCGAAGTTATTCTTCCACTTCACGTGGTTCTGGTAGCCCTTCCACTCGTGGAACCGCTCCAGTAGCGGGGTAAAGTCGTACCCGCGGGGCACGTAAATCTTGGAAACGTTGCGGCACCCAAGGCCGAAATAAGCGAAGACGTCGTCGCCCAGGCGATCGAGTTCCTCGCTTGTTTCCTCGCCCGTAAGTACGGCAACGGCATTGCGGTTTCGCCGGATGACGTGGGGGTACTTCCCGAAGTAGGATTCAAAGTAGCGGGCGCTGTTGTTGCTGCCGGTGGCGATGATGGCGTCGAAATTCGCCAGGTGCTCTACGACGGCGAAGTAATCGGCCGCCCGATCGTCGTACTCGGACAGTAACCTGAGCAAGTAGGGGAGTACGTACGGATCCTTGCTGCTCAGTTTGATCTGGGCGCGGTGACCGGCCAGGTATACAGAGAAGACGTCGTGCAGGCCCACCAGGGGGATATTGCCGGCCAGAACGAGGCCGACCGTCTTGCGGGGCGGGAACGCGGGAGCAATGTCGGGGTAAGCCGCCAACCACGCACATAATTTTTCTTCGTCGAGGAAGGTCTCGGTGACGGCCTGTAGGGCACGTTGCTGGTTGGCGACGGTGAGCCAGTTGTTGTTAAATTCCGTCCGTTTCATGAGGGCGGTCAAAAATTCGTCCTCGGCGGAATTCAGGTGACGGGCCAGCTGAAGGAGGGTGCTGATGCGGTCTTCGGAGGTCATTGGCGAGGGGTGGTTTGAACGGCGAAACGGGTGACCCGTACGGGACATATTATCGGTGACGTAAATTACCTATGGGTACACATTTCCGGGCGTAGGGTTGTGCCGCAAGTGAGTGTTTGCAACCCCTGGCATCCCAGAATAAATGATCTGATTCCGAAAAAGACAGTATATTTCCTTTACGGACACGTATTGTTATAACCAACGTTTTATGCTCCCTTCTTTACCCAGCGCACGCCGTGCGAGGCTACTCCTGTCTATCTGTCTTCAACTCGCCATCCTCCCCCTGTTCGCACAACAGGTCGGTGAGTGGTACCACCAGGCCTCCACCGGGGAGGTCCCTAAGCTGCGCAGTGACGCCGGCTTCGTGAAGGTGGGGGACCGGGCTTACCTACTCGGGGGATACGGCAATACGCCCATCCAACAATACGACCCGAAGTCGCGGAAGTGGGAAAACACGAAATCCATCCTTAATAACATCCATCACTTTCAGGGGCGGGTATACCGCGAGAAAATCTACATCATCGGTGCCTTCACCGGACACCACCCCACGGAGTACGCGTACGGCGATCTGCTGGCGTACGACCCGAAGGACGATCGCGTACAGACGGTTGGGCAAATCCCCGGTGCCCGCCGGAGGGGGGCTGCCGGTCTGGTGGTTCATAATGATCAGTTCTATCTCATCGGGGGTAATCGCTCGGGACACCAGGCGGGCTCGGTAGCGTGGTTGGACCGATACGATCCGGCCACCAAAACCTGGACATCACTCCCCGACGCGCCCCGGACCCGGGATCACTTTACGGCGGAGGTGATCGGCGACCATATTTACGTTGCCGGTGGTGGCCGGTCGGCACTGGGGCAGTCCGGCGATTTGTACGGTAACCTGGTGGCCGCCGTCGACGTCTACGATATACGGGAAGGCCGGTGGCTGACTCCGGCGGAGTGTCCTCAGCCCGTACCCGCCCCGGGTAGCGGTACGGTCACCGCCGTACTGAACGGGCAACTCCTGATGTTCGGTGGTATGGCGCAGGCTAACGGTTCTGCCCGGATGACCACGAGTATCATGGACCCCGCCACGGGACAGTGGCGAACCCTGCGGCACATGATTCAGGGGCGCCACGCTACGCAGGCGGCCGTGTTCAACGATCGGGTATACGTGGCGGCCGGATCCTCGGGCGGCATGAATAATCGCATCGAGCCCCACCTTCCCTTCGTGGAATATTTCAGCCTTCAGCCGCAGCCCGTTAACCGCTACGAGGATTGGACCGTCATCGGAAACGCCAACTACCGACGCGCGGAGGGTCAGATGATTTCCTACCGGGGAGAATTTTACTTCTTCAACGGTTTTGACAACGACCTGCAACTGCAGCATAACAACGAAAAGTACAATCCGGCGACGAACCGCTGGACGAAGATTGCCTCCCAACCGGCCGTCGATCATCCGGCGGCGACCCACACGGGTGTGGCACTGGTCGGCGATGTCGTATGGGTAGTTGGCGGACGCATCGGCAGTCATCCCGGGCGGGTGACGGACGAGGTCTGGCTGTACGACATCAGCGAAGACAAATGGACCCAGGGTCCGCGCATGCCGGTCCGCATCGGCGCCGGAGGACTCGCCCACATTGGAAACAAGCTCCACTACGTCGGCGGTTTTGACGAAAACGCGGGCTGCGACGTCGACGATCACTGGGTGTACGACCTTAGCCGTCCCCAGCTCGGCTGGCAGGATTACAGCGATCGGTCACCGATGCCTATGGCACGTAACCACTTTGGCACGGTCGTTCACGGCGGGAAGATGTATACGATCGGCGGGCAGCACGACCACGATGCCTGCGATAAGGGAAAGAACCTCAAACTGGTCCACGTCTACGACCCCCTGACCGACCGCTGGGAGAGACTCGAAGATCTGCCCGACGTGCAGTCCCACACCGAACCGAGTACCTTTGCCTACAACAAGAAACTGTACACCCTCGGAGGCCAGGGTGCCGAGGCCCGGGAAGTGTGGGAGTACGATCCAGTCGAGGATAAGTGGCATAATTTAAAGGAAATGGAATTGCCCCTTCGCCTGATCGCTCCGGGGGCCCGGGTATGGGGAGGCAACCTGTTTGCTATGGTCGGGGGTGAGGTCGCGGTCGACCGACCGGTCACCGAGGTACGCGCCACCTATTTCGGTCCCAACACGACCCATGAGCTTGCGTTCCTCCCCGGGCGTTGGGAACCCCGCCTCGATCAGTCGATTGCCACCAACGTTCTTTTGGTAAACTACGGAGCGGAGGATGAGGCCGCCTACACTATCGACCCGGCCTCCCTGCCCTCCTGGCTGACCGTCGACCGGCCGACCGGCGTAGCCCGGGAATCGTTCACCTCCCTCTCCCTGCGGATCGATACCTCCCGGCTCACGAACGGTTCGTACACGCATACGCTCACCGCGCGGGCGGAGGGATACCAACCGGCACGCCTGAACATCGAATTTACGGTGAGCGGTAAGCAGGGTACGGAGGAACCGGAGGATAAAGATGATACTACTCCTGACCCAGACCCCGATCCAGAGCCGGATCCGGACGACGAGGAAGGTACCGGTGGGGGAGGCGAAGTGCCTGGCCCCCCGACGGACACCATCGTTCCAGCGGCCTACTGGCTGGAGGCCGAGTGCGCCACCGTCGGTAGCCGGTGGACCACCTCCCTCTCCAGCTCAGCGAGTAACGGAGCTTACGTCAGTCCGACGGATGGGTCGTTCTCGAGAGACGCTCCTCCCGCAGGGGCAGGCAGCAGCGTCGTGTTCAGGGAATTTATAGAGCACGACGGAGATTACTATCTGTCGGCACGTATTTCCGCTACCGATACCGACGGTGATTCCTTCTGGCTGCGCATAAACGGCGGATCGTGGATCGCGTGGAACCGCGGTCTGATCACGGATTCCGATTTTGCTTGGCGACAGACCCCGGAAAATCCCTTCTCGCTGCCGACCGGGGAGGTCACGATCGAGTTCGCGTACCGGGAACCGGGCATCAAGCTCGACAAAATTTATCTGGGGACCGAAAACACCATTCCCGACCACGCCGGCGGGGAAGCGACGACCTGCACGGTCCCCACACCGGATAACTGCCCCGACGGCAACTGCGCCACGGAGTACTGGGCCGAAGCGGAGTGCACGGAAATCGGGGGCAACTGGACGATCGGCTACGCCCGGGAGAAAGACATTCGTTATGTCTATACGACCGGCGCGAGTGATTACACCGGCGCGGAGACCGACCGGGAAACCAATGTGGTGAAGTTCACGACGGACGCCCTGGAAGAGGGTACATACTATCTTTTCTGTCACCTGATGGCCCCGGATAACAGCAGCAATTCCTTCTGGATTCGGGTCGACGACGGTGACTGGATAAAGTTCTGGAAGGAGGAAAGCGGCCTGAACATGCTCACTACCGGGTTCGAGTGGCGTAGAGTCAATGACGACACGCGCCCCGTATCCTTTACGCTTCCGGCCGGGCGTCACGTCATAACGATAGCCAAACGGGAAACGAAGACACGCCTGGATCGCATTTTGCTGAAGCAGGATCCCGGAGTTCCGACCACGATCGGACCTCCTCTCGAACAATGCCCGCAGTCGATGCCGTCGCTGGCCTCCGGCCCCGTGCCGGGAACGGCATTCGACGACACGAACCTGGCCGCCCCGGAACTGGAAATTTTTCCGAATCCCGCCGCGCAACTCCTCAATTTCAATCTCGTGGGGCCGTTACTGGAGTCCGTCGATTTAACGGTCATGGACGCCAACGGGCGAAAAGTGGTGGAACAATCCTTTGCCGCACCGCACAAGTTGCTGAATGGTCAGGTTAACGTTTCGATGCTGCCGCCCGGCATATACCTTTTGCGGGTGGTATGTTCATCCGGCCAGGTGACGCAATCGTTCCGGAAGCTATAGTCGCAGCCTCGGACCTATTTCGGGCGCATACTGTTAAAGGGATAATTTTTTTCGAACTTATCGGAAAAAGCAGTCGTTTGGGCACAGAGTTCCCAATCAATTGGGAATTATGTTATCACACCCAACTACAGTGTTTGCTATGATGCAACTATACCCAACGACCGCCCGGCGGTCCCTCGCGTTACTATTTATTTTATCCCTTATCCTCACCTTTCCCCGATTAACCGTCGCCCAGACCAACGGGAACCCGACCCTGCCTTTCGCCGTCTATCTGGAAGCGGAATGCGCCACGATTGGGGACAATTGGTCGGTGGAAACCGATGCCGAGGCCAGCGGAGAATCCTACGTCGTCATCAAGCCGGGTTTCCGGATGCTGGACGAGGCCCCCGCTGACGTGCCCGAAAACCGGGTTCGCTTTACCCTCAACGTGCAGCAGGACGAGACTTACTACCTCTGGGGTCGCGTACAGTCACCCTCGGCTGCCGAAGATTCCTACTGGGTCCGCATCAACGATGGGGCCTGGATCAAATGGTTCAACCGCCTGCGGTTGCGCAACGAGTGGACCTGGCGCGAGGTGGTCGGCAGTCCGTTCTTCATTCCGAAGGGGGAGGTTACGATCGACTTTGCCTACCGGGAACCCAACACCAAACTCGACAAGCTGTACCTGAGCACCCTGCGGCAGTCGCCCAACGGTACCGAGGCTTCCGCCCTGAACTGTGAAGATGATGTCGACTGCGAAGCCAACCCCGCCGCCTGCGAAAGCGAGGCCTGGATCGAAGCGGAGTGCGGAAAGCTGGGTAATGATTGGGAGTATCTGATCGATACCAAAACGTCAAACTCCGGGTACGTTACCGCCAAAACGCCCAGTATGCTCAACGCCCCGACGGAGCAAGGAACGGCGGACCAGATCGTATACACCACCGATCTTACCCTGGCGGGCGACTACTACCTGTACATGCGCCTGAATACGCCAGACCTGGGCAAGAACTCCTTCTGGGTTAAGGTTGACGACGGTGACTGGATCAACTTTTCCTTCGAGGTCGGCGGAGCGGATCTGAAGACCGAAGGGTTCGAGTGGCGTCAGGTTAATGCCGCTGGCGTGGCCTCCTCCTTCAACCTCAGCTCCGGCACCCATACCATTAGGGTCGCGAAGCGGGAATTCGGCACGCAGTTCGACAAGGTATTCCTGGGACGCAGCACCGACGTTCCAACGGGCTTCGGTAAATTCTCCCTGAACTGTCAAACGAACGTGACTACCCCCACGCGCCCCGCGCTCGACCTGACGGCTAACCTGGACGTATTCCCCAACCCGGCCAACGGGATGGTGAACTTCCGTCTTGACGCACCCGTCCGGGGCGACGTTACCGTAAACCTGGTGGATCTGACCGGCCGAAGCATCCGTACGATGAACTACGCTAAGGTGAGCGACCGTCTGGCCGACCGGGTGGATGTCGCCGACCTGCCGAAAGGATTTTACCGCCTCGTGATCACCACCGCCGAAGGCGTGGTGAGCCGGCCGTTCATTCGTCAGTAAACGGCTCGCGACCGCGCAACAGGGCTATATTCCGCGCCGGGATCTCTTCGATATCCGGATATTCGCGAACGGCCCGCGCGACGCTTTCCGTCCGCAGTAACTGAACCGTAGGAAAGGGAGAACGATTCGTGGCATTTGCCGGGTCGTTCTCCCTTACTTCGTTAAAGTGGTAGCGTGGGTGAAAATGCGCGAGTTGGATAAAGTCCGCCGCGCCGCTTTCGTCCAGGAGATATTCGATATCCTCGACAAAACCGAGAAATAACTCGAACCGATCAAGCCCCCGGGGAAATACGAGCAAGGAGGTCTCTACCTGACTGGCCGGCTGATTTAGTTGCCATTGCACCCGCGCGCCCGCCCAGTAAAAGGCGGCTTCCGCATCGTGGGCCGGACAGGTTTCGAAGTGTACCAGTCCCCGGTGCAGCGGCCGGGCGGCGAAAGGGCAGAGGTTGAGTCCCACCACGAACCGCTCCACCCAGTCCCGCGTGAGCTTATCCTCCGGGCTCATTCCTCGAGTAGGTTATTCAATCGGCGGTGACCGACGTAGCCGCGCCACCGGTCCAACATCGCCTGCATGTCTTCCGGAAGGTCACTGTCGAATTGGACGAACTCACCCGTCGTAGGGTGGACGAAACCGATGCTCTTAGCGTGCAGTGCCTGGCGCGGGCACAACTCGAAGCAACGTTCGACGAAGGTTTTGAACTTGCTGTAGACGGTCCCCTTCACGATGCGGTCGCCGCCGTATTTCTGGTCCTGAAACACGGGATTGCCGAGGCTCTTCATGTGGACGCGGATCTGGTGGGTACGGCCGGTTTCGAGCTTCAGTTCGAGGAGGCTTACGTAATACAGGTCGTCCAGCGTGCGGTAGTGCGTCACCGCCCGCTTCCCTTCCTCCTCCTCGTCAAACACCGTATAGTTCTGGCGGATACGCGGATGGCGGCCAATGTTTCGGTCCACGGTACCCTCGCCCGGGTCGGGGGCGCCCCAGACGACGGCCTGGTAGGTGCGCTCGATGGAGTGATCGAAGAACTGACGTGCCAGGTGGGTCATCGCTTCGTCGGTCTTGGCAATGACAAGCAGGCCCGACGTGTCCTTGTCGATCCGGTGGACCAGTCCGACCCGATCGGGATCATTGCCGGGAAGTACGGGGATGTCTTCGTGGTTCAGGTAGTGCGCCAGTGCATTTACGAGGGTGCCGGAGGGGTTGCCGACTCCCGGATGGACCACCATTCCGGGGGGCTTGTGCACGATGAGAATGGCGTCGTCTTCGTACCGGATGTCGAGTGGAATGTTCTCCGGAAGAAGGCCGTCCACGGCATCCTCGTGGCGGGGTATGACCACCGTGATGAGCTCGCCGGGGGAGAGGCGGTGGTTGGGCTTCACCCGCTGGCCGTCGACGCGGATGCTGCCGGAGCGGATGCCGTTCTGTACGCGGTTCCGGCTGACCCGGGGTAATTTGTCGGTAACAAACTTATCGATCCGGACCGGTGATTGCTTCGGATCCACCAGGATTTCCTGCACGTCAAACAGTTCTTCGTTTTCGTCCTCCTCTTCCATGCGGCAAAGGTAACGAATCGGGGCAGGGGAAGCCCGGGATGGCTCACGGCAATCGGTAGATCGGCGAGCCCGTTGCGGGCGGAAGACGCACTTCGCCGGACTACTTCGTCGGCCTTAACGTTTAATGGGCCGCCAACCGATATATTTACCCTACGATCGATTTAACCGCCCCCACAGTCTTCGCATACTGCCCCCCCATGGGTAGCCCAACAGACAACATCCATTCTTCCGTATGAAATTATCGAGTCTCGCTACCCGGGATCCCGCCATTACCCACCACAATCCACCCCACCAGATTCCCTTAGTGGCGGCTTCCAGTTTCGTGTTCGATTCCATCGAGCAGGGGATAGATATTTTCGACGGTCAGGCTCCCGGTCACATTTACGGGCGATTCGGGAATCCCACCGTAGATGCCGTGGCCGCGAAGATCGCGGCCCTCGAGGGGTACGGCCTGGAGGAACCGTGTTACGGTCTGTTCTGCTCCAGCGGCATGGCGGCCATTGCCACCACCCTGATCGCCGTTTGTCAGGAGGGGCACAAGATTCTGACCCACGGCGATCTGTACGGGGGGAGCAGCAGCCTGATCGACCGGCTGGCTACTCAGGGAATTCAGCGCATCGATACCGACATTCGGAACAGTGAGGACGTTGAAGACAAGCTCTCCGAACATCCGGACGTCTGCGTCGTGTACGTGGAAACGCCGTCCAATCCCACCCTGCGGTGCGCCGACCTCTCGTACCTGGCCGACCTGGCGCACCACTACGGTGCCCTGTTGGTGGTCGACAACACCTTCGCCACGCCCATCGTACAGCAGCCGCTGAACCACGGCGCGGACATCGTCATTCACAGCACGACGAAATACATGAACGGGCACGGTACCGGCATCGCGGGGGCCATCGTGTGCCGCGACGAGGCCCTGTTCGAGGAGCGACTCAAACCCGTGTACCGGCTGTACGGCGGCAGCGGCAACGCCTGGGACGCCTGGTTGGTCCTGAACGGATTGAAAACCCTGCCCCTGCGGATGGAGCGGCATTCCGAAAATGCCCAGCGGGTAGCGGAGTACCTGCTCCAGCGGGACAAGGTCCGCCAGGTGAATTACCCGGGACTGCCGGATCATACCGACTGCGCCACCATCGGCCGGCAAATGAAACTTCACGGGGGCATGCTCAGCTTCGACCTGCACGGCGGGCTGGAGGCCGGGAAGCAGTTCATGAACCGGCTGAAGTTCTGTACGCTTACGCCTACCCTCGGCGATGTGGATACCCTCGTGCTGCATCCGGCCACCATGAGCCACCGGGGGATTCCCCGCGATGTCCGACTGGCGCACGGCATTACCGACGGACTGATCCGCCTCAGCGTGGGGATCGAGGCGATCGAGGACATCCTCGACGACCTGGATCAGGCGCTGACCGGACTGCCCGCCTAGGGCAATCCCCCCGCGTCGCCGTACTTTTGCCGACCCAAATGAGCCAGCATGTCCGCTAAAGAAACCTATAACAGCAGCGAGGTCGAAAAAAAATGGTACGCCCACTGGATGGAGCGCGACTACTTCCGCAGCGTCCCCGACGATCGGGAACCCTATACCGTCGTAATTCCGCCCCCCAACGTGACCGGGGTGCTGCACATGGGCCACATGCTCAACGCCACCGTACAGGATATCCTCGTTCGCAAGGCGCGGCTCGACGGCAAGAACGCCTGTTGGGTACCGGGCACCGACCACGCCAGCATCGCTACCGAAGCCAAAGTGGTGGGTAAATTGCGGGAGCAGGGGATCAAGAAATCCGACATCGGCCGGGAGGAGTTCCTGCGCCACGCCTTCGCGTGGAAAGAGGAGTACGGCGGCATCATCTTGCAGCAACTGCAGTGGCTGGGGGCCAGTTGTGACTGGTCGCGCACCCGCTTCACCATGGAGCCGAAACTGTACGAAGCGGTCATCAAGGTCTTCGTAAACCTGTATAAACGGGGTAAACTGTACCGCAGCAAGCGCATGACCAACTGGGATCCCGAAGCCCAGACCGTACTCAGCAACGAAGAGGTCATCCATACGGAAGAGAACGGGAACCTGTACCACGTCCGCTATCGGGTAGAGGGTACCGACGACACCTACATCACCATCGCCACCAGTCGGCCGGAAACCATCATGGCTGACTCCGGACTTGCCGTGCACCCGGACGACGAGCGCTACCAGAAGTTTCACGGGCGCAAGGTCATCGTGCCCCTCGTCGAACGCGTCATTCCCGTCATCGCGGATGACTACGTGGACCCTGAGTTCGGTACCGGCGCCCTCAAGATCACCCCCGCCCACGACCCCAACGACTACGAGTTGGGGGAGAAGTACGGTCTGGAGGTCATCGACACCATCACCGCCGACGGCAAAATGAACGAACTGGCCCGCTTCGGGGTAGGCCTGGACCGCTTTGACGCCCGGGTGGAAATCATCAAACTGCTGAAGGAGCGGGGCGACCTGGTCAGGATCGAGCAGTACCGCACCAAGGTGGGCCGCAGCGAGCGCACCAACGCGGTGGTGGAACCCCGGCTCACGCTGCAGTGGTTCATGAAGATGAAGGATACGGCCGCCACCGCCCTTAGCGCGGTGGAAAGGGGAGAAGTCCGCTTCCACCCCGAAAGCATGATCAATATGTACCGCTCGTGGCTCAACGAAGAGAACGTGCGTGACTGGTGCATCAGCCGCCAGCTCTGGTGGGGGCAGCGCATCCCGGCCTGGTACCACGGCGACGAGGTGTACGTCGCCGAAACCGCCGAGGAAGCCCTGGCCGAAGCCCGGCGGCAACACCCGGGATTGACCATGGACGATCTGACGCAGGACGAGGACGTGCTCGATACCTGGTTCAGCAGCTGGCTCTGGCCGATGTCGGTCTTCGACGGCTTCGGGGAAGATAAGACGGAGTTGCGGTACTATTACCCGACGGATGACCTGGTCACCGGCTGGGATATTATGTTCTTCTGGGTCGCGCGCATGATCATGGCCGGCTACGAATTCAGCGAGGACCTGCTGGGGGAGGAGTTCGTGGAGGAACACGGTCGCCAGCCCTTCCGGGACGTCTACTTTACCGGGATGGTCCGCGACGAGAAGCGCCGCAAAATGTCGAAGTCACTGGGCAACAGCCCCGACGCTCTGGAGCTACTGCGTACCTACGGGGCCGATGGCGTCCGCTACGGCATGCTGTCGAGCGCCGCGGCCGGCAACGATATCGTCTTCGATGCCCCGATACAGGACGGGCGGGTGCTGAACGAAAGCCAACTGTGTGAGCAGGGGCGAAAGTTCTGCAATAAACTCTTCAACGCCAACCGCCTGATCCGGAACTTCACCGTAGCCGACCGGGACCCGGACCCGGCGGCCCGTCTGGCCACCGACTGGATCGAAGCCAAACTCAACGCGACCATCACCGAGGTGGACCGCCTGATCGCGGAATACCGGCTCAGCGAGGCCATGGTCACGCTGTACCGCCTCATCTGGTCCGACTTCTGCAGCTGGTACCTGGAAGCCATCAAGCCGACGGACGGAACTATCGCCCGGGATACCTACGAAGCCGCCATATCCGTGTTCGAGCGGATGATGATTCTGCTTCATCCCTTCATGCCGTTCATCACGGAGGAAGTCTGGCACCAACTGCGGGAGCGCGCGGCGGGAGACGACTGCGTAGTGGCTTCCTGGCCGGTGGCGCGGCCGTTCGACGAATCGCTGCTCCGCCGGTTTTCCGCTCTGCAGGATGCCGTTAGCCACATTCGCGACGTGCGCAACCAGCGGGGGATTTCCCACGGTGAACCCCTGAACCTGGCGCTGAAGCGGACGCAGGATCGCGACGCTCTGTTGGGCGGGGACGCGGGTGCTACGGAATTTCTTAAAAAAGCTGGCGTCCTGGCATCCGTCCGTACGGTGGATGCGGCACCCGAAAACGGCCTGCCCTTCCTGGTGGCTAACGAAACCGCCTACCTGATCCTCAACGAGACCGTTGATCTCGCGGCCGAACGGGCTAAGACGCAGGAGGAACTGGACCGCCTCCGGGGATTCCTGAAGTCGGTGGAGAAAAAACTGAGCAACGAACGCTTCGTAGCCAACGCCCCGGAAGAAGTCGTCGCCCTGGAGCGGAAGAAGGGCGATGATGCGCGGGCTAAGATCGCGAGCCTAGAGAAGATGCTGTAGGGGGGCGCACGATCAGGTGCCAACACATCTTCCTGGACCCAGCCGACGACGGCCGCTAGCTATACCAGGGAATGGAGGAATGGCTACATCGCTACCACCACCGGGATCACAGGGGATCGGCTTAGTGAAACCTATGCAGCGGTACCGAAACGCCCGCCTGACTATCAACTAGCTAACTGGGCTTCGCAGTCTGAAAACCCGAGGTATTATACTTCCCTAGAGCTACAAGCTGGCAATAACATTACGTTGCAACCAGGTTTTACCGTGGCAAATGGCGGTACACTTCAAGCGTCGGCAACAGCTTGCTTTGATCAGGTTGGACAATGGCGATTTGAGTATTTGATTGCGGATCATTTAGGCAACAACCGCGTCCTGTTTGCAGATGTGGATGGTAATGGTAGCGTCAATCCCGCCACCGAAATTATTCAGGAAAATCACTATTATCCTTTCGGGCTGGAGATGGAAGGAATTTGGAGCAGGCAACAACCGGAGACTAAGCAGCGTTACCGATATAATGGCAAGGAGCTGAACCAGGACTTGGGGTTGTATGATTATGGGGATAGAAACTACGACCCAGCTATAGGGAGATGGTTGCAAATTGACCCGCTGGCGGATAAAATGCCGGGATGGAGTCCGTATAACTACACGATGGGCAATCCGATCAACCTAGTTGATCCAGATGGTCGCGAGCCGATCAAACCTTTTGTGGGTACCGCAGCGCAATTCAAAGCGTTGCTGGACAATAGTCCCAGTAAAGTAGGTCAATATGCCGGCCAAGCTGCAAATAGATATGTCGGCAGCCTAGATAATACCGAGTTTAGCTGGAAACAAATGCGCCCACTACCTACTCAAACGGGATACTTCAATCAGAAAGAAGGTAGGTATATCTATACTAAAAAAGGGGGCTGGGTTGATATGGCTCACTTCATGTTTTATGCAGGGAAAGCCCATCAATACAAAGCCGATGGACACGAGAATCCAGTCGGTGAAGCTGTTCAAGATGGCTATGCTCAAGAAGCTAGCGATAGCTGGGTTGCAGGGCACTCTGCTTACAGCTATGAAGATTTGCCTAGCGACAAGTTTGGGGCTGATTTTGCCACCAATTACTTCGATCCAGATAGTGATGCTACACTCGGAGAGCAGATCCTTTCGTATCTCAATGAAGTGTTAGGAGCTACAGATCCGGAGAATGCTCCAAACTATGATCAATTGCCAGAAACGGATGGAGAGAGAAATGTTCCTTCTAGACAGAACAGAACTACAACTCCTGTTTACACTGAAGATAATCGATAGATGAAATACTTAAAAGCAAGGGGGTGGCTAAATACTTTTCTAGCTTTAGTTATTTTCGTCGTCGCTACATTGTTCGCGTTACAGTGGAGGGAGACTAGTCAAATGAGAAGTCAAGGAAAAGTTATCGTCGACTTAGTGGAGAGGTATCGAGTAGAACAGAATAAGTTGCCACAGTCGCTTAGCGATATTGATTACCAGGCTAATATGGGTAATGGTCCTTACTATGAAATTCTCGACAGTGCAGACTACCGGATATACTTCACGATTGGTTTTGATGAATTATATCAATACAGCTCAAAGAATAATCAGTGGAGTGAGGTGCCGTAAGTTTTGCAACTTACTATCATTTTTATCATCCCTTGTCGCCCAATGAGGCGCGCCAACGCAGCCGCCCTCAAGGCGGTTGACGGTGGCGCTTAATTGGGCGGATCTGTTTTATGTCACGCTAAGGGCAAGAGCACGAAGTACTGCGCGGCAAAAGGCGACCATGCAGCTCCGCTGCGAGTCGCCTTTCGTGCTTAATGAAGCGTGGTTCGGCGCGGAACACGACCGAACCGGCCCCGGGCCGGAGCGTGGGGCGCACCCCTTACTTCGATGACTTATGGCAGAGATGTAGGTCCGGTGTGATAGAAGATGAGGTAGGCCAAGACCCAGGGCGGAGTGGTAGCGAGCCCACCAACTCTGCATTCGGTGGGGTCCTTATATCGGAGTACTCGAGGTAGTGCTCATCCAGCAATCGCCTCAACCGCAGGTTGAGCGACGTGGTCGGCACCGACCATTCGTAGCGGCGCCCCCTGCCCACTTGAAACAGCTCGCATCGCCGCTTGACGCGCACAAAAACTTCGGGGTTGATGGCCACGAGTTTTGTTGTAAGGGCATCAGCCGGGCGTCCCTTTAGGTACTTAGTCTTTACCTGCAGCTTGCCGATGAGGCGCAGCAGTTCGTCGCGATCTTTTATCTTCCGATGAGCCCGATGAGCGTGTGCCGTTCTTATGCTTGAATAAGGGATCGGAATCTTGAGTCAGCAGCTGCTACCAAGCTTTGATTTGCGAGGGCCGCACTGTACGGCATCCGCGTACCCGCCCAACGCTGACCCTACGATCCGGGAGAGGCCACCACCGGCAACCTGCTCGCCCGGCATTTATGCGGCGAGACGGGAGTCGCGCAACCCCGTGCCGTTTCAGTTGTACCTTTACGTATGCTCATCGACCAACACGGCCGGCAACTTCGCTACCTGCGCCTGGCGGTCACCGACCGCTGTAACCTGCGTTGTCGGTACTGCATGCCGGAGGAGGGCATCGCCTTTGCACCGCGGGAGGCCCTGCTGAACTACGGGGAGATTCTCTACCTCTGCGACGTGCTGGCGGAACTGGGCATTAATAAGGTCCGCCTCACGGGGGGGGAGCCGCTCGTGAGGCGCGATCTCCCGCTACTGGTGCGGGGGCTCGCGGAGCTGTTTCCCCGTCTAGCCATGACGACCAACGGCGTACTGCTGCCCCGCCACCTCGACGAGCTGACGGCGGCGGGCCTCACCCACTACAACCTGAGCCTCGATACCCTGCGGCCCGATCGCTTCTTCGCCATCACCCGGCGGGACGAGTTTGCCGCTACCCGTTACGCCCTGGACGAACTGTTGCGGCGGCAGTATCCCGTGAAGATCAACGTGGTCGTCATGCGCGGCAAGAACGACGACGAGCTGGCCGATTTCGTGGAGCTTACCCGCGCCAGTGCCGTCGAAGTTCGCTTCATCGAAGCCATGCCCTTCAACGACGACGACGGCAACCACGACGTGTTCATCGCCTACGCCGATATGCTCGAACGCCTCCGTAGCACGTATCCCAACCTGGAGCAAACCCCACACCAGGAAGGGAGCGCCGTTACCTTTCGCGTTCCGGGCTACCGCGGTCGGGTGGGCATCATTCCGGCCTATAGCCGTAGCCTCTGCGGCAGCTGCGACCGGCTCCGCCTCACCCCGCGGGGCACCATGCTCAACTGCCTGTACTCGACGCAGGGCCTCGAACTGCTCCCCCTGCTGCGGCAGGGCATCGGCCGCGACGAACTCACCGACCTCATCAGGACCTACGTGCACGGCAAGTACGCGACCGGCCACGAGACGGAGCGCCACGAGCAGCGGGGCAGCATCTTCGCCAGCATGACCAGCATCGGCGGCTAAACACAACGATCTATGCCATTCACTCACCTTGACGCGGACGGAAAACCGGCCATGGTCGATGTCGGAGACAAGCTGGCCACCCGGCGCACCGCTACGGCCGAAGCACTGATCGTCGTCGGCCCATCCATCATGTCCCAGCTACGCGCCGGAGACTTCAGTACCAAAAAGGGGTCCGTAACGCAAACCGCGATCATCGCCGGCACCATGGCCGTGAAGCAGACGTGGTCGGTCATCCCCCTGTGCCATCCACTACCCATCAACGGCTGCACGATCGAGGTGCGGGAACGCGGGAGCGACGCGCTGCACGTCGAATGTACGGTCGCCACCGAAGGCAAAACGGGCGTGGAGATGGAAGCCCTGCACGGGGCCAGCGTGGCCGCGCTTACGATTTACGACATGTGCAAAGCGCTGAGTCACGATATCACGGTACAGGACCTCCGCCTGGTGCGCAAACGGGGGGGCAAAAGCGACTTCGACCGTGACTGATCGCTACCAACGACAAACCGTGCTGCCCGAAATCGGCGCCGGGGGGCAGGCCAGACTCACCGCGGCCCGCGTCGTCATCATCGGCTGTGGCGGACTGGGTAGCCCGGCAGCGGCCTACCTGGCCGGCGCCGGGGTGGGACAGCTGCGCCTCATCGACGGCGATCGACCCCACCGCAGCAATCTACACCGGCAGGTCTTTTTCGATCCCAACCACCCTGGCACGAAGGCCCGCCAATTGGCCGATCACCTGTCCTCTTTGAACCCGGAGATCAAGATCGACGCGGTGGAGCAGTACCTCGAAGCGGATAACGTCCGCCAGCTACTCGCGGGAGCCGGCCTGGTCCTCGACTGTACCGATGATGCCCGCACCAAGCACCTGATCAACGATGCCTGCGTAACGCTCCGCATCCCCCTCGTGTACGCCGCCGCTCAGGGGTACGCAGGTTACGTCGCTCTCTTCCCGAACGAGCCCGGGGGCATTCACCTGCGGGATCTCTATCCTGAACCCGATCCCAATCTGCCCGACTGCGCCACGGCCGGTGTGCTCCCGACGGCGGTGGGCATCGTGGCCATGCTGCAGGCCAACGCCGTACTCTGCTACCTGCTCGGTATCGGTGATCCCCCGGTGGATCGCCTGATCACCTACCACGCCCTTGACAATACGCAGCACCGGGTCCGGCTCCGGAAGACCTACCTCGATACGGTACGGCCCCCCTGGCAAGACCGGACCGTCGACCGCGGCGAACTCGAAGTGACTTCCGCCACGCTGACGCCCCCCGGCTACGACGGTATTTACAGCATGCTGGACGAACGCCGGGAACCCGACCTGCCCCCCGGCGTCGTCCGCCTGAGCGACCGCAACCCCTTCGGACACTGTCGAGAATTGATGCGACCCGGCGGACGCTACCTGCTGTACTGCAATTCCGGTAAACTGAGTCTGGTCCTCGCCGCCCAGTTGCGCAAGACGGATCCGTCCCTACAGGTCGTGAGCCTGCGCGGCGGGATACTGGGCCTGTCCTGATCTAGCCTCAGGGGCGCGCGTTCAGCCAGTGGCTGCCATCCCCCCGGAACTCCTTCTTCCAGATGGGCACGGACTTCTTGAGCTCGTCGATGATCCATTCGCATCCTTCGAAGGCGGGTGCGCGGTGGACACTGCTTACCGCGACGATCACGGCAACGTCGCCGATGGCCAGGTCGCCCTTGCGGTGATGAAGGGCTACGGCGTGCAGGCCGAACCGATCCCGGGCGGCAACGGCCAGTTTCTCCATTTCCCTGACGGCCATTCCGTCGTAGGCATCGAACTCGAGGTGGGTCACGGGGTAGCCGAGGTTGAGATCGCGGATCGTGCCGACGAAGAAGCAGAGCCCGCCGCACGAGGAATGCTGCACGAAGCGGTAACAAGCGTCGAGGTCGAGGGGCTGGTCGCGCAGGGCGACGTCGATCGTAGTGGTCGGATCAGCCACCGGAAACGGGGGGGATGATGACCACTTCGTCGTCCTGACCGATCACCTCGTCGTCGGTAGCGTACGCTTCGTTGCGGGCCACGGCGAATCCGGTCAGTTCGGCAAAGGCCGGGTACTGCCGTAACAAAGCGGTCCGCAGCTCGGAGACGGACTTGCCCGCCACGTCCTGTAGCTGGAGGCTCGGTCCGCCGGCGATCTCCCGCGCTACGCCAAAACAGAGGATCTTCATATGCTCGATTAAAGGGGCCAGTTTGTCCATACTAACCTGATGCCTACGAAAAGGATGAGCGCCGCCGCTATTTTTTGGATGTAGGCCGGCGGAAGCCACCGGAGCGTCATGCGCGTGCCTAGTTGTCCTCCGCCGATAACGGCCAGCAGTAGTAGCAGGGTAAGCGCGTAGTCGACCTCCGTACCCACGCTGAGCTGCCCGGCCAGACCGGCCGCCGAGTTGAGCGCGATGAAGAGGCTGGTGGTGGCGGCGATCTCCCGCGCCGGTGCCCACCGCGTTAAAAACAAAACAGGCGACAGGAAAATACCCCCGCCGATGCCGACGACTCCGGATACGAACCCAACGACTCCGCCTATCCCGATGGCTACGGCTCCCGCGGCCCCGCCGGATTTCACCCCCGCTTCGGCCCCCGCCGGTCGACGCACAAGCATCAGCAGCGCCGCCAGTAAAAGCAAGGCTCCCAGCAGCAGCAGATATTCCTCCCGGGCCAGCAACACCCGTCCGCCCAGGAAGGCCGCCGGCATGCTCGCCAGGACCAGGGGCAGGGCCCTGCGCCACGGCATCACCCCCGCCCGGGCAAAGGATACGGTCGAACCCCCGGTCACCGCCAGATTACAGATCAAGGCAATGGGACGGATGGCCCCGGTTGGCAGGCCCGAAAGCGCCAGTACGGCCAGATAGCTACTGCCGCCACCGAAGCCGGCGGAGGAGTAGACCAGCGCGATCAGGAAGAAGGAGACGAACAGCCAGAGGTAATCCACGGGGAGCGGGTGTGGGGAGCAAACTTTCGGGCAAGGTACCAACATAATACCACCATGACCGCTGCCGAACGTACCCTACTGATCGACGAAATCCTGTGCCGCGAGTACGGTGCTCCCTTCGTACCCTTCAGCTTCCGGGACCCCGTCAGCGAACTGGTGGGATCGCTGCTGTCGCACCGCACGAAGAACGCCGTTACCCGCGCCGCCTACACCAAACTGCGGGAAAGCCTGCCTACGTGGGAAGCGGTAATCGACGCTCCTACGGACACGGTGGAGGAGGCCATCGCGGCCGTTACCTATCCGGAAGTCAAGGCACCCCGTATCCAGGCCGCCCTGGAGGAAGTGCGCAAGCGTCGGGACGGTGAACTGTCCCTGGACTTTCTGGCCGACATGTCCGTGCGGGACGCCCGCGACTGGTTGGAGAAGATCCCCGGGGTCGGCGCCAAAACCAGTGCGGCGGTCCTCAGTTTCAGCCGCCTGCGGATGCCGGCCCTGGTGGTCGACACCCACCACCAACGCGTAGCTCAGCGCCTGGAGGTCGTGCCGCCGAAGGCGTCTCTGGATAAATGCGCCACCATTTTGCAGCAATACGTTCCGGCCGACTGGGACGGCCAGCGGGTCTACGATTCCCACCAGGGATTCATGCGGCACGGTCAGCGGGTTTGCCACTGGCGGTCACCGGATTGTCATCGCTGCGTGATCCGGGAATACTGTCCGTATCCGTCGCGGGACTAGCCCGGTAAATTCTATCTTTGCCCGCCAAAATGAAGCAGTATGATCGTTCGCCAGGAAATCAGGGCGTTACTTGAACAACCACCGATCGGGGAGGAAGTCACCGTCATGGGATGGGTCCGCGCCTGGCGGGGCAACCGGTTCATGGTGCTCAACGACGGCTCCGGACCGGAAACCCTGCAGGTGGTCGTCGACGGCGATCGCTTCGGGGAGGAGACGCTCCGGGCCATCGGCTTTCACGCCTGCGTGGGGGTGACGGGAACGCTTACCGAAAGTCAGGGCAGCGGCCAGTCGGTGGAGGTTATAGCCACCGACATCACCATCTTCGGCGGCAACGACCTGAGCAAGTACCCCCTGCAGCCCAAGAAGCAGAGCATGGAGTTTCTGCGGGAGAACGCGCAGTTCCGCATGCGGACCAGCACGTTCAGTTCCGTGTTCCGGGTGCGGCACGGCGTGGCTTACGCGGTCAATAAGTACTTCCACGACCGCGGCTACTACTACCTGCATACGCCTATCATTACCGGCAACGACGCCGAGGGGGCGGGGGAGATGTTCCGGGTGTCGGTGCTCGATCCGGTCAATCCACCTAAAACCGAAGCGGGTACCATCGACTACGACCAGGATTTCTTCGGCAAACCCACCAATCTCACGGTTTCCGGGCAGCTGCAGGCCGAAATCGGTGCGCTGGCCCTGGGCAAAGTCTACACCTTCGGCCCCACCTTCCGCGCGGAGAACAGCAACACCAGTCGCCACCTGGCCGAGTTCTGGATGATCGAACCCGAGATCGCCTTCGCGGACCTGGAGAACGATATGGACCTGGCGGAGGATTTCGTCAAGTACCTCATCAATTACTGCCTGGAGAACTACGGCGGTGATCTCGAGTTCCTGGACGCCCGCATCCGGGAAGTGGAAAAGAATATGAAGGCCGCCGACCGTCGTCCGATGGGACTGGTCGATACCCTTAAGTTCGTTGTGGAGAACGATTTCGCCCGGGTGACCTATACCGAAGCTTTAGACATCTTACTCCGCAGCAAGGCTTACAAAAAGGGCAAATTCGAGTTTCCCCTTTCCTGGGGCGCAGACCTGCAGGCGGAGCACGAGCGCTACCTGGTGGAAAAGCACTTCGAGCGGCCCGTCATCGTACGGGACTACCCGAAGGACATCAAGGCCTTCTACATGCGACAGAATGACGACGGCAAGACGGTCGCCGCCATGGACGTGCTCTTTCCCTACATCGGGGAGGTGATCGGGGGTAGTCAGCGCGAGGAACGGGAAGACAAGCTGCGCCAACGAATGCAGGAGATGAACGTCCACGCGGACGAACTCGACTGGTACCTGCAACTCCGCACCTTCGGCGGTTGCCCCCACGCCGGTTTCGGTCTGGGCTTCGAGCGCATCGTACAGTTTATCACGGGTATGGGGAACATCCGCGACGTGATCCCCTTCCCCCGCGCCCCCCGACTCGCACAGTTTTAGGTTTTTACTCCTTCACCCATCCACTCCTTCACCAATCAACTACTATGATACGCATCGGTACCCGTGGCTCCCGGCTCGCGCTCTGGCAGGCTCATTTCGTACAGCGTGAGTTGGACCGGCACGGTATTGCGTCCGAGCTCGAGATCATCAAGACGCAGGGCGACCGCGTGCAGCACCTCGGCTTCGACAAACTGGAAGGCAAGGGCTTTTTTACCAAGGAGATCGAGGACGCGCTGCTCGAGGGCCGCGTCGATTGCGCCGTGCACAGCCTCAAGGACCTGCCGACGAACCAGCCCGAGGGCCTGGTGCTGGCCGCCCTCAGCTACCGGGCCGCGGTGGAGGACGTTATCCTGATTCACCGTGACCGGGCTACTCCCGGCGCGCCCCTGCAACTACCCGATGGAGCGACGATCGGTACCAGCAGCAATCGCCGCAAGGCCATCCTGCGGGATTTGCACCCGGGCCTGAAGCCGGTTGACATCCGGGGCAACGTTCCGACCCGCATGAAGAAAGCGCTCTCGGGCGAACTGGACGCGGTCGTACTCGCCGCCGCCGGACTCGAGCGCCTCGAGCTGGATCTAAGCGAATTGGTCGTCGTTCGGTGTTCTCCCCGCGAGTTCGTCCCGGCACCCGGACAGGGCGTTATGGCGGTCCAGACCCGGGAAGCCGATATTGAAATTCGTAAGCAGATGTCGCTGTTGCACCACCCGATCGTGGGAGAGTGCACGAACGTGGAGCGCACGGTACTTAATCAGATGGAAGGAGGCTGCTCGATGCCCCTCGGCGTGTACTGCGAAAAGGATCAGCTGGGGAATTACCACGTCTGGGCCACCTACGCCCCCCGGGTCGACGGCGTGCTCCGGCGCGTACAGATCAGCCAGTCCACCCGTGCCGGACTACCCGAGCGGGTCGTGGAGGCATTGCTCAGCGAGCCAGCAATCTGACCCGGGCTTCCTCGCGCTTACGGCGTTTTCCGCTGCCCAGGGGAACGACGACTCCCGCACCCGCCAGTCCGTCCGGCGTGACGGTGGGCGACAACCGAATACTAAGGTCGTCGTTGATGTCGAAATCCTGAAGGTGGGCATCCGTAAACGCCTCCACCGCCTGCAGGACGTACACGGCGATCATACCGAAGTAGGCCGTCTGCCGGCTGCGGTTCGCGTTGTTGCGTGCCGAGACCAGGGCCTGGGAGGTGACCTCGTCCACCGAAAATTCATTGTCCTGAATGATGCACTCCGCGTAGGGAACGACGATAAGGTTCCCGTCGCCCAGACAGCGGGCTTCGAGGGCGGTCACGAAACGCCGGTACTGCGTCTGGTTATAGTCGGCAACCGCGATCACGCCCAGCAGGCCACTGTACACGAGGGGCACTTTCCACCAGGCCTTGTTGTAGACCTGCCCGCCGCCGGGAATAGCGGACCAGAGGAGCGCGCGTTTCGGTCCGCGGTTGATCTCCCGGAGCGTGCGCACGCTATCCGCCTCGGTTTGTTGCGCGGACGCGGGTGCCACGCCAACCACCAACAGCAGAGCTAGCAGGCATAACCAGCGGGGTAGGGGGTACCCGGCGCCTGATCTGGGCGGCGAAGTGCGGTACACCGGAATCACTCGACGGATTTATAGAACTGGTCGAGCTGCTCCTTACTTTCAAACCGCAGCGTGATCGTACCACTGCGACCTTCCGGGTTATCCATCTTCACCTTTACCTTCTTCGTTCCGAAAAATTCGGCGAAGGCCTGGGCTACGCGGCGGGCATCGTCGTTAGTTGGGGGCGTACCCCGCGATACGCGGTTTTTGTTCTTATATACCCGGCTCTCCCGCTCGATGTCGCGTACCGACCAGTTGGGGTGGGAGAGAATGTCGTCCAGGAAAGTTTCCTGTTGACCGATGTCCTTGATGCCGGAGAAGGTCTTGGCGGCGCCGATGCTGATCTTGCGGTCCTTAATGGCCTGGCGGACGCGGTTGGAGGTACTCAGGATCGTGAGATAGTTGGTGATCGTCGAGCGCTTTTTCCCGACGCGGCTGGCGAGCTGCTCCTGGGTGAGATCGAACTCCTCCTGCAGGCGCAGGTACGAGTAGGCTACTTCCATCGGGTTGAGGTCCTCCCGCTGGATATTTTCGATCAGCGCCATTTCCAGCAGCGTCTGGTCGTTGGCGGTGCGGATGAAGGCGGGTACTTCGCGCAGACCCGCCAGGGTGCTCGCCCGGTACCGTCGCTCTCCGCTGATGATCTGGTAGGTGCCATCTCCCATGTGCCGGACGGTCATGGGCTGTATGATACCGTGTACGCGGATACTGTCGGCCAGTTCCTGCAGGGGTTCCTTTTCGAAGTCCTGGCGCGGCTGATCCGGATTCGGCGAAATTTTGTCGATCGGGAGCATGGCGAAATTGCGGCTCAGCGTCTTGATCGTTTCCTCCTCGCTGGCTTTGTCCAGGCGCTGACCGGGGAAGAGCGCGCTCAGCCCGTTGTTGCCTCCCAGATTGTTGAGGCTGTTCTTCAGGTCGTTGCTACTCGGTTTGCCTCCCTTAAATTTCTTCGCCATAACATTTTGCTTACTGAAGCGCAAAGATAACCAAAGCGGGCCGGGCCCGGGACTGGATCGGCGCGTAACGTAGCTCACTCGTGCTTCATAAAGACAAGAGAGCAATACCTATGGGTATTCGTTGGACCATCGCCGGCCGTGATTCCGGGGATGGTCTTTTTTGTCCGCTATCCGCGCCGCCGAACGAGAGAAGTTTTCAACAAAATTGTTTGGTTCTCATATTTGAGAATCTAGGAAAACAAGGGGTCGCGGTACGACGACCGGGCGGCGGCACCCTGTTGGGGGGGTTCATGGCCTTTCGTAACCGAACCCTATACGCAAAAGTCGGGTTAAAATGAGCACCTACCCCCGTGTATATTCTTTCTAACTACCATCAATGAAAATCGCCTTCCTCGGGAACTACCCGCCCAAAGCCTGTGGTATCGGTACCTTTACCAATAGCCTCGCCCGCGCCATTCTGAGCAACCTCAGAGCTGGCGAGATTAAGGAGTATGCCGAAATCTTCGCAATGGAGGAACCCGGCGACGATCATGATTATCCGGAGGAGGTCACTACCCGCATTAATCCCCAGGACCCGAAGTCCTACCGCCAGGCCGCCGATCACCTCAATGAAGGTGGCTTCGATCTGTTAGTACTTCAGCACGAATACGGCATCTTCGGGGGCGATGACGGGGTGTACATCATGCATCTACTGGATCGGTTGCGGATCCCCCTGATCGTAACCTTTCACACGGTCCTGAAGGAACCCAGTTTCGGGCAGCGGGACGTACTCAGTCGCATCGCCCGGCGTGCTCAGGCAGTCGTGGTGATGACCAAGTTGGCCGAGGATATTCTTACCTCCGTTTTCTCGGTTGATCCCCAGTCGATCTATGTCGTCGAGCACGGCGTACCGGTCATCGAGTCCGAACCCCGGGAA
This sequence comes from Lewinella sp. JB7, assembly GCF_024297185.1. Lineage (GTDB taxonomy): Bacteria > Bacteroidota > Bacteroidia > Chitinophagales > Saprospiraceae > Neolewinella. The sequence goes on along the minus strand of NZ_JANCTD010000002.1, from coordinate 581,046 downwards.
GTTCTGCGCGAACGGCTCGGGTGGTCCGACCACCGGGTACTCTTCACCTTCGGTCTGTTGGGGCGGGGTAAAGGCATCGAAACTTCGATCCGGGCGCTCCCCGAGATCGTCAAGCAATTTCCCAACACTCTCTACGTCGTGCTCGGTAAGACCCACCCCCACGTGCTGCGCGCCAACGGAGAAGAGTACCGCGAATACTTGCAGGATCTGGCGACTGAATTGGGCGTCGGGGACAACCTGCGCATGATCAGCAAATTTGCTTCCGAGCAGGAATTGTTCGACTGTCTCCGGGCGGCCGATATCTATGTCGTACCCTATCCCAACGAGGCCCAGATCACCAGCGGTACCCTAGCCTATGCGGTGGGCGCCGGCGCGGCGATCGTAAGCACTCCATTCTGGCACGCTGCGGAACTCCTACAGGAGGGTAGGGGAAGGCTCTTTCCGTTCCACGATAGTCAGGCCCTTTCCGAAACGGTAACCGAACTGTTCCGGGACGATCGAAAACTTACGGACCTGCGTACCCGGGCCGCGGCTTACGGCCGTGAGCTACTGTGGCCGCGCATTGGCAAGCAGTACCTCCGGGTCTTCGGAGAGGCCAAGGTAGCCTACGACCAGCACAGCGCTTCGGCCACTACCGTCGGCAGTCTGCCGCCGCTTAAATTAGATCACCTGCATCGGCTGACCGATGATTGCGGTATCCTACAGCACGCGAAATACGCGATCCCCAACCGGTTCGAGGGCTACTGTCTGGACGACAACGGTCGGGCCCTGTTATTGATTGGCATGCTCGCCAAAGCAGGCGTGGGCAACAAACAGACGCTGCACCGTCTAGCGGATACTTACATCTCCTACATCTACCACGCCCAGAATCTCGACGGGACTTTCCGCAATTTCATGAGTTACGACCGGCGTTTTCTGGAGCAGCAGGGTTCCGAGGACAGCTACGGGCGGGCGCTCTGGGGCGTCAGTTTCTGCCTGGCACACCCCCCCCGCCCCGATCAACGCGCCATTCTGGAAGAGATTTTCATCCGCGCCGTCGGTCATCTGGACAACATGACCAGTCCACGCACGGTCGCCTACGGAATTCTGGCTCTGTCCTATTACCTGGACTTCAAGCCGAGCAGCGAGGATATGCTGAACCTGCTGGATCGTCTGTGTAACCGACTTGTGAATCATTATCACGATAGCCGGGAACAGGGTTGGAATTGGTTCGAAAAATACCTAACTTACAGTAACGGCATCTTACCCCTGGCATTGTTCCGGGCAATGAACCATTTAAGTAAGGAATCCATCCGTTCGGTTGCGATCGAATCGACGAATTTCCTTGCCGAGCAAACCATCATAGACGGGGTACTTTGCCCAATCGGTTGTACTAACCCTTACGTGATCCGGGAGAATCGCCCGCGCTACGATCAACAGCCAATCGACGTGATGTGTAAAGTACTGTTGTTCAGTGAAGCCTGTCGCCACCAGGGGCTCCAACCCCACTGCGGAAACTTAGCCACGGCCTTTGCCTGGTTCACCGGGCAGAATGACATGAAAGTTTCGATCTACAACCCGGAAACGGGTGGTTGCTTCGACGGCCTGATGGAAGGAGGTGTCAATCACAACCAGGGGGCGGAAAGTCTCCTGGCCTACCTGATAAGTCGGGTGGAGATGGAAAATTTTACGGTTGAGTGGTCTCAACCCAGCAGCGAAAAGACCACTTCTACTAGTGAGATAGCGCTGAAAAAGCTGCTTAACGGGTTTGCTCTACCGGAGGTTCCGGTAGCCGGACTAGCACGCGCGACCGAAGAGAGTGCCGGGTGAAGGTAGCTATGTTAGCGCCCATCGCCTGGTCTACCCCCCCGGCCGCATACGGACCCTGGGAACAGGTAACCAGTCACCTCACTGAGGGGCTGGTGAAACGAGGAATTGACGTCACGTTATTTGCCACCGGAACGAGCAAAACCGCCGGCAAACTGATCGCGACTACGGCGTACGGCTACGCGGAAAAAGCCGGCCAGGACCCTAAGGTGCTGGAGTACTTACACATTAGTCAGGTCATGGGAGCAGCACACAAATTTGACATCATTCACAATCAGTTCGATTTTATGCCACTCGGTTACAGTCAGTTGGTCCACACCCCTATGGTGACGACGGTCCACGGCTTCAGCAGTGAGCATATCGTTCCGGTTTACCAGCGTTACAACGAGCACACCGATTACGTGTCGATTAGCGACGCTAACCGCGATGAACGTATTGATTACATCGCCACGGTATACAACGGCATCGATACGAAGCAATTCACGGTCAACACCAAACCGAAAGAGTATCTAGCTTACTTCGGTCGTATCCACCCCGATAAGGGGACCGCCGAAGCGATCGCTATTGCTCACCGTGTCAAACGGCCCCTGTTGATCGCCGGTCTGATTCAGGATCACGATTACTACCGGGAGAAGGTTCTGCCCCATATTGACGACGACCGCGTTCGTTACTTGGGCAACGTCGGCCCCGACGAACGCAACCGCATTCTCGGCGGTGCCGCAGCACTGTTGCACCCTATTGCATTTGACGAACCCTTCGGGCTAAGCGTCGCCGAAAGTATGATGACCGGTACCCCCGTTATCGCATTCAACCGCGGGGCCATGCCCGAACTGATCGATCACGGCCGCACGGGTTACCTTACCGACTGCGTGGAAGGAGCCGTGGAGCTGGTAGCCATGTGCGAGGAACTCGACCGTAAGGAAGTAGCCGCCGTGGCCCGCGATCGCTTCAGCGTCGAGCGAATGACCGAAGGGTACATTGAAGTCTACAACTCCATCCTCGAACGAAAGGGGTAAGGTTGATCAAGGACGTCCTGACAATTACTCCTTTCCGTTCCCCAGCAGGGTGTCCAGCAACATCTCCAGATTCACGGTGGCAAAGCGGGCCGCCTCGTCCGATATTCCGTAGGGAATGAACACCTCCCCGTTGTGAATGATGCTGCCGCAGCTGTACACTACGTTAGGCACGTAGCCCTCGCGCTCATCGTCCATCGGGCTCAGTAAAGGTTCCTCAAGCTGACCGAGTACGATGGAAGGATCCTCCAGGTCGAGCAACATAGCGCCCAGGCAGTACCGTCGCATGGGGCCCACCCCGTGGGTGATCACGAGCCATCCCTTCTCCGTCTCGAGTGGGGCGCCGCAGTTGCCTACCTGGTAGAGTTGCCAGGGGAACTTCGGCTCGCTGATCTTTACCGCGTCATCCCATACCTGCAGTCGGTCACTCTTGATGATGTAGTTGTTGATGCCGTCAATCCGGCACAGCACGTAGTAGTGGCCGTTGATCTTGCGGGGGAAGATGGCATGATTCTTATTGACGGCGGCATCGCCGTACACCGGCCGGATCGTGAAGGTGTAAAAGTCTTCCGTCTCGATGATCATGGGACGAATCTGACTTCCGTTGTAGGCCGTATAGGTACCGTAGTAGATCTTACTGCCGTCGTCGTTGACGAACTGCAGGAATCGAGCGTCCTCCATTCCCTTCATCTCGAAGTCGATCATGGGGTAGAGTACCCGTTCGCTGATGTCGGTATCCAGGCTGAACTGGAGTTCATAATACCGATCGGCTACCGTCATGAGATGGTTTAGCTGGTCGCGTTCCCGGCTGTCTTCGCCGTACTGATTCCAGAGTTTCCAGTAGCGCTCGTAGAGTTCCCGGTGGTTGAAATTGTCGGGCAGGTCCTCAATGAGCATGTTGAAGATCTCCTGGTCGATCTCGTCCCGCTCCTGGGTACGCTTAGAGAAGGCCTCCTTGGTGTACTGGCTGTAAAAGATCCGTTCCGCCAGCCCGACGAACTGATTCGTCGGTTCGGCGATGGGGTTATTCTCCCGGTCGAGCACGATGTTGCGGAATTCAATGGAGGAGGTATGCCCCTCACCGACCGCCCGCATGCTCATCACGATGCGCATCTGGCCGCGCTCCAGTCCGGTCTGGTCGAGGGCGGGTACTACGGAAGGATTAAAGAAGGCCGCCGATTCGATGCTGTACTCGTGGGTAAAGTAAGCGCCGATCAGGGCTTGTTTTTCCTCGCTGAGCAGCAGGACCTTCTCCCGCTGCTCCGGTACCCGCTCCAGGGCGGCGTTGAGGTGACGGCGGTAGATGCCGATGGTGTTGCGGTGCCGTCGCGCGAAATCACGCAGGGTACGCATCAGGGTGTCGTGGGTCTCCTGATCGTCAAGATTAATTACCCGATCGATGAGTTGGTAGGCGCGATCCTTGCCCGCCCAGAAAAAACGGCCAATGACCCGGCTGGCATCGCCGTACATCCGTAACGGTTTGCGCTCAATTGGTATCTGCATGAAATATAAATGAATGGGCCGCGAAAGTAACTACTCGAACTTGATGTTGGGGTAAGGTTGATCGTTACACGGCCGGATTTGGGTACTGAGACTGTACGGCTTCCAGATCTTTCAGCACATCGCCGTCCAAATGCAGGTCGATGCTGTCGATATTCTGCCGCAGTTGTTTAATGGATGTAGCTCCGATTATATTGCTCTGGTTGAAGGGGCGATCCGTCACGAAGGCCAGTGCCATCTGCGCCATATCCAGCCCGTGGCGGTCGGCAACTTCCGCGTAGCGCTCCGTGGCCGCTAGGCAATTCTCGCTGTTGTAGCGGGTATAGTGGGTAAACTGATTTAGGCGACTTTCGGCATCGTCCTCGCCGCGGAGGTACTTGCCCGACAGCCGACCCATGGCCAGGGGAGAGTAGGGGAAGCCCGCAATATGTTCCCGCAGACATACCTCGGCAAGTCCGACCTCAAAACCCCGCGCAAGCAGACTATACGGATTCTGAATGCTTACCGGCCGGGGAAGCCCGTGGGCGTCCGCCAGTTGGAGTATCCGCATGACTCCCCACGGCGTCTCGTTGCTCAGGCCCCAGGCGCGGATCAGACCCTCGTCGATCAACGTTTTCATATCCTCCAGGACCCGCAGAAAGTTATCCTGCCACTCATCGATCTCACTGACGCCCCGCGTGCCGAAATAATTGGTGGTCCGCTCCGGCCAGTGCAGTTGGTACAGGTCTACGTAGTCGGTTTGCAGGCGCTCCAGACTCTTTCCCAGCGCTTCTCGCAGCTGGCCGTCCGCGAATCCCAGGTTGGGACGGATATGCCGCGCCATCGGCATAGGGCCGGCGATTTTAGTAGCGAGGTAGTACCGATCGCGGTGCTTACGCGACCGGATCCAACTGCCAATGATTCTTTCCGTGCTTCCCTGCGTTTCCGGTTTGGGTGGTACGGAGTACATCTCCGCCGTATCGATCAGGTTGATGCCCCGCTCGAGGGCGTAATCCAGTTGTCGGTGCCCCTCCGCTTCCGTATTTTGCTGGCCGAAGGTCATGGTGCCCAGGGCGATCTTGGATACCTGCCAGCCCGTCGTACCGAAGGCGTTGTAACGCATGTCAGCGTGGTGGTTCTTGATGTTCATGCCGCAACAAACGACGGAGCGGGCAAAAGTTCACCGGGCGGGGACGCAGGAGCCGTCTATAGAACGTGCGGAGCCATACTATTTAGACGAAATCTAAATGGATGGTCGCTTTCCCAACATGTTTGTTAAAGAAATGTCACGAAAGTATCTTTGCGCGACCGACAGGCGGGGCATTCTCTCACGCACGTCGCAATTCCTTAAATGTCAACATTATAATGACATACCTTACTAATTTCTATCGGTGCCTGCCGCTGTTTCTGCTGTTGTTGCTGACCAGTGCAGTTACCCTAGCCCAGTCTACCGCTGCTGATTCTACCGTTGCGAATGCCGACGCCGCCGTCGCCGAACCGGCCGCCGAGGTGCCCACGACTACCGTAGGTCCCGGCGAAGGCGACCCCGCCCTCGGGGAAGCCCTCTGGAAGGAGAATGTCTGTGGCTCCTGCCACGCGGGCGACATGAAGGCCAACCTGACGGGCCCCGCCCTCGGTGGCGTGGAGGAACGCTGGGCCGGGGAACCCCGGGAGCACCTCTACGAATGGGTGCAGCAGTCCCAGAAGCTTATCGGGTCCGGGGAAAGTGCCCGGGCCATTGCCGTCTGGAACGCCTGGAAGCCCACGGTGATGTCCAACTTCACCAACCTGAGCGATTCCGACGTCGAGCATTTGCTCGCCTACATCGATGGAATGTACACCGGCTCCTACGTAAAGCCGGGTACGGTCATGAACGGCCCGGCCGTCGGTGCGGAGCAGGAAACCGATAATACCTGGCTCTTCGTCATTCTCGGAGTGTCGCTGTTGTTGCTCTCGCTCATCCTGGCGCGCATCACCAGCAACCTGCAGTATATGGTCTCCGCCTCGGAGGGAGCCGCCCCCGCCCGCCGCACGCTCGTGCAGGTACTGACCAGCCGCGGCATGATTGCTTTCGTGATCTTCGTCCTGGTGGTACTCGGTGGTTACACGACCGTAAACCACGCCATCGATCTCGGCCGCCAGCAGGACTACGAGCCCGACCAGCCGATCAAGTTCAGCCACGAAGTGCACGCCGGCATCCACAAGATCGAATGTCAGTACTGCCACGACGGAGCGCGCCGCTCCAAGCACTCGGTCATCCCGGCGGTCAATACCTGTATGAACTGCCACCGCGCCATTCAGGTCGGTAGCCGCTACGGCACGGCCGAACTGACGAAAATCTTCGCCTCCATCGGTTGGGACCCCAGCGAGGGAGCCTACATCCAGAACTACGACCAGATGACCAACGATCAGGCACGGGACATCTACCAGAAGTGGATCGCCAATACCTACATCAGCGAGGGCGGTGATCCCGACGACGTCGACGAGGTGGTCGAGGAACAGTGGGAAGGCATTTACGCCGCGCTCACCAATGAATATACCGGCGACGATCGCGTAGCCGGACCCATCGAATGGACGCGCATCCACAACCTGCCCGACCACGCCTACTTCAACCACGCGCAGCACGTGACCGTCGGCAAACTGAAGTGCCAGAACTGCCACGGCCCCGTGGAGGAAATGGAAGTCGTGTACCAGTACAGCCCCCTCAGTATGGGATGGTGCATCAACTGTCACCGCGAAACCGAAGTACAGTTCGAGGACAACGACTACTACAAGTCTTACGAGCGCTACCACGAGGAAATCAAGGAGGGCGTACGCGACGGTGTCACCGTCGAAGACATCGGCGGTCTGAACTGCCAGCGCTGCCATTACTAGAGGACCATCTTAAAAATTTACCGCCCTGGCGGATTTCCGGGAACGGCCCCACTGCCCGTACCCAAAGTAAAGTTGAATGAAGAAGCAAGTCAACAACGTCTGGATAGGAACCGATCAACTCGAAGCTACCCCCGAATACCGGACGGCTACCGACGGTGAGGTTGCTCAGGATCACATCGAAAACCCCAAACTGGAGGCCAGCCGCCGGGACTTTCTCAAGTACCTCGGCTTCGGCATGACCGCAGCCACTATCGCCTCCTGCGACATTCCCGTCCGTAAGGCGATCCCCTACGTCTCCAAGCCGGATACCATCGTTCCCGGCGTCGCCACCTACTTCGCTTCGACCTTCGTGCAGGGCGGCGACTACGTACCCGTACTCGTCAAGACCCGGGAGGGCCGTCCGATCAAGATCGAGGGCAACAGCATGAGCCCGATCACGGAGGGAGGAACCAGCGCCCGGGCCCAGGCCAGCGTGCTGACCATGTACGATACGAGCCGCTTCGACGGTCCCGCCCGCATCCGGGGGGGCAAGGTGCAGCGCGCGCGTCGCTACGCCGATAATCCCAGCTGGGAAGTACTGGACGGCGAGATCGCCGATCGCCTCGCCGACTGCCGTGAGATCCGCATCCTATCGCATACCATTCTGAGCCCCTCGCTCAAGTCAGCCATCCGCGACTTCAAGAATCGTATGCCCGGCAACACGGTGCTCGTGCAGTACGACCCGATCTCCTCATCGGCCCTGCTCGACGCTCACCAAGCGGCCTTCGGCGTTCGTGCCGTGCCCCACTACCGCTTCGACAACGCCAACGTCATCGTCGGCATCAACGCGGACTTCCTCGGCACCTGGATCTCCCCCGTGGAGTACGCCCGCCAGTACGCCACCGGACGCCGGACCGACGGCCGCCGGATGTCGCGCCACGTGCAGATCGAGAGCCACATGAGCCTGACCGGCTCCAACGCCGATAACCGCATCATGGTTAAGCCCAGTCAGCAGGCCCAGGCCGTACTGGGACTGTACAACGCCATCGTCGGGGGAGGACCCGCCGCCGGACTCGACGCGGCGGCATCCGCCAAGATCGACGCCCTGGCCCGCGAACTACGGGCCGCCAACGGCGCCGCCCTGGTCGTCAGTGGCAACAACAATCTCTACGAGCAGCAGCTCGTGATCGCCATCAACCAGGCGTTGGGCAGCTACGGCAGCACCATCGAAACCAATCGCTGGAGCCTGCAACGGCAGGGTAGCGACCAGGATATGGCCCGCCTCGTCGGCGAGCTCGAAAACGGATCGGTGGACGCCCTCATCGTGCTCGACGGCGCCAACCCCGCCTTCGACAACGCCTGGGCCGGACAGTTCTCCGCCGCCCTGCGGCGCAATGATCCCGACTTCGGACGCATGGGTTCGACGAATCTGGGCGAGATTGACGACCGGAGCGAGCAGGCAGATGCCAAGGAGGAGAATGACGGCGACCGCGACGACGCGCTGCCGGACGACCCCATCGCCGCCGGCTTCCGCCGCATGCTGACCATCAGTACCAGCACGGTGCCGACCGAGACGACCCAACTTTGCGAATACGTAACGCCCACGCACCACTACCTGGAAAGTTGGGGTGATGCGGAGCCGGTCCAGGGCGTTTACTCCCTCGTACAACCCTCTATCGTACCGATCTTTGCCAGCGTCAACCGCTACGGCACCCGCCAGGAAGGCGAGAGCTTACTCATCTGGGCCGGTGAAACTGAGCGTTACGACGCCTCCGCCGAGCAGCCCTACATGGAATACGTAAAGCGTAACTGGCAGGAAGGCGCCTTCGCCAGCCAGTCCCGGTTTGCCAGCTTCCGCTCCTTCTGGGACAGCGCTCTCCACGATGGGGTATTTAACAACGAGGCCACCGGCTACGTCAACGATTACGGATTGTCTTATCGGGGGCTATCTACCGCTCCTGCGTCCGCGCCCGATACCGAAACGACCGACGGAGTTGCTGCACGCTTCGACGCCAGTGCCGCTACCCGCGGTATTCCTGCCGCCGCCGAAACGGAGAACGAGATCGCATTCTACGAAACCGTCAACATGGGCAACGGGGTCTACGGCAACAACCCGTGGCTGCTGGAAGTACCCGATCCCGTCACCCGGACCGTCTGGGGCAACTACCTCACGATCCCGGTATCCTGGGAAGGGGGCAACAGCTACACCTCCTACAAGGATCTGAACCCCGAAGAGTATAAGGGCAAGGCCGACCAGGTAACCGTCACGGTGAACGGCGATGAGGCCACCGCGGAGAAGGTAACCGTCGTGCGGCAATTCGGTCAGCAGCCCGGTACCTTCGGTCTGGCTATCGGCTACGGTCGGCAGATGACCGGCGCGGCCGGGGCTGGACTGGGCAACGGCATCGGCGTGAATGTCTATCCCTGGCTTACCGTCGACGAGGACGGTTACGTGCAGTACTTCTCGACCGATGCCGCCGTGTCGGGGAAGGTAGATACCGAAGAGGAGTTCGCCAGCGTACAGTACCACCACACCATGGGCCTTACCACCCAGAACGAGGCGGGCAAGACCTACTACAACAAGCAAACGGGCGACCGTGAGGTGATCGCCGGCGAACTGACGGAGGAGCAGCAGGCCTACCTGGAGCCCTTCCACGTCGACGAGGCTACGGTCATGGAACTCGGGGAGGGGATGCAGGGCGGCCTGACCAAGCGCTCGATCATTTTCCAGGGCACCTTCGAGGAACTGCCCGAACTGCGCGAGCACATCGCCGAGCGTCGTTCCGAATCTCAGCACCTCAACGAACAGACGCTGTACCCCTACGAGGAGTACGCCAAGGACATCTACAGCCAGGGACACTGGTGGGCGATGCACGTCGACCTGACGGCCTGTATCGGTTGCGCGGCCTGTGAGGTGGCCTGTGTAGCGGAAAACAACGTGCCCGTCGTGGGCAAGTACGAAGTATGGCGCCACCACGAGATGAAGTGGCTCCGGATCGATCGCTACTTCTACGGCGACATCGAGAATCCCCGTGCCGTGTACCAGCCGATGATGTGCCAGCACTGCGACAACGCGCCCTGTGAGAACGTCTGTCCGGTCAACGCTACCCAGCACAGCGACGAAGGCGCTAACCAGATGATCTACAACCGCTGTATCGGTACCCGGTACTGCGCCAACAACTGCCCCTACAAGGTGCGGCGCTTCAACTGGCTGGACTACACTACCGCCGACCTGTTCAGCAGCAACGAGCCGGAAATCAACGACGAGGAACTTCCCTTCGGCGCCGACAACCTCACCCGGATGGTCCTGAACCCCGACGTGACGGTCCGTAGCCGCGGCGTCATTGAGAAGTGTAGCTTCTGCGCCCAGCGCCTGCAGTCGGGTAAGCTGACCGCCAAGATCGAGAAGCGTGCGCTGCGCGACTCCGACGTGCGGACGGCCTGTCAGACGGCCTGCCCCACGGGAGCGATCACCTTCGGCGACCGCAACAACCGTCAGGGCGACGTGACCCGCAAGCTCGAAAACCCCCTCAACTACCTGGTACTTGAGGAGACCAATACCCAATCTTCCGTATTCTATGCCGCCCGGGTCCATAACCCCGTGGAAGCCCTGGACGCGTAAGCCTAAGAATTATAAAACAAGCCACAGCCAAAAGCTATTTGATTTACAAGTTGCGAACGATCAAGCACTTAGCGCCTAAGGCCGCAGCGCGTAAATCCTAAAACGTACTTCATGAGTGGACATATAGCACCGGTACGCCAACCGCTGATCACGGGGCATAAGACCTACCACCAGATCACCGAGGACATCTGCCGTCCGACCGAGACGGCCCCCTCGCTGTCGTGGGTAATCACCTTCATCATCTCCGTGATCTGTCTCGGCTTGTTCGCCTTCAGCGTAGCCTGGACGATCTGGGTCGGTATTGGTTCCTGGAACCTCAACCGGACGATCAACTGGGGTTGGGACATCACCAACTTCGTATGGTGGGTAGGTATCGGCCACGCCGGAACGCTGATCTCGGCCATTCTTCTCCTGTTCCGCCAGAAGTGGCGTACCGGGGTGAACCGGGCCGCGGAAGCCATGACCATCTTCGCGGTTATGTGTGCCGGTCAGTTCCCCCTCATTCACATGGGGCGCCTCTGGTTGGCGATCTTCATCTTCCCGTACCCCAATACCCGCGGACCTCTGTGGGTGAACTTCAACAGCCCGCTGCTGTGGGACGTATTCGCCATTTCGACCTACTTCACCGTTTCGCTGCTGTTCTGGTACGCCGGTCTGGTTCCCGATCTGGCTACCGTCCGCGACCGGGCGGTGGGGCTGCGCAAAAAGATCTACGGGATCTTCAGCTTCGGCTGGAACGGGTCGGCCAAGCACTGGCAACGGTGGGAGAGCCTCTCCCTGATCCTGGCCGGTCTGGCTACGCCGCTGGTACTTTCGGTTCACACCATCGTATCCTTTGACTTCGCGACCTCCGTCATTCCCGGATGGCACACCACGATCTTCCCTCCCTACTTCGTAGCCGGGGCGATCTTCTCCGGCTTCGCGATGGTACTTACGCTGATGCTCATCGCCCGCAAGGTGCTGCACCTGGAAGACTACATCACCATCGAGCACATTGAATCGATGAATAAGGTCATCCTGCTCACCGGCTCCATCGTCGGGGTAGCCTACCTGACCGAGCTCTTCATCGCCTGGTACTCGGGGTACATCTACGAGCAATTCGCCTTCCTCAACCGGGTTCTCGGACCTTACTACTGGAGTTACATCGGCATGATGCTGTGCAACGTTATCTCGCCCCAGATCTTCTGGAGCAAGCGCCTGCGCACCAGCCTCTTCTGGACCTTCTTCATGTCGATCTTCATCAACATCGGTATGTGGTTTGAGCGCTTCGTAATCATTGCCACCACCCTTGCCCGCGATTACCTTCCCTCCAGCTGGAGCTACTACGTGCCTACCTGGGTGGAGATCTGCATCTTCATCGGTACGCTCGGATTGTTCTTCACCCTGTTCCTCATCTTTACCCGCGTCGCTCCCGTCGTGGCGATCGCCGAGATCAAGAGTATCCTCAAGACGGCGGGCGATCAGTACATCGGTCCCAATGCCGTAGCGCACGCCCACGGTCACACGTCCAAAGTGGTTCACCACGGGAAGACCGTTGCCCCGGAGGTTAATGACCTGCAGGCCGGAGGAACCGTCGACATCGACGGCGAGAAGGACAAACCCCTAGACTAGAACTCACAACGCGACCAATATTATGGCTACAATAAAAATAGAACGGGACGGGGCCGCGGGTGCAGTGCCTCATCACAACAGCAGCACCGTCGTGGCGGGCCGCGATATTCTCTTCGGCCTCTACGACGACGAAGTCAAACTGCTCGATGCCGTCAAGGCGGCGAACGCCGACCACCTCGACATCGATGACGTATACACGCCCTTCCCCGTACACGGTCTCGATCCGCTGCTCGGACTGGAAGAAAGCCGTCTGCACATCGCCGGCTTCATCTTCGGAACCATCGGGTGTTTGTTCGGATTCGGGTTCATGACCTGGGTGTTCACCCGCGACTGGCCCATCATTTTTGGTGGAAAGCCGTACTGGTCGGTACCGGCCTTCATTCCGATCACCTTCGAATTGACCGTACTGTTCGCCTCCGTAGGCATGGTCACGGTGTTCTACATCATCAACGGTCTCGGCCCCGGAGCCGCTCCCCGGCGGCTTCACGACCGCATCACCGATGACAAATTCTGTATCGCCTTCGACGTGACCGACATGAGCGGGGAAGGCGTAGACCAACTGCGCGATTACTTCGATCGCACCGGTGTCGAAACCGTTCACCGTAAAATGGTTCCGGCGTAAACCGCCCTACAATTAATATGAGCATGACCAATCTGCGAATACTGGCCGTTTCCCTCGCCTTTGCCGTGATCGTCACGGCCTGCAGCGACGCGGAAGAGAACTTCCCCGGAAGCGAGTACATGCCCGACATGGCACACTCGATCGCCGTGGAGGCCAATACCTACAACTACTACTATTACAATACCTGGAACGACCGCTCCACCATTCCCCTGGGCGAACTGGTCTACCCCAAGTATACGGTCTCCGGTACCGTTCCGCGGGGTTACGCCGGATCCTACTCCCCGGGTATGCGCCCACCCGCGCAATTGGACGACGCCGAGAGCATGCGCGGCTCAATCGTGGATGGTGATCACCTGAACGCCATGGCGATCCCTACGAACGGTCACGTACCCTACTACTACGAAGACACCCCCGAAGGCCGGGAGGCGGCGATCGCGGATAATATGGCCAATCCGTTCCCCATCACCGACGAGGGCATGATCCGGGGCGGTAACCTCTACAACATCTTCTGCGCGATCTGTCACGGAGAAGCCGGTAACGGTCTGGGTTACATCTACGATTTAGATAAGAACCCGCAGGCCAAGTACCCCGCCGCACCGGCGAGCTTTCTGCGCCCCGAGTTCCTGGAAGCTTCGAATATGCGCTACTACCACGCCATCATGTACGGCTACAATGTGATGGGTGCATACGCCGACAAGATGAACTACGAGGAACGCTGGCAGGTCATTCACTACATCCGGAGCATACAGGCGAAGGAAAACGGTACGGAATACAACCAGGAGCTGAACACCTTCAGCCCGTCCGTCGCCACCCCGCTCGTCGATTTTGACCCCATGGCCCAACAGATCACGGATCAGGAGCAGGGACCCGACGCCGAGATGATGAGCGATGCCGCCCCCGCCGGCGGAAGTGCTCAATCCACCCTCCGCAAGAAATAAGCATCCGCAACGCACACCAGGGGAGCGAGTCCGCCGCCCCAAAACCGAATACTTTCATGGAGAACTTTGTATTCTCTTCCCGCGCAAAGACGACCAACCTAGTACTGATGGGCGTCGGACTGGTTTGTCTCGTGATCAGCTACTTCGCCGACGGTGGGGAGGGGCACCACATGCGCTTCTGGACCAACTTCCTCCACAACTCCGTCTTCTTCCTCGGCATCGCCGCCCTGGCCGGCTTCGCCCTGGCAGCCTTCACGACGGCCTACGCCGGCTGGTTCGTCCAGTTCAAGCGGGTCTGGGAGAGCTTCGCCAGTTTCCTGCTTCCCGGCCTGTTCCTGATGGGGGTCATCATTGTAGGTGTCTGGACGCACAGTCACCACCTCTACCACTGGAACGACGAGGCTGCAGTCCTGGAGGACGCTATCCTTACCCATAAGTCGTCCTTCCTCAACAAGTGGTGGTTCACCTTCGGGACCATCGGCTTCGTGGGCCTCTGGTACTTTCTGCTCGGAAAGATGCGCAACATCAGCATCGCCGAGGACGATGACACTACTGACCGGGAATTCACTTACTACCGCCGGTATAAAAAGTACGCCGCCATCTTTCTGCCCATTTTCGGCTTTACGAGCGCGGCGCTGATCTGGCAGTGGATTATGTCGATCGACAGCCACTGGTACTCAACCATGTTCGCCTGGTACGCGACGGCCTCACTGTTCGTTGCGATGACCGCCCTGACCATCATGCTGCTGATCTACCTCAAGAGCCGGGGATACTACCTGGGCGTCAATGAGGAGCACTTCCATGACCTCGGCAAGTACCTGTTCGCGATCTCGATCTTCTGGACCTACCTCTGGTTCAGCCAGTTCATGCTCATTTGGTACGCCAACGTAGGGGAGGAGACCATCTACTTCCGCGAGCGCTTCGATAACTATCCGGTGCTCTTCTGGCTGAATCTCGGCATCAACTTCGTGCTGCCCTTCTTCATCCTGATGCGCAATGACACGAAGCGCAAGATGGGTACGCTCTTCTTCGCCTCCGCCTTCGTATTCTTCGGCCACTGGCTGGACTACTTCAACATGATCAAGCCGGGTGCCCGACTGACCCTCGTAGAGATGGCCGCCCACGAAGGCGGTCACGGAACCGAGGAAGAGCACGCGACGATGGATCACGGTGGAGCAGCTACCGATCACGCCGGCGAAGCCGCCGCAACTCACGAAGAGGCCGCTCCGGAAGAAAAGTACGCCGACGCCACCGATCTCGAACAAGGAACCAATCTGGAGCCGGCCGACGCCACTACCGGATCCGCGATTGAATCACCCGGTCGGAGAATCACGGCGGCGGAACCCGAAGCCGGCGTTCCCGCTACCACGGACTTCCGTGGCGGTCCGCCCACGGGTGACGGTACCGAAGGCCCCCGGGAATTCGAGGCCATTATGGACCGCAACGAAGTCGACGTATTCGAGCCGAATCACTTTATCCAGGAGGAATACATCGAAGATCAGGAAATGCTCGGGCACCTCGATGCGGCCGGTGGCCATGATGAGGGAGAGGCGCATACGCTGGGTTTCAAATCGGGATACACCCTTCCCGGTTTGCTGGAGATCGGTACTTTCCTGGGCTTCCTGGGAGGCTTCCTGTTCTTCGTCATGAGCGGCCTGAGCAAGGCGAGACTGGAGCCGAAGCACGATCCTTACCTGGAGGAAAGCATCCATCACCACACCTAGTGGGAAGCTATTTAGATTTAATCTAAACATATTGCCCGTCGGTAACCAAATCGGGCAGCAGTCGTTAAATTTGTAACTAAAACAAACCGTTGGGTTTGTCGTCGTTACCGAACCTAATTTTCAGGAATGACCACCTTAATTGTATTTATCTGCATCGCGCTCCTTCTGCTGATCATCGTGCAGATTTCCCGCGTTCGCGATCTCGCCAAGCAGTTGCGGGGAAGCGAGGAAGTGGAGGCTACTTCGGTCGCGTCTACGGGTAAGGGACTGCTGGCATTCATGGTGTTGTTCCTCGTGATCACCACCGCTTCCGCCTATTATTACAAGAACTACATCCTCGGCTTCGGGCCGCACGAATCGGCGTCCGAGCACGGCTCCTCCATCGACTCCATGATGAAGTGGACGCTGGCCGTTACTTACGTGGCCTTTCTGCTCACCAACTTCGCCCTGTTCTACTACGCCTACAAGTACCGGACCCGCAAGGGACATAAGGCCATTTACCTGAGTCACAACAACACGGTGGAATTGGTATGGACGGGTATTCCCGCGATCGTCATGACCTTTCTGGTCGTCGGGGGACTGGACGCGTGGAATACCATCATGTCCGACGTCGGCGATGACGAGCAGTACATGGAAATTGAAGCTACGGGCTACCAGTTTGCCTGGCAGATGCGCTACCCGGGCCCCGATGGGCTCCTCGGTCGCAAAGACTTCCGCCTCATCAGTGGAGCTAACCTGTTAGGGCTTGACTGGACGGATCCTAAGACCCACGACGATATTCTGGTCAACGACGTGACCCTCCCGGTCGACCAGAAGGTCCGTGTTCGCATCACGGCCCGCGACGTACTCCACGACTTCTACCTGCCGCAGTTCCGTGTCAAGATGGACGCCGTACCCGGTTTGCCGACCTACTTCGTATTCACGCCGACCAAGACCACCAAGGAATGGCGGAAGAGCCTTTCGGAGTACCCCGAATACCAGCTTCCGGACCCCGAAAGCGACGGGCAACAGTTGTGGGAGACCCGTAACTACGAGCTTGCCTGCGCCGAACTCTGCGGTATCGGCCACTGGTCCATGGCGCGTAAGGTTGAGATCCTGGAACAGGACGCCTTCGACTCGTGGTACAGCCAGCAGGAATCTTTTTACGAAGCTAACATTAAGGGAACCGAAGACGACCCCTTATTTATGGCGGAGGTCAAACAGCGCAGTGAGGCCTTTACCCAGAACGCTAATAACGCCCTGGCTACCGACAGCGACGACGACAACCTACTGACCTTAGACTTCGTAACCTTCGAAACCGGATCGGCCGAGCTTACGAAAGAAAGCAAGTACCAACTCGATGACGCCGTGAAGTTCCTGGAACGTCACGATGACGTAAGCGCCATGCTTCTCGGACACACCGACGACGCCGGCGATAACGGTGCTAATCTGACGCTGAGTGAAGAGCGAGCCCGTGCCGTACGGGATTACCTGACCGCCGCTGGCATTGACAGCCGCCGCCTCGACAGCCGCGGATACGGCGCGGACCGCCCCCTCACGACCAATGACTCCGAAGAAGGGCGGCAGCGCAACCGACGCACCGAATTTTACATTACCAAGGGTGAACCGGCCGAACCGCAGTTTGCCGACCTTTCCTCCAAGTAAGCTATCCAAATAACCGCATACAATCTAGATTCATGGCTACAGCAGTACTGACGACGGCCCCGTTAAAGAGCGACGAAGCGCTGATTGAGGAATTTGGGTACGACGACCACTTCCACGAGCACCACCACGGCGATAAGTACCAGTCGAATTTCGTCTCCCATTACATCTTCAGCCAGGATCACAAGATGATCGCCAAACAGTTCCTGATTACGGGAATGATCTGGGCCATCATCGGCGGTGCCATGTCGCTGATCTTCCGGATGCAGCTCGGTTTTCCGGAGGAAAGTCTGGCCTGGTTGCAGCCGGTTCTCGGTAAGTGGATCTCCATCGGGCCCGACGGCGTCGGTACCCTGCAACAGGACTTCTACTATGCGCTGGTAACCATGCACGGTACCATTCTGGTCTTCTTCGTACTGACGGCCGGCCTTTCCGGAACCTTCTCGAACCTGCTCATCCCCCTGATGATCGGCGCGCGGGACATGGCTTCGCCGCTGCTGAATATGCTCAGCTACTGGTTCTTCTTCATTTCCGGTACGATCATGTTCGCCTCCCTCTTCTTGTCTACCGGCCCCTTCGCGGGTGGCTGGGTAGCTTACCCGCCGCTGTCCGCCCTGCCGCAGGCCATGGACGGTTCCGGCGCGGGCATGACGCTCTGGACGATCTCCCTCGTACTCTTCGTCGTTTCCGTACTGCTGGGGGGTATCAACTACATCACGACCGTCCTCAACCTGCGGACGAAGGGTATGAGCATGTGGCGTCTGCCGCTGCCGATCTGGGCCTTCTTCGTCACGGCTATTCTCGGTCTGCTGTCCTTCCCCGTACTTACCTCGGCCTTCTTCCTGCTGATGCTCGACCGGGGTATCGGGACCAGCTTCTACCTCAGTGACATTTACATCGGCGGAGCGGCCCTCGATCACGTCGGCGGTAGCCCGATCCTTTACCAGCACTTGTTCTGGTTCCTGGGGCACCCGGAGGTATACATCATCATTCTACCGGCCTTCGGGATCGTTTCGGAAGTACTTTCCGTCAACAGCCGTAAGCCCATCTTCGGTTACCAGGCAATGGTGTTCTCCATCCTGGCGATCGCCTTCCTGGCGTTTATCGTTTGGGCCCACCACATGTTCATGTCGGGCATCAACCCCTTCATTGCTAACTTCTTCGTGATCTTCACCCTCATCATCGCCGTTCCATCGGCGGTCAAGGTGTTCAACTGGATCGCGACCCTGTACGGCGGTAACATCCGCTTCAATCCGGCCAGCCTCTTCGCTATCGGATTCGTGTCGATGTTCATCTCTGGCGGTCTGACGGGCATCTGGCTCGGTAACTCGGCCCTGGATATTCAGCTGCACGATACCTACTTCGTAGTTGCCCACTTCCACATCGTGATGGGCGTCGCCGCCTTCTTCGGCATGTACTCGGGGGTCTACCACTGGTTCCCGAAACTGTACGGGCGCTTCATGAACGAAACCCTCGGCAAGCTTCACTTCTGGGGTACGATGATCGGTGCGTACTGCGTCTTCTGGCCCATGCACTACCTCGGTATGGCGGGAGTTCCCCGGCGGTACTACAGCTTCGACAGCTTCCAGACCTTCGCCCACTTCGACGGGATGAACAAGTTCATCACCATCGCGGCACTGATCACCTTCGGGTTCCAGCTGCTCTTCGTGATCAACTACTTCTGGAGCATCTGGCGTGGCCGTAAACTGACGGTGAAGAACCCCTACCAGGCCAACACCCTGGAATGGACCACCCCCATCGAGGCTACTCACGGCAACTGGCCGGGCAAGCTCCCCACCGTTCAGCGTTGGGCGTACGATTACAGCAAGGACGGCATCGACTACATCCCCCAGGTGCAACCCATCATGGAGGGCGAAAGCGTCGATCACTAAATTAAACCACCGGGTACGCGTTGTTCGTACCGATTGGCGACCCGTAGTTCGTAGGCCAGCCGCCTTGAACTACGGGTTGTCTTTTACCTTCCCATGAAAGCAAGCAGCAGTAGTAGCGCATATACTTCGGAACTCAGCCGCCGTGTCGTCGATTTGGCCGCGCTGGTTAAGTTTCGGCTTTCGGCTACGGTCGTGCTTTCATCCGTGCTCGCTTACCTGGTAGCGCTGGGCGCAGGTGCCGGTATTAGTTGGTGGGCCATTGGCGTCCTTACCGGCGGGGGATTCCTCACCACCGCGGCCGCGAATATTCTCAACGAGGTACTGGAGAAGGATTACGACCGGGAAATGGAGCGGACCCGCCGCCGCCCGCTCGCGGAGGGCCGGATGACGAGCAGCGAAGCGCTGCTCATGGCCGGCTTCGCCAGTATCGGGGGCATCTCCCTCCTGGCGCTGTTCAATCCCTGGACGGCCTTTCTGGGCATGGTGTCCCTCATCAGTTACGCCTTTGTCTATACGCCCCTAAAGCGGGTCGGACCCGTCGCCGTACTCGTGGGCGCCATTCCGGGAGCCCTGCCCGCGCTGATCGGTTCCGCCGCCGCGGAAGGTTCGATCACGGCACTCGGGGTTACCCTGTTTACCATTCAGTTCTTCTGGCAGCTTCCCCACTTCTACGCGATCGGCTATTTGGGCTTCGAAGATTACCGGAAGGCCGGGTTCAAACTCGTCCCGGAAATCGGTGGTCGGGTGAATGCCCGCCTCCTCGGTCGCGATTCGCTCGTAGCTGCCGCTTTCCTAGTCCCTCTCGGCGTACTTCCCTTTGCCCTGGGCGTGACCTCCTGGTGGGCGGCGGTAGCCGTGACGATCCTCAGTCTGCTTTTCTGTCGGTATGCCTGGCGCTTCCTGCAGACGCCGGAAAGATCCACGGCCCTGCGCATGATGTTCTATTCTTTCGCCTACCTCCCGCTGGTCTTTACGATCTACTGGGCGGGTAAAATGCTGATGTGATGAGTGCGGTAGATACGGGCGTGGACAAACGGATGGAAGCGGCGACGCGCCGCAACAAGGTGCATCCCCTCAAACTGGTGCTGTACATTGGCCTGGCAAGCCTGGTGATGATGTTCATTGCCCTGACCAGCGCGTACATCGTGCGCCGTGCCTCCGGCAACTGGCTGGAGTTTTCGATCCCCGGCATTTTCTATGTCAACACTTTGGTCATCATCGTCAGTAGTATAACTTTGCACTTCGCTTACCGGGCCTTCAAACGGGAGGCCGGCGCGGCGTACAAAAACCTGCTTACGGTAAGTTTCATTCTGGGAATCGCCTTCCTGGTTATGCAGTACCTGGGCTGGGAAGAACTCGCCGCCCAGGGCGTACCCTTGAAAATTAATCCCGCCGGCGATTTCGTCTACGCGATCAGCTGGCTACACGCGCTTCACGTAGTGGGGGGCATCGCCGCGCTGGCGGTGGCGCTGGTTTTCGCCTACGCTATCCGCCTGAAGCGGACGCCCGCCCGTCAGCTGCGCCTTGAACTGACCATCACGTACTGGCACTTCGTGGATGCCCTGTGGGTATACTTAATCATTTTCCTCAGCCTGCAACGCTAGGGCTACATTTAAGAAGCTAATCATCACGACATGACCGAAGAAAGAGATACGGACATCATCATAGCCGAGGATCAAAAGCCCGAGCTGAACAGCGACTGGGCGGGTGGTGACCGCAAGCCCTTCCGCACTTCCTACGGGAAGCTGATGATGTGGTACTTCCTGCTCTCCGACGCGTTCACCTTCGCCGGCTTCCTGATCGCCTACGGCGCGCTGCGCTTCAGCAGCCCAAGCTGGCCGGTGCCGGATGTCGTCTTTGCTACCGCGCCCTTCGGTATCAACGAATGGTTCCCCAACGACCAGGCCCCCCTGATCTTCGTGACCTTCATGTCCTTTCTGCTGATCGTCAGCTCGGGGACCATGGTCCGGGCCGTACAGGAGGGCGCCCGCGAGAACAAGCGGGGCGTCGTCTTCTGGATGCTCCTCACCGTACTCGGTGGAGCCGGCTTCCTCGGCTGCCAGGCCTGGGAGTGGAACAACCTCATCGGCACGGAACACATGACCGTGACTACCAATCCCTTCGGAACCTACACCGAGAACGGTTACTACCTCGATCCCGAAACCGGTGATATCTCGGATGAGGAAGTCGTGGAAGGTGAAACCTACCTGCTCCACGTCGCGGGTGCCGCCCACGGCGAAGCCGAGGATCACGCCGACGAGGAACACGCGTTCGCTTTCGCTACGGAGCCCGGCGATTACCCCGGATACGTGGTGGACGGTCTGCGCCCCGACGGTACGGTCGACCCCGCCGCCAAGCGCTTCATTCACCGCAAGTACGTCGTGGAGGAAGACGGTGAACAGTACGTCCGGGTGCAGGAGTTCGGCCCCACCGCCTTCGGAGCCCTCTTCTTCGGCATCACCGGCTTCCACGGCTTTCACGTGGCTACGGGCGTCATCTTCCTGCTGATCATCCTGATCAACGCCGGTAGCGGCGTGTACGTTGCCCGGATGAACGGCTACGAGATGGTCGAAAAGATTGGCCTCTACTGGCACTTCGTGGACCTGGTGTGGGTATTCGTCTTCCTGGTATTTTACCTCCTCTAGTACCTTCTTCTAAACGCTCAACTTACCGGTGCCCCGGCTTCCGGATCATAATACAAAACCAATGGCCCAACATCTTAGTTACGAAGAATCGGTACGCGGCGTCTGGAAGGGACTCGGCCTTCTTGCGGCGGTCACCGTCATCGAGGTTCTCCTTTCGCTGCTCAAGGCGGCGGAATTCGCCGAAAGCATCCGCATCCTGATCTACGTAGCGTCCCTGCTGATCATCGCGCTGTCGCTCTATAAGGCCTACTTCATCATCTACGAGTTCATGCACATGGGCTACGAGGTGAAGGGGCTGGCCATGTCCGTACTGCTCCCCACCTTCCTGCTGCTGTGGGCCCTGATTGCCTTCTTCAACGAAGGTGACGCCTGGCGCAAGGAGCGGGAGAAGATCCAGTACAAGAACGAGCTTGCCGTACCCGCCGGCGACGAGGTCGGCCTCAACGACACGGTAGCCGACCCCTTCGCGGGCTAGACGGTCGTCCGTACCGTGGAGGGTGAAAGTCCGGGTGAGGAAAGCTCTCCGGACTTTTACTGTTATAGCCCCGCCCGGAGGATCACTGGAACGTCAGATTCCCGCGCGGATTAATCCCGGAAGACTACGTACCGTTATACTTGTATAAATCTCTACCAATGGCCAAGCCCAAGCATTTACTGAACTTTGGCGTGCTGCTGTTGATTCTGGTCGGTTTCCCCCTGGTTTCTTTCATTTACCTGCGCGACGGCGCCAACTACCGGCGGGATGCCATCCATACGATGCAGGACTACGGACCCATGCCGGACCTGCATGCCCTGCCAACCATCCGCGGAGAGCTTCCCCCGCGCCTACGGGGAGCCATGACCGTCGTCGGGTGGCTCGATCCCACGAAGGAGGCCGGCACCGATCTATACGGGAAGATGCTGGACAGCCTATTTCAGCAGTTTAAGGACAGCCCCAACCTATACTTCACGACCATCACCCTGGCGGAGGATCCCCGGGAAGCCGTAGATACCTTTGCCCGACGTCACCACCTGCCTGAAGACCCCATGATCAGTTTTCTGCGCGCGGATGAACGAACCTTCGCCCGTACGGCAGAGGAGTTCAAACTCCCCCTCGGCGGCTACGACTCACCCGGCGTGCAACCCATCGTGGCACTGGTAGACAGTTCGCTCACCGTCGTGCAGCACTACGACCTGGCCCGCCGCGACGAAACCATCGGGCTCGTCCAACTCATCTCCCTCATCATTCCCCTTCCCGCGAAGCAGGATATTATCCTGGACCGCGGTAAAGAACTCTGATATGCTTACGGACCGTAAACCCCGGCCTCATCCGGAATTGCAGACCTTTCCCCAGTACGAAAAACCCCTGAAGATTGCCACGTATATCTTCTCGGCCGTCGTGCTGATCCTGGTCTTCGTCATGCGGGAGGTGAGCCTGCCCATCGCGTGGGATGTAAGGTTTTTACCAGCCGTGAACGCGGCCCTTAATGGTATGACGGCCTTCGCGCTGATGTTCTCGCTGTATTACGTGAAGCAGGGAGAGTTCGTCAGCCACCGCAATGCGAATGCCGTGGCCCTGGGCCTGTCGGTCATTTTTCTGCTGTGTTACGTAGCGTACCACTTCACGACGCCGGAGGTGCTTTACGGCGACGCGAATCGGGACGGAGTACTGAGCGAACTAGAACGCGCGGCCGTCAGCGGTACTCGCCCGTATTACCTGCTCATCCTGATCAGCCACATCACCCTGGCCGGCATCCTTTTGCCCTTTATTTTGTTAACTACCGTACGGGCGATCGCCGGCAATTGGACCATGCACCGCAAAATGGCCCGTTGGGTATGGCCGCTCTGGTTTTACGTCGCCATCACCGGTCCGATCGTTTATCTGATGCTCCGGGAGTATTATCCTTAATCGCGCGAATATGAAAGTCCTCCAGCTCTGTCTTCTGCTTACTTTGATCCTCGTCGGGGGCGGCGAGCTCTTCGCTCAGTGCCCCATGTGCCGGGCTACCGCGGAAAGTAATCTCGCCAACGGTGGCACGGAAGGGCAGGGGCTCAACCAGGGCATCCTGTACCTGCTCGGTATGCCGTACGTACTCGTGGGTACGCTGGCCTTCATCTGGTGGCGCAACCGGCGGAAGGAAGAGGATATCGTCTAGGCATACATCTTATCCGGGCGGCGGTGCGCGGGAGCAACGAACGTCCCGTAAGCAAACCCGCTCCGCAGCTACCCTTCACAGAATTCAGTACCCGTGTCCGCCATCAACCTCGACGATAAATTCAGTCAGTTCACCGATCACTGGTCGCCCAAGGTGATCGCGGAGCTCAATGGTCAGGCCGTTAAGCTCGCCAAGGTGGCGGGGGAATTCGTGTGGCACGACCACGCGGAAGAGGATGAACTATTTCTGGTACAGCACGGAACCCTCTTCATCGATTTTCGGGATCGGGACACCGTAACGCTGAACGCGGGTGATCTTTACGTGGTGCCCCGCGGCGTCCTGCACCGCCCCCGTACCCGCGTAGGGGAGGAAGCCTGGATCGTGCTGTTGGAGCCCGTGTCGACCAAGCACACCGGCGACGTAGACCATCCACTCACCGTGCGGAGCTACGATCGGCTATAGAGCCCTGCTTGCTACCTTTGGCGCATGAACGCCGAAGCCAATCCCTGGACCACGAAGTCCTCTACCGTTGCGTACGAAAATCCCTGGATCAGGGTAGAGCACCACGAGGTGGTCAACCCCGCCGGCAACGACGGAATCTACGGGCTGATCAAGTACAAAAACCACGCGATCGGCATCGTACCCGTAGATGATCACGGCAACACCTACCTGGTGGGGCAGTACCGCTACGCCCTGGGTACCTACAGTTGGGAAATACCCGAGGGAGGATGTCCGGTGGGTACCGATCCCCTCGCAACCGCCAAACGGGAACTGAAGGAGGAAACCGGTCTGGTGGCCGAGGAGTGGACGCAAGTAATGGAATTTCATCTAAGCAACTCCGTTACCGATGAGTGGGGGGTGGCCTACCTGGCGCGCGGTCTCACCCAGCAGGATTCCGAACCCGAGGATACCGAACAACTGAAGTTGCGCAAACTGCCCCTTTCCGAGGCGATTGCCATGACGCTCGACGGTCGCATCAAGGACGCGCTTAGCATTCTGGCACTGCAGCGGGTCGCTTTATTGGGGGACAAATAGGGCAAGCCGGCCGACGAAAGAAAGTTTCAAAAGAATCTCCGTTTGCCTTAGGGGGAAGCGGCACGATCGGTGTCCTGTGAGTAGACGGACATCGACAATCGTCGGCGGGCGTCACTTCGGACCGAATGGTCTTCGTCCTAACCTCAATGTCTTAGAATGGATTCTGCGAATAAAATCAACCTGCTCAACAACTTCGATTTGTTCGATGCCCTGTCTTCCGAAGAGAAGCGGCGCCTCAGCGAAACCATGGAGTTTAAGAAGAAGCCCCGCTACTCGGTCATCTACCAGCCCGGGGAAGTGAGCGAGCACATCTACCTGCTCGCTAAGGGTCCCATCAAGATCAGCACCCACAGCAACGAGGGCAAGGAGGTCATCAAGCAACTGATCCACCCCGAAGCCATTTTCGGGGAGTTGAGCCTGGTGGGCGAATCGGTGCGCACCGAAACCGCCCAGTCCCTCAAGGAAGAGGTGCACTACTACACCATCCGGGTGGCGGACTTCCAGCGTATCGTGTTCGGTAACCCTACGCTCAGCCGCCAGGTGCTCAACCTCTTCGGTAAGCGTATGATCGCCGCCGAGAACAAGCTCGAGGACCTCATCTTCAAGGATGCCCGCAGCCGCATCGTCGGCTTCCTGCACCGGGTTGTCAGCGAGCGCGGCCGGCGCGTCGGCTACGAGATGCTACTCAAGCACAGCCTTACTCACCAGGACATCGCCAACATTACCTGTACGAGCCGGCAGACGGTGACTCTCGTCCTCAACGAACTGCGTAAAGAGAATCTGATTTACTTCAACCGCGGACGCATTCTGGTCCGCGACATGGACGAGCTGCTCGCCAGCGCCGCCTAGTTTTACTGAGAGACGTTATGATCCCAAACTTTTCATCCCCGCCGGCGGCAACGCCGGCGGGGATTTTCGCGTTTACGATCCATGCGTTACGTTTCCCTGCTGCTGCTCGCGGCCCTGCTTACTTCCTGTTATTCCTTTCGGGGCATCTCCATCCCGGCCGGCGTGGAACGGGCATACGTGCCGAATTTTAAGAACAACGCGCTGAACGCCCCGCCGACGCTCTTCCTCGACATGACGGAAGCCCTGCGCGATAAGGTCCGCGACGAAGCCCGCCTCGTGATTACCGACGAGAACCCCGACATCGAGATCATCGGCACGCTGGTCGATTTTCGCGTAACCTCCGAAGGTGCCACCCCCGCCGGGGAGGTCGGGGCCTTCGCCAAGGACAACCGACTGACCATCGTGGTAGCCATCGAGTATAAAAATTTGCGCGATCCGCAGGCGGAGAACTGGAGGAGCAATTTCTCCGACTTCTACGAATTCGACGGTACGGAAAGTCTGGCCAGCGTGCAGGACGACGCCCTGGAGTACCTGCTCGATCAGATCAACGAAAAGATCTTTAACCGGGCCTTTGCCGGAGAGTGGTAAAGTTTAGCACTCCGGTAGCGCCACGGATACATTGACGGCCAGTCCGCCCTCCGCCGTTTCCTTGAAGCGGGTGTGCATGAACTGAGCGGTTTCCCACATCGTAGCCACTACCGCGTCGAAGTGGACGACGGCGTTGGCGGCATTCCCGGTCAGGGCCAGGTTAGCGGCGGTGATGGCCTTCATCGCGCCCATCGCGTTGCGCTCGATGCAGGGTACCTGTACCAGCCCGCCGACCGGATCGCAGGTGAGGCCCAGGTGGTGTTCCATGGCGATCTCCGCCGCCATCAGTACCTGTTTGGTGCTTCCCCCGAGTACTTCGGTCAGGCCCGCGGCGGCCATGGCCGAACTCACTCCGACCTCCGCCTGACAACCCCCCACCGCCGCGGAAATCGTCGCCCCCTGCTTGAAGAGCGCGCCGATCTGTCCGCTGCTCAGAAAGAAGCGCAGCAGGTCGTCTTCTCCGAAGTTGCCGAAAAGGTAGTGGTACAGCAGCACGGCCGGGATAACGCCGGAGGCGCCGTTGGTGGGGGAGGTGACCACCCGGCCGAGTGCCGCGTTCTCCTCGTTCACGGCTAGGGCGAAACAGGAGATCCACTGATTTACGGTCGAAAAGTCGCGGGAGGTCCGCCGGATGGCTTCCAGCCAGCTTTTGCGGTCGGGATAGCTGCGACCGGCCAGTAACTTGCGGCTGAGGCCCGCCGCCCGCCGCTTCACGCCCAGCCCGCCGGGTAATACCCCCTCGGTCTGGCAGCCCCGGTAGACGCAATTGAGCATTACCTGGAAGAGCCGTTCGACGCGTTCGTGGATCTCCGCGCTGCTGTAGATGCATCGTTCGTTTTCGTACAGTAGGCGCGTGATGGTTTTCCCGGATTTTGCCGAAAGATCGATCATCTTGCGGCCCGAGGATACGTCGTGGATAAAGTTGTATGTCCTGGTGGCCGCTGCCGTCTCCCCCTCCCGCTCGATGAAGCCCCCACCGAGGGAGTAATAAGTAGATACCCGTAAGTCGCCGTCCTCCGTAAGGGCGGTAAAGGTCAGAGCGTTGGGATGACCGGGATGGGTAGTGGGCTGAAACACGATGTCCTCCCGGAAGGAAAAAGGAACGTTGTGATCATTGACGGTCAGTGCGCCGGAGGCCTTTACCATTTCCACGATAAGGGGAATGCGCGCGGTATCGATCGTCACCGGATCATAGCTCTGCAGACCCAGAACGACCGCGATGTCCGTTCCGTGTCCGATGCCGGTTTTAGACAAACTGCCAAACAACTGTACCCCGATACTTTGCACCCGCGTCCCCGCCAACCTTCCGACGAAGTCCTGGGCGGCACGCCAGGGCCCGAGGGTGTGGGAGGACGAAGGGCCGACGCCGATCTTATAAATGTCGAATACACTTAATCTTGCGGACATGGTGGGTGGTTAGGGCAAATACAAAACACCGGGAAGGGGCAAACGGGTCTGCCGGGCGGCCGTCGTCAGTCGCGCCAGACAAATGGAAAGAGCACGACGGCTACGGCAACGGCCAGCAAGTCTACGGCCAAAGTAAGGTAAACGAGCTGGGTGGCGTCGTTAATGCCCTCGCCGATGGCGTAGGTGCCGGCGTCCACCATCAGCTTAAGCAGCGGCACGATGAGGGGAAATGATAGGATCGCCATCAGCGTACCGTTGCCCCCGGCGCGGGCGGTCAGTGCGCTGATAAACGTAAGGATCGTCGCCAGTCCGAACCCGCCAAAGACCACCGCCGCGAGAAAGGGTAGGGGAGCGGTGATAGTGACGGAGGGCGCGAAGAGGGATAAGAGGAGGAAAGTAAGCAGGCTAATGAGCCAGATGACGAACAGGTTGTACAGCAGCTTGCTGAATAGGAGCGCCAGGGGATCGGCCAGCGTGTAAAAGTAGAGATGACGGCGCCCCCCCTCCCGCAGAAAACTGCGCCCCGCGGCCACGGTGGCCCCGAAGAAGAGTACCACCCAGTAGAGGGCATTAAAGATCGAGGGGGCAATTCCCTCCCGCAGGGCCAGGTACACAATGACGACGGTCGCCACGACGTATAGAAATACACTGCCCAGGGCGTACTTGTCCCGCCACTCGAGCCTGAGTTCCCAACGCAAGAGTTCATAGATTTGCCGGACGGTGGACATTGCGCGGGCAAAGATAAGTCGGCACTTGCCGATCTTTAGGCCGCTCCGCCGCTAACCTTTAAAACCTCGGATGACCTTGCCGTACCGACTGTTATTCATTTTTGTTTTCGTACTGGGGAACGCACTACACGCCGAACACATGATGGTGGAAGTGCAACGGGGGGATGGCATCTATTCCCTGCTCCGTCGTTACCATCTCATCGAATACGCCTGCAACATCGACGAGTTCAAGCGGATCAACCGACTCAGCACCAACAGCAAACTTCTGGTGGGACGACTGTACCGCCTGCCGGTGGAGGTCATGACCTACGACGGTACCAGCATCCGGTCCACCACCGGCAACGACAGCTGGGACCGGGCGGTGGCCATAAAGGAATACAACGAGCGCCTGCTGCAGGAAAATCTGCGCGCGCGCGACTACCGCAAGGATCTGGTCCTGTACGTCCCCTACCACATCGATCACTGTGCCGGCTCCTTCGGTCCCGCTAACGAGCCGGAGATCGTCAATCTCGGCGAGAACGCCGGCAGCGAAGAGGAACTCGACCGGATCAAGGACCAGCGGCAGGAACGGGAACCCATCGCGGT
The DNA here is from genome assembly GCF_024297185.1 of Lewinella sp. JB7. Lineage (GTDB taxonomy): Bacteria > Bacteroidota > Bacteroidia > Chitinophagales > Saprospiraceae > Neolewinella. The sequence goes on along the minus strand of NZ_JANCTD010000002.1, from coordinate 551,873 downwards.
CCCGGAACAGGTCACCACCGCCGGCCCCCGCACCTTCAACATTTTCGGGCCCAAGTACGCGGAAGTCCCCCTCATCGACCGGGCACTCGCCGGCCGGATCTACTACATCGTAGCCGGTCACGGGGGCCCCGATCCGGGCGCCATTGGGCGCCGCAACGGTCACCTACTGGCGGAAGACGAGTACGCCTACGACGTTGCCCTCCGGTTGTGTCGCAACATCCTCCAGCGCGGCGGCACCCCCTACATGATCGTGCGCGACGAGAACGACGGGATCCGCGACGATACCTACCTCACGCCCGACCGCGACGAGACGGTATGGGGCGGAGCCTCCCTGCCGCGCAACCAGAAGCTGCGCCTTTTCCAGCGCTCCGACATCATCAACGCCCTCTATGAGGAAAACCTGAGCAAGGGAATCATCGATCAGACCATGATCGCCATTCACATCGACAGCCGGCACCGGGGGCAGCGGATCGACGTATTCCTGTACCACCCGGAGGGCGACCTGATCGGCGCCAAGCGTGCCGAGCAGATCCACCGGACGCTGCGCGGACAGTACGAGCAGTACCGCCCGGGGCGGGGGTACGAGGGGTCGGTAAGCTCGCGGGACCTCCACATGCTGCGGGAAACCAAGCCCAGTGGAGTCTACATTGAATTGGCCAACATTGCTAACTCCAGCGACCAGCAGCGGATCGTACGGTACGAGAACCGGCAATTATTGGCCGACTGGCTTCTGCTGGGACTACTCGACTGATCCTCAGTGGCCGTGATCGACCACGTTCAGGACGGAGCGGAAGGATACGAACTTACCCTTGTAGCGTAGGTCGTGCATCTGCTGGTGATCGTAGGCGAATTTCTCCTGGTAAATATCGAAGGCGGGGCGCGACGAGACCGTGAATTGCAGGGCGTAGGTGAGGCCGTCGGATTCATCTACCCCGAGCAGCCGGCTCAGTTTATAGTCCTCGAACACGCCACTTTCCATGACGTGGGGAATGTACGACTGCCGCATCCAGTTGAGCCATTCGTCGTGGATTTGGTGATCGACCTTGTTGGTAATGTTGTACAGTATCATTGGTTTTCCCTTATGATCCGTGCACCCAAAGCCTGCAATCTGCTGTCGATATTCTGGTAACCACGGTCGATCTGGTAGATGTTGTCGATCCGACTGGTTCCTTCGGCCGAGAGGGCGGCAATCAGCAAACTTACGCCGGCACGAATGTCGGGGCTGGTCATGCGAATCCCGCGCAGGGGCGTCCGGCGATCGAGTCCGATGACCGTGGCGCGGTGAGGGTCGCAGAGGATGATCTGGGCGCCCATGTCGATGAGTTTATCCACGAAGAACAGCCGGCTTTCGAACATCTTTTGGTGGAAGAGCACCGAGCCCCGGGCCTGAATGGCCGTGACCAGCGCGATGCTCATGAGGTCGGGGGTGAATCCCGGCCACGGCGCGTCGTAGATGGTGAGAATGCCGCCGTCGAGGAAGTTTTGCACTTCGTAATGCTCCTGGGGCGGAATGCGAATGTCGTCGCCGTGGTACTCGAGTTCGATTCCCAGTTTTTCGAAGGTGCGGGGGATCACGCCGAGCATGTCGAGCCGGACGTCCTTAATGGTAATGTCGCTCTGGGTGATTGCCGCCAGTCCGATGAAGCTGCCGACCTCGATCATGTCGGGCAGCATCCGGTGCTCGCACCCCCCGAGACGATTGACGCCCTGCACTTTGAGGAGGTTCGACCCGATGCCCTCGATCCGGGCCCCCATGGAGTTCAGCATCTTGGCGAGCTGCTGCAGGTAGGGTTCGCAGGCCGCGTTATAGATGGTCGTCTCCCCTTCGGCCAGCACCGCGGCCATGAGTACGTTAGCCGTGCCGGTAACACTGATTTCCTCCATGTGCAGGAAGGTGCCCTTCAGTCCGTCGGTCTCGAAGGCATAGATATTTTTCTCTTCGTCGTAGTTGAAGGAGGCACCCAGCGCCTGCAGGCCCAGCAAGTGGGTATCCAGGCGGCGGCGGCCGATCTTATCTCCCCCGGGCTTCGGTAGGCTGGCCCGACCGTAGCGGTTGAGCAGGGGGGCGATCAGCATCACGGAGCCGCGGATGCGTTGGGCGTCGCGTACGTAGTCGGCACTCAGCACGTAATCCAGGTCGATATTTTTTGCCGTGATGCGTACGCTGTGCCGGTCGGTACGCTCGACCTCGGCGCCGAGGCCGCGGATCAGGCTCAGCAGCTTATTGACGTCCTCGATGTCGGGCAGGTTGGTCACGGTGACCGTTTCCTCCGTCAGTAAGGTGGCGCTCAGGATCTGTAGGGCTTCGTTCTTTGCCCCCTGGGGGATGATTTCTCCGGAGAGTCGGTGGCCGCCCTCCACGATAAAAGTTCCGTTCTTATTCATTGGCGGCAAGGTAAGAAAGTGCCGGAGTTGTTGCGGGGTCGCGGGTGCAAAGTCGTCCGGCAGTGCAATGCGTTTCGGTAAGCTACCTTTATCCTCATCAGCCTTGATTGCCCAACTCCACTTCCGAATGAAGCCCGTTTACCTACTCGTAATTCTTTTGCTTACGCTTTTTACCTCCTGTACCGGATCTGACGACCCCGTCGAGTCCCGCGCGGCCATGCTCGTATACAACGCGGAGATCTGGCCGGGAAAGGACCAGCCCGTCGCGACGGCCATGCTGGTAGGTAGCGACGGCACCATTCTGGCCATCGGTAGCGATACCGCTGCCTGGAGCGGTGAGCTGGACGATACGACCGAACGGCTGAATGCCGACGGTAAGTTTCTGATGCCCGGCTTCATCGAGGGGCACGCGCACTTCAGTGGTCTGGGAAGCAGCCTGAGAAACCTGAACTTTCTCCGTTCCCGAAGCTGGGAGGAGATCATCGCCATGGTCGCCGAGCGGGCCGAGGAAACCCCGGAGGGGGACTGGATCACCGGGCGGGGCTGGCACCAGGAAAAATGGGATGCTCCCCATGACCACAGTATTGGCGGCTACCCCGTACACGACGAACTCAGCCGTATGACGCAGGACCACCCCGTCGTGCTCCGCCACGCGAGCGGCCACGGCCTCTTCGCGAACGAGCGGGCCATGGAGCTGGCCGGTGTCTCCCGGGAAACCCCCGATCCGCGGGGCGGCCGCATACTCCGGGACGAGCTCGGCGACCCTACCGGCGTCTTCGAAGAGCGGGCCATGGACCTGATCACCGATGCCTACCAGAACTTCGTGCAGACCATGACCCCGGAATCCCGTAAGGAAGAATGGCTGGCGGGCATCCGCGCCGCTCAGGAGGAGTGCCTGCGCAACGGCATCACCAGTTTTCAGGACGCCGGCACGAAATTTCGGGAACTGGACTGGTACAAGGAGCTCGACGAAGCCGACAGTCTCCGGCTAAACCTCTGGGTCATGCTGCGTCATTCTTACGATGAGATGGCGGGCAACATGGACGGTTTACCCCACTACGGCGATCGCTTCGAGTGCTCGGCCATTAAGAGCGAACTCGACGGCGCCCTCGGTAGCTACGGTGCCTGGTTGCTGGAGCCCTACTTCGATAACCCCGGGTTCACCGGTCAGAACACCACCCAGGTGGCTACCGTAGATAGTATCGCCCAACTTGCCATGGACCACGGCATGCAACTCTGCGTCCACGCCATCGGGGATCGCGCAAACCGGGAGACCCTCGATCTGATGGCTAAATACGTCAAGCCCGGGGACGACCGGCGGTGGCGCATCGAGCACAGCCAGCACCTGCATCCCGACGATATTCCCCGCTTCGCCGAACTCGGCGTGATCGCCTCCATGCAGGGTATCCACTGCACGTCCGATGCGCTGTTCGCGGAAACCCGTCTGGGTACCGAACGAGCCCGGGAAGGCGCCTATCCCTGGCGCAGCCTGCTCGATGCGGGCGCCGTAGTGACGAACGGTACCGATGCCCCGGTAGAGGACGTGAATCCGCTCGAATCTTTTTACGCTACGGTCACCCGGGCACGTGCTGACGGCAAGGCCGTTTTCTTTCCGGAGCAAGCCATGACGCGGGAGGAAGCCCTGCACAGTTATACGGCGGCCCCGGCCTACGCAGCCTTTCAGGAGGACGTACGGGGAACGCTGGCGCCCGGGATGCAGGCGGACTTTGTTATCCTCTCCCACAATCTTCTGAACTGTGCTGACGACGAGATCCTGGACACCGAGGTAGTAGCTACCTACGTTCAGGGCCAACGGCAGTACGAAGCCGTCTCCCGCTAACCGGTACGATGCTGCCTCCGGCGGCGCGGTACGATGCTGCCTCCGGCGGCGCTGTACGATGCTGCCTCCGGCGGCGCTGTACGATGCTGCTTCCGGCAGCGCAGGTACGATGCTGCCTCCGGCGGCGCTGTACGATGCTGCCTCTGGCAGCGCTGTACGATGCTGCCTCCGGCGGCGCTGTACGATGCTGCCTCCGGCAGCGCCTAACTATTTAGCGCTTATGTTCCAAGACTGACAACTGCCCCCCCTAATCCCGATTATTCTCCCATCCAAAAATTCCCGTTCGCACGGCAAGCTGCAATCCATTTCCGTACCGTTGACAATGTGTTTGGCAGTACTTCAGTATGGAATTTCCCACTGCTCAGTTATGCCCCTTGGATGGAGATAGTTCTTACCTCGCTGCCGGAGGCAGCATCTTACTTCCGCGGTCTGAGACCGCGTGCCACTTCGCCGCCGGAGGCAGCATTGTACTTCAGCGGTCGGAGACCGCGTGCTACTTCGCTGCCGGAAGTCAGCCTCGTACCAGTGCGGCGGCGTAGTTGTCCCAGCTCATTTCCTTCGTGGTTTCCCGCACGTTTTCGCGGGGGATGGGAGAGTCGATCATTCGTTCCAACTGACGCGCCATGTCCTGGATGTCATCGGGCTCGGCGAGGTAGCCGTTGTAGCCGTCCCTGATCGTTTCGGGGAAGTGTCCGACTCTGGTGGCGACGGCGGGTAACTGGAAGTTGTAGCTGATGCTCTCGACGCCGGAGGGCGTGGCGTATTCGTAGAAGAGGACCACGGCGTCGCTGGCCTGGAAGTACTGGTGCACTTCTTCATTAGCGACGAACTCGTTCCTGACCATCACGCGGTCGCGGATACCGAGTTTGTCAACGAGCTCCAGCGGCCGGTAGTCGCGTTCATCGTCCGCTTGATTAAGGAAGAGTTTCTTGGCGAGTCCGAAGGTGGCGTTCTTCAGTTTGGTACTGAGCTTATCGGTTTTGAGCGTGTCCCAAAAGGACTCTCCGCAGATGATCAAACTAACGTCGTCGCGCCGCCGCGCGAGTTCCGCGAATGAGCGTATCACGTTGTGCAGACCTTTGTACTTGCGGATGAACCCGAAGAACAGGAAGACGTGCTCCCGCAGTTGGTGGGCTTCCCGGAAGGCCTGCACGTCGAAGTCCGGCCGGGGGGCAAAGAGGTCGTATACCGGGTGGTAAAGCTTAATTACGGTGGTGACACCTTGCTCCCGCGTTCCCGCCTCATTGACGGACAACGCCCGGTCGGGGAAAAGCTCCCGGAGCTCGTCGACCGTTTTGTAGGCGTGCGCGATGAAGGTGTCGGCCGGGGCGATGCCGTAACGTGTGAAGCGGCGGTCGAGGCTGCTGTTCTCCTTCTGAATTACGAAATGCAGATCGAAAACCACCTCAATCTCCGGATGACGTTTGAGTTTGCGGGCAATGTATCCCATGGGTAGCCCCTGGATGGCGATGGCCCACTGGAAGATTACTTTATCGGGTTTCAGCTCCACGATCCGGCGGTAGGTTTCCTGCCAGGTCAGCGGATTGTTGTAGTTCGTCAGGTAATGGACCTTCACGTTCGTGCCTTCCAGCAGGTCGACCCGGCTCGTCTTATCCACGAATTCCCGCGGAATGATGGCCGGATACTGCTGCGTCCAACTTACGATATGCACCTCGCAGTTGCCCCGGCGGTCGAGTGCCTTAGCCAGGGAGGTATTGTAATTGGAGATGCCCCCCTTGAATTTTGGGCCGGGGCCGAAGCAGATGATGGTCAATGGGTAATATTTGAGCTAAATAGATCGGGGCGGCGGGGCGCGTGAGCAAAGGTAACAGCCCGAGAATTACCAGTACACACCAAAAGTTTCAGGAATATTCGGGAAATATATTCCCATTGTATGATTGGAGTAACTAGCTACATAACAAAGATTTATGTTACAAAATTCGTAACAGAAATAAAAATTATGTGCTTTTAAAGCACCAAATCATCCTTATCTATCCGGTAAATAAATACGCGTTCGACCATAGTTTAAGGTATTCATCGCCGTGATCCCGGGAGACTGGGAATCGGAATAAATACGGAACCCTATGAAGTCGCTATTGCCCATCGCCGCTACGCTGTTAACCACCGCCATAGCATTTGCTCAGGCGGATTTACCTTTCTCGGATGATTTTGAACTCGGACTAATCGATTCTTCCATCTACCTGATTGAGCCAAATTTAGAGGGAGAAAACGGAGTGATCTTCGTGGGGCAGGGCGCATATATAGGAGCGGGTCAGTTTGGGTTAGCAATTGGCAAGCGGAGCGATTCCCCCGGAACCTTTACCCGCAACGGATTTGGAATTCGACTCAATCTCTTGAATAAACAAGACGTTTTATTGAAATTTAGGATCAGGGATTTCGGGGAAGAAACGCACCCGCAGGACGGTCTTTACTTTAGTGACGATGGGGGTGCTACGTACACCAAGGTATGGGACTTTAAAGCACAACTATGGTGTGACCAATACGGAGTGCATCCACCTCTGAACGTTAGTAAACTGGCGAGCGAGCACGATCTTGCGTTGAATAACAATTTCGTCATACGCTTTCAGCAGTACGACGATTCGGACTTTACCAGCGGGCGGTACTCCGGGGACGGCGACGGTTTTGCACTGGACGATATTGAAATATTTGAGGCCAATACCGTGTACGCTACGCTGCCGTTAACCGATGATTTCGAGGTGCCGGATCTTCAGTCGTGGTGGACGATTCCTACGGTTGTTGAAACGGCATTACCATTTGAGGACGCCGCGCTGCCATCGGTAGTTGCCCGTCGGCATGCTAATAGTGGAGTAGACAATTCTCCGAGTCTTCTGCTGGGCAAGAGGTGCGATCAAACCGGGGTTTTTACTTCAGCCGCAGCTGATTTGCACCTCAACTTGGCGGACAAACAGGATGTCATACTAGACTTCTTTATCAATAATTACCGTGACGAAACTCATATCCCCGATGGACTATATCTAAGTACCAACGGAGGAGACTCATTTTCTAAAATATGGTCTTTCGATCCCAGTACCTGGTGTGTCGGCATCGGCCAACATCCTCCCCTGAACCTGTCCCGGTTAGCCAACTCGGTCGGACTGAGCCTGACGGATCGCTCCGTACTTCGCTTCCAGCAATTCGACGATGCAGATTTTAGTCAGGGGCGCTACGTCGGTGAAGGCGATGGATTCGCGCTTGATAACATCCGAGTGTACGAATTGGACCGGACCTATGCTGCTATCCCGTTTAGCGCTGATTTTGAGGACGGTACACTGGGTGAATCCATCGCATGGAGCAATCCCGATTCTACCGCGCTTCCCTTTACGGGCTTTGTAAATCCTAATGCGCGCTTCCACGTCTCCCAGGGAAATGGTGCGAATGGCTCCTTCGGAGTATTATTAGGTAAGCGATGTGATCAAACAGCGGCTTACTCCGCGAACGGATTAGACGTGTACCTTAACCTGGGGGGGCGCGACAAGGTATTCTTGGATTTTTACATTCGCGATTTTGATGACGAAACCGATCTGAACGACGGTATCTACTTCAGCGAAAATGCAGGAAGGTCTTTCGTCAAGGTTTGGAATTTCGATCCCGAGAATTGGTGCGGTGGGTACGGTTATCACCCACCACTGGACGTCACCGCGTTAGCCACGGAGGCCGGACTAGCGCTCACGGACAGTTTTATCATTCGGTTTCAACAGGTAGATAACGCTGACTTCAGCGGCGGAAGATATACCGGTGAAGCGGACGGATTTGCAATAGACGAGATCAGGGTATACGAACCCTCCGGCACTCACCAAAGGCCCCCAGTAGACTACGATTTTGAGGATGAAGTACTTCCGCCCTGGATGCGTCTTGCGGCGGGAACGTCAATAATGCAGTCCGTAGAAGGGGGGCTGATCCGACCCACCGTCCGGATGGAGTACTACGAAGGAACGGGACCCGGAGACTCATTCCGGTACCTACTGGGAAAGCGCTGTGATGAACCCCAAGCATACAATACCACCGGACTCGACATCTTACTCGACGTCAATTCTCAGGTGTACGACTCTGTATTTCTTTCCTTCGACCTGTTAAATCCACTTGACGAAATTGACGAAGAAGACGGGGTTTTACTAAGTGTCGATGGAGGGGGCACCTTTACAATGGCTAAAAATCTTAGCATTGGTACTCGCCGGAAAATCTCAATAGATTTATCTCGTCTTGCCGATAGCCTGGGACTCACGCTGAGCAGTACCACGGTCGTGCGTATACAGCAGTACGACGATGCCGATTTTAGTCAGGGGCGGTACGTGGGTGAGGGTGACGGTATGAGCGTGGATAACATCTCGGTCACGGCCGTGGCAACAACTCCTAATTCACTGGTTACCCACTCCGGCTTTATCGGTTTGTCTTTAAGTCCAAATCCGGCAAGAACGGAAATCTGGATTGATCCACTGCAGTACCGGCAGTTGTCGCGCCAGGCAGGCTATACATTGGTAGACGTGAGCGGACGCTTGTTGCGTCAGGGCCAGTTACCGGAGTTGAAAGGTGGTAGATTGGATATTACTTCACTGGAGGCAGGCTTGTACTTCCTCAGCTTGAGCGATACCCGAACCGGAAATACCTACCTCGCCAAATTTGTTAAAGGGTTTTAGCCCTTCTGCGCTTCCAGCACCCTACGCATTCCCTCCCGTACGGAGATACCCGCCCGCCAACCCATGGCGTGAACCTTGTCCATATTGGAGTAGCGGCTGAACACGCCGACGGGTTTGTCGAGCAACTGCTTGATTTCCGGTGAATACCCTTCGATGTCGCACATCGTATGGATGATGTCAATGAATGACAGTAACTCGCCGCGCCCAATGTTGATGGCGGAGCCGTCGGTTACGCGCTCCATGGCGAAGAAAATGCAGTCGAGTACGTCGTCGATGTGCACGAAATCGCGGCCCTGGCGACCGGTGCCCCATACCTCGACCGGATCCTCGCGCCGGGCGATGCGCGCGGCAATGGCCGGAATGGGGTAGGAGAGGTCCTGATCTTCCCCGTAGCCGGAAAACGGCCGGATGCAGGTTACGCTCAGACTGTAGTGCTCGGCGGCCACCTTCGCCAAAAATTCGCCGGTAAGCTTCGACCAGCCGTAGGTCATGTCCGGCTCGCCCATCTTTTTAAAGTTGATGTCCGACTCGGCAAGGGCAATGGCGTCACCTTCCGTCTGGAGGTCGATGGGGTAGGCCGCGGAACTCGAGGGGTAGAGCGTACGCTCCGGGCGGTGGCGGGTGACCCAGTAGAAAAACTCGGCGTCGATGCTCAGATCCAGGGCTACTTTCATGGGGTCGCCCTCGATGGTGGAGCGCCCACCGACGATGGCGGCGAAGTGAAATACGTCCGCGAAGCGTTCGAACGCCGGAGCGTAGTGCTTGGCAATGTAGGTGGGATCGTCGATGATGTCGCGCAGGAAGCGTCGGAAATCCTGATGCAGGAACAGCAACCGTCCGTCGGCGAAAACTTCGAGATCGCCGTCCTCGCGCTCCGGTTCGAGCTTGAGCCAGGAGGTGGGGTGGGTGCCCACGCTAAGGTTATCGACAAAAATGATGGTATCGGCCGTGGTTTGGTAGAGTCGCTTGACCATATTCCGACCGACGAAGCCGCAGCCTCCGGACACCAGGTGAAAACGCATACTATATAGGTTGTAGGTCGAACGTAATTCCCTGGGCGAGGGGCAGTTTGGTGGAGTAGTTTATGGTATTGGTTTGCCGCCGCATATAGGCTTTCCAGCTGTCGGAGCCCGACTCGCGGCCACCGCCGGTTTCCTTCTCTCCGCCGAAGGCGCCACCGATCTCGGCGCCGCTCGTCCCGATGTTAACGTTAGCGATACCACAATCACTGCCCGCCGCGCTCAGGAATAATTCGCTTTCCCGCATATTGGTGGTCATGATGGCGGACGAAAGTCCCTGGGGGACGCTGTTCTGGATGGCAATGGCCTCATCCAGATCGCCGTACTTCATCAGGTACAGGATCGGGGCGAAGGTTTCTTTTTGCGCCATCTGGCTGTCGGCCGCCACTTCGGCGATGCAGGGTTTGACGTAGCAATCGGATCCGAGTCCGTCGATGCGGCCACCCTCCACGATGAGATTGCCGCCCTCCTGCCGGATGCCTTCGATGGCCGCCAGGTAAGTATCGACGGCGTCGGCATCAATCAGTGGTCCGACGTGGTTATTCTGATCGAGCGGGTCACCGATACTAAGTTGACCGTAGGCGCCGGCTAGTTTGTCGCGGACTTCCTCGTAGCGACTTTCGTGGACGATGAGGCGACGGGTACTGGTACACCGTTGCCCGCAGGTGCCGACGGCACCGAAGAGCGCGCCGGTGAGCACCAGATCCATATCGGCCGATGGGGTTACGATGATCGCGTTGTTCCCACCCAGTTCCAGCAGGGTCTTGCCGAGACGGCCGGCGACGGTCTGGGCGACGATCTTCCCCATACGGGTGGATCCGGTCGCCGATATAAGCGGTACGCGCTGGTCCTTCGTGAGCATTTCGCCGACGGTATAGTCGCCATTGATCAGGCTGCTGATCCCTTCGGGAAGGTCGTTGTCCTTAGCGACCTTAGCCCAGATATTTTGGCAGGCAACGCCGCACAGGGGAGTCTTTTCGCTGGGTTTCCAAACGGTGACGTCGCCGCATACGATGGCGATCATCGCGTTCCAGCTCCATACCGCTACGGGGAAGTTGAAGGCCGAAATGATACCGACGATTCCCAGGGGGTGATACTGTTCGTACATCCGGTGCAGGGGGCGCTCGGAGTGCATCGTCAGACCGTAGAGTTGACGACTGAGGCCCACGGCGAAGTCACAGATGTCGATCATCTCCTGCACCTCGCCCCAACCTTCCTGCAGGCTTTTACCCATTTCGTAGCTCACCAGGCGGCCAAGGGCATCCTTGTTAGCCCGCAGGGCATCGCCGTACTGCCGTACGATCTCGCCACGCTGGGGGGCGGGCACGGTACGCCAGTATTCGAAGGCTTCCCCGGCCTGGGCGATGATTTGTTCGTACTGATCGGGTGTAGTGATGCTGACGCGTCCGATGACGGCTCCGTCAACGGGGGAGCGACTGACGAGGTGAGCATCGGGGTTGTGAAAGCCCCGTTGGCCGGTACTGCTCCCGTTATTATCGTCCTGTAGACCCAGGGTTTGTAGAAAATCTTTGTTCATGATCGTAGCTGGTTAGGAGCAGCGAAGGTAACACTAGCGACGGATGTGGGTCGCCGCGGCCGGTTGCAGTGAACTCCCGGTGGACGTTCGCTTGTTATGCGACTAAAGAATCCGATGCGCTACTTTGTCTTTCTGGCCCTCACTTTAACCCTCGCCTGCAACTCCTCCACGTCTCAGTCCACGATCGCTACGAACGAAGAGCGGGCAACCGCCGTACAGGATATGCCCGACTACCGGTACGATCCCCCCGCCCGTCCGGGTGAAGTAAGCAAACTGGACACTACGGAGGACTACTGGCGGGAGATTCTCTCCGACCAGGAATACAACATCCTGCGCGAGGAGGGTACGGAGCGTAGTTTCACGAGCCCCCTGAACGACGTGAAGGCCGCCGGCGTGTTTGCCTGTCGGGCGTGCGGATTGCCCCTGTTCACCAGCGCCACTAAGTTCGAGTCGGGTACGGGGTGGCCAAGCTTCTACGAGCCCATCGATGAAGCTTACATCACCGAAAAAGTTGACACCCGCTACGGAATGGAGCGTACGGAGGTGATTTGCGCCCGTTGCGGTGGCCACCAGGGACACGTGTTTCCGGACGGTCCTCCGCCCACCGGACTGCGGTACTGCATCAATGGAGCCGCCCTTAACTTCGTGCCGGAAGCCGATCTTTAGGCCTATATTTGCGGCCGCCCGGGACCGCTATCCCGGCGCCCAGCCCCATAGTTCAAGGGATAGAACGTTGGTTTCCTAAACCGAAAATGCAAGTTCGAGTCTTGCTGGGGCTACCATGTGTTAATGTCGTTGTCAATATTCGGACGGAGATTATCTTTAGTGGGTTTTAAATACACCACTTCCCGTAAGGCTCGAATGTGTTCTTTTTCGGGAGGGTGAACTGACACTAAGAACTACCGAACACATGACAACGATAACACCTGCCTGCGGCATACTGCTGCTGGTGCTGGGCTGCACCGGTTTGTACGGACAAGCCCCCAGCGCATGCTCCACTCCTCCGAGCGGTGGAAATCATCCTAACGGCAATGCCTTCTTTTCTAGCGTTACTACGAGTCTGGAGGTGGGGGACGTTGTCAGTGGTTGTATTAGCCTAACGGGCAGCAACGCCAAGATCCTTACGCTCACCCCGCAAGCTGCCAGCGGGGAGGGGGACCTGTTGAAAGTAGTTACGTCTACGGCCACCGCATCCGAAACGCTGATCGTCACGGCTTCCGGTGGGCCAAAGACAAAAATTTTCACGAACGACATTATACACGTGGAGATCACGGCGCTGTCCACCGGCCGAATCGACTTTAATTTTCCGAATCCATCCGCCAGCGGCTCTACCCGGACGTTCGTCATATCCGGATCGGTGGCTCCGGTGACCTGGTCCAGGCCACTTACCTATACCGTAGATCGGGAGCAGCTGCAGTTGAGCTGGTCCGTCACCGACCAAATGGACGTTGCGGGCTACGAACTGGAGGTAGACAACGGAACGAGCGGCGGCTTTCGTTATGCGGAATCCATCCCCTACCGGGAGAACGGCAGTCGGGAGGTGACCTATTCCGTGACGGTCTCCCACGAAGTCGATGGTCATCACTACCGCATTAAGCAACTGGATCATGCCGGTACGTTTGATTATAGCAACGTCATTTACGTACCCGGTGCCGCTAATCATGATCAGTTAGTAATCTTTCCAAATCCGACGTCTCGCTTCGTCCGGATCGTCGCGCCCGATAGGGTGCAATCCGTCGATATTTTTACCGCGGATGGTCGCCTCGTCCGTTCCTATCCCGCAGCCTCATTGCGGCAAGGGATCGACCTGTTTGATCTAGCCCGCGGTACCTATATACTTCGTCCCCAACCCCGTGAAATCTTTGCCGATCACCGGCTGATAATTGCTCGCTAGAGCTTTGTAAATGTCGTTGTCCGTTGCCGCGTAGGTTAGCGAATCAATTCCACAATACAGCGGGAAAACGTTAAAGTAGTTGGTGTTGCACAATATTCGGTTAATTTTATGTGCACATGTGAACATGTCACAACAAAGTGTTTTAATTAACCGATGTTGTCATCTCATTGCACACACTCTTTAACTACCTAGAACATGAAAAGAATTCTACTCCTCTGCAGCTTGATGCTGCTCCTTATCACACAATCACTTTACGGTCAAGGGTCTAACGACTGCCCCAGTGGTGTTCCTACCCGTTCCAACTTTGCAGGGTACCTCGGAGGTGCCAAGAAGTCACTTAAAGTGGCGGAATCTACTGCTGCATGCTTTCCCGTTACTGGTAGCGATAACAAGTTCATCCAATTGACACTTTTGAATCCCGGATCTGTTCAGGGTAACGTACTGACGTTGACGCTTCGGGATAAGTCAGGTAACACCTTCGTGACCCGCTCGATCACGGCGGGAGAGACAAACCCTGCTCCCAGTATCAGTCTTACCAACCAAACCTACTATGCCGTGATAACCGGCCAGGGTTTGGGAAGCGTCAGATTAGACTACGGTAGCAGCTCGTCTAATTTTTCCGCTACTGCCACCTTCAACGTAGAAGCCGCCGCCCCCGTCACCTGGACCAAACCCCTCAGCTACGCCGCTGCCGGCGAGGGGGTAAACCTCAGCTGGTCGGTCGCCGATCAGGTGGACGTGGACCGCTACGAAGTAGAGGTCGATAAGGGTAGTGGCTTCGAAACCGCCGCGACCGTCGCCTACCAGGAAGTCGGCAGCCGGGAAGTCACCTATACCTCCCTGCAGCCCGCAACGAGTGACGGTGCCTACTACCGGATCAAGCAACTGGATTTCGGGGGCACTTTCGACTACAGCAACGTGATCTACGTCCCGGGCAGCACGGATGCCGCGGCCCTCAACGTATATCCCAATCCCGCCCGCGACTTTGTACGCGTAGCGGTACCCGAGCGCGTGGAAACCGTTGAACTGGTTGCCTCTACCGGTCAGGTAGTGCGCACGTATCCCGCCGCCGCGGCCCGCGACGGCATCAACGTCAGCGATCTGATCACCGGAATGTACCTGCTACGGGTAGCCGGCGACGCCAGCTTCACTCCCCAGCGCCTGATCGTCCGGAGGTAGACCTTCTACTCCCGGTGACCCCAGGTCTCGTAGATGGGATCTCCCTTACTACTAAGACCGGAGTGGTGCCACTCGTTATCGCGAATCTCGTAATCGAAACTCAGTCGGGCCCCGACACGCTCGGGGTCCCGGCTGAAAAATTCGATGGTTTCGACGTACTTATCCCCTTCGCTGGTGTAAGTCCCACCGCCCGTTCCGCTGAACTCAGCCGTTTCGGTATTGAAGGCGATCCACTGAAAACGGGTGCCGGATAGAATTTTCATGGTACGCCGCGGACCGCTGTTGTCTCTACGCCGTAGCTCACCGTCCTGTTTCCGTCCCGTTATCTGCCAGGCGCCGGCCAGGGGGCTGTCGCCACTGTCGATGCGCTGCCAGGCCTTGTCGCCATTAAATACCAATAGGCTGCCGTCCACCACGAAGGGCATGGGTACCGTTTTGCCGACATTCTCGGGAGTAGAGGAATCAAACTCGTAGGTCACGTCGAAACTGTTTTCGCTCACGTCGTAGCTCCCGCCGAGGGTAGCGATAAATTTCTTTTCGTCCTCATTGTAGGCCGTCATGGCGAAGTACCCGTCCTGGATGATCATGCTCAGGGTATTGGTCGCTCCGTCGTCACCGAGGGAAGTGGATTCCCAGGCGCCGGTGAGCTCGGTAGCAGCGTTCTGGGCGGTCAGGAAAAAGGGACTTGTGAGTAGTAGAAAGAGTAGTTTATTCATAGCGGTAGTTTGTTAGGGGTAAACGACGAACGAATGTCCTTCGTTGTACCTTTGTGGTTAAACATACGGCCGGCCACTCCAGTTAGCACAGTGAAACCTCTTCCATGGGACTAAGGAAAAAAGCGCGTCTTATCATTTATCGCTTCCGGGAACGGGGACTGGAGGTATTCCTTACCCAACAATCCGAAGAGTGGGGCCTGCCGGGTGGGGATATGCGGCTCGATAATCCGGACCTTATCTCTCTGGAACCCGCCGCCGACCGGGAGGAAGCCGTGGCCGTGGAGGGCGACTGGCACGAGATTCCCAGCCTCAAACAAATGCTGTACGAGGATGCCGGTGAAATCAAGGAAAAACTGAAAGACCTGGAGAGCGGCACCTTTCTGACCATCCGCGAGGCGCTAAAGAATCGGTTGAGCCCCGGACAAGTCCAGTTCCTGCGGGAACTTCTGGAAGTCGTTACCGATCGTAATTCCGTGCGGGACATCTGATCCGGAGCACTACCGCACGGAACAGCTCTTCCTGAACTACTTCGCACCCGCGCTCCGCCGCCCCGCTACTATCCCGCCGTATGGCCTGCCGCGTACTCCGTCGCGTGGTCACATCATACACGCGCACGCTTTCATTGGTTATCTGGGACTCATCCGCCAGGTGCTTGGTGCGTAGGTGAATGCGCGTGTAATAATCGACTACGGGGACCGCATCGGGGTGCAGCACCGGATCATCGTAGCGCAGCGCTATTTCCGCGAGTCGGCGCCCATCCCCGTAGGTGCCCGGCGCGTAAAATTGCCGGTAAATATTGGTGCCCCCCAGCGTGAGGGCGGTCAGAATTAGCAGAGGTAGACGCAACGCACGGACAGCGTGGTATAACCCGCGGGCGGACAGGGCCGCGAACAACCATAATCCGGGGAGGGCAAAGAGCATCAGCCGGTCGATCAGGCTGTACACCCGAAAAACGGAAACCGCCATGGCCACGCCCAGGGGAAGCAGGAGCCACAACTGCTTAGTCGGTAATTTTAGTGCTCCGTAGAGCATGAGAGTAGCCCCCCAGATTAAGGCCACTACGGTGAAGCCGAAGCCGAGTCGCAGCAAGCGCCGCAGGATCCGTCCCAGTTGCTCCACCTCGTTCCAGTCTGTCGGGATCGGCAGGAAGTAGTCCGCGTGAAAGTCATTCAGGTAACCGCTGCCGACCGATGCCCCGAGCACGAAGTAGTACAACACGCCGAACGATAGCAGCCATCCGCCGATCGGAAGCATCCATCGAATGTCCTGCCGCAATCGCCACAGACCAATGGCCGCCAGCACGAAAACCCCGGGCAGGGATATCCACGGAATCAGCGCGCCTCCTACCGCCCAGGCCCACAGCTTTTGCCGGCGGGGCCGCAGGTGCAATGCCAGCAGGATGGCCGCTACGCCCAGGTCCAGGCCGTAGGGCTTTACCTCGCCGACGTAGCGGAGCACGGTGGGGTTAACGAACAGCAATGCCAGCGGGAGGAGGGCCCAGTACCCGGACAGCAGCCGTCTGCCGCTAGCCCAGATCCCGCCGACGGCCAGCAGACCGCCGAGGAAAGCCGGCAAGCGCAACGGAATTTCTCCGTAGCCCAGTAACTCTCCGCACAACTTCGTGACGACCAGGTAGAGGGGCGGGGCATACTGATCGTGATCGAGGGGAACGAACAGGCCGGCAAAATCGCGATCGAAGAGATTGCGCGCTACGTTGGCCTCGTCGATGAACAGCGGGCGGGCGAACAGCAGGTTTATGGTCCACAGCAGCAGACCGGCGGCGAGCAGTAGGTAAAGGGCAAGCCGGTGGCCGTTGGGTCTGATGATCGGAGGCGAATGGTGGGAAGCAAAGGTAATAAACGACGAAAGCCGCTCTCCCGGGGGAAAGCGGCTTTGTCGCGAGTTTGGAGCGGATGACCAGGTTCGAACCGGCGACCTCAACCTTGGCAAGGTTGCGCTCTACCAACTGAGCTACATCCGCGTCTGCTGGCTGCTCAGCCATGCTTTATTCCTAAAGCGCTGCAAATATACGTACACCGTTTTTGGTCCTGCAAGCCTTCCGGAAGGTTTTTCTATAATTGATAGTGAAAGGTAGCCAGGACATAGCGTCCGAGCCCATCGCTGATGGTTTCGGAAGTTACGAATGCCTGAGCCTGGCGATTAATTACGGTATTCTGGTTGAGCAGATCGCGGCCGGACATGCGGAAGTAGTGGCCGGACTTTTTGAAGGGCCGGATCTCCACGCTTGCCTGCAGGTCGGGAATGTTGGTGGCCCCGGCAAAGGAGGCAGCCTCGAAGATGCGGTACAGGAACCGGCTTTCGAAACGCCAGGAATCGCTGACCTCTAGTTCGAACTGGGTGACGAGGTCGTGGGTAATGGTCACGATGTCTACGCTCTCATCATCGTCGAAGCTGTTGACGTTGCGGGAGTAGGTATAGCCCGCCTTCAAAAAGGACTTTTCGTTAAACTCGGTCGTGAGGTCCACGGTACCGCTCGTATTCGCGGAGGTGTTGGTGCGGGCCACGCCGTCCACGAAGCCCTGTCCGATACTGCGGTTACTCTGCAGATTGGTGCGCAATTCGCCCTTCATGAAGGCCATGCCGATGGTAGAGCCGGCGTAGATGGTGGAGCCCCAGGTATGGCTGACGTTTACCGTCTGGTAGATTTGCTGTCCCGGGGTGAAGGTCAGGCTGTTGCCGAAGGCATTGTCGGTGTACTGCGTGCTCACGTAAGCGTTCAGACTGATGGCCCGAAACTGGTCGTTGAACCAGGCATTTCCACTGAGTTGGTGAGTGGTGGCCGGATCGAGGTCGGGGTTGCCGATGGATACGCGCCCGGTCACCGAGGGGCGGGCGATTGTTTGTAGCTGGCTGACGCTCGGGGCCTGGACGTTCGTCCGGTAATTCAGGCGGTAAAAGGCCTTACCGGATCGCATCCGGAGACTGAAATTAGGGAGCAAGTAGGTATAGCCGGAGCTGCGGCTAGTATCGCCACCTACTTGCAGCTGATTGCGCTGGAGCCTGGCCCCGACCTGGAGGTTGTTGCGATCGCCGAATCGGTAGGAAAGATCCGTACCGACGCGTGTTTGCGTCCATTCCCGGGTGAGCAGGTTGGTGATGTCGGTTTCCTCCAGTTGAAAGCGATAATTGCCCTCATCCTGGTCGAAGTTGTAGCCGGCTTCGGTTTCCAGCACGAGCTTGTCGGTCAGGGGCTCATCGTACCGTATTTCCCCGTTGTACTCCAGGGAATTGGTCCGCCGATCCTGAGTTTGCAGTCCGTTCTGCAGGCTCCCGGTTACCGGTAGTCCGGTGCCACCGTCTTCTTGGAGTCCGGCCACGAGCACCTGGAGGTCGGTCTGGTCGGCCCGGTAACCGCCTCCGGCACTGATGCCGAAATTCCGCCCGCGCTTGCCCGCGAGGCGGCGGTTGTAGCTTAGATGTACAGTGCCCCCCGGATTCTGATTGTCGGAAATATCCTGTACCGTATACTGGTTCTCCTGTCCTTCGGTAAGGACCTGCGTGCGGGCCAGGGCGCGGCTGTCGGAGCCCATGATGTACCCGCGTCCGTAGAAGCGAAGCCGGGAGGTGGTGTCAATCTCTTGTTCGTATTCGACCGACATCCCGTGGCTGAAGCGGGAGGTAGCATCCGTCTGGTTGGAGAGGATGGTACGTTCGTTATTCGCGCGGGTAAAGGCCTGCCGCTCCGTTACGATCTGCGTTTGATCACGTTCGAAGAGGGTATAGTCCATGGTGAGCTGACCGTGTTGGCCGATGGACTTGCCGAAGTTTATGCCCGTAGCCAGGCTGCGATTTTGCCCCGGCGCCTGCCCTCCGTCGAAGTACGGAAGCCCACCATAACCGGTACTGAAGAATCCCCCCCGGCCCGAACTCTGGTTAAAGCTCATGAGCTCGTCGCCGGTGAAACCTACCCGGTTGACGTTGTTGATCGTACCGAGGATACCGATTTGAGTGGCGTCGCTGATCCGGAACACTTTACCGCCGGCGTCGTAGCGGGGATCGTCCGCCCCCGCCGCATGGCCCCCGCCGGCGTAGACTTCGCCGAACAGCTTCGCCTTGAATTCATCCTTCATTTCCAGGTTGACCGTGGTATTCTCCTCTCCGTCGTCCACTCCGGTGATCTCCTCGCTGTCCGACTTCTGGTCAAAGACCTCCACGTTCTTCAGCGCTTTCGCATCGAGATTCTGGGTGACCAGGGTAGCGTTGCCCGCGAAGAAGGGTTTACCATTGATCATGACTTCCTGCACAACCTTGCCGCGCCAGGTAATTTGTCCGTTCGCGTCGATGCTCATGCCCGGCAGCCGGCGCAGGAGATCTTCCACCTTCGCGTTGTCCCCCAGCGCAAAGGCCTCGGCGTCGTAGAGCATGGTATCCCCCTTCATGCGGATGGGGATGCGATCGGCCGTCACCTCGATGTCGTTCAGGAGGAACCCCGCCGGGTAAAGAGTGATCTGGCCCAGTCCGAGATACTGGTCGGAGGCCGCTACCGTGATCGGCTGGTCCGGCCGTTCGTAGCCGAGGAAAGATACCCGCAGGAGGTATTCCCCGGGCGGGACGTTCTTCATTAGGAATTCTCCCTTGTTGTCCGTGGTGCCGAAGGACGTCAGCAGCGTATCGGAGGTACGCAACAGAATGGCGTTCGCCCCGGGTAAGGTGGTCCCCGTAGTGTCGACTACGGTGGCGCTGATTTCACTCTGGCCGTAGGCGGCGAGGGAGAAGAGGCCAAATAATAGGATAAAGGTGTGTCTCATAATGGTGCGGATCAATAGTTGCGTTCCCAGCCCCGGCGTCGTCGCTCCATCACCTCCCGGCGTTTAGCGGCAACCTTTTCGAATTTCTCCCGGGTCATCCGGTCTCCCTCCGTGGGTTTGCTGAGCGTCAGCTCGGCCGGATTAGGTTGCATGGTGGTCATGGTGTATTCCGTGTAAGCGCCTTCGTTTTCCACTTTCAGGTAGACGATGGCACCGGGTAGTCCTCCGTATCCCCGGGGGCCGATGCCCAGGGGAATGGTTTCGCTGAAATAAGCGGTCAGGGTATCCCCCTCGGCGGAGACCGCGAAGGCCACCTTGCTGGGGAGGGTATAGGCCATGTTCACCTGCTGGTTGGCCGGAATTTCCCAGTCCGGGACCAGCCACTTATCTTCCAGGATAAAGGTGCGGTCCATGATGCGGCGCTGATCGGTGACGAGGCTGTCCGCCACCGAGGTGTAATACACGTCGGGGTTCTCCGTATCCCCGCCCCACCAGCCGCGGCGCCCACGGGGGTCCTCCTGTTTCGGTAACTGCTGGTAGCTGAAGGCGTCCGAAGTAAAGGTGAGTCTACCGGACTGGTCGAATGCCCCTTCCTCTTTCATGCGCTCCATTCGTTTCTTTTGTTCGATGGACATGCCCTCCCAGAGGGGGAAATCCCGGTGTTCCAGGTAATCGATCGTACCGCTGGAGATCTGCCCCGCCAGGGGAGTGGCGACATAGATACTGAGGAAAAGGATGCAGGCGGATAGGCGAAAGGGCATGGTGCTTAGTTGGTGTGTGGGGTAAGTTGTGCTTTAAGTTCGGAAAAAGCGGGCACATGCATGGCTAGTCCCGATGATCAGGGTAATTGCATCGACAATCCACCTGAAACAGCCTACGTATTCCCCGCGTGCACGTTTGCCGCGGACGGGCCGCTCAACCATAACCTACCCTGACATTGTTTACATTTGTTCCCAAACCACCCCGCATGACCCTCGAGGAAAGACAAGATCTGATTACCCGTGTGGATTCGGCGCTCGATGAGGTCCGACCTCACCTCGCCATCGACGGGGGCAATATCGAAGTGCTGAACGTAAGCGACGATCAGATCGTGGAGATCAAGTGGTTGGGTGCGTGCAACGGTTGCTCGATGACCGCCATGACCATGAAGGCGGGCGTCGAACAGACGCTGAAGAACCGACTACCCCAGATCAACGGCGTAGTAGCGGTCAACTAAAGGGCTTTGCAGTTATTTTTCGATCCGGATGTGACGCCCGGCCGTCATGCTTTACGTGAAACGGAAGCAATCCACGCCGCGCGCGTTTTGCGTCGTCGAGAGGGAGACACGATTGACCTGGTCGACGGGCGGGGCGGGTGGTATAGCGGTCTGATCTTGGATATTTCTAAACGACACTGTACGCTCGACGTGCAACTCGTCCGTCGGGAAGACCAGCGCAGCAGTCACGCGCTGACCCTACTCGTAGCCCCCCCAAAAAATATCGACCGCTTCGAGTGGATTCTGGAAAAGGCCACCGAACTGGGTGTCGACCGTATCCAGCCAATCTTTACCGAGCATTCCCAGCGTACCCGGCTGCGGACCGATCGGCTGCAGCGGGTGATCGAGTCCGCCATGAAGCAGAGCCTTAAAGCCTGGCTGCCGCAGCTTCCCGAACCCGTGTCCTTTGTAGAAGCGATGCAAACGAAAAGCCCGTCGCGGAAGTACCTGGCCTACCTGGGAGAACAGGGCAGTCGATTGCTACATCAAATGATTTTACCCGGTACGAACGTAGAGGTAGCCATTGGTCCCGAAGGTGGCTTTAGTCCGGCGGAGGCGGATATGGCCCGCGATCACGGCTGGACGTTCGCCAGTCTGGGACCCCATCGTTTGCGCACGGAGACGGCCGCCATCGCCGCGGTTCACGCCGTGGAGATGGTCAATTGGCAGGCGCTCAGTAATCCGGGTGGCCCCCAAGAACGTTAAACAGGTATGCGAAAACTTCTGGCCCTTGTTCCCGTCCTTTTGCTTCTTACTTCGGTGACTCCCCCCGGCACCGCCCGCTTACAACTGGCACTCCTGAAGTACAACGGCGGGGGAGACTGGTACGCGAATCCCACCGCCTTGCCTAACCTGGCCCGGTTCTGCAATCAGGCGCTGGGGACGGATTTCGAAGTAGACTACGGGACCGTCGACGTCGGCAGCGCCGAATTATTTAATTACCCCTGGGTCCACATGACCGGGCACGGTAACGTCGTGTTCTCCGCGGCGGAGGCGGAAAACTTGCGCAACTATCTCATCGGGGGTGGTTTTCTGCACATCGACGATAACTACGGGATGGACTCTTACGTCCGGGTAGCCATGGAACGGGTGTTTCCGGAGCTGAAATTCGTAGAGCTGCCCTTCGATCATCCCGTGTACCACCAGACGTACAGATTTAACGGTGGTGTGCCCAAAATTCACGAGCACGACGGGGAGCCGGCGCAGGGTTTCGGCCTCATCTGGGAAGGGCGCCTGGTTTGTTTCTATTCGTATTCCTCGGATCTGGGCGACGGTTGGGAAGACGAGCCGGTGCATAACGACCCGCCGGAGGTGCGGGCGGCAGCCCTGCAGATGGGAGCCAATTTGATCGAATACGCCTTTCAACAATAAGGTCACTCCCTAACGACGAACGAACGCAGGGCCTTGGGGTCGTTCATGGCGTCGTAAAAGTCCTCGATCCGGTCGAGTATTCTTTCCCGGTGGGAGGGATGAAGGCCCGGACACGTACTGACCTTGTCGATGAGTGCTTGCTTCCGGTGTCGGTAATGAATGAGCGCCGCGCTCAGTTCTTCTTCCGTGACGTGGCGTCCCAGCCACTTGGGTTGGTGAACGGACCGCAAATTATGGCCGTCGTGGGGCACGGCGTAGGTGGTCGATACCACGCCGCTGTAGTCGAAATCGTAGGGGATCGGAATCAGATCGCGGCTGCCGTTGAGGCTCAGGCATTCTACGTTATGCAGGTTGAATACATTCCAGTCCGTATTCAAGACCAGGTAGTTGAACAGGCACATGTTGAGGTAGGCACCGCGCTCCAGGCCCCGGGTACTCACCTGATCGGAGTTTACGATGGTGGCGTTGTAGCGGGCCGCTAGTTGCTCTTCCGACTCAATCAGGAAACCGGCTATTTCCATCTTCCCCGCGAGCAGTCGGATGGGCACCGTACGGTGGTAATAATCGCTGACGAGCGCGTGCAGATCGTAGATTAGCTTCTCCCGGCGGAGGTAGCCATCCGCGATGGTACGGTTCGAACACTGCAGCACGAGTTTCAGGTCGTTCAGGTCCGAGTAGCCCAGTTGCCCGAGCGGTGTTTTATCCAGCTTAATCTTTAGTGAGGGATAGCGACATACCTCCAGGCGAATGTGGCCCCGACTGCGAACGCGCCCGGCCAGCGCGTGCCCCCCGACCCGCAGGGTGGTAGGTTGGTAGACCTTATCCTTCTTGTGGCGAAGGAGCTTCTTCCAGTCCGTTTCCAACTCAATAGTAACCGTATCCCCGCCGGCCCACAGCTCGTCGAAGAGCGAGGGTTGGGCCCCCGCGACCAGGGAACCAAAGATGAGCCAGCAAAGCAGGTAACGCATTACTTCGTGGATGAGGACTCCAGCGGGATTTTTTCCCCGGAGATAGTCCCCCTAAAATAATCATTATTCTCCATAATCAGGATCTCCCCGACTCCGCCAAATTTGATGCTGGAATCCACGGCTATCACGCGGTTGTCGTAAAATCCCTGAACGGCGGTGAAACTCGTATGCCCCACGACGATGCGCTGGGCGCCGATCTTCTTGAGAACGTAGTTGAGGTCTTTGATCCCGAAACTGTTACGGCTGAAGTATCCCCGGTACCAGAGGGGCCCCTGGCGGCCGTACATTAGATCAAGACGGGAGTTGTTGTGGATGGTCTCCCGCAAATCGTCGGAATCGATGAGGTACTCATGATAGAGTTCGTTCAGCCGGTCGATACTGCTCACTTCCCGGACCATTGCCCGGCTTAGGCCTCCGTGGATGTAGACCGTTCCGTTGATTTCCACGGCGAGGGGTAGACTCCGCAGCCAGCGCCCCAGATAGGCGTTCGGGCCGTACAGTTCACGGTAGAATTTGCCCGTCATACCGCTGGTTACCCGATACTTTTCGTTCAGATAGCGTTCGTCTCCCTCCAGCGTCATGGTTTCGTGATTGCCGAGAAGAAAGTGGACCCTTCCGCCGACCTGCTCGGCCTCGATCTCCAGGTTGTGGATGAGCCAGAGCAGTTCGGTCACTTGGTCCCCCCGGTCGAAGATATCCCCTACGATCACCAGGTGGCCATCTCCAAAACTCCAGCGCTGCTGCGCGTCGATGATGCCGTTGGCGGCGAGCAACTGTATGCCGGTGTCAAACTGTCCGTGAATATCACTCAGCGCCGCTACCCGTTTCACGTTCTCGAATCGGATGTCGGTCTGCCGGGAAAAATCGCGGTCCGGATCCACCATTTCGGGGCGAAAGGACGCAAAGTCCGGAAGCTGATCGAAGTTTTCGGGGCGAAAGACGATCGAGCCTTCAGTGCGATCCTCCGTGTCCACCCAGCGGGCTACGACCACGGAATCCTCGTAGGTCAGGTAGGGACCATCGGGCGGCAAACTATCGATGCGTCCGGTTAAAACGCTGAAAATGAGGAGGGGAAGCAAGGGGATGGGTAGAGTTGATTACACCAAAGTTAACCCCCTTTAGGCACGCGAAGTTTGTTAACTCCCGTTAAGGCGCCCGCATCGGGTCATTCGGGCGGGGACGCGGGAGCAACGAAAACTACCAACGAGCTGAGCGGTTAGGTACTTGCCGACCGGGTGAATCCGTTTCACGCATCACAATATTTCCCCATGCGCACGCTCGTACTTTCCCTCCTACTATCCGTCGTGGCGGCTACCGCTTCCGCCCAAATCGGCGTGACCGGTTTCCGCAACTTCAACGACGCGTATACCCGGGCGGGGGGGAGCGTTTTAGATCTGGAATACGGAGACGGAGCGGAGATCGCCCTGAATTACTGGTTCCGACTCCCGAAGAAGCGGGTGGAGTTTTTACCGACCGTGTATTACGCTTCCACGGGGGGAGAAACGCCCTGGTCGGAATACGGATTTCAGTTCAAAACGAACGTCTATCCCTTCGACTTCGGGACCGATTGTGATTGTCCGACCTTCGGTAAGCAAGGACCGCAGCTACAGAAAGGACTCTTCATTCAGGTATCTCCCGGACTAGCCAACCATCACCGGGCGGAGGGGGAGAACACGGCCGTACAGAACAAAATCGTACCGAACGTGGGCGCTGGTATCGGTATCGACTTCGGGGTGAGTAACCTGCTGACCCTGACTCCCTTAGTCTCGGTCCGCCACACGCTCGCCGACTTTACGGATACCGGGTCGGTGGACGAAAGCGGTGATGTCGCGGAAGGCGTCAACGGCCGCCTGACGACCGTGCAGATCGGCGTTCAGGCTACTTTTCGCCTGGACAAGAAGCGGTACTGACCCTTGCCGGTTCCGGCGATTCTTGCCGTCGTAATTCTTATAAATACCGATTTGAAGGCCCCGCGCCGATTGTGGTATTTTGTACCAATGGCCGTCTCCTCCTGCGGGGGCGGCTTTTTTACTTACCTACTTCTATGATCCGACCACTGAACCAGTACAGCCGCAACGTAACCAGTAATCCCGAACAGCCCGCCGCGAAGGCCATGCTCTATGCCATCGGTCTGTCCGATGCCGATATGGACAAGGCACAAGTAGGAATCGCCTCCACGGGATGGGAAGGCAATCCCTGCAACATGCACCTGAATGGCCTCGCCGAAGAGGTCAAACAGGGCATCAATAAGGAAAGCGAACTCCTGGGACTGATCTACCATACGATCGGCGTCAGCGACGGTATGAGCATGGGTACGGACGGTATGCGCTTCAGCCTACCCAGCCGCGACGTGATCGCCGACAGCATCGAGACGGTCGCCGGAGCGCAGTGGTACGACGCGGTCGTTACGGTGGTCGGCTGCGACAAGAACATGCCCGGTGCTATGATCGCACTGTGCCGGCTCAACCGGCCGGCGATCCTGGTGTACGGCGGCACCATCAGCCCGGGCTGTTACGAAGAGGAAAAACTCGACATCGTTTCCGCCTTCGAAACCCTCGGTCAGTTCCGCGCCGGACAACTTTCGCAGGAGCAACATCACAACGTAGTCCGCCACGCCTGCCCGGGATCCGGAGCCTGCGGCGGGATGTATACGGCTAACACGATGGCCACCGCCATCGAAGCGATGGGCATGGCCCTTCCCTACAACAGCAGCATCCCCGCTAACCATCCCGATAAAGCGGCCGATACCGCCAGGGTGGGGGAGTATATGCTCAATTTGCTCCGGCAGGACATCAAACCACTTGACATCCTGACCCGTGAGGCCTTCGAGAACGCGATCGTCACGTTGACCGTCCTCGGCGGTAGCACCAATGCCGTGCTGCACCTGCTGGCCATCGCCCGGACCGCGGGGGTAGACATTACCATCGACGATTTCCAGCGCATCAGCGACCGCACCCCCTTCCTCGCGGACCTGAAGCCCAGTGGGCGGTACGTAATGGAAGACCTTTACTACGTAGGCGGGGTACCGGCCGTCATGAAGGAACTATTGCTGCGCGGCATGCTACACGGGGACTGCATGACCGTGACTGGCAAGACCATCGCCGAGAACCTACTCGAAGTGGAGGGGCTACGGGAGGGACAGGACATCGTGCGCCCCTTCGACCAACCGATCAAGGCTACCGGCCACCTGCAGATCCTCTACGGCAATCTGGCGGCCGAGGGCTCGGTGGCGAAAATCACCGGCAAGGAGGGCACCCGCTTCATGGGGCCCGCCAGGGTATTTGATTCCGAACCGGAAGCCAACACGGCCATCCGCAACCGGGAGATCAAGGAAGGCGACGTCGTGGTGATTCGCTACTGCGGTCCGCGGGGCGGTCCTGGAATGCCGGAAATGCTGAAGCCGACCAGCGAGATTATGGGACAGGGGCTCGGAAAAAAGGTCGCCCTCATTACCGATGGTCGCTTCAGCGGAGGTACCCACGGTTTCGTAGTGGGTCACATCAGCCCCGAAGCTCAGGTTGGTGGCCTCCTGGCACTCGTCGAGGACGGCGATATCATCAACATTGATGCCGACAATAATGTCCTTAACTTAGAAGTGGATGAAGCCACGCTCCGGGCCCGCCGGGGCCGGTGGAAGGCCCCCGCGCTAAAGGCCACCTTCGGTGTACTGAAAAAGTACGCCCGCTCCGTCAGCAGTGCCTCCCTGGGCTGTGTAACGGACCTCTAGATCAATCGTAAACCGTCTCGTGCTATGACACATTCCATCAGCAAGCTATCCGCAACCCACAACGGCGATGCAGCTACCGTACGCATGTCAGGTGCCCACGCGCTCCTGCAGTGTCTGGTGAATGAAGGCGTGGATACGATCTTCGGTTACCCCGGCGGCGCGATCATGCCCGTGTACGATGCTCTCATCGATTACGAGGACCGGATCACGCACATTCTGCCCCGCCACGAGCAGGGAGCCATTCACGCCGCGGAGGGATACGCGCGAATAAAGCGGAAAACCGGTGTGTGCATGGCCACTTCGGGGCCGGGTGCCACGAATCTGATTACCGGACTGTGCGACGCTCAGCTAGATTCCCTGCCCATCGTAGCCATCACCGGCCAGGTGCCGGGATTCTTACTGGGAAGCGACGCCTTCCAGGAGGTGGATGTGGTCAACAGTACTATCCCGGTAACGAAATGGAATTACCAGATCACGAAGCCGGAGGAGATCGGTTGGGTGATGAAAAAGGCCTTTTTCATCGCCAACAGCGGACGGCCGGGACCGGTAGTCATTGACATCACCAAGGATACCCAGTTGGCCATGGTCGACTTCTTTTATCCCGAAGAACTAGCCATTCGCAGCTACGTACCCCACAATAAACCGAAGCGGTCCCAGCTGCGGGCCGCGGCGGATCTGATCAACGGCGCCGAGCGACCCATGATCCTCGCGGGTCACGGCATCCATATTGCCCACGCCCAACCGATATTCCGCGAGTTTGTAGAGAAAACCGGAATTCCGGTAGGAGCTACCTGCCACGGTCTGTCCGCGATCCCCAACGATCACCCGCTGTTCACCGGCATGCTGGGCATGCACGGCAATTACGGCCCGAATCTGCTGCAGAACGAATCGGACGTGATCGTAGCCATCGGAATGCGGTTTGACGATCGGGTAACCGGACTGCTCTCCAAGTACTTGCCGGACAGCAAGGTCGTACACATCGAGGTCGACCCCGCTGAAATCAATAAGAACGTAAGGGCGGAGGCACCGGTATTGGGTGATGCACGGGAGGTCCTGGAGTTGTTACTGCCCATGGTCGACCGGAAATCCTATCCGGAGTGGGTAGCTCGCTTCGACGAATGCGCCCGCATTGAGGAGCAGCGCGTCATCCGGGAGGCCATAGCGCCCACTAGTGACGGGCAAATCCGCATGGGTCAGGTAATTCGGGAGGTCAGTAATCAAACGGACGGAAAGGCCATCGTGGCCACCGACGTCGGACAGCACCAGATGATGGCCGCCCGCTATTACGACTATAAGGGGCACGATCAGTGGGTCAGCTCCGGCGGCGCGGGTACGATGGGCTACGGCCTCCCCGCGGCATTCGGAGCGAAGTACGCCGATCCTTCCCGGGAGGTGGTGGCCTTCATCGGAGACGGTGGCTTCCAGATGACCATTCAGGAGCTCGGTCTGTGCGCCCAGTGGAACGTCGGCGTGAAGATCGTGCTGCTCGACAATAATTTCCTGGGCATGGTGCGTCAGTGGCAAGAACTCTTCCACCGCCGGCGGTACAGCTCGGTGGAGTTGCAGAACCCGGATTTCGTGACCATCGCCCGGGGCTTCGGAGTGCCGGGGCGCACGATACGGGACCCCGCCGAAGTTCCCGCGGCAATCGCCGAGATGCTCGCCCACGAAGGCCCCTATTTGCTGCACTGTCATACGGTCAAGGAAGACAACGTGTTCCCCATGGTCCCCAGCGGAAAAGCCATCAGTGAAGTAATTCTTGGTCCGGAAGATCTCTGATAATCCGACCGACACGGCACCTGCGTTCCCGCCCCCAAATTTGTGTGTGTATGACCCGCTCTTTCACCATTACCGTATTCACCGAGGATCAGACCGGATTGCTCTCCCGGGTGGTCGGCATCTTCAACCGCCGCAACCTGAACATCAACAGCCTGACGACCAGCGCGAGTAGCGACGAATCCATTCACCGGTTCACGATCGTGGTCGACGTGACCGAGGAAATGGTGATCAAGCTCGTGGCCCAACTTGATAAACAGGTCGATGTCCTCAAGGCCTTTTATTACGAAGAGAAGGACATCGTGTACCAGGAGATCGCGCTCTATAAGGTGCCGATCGAGGTCTTCAGCAACGGAAACGAAGTGGAGATGATGATCCGGCGTCACAATGCCCGGGTACTGCTGATCGAACCGGAATTCGTGGTCATCGAAAAGACCGGTCACGAATACGAAACCGAAGCCTTACTGACGGAACTGCGGCAAGTCGGCATCTACGAATTTGTCCGGTCGGGCCGGGTGGCGATCGTCAAACCGATGGAACGGCTGAACAATTATCTGCAGGAATTGCGGGAGGAAGTCGAGAATTGAAAGCGAGGTATATTGACCCCATGAGCTACGAAAATCTACTCGTGGAGGACGCAAATGGCCTCCTCTACCTGACCATCAACCGACCAAAAGCCCTCAACGCCCTTAACGCTGCCACCCTCGGGGAGCTGGAACGGTTTTTTACCGACGACTACCGGCAGCACGGCCAGTTTCACGGCATCATACTCACCGGAGCCGGAGACCGCGCCTTCGTAGCCGGTGCGGACATCAAGGAGTTTCTGGGGATTGCCGAGCAGGGGGACGGTGAAAAGATGGCCCGTCGCGGTCACGATATCTTCTTTCTCATCGAGAACTTCCACCGGCCCGTAGTTGCCCTGGTCGACGGCTACGCCCTCGGTGGCGGCTGTGAACTCGCCATGGCCTGCCACCTGCGCGTTGCGACCCAGCAGGCCCGCTTCGGCCAACCTGAAGTCAATCTCGGCATCATCCCGGGTTACGGGGGCACCCAGCGGCTAAATCAGTACATCGGTAAGGGAAAAGCTACCGAGCTCATCCTGACCGGTAACCCCATTGACGCGACGGAGGCCCACCGGCTCGGGCTCGTCAACTACGTTCTCCCCGACCGGGAAACGGCACGCTCCAAGGCCGAGGAACTTCTACAGACCATCGGGGCAAAGGGGCCGCTGGCCATCCGGGAAAGCATCCGGGCCATCAATGCCTACTACGCCAACGAACATGGCTATGGAACGGAAGCCCGCGCCTTCGGCGACACGACGAAAACGGCGGATTTCCGGGAAGGGGCCGCGGCATTCGTGGAAAAGCGCAAGGCGAATTTTAGGGGAGAGTAGGAGAGGGGGTTAGGGGGTTAGGGGGGTAGTTCGTTAGTAGGTTAGGCAGTTAGTTCGTTAGTAGGTTAGGCAGTTAGGCAGTTAGGCATTAGGCGGTTAGTGCTTCGGTGTGATGGTGTAACTGTACTGTTGTCCACCACAACTCCCTGGGCACCAACCGCCTAAAATAATAACGGACTAAAGCACTAACTGCCTAAAACACTAATAGCCTAAAGCACTAACTGCCTAAGATACTAATAGCCTAAAGCACTAACCGCCTAAAGCACTAATAGCCTAAAAACCCTACTGCACGTCTTCCAGCTCGACGTAGAACATCAGTTCGCTGTCGGGGGGGATGCTGCCGGGGGATCCCTGGGGACCGTAAGCCATATCGGAGGGGATGATGAGGGTAGCGCGATCGCCTTCCTGCAGCAGATCAATACCCTTATCCCAACCGGGAATCACGCGACCGGTGCCGAGGGGGAAGGGAATGCCCTGTCCGCGCTCGAAGCTCTGGTCGAAAACTTCACCGTTGGAGGTCAGGCGGCCGATGTACTGAACTACGACGCCCCGTCCGGCTTCGGCTTCTTCTCCGGTGCCTTCCTCGTGGATGATGTAGCGCAGACCACCTTCTCCGGTTTGCAGTTCACCGTCCAGTTTGCCGGACTTGTAGTCTTCGTATACCTGCTGGGTGAAGGCGAGCATTTCTTCTTCCCGACCCTGGATGACCGCGGCTTTCTGCTGTGCCTCGGCGGCAAGCGCCTGCTGGCGGCTGTCGAATTCGGCCTGATCGACGATCTCCGTTACTTCAATGTCGTACAGCAGGACCGTATCGTTCTGCATTCCGGGAGGCTTGGCGTTGGGGGGGTAGGCGCTGATGTTGGTGCGGATCACGGCGCGCTCGCCCACGCGGAGTTTGCGCACGACGTCCTGCACGGGTCCGAGGGTCTCCTTAGCCAGGGAGTCGGCCACGACCTGGATGGCGGGTTGCTCTCCGCCCTGTTCCCGGGTGTCGACAATGACGCTGTCGCTTTCCGACTTGAGGATGGCGTGGATGTACACGAAGTCGCCGGGTTCGGCCAGTGCTCCGTCGTCGTTGGTAGTGACGTACGTAAAGCGATTACCGAGTTCGGTGGTTTGCATCCCTTCCTTGCCCGAATCGCTACAGGCGGCGAAGAAGATCATCCCCGCGAGCAGGGAGAATAAATTAGTACGCATAAATTATTGATTGTTAAATTCTAAGTAGGCCGCCTCGATTTCGTCTGCGTACTTCGGCAGATGCTTCTTGAAGCGGTTGATCGTTGTGCCGAGCGGAGCGAAACTTGCGCCCCCGGCCGCGTTGCGGTGGCCGCCGCCACGAAAGTGTTCCCGGCAAATTTGCTGCACGTCCATGGTTCCCTTGGAGCGCAGACTGAGCTTCACGATGGTAGGTTGCTCGTGGATGAAGGCCGCGATCATCAGATCCGGCATACGGAGCACGTAGTTCACGATACCCTCCGTATCGCCCCGCTGAATGTCGAAATCCTCGTAATCCTGCTTATTGAGGTAAATGATACCGGTGCGGTATTCCGGCAGCAGTTCCATGCGGTTGGCCAGGCAGTGCCCGAGCAACCGAAGTTGTTTTTCGGATAAATTGTTCCAGACGTGGTCCGCGATCTTGTAGGCATCGGTACCGGCCTCAAGCAGCTTGGCCACGGTCCGGAACAGATCGGGCGTCGTACTGTACTTGAACCCGCCGGTGTCGGTCAGGATGCCGGTGTACAGACTATCGGAAACGTGTTTGGTTACGTGATCCGCGTGGCCCAGCGCGTCGATAAACTCGTAGACCATCTCACAGGTCGAGCTGCGGTCGGGCCGGCTGAAGACGGGATCGGCAATCGGCTCCGGGTGCAGATGGTGGTCGATCATGATGCGCGGCCGGTCGTCGTTGATCATGTTATCGGCCATCCGGTCGATGCGATCGAAGGAATTAAAATCCAGCAGGAAGAACAGAGTTGCGGCGCGGATAGCTTCCTGGGCACGCTCCGTATCGTCGTCAAAAATGATGATGGAATCGACCTCCGGCAGAAACTGGAGAAACTCGGGGTAATTCGACGGTACGATGACCGTACAGCCGTGCCCCCGGTCGCGGAGGTAGTGCATCAGGCCTACCGAGGAGCCGATCGCATCCCCGTCCGGGTTGCGGTGGCTGAACACGACAATCTCCTGGCGGCTGGCGAGTAATTGGCGGGCTACGGATATGTTGTCGTGCATAAGGGGGCGGCGTCGGAAAGGACGCGCAAAGTTCCGAAAAAATGGTGGGGTGGCCAAAACTTCATACTTTTGCGGCTCCAAACCTAAATTGAATACCCCATGGCCACTAACCGCACCTTCACCATGATCAAGCCCGATGCCGTCAAGAACGGTCACATCGGAGCGATCCTCCAGCAGATCAACGAAGCCGGATTCCGGATCGTCGCCCTCAAGTACACTAAGCTGAGTGCCGAAAAGGCCGGAGAGTTCTACGCCGTCCACCAGGGCCGCCCGTTCTACAATGATCTCGTAAGCTTTATGAGCAGCGGTCCCATCGTCGCTGCGGTGCTGGAGAAGGAGAATGCCGTGGAGGACTTCCGGAAGCTCATCGGCGCCACCAACCCCGAGGAGGCCGCCGCCGGTACGATCCGCGCCAAGTACGCCACCAGCATCGGAGAGAACGCCGTGCACGGAAGCGACAGCGACGACAACGCCAGCATCGAAAGCAGCTTCCACTTTGCCGGTACCGAAATCTTCGCGTAACGCCATCCTTCCACCCTATGCTTCCTGACTTTTCCCGTTTACGCGTCCTGGTAGTCGGCGACATTATGATCGACCGCTATCTGTCGGGGCGCGTAGACCGGATCAGCCCGGAAGCCCCGGTGCCCGTCATCAGCATGGAGCGGGTGGAGAACCGCCTGGGCGGCGCCGGTAACGTGGCCGTTAACTTGCGTGCTTTAGGCGTGCGGGCGGGACTCGCGGGAGCCGTAGGGGATGACGAAAATGCTAAACTCTTTGGCACCCTGCTAAATGATCACGGCATTCCGGATGATCTTTTGATCCCCGAAAGCGGACGCTTGTCTACCGTGAAAACCCGGATCATTTCCCAGGATCAACAACTCCTCCGCATCGACCGCGAGCACACCAACGATTTGCTCTCCGCCTCTGTGGATCGGCTGATCGAAGCCGTACGGCGGCAAATCGACGGTGAGGGCTGCGACCTGGTGCTGCTACAGGACTACAACAAAGGCGTGCTGACCGTAAACGCCATCGAGCGGCTGATCGCCATGGCCGCTGACCGCAATATCCCGACCGCCGTCGACCCCAAGCACCGTAACTTCTGGGCCTACCGGGGGGTGCAGTTGTTCAAACCGAACCTTCGGGAAATGCAGCAGCAGGTGGACTTTCCCATCCGGCCCACGCTGGCCGATCTTGACCGGGCTGCCGCCCTCGTATTCGAACGCCTGAACTGCCGGCAGGTGATGATCACCCTGTCCGAACACGGGATCTACACCCACGACGGGAGCCATTCCCAAATTCATCCGACCCACGCGCGCCGGATTGCCGACGTGAGCGGCGCCGGCGATACGGTGATCAGCGTGGCGGCATCGGGGATCGCTGCGGGTATGTCCCTGACCGCGGCGGCACGCCTGGCGAATCTGGCCGGCGCTCAGGTTATTGCCCGGCCGGGCGTAGTGGCCGTAGATCTGGCTGAATTGCGGCGGGAGTGGTCCGAATCGGCTTGAACACCGGTTGGGGTTCGGAGTTATAGCGGAGATCAACTTACCTTATGTACCTATTCGAACTGTTCGGGCTAGAGCTCGATTTCCAACCTTTATTTGATGAATTACAGCGCTGGTGGGCGCTCCTGCTGCGCAACCTCCCCAACATGTTGCTGGCCGTCATTGTCGTCTTCGTCGGCTACCTGGTCACCCGTTTCGCCAAAAAGTACTTCAACCGGCTGAGCCGTCGCCTGGTCCACGACTCTACGGTGGCCGGACTGCTGAGTTCCTTTCTGACGATACTGCTGGTACTGGCCTTCCTGTTCCTGACTCTTTCGGTGCTGAACCTGACCGGCATCGTGCAGAACATCCTGGCGGGTGCCGGGGTAGTGGGTCTCGCGCTTGGTCTGGCCTTTCAAGATCCTATTCTCAACCTCTTCAGCGGCATTCTCCTATCGGTACGCACGCTGTTTCGTGAGGGCGACCTCATCGAAGTGCACGGTTATTTCGGCAAAGTAAAGGAAGTCACGCTGCGGCATACCACCCTGATAACGCTCCAGGGGCAGGACGTAATGATCCCGAACAAAATCGTGGCCCAGGAGCCGATCAAGAACTACAACAAACTCGGAATGCGGCGAGTCGATCTGAGTTGTGGCGTCAGCTACGGCGACGATCTCGACAAGGTGAAAGCGCTGACCATCGCCGCTATTCAGGAGCGGGTGGCCTACGATACTACGAAGGAGGTCCAGCTCTTCTTCAACGAATTCGGGGACAGCTCCATCAACTATACCCTGCGCTTCTGGCTGGCCCAGGGGAAGAGCGGACAGGCTGATTATCTCGCCGCCCAGAGCGATGCCATCATGGCCATCAAGCGGGCGTACGACGACAACGACATCATGATTCCGTTCCCCATCCGTACCCTCGATTTTGGGATCAAGGGAGGAGAGAAGTTGTCCGAAATGAAACTGCAGATGGAAAGCAACGGGGACGACGAAAACCCCGGAAACGAACAACCCCGCTAAATGGCTGTTTTATGGACAGAGAGCATGAGAATACTAACTCAGCAAAAACCAGCTAACTCGCTCTCTGACACACTCTTAACCAAAGTAATTTAACTATGAAATTCCGCATTCTAACCTTAGCACTTCTTCTCAGCCTTTCCGGCATGTTCTACAGCTGCGCCGAAAATTCGCCCGCTGACAACGCCGCCGACGAAATGGAAATGGAAACCGAAAACGCGGTAGCCAACATGGGTGCCGAAGTGCGTGAAGAAAGCAACGAACTCGACCGCGAATTCCGCAACGCCCGCACCAACCTCGACAACCGCATCAATGAGATGGAGGCCGAGATGGAGAACGCTTCCGACGAGGCCCGCGCCGAGATGGAAGAGGAGTACAACGAACTCAAGGCCTACCGTGATGATCTGGACGATCGTATGGACCGCGTTGGTAACAACATGGAGAACGGTTGGAAAGACTTCAAGGGTGACGTGAAAAAGGGATGGAGCGACTTCAAGAACGAGTCGGACCGTCTGCTGAAGGACATCGAGCGTTCGATGGATCCCGAAGGCGACCTGGAGTAATCCACGCTTAACCGCCTGAACTCAACCCGGTGGAGATGGTATAGAACCCACTCCACCGGGTTTTTTATTCGACCGAAAACCAGCATATGATACGCAAGGGAACGAAAGTTAAGTGGAAGTGGGGCAACGGTGAAGCCACGGGGACCGTCGAGGAGACGTACTCCGAAAAGGTGACCAAAACCATTAAGGGAAATGAAGTAACCCGTAACGGAGAGTCAGGGAATAAGGCGCTGTACATCAAACAGGATGACGGCGACCACGTACTCAAGTCTGAATCCGAAGTAGAAAAAGCTTAACGTCATGGACAATAATGAAGATATGAAAACGCCCTACGAGATTCGCCCCGAGGGCACCGACACCACCATCAGCGAGATCGCGATGAGTCACCGACAGTCGGCCAGCTACTACCGGGAGATGGCAACCGCGATCAGATCGACGAACGATACGGCGGCGGATTTTTTTGAGTCGCTTGCCGCCTACCACGAGGAAATGCTCGGCAAACTCAACGGTATTCTGGAGGATATCTCCGGCGGGGTACATACCCCATCACGGAGCGGAGAAACGGAACTTAAGCGCAATGAGGCCGCCCTCAATCGTGCTATTCAGGCCAAGAACGTCGTGGAAATGGCGGCCCTCGCTCACCAGAACGAAGAGAGCATCAGCGAGGCTTACGAACACGCCCTGGCCAACGATAACGTCCACGACTTTGCGGAAGAGATCCTGCACACTCAACATCAGGAGATTCTCGTCTGGGTCAATCGGGCCGATCGGTATAAGACCGTTCCCCAGGACCGCAACGAACACTACGACAAACCTTAACCGACCGAGTCGCAAGATTCCAATCCTACAAGCCATGAAATATTTTATTCCCCTGCTGCTTCTCTGTGGAGCATTCCCGGTTGCCGCCCAACAGACGGCGCAACTCCGCGATGCTACCGTGGAATACGATAAGCGACAGTTGCCGTCGTTGTCCCTGACCCTGGAAGCCCCCGTCGAGGCCGTGTACGATCCCTGGCAAGATTTCTGGGAGGATCGCTACGACGTAGACATCGACCGGGCGGATAAGGACGGAAACGACATCGCTTATCTGGCCGAGCAGGTGAATCTACCCGCCCTCAGCGATAAGTCGTTTGACCTCTACACCAGCGTGGAAGGGGGCGAGGATAGGAGCAGAGTCAATCTGGCCATCACCTTCAGTGAGTCGGACGTGGTCACTCAACAGAACCACGCCGCCACTTATTCGGCGGCCCGGGGGGTGCTCGAAGAATTTAGAACGTACTTTTACACCACCTACTTCGACGAACGCATCAACGAAACCCGGGAACTCCTGGAAGACGTACGCGATGATTCTTCTTCGGCCTCGAAGGACGCCGAGAAAGCCCGCGAAAAGATCGCGAAGTACGAGGATAAAATTGAAAAGCTGCAACGCAAGATCGAAGATACCCGTGATGAGGTCGGTGACGAACTTCAGACCGCCGAGGAGAAGTCTCGCCGGGTACGCGAACTGGAGCGCGAACTCGACGAATTGCAGCGTTCACGGCGCAAATTTGTAGGATAAAACTCTTAATTTAACATTAATCAACTTACCCCATATATGGCTCAGACGAGTTCCACGACCCACGAAAATCCTCCCCATCTCGATGCGCCTCCCGCGTTCAATTTCAACGTAGATCGCGAGGGGCGTAAGTACGGGATCATTCTCGGACTGGCAGTATCGGTATACCTGCTGGTCGTCAACTTGGTATACCTCGACTTACCGATGAGTGTCCGTTTCGCTAAGCACCTGCTGATCATCCCCGTGATCTGGTACTCCACCAAGCAGTACGCCGAGGCAATCTACAATAGCAATGGAGTATTTAAAGCGGAGATCGGCTTACTCTTCCGTATCGGTATGTGGGCCACGGCTACGATCGCCATTCTGAACATAACCCTTTCGGCCTTCAGTCCTGACCTGGGATTCGAGCAATTCCTGAATGATAACGAAACCTTCGCCGATGCGATGATGAATAGCTTCTTCGTCGCCATGGAAACGCTGGTCTTCGTGATGATCATCGGCTTTGCCTTCATGCAGTACTACAAGCGGGGAGGATCACCCGAGGATTAATATGAAAAAACCACCCAGCCGCAGGGAAACCTCCAGCATCAGTTTTCAGCGACTGGCTCATTTCTTGATCTGCCTGACTATAGTGCTTTACGCACTGTACGCGGGCAGATCATTTTTTATTCCGATCACCTACGGCATTTTCTTCGCCCTGATGCTTCAACCCGTTTGTCGCCGGTTCGAGGATCTCTTTTCGAGCCGTATCCTTTCCGTAATTCTGACCCTATTTACGGCGAGCGTGATCGTGATCGGCGTAATTTTCTTCTTCTTCAACCAGGTGCAGGCCATTCTCACCGAAGCGGATGACATCTACGCCGGTCTGCAGGAAACCCTATATGAGTGGGCGGAATACGGCGGCGGACGGTTCGGTCTGACGGGAGAGGAGGTGGAAACCTACATCGACGAGGCCATTACCAGCGTATCCAGTGAGCCGTTGGGCATCGTCTCTACCGGACTATCTACCAGTGGCGTGCTTCTGGCCAACTTTTCCCTGGTCATGATCTATACCTTCTTCTTTCTGCTGTACCGCACGGCCATGAAACACTTCGTGCTCGGACAGCTCAGCAACGATATTCAGAAGGAGGGTCTGCAAACCCTTAACGAAGTCCAGCAGGTCGCGAAAAATTACCTCGGCGGCATGGGGTTGGTAATGTTGATTCTGGGTATTCTGAACAGCATCGGCCTGTTTGCCATCGGGATCGACTACTACCTGGTATGGGGCTTTTTGGCTGCCGTACTGGGCATCATTCCGTACATCGGTACCGTCATCGGTGGACTGCTTCCGTTTTTGTTTGCCATCGCTACAACGGAAAGTCTGCTGGCGCCGCTCCTGGTCGTGGTACTCTACGTGACCGTACAGTTCGTGGAGGGTAACCTGATCACTCCGAAGGTGCTCGGGGGAAGCGTGAAGATCAATGCGTTGGCGGCCATCATCGCCGTCATCCTGGGCAGTTTTTTCTGGGGAATCGCGGGGATCATCCTGGCCATACCCCTTCTGGCGATGATCCGTATTCTCTTCACCCACATTGAGCCTCTCCGGCCGGTGGCGCTGTTGATGAGCGACGACCTCTACGACGAGTCCGGTAAGTTTTTGACCATCTTTAACGATACGCGGTACCGTATCTCCAACATCTTCAGCGGTCGTTCCACTCTGTCCCTTACTCCCCGCAAGCGGCTAAGCAGTAAGGTAAAAGAGAAGGTAAGCAACGCCGATCCCGAGATAGTTGCCGATTCCGAATCCAACTAGGGAAACACCAATCCCCGCCGCCAGTAACTCCCGGTTCCGCAGGGCGGCGGCTACCTGCACCACGAATACCGGTCCGTACAGCGCGGCCACGTAGCTCAGAATGACGGTGTCGCGATCCAGCCGGAACAGGCGGCACAGGATGAGGTGGAGTACGGTCGTACCCACTAGGGCAATCGCCGAGAAGTACAACAACTCCCGCCCGTGGGCGGCCAGAGCCCGAAAATCGGCCATCAGTCCCAGCGCCACGCAAAAGATGAGGACGAAATATTCACCTAGGGGGTAGCTGTTTCCGATGAAGCGGCGGGCGGGACTGGCCGCAACAACCAGGCTCAACGTAGTGATCGCAAGAATGATGATGGTGGGATCAAGCCAAACTCCGCTGATGAGCCGGCACAGCAGCAGACCCGCTCCGAGTACCGTCAGTCCCGCGAATAGTTGTCGGGTGGTGTGCCAAAAACCGTTGCTCCGTCGGTGCTCCGCGGCACCCGCGTCCCCGCCGCTGACATTTGCCGGAAGGATAGGGTAGAAGCGACCGTAGAGGGCGGGCAGTACCGTAACGAGACCAAGTAGGTAGGCTCCCCCCAGCAACACGTCGGCCGCCTGGATGAGGACGAGATACTCCGCGGGCGCGCGTAAAGCCAGTCCGATGGCCTGCACGTTTGGGGTGCCGCCAGTGTAGAGTCCGGTAAGCATGCCGGCCACTTTCCAGCTGTCCGCCAGGGCGTCGCTGAAGAGCAGGCAGGCTACGGAGGTGAAGAACAGGCCGGAAACGCAGCAGAGTGCGAAGGACAACAGCATCCGGCGCGCGTGGCGTAGGCTTTCGGCGATGCGCACCGAAAAAAGCAGCAGGGGAAGCCCCACCAGCATCCCGCCACCGGCCACGGTCTCCATCAGCGATGAATCGACCGGCCAGAGGCGAAGGTTACTGACGATGATTCCGATGCCGTAGCAGGCTACGATACTACTGCACCAGGCGGGTAGCCATCCCCGGTCCGCGGCGTGTACGGCCAGCACCGGGAAGCCTACGGCCAGAATAAGGCTCAGCCAGTCGCCGGGAACCAAAATTTAGTAGCGGAGTTTCAGCACCCGGGGGTTGCCGGTGGGGGGCACGGTAACCACCAACAGATTACCGTAGTCGAGTTCGCTGAAGCGGTCGAGTTCCCGGGATCCCGCCAGGTAGTTGGCCAGTTCGGGCGTCGTGTTGCTGTGGCCCACGATGAGTACCGTCTGACCGGCGTGCACGTTGCGTAGGCGGGAGGCGAGCCCCTCGAGGGAGTCGATCCGGTAGACCTTGGCTTCGAGCTGGTGGGCTTCGGCGGTCGGCTGAGCGGTCAGGCGGGTACGCCGCGTATCCGTCGTGTATACCTCGTGCACGGTGGTTTCCTTCAACATATCCCGTAAACGCTCGGCGCGGGCGGTCCCTTCCGCCGTAAGGACGGGATCGTCGCCGAAGTCTTTTTCGGCGTGGCGCACGAGAATAAAGGTGGTAACCTCACTTTCGGCGGCGGCTTTGCGGGCCTCCCGGGCGACGGGGTCGCAGGAGAGGGTCAGCAGGAGGGTGAGCAGGAAGGGGAGGAAGGGGTTCATATGCCTTCTTTCATTTTCTCCGCGTTCTCGGCTACCTGAAGCCCCTCGATGATGGGTTCGAGGTGGCCGGCCACGATCTTGTCGAGGCTGTGCAGCGTCAGGTTGATGCGGTGATCGGTTACGCGGTTCTGGGGATAATTATACGTGCGGATCTTTTCACTCCGGTCGCCGCTGCCCACCAGCGACTTACGCGCGCTGGCGAGTTCCGAAGCGGCCGCGGAGTCCTGGGCATCCTTAATGCGGCGGTACAACTGCGCCATGGCGATCTCCTTGTTCTTGTGTTGACTGCGTCCGTCCTGGCTTTCCGAAACGATGCCCGTAGGCAGGTGGGTGATGCGGATGGCGGATTCCGTCTTGTTTACGTGCTGCCCGCCGGCACCCGAAGCCCGGAAGGTGTCGATCTTCAGGTCGGCCTTATTGATGTTGACGTCTTCCTCCTCCACTTTTGCCAGCACGGCTACCGTTGCGGCGGAGGTGTGCACGCGGCCCTGGCTTTCGGTCTTGGGTACGCGCTGAACGCGGTGGACGCCGGATTCGAACTTCAGGCTGCTGTACACGTCGTCGCCGTGCACCTCAAACACGATCTTGGAGTAGCCACCGGCGGTGCCTTCGTTCTCGTCGATGACCTCGATCTTCCACCCCTGGGTTTCCGTGTAGCGCTTGTACATATCGAAGAGGTCGCCGGCGAAAATGGCTGCCTCGTCTCCGCCCGTACCGCCCCGGATCTCCATGATGATGTCCCGTTCGTCTTCGGGATCCTTGGGAATGAGCATGATCTTTACCTGCTCGTCGAGCGATTCTTTCTGCTCCCGAAGATCTTCGTATTCCAGCTGCGCCATTTCCCGCATTTCGGGATCGGGGTCCTTGCGCATGGACTCGGCCGAGGCGAGATTGTCCGTCAGGTCCTTGTAGCGGAGGTAGGTATCGGCTACCGGCCGCAGCTTTCCGTATTCCTTGTTGACGCGGGTAAAGCGCTCGGGATCGGTGATGATCTCGGGGTCGGAAAGTTGTTCCTCGAGGTTTTTAAAGCGGTGATAAATGGCTTCGAGCTGGTCGATCATAGGGGCGCACTTGGCTGGGGCGGGCCAAGATACGGCGGATCGCTACAAAAACTCGATCTCGTCGTCCTGCAGTCGGATGGCCACGGCCGCCCGGGTGTCGAGCTGATCGCGCTGTCGCCGCTGCACCGTGAAATCGGCCTGCCGCAGTACGTCGGAGCGAATCTTGCCGAAGCGGGTGGGCAGGCCCGCCTGCACGTCGTTCATCGCCAGGCAGGCCGCGAGGGGGGCTTCCAGGTCTTCGGTGAGGCGGTAGCAAAAACTGTCGAGCGCAAGCCGCACGGCCACTTCTTCACGCCGGTCCACCATGATCTCGGGAACGGATACCGTAGCCGGAACCTTGACAGTGAGCACCCGACCGTGGAAACTAAGTAGGGTGTCGATCTTCGGGTGGAGCCGGGGAAACCAGCTCAGCAGCATCTCGCGGTCGGCGAAGATCAGTTCCGGGCAGTTGAGTCGGCTGGGTGGACACACGCCGACCAGGCGGTTGACCGACTTCAGTTGCCGGGCATCCGTAACGACCTGCCAGAGATTCGCGGTGGGAAGCAGCACCAGGCCCCCGCCCTTTATGGTTGAAAGCGCACCAACGCCCCTATGTGGCAGACGGTGAAGCATGTTAGAATTTGTATCGGTACTAATCATTTATACGATCTACTGCCCTTCCCGCCAAAAGACGGGAAAGAACGGGGTGTGTAGGTGAGTGAAATGCAGGTCCTTTGCGGGGACGAAAACGGTCGGTAATCCGTAAGAACGGATACTTAATTAGCTACGGGCGGCCAAGCGACACGGGAAGCAATCGTCCGGACATCCGTACAGCTAAGGAAACTGTATTTTGTCCCGTAGATTGTTCGCATTCTAAAATTTAGTCCTTGAATCATTCCGCTTGTCACCGATGGTGGCTGTCCGTGCTTATCCTGGCGGCCCTATTGCCTACGAGCTTATTCGCCGATCACATCGTTGGCGGAGAGTTCCAGTACGAGTTGTTGGGATACAAGAACGACGACCCCTCCACCGGCATCCTTCGCTACCGCATCACGATAAACATGTACCGCGATTGCATTGGTGCCGGAGCCTGGTTCGACGGCAACGACCCCCGGGCCACGCGGGAGGTTCCGAGCGCCGACGGGCACATCAGTATTTACAACGGCGATAACTACTACATCCGGCAACGGGCCATCACGCTGGACCGCTTCGAGACGGTGCCCATCAATCTCGGCAATCCCTGCCTGGTGATCAC
Source organism: Lewinella sp. JB7 (assembly GCF_024297185.1). Lineage (GTDB taxonomy): Bacteria > Bacteroidota > Bacteroidia > Chitinophagales > Saprospiraceae > Neolewinella. The sequence goes on along the minus strand of NZ_JANCTD010000002.1, from coordinate 508,865 downwards.
GGAACCCATTTGTCAGGAGATCGGTATCTACACCTTCATTCAGGAATTACCCATCTCGGAGGAGACCTACACCTTCGTCTACCAGCGCTGCTGTCGGAACGAGAGTATCCGCAACCTGCTGAACCCCCGACAAATCGGCGCGACCTACTTCATCCGCATTACGCCGGAGGCTCAGCGCTGGCTCAGCTCCAGCCCGGAGTTCAACATCGACCCCCCGATCGCCATCTGCATCGACGAGCCCTTCCAGATCGACCTCGGCGCCACCGATCAGGATGGTGACAGTCTCGTGTACCGCTTCTGCGACCCACGCCTAGGGGGCGGCACGGACGGTGGCCCCAATACCGGCTTCGTGACCGCGACCTACTTCGACGACATCGTGCCCCTGGAGGAAAGCCCCTATCCCTACGAAGCCGTACCCTGGGTCGGGCCCCGGTACTCGGTTGACGATCAGCTGGGCGTGGGCAGCACGCTCGAGCTCGATCCCGCTACCGGGCAACTGTCCGGCCTACCCATCTACCCGGGCACCCACGTGCTGGGCGTCTGCGTGGAGGAATGGAGCCGGGGACCCAACCCCGTCATGATCAGCGAAACGAAACGTGAGTTCCAACTGAACGTCGCCCGCTGCGGCAATACGGTCAACGCCGACCTGCTCGAAACCGAAATCGACGAACAGGGCCGGTTTTTTATCCGGCAGTGCGGTCCGGGACCGAATACGATCATTAACGAAAGCACGCTGCAACAATCGATCAGCAGCTACGACTGGGAGATGATCGGACCGGGGGGACAACTCATCACCGCGACGAGCCGGGACTTTGCCACCAACATCCAGGAGATCGGCGTGTACGAGGGGGTGATGCTGCTCAATCGTAACACCTTCGCCGATAATTGCAAGGACACCGCACGCTTTCTACTCGGGGTTTACCCGGCCGTGGAGGCTAAGTTCTCTTCCACGACGGTGGTGTGCGATCCGCTACCGATCGCGTTCACGAACGAATCGCTGGCGGTGGGCGGTCAGCGCATCACCAGCCACGAATGGGACTTCGGAGACGATTCCCCGGCCGCCCGGTCGATCGAACCCCGCCACCAGTACCGGGCGCCGGGAAGTTTTACCGCCAGTCTGCTGGTCACCGACGAGAACGGCTGCCAGGATGAAATCTCGGCACCCGTAGACTACTTCCCCGCCCCGCGAACGATCATTCTGGACCCTCCGGACGCATTCGGGTGCGCCCCCTACGAAAACCGCTTCGTCAACCGATCCATTCCCATCGACGACACCTACGAGTTCGAATGGCGGTTCGGTGACGGCCTGACCTCAGACGAACGCGACCCGCTACACACCTACCAGGAGGTCGGGACTTACGACGTTTATCTCGCCATTACCAGTCCCCGGGGGTGCTTCGTCGACACCACCTTTCGGGAGTTGGTTGACGTGCGGGGTTCTCCCCAGGCCGACTTCGTCTTTTCTCCCGAACAGCCGAGCAATATCTTCCCGGACGTCAATATTCTGGACCGCAGTACCGGAGCTACCTCCCAGCGCTACGACATTGCCGACCGCGCCGGCAACGCGATCTTCTCCGCGCCCGGCCCCGATATTCTGTACCGCCTCCGCGATACGTCGACGCTGCGGGTCACCCAGGTCGTTACCCATCCGAGCGGCTGCCGCGATACGCTATCCAAGGACATCCGACTCTACCTGAAGAACAGTTTTTCCGCCCCCAATGCCTTCACCCCCAACGGAGATGGCCTTAACGACTCCTGGCGACCGGTCGGTATCTGGGAGGGCGCGAGCGATTACCAACTGCGCATCTGGAATCGCTGGGGTGAGATGATCTACTCCACGACTACCTTCGAGGAGGCCTGGGACGGTACCTACCGCGGCTCCAACAGTCCGGCCGGCGGCTACCTGTGGGACGTGGTGTTTACCAACGCCGAAGGCAATCCCGAGGCCTTCAAGGGGAGCATGGTCTTAATCCGGTGACCACCGCCAGCGTTCCAGCGCGAAACTCGCCGGGAGACTCACGGTAGACTCGTGCACGAAGCCGTTACGCTCCAGTACGATCCGCGAGGGACGATTGTCGGGTTCCAGGTGAGCGATCAACTTCAGCTCATCCCGACGGGCCAGGCGGGTCACCGCGGCAATCGCGGCCGTCATGATCCCCCGCCGGCGGTATTCCGGGGCAACGTTGTAGCCCAGTTCCACTTCATCCTCCCCATCGAGCAGTCCCTTTCCTCCGATAGTACCCACGATCAGGTTATCGGGGATGGCTTCGATCAGGTAGGGCACCGTCCACCGGTACGCCCGTGCGGTCCCGGTAGGAAAGTAGCGGTACTGATCGAGAATAACCCGTGGCGGCAGGGCACCGGGTACAAGCGATCGCCCCCGAAAGTCGTCCGCCCCCCGGATCAACGTCCGCAGTTCTTCCGGTTCGGGGAGTAGCAATCGTATCCTCATTCGGTGGACAATTCGGTGGACGTAAGTCGCCAACGGCCCGCATCCCACTGCCAGTAATTTGTATACCGCTCCCGGTACGTGCCGGAAGTCCCATCCTGACGCCAGGTGAAGGTCCGCAATCCCCGCGTGCGCCCACCGTCGTCGACGGCTTCGTACCGAATGCTATCGGTAGTGATGCGCAAGGCGGGGAAGATCGTCCGTAACTGTCCGAGTTCGTCCAGAAATTGCCTGCGGGTCTTGTAACCGTCCCGCCCCCGGTGGGAAAGCGTGTATTCTGCGGTGAGTAAGCGGTCCAGCACGGCGGCATCCAGGCTTTCGTAGGCTTCGTGAAATAACTTTTCCTCCCGCAAAATCTTTTCCTTTGCGGATACATCCCCGGACTCCGGTTGGGCGGGGGCGCAGGAGCCCAGCAAAAATCCTGAGAGCAAACCATAGAGCATGTATCTCATGCCCTGGTCAACGCCTCCGACCCGTAATTGTAAAACAAACTTCATGAGAATTTTCCGTTACTTATTGACTACACTGCTGTTTTTCGTATTAGCCGGCTCCTGCGGCCCCGCCGACGAATCCACTCCCGCAGCTGATGCCGACGCGGTGATCGAACGGGCGGTCCGGGCGCATGGGTTGGAGGACTTCGGCACTACGGACGTCAGTTTTACCTTTCGGGAGCGGGACTACCGAATCACCACCGACGGGGGCAGCTTCCGGTACACCCGTCAGTTTGTAGATAGTACGGGGAACCGGATCCACGACCAGCTCGACAACGACGGGTTACGCCGGACCATCAACGATACGGCCGCGGTCCTGTCGGCCAAGGACAGCGCGGCCTACGCCCGTTCGGTCAATTCGGTCCGGTACTTCTTCATGCTCCCATACGGGCTGCGGGACCCTTCCGTGAATACCCGTCTGCTCGATACCCTCCACATCCGCGACGCGGTATACGACCAGGTGGAAGTCACCTTCGACGCCGAGGGTGGTGGGACCGACTTCGACGATGTGTACCGGTACTTCTTTAACCGGGAAACCGGGGAGCTCGATTTCCTGGCCTACACCTTCGAAGTTAACGAGGGGGGATTGCGGTTCCGGGAAGCGGTCAACAAACGCCGGATCGACGGGGTGTTGGTCCAGGATTACGTCAATTACGGTGTCGACGGCGAGGACCGGGATATCGCTACGGTCGGACGCCGGTTTCGGGAGGGCAAACTTCCCCGCTTGTCGGTCATCGAAAACACGGCGGTTACTTTTCACCAATAACGCCCTGTTCCCGCATAAGGTCGGGGGGGAGCAGTTGGGTGACGAACGGCCGGTGGCGCCACCACGGGTGCGGCAGGCTGATCCTTTCGTCTTCGTAGCGGAGATCATCCACGAAGATCAGATCGATGTCGACGGTGCGGGGGCCCCACTTCAGGGTTCGTTGCCGCCCCAGTTCTTCCTCGATGGCCTGGGTGATGTCGAGTAAACGGTGGAGGTCGGGGCCGATCGCCGGTCCCGACGTTTCCACCTCGGCTTCGAGCACCAACACCTGGTTGAGAAAGGGGGATTGCTCGGTGTAGCCCCAGGCCGCCGTTTCGATCACCTCACTCCGGTAAACGATGGTACCCAGTCGCTCTTCCAGTAACGAACCGGCGCGCGCGAGGTAGAATTCGCGGTCGCCGACGTTGGATCCCGTGGAGAGGGTTAGTTTTGCCATTCCCAAATGTAGCTATGTCCTTACCACCCTTTACCGTTATCGAAGGCAATATTGGTGCCGGCAAGACGACCCTGGCCACCATGCTCGCCGAACGCTTTAACCGACGACTGATCCTGGAAGAGTTCGACGATAACCCCTTTCTGTCGCTGTTTTACCGTGACTCGGAGCGTTATGCCTTCCCCGTCGAACTGTTCTTCATGGCCGAGCGGCATAAGCAGTTACAGACGGAGCTGACCCGTAGCGAACTTTTCACCCAGGGGGCAATTTCCGATTATCTGTTCGTCAAAACGCTGCTCTTCGCCCGCAACAGCCTTACGGAGGAGGAGTTCCGCCTCTTCGCCCGACTCTTCCGGGCGCTCGACGTCAACTTTCCCCCGCCCGACCTGATCGTCTACCTGCACCGCCCGGTTGCCGACCTGCGCGCGAACATCGCCCGGCGGGGGCGGAGTTTCGAGCAAGACATTAAGGAGGAATATCTGACGTCCGTACAGTCTGCTTACTTTAATTATTTCCGCACGCTGCGGGACGTTCCGGTGGTCGTGCTCGATCTGGGAGGCGCGGACTTCAGCACCGACGAAGCCCTATACCAGGAAATTGTGGAGCGGATCACGCAGACTTACACCCCCGGCATGCACACCATCCGTTTGGGGTCAGGAACCCCCGTCCTCTGATCCTTACTCCTTTCGCTCGTCGCCGATCATTTCCTTCGGCCAGGACAGGCGGTCGCGGAGGCGGTAGGTGGACAGGCGATTGTGGTAGTAGTAGAGCATCGAAAAATTGTCGCTGACGATGCGCCCGGTGGCGTCATACTTCAGCGGCTTATCGATGTGATAGTTCCCGATGTTACCGATGCCGTCCACGATTATCTGTTCGGCCGATCCCCGCAGTTCTTCGCAGACCTTCGCCTTGCCGTCGGCCTCCAGCCGGAGTAGCCTGTCGCGCAACTGGCCGACCACCTTCACCAGGGCATCCCGGCGGAAGTAGAAGTCTTCGGCGGGTAGCCGCAGGATGGCGTAGAGGTCGTCCTTAATGAACGTACGTTCCAGCATAATGAAAGCCGCGTAGCTGACGAGGTGTCCCGGAAGCACGATGCCATCGTAATGGTACTGTTTGACGATCTGGTTAGCCAGCAAACGGGTGTATTCGCTCTCGCGCTGTAGGTCTTTGTTGATCTGACCGTACTGGTCGCGGAAATACTCACGGGTACTGACGTGACGACCGTTCAGGCCGTAGCTCTTGCCGTCCACGGCTACCCGGTTGCCGAGAACGTCGAGGGGCTGGCCCAGCGTAATGGTGATCTGGTTTCCCTTGCTAAATACCCCCCAGATGAACTTCATGATGCTCCGGATGGAGTGGAAGCTATCCTTAGCCTTGATGTAGCGATCCTGGCCCTCACGGCGCAGGTGTTGCTCGATCAGAAACTGGGCTTCGAGCACGAAGGGGTAACTCAGGATCACCGGAACAATAAAGATCTTATCGTTCCGGCCCTGCTGATACCGCGCCCGCTGGGCCTCGACGGCGGTACCGAGCAGACCCATTTTCAGCTTGGTCTCGAGCGCGCCGGAGCGGGAACGGGTTCCGCCGGGAAAAAACAGGGAGGGCACCCCGCGCTGAATGAGCAGTTTGCTCATCATCTTCAGGGTGGTCATGTACACGGGGTTTCGTTTCCGGCGATCGACGCGGTAAGCTCCCAGGCGGTTCATGAAGTAGGCCGTGTAGCCGGTATTGTACAAGTTCAGCCCCGCCCCGTAACTCATGGCGGGAAGGCCGGCGACCTGGTCGAGGGCGTAGCCGATGAGGATACTGTCCAGATTGCTGAAATGGGTAGGCACCATAACCAGGGTGCCCTGTTTGCTCAGCGTACGTACCTGCTCTACGTATCCGCGCACCAGCAGCTTTTCCTCCAGCAGGATCTTTTTTGAAAATAAACTCTTAAAGGTCCGCCCACTGGCCGCGTTGAGGAGGCGACCGAAGAAGAACGTGAGAAAGCGGCGGGCGAAGTGGAAGGTGGGGATCTTGAACGTACCGACGATCTCCTCGGCGTAGCGGTGTACGATGCGCTGCAGAATGTTGCGGGCGGCTTCGTCGGCGCTGGTGGGCTCGTCCTGATCGAGGCTCTGGGTAGCCAACAACTTCGCCAGGTGCTTCCAGTAGCTTCTCTCCTTCGGCGGGTCGACCTTCCAGGGTTCGTTCTTCGTGCGTTCCTGTTCGCTGAAGATGGTTTTGCTGAGTACGTCGGGCAGGGTATCGCCGGCTTCCTGAATGATGCGCTGGGCGCTCGAGGCTTCGAGGGCCTTGATGAAAGCCTCCCGGTCCTCGCTGATTTGGTATATATCCCACTGCTCGATGTCGGGAGCCGTGTGCGCGTACCGCTTACCTTCCCGCTCGAACCGGGCTGGGGGAAGGGTAGTTTCGGTAAGGGTAGCAGGCATCGGGTTGAAGTTTAACCGCGGGGGTGGAAGGGGGTAAAGTTACGACTTGGTTTCGCCATAAAAAGGCCAGTGCAAGCCGGTAAGCGTGGACTCGATGAACTCGAGAATATCATCACGCCCCGTTTCCTTGGTGGCACTCGTGAGGAAGATGGGAGGAAGCTCTTCCCAGCTTTCCTCCAGAGCCTTTTTAAAGTCCGCTACGCTTCCCCCGTCGCGCGACTGCTTCCGGTCCGTTTTGGTAAAAGCGATCACGAAGGGAACGCCGTGTTCGCCCAGCCAATTAATGAACTCAAGGTCAATGGTCTGGGGAGGCACGTTGCTGTCGACGAGTACGAAAGCACACACCAGGGTTTGTCGCTGCAGGAAGTACGTTTCGGTCCGGTTCTCCCACTTGGAGCGGGTCTTCTTGCTCTGTTTGGCGTAGCCGTAACCCGGCAGGTCGGTGAGGTACCAACTTTCGTTGATGAGGTAGTAATTGATGAGTTGCGTCTTCCCGGGTTTACCGCTCGTATGCGCCAGTTCTTTCCGTTGGGCCAGCATATTGATCAGGCTGCTTTTACCCACGTTACTGCGGCCGATGAAGGCGAATTCGGGTTTGCCGTCGCGCGGCGTCTGGTGCACGCGCGCGTGGGAGGAGGTGAAGCGGGAAGTCTTGATCTGGGCCAAGGGTAGGGGGTACTAAAGCGCCCGCCCGATAACTCGGACGGGCGCGGGTGGTAATGATCTGTCGGAGTGAACCGATTATTCCGAGTCCTGGTCTTCGTTAGATTTGGACTTCGACTTTTTCGGGACCTTCTTGGGGCTGATGATGACGTTCATGCGCCGTCCTTCCATCTTGGGCATCGCCTCGGCGGCACCCAGATCCTCGAGCTCTTTCATAAAGCGCAGAAGCAGCAGTTCTCCACGGTCCTTGAAGACGATGGACCGGCCCCGGAAGTGGACGTAGGCCTTCACCTTAGCACCGTCTTCCAGAAAGCCGCGGGCGTGCCGGACCTTGAAATCAAAGTCGTGGTCGTCCGTATTGGGCCCGAAACGTACCTCCTTGATGACGGTCTTGACCGCCTTGCTGCGAATTTCTTTTTCCTTACGTTTCTTCTCGTACAGAAATTTCTTGTAGTCGGTCATGCGGACTACCGGCGGGCTGGCGTTCGGGCTGATCTCGACCAGGTCCAGACCAAGGTCGCGTCCCCAGCCCTTGAGCTGGCGGATGTCGTACACGCCGCTTTCCACTTTAGTGCCGAGTTCTTCGCTGATCTGCTCCAGGTTATCGCCGACCAGGCGTACTTCCGGAACACGGATCATGTCATTGATCCGATATTGGGGGGTGGGTTCTTCTCTGCGTGTGTAACGATTACGGCCGCCGCCTCTTCTCTTTGCCAATAGAATGGTGATTAAGTGATAAAAAATGAGCGGTCCGGCCAGGATAGTCGGACATCATACTGCAAATTAAAAAGAATGATCTGGATAAAGTTCAACGAGCATACGGCAAACGGGCGTTTTACCCCACTTGCGTGGAGCAAAACGCCCGTTCATCGTAAATCGTCGACTATTCCTCCGAAGTGACCGCCTCTTGCTGGGCAATCTCCAGGCCGTCACCGGCCTCGTTGAGCTTAGCCAGGAGCGCGGCTCCGCCCTCGGGGTTATTATTGAGAATGTATTCCGCCAGGGGATCCTCGATGTACTTCTGAATAGCCCGGTGCAGCGGACGTGCCCCAAACTGGGGGTCGAAACCTTTCTCGGCGACAAACTTCTTCGCGGCTTCGTCCAGCGTAAGGCTGAATTCAAGTCCGTTCAGACGCTTGTACAGATCGGCCAGAGCAATATCGATGATCTTGAAGATCTCCTCCTGTCCGAGGCTGTTGAAGATAACCACGTCGTCGATCCGGTTCAAAAATTCGGGGGAGAAGGTGCGCTTCAGAGCGTTGTTGATCACGGCCTTGCTGTTCTCTTCCGCGTTCTCGGTGCGGGCCTTGGTGGCGAATCCTACCCCCTGACCGAAGTCCTTTAACTGGCGTACGCCAATGTTGGAGGTCATGATGATCATGGTGTTCTTGAAGTCCACCTTCCGTCCCATTCCGTCGGTGAGCTGCCCGTCGTCGAGCACCTGCAGGAGAATGTTGTAGACGTCGGGGTGAGCCTTCTCGATCTCGTCGAGCAGAATCACGCTGTAGGGTTTGCGCCGCACCTTTTCGGTGAGCTGTCCGCCTTCCTCGTAACCGACGTATCCGGGAGGCGCGCCGATGAGACGGCTGACGCTGAATTTCTCCATGTACTCCGACATGTCGATCCGGATCAGGCTTTCCTCGCTGTCGAAGATATACTTCGCTAGGGCCTTGGCCAGTTCCGTCTTACCGACTCCGGTAGGACCGAGGAAAATGAAGGTACCGATGGGCTTGCTGGGATCCTTGAGTCCGACGCGGTTGCGCTGGATGGCCTTGGTCACCTTCGTGATGGCGTCATCCTGACCGATGATCACGGACTGCAGATCGCCTTCCATACCCACGAGCTTCTTGCTTTCGTTCTGGGCTACGCGGCGTACGGGGATGCCCGTCATCATACTCACCACCTCGGCAATGTCTTCCTCGTTGACGGGGTAGCGCTTGGTTTTCGCTTCCTCCTCCCACTGCTTCTTCGCGTCTTCGAGGTTCCGTTGCAGTTTGCTTTCCTGATCGCGGAGGTCGGCGGCACGCTCGTACTGCTGATTCTTCACCGCGGCATTCTTCTGCTCCTTGACCTCCTCGATCTTGGCCTCCACCTGCTCGATGTGCTCGGGCACGGTGATGTTTTTCAGGTGGGTGCGGGCTCCGACCTCATCGAGTACGTCGATGGCCTTATCGGGCAGGAAGCGGTCGGTGATGTACCGGTCGCTGAGCTTGACGCAGGCTTCGATCGCATCGTCGGAGTAGTTGACGTTGTGGAAGTCCTCGTACTTCGGTTTAATGTTGTTGAGGATGTGAACAGCCTCTTCTGCGCTGGGCGGATTGACCAGTACCTTCTGGAAGCGCCGATCGAGGGCACCGTCCTTTTCAATGTGCTGACGGTACTCATCCAGGGTGGAGGCACCGATGCATTGGAGCTCGCCGCGGGCGAGGGCGGGTTTGAAGATGTTACTTGCGTCCAGCGAGCCCGTAGCTCCACCGGCACCGACGATGGTATGGATCTCGTCGATAAACAGGATCACGTCACGGCTCTTTTCGAGTTCGGTCATGATCGCTTTCATACGCTCCTCGAACTGACCGCGGTACTTCGTTCCGGCCACCAGGGCGGCGAGGTCGAGCATCACGATACGCTTGTCGAAGAGGGTACGGCTGACTTTACGGTCGCGGATTCGCAGGGCGAGTCCTTCTACGATGGCTGTCTTACCCACCCCGGGTTCCCCGATCAGAATGGGGTTGTTCTTCTTGCGCCGGCTCAGAATCTGGGATACCCGTTCGATCTCCGTTTCGCGGCCGATGATGGGATCGAGGCGATCGTCTTCGGCGAGGGCGGAAATGTCGCGTCCGAAGTTATCGAGTACGGGGGTGCGGGACTTGGTGTTTCCCTGACCGCGTCCGCCACGCTGGCCTCCGCGACCGGAGTCTTCGTCCTCGAAACCTTCGTCTCCACTTCCGGGAGCCTGGTTCATGGGCAGGGTGTCGTCTTCGGTAAAATCTTTCTCGTCTTTCACGTAGTCTAGTTCTGCTTTATAAATTTCGTATTCCACTTCGAACTGGCGCAGGATCTTGGTGGCCGACAGTTCCTTATTCCGCAGAATAGAGAGGATCAGGTGTTCGGGGCTTACCTGGGAAGTTTTGAGCGCCTTTGCTTCCAGGAAGGTGACCTTCAGTACCCGATCGGCTTTGTCGTTCAGGGGAAGCTTGGAAATGGTGTGGCTGCTGGCCTGACCGCCGTTACGCTGCACGTTCTCGCGCAGAGTGTCGGTCAGAGCTTCAATGTCAACGGCCAGATTGCGCAGCACGCGGGTGGCGAGGCTGCCGCCCATGCTGAGGACGCCGAGCAACAGGTGCTCGGGACCAACGTAGGTATGACCCATTTTCTCGGCTTCCTGCTTTCCGCGGGCCATGGCCTGTTTTATTTCGGGGTTAAATTCCCGCTGTGGAGGGTTCATTCGATAAACTTTGGAGTAAAAATAAGGCGGGCGGGTCCGCGGGAGCCTTGCTAATAACTTCATTCGGTGGGACCGCCCTAAAGTTAACGCTTGAGTGAAAGAATTGTGCCACCCGGAAGGGGCTGACAAAAAAACCTGACATTTCGCCGATTTACGACACGATTATTCGGCGACTCCCGGCGTTAACCCAAACGAAACAACGTAGGCCCGGTTTGGTTGGTCGGCGATCATCAAGTCGGATGCGTACCTTCGTCGCTGCATTAGTCTCAACGCCCCCCGAACGTGAAACATTCTATCCTTTGCTTACTGCTTGCGGTGGTCTGTGTCGTACAAACCGCCGGCGCCACGGGCGATAGCCTTTACTTTCTGTTGCCTTCCGACACGGTCATCGTCAAGTCCGATCCGGCCTCCGGGCACCTGCTCTTCGACCATTACCTGGCCCCGAAGCAGACCCTGTACGGAGCGGCTCGCTTTTACGGACTTACGCTGGAGGACGTCTACCGGCTCAACCCCGGTCTGCGCACCGGCTACACCCCCGGCACCCGCGTCACGGTAGCCATTCCGCGCAACGTTATCCGACCGAAGTTCAGCCCCGATAGTATCGCCTGGTTCGTGCCCGTACGCTACCGGATGGCTCCCGGAGAAACGGTGTACGGACTCACGCGTCGCGTGCTGGGTCAGCCCGACGACCAACTGCTTCGTACGCTCAATCCCGGGCTGGACCCCACGCAACTGAGCCCCGGACAGGTGCTCAAGATCGGCTACCTGCGTCTCGACGGCATTCAGCCCGACAGCCAGGTCGTCGTGGAGGATCCGTATCTACTGCGCAACCGTCCGCTGCACGACCTGTGGCTATCCCGTACCCAGGGGGTTACCCTGCGGTCTACCAACGGGAAGGCAAGCTGGACCAATCAGGGCGATCCAAACAAGTGGATGGTACTGCACCGTACGGCCCCCATCGGGAGCCTGATCGAGATCGAGGACCCCCGAAGTCGCAAAACGGTCTACGCGCGGGTGGTTGCCCGCATCCCCGAGCAGGTCTACGACAGCCGGGTGGTACTGGTGGTGAGTCCGCTGCTGGTCAAGGCCTTCGGGGTGCGCGACCGGGAATTCTACGTGCGCACCCGCCACCTGTAAAACCTCCCCGCGCCATCGGCACGGTTCCCGGGCCTTTGCAATTTAATTACCTTCGCCCGCCATGCGCCTGAAGCAACTGGAGATAAAGGGTTTTAAGAGTTTTGCCAGTCAGACCGTGGTGAACTTCGACGCCGACGTTATCGGTATCGTCGGTCCGAACGGTTCGGGCAAGAGTAATATCGTGGACGCCATCCGGTGGGTACTGGGGGAGCAGAAAGGCTCCGAACTGCGTCTGGATAAGATGTCTTCGATCATCTTCAACGGTACGAAGAAGAAAAAAGCCGGCAACCTGGCCTCCGTCAGCCTTACGTTCGAGAACGATAAGGACCTGCTCCCCACGGAGTACAATATGGTGACCATCACCCGACTGCTCTACCGCAGCGGCGATTCGGAATACCGGCTCAACGGCGTTCAGTGCCGACTGCGCGACATCCGGGACCTTTTCCTCGATACCGGTATCGGCTCCAATTCCTACGCCATCATCGCCCTGGGGATGGTAGACGATATTCTGGCCGATAAGGACAACAGCCGGCGGCGCATGTTCGAGCAGGCCGCGGGCGTGAGCAAGTACAAGAACCGTAAGAAGGAAACCCTCCGCAAGCTCAAGAGTACCGAGGACGATCTGGATCGCATCGAGGACGTGCTCCACGAAATATCGAAGAACCTCAGTACCCTCGAAAAACAGGCCAAGCGCGCCCGTAAGTACCGGGAGCTCAAACAGCGCTACCGGGACCTGAGCCTGCTGCTGACCGGATTCCGGGTCGAGAAATTGCGCATCGACTACGATCGCATCCGCAATGAGATCACCCACGCCGAGGCCGCCTACCGGAGTACCGACGAAAAAATTACTGAGCTGGAACGGAAGCTCGAAGCCGAACGCCGCCGTCACCTGGACAAGGAAAAACTCGTCGGCGAACGACAGCGTAAACTCAACGCGCTGGTCGGCGAACTGCGGGGCCTGGAGAACGAGAAGCAGATGCTCCAGCAGCGCAAGACTTTCGTGGCCCGCCAGACCAAGCAGCTCACCGAGGAGGTGGAGCGGGCCGCGGCCCAGTTAGCGGACTACCGCGAGCAAACGGAAGCGACGGTCCGGCAAATCGCGGAAGCCCGCACTTCACTGGACGCCCGCCAGGTTTCACGGGACCGGGCCGAGGCCGCGCTCAGCGGTGTCCGGGAGGGGCACGCCGGCATTAAATCCCGGCTCGATCAGGGCCTGAAGCAACAACAGGAGGAAGAGCGCCGGATCTTCGAGCTCGAAAAACGCCGCGCGATCAACGGAAACCAGGTGGAAAATTTCCGGTTTCAGGTTGACCGTAACGTAGGGGAGATGGAGGACCGCCGCGGCGAACGGGAATCGCTCGAGGACGCGCTGAAGCAACTGGAATCCGAGGAGGGCATCAAGGTCGCCGCCGTAGAGGAACTGGAAAAGCGGGAGGCAGATCGCCGGGAAGCGCTGGAGACGGCTGAGGTCAACGTCGAGCATTTACAGACCGAACTCAGCCGGATCAACCGCGGCCTGGACGCGCGACGGAACGAATACAAGCTCACCAAGAGCATGATCGATAGTCTCGAGGGCTTCCCCGAATCGATCCGCTTTCTGAGTAAAAATAAGTCCTGGACGCGGGAGCCGACCCTGCTTTCCGACGTCATTCTCGTCGATCAGAATTACCGGGTCGCCATTGAGAGCTTCCTGGAGCCCTTTCTCAGCTACTACGTAGTGGATACGGCCACCGAGGCCAGCACCGCCATTCAACTGCTCAGCGATAAGCAGAAGGGGAAAGCTCACTTCTTCCTGCTGGATTCGCTCCCCGCGCTCGCCGCCCCCTCCGCCCCCGCTCCGACGGGGTGCAAACCGGCGCGTGAGGTGGTGTCCGTAGACGAGCGATACCAGGCACTGACGGATAGACTACTGCATGACGTCTTCGTCAGTGAGGAAGCCCAACTTCCCCCCGCCGGTGAAGCGGGAACCACGGTGCTGTCCTACGGCGGTCGCTACGTGCGCCGGTCCTACGCCGTTTCGGGCGGTTCGGTGGGCCTGTTCGAAGGAAAGAAGATCGGGAGGAAGAAGAATCTCGAACTGCTGGAGCGGGACATCGCCGCTGCGGAGCAACAGGCGCGGCAACTCGAAACCCGCCTCACGGAAGACCGGAAACGGCTTGCCGACCTCCGGCAGCAACGACTGGACCGGGAGATCCAGCAACGGCAGCGCGAGTTAAGCGGATTGCAGCAACGGCGGGCGGCGCTGCGGGCCCGGGTCGAAAGCTTTCAGGGATACTTCCGCGACACGGAAGAAAAGAACGGTAAACTCAACCACCAGGTGGAAGAGCTGATCCGGGGAAATCAGGCGATCGACGAGCAGTTGAGCCAGTTGCGGGAAAATATCCGACAGCTGCGCGATAATGTCTCGGGTACCGACGAAGAGTACCGGCGACTGAGCGACGAGCTTTCAACGGCTAGTGCCCACTTCAATCAGGAAAACATCCTGTTCATACAGCAGCAGAACCACCTGCAGACCCTCGAACGTGATCTGAATTTCCGGCAGAGCCGACGCGACGAGATCGCCAGACAGGAGACCGCCAATCGGGCACAGCTCGTGGCGCTGGAAAAGGAAGCCCGGCAGTTCGACGATCAGGAGCATACCCTGGAGCGCAATCTGGAGGGAATGTACCTGGAAAAGAAGGAGTACCAGGCGACCCTCAGCTCGGCGGAGCAGGCCTACTTCGCCGCCCGGACCACCATCAGTGGCTTCGAGGACGATATCCGGCGGGAGAGCCGGATCCGCCAGGACGCTCAGGTAAAGGTGAATCAGCTCAAGGAAAAATTTACCGACGTCAAGTTCCGCATCAACTCGGTGGAGGAGCGGCTGCAGATCGAGTTCAACCTCAGCCTGGCGGCCCTGAGCGAAATGGAAGTGGAGGAATGGACCGGATCGATCGGCGAACTGGAAGTGAAGGTGGACCGCCTCCGCAGCCGGATCGGGAATTACGGAGAGATCAACCCCATGGCCGTGGAAGCCTACGATGAGATGAAGGCCCGCCACGAAAACATCACCCGGCAGCGTGACGACATCATCAGCGCGAAGGACACCCTCGTGAAGACGATCCGGGAGATCGAGGACAAGGCCACCGTACAATTCCTCGACAGCTTCGAACGGGTGCGGGTGTACTTCATCGACGTATTCCGTAGCCTGTTTACCGAGGACGATAACTGTGACCTTATTCTACTAGACCCGGAAAACCCCCTGGAATCCAGCATCGAGATCGTGGCCAAGCCCAAGGGCAAGCGGCCCCAGACTATCAGTCAGCTCTCGGGGGGAGAGAAAACACTGACCGCCACCGCACTGCTGTTCGCGCTGTACCTCCTCAAGCCGGCCCCCTTCTGCATCTTCGACGAAGTCGACGCGCCGCTCGACGATGCCAATATTTCCAAATTCAACCGCATCGTCAAGAAGTTTTCCCGCGACAGCCAGTTCATCATCGTGACCCACAATAAGCTTACCATGGAAGCGGTGGATAGCATCTACGGGGTATACACTACCGAGCAGGGCGGCAGCGGCGTTCTGCCCGTACAGTTTACCGAACTGGAGGGCAGCACCAGCTTTTCGGCGGTCTAGTTTCGGTTAGAGCGCCGCTGACTAAGGGCTTGTTGCAGTTCCTGGGTGTCGCCGAGGTATTTGTCCAAATAGGGAAGCAAACCCGCCATCTGCTGCAGCCGGTCGGACTGGGGGGGTGCCGTCGCGATCTCCCGCCCGTAGTATGCCCTGCTGAATTGCCGCAGAGCGTCCGCGTCGCCGACCGTACGCAGCGCGTTCAGTACCACGAAGCGGTACCGAGAGCCAATGCTCACGTTGAGTATTGCCAGCAGCATCTTCTTGCGCTCCGCCAGCACGAATGGGCTTCCGCCGAGAATATTCAGGACCTCGACGTACACCTTATCGTAGCGCGAACTGACGAGTTCCCGCAGTCTACGCTCGATGGGCAGGGGAAGCACGGTTCCCGCTCCGTCCCGCGCACGCAGCACCTTGAGTTGCAGCAGGGCGTTGCGCTGCAGGCGGGGTTCACTGCGCTCGATGTAAGAACCCACTACGGCGTAGGCCTCGGACAACTCGGTCGCGGCAACCAGTTCCTTCCAGCCTTCCTCGAGTTGCTGCGGCCAGTTTACCGGTGGAAGGTCCAGGTACCGCGGGTGATCGACCTTCTCGTTCATTTCGCGTAGCCCGATACCGTGTCCGGGCACCTGTCTGCGGTTGATCGCACGGAGCAAGGGATCGAGGGCCGGGTAGGCCGATTGTCGCTTAAACTCCCCGATGAGCAGGTCGGCGATTTCGTCTTCGGCCAATCCGAGATCACCCAGCGTGCGACCTACCGCTTCCGCTTCGGCGGGGTAGTCGGCCAGCAATTCCATCACGTGGTCGAGCGCGATTTCGCGACCGAAGCGCCCCAGAAACTGGAGGTGCTGCAAGACCTCCTCCGCGCCGAACTTACCCGATCGGTACACGGCAGCGAGCCGGTGGAAAGTATCGGGATCGCGGGCGAACGTAAGGGCACGCAAGATTTTGGTGCTGAAGGGATGACGTCCCTCCGATTCCAGTTGTTGGAGCAGGAAGTTACGGGCTTCCTCGGTTTGCAACGCGCCGATGGCGGCGTAGATCAGCACGGTGGTCCGGTGGTCGGCAAGGGGCAACAGCTTCTTCAGGTAGTCCTGTAGGAAAGGGCCGAAGTGGCTCACGTTGCGCTGTTGCCCCCGTTGGCGAAAGGCGTCCAGCGCGGCGGTGACTCGTCCGGATTCGGTGGAAAACAGACTGGCTTGTTTCGGATGACCGGCCCAGAAACGGGCAAAAGCCGTCAGTTCCCGCGGTTGGGGGAACCTTTCGTTGAAGGCGGTTACGGCGGCGGCTAAGTCGGTGGGGGGCCGTTCGTTCCCTAAGTTGGCCGACAGGCGATCGGGCAGTATGCGCCCCAGCGCCCTAAAGTGCTGGCGAACCGCCGTCCACTGCTGGCCGTACGTCAGTTTGTACACGCTTTCGGGTAATCCCTCCAGGGGAAGCCCCGTAAGTTCCACGCTACCGTCCGCGGCGATCCGTAGGGTAAAGGTGGCGTCGCCGTACCGGGTGGCCAGGGTGAGTTGAGTAGCGAGGTAGTCCATTTGGCGGTAAAACGAAGTACGGCAAAATTTAGATGACCACGACCCGATCGGGTCCGTAAGGCGGGTTGGGGGGAAGGACCAATTCCTGACCCGCGACCCGGAAAATTCCGAAGATCACCGGTAGGTCATACGTCCGGACCGGGTAGTCGGTGAGCCCATCGGTGAGTACGAGTACGCTGTCCGGCCGGGGGCTCAGCGCGACGGCGGCGTCTATCCCCGCCCGCATATCGGTGCCGCTGCCCCCCGGCAGGTAGGCGATCCGGTAGGCCTCCCGCTCGGAGACGTCCCTTACCGGAGCGTAGGCGCGCAGGTCACAGGGGATGATGGTGACCGGATGCTGAAACTGCCGTACCACCGCCGCTACTTCGTTCAGCGAGCGCTGCAGTTCGGTCGTCTGCATGGAGGCCGAGGTGTCGACCACGATCGCGATCCGTGCCGTGCGGTCGCCGGCCAGGGAGGGGGGCAGCACGGGGTGGTACACGGACTGCCGGCGATTGGGCCGCGCGTAACTGTAGTCCGTACGGCTGCCGATCCCTCGTTGCAGGGCAACGCTGAGCCGGTGGCCGAGTTTCCTGCGCCAGTCGATCCTGCTTCCTAGTACCCGATCGGCCCAGTCGCGCCACGCGTCGGGTACGTCCCCCTGAGCCGCTTCCCGGCTCCTGCGGGCAACTTCGCGGCGGATGATCTCCTCGTCGATCGGTGACAGACGCTGCCGCTCGCCCTCCTCCCAGGGACGAGGAGCGCCGTGCACGCCACTCCCTTCATCGATGGGAAAAGTCAGGGTAGGGGAGGCTTCCAGCCCGGCGAAGTAGGTTTCCGCGATTTGTCCGCGGGGGTAGCCGAAATCCTGGGGAAGCATGCCCGGGTACGCCGCCGGCATGTGTAGTCCCGCCCACTCGGAATCGTTGATTTCGAAATCGCACGCGATGTTCCACCGCCGGGATCGCGGTCCGGAAGAAATCCCCAGCTCCGTCGCCCGCTCACCGTGGCGGCGCAGCCGGTGACTGATCTCGTGGACCCACAGGAAGGCCAGTTCACTCAGTGCTCGTCTGCGGTCCGCGTTATGCCAGATGTCCGTCACGACCTCCGGGTTCCAGTAGACATTATAGTGAAGATCGATGGCTGCCACGTCTACGCGCGACGTGACGACGATGCGGCAACGAAAGAGCGCCGGTGCGAACCAGGGAAGTTGCTCGGCCGCGTACGCCCGCGCGAAGCGCACGTGTTCCGCTACCGTGACCGGATCAGGCGAGGACATCGACGAACTCGCTGAAGGCATCATCGCTGAATACCCGCTGGATTTGCTCCACTACTTCCCCCTGCACCTGCGGCCCCGCCCCGCCCGCCGCCGCGCTCAGCCGGGTTATCCAACCGGCCCGGGCCATTTCCTTAAGCGGAACGAAAATGATGTCGCGTCGCCCGTCCGCGAAGGCCTCGCTCGCCAGTTGCAGGTATACCATGGAGTAGGGGAGGAGCCGGTCGCCGTCCAATTCCTGCCGCAGGTAGGCGTTCAGTCCGTAGAAGAATACGTACAGTTCCGCATCGTCGAGGGAGCTTATGTCCACTGCGTCCGTACCCGCCAGCACCCGTTCGGGGTCCGGCAGCCGGAGATTGGCGAGGTATTCGACCAGGGGGATGGCCGTGGCTTCCCCCAGACACCCGGCGACCAAGTCGAGCACGACCCGCTGATCGGCGGCCTGGCCCAGGGTATAGCCGAGTAACTCGCACGAACAAAGGAGCACGGCGGCAAAATCCCAGCTGCGCGGACTGGCAAAACCGAAGCGGTTCTCGTCCGGATCGCTGTGCAAAGAGTCCGGGCGCAGCCGGAGGAATCCATTGATGCGCAGCTTCCACTCCCCCAGGCGACGGGCGTGCTCCTGAGCGTCGATCCGGGGCAGCACGCCCCGTTCCCAACCTTCGGTGAGGGACCGCAGGTACAGCTGTTCGGGAATGTCCCACTGCAGGTGGACGAAGCGGTTGCGCAGCGGCGGGGAGAGTTCCCAGCCTCCGACCATCAGGTCTGGCGGATTGGCGGCGGCCACGATCCGTACACCGGCCGGGAGCGGCGTGAAGCCCACTTTACGCTCGAAGACCACCCGCAGGAGGGCTGCCTGCACGGAAGGCGGTGCCGTGCTGAGTTCGTCCAGAAAAAGAATGCCGTCCGTAACCTCCGCGAAGTCGCTCACCCATTCGGGCACCGCATAGCGCACCTTTCCGCCCTCGAGCACCGGTAAGCCACTGAAGTCCGTAGGATCGTGAATGGAGGCAATGAGCGTAGTCACCCGCAATTCTTCATGGGCGAGCCCCTCGATAAAACTCGACTTTCCTACGCCTGGGCGGCCCCACAGGAGTACCGGAATTCCGGTAAGGCCCTGGGGAGCGGGGGTGGCCAGGGCGATCAGCAGGGCTTCGGCGCCGGTGGGTAGATGTTTCGTTTCCAGAATAAATTCGTTCGGGGGGTGGCGGGTACGCGGGTGCAGCGTAATAAGTCCGGAGGAGCGGTGAAAGTTTGGCAATTAGCCGGGTTGCCTTTTACCCCGTGCTTGGTGACTACCCGTTTCCGCAATAACTTTACGGAATAAAGCTCTTTGTCCTTGCGAAACGTACAGACGCCGATATCCGATTTACGCCAGATCCGTCAGCTGATGGAACGGTCGCGGTACTTCATCGGGCTGAGCGGGCTTTCCGGGGTCGCGGCAGGCTGTTTCGCCCTGCTGGGAGTCGGTTTTCTGATGGCGTACCAGTGGGCCGGCGGGCACGATCTGGTATTCATCGCGGAGGACGTGCGGTTGAATGCACCGCATCCGTGGGGCATCTCGCCGATCGTATTTTTGGGGCTCAACGCTGCGGCGGTTTTGCTTGGCGCCCTCGGGTCGGCCTATTACTTTACCCGTCGGCGGGTAATCCGCCTGGGCTATTCCATCCGGGATCCCAAGACATATAAATTACTGTTCAATCTCGCTCTCCCACTGGCGGTGGGGGGAGTGTTCTGCCTGGCACTGGTATATCATGGCCTTGGGGAACTGCTGGGACCTACGACGCTGGTATTCTACGGATTGTCACTGATCAACGGAAGCAATTTCGTGAGTGAGGAGTTGCGCTTACTGGGCTACCTGGAGCTGGGCCTCGGCCTGATCTCGCTCTTCTTTGTCGGATATGGTTTCTATACCTGGGCACTCGGGTTCGGAGTATTCCATATTGTCTACGGTATCTGGATGTACGCTAAAAACGAAGTCGTATGAATAAGGTAGAAGCCCTGAAGACCAGCGTTGCGGCGCTCGACAAACTGTACGGCCACCGAATGCGCCTCGGCCTGATGGGCATCCTGTCCGTTAACGACTGGGTCGACTTCGTCACCCTGCGCGATGCCCTGAAGCTGACCGACGGAAGCCTGGCGGGACACATCAAAGCACTGACGAAGGCCGGTCAGATTGAGGTGGAGAAGCGATTCGTGGACGACAAGCCCCGTACGAGTTACCGTGCCACGCCGGAGGGGCGCGAGGCCTTCGATCGTCACCTGACCGAACTGGAAGATTTCTTGCGAATCATGGACAACTGAGGCGTAGCCACCGCTATTCACCGGTGCTTTGCGCCCGGGCCAGCACTTCGGCCACGGGCGTCCACCGAATGTCGGGATATCGGGCATTGTCCAGCGGAGAAAGTTTTGCCCGCCCGCTGTACATATTGCGCATGTACTGCATGCCCTGCCAGGGAGGGTACACCTCGCCGCGCCGGGGAACGATGAGCCGCGTAACGTCGATCAGGGTGCTTAGCAGGCCGACCCCGCCGACGTGTAGCAGTCGGTAGTTATCACCGGTCGCCGCGGTCGCCGCATCCCGCAGTTGTCTTGCCGATAATGATTCCCCGGCAATACGGAGGAAGCGGGGCGCCTCGGTATCGAGGGCCGCCCGGGCCGTAAAGGTCGCCGTGTCGTCGATGGTCGTGAAGTCGAGCGGCTGGTCGGCGCTGCCCCAGTAGATCACCCGGCGGATGGGCCGGACGATGAACGGAGCTTCCTCGTTCAACAGGTGGGTGAACATGCCGTTGAGTACCGAAGTAGCCCGGATCGGGGCGGCCTCCAGGCGGTACTGGAAGTTCTTGCGGAGGTCCAGATTCCGGTTAGTGCCCCGGGGAAGCTTCGTGAAGTCGATGGAAAAATCGGACGGGATGAACCGGGGAACGCCCGCACCCACGGCGGCGTCGAGGAGTCGGGACTGTATCTCCACCACCACCGGCTCGAGTCCGGACAGCGCGGAAACGACACAGCTTCCCCCCCGACAGGCCTCCCGTAGTGCCTGAGTATCGGTGAAGTCCACCTCCCGCACGTCTACCTCATCGGTTATCCAGGCCGTCAGGCGCTCCGCCGTACCGGAACGCACCAGCACCCGCAGCTGACCGCCGAGTTGTAGGACCTCCCGCCCGATGCGGCTGCCCAGGTCGCCGGTAGCTCCGGCCAGAACGATGGTTGCGGATGTATCTCCCATACCGGTTTACTCCTGAACGGCGGGCGGCGTACGACGTTCGCTAGCCCGGGACACGCCGGATGTTCGGAGCACCGTACATTGGCTGCGCAAAAGTAACCTCGCCCCGCTATGTATACCATCGGCTACGATATTGGATCATCATCCGTAAAGGCCGCGCTCGTGGAGGCCGCCACCGGCCGGGTGCTGGGCCGCGTGCAGGCACCCACCGAAGAGATGGGCATGGACGTCCCCCAGGCCGGCTGGGCGGAGCAGGACCCCGACCAGTGGTACCGCTACGTCGTCGACACCACCCGTCGACTTATCGAGGAATCGGGCGTGTCCCCGACGGATATCCGTGCGGTGGGGATAGGCTACCAGATGCACGGTCTGGTGCTGGTCGATCAGGAGCACCGGGTAGTGCGCCCCGCCATGATCTGGTGCGACGGCCGAGCCGTGGCCACGGGCGAAGGTGCCTTCAAACGGATCGGTCCCGAGCGGTGTCTGAGCCACTGCCTCAACAGTCCGGGCAACTTTACCGCCGCTAAACTAAAGTGGGTAGCCGACCACGAGCCCGAGCATTACCGGCGCACCGCCCACGCCATGCTGCCGGGCGACTACATTGCCCTGCGTTTGGGGGGCGAACCCACTACCACCGTCACGGGATTGAGCGAAGGGGTACTCTGGGATTTTTCGGATGACCAACCGGCAAAGATGGTGCTGGATGCTCTGGAACTGGATGCCCATAAACTCTGCTCCCGCGTTCCCGCCCTCGGCGTACAGGGCCAAGTGAGTGAGAGGGCCGCCGCCGAAACGGGTCTTGCCGCGGGAACCATCATCGGCTACCGGGCGGGCGACCAGCCCAACAACGCCATGAGCCTCAACGTCATCCAACCCGGCGAAGTAGCCGCTACCGCCGGAACCAGCGGGGTGGTGTACGGGGTAACCGACCGCCTGGCGTACGATCCCGGGCAACGGGTCAATAGCTTTGCCCACGTCAACCACAGCGCTGCGGACCCCCGGATCGGAATCCTGCTCTGTATCAACGGAACGGGCATCGCCCACCGGTGGATCCGTCAGCAAGTCTGCGCGGAGGGGACGGATTACGGCGCCATGGAACGCATGGCCGAAGCGGTACCCATCGGTAGCGACGGACTCCACTTCCTGCCCTTCGGTAACGGTCCCGAACGCATGCTGGGCAACCGCGACGTCGGCGCGCAACTGCTCGGACTGGACTTCAACCGCCACGGTCGGGCCCACCTGGTGCGCGCGGGGATCGAAGGGGTTGCCTTTGCCTTCGTGTACGGTATGCGGATCATGCGCGATCTCGGAGTGGAACTGAGCACGATCCGGGTCGGCAACGATAATATGTTTCAGAGCCGGGTATTCGCGTCAACGATTTCCACGCTTACCGGAGCCACCATCGAAGTGCACGACACCACCGGAGCGGTCGGGGCCGCGCTGGCGAGCGGCGTGGCGGCCGGGCTGGCTCCCGATCTGGCGTCCGCCGTCGGGCGTCAGGAAATCGAACATTCGGTAATCCCGCAAGTTGGGGACACCGAATCACTCCGTGCGGCCTACCGGCGCTGGGAATCCGCACTCACGAAGGCGCTGGCATAAATCCAATGTGTCGGCTTAAGGCGTAAGTGGTGAATGTATTTCCCCGCCGTCTACTTAACACGGACCTTTACGCTGTGCCCACTACCACCGCCATCCTGCTGTTCAGCCGCTCCGCCGCCGCGGAGGCGCGGCATAAATCTTTCGGGATCGTCCGCGAGCAGGGGGTTCGGGTGGCGCGGCATCTCATCGAGCGCACCGACCGGACGCTGAGGCACGTCGGTCTGCCGGTCCACCGCTACGACGAATCCCGGCAGCGGGGTAGGTCTTTCGGCGAGCGGCTCGCGAATGCCGCCGCGGAAGTTTTCGCCCGGGGTATCGATCAACTCATCATTGTCGGCAACGACTGTCCGACGCTTCGGGCCGACGATCTGCGTCGGGCGGCCGGTTTACTCTCCCGGGGGGACGGTGTCCTCGGTGCCGACCGGCGGGGCGGGGCGTGGCTGATCGGCCTGCACCGACGGCAGTTCGATCCGGATCGCTTTGCCGGCCTGCCCTGGCAATCCCGAAACCTGCGGGATGAGCTCGTGAAGCTCTTCCCGGGTGTATGTCACCTGCGGGAACTCCGTGATGTCAACGGCCTGCGCGACCTGCACGACCAGTGGGTCCGTCTTCGCTCCCTGCTACCCGAACTGGCATTTTTGCTGATCGACTACGTAGGCGTGTTCGGAGACCCGGCCCCGGGGCGGACGGATCGTACCCGACTGCCCGTAGTGGGGAGGGCACCACCGACGGCGGCCTAGTTTTTCGCGGCACCTCAGTCCCTTTCCCTAACCTCTTGTTTATGTTATGCTTACGTGTGTGGGCCACGCTGGTTGGCTTGCTCCTTACGTTCGTTCTGACGGGTCAGACCATTGTCTCGGGCTCCGTTTTCGGGGACGGTGAGCCCCTGATCGGAGCGACTGTATACGAAAAACGTCACCCGAGCAACGGAACCCTTACCGATGCATCCGGTGCCTTTACCATTTCCCTAGAAGAAGTTTCTGGAGAACTGGTGTTCAGCTACTTGGGCTACGTGGATAAAACTGTAGCTGTAGGCGCGGACGCGGGAGCTACGAACCTGACCGTGGAGCTTTCTCCGGGCCTCCAACTATCCGAGGTGGTGGTTACGGCGCTCGGCGTTCAGCGCAAGAACAGCGAGCTCGGCTACTCGGTGCAACAACTGGAGACCGAGGCCCTTACGGACGTGCAGGCGGTAAACTTCCTGGACAACCTCAGCGGACAGATCGCCGGCCTGCGGGTGACGGCCGGCCCCACCGGGGTAGGATCCAGCAGTCAGATCGTCATTCGCGGCGAGACCAGTTTCACCAACAATAATCCACTCTTCGTCGTGGACGGTGTTCCCATTAATAACCAGACCATTATCAACCAAACCGACGAGGCCGCCGCCGGCTTTCAGGGAGTCGATTTTGGCAACGGCGCGATGGACGTAAACCCGGCCGACGTAGCCTCGGTAAGCGTTCTTAAGGGAGCCTCCGCCGCGGCCCTCTACGGCGCCCGGGCCGCCAACGGCGTCATCGTCATTACCACCAAGCGAGGCGGTCGTCAGCCCGGCCTGGGCATCAGCTTTAACAGCAGTCTTACGGTCGAGCGCCCCTTCCAGCTGCCCCGTTACCAGAACCTGTACGGGCAGGGGCAGGGGGGAGCTTTCGCCTTCGTCGACGGTCTGGGTGGGGGCATCTCCGACAACATCACCTACAGCTACGGGCCGCGGTTGGACGCCGGTGTTAACGTTCCTCAGTTCGACAGTCCGGTGACCCTCGCCGACGGTACGGTCGTCAGGGGTGGAGACGTAGCCGTGCACGGTGGGCTTCCCATTCCGGCAACCCCCTTCGTCAGCCGGCCGGATAACGTCCGCGACTTTTACGGAACCGGAACTACGGCCATCAACAACCTTGCCATCAGCGGGGGCGGGGATTTCGGGGACTTCCGGCTGTCCGCGACCGACTTACGGAGCGAAAGCTACATTCCGGGCGTCGACCTGAAGCGCAAAACACTGGCGGGCCGCTTCGGCTTCCGTCCGGCCGACCGGCTCCGGGTCGATGCGGCGCTGACTTATACCAACTCCGGCTCGAGCAACCGCCCCGCCGGCGGCTATGGCTCGGAGAACATCAATTACGACCTTACGGCCTGGCTGGGGCGGCAGACCGATACCGAGGTGCTGCGCGATTACTGGCAACCCGGACTCGAAGGGGTGCGGCAGTTCAGCTACAACTATACCTTCTTCGATAATCCCTACTTCACGCTGCTGGAGAATCGGAACAGCTTTGCGCGCGACCGCCTATTTGGCTTCGTATCCACCCGGTATGATTTGCTCGATAACCTGTCGGTGACCCTGCGTTCCGGCATGGATTACAGTACCGAAGTCCGGCAATTCCGGCGCAACTTCAGCACCAACCGCTTTCCCCGCGGAGGGTACGCCGAAAACGACGTCATGTACCGGGAAGTGAATACCGACGTGCTGCTGGAGTACAACACCCAAATGGGCGACTTCCACCTCAACCTGCTGGCGGGTGCCAACCGTCTCGATCAGCGGGCCGGGAACATCCAGAGTAACGCCTTTACGCTGGCCCAGCCGGGTATATTCCGGCTGAGCAACGCGGCCAGTCCGGTCGTTATTCGCGACCAGTCCGCCCGCAAGCGCATCAACAGCATCTACGGTCTGGCGCGCCTGGGATACCGGGACTTCGTCTTCGTGGATGTTACGGGTCGCAACGATTGGTCCAGTGCACTGGCCACTCCTACGAGCGCCGACCGGACGCATTTTTTCTATCCCTCGGCCAGTCTGAGTGTCGTGGTCAGTAAAGCGTTGTCTCTGCCGACCGCAATCGATTATTTGCAGTTGCGGGCTAACGTGGCCCAGGTCGGTAACGATACCGATCCCTACCGCACCAGTTCGATTTTCGTGGCCCAGCGCCCCTTCGCCGGGGAACCGACCTTCAGTGAGCAGGCCGTACTGGCCCAGCCGGGACTCATGCCCGAGCAAACTACCGCAACGGAAGTCGGCGGAGACGTTCGGTTACTGGATTACCGCCTCGGACTCGACTTCACCTACTTCACTCAGCGTACGGAAAACCAAATCCTCAGCCTGCCCATCGCCCAGTCATCGGGATACCGACAGCAGATCGTGAATGGGGGGAAAGTAAG
The DNA here is from genome assembly GCF_024297185.1 of Lewinella sp. JB7. Lineage (GTDB taxonomy): Bacteria > Bacteroidota > Bacteroidia > Chitinophagales > Saprospiraceae > Neolewinella. The sequence continues at coordinate 482,677 of NZ_JANCTD010000002.1, read as the reverse complement.
CGCCCGGGGCGTGGAAGCCATTCTATCGGTCGTGCCGGTCAGTACCGATAACTTCCGCTGGACCAGCCGATTCAATTTCAGCACGAGCCGGGCCGTCGTGGACGAGCTACCGCCCGGGACCGATCGGTTTACGCTGTCGTACAGTCGGGTGTACAATTCCGTCAATCAGACGGTCTACTTCATCGTGGAACCCGGTGGAAATATTGGCGACATCTGGGGTACGGGATACCGGAAGAACGCCGACGGCCAGTTCGTGCTGGACGCCGAGGGTGCACTGGTCGCTAACAACACCCTCCGCAAGATCGGTAACGCGAACCCCGATTTCGTGCTCGGAGCCCAGAACAACCTACGCCTGGGGAATCTGGAACTGGCCGTGCTGTTCGACTGGCGGAAGGGAGGAGAGCTCGTTAGTCGCACCCTGAGTCTGGCCGGGGTAGCCGGTCAACTGGAAGAAACCGCCTACCGGCCTGAGTCCGGTATTGTCATCCCCGGGGTGCAGAATACCGGCACCTCCCAGGAACCGGTGTACGTACCGAATACCACGCCGATCTCCGCCGAACGGTACTACCGCAGTTACTACGACCGCAACCATGAGGAAAACAATGTGTACAGCGCCAGTTACCTCAAACTGAGGGAGGTCAGCCTTTCCTACCGCCTCGACCGTTCGCAACTGGCCGGCACGTTTCTCCGGGGACTGCAAGGTGCATCGGTGAGTCTGACTGGCCGCAATCTGTACGCCTGGTCCGCCATTCCCCACTTCGACCCCGAGCAATTCGCCATTCAGGGGCAGGGCATCGTGTTCGGCGTCGAGGACATGACGTACCCCAGCGCCCGCAGCTTCGGCCTCAACCTGGGACTGACCTTCTGATTACCCGCCCAAGCTCCACAACCGATGAAACTGCTTCCGATTTTTCTCTTCCCGCTGCTGCTATCCTCCTGCACCGAAGACTTCTCGGCCATCAACACCAACGAGAATGCTCCCGCCAGCGTGCAGAACGAACTGCTGCTCCGGCAAGTCCTCTACGGCTACGGCGATCAGATGAGCTACGAGGGCTTTGTAGCGGGAAACCTGCTGAGTCAGCACTTCGCCATGATTGACTTCAATCTACTGGATCGTCATGCCCTGAGCAGTCCCCAGGAAGGGGGTAATCCCTGGGATGTGTTATACACGGCGCTGCGCGATAACGAGACGATCCTCGAGCAGAGTCGACAAAATCCGGCGGCGGCGGTGTACGAAGGCCCCGCCCTCGTGCTGAAGGCCTACCTGGCCATGAACCTCACGGACATTTTCGGTGACGTTCCCTACTTCGAGGCGGTACGGGGCCGCACCGACGGAATCGTCACTCCATCGTACGACCGGCAGGAGGACATCTATCTGGTGGAGGGGGGCATTCTCGACAATCTGCGCACCGCCGTGCAAGTCATGGATGACTATACGGGCGTGTTGCCCCTACAGGGAGATATCCTTTTTTCCGGAGATCTGGCCGGGTGGAAGCGCTTCGCCAACAGCTTACGCATTAAGGCCCTGGTGCGGATATCCGGTCGGGTACCGGTGGGGGAGGAGCTGCAGGACATTTACGCTCAAGGTTCGTACATGCAAGACAACGAGCAGAATGCAACCTTTGATTTTGCCTCCGGTCCTCCGAACAGCTTCGCCTTCGCGACGGCTCGCGTGGGTATTTTCAACGTCTTTCTGATGTCCCGGACGGCCGAAGGCATTTTCAGTACCCTGAGTGACCCGAGGGTAGCCACCCTGTACCGGCCCGCCGCGGCCGGCGGAGCCTTCGTGGGAATCGAGAACGGCATCGATGCCGCTACCCCGATCGTGCCGGATAATTACGCGCGACCGGGTACCGTATGGCGGGAACGCACCGGCGACCTGGATTTCAACTACCTCACGGCCTGGGAAACTCAACTTCTGCTCGCCGAAGCCGCCCTGAAGGGATACATCGATGCCGACGCGGAGGACATTTACCGGCGCGGAGTACGGCAGGCTTTCGATTATTGGCATACCGAGATGCCCGCCGATTATCTCGACTCGGGTCCGGCCGCGTGGTCCCCGACGGAGGGTCTGCAACGGATCATCACCCAGAAGTGGATCGCCGGAATCGGAAACGGCTATGAAGGTTGGATCGAGTGGCGGCGGACCGGGCACCCCGGCTTACTTCCCGCGGTCGCCAGTCTGAACGGGGGCGTGTATCCCATTCGTTTTCCGTACCCCGCCGACGAGCAGGCGCTGAATTTCGATAACTACCGGGTGGCCGCCGAAGCTACCGACGGGAACTCGGTAAATGTACCCGTCTGGTGGGACGTCAACTAATGGAATGGCTGACGAACTATACCGTCTGGCAGTGGATACTGGTCGTGGGATCCAGTGTCCTGCTGTACGCCATTTCACCACTGGCGCGTTCCCCGGCGGCCTTCTTTCGGGGTGCGCGCCGGGAGCGCCGCCCGGGTACGCTCGCCCTCATGAGCAGCCTCGTGATTTCGTGGCTGTTCGCGAAGTCGATCACCAATGCGGCCAATCTCGGGCTGTCGTTCGGCATCCTGGGCGGCGTGGCCTACGCGGGCTATTACCTCAGCTTTGCCGTAGCCGGGGTGGTCATTTATTATATGCGGACGCGGGGTGGTTTCACTAGTATTCACGAATTCCTGAAAAGTCGGTTCGGCCGGGGGGCGGTGATGACCTTCTCCCTACTCATCTGCTTTCGACTGTTCAACGAAGTGTGGTCCAATACCATGGTCATCGGCAGTTATTTCGGAGCCGTGGGCAGTGGGTCGTACTACATCTCGATTCTGGTGTTCACGAGCCTGACGCTGGCGTATAGCCTGCGCGGGGGCATGTCCTCCTCGATCCTGACGGACATCGTGCAGCTCGTGCTGTTCGGCGTCCTGCTCGCCGTCATCCTCGGAGCGATACTGCCCGCCCTGGATTACCGGATCACGCCGCTGCTAGAAACCGCCACCCCGGCAAACGGGGGCGGCAACACTTCTGCCGGTGCACATAATCTCTTGCTGGTGGCGCTTCTGCAGAGTCTCAGTTATCCCTTCCACGATCCCGTACTTACCGACCGAGGATTTCTGGCCAGTCCGCGATCGACCCTCCGGGCATTTTTGTGGGCCGTACCGCTTGGTGCCGTTTGTATTGTCGCCTTCAGTCTGGTGGGCGTGTACGGACGTCTGCTCGGCGTGGAGGGGCAGGCCGCCGTGGAGGTTGGAAAACTGCTGGGTGGTCCGGTATTACTGGTCATGAACTTTATCATGATCACCTCGGCAGCCAGCACGCTCGACAGCACGTTTTCCAGTTTCTCCAAATTGGCGATTGTCGACATCAAAATCGGTGGACCCGAGCCGACGCCACGTAAGGGGCGCTGGGCCATGGTGGCCATCACCCTGCTGGGTACGCTGCCGGTGTTCCTCGATCCCGCTATTCTATCCGCTACGACGGTTTCCGGGGCCATGGTCGTCGGTCTGGCTCCGGTATTCTGTCTATGGTGGCTCCCCGCCCCCCGCCTCAGCTTTTACGCTTCGGTAGGCGGAGGACTCGTGGCCGGTACCGCGTACGCGCTGGATGCCTGGCCAGCCCGCTGGGTGATGGGCGGCGGAACGTACGCGGATCTTCTCAGCGTCACGGTCATTAGTGTAGTCATCTGTTTCGTCCTGTACTTGCTCCCCCGTTACTTCGGTGGGACTGACTTCCGGAGGCGATCCGTCAAATCCACATTGCCCCAACGAAAAGCCACCTATGCATAATGCCGACACTTCATCCCCTCTTCCGCCGTCAGTCGTAGTAGGGCCGCAACCGTCCCGTACTCCCACACGTATCTAAGCGCCATGTCACCTGACCATTTCAAGTCGATCGATCGTCTCTCCGGGCCCCTGCTCGTGTTCGGGGGGGTATACTCCAATCTGGAAGCGCTCCGGGCGGTGCGCCGCGAGGCGGATCGGCGCGGTATCCCTGCCGGGAACGTCATCTGCACCGGTGATACGCCCGGCTACTGCGCCGACCCGGAAGCCAGTTTGCAGTTCCTGGCCTCCTGGGGGTGTCATGCAATCGCGGGCAACGTTGAGATCAACTTGCGCGACGGTATCGACGACTGCGGGTGCAATTTTAACGATGGTAGCCGGTGCGATCTGTTCGCCCGCCTCTGGTATGCGTACGCCCGTGAGGAGGTTAGTCAGGAGAGTACGGAATTTATGCACACGCTGCCCCTCGGGCTAAGCTTCCGGTATGCCGATCGTAAAGTTTGCATTCTGCACGGATCGGTCGACCATGAGTCGGAGTTTATCTGGAAGTCTACCCCCTGGCAAACCAAGGCACGGAACTTCTCCGTAACTGGGGCCGACGTGATCATCGGTGGACACAGTGGACTTCCTTTTGCGGATGCCCGTGACGGGAAGTGCTGGTTGAACGCCGGGGCGGTCGGAATGCCGGCCAACGACGGTACCCCGCGAACCTGGTTTCTGCTGCTCGATGACGTCGACGGAGAACTGACCTATGAATTCCGCGCCCTGGAGTACGATCACCTTAGTGCCCGGGAAAAGATGCTGCAACAGCGTACGCGCCTGCCAATGAGCTACGCGACCACCCTCAAGACCGGTATCTGGGATAATACCGAGATCATGCCCGCCGCGGAGGCGTCCGGTGAAGGACAGGCTCTGATTCCCGAAAAACTGATCGACGCAGGAGCTACGGCCGCCACACAAAACCCATCCCCTCCGAACCAAAAGCTTAAAACCATGAACCCCTATAGCGACCCCAAAGACCTGCGCACCTTCGGTAAGATTGCCGACTGGCAGGAGGATATGGGAGAAAAATTTTTCGCCTGGTACAGCGGCGTCACCGAAGGCGATACAGCCCTGACGGAGCGCGAGAAAGCGCTGATCGCCCTGGCGGTGAGTCACGCCATACAGTGTTCTTACTGCATAGATGCCTACACCACTAACAGCCTGCAGGCCGGTGCCGACGAAGAACAAATGATGGAAGCCGTTCACGTGGCCGCGGCCGTAAAGGCGGGTACCACGCTCATCTATGCCCGACAGATGCAGCGGCAGGTGGAAAAGGTGACTATGTAAATCTACGGGGGACCGTAAAAAATTTATGATCAATGGGAGTCAAACAAAAGACCCAGAGTTTAAAACGCAAGGGTTCCGACCTGACTAGCGGATACGTACAGTTGAACGTGTTGAACGGAAAGGACGTAGAGGACGCCCGCTTCCCCCGCTTCGCCGACCGTCTGGCGGACCAGGGGCACCGCCCCTTCAAACCTACGGAGATCGAAATTTTCCAGCTCAACATCGGGAAGTTGTGCAATCAAACGTGCGCCCACTGTCACGTAGATGCCGGCCCCGACCGCAAGGAAGAAAATATGAACCGGGCCGACCTGGAACTCTGCGTCGCGGTACTCGCCGCCAGTCCTTCGATCAAGGTGGTCGACATCACCGGCGGGGCCCCCGAAATGAACCCCCACTTCCGCTGGTTCGTGGAGCAGTGTACCGCCCTCGGTAAACGGGTGATCGACCGCTGCAACCTCACGATCATCATGGCAAACCCCAAGTACCGGGATCTCCCCGAATTTTTGGCTAAGCACCGGGTACAGGTCGTTTCCAGCCTGCCCTACTTCAGCAAGGGGCGGACCGACGGGCAGCGGGGAGATGGGGTCTTCGAGGATTCCATCAAGGCGCTGCAACTCCTCAACGACGTTGGCTACGGACAGCCCGGAACCGGACTCAAACTGGATCTGGTTTTCAATCCTTCCGGTGCCTACCTGCCCGGGAAACAGGAGACGCTGCAGGCGGAATTTAAGCGGCAGCTGGATCGCAAGTACGGCATCGTTTTCAACGAGCTTTACGCGATCACCAATCTACCGGTCAGTCGCTTCCTGGACTATCTGCTCGAAAGCGGAAACTACGGGGAATACATGCAGAAACTAGTCGACGCCTACAATCCGGCTACGGTGGACGGGCTGATGTGCCGCAATACCATTTCCGTCAGCTGGGACGGCTACCTCTACGACTGCGACTTCAATCAGATGCTTGACCTCAAAGTCGCCAGTAAGGGACAGCACCTGCGGGATTTCGACCTCGAGGCTCTGCGCAACCGCAACATCGTCCTGAACCAACACTGCTACGGTTGCACCGCGGGGGCGGGGAGCAGCTGCGGGGGCACGGTAGCTTAGTCGCCTGCAAATGTCGGCGACTTATCCCTTCACCGCGTACTTGACGGGCGCCTGGGTATTGTAAAAGAAAAAGCTCCACCGATCGGCTTCCTCCTCGATCATCTTAGAGATCGGTTTGCCCGCCCCGTGCCCGGCATTGGTTTCGATGCGGATCAGCACGGGACGCTCACCCGCCTGGGTTTCCTGCAACCGGGCGGCGTACTTGAAGCTGTGGGCGGGAACCACGCGGTCGTCGTGGTCGGCGGTGGTGATCATCGTGGCCGGGTAGGCGGTGCCCGGACGCAAGTTGTGGAGCGGACTGTAGGCGTGCAGAACCGGGAACATACTGGAATCCTCACTGCTCCCGTACTCCGGAATCCACCCCTTACCGACGGTAAACTTGTGGTAGCGCAGCATGTCCATCACTCCGACGGCCGGAAAGGCTACGGCAAACAGATCGGGACGCTGGGTCATCGCGGCGCCCACCAGCAGACCGCCGTTGGAACCTCCGGCGATGGCCAGTTTCTCCTTGCGAGTGTAGCCCTGTTCGATGAGGTACTCGGCGGCGCTGATGAAGTCGTCGAATACGTTCTGCTTATTTTCGAGCATGCCGGCTTGGTGCCACGATTCGCCGTACTCGCCGCCCCCGCGGAGGTTGGCCATGGCAAATACACCCCCGTTCTCCAATAGGGGCATACGCATCACGCTGAAGCTCGGCGACAGACTGATGTTGAAACCACCGTACCCGTAGAGGTAAGTCGGGTTGTCACCGTCCAGCTCGAGTCCCTTTTTGTGTACCAGAAACATCGTCACCTCGGTCCCGTCCTTACTGATGTAACTCACCTGCTTCTCTTCGTATTCCTTAGGATCGAACTTCAACTCCGGCTCGAAAAACGGCTTACTCTCGTTGGTCTCCACGTCGTATTCAAAGATGGTCGGAGGGTAGGTGAAGCTGGTATACACGTAGAACAATTGCTTGTCCTCTTCCTTGCCGCTGAATCCGCCGGCTGACCCCACCCCCGGCAGCTGCACGGCGGTCTTGTGCTCACCGTCGTAGCTCAGGCGGTAGAATCGGTCCGTAGCCTTCTCCAGGTAGTTGGCGAAAAGGTATCCGCCCCCCGTGGTAACGCTCTGCAACAGATCCTCACTTTCGGGAATGATCTCTACCCAACTGGTGCGCTGGGGCTTGTTGATGTTGATCTTCACGAGGCGGTAGTTCGGGGCCCCAATGTCCGTAAGCACCCAGAAGTCGGTGCCATCGGTGTGCACGACCTGACTCTTATTCTTCGTGTCGGCGAAGAGCGCTACGGGTTCGATGACCGGCGGCAACTCGCCCCCGCCTAACGGCAGGTAATAGGTGGCAAAACCATCCGTTCCCGGGGCGGCGTACATGATGAGATAATCTTCCTCCTCGGTGGTTCCGCCGTAGTGGTAGTAGTCCGGATGATCGGCGTCCTCGAAGACTACCCGGTCCCGGGACTGTGGCTGTCCGAGACTGTGGTAGTACACCGAGTGCATCAGGTTATTCCCCTTACGCTCTTCTCCCTCGGCCGGGGCGGGGTAGCGGCTGTAGAAAAAGCCGTCGCCGTACCAACCGGCTCCGCTGAATTTGACCCACTGGAGCTCATCCTCTAGGTCCTCGTTCGTCGCGATGTCGCGGATGTAGATCGTCTGCCAGTCACTCCCGGCGTCGCTGCGGCTGTACGCCATGTAGCGGTTCTGTTTGTCCGCCCCCAGCAAGTTGATGCTGGTGGTTCCCTCGGCATTGAGCGCGTTGGGGTCGATGAAGACCCGCTCTTCTCCGTCCAGGCCCTTCTTGTAGTAGATCACGGACTGGTTCTGCAGTCCGTCATTGCGCCCGTAGAAGTAGTACTCACCGACTTTATAGGGGGAGGACAGGCGGGGGTAGTTGACCAGCTCGGTCAGGCGCTCCTCGATGTCCTGACGGAAGGGGATTTGCTCCAGGTAACCAAACGTCACCTCGTTCTGCCGCGTGACCCAGTCCTTGGTCTTTACACTATTGTCGTCCTCCAGCCAGCGGTAGTCGTCACGGACTATTTGGCCGTGGTACTCGTCTTCGGTACTGTCCTTGTCGGTCGTGGGGTAGGTGACGGGGATCTGGGGGTAGGCGGCGGAACTCATCGTTGGCTTGGTTTCGGTGCAGGATGCCGTAAGCAGCATGCAGAGCAGCCCGGGAAAAAATAGCTTTAGCATGGCAGTAAGTTACGCCCTGCCTAGAAACTGTAGCGTAATCCGTTGGTCCAGTCGTAGGAGGTAGCGGGTACGTCGTCGAGTCCCTGGCTGATCAGTGCATCGTGGGTGATGCTGTACCGGGTATTAAAAGCGAGGCGATCCGTTAGTTTGAGGGTCACGGCCGTTATGCTGGACAGCCGCGGTTGCCGGAAGTCGGGGATCACGGGTTGGTAGTAAGTCGTATTCGACAGAGTGACGTTGGGCAGCGGAAACAGGGAAAAGCTTAGGTAGCTGCTCAACCGGTGGTCCCGGTAGGTGATGGTGCCCTCCGCCACTTCGTCGTACTCGTACATGTAGAGCACTCCGACGTACACGCGGTTGTCGCCGAAGGCAAACAACTTGAGGCGTGGTCCGGTCCCGACCAGCGTGCGCAGGCCCAGTCGGAGTTGCTCGTTGTACTGCACCTGGGTGAAGGCCTCCCACCGCCACCGGTCACTGAGGTAATACGCATACCGCAAGTGGGCGAAGCCGGCGTTCAGGGCGTTGTCTCCACTCACCTGCACCAGTCGGTAATCGGCCAGGGCGAGCAGGGCATGCTGGCGACCCTTGCGGTCCACGCGTACGCTGCCGTTCAGGCTGATGACCTTCGCCTTATTGCGGGTGAGGTTGCCGCCGAGATCGATCTGTCCGTACCAGCCTACGGAATCGAAGCCCTTCCGTTTATCCTCGATGTTGACGATTTGGGCGGAAACGCGGGAGCAGGCCAGTCCCGTAAGGAGCAATGCCAGTAAGAATAACCGGTGGTACCTCATCCCTGATCCTATACCCGTTCCCGAACGGTAGCCTCCGTGGGGGTTTTCGCGAAATACCGCGCGCCCCCGAACAGCAGGCCGGCGAACAGCACGTTTCCGGCGAAACTGTTTAACAGGAAGGGCAGGCCGGCCACGAAGGCCGCTACTAGGCCCGACCAGGTCTGGGGGTAGAGGGGCGACCCGAGCCAACTGCCGAAATTGGTCAGCACGAAAAATACGAGGGTGGCGCCGACGGTCGCTCCGCCCAGGCGTAACCAGCGGAAGGTCGTATTACGCAACAGTCCGAAACCCAGGAGGATCGTGAGGCCGAAACCCAGGTATACCCAGGCGTTGAAGCCCCAGTAAAATCCCTCGTAGTACTGACTGTACAGTACGTTGTTAAGCGCCAGATCGCTGAGGTAAAGCGCTGCGAAGGGCACCAGCGCCGCCATCCACTTACGCGGGAAGGCCGCGGCACCGAAGAGCGCCATGGCCCCGATGGGACCGAAATTCGGCCAGTGGGGAAGTAGCCGGCTGGCCGCCGCCAGCAGAATCAGCAACAGAAGTAGTGGAAGGTGACGAGCAAGGGGTGCGGACATATTCAACAATTGTGGGGGCAAAGATAACGCAAGCCCGTGTACCGACGACCTGAACCTGTAGCGACGGCTTGAACCGTGTAGCGACGGCTTGAGCCGTGTAGCGACGGCTTGAGCCGTCGCGCTATACCGATACCAACGACCTGAACAGTAGCGACGGCTTGAGCCGTCAAGTTGTACCGGTAGCAACGACCTGAACCTGTAGCGACGGCTTGAGCCGTCGCGCTGTACCGATAGCAACGACCTGAACCATGTATCGACGGCTTGAGCCGTCGAGCTGTACCGGTAGCAACAGCCTAAGCCGTGTAGCGACGGCTTGAGCCGTCGCGCTGTACCGATAGAAAGGCCAGAACCTGTAGCGACGGCTTGAGCCGTCGAGCTGTACCGATTGCGACGGCCCTATCCGTTAAGCTGTACATTAAACGATTCAGCTGCGGGACGGCGGAGGCCGTCGTGATACGGTAAGGGCGGTATTAAAATTAATATGACGTACGAGCCCCCTGACGGCCGGAGCCGTCGCTTCACGGCAGTCGGGTCTGGGTATACAGCGGAGCTGGAAGTGTCGAGTTTTGCATGGTTAACGAGCAGCATTACGGCTGAAGCCGTCGCTACACGGTGGGGCGGTACTATAAATTCATATGACACAAGAGCAGCACAACGGCTGAAGCCGTCGCTACACGGTAGGGCAGTACCAAAATTGACGTAACGCAGGAGCAGCATAACGGCTGAAGCCGTCGCTACACGGTAGGGCAGTACCAAAATTGACGTAACGCAGGAGCAGCATAACGGCTGAAGCCGTCGCTACACGGTAAGGCAGTTCTAAGATTGAGGTGACGCGAGAGCAGCATAACGGCTGAAGCCGTCGCTACAAAACGTTACCATTGCGTCAAAATTCGGGGGGGCGGACTGCACTTTTCCGCGATTACGCGTTTGCATGTCTTAGATAACCCCCCGCCTCAGAAACCAACCCCCCGTCTTAATGCCCGTTCCCGCCCTTCGCTTATTGTTCCTTGCTTGCTCCTGCGTTCCCGCCCTCCTTTTTGCCCAACCCGATCGCTGGCAGCAGCGGGCGGCCTACCGGATGGAAATTGACTTTGACGTCCGCAACCACCAGTACGCCGGTACTCAGGAGTTGACTTACTTCAATCAGTCGCCGGACACCCTGGACAAGGTATTTTACCATCTGTACTTCAATGCATTCCAGCCGGGAAGCCAGATGGACCTCCGCAACCTGAACCTGCCCGACGCCGATGATCGGGTGGCCGACCGAATCAGCAAGCTCACGCCGGAGGAAATTGGCTACATCCACGTAAATACACTACAGCGAGACGGCCGCGACCTTGCGTTCGAGGAGGTCGGTACGATCCTGGAGGTTCGCCTCGACGAACCCCTGCTTCCGGGTGACAGTACGGTCTTCAGCATGACCTGGGACGCGCAGGTGCCTCTGCAAATCCGCCGCAGCGGTCGTGACAACGCCGAGGGCATCGACTACAGCATGGCCCAGTGGTACCCGAAGATGGCCGAGTACGACTACCAGGGCTGGCACGCCAACCCCTACATCGGTCGCGAATTTTACGGCATCTGGGGAGACTTCGACGTGACGATCAATATTCCGCGTGACTACGTGGTAGCGGCCACGGGTTACCTACAGAATCCCGAAATCATCGGTTACGGCTACGCTCCCGAGCCCGCTTCGCGTCCGGACATCCTTAGTTACCGTTTTCTGGCCCCGAACGTGCACGACTTCGTGTGGGCGGCCGATCCGGACTATACCCACCGCACGCTGGAACGCACGAACGGCACTACTCTGAACTTCTTCTACCAGCCGGGGGCCGAGACTACCGAGAACTGGGAAAAGCTGCCCGCTATTATGGACGCGGCCTTCGATTACATCAATCAGCATTACGGCGCCTACCCCTACGAGCAATACAGCTTCATTCAGGGAGGGGACGGCGGTATGGAGTACCCCATGGCTACCCTCATTACCGGCCAGCGTAATTTATCGAGTCTCGTCGGCGTAAGCGTTCACGAACTGATGCATACCTGGTACCAGATGCTGATGGGCACCAATGAAGCGCTTTACGCCTGGATGGACGAGGGCTTTACGAGTTGGGCCAGCAGCGAGGTCATGAACCATCTGCGCCGCGAGGGTCTGCTGGAGGGAGAGGTTGCCGACAACCCCCACGCGCGGACCTTCGCTAGTCTGCGCGGCTTCCGCCAGACCGGTCTGCAGGAACCGCTTACGGTCCACGCCGACCATTTCGCTACCAATTCCGCCTACAGCGTAGCTAGCTACGTAAACGGTTCGGTATTCCTGGAGCAACTCCGCTACATCATCGGGGAGGATGCTTTCACCTGTACCCTCCAACGGTACTACCACGACTGGCGCTTTAAGCACCCTAACCCCAACGACTTCGTGCGCATTGCCGAAAAGTGCTCCGGACTCGAACTAGACTGGTACCGCGAGTACTGGGTCAACGGAACCGACTACCCCGATTATGCCGTAGCTGATGTGGAAGACGTGGACAGCAGCGGCACTACCCGGATCGATCTGAAACGTGTCGGTCGCATGCCCATGCCCCTGGAAGTAACGGTGACCCTGAAGGATGGATCGGAAAAATACTATTACATCGCCCCCCAAATCCTCCGGGGAGAGAAGCCCCGCCCCGACTACGCGGCCGACTGGACCGTGCTGGCCGACTGGGGATGGACAAATCCGAACTACTCCTTCACGCTGGAAATGGACAAGCAGACCATTCAATCCGTCGAAATCAACGCCCGGGGTAGAATGTACGAGGATGACCTGGACAATAACCGCTGGGAAGACTAAGGGCATATGGCCGACATTTTTCGGGATTCGGCCGGTAGTCATACCACGTTTTCCCCTTCCACCCCGTCCTGGAAGTGTACCACACCCTAGAGCCAGCTACCGATGAAACTACTTGTTCTGACTAAAAAATTTCCCTTCCCCCTCAAGGACGGTGAAAGTCTGGCCATTCACGGATTGACGAAAAGTCTCAGCGAACTCGGTTGTCAGGTCAGTCTGCTGGCCATGAACACCTCCAAGCATTTCTACGAAGGCCCGGAGCTACCGCCGGAAATGGATCACTACTACGAGGTCCGGACAGTAGCAGTCGACAATCAGGTAAGCCCGGTCGACGCGGTCGCCAATCTCGTGCGGGGGACCTCTTACCACATCAGCCGCTTCCACCAGCAGGACTACCACGATGTACTGGCGGAGTGGCTGCAGGAGGTGGATTTCGACATCGTGCAACTGGAGACGCTCTATCTGGCACCCTATCTGAGTACCATTCGCCGCTACTCTTCGGCCCAGGTGGTGATGCGGTCCCACAACGTCGAGCACGAAATCTGGGAACGCTGCTGCGACAATATCTCGTTCGCCCCCAAACGCTGGTATCTCCGTCACCTCACCAAGCAGCTACGGGACTACGAGCGTAGTCAGCTCAATCAGTACGACCTGCTTCTGCCCATTACGGGCCGCGACAAGAAACACTTCGAGCGGCTGGGCTATAGGGGACGCTCTCTCGTATTACCGATCGGACTGGAAACCCGCTGCGGACCGCCGACCTACGATAGCTACGCCGCACCGCCGGACCTCCACTTCATCGGCTCACTCGACTGGATGCCCAACCTCGAAGGTCTGCAGTGGTTCCTCAACGACGTGTGGCCCGAAATTCACCGCCGCTGCCCGGAGGTGAAGTTTCACGTCGCCGGCCGCAACATGCCCCACAGTATCCGGCAACTGCGCATGCCCAACGTGGTCATTCACGGAGAAGTCCCCAACAGTTGTGATTTCGTGGCCGCGCATACCATCAGTATCGTACCCCTGCTGAGCGGGGGGGGGATGCGCGCCAAGATCCTCGAAGCCATGTCGTTGGGCCGGGTGGTGGTGACGACGACGATGGGGCTCGAAGGCATAAAGGCACGCAACCGGCGGGAACTCTTCATCGCCGATACCCCCGCCCAGTTCGCGCAGACGATCGAGGAGTGTCTGCGCCGGGGACGTAAACTCGAGGCCATCGGACGAAACGCCCAGGCGGCATTTTACCGGTACTACGACCGGCGCATACTCGCCGAGCAACTGCTGGAAACCTACGAATCCCTCGCGGAAGCGGTGCGCGTATAGCCATCGCGGTCCGTTGTCGTAGCCGTAACTATATTGTGGCACACTCAACAGATCATGCCGCAGTATATCCTTGCCCTGGACCAGGGCACCACTTCCTCCCGTGCCATTCTCTTCGACCGTAGCGGGAGTATCGTCGATACCGCCCAGAAAGAATTTACCCAGTACTATCCGAATCCCGCTTGGGTCGAGCACGACGCCTCCGAAATCTGGACCGCTCAGGTGGGGGTAGTACGCGAGCTCCTCGAGCGCACCGGAGTGAACGCGGCAGACGTGGCCGCGATCGGCATCACCAATCAACGGGAAACCACCCTTATTTGGGACCGCGCGACGGGCGAGCCGATCCACCATGCGATCGTGTGGCAGGACCGACGTACCGCCGGGATCTGCGATGCGCTGAAGGAACGCGGTCTGGAAGCCCACGTCAAACAGACGACCGGCCTGGTTATCGATGCCTACTTCAGCGGGACTAAGATCAAGTGGCTGCTGGACAACGTCCCCAATGCACGGCAACGCGCCGAAGCCGGCGAACTGTGCTTCGGCACTATGGACAGCTGGCTCGTCTATAAGCTCACCGGCGGCAAGGTTCACGTGACGGACGTGACAAATGCCGGACGCACCATGTTGTTTGATATTCGTAAGCGGGACTGGGACGAGCAGCTTCTCCGTGAGTTGGATGTACCCCGTGCCCTGCTTCCGGAAGTTAAATCGAGCAGCGAGGTATACGGAAAGACGACGCTCTTCGGAAAGGATATACCCATCGCCGGAATGGCGGGCGATCAGCACGCCGCTCTGTTCGGGCAGGCTTGTTTCGAGCCCGGGCAGGCGAAGAACACCTACGGAACCGGATGCTTTATGCTGCTCAATACGGGAACTGAAGCGGTCCCCAGCCAGCACGGTTTGCTGACCACCATTGCCTGGGAAATCGACGGACGCACCGAATACGCCCTGGAGGGAAGCGTTTTCATCGCCGGCGCCGCCATTCAGTGGCTGCGCGACGGCCTAAAGCTGATCGACGAAGCCCCCGACAGCGAATACTACGCCCGCAAGGTTAAGGACACCGGGGGAGTCTACGTGGTCCCGGCATTTGCCGGACTCGGCGCGCCCTACTGGGACATGTACGCCCGCGGGGCGATGTTCGGCCTGACCCGCGGTACCTCCAAGGCACATATCGTGCGGGCGACCCTCCAGAGCCTGGCCTACCAGGTAAAGGACGTACTGGAAGCGATGCAGAAGGACGCCAAAAGTGAACTTAAAACCCTACGCGTCGACGGTGGAGCGAGCGCCAACAACTTCCTCATGCAGTTCCAGGCGGATATCCTCGGGGTCGACGTTGAGCGTCCGAAGATCGTGGAGACCACCGCTCTCGGGGCCGCGATGCTGGCCGGCCTGGCCGTCGGGTTCTGGAAACGGGAAGACCTGAACGCCACCTGGCAACTCGACCAGTCGTTCCGGCCGGAAATGAGCGAGGAAGACCGTCAGCGGCGCTACGGCGGGTGGCAAAAGGCCATCGAGCGTACCAAAAATTGGGAAGAAGCGGAGTAAGCCGGGGGTGGCTACAGCTTTTCGATCGTTTCCAGCAGGGCATCGAGTTGCCAAGCGTCCCGCACGTGGTAGGGGCCCACGGAGGTGCGGCGTAGGGCCGTCAGGTATCCGCCGCTGCCGGCCGCCTCGGCCAGATCGTTGGCCAGCGTACGGATGTACGTCCCCTTGCTGCAGGAAATCTCAAAGTCGACCGACGTGCCCGTGAAGTTATCCAGGGCGAAGCGGTGGACCGTCACCGGGCGCGCCTGTACCTCGATGTGCTCCCCCCGCCGGGCGCGTTTATAGAGGGGCTGTCCGTCGACCTTCACGGCCGAGTACATCGGCGGGATCTGCTCGATATCGCCGGTAAACCGCTCGGCCGCGCGCCGCAGCGCCTCCAGCGTGAGATGATCGGTTGGGAAGCTTCCATCCTCTTCGGTTTCCGCGTCGTAGGAGGGGGTGGTGGCCCCTAGCTTAATGGTTCCTGTGTAGGACTTGTCGAGGCCTTCCAGTTGTTTAAGCTCCTTGGTCCACTGTCCGACGCATAGGTTCAGCAGACCGGTGGCCATGGGATCGAGGGTGCCGGCGTGGCCGACCTTGAACTTCTTTACGCCCAGGTGCTTGCGGATCTTCCAGCGAAGCTTATTCACGACATCGAAGCTGGTCCAGTCCTGCGGCTTGTCGATCAGGAACATGGCCCCCTCACGGAAGGAAAAGGGCGGGGTTGTGGAAGGAGTAAGCATAAGTTAAAAAATCATCTTTACCACCAGCACGATCAGTGCCACGGCAAAGCAGTAGTAAGCGAAGTACTTAAGTTCCGCCTTTTTTACCAATTTGATCATCCAGACGCAGGCCGCCATGCCCGTGAAAAATGCGGCGAGAAAGCCTACCGAGAGCTCCAGGGCGGAGGAGGTCTCCGTAAATGCCCCGTCAATGATATCCTTGGCGATCTTGCCGAGGATGAGGGGCACGACCATCAGGAAGGAGAAGCGGGCCGAGCGTTCCCGGTCGATGCCCAGCAGTACGCTCGTGGAAATCGTCGCTCCCGAGCGACTGATGCCGGGCAGGATAGCGATAGCCTGGGCAACGCCGATCAGGGCCGCGTCCATCCAGTCCACGCTCTTCTCGGTGCGGCGGGCACGGTCGGCCAGAAAGAGCAGCAGACCCGTCACGACGAGCATGAAAGCCACCAGGACGATCTGCCGGTCGAAGAGGGTAGTGAGGAGCTCGTCAAAAAGCAATCCGACGAAGGCGGCCGGCACCATACTCACCAGAATAAGCAGGGAGAACTTAGTGCCCGTGTTCCACTCGAAGCGGAACAGATCCCGCAAAATTTCGCCGACGTCCCGACGGAAAACCACGATGGTAGCCAGGGCGGTCGCGGCGTGCAGCGTCACCGTCATGAGCATGCTTTCGGAGGCCAGGCTATGGTCGTCGAACAACCACTTGGTCAATTCCAGATGACCGCTACTGCTAACGGGAAGAAACTCGGTCAGGCCCTGGACGATGCCCAGGATCAACGCACGCAACAAGTCGCTCACGGGCTATTTTTTGAAGATCGCGTAGGTCGTCACGCCCAGTCCCGCCAGGATAATGATCGGTGCCAGGGTGATGCGGCGGAAACTGTAAATGGACTCCGCGTCAAAGACCGTAGGATCGGGGTCGCGGCCGCCGACCATAAGCAAGAAGCCGACCACGATGAGCACGAAGCCTCCGGCAAGCCACTTGTACGTTTCCGCGCCAAATACGAGGGGCCGTCCGGCACGCTCCGGCGTGAGCCGCGGGTCTTTGACCCTGGGCGCGGCTACGTTCCGGACCGCTTCGGCGGTGGGCTCGGCCACGGTACCGGGACGGTTCTTCTGCTTGTTACGCTTACTCATATTGTTGACGTTCTTACTACGCGGGGCGAAGGTAAGGGAAATAGCGTGGTCACCCATTACCTTCACGACATGAATACCATAACTGCGTCTACGCGCTTGCTATTGCTTCTCCTCGTACTGGCGGGCTCCCGCGTTCCCGCCCAAATGGCACACGCCGAGGCCCGCGGGGAAGATTTTGGGGCCGGGCCCTACTCGCAACTCATCATCCGGGGAGTCACCCTCATTAACGGTAACGGCGCCCCGCCCATCGGTCCCGTGGACATCGTGATCGAAGGCAATCGCATCGTTTCGGCCGCCACGGTGGGCTTTCCCGGCGTGGACATCGACCCCGCCGGACGGCCCCAACTTAAGGCCGGAGGACGGGAACTCGACGCTCACGGTATGTACGCCCTGCCCGGATTCGTCGACATGCACGGACATACCGGCGGGATGGCCCAGGGTACGACACCCGATTACGTGTATAAGCTGTGGCTCGGCCACGGCATTACTACTATTCGCGAACCCGGTAGTTTCAACGGTCTCGACTGGACACTGGAGCACAAGCGACGTTCGGCGGCCAACGAAATTGCCGCCCCCCGCATCTTCGCCTATACCGGCTTCGGGCAGGGGCGGGAAGAACCCTTCACGACTACGGAGGAGGTCGTCGCCTGGGTGCGCGAGAATAAGGACAAGGGCAGTGACGGCATCAAACTATTCGGCGCCCGCCCGGATCTGATGCGCGCCGCCCTGGAAACCAATAAAGAAATCGGCTTGCGCAGCGCCTGCCACCACGCGCAGCTGAACGTCGGGCGCTGGAACGTCCTGCATTCCGCCCGCGCCGGCCTCACCACCATGGAACACTGGTACGGGCTGCCCGAGGCCCTCTTCGCCGACCGCAGCGTGCAGGACTATCCGGTCGACTACAACTACCAGAACGAGGAGCACCGCTTCGGGGAGGCGGGCAAGCTCTGGGAACAGGCCGCCGAACCCTACAGCGACCACTGGAACGCCGTGATGAACGAACTGCTGTCCCTGGATTTCACCCTCAATCCCACTTTCAACATCTACGACGCCAACCGGGACGTCATGCGGGCCCGTAACGCCGACTGGCACCAGGAGTATACCCTGCCCAGCCTGATGAAATTTTACGCCCCCAGCCGCATTAGTCACGGAAGCTACTGGCATAAGTGGGGGACGGAACAGGAGGTTGACTGGAAACGAAACTACCAGCTCTGGATGACCTTCGTGAACGAGTACAAGAACCGCGGTGGCCGGGTAACGGCGGGATCCGACTCCGGCTACATCTACCAACTCTACGGATTCGGCTTCATTCGGGAACTCGAACTCCTGCGGGAGGCCGGTTTTCATCCCCTCGAGGTGATTCGCTCCGCCACGCTGAACGGTGCGGAAGCGCTCGGAGCGGACGACGAGATCGGCACCATCGAACCCGGCAAACTTGCCGATATCGTGCTGGTGGCGGAAAATCCGCTAGCGGATCTCAAAGTACTCTACGGCACCGGAGCCACCCGGCTCACGGAGAATAACGAGGTGACCACAACCGAGGGAGTGCGCTATACCATCAAGGATGGCATCGTGTACGACGCGGTCAAGTTGCGCGAAGCCGTGAAAGAGATGGTACGCGCGGCCAAGGAATAAGCAGCTACACTACCGCGCTTCGAAGTCGAATTCCTCGGTCAGGTTCCCGATCGAGATGCGGAAGGTTCCCGGCTCGGTGGTGGGCCGGTCGTCGCGACCGATGAAGGCGATATCGGCGGGCGTGAGCCGGAAGGTGATGACCTCGTTCTCTCCGGGCTCCAGGTGCACCTTCGTGAATTTACGCAAGCGCTGTACGCTGGGCGTCACGCTGGCCACCAAATCCGAAGTGTAGAGCAGGATGGAGTGTTTGCCGGCCCGTTGGCCCTCGTTGGTTACGCGCAACGACACTTCGAGCGTGTCCTGCGGATTCATAACGCGACTGCTCAGGCGCAGATCGGAATACACGAAATCGGTGTAACTCAGTCCGTAGCCAAACTCGAACAGGGGGTTGTACCCTCCGTTGCGCGCTTCGGTGGCTTTGTGGTCGTAGCTAACCAGCGCGTTGGGGTGGCGCGGATAGGTGAGGGGGAGACGGCCGCTCGGATTCACCCGACCGGCCAGCACGGAGGCGATGGCGTCGCCGCCGTAGGGACCCGGATAGGGAGCAAACAGGACGGCCCGGGAACGATTGGCCATGCTCGTCATCAGGCGGGGGCGCCCGGCGGCCATGACCAGCACGATGGGCTTACCTACGGCGTGCAGCTCGTCAAACAGTCTCCGCTGCACGCTCGGCAGCACGAGGCTGTTAATGTTGCCGGGGTCTTCGGTGTAGGACGATTCGCCGAGGCATAAGACGATGATGTCGGATTCCCGGGCCAGGGACAGCGCGGTGGCTACGTCCTGCAGGGAATCCATCGTAGCCCCCGGGGCGTAGGTCACGCGACCGGGAAACTGTTTCTGGATCGCTTCCCGGATAGTGTTATGGTCCTGCAGGTAGCGATCGGCCTCCTGTCCCTGCCAGCTGTAGGTCCAGCCGCCGTTGAGGCTGCGCATGTTATCGGCCGTAGGCCCGACAACGAGTATCCGCTGCTCGGGATCGATGGGCAGGGGCAGACCGTCGTTCTTCAGCAGCACGATGGCTTCTTCGGCCGACTGCTGAGCCTTGCGGGCGAAGCGCTGTCCGCCGAATTCGGGAAACTCCTCCGGCTCCCAGAGGTGTTGTTCGTACAGTCCGAGGGCCACCTTTACCGCGAGCACCCGGGCCACGGACGTATCGATGCGGCCCTCCGTCAGCTGGCCTTCCTGTACCAGCTCCACGACGACATCGGGAAAGTCGGTCGTGACGGCCGTCATGCTCATATCCATACCGGCATCGATGGCCATGCGTACCGCTTCCTTCAGATCGTTGGCTACGTGGTGTCGCTCGTAGAGGTAGCGGACGTCCTGCCAGTCGGAAACCAGCAGCCCCTCGAAGCCCATTTCGTCGCGCAGGATATCGGTAAGCAGGCGTTTGCTCGTATGCACGGGGATTCCGTTGATCTCACCGGAGTTGATCATGACGGTCAGCGCGCCGGAGTCGATCGCCGCCTGAAACTGCGGCAGGTAGTACTCCCGCAACTGCCGCTCGGGAAGGTAGGCCGGCGTACGATCGTGCCCGCTGGCCGTAGCTCCGTAACCGGTAAAGTGTTTCAGACAGGCTACGACATTGTTCTTCCCGTTCACGCCGTCGCCCTGGTACCCCCGCAGGGCCGCTAATCCGAACTGCTGGTTGACGTAAGTATCCTCCCCGAAGCATTCCCAGGTGCGTGGCCAGGCCGGGTGGCGACCAGCGTCCATCGCCGGACTGAAGTTCCAGGGAATGCTGGCGGCCTTGAGTTCGTAGGCGGTCAGGCTGGCCAGCTCGGTGGCAAGCTCGGTGTTGAAACTGGCCGCTACGCCGAGGGGTTGGGCGTACAGCGTGCTGCCGCGTACGTAATTGGCGCCGTGGATGGCGTCCTGGCCGTACAGTACGGGGACACCGGTGGTCTGCATGGCCTTCTCCTGGATCTTGCCGATGTACTCCCGGTACTCGGCGGGGGTGGGGATCGAGCGGCTCGGAACGTTAAGGATGGAACCGATCTCCCGTTCCCCGATGACGTGGTTCAGCCTTTCATCGCTGAAAACGGGTGGCACGGTGAGCACGTAGGTCTGGCCTTCGAAGACCAGGTCCACGGCCACCTGGGTCATTTGACCGGCCTTCTGTTTGAGGGTGAGGCGGCGCAATTCCGCGGCGACGAACTCATTCTGTTCTGCGGTGAGAAAGGAAAAGGTAGGCGATTGGGCGCGGACGCAGGAGCAGGCGAAAAGGGCAAAGAGCAAACAATACAGGTGGCGCATACGGTGCAGGTAGTTCTGCGCTAAGCTAATAAGTTACGCCCGGATCAGAGTTGGTCGACCAGTTGGCGGTCGTTGGAGAGGCGGGGTACCTTATTCTGGCCGCCGAGCTTTCCCTGTCTTTTCATGTACTCGCGAAACGCCCCGGCGGGCAGCTCCCGCAGTACCAGCGGACGGAGGATCTTGCCTTCGATCAGGTCCCGGTAGTACAGGTTTTCGCCGACCATGGCCCGGTCGAGGGCGGCCGCGAAAGCCTCCGGGTCCCGGGGGGGAGTGGCGAATTCCACGAACCATTCGTGGTACGGAAGGCCCGAGGCGGGGTTTACCTGGGGCGCTACGGTAAATTCCGTTACGCTGGCCCCAAAGACCTGGGCGGTCTGCCGCAGCGCGGTCTCCACTTCTTTACCGATGACGTGTTCTCCGAAGGCGCTGATGTAGTGTTTGATCCGGCCGGTGACGCGAATACGGTAGGGATCGGTGCTGACGAACTCCACCGTATCGCCGATATTGTATCCCCACAGGCCGGCCGTAGTTGACAGGATTATGGCGTAGTTGCGGCCCGTTTCCACCTCCCCCAGGGAAAGCCGGGTCGGGGCATCGCTAAATACTTCCTCCGCCGGAATGAACTCGAAGAAGATGCCGCTGGCGGTATTGAGCAGCAGTCCCGGTTCGGTCTGGCTGTCCTGGTAAGCGATGAAGCCTTCGCTGGCAGGGTAAGTTTCCACGCTGGGAATGCGTGCGCCGACCAGTCGCTCGAGGGATTGGCGGTAGGGCTCGAAGTTCACGCCCCCGTACACGAACATTTCTAGGTTGGGGAAGAGCTCCCGGATGGTGCGCTTGCCGCTCCGGGCGAGCAGTCTTTCGTAGTACATCTGCACCCAGGGGGGGATGCCGCTGATGAGACGCATATCGGCGTGAATGGTCTCATCGACGATCGCCTCGAGCTTCGTTTCCCAGTCTTCTATGCAGTTGGTGGGGTAGGAGGGGAGTTGGTTGGTGCGCAGCCAGGCGGGCACTTCGTGGTTCACGATGCCCGAAAGCCGGCCGGTGGGAATGCCGTTGGTCGCCTCCATTTCGGGGCTGCCGCTGAGGAAGATCATCTTGCCGTCGAGCCAACGTGCGTGTCCGGTTTCGGCCACGTAGTTGAACAGCGCGTTGCGCGCCGATCCGAAGTGATTGGGGAGGCTTTCGCGGGTGAGCGGGATGTACTTGACGCCGCTGGTCGTGCCGCTGGTCTTGGCCAGGTACCGGGGTTTGCCGGGCCAGCATACATCGGACTCCCCCGACTTGATGCGGTCAAAATAAGTGCGGAAGGCTTCGTAGTCACCCACGGGTACCCGACGCTTGAAGTCGGCGTAGGTCCGGATCTCCGCGAAGTGATGATCCTGTCCGAAGGCCGTGTCGCGGGCGGTGCGCACCAGGTCCTTGCGGATCTCTTCCTGCAGTTCGACCGCCAGCCCCGCCCGGTAGCGGATACGGCGGCGGAGGTAGTGGGCGTAAGGCTTAAGTAATAAGGATTTCTTCACGGTCGGGGTCGTTGGGGGAGAAGTACCCGGAGGCTGACCCCGGGTGGCGTTGCCGATCTTATCGGTTGGCTCCGTTCGGTATCCGGATTTCCATTGTAGTGCCGGCGGGTACGGTAAGCTGGCCCGTAATGAGCCAGGGGTTGTACCGCTTCAGCAGGCGGTAGGTAGTTCCCTGCCGCAGGGCGAAATCGCCAAGGTTGGTGATGGTAGTGTCCACGACCACCGTGCGGTAGTCATCCAGGCCGGGATACGTCTGGCCGGCCTCGAGGTGGTAGCCGAACGCCGCCGGATCTTCCATGATAGATTTAAGCGCTACGATGCGAAAGAGGTATTGCATCGTTTCGGCATTGATGTCCAGGTCGTAGAGTTCCTCGGCGCGCTGGCGTTCCAGCCACTTGCTCAGGTTAGGTCCGCCCATATTATAGGCGGCGGCAACCTTATGCCAGTCTCCGAATTGTCGATAATAATCTTTGAGGTAGGCCGCCGCCGCCCGGGTCGACTTCTCGAGGTGAAAGCGCTCGTCCACTTCGGCGTCGATGCGCAGCCCAAATGCCCGCCCGGTGGGTGCCATGAACTGCCAGACGCCCTTGGCACCCGCCGGGCTGACGGCTTCGGTGAGGGTGCTTTCGGCGGCGGCCAGGTACTTCAGGTCGTCGGGTACCCCCTCTTCCCGCAGAATACGCTCGATGGTCGGGAAGTAGCGGGGCTGACGCTTGAGGAGCAGCAGCGTATTGCGGTGGAAGTAGGCATTGCGCATAAGCTCGAGATCGAGCCGCTCCCGCACGTCGAAATTGTCCAGGGGCAACTCCTTACCGGCGAAGGAAAAAGGCCCGGACAGGTCAATCGCGTGGACCAACTGGGGCAGGCCGGAGGTGGCGGTCACCTGCTCCGTTGACGGTTCACGCTTATCCCCACCGATTTCACGACCCGTGCTGAGCAGGACGAGCCAGAAGATCAGGAACACCAGTCCGATGCCGATACCCCCCAGTAGTGCCTTCATCATGTATTGCCATTTTATCTACCCCCCTTGATGAAGAGGCAGGGGCGCAAATTAGCCCATTCTCCCGCGGGGACCCCAAATTATCGGCTAAATGTATTTCTGCCGGATTGCATAGCTTTTTTTTTAACGTACATTGCGCCTGCGCGCCGCCGCCCCTTATTAACCCTAGCAAGCCATCATTGGCGAATCAAGATCACCAGGCCGTCCTTCTTCAGCTCCTGCTCGCGCGGGACGAGGCCGGTATGCGGTATCTTTTTGACCACTACGGGGGGGCGCTCAACCTCATTATTAGCCGGATTATCACCGAACCCGAGGTAGCCGAAGAGGTGCTGCAGGACGTTCTGATGCGGATCTGGGACAACGTGGAGAAGTACGAAGCCGACAAGAGCCGGCTCTTCACCTGGATGGCCCGGGTCGCCCGCAACGCCGCCATCGACCGGGTCCGTTCCAAGTCATACCGCAAGCAGGGGAAAACCGATCGGATGGATGCCGTCGTAGTTAATCACAACAACATGAGCGAGTCGATGCCGATAGAGCACATCGGACTCGCCAAGTTAGTCAATAAACTTGATACCAATTATAGGTCAATAATTGACCTGCTCTACTTCAAAGATTACACTCAGGCTGAAACCGCTGAGGCGCTCGACCTGCCCCTGGGCACGGTCAAGACCCGGTCTCGCCGCGCGTTGCAGCAACTGAGAAGCATTTTAAAGAACGAATTGATCCTCTTAATCCTCTACACCTTCCTCTCACACTAGCAAATTATTCTAAGATACCCGTGGACCTCACTGCATACATAAACTCCGGCGTTCTGGAACTATACGTTCTGGACCGTCTTTCCCCCGACGAGCGTCGGGCGGTGGAGCGGTATGCCGAAGCGTACCCCGAGGTCAGAAACGAGTTGCGGGAGATCGAACGGGCACTGGAGGAGTACGTCGTACTGCAGGGACAGGCCGCCCCACCGCCGGCCGCCCCGGTCCTCGATCGTGTGCTCGATCAGGTCCGCGGCGAAAGGGCGGAGACGGCTCTTCCGGCGGGCAAGGTTTCCCAGGCAAAATCAGGATCTTCCCCCGTGCTGGTGTGGGCCCTGGCCATCGCCCTGATCCTGGCCGTGGCCGCCGTCGCTTATCTGCTGTCGCAATCGCAGCAGCGAGGTGAAGCACTGTCCCAGAGCGAACAACGACTGATCACCCTACAGGCGGATTGTGAGGAAATTAGGGAACAAAATCAGGATAACCTACAGCAGTTGGCCGTACTGTCCGACGCCGAGACGCGGAACATCGTACTCGCCGGTTCGGAAAATGCTCCGGACAGCCGGGCCGTGGTGTTCTATAATCCCGTCGCGGGTCAGACCCTCTTCAGTCCGGCCAATCTTCCGGCGCCCCCCGCGGGAAAACAGTATCAACTGTGGGCGATCGATGCGAACGGTCCGCAGGACCTCGGCGTGCTGGACCGGAACATCGCCAGCGGTAGCTTACTTGATGTGGCCTACCTGCCCGGAGTAGCGGCCTTTGCCATCACGCTCGAAGACGAGGGGGGCAAACCGCAACCAGATCTCAGTCAGTTGCAGGTGATCGGCGAGGTCGGTACCTAAACAAAAACTGCCCCGAACGAACATAATGCCGTCGGGACAGTCCACACACTATGAGAACACCCATTAAATTCTTGCGACGTTCGCGAGTCGCCACGCGGGTATATCTATAAGACAATTGGAAGGCAAAAAAGTATGCGACCCGGGGGGAGGTATCGCGTTAAAAAAATCGTAATGTAACTGACTTACAAGTATTTACGTCGAAGTAGCCGGTCGAGTCTGCCGCTTAGCCGACGATTAAATTCCGTACCTTTGGACCCATGATCACGGATGAAAGTGTACGGGAAGTAATCGATTCGGCGCGGATAGAAGACGTGGTTGGCGACTTCGTGAATCTCCGGCGTCGGGGCAACAATTATTCCGGTCTGTGCCCTTTTCACAATGAGAAGACTCCTTCCTTTAATGTAAACCCTGCACGTAACATTTACAAGTGTTTCGGCTGCGGCGTGGGGGGGGACCCGGTTAAATTTTTGATGGAACTGGAGCAGCTTTCGTTTCCGGACGCCATCAGGTGGATCGCCGCGAAGTACAACCTTCAACTAGAGGAACGGGAGGTCAGCCCGGAAGTTCGGGAAGAACTTCAGGAAAGGGACAGTCTTATTATTACTAATGATTTTGCCCGCAGCTATTTCGGCGACCAGCTTCACCGCACCGAAGAGGGAAAAAGTATCGGGCTGAGCTACTTCAAGCAACGGGGTTTCCTGCGGGAGACGATGGATACTTTTGGACTGGGGTACGCGCCGGCCGCTCGCGACGGCCTACTGCGTGCTGCCACCGCCGCCGGGCACAAGGAAGAACAACTGGAAAAACTCGGACTGATCCGCAACGGTCGTGATTTCTTCTACGATCGGGTGATGTTCACGATCCATAATCTGGCGGGTAAACCCATCGCCTTTGCCGGTCGGGTCCTGCGCAAAGACGTAAAGGCGCCGAAGTACGTCAACAGCCCCGAAAGCGAAATTTACCATAAGTCCGACGTTCTGTACGGCATGCACCAGGCCCGTCAGGCGGTGCGCAAGCTCGACAACGTCTATATGGTGGAAGGCTACACGGACGTCATCAGTCTGCACCAGAACGGCGTGAAAAACGTGGTGGCCACGTCGGGCACCAGCCTGACCACCGGGCAGGCGAAACTCGTAAAACGGTTCACCGAAAACGTTACCCTCCTCTACGACGGGGATAAAGCCGGCATCAAAGCGGCCCTGCGGGGGGTGGACGTACTGCTCACCGCGGATCTCAACGTTCGGGTGGTCGTACTTCCCGAGGGGCAGGACCCGGACAGCTATATGCAGGCGGTCGGTAGTACGAAGTTTGAGGAGTATCTGGAGGAGCAGCGGAAGGATTTCCTGTTCTTCAAGGCGGACCTGCTCCTGGAGGAAGCCGGGGAGGACGTGTCCCGCCGTACCGCCGCGATTCGGGACATCGGGGCTACGCTGGCTCTGGTGGAAGATCCCCTCAAACGGGCGGCTTATCTGCAGCAGTTCAGCGGCCGGTTGGGTATTCAGGAGCAATTGCTGGTGAACCTCGTCAACAAGGCCATCGCCGATCGCCGGGCGCAGAGCCGTAAGGACCAGGAACGGGAGGCCCGGCGCCGCCAGCGCTCTGACCGGCAAGCGCCACACCCACCGACTTCGCCTACGCCCTCCGAGGAGGACGACTGGGATAACCTGCGTGAACCGGGTTGGGTGAACGAAACGGACGAACCCGCCGAGCCGGTGGCGATGACGGCCCCCGTGGATGAACCCGCCACCGCATCCGATGCGGAAATGGATCTAGGGCACGGGTACCAGGAAAAGTTTTTGCTCTACCTACTCGTGCAGCACGGACACAAGTCGTACGATGACGCGACCTCGACCAGCGTCGCTACTTACCTAACCGCCAACGTCGCCGACCTGCTGGGTGACTTCGACCGGCCGCGTTACCGGGAGATCGTCCACTTGGTGATGGCTCACCTCCGTGAGCACGGGCGGCCGCCGGATGCTTCCTGGTACGGAAGCCACCCCGACGCGGACGTACGCAAACTAGCCGTCGAAGCCGTCACCAGCCCCTACACCTACAGTCCCAACTGGCAACTGAAGTACGGCTTGCGTCTGAGCCAGAAGGCCCCCGAGGAAAATCACCGGTTGGCCGCCGAAATATTTCTGCGAATCTTCCGGATGGAAAAGATCGAACGAAAGTGCAAGGAAAATGCAGCGGAAATTTCCCGTTTGGAAGTTGCGGGGGACCTCGCTAAGTTGCGCACTCACCTCCGGGTGCAGATGAAACTCGACGAGATGCGGATGGCCCTGGCAAAAGAGCTGGGAACCGTAGTTTTAAGCCGCTAACCGCAAATCCACGCTTATGACTACGGAGACCATCGAGGACATACCACTTTCCACCCGGGCCGAACCGGCAGGCTTCTGGATCCGTCTGGCCGCCGCGCTTATTGATTTTTTGGTACTGCTGCCCGCGGCGGTGCTCGGCATTTACTTTACGGCTTACCGGCAAAACCTGTTGCTCGTCGTGCTGGTCATGTTACTGACGGCGTGTTACAAACCGGTGATGGAACACATTTACGGGGGGACACTGGGAAAACTGGCCTGTAACCTCCGGGTCACGGATGAGCACGGCGCGTTTTTGTCACTGGGTCAGGCGTGGCTTCGGTATACCCCCTGGCTGGTTGCTACCGTGTTAGGCTTATATCTCAACTACGCGATGTTCGGTCAGGACGACTTCCGGGAAATAACGGGCTATTTCGAGTACGTGGAGTACCTGCAGAACGACGCGGAGGTCGTACGTTTGGGGCGGATTCAACAATATGCGTCCCTGTTGCCCCTGCTGTCGGCGCTGGTTATGCTTTTTAACCCACCTAAGCAGGCCGCCCACGACATTCTGGCTGGCAGTTTCGTCGTGCGTCGTCCATCATAGATCCCCAAGCCCGTGACTTCACAAACCATTCAGGACCTTCCGGACCCGACCACCGTACCTACGGCGGGGTTCCTGCCCCGCGTGGCGGCGTACCTGGTCGATCAGTTCGTGCTCCTGCCGGTGATGTACGCTATCTTTTACTTCATGGTGGAGCGTCCGCTGCTCTATGCGGTCATCGTACTCTGGGCGCTACAGACGCTGTATAAACCCCTAACGGAAAGCCTGTTTGGCTGCACGGCGGGGAAGTGGATCATGCGGTTGCGGGTGGTGGACCGCGGCACCCACCGGAAGATCGGGCTCAATCAGAGTTTCGTGCGTTACCTACCCTTCGCTGTTTCCGCTTTCGCGACGCTCTTCGTGCAGATTCGCATGTTTGAGGCACCGGAATTCCGGGAAGTGACTGACCTGGAGCTGTACGTAAATTACATGTCGAGCTTTCCCCTCAACCAGAATCTGCTTGTCAATATTTGCAATAATTTCCCGGTGTTTTCCGCCGTGTGGCTGATCATGGATCCCTGGAGCCGGGCGCTGCACGATCGTTGGGCCCAGACTTTCGTAATTCGGGTGGTACCCGCCATGTCCCCGCCGGCCTAGAACCTATTTAACGAGCAGTCGGAGATTCTGGCGTACGGAGTTGTAGCCGGCGAAAACTCCGAGTCCCTGGTCGATATTATTGAACAGGATAACCGGCTCGTTCAGGCCCAGCTGGACGCCGTCGTAGCCCATCAGGCTGCGCTGGTAGTGGTAGTATTCCGGACTTACCGTCCGCAACTCGGCGACGATCTCGCCGGGGATTTCCAGACTGGTATCCAACTGACTCTGCAGGTGAACCTCCACGGCATCCTTTTCGCACTTATCGCGTAGGAGCACACTCACCGTACCCCCCTGCCGCGAGACCCGTGAGGGGGTGCCTACGGACTTCAGGTATGAACTTTGGCGAATGGTATCTCCCTTGGCATCTACCTTATAGGCGATAGCCTGCTGGTAGATTCGCAAATCGTAGTAGTTTTCCTCCTCGACCGGATCGGCGTAGTCGATGATCAAGGCGTAATCGTAGGTAGTAATCGTTCCCTCCGTTTTCTGGGTCAGTCCCCGAATGGCAATCGAGCGGATGGGGATGGAAGCGGGGATGCTGCTTACGGCGGTCACGGGATCATAGCCGTCGGCGGCCACGTGAATCGTGTACCGCCTACCGACCTGGGGGCGAAAGTCCGTGGTGCGGTAGCTGCCGGCGGCGGCGGATTCCGGACTGGGAATGAAGGTAAGACGCTCGGCCAGTGAGTCGCCCTCGAATAGCGTGACTTCGGCGTGATCGACGTTCGTAAAGCTTCCCCCGAGGGGCCGGCTGGCGGAGATGCGCAGCGACACCAACTCGTCGGGGTAAAAGTTGGAGTTGATGACTAAGCGGCTCTTGGGGATATCGATATTCAACTCCACCGGTTCCTCACAGGCCAGGAGGACCGCCAGGCCGCACAGGGCGGCTACATGGGTGATGTAATGAGGAGCGAATTTTCGCATAATGAGTAAAAATACTCATTTGTCGACTATCTTCCAAAGGTGGCACTATTTCCGCTCGAGAAGGTGAGGCGGTAGCTGACGGAGGGCAACAGTGGAGCTACGAAAATCTGGTAAAACTGAGTACGACTCTGGAGTTTATCCTCCTCGATGTAATACTCCGGGCGGGTTTCGAAGTAGATCGGATTATGCCGGTTGTATACGTTGTACAATCCGAAATCGATGGCGTGAGTGAAGTGACTACCGGGGGCGGTGAGGACGGTGTGCAAATTCAGGTCGAAGCGATGGTTAGCGGGCATCCGGTAACCGTTGCGCTCACTGGTGATCGGGACCTCCGTGGACCATCCGCCCGTTCCCGGATCCTGAATGGTTTCCAAACTAAGGCTGTAGGCCAGTCCGGTTTCGTAGCGCCAACTACCGGTGAGGGTCGTGCGCTCGCCGAGCTGATAGATCATCAGTAAATTGACGGCGTGTCGCCGGTCGTACCGGAAGGGGAAGGGCCGACCCAGGTTGATCTGGCCGTCAAAATCGCGTATGCTCCGCGCCAGGGTATAACTGAGCCAACCTCTGATTTTACCGCGGCTGCGTTGCACGGCCGTCTCGAAACCATACGCTTCACCCCGGCCGTGGCTAAGGTTCTGGGTCCAGTTATCGGTACTCTGCGCTCCTTCGGCGTAGGCGACCAAACGGTGGAGTGCCTTGTAGTACACCCCGGACTCTACGGTCCAGGTCGGTAGGGGAGCAAAGGTGAGTTTACCGCTGATTTGGTCGGCGGTCGACGGGGGCAGGGAGGGCGCCGAGGGTACCCACAGATCCGACGGTAGTCCGATGACGAAACTGTTCAGTAAGTGTACGGGCTGGACGGTCCGGTCGTACGTGGCTTGCCAACCCACGGACGCGGAAAGGGGGCCGGCCACGACCAGGCGGGGGGAGAGGGAGAAGTAGTTTTTGTGCTGGTTGCTCCACAGTCCGGCCCTCAGCCCGGCCCGGTACCTGGTCGTACCGAGGATTCCGTGGTAGGATGCATACACCGCGTACTGGGAAGGGTGATGGGTGCTGGATTCCCCGGATTCCTGTTCGATGGTATAGTTGGCGAGTTCCTCGTTGCCGTTGAGCAATCGCGGCGCGAACCGGTGGGCATTCATTTCGGCCCCGTAACGCAGGTAGCGATTGGCCCCCATGCTGGTCTGTCCGTCAAAGGCAAAACCCAGTTGTCTGATCTGGGAGGCGTAGCTTCCGCTGTACACCTCGCCGCTGGCGTAATCGTTGGTCAGGTTGAGCAGACTGTCGGAGCGCTCGAAGGCGGATTCGGTGAGGAGGTCACTGTACGACAGGCGAAAATTGCCGAAGGTCCGGTCGGAGAATACGTGGTTGTAGCGAAGTGCCCCTACGGTGTTTCCCCAACGGACATCCTCGCGTCGGTAAACGGGTGCCGTGTACAGAAAGGTGGCTCCCCCCTCCGTGGTGTGGGATACCGTGTTAGACTGCCAGCTGGAGTTGCCGTAGTTGTCGAGCCCGGAATAAAGGCTTAAGTAAATCCGGCCCCGCCGTCCGGCCCGTTGATTCAGTTTGAAGTTGACGTCGTAGACGTCGTAGTCCGTCAGGCCCTGGCGTCCGCGGTTGGCCTTGTACCGGCGGCTGTACTCCCGGATGAGCTGGCCCGCCCAGAAATAACGTCCCGTCAAAAGAAAGGAACTCTCGCCGTGACGGATGGGGCCTTCGGCGGAGACCTGGGCGCTCAGCAGACTGCTGCCGACCGTGAGTTCGTTTTCGTATAGATTTCCGTCGCGGGTGTGCACGTCGAGGACGCCGCCAATCCTGCCTCCGAAGCGGGCCGGTAGACCATCCTTGTACAAGTCGATTCGTCGGATCGCCTGGTTACTGAAGATGCTGAACAGTCCACCCGCATGACTCAGACCGTAGACCGGTACCCCGTCGAGCAGGACCAGGTTATGACCGGCCTCACTGCCACGGATGAAGATGCCGCCGATGCCGTCGGCGCCACTGGTAACCCCGGGCAGCAAGCGAGCGAGTTGCAGGGGATCGGCTTCCCCGCCGAGACCGCCGAGTTGGGAGACTTCGGACCGGCCGATGCGCGATCCGGTTTCCAGGTAGGCATTCGCCCGGCCTTCGCTTCCGGAGGCCGTAACAATGATTTGCGGCAGTTCGCGGTTAGCCTGTAGTTCGAGATTTACGAGGCTGTCCGATCGCAACACCAGGGTCCGTTCAAAGGGAAAGTATCCGACGTAGGTAACCCGGAGGCGCTGATCGCCCCCGTGGGTAGGAAGAGTGAAAAAGCCGTACTCATTCGTTTGGGCCACGATCCCCCGGTCAACCAACTGTACGGTGGCGCCGATGAGTCGTTCGCCGGTCCGTTCATCGGTCACCATACCGAAAATACTCAGGGAACGGGACAGCAGTTCCGGATCCGGAAGAATCAGATATCCGGCCGATCCGCGGGAGTACGTGAGCTCGGTATCCCGCAACAGGTACTCCAACCAGCGGGCCAGGGTACGCCGTCCGCCGGGAATACGGACCTGCCGGGCGGGAAGCTGATCGGGGCGGTAGCTTAGATCGGCTCCGGATTGGTTAAGCAGGATAAGTGCCTGTTCGATCGAAAGGACCCGGCGGGGGAGGGGAAACCGTTCCGCGTCATTCTGCCCGGCTACGGATAGTATCGGCCCACTCGTCAGAATAAGAATGAAGAGCAGGCGCGGCCACCACATGGAGGGAGGGATTTATAGAGAACAAGGTCCGCTCAGCTCGTAATGTTTACCATCGGAACCCTGGGGGGTAAGGTCGAGCCCGCCGAGTTTGGCGATATCGGATAGCACGGCTCCCGCGTCCCCGCCCTGATAATTGCCGCTCACGGCATAGTTGCATGGCTTGCCGCCGGCCCAGGTACATTCGATGCCCCAGTTGTCGTAGAAATACTCCAGTACCTCCGACATGGGGGTATGATCGAACTTCAGGGCTCCCGTTCGCCACGCGTGGTGATTGAGGTTGGGAGAACTGGCGTGCTTGAGGGGTTGACCCGCCCGGGCTAGGCCGCATTCGAGAGCGGACACCTCAATCGCTTCACCGTCCCGTTGCAGGAGCACGGAACCCTCCGATACTTCAACCTCCATGGTCCGGTCTTCGGTGCGCAGGTTAAAGGCCGTGCCCGTGACCCGCAGTTCGGCGGTCCCGTTGGAAACCAGGAAGGGACGATCCCGGTCGGGATGCACTTCAAAGAAGGCCTGACCGCGCAATTCGACGCGGCGGGTCTCCAGATTGTAGTCGTCAGGGTCGTAAGTAGCCTCGCTGCCCTGCTGGAGGGTAATGCGGGTACCGTCCGGAAGGTCGAAGGCGAGGGGTTGGTTGGATTGATTGATCAGTCGTTCCTGATTCCCGGGCCCGAGCAGGAACAACAGTCCGGTGACGACAAGTGCCAGGGCGGCGGCAGCACCCATGAGGTAGGTACGCCGCGAGTACGGCCGCAACCGACGAACGGGAGTGATGCGGCGGTGGAGTTGCCGCAGCCCCTGGTCCACGTCCGGCGTGTAATCCTCCCGGTAAGTGGAGACCAAGCGGTCGATGTCCTTGTAGTCTAGAGGCATGAGAGTTTGTCGTGAGTAATGGCTTCACTGACTGGACCCCAAAAGTAGGGAAGCCCCCCAAAGGGGATCCGATCTTTTGCCGGAGTTTGGTCCGTTGGCTGACTCCATGGGCTCAAATTAACCAAAGTAGCTCAATATTAATAGGATTGCGGGAGCCAGCCATTCCCGTAAGAACTTGTAGGCCCGGGTCATCTGGTTTTCCACGGTCTTGACGGAGATGCTGAGTTCGTCGGCAATTTCGCGGTGACTCATGTCTTCCACCTTGCTCATGACGAAGACGAGGCGGCAGCGTTCGGGGAGGCGGTCGATGGCCCGATTGACCCGGGTCTGGAGTTCCTCCCTCTCCAGGGCGGCCGTGGGTTGCTGGTGAAGCGTGTCGGCGGTGGTGTCGGAGGGTTCCGCGTCGTCGACGGGTATGCGTTTGCGGTCGCGGAGAAAGTTGAGGCTGCGGTTGCGCACGGAGCGCCGCAGGTAGGCATTTACCGCGGGCGTCTCTTCGGGGAGCCGGTCGCGCTTCGTCCATAGGCTGGTAAACATCTCCTGCACGATATCCTCGGCGGCCGGCCCGTCGCTGACCAGTCGGATGGCTACCCGGCAGAGGTCGACGTAGTAGCGCCGGAAGAGCTCGTCGAGGGCGGCAGACTCACCCGTCCGCAGAGCTGCGAAGAGCGCGGTATCGGTAGCGGAGGTGGTGTCGGGCATAGCGAGGTGGTAAGGTAGTATTGTTTTGAGCTTTTAAAAAGTTCCTACCTTGCGTCGCGCTCAAATTAATCTTCCGCATGGTCAAACGTTTCTACTTTCTCCTTCTATCACTTTTCGGTCCTCTCTTAATCCTTGCTCAAGACAACCCGGAACTGGTGGAAGACGTGGAGACGACGGGAACGACCATCGACGAAAAAATTCAGGCGGTTTTCGAGCCGATCACCCAGGTCGTGGAATCGATCGTCTTCTTTACGGTCCCGATCGCCGGCTTCGAAATTCCCTTCGTGCTTCCCTGGTTGATCGTCGGGGCTACGGTCTTTACGATCTACATGGGCTTCATCAACATTACGGGATTCAAGCACGCCCTGGATGTCGTGCGGGGCAAATACGACGATCCCGACGATGCCGGTGAGGTATCCCACTTCCAGGCGCTTACCGCGGCGCTTTCCGGCACGGTCGGCGTCGGCAACATCGCCGGAGTGGCCTACGCGGTCGCCCTCGGCGGGCCCGGCGCTACCTTCTGGATGATCGTGGCCGGTCTGCTGGGCATGACCTCCAAGTTCGTGGAATGCTCCCTCGGGGTCATGTACCGCGACGTCCACGCCGACGGGTCGGTCTCTGGAGGGCCGATGTACTACCTGGATAAGGGACTGCGCGAAAAGGGGCCGGGCTGGGGTACCCTCGGTAAGGTCCTGGCCGTCATGTTCTCCATTGCCTGCATCGGCGGAAGTTTCGGTGGCGGCAACATGGTCCAGATCAATCAGGCTACTCAGCAACTCACGGAGGTAACCGGCGGCGTGGACAGCTTCTTCTACGGCCGCGGCTGGATCTTCGGCGTAGCGATGGCGATCACCGTCGGACTGATCATCCTCGGGGGCATCAAGAGTATTGCCCGGGTGACCGACAAGGTGGTTCCCTTCATGGTCGGCGTATACGTACTCGGCGCACTGATCGTACTGGGGTACCACGTTACCGATATTCCCGCGGCCTTCGGAACCATCATCGACGGAGCCTTCAACGCCAAGGCCCTTTACGGCGGCATCATCGGCGTTCTCATCCAGGGTTTCCGGCGGGCGGCATTCAGCAACGAGGCCGGCGTCGGTTCGGCCTCCATCGCGCACTCCGCCGCGAAGACCGACGAGCCCATCAGCGAGGGTATCGTGGCGCTGCTGGAGCCCTTCATCGATACGGTTGTCATCTGTACCATGACGGCCCTGGTGATCATCATCACCAACTACGGCGGTTACGGTGCCGAAGCCGCCTTCGCTAACAAAATGAGCGGTCAGGTAGGTGACATTACCCTCACGTCCGCCGCCTTCGAGAGCGTGATCAGCTGGTTCCCCCTCGTCCTGGGCGTGGCGGTCATCCTCTTCGCCCTATCGACCATGATCAGCTGGTCGTACTACGGCCTCAAGTGCTGGACTTACCTCTTTGGGGAGAGCAAGACCAACGAAGCGGTATACAAGATCATCTTCTGCATTTTCGTGGTCATTGGTTCGGCAATTTCGGCCAGTGCCGTATTCGACTTCGGCGACGCGATGATCTTCGCCATGTGTTTCCCCAACGTATTCGGGCTGTACCTCCTGATGCCCAACGTGCGGCGGGCGCTGTCCAGCTACATGGCACGGGTTCGCAGTGGAGAGATCGCCCGCTACGATGACTAAGGTCAGGGTACCGGATTCGTAAAAAACGAAGCCCCGCCGACCACTGTGGTCGGCGGGGCTTCGTCTATAGAAGGAGATACAGGCTAAAACCTACTTTCCGGCCGCCTCCGTCGGGAGCTCCTGCAGCGTGATGGTGCGCACTACGGGGTTCAGGGGGGTATCGACGATGCTGTCGCCCGACATCAGCGTCAGCGTAATGGTGGTTTCCCCCATCGGTAGGCCCTGCAGGTAATAGGGCTTCCACTCGTCGATCATGAAATCCTTGCCGTTCACGGTGGCCTTCACCTGATACTCGTTGCCCAGCGGCGCGTTGACGGGGTAAAAGTCGAGCATGACGTTCTCCGTTTCCGCCTTTCCGGTATAGGTGCCCTTCGGCCGGCTGTAGAACAGCATGGGCTCGGTGACGGGCGCGGGATTAGAGAAGCTGTTGTTGTTCACGCTGGCCTTCACGGCGCGGTGGGCCTTGTCCGTTTTGATGGACTCGTGGTAGCTCCGGCTCAGGAAGGTCAGTAGGTAGTGCTCGCCGTTGGTCATGGGGTGATCGAACGTGGGCTCATACTTAGCGATGTAGGGCTCGTTGTCCACGATAAGATGGATGTGCTGCCCCTGTTCGGAATTGGCGCACATTAACGAACTGGCGTCCTCCGTCTGGCGACCGAGGGTATAGCCGCCGCTCACGGTATAGTTGAAGGTGCCGTTTTCGTAGGACCAGTCGTCAATACTGGCGTTGGGATAGTCCTTCGTCGGGGGCATATCCGTGAGCCGGATAGCGTCATTTCCGGGGTTGCCGGTTCCGATCAGATTGTCGCCTTCCTCCTCGACGCCCCCCTGGTCCATGGCCTCTTCCGGAGTGTCGCCCCCGCACGACCAAGTGGCCAGAAGCGCGATAAAAAGTAGTGTGTGCAGTGATTTCATGCTAGTGTGATTGATTTAACCGTTCGACCCCTTAGGGCGTTACCACTAGAAGTTACTTAAACACATTTAGTTCGTGACGAAGCGGCCAGACATTGTAGAATTGCGGGTGGACGGAATGGATTGCAATAACTGCGCGATGTCCATTCAACGCTTCCTCGAACGGCAGGGGCTCCAGGACGTGATGGTCAATTTCCAGACCCGCGAAGTGCGGTACCGGCGTGACGATTCGGTCGCGGACGCGGGAGCCGTGCGGACCGGCATCAGCAAGCTGGGCTATACCGTCGTCAACGATGACGACGGTGCCGACGGGGGCACGGATGCCCGGCGGGGACTCTCCGCGCGGCAGCGGCTAATCATCTGTGCCGTGTTCACCCTGCCCCTGTTGCTCGGGCACTTCATTATGATGACCGGACTGGAACTCCCGCTCCTCGAAAGTGGATGGACGCAGTTCGCGCTGGCGCTGCCGGTCTATCTGATCGGCGGACTGCATTTCGGGCGATCCGCGCTGGCCGGATTACGGCAGCGTATGCTCAATATGGACGTCCTAATCTTCCTCGGGGCGACGGCGGCCTTCGTGTACAGTCTGGTAGGTTTATATCTGCAGGAGCCCCGCTACTACTTCTTCGAAACCGCCGCGACCATCATCACCCTGGTCCTGGTGGGCAACTGGCTGGAGGCGAGGGCGGTAGAACGTACCACGACCGCCATCGGTGCCCTGACCGACCTGCGGGAAGAGACGGCCCGCGCCGTCATGCCGAGCGGGACCATTGTAAGTCTGCCCGTGGACGAGGTGCGACCGGGTACGCTCGTGCGGGTCAATACCGGCGACCGCATCCCGCTGGACGGAATTGTTCGCGAGGGTGGCGGCAGCATCAACGAAGCAATGCTCACCGGAGAGAGCCTGCCGGTTGTGAAAAACCAGGGCGACCGGGTGCTGGGGGGCAGTATTCTGGTATCGGGGCAGGTTACGGTGGAGGTTACGGAAGCTTACCGCGACGGAACCCTTGCCCGCATTATTGAACTGGTCAAGACCGCCCAGTCCGATAAACCGCAAATCCAGCGTCTCGCCGATCGCATCAGCGCCGTATTCGTACCGGTCGTGGTGGTGATCAGCTTGCTGACCTTCGTGGTGGGCTGGCTGACGGGCTACGCAAGCCCGACCCAGGCGCTCATGAACGCGATTGCGGTTCTGCTCATTTCCTGCCCCTGTGCCATGGGCCTCGCGACTCCGACCGCCGTGATGGTGGGGGTAGGGCGCCTAGCCGGAAGTGGCATCCTGATCCGGGGGGGAAGTACGGTCGAAAGCCTGGCAAGTATTCGCCAGATGGTCTTCGACAAAACCGGAACGCTGACCACGGGAGAACTCGAGATCGGAGAATTTCACGTGAGCCCGGGTGAGGATGCACCCGTCATCCGCCGGCTCGTGTTCGATCTGGAAGGCTACAGTTCGCACCCCATCGCCACTTCGGTGCGGGACTACCTCTGGAAGCAGGAGATGGCGGAGCCCGGCGACCCCGCCTACCGCCGGCTGGCCGGTGAGCTCGACGTGCGGGAAACGGCGGGACTAGGCCTGCGATCGGGCAACTTATTCCTGGGCGCGGCACGGGACACTGAACTCGATGCGGACGTCGTGCTCCGTGACGGCGACCGGGTACTCGCCTGGTTCACCCTGACCGATCGGGTACGGGAGGCGGCCCCGGACCTCGTGAGCAGTCTGCACGCCGATGGAATCGAAACTATTTTGCTGACGGGTGACCGCCGGGCAAAGGCCGATCGGGTAGCCCGTCAGGTAGGCATCGATCGGGTATACGCCGAGCAGCTGCCCGACGAAAAACTGGAGCGCATCTCCGAGCTCAGCGACCGGGCGCCCACGGCGATGGTTGGGGACGGGATCAATGATGCCACGGCCCTCAGCCGCGCCGACGTAGGGATCAGTCTGGGAGGAGCCAGCGCCGCCGCGCTCGACGCCGCGCAGGTGGTCCTTATGCGCGACGATCTGTCGCTGCTCGTGGAGGGACGGCGCATCGCTCATTTGACGGTACGCACGATCCGGGAAAGTCTGTTCTGGGCCTTCAGCTACAACATCGTGGCCATCCCCCTGGCCGCTCTCGGATTCCTGAATCCCATGTGGGCGGCGTTATTTATGGCCTTTTCCGACGTGGTGGTCATCGGAAACGCCATTCGACTAAAACGACGGTAGCGTGCACCCGTCCAAAGATCCCCTTCGCGGGCGCGGCGCGAAAATCAACTCGCACAACCCGTACGATAATCTTCGCTACGACGAGTTGCCCGATCCGGACGATAACCTGCGCACGGAATACATTCCCACCCACCCGAAGACCATCCTCAATCGCATTACGAGCCCGGACCTGGGGCAGGGCTACGGCCTTAACTGCTATCAGGGGTGCGAACACGGCTGCGTGTACTGCTTTGCGCGTCCGACCCACGAGTACTGGGGATACAGCGCCGGGCTGGACTTCGAAACCAAGGTTCTGTACAAGGCTGAGGCCCCGGCGATCCTGCGGCAATCTCTGCTCAAGAAATCGTACGACCCCCTGCCGATCATGATGTCCGGAAGCACGGACGCCTACCAGCCCGCCGAACGCGGCTTCGGACTTACCCGGAAATGTTTGGAAGTACTGCAACAGTTCCGTCACCCCGTTGGCCTGATCACCAAGAACAGTCTGATCGTCAGAGACCTGGACATACTAACGGAAATGGCTGCCGACCGGCTCGTACACGTTTGTTTCAGCATTACTACGTTGGAGGAAGACGTGCGCCGGATGCTGGAGCCGCGTACGGCAAGTATCGCCCAGCGATTTCGCGCCGTAGAAACTTTAAGCGCGGCCGGCATCCCGGTGATGGTTAATATCTCCCCCGTCATCC
Organism: Lewinella sp. JB7; assembly: GCF_024297185.1. Taxonomy (GTDB): domain Bacteria; phylum Bacteroidota; class Bacteroidia; order Chitinophagales; family Saprospiraceae; genus Neolewinella. Next base: position 443,198 of record NZ_JANCTD010000002.1, on the reverse strand, counting down.
CAGGCCTGACCGACCACGAGTTGCTTCCCATTGCCCGGCGGGCGGCGGAGGCCGGAGCCCGTAAGATCGGCTACAGCATCGTCCGGCTGAACGATTCCGTTGCCGATATTTTCACCGACTGGATCCAAAAAACGTATCCCGACCGGGCGGATCGCGTACTTAACCGTATACGCGACTGCCGGGGGGGGTACTCTTGGGGAAAAACGGTTCGGGGTGCGCCACCGGGGGGAGGGCGTGCTGTCGGAACTGATCCGCCAGCAGTTCGAACTGGCCCGCCGTAAGTATTTTTCCGGGGCCCCGGACTGGCCGGCGTACGACTTTAGTGCCTTCGAGCAAGGACGCAATCCCCAGCTCCGGTTGTTCTAGCCGGGAAAGCCCGGTTCGCGCGGACAATAACCGGCTGGCTTGAGCATTAATGGAGTAGCCTGACGTTAGACTCCACCCTACATGCCTGCTTACCGCCTACTCCTGATCGTACTGGTTTACCTGTTGCTTATTCCCCCAACCACCGAGGCCCAGCGTCGGCGCAATCAGGACGAAGATTCCTGGCCTCCCCAACGTGCCTACAGCCGGCTGTTCCTGGGGGGAGCTTTGCAGGGCGTATTCGAGCGCCACTACGACTTCTGCGGCTTCACGAAGCACGAAGGCAAGCGGGATTACACGCCGCCCACCATTGAGAAGTTTCTGGGACAGCGCTCCCTGCGTACCCGCGTGGAGAAAGCGGACATCAACGGAGGTAACCTGCTGAGCTACGTATTCTCCGCCCGGGAAATCGCGGCACCGCTGGACGCCATTCGGTTTAGCCCCACCAATCTCCTGTACGCCGAAGCGGACGGCATTGATCTGTTCCCCCAACCCCGGCCAGGCTTCGATGCCTTCGTGCTCACCAAGAATTGCGGGGGTTACCTCAAGGCCTCCCTCGATGCCGGATTCAAGCCCCCTTACGCCGCTTTCGCCGCTGCGCTCAACACCGACGCCAGCCGCAGCAGTAGCGTACTGGCCATGGCCGGAAGTTTTGAAAGCCCACTGACGTCAGTTCTAGCTGCCAACGACGCCCGTACCACCGAGCTCATGGCCCGCCTGTGGCAATTCTACGCCGAGCATCCGGAATACCTCGGAGAAGCCTACTATCTCCGTCAGTTCGAAGGCGTGCTCATAAAACATCTGACGGACAGTAAGGAAGTTTCCGCCGCGGAACAATCGGTGGGCATCAACGTCTCCCTCCCCCTGACCGCCCGCGTGAACAGCAACCTTAGCCAACGCCGGGAGAGCGAACATACGTTCTCCGGAACGGACTGGGAAACAGTCGTCTATACGGACTTCAGTGGCCCCTACACCCGGGCTTCCTTTTTCCAACGGCTGCCGGGGCCGGCCGAGATCGGAGCGTATTTCGCGAACCTCTCCGCCGTTGCTCAGGCCCCGCCGCCCCTGCGGGAGGCCGCCGCCCACCAGCATACGGTACACGTGGGTGGACTGCCGGCCGCCCTGGCTGGAGCAGGGTGGCACGTAGAGAATCTAGGCGGCGATGTGTACACGGAAGTTCCCCGCCTGTCGGTCAGCCCCACGGAGGAGGGCGTCTCGTTCACCCTGACCGGAAATGCCGCCCCCGCGCTCTTCGGAGTGTCCGCGGGTGCCCGGGTGGCTATATCTTACGAACTGGTACTTCCATCGCGGACGTCGATGCCCTCCATCCGCATTCCCGTCCGGGAACAACTATCTACTTCGGCGCACCCCCTGCTCGATCTGGCCGGCACGCGCTTCGAACTTCACCGACGCAATACCGGACAGTACGCCCTGCAGTGGCACCTCACGATCAACGTCGATGACCGGGAAAATCCCCTGGATCCCGGCGGTCGCTTCGACGCCCGGCTACTGACGATCGGCGTCCCGGGAGAACTGCTGGACGCCCGCGTCGTGTCGTCCACTTATGACGCCCGCCGGGCGGTCCTCAACGTGACGCTTGAGAGCGAACGCAGCTGGCCGCTCCGCATGATCGATGATCGCAACATGCGCACTTTTCCTCTCGAGGCCGAGCTGAATCTGCCCGTACGGGAGGGCTTCGGGGTCTGTCGTAGGCCCATTACGACGCGGCTGGCCGTTCCGAATATCGCCGCTCCCGCGACCCCGCCGATTCCGTTTATCCGTCCGTCCCCCGGTCCTGCGCAAGGTTGAAGAACTCGTCCAGATCCGGCGTAATGACGATCTCCGTCCGGCGATTCATGGCCCGGCCTTCGGGGGTATTGTTGTCGCCGCGGGGATCGTTGTCGGCCCGGCCGGCCGCCGTGAGCCGGTAAGGGTCCACGCCGAAGTTGTTCACGAGCTGGCGTACTACGGAAGCGGCCCGCATGGTGCTGAGCTCCCAGTTGTCCTGGATGCCCCGGCCGTTGACGGGTACGTTGTCGGTGTGGCCCTCTACGATCACGTCGATGTTCTGATGGTCGTTGAGCACCCGGCTGACCTTATCGAGCACGTTGGTGGAGGCGGGGTTGAGACGGCTCGATCCACTGGCGAAGAGCAGTTTGTCGCTTATGCTTACGAGCACCTTGCCGCCCCTTACCTCGACCTTCACGTCCTCGTCGTTTACGTTGTCCAGGCTGCGCTTCAGGTTAGTCACCAGGGCGAGGTTGATGCTGTCCTTCCGCTGGATACTGCGGTTAAGCTCGTTGATGTAGCTGGTCTGACCACTCAGGCTCTGTAGACTTTCCCGGATGCTGGTCGCACCTTCCTTGGAAATGACGGACAGGTCCTCCATGCGGTTCAGCAGATCGCCGTTGGTGCGTTGCACGCTCTCGAGCTGGCCCTTGATGAGTTCGTTCTCCCGTTGGGAGCTGGCTAACTTCGTTTCGAGTTCGGTTACTTTAGCCTTGTTGCAACTAAGCATGGTCAGCAGCAGGAGGGCGAGGGAGAAAATTTTCATTCGGTATACGTTTGGTGTGGCAATAACGGCATTGTGAGGCGGATTAGCGTTGCGCGGTCTAGCTTTCAAAGAGGACTTCGGTTGCCCCGTAGCCGTACTTGGGATGGTAGCTGTTGTGAAATTTGCGCACGAAGGGTACGTGTTTGAGGCGTTTGTGCACTTCCGCCTTCAGGATTCCGTCGCCCACGCCGTGCAGTACGTACACCTGCTTTACGTCGAGCCGAAGTGCCTGATCCATGTACGCATCGAAGGCCCGCATCTGTACCGCCAGTGCTTCTTGCTTAGGTACGCTGGCGGGGTCGTCCACCAGTGCGGACAGGTGCAAATCCAGCGTGTCGTTAAATTCCGAACGAGCGAGTAGGGGATTCTCCGCGGGGGGCGCTGCCGGTACCGGTTGTTGTTTTTTCAACTGGGCGCGGGTGAGTTCGCGCAGGCTGGGACCGGAGGAGCGATCGGCTACGGAGCGCGCATCGAGTTTGGGGAAGATGGCGTAGACGTGGGCGCCCCGGCTCAGTTCGGGAACTTCACGGTAGCTGCTGAAAAATTGCTTCGGCTTAATCTTCAGTTGCTGGAAGTGGCGGGGACCGGTCCCGCCCTCCACCGTGGCACGGACGTCCAGATCGACCGTCAGGCGTTCGTTGAGCCAGTGATAGGGGATCAGTTCAAATTTCAGTTTATCGTAGGCGGCCAGGGGGCCGAACTTGGCCGCCCGCTTCGTGGATCCGGTGTGTACTTTGATCTCGTACAGCAGTTTGCTGCCCGTGCCGTTGATCAGGTACAGCTGATAGCTCTCCGGATCGCCGTCGCCGTTGAAGATCGGATCGAAGGCCAACTGTACACCCGTATCGTGCTGGCTGTCGCGCTGAATCGGAGCGGTTCGGGGCGGGGCCGCGGGTGCGGTGTCTCCCGAAATTAGCGATAGGGCGTGGCTGGGCGCGGGAAGGTAACCCAGTCCACCGTCGAGCCTGACCTGGAACAGATCATTGCCGAGCAGGGAAGATACCGTGCCGGTTTTTTGGGTGCGTGACATGATCACGCGGTCGCCTACTTTGAAGTTCATGGATAGATATTTTATGTAGATGTAAAGGTTTTGGTCACGGGGTTGTTTCGTCACTCCCTGACCCGGTTTGCCGCCGCGTCATACCTTGCGGGCGATGCAGGATCGGTGGATTTCGTGGCGGTGGCAAGTAGCCCAGTTTCTGGAACACCGCTGGTGGCGACGGTACCTCCGTAAGCAGTCACCCGCCGCCTATCTGGCCGCGAAGGATGCTTACTGGCAACGGCTACTCGCGCAACTGGAATGGACGATCGTACCGGGTCACACCGCCCTCGATGCCGGTTGCGGCCCGGCGGGGATCTTCCTGCACCTGCGCGATCGTCAGCAAGTGACCGCCCTCGATCCTCTGCTGCACCGGTACGCATCGCTCGCCATCTTCTCCCGCGATCGCTACCCGGAGGTTCGCTTCGTGCAGTCGCCGCTGGAAAACCTCGGGTCCGACGGGCTCTACGACGACATCTATTGTATCAACGCCATCAACCACGTACGGGACTGGGCGGGAAGTATGGACGTACTGACCTCCGTAGCGCGCCCCGGCACGCGCATGCTGCTCATCAGCGACGTCCACCGGCACCGCTGGCTGCAGCCGGTCTTCCGGTTGCTGCCGGGCGATGCCTTACATCCCCAGCAGCACCGGGCGGAGGACTACCGGCGGGCGCTCACGGGCCGGGGCTGGCGGATCGACCGGGAAGTGTTGCTTCGCCGGGAAACCATCTTCGACTACCGGGCCTGGGTGTGTGAATATCGGCCTTAGTCCTCCGGATTCGTGAAACGCCGAAATCGTTCGCGAAAGCCCGGACTTTCCGTGCCCATCCACCGGTCCCAGAAGGTGAAGTACAGACCAAAGTTGTACCGTGCCTGTTTATGGTGTACGTCGTGGTGGGTGGCGCCGATAAGCCCGCGCACCACCGGCACCTTCGACCAGCGGGCGGGAAACACCTCGATACCGGCATGATTGATTGTAGCCGAGAGCGTCATAATGGCGAGGAGGGTCAGAAACGCCAGTGCGTGCATCGGGATGATCATTACACTGAGCGGAAGGAACACCGCCTGCAGCACGGCCTCGGTGGGGTGGAAGCTGAAGGCGGTCCAGGCGGTGGTCTCGATACTCTCGTGGTGCCAACGGTGTACCCGTTCGTAGATGCCCGGGCGGTGCATCCAGCGGTGGATCCAGTAATAATAGGTCTCCTGCGCCAGCAGAAAAAGTAGCGGCCCCAGCAGCAACCAGATGACGTCCCGGGTACCGGTAAGCGTCAGGTACAGCTGAGTATGATCTTCCTGCCACAGGTAGAGGACCAGGATGCCGAATGCGGCGAAGATGAGGGATACGATGGCCGACCGTTGGATTTCCCTCCGGACCTGGGCCCCCGCCCCGACCTCGTAGTGAAAAATACGGTGGCGCAGGCGGTCGCGCAACCGCAGACGGAGCACGTAGTGGTACAGTCCGCTGAAGAGGAGGTAGCGGATAAAGATGACCATAAACAGGGCCCCGATCCAGAATACCCAGTGCCCCAGCATCGGCTAGTGTTTTTCTTCCGTGGCGGCGGCCATCCGTTCGGCAATGAGGCGGCCCATGTCCTGTCCCCACTGGCTGCCGGCCGCCATACTCTGCTGCATCACGGTTTCCTGTTTCGATACGATTTGCTGCGCCAGGGTATCTTCGAAGTAGGCGATCTGGAAGTCAATCATTTCGGGCGTGTAGTTATCCCGGTAAATACGCACCAGGGCGGGCTGAATTTGTTCCCAGCCGACGCGGTGCACTTCGGCACTAAATTCGCTCCAGAATTCGGCGGGCAACGCCGGCTCCGCCACCCCGGAGCGCTGCATCTCCACCAGGTTGTCGATCGCGGCCAGAAACTGGGCGCGGGCGCCGGAAATCTCCAGCAGGTGGTTTATCTTGGCGTCCAGCGGAGTCGCTCGCTCCTGGGCACTCAGGGTGCCGCTGAGCAGGACTATGATAAGGATCAGATGCTTCATAAGTCCAAATATACTGCTCCCTATCCACTGCCCTAGTTCGGCTATCATTCCCCTACCCGTATGTCCACAGCCCGCGAGCCTATTCCCTTCGATTGGCAGGGTCACCGGGGCGCCCGCGGTCTGCTTCCCGAAAATACGATTCCCTCCTTCCTGCGTGCGCTGAGCTATCCTGCCGTAACGACCCTGGAACTTGACGTCGTCATCTCCGCCGACGACCGGGTGATCGTGAGCCACGATCCCTATATGGAGCCTGAAATTTGCCGGACGCCGGCGGGGGATGAGATCACGGAAACGATAAGTCTGCGTACGCTCACCGCCCGGGAGATCGCGGCTTACGATTGCGGGCAGCGCTCCCATCCCCGCTTCCCGGAACAGCGAAACCGTCCGGCCACTAAGCCTACCCTGGCCGCCGTTTTCGCCGCCGTGGACCGCTACTGCGTTCAACACCGGCGCGCGAGCCCGCGCTTCAACATCGAACTGAAGTACCAGCCGGAGTGGGAACCGGCGTTCGTGCCCGACCGGGAAACGTTCGTCAAGCTCGTCCTGGAGGATGTAGCGGCCTGGGGGAGACCGGAACTGGTTAATCTTCAGTGTTTCGATCCACCCACGCTGGCCGAGATTCACCGCCGGGCACCGGACATCACGCTGGCCTACCTGGACGAATCACCCGGGGGGGTGGCCCGTAAAATGGACGTTCTCGGTTTCGTGCCACCGATCTACAGTCCCTGGCATACTAAGCTTAATCCGGAGATCGTCCGGGAGGCCAGGGGGCATGGTATGCGGGTAGTGCCGTGGACGGTGAACGAGGTGGCACGTATGCGGGAGCTGCGGTCGCTGGGCGTCGACGGTATCATCACCGATTATCCCGACCGTATCGCGAAAGCATTAATTTAGTCCGATGAACCTGCTCCTTCGGATCGTTGTCCTCGGCGGTATCCTGTGCCTGGTTTCTTGTCACCGGGCGGAAGCTACGCAGGCCGAGTCTCCGCCACCCGGCCGTCGCGACGTTCAGCGGGCCGCCCTGCAGGCGCCGATCTGGCAATTTGTGGTCTGTAGCGAAGACGAAGCGCTGAACCGGTACGTGGACAGCCTTGCGGATTCCCGCCCCCTGGAAAAGAAGATTCGCGTAGTGGCATGCGCGGACTGGGATTACTCCCTGCCCAGCATCGTATTCGGTGACCGGGTGCCGGAGCCCATTCATGAGTTGCCGACTACTGCTTTTGGCAGCAGCGACGGTGATACATGGGGTGAACTTATGGTATTGAACAACTACCTTAATCCCTTGACAGCTAAGGATAGTATGCCTTCCGTAGTGTCTCTTTACTTAAGTAATGATCCGGCACGTTTACTTCGGTTCCTGCGTACGGTTCCGTCGGAGTGGGGAGGTGTTTTCCGCTGGCGCTGGGCCTACGAAATACACGCCGCTGACGGATCACGCCGTATGGGGGACTTTGCGGAGCGGAACGGATGGCGCCTGGCCGGGGAAGAGGAAGTCGTGCTGCAGTCTCCGGGAGCCCCCGTTCTGGAAGTGGATGGCGTTCAGGTCTTTGCCGTGGATAACTATTCACCGTCGCCGAAGGGCCTCTCCCTAGCGGAAATCGTGGCGGCGGCCCTGACGGAAAATGCGTCGGTTGAGCGCATCTACCTCTACCCGACGGTCGAACGGATCGGATTGTGGCAGGGTAGCATGAACGCCCACCAACTTCAGGGTCGGGATCTTCACCTCGTGCCCGACCATCTTCACTACCGCTCGGCGCGCCCGGCCTGGAAGAACGACTTCTTGCGGGGGATGACCGTGGCCCACGAAGGATACCGCGTCTACAACGGGTACGGAGGATCGGGTATGGGACCGTCGCTGGACAGCCTGCAACAACTGCACGTCAATGCGGTATCCATCGTACCCTACACCTTCATGCGGGAACCGGGACTCATCGATGAATTGCCGGTTCCGAACGGGGCGGGCTCCGAAAACGATCCCGCCGTGCGGGCGGCAATCCGCGAGGCCAAAGCGCGTGGATGCTTCATCCTGCTGAAGCCGCAGATCTGGGTGAGCGGAGGGTGGCCGGGAGACGTTCACTTCGAGCGGCCCGCCGACTGGGATCGCTTCTTTGCGGCTTACGGCAACTGGATCGCCCACTACGCCCGCATGGCCGAAGAAGAAGGGGTGGACGCCCTCTGTATCGGGACTGAGTTGGTACAAACTACGCTGGGGCATCCCGTCGCCTGGCGAGCCATCATCGCCGATCTGCGCCGGCAGTACACGGGACAATTGACGTACGCCGCCAACTGGGGTCCTGAATTCGAGAACCTATCGTTCTGGGACGACCTCGATGCGATCGGGCTGAACAGCTATTATCCGCTGTCCGGTGGCAGCGAGCCCTCGGACGAGGAACTACGTCGGGGGGCGGAGGCGTGGATGCGCCTCGCTGACAGTATCAGTACGACCTACGATCGCCCGTTGTGGCTAACCGAGGTCGGCTACCGGTCGGTAGCCGGCGCCTGGATCAATCCCCACGCCGAGGCCGGGGATCGCCCGGCCGACGAAGTGGACCAGGCGCGCTGCTACGCAGCGCTTATTGCCGCCGGGAAGCAGTCCGAGCGGTTGCGGGGTATGTTCGTGTGGAAGTGGCCCTCGTATCTGGGACACGACGAAGGGCGGCAGGGGAACAACACCGGATTCACGCCCGGAGGCAAGCCGGCGGGAGCGCTACTAAGCGAATTTTACCGCGACGTACGCTAAACCTCATTCGAGTGTCGCGACTACCAGATTGTCGATCACGATAGCGGGTTGGCTATCCCCGCCGTTCCACAGTAATACCGAAACGGCGTCCGCTCCGCCCCGCGGGGCACGGGCTTCGATGTAGACATTACGGTCCATCTCCGCATTGAGGACGCGGTGCAGGCGGATCACCCGCTCTTTCAACTCCACCCCGTCGCGGTAGAATCGGAGCACCAGTTGGGTGGAGTAGTGGACGCGCGGACGCGCGGTGCGGATGCGACAGTCGACGGATGCGCGGACCCACTGTCGCCCCTGCAGATCAACATTGACGAAGAATTCCTCGCTGGCGTCGCGGCGACCCATCAGGCAGAGCGATCCGGATCCCGCGATCGGGTTCATGGTACAGGCAGCAGGATACGAGGTTTCGAATCCATTGGTGTAGAGCGTGTCTATACGGTCGGGAGTGCCCCGGTAGAACTCGGGGTTGTCGAGTAGAAGCTGATCGTCCGTATCGACCTCGAAGGTGAACAGAGTGCGCCAGTAGTATGCGCGGTTCATCCACTCGATCATGAGGAGGCCGCCGCGGTGGGCCTGGTGGGTGAACCATAGGTTGTGGGCCACGAAAACTACCGCTACCACGATGAAGACGGACTTCAGCGCACCCCCCCGGCGGAGGACCCACGATACGCTTGCGGCCAGGGGAAAGGCAAGTACCGGATAGGCCTGAACCATGGTGCGCTGGCCCAGGCTGCCACCGTACCACCAGACACTCCAGGCGAAGGCCACGTATACGAAGAGGACGAAGAAGAGGAGGGGGGCGAGGAATGTACCCTGCCGCCGCCGGTACAGGGGCCAGAATCCGATCAGGGCGATCCACATGGCGGGGGTGTACGTGAGCCAACCCGCCTTGTAGCTGAACAGACCGTCAATGAGGTGGGGTTGCCACCAGTCGAATCCCTGATCCTGGTAACTGTAGACGATCCAGTCATCGGTAACGTACTTCCAGTACAGCAACTGCAGCGTACCCACCGCAATACAGGCCACTACCGCCAGTCCGATCTGCGGCAGATTCTTCGCCAGCAGCCGCCACCGCGTGGCAAATGCTCCGGCCTGGATCCGAATGCCCCAGAACAGGGGTATCAGGACGGCCAGTATTTCCGTTGGACGCGTGAGTGCCATCAAGCCGAGGAGCAGGCCGATACTCAGGCAGCGGCCGTAGCCAAATTCCCGGGCGCGCCGGTGTTTTCGGTAGTATAGCCGGTGGGTGAGGTGAAGTAATAATGCATATAGCGTGAACAGCCAATTGTGGGTCAGGGCATTATCTATTGCCGCGTAGTTCAGATAGTTAGTCGCGAAAGTGATCAGCAGCAGCGTGATGGATGTGGTTCTGCCCGAATAGTACCTGCGTAGTACCCGTTGCAAAAAGTACAGACCAAGAAAACTGACTAGCAGGCCACCGAACGAAATACTAAGCTGGTAGGGACGACTGAACCCGTCGGCGGGGTAAGTGTCCGACGCGCTGGCGTAGGCATGGGCGACGGTAAAGAAGGGGGCATACAGAATGGCCTGACCGAGGCTGTACTTCATCACCTGCTTGCCGCTCTCGTGGGTGAAGGTCTGGTAAGGATCGTCCGTCGGATGATACTTCTCAATGATGTCGGGCAGGAATGCCACATCCCGAAGATCATCGTAGATAAATACCGCGGGCAGGTACAGATAATAACCGGACACGTCGTAACTCAGCGTGGCTTCCCCGTGCCCCTGAGCCCACTTGGGGTAGTACAGATGCGCCACCACGATCATAAGATAGCAGAGCAGTAAGGCCGGCGTCGGGAAGCGCTTCACCCTAGCGAAGATAAGACACCCGGCTTGTCGGTACTTTAGCCCGTCCAAACTTTAATCCTGCCCCATGAAGAGCTTTTTTCATTACCTGTTCGCCTGTTTGCTCATCATCCCCCCCTCGGGAGCGCTCACCGCCCAACAGGATATGCCCCTCATTCTTTCCCTCAAGGAGCAGGGAGAGCTGCGGGACGCCTGGCTAACGGAACGGTTCGAGCGCGTGGTCCCCGAACTCATGCGGCGCGCGGAAATCGATATGTGGGTAATGATCACCCGGGAGTACAACGAGGATGCGGTCGTGAAAACCATGCTGCCCAGCAGTTGGATGGGGGCCCGGCGCACGACTATGTTGATCGTCTATGACCCCGGGGAGGGTCGGCCCCTGGAGACACTGGCCTGCGCACGCTACGCCGTCGGGGACGTATTCCGGCAGGCATGGGATCCGGTCGTGCAGCCCGACCAGTGGAAACGACTCGCGGAGATTATCCAGGAACGTGACCCCCGGCGGATCGCGGTAAACCGCAGTGAATCCTTCGGACTGTCGGACGGCATCAGCAGCTACCACTACGATCGTCTGCTGGAGGAACTTCCGGCGTCGTATTCGGACCGGATCGTGAGTGGGGAAGCGCTGGCCGTCGGCTGGCTCGAAACGCGCATTCCCGCGGAGATGGTCGTGTACCGCCAAGCGATGCGGATCGCTCACCGCATCATCGCGGAGGCCTTTAGCGAGCGCGTCATTCAGGCCGGGGTCACGACTACGGAAGACGTCGTCTGGTACCTACGCGAACGGGTGCGGGAACTCGGTCTGGACGTCTGGTTTCATCCGACGGTGGACGTACAACGACCAGTGAACGAGGAGTACGCGTTCAGTGAACGCCCGGAAGCCGAGGTCATACAGCCCGGCGATCTATTGCACTGCGATTTTGGTATAACGTACTGCGGACTGAATACCGATACGCAACAGAACGCCTACGTGCTGCGGCCCGGGGAGCTAGCCGCGCCATCCTACCTCCGTGCCGCCCACCGACGCGGACTGGAACTCATGGACCTGCTGACCGCGCGAATGCAGACGGGACGGACGGGCAACGAGATGCTACTACAAACGCTGCGGGCCGCCGGGGAAGGGGGACTGCGTCCTACCATCTACAGCCATCCTATCGGCATGCACGGACACGGCGCGGGACCCACGATCGGGCTCTGGGACATGCAGCAGGGCGTCCCGGTAACCGGAGATTATCCCGTGTACGCCCATACCGCCTATAGCATCGAGCTTAACAACCGGACCTACCTGGAAGCATGGGGAACCGACGTCCGCATAATGCTCGAAGAGGACGGTTACTGGGACGGCGAGCAATTCACCTACCTCAACGGTAGACAGGAGGAGTTATACCTGATTCCGCGCCCGTAGTCTGCCAACGCCGTATGGTCGATCAACCTTCCACAGGGCCCTGCTCGGAGGGTTCCGGCTGAGCAGATGGCCGCATACTGGCCTGCCGGTCAATGGCATTGCGCAAGTAGGCCGAGTAGTCGGATGGCCGAGTCATCGACTGCAGGAAGCGGGTGCTCGGAAAGCGAAGGGTGGATGCGCTCATACTCATTGATTTGTCGGATAAACATACAAACAGTTTGTGTTATTGCAAACATCATACAAAAAGTATTTTACGCTTTCTTTCCGCTTACCACCGTATCTGTCGAAGCTTAGGTAGATATAACTTTACCCAAAAGTCATCCGAATGAACCACCTATTTACATTGTTACTCGTGCTCTTGCTTTGCTCCTGCGTCCGCGCGCAGACGGAAAGCACGGAATGGACGATCGAGGACGTGATCCACACCGAGTACGTGAGCAACGTCAGTTTCTCGCCCGACGGTACGATGGTGATGTGGAGCAAGCGGCGGGCCACCGAGGATAAGAAAAAGGATAAATTCGTTGCGGATCTGTACCTCACGCGACTGGGTGACCGTAAGGACGGGAAGTTCCGCACCGTGCGACTGACGACCGGCGATGACAACGACCACTCCGCCCTTTTCAGCCGGGACGGGGAAAGCATATATTTTCTCAGCAGTCGCGAGGAGGGCAAGAAACTCTGGAAAATGAGTCTGTACGGCGGGGAGCCACAGGAGGTCCACGAGTTCAAAAACGGCATATCGGACATTCAGTGGATTGACGAGCATACGTTGGCCTACGTCAGCTACGAAGGAAAAACCCTGACCGCCCAGGAACTAGAGGAGAAGAAAGACGACGTGGTCGTGATCGAGGATACCAGCAGTTGGAAGATCGACCGGATCTATGCCTTCGATCTGAAGGATAAGCTGAGTCGCCGCCTCACGGAGAACGAGAAGCCGGTGCGGGGCTACAGCGTAAGTCACGACGGAAAGCATATGGCGTACGTACTTGCGGGCAGTCCGCACCAGGCTGCCGACGCCCAACCCAAGAGTGAGTACTACCTGCAGGACGTCGGTAGCGGTCGGCAGCGTCGCATTCTGGAAGGCCTCCAGGCACCGGGCAACCTTCAATTTACCCGGGACGGCGCGGGCCTTTATTTCACATCCACCCGGAGCAGCAACCCGGAATGGGACGGCGCGGGCATCGGCCAGCTGTACTACCTCCCGTTGGATGAGAAGGCGCCGCGAAGGGTCGACCTCGACTGGGAAAATGGGGTCGAAGACATTACCGTAGTAGGGAATGACGTGGTCGCCGGTCTGGCGAACCGAGCTACCGTGCGCCAGACGCTCTACCGCCGCGGAGGCGAAAAAACGGAGATCGAACTGGACAGTATGCAGGATCACGTGAGTTTTCATGCCTTCAGTGAGGATGGAAAACGAGTTGTGCTACAGCATTCTACCTCCAGTCAGCTACCGCGCTACTTCGTGGCCGAATTTACCGGAGCCGCCGTCCGTGCACCGGAGGAGCTGGTAGAACTGAACGGAAAGCTGAAGAAAAAGGCGATCACGAAAAGCAAAGTCATCGAGTGGAAGGGCTACAACGACGAACTGGTCACGGGTATCCTATACTATCCCAGTGACTACACGGAGGGTCGGCAGTACCCGCTTATGCTCAGCATTCACGGTGGGCCATCGGCCGCCGATCTGGATCAGTGGAGCGAACGGTGGAGTACCTACCCCCAGATCCTGAGCCAGCGGGGAGCATTCGTGCTGAAGCCCAATTACCACGGGTCGAGCAATCACGGCCTTGCCTATGTCGAGAGCATCAAGCAAAACTACTACGAACCGGAGATGGAAGACATTACGGCCGGGATCGACCACCTGATTGCCCGGGGCATGGTGCACCCCGACAGCATCGGCAGTATGGGTTGGAGTAACGGTGCCATTCTCACGACCATGCTGACCGTCCGCTATCCCGATCGGTTCCGGGTGGCCTGTCCGGGAGCCGGCGACGTCAACTGGACCAGCGATTACGGGACCTGCAGTTTCGGGGTCAGCTTCGATCAGAGCTACTTCGGGGGTGCACCCTGGGACGACACCAACGGAAAAAACTACAACGAGAATTACCTGATTAAATCGCCGCTCTTCGATATGGAGAAGGTGAAGACGCCGACCATCATCTTTCACGGCAGCGAAGACCGGGCCGTGCCCCGCGATCAGGGATGGGAGTACTACCGGGCTCTGCAGCAGATCGCCCAGGCTCCGGTGCGCTTCCTCTGGTTTCCCGGACAGCCCCACGGTCTGCAAAAAGTAACCCATCAGCAGCGAAAGATGGAAGAAGAATTGCAGTGGATCGACACCTATCTATTCGGCAAAGCACCGGAAGACAACCCGGCCTTTAAGGAGGACAGCCCCCTGGCACAGCTGCTGCAGAAGGACACGGTCGCCAAACACGGCGAACTCTACGGTGAGTTCCGCAACGGCATTCTCCTGCCGGAGGTCGTATCTCTGGGAGCCGATACCATCGCCATCGCCCGCTTTGAACTTACGAACGCCCAGTACGCCGCTTTCGACCGCCAATTTCGGCTGGTGCCGGGAGAGGGGAACCTGCCGGTCGAACTGTCGCGGGATCAGGCACGGGCCTACCTAGCCTGGCTCACCACCAAGCTTGGCCGGGAAGCACGAATGCCCAACGCCGGCGAAGCAAAAAAACTTCAGGAAGAGGCGCGTAAAGTCGGTGCCAAGGAGAACACGTTGAACTACTGGGCCGGCTACGAAATCACCCGCGATGAGGTCAGCGACCTGCGCCGCAAGGTCGGGGAACTGAGTAGCACCCTGATCAAGCCGGTCGGCAGCTTCCCTCCCCTCAAGGTCGGCCCGGCCAAGCTGTACGACGTCGGCGGTAACCTGGCGGAGTACACCGACGAGGGTGGACACTACGGGTACAGCGCGTACGATTTCGTGGACCCGGCGGGCGGAAGCGAAGCTCCGACATCCGAGCACATCGGACTGAGGATCATCATCGACCGGGCCAAACGCTAGTGGCCGCGGGGCGACCCTAGTTTTTCACCAGCTTTAGCGCGGCGGGCAACCGCCCCGGCGCGTACACCGTCGCGAAGTAGATACCGGTGGGCAGATCCGCTCCGAAAAAAACGGGCGCGCCGGAACGTAGGGTACGCTGATCCACAATCTGCCCGACCTGGTTGTACACCCGGAGCACGGCCGAAGCGTTGGGATCGTCCAGGCTCAGGGTAAAAAATTCCGTAGCTGGATTCGGGAACGCCCGTACCGTGTACGCGGGCAGCATGTTCCGTCGGGTGGAAGTGGATAATGCCCCCTGGGTGATCAAAAAATTGTCGAAGCCCGCTACAAGAGTAGCGAGTCCGCCGTTGGCACCCGATGTCGCCGTCACGGTCAGGTAGACGGAATCGGCCGAGAGGATTTCCGCGGGAAGATTAAGGCTATCGGACAGCCAACCAACGGTAGGCGAGGTGTGTCCGGCCAGTCGGTAAACCTCCCCGTCCCGCGTTTGGATACGAATCACCAGGTTATCCGTTGATCCGGACCCGGTTCCATCTCCTCCGAGATAGTAGGCATAGTGCAGCGCGGCCCCCCGGGTATATTCGGTGAGTCGGATGCCCGGAGAGCGTAGGGTAGCTTCCGTGCCGGCGTCGAGGGCTACGAGGTACGCCCAGTCGTCCGGATCTCCCTGCGCATCGGTCGTGGGAAGTACTGCCGGAGTGGCGGTTGCTTGTTCGGAGGGACGGATGCGCCGCCACTCATTATCACCCGAAAGGGTTGAGGTCCAGCCTAGATCGGTGACGAAACCGTCCGCGTAACCGGGCTCCAGGAGCACCACCGATCCGTCGATATCTTCGGATGCCATATTGTCCATAACGCGCGGTAAGTAACCGAAGGCGGTGACGTAAATGCGGTAATCCGCGTTTTCCACTTGTGTCAGCAGTACTTCTCCGTTCTCGTTGCTCGCGGCGGTAAAACTGGTGTCGGCTTCCTGCAGATAAGCGCGGGCATCCGCCAGAGGTGTCCCGTTCCGGCGATCCCGAACGGTGAGGCGTACGTCGCTGTAGGTGGGGATGGAATTGAGGGTGAGGTTTACCGTTACCTGATCGCCGCTGGTGAGGGCAACCGTGACGGTATCGGGTAGATAGCCACCGGCACTGACGGCCAGCCGGTAGGTGCCTGCCGTGGCGATCCCCGTTTTGTAATTTCCGGTGGCATCGGATTGACTGGCGTTGAGCTGATCGGCCAGGATGTGGACCGTCGCGTTATTGATGGGGTTCCCCGTACGGCGGTCGGTCACCGTCCCCCCCAGGCGGGCCGCCCGTACATAGTCCACGTCCACGACGTAAAGTCCCGTACTACGGTCGCTCAGCAGGGTAAGTCCGCTGGGGAGGAAAGGGTAGGAGCCCCAGTTGCCGTTGAACCCCCCGTCAGGACCCGGCCAGGTGTCGTAGTTCGCCACTTCGATCAGGTTGGCCGGATCGGTGGCGTCGACCACCCGCAGGCCGTCGGTGTAGTAGCTCACGGACAAGTAGTCGTCGATCACGTGGACGTTGTGGGGAATAGTATTCGTGCCCAGGCTCGACAGCGGGCGGTACTGACCTAGCAAACGGATGTCCCCGTAATCGCTGATATCGTAGGAGGCCACTACGGCATTCTCTTTTTCGTCGGTGGTGAATATGGTTTGGGAGTCGTCGCTTGGCCAGGCGTTATGCGTAAAGGCGAAAGGCGTTGGCGTGCGGCCCAGCTCCCGGATGTTCTGGAGGTCGCTGATGTCGTAGATGGCCAGTTCTCCCAGGTAAAGCTCGGAAGCGTACATGATGCCGTCCCGCACGTACACGTCGTGGGTGTACACCTCCGGGCCGAGGGCAATGAGGGGAGGGTGGGCCGGATTGGCGGCGAGGTCGAAGATCAGAATTCCGCCGCCGTTGAGGTCCAGTTGGCCGCCGGCCGTGAAGGCCAGTGCGGTGACCGTATCGATGTAGATATTATGCGTTTGCGTGAGGGTTCGCTGGAATCCCGGTACGGTGTATGTGTGGTTCGCGAAGCTGATGGATTCGGGTAGATTACTGAGATCGATGACCGTCAGTCCGTCCTGTCCGCGGTCGGACGTCGCGTAGGCGTACTCTCCGTAGGTCTTGACGTCCCGCCAGGGGCTGAAGGCGCCGGTCGTTCGGCCGATCTCTACGGGGTTATCGGGATCCGCCAGGGAAACTACCGACACCCCGCGGTCCAGACCAACCAGCGCGTATTCCGTTCCGTCCGGGGCGACGTACCCCCAAATGTCATTAACCCCGGTGTCGTAATCCAGGTTCGAACGCAGGGTCGCATTGAACTGCGACAGTAGGGGAGTAGCCCCCAGCAGGAGGAGGAAAAGGGTAAACGTTGGCTTCATACGGATCGAATGTTAGCGTAATAACCTCCGAAATCTCCCTTTAGGTATGTGGCACTTAGTCCGCCCTGTGATATACGACGGTTTCGTTGCTAACGCCGAGCATGCGTAGTTCGAGCACGTCGCGATCGACGCGCACGATTTCGTAACAGTCCGTTTGTGCCGGACCGGATACGGTAAAGCACGGATGCCCGATGGGTTTTCCCCCGCTACAGGCCTCCGGACAGTTGCCGTAGAACCGCATGGCTTCCTCCACCAGCAGGTTGTTCTCGTAGTAAGTTTTGTAGTGCGTCGGGGTGAATTCTACCTGTTCCTGTTCGTCCGCTGCGTTTAACCACTTTCCCGTCAGCATGCGTTGGGCGGCGAGCGCGGGAGCGGCGGTAGCTTCCGAAGTCCCTTTCGCGTTGCTGTAGGTAGCTGGTTCTTCCTCAATGGACATCCCGTAGGGGGTGGGGGCGGAGGCGCCGGGCGGTACGGTTACGGTGTTGTTCGCCGAAGCTTTCGGCAGGGGAAGCGTATCTGCTCCCTCCTGTTCCGTAGCGATGGGAAATTCGTCCGTTTCCCCCGTACGCCCCGGGAAGGAGTAGGCGCTTTGGCGTTCGATTTCCTCCGGTGACAGCTCGGCCGCGCAGGCGACAAACACGAAGAGGACGCAAAGTAGGATGAGGTAGCGCATGGGTTGACTTGCTTGGGTTTGGAATAAACGACGTGCGACGGATATAAGTGCGAACCTACGTACGTACCGCCAATTCACGCAAGAGCCGGTCCGTTCGCAGAATTTGCGGTAGGATCAGTTTTACGCCGTCGTTCACGATCAGGTAATCACCGGCGGCCTCCTTATCCGCGTCGGTCCACTGGCGCGCCATCCGCGATTCCACCGCTTCCCGGGCGATCCCGTCGCGCAGCATTACGCGCTGGATGCGCATAGGTCGCGGGCAAGCCACCACGACGATCCGGTCGTAGCCGCCGCTGGCGCCGATTTCGTATAGAATCGCGGCCTCATGGAGCGTGTAGGGATGGTGCTGGGCGGCATGCCAGGCCGCTGCGTCACGGGCTACGGCGGGGTGCACGAGGGCATTGAGGTCCGCCAACTCGGCTTCGTGACCGAACACCCGTTCGGCCAGGTACGGACGGTTCAGCTCCCCGTCGGTGGTATAGGACTGCTCGCCGAAGCGCTTGCTGATGGCCGTCCGTAGCTGATGGTCGTCCCGCATCAGCAATTTTGCGCGCAGGTCCGCGTAATACACCGGAACCCCCAGGCGCTCGAACTCCCGGCATACCGTGGTCTTGCCAGCGCCGATGTTACCCGTAATGCCGATGCGTAATGGTGGCGTCATGCCGGTGAAGGTAAACCGCTAGTGAGAGTCTACGGCCACCTTGTAGGTAGGATCTTCCAGTACGTTCACCTCGATGATGGCGCCGGCGCGGTTGAGCAGCCGACGGCAGTCTTCACTCAGGTGTTGCAGGTGAACCGTTTTGCCAACCTTCTGGTAGCGCTCCGTTAGTTTGTTGAGCGCTTCGATGGCCGACATGTCGACCACCCGGCTTTCCTCGAAGTTGATTACGATCTCGTCGGGATCGCCGAGAACGTCGAACTTTTCGGCAAATACCGCGACGGACCCGAAGAACAGAGGACCGTAGATGTCGTAGTGCTTCACCCCGTTTTCGTCGATGTGCTTCCGGGCGCGGATCCGCTTTGCACTTTCCCAGGCAAAGCGTAGGGCGGCAATAATCACGCCGACGATGACCGCCAGCGCCAGATTGTGGAGAAAAATCGTGACCAGCGTCACCAGCACCATAACCAGTATATCTGATTTTGGAAACCGGCCGAAGGTCCGCAGGCTTGCCCATTCGAAGGTACCCACCGCGACCATGATCATCAGGCCCGTAAGCGCGGCCATCGGCACCAGTTCGATCAGACTGCTACCGAACATGATGAACACCAACAGCATCACCGCGGCGACAATGCCCGAGAGGCGCGCCCGTGCCCCCGCACTGATGTTGATCAGGCTCTGACCGAGCATCGCGCAGCCCCCCATGCCCGACAGAAATCCGCTGAGAATATTAGCCGCTCCCTGGGCTACGGCCTCCTTATTGCCCCGTCCGCGGGTCTCGGTAATTTCGTCTATGATATTGAGGGTCAGCAGACTTTCGATCAGCCCGACCCCCGCTACGACGAGAGCGTAGGGCGCGATGATGGTCAGCGTCTCGAAGGTGAAGGGGACCTCGGGGATGTGGAAGGGCGGAAATCCGCCCGAAATGCTGGCCATATCACCCACCGTCTTGGTATCGAGGCCGGCTACGGCGACGATGCCGAAAACCGTCAGGATTGCCACCAGCGAGGCGGGTACGGCCTTGGTCAATTTCGGCAGACCCCAAATAATGAGCATCGTGATCAGCACGAGCCCCCCGAAAAGGTACAACTGAGGACCGCTCAGCCAGTCCCCGGTATCCGGGTTACGGAACTGGTCCAACTGCGACATAAAGATGATGATGGCCAGTCCGTTCACGAAGCCGAAGATGGCGGGGTGGGGGACCAGCCGCATCAGCTTACCCAGGCGGAGGACGCCGGCCGCTACCTGAAACAGACCGGCCAGGACAACGGTCGCGAAGATGTACTCGATCCCGTGAGACTGGGCCAGGGAAACGATGACGACCGCCACGGCACCGGTGGCGCCGGAAATCATGCCGGGCCGTCCGCCGAAAACGGCCGTGACGATGCCCATCACGAAGGCGGCGTAGAGGCCGGTTAGGGGCGGCAGTCCCGCCAGAAAGGCGAAGGCAACGGCTTCGGGAACCAGGGCCAGCGCGACGGTGAGGCCCGACAGAATCTCAATGCGGTAGTTGACCTGCTGGTCGAAGTCGAAGAGGTTGATGTATTTTTTCATCTGTCTGACAACGAATCATCCCTACGGCGGTACACCGCGAAATGCATTTGTGATGTGTGTGGATCGACGGCCCCCCGCGAAAAGAAGCCGCAAAGGTACGATAATTCGCACACCCGCCGAAGCACACTATCTTCGCCGCGAAATTGATCCCATGACCGACGAAGGAAACATCACCATCACCGTTATCGATCGCCACGGTGAAGCCCACGAGCTGGAAGCTCCCACCGACATGAATATGAACGTGATGGAAGTCTGTAAGGCCTACGAATTACCGGTAAAGGGTACCTGCGGGGGCATGGCTCTCTGCAGTACCTGCCACTGCTACGTCATATCCGACACTGAGCTCCCTGAGATGGGGGAGGACGAAGAAGATATGCTCGACCAGGCCTTCTTCGTGGAGGACAACTCCCGACTGGGGTGCCAGCTCCGCATCACCAGCGACTTGGACGGCCTGCGGGTACAACTCGCCCCCGAAGCGGAAGAATAATTCAGAAATCTTTCGCGAACTTTTGTCGTTTCAATTTTGTCTGTATATTTGCAGCCCGTTACGATGGTAACGTGGTATAAATTACATCGCGGGGTGGAGCAGTTGGTAGCTCGTCGGGCTCAAGAACGTATTGCCAAATGGCGGCAGCAGTGCCGTTTTGATAAATTGATACGCAGTTTATCAATCGGTTGTAAAATCGATATTTGGTCTTGCTTGGGCTGCTTCGGTGGAAACGCCGAAGTGACATTCATCAAATTCGGGGAAGCCTTTAGTATGGTAATCCCGAGCCAAGCCCTGACGTCGTCAGGGAAGGTGTAGAGACTTAATGGTGAACACCGTAGTACTTGTTCTGCAAGTGCCGGTGAAGAGAAAGTCCAGACCATCAAATCCGTTTCTCGGAACGGGCGTAGCGAAAGCTATAGTGGTACGCATAACCCGAAGGTCGCAAGTTCGAGTCTTGCCCCCGCTACATTGGCAAAAGCCGTCATCGACGAAAGTCGGTGACGGCTTTTTGCGTTTGGTGATTCGGCTGAATCTGCATCTTGCTTACGGGTAATGGTACCCCAGGCCAATACTTTACGAGCGAAGTCCTAGTCTTCGTCCAAAGAATACCGGCCTGACTCTTGATCCGGTACTGACCGTTTCCATCTATGTAGGAATACCGAATTACCCGCCCCCCGTTTTCTTCCGCTTAAATGGATTAAACTTCTCCAACTCCTTCTTCACGTCGTCGACCGCGTCCTTAGCGGCGTCCGGCAGGGCCAGGGAGTCGCGAACTTGAGCGGAATCACGGCCCACCCCCAGCGCCCCCTTTAGGCGGTTGGCGGCCTCGGTCTCCAGGCGCCGCGCCTGTTCTGCGGCTACCGTGCGCAGACTATCCTGCACGATCCGCGCCCGGTCACCGGCCAGTGTTTTGGCCGAGTCCAGGCGGGTGTTGAGTTCTTCCTGGAGACGCTCCTTGGCGGCATCGGCTACGGTACCCCCCAGGCCACGATCCCCCGAGCCCTGGGTGCCCAGCAGATCGAAGGCTGCGCGCGGATTAGCAATGCTACCTGTCAGGGAGATATTCAGGTTGATGGTATCGCCGGGGGTAATATTGAGGCCCAGCTTACCGGCCTGCCCCGCCAGTTTATCCAGCGCCGACAGCGCCGTACCGGTGACTATGTTGCTCTGAATGAGCGTGCGGGGAACGGCCGCCCGGATCTTGTAATCCATATCGGTATCCAGACCGCTGCTACCGCCCATTCGCATCCCGATTCCCGCCAGCGTGAAGTCGAAGGGCTTAACGGTGACGGTGCCGTCGTTAATTTCAAAGGGCGCGATGAGGTTCTTTAGGGGAGCACTCTCGCGCAGTTCCCGGATATTGAGGGCCTCGCCGATGACCTGCAGGGGTTTGAAGGAAGCGATGCGCGCGTCGGCGGTCCGTAGGAGTCCCTTGGCGTCGATGGATTTCAGTTGGGGGAAAAGATCCGCCCCCAGCTTCCCGTTCATGACCATCTCGCTGTTGAAGGTGCCGGAGATGAATTTTCCAACCGGTGCGAGAATCGCAAAGGTGTTCAGCACGCTGAAGGCCTGACTGAACTGTAGATTTTTCATGTCGTACGAGAAGTGAAAACCCGGCTCGTTCCCCTCGGCCGTATCGTAGGCACCGGTGAAACCCATCGATCCGCCCAGCAGGTCGGCGCGACCGTCCTCGATGACCACGGCTCCGTCCCGGACCCGCATGATCCCCCGTACGGCGTTCATGGTGATGTCGGTGTACTGCACCCGGTCGGCCGCCATATCCACCTTCAAGTTTATGTTGCGGGGGATGGGGATGGGAGCGGCTGCGGCGGTGGAGGCATCCGCAGACGTAGTTGGAGCAGAAACTACCTCCTCGTCCATGAAGTCCGCTACGCTGAAGAATCCCGACCGTACCGAAAGGTCTCCGGTCAGCACGCCCTCGCCGAAGGTATAGTCAAATAGATTGTTGATCATCCCGGAGGCATTGAAGGTGCTTTCCTTGAGCGTAGCGGCGGCGGTCGCCAGCTCCAGGCGGTTCGGCTTCACGTTACCGACCACCCGCAGATCGGTGGGGCGGTAGATGCCATAAGCAAGTTCCTCGATCTCGGCATCTACGTCAAAGTCGAAGCGATCGAAGACTTCCGCTTCCGACGGGGTGCTCGTAGTCTCCAGCTCCGCCGGACTGACGACGGCTTCCTCCGTCGATTCCGCCATCCACTCGTCCGCACTGAAAAAATTGGAACGAAGGACCACGCTGCCCCGCATGGTCTGCGTGGGGCTGAAGTAGGCCAGCAGGTTATTGATCTTGGCGGTGGCGCTAAGGTCGCTTTGCCCCAGCGTGGCATTGAACTGCTGAACGTCGACGAATTGCGGGGTGAAGTCGGCCTTCGCCTGGGCGATACGTACCGCCGGGGTTCCCTCCGCGACGTAGACCAGGTTGCTCACCAGCAGGTCGCCGGCCAGGTTCACCTCCCCGTAACGACCGGCATCGATGGCACTCTGGCGAACGTTTTCCATCGTGACGTCGGCTACGATCCGGCCGGCCAGTTCCTGCACGCCCTCGAGGGGGATGGCCGAAGACCACTTCTGCAGGTCCACGGTTCCGTTCAGGCGTGCCGTCACGTTGGGGTCGGAGAGGGGAGTGGCCAGGCGGAAGCTTCCCCGAAAGGGGTCACCTCCGAGGGTGAAATCGAAGCGGGGAAGATCGACTACCATCCGGTCGAGATCGGCCGCCGGACTGTTCACGTTCAGGGCGGCGTCGATGCCGGTGATGCCCACGGGCCGCCCCGGATACTGAACGCTGCCGTTGCTGATGTCGCTGGCTACGGAGAAGGCGGGGTATACCTCCCGTTCTCCGTTGTAAGTGCCCTTTACGTCTCCGGACAGGGTGAAGGTGCCGCCCGTCTGTACGCGCTCGAAGCCCTCGGTGTAGGCTGCCGGTATGATGCTCCACAGTTGCCGGAAGTCGTTGGCCGGCGCGGAGTAGGTCAGGTCGAGCAGGATATCGTCGTTATCCTCCAGGTCGATGCTGCCGCCGAAGACGAGGGCCAGCTCGTTGAGTTTGACGTTGTTATCCTTGAAGGTGTAGCGCAGATTGTCGGCGTCGATGTTGACCACGGCGTCCGCTTCCAGCAGGACTTCATCCAGGTACGTCATGCCGGCCTGGGCGAAGGTGAAGCCTTTGGCTTCGGCGTGGGTGTCCAGATCGAATACGGAGGCGGTGAAGTCACCGTTGCCGGTTGCGTTCAGGCCCGTAAGCCGGACGAAGGTTTCGGTCGTACGGTCGTCGTACACTAGGCTGCCGTCGGTGATCCGGAATTCCTGGAGGGTGATGACGGGCTGGCTTTCCGGTGTAGCCGTTGCTCCTGCGTCCGCGCCCCCGGTCTCCGCTACGATGAGGTAGTTCGCCAGTTCGGGCGTGAGGACGAGCAGGTTGACGTTGGGCTTGGTGAGGGTAAGGCCGTCCACTTCGTAATTTCCGTCGCCCGCGATCACGGACCAGAAGCCGAGATCGATCCGTGCCTGCTCCCCCGTAAGCAGGGGCAGTCCGGCGAAGGTGTCGATACCCACGATGCGGTAATCGTCCACCGTAAGGGCGATGTCCGGAAAGCTGCGCAGGAAGCTGAGGTCGGCGTCGGCGAAATCCACTTCGGCGTTGACCGCTTCGTTGATGCCTGACTTGACCCGACTGACGATCTCGTCCTTGAAGATCATGGGGGCAACGAGCAGAAAGGCGAATACCACGACGATGAAGACCAACAGGCCGACCAGAATACGCTTGGCAACTTTCATAAGACAAATTTTTACGGAAACAGCTTTGCGGGGGAGGTGGTTGGCACCATCTTTGTCCCGGTGCGCGTTAGCTTGTTCTGACGTGCGGTAGTGACGCCCGGTTTAACGTTGCGTCACAACTTTCGCCGATTTGGCCTAGACCCTCTTACAACCCCAGAACACGCCATAATGACCGTTGCCGGTATTGATTACACCTTAATTCAAACGCCCGAAGCATTACGGGACTTTTACGAAGAGCATCGCGGAATCGACTGGATGGGCTTCGACACCGAATTCATCGGTGAAAAACGCTACCATACGCTGCTGTGCCTCATTCAGGTCAGTAGCGAATACGGGTACTATCTGATCGATCCCATCGTGCTGGACGACCTCGGACCCTTCCTGAAGCTCATTCAGGACCCCGGCATCGTGAAGATCACCCACGCCGGCGACAACGATTACCGCCTCCTGTACCGCGCTTACGGCATCACCCCGGCGAACGTGTTCGACACCCAGATCGCGGCCAGTTTCATCGGCCACCGCTATCCCACCAGTTTCGCCAAATTAGTCGAGGCCGAAGTCGGGGATAAGCTCGGCAAGGGCTACGCCGTAACCGACTGGTCGCGCCGCCCCATGAGCGAGAAGCAGGTGAAGTACGCCCTCCTCGACGTGGTGTACCTGCGCCAGCTATACGACACCATCACCGGTAAGCTAGAAGCTAACGGCCGCCTGGAGTGGGCCCTGGAGGAGTGTGCCCTGATGGCCGAAAGCGACTATTACTTCCGCGATCCCAACCATGAGTTGCTGAACAGCAACCTGGCGCGCTCCAGCCGGACCCGCGACCGGCTCTTCCTCCTGCGGTTGTACGAATGGCGGCGGGCACTGGCCGAGTCCAAGAACTACAGCAAGGAGATGATCCTGCCGAGTAAGATCATCAGTCAGTTGGTGCGCGGGGTGCGCGGGGGCAAGGATTCCATGCTCGAGAACCGGCGCCTGCCCGCCAAAACGATCAAGCGCTACGGTGACCTTTTCGTCGATATGTACAACGAAGCGGGCACCGACGACGAGCTGGCCATCGTCAATCAGATTCAGCGGACCAGCCAGGAGGACGAGGAGGATGACATGATCATCGAACTGCTGTACCTGCTGATGAAGTACCGGGCGGGGGAAGCCGACATCAGCCACGCGCTGGTCATGCCCCGCAACGCGATCCGGCGGATGAAGCAGGACGAAAGCGTGCGTAAGGCTATCCTGGGTTCCGGCTGGCGGCGCGAGCTGCTGGGCGAGGATTTCGTCAACTGGCTGAAGAACTTCGATCGCCTCAAGATCAGCATTGAGGGGGGAAAGATCAATCTCCACGTTTAGCGCGGAGCCGTTCCTCCACCGCCCCGTAGATCGCCAGGAGCTTTGGGGCTTCCTTTTCCCAGCACAACTCCCGTGCGGCTTCCCGGCACGCACGGCGG
Source organism: Lewinella sp. JB7 (assembly GCF_024297185.1). Taxonomy (GTDB): domain Bacteria; phylum Bacteroidota; class Bacteroidia; order Chitinophagales; family Saprospiraceae; genus Neolewinella. The sequence continues at coordinate 417,279 of NZ_JANCTD010000002.1, read as the reverse complement.
AGTCGGGCGTACCGTGCGGGGTTTGCGGCAAGGACGTTGATGCGGGCGGCGAGCGCGGGAGCGGAAAGTTCCGGTAACAGCTCGAAGCAGTGGTATTCCTCCTGCAGCGCCCGGTACTCCGGAAAGTCCATCTGGATACTGGGCAGACCGGACTGGAGGTAATCGAGCGCCTTATTCGCCAGACTGTAGTAATAGCTCGGACTCGAATCCGCTAGTAAGTTCAGCCCCAACCAGGCCCGGGCGGTGACGGCGGGTAATTCTTCCGGCGGAACAAAGCCCAGGAACTTCACCCGGTCGGATAGATTAAGCTCATTTGCCAGGCGGACGAGACGGGGGGCTTCCGGTCCTTCTCCGACGATCCATAGTTCGCCCTGTGGCACCTCCGCCATCGCGCGAATCGCGGTATCCAGTCCGCGGCCTGGATTCAGCATACCCTGGTATAGTATTACTCCTCCGGAATTTTCACAAAATGAATTTCGTGCTTGCTGCGGTAAGTTGCGAACTACCGCAAACGGACGTCCGTAATCCTCTTCCAGTTGTCGTGCCAGGGTTTCCCCTACTGTGTACCGCGCCTCCGTTCGGGGGACCAGCGCACGACCCAGGCCCCGCCACGCCGCCCGAATGAGCGGCCGCGGGGCAACCTCGGGGGTTTCACTGAACCACTCGTGGGCGTCGTAGACCACGGCCCTGTGGCGGCCCGAAGCGACGATTGCCGGAAGCAGGGTATCCAGGTCCACCGCGCACACCACGTCGTAAGTGCGTCGTCGCAGGGACTGCCAGAGCCGGAAGTTGAATTCGGCATAAAACCGCTTTCCGACGTGGTAGCGGCACCGCAGTCGCTCCTGCCGGTAGGGACGGTCGGGTAGGGGGCCGCTGTGTGGCATGATCCGACCGATAAGGGTCACTTCGTGGCCCGCGGCCTGCAGGGTCGTACAGATGCGGTGCATGCGCTGGTCGTGGCTCAGGTCGTTCGTGACCGTACAGATGATTCTCACGGTAGCCGGAGTTTATTCCTCTCCTGAATGAGCATCCCTTCATTGAGAAGTTCCTGCAGGATTACGCTCACCTGCGTACGTTGGCCGGAGGGAAAGGTCTGCAGGATGTGCTGCAGCGGCAGCGATGTATCGGTATGCAACAGAGACTGAATCTGCCGGTGGATCGCGCGGCGGTCGGGGGGGGCGGTTTTTTTCTTCCGACACACGTCACAGTGCCCGCAATCCGGTGGATCGGGTTCGCCGAAGTAGCGGAGCAAGAGGGCGGAGCGGCAGTCCGTATCCGTCTCGCAGTAGGCGATCATGGTATCGATGCGGTGGCGGGCCCGCTCCTGTAGGAAACGGTACTGCCGCTCGTCGATCCGCAGGTTGTCGGGGTCGAGGCGTTCCTCGACAAAGACCAGTTGGGGACCGTTCTTTTCGGGGGTGTAATCGACGATCCCCTCCGCCCGCATCTTCTGAAAGGTCCGTTGAAGTTCCTCGGTGGAGATCCCGAGAAAGTTAGCCAGGGATCCCTCCCGGAGCTGTACCGGGTTAAGAAAAGCCCCCTGGGTCGTCCGTAGTATAGACTTCACGAGCTTACCGACGCGGGGGTTTTTGAGTTGATAGTCGTACAGGGCTTCCTTCCCCACCGTGAACTGCAGCGTGGCCGCCTGCTGGATGTCATCGGTCAGCAGGATGTAGCCCGACTTTTCCAGGGCCTTGAGTCCGCTGTAGGCCTGTCGGATGTCGAAGCCGAAATTGTTGGCGAAGCGGGTCAGGTCGAAATCGTAGGTTTCCCCCTTACCGCCCCCGACGGCGAGTTGCAGGAAACTTCCCAGCGCCCGGTACATGCGTTTGATTTCCGTGATCGGGGGGTAGGAAAGCTCCCAGTTCCTGATCAGCCGCTCCCCGTCGGTGGGGTGGTAGAGCATGACCGCGTAGCTGATCCTACCGTCGCGGCCTCCCCGACCCGCTTCCTGGAAGTAGGCCTCCGGGCTGTCGGGGGGACCGTAGTGTATCACCGATCGAACGTCCGGTTTATCGATCCCCATCCCGAATGCGTTCGTAGCTACCATCACCCGCAGCCGATTGCCGATCCAGTCACTCTGCCGACGGTCCTTCTCCTCGCTCTCCAGACCGGCGTGGTAGGCCGCGGCCGCAATGGAGCGGCGACCGAGCTTATGGGCTATTTCCTTGGTCAGTCCCCGGCTGCGCACGTATACGATGCTGCTGCCGTCGACCCCCCGCAGTACTTCCAGGAGTTGTTCTTCCTTCCCCGGCGGTCGGCGTACGATGTAGGCCAGGTTCTCGCGGGCAAAACTCTGCTGGAACACCTTTCCCCGCCGGAAGGCCAGCTTGTCCTGGATATCGTCGATCACTTCCGGGGTGGCCGTCGCCGTGACCGCCACGAAGGGTACCTCGGGGTGCAGCTTGCGTAATTCCGCGATTCGCAGGTAGGGTGGGCGAAAGTCATACCCCCACTGGCTGATGCAGTGCGCCTCATCCACCGCGACCAGCGCCAGTCGCATCCGTTTGATGCGTTCGCGGGCCAGATCGGTGAGCAGACGTTCCGGGCTCAGGTACAGCAATTTGGTGTTGCCGTATACGGCATTATCGAGGATCCGGTCGATATCACCGGCGCGCATGCCGCTGTAGACCGCGTCGGCCACGATGCCCCGCTCCCGTAGTTGCCGGACCTGATCCTTCATCAGCGCGATGAGGGGGGAAACCACCAGGGTGACCCCCTCCAGCATCAGGGCGGGAACCTGGAAACAAATGCTCTTGCCCCCGCCCGTGGGAAGGAGGGCAAGTGTATCCCGGCAGGCGAGCACGCTCGCGATGATCTCCGCCTGGAGGGGGCGAAAGTCGGGATAACCCCAGTACTGCTGCAGAATGTCGCGGGGCGTGGCCATAGTCGTCGATTGCCTGCTTCGGGCGGGCTTGAAGGTACCGACAAGCGCACGATATCCGCGAAGGTTACCGCGACGGAAGCCATTACCTTACCGGCTAATCCAGCTCCCCGTGAAGTACTACCTATCCGTTCTCCCCATCTTACTCTCCGTTTACGCGTGCGCGCCAAAGGAATTTACGGATGCCACCCCCCCGGCGGCCCTGGCGCGCGTGTACGTGACTACGGCCGATAGTACGAAATTGCTGGAGCCGAGCGCGCTCGCGGAAATTACTCCGGGCGATTCCTCTATTTTGCTGGAGCCGGACACCATCTACCAGGAAATGGAAGGCTTCGGATTTACGTTGACCGGGGGCAGCGCCATGCTCTTGTACCGTCTTCCGGACGAGCAACGCCGGGCGGTACTGGAAGAGCTTTTTTCCACGGCGCCCGACGCGATCGGCATCAGTTACCTGCGCCTCAGCATCGGCGCCAGTGATCTGGACGATCGGGTTTTTTCCTACGCCGATCTACCCGCCGGGCAGGTAGATCCGGAACTCTCCGGCTTTTCCCTGGATAACGACCGTACTCACCTCATTCCGGTGCTCCGGGAGATTCTGGACATCAATCCGGACATCAAACTGATGGGGTCGCCCTGGTCCCCGCCGGTGTGGATGAAGGACAACAAGCACTCGGTCGGGGGCAGCTTACTCCCCGAGTATTATGCCGCCTACGCGCAGTATTTCGTGAAGTACGTGCAGGGAATGCAGGAGCTGGGTATTCCCATGGATGCGATCACCGTACAAAATGAACCCCTACATCCCGGGAACAATCCCAGCCTGCTGATGGAAGCCGCGCAGCAGGCAACCTTCGTCGGCCGCCACCTCGGACCGGCATTCGCGGAGGCGGGGCTCTCCACTAAAATTGTCATCTACGATCATAACGCCGACCGACCCGATTATCCCCTCTCGGTGCTCGGCGACTCAGTAGCCCGCCGGTACGTTCACGGCACCGCCTTTCACCTCTACGGCGGCTCGGTGGACAATATCAGTCAGGTGCACGAAGCGTATCCTAACAAACACCTGTACTTCACCGAGCAGTGGATCGGGGCACCCGGAAACTTCGCGGAAGATATGCGGTGGCACGCCCGCGAACTCCTTATCGGGGCTCCCCGCAACTGGTGCGAGACCGTACTGGAGTGGAATCTGGCCGCGGACGCCGAGCAGAATCCGCACACCGACGGTGGTTGTACCCGCTGCTTAGGCGCTCTGACCATCGACGGCCACCGAGTGCACCGCAATACGGCCTACTATCTGATCGCCCACGCGGCGAAATTCGTGCGACCGGGATCGGTCAGGATCGGCTCGCGCACGGTGCGGGGATTGCCAAACGTGGCATACCGCGCCCCCACGGGACAATTCGTCGTTATCGTCCTCAACGATACAGACACTTCCCGCCGGGTGGAGATAAAACTTGACGACCGTGCTTACGGTAACGAGTTGCCCGGTGGCGCGTTGGCTACCTACGTTCTGCCGGCGGCGGAGTGACGGCAAAAGGCCAGGTTCAGGCCGTTCCGATCACCACTTCCGACGCTCGAGGCTCAGCATCGTAATCAGAATGAAAAAGCCCGTCAGGCTCAGGAAGTAGATCACGTCGCGGCTATCGATCAGGCCGCGTCCGAGACTACGGAAGTGCTCCTGCATGCCCAGACCGCTGATGAATGCGTCGCCGTTGCCGTAAAAGACATCCAGGGAGGCGAGGTAGTCGAAACCGAAGTACGCCCAGAAGGTGAGGGCCAGCGCCAGAAGAAAACTCACGATCTGATTCGTCGTCAGTGAGCTGGCGAAGAGTCCGATGGCCACGAAGGCCATACTCAGAAATAGCAAACCTAGATAACTGCCCACCGTACCACCGGCGTCGATGTTGCCGGTCGGTTCCCCGAGCTGGTACACCGTATAGTAGTAGAGCAGGGTAGGCAGCAGCGCGATGACGACCAGGGTAAAACAGGCCAGCCACTTGCCCAGTACGATCTCAATGTCGCGTAAGGGCCGGGTAACGAGTAGCTCGATGGCTCCCGTTTGCCGCTCCTCCGCGAACGCCCGCATACAGATGGCGGGAATAATGAAGAGCAACACGTTCGGGGCGAGGGTGAAGAAGGGCCCCAGGGTCGCGTAGCCGTAGCTGAGCAGACTCGTGTCCGGAAACACGAAGAGGAACAGGCCCATCACGATCAGGAATACCCCTATCACGATGTATCCGATCAGGCTGGCGAAAAAGGCATTGATCTCCTTACGGAATATGGCGAGCATCTAGCGGTTGGCTTGGGGGGCGGGAAGAAGCAGGGGATGGCGCACGTTATATATCTTCAGCGCCCGGAGTAGTTTTTCCCGTTCCGCGGGGTCCGTCCGGTCGAGGGCCCGGACAAGATCCTGCTCCGTGCTTACGATCCGGCGAATTACCGGCAACTCCAGGGGGATGCGGTCACCGGTTTCCATGTTGACGATACGGTCGAGACTGCGCGTCCGGTCCCGTTCGACCCACGCTTCCCGGAACGCGTAGCCGGTCGCGGGGTTGTAGGCCTTCATGAGTTGCCGGGTATGCACGAGGGTATCGTAGCGCATGGTGGCGTAGCGACCGCGCTCACGCAGGCCTGCGAACTCGTGGAAACCGCGTTTAGCGTCCGCCCGGACGAACAGGTAGGGTTGGCCGTCCAGGCTGATGGCGTAGGGAGTGGGGTGAGTGCCCTGTTTATATCCGAAGCCGTCGATCTGTAGGCGGTAATCTTCGGCCAGTTGTACCATCTCCCCGGCAATCTGACTCCACGCAATGTCCGGAGCGTTCGTCAGCAGGGCGTCATGGCTGAGGTACACTCCGTCGCGGAAGCGGAAGTCCTGGTCGAAAACCCGGGACTGCTGGGCGGTCAGCCAAAAGGGAAACAAACAAATTATCCATCTCATCACCCGACAAAGTTAAGGCGCAGCCGTGGTGAGTGCCCGGAACACCTCCTCAACGCTGAGCTCCTCACGGGTGAGTCCGAGGAGGATCAAGTCCTGGGAAACGGCGTAGCGAAACACTTCCGCCCGCGCATCGGCCCCCGGCTGGAGAAACAAGCGGTAGGTATTGGGCAATTTCCCGACGACTACGCGGGCGATCCCCGAGATGCGCTGCAACTGATCCGTATCCACGGCTCGATCGAACTGCACGAGTAGCGAGCTGTCTCCACTCAGGCGCCGTTGCAGGCGCTCGATCGGGTCGTCGGCCACCAGTTTTCCCCGGTCCACGATGACGACCCGGTCACAAACCGCCTGGACTTCCTGCATGATGTGGGTACTGAAGATGACGGTTTTCTCGCGACCCAGTTCCTGGATCAGGCGCCTGATCTCCGCCAACTGATTGGGGTCAAGCCCGCTGGTCGGTTCGTCAAGAATAAGCACCGCCGGATCGTGTAGCATGGCCTGCGCCAGGCCCACCCGCTGCCGGTATCCCTTCGACAACTCTCCGATCACCTTATGGGCTTCCCGGCCCAGTCCCGTGAGCTCGATAAGCTCCGCGATGCGTGCGCGGGGCCGACGGATGCCGTGGGCCGCGGCGGCGAAGCGCAGGTACTCCCGCACGTACATGTCACGGTACAGGGGGTTGTGTTCGGGCAGGTAACCTACCAGCCGGCGCACTTCCAGGCTGTCGGTCGCTACGTCGTGCCCGCATACCGTCGCGGTACCGGAAGTCTGACTCAGGTAGCCCGTCAGGATCTTCATGGTCGTGGTCTTACCGGCCCCGTTGGGTCCCAGAAAGCCCAGGACCTCCCCCGTGTTCGCGGAGAAGCTGATACCGTCGAGGGCCAGTTGATCCCCGTAAGCCTTGGTAAGATTTTGGACCGTTACCGCCATTCGTGCGTGCGCATTCGTTGATTCCCCTAACGTCCGGGAGCGGGTGAAAGTACGGCAAAGCCCCCGGCCTCAGTAGCCGATGTGAAAGAGGGCATCTCCCTGACTGACCACGGCGGCATTGTTGTGCCCGATGATGAAGCCGTTGCGCGGCGAAAGAATACGCTTGTTCGGCCGGACGCCGTGGGGGTCGTGGATGATGCCGATCGGTTCGCCCTTACGTACCGGATAACCGCTGCGTTTGGACCACTGAAAGAGGCCCGCCCGCCCGGCCCGTACCCAGCTACTTGCGGTCACGCGTACCGGCTCCCGGTCCGGTTGCTGGGTCTTGAGGGAAAGCATCTCGCGTGCGGCGAGAAGGCGACGGATACCGTTGAGCCCCTCGTGGATGCTCGGACCATCGTAGCGCAGGTTCTCCCCGCCCTCGTAGGTCAGCACGCTGAGTCCGAGGGATTTCTGGGCCGATCGCCGCAACGACTTCACCGGCGCTTTCGCGGAGAGGATGACCGGGGGATTGAACTGCAGTGCCGCTTCCAGCGCCGTCGGATCGTCGGGGGAGTACCTGATCTGGGGATAGTTAAATACGCCCCGCCCGCCGGTGTGAAAATCCACTGCCAGATCGCAGTGGGCCAGCAGATTCTTACTTAGTCCGTGGGCGATCCGGCTGGCGAGCGAACCGGTGGCGGTACCCGGAAAACTGCGGTTGACGTCCTTTCCGTCGGGAACGTCGCGACTGAAACTGTTGAACCCATACACGTTGAGCAAAGGAACAACGACCACCGTACCCGCCGCGATGTTGGCGAATACCTTCTTCCGTAGACCCAGCCGCAGAATCTCTACGCCGTTGATCTCGTCGCCGTGCACTCCGCCAATGAACAGGATCGTGGGGCCGGGCTTATAGCTCCGAAAAACGTGGGCCCGGATGGAAACCGGATTCCCGCTGGGCAGCTGGCCGGCGACCAATTCCACGGTGCCCGACTGCCCGGGGTAGAATTCGCCGTTCGCTACGATCAGGGGGGAAATTTCACTCATAACTTACTGATTGCGTACCGGACGATCGCGCCGGCGATGTCTACTTTCGTGGCGCCCTCGATGCCTTCCAGTCCGGGACTGGCGTTGACTTCCATCACGAGGGCACCCCGCCGGCTGGGGATGAGGTCCACCCCGGCGACTTCCACCCCGATGGTCCGTGCGGTGCGCATGACCAGCTCCTCATCCTCCGGGCTCAACTCAACCGCGGTGGCCGTGGCCCCCCGGTGCATATTGGCCCGAAATTCTCCGGGTGCCGCCCGCCGTTCCATGGCCGCCACGATCCGGTCGCCGACCACCAGTGCCCGGATATCGGCACCGTTGCTCTCGCGAATGTATTCCTGCAGCAGGATGCGATCCTGCAACTGCAGAAACCCTTCGGCGAGGCGCTCGAGTTGGAACAAATTGTGGGCCAGCGCCACCCCGACGCCGTGGGTGCTTTCCAGCAATTTAACGACGATGGGGAAGGGCCCCATACGGCGGGCCGCCCGTTTGGCCTCGTACGTCGAAAAGCAGAGGACCGTGTTGGGCACATCGATCTCCGCGGCGGCCAGGCGCTGCAGACAGCTCATTTTATCCCGGGCCAGTAAGAGGGCTTCGGCGGACAGAATATGGGGAACCCCCAGGGCGTCCAGTTGCCGAATGATGGAGACGCCGCGGGCCGTTACGTTGGCTCCGATGCGGGGGATCGCGACCTGGGGAAGTTCCAGGGGGTTACCGTTGTGCAGGATGGTGCTGCGCTGGCCCTGTAGCGAGGGACTGCACAGCGCGTGATCGATCACCTCCACCTCGTGCCCTAAGGCTTCGCCGGCCTCCACGAGTCGGCGGGTGCTGTACAGGCTGGGCCCGCGGGAAAAGATGCCGATTTGCATGGCGCCAAAGGTAAGCGTGCTTTATTCTTTTCGCTCCGCCATTCCATTTAAAATCCCGGACCAGCTCCGCTTCCCCTGAATGCTCGTCGGCCAGGATAAGTCATTGGAGTGCTCACGGCCGGCTCCCGCGTCCCCCGCCCGGATAGGTCGGGTAATCCTCCCTTCCCGTGGGTAAGCTTGCTATCTTGCCCGCGCAGACATCCGCCCCTTCATGCGTAAGATCAGTCCATCGGAATATTTTGCCGCCGCCGACCCTCCGGTACTGGTGGACGTTCGCAGTCCCGGGGAGTACGCATTAGGTCATCTACCTGGCGCGCGCAATCTTCCCCTCTTCGACAACGCGGAACGCGCCGAGGTAGGCACGCTGTATAAGCAGAGCAGCCCCGACGATGCCCTCCTCCGGGGGCTCGAAATAGCGGGTAACAAGATGCGGCGACTGGTCGAGGAGGCCCGTCAACTGGCCCCGGGCGGGAAGGTAGTTGTTCAATGCTGGCGAGGCGGACAACGCAGCGGTAGCGTAGCCTGGCTTCTCGAGCAGGCCGGTTTTGACGTGGCCCACATGACGGGAGGCTACAAGGCGGGCCGGGGCTACATCCGGGAATGGCTGGCGGCCGCTCCGTATAAACTACGAGTGATCAGCGGCCCCACCGGATCGGGCAAGACCGCCGTACTGCACGCGCTGCGCGCTCGGGGAGCGGAGATCCTGGACCTGGAGGCACTGGCCAGGCACAAAGGCTCATCGTTCGGCGCGCTCGGGGAACAACCCCAACCAAGCTCCGAAGCGTTTGAAAATCAACTGTACGCCGAGCTGCGTCGCGTTCCGGGTGAGCGTACGGTATGGGTCGAAGACGAAAGCCGCATGATCGGTACGGTCTGCCAGCCGGAGGCCTTTTACGATCGGCTTGTGACCGCCCCCGTCGTGGAAATCGTGCAACCCGTGGAGTGGCGCGTCGACAAACTGGTGGCTGATTACGCCGGCTACCCGAAGGAGGACCTCCGGGCCGCTTTTACCCGACTCCGCAAGAAGCTCGGTGGTCAGCACCTGCAGGCGGCGCTCGATGCCCTCGATCGCGACGATTACCGCACGGCCTGCCGCATCGCGCTGGTCTATTACGACAAGGCCTACGCGCACTACGCCCAACGGAAGGGGGCCGATACTCCGGTTCGAATAGAAGCCGTATCACCGGAGCCCGCAGCCATCGCCGGTCAAATACTCCAACTGCCGTGAACCGACTACTCACCGGGATCGAAGGAATCGTCAGCTGGCTCGGTCGCGCGGCCGGTCTGCTCAATCTGCTGTTGATCGCGGTGGTCGTCACGGACGTGCTGCTGCGTTGGTTCTTCAGCCTCACTTCCGCCTGGGTTATCGAATTTGAGTGGCACCTCTTCGCGCTCATATTTCTCCTGGGCATTCCGTACGCCCTGCAGCAGGATCGCCACGTACGGGTCGATCTGTTCTACGATTCCTTCAGTGCCCGCGACCGGGCCTGGGTGAACGTGGTGGGTACCCTCGTTTTCCTGCTGCCCTGGGCCGTGGTTCTGTTCTACACCAGTTGGCACTACGCGGCCGAGGCCTGGACGTCGGGGGAGGGTAGCCCCAATCCGAACGGCATTCCGTACTTCTTTCCCATCAAGGCCGTCATTCCGCTGGCCGCCGCGCTGCTCTTCCTTCAGGGCATCGCTACGGCGTGGCGGGCGGCACGTAGTACGTCCGCCCCATGAGTCTGGCCGTCCTCGCACTCATCCTGTTCGTCAGCATTTTTCTCCTTGTGCTGTACGGCTACCCGGTGGCCTTCACGCTGGGGGGGCTCAGCCTCATCTACGCCTTTTGCTTCCTGGACGCGGCGGTGCTCACCCTGCTGCCGAACCGCGTGATGGGGGTTATGGAAAACTCGGTCCTGCTGGCCGTACCCCTCTTCATCTTTATGGGCATCATGCTGGAAAAGAGTGGGTTGGCGGAGCGAATGCTCAACAGCATGGCCAGTCTGTTCGGCGGAGTGCGGGGGGGCATGGCGGTTTCCGTGATCATCGTGGGCGCCCTGTTGGCGGCTTCTACCGGTATCGTCGGGGCTACGGTGATCACGATGGGCCTGATCAGTCTGCCGCCCATGCTGCGGCAGGGGTATCCGCCCACGGTCGCTACCGGGGTGATTGCCGCTTCGGGTACCCTGGGACAGATCATTCCGCCGTCGGTCGTCCTCGTGTTACTGGGGAGCGTCCTGCAGGTAAGTGTCGGCAGTCTCTTCCGGGCGGCGCTGTACCCCAGTCTACTACTGGTTGGGGCGTACGTCGTGTACATTTTAGCCCTGGGATATTTGCGGCCCCGCGTGTTTCCCCTTCCGGAAGGTGCGCGGGCCAGGTGGGATAAGGAACTGTGGATTAAGGCGTTGCAGAGTTTGCTTCTACCGCTGCTACTGATTATCGCGGTGCTCGGGAGTATTCTGGCCGGTGTTGCTTCGCCGACGGAGGCCGCGGGGGTCGGGGCCGCGGGAGCCGTGCTGCTAACCGCGACGCAGGGCCGACTGGACTGGTCCGTGACAAAATTAGTGTGCCGCGATACGACTCACCTGACGAGTATGGTCTTTATGATCCTGCTGGGAGCGACGACCTTTTCGCTGGTGTTCCGCGAACTGGGGGGCGATCGGTTTCTGGTCAGCCTCATCGAGCGCAGTGATCTGCCGGAGTACCAGTTTCTGGCCCTCGTAATGGTCGTTGTTTTTATTGCCGGCTTTTTCATAGACTTCATCGAGATCGTCTTCATCATCGTACCCGTGGTGACTCCGGTCTTCGTGGCTTACGGAACGGACCTGATCTGGCTGGGGATTCTGCTGGGCATCAATTTGCAGACCAGCTTTCTGTCGCCACCCTTCGGCTTCGCGCTCTTTTACCTGAAGGGGGTGGCCCCGCCGGAAGTCACTACGGCCCACCTGTACCGGGGCATTATTCCGTTTCTGATCATTCAGGTATTGCTGCTGGCCGTCGTCGTATTTTATCCGGAATGGCTGGGAGTACGGGGATAATCGCTGCTCGCCACGGTTAGCCGTTCCATATTGGCGCAAAATTGCACCGACGTGGGAAGGGTAGGGGGAAGACGAATTTTGGCCGGTTGTATCTTTACGGCCCAAAATCAACTCCCTCCATGTCTACCGTTGCCACTACCCGCCTTTCCGATCGCGTCCTTTCGATGGAAGAATCCGCTACCCTCCGCATGGCCCAGCTGGGTCGGGAAGTAAAGGCGAAGGGGCACGACGTGATCAGCCTGAGCCTGGGGGAACCCGATTTCGATACACCCGATCACATCAAGCAGGCGGCTAAGGAGGCCCTCGACCTCGGACTGACGAAGTACACGCCCGTTCCCGGCACCGCGGAAATCCGTCAGGCCATTTCGGATAAATTCAAGCGGGAGAACGGCCTGGATTATACTCCCGGCCAAATCGTGGTCAGCACCGGAGCTAAGCAGAGCATCGCCAACGTCTGCTTCGCCCTGCTTAACGAGGGCGACGAGGCCGTCATCCTGGCGCCCTTCTGGGTGAGCTACTCGGCTATGGTGGAGGTCGCCGGCGGAAAGGCCGTCATCGTGGGCGCGGGCATCGAGGACGACTATAAAGTCACGCCGGAAGCGATCGCCGAGGCCATTAACGAGCGCACCAAGTTCATCCTCTTCTCCTCCCCCTGCAATCCGACCGGCTCGGTGTACACGGCGGACGAACTGGCCGCCATCGCGCGCATGCTGGCCAACTACCCGGACGTTTACGTGATCTCCGACGAGATCTACGAGCACATCAACTTCACCGGTAAGCACGCCAGCATCGGTACCTTTCCGGAAGTAAAGGACCGCACGATCACGGTCAACGGATTCAGTAAGGGATTCGCCATGACCGGCTGGCGTCTCGGATACCTGGGGGCTCCCCAGGATGTTGCCGATGCCTGTAACAAACTACAGGGGCAGAACACCAGCGGCCCGAACAGCATCGCCCAGTACGCCGGTGCCCACGCGCTGAACAGCGATCTGGGACCTACCGTCGCGATGAAGGAGGCCTTCGCGCGGCGGCGGGAGCTGATCATCGAAGGACTGGAGAAGATCGAGGGACTCAAGGTGAACCGCCCCCAGGGAGCCTTCTACATCTTCCCCGACGTAAGCGCTTTCTTCGGTAAGTCGGACGGTGAAACGACTATTCGCAACGCCGACGACCTGGCCGAGTACCTGCTCCTGAACGCCTACGTAGCGACCGTGACGGGCGATGCATTCGGCGCTCCGACCTGTCTGCGCATCAGCTACGCCGCCAGCGAGGAACAGCTGCGCCAGGCCGTGGACCGCATCGGGGAAGCGCTGCGGGCACTGAAATAACGCGGTTCTATTCGTCAGTTTTTTGCCTCAGTATCCGGCTACGTCGTCGTCCGGATTGCGGGGGTCGGCGGCGGCCTGGAGGCTGCCGTCGGGCATCACCAGGATGGCCTTGATGACGGCCATGGATTCCACTTCCCGGATGCGGTAACCGAGGGCTTCCAGGCTATCCCTCGTTTCCTCAGCCAGGCCATCCCGTTCGTATTTGATCTCGTCGGGCAACCACTGGTGATGAAAACGGGGGGCGGCTACGGCCTCCGGGAGCCGCATGTCATATTCAATAACGTTAAGCAGCGTTTGCAGTACGGCCGTAATGATGGTGGACCCGCCCGGGGCACCTAGAACCATAAACAGCTGGCCGTCCTTTTCCACGATGGTGGGCGTCATACTCGACAGCATCCGTTTTCCCGGCTGAATGGCGTTGGCTTCCTTGCCCACGAGACCGAACATGTTGGGTACCCCGGGTTTGGCGCTGAAGTCGTCCATCTCGTTGTTCAGGAAAAAGCCACCACCGTCGACCATGACCTTGCTGCCGAAGTTCCCGTTCAGGGTGGTGGTGATGGATACGGCATTGCCCATACTGTCCACGATGCTGATGTGGGTCGTCTCGTAAGTTTCCCTCGTAGGCATCGGTCCGGCATGGATGGCCTCGCTGGTGCCGGCCGTATCCGCGCGGAAATCCGCCATGCGGGCACGGAGGTACGCGTCGTCGAGTAAAGAATCGACGGGCACGGGGTAGAATTCGGCGTCCCCCAGATACTCCGCGCGGTCGGCGTACGCCCGCCGCATGGCCTCCACGGTGACCTGCACGGCGCGGGGCGAATGAAATCCGTAGTCCGCCAGGGGGAATGCTTCGAGCATTTCGGTCATCTGCGCTAGGGCAACGCCGCCGCTGCTGCTCGGCGGCATGGAAATGAGGCGGAAGTCCTTGTAGTTTTTCGTGATCGGGTCCTTCCATCGGGGCGTGTATGATCGCAGGTCGTCGGCGGTGATAATTCCGCCGCCGCTCTCCATTTCCGCGACGATCAGGCGCGCGGTTTCCCCTTCGTAAAAGCCCGCCCGGCCCAGGTCGCGTATCCTGGACATCGTTGCTCCCAGGTCCGGCTGTTGCACCCGCGTACCCGCCACCACGCTACTGTCGGAAAAGGGGGTGTCGTCGTTGAATTCGGTAAAGTCATCGTGGTACCGGCGCAGACGGGCTACTTCGGACTCGCTCAGGCGGTAGCCGGACTCCGCCAGCTCGACGGCGGGCTGCACGAGCTCCCCCCAGGGCAGACTGCCGAAGCGCTCGTGCATGGCCGCGATTCCGGCCACGGTGCCCGGTACTCCGACGGCCAGGTGGCCCCGGGTACTGAGATCTGGAATTACGTTGCCTGCGGCGTCGAGGTACATATCGCGACCGGCCGCCGCCGGCGCCGTTTCCCGGTAATCCAGGGTGACGGGCTCTCCCGCGACCGGCCGGTATACCAGGAAACCGCCGCCCCCGATGTTGCCGGCCCGGGGGTACACGACGGCCATGGCGAACTGCATCGCTACCGCCGCATCGATGGCATTTCCCCCCTTGCGAAGAACGTCCAGACCTACTTCCGTCGCCAGTGGGTGGGGTCCGGCGATCGCCGCGGTGGGGAAGGTGGCCGATTTTTGCGCCGCGTAGTCGACGCGTGGAGTCTCACGGCAGCCAAATACGAGGAGAAGGAGAAGCGGAATGAGATAACGCATAGGGGGGCGTTGATTAGAGCGAACAATATGGCTAAATCTTCGCAACTTCACCGGCGAAGTAAGCCCTTCCCCGCATGCAAACCACCCGCCACCTCCTCATGGTTCGCCCCGCCAATTTCGCGCGGGCCAGCGAAACCGTCGCCGACAATTCCTTTCAGGAACCGGTATCGAACGAAAGCTTCCGCGCCATCGGAGAGCGGGCGGTACAGGAATTCGATCACTTCGTAGAGCTGTTGCGCCGAATCGGCGTGGAAGTCACGGTCATCGAAGACACCCCCGCACCCGTAAAGCCCGATGCGGTCTTTCCGAATAACTGGTTCTCCACCCACCCCGACGGTACCCTGGTGACCTATCCAACCTACTGGCCCCAGCGGCGGCTGGAACGCCGCGACGACGTGGTGGATTTTTTGAAAAACACCTTTCGCGTAGCGCGTCACGTCGACCTCTCGGCCTGGGAAGAAGACGAGCGCTACCTCGAGAGCACCGGATCGCTGCTGCTCGACCGTGACCGGCTCATCGCCTACGCCTGTCTCTCCCAACGCTGCACGCGGGTCGCCGTGCACGACTGGTGCGAGATCATGGGTTACAAGCCGATCACGTTTCACGCCCACGACGCGCGGGGGGAAGTGATCTACCACACCAACGTCATGATGGCCCTGGGGACTACCCACGCCATCGTGTGCCTGGACGCATTGCGCGATGAGGCCGAGCGGAGTAAACTGACCGAGAGCCTCATCCTGACGGGCAAACGCATCGTCGAACTTTCGCTGGATCAGGTCGACCAATTTGCCGGTAACGCCCTGGAGGTGAGCACGGAAGAGGGGCCAGTCTGGATCATGTCCTCCGCCGCCTTCGGCGCGCTGACCGAGGAACAGCGACAAACCCTCGTGGCGCCCCCCGGTACCCGTATCGTACACGCTGACCTGTCGACCATCGAACGCTACGGCGGCGGCAGCGCGCGCTGTATGCTCGGGGAGGTGTACCTCGAACCGCGTTAACACATCTTAATTCTCTTTAACCGTTCCGTATCGCGGTGGGCGCGGCCGTGGGCCTAGTTTTGTCGGAAACGATCACCGACATGTTACGCTCCGCTATCCATCCATTGCTCCTGCTACTGGGCCTGGTTGTCCTGGCTACGCCGGCGTGTACCTCCGTACAGTCCCTCGTGGAGGCCGGTGATTACGAGCGGGCTATTGCCGTGGCCCAACGTCGGGTGACCGGCAAGCAGCGAAAAAACCCGAAGTACGTCGCCGCCCTCGAGGCGGCCGTTAACCGGGCCAACGAACGCGACGTTCAGCGGGCCGAATACCTCAAGCGGGGTAGCGACCCGGACTGGGTACGCATCCACGCGATCTACGACGATCTCAAGCGCCGTCAGGATGCGCTGCGCCCCTTGCTTCCCCTCGTGGACCGCGACGGCCGGAAGGCCAACTTCCGCTTCGTACGCGTCGAGGGTCCCCTGGTCGAAGCCGGTACTCAGGCCGCGGAGCAATTGTACCAGATCGCCCGCCGGGAACTGGAGGCCGGGCGTCGGGGCGATAAAGCGGCCGCCCGCAACGCCTTCGCGAATTTCGAACGTATGGAGCGCTACGACCGCGACTTCCACGACAGCGACCGCCTCCGCCGGGAGGCCGAGGAACTGGGTCGGGTATACGTGACCGTAGACGTCGTAAACCGCAGCGGTGCTTACCTGCCGGCCGGCTTCGAAGACGAGCTGCTGCGGATCAGCACCGAGGAAATGGACGACCGCTGGCGGGTCTTTGACGTACGGCCACGCCCGGACCGCGCCTACGACTACCGGGCACGTATCGTGATCGACGATATCGCGGTTAGCCCGGACCGCGTTTCCGAACGCAGTTACCGGGAGGAAAAGAGCATCGTGGACGGAGAGGAATACGTCCTGGACGAACGGGGAAACGTAGCTAAGGATAGCCTAGGCAACGATATTACCCGCCCGCGAACCGTCATCGTCCGCGCGGATATCCTGGAAGTGCTCCAGCGGAAAACCGCCGTCGTCAGCGGTAGTATGGAACTCTACGACCTGCGCCGGCAACGGGTGGTGGACCAGGAAGAGCTTACCGCGGAAGCCAACTTCGAACACTACGCCAGCACCTACCGCGGCGACCCCCGGGCGCTCAGCGCGGATAGTCGCCGCCGCATCGGCAGTCAGCCCCGTCAGTTTCCGTCCGACGAGCAACTCATTCTCGATGCGGTGGCGGTACTGAAGCCCCGCCTGCAACACCGACTGGCGGAAAGTCACCGACTGATATAATCCCGCTTACCATTTCGTCATTTCCCGTATTTGAAGTACTCCCGCGCCGGCTGATCCGGCGTCGGGAGCTTTTTTACGGGACTATACTAGGCCGGCCTGATCGAGCACCCAGGCGTAGTCGCGGGCCACTTCCCGAATGCGCTCGAAACGTCCGGAAGCGCCGCCGTGCCCGGCCTCCATGTTGGTGTGGAACAGGATGTCGTTATCGTCGGTCTTCATCTCCCGTAGCTTGGCCACCCACTTGGCGGGTTCCCAGTACTGGACCTGGCTGTCGTGGAATCCGGTAGTCACCAGCATCTTCGGGTAATTTTTGGCCGCGACCTGGTCCACGGGGCTGTAGCTCTTGATGTAGTGGTAGTATTCCTCCTCGTTGGGGTTGCCCCACTCATCGTATTCCCCGGTGGTCAGCGGAATGGAATCGTCGAGCATGGTGGTCACCACGTCCACGAAGGGGACCTGAGATACGATGCCGGCGAAGAGGTCCGGACGCAGGTTGGCCACCGCGCCCATCAGCAGGCCTCCGGCGCTTCCCCCCATGGCGTACAGGCGGTCGGCTCGGGTGTAGTCGTGTTTGATCAGCCACTCCGCGGCGTCGATGAAGTCGTGGAAGGTGTTCTTCTTATTCAGCAGCTTCCCCTCCTCGTACCAGTGGCGGCCCATCTCCTCGCCCCCCCGGATGTGGGCGATGACGAAAATCATTCCCCGGTCCAGTAAACTCAGTCGGGTAATGCTGAAGCTCGGATCCATGCTGTGCCCGTAGCTGCCGTAGGCGTACAGTAGGAGGGGCGCGCTGCCGTCGCGGGGCGTACCCTTCCGGTACACGATGCTCAGGGGAACTCGGGTGCCGTCCCGCGATTCGGAGAACGCCCGCTCGCTGACGTAGTGCGCCGGGTCGAAGTCACCCAGTACCGGCTGCTGTTTGAGCAGGGTGCGCTCGTGCGTCCGCATGTTAAAATCGTAGGTGCTGGGAGGAGTCGTCATGCTCTGGTAGCCGTACCGGAGTACCTCCGACTCGATGTCCGGATTCGTGCTGGTGTAGGCCATGTAGGCCGCGTCCCGGAACTCCAGATAATATTCTTCCCCCTCGAAGGGGCGTACGCGCAACTGCGTCAGGCCGTTCTTGCGTTCGCTCAGCACCAGATACTTCCGGAACAGCTCGACCCCCTCCAGCAGTACATCCGGCCGGTTCGGGATCACCGTCTCCCAGTGCTCCTTGGTGGTGGCATCCTCGGGGGTGACCATGAGTTGGAAATTTTTAGCCCGGTAATTCGTCAGGACGTAGAAGCGGTCGTCGATGTGCTCGATGCCGTACTCCAGGTTCCGTTCCCGTTGCTGGAACAAACGGGGCGTGCCGAGTGGATCGCTGGCTTCCAGCAGGCGGTATTCGGTGCTGACCGTCTGTGCCGAACCGATGATGATGTACTTACGGGACTTGCTGCGGTATACGTAGGCGCGGAATGTTTCATCTTTTTCCTCGTACACCACCACGTCGTCCTGGGGGGCGGTGCCCAGTTGGTGGCGCATGATCTTGTAGGGGCGGAGCGCTTCGTCCTTGACCGAATAGAACAGGTACTGACCGTCGGCGCTCCACACGCTGCCCCCGGTGGTGTTGGGGATCTGGTCCGGCAGGTGCTGCCCCGTCAGCATGTCCTTAATGTGAATGGTATAGATGCGGCGGCTCAGGGTATCCTCTCCGTAGCTTACGTAGCGGTTGTCGTCACTGACGCTCATACCGCCTATGTCGTAGAAATCGTAGGGTTCCGCCATTTCGTTGACGTTGAACATCAGTTCCTCATTCTCACCGTCGACCGGCTTGCGAAAGTAGCGGGGGTACTGATCGCCTAATTCGTAGCTGGTGCGGTAGATATAGCCCCGGTTGGTGTAGGGAACGCTGCTGTCGTCCTCCTTGATCCGGCCCTTGATCTCCTGGAACAGTTGTTCGCGAAAGTCCTTCAGGTGAGCCATCTTGGCTTCGAAGTAGGCGTTTTCGGCTTCCAGGTGAGCGATCACTTCGGGGTCTTCCCGCTGGTTCATCCAGTAGTAGTCGTCGTAGCGGGTATCGCCGTGGAGGGTGAGCTCGTGGCGAACTTTTTTCGGGGTAGGTGGGGTCATTTGTTTGGTTTTGGCGGGTACGCGGGTGCAAGGTAAACGGAAAGGAGCAAGCTGCTTGTCGGGGGGGTGCTGCCGGAGGCAGCATTTTCCTTTCGCTACCGGAGGCGGCTTTGTACTGTCGCCGGAGGTAGCAGTGGACTAGCCGAAGACGGCGAAGACGGCGTATTCCGCGAAGAAGAGCAGCCAGACGTTCTGGTAGAATCGAGCGATGGACGCTTGCGCATCGAGGTCCAACCGCCGGCCGATGAGTTCAAAGGCGACGAGGATGGCCAGCTGACCGATCCAGATGCCCGTATACCCTTCCCGGAAGGCGAAGAACGCCACCCCGACCAGCGTTGCGCGCAGGAGTGAGGCACCGATACGATACACCCACTTTTGGTCTTTGACCAACGAAAGGGTGCGGATGCCGTAGGCCGCGTCCCCCTCCGTATCCGGTAGGTCCTTGAACCAGGCAATGACGACGCCGAAGGTAAAGACCGCCGCCGTCAGTAACCAGACCGTCGTTGGAATCACCGGATTCTCCCCCAACCACCACCGGAAGTGGAGGTAGAGCAATAGGTTGACGATCAGCCCCCGCACGACGATGATGCAAAAGGCTGCCCAGAAGTGGAAACGCTTCAGTCGGATCGGCGGGACGCTGTAGGCGGTGCCGATGAGCAAACTGGCGATCACCGTAGCCGGCAGGAAGGGCGGGTAGACGAAACACGTGACCAGGGAGAGCACGAGGCACAAACCGACGATGGCGTAACCCGTCGTGACGGTGTAGGCGCCACTCGCTAGCGGCAGATAAGGCTTATTGATGCGGTCGATCTCAACATCGGTCAACTGATTCAGTCCGGTGATGTAAACGTTCGCGCACAGACAGCTGAACAGGGTAAGGCCAAACATGCCCCAGTCCGATGTACGTAAGTGCCGACAGGCCATCAGGTAGAGCGCCAGCAGGGAAATGGTGGTGCCTACGATGGTGTGGGCCCGGGCGAAGCGCAGAAAGGTGACCATGGGGCGGACTTAGGCTATTCAACCAGCGCGATGCAGCTGATTTCGACGTTAACGTATTTCGGCAAGTTGGCCACTTGTACCAGGGCGCGGGCCGGCGCGGTTGCTTCGTCGAAGTAGGTAGCGTAGACCGTATTGATGCGGCCGAAGTTTTCCATATCGCTCACGAACACCTCACACTTCAGAATCTGGTCCATGCTGCTCCCGCCGGCTTCTACGATGGCCCGGAGGTTGTCCATGACGCGGCGCGTTTCGGTCTCGATGTCGGAAGTCAGCAAGTCACCGGTGGCGGGGTCGAGTGCGATCTGTCCGCTTACGTACAGGATGCCGTGGGCGAGGGTGGCTTGGTTATAGGCTCCGACGGGGGCCGGAGCCTGGTCGGTCTGGATGATCTTTTTGGGCATGTAAGATTTTTGCCGCAAGATAGACGACCGGCGCCAAACGGAAATAGCCCGCCGGCGGGGCCGGCGGGCTAAGGTAGTAGTTGACTAAGCCTCGGGACGAGGGTCTAAGCCTCGTCGTCGGTGTCTTCGATCGTGTCTTCCACGATTTCGGGCGCCTGTACCAGCAGGTTACCGTTGTAGTACAGGTTGCCGTCAGCGTCTTTGTAAGCCCGGTGCGGCTGGTGCAGCTCTCCGGTGGTCTGACAGGTCGTCAGCGCAGGAGCGGAGGCCTTGTAGTGAGTACGACGCTTGCGTTTGCGTTGTTTGGAAACCCGGGACTTAGGATGTGCCATGGCGTATGTCTAATTTTAGCTTTAATTATTATTCAGGTCCTTGAGTACGTCCCAGGGACTGGGTTTTTCTTCGTCGCCGGTCGGAGCCGTCGGTGCGTCGTCGGGAGTTTCGTACGACGCCTCGATGCGGGCCAGCAGATCCTCGTCACAGGGGTAGGGGGGCTCACCTTCCCGGCAGTCGTAGGTACGAATCATCGGGACGGCTAACACCACCATTTCGTACACGAAAGGCGCGAGGTTAAAATCGTTGGTATCCGGATGCAGGTAGACGATCTCGCCTTCGTCGCGTTGATCCTCCGCCTCGGCCGTGAACTTCACGATCAGTTGCCGGCGATCGGCGATCGGTAGATCGATGGGCGCCAGACAGCGGTCGCAGTCCGTAGCGATCGTCCCCGAAAAATCAAAGTCGACGACCATTTCCCGCGACTGCTTGTCGACGATCAGGTGAAGGTCGACGGCGGCACGCTGGATGGGAGACTCGGGGAACGAGGCGAAAAACGCGTCGTTGACTTCCAGGTCATACTCGTAAAACCCCTTTCCGAGCCCCTTCAGGGGTAAGATAAAAGCAGCGGGAGTAGACATAGGAGTATCGTTTTGAACCGGAATGACACCCATTGGTGCCCAGGGGACGTTTCAAAGTGGGCGCAAAGGTAAGGCTACGTCCTGAATAAAACAAAAGGTTGGGGCCATTAATAGTGGTAAAACGGAACGTACGCAACCCGCGGGTCTCCGGTTTCTTCGTGAGGGTACTGCGTGACGATGCGGAGCAGATTTTTTCCCGGGCGCAGGGGCGGGTCCGGGATAAAGGCGCGCATCCCGTATTGATCCCCCGCCTCGTTCTTCAGGTACTGTCGTTCGAGCTGAAATTCCCTACAGGGACGACCGTTCAGTTCGATTTCAATGTACTCCTTGCCGCAGGCCACGAGCCACTCCCGCCGCAGCCCCCGGCGATCTTCCCGCGGCAGGTCTTCGTCGACTTCCGGCAGGCTACAGTTGCCTTCGAGATAGAACATCTCCCGTTCCGGCAGGGGGATCCAGACGGCCATCCCCCGTTCCGATATGGGTAGGGTACGATCGAGCAGGGGGCGGACGTAGATGCCCTCGTAGGTTTCATCCCCCACAGAAGCTGACGGCAGCAGCAAACTGTCGGCGGCAAGCCGGTGGTACACGGGATCCACGAAGTACAGCGTGTTGGGGTTATTCACCGAAGCTGCCATTCCCAGACCCGAAATCGCCAGTATTCCCAGTACGAAGTAACCCAGAAAGTCCTTCCGGTCGGCGTAGTACGACGTTACGAGGTTACTGGCCGTAACGATATAGCGGCGGGCCAGGGGATAAGTAAAACGGGAAACAAACAGGGATATGGGCCACTGCCAGCGACGCACGAAGGCGGTATCCCGAAATTTCTTGGTATGGCTGATCATCGTAATGACCGAAATGATCAGGAGCGGCAACAGGAGAGCACCGATCAGGTACAATACCTGCCGGGGCGCGAATCCATACTCGATCAACCAACTGTGTAGCACAATGAAAATCAATCCGATGAAGCCGAAGTTCAGAAAAACGCCGGCCGTGGCGAAGGCTACACCGAAGATGCCGCTTCCGAAGCGGTCCAGCCGACTGATGAGCCCGTCTACGTCGCCGTACTCCGCCTTCATGTTTTCCTGGTAGTGAAGACTGAAGCGCTCATTCGTTTTGAATCCACCCGGGAAAACGGAGTTCAGGCCGGCCAGTCCGATCCATAGGGCCCGTACGACGAAGTGAAGTATGAAGGTCACGATCAATCCACTAGCCAGGAGGCGCCAGTAGATCGCGGCGACGTATCCTATGAAAAGGGTGTCGCGATCGTAGTTGAGGAGAAAGTACTGTTCGGCGTGTTCGATCAGGCCGGGCAATTGCAGACTACCGAGTATCGCGGCACCGGAAATGATGAGCTCGGGTTGCCAACTCTCCCGCTCCAGTCTCCGGAGCCACTTCGGTTTTCTGTCTTCTACTCCGCCTTCGGGCATCAAGCAAACATTTAGGTTAGCGTACCAGGCTTACCTGGCCGTCTTTCTGCAGTTCAACGCCGTCCTGCCGAAACTTAGCGAGGTAAAGGTAAACGTCCGCGGTTTGGGGAGTACCGTCCTTGGTACCGTCCCAGCCTTCGAGCGGATCGTCACTCGTAAATACCTTTTGCCCCCAGCGATTATAGACGATCATGGTGTAATCCGTAATCTGTCCGTTGAAGAACAGACGGAAAAGATCGTTCCGTCCGTCGTTGTCCGGCGTAAAAAAGTCGGGCGCTTCCACCCGGGATTGTTCGACGGGAAGTACGATCGTTGCCTGAAAGGTACAACTGCCCTGATCGCTCGTCAGGGTGACGGTGTAGCTCAGGGGTTGCGGCTGACCGGAGCTTCGCGGTACCGAGACGAAGATCTCTTCCCCGGTAGCGGTGGCCGGGGTGTAATTGCCCGACCATTCGTAGGTGAAGTTGAGGCCGGCCGGCACGTTGGTCACGCGCAGGATCACGTCATTCCCCGCGAAGAGTCCGGCGCCGGAGGTCACGGTCGTGCCGTCGACAAGGGTGGCGGTGATGACGGGTATTACGGTCTGTCCCAGCACTTCTACCTCTACGGCATCCGTTGCGGTGGAACAACCGCGGGCGTCGGTGAAGGTCACGGTATAGGTGCCCGTTTGGGGATCCTGAACACTGATCTCCTGACCGGAGCGACTCGTACCGTTGGGGAGCAGCCATACGTAAGTGCCCGTAATCCCCGCCGGGGTCGGCGCCGCGGATAGCGTCAGATTTTCTCCGGCGCAAACCGTAGACGGTGCCGTAGCTTCTACGCTGTAGTTGTTGGCGACGATCAGGGTGATCGTCTGAGACGCCGTACCGCAATCTCCGGTGGATGTAATGGTATAGGTGGTGGTTTCGGTAGGGGTTACGCTAGCGGTGGGGTCGTTAAGGTCGACGCCCCCGCCGGTAATGCGGTAAGTGTAACCCGCCACGGTGTTACCGACAATGAGTTGGCGCGATTCTCCCGGACAAAGCGTGATCTCCTCAGTCAGTGTCGGTTCGATCACGGGCTGTACCCGGACGGTATAGGTCAGGTCACTGCTGCACTGAGAGTCCCCCGTTTGAACCTTGATCGCGTATTCGGTGGTCGTATTGACCGTAGCTACCGGATCGAGGCATTCCGTACAACTCAGGGTACCGCCCGGATCGGTCCAGGTCAGCGATCCCGAACCGGAAGTGAAGGTAGCGGTGATCTGGACCGGTTCGCCGGCACACACGATCGGATCGGCAGGCTCGAAGGTGATCACCGGTGGCGTGATGACGTTGATTGCGACTTCGGCGGTGTCGCGGCAGCCTCCATTGACGGTGATTCGGCGCAGGACGGTCGTATCCTGGGCGGTAAAGACGGCGTTGTACAGGTCGCGCGGACTCTGAAGCCCCAGAGACCCCGCCCAGTCGTGCGTAATGAGGGGAAAGTCGCCGGCGTCGTACACGGGCGAGCGCACGATAATCGTATCCCCCTGGCAATAAGGATCTTTCTCCGGGTCCACGGTCAGGCTCAGATCTTCCGGCAGACTGTCCAGGCGAATCGCCACGGAGTCGATGAGTTGACAGCCGTTGATCGTAGCTTCTACGAAGTAGGTGATATCGGCCACGGGGCGGACGGTATAGGTGTTGCCGGTGGGCGGGCTGAGATTGAAGCGACTCGGCGACCAGGTGATCGTCCGCTCCATACTGGGGGTGTCGATGACGGTCAGTACGATGCTGTCCAGTCCGCGGCACGCGAACACGGTGTCTTGCGGAATGTCGAGAAAACCCGGCGTAACGTTGATGGTCACCGATTGCCGGTTCTCACAACTGCCGTTATCGGAGAGGGAGATGAGGGTGTAGGTGGACCGGCGGTCGGGGCGAACGGTAAAGTTGGGGTCGCGGGATTGGGATAGGGTGTCCTGACCCCGGAGGAGGATATAGCGGGAGTCGCCGACATCATCGACCGCTTGAGTAAGTAGGTCGGTAGGTGTGCCCTGGCATACCGTGGTGGGGCCGATGAGGGAGGGGACTACCAGCCGGTCTACGTCTATGTAAATGCTGTCGCTCACGGAGCAGCCACTCAGGTCACTTGCCGTTACGCGGTAGTACCCGCTGAATGCAGGCTGCACCCGGGGGCTCGCATCGGTGACGGGGTCCAGAAAGCCTTCCGCCGGCGCCCAGCGAAACGTGGGATTCGACAGGGTATTGGTCTGCCGAAGTTCGACGATGTCACCCTCGCAGATCTGGAGCGTGTCGGCGTTGGAGATTGATACGCTGCCGCAGGGACCGCCCTGTCCCCAAGTAAAGGAAGAAAGCAAAGCGAATAAAAAAGCGAGGAGTAGACGTTCATTCATAACGCGGCGCCAGTGGTTTGTCGGCTGCCAAAGTACGAATTTTAGTAACGTGGTTTGGGCTACTATCCCCGTGTCGGTCCGCCACCGGCTATTCCGTGGATAACCAGCTTCTTACCTCACTGACCGTGACCAGATCGTACTGGTTGCCCCAGGCCGTATTGATGTAGTTGACGATGTTGACGATCTGGAAATCAGTAAGGTCGACGTTCGCCGGCATCGGGTGGTCGTAGGTCACTCCGTTGACCAGCATGGGGCCCGCCATACCGTGACGTATTCCCCGCACGACGTCAGCGGGCCGCTCCCGCAGATAATCGGATCCGGCCAGGGGGGGAATGAGTTGCCGGAGCCCCTGGCCCTCATCCAGGTGGCAGTTGCTGCAGTGGGTGGCGTAGAGTGCTTTTCCCTGTAGGTGCTCGGTTTGTCCGCAAGCGAAACCGAGGAGCAGAATGACGCAAGCCGTCAGGGACAGGAGAGCGAATCGACGCATGGTAGTTTCTCACACTAACCGGCGGTACGGGACATGGTTGCGGCGCGGACGACGGGGTTGACTAGAGAGGCCCCGGGCCGTCTCCCTGCCCCGCGCGAATACGTCGTTCGAGATCCGCCAGGTCCTTTTTGATCTCGTCGTTGGTTTCCATCAGGTCGCGGACGGTTTTGATGGAGTAGAGCACGGTACTGTGGTCCCGGCCCCCAAAGAGCCGACCGATGGCTTTCAGGCTTTGGTCGGTGAACTGTTTGACCAGGAACATGCTGATTTGCCGGGCCATCACCACGTGGCGCCGACGGGTAGAACTGGAGAGTTTGTCGACTTCCAGGTCATAGTATTCCGCGACCGTGCGCTGAATGACCTCCGGGGTCACTTCCTTATTGATTTCCGTGACGAAGTTCTTGAGTACCTGTTTGGCCAGGTCCAGATCGATCTCCTTGCCGTTGTTGACGCCGCTGTGCAGCACGAGGTTATTAAGCACCCCCTCGAGTTGCCGGATGTTATTCTGGATGTGGTAGCAGATGAACTCCATGACCGGCGGTGCGATACTGACCTCGTTCGCGCTTGCTTTAGAGGCCAGAATCGCCATGCGCGTCTCCAGGGCGGGAGCGCTCAGATCGGCCGTCAGGCCCCACTGGAAACGGGAGCGGAGCCGTTCCTCGATGTCTAGTTCAATGATGGGCCGATCGCAGGTCATTACGATGGCCTTGTTGTTGTGGCGCAGCACGTTGAACAGATTGAAAAAGACGTCCTGCGTTTTTTTGCGTTTGATGAGTTGCTGAATATCGTCGACCAGGAGGACATCCACGTTCTGGTACCAGTTGACCAGGTCGTTGGTGCTGTTATTACCGATACTGGTCACCAACTGATTTGTAAACTCGTCGGTCGTCACGTACAGAACCGATTTCTGCGGGAACTTAGCCGTAATGTGATTGCCCACCGCCTTGAGGAGGTGGGTCTTGCCGAGGCCCACCGGACCGTGAATGACCAGGGGGTTAAAGGCCGTGTTCGACGGGTTATCGGCCACGGCCTTCGCCGCGTTACGGGCCAGGCTGTTGCAATCCCCTTCGATGAAGTTGGAAAAGGTGTACTTGCCGTCCAGGTTGCTGTCGATGCGGGGACGCGTCATGCCCGGGATGACAAACGGATTACTGGGCGTAGGCGCCCGCTGCCCCCGATCGTTGCCCGCTGGCGAAGGGAAGCTCGTAGGCTCCTGCTTGGTGGGTTTGATGCGGTACTGCAGACGGCCCGCGGTGCCGAGGGCGTGGTTCAGCGCGCGCTTCAGAACGTCGATGTAGTGCTCCTCCAGAAATTCGTAGAACAGCCGGTGGGGGACCTGAATGGTCAGCTCGTTAGTATTGAGGGCAACCGGTCGGATGGGGGCAAACCACGTCTGATAACTCTGCGGATCAACGCTTTGGCGTATGATGAGCAGGCATTTTTCCCAGACGGTGGCGTGATCCATTTGTATTCCCAGTTGCACAGTAAAAGTCGTTCCCGACGGCAGGCACTACGGCCGCAGGTGGTGAAGAAAAACGTGTATATATCAGTAAGTTACCGACGGAAACAAGGTGCCGGAAGCCAGACCGGTGAGTGCTCGGGGCATTCAGCAAAGGGACGATTTAACCCTAATCTTGAGTCCTAAAGGGGTGCCCGTAGCCATCCGGGCGGGTAGCAAATATGAGGCTTCGCCGTCCACTATGGCAAACGATCGACCGACTTTTATCACAAAATCTTGTTTGGCGTGGATTCTCCGCCGGAACGGCAATTTTGACATAAGCAGCCTGCGTGACCGGGCCGTCTATACCCGCAAATTGTTACAAGCGACGCAGCTGCGCGCGCCGCCGCCCGGAAACGCGATGTCTAGCCGTCCCAGCCGCAGACCGGCGAAACCCACCTGGTTGATGATCACGGGCACACCCTCCGCATTGTCTACCGTAACGGGCTCGTCCAGGAAGGTGTGGGTATGGCCACCGAGGATGAGGTCGATGTCTTTGGAGGCCCGCGCCAGGACCACGTCGCTCACTTTATCGTCGCGGTACCGGTAACCCAGATGGCTCAGGCAGACCACCAGATCGCACTTTTCCCGCTCCCGCAGTCGGCGGGCCGTTTCGTTGCCCCTTTCAATGGGATCCGCGTAGTCCGTATTCCCGTACAGCTTTTCCGGTACCAGTCCGGCCAACTCGATACCCAGGCCGAAAACGCCTACCCGGATGCCCCCGCGATCAAAAATGCTATACGGCTCCACCCGGTCGCGTAGGGGAGTGGCGGAGACATCGTAGTTAGCGCTGACCATCGCGAAGTTCGCGTGCCGGAGCTGCATCGCCAGGTTTTCGATGCCCCCGTCAAAATCGTGATTTCCGATGGTGGCGGCATCGTAGCCCATCTGGCTCATCAACTTGATCTCCGGTTCGCCGAGAAAGAAATTGAAGTAGGGGGTTCCCTGGAAAATGTCGCCGCTATCGAATAACAAGACGTTGGTTTCCGCCCGTCGGATCTGCCGGATGAGGGCCGCCCGCCGCAGCACGCCTCCGCGGTTCGCGTTGCGACCCCCATCGTCGGGAAAGGGGTCGATCTGGCTGTGCCAGTCGTTGGTGTGCAGTATGGTCAGCCGCCGACCCCGCGTTCCGGGCAAGGCGTTGGCGAGGGCGGGTAGTAGCAACAGTCCACCACCGACGGCTGCCTGGCGAAGAAAAATGCGTCTGTTCACTAATCGGAAATTTTGGTGCGGCTACCGTCGGGTACGACCGCTATCGGTCCGGCACTCCTGGCCGCGTATTCAATGAGTAGGTCTCGAATCAGCCGGCCGCTCCCGATTTGCGGTTTACCGACCAGCATGGCGGCATCGCTGCCTCCGTTGGCGACATAATCGGGCATGGCCACGTAATAGACTTCGTTATCCGCTACCGGCTGTCCGTCCACCCATAGGTTGATTTCACTGCCGCGGCGTTCCGCCCGCAGCCTATCGCTGACCGGCCATCCCCCGTCGTTGAGGGTATGCTTCATGAATTCGCGGAGCTCGGTGCCCGTGAGGGCGACCAACACCAGTTCGTTATCGAAGGGCATCAGGGCGTACAGTTCGGAGACCAGGAGGGGGCCCGTCCCGATTTCCGTCACCCGGAGTCCCCCCTGGTTTTGTACGGCGAAGGCCACCGTATGGTCGGGAAACAGCTCCTCCGCCGCCCGGGCGATCAGGTCCGCGGTCCAGTTGCCCAGACTACTTTCCGGCTGGCCCTTCAGCAGGGGAAGTCTCACCTCGGCCAGTACGCGATTCATGAGCGTGTCAAGCTGACTGGCGTAGGGCCGGATCGTTGCCTGCATGCTACGGATAAGCGTGGTAGACGTGTCCACACCGACGGAATCGGTTATCGAATACAGTTCGGGGGCCACCTCCGGAGAGCCGAGCTTGCGATGACAGCCGACAGCAACCACGACGACAACCAGCATCGGAAGCAATGCACGAAAAAAGGGAGTCATACGGTAGTACGTTTGAAGGAGAAAAAGAGAGCCGCCCAACCGCCGATGAGTAAAAGACCGCCAACCGGGGTGATCGGTCCCAGAATGCCCACGGGTAAGTGGTGAAGCTCCCGTAAGCTGAGTAAGTAGAGCGATCCGGAAAAAAGCAGCATGCCGGTGACCCAGAGGTACACGGCCAGTCGCAGACGACCGGCATCGACTCCCGTGCGTCCGCTCAGGGCGGCCGCGCACGCCAGCGCGAAGGTGTGATAAAATTGGTAGCGTACTCCGGTTTCGAAAATGGCCAGTTGCGCCGGGTCCACGAGGTCCCGCAGGCCGTGAGCGGCGAAGGCTCCGAGGGCTACGCTGAGTGCCCCGCTCAGGGCGGCGATTCGTCCGATGCTTCGTATTTGCATGCCGCAAAGCTATCGATCCGGCGATGGTCAGTGAGACTATTTGGGCAATCTGACCGGATTATGGCACTGTTTACTGTAGATTGGCCGCTTTGATTGACCGCGATAAATTTGCAGAATATGACCGCTTACGTTTTCCCCGGCCAGGGCGCCCAATTCACCGGTATGGGCAAAGATCTGTATGACCTCAGCGGACTGGGCAAATCGCTCTTCCAGCAGGCCGATGAGGTGCTGGGATTTTCCCTTTCCCGTGTCATGTTCGAGGGAGATGAGGAGGAATTACGTCAAACCCGCATTACGCAACCGGCCATATTCGTGCACTCCTGCGTGTCTTACCTCACGGCGGAAGAAGCACCGGCGCCCGACGCGGTGGCCGGTCATAGCCTGGGGGAATTTTCGGCACTCGTAGCCGCCGGCGCGCTCACCTTCCCCGATGCGTTACGACTGGTGAGCGAGCGGGCACTGGCCATGCAGGACGCCGCCGATGCCCAACCGGGAACGATGGCTGCCGTACTGGGGCTCGACGATGCCCTGATCGAAACGGCCTGCGCCGAGTTGGAAGACATCGTCGTACCGGCAAATTATAACAGTCCCGGGCAGCTGGTCATTTCGGGGTCGGTTGCCGGCGTCGAACGGGCCGGTAAGATCCTGACGGACCTCGGTGCCCGACGGGTGGTTCCGCTACCGGTCGGTGGCGCCTTCCACAGCCCGCTCATGGAGCCCGCGCGGGAACGGTTGGAGGAGGCCATCGCGCAAACAACCTTCAGTCCGCCGCGCTGCGAAATCTATCAGAACATCGATGCGGGGGCAAGCGTGGATCCGGTGGATATCCGCCGCAAATTGATCGCTCAGTTGACCGGTCCCGTGCGGTGGACGCAGACCATCGAAAATATGCGGGCGGCCGGAGCGGACCGCTTCGTGGAGGTCGGTGGCAAGGGGGGGATCCTTGCCGGATTAATCCGTAAGGTAGACCGGAAAATAGATGTAACGCAGCTGGGGGGCTAGCTCGATTTACGTTGCTTGATCTCGTCCCGGATCTGCGCGGCGCGTTCGTAGTTTTCCTCGCTGAGCACGTCTTCCAACATCGTATTCAGCTCACCTACGGTATAACTGGATAGGTTGTCGGACTGTCGGTTGCCGCCGTCGGAAAGATCCTGCACGTGCATGTCTTCCTCACCCTCGCCTTCCAGGACGATACCCGCGTTCTGCAGAATCATCTCGTAGGTGTAGATCGGGCAGTCGAAGCGGGTAGCCAACGCCAGGGCATCGCTGGTACGGCTGTCGACCTCAATGATCTCGCCCTCACGGTCCAGCACGAGGCGGGCGTAGAAGATGCCTTCCTTGATGTCGCTGATGATGATCTCCCGCAAATCGGTCCGCAGGGTCTCGAGCGTATTCTTAAAGAGATCGTGCGTCATGGGGCGCGGGCCGGTCATGCCCTCGATGGCGATCGCGATCGCCTGGGCCTCCGCACTCCCGATAATGACGGGCAAACGACGCGGGCCGTTGGTCTCTCCCAGTACCACGGCGTAGTTCAGCGACTGGGTTACGCTGCGGCTGATGGCCATCACTTTGAGCTCAATCTTATCCATGCTACTACGGTAAATCCTGTAAAGTATTTTTAACCACTGACCCGGATGGATGGTTTATCCGTCCCAGGGTCCGCTTAAGGGCGGGCAAAGGTAAGGTTTTGCCGTCAGTCCTCCGCCTTGGCCGCTTGCCATAACTTCTCCATCTCCGGAAGCGTCATGCCGGACAGCCCCCCCTCGCCGGCCCTTGACTCGACGTACTCGAACCGCTGGCGAAACTTCCGGTTCGTCCTCTCGAGGGCCGTTTCCGGGTCGATGCCCCGCCACCGGGCGTAGTTAATCAGGCTGAAGAGAAGATCTCCGAACTCCGCCTCGCGGTCGGCGGTGGTGTCCGCCTCCCGAAACTCCCGCATCTCTTCCTCCACCTTGTCCCACACCTGATCGGCGTTGTCCCAGTCGAAGCCGAATTGCGCCGTCTTTTCCTGCATGCGCATGGCTTTGACCACGGCGGGGAGCGCGACGGGTACGCCGGACAATACCGTCTTCTTCCCCTTCCCCTCCGCGAGTTTGATCTGTTCCCAGTTGCGCTTCACGGCCGCTTCGTCCTCGGCAACCACGTCGCCGTAAATGTGCGGGTGCCGCTTGACGAGCTTATCACAAACGGTATGGAGGGCATCGGCGATATCCCAGGCTCCGCGTTCGGAGGCGATCCGGGCGTAGAAAACCATGTGCAGGAGGAGATCGCCGACCTCCTCCTTAATCCCGTCCAGGTCCTCGTTCAGTAATTCATCGGCCAGCTCGTATGTTTCTTCAATGGTGAGTTTACGCAGGCTCTGAAAGGTCTGTTTGCGGTCCCACGGGCACTGCTCCCGCAGCTCATCCATGATGGTCAGCAGCCGTTGAAAGGCGGTCAGTTTCGGATTCATGCGGCGAAGGTCCGGCTTTTTGGACACAGGCCTTATGTTTAAGGGTAAATTATCGTGGTTTGTACCGGCTATTTCTGCTACTGATTATTGCCAGTAGCTCACTTCTTTCCCAACCCGCTTTGCGTTACCACGTCGATGCCCGCAGCCGCCAACTTGGCGGGACCGGGCTGGCGGCAACCGGCACCGATGCCCTGTGGCTCAACCCCGCGGGCCTGGCCACCACCGAGCGCCTGACCGCCGCGGCGACCACCGAGCAACGTTTCGGGGTAAGGGGACTTCATCTGACTTCCGTCGGTTTGAGGACACCGCAAGGCTTCGGCTTGCGTATGGCCGCGCTTACGGCACCGGGTTACGCGGTAAATCGGGTAGGGGTTCTTTACGGACGGAAAGTAGCGGACCGGTGGACCGTTGGCGCGGCCTTTGACCTGCTTTACCGATCGGTAGACGGATACGGCGGTGACCTTGCCGTGGCGACCGGGGCGGGGCTGCAATTCCACTGGAGCAAATCCCTGACCTTAGCGTGCGCACTGTTTCAGTCCTTACCGTCGGACGGTGTTCCGGGCTGGATAGCGGTCGGGGGAAGCTACCGACCAGGGCCGAACGTGGCCATGTTTCTGGATGTGGAACGGGCCATGAGTAAAACCGCTCTGCGGTGTGGGGTAGAGTACCTGCCGGTGTCGACCATAACTCTACGCGCCGGAGTGCGCAGCCGCACCGAGGAAGTAAGCCTGGGGGTGGCGTACCGGCTACTGAAGCGGTGGGAGGTAAGCGTAGGAACGGCAAGCCACCTCAGACTCGGGACGAGTCCGGTGTTCGGCTTGGTTTTACGACCATAATGTTAAGTCAGCTAACTTCGGCGGCCCAATTGCGTTTAATGGTTGTCAGCGCAACAGTCGCGCCGCAAAGTTGAGATCTATGAAAAATTCGAGCGGGCCGGTACGGCAATTCCCGCTGGCCGAGCAGGCACTGGAGGATTTTCGCACCGCTCGACCCACTGAGGTTCCGGATTTCCGGGATACGGTGAGCACCTTTCGCCACCTTTCGGACGCCCGGCTGCTGGGTACCCGCCGACTCTTCCGCCTGATGGGTAACCGATGGCTGACTCGCATCATGGGCTCCCTGGGCCTGCGAGCCGTGGAGTATAATCTGCCCGGAGCGGAGTGGATGGTCAAGAACACGGTTTACCAACAGTTCGTCGGTGGCGTATCCCTGGAGGAAGCTATACCGGTGATCGAAATTCTGGCCGAGCGGGGAGTGGATAGTATCCTCGATTTCGGGGCCGAGGGGAAAGCGACGGAACGGGGACGTGACGATGCCCTGGAAGAAAGCCTGCGGGCCGTGGAGTTCGCCGCATCGACCGACTCCGTCATCGGCGCCGTCGTAAAACTGACCAGTATCATTCCCTTTGAACTGCTTGAGCAGCTCAACGATACGACCATTGACTTTGAGAATATTACGGACGACAAGCTAAAAAAAGGTTTAGAACGTCTAGACCGCATTTGCCGTCTCGGGCGGGAACGCGGGAGCGAAGTATACATTGACGCCGAAGAAAGCTGGATCCAGCACAGCATCGACCAGATCTGCGAGCGGATGATGTCCCGCTACAATTGCGAAAAGCACACGGTATTCACGACCTGTCAGATGTACCGCCACGACCGCTTGGACTTCCTGAAAACATCGCACCTGCGCGCGCGCCAAGATGGCTACAAACTGGCCCTTAAAGTGGTACGCGGAGCCTACATGGTCAAGGAACGCAAGCGTGCCGAAGCCACCGGTAAACCTTCGCCCATCCAGCCCACGATCGAAGCCACCCACCGGGATTACGACGCCGCGATCGCGTACTGCGTGGAGCACCACGACGAAATTGCGTGCTGCCTGGCCAGTCACAACGAAGCCAGTACCGTGAAGCTGATCCGGGCCATGCAGGAGAAGGGGATACGGTGCGATCATCCCAACCTGCGCTTCTCCCAGCTCCTGGGAATGAGCGGGAACCTGACCTTCAATCTGGCGGAGGCCGGTTACAACGTGAGCAAGTATATGGTGTACGGCCCCGTTAAGGATGTCTTTCCCTACTTGCTGCGACGCGCTCAGGAGAACACCTCGGTCACGGGAGAAAGCGGCCGCGAACTTAGCATGCTCGACCAGGAAGTCCGGCGGCGCGGACTGTAAACCTCCCTTATCCCTTGCCCCCGTAATCCTGCCCCATCATCTCCCAAACGGTGATGAAAAGCGCCGCTACGGTGGGACCAATCACGAATCCGCTCAGGCCGAACATCGCGATGCCGCCGAGCGTGGAGATCAGCACGACGTAATCGGGCATCTGCGTGTCCCGCCCGACCAGGAGGGGACGGAGGAGGTTATCGACCAGACCGATGATGAGAGCGCCGACGACGACGATGATGATGCCCGCCGTCACGTCACCCTGAATAAACATGATGATGGCCGCCGGCACCCAAACGATCGCGCTGCCCCCCACGGGAAGCAGGGCGAGAAGCATCATGGCAACCCCCCAGAGGAGGGCGGCGGGAATACCGACGATCGCGAACAGTATTCCACCGATGGCTCCCTGTACGAAGGCGACGATCAGAGTCCCCTTCAGCGTCGCCCGGGCCACCTGGGCAAACCGGCGGAACAGCGTGCGTTCCCGCGCGTCGCCCATGGGGATGGTACGGACGAGGGCGCGTTCGATCACCCAGCCGTCCACGAGGAAAAAATAGAGCAAGTAGATCACCAAAGTGAACTGAATGATGGTGTTCAGCAGGCTGCCGCCGAAGCCGATGGCCCAGTTGGCGACGTACTGTCCGGCCTGACCGACGGTGGTGTTTAGACGGGCGCGGAGGTCATCAGTACTGACGCCAAACTCGGACAGGGCGTCCGCCACCTGGGGCAGGCTGGTGTCGATGTAGTCCAGTACGACGGAAGAATTGAAGCTCCCCGATTCGATCTGACCGTAAAGACCGATCGCCTGTTCCACGAGGGCCAGGGTGAGTAAGCCGAAGGGTACGATGACGAACAGCACGACCAGTAGGGTAGTGACGCCGGCCGCGAGACTATCGTGTCGCCGGAAACGCACCCGCAGGCGACGGTAGACGTTGAAAAAGATGACCGCCAGGACGGCCCCCCAGAAGCACGTCAGCAGAAAAGGGCCGATCAACTCGAAGAATCCGATCGTAACTACGGCCACCAGAATGAAGAAAATATTCTTCCTGACCTTCCGGGCAGCCAATCGCTCATTTTCGGGATGCATAGATGTATAAAGTAAGGCGGAAATCCCGAACCGGGTCCGCCTCACTAGTACCACGGCCGGTTGCTGGTGTTCGATTCCGGGGCCGGGCCGCGGGAATAACTTTTGCCCGGCCCGAGATAATTCCCGACTCAGAGACGGTAACGACCGGATTTTCGTTAAGTCGGTGTTTACCTTGCACTTGCTATGACCCGATCTTTCCGCTGTTTGGTCTTCCCGACCGTTCTTTGTCTGCTCTCTCTCCCCGCTATCGCGCAGAAGTATAGCAACGAATTTTTATCCATCGGGGTGGGGGCGCGGGCCCACGGCATGGGTACCGCCGTGGTGGCCAGCCAGAACGACGTCTACGCCGCGGCCTGGAACCCCGCCGGATTAGCCGCCCTGCCGGCGGAGCGCGGACTCGAGATCGGGGCCATGCACGCCGAGTGGTTCGGCGGAGTCGGCAACTACGATTATCTGGGGGTGACCATGCCCCTGTCCAGCAACAACCAACGCATCGGGGTGAGCCTGATTCGCTTCGGGATCGATCAAATCCCGAATACCCTGTCGCTGTACGAAGCCGACGGTACCATCAATTTCGATAACGTAACGGAGTTTTCCGCCGCCGACTACGCCTTCCTAGGGTCCTATGCACGGGCCTTCATCCGGGGTGCCGGCGTACTGCGGGTAGGGGGCAACGTAAAGGTGATCCACCGGAACATCGGAACCTTCGCCAGTAGCTGGGGATTCGGGCTCGATCTCGGTGCCCAGTACCAGCGTAACCGGTGGACGGTCGCCCTGCTCGCCCGCGACGTGACTACCACCTTTAACGCCTGGAGCTTCTCCTTTACCGACGCGGAGCGCGACGTCCTGGAACTCACCGACAACGCGGTGCCGATCAATAGCGTGGAAACGACCAACCCGACTTTCGAACTCGGCGTAGCCCGCGCCTTCGACATCACGGAGCAGATCGGCCTCACCGCCGAAGTAGACCTTATCGCCACCACCGACGGCAAGCGCAACACCCTGCTCAGCGCGGACCCCATCAGCCTCGATCCGGCGGTCGGGCTGGAGGCCGATTACGGCGACTTCGTATTTCTGCGCGCGGGCGTCAGTCAGTTGCAGCGGATCCGCGACTTCGACAACCAGGAGGCCCTCAATTCCCGTCCTTCCCTAGGGCTCGGCCTGAAGGTAGGACAACTATTCGTCGACTACGCCTACACCGATCTGGGGGACAACGAGGGGCGCTCGACCTACAGCCACATCGTGAGCCTCCGCCTGGGAATCAGCCCGAAACAGTAGCGTGGGGGAAAAGAAATCGGGGTGCCCTGCAAGCAAGACACCCCGATGGGCGGGTGGAAGACCGGGTTCGAACCGGCGACCTCTGGAATCACAATCCAGCGCTCTAACCAACTGAGCTACAACCACCAGGTAACAGCCTCCTTAGGAAAGCCCCGCAAAGGTAAATAGTTCCCGCTTATTGAAAAACTTTAGGGGCATAATTATTCAATGCTTCTTCCATTTGCCGCTGCAATTTTTGCGCCGCCGCGGCGGGGTCGTCCGCGTAAAGAATGCCCCGGCTGCTGTTTACCAGCAGACCGCAGTCTTCGTTCATCCCGTACCGGCATACGGCGGCAAGATCACCCCCCTGCGCGCCGATACCCGGCACCAGAAAGAAGTGAGCGGGAGCGATGCGGCGCAGGTGTTCGAAGCGTTCGGCGCGCGTCGCGCCACAGACGAACATGAGGTTGTCGGGAGTTCCCCATTCCATGGCCCGGCGCATCACCCGCTCGTAGAGAGGCTGGTCGGTATTGCCCTGCGTAGTGTGCTGAAAATCGTCTCCGCCGGGGTTACTGGTCAGGGCCAGCAGAATGGTCCATTTGTCCGGGGATTCCAGAAAGGGCTGCACGGAGTCCGCCCCCATGTAGGGAGCTACGGTAATGGCGTCCGCGCCCAGGGTATCGAAGGCAAAACGGGCGTAATACCGGGAGGTGTTTCCGATATCTCCCCGCTTGGCGTCGGCGATGATGAGATGATCGGAGCCGATGTAGTCAATGGTATCCTTCAGAAGTTGGGTGCCTTCCAGTCCGATCGCTTCGTAGAAGGCGGTGTTGGGTTTGTAGGCGACGCAGTGGTCGCGGGTCTGGTCGATGATCCACCGATTAAAGGCGAGTACATCTCCCGCGAAGCGTTTTGGTATCCGGTCCGAATCCGGATCGAGGCCTACACAAAGGAAGCTGCGGCGCTCGCCAATTCGCTTGATTAAATCCGCTCTCTTCATCCCGTTCGATTTAGGGGGACGAAGGTAAGGGTCACTTGATAAAGCCGTAATCGATGGATTCAAAGGCCGGTTCAACCCGGCGGAAGGGGTGTTTGGCCTGAATTTTGAAGCGTAAACAGACATCGGGGTAGGGCGACCGGACAAGTTCATCGTACAATTCGGCACTCACGTTGAAGTAAGCGATCGTCGTCCCGCCGCTGAGAAAAGTCAGATAGAGCGTTCGGTTTTCCGCGTCGTAACCGGCGAAGGAAACCATCTCACTTCGTTTTCCAAAATTGTGATGTTTCATGTTGTGTCTGTTTAGGCGTATACCGTAAACAGCCGAAACGTTAAAAACGTTCACATCTGAAATATAAGAAATAGAATAATATTTTGGCGTTGTGACAATTAATACGAAATTTGGCAAAATTTAGGTGGTCAATCCAATTATTCGTTCGTTATACTAAAATGTGGGGCAACGTACTTTCTGACCGACGGCCTCTCCGCGTGTATAGATTATACTGAGTTCGAAGCCACCCCGCCGACTGTTGACCTCCCGCAAGCCGCTGGTCGTGATGTCGTAACTCAGACCCAGTTGCAGGTCTTCCGTCTCCAGTCCCACCAGTACCACCAACGCTCCCAGGCCGGTGGTAGACTCGTGCACATTCGTGATCTGGGTGTAAGTGCCCACCCGCAGGGCGACTTCCCGCCATGCCCGCTCGGTGTAGCGCAGACTTCCGCCGGCCATCGCGCTACGGCTCGGCCCCTGCAGCATGACCCGAGCGGCGGGGAGCAGGCTCAGGTAGCCGCGTCCCAGGGGCAATTCCCCGCCACCGTACGCCACGTAGCGCCGCGCAAGTAAGTCGGTATACTCCGGCAGGGGGGATACATTGGGGCGGGTGAGGTGATACACCGCGCCCCCGAAGTAGGCCCCCGCCCGGTCGCCGAAGGTAGCAAACCAGGTTAATCCGGTACTGACGTCCGGATACAGTTGCCCCCCGATGCCGCTGAAGGCTTCCCCCGTCGCCAGATTGCGGTCCACGTAGGCCGCCCGCGTACCCGGATCGACGAAATACTGCTCCGAAAACCAGAGCTTATTAATATCGAAGCCTCGCTGACCTACGCCCACCTGAACCCCGCCGCTGAGGTAGTGACTGTACCGCCCGCCGCGCCCGCCCGAGTGCAACTGCTGCTGATAACTGGCACTCAGGGCACCCACGCTCCGCACGAAGTCCGTCGATCCCGCCCGGTCGTGCTGCAGCTGCACGCCAATACCTACGTAGTTCACGCGTCCTACCGGTCTGCGCAACTCCACCGCGGCGGCCACGCTCTGGTACCCTTCGGCATTCTGCACGGAGGTGTACAGGGACTGGTAGTTCACACTCAGTCGCAGTGTCCCGTTCATCACGCCCGTGAGTGCCGGGTTGTTCAGCATGGGGGTCGTGGACAGCTGACTGAAGCGCGCATCCTGGGCGCGGACGCAGGAGCAAGCAATTACTACGAAGAGCAATGCTTTTAGGATTCGGCCGTGGTACGTTCTCTTCCTCATGTTAGCGGATAAGGGTGGTCTGTCCGGCAAGCGTTTCCTGGCTGCCGTCTTCGTACGCGACGCGTAATTTATAGAGGTATACGCCGCCGTTCACGGGTTCGCCGCCCCGGGATTGGCCATCCCAGCCCCGGTCAGGATCGTTAACCTCGAAGTCGCCGTCTTCAAAGATCACCCCGCCCCACCGATCGTAGACGGTAAACTGCAGCACTCGCGTCCCGGGACGACCGTGTACGAGGAGGCGGTCGTTGCGGCCGTCTTCATTAGGACTGAATCCCGTCGGCACGGCTACTTCCCGGATCTTGCGGACGCGTACCTGGAGATCGTCCGTGCTCTCGCAGCCGAGTTCGTCCATGGCCGATAAGCTATAACTGATCTCGTAGGGGGGGGTAGCTACCGGTGCCGGGCAATCGACGCAGCTTAGGGTACCGGGATAACTGGCGGACCACTGATAGTCAACCTGTCCGCTGGCACCGGTGACCGTGGGGTTCAGCAGTAGACTATCGCCGAAAATAATTTCACGGTCCTCACCCAGGTCGACCAGCAGGGAGGGTCGCTCTTCCACGGTAAGCGTATCCCGGCCGGTACAACCGACCGCGTCCCGCACGTACACGACGTAGGTACCGGCACCGATACCAACCAGACTCGGTGTGTTGGCGTAGGATATGCTGTCTAGACTGTACGAAAGAGGTTCCCGCCCCCCGGTGGCGTTGATGTCAATTCTACCGCTGGCCTCCCCGCCGCAGGTAGCGGGCTCGGTGGTGGCTTCCACCGTGATCGGGCTGGATTCCCGGAGCGTGAAGCGCGCATTCGCCGAGCAGTTCCCCTCATCCGTGACCGTTACCGCGTAAGTGCCGGCGGTGAGTCCGCGACGGTCCGCCACCTGACTGCCGTCTTCCCACCGGTAGGTGTAGTTTCCGGTTCCCCCCGTCACCATTGTCGTTATCGCCCCGTTCGCCTCCCCGGAACAATCAACCTCGGTCCGCTGCCCGCTGATGACGAGTAATTCCGGAGTAGGAATGGTCAGGTTAGTGTCGATGCGGCAGCCCGTAGAATCGGTAATCGTAAGCAAATAGGTCCCGGCAGGCCGGTCCGTTATGGTTGCTCCGACGGTAAAGTCGGCCCCCGGACCCCAGACCAGGTCGTAATCGGAGGAGTTGCCCGCCGGTCCCCGCAGATCCTCGATCCTCAGTCCCCCGTCCCGGGCTCCGAAGCAGGAAACGGAGGTGGGTATAACCGTGAAGGTGACGGCCTGCGGGGGTGTATAGGAATACGTCGATTCTCCGGTGCATCCCGCCCCGTCCGTCACCGTTACGGCATAGGATACGACGCCGTCGACCACGGGGATGCGGCGGGTGGTATCACCGGTCGACCAGCGGTAGGTGAAGTATTCTCCCGCTACGGCCAGGTAGTGTTGGCGGGAAGGGTCGCAGGCGTTTTCACTATCCACGGCGATGACCGGCGTTAGCGGGGGGCGTGCCTCGGTGATGAACGTCCGCTCCACCGTACAACCGGCGGCGTCGGTTACGGCCACGGAATTCTCCCCGGCCATCAGGCGCACGGCCACGGAATCGGATTCGCCGCTACTCCAGGCGAAGCGGTAGGGGGGAAGTCCGCCCGTGGCCCGCGCGGTCAGTCCGTTCAGGGACGCCCCGTTGCACGCGGCCACCGGATCGACGAGGGTTACGGTTAGTGCCTCCTCCGGCTGACCCACCGTTGCCGAATCGATCACCGTACACCCGTTATCATCCGTTACGGTGACGGAGTATTCCCCCGCGGGCAGGCTGCTCAGTCGCGCCCCGCTCTCTCCGTTGCTCCAACGGTAGAAGTACGGTTCGCTACCGCCGGTGGCCACGGTTTCTGCGGTGCCATCCGCTCCTCCCCGGCAGCTAACGGCACTGGCCGTAGTCCTGGATCCAAGGGGAGGAGGCTCCGCTAGGGTAGTCGTAAGTGTGGCCGTACAATTCAGGCGGTCGGTAACGGTCACGGTGTAGGTACCGGCGGTAAGGCGCTCTGCCGCACCGGTATCGCCGATCGTGGGATCGCTCCACGCATACCGGTAGGGTGGGGAGCCCCCTTCGGTATCCGTCCGAATCGATCCGCTGGCATCTCCCGCGCAGGCAATGTCTTGTCGCAGGTCGAGGTTCAGCGTCAGGGGGGGAGGAAAATCCAGTTCGTAGGTAAAGGTCTCCGTGCAGCCGTTCGCTCCCGTGACCGTAAGCGAATAGATTCCTTCGGGAACATCAACCAGATCCTGGGAAACCGCGCCATTGCTCCAACGGTAGGTTTCTCCGGTGAGCGGCTGATTGGGAGTCAAGTCAATTCCTCCGGTGGAATCTCCCCGACAGGCAATTTGGTAGTCCGCGGTAAAGGTTGGGGAGAAGGGAAGCACGTTCACGTCAATGGTCGCGAATGAAGTACACCCGTCCGCGTTGCGTGCGGTCAGGACGTACCGCTCCGACCGAGAAGGGGTGATGACCGGATCGGGGCAGTCGGTACAGCTGAGGTCGGAGGTGGCCGGCAGCCAGCTGTAGGTTACGTCCGAACGGCGGACAAAGCCAATGGACCAGGACGTCAGATGAATGCGCTGACCGGCAGCCCGGTCCCGCAGAACGAGTGTCCAGTCTCCGTTGATCCGCGCTCCCCGCAGCGCGGCCCAGGCGGTGGTGTTATCGGGGGTGAAACACTGCTGCGTCCGGGTCCCACTCAGCGTGCCGAAGGGAGCCAGGACTACCTCCGAACCTCCGGGGGAACGCAGCAGCACTTCCACGGTAGCCAGATCGTTGGTTCCCGTCAGGTCGAGACACACGTCACCCATATCGGTTGCGGGATTGGTCACCGTGGCCGGACGCTGGTCCGTTACCGAGAGCGTGGAACTATACACTCCCCCCGATACCTGTCCGGGACGGGGTAATTGCATGTCCGTAAAGGCCTCCCACCGGATGGTTTCCTCGGCCGGCGGAAGATTAGTGGACAGACCCGGGCGGAAGGGGGTACCCTCACAGACCGAGGTGTCGCGCGGCGGAGTGAGGGGCTCGGGACAAGAGAAGCAGGCGGCGCTGTAGGGCGACCGAACGCGGACGGGAACAAGCGTATCGTAGCGGCACCCAAAACTGTCCTGAGCGATTAGACGCTGATTTGCGAAGCCGGGGTTGTTGCCGGTATAGGTAATCCGTTGCGGACGGTAATCGGAATGAATCCCGGAATCTGACCACTCCGC
The DNA here is from genome assembly GCF_024297185.1 of Lewinella sp. JB7. Lineage (GTDB taxonomy): Bacteria > Bacteroidota > Bacteroidia > Chitinophagales > Saprospiraceae > Neolewinella. The sequence continues at coordinate 375,009 of NZ_JANCTD010000002.1, read as the reverse complement.
GGACACCTGCGGAACGGTGAAGCTTTCCGAGGGGGTCACGAGATTGTCGGCGAAAGTTATTGCCCAGGAATACACCGTGCCGCAGTCTCCGCTCTGGTTATCGATGACATTGAGCGACCAGTCGCCGTTGAGCGAACAACCGGCCAGGTTGTCGAAGGAGCCATCCAGAGGCAGGTAGGTTATTTCCGGAGGGATTGTTGCTCCCCCCGGCGGCAGGGTTCGGGCGTAGGTCGGCACGGTGTATAAGCCCTTGCTCGACCAGCAGTAAGTAAAGGGTTCGTCGGCGGTGGAGCAATCCTCCGTGGCCTCGCCAAATTTTTGGTTGGTAGCACCCAGGCCGCGGGGATCGTACTGCAGGAGGTCCACCCGGCTACCGTCGGGGCACTCTACCCACATGGACAGATCACCGATGTAACTGTGCTCGATGGTGACGCATATTTCCACGATTCCGTCGCCGGAAGTCAGCAACTGGCCGGCGGGGAAATCCCGGAGCAATAGGTCGGAAGACAGTAGGGTGCCTGGTTGTTCGGGAATGTCGATACGCTCCGAAAAGGGCTGGGGTTCGGTGAAGTTCAGGGTGACGGGCGTGGGCTGGAAATTGACCTCCGTACGTGCTTCATTCCCGATGCCGAGGGTAACTGCTTCCCCCGGGCAGATCAGAAGGGGCACGTCGCGACTGGGGTTCCAGTCCGGGGGGGCGGACACCCGTACCCGCTGGGCGATGCTGTTTTGACTCGTACACCCCTTCTCGTCGATGATACTCAATCCGACGGTGTATCCCCCCGGTTCGGTGAAAATCTTTGAAACCTGCCGCCCGGTCGCGGTGGTTCCGTCCTGAAAATCCCAGCGGAAGGTCGACCGGGAATCGCTCTGGGGGTAACGGGCGTTGTTTTCGGGATAGGTACCGGTTCCGGTGAGGAGGATCTCATCACCTACGCAAACGTCGATGTATCCGCCCGGTCCCGGCTGAACCGCCGGGGAGGATGACTCGAGGCGGGCGGTTATCGGTTGGCAGGCCGCCACGCAGCCGATGTCCGCCTCCCAACCCGCCTTCCGACCGGCGCTCGTGAAGACCACGGTCAGGCAACCGCTTACGTTGGCGGCGGTAGCCGCCACCCGGATCCGGTCGGAGTTGTTGTCGGCGGTAATTTCGGTCAGGACCGGCGCCTGATCGTTGCTTCCGTTATGTATGGTGAGCGTGCCCCGTAAATCAATAACCGTGAAATTGAGTTCCACGTGTGAATTTTCCGGGTCGCGGTTGTCGGAGCAGATGGTTATGGTCTCCCGGGTGCCGGCGAAGGCGTGATCCCCGTCGATCCCGCCGCCGTCGATGAAGGTCCCTCCACACTGGCGGACGGTACCCCCCTGGGTGATCAGTACCTCCTGTCCGAAGGACGGCGCTCCGAACACGCAACAGATCATTAGGTAAAGACCACGGAGGTAATTCTGCGACATACGCTGCAAGTAAGGAAAAGCCGGGGCTATCTTTGGCGCAAAACGCGAAAAGGAATGCAAGTATTGGACGGAAAAGCCCTGGCTAAGACAATTAAGGAGGAACTAAAGGCCGACGTCGATGCCATTCGGCTTGCCGCGGGCAAGGTACCCCACTTAGCGGCGGTGCTGGTGGGGGAGGACCCCGCCAGTCAGGTCTACGTTCGCAATAAAGTACGCAGTTGTGAAGAGGTGGGTTTTCGGAGCAGTCTTATCCGGCGACCCGCCAGCGTCACCCAGGAGGAACTGCTGTCCATCGTACGGGAACTCAACGAGGATCCCGACGTCGACGGTTTCATCGTCCAGCTTCCCCTGCCCGATCACCTCGACGAGGACGCCATCAATCTGGCCATCGACCCACGTAAGGACGTAGATGGCTTCACGCCGGTCAATATCGGTCGCATGACCCTCGGACTGGAGTCCTATCTGCCCGCCACGCCCAACGGGATCATGGTCATGCTGGAGCGCTACGGTATTGAGACCAGCGGTAAGGAGGTCGTCGTACTAGGTCGTTCGAACATCGTCGGTACCCCGATGACGGTCCTCCTGAGCCGGAAGAACAATCCCGGCAACGCCACGGTCACCCTCTGCCACAGTCGCACCAAAGACCTGGCGGAGCACACCCGCCGGGCGGATATCATTGTCGCGGCCATCGGAATTCCGGAAATGGTCACGGCGGACATGGTGAAGGATGGGGCGGTCATCATCGACGTCGGCATTAACCGGGTCGACGACAGCAGTCGCCCCCGGGGCTACCGCTTAGCGGGGGACGTTGACTACGTCGGACTAAAGGATAAGGTGAGCGCCATGACCCCCGTCCCGGGCGGGGTAGGCCCGATGACGGTGGTCAGTCTGCTGATGAATACCCTGAAGGCGAGTCAGCGTAAGTAATTATATGATGCCCTGCTGGCCGAGGTAGCGCTCCGCGTCCAGCGCCGCCATACACCCGGTGCCGGCGGCGGTGATCGCCTGGCGGTATACGTGATCCGCCGCGTCGCCGCTGACGAAAACTCCCGGAACGTTCGTGTGGGTGGAATCCGGCTTATGCACCAGGTAACCCGTATCTTCCATTTCCAGCACGCCTTTGAAGAGCTTGGTGTTCGGGATGTGACCGATGGCCACGAAGAAGCCCGCGATGGGAATCTCCTGGACCTCGTCGGTCACGTTGTTGCGTACCCGCACGCCGGTCACTTCGGTTTCACCGAGAATTTCCTCCGTTTCGGTGTTCCAGTAGATTTTGATGTTCTTCTGCTTCTTGACCCGCTCCTGCATGATCTTGGAGGCCCGCATCTCATCGCGGCGCACGAGCATGTGGACCGTCGGACAAAGGTTGCTCAGGTAGAGCGCCTCCTCACAGGCGGAGTCGCCGGCACCGACGATGGCTACCTCCTTGCCGCGGTAAAAAAATCCGTCACATACGGCGCAGGCACTAACGCCCTGGTTAGCCAGGCGCTGTTCACTTTCGAGGCCGAGCCAGCGGGCACTTGCTCCGGTAGAGATGATGACGGAGTGCGCCTGAATTTCTTCGCCCCCTTCGGTGTATACCTTCTTCACGTCGCCGTCGAAGTCGACCCGGTCGATGAGTTCGTACTTGATCTCCGTACCGAAGCGCTCGGCTTGCTTCTTCAGGTCTTCCATCATCTGGGGACCCATAACGCCATCGGGGTAGCCGGGAAAATTCTCGACGTCCGTCGTAATCATCAGCTGTCCGCCGGGTTCCCGACCCGTGTAGAGGACGGGGCTGAGGTTGGCGCGAGCGGCGTAGATGGCGGCGGTGTATCCGGCGGGACCGGAGCCGATGATGATGGTTTTCAGGGGTTCTTTACCCATTGGTTTCGTGTATTTGGGGTGCAAAAGTAAGTTACCCGGTTAACACCCTCCCCCGGGGGGAGTTGTGTCGTATTCCGACGTCAGGGACGGAGCATTCGGTCGAGCTCGCTCATCTCATCGGGGGAGAGCTTGCGCCAGTGTCCGACCGGAAGGTCTCCCAGCTCTACGTTCATAATGCGAATGCGCTTAAGGGTCCGGACCCGGTAACCCAGGAACTCACACATGCGCCGGATCTGGCGGTTCAGCCCCTGGGTCAGTATGATCCGAAAGACCCGCACGTCCAGTTGTTCCACGGTACACCGTTTCGTACGACGGCCCAGGATGGGCAGACCCCCGGCCATCCGTCGCAGGAAGGATTCGGTGATCGGTTTATCTACGGTCACGATGTATTCCTTATCGTGGTCGTTCTCGGCCCGCAGGATCTGATTGACGATGTCCCCGTCGTTGGTCAGTAGAATGAGGCCGGTGGAGGCCTTATCGAGCCTGCCTACGGGAAATATGCGTTCCGGAAAACCGATGAAGTCAATGATGTTGTCCCGGTCCTTGCGGTCGGTGGTGCTGGTGACCCCCGCCGGTTTATGCAGCGCGAGGTACACGGGCGGGGGCTTGGAGGAAAGCCGTTTTCCGTCCAGGGTAACGACATCCCCCTCCGCGACGCGATTACCCTTGACGGCCGTAAGGCCGTTGATGGCCAGACGGCCCGCCTCTATCCAGCGATCGGCCTCCCGGCGGGAGCAGATACCCGTACCGGCTACGAATTTGTTAAGAGAAACGGAGGTGGTGTTCATACGTTTTGGGGGTTAGGGCGGGCAAAGCTAATCTGGGTGGCTCACTATCTTCGGGCGGTGCCTACTTCGACTCTTGTTACCGCGCTTCTCTGCGCTATGTTTTGTTTTTGCTCCTGCGACCCCGCCGGCTCGACCTACCTCAGCCGGTCGCCGGAAGGTCCCGTTATGGGCTTCGATTTACGGAAAGACACCATCGATCTTCCGACGGGGCTCGAGATCGTGAAGCGCATTCGCGCGAACGGCGGAAACTACCTGCGTCTATCCGAATCCTTTACCGGGAAAGAACGGCAAACGCTGCGGGTCGCCGCGGATCGGGCGGGCGTGTTCCTGGATACTACCGACGAATTGACCCGGAAGTTGCTGGTGAGTAATATCCCCGAGTTCAACCGCAGGATGCTCGAAAGCGGGAGCGGCGGAATTTACGGAGAGCTGTCACAGGCCAGGCTAAACAGCATCCGGGCGGTGCGGACGGTGGAACGCTACTATGATTTCACGCGACTGCGGCGCGATGACCGGTTGCTGGGACGGGCAAATCCTTCCGGCGCCGTTGCCGCCGCGGATTCCCTGGGCAATTACCTGATCTATATCCCACGGTCCGGGAAGGTAACGGTTAGGTTGCCGGAGCGCGACCAGGTACCGCGGCGGGTCACGGTCATCGGGCACCTGGGAACCCAGCGCTCGGAGATCCTCCGACCACCCTACGACCGGGAGTTCTCCTTACTTTCCAACGACGCGCGGGGAGGGTGGATGGTGATCAAGCGCGAACCCTGAGCACCGCCCTTACTTGATCATGGTCAGGAAGGTGGAGAAGAACCAGTTGCTGTCGACCTTAACCAGCGCGGCCAGGGCCGAGTCTGCCTTGTGGCTGTACAGTTTCAGATCTCGGACCACGCTGCGAAACTCCTCGGCTTCCGCTTCTTCTCCCTTAACTCCCGTGAGATCGTCGAGCAGGCGTAGCATGGGTTCGAGCTCACGCTTCTTGCGGGCGATGATGATGTTCTTCACCACTTTGGACATATCCTTTTCGGCGACAAAAAATTCCTTGCGTTCGCCGGGAATAAGCTTCTTATGCGCCAGGCCCCACTCCAGCAGCATGCGGGTCGTGGTATTCACGTTACCGCGGCTGATCTGCAGCTCCTCCATGATGTCGTCGGAACTGAGGGGTTCGTTCGCGATCAGGAGAAGCGCGTGGATCTGCGCCATGGTGCGGGTGACGCCCCAGGAGCTGCCGAGCGTTCCCCAGGCCTCGATGAATTTTTCCTTTCCCTCTTGAAGTTCCATAGGCAAGTAAATCACGGGCGGCGCATAGTGTTGAGCGCGCGGGACAAATAGTGAATGAAAAAACCCCGGTCGGCCGAAGCCAACCGGGGTTCTCTGTAGGTTGCGGGGGGCTGATTACATCATGCCGCCCATGCCGCCACCCATTCCTCCGTGGGAATGGCCGCCGCCACCAGCACCTTCCGGCTCGGGCATGTCGTTGATGACACACTCGGTCGTCAGTACCATACCGGCGATCGAAGAGGCATTCTCCAGTGCAATACGGGTAACCTTGGTGGGGTCGATGACGCCCGCCTTCTTCAGGTCTTCGTATTCTCCGGTGCGGGCGTTGTAGCCGTAGCTTCCGGTATTGGTCCGGACGCTCTGCAGCACGACGCTACCTTCCACGCCGGCGTTGTCGACGATGGTACGCAGGGGAGCCTCCAGTGCCTTACGGACGATCTGGATGCCGATCTTCTGGTCCTCGTTCTCACCTTCGAGCCCTTCCAGGCTGTCGATGGCGCGTACCAGGGCGACTCCGCCTCCGGCTACGATGCCTTCCTCGACGGCGGCACGGGTAGCGTGGAGCGCATCGTCGACGCGATCCTTCTTCTCCTTCATCTCGACTTCGGTAGCGGCACCGACGTAGAGGACGGCGACTCCACCGGCCAACTTGGCGAGGCGCTCCTGGAGCTTTTCGCGGTCGTAGTCCGAGGTGGTGGTTTCAATCTGCTGCTTGATCTGGTTGACGCGACCGTTGATCTGACCTTCGTCGCCGGCACCATTGACGATGGTGGTGTTGTCCTTATCGACGGTGATCTTCTCGGCGCTGCCGAGCAGGTCGAGGCTGGTCTGGTCGAGCTTGTAGCCCTTCTCCTCGCTGATGACGGTACCGCCGGTCAGGACGGCGATGTCTTCGAGCATGGCCTTGCGACGGTCACCGAAGCCGGGAGCTTTCACGGCCACGACCTTCAGCTGAGCGCGGAGGCGGTTTACGACGAGGACTCCCAGCGCCTGGCTTTCGATGTCTTCGGCGATGATGAGCAGCGGACGGCCGCTCTGGATGACCTGCTCGAGGATGGGAACGATGTCCTGCATGTTACTGATCTTCTTGTCGTGGATCAGTACGTAGGGGTTCTCGTATTCGGTGGTCATGCTCTCCGTGTCGGTCACGAAGTAGGGGCTCAGGTAGCCGCGGTCAAACTGCATACCCATGACTTCCTCCACGTAAGTGTCGGTACCCTTGGCTTCCTCGACGGTGATCACGCCATCCTTGCTCACGCGACGCATGGCGTCGGCGATCAGGCTTCCGATCTCGTTGTCGTTGTTGGCCGAAATGGCGGCGACCTGCTGGATCTTACCGAAATCGTCACCGACGACCTCGCTCTGGGACTTCAAGTGCTCGATCACCTTCTTGGTAGCCAGGTCGATGCCCCGCTTGAGGTCCATGGGGTTGGCACCGGCGGTTACGTTCTTGAGGCCTGCCTGGATCATGGCCTGTGCCAGGACCGTGGCGGTCGTGGTACCGTCACCGGCGATATCGGCGGTCTTGCTGGCGACCTCCTTGACCATCTGGGCGCCCATGTTGGCGACCGAGTCTTCGAGTTCGACTTCCTTGGCGACCGTTACTCCGTCCTTAGTGATCTGGGGGGCACCGAAAGATTTCTGGATAACTACGTTCCGACCCTTGGGGCCGAGTGTGACCTTCACGGCATTCGCGAGGGCGTCTACACCGCTGCGCAGTTTTTCTCGTGCGACGCGGTCAAAGCTAATTTCCTTAGCCATAATTGATTATGATTTTAGAGTTTTAATGGGATATGACAATACCTGTCACTAGAGGATGATGAGAATATCATCTTCGCGCATGATGAGCAGATCCTGCCCTTCGTGCTTCAGCTCCTGTCCGGCATACTTACCGTAAAGGACCACGTCACCGACGCTAACCGTCATGGCGTTGCCCTCCTTTCCGGGGCCGACGGCAATGACTTCACCCCGTTGGGGCTTTTCTTTTGCGGTATCGGGAACGATGATACCTCCACTGGTTTTCTCTTCTGCGGGTGCGGGCTTTACCACTACGCGATCGTTGATCGGCTTCATGTATGGAATGGTTTAGTTGACAATTAGGTTAATTCCGGTGTCGAGTCGGGCTCGACACCGCTGGGGCGGTACGAAGACCGTGCCACCGGGGGGCGGCGGTCAAAATGTCAGCCGCAGGACGGGGGGGGCTCCGCAAGCACATATTGACTACTTTTGCCCCTTCAACAAATCTCAGCCCATGGCCACGGCAAGCAGCGTGCAGGTAGTAGACGTAGAGGTCGCCAAGAACCTCGGACTCACCGCGGAAGAATTCAACCGGATCGAAGAAATCATGGGGCGCACCCCCAACTTTAACGAGCTCAGCATTTTTTCGGTCATGTGGTCGGAGCACTGCTCGTATAAGAACTCCATCATGTGGCTCAAGACCCTTCCCCGGGAAGGAGAGCGACTGCTCGTCGAGGCTGGCGAAGAGAACGCCGGCCTGGTTGACATCGGGGGCGGTCTGGCCTGTGCCTTCAAGATCGAAAGTCACAATCACCCCTCGGCCATCGAACCCTACCAGGGCGCGGCCACCGGCGTAGGCGGTATTCACCGCGACATCTTTACCATGGGGGCCCGCCCGATCGCATCCCTCAACAGTCTGCGGTTCGGCGATCCTAATCTGGCCCACACGAAGCACCTCGTGGCGGGAGTGGTCAAGGGAATCGGCGATTACGGTAACTGCTTCGGCGTTCCCGTCGTCGGCGGCGAGGTGTATTTCCACCCCAGCTACAATCAGAATATCCTCGTAAACGCCATGTCGGTAGGCATCGTGCGGGTAGGAGAGACCGTCTCCGCCGCCGCCGACGGACCGGGCAACCCCGTGTTCATCGTCGGTTCCGCCACCGGTAAGGACGGTATCCACGGCGCCACCTTCGCCTCGGCCGACCTGACGGAAGACAGCGCCGAAGACCTGCCCGCCGTACAGGTGGGCGACCCTTTCCAGGAGAAGCTTCTGCTAGAGGCCAGCCTGGAGGTCATCGCGACCGGAGCCGTAGTCGGTATGCAGGATATGGGTGCCGCGGGTATTACCTGCTCTACCTCGGAAATGAGCGCCAAGTCCGGCACCGGTATGCGTATCGACTTGGACAAGGTCCCGACGCGTCAATCCGATATGAAGCCCTGGGAGATCCTGCTGAGCGAGAGTCAGGAGCGTATGCTCATCGTCTGCCACAAGGGACGGGAGGAAGAACTGCTGGCCGTTTTCGACAAGTGGGATCTGGAGTGTGAGCAAATCGGTGAAGTAACCGATACGGGTCGACTGGAATTTTTCGCCGGTGGAGAACTGGTCGCGGAGGTACCCGCTGAGCCCCTCGTACTGGGTGGAGGTGCCCCGGTCTACGAACGGGAAACCCGGCGACCGGCCTACCTGGATAAGATCGACCAATTCGATCCTGCTTCCGTGGACGTTCCACAGAACCTGCGCGCCGCCGCCGTCAAGCTATTCAAAGCGCCCAGCCTCGTATCCAAAAACTGGGTCACGGAGCAGTACGACGGTACGGTACGAACCAACAGCATGAGCGAGAACCGCCCGTCCGACGCCGCGCTGGTGCGGGTGAAGGGAACGGATAAAGCCCTGGCGGTCACTACCGATTGCAACTCCGCTTACGTGTACGCGGACCCTTACGTAGGTGCCATGATCGCCGTGGCGGAAGCCGCCCGGAACATTGCCTGTTCGGGGGGAGAGCCGGTCGCGATCACCAACTGCCTGAACTTCGGGAACCCCTACAATCCGGAAGCTTTCTACCAGTTCGTCAACGCCATTAAGGGCATGGGTGAGGCCTGCCGGGCCTTCAATACCCCGGTGACCGGCGGCAACGTCAGTTTCTACAATCAGTCGCAGTACGAGGGCGGACGCATCGAACCGGTGTACCCGACCCCCACCATCGGGATGCTCGGCGTAGTGGATAACGTGAAGCGTACCATGACGCTGGGATTCAAGGAACAGGACGACGTGATCTACCTGGTCGGCGATAACGTCGAAGACCTGGGCTCATCGGAATATCTACGGACGATTCACGGCGTCGAGCACAGTAAGGTGCCGCACTTCGACCTGGAGAAGGAAATAAAACTGCACGGTGCCATTCTGTCGGCTATCCGTGGTCAGCACGTCAAAAGTGCGCACGATGTCAGTGACGGCGGCCTGTTCCAGTCGCTGTGTGAGTCGGCCATCGAAGGCGGCCACGGATTTACGCTGGATACCGATCCCGGTATGCGCAAGGACGCCTTCCTCTTCGGCGAAGCGCAGGGTAGGGTAGTCGTCACCGCCGACGAGTCGCGGACGGGCGATCTGGAGGATTTGCTCCGGGAACATGGCATAGGATTCACCGTCCTTGGCCGCGTCGAGGGCGACGATATTACGGTCGACGGCGAGGACTGGGGGAATCTGCTGGAGTGGGAGGCCCTGTACAACGACACGCTGGCCGGCATTCTGGAATCCTGATTCAACTAAAGGCCCGGCTAAATCCTTTTTCCTAGTAAAACCGTAGCGATGCGCCACCTCCAACTTTTGCTGTTCACCGCCCTGACGATCTTCTACGGCTGCGATCGGGACGCGCGTACCGACGGCACCACGATCGACGTGGAACTGGACAACGCCAACGGTCTGACGGCCAACCTCGACCGGATCACCATCGGCGGCGAAAAGGAAATGCTGAAAAACGCCACCATCGGTGCCGACGGTAAGTTCACCTTCGCCTTCGCGGAACCCCTCCGCGACGGTCTCTACCAAATACGGGTGGGGGCACAGAAAGCTACCCTGGCGCTGGATGACCGTGACGGCCACATCAAGATCGACGGAGACGTCGGCACCTTCGGAACCTACGACTTCGAGATCGAGGGGTCACCCTCCGCCGCCGAAACGGCTAAGGTGATGAAGGACGCCCGGGAGGTGGAGAGTATCGACGAGTTTCGTAAACTGGTGAGTGAGGTCGATAATCCGTTTACTGCCGCCTTCATCACCTTTAGCGCATTGCTCCGGGCCGGTGAGGACGCGCTGCCCGTACACGAGGAAGTACTCGCCCGCCTACCGGAGGGTGATGCCAGTCGGAGTGCCTACGGCGAGTACGTGGAGCAGGTGAAGCAGCAGATCGCCTTCGAAAAGAGCCAGCGACTTATTCAACCCGGCCAGCCGGCCCCCGACATCGAACTTCAGGGTCCCGACGGGAACACCTATGCTCTATCCGACCTGCGCGGTCAGGTGGTACTGCTCGACTTCTGGGCCGCCTGGTGCGGCCCCTGTCGCCGGGAAAATCCTAATGTCGTGAAGGTGTATAACCGCTACAAGGATGAAGGTTTCACCATCTACAGCGTCTCGCTTGACGGTATCGACAACTCCCAGGCCGCGCGGCTGACGCCCGAGCAGGTGGAGATCGCCAAGCGTAACGAGCGGCAAAAGTGGATCCAGGCCATCGAACAGGACGGACTGGTGTGGGAGAATCACGGCAGTGAACTCAAGCGGTGGAGCGGAGAAGCCTCCGCCAAGTACGGCGTCCGGGGTATCCCGGCTACCTTCCTTATCGATCGGGAAGGCAAGATCGCCGAGGTAGGTTTGCGGGGTGCCGCGTCGATTGAACGCGCGCTGCAAAAGGTGCTCTAAATGAAGGAGGTACCCGCGGTGAGCTCCACCGGATAAACCTCCGGTTCGGTACCGAATTCCTGACGGTACGCCCGGGTGATTTCGGTCCGAAAGTCCGACAACGCTTCCGTTTTGACTAAATTTATGGTGCAACCGCCAAATCCGCCCCCCATCATGCGGGCGCCGGCTACTCCGACGACCGAGATCGCCGTTTGTTGCAAAAAATCTAGTTCCAGACAACTCACAGCATAATCCTCGCTGAGCCCCCGATGACTCTCATTGAGCAAGCGGCCGAATTCGGTAGCGTTGCCGGCCTCCATGGCGGTAATTGCCCGCCGGACCCTTTCGTTTTCTTGGATCACGTAGCGGGCCCGTTTCTCCACGGTGGGCGTCATGTTGTCCGCCACGACGTTCAGTTGGTCCTCGCTGGCGGCACTCAGATGGCTAACTTCGGGATACTTTTCGCGTACGACCCGTAGTGCTTCGTCGCATTCCGCCACCCGCCGGCCGTAAGCACCGTCGCTCAGGTCGTGGGAAACCATGGAATTGACCAGTACGAGTTGGTAGCCGGAATGGGCGTTCTTGACGGGCTCCGATTCCAGGGTATGGCAGTTAAGCACGATGGGACCTTCCGCGCGCCCGTTGAGGCTGGCGTACTGGTCCATAATCCCCGAAGGGATGCCGAGGAAGGTGTTGCTCGAGCGCTGACAAAGCCGGGCGAGTTTCGGGCGACTGAGCCCGGCGGAGAGTAGTTCGTTAAGCAGAAATGCCAGTCCGCCCTCCAGGGCCGCCGAGCTGCTCATCCCGGATCCGCGGGGCAGGTCGCCGCCGAACACGATCTCCAGGCCGGGCAGGAAGTGGCCCTGGTCCTGAAACTGGGTTCCGATGCCCGCCAGGTAATCCACCCACAACCGATCCGTACGGCCGTTGATGGGCAGGGGCAGGGTATAGGTTTCGCCAATGTCGACCGCGTGTAATCGCCACTCCGGCTGCTCCAGCGGTCGGGCGACGAAGTGAATGCTGTAGTTGATGGATGCCGGCATGACCAGTCCGCCGGTATAGTCCGTATGCTCGCCGATCAGGTTGATGCGCCCGGGTGAGCGGACGACGTAGGGCCAGTCCGCCGGCGCGGGACTCTCCAGTTGTTGGATATAGTCTTTCAGAGTACCGTGCATCCTGGCCTTAATCCTCGCTCTCGTCCATCGTGTGGAATACGTTCGCTACGTCGTCGTCCTCCTCGAGCATATCGATGAGCTTGATGACGGCGTCCGCTTCCGCGTCGGAGAGTTCCTTGGTGTGGCTGGGGATCCGCACCAGTTCGGCATTGTCCACCACGATGCCCCGTTCCTCCAGCTCGTGCTGGAACTTCCCGAAGTCTTCGAAGGCGGTGTAGAAGGTGATCTCATCCTCGTCCTGCTCGATGCTGTCGAGACCGGCGTCGATCAGTTCAAGTTCGATCTCTTCGAGGTCGCCCTTGAGGTTCGCGGCTTTCACCTTAAACTGACCCTTGCGGGAGAACATGTAGTCGACCGATCCATTGACGCCCATGCTGCCACCGTACTTGGAAAATACGTGACGGATATTGGCTACCGTCCGGTTATTGTTGTCGGAGGTGGCCTCGACCAGAATGGCGATGCCGTGCGGACCGTAGCCCTCGAAGGTTACCTCATCGTAGTTGGCGGAATCCTTGTCCGTGGCGCGTTTGATGGCCGCATCCACGTTCGCCTTCGGCATATTGACGGCCTTGGCGTTGGCGATTGCCAGGCGCAGCCGGGGGTTGTAGTCGGGGTCGGGCCCACCTTCCTTAATGGCGATGTTAATCTCCCGCCCCACCTTGGTGAAGGCCTTGGCCATACCGGCCCACCGCTTCATTTTGCGGGCTTTGCGGTATTCGAATGCACGTCCCATACGACTGTAATTTGCCGCAAATATACACCGCCCCGGGTAGCGGGCAACCGCTTACAGACTTACGAATTCAACGATTTCCAGGCCGTAACCCTCCAGTCCGATGCGGTGCTTGGGCGCGTTGCTGAGCACCCGCAGCTTCGACACGCCGAGGTCGCGGAGGATCTGCGCGCCGATGCCGAAATCGCGTTGTTCCTCACTACGGGGTTCCGGGGGGCGGACGGATTTTCCGTCCTGCATCCGGGACTTCAGCAGGCGCAGGCCGGCAATGATGTCGTTCGCATCCTGGTGGGGGCGCATGAACAACAGAATGCCCTTACCGGCTTCGGCGATCTTTTCGAGGGGGCCGCGCAGTCCGGTGCTGTAGCCGCTGAGCAGACTGTGCATCAGGTCCCGGCTACTGGTGGAACTATGGACCCGGGTCAGTACCGGTTCGTCGGGCAGCCACTCCCCGTGGGTGAGGGCCAGGTGCACATCCTCGTTCGTCGTTTGCCGGTAGGCGGTGAGGCGGAAGGGACCGTAGCGAGTTTCGAGCTCCATGCTGAACTCGGCGTCCACGAGTCGTTCGGTACGCAGGCGGTAAGCAACAAGATCCTCGATCGTGACGATCTTGAGGTCGTGTTGCTCGGCTAACGTGATTAAGTCGGGTAGACGGGCCATGGTCCCGTCGGGCTTGAGGATTTCGACGACAACGCCCGCGGGAAAGAGGTTGGCCATACGGGCCAGATCGACGGCCGCTTCCGTGTGGCCGGTGCGCCGCAGCACGCCGCCCTTCACGGCCCGTAGGGGGAAGACGTGGCCGGGGCGGGCAAAGTCGGTGGGGCGGGCGCTGCGTTCGGTGAGGCGGCGGATGCAGGTGGCCCGGTCGTAGCTGCTGATGCCGGTGGTGCATCCGTGGCCGATGAGGTCGATGCTTACCGAGAAAGCGGTTTCGTGAATATCCGTGTTGGTATTGACCATCATGGGCAGGTCGAGCTCATCGGCGCGTTGTTCCTCGATGGGCGTGCAGATGAGGCCCCGTCCGTGGGTAGCCATGAAGGTGATGATGTCCGGCGTGACGCGCTCGGCGGCGCAGATGAAATCGCCCTCGTTTTCCCGGTCTTCGTCGTCGACAACGATGACCACCTTGCCGGCCCGGATGTCGAGAATGGCTTCCTCGATGGTATTGAGTTTGGCGCGTATTTCAGCGGCCTCCGGGGTCTTGGTTTCGGTGAGAAGGTTGCCAGACATTACTGTGAATTCCATTTAAGAAGCGAAAAAATCCGAGGAGCAGCGCCAGGTTCATCGCTAAAAAGTAGCGTAGGGCGCGGACGCGGGAGCTATGAATACCCAGGACGTGCAGCAGGGGATCGACGATCACCGCCAGCACGCAGGCAGCGCACACCACCACAAACAAGGCGGTAGCCCAATAGTTGCCCGTCAGCAAGATCACGCCGAGCCAGGCTACCGCCCCCACCAGGAGCAACTGGGGCGTGAGCCAACGCAGCACCTTGTGACTAAAGAAAGCGAAAGCAAGGGGGTCCCGCAGGGGCGGCCACCACAGCCGACGGAAGCGCAGCAAATTCTGCCAGTTGCCCGCCCCGATCCGCCGCTTGCGCCGGAATTCATCGGACAATCGCTGTCCGACGCCTTCGTACACCACCGCCCGGTCGCTGGCCACGCCCAGCCAACCCGCCTCGTAAGCGGCCATACAGAGATAAAAGTCATCCACTAGGAATGCGGGCGGCACCGGACGGTAGGCTTCGGCGCGGATCGCCCAGCAACCGCCGAAGGGCCCGATCATCGTCTGCCACAGGCAGCTTTCGGCCTGCTTTATACCCACCTCCCGACCGATGTACCGATCCTCCAGCCGACTGACGCCGCTGTCGCGCAGACCCGTATGCACCATGCGGGAATCGACGACGCCGATGTTCTCGTCCGCCAGCATGGGCCTCACCAGTTCGGTCACCGCGGTGGGCGTGAGGAACACGCTGGCGTCGGTAAGTACGTATACCCCGGTGGGGGGAAGGCTGGCGATTATTTGGTTCACGCTGGCCGGTTTTCCCGTGCGAAGATCATTGCGGGTGACGAAGGTCTGGTCGGGAAAACTACGGGCGAATTGCCGGAGAAGATCGTCGGTGGCGTCCGTGCTCTGATCGCTGCGGAAATGAAACTGGAGGGGACCCGCATAGTCGGTGTCCGCCAGGGAACGCAGCTTTTCGGGCAGGACCGCCGCCTCGTTATGTACGGCCATGACCACGTAAACGGCGGGCCAGTCCGTGGATTGCTCTTCTCCGGATGAGGCCGGGCACCTGCGCGCCGCCGCCCACCGTACGTACAGCGGGTAGAAAAGGTAAGTGTGCAGCACGCCGGCGACGCAGATCGTGAGCAAAAAAAGACAGAACCAGAGCACGCCCCAAAGGTAATTGCCGCAACAGTTGCGGGAAGTTGCTGTTGCACCCCTGAAATCAATAAAAATCCAGTGATGGCAAACGAACAACAAACCAACACCTGGCCCGAACTGGCCATCGGGCTGTACGACAAACTGACCGGCCGCGGTGCGGAAATCACCTACGACTTCGATAACTTCGAAGTTGAAGTACCCAGCAGTACGGAAGACGGGGCCACCCGCGCCCGGTGGAAGATGAACGGCGTCATTCGCATCCGTACCGCGGACAAGGAAAGCCGGCGGGACCGTTCGGACAGCTGAGATGATCGATGCGGTATACGACCGAATCGGACGACTCGAGATCGACGCGGATCTCGAATGGCGTACCCCGGCCGGGGAAACCCTGCGGTTGATGACGGACGCAAAGGGGCGGCTGCGCATCGACGGTTCGACGGTGAGCGCGCTGGCGGAGGCGACCAAAGCACTGAATGCGCTGAACGTGGGTATCAACTACCGTAACCTGCGCCGCTGGCGCAACCCATTACGGCAGGAGGTACACATTCTGGTGAATGGTTCCCCCCTGCTGTACTGGAAGCCGGAGAAATTTCCGAAGGTGCTTCGTCTCGGGCAGCTGATCAGCTTCCTAAGACATCTACGCAGTTAAGGTCTTCGAAGGCCTGCTTGAGGCGGGCGACGAAAGCTTCCTCACCCTTGCGGACCCATACCCGGGGGTCGTAGAATTTCTTGTTGGGCTTCTCCTCACCCTCGGGGTTGCCGATCTGCGCCTGGAGGAAGTCGCGCTTACCGGCTTCGTAGGTCCGAACACCGTCCCAGTAGGCCCACTGCAGGTCGGTATCGATGTTCATCTTGATGGCCCCGTATCCGATCGCCTCGCGGATCTCCTCCTGGCTGGAGCCGGAGCCGCCGTGGAATACGAAGTGAATGGGATCTTCCTGGAGATTGAGTTTTTTGCGCACGTACTCCTGGCTGTTTTTCAGAATGACGGGGCGGAGCTCCACGTTGCCGGGCTTGTACACGCCGTGCACGTTGCCGAAGGCCGCTGCGATGGTAAAGCGATTGCTGACCTGGCTGAGCGTCTGGTAGCTTTCGAATACTTCCTCGGGTTGGGTGTATAGGCGGCTGCTGTCGACGTCGGTATTGTCCACGCCGTCCTCCTCGCCGCCGGTGACGCCGAGTTCGATTTCGATGGTCATGCCGATCTTGGCCATGCGTTCAAAGTAGCGCTTGCTGATCTCGAGGTTCTCTTCCAGGGGTTCCTCACTCAGGTCGAGCATGTGGCTGGAGTACAGGGGAATACCCCGCTTGGCGTAGAATTTCTCGCCGGCATCGAGCAGACCGTCGATCCAGGGCAGGAGTTTCTTGGCGCAGTGGTCGGTGTGCAGGATGACGGGCACTCCGTAGGCCTCGGCCATGGTGTGAACGTGCATGGCACCGCTGAGTCCGCCGGCGATGGAGGCCTGCTGCTTGCTGTTGTCCAGGCTCTTGCCGGCGAAAAACTGCGCACCGCCGTTGCTGAACTGGATAATGATGGGGCTGTTGACGGCCTTGGCGGCTTCGAGCGCGGCGTTGACCGTGCTGCTGCTCGTGACGTTGACCGCCGGAAGGGCAAAGTTATTGGCCTGGGCGTAGTTAAAGACTTCGGTTACTTCGTCGCCGTGGAGCACGCCGGCCCGGAAAGATTGCTTTGCCATAGGGAAAGGTAATTTTAGTTTGGTGCCCGCAAAGAAACGTAAAACTATACAATGTAGTCGTCCGCTCCGGCGGGTATGATGCCCTTGCCCCGGCCGTCCTCAAGAAAGTGACGGACGGCGGCCCGGCCCTCGGTTCCGAGGTTCATGCTGTAGTCGTTCACGTACAGCTCGATATGACGCTGTCGCACGTCGGGGTCCATGGACTGGGCGTGGGTGGCTACGTATTCCCGGCTGTCGGCGGGGTGGTCGAAGGCGTAGCGTACGGAGCGGGCGAGTACGCGATCGATGCGCGCGCGTAGTTCCGGGCTGAAACTACGACGTACCGCGATACCGCCGAGGGGAATGGGGTACCCGGTCGTACGTTCCCAGTACTCCCCGAGATCGGCGATCTTTTCCAGTCCACGCTCGTGGTAGGTGAAGCGGTTTTCGTGGATCAACACGCCGGCGTCCACCGTGCCCTCCAGGACCGCGTCCTCGATATCGCTGAAAATCATCTCCCGCCGCCGGAGCAGGGTCGGATAGGCCAATCCTAGTAAGTAATTGGCGGTAGTGTACCGCCCCGGGATGGCAATCGTCGATGTGGGTGAAAGTACTCCTCCGACATTTTCCTTTTTTGTTACCAGTAACGGACCGACTCCCCGCCCGAGGGCGCTTCCCGCATTGAGCAGGGTGTACTGCCCGGTCAGGTGGCCGAAGGCGTGGTAACTCAGCTTCGTCACGTCGAGTTCTTCCCGGAAGGCCCGTCGGTTGAGTTCCTCGACGTCGGTCAGGGTGGGCGAGAAAGACAGGCCTTCGGTATCGACTTTTCCGTGGAGCAGGGCGTGGAAAATGAAAGTATCGTTGGGGCAGGGGCTAAAACCCAGGGTCAGCGTACGGGGTGGGGGGGGCATAATAATTAACAACTTGGGCTAACGTTCCGGCGGAAGGGGCGTTATTTGCCCACCCCCTCCGGGGGACATAAAGACAAAGCCATGCACTTACAGGTTCTATACGAAGACAATCACCTTATTGCCGTCAACAAGCCGGCCGGGTACCTGAGCCAGGGAGACGAGACGGGAGACGTGACCGTGATGGATCTGGCCAAGGAGTACATCAAGTTGCGGTACAACAAGCCCGGGGAGGTTTTCCTGGGGAGTGTTCACCGCCTGGACCGGCCGGTTTCCGGGGTGATCCTGTTCGCGCGGACGTCGAAGGCGCTTTCCCGCATGACGGAGATTTTCCGGGACCGCAAGGTTACCAAGAAATACTGGGCCATTGTCGCCGAACAGCCTTCCCCCATCGAGGGCCGGCTGCGGGGGTTCATCTATAAAGATGCCAAAAAGAACATCAGTAAGTTGCTGCCTAAAGCTAACAGTAACCGGCACCAAGGCGCGAAAGAAGCCATCCTGGACTACCGGCTACTCGGTCGGGTAGGGACCAACGTCCTCCTGGAAGTGACTCCGCTGACCGGCCGTCCCCACCAGATCCGCGTTCAACTGGCGCAGCAACTGGAATCGCCCATCCGGGGTGACCTGAAGTACGGTTTTCGCCAGGCTAATGAGGATGGCAACATCAATCTGCACAGTCGCAGTCTGGAGTTTTTGCACCCGGTGAAGAAGGAGCAGGTGAAAATCGTAGCCGAGCCCCCCCGTCACGATCAGCTCTGGCAGCTCTTCGACGGCATTGCCGAGTAGACCTACTTGCTGATTCCCCGGGCCGCGGCGAGGGGATCCTTGTCGTTGAGTAGCCGCAGCGCCTCCTGCACGGTCTCGTCTTCGCGATTGTACACCTCGTAAAAGGCGGTCGGGCCGAACAACTGGCGGGCCAGGCGGGAGCGGAAGTAAAGTTCAAGTTCGTTAGCCAGGTGGGGGGGCAGTTCCGGGTTCAGGTCCGGATAGTCGCGGCGGGCGAGTTCCGCCAGCTCTCCGGTGATTACGCTCATCTGCGGACGGTAACTCCGTACGAAGGCTTCAACCGTCGTCAGCTCATTCAGTTCCGGATGTTCGCGCAGGTAGGTGAACATGTAAGGCGCAACCTGCTGGCGGAGCCGTAGGAAATCCGGGTCGTTAAGGCTGCTGTCCAGCGGTACGTAGTGATCGGGCGTGATGCCCCCGCCTCCGAATACGGGATGTCCGTTATCGGTATAGTAGATCATGGAGCTGTCAACCTGTACGGCCGTGCGACCGGTGAGTTCCCCACTTTCGAAGCGACGGCTCAGGTCGTCGCGGTAGTCTTCATCGCCCTCGTAATTGCGCTGGATGCTGCGGTCGCTCGGGGTGTAGTAGCGGGCTACCGTAAGGCGCAGCGCGGAGCCGTCGGAAAGTGGGTACTGTTCCTGCACCAGGCCCTTGCCGAAGGTACGGCGGCCGACGACGATCCCGCGGTCGTGATCCTGCACCGCACCGGCTACGATCTCACTGGCGCTGGCCGACCCGCCGTCCACCAGAATGGCGACGTTCTGGATGTTGTACTGGGCGCGCCCGGACGACTTGTACGGCTGCCGACTGGAGCTGCGCCCTTCGGTGTAGACCAGCAGTACGCCGCGCTGGACAAATAATTCGCTGAGCAGTTTGGTCGCTTCCTGCAGATATCCTCCGGGGTTGCCCCGCAGGTCGATGATCAGATCGCGGGCCCCGGCCTGCTCGAGGTGTTCCTTCAGGGCGGCCATGAACTCCGCGTAAGTATTCTGGCTGAAGCGATTGATCTTCACGTAGGCCGTCCGGTCGTCGATGGTGTAGGCGGCGTCCACGCTGTTTACGGGGATCGGACCGCGCGTGACTACGAACGACAACAGTTTATCCTGTCCGGCGCGGCGAATGCGGAGACCTACCTCGCTGCCCCCGGTTCCCCGCATCAGACTGGCGGGATCGATGTCCTGTTCTTCGACGTTCACGACCAGGCTGTCACCGACGTAAATGATCTGATCGCCGCTGAGAATACCGGCCTTATCGGACGGTCCGTCGGGGAGGGCGCTGACCACCGTAATGGTGTCGTTCACCACGAGGTACTCGATACCGATGCCCTCGAAGTTGCCCTCCATGCTTTCGGTCAGGGCCTGCAGCTCGTCGCGGGGAATGTAGCTGCTGTGGGGATCGAGGTGATCGAGCACCGCGGTGATGGCGGCCTCGTACAGTTCGTCTTCGTTGGGTTGGTCTACGTAACGGGCTTCGATGTACCCCATCAACTGTTCGACGCGGCCGCTTCCCCCGGCGGTACCGCCACCGCCGACGGACAGCAGAGGCGAATCGGTTTTTAGCAGGAAGCCCGTAAGGAGGCCGATGGCCAATAGTAGGCTGTAGACGAGCGGCGTCCAGATCGTAAAGCTGCGTTTTTCCATATCCGACATGAAAGGTCAAAGGTACGGCTTAGTTTATGGCAGCCGCCATTACTTTCGTCCGTTCGCGGCATTTGTCCTGCTATCTACGCTGTTCCCGCTTCCGTCCGCTTCGGGGATTGCGGCCTATTTTGCGGCCCCATAATTTCGTTTCATGATCTCCGTAGCCCTCGCCTATTCCCTCGACGACGAACCCACGGCCCGCCGGCTGGAGGAGGCCCTGACGGGGATTGCCAACTGTACGCACCTGTCGGTGGGCCGGGAGAACGAGGCCGAGCCCCTGCGGGATCGGCTGGACGACATTGCCGGTGACCTCGTACTATTGATTAGCGACCGCTTCCTCACGAACCCCAATTGCATGCTCGGCGCCGATGCCCTACTGACGGCGGATCGTCGGGTGTTCCGTACGGTGCTGGAAGACGTGGAGTACGGGGAAGAAGGCCACGTCGAAGTCGTGAAGACCCAACTCAGCAGCCGGGCCGAACAGATGCATTACATCAATCACTGGCACGATCGGTACATCGAGTTGCGGCGGGACACGGAAACCTACGCCGAGGCCGACCGGGCGTCGTTCGAGCGGTACCTGCGCAAGATTCGGGAAACCAGCGTAACGGCCCCCGCGGTGGTGGATAAACTGGCCCGGGAAGGGTGGTACGCCTACCGCGAACTTCTTGAGAATAACTTCGGACCGTTGATCGACTTCGTCCGGCAAAACGATAATACTCCCATGGCGCCACCCCCCAACGCCCCGGTCGAATCCTCCGACGATCCTATTGGCGAGGCCTGGAAACTGGCGGATGAGGGAAGGACAGAGGCCGCGCTGAACCTTTTGGTGACCAGTCGCGATGCCCAACCCGAGGACCCGGACCTACAGTACAATTACGCCCTCATGCTCGCCCTGTCCGCGGAGCGCCTGACCGACGCCCGGGCGGAAGTGGACACCTTACTGAACCGGGACCCCCACCATCCGGCCGGCCTCTTTCTCAGTGGCGAACTCCACGAGGCAGCCGGAGCTTTCCGGAGGGCCCGCAGCGACTGGGAGCAACTCAGCGACGTGGTACCTACTTTCCCCGGGCTGAACGAACGCCTGGGCATTCTGCTCGACGAGCGCTTTCCCGATCATTACGTTGAAGCGGCCGCCTACCTCCGCCGGGCGGTGAAGTCCGGCGAGGCAAGTGCGGATACCCTCTACCGTTACGCTGAACTCCTCGGGGGCCGGCTCGGGAAACGGAACAAAGCCATCAAGATGCTGCGCCGCGCCATCCGCGCGGACCCCGGTCACGCTCCGGCTCATTACCGCCTCGCGGTGGCACTGTACGATTCCGGAAAGCGGGAAGAAGCCCGCAAGAATTATCTGGTAGCGACCTCGCTCGAACCCGCCTACGATACCCCCGCTAACCAACGTGCCTTCTACGGGGCGGCCACCCCCGAACAGCCCGAACCCGACGCCGGTCCGCTGGCCGCGCTCAAACAGAACATCGCGCAGTTGGAAGCCATGCTGGTGGCCCGGGAAACGCCCGCTCCCGCGCCCCCGCCCAAACCGGGTGCCGGAAAAACTGTGCTGATCAGCGGAGCTACGAGTGGCATCGGTCTGGCCACCGCCCACCGGTTGGCCGCCGACGGATACCGTTTGGCGCTGATCGGACGGCGGGAAGAACGTTTGCAGCAGATCGGCCGCAATCTGCGGGAGCGGCACGGGGTAGAGGTCCATCACTTGCGGTTAGACGTACGGGACCGGCAGAGCGTCGGCCAGGCCATCGCGGCACTACCGGAAGCCTGGCGAACGATCGACGTACTCATCAACAACGCCGGTAAAGCCAAGGGTTTCGACCCCATACACGCCGGCTCCCTGGATCACTGGGACGAGATGATCGACGTGAATCTGCGAGGCCTGCTCTACCTCACCCGGGCCGTGACGCCGGGCATGGTACGGCGCGGCCGCGGAATGGTCATCAACGTAGCGAGCACCGCCGGCAAGGAGGTTTATCCGAACGGAAATGTCTATTGCGCCACCAAGCACGCGGTGGATGCCCTGACCTACGCCATGCGACTCGACCTGGTCAAACACGGCGTACGGGTGGGCCAAATCTGCCCGGCCCACGTGGAGGAAACGGAGTTCGCCCTGGTCCGCTTCGACGGAGATGCCGAACGCGCCAAGATCTACGAGGATTTTCAGCCCCTGCGCGCGCAGGACGTGGCCGAGGCCATTCACTTCATGGTCACCCAACCGCCCCACGTAAACGTGCTTGATCTGGTGCTGCAGGGTACCCAGCAGGCCAGTTCTACGGTCGTCGATCGCAGCGGGCGGGACAAGTTCGCCCCCAAGGAAGAAGAATGACGGATCACCGACCGCTTTTCATCGTGATCGAAGGCCTCGACGGCAGTGGTAAGACCACTCAGATCGAGATGCTCCGCGATCACCTCCAGGCCCGGGGGGAGGCCTGTTATCTCACGGCCGAACCGACGGAGCTCATCACCGGCCGCATGATCCGGAGCATTCTCCGCCACGAGCAGACCGTCGACCCGCGTACGCTGGCCGCCCTCTTCGCCGCGGACCGGGTGGAGCACATTTTTCATCCCGCCGAGGGCCTGCTCGCCCAACTTGCCGCGGGCTACCACGTCATCGCCAGCCGCTACTACTTTAGCAGCCTGGCTTACCAGAGTGAACACGTTGACCCCGGCTGGATCGCGGCACTGAACCGGCAAGCCAAGCATACCCTGCCCGCAGATCTGACGATCTTTCTGGACCTCGATCCGCAAACGAGTATGGACCGCATCACTTCCAGAACGGAGGACACGGAACTATTCGAGACGGTAGAAAAGCTGACGCACGTACGCGAAAGTTTTCTCCAGGCGTTTGACGTCTTCGGCGAGGGGGAAAACATCGTCACGGTAGACGCCTCCCGCCCCCCGGTGGCCGTGGCCGACGACATTGCGCGTCTCGTTGATATGTTGTAGTATTTACGCCAAACCGAACGACCCATGATCCACACCATCGACCTTCACTTTCTCGGAACGCCGCAGTCCATTGCCGCCTTTGCCGTAGCGGACGACGCCGGGTACACGCTGGTGGAATGCGGACCGTATTCCACCCACGAGCGCATGCTGAGCGGCCTGAACGCCGCCGGCATAGATCCCGGAAAAGTGCACACCCTGCTGTTGTCCCACATCCACTTCGACCACGCCGGAGCGGCCTGGTGGTGGGCCGAACGGGGAACCAAAGTGTACGTACACCCCCGCGGACTGCGGCACATGATCGATCCCGCCCGGCTGTACCAATCGGCCCGGCAGATCTACGGGGACCGGATGGAGGAACTCTGGGGGGAAATGCGGGGAATCGAGCCGGACCGTATCGAGGCGGTGGAGGACCGGGCTCGTTTGCGTATCGGCGGCCGGGAGTGGATCGCCCACCACACGCCCGGTCACGCAAGCCACCACATTGCCTGGCAACTCGAGAAAACGGTGTTCACCGGAGACGTGGGCGGGTGCCGGATCGCGGGCGGACCGGCCATTCCGCCCTGCCCGCCGCCCGACATTGACGCCGAACTATGGCACGAGTCGATCGAGCGGCTGCGGGAAATTGACGCCACTACCTTTTACCTGACGCACTACGGCCGGGTGACCGATACGGAGGATCATCTGGACGATCTGGAATCCCGGCTCGACGAGTACGTAGCCTGGATGATGCCCTACGCCCAGCGCGAGACGCCGGCGGCGGAGATCGTCTCGAAATTCGAGGCATTCGTCCGGGAGGATTTGCTGGACAACGGGGTGAGTAAAGACGAGCTTCCCGCCTACGCCGCGGCCAATCCCGCCTACATGAGCGTCACGGGTCTGTTGCGCTACCTAAGCCGGGAGTGATCAGTGCATCCGGTCGCCCCGCACCTCGAGCGTCCGGAGCAGCTCCGCCTCGAAGGCGAGGTACTCCTTCCAGCGGCGATCCACGGTTTCCCGGGGGAAGTACTTCCGCGCCAACTCGATGAACAGGACATAGTGACCGGCTTCGGCTACCATGAACTTATGGTACCACGTTCTTAGCTCCGGATCGCTGATGTACAGGCTCATCAGCCGGAACCGCTCGCAACTCCGCGCCTCGATCAGCGCGAAGATTAGCAGCTTTTCCAGCAGGGCTACGTCGCGACCCTGCCCCCGGATCGAGAAGTCCAGGAGGCCGTTGACGTACTCATCCTTCCGCTGACGGCCGAGTTTCAGGCCGCGCTTGTCCATTTCCGCGAGTACGGCCCGGAAGTGGCCCCACTCTTCGGTGACGATGGGGGCTAGCTCGCGGACGAGTTCCTCCCGGTCCGGATAGCCCTGAATGAGTGAGATGCAGCTGGTGGCCGCTTTCTGCTCGCAGTAGGCATGGTCGGTCAGGATCTCGCCGAGATCCATTTCCGCCAGGTCTACCCACCGGGGATCGGTGGGTAGACGGAGGTTCAGCATTTGTACCGTTGGGGTATTCATGGGGGAGGCTTATACCCAGTATACGAGGTTAAGGTCCTGGGCGTGGGGCATGAGCTCGTGGGTGGGCCGTAGGCGGAAGCCGTACTCGTACACGCCCGCCAGGTGGGGGTCTACGGCGATGCGGTAGGTAGCGGTGCCTTCGGTCTGGGCTACCAGTTTGAAGGGCTGCGTGCGGCGCAGGGTGATCGTTTCCTCGTCGATGCGCTGGTAGAACAGGGCTTCCAGGGCCAGGTGCCGGGGGTCGATGCCGTTGGTGGCGATCACCACCTCGGCGGAGAAGGGTTCGCCGACGGGCAGGGCGTGGTTGACGGTGTCGAAGCTGTTATTTTCCACGGTTTCGATGCCCGACCACTTGCTCTCGGTAGCTTCCTTCCAGGCGGCGTACGCCTTGCCGGTTTGCAGGTCCTGCTCCCGCACGGTGGCGGCACTCTTACCCAGGGGGAGGTAGAAACGCTCGTAGTAATCGTCCATCATCCGCTTCATCGTGAATACGGGGGCGACTTCGGCGATGATCTGCTTCACGTAGCTCATCCAACGCTGACTGATGCCGTGCTCGTCCTTGTCGAAGTAGACCGGAATGATCTCCTCCTCGAGGATGCTATACATCGTTTCGGCGTCGAGCTCGTTCTGTAGGTACTGGTCGTCGTAGGTCCGTTCCAGGGGCAGGGCCCAACCCGCGTCGGGGCGGTATCCTTCGGCCCACCAACCGTCGAGCACGGAGAAGTTCACGGTACCGTTCAGGGCGGCCTTCATGCCGGAGGTGCCGGAGGCTTCCAGCGGACGGGTCGGCGTATTGAGCCAGATGTCGACGCCCTGGGTCAGCAGCTTGGCCATCTCCATGTTGTAGTCTTCCAGGAAGATGATCTTGCCGGCGAAATCGGGTTCCTTGCTGATCTGGACGATCTGGCGAATGAGATCCTGCCCGCCCTGGTCGGCTGGGTGCGCCTTTCCGGCGAAGAGGAAGATCACCGGTTGGTCTTTGCGGTTGACCAGTTCGCGCAGGCGGTCGCGGTTCGTGAACAGCAGGGTGGCCCGCTTGTAGGTAGCGAAGCGACGGGCGAAGCCGAGTACCAGAGCCCGTTCGTTGATCTTGCTAAGTATTTCGAAGGTCGTACGCGGACTTTCGCCCCGGCGGCGCATGTCCACCTGCAGCTTCCGCTTGACGTAGGCCAGCAGCCGGACCTTCAGCGCGTGGCGGGTTTCGGCCAGTGAGCGGTCGTCGATCTGGTGGACCTTGCGCCAAATGTCCTTGTTGCTCTGATCCCGCACCCAGTCGTTACCGAACTTGGTGGAGAAAAGCTGGTGAATGCTGTTCGCGATCCAGGTAGGGTAGTGGACCGAGTTGGTTACGTACCCGATGTGTACCTCCTCGGCCGTATAACCGGGGTAGAGGCTGGTGAACATCCGCTGGCTCACTTCTCCGTGGAGCTTGGAAACCCCGTTGACCCGTTGGGAAAGACGGATGGAGAGCTTCGACATGTTGAAGTCCTCGCCGGCATCTTCGGGGTTCAGCCGGCCAAGCGCCATAAACGCATCCCACTCGATGCCCAGATCGGCGGCGTAATTGTAGAGGTAGTTGCGCATCAGATGCTCCGGAAAGTGGTCGTGCCCGGCCGGTACCGGCGTGTGGGTCGTGTACAGACTGGAGGCGCGGACCATTTCGCGGGCCTCGGGGAAGCTTAGCCCCGCGTCGACGTAGTTCTTCAGGCGCTCGAGGGAAAGGAAACCGGCATGACCTTCGTTGAGGTGGTAAATGTCGGGCTGCAGCCCCATCTCCTTGATGGCCCGGACACCGCCGATGCCGAGGAGGATTTCCTGTTTTAGCCGGTGCTCGTTGTCGCCGCCGTAGAGTTGGTGGGTGAGGGCCCGATCTTCGGCGTTATTGTCCTCGTGGTCGGTATCCAGCAGGTAAAGCTTGATGCGTCCGATGGCCAGGCTCCATACTTTGGCCTGAACGATTCGGCCCTGAATGGTCACCGCCACCTTAAGCCAGTTGCCGTCGTCGCGGCGGACGGGCTCGATGGGCAGCTGGGTAAATTTCTGGGCGGGGTAGTGGTGAATCTGGTCCCCGTTCATGCTGAGGCCCTGATTGAAGTAGCCGTAGCGGTAGAGAAGGCCTACGCCGAAGAGATCGACGTTGCTGTCGCTGGCTTCCTTGAGGTAGTCTCCGGCCAGCACGCCCAGACCGCCGCTGTATAGCTTTAGGCTGATGTGGAGTCCGTACTCCATGCTGAAGTAGGCAATGCGGGGGAGATCCGGCTTGCGGGCTTCGGCCAGGTAAGCGTCGAAGGATTTTTCGGCGGCGTGGACGCGGGCGAGGAAATCGCGGTCCGTAGCCAGCTCCTCCAGCCGGGCGGGGGAGAGGCTTTCCAGCAGGGCCACCGGGTTGTAGTTCAGGGCAACGAACTCTTCGGGGTCGATACTCATGAACAGATCGGCCACCTCGTGCATCCAGGACCACAGGATGTTGCGGCTCATGCGGGTCAGGGCCGCCAGCGGCTCGGGAATCTGGTTCTGAATGAATATGCGTTTCAGTTTCATCTGGTTCTGGGTCGTCGTAAGCGTCATATGTTGATTACGTTTTGGGGCGTGACCCGGGGCGGGGCCGCGGGAGCAACGGAAAATTCCGGAAAAGCAAGCCAAAAATGCGACAATTATCACGGACAAACAAAAGCGGCACGATTCCTTTCGGGAATCGTGCCGCCGTATGAATGAGCGATTTACGATGCTCAGTAGAGGTATTCCAGCGCAACACGGTCGTAATACCCGAACTCTCCGTCCTCTCCGCTGCTGAAGCACGAGAGCATGACCGAGTTGGCATCGTAGCCCGTCGGCGTACCCGGAATGTGGACGGCTCCGTCGGATCCGGCCGACTCGCCCGTCTGGCCGCACGACTCCCGGCTGAACCAGTCGGTATGGCGAAGACCCATCGCGTGACCGATCTCGTGGGTCATGACGTGTTCGTTGGTGTTCGTGTCGTAATTATTCATGCCGTTGTATATCTGCACCCACTTGTAGGGCTTCCCGCCGCTGGGGAAACCGGCCGAGCCGCCCGCGCCGTTGTTGTCCACGACCCGGTACACGACGATGTCCGCATTCGTACTGGCCGCGAACGAGAGCGTGAAGGTCGTATTGATGTTCAGCGCGTTGTAGTTGTTGATGGCCCACTGCAGGGCGGTGCGCATGGTGGACGTGAGGGCGTAGCCGTTTCCGGTGTAGCCGACGACGCTGATGGTCCGGTCGCTCACCAGATTGTTGGTTCGGTACTGCTTTTCGAGGGTGGCGTCCATGGCCTGGAGCTCCCGCAGCTGGTCCTTGGTCAGCGCGATGTCGCCGTCAACGAGGTAAAGGGTTTCCCGACTGCCGTCGGGACGAACCTCCGTGATCATTTCGGCCTCGGCAAACCGTGCGGAATGGCCGGCCACGTGCGCCTGTACCGGTGCCTGGAGGCCCAGGTCGGGTACGGTAACGTGTCCGTCTTCGTTCACGTCGACGAGGAAGCCGGGGGCGGTCTCCACTTCAACGGCGGTGATCCCGTTGTCTTCGGTACAGGAGGCCAGGAGCAGGCTGAGGGTTAGGGGAAGTAGGAATAAACGTAACTGCATGTTTGGAAAGGTTATAGGTGATGCTGACGGGCAAGCGGGGTCCGGAACCGGCCCGGTAACCCGGTCAGCGAATGGAGAAAACACGATGATGAGGATTACCGGGGGTGAGCCGGTAGGATAAAGAGGAAGAGTAGGGTGGTGGTGGGTCACGGCAAGAAGCCGTGAAGAAGGTTTTAGGTGAATAGGTTGCGTCCAAGATATGTCAGCCGGACAACCTATCAAAAATTTCGTGGAATATTTATTCGCGCAATAATTGTTGTGCAAACAGTCTATGTGCCGCTAAGTCTTCGTGTATTTTTGACCATTACCCCGCCATGCCCGTCCCCGTACGATCCTAATTTCAGTGGGTTGTCGAACCGCTCTCCCTATAGTATCTGTTCCTACCGTATGAACCACGCACCGCTATACCTGCTCGTACTCCTATTCGTCACTTCCTGTGCTTCCCAGGTCAGCCCCGACCGTAAGGAAGCCCTCGCCGCCCAAGAGTCCGACGTCGTCGAAACGGCCATTGGTCCTCTCACCCTGCCCAGCCCCTACAGCAGTGAATCGGCCGTAAAATTGAGTGAGGTGATCCACTGGCCGGAGGATGCCGCGCCGCGGGCCCCGGAAGGGTTCCGGGTACAGCGGTTTGCGGAGGGTTTACAGCACCCCCGATCGACCTACGTCTCCCCTGATGGCGACATTTTCGTGGTGGAGAGCAACACCCGCAATAGCGCCAACCGCATTTTACGACTGGTCGACCGCGACGGGGACGGTATTGCCGAAGAGCGGCAGATCTTCGCCCGTGACCTGAACCAGCCCTTCGGGATGTTGGTACTGGATGGCCACTTTTACATCGCCAACACCGACGCCACCTGGCGGTACGATTACGAGCCCGGACAGACCGCCCTGGATCAATCCACCGGAGAGGAAATACTGCTTACTCCGCCGCAGGGCTACAACAACCACTGGACGCGGAACCTCCTGGCAAGCCGTGACGGTCGCAAAATCTACGTCTCCGTCGGATCGGGAAGCAACGTCGGAGAGAATGGCATGGAAGCCGAAACCAATCGAGCCACGATCCTGGAAGCCAATCCGGACGGCAGCGAACTACGGGAATATGCTACCGGACTGCGCAACCCGGTCGGAATGGACTGGAACCCCGTCACGGGAGAACTCTGGACGGCCGTCAACGAACGCGATAAGCTGGGCGACGAACTCGTACCGGACTACCTCACCAGCGTACGGGAAGGTGCCTTCTACGGTTGGCCCTACAGCTACTACGGCCAACTTCCCGACCCCCGCTGGGCGGACAACCCCCACACCGAGCTCGTGCAACGCGCCCTGGTGCCCGACGTCCCCCTGGGCCCCCACACCGCATCCCTCGGCCTGGCCTTCTACACGGGAGACGCCTTCCCGCAAACCTACCGCAACGGAGCCTTCGTCGGGCAGCACGGAAGCTGGAACCGTTCCAAGTTCAGCGGTTACAAAGTGGTGTTTGTTCCCTTCGACGCCCAGGGCAAACCCCAACCGCCCCGCGACTTCCTCACCGGTTTCATCGCCGATGCCGAGGCCGGCAAAGTTTACGGCCGACCGGTCGGCGTTACCCAGACCCCCGACGGAGCCCTCCTGGTATGCGACGACGATGCCGGCATTGTGTGGCGTGTTTCGGCGGCGAAGTAAATCCAATCTCCCACTAATACCCTAATTCACCCATTCACTCCTTCACTTCTCCACCCATTCACTAACCCACTCACCCTCCCATGCCTCTCCTAATCCTCCTGCTGGGCTTCTTCTTCCCCCGCCTCATCATCGTACTGCTGTACTTCTTCGCCGGTTGGTTCCGCGGTGCCTTCGACGGAATACTGCTACCTCTGCTGGGCTTTATCTTCCTGCCCCTCACCACCCTGTGGTACGGTATTTCGGAAGTTTACTTCGACGGCAACGTGCAGCTGGTAGGTCTGGTGGTTGCCGTCCTCCTGGACCTGGGTATCGTAGGTAGTCGCTTACGTAGGTAAGACTACAATGGTATGTTGCCGTGCTTCCGCTTCGGTCGGGTAGCCACTTTGTTTTCCAGCGTCGCGAAGGCGCGGATCAGTTTCCGCCGGGTTTCCTGCGGATAGATCACCTCATCTATAAAGCCCCGCTGGGCCGCGCGGTAGGGATTGGCGAAGGTCTCGGCGTATTCCGCCTCCTTCTCGGCCAGCTTGGCCGCCTGATCCTGAGCGGCGCCGATCTCCTTGCGGAAGATGATCTCGCTGGCTCCCTTGGCGCCCATCACGGCGATCTCCGCGCCCGGCCAAGCGAAGTTGAAGTCGGCTCCAATGTGCTTGGAGTTCATCACGTCGTAGGCACCTCCGTAGGCCTTGCGGGTGATGACCGTCACCCGGGGCACGGTGGCCTCGCTGAGGGCATAGAGCAGTTTGGCACCGTTGGTGATAATTCCGCTCCATTCCTGATCGGTCCCGGGCAGGAATCCCGGCACGTCCACCAGCACCAGCAGCGGTACGTTAAAGCAGTCACAGGTCCGGGTAAAACGGGCCGCCTTTTTGGAGCTCTCCACGTCCAGCACCCCCGCCAGGCTGTAGGGTTGATTAGCTACGATGCCGATGCTCCGACCGGCCAGTCGCGCAAAACCGACCACGATGTTGTCCGCGTAGCGTTCGTGAATTTCCAGAAAACTGTCCTCGTCGATAATCCCCTTGATTACCTCGCGCATATCGTACGGCTGGTTGGGGTTCTCCGGCACCAGGTCATTGAGTTGCTCCCGGATTTCCGTACCGAGTTCGTAGGGAAATGCCGCCGGGGTTTCTTCACAGTTCTGCGGAAGGTAGCTGAGTAACCGCCGCAGTTGCTGCAGGCACAGCACGTCGTTAGCCGCCGTCAAATGAGTTACGCCGGACTTCGTCGAGTGGGCGGAGGCACCACCCAGATCCTCACTGCTCACTTCCTCGTTCGTCACCGTTTTTACCACGTTCGGGCCGGTAACGAACATGTAGCTCGTGTTCTCGACCATGATGGTAAAATCGGTCATCGCCGGAGAGTACACCGCCCCGCCCGCGCAGGGCCCCATGATTGCCGACAACTGCGGGATCACTCCCGAGGCCTGGACGTTGCGGTAAAAGATATCCGCGTACCCACCCAGCGAGCGTACGCCCTCCTGGATCCGGGCACCCCCGCTGTCGTTTAGCCCGATCAGCGGAGCACCGGTTTTCACGGCCATGTCCATGATCTTGCAGATCTTTTCGGCGTGGGTTTCCGACAGCGATCCGCCGAAGACCGTGAAGTCCTGGGCGAACACGTACACCAGCCGGCCCTCCACGGTACCGTAACCCGTGATGACGCCGTCGCCGTAGAAGACCTGCCGTTCCATATTGAAGTCCGTGGTGCGGTGGATCACCAACGCGCCCACCTCCTCGAAGCTACCGGGATCGAGCAGCAGGTGCACCCGTTCCCGGGCCGTCAGTTTGCCCTTGGCGTGTTGCTTGTCGATGCGGTCCTGACCGCCGCCCAGGCGGGCTTGTTCGAGCTTGCGGCTTAGCGTTTCTGTTTTATTCATGGTTCGGGGGGGGTCTTACCGGCGACGCTGCCACTGTACGGATGCAGGGTGGGGAGCGGTTAGCTCCCGTGCCCGCCGATCGTAGATGTATGCCGCGAAGAGCGCGGCCACGGATTCGATCTGCCGATCGCCGCGCTCGATGGCTTCGGGTTGGTAGTGTTTCTTTACAAAGTTGGTATCAAAATCGGCCGACCGGAACGCGTCGCTGGAAAAGACGAAGCGGCCGAAGGGTAGGGTAGTCTCGATTCCCTCGATCCGGTAGGCATCGATGGCCCGCAGCATACGGGCGATGGCCTCTTCCCGGGTCGCGCCTTGGGTGATGAGCTTCGCGATCATGGGATCGTAGTAAATTGGCACCTCCATGCCTTCCTCGAATCCGTCGTCAACCCTTGCTTCCGTTGGACGGACGTAAGTGCTTAACGTCCCGATACTTGGAAGGAAGTTATTGAGGGGATCTTCGGCGTACACCCGCAGTTCAACGGCGTGTCCCTGGATGGTCAGTTCGTCCTGGGTGAAGGCGAGTGCTTCTCCCCGGGCCACCCGGATCTGCTGTTCCACCAGGTCGATGCCGGTGATCATTTCCGTGACCGGGTGTTCGACCTGCAAACGGGTGTTCATCTCCAGGAAGTAGAACTGCTGGTCGGCGTCGAGCAGAAACTCTACCGTACCGGCACCCACGTAATCGCAGCTTTGGGCCACGCGTACGGCGGCCTCGCCCATCTGGCGGCGGAGCGCGGGTCCAATGACGGCGGACGGAGCCTCTTCCACTACCTTCTGATGCCTACGCTGTATGCTGCAGTCCCGTTCGAAAAGATGCACGCAGTTCCCGTGGGTATCGGCCAGTACCTGAATTTCAATGTGGCGCGGCGCGGCGATGTACTTTTCGATGAACACCGAACCATCCCCGAAAGCGGAGGCTGCCTCGCTGATGGCCCGCTTCATCTGTTCGTCGAGTTCGTCTTCCGCTTCTACGACCCGCATTCCCTTGCCCCCGCCTCCGGCGGCGGCCTTAATGAGGATCGGGAAGCCGATGCGGCGGGCAATGCTGGCCGCTTCCTCCACGTCGGTCACTGCTTCGTCCACACCGGGGACCATAGGTATGCCATAGGCACCCACGGTCTCCTTGGCGGCCAGCTTGTTGCCCATCACTTCGATTGCGTGGGGCCGGGGACCGATGAAGGTGAGACCCGCCGTATCCACTCGCCGGGCGAACTCGGCATTCTCACTCAGGAAGCCGTACCCCGGATGGACCGCGTCGGCTCCGGTGTCCCGCGCCGCCCGTAGAACCTTGTCTACGTTCAGGTAAGATTCGGTGGAGGGGGCGGGGCCCAGCAGGACCGCTTCGTCGGCGAAGCGAACGTGGGGAGCATTGCGGTCGGCTTCGGAGTAGACGGCGACGGTGGCGATGCCCATCTTACGGGCGGTCCGCATCACGCGCAGGGCAATTTCGCCGCGGTTGGCTACGAGTATCTTCTTCATTCCATTTCCATTAGTAGCTGCCGCTTTTCGACGGCTTGCCCCTTGTTTACCCGAATTGACTTTACGGTACCCGTACCCTCCGCCTTTAGTACGTTTTCCATCTTCATGGCTTCCAGGATCAGGAGGGGCGCGCCGACGGCAACTTCATCCCCTTCTTGCACCAGAACGTCGAGAATGAGACCCGGCATGGGGGCCAGTACGTCGGTATTGTTCGAGCTGGCTACGGTAGCGAAACCGAGTTCCTCCACCAGCTGATCATAGGTGTCGCGGATGGTGACCGTGAACGGTCGGCCATTTATCTCAACGGTAAGTGATTTTCCACTGAGATCGTGCTCTACCACGGTGGCCGTATATCCGGTACTTCCGTGTAGCAAGTGAAATTCATTCTTAAAGGGACCGGAGATATCGAGCTCCGCAAGTTGCTGATCCGTAACTGAATAGTCATGGTCGGCAATAATAGCCTTGTACTTTTGCATGGGGGGCAACCTAGTTGTTTTCGCTTGAATTGGCAAATGTGCTAGCGGGCCTGCATGCGAATTCCGGCATCCATCCGTACGCATTCCCCATTCATGTAATTGTTCTCGACCAGGTGCTGGGCGAGTCGGGCCACTTCCGCGGGCTTCCCGAGGCGAACGGGGTACAGCGGCTGTTTGGCGAGCGAGTCGTAAACTTCCGGTGAAAAGGCGTCAAACATCGGGGTGTGAATCAGTCCCGGAGCGATCGCATTCACCCGGATCCCGTTGCGGGCCAAATCACGGGCCATGGTCAGCGTCAGGCTCACTACGCCCCCCTTGGAGGCACTGTAGGCGGCCTGGCCGATCTGGCCCTCGAAGGCGGCCACCGAAGCAGTGTGGATAATTACGCCCCGACTGCCGTCATCGTCCAGCGGCTCGTTCTGGCTCATGGCATGAGCGGCTACCCGCGACACGTTGAAGGTGCCGATGAGGTTGATCTCGATCACCTTGCGGAACAGGTCAAGGTCCCCGGGGCCGTCGCGGCCTACCGTTTTAACGGCCGGGGCGATCCCGGCGTAATTGCAGCAAACGTGGATGGCTCCGAAGTTCGTGAGCACGGCAGCGACGGCGGTTTCTACCGAGGAAGCGCTGGTAACGTCAACGAAGTGAAACATTGCCCCGTCGCCGAGTTCTTCGGCGATCCGTACCCCGGCTTCCCGGTTCACGTCGAAGATGGCCACACGGGCGCCGAGTGCGTGAAAGTGCCGGGCGGTGGCTTCTCCGAGTCCCGAAGCTCCCCCCGTAATGATGGCGGTTTTATCCTTTAGTGTCATGCCGCAACCTACGATTTTGCCACCGATTGGCGGGCGTGTTCGCTCGAAACCGGGGAAATTCCGGTGAAAGGACGCTTTGTCGGTGGTCTTGCGGCGCGGGTCCTTAGATCGCCGGCGACCAATCTTTGTCCACCAGACTTACGTACATGGTGACAAACCAAACTGCCTTATGCAAACACCAAAATTTTCATCGTCCCGTGTCGTAGCCGACCGCGATCCGCAGAGTCGGCGTCGCTTCCTACGGAATTCCGGTATCGGCCTGGCGGCCGCCGGTCTGTTTCTTACCGGTTGTGAAGACGACGACGATCCCATTGTCATGGAAAACGCCGTTAATCTCGGAAGCGGAGACGTTGGCGTCCTGAATTATGCTTTCGCACTCGAGCAACTCGAAGCCGCCTTCTACGCCGCGGTACTGCAGGGCAGTTATTACGCTTCGGCAAGCGCCGAGGAAAAGCAGATCCTGGCGGATCTGGAAGCGCACGAGCGCGCCCACGCCGACTTTTTCGAGGCGGCCATCAGTAGCGTCGCAACGGCCATCCCGGCCCTGGAAGTCGACTTTTCTTCCATCAACTTCAATGATCGCTCCAGCGTACTCAACACCGCCCAGGCCTTTGAGGATCTCGGCGTATCGGCATACAACGGCGCCGGTCGTCTGCTCGAGAATCCGAACTTCCTGGTCGTTGCCGGTAAGATCGTTTCGGTCGAAGCCCGCCACGCCGCCGCGATCCGCAGCATTAACTCCGGTTCTCCCACCGCCTTCGCCAATAGCCAGGTTGTAGACGGCAACGGACTCGATCTGGCCCGTACCCCCGCCCAGGTTCTGAGCGTGGCATCCGCATTCATCACTACTCCCATCGACGCCAGCGGTCTTCCGCAGTAGTCATCCCCCAAACGAGACCAACAATGAAACTCATAAAGCTATTCAATCAATTCGAGGCCCTCGCCGACGCGGAACTGCAGACCAAAGCCACCAGCCGTCGCGAAGCCTTCAACTCTTTCGGTCGCACCTTCGGCAAAGCCGCCGCGGCCACCTTACCCCTGGCCGCCTTCATGACCCCCAACCGGGCTTTTGCGCAAACCAGCGGTACGGGCATTACGGATGTCCTTAATCTGGCCCTTACGCTGGAGTACCTGGAAGCGGAATTTTACGCCATGGGTCTCGATGCCGCTGATCTTCTCACCGGAGACACGCGCGAAACGGTCGCGCTGATCGGGCAGCACGAGTCCGCTCACGTCGAGTTCCTCCGCTCGGCCATCAGCAGCCTCGGCGCCGATCCCGTGGAGAAACCCGACTTCGACTTCACCGCCGGCGGTACCTTCAACGACGTATTCACGAACGAGCAGGTCTTCCTCGCCCTCGCCCAGGCCTTCGAGGATACCGGCGTGCGAGCCTACAAAGGACAGGCCACTAATCTGATGAGCAACGGCGATATCCTGACCGCCGCCCTCCAGATCCACAGCGTGGAAGCGCGGCACGCCTCGGAGATCCGCCGGATTCGCGGATCGAAGGGCTGGATCACCAATGCCAACAACACAACGGGTGCATCCGCTGCGGATGCCGTGTACGCCGGAGAAGACAACGTCACTCACCTCGGCGTGAATGCGACCACGGTGACCGACGTCAGCCGCGACCAGCTTACCGAAGCCTACGACGAGCCCCTGACCAAGGAACAGGTGCTGGACATTGCCGGACTCTTCCTCGCTTAAGCCGAATCGAAGTTCCGACTCTTCTACGAGGGGAAAGCCACTATACGAGTAAAACCGGATAGTGGTTTTCCTTTTTATCACCATAGATGCGCAGTATGTCGGGCAAATGGTTGGATATTACCACACAATGATTGGATATTGCCACCACTTATCGAGGGGCCGCGACATCTTTACGTCACCCTATTCGTGCAGATCATCCCCGCGGGCCCATGCCCCGGTCGTCGATCCGCCAAGAGCATTTTTTTGAGATTGAGACGCTATTTACACAAACACTTCTGCGCGCAACACCTATAGGTATTGCGCGCTTTTTTTGCGTTGCTCCCGCGTTCCCGCCTAACCTAAACCGACGTCCAACGTCATCATGACGATGAAGCCCAGGACGAAACCGAGCGTCGCGATGTCGGTGTTACTCTCCAACTGGGTTTCCGGCACAACTTCCTCGATGACCACGAAGATCATGGCACCCGCCGCAAAGGCCAGCGCGTAGGGAAGAATGGGGGTGAAGAAGGTGACGGCCAGCGCACCCGTCACGGCGGCTACCGGCTCCACGGCGGCGGACAACTGCCCGTACCACCAGCTCTTAAAGGGGCTTACCCCCTGGCGACGCAGCGGCATGGACACCGCCAGGCCCTCCGGAAAATTCTGAATGCCGATACCGATCGCCAGCGCTACCGCTCCGCCGATGGTGGCTTCCGGCATGCCCGCCGCCACTCCGCCGAACAGCACGCCTACGGCTAAGCCCTCCGGGATGTTATGTAAGGTAATCGCCAGCACCAGCAAAGTCGTTCGGTGCCAGGGAGATTTAAGCCCTTCCTTCTCGCTTTCCTTGAAGTTGATGTGCAGGTGGGGAAGCACCTTGTCCAGGCCAAAAATGAAGAGCGCGCCGGTGGCAAAGCCCACAACGGCGGGTATCACTTTCGTGAAGCCCTCCCCGGGGCTCATTTCGATGCCCGGGGCCAGTAGGCTCCAGAAGGAGGCGGCCACCATCACGCCTCCCGTAAATCCGAGCGCTCCGTCGAGCAGGGTCCGGTTCATGCCCCGGAAGGGGAAGACCAGCGCGGCCCCAAGGGCGGTGAGAATCCAGGTGAAGAGCGAGGCGTAGAGGGCCGCCAGAATGGGGTCGATGGACTCCAGGTAGGAAATGATACTCGATAGCATGGGGCAAAGTAAACGTTAATCCCATTGTCCCCGTGCATGGAGTACCAAAGGCGCCGCTTAATCCGGATCTTTCCGATTGCAATACGGTGAAGTGTACCGACGTACTCGGGGTTAGGGAGAGCGTGGATTAAATCCTATACTCTCATGATGCCGACGGGCCGGTGCATACCGGACCAAACCCCTACGCAACGATCCCCTCTCCGTTGACCTCGCTGCCGACTTAGCCACGGCCCGCAACAGGCTAGGATAACGAACCTCCACCGGTTTATGGACACCGCGCATCAACGGCGTCCAACGGGCGCATCAGCGGGGTAACCGCTTTCGCTCGTTCTTCGCCGGAGTTTTGACCCGGTACTTTCCCTTCACGCGAGCCATTTCCTCCTTCAACTCCGCCAGTTTACTACCGTGACTCCCGGACAAATCCCGCTCCTCCCCAAGATCGGTGGCCAGATCATAAAGCTCGTAGCGGTCGGTTTCGTGGAAATGGACCAGCTTCCAATTTCCCTTACGCAGGGCGGAGCCGGGGGTCCACGCGCTGCCGTGGTAATGGGGGTAGTCCCAGAACAATGTTTCGTGCAGGGTGTCCCGGTCACCGTGCAGCAGCGGTGACAGGCTCAGACCGTCCAGATGTCGTTCGGGCATCAGCGGATGGTCGGTTTCCTGGAGGATGGACGGGAAAAGATCCATACTGACCACCGGCGTGGCGCTACGACGGGCTACCCCTTGTCCGGGCGTACTCACCAGGAGCGGAACCCTGATTCCCCCTTCGTACGCCCAACCCTTCCCGGCGCGGAGGGGTGCTACGCTGGTCGGCGCCGTCCGCGAATTTTCCATGGTAGACAGGCCGCCGTTGTCGGAGGTGAAGATGACGAGGGTGCGGTCGGTGAGGCCCAGGGTATCGAGGCTGTCCAGGAGGCGGCCTACGTTCTCGTCCAGGGCATATATCATGGAAGCATAGGCGGGATCGTACTGGTCGAGGACGGTCCGACCGCGCCCCTCAGCGCGCATATCCGGATCGCCGATCCGCAGGGCAGTCTTTTTTTCCGCGAAGCGCGCAAGGTGGCTGCTCGCCTGAATGGGCGTATGCACGGTATAGTAGGAGAGGTAGAGCAGGAAGGGTTCCTCCCGGTGATCGGACATAAACCGAATGGATTCGTCCGTCAGCCGGTCGGTCAAATATTCTCCCGGAGGACCGTCGGCGAGTTTAGGGTTCGCGTAGGGGGAGTAATAGCCTCCCGGAGGACTGCCCCTGTGGTGCCCTGCTACGTTGATGTCGAAGCCCTGGTCTTCGGGGAAATTTCCCTCGCCTCCCAGGTGCCACTTACCGGCGAAAAAGGTGGTATAGCCATGTTCCTTCAGTGCCTCGGCGAGGGTGAATTCCTGGAGGGGTAGGCTGTCGAGATCGGTGACGCCGAGCAGCGGCCTGTCCCGTGGATCCTGGCCCGGTATCCAGTCCGTGATGCCGATGCGGCTTGGGTGGCGACCCGTGAGCAGGGCGGCGCGGGTGGGGGAGCAGACGGGGTGTGCCGCGTAGGCATCGGTGAACAGGGTGGAGCGGGCGGCGAGCCGATCGATGTTCGGCGTTTCGTAAAACGTGCTGCCGTAGCACCCGAGGTCCCTCCAGCCGAGGTCGTCAACTAGGATGAACACTACATTGGGGGAGAGTCGGTCGTCTGCGCTAGTCCCGGAAGTCGGGACCCTGGCCCCTCCGCACCCCGTTGCCGAAAGAAAAAGCATCGCTATTAGCACGGTCACGGCACCTGCGTACCCGCCCAATACATCGTTTACCCTGCTACAGCTATATTCGGCGGCGCGTGTCATTGGCGCAACTTACAAACATCCGCCAGCTTGAAACATCTATTCGTTGCACTAAGCTTCCTGACCATCGTATCCTGCAGCCGCAAAGTGCCGGATCTGACTGAGGGGGAATACCAGCAAGCCCCCTTCACCAACCTCGATACCCTGGCTACGAACGACTGGTGGAACCGGGCCGATAACCCCATCATCGACCTGAAAGTCGCGCGGGATTCCGTGATTGCCTTCGGTGCCTACACCGTTGCCGACAATACCCTCAAACTGACCGCCCAACTGTACCCGCTTTACCACCGGGAGAGTCGCGAGGTGGTGCTGGAGATCAAGCGCAACGGTAAGTGGGTCGAGGTCGGACGACAGCCGGTGAACGAACTGGGCTGGTCGACCCTATTCCGCGTGGAGGACTGGGACGCCCAGGCAACCGTTCCCTACCGCCTGCGTCACGGGAAGGGAGCAGTGTACGCGGGAAGCGTGCGCGCCGAGCCGGCTCCGGACCAGGACATCGTCGTGGCGGCCTTCAGTTGTAATTCCAACCAGGATCGCGGCGACCGGGCGTCCTACGTCCGCAACGTGGGGGTTGTCGATCCCGACCTGATGTTCTTCGCCGGCGACCAGTCGTACGATCACACGGAGCACACCGCGGCCTGGCTTAAGTTCGGCCGGCAGTTTCGTGAAACCTTCCGCCACCGCCCGATGATCTCCATTCCCGACGACCACGACATCGGCCAGGGCAATCTCTGGGGCGAAGGGGGCAAGATCGCCCGGGAAAGCGCGGGCAACGATGGCGGCTACTTTTACCACCACGAGTACGTGAAGATGGTGGAACGCTGCCAGACTTCCCACCTGCCCGATCCCTACGACCCCACGCCGGTGGAGCAGGGCATCGGCGTGTACTATACCTCCCTTCCGCTGGGAGCGGTGGACTTCGCGATCATCGAGGACCGCAAGTTCAAATCCGGCCCCAACGGCAAAATTCCCCGGATGGGCCCCCGTCCCGACCACATCAACGACCCTAATTACGACCCCGCGAGCATCGATCTGCCCGGTCTGAAGCTGCTCGGCGATCGTCAGGTGGCCTTCCTCGAAGACTGGGCACGGGACCGGAGGGCCGGACAGATGAAGGCCGTCCTCTCCGCCACGGGTTTCTGCGGCGGGGCTCACCTCCACGGACGCAAGCGGGAACGGCTCCACGCCGATCTGGATTCCAACGGCTGGCCGCAGACCGGTCGCAACAAGGCGCTGCGCGCGATCAGGGCGGCCAATGCCGTACATATTGCCGGCGATCAACACCTGGCCACGGTGATCCACCACGGGATCGACGAGTTTCGGGACGGCCCCTGGGCCTTCGTCGTGCCCGCTTCAGTGAACGATTACTACTCCCGCTGGTGGTGGCCCGAGGACGAACGGGCCGGTGAGAACCCCGTTGCGGGCTCCCCGCTGCCCTGGACGGGCGACTACCTCGACGGCTTCGACAACCACATCTCCATGTACGCCTACGCCAATCCCGACAACGCATCGAACGGCGGGGGCTTCGGCGTCATACGGTTTCACCCGACCACCCGGGAGGTTACCTTCGAATGCTGGGCGCGGGATGCCGATCTTACCCGGGAGGACGCAGAGCAGTTCCCCGGCTGGCCGGTTAGGGTAAATCTTTCGGAGTAGATTTTGGCGGGAACGCGGGTGCAACGTCTATATTTGGAAGCAATGAATCATCTCGTCCTCTTTTGTCTGTTTCTGACCACCTTTGCCTTTTCCGGCGACCACGCATCCACCATTGAGCAACCCCCCAACGTCGTCATCATATATGCCGACGACATGGGCTACGGCGATCTCGCCATTCAGAACCCCGACAGTAAAATTCCCACCCCGAACCTCGACCGCCTCGCGCGGGAGGGGATGCGATTTACGGATGCCCACAGCTCCTCCGGCATCTGCTCGCCCAGTCGGTACGCGCTGCTGGCGGGTAAGTACCACTGGCGGCGGCAGCACAACATCGTAAACTCCTTCGGACCGCCCTTCTTCGCGGATAGCGATGTAACCCTGCCCCAGGTGCTCCGGGACCATGGCTACAACACCGCCTGCATAGGCAAGTGGCACCTGGGCTGGGACTGGACGTTCAGGAACGATAGCCTGGCCTCGCTCGCGGCGGCTAATAAGTCGGTCAAGGTAAACCGGCCGGAGGATGTCGACTTCAGCGGCCGGATCGCGGGCGGTCCCCTGTCCCGGGGATTCGACTATTACTTCGGTGACGGGACCATCAATTTCCCGCCTTACGCGTGGTTCGAGAACGACCGGCTGCTCGAAATGCCCACGGAGATGATGCACCCCGACAGCGTCGGCTACGAAGTAGGGGAGGGGAAGTGGGAGTTTCGCCCCGGCCCCAAAGTTGCGGGCTGGAACCCCTACGAGGTGCTGCCTACGGTTACCGACAAGGCCGTAGAGTACATCGGGCGGCAGAGCGCCGATAAACCCTTCTTTCTGTACTTCGCCCTGCCTTCCCCCCATGCACCCATCATTCCCAACGAGGAGTTCGTAGGCAAGACGGAGGCCGGCAGCTACGGCGACTTCATGTACGAGACGGACTACATGATTGGCCGCGTGTTGACCGCCCTCGAGGAGGCGGGCTTCGCGGAGAATACCCTGGTGATCTTCAGTTCGGACAATGGTCCGGAACACTACGCCTTCCCGCGGGCCGAACGCTACAACCACCTGAGTATGGGCGAACTGCGCGGCCTCAAGCGCGACGTGTGGGAAGGCGGTCACCGGGTACCCATGATCGTCCGTTGGCCGGGTGAGATCGAGGGGGGAGCGGTACGCGAACAGACCATATCCCAGATCGACCTGATGCCTACCGTTGCCGCGGTGGCCGGGATCGACCTACCCTCCGGCGCCGCCCCCGACGGCTACGACCAAAGCTCTTTGCTGACCGGAGCGGAAACCGACGCGCCGGTAAGACGAGTCACCGTACACAATACCTACGCGCCGCGCTGGGGGCTGCGCGACGGCGACTGGCTCTACCTCGACGGCCCCAGCGGAGGCGTGACGCGCATGCCGGAGGAGTTTGCCGAAAGGCGCGGGTTTCCTGATTTCGACAGTGAGGTGTTGCTGTTCAACCTGCGCGATGACCCCGGGCAGCGGTTGAATCTGAGTGAGGAGCATCCCGAGCGGGTGAAGCGGATGCAGAGATTGTTGGAGGAAAAGCGAAAGTGAATACAACAGATCCAGGAAGTGAAGACCCGATTAGGATAGCTCACCCGTAGCTAACTTTGGGAAAATGCAGACAATCGGTGGAATGCTGCTACATTTTCTTGAGTAAATGGACCGATTTTGGAGTAGAACACGGTCATCAGACCGACCATGCACGAAAATCTCCACTAAGATGACAAGTACAGTTAAGTGGCTCGCCATTGTCCTCCTTTCGGTCACGTATTTGATCAGCTTCAATCTACCGGCTCAGCAACTGGCCTTCCCCACCGCGGAGGGCTACGGAAAATACGCCCTGGGTGGCCGGGGTGGAGCAGTCTACCTGGTCACGAACCTCCACGATGGCGGAGACGGAAGTCTGCGGCAGGCCGTAGAGGCTAGCGGTCCGCGGACGGTAATATTCCAGGTGAGCGGCAACATCGAATTGGAAAGTCCGCTCGTAATCCGCAACCCCTACCTGACCATTGCCGGGCAGACCGCGCCGGGGGAGGGGATATGCCTGAAAAACTATCCTCTAAATATCGACGCGGATCACGTCATCATGCGCTACCTGCGCATCCGTCCGGGAGACGTGTCCGGCAAGGATTACGACGCCGTCTCGGGCCGCTACCACAAGCACATTATCCTCGATCACCTTTCGGCGAGCTGGAGTGTCGACGAGACGATGTCGGTCTACCACTGTGATAGCATTACGGTGCAGTGGTCAATGATCACGGAGAGCATGTACGACTCCAACCACGCGAAGGGCACCCACGGCTTCGGCGGTATTTGGGGCTCGAACCACGGCAGCTACCACCACAATCTGCTGGCACACCACACCAGCCGCAACCCGCGCATGGCTTCCGGCTCGGGATTTACCGATTACCGCAACAACGTGATCTATAACTGGGGCTTCAACAGCTGCTACGGAGGAGAAGCGAGTCATGTCGGTAACGACCAGTTTAACTTCTCGACCTTCAACGTGGTGGGCAACTACTACAAGCCCGGTCCGGCGACCCTGTCGGGGAAGTTGTCCTACCGCATCGCTAACCTCTCCGCGCGTGGGGAGGACGATCACGGTACGTGGTACATCCGAAGGGGACAGCTACTGCCGTAATTAGGAGAAGATCAGTACCGAAGCCCCGACCGGAATTATCGATACCCAACGCGACGTAGGCGGATGGCCCGAACTTCTCACGGCTCCCATGCCGGCCGACACCGACCACGACGGCATTCCCGACGACTGGGAAAACGCCAACGGCTTGGACCCGAACGACCCCGACGACCGGAACACGGTAGCAACGGACGGCTACACCATGCTGGAAAAGTATCTGAACGGGATCCGGTAGTGCGAGTGACCTAACCGGGCAGACCAATGACTACGGGGCGGAGGACACGCCCGCAGGATAGTACCCACATTGTCTGCGGATCGAACTGCATATGCGGGCAAAGAAAGTTTTTGTCCGCTATCCCATTCCCAGAACTACTGTCAGGCATCGCCGGCATTTCTCCCTTCCGCTGGTGCTCGCCTACCGGTCCAGATCGTCCAGAAAGGTGAAGATCTCTTCGTACGCGGCCGCTAGTTCCTCGCTCGTCGGACTGTGTTTGCCTGCGGGAACGTACCGCAGGGCATCCTTGCCGGTCCGGAATTTGTCCGTAAACGCCCGGAAGGTATCCGGGGGAATCTGGTCATCCATCCCCCCGTGCCAGAGGAAAATGGGCGGGTCACTGCGGTCGAAGTAATGGACCGGTTCGTACAAAGCTACCGCCTCGGGGGTGGCGTAATCGTCCTCCGGGAACAGTGCTTTTCCGGCCTCGCTGAACAAAGCATACTCGTGGTCGACGAAGATCCGCTCGATGACA
Source organism: Lewinella sp. JB7 (assembly GCF_024297185.1). Lineage (GTDB taxonomy): Bacteria > Bacteroidota > Bacteroidia > Chitinophagales > Saprospiraceae > Neolewinella. Next base: position 330,595 of record NZ_JANCTD010000002.1, on the reverse strand, counting down.
TCGAGCTGGTCCACCGGTCCGGAAAAATTGATGATTCCCACGATTCGGATGCCCCGGTCCGGCCGGTCGGGGAAGGAGGGGTTGTTTTGGGCCAGCCCTACGTTGGTGGCAATCTGGGCTCCGGCGGAAAATCCGGTAACGATGACGTTGTTCAGCTCCAGGGGGTAGGCCTCCGGATTTTTCCGGAGGAAGTTGAGGGCGTGGGGGAGGTCGCTCGTCGCGGCGGCGATGCCCCGTTTGAGCCGGTAATTTAGGTTGACGACGTTAAGTCCCTTGCCCAGGTACGGCTCGATGTACTTTTCTTCCTTGGCCTTGTCGCTCAGGTAATACGCTCCGCCGTGCAGGAATACGATGGTGTAATTGTGCTTTCCGTAGGAAGATGCCACGTTGGAAAGATAAATGTCCATCACCTGCTCGGGGTCCGCTCCGTACGCGATGTCCCTGTGGACGGTATAGGATGCGTCGATCTGATTACCGGTCTGATGGGGTAGGGAGGCCAGGCTGGTCGCGCACGAGGAAAAGATCAGCGAGCAGAGAGCCACCCAAGCCATTATTGCGAAGTGCATCATAAACTGTTTAGGCTAAAGCTAGGGATCGTGGTCCGGTTTTCCCGGCAAAGGGGTTGGCTCCTTTCTCGGGAAAGCTGGGGAAGTGGTCTGCGTGGACCGAGGCAGACGCTTAAAATAAAAAGATGTCATAACTTGCAAATGACCAAATTATACCAGTAGCTTAAGGGTGAACCACTCATTCTTACGCTATGCTGAACAACAAACGAATTACCCTGACACTATTCATTGGAGTACTGTTGGGGCTTACCTCCTGCACCGTGGAGGAAGATCTGACGACGCCCAACGCCCTCAAGCCCGGGGTAGAGCAGTTCGCAGCCAAGGCAGCCCAGGGCCAGATGAACCACCTGCTCGCGCAGGTCAGGCAAGCTACCGCCAAGTACCACGATCCCCAGGCAGCCCTGGACGATGGATTCTTCAACACCGAGGATTGCGTATCAAATCCAGATCCCGCTGTTGGTGCAATGGGCATTCACTTCGTGAAATTCGACCGAGTAGACGGCGTGCACAATCCCCTGGAACCCGAGGTTTTGGTGTATCAGCTTAGAAATAATGGCACGTATAAGCTCGGGGCCGTCGAGTATCTTCACGTAGGCAGTTCCCCTCCGAAGTTTGGGGGCGAGATAGAATTTCTTCCCTTCTTGCCACCTTTCGCGGACTACGAGCGCCACGTATGGCTCTGGAAAGTGAATCCGGCCGGCATGTTCGAAGATTATAACCCGAATGTGACCTGCCCGTAGACCACGAGTGATGGGCTGCCTATTTCCCGGCGGATCCTCTGCCGGGTCGGGCGGCCCTTTATTCTCCTTTATTCAAAAACCTTTTCGCGTTGTGGTAGAGGATGTCTCGCTTTTCCGCTTCCGTCAGGAAGGAAAGGGAATCGAGAAATCTAATGGACGCGGTGATCGAATCCGGCCAGATCATTTGATCGGAACCAAACATCACCCGATCGAGCAGCCCGTACTTTTTGGCCGACTCCAGAAACTTCACCGCATAATCCTTTTCCATGGGGTGAAGCCAAAGCAGAACTCCCAGGTCCGCGTACAGCTGGGGGTACTGGTCCATCATTCGCAGGGTGTTTTCGTAGAAGTTACTTCCAGCGTGCATTAGGCTCAGCTTCAGCCTGGGATACCTGACCAGCACATCCTCGATCAGTAGCGGATTGCCGAAGGACAGCCTGAATTTTTTCCAAATGGTGGCGTTTGCTCCCGGAAAAGTGCCCCCGGTATGGTAGGCCACCGGGATGTTATACTCCTCGCAAACCTTGAGGTAGGGCAAGTATTTTTCGTCGTTTAACGTCTGCCCGTGGTACACCGCCATCACCTCGCCGAACACCTGTATATCACCCTTTTTAACCAGGGAAACGAATGAATCTACGGAAATTAGATTTTCGGCGTAATCCTGATAACTGGGAATAAACCGATTGTCCGCCTGCGTGAAGTATTTAAGACTTTCCAGGTTTCCGCTTACTACCGCCCATTCAATGTTGTGCTCGTCCATCTTCCAGATGGTTTTCTCCAGTAAATCCCTGGCGGATGCCGCAGGCGGGAATCCATTGCGGGCGGTAGCTACCCAGTAGTCCTGCTCCGTATAGGCATGCAGGTGCACATCTATAATTTGTCCGTACGACAGTAGGGGATACAGGATCAGAAATAAGAGTGCCAGGATTATATACTTCACGTTATTGCCATTGTCATTGGAGAACTGAATCACCAACGCAGCCCCACCGCTATGCTTACCTAGGAGTTGGCGTAATGAAGATAATTCCGGCCAGTAAGCTAGGCCTTTTCCCGCAGTAGGCTTTCGCTGAACAAAACAAAATAGCTTCGCTTTGTGGCCGGTTACCCCAAAGCTTTGCTCTTCCTTTTTGAGGCATCACTGACCGGATCGACAGCACGGGCATTCATTGCGGGTTACGGGTGCTGCTGTAGTAGCGTTTCACGGCACCCGCGCGCCGCCGCCCCGAACCGCTACACCAATCTCCGCCGGACCGGTATTTTCGGGCTATGGAAGAGCAAGCTAATTTCAAGAGCGAGCGCAGTACCGTGCGCCGGGTGCCGAAGCGGGCACACTATGATGCAGCAACGGTGTTTAGCGTCCTGGACGCGAATTTCGTAGGACAGGTAGCCTTTCAGCTGGAGGGGCAGCCATTCCAGATTCCCATGCTGTACGGGAGGGAGGGCAACGTGCTGTACCTGCATGGCTCGAAGAAGAGCCGGATCTATCAGACTCTAGCGCGGGGCATTCCGTGCTCGTTGGGGGTGACGCTGGTCGATGGGATCGTCGTGGCGCGCTCGGCCTTCCATCACTCCGTAAATTACCGTTCGGTGGTGGTGTTCGGTCGGTGTGCACCCGTGGGGGATCCTGAGGAAAAGTTGGCCGTCTTTGAGCGGTTTACGGACGCCATTATACCCGGCCGCTGGGCCGAATGCCGTCCGATCAATGCTAAGGAGGCCAAGGTGACCGGTATACTGGCGCTGACCATAGAAGATGCCTCGGCGAAGATTCGGACCGGCGGTCCCGTGGATGAGACGGCGGACTACGATCTGCCCATCTGGGCCGGGGTGGTGCCGCTTGAGACGACCTACGGGGTGCCGGTGGAGGATCAGAACTCGAAGATTACGTGTGAGGTGCCGGGGAGCGTGCGGGAGTTGGTGAATGATAAGTAAGCAATGCTATGGTAAGAACCAGGTTTTACATGGTTTCTGGTCATGCCTGCGGCACAGATGGAGAACTCCGCCGATCGCGCCGATTCACCAGAAAATAAAAGTACACTCCCCCCAGCGCGTAAAAGACGTAATCGACCGTTTCCCGCTGAAAGCCGTCCCCGTGGAGTGGATAAATCTTCTCAAAAACTACCGCGAGCAGTACCGTCGCCACCGCCGTCGCCGGCCAGCTCAGTCGCGGGAACCGGTACACCGGCTGCCATTCCTCTTGCCAGAACCCCAGCAGGATCGGCGCCACGCAGAAGGGGGTTAGGTAGCTGTTTGCCAGGGGGATGTTTATCTCCGGGAGGTGTTGCGTCAGTTGGTGTGCGGTGAACAGAATCACTACGGTCCACCACCAGGGGTTACGAAATACACTCATAGGACGAGAAAAAAAGTTGCTGACGACTAACGCCAAGATAAGCGGTGAGGGCACCAACGGCGCGGTAATGCCCGTCAGGCGGGTGGCAATCTTCGCGAATCCTACACGATAAGCATTGTATGTTATAACGAGAAATCACCGGGCTGCTTACGCTCAGCGAAGGTGCTGTTCGGGGCAAGGAGCGTGACGGCCACGGGGTAGTCACGGCTGGCGTACCGGAAAACTTACCATCCAATAATGTTGGCTGGTCGGTCGTTTTACAAGCACCCGCGCTCCGCCGCCATCGCCTTTATTGCGGGAACGCAGGAGCAGTGTCTATTGACGCTGACTGCGGTACAAGCATGAGGTAAAGGTGCTAACTGGTCACGTGCCCTCCCGTAGGGTAACGAACCTCGGCGTGTTGAGGGACGTATAAAAGTTGAAAGCGATCGTCCCGCCGAGCGCCTCCATCTTTTGCTCGTTCGTTAACGCATCGGTAGAGGTTGGTGGTGCCGCATAATTTATCCGCCCTAGTTATACGTTCATGCCACGATTGCTTTTGCAATTTTATCTTCCAAGCCCCTTGCCAACCCGCCGCCCCAATGAATGTTTGCGCACGTAGCCGTATCGTGGTTTTGCCCGCCACGCTTTATGGCGTTTTTTTCGCACAATTGTCCGCTTTTAGCTACCACCATCCGCAATCCGACCGCTTCCTTCGGGCCGGCAAATCGTTGCTGGATGGGCGGAGAGAATGGCTGGACAAGACCGGGCTGCAAACCCCCGGGCAACCGAATGTCTCGGTGACCTGACGAAGAATTTCCGTCTGATCCCACACCGACAACTCCGCTACTTCCTGCTATCGGTTTAGGTAAAGGTCACTCTTGTACCCAGTACACGGCAGTTTTTAATGTCTATTTAGATATGAAATATGATGAACACCTACTCTTTTGATATTTTTGATACATTGATTTCGCGCAAATTCGCGAATGACAAGGGTGTTTTCGTTGAACTGAGGGAGCAACTCAGGGGTATAACGCAATTGGCTTTTCCTGATTACTTCATTAATGAATTTGTAAACCTCCGGATACGCGCGCAAAAAGTCGCTCACGGGAGATCTCCCTACCCCGAAATTACCCTTCAGGAGATATACACAGCTTTAGGTTCGGATTTCCCCCGGTTGACGATTGAGCACCTTAAGCTACTTCAGGAAATGGAGGAGTCTATTGAAATAGAGAGTTGCTACCCCATACCGCAAAACGTCTCCGGGGTCATGGACCTCATCGCCTCCGGTCATAAGGTCCTGCTGATTTCAGATATGTACCTCAGCGAGGCGGTAATTATGAAGATGCTCGAAAACGCCGACGCTCGTCTGTGTTCTATTCCAATGTACCTGTCGTCCACACTAAGGATACGCAAATCGGACGGCACGCTATTCAGTCATGTCTGTAAGGACCAAAATATTCAGCCATCATCGCTCATCCACACTGGTGACAATTTTACCAGTGACTGTGTAATGGCGAAGCGGGCAGGAATCAAATACGTATTTTATCAGGACTCCTTTCTGAGTAATATTGAAACCAGTTATTTCAGGGAAGAGCAGAATCACTTCCTGCAACTTTTTGCCGGGGCAAGTAAGCAGACACGGCTGGAAGGCTATAATTTAAAACCGTCTTATCGCCTGGGGGCGAGTTTCATGGGGCCCATGTTTTACGGCTTCGTACACGATTCTTTAAAGCAAGCCATTGCCGAGGGAATCAAGCGGCTTTATTTCCTGGCCCGGGACGGCCACCTTTTGAAGATCATCGCGGAAGAAATTATCGCACGGTTTCACTACGACATTGAAATTCACTATTTATATACTTCACGACAGTCCACTTATTTCGCGTCAATCTTCTGTCTTACGTCGAGTAGTTTCCAGTGGATTTTCCAGGAAATGGATAATGTCATTACGTTCAATAAGGTCGCGAAACGCTTACACTTCGAGCCGAGCGTACTGATTGAATATCTTAATGCGGATTTAAGACAATCCCTTGCTAGTAGCGGATTAGGTAACCGGCTCACGAGTAAGCTGATCGACCGGCTCAAAAACGAACTGCTGGAGAATGCCGATCTGAAGGCTAAAATCGAAGCAGAAGCAAAGAACTACCGGGAAACAGCCGTTGCCTACTTTGAGCAGGAGGGGCTTCTGCAGGACCAGCGTATCGGCTTCGTCGATATAGGATGGAGAGGAACGCTTCAGGATGCTATATTCAAGATTCTGAAGAGTAAGAAGGCTGATTTTAAACTGACCTCCTACTATTTAGCGGTAACCTACTATAGCGCGTATACCTCCCCGGACAACAGAAAAGTACCCGCCTATATGTTTCCGTCCATCAGAGCCGGAAACGGGCCTATTCTCGAATTGCTTTTGCAGTGCGACCACGGGACAACCTTGTATTACCGGAAGACTGATGCCGGACGAATCGAACCCGTACTAAAGGCACCGTCCGTACACCTCGAGGAGTGGGGGCTGGATGACTATAAGCGAGGTATACAGACCTTCTCCCGTACGCTTAGTCAATCCCTGGCTGCTCATCCCGCTATGGAAACCACGTATGCGGCTATTGCACCCACGCTCATCGAGATGTTAGAAGATGCTACTCCGGAAGTGGCCGCCACGCTCGGAGATCTCTTTTACAGCGGCAACATAGAAGAATCCAACATCCGGATGTTTGCCCCGCCGTTTGATGTCTCCCGGGCGCTGAGCTATATTCTTTCCAGTAAGGAACATCGAACATCTTACACTCAGTGGTTTGACGGATCCTACTCGCGCAGCCCACTACTACCAAAAATACTCATTCAGCTTGACCCCCGGCTAAACTTTTTAGTGGTGATGAAGAAGTTCATCCGTCGAGACAAGTTGAAGGAAAAGAAACTGGACCTCAAGCGTTTCGTCCAGCTGCACCTGGGTAGCATTCGTAAATGACGTCATGGATATGCCCTTCTAAGTGTTTCGGAGATAGTACGGGCTGGACACCCTAGATCGGGTTGCCACGGACATACCGATTAGGAGTAGCACGATGATCGCCGGGAAAGTGCCATAAGAGCCGACCACTGGCGTATGGGTTCTCCTTATGGATGGTTGAGGTGGGGACGCGGGTAGTGCCGAGTCGGCTTGAATGCCAAGGATGAGCCTTCTCAGGGCGACCCAGAAGCGCGGGCAGTGTAGGGTTGGCTTAGAAAGCCTCAACCTTTGCATTGCACGGTCGATTTGAATAAACAAAGGTTGAGCCCTTCCAGGGCGACCCTGAAACGCGGGTATTACAGGGTCGGCTTGGAAAGCCTCAACCTTCGAAATGCACGGTCGACTTGAATAAACAAAGGTTGAGCCCTTTTAGGGCGACCCAGAAGCGCGGGCAGTGTAGGGTTGGCTTACAAAGCCTCAACCTTTGGTGGTAGAGGTCGACTTAGATGGATAAAGGATGAGCCGTTACAGGGCGACCCTGAAACGCGGGTATTACAGGGTCGGCTTGAAAAGCCTCAACCTTTGAAATGCACGGTCAACTTGAATAAACAAAGGATGAGCCCTTTTAGGGCGACCCAGAAGCGCGGGCAGTGTAGGGTCGGCTTACAAAGTTTCAACCTTTGCATTGTACGGTTGACTTGAACAGACAAAGGTTGAGCCCTTCCAGGGCGACCCTGAAACGCGGGTATTACAGGGTCGGCTTGAAAAGCCTCAACCTTTGAAATGCACGGTCAACTTGAATAAACAAAGGATAAGCCCTTTTAGGGCGACCCAGAAGCGCGGACAGTGTAGGGTCGGCTTAGAAAGTTTCAACCTTTGCATTGTACGGTTGACTTGAACAGACAAAGGTTGAGCCGTTACAGGGCGACCCTGAAACGCGGGTATTACAGGGTCGGCTTACAAAGCCTCAACCTTTGGATTCTACGGGTCGGCTCAGAAAGCCTCGACCTTGAGTATATGCAGGCAAAGCGTCAGAAGCCCTAGCCGTCAAGCGGTAGAGTGAGAATCACCATCCGCATACCACTATCCGCGAAAATGCCCGCTACCTTCCCGGCGGTGGGGACGTGGGATAAGCCGGCTATCGTCAGGAGAAATCGTTCGAGATGACCTAACGGTTGTTTCGTGTCGACCGCCCGCCAGGAATAGGAATCCACAAGACGCGTCAGTGCCGTTGTCGGCCGGATTTCCGTCGTACATTATGCAATGTCGGCAGCATGGTGTTCCGAGATATCCCGCTATCGCGTCAATCTTTGATGTAGTCAATCTGAATCGGAATGCGTGACGTGGACAACTGCCCCCCGGACCGATTAAGTTTACATGCACCGAAGAACACCGGAGTCTTGGGTGTATTATTTCCATACAACGTTTTCAGATCGTCGCCCGTCAGGTCGGTGCCAGGCGCGATGCGTACCCCAACGGGGGTACCGCAATCTTCCCGGGTTTTTCCTTCCGGCAGGAACTGGACGAGGTAGGGTGTGAAAGAATTACCGGCAACGTGGACCTTCAGCAGCCGGGAGTTGTTTCCCGGATCCACCCTGCCCAGGTAGATCACATTGCCGGTAGGGGGGATATTCGCTTCCAGGGAGGAGGCAAAGGAGACGACATCTCCGGTCGAGGGCGGCGGACTGCCGGATCCGTCCGGAACTTCGCATAGTGCGTCACCGCGTACCCAGTTTTCAACCGACCACCGGCTGAAGTAGCTGACCCGGAAGCAGTACTCCTCATTCTCCGGCTCGTCGTCCAGGACGAAATTGAATTCGTGGCTGGTGCGGTCCGGCGACAGGTCGATCGTTTTGGTGAATCCGTCGTTATTCCGTATCACCAGTTCCTGGTTAGCCAGGGAGGCTGGCTCATTGTTGCTGTCCCAATTTAGTCTTCCGGTAAAGCGATACCTGTTGCCCCATTCCCACACTTTGATGGTTGACCAGTAAAATTCTACCTCGTATTTAAAATTGGTGAGCCGTAGGTTGGTGGGTTCATTTGCCCCCGCCCGGAGAATGCGCCACTTCTGCAGGTCGTCACCGCGAAATTCGCCAAGTACCAGGGTGCCGCCGGATCGAAGGTCCAGCGGTTCGACCGCGAATCGGCCGCTGAAGTGGGCGTTTTCGAGGTAGTAGGTTTCGACTTCGTTCGGGACGGGCGTTACGCGCCAAATTTGTCGGGCTTCCGCTCCGTGGCTTGGTTGATTCCCGAAGCGCGGGGTGGTGTACTCAATTTTGTCTTCCACCGTAAACAAGTACGGCCTCAGCAAATTGCGACGGTCGGAACTGCTTCCGTCGGTCGCTACCTGTGGAGTCTGGGCCACCGACGGGACGTTAATTCCCGGGGCAAGCGGGCCTGGGCTTGGAGCCGTGCCGACCGGACTATTCACCGGCGTGGGAATCTTCACGGAAAGGTAGACGGCCGGGCCCAGGCGGACGTGGGCTTTCAAATAAGAGACATTATCACCGAAACCCTCCGGGACGCCCGTGCGGTCGAAATGGAAAACCTGCGCCTCCGAGTAGTTCAGGGAAAAGGGCCATACGGTCGTTCCCCTTTGCTTCAGCCCTCCCTTAACGTCGATGACCATGCCCGTCTGCACGTTCTGCAGATAGTACGGACCGGAGTCCCAGGGTTGAGCGGTAACGGGCGCAGTGCCAAGGAGTAGCACGCTGAGGGCCAGGAAGCTTCCGGACAACAGTCGGCGAATAGCGCAGGAATACGCCTTAGGGATTACGGAAGGTTGCATTTTCTTCGTTTTAAAGCTGGTGATGAAGTGAGCTTTTCGACTCGGATGATGAAGCAGCCATCCAAATGCGGTGAAGAAAATGAGCACCTCGTAGATGTGGAATGTAAGTTTATACACCTAGTTCCGTAGTTCTATGTCCCCGGATCTGGATTCGTTACGATGTGCTTTCGACCCTGCTCCCATTATGAAATCGCGTCGCGGCTGCTGTTTTGGCGGGGACGCGAACAATACAAGTCTGACTTAGTACAAATAAGATGAGCCCTTCCGGGGTGACCCTGAAATGCGGGTAGTGCAGGGTCGGCTTAGAAAGCCTCAACCTTTGAGTGTAGGCGGGCGGTGCAGGGTCGGCTTAAAAAGCCTCAACCTTGGAGTGTAGGCGGGCGGTGCAGGGTCGGCTTAGAAAGCCTCAACCTTTAAATTGCACGGTCAACTTGAACGGATAAAGGTCGAGCCCTTCTAGGGCGACCCTGAAACGCGGGTATTACAGGGTCGGCTTAGAAAGCCTCAATCTTGGAGTGTAGGCGGGTATTACAGGGTCGGCTTAGAAAGCCTCAACCTTTGCATTGCACGGTCGATTTAGAAAATAAATGATGAACCCTTCCCGGGAGACCCTGGAACGCAGGCAGCACAGGGTCGGCTTAAAAAGTCTCAACCTTGGAGTGTAGGGGGGTATTACAGCGTCGGCTTAGAAAGCCTCAACCTTTGCAATGCACGGTCGCCTTGAATAGACAAAGGATGAGCCCTTTCAGGGCGACCCTGAAGCGCGGGTAGTGTAGGTTCGGCTTAGAAAGGCTCAACCTTGGAGTGTAGGGGGGTATTACAGGGTCGGCTTGGAAAGCCTCAACCTTTGCATTGGATGGTCGACTTGAATAGACAAGGGATGAACCCTTCCCGGGAGACCCTGGAACGCAGGCAGCACAGGGTCGGCTTAAAAAGGCTCAACCTTGGAGTTTAGGGGGGTATTACAGGGTCGGCTTAAAAAGGCTCAACCTTGGAGTTTAGGGGGGTATTACAGGGTCGGCTTAGAAAGCCTCCACCTTTGCATAGCACGATCGACTTGAACAGACAAAGGATGAGCCCTTTCAGGGCGACCCTGAAGCGCGGGTATTACAGGGTCGGCTTGGAAAGCCTCCACCTTTCATGGTCGAGGTCGACTTAGATAAACAAAGGATGAGCCCTTTTATGGCGACCCTGAAACGCGGGCAGTGCAGGGTCAGCTTGCAATGCCTCTACAGCAAGATGAGCGGGGAACCCCTATAACGCTTTAACCCCCTTTAGGTATCCTTCCAGTAAGAGCTATAAATCGCCTATTCGGCCAACGTTCCCGGGACGACGCAACCGTTTATGCGGGGATATCCTTCTTCACCACACCTTCGCGACCGAACGGCACCAAAGGTCAATTCCGGGATTTCCGGAGGCCGTAGGGTGATCGACGCGATCGCTGACTACCGCTTCGGCCCCGCCGGTCGCTGGGGCCTGGAGGGTGGTGGGGAATTGGGTCTGCCGGGAGGCGTATTGCGGGGTTTGGGCTTATTCACGGGGCCGGGACGGGCGGGCGTGGGCTTTTTCTTGTCTTCAGACATGGGTTAGAGCTTTGGATAGGGTAAGGTAGGTTGCGGCTGCGACAAACCAGCCACCGAAATCATTCACCCAGGTGTCATTTAGCAGGGGAGGTACGTAGACGTCATTGAGGCTCTACTCTACAATTTTGTAGTATTATAGCATAGGATTTAACGGCATACTTTCACGACACCATGGCTATACAACTACGCGCTATACTCTACCTACTACCTCTGATCTTTACAGGAACGCTGTGGAGCCAGTCGCCCCTCACCATCACCATCGACGACCGCGAGCAGGTGGCCGAGATTGACGAGCGCTTTTCCTCCTACAACGTGGAGATGGCCGAGGTCGTCGGGGGAGATTTCTGGATCCCCTACGACCAGATGGACACTAGCCAGACGTCCGATATCACGGCGGCGGGGGAGGTTGGGGAGAACAAAAACCGTTACCGCTACCGGGCACCCGTAGACCTAAGTAACCGGCGCCTGCGCACGCTGGCCGAGGCCCTCTCGCCAGCCTTTATGCGCGTCAGCGGTTCGTGGGCCAACTACGTGTACTTTCAGGACAACGATTCCGCCAAGCTGCCAAAAGCACCCGAAGGTTTCAAAAACGTGCTGACGCGAGAGGAATGGCGCGGGGTGCTCGACTTCGCGGATGCTACCGGGGCCGACCTGATGACCTCCTTCGCGATCAGTCCCGGCACGCGGGACGAAGACGGCCGCTGGACGCCCGAACAGGCGCGCTCCCTCCTCGACTTCACCAGACAAGCCGGCGGCACGATCGAGGCCGTACAGTTTTTCAACGAGCCCAATATGCCGGAATACGCCGGTGCCCCGAAGGGCTACACCGCTGAGGATTTCGCCCAGGACGTGGCCGTCTTTACCGACTTCATCCACGAAGCATTACCCGACGTGCCGATCGCCGGACCGGACGCGGTAGGAGAGGGTGGCCTGATGCCCGCCGGGATGAACATGCCGCTGTCTACCGACGCCCTGCTGTCGGCCGCGCCCAAACCCGACTTCGATATTTTCGCTTACCACCACTACGGCGGCGTTTCGCTGCGGTGCGCCCAGGCACCCCCCATGCATTCGCCGGTCGACAGTGCCCTGACCGCTAACTGGCTGCATAAAACCCTCGGTACTTATGCCTTCTACAAGAAAGAGCACGACCGCCACCTGCCCGAAACGCCGATCTGGCTCACCGAAACCGCCGAGGCGGCCTGCGGCGGCAACCCCTGGGCAGCTGAGTACATCGACGTTTTCCGCTACCTCACCCAGATGGGACTACTGGCCCGTGAGGACGTCAAGATCATCATGCACAATACCCTCACCGCCAGCGAGTACGGAATGCTCGACCAGGCGACCCATACGCCCCGCCCCAACTACTGGGCCGCCCTGCTGTGGCGGCAGCTCATGGGCACGCGGGTGTACGATCCCGGTGTAGACGGCGGCCGGTTAGGGGTTTACCTCCACGATCACCGGGACAATCCAGGCGGCAGAACCTTGCTGCTGATCAATCCGACCGACGCTCCGATCACCGTGGACTTGCCCGCTACATCGCGCGCCTTCGTCCTGAATTCCGACGACCTCAGAAGTAAGACCGTCTACCTCAATGGGAAAGAACTGACCCTTACGGCTGATGATCAGTTGCCCGAAATAACCGGAAAACCGGTAGCGGCCGGCGCGGTGGAAGTGCCGGCGTACGGCGTAGGCTTTTACGTATTTTCGGGGTACTAGGTAGGCCGAACGCCCGCGCTACATCGTTCACGGATGCTTACCGTCGGGATTTCGATTGCTCCTGTCTGAATTACGTTGCTCCCGCGTCCCCCGCCCGGGACTAAATGTCGCTGCAACGATGGCGCACGGGGCCGCTTTACGTGTCAAAAGAGGGTGTCGCGCGGCTCATTCAGCTTGTCCCGCCCGGAATACAGGGGATGCGCCGATTCCAATGTATTAGTTTGGTCGCTTTCCCTCCGCTACGCAAGCGACAAACATGACTGCACGGACCCTCTACCTCCTCCTCGCCGCGATCCTGGTACTCGCACCGTCGCTCGTGCGCGCCCAACAGCCCAACGTAATCCTCATCTACGCCGATGACCTCGGCCGCGGTCTGCTCGGTACCTACGGACAAAGCATCATCACCACGCCGCACATCGACCGGCTGGCCCGGGAAGGCATGCGCTTCGAGCGGGCGTACGGGGCCACCTACTGCGCACCCGCCCGCATGAGTCTGCTCACCGGCCGCCACGACGTACGCAACCTGCCCTGGCAGCGGGTCACGAAGGCCGGCATCTACAAGGAACTGGACCGAACCCTCTCCCTGGACCAGATCGTGGAGCGGGTGGAAGCCACCGTCGCGCCGGCGCCCGCCGGGGAGGTGTTTCTTGGCCAGGTGGCTCATCGGGCGGGCTACGTGACCGCCCAGTTCGGCAAACTGGAGTGGGGCTTCGCAACTACCCCCACCCGACTGAAGCGCCACGGTTGGGATCATCACTTCGGCTACTACGACCACGAGCGCTGCCACGGCTTTTATCCGCCCTTCCTCTTCGAAAACGGCAGGAAGGTCGAGATTCCCGGCAACACCCACGTGGACTGTGCGAAGACCAGGGAGAGCAACTCCCCGGAAGCCTACCGCGACCGCTGGGATATGACCGGCAAGGCCGTCTACTCCGAGCACATCATCATGGACAAGATGCTGGGCTTTCTTGACGAGCACCACCCGCAAAAAACCGGCAAGCCCTTCTTCGTTTTCTTTCCTACCCAGCTGCCCCACGGTCCGATTATGGTGCCCGCGGTGCACCCCGATTTCCGCGACCACCCCGGGCTCACGGAGCTGGAAAAGGAGTACGCCAGCATGGTCAAAATGCTTGACGACGACGTCGGCCGCATCTACCAAAAGCTAGAGGAGATGGGCGAACTCGACAATACCATCCTCGTCTTCACCTCCGACAACGGCCACGAAATTTACTACGCCGCCGAGGGGCGCACTTCGAAGGGCAAAACCGACCTGGACGGCAACCGATTCGATCAGGTGAAGACACGCTTCACCACGGCCGCGGTCGGGGACGTTTTCGACGGTAACGACGGCATGTCCGGCCACAAGCGCTCCAACTGGGAGGGCGGCACGCGGGTCCCCCTCTTCTGGTACTGGAAGGGGCACATCGCACCGAATTCCGTCAGCGAGCAAATGGTCAGCAACTACGACTTTTTGAATACGCTGGCGGAGATCATCGGCCAGCCGCCCGTAGATAATAAGGATGGGGTTTCCTATGCCGGTACCCTTTTCGGTCGGGAATCCGCCCACCGCGAATACACCGTCACTTCATCCATGATGGGTCCGGCCATCGTCACATACGAGGGCTGGAAGCTGCGCTATGTGCGTGCCCAAGACCTCTACCAGCTGTATTACCTCCCGGACGACTACACGGAGCAGCACGATTTGGCGGGAACGCAGGAGCGGCGTGTCGCCGAACTAAAAGCCATCCTCCTGGACGAGTGCGGCGGCGACCTTACCAACGGACTGGGGCCTGAGCAGCTGCCGAGGAGCAGTAGATAATTACCGGCTGCGCAGGGCGGCATTAGCCTCCTCGATGCGATCCCGTTCCTTGGCCGTCAGCCCGTGCTGGTAGTAGAAGTCCGGCTTATAGTAGTAGCTGTGGTTCTTCATGTCCGGGTCGTGCACGTCCTGGCTCAAGTCGCAGTCGAAGCGCAGCAGCACCGCGTGATTTTGCGCCCAGGTGGTCACGTTCGTTAGGTGGGCGATGCCCCAGGTGATGCCGCGCCCATCCTTAGTATCGGTAAAGGCATCCGGGATGAAGGGCCCCGCCGCCGTCGGCATAAGGTCCGTAATGGCGGCGACCTCGAAGTTGACGCCGTCTTCCGCGTACTGCACCGTGTAGTGCTCGTTGCCGTCCCTAGTGATTAGCGCGGCGATGCCCTCCTTCCAGGGGAAGAGGGTGGTTTCGTGCCCGGAATTGAGTACAGGATTCAGTGGATGCTTGGTGAACGGCCCCAGGGGATTATCGGCGGTGGCCAGTCCGTGCATGCGCACTAGCTTTTTGCCCTCGCCGCCGAAGTCGGACTTGTAGTAGATGTAGATCTTACCGTCGTGAACTAGGGGGTAGGGGTCGTGGATGGAGTACTGGTCCCACTCGCCCGCGGCACCGTTCGGGATCACCACTTCGCCGTGGGCCGTCCACGGACCGTCGGGAGAATCCGCGTAGGAGACGGCTATCGGACAGTCGTCGCCCCGCTTCCCGCTCGCTTCCATGAAGCCCTGGTAATACAAATAGTACTTGCCCTCCCACTCGAGGATATCGGTGGTGGCCACGGACCGCCAACCTACCTGCGGCTTCGGTGGTCGGGGTACGGCGACCCCCTGTTCGGTCCAGGTGAATCCGTCCTCGCTGGTGGCGTACCAGATGTCGGCTATGTCCCAGTCGCTGGAGGGAATCGTTTCGGTCGACTTCTCCGCTCCCTGGGGTGGGGTAGGCGTGTGCCGGTGGGTGTACCAGATGTAGTACTTCCCGTTCGCGAAGATTACCTTCGAGGGATCCCGCCGCGAGATCGTTCCGTCGCCTCCGTTGTAATCGAAGCCTTTGAGCTCGGTGTACTTGAACTGGGAGTACAGTTCGTTTTCCTCGGGCCGCGGGGCCGGGTAGGCCGTATAGTTTCGTTCGAGTGCGGCACTCAGCGGGCGGTCGGGGAGGGTGTCCGGCAGGACGAAGGGAAAGCCGCCGGTAGCTGCATCGGCGTTGGTCGAGGGGTCGGAAGCTTGTGGGTCGTTGCAGCCAATTAGTAGAATAAGGAGGAAAGGGAATAGTGCGTTTCGCAACATAAGGCAACAGATTTTTTGGGCGGCGTAGCGCGGGAGCTACGCCATCATAGGAGCGATGAATGTTCTTCTTCCCCAACGCGGACGATCTTCCCCACCAGAAAGAGGTAACTGCAGAATCCGAGAAAAGCCATCCCCCCCACGAAGAAGAGGGCGGGGGCGAAATCACCGTCCTGCACGAGGTAGCCGATGGCGGTGGGCGTCACCACGGCGGCCAATCCGCCAATGAAGTTGAAGACGCCGCCGGCCAGACCGATCAGGCGGCGGGGCGCGAGGAGCGATACGAATACCCACGAAATGGAAGCGAGCCCGTTACCGAAAAAGGCCAGCGCCAGGAAAAAAATGATCCATGCGGTACTGTCCGTATAATTCGCTCCGATGATCGAGGTAGACAACAGCATGCCAATAAGGATCGGCCCCTTCCGCGACGCTTCCTTGCTCACCCCCCGCCGGACGAGGAGGTCAGACAAAAAACCCGCCAGCAGCACCCCAAAGAAGGCCGCCAGGAAAGGGATGGAGGCCAGGAAACCGGATTTAATGAAGTCCAGCCCCCGAAATTCCACCAGGTAAGTCGGGAACCACGTCAGGAAGAAAATGAACAGCGAGCCAAGACAGAACTGACCAAGGTAAATCCCCCACAGCTTGCGGTGGACGAACACCTCCCGGAGCTCGGAGAGCTGGAATGATGTCTTCTCCTTGCTCACCTCGTCGCGCCGCTCGTCCAGAATACCGCCACCGCTTTCGATGAGGTCGAGCTCTTCCTGACTGACGCTTTCGTGTTCCCGCGGGTCCCGGTAGGCCAACCACCATATTGCCGCCCACACGATGCCCACCAACCCGGAAATGATGAAGAGTCCCCGCCAGCCGAAGTAGGCCTGGATGGTCACCAGCACCGGGGTGAGAAAGGCCAGTCCGATAAACTGACCGGAGGTATACACCGCGATGGCGGAGGCCCGCTCCCGCTCCGGAAACCAGCTCGTGACGATCTTATTATTGGTGGGGTAGGAAGGGGCCTCGAATACGCCGATGGAGGCCCGGAGGCCGATCAGTGCCGCGAGCGAACTGACCAGTCCCTGCAGCAAGGTGGCCAGCGACCACAGGACCAGCAAGACCGGGTACAGAATTCGCGGCCGGGCGTAGTCCGCCAGGATACCACCCGGGATCTGCAGCAGCGAGTAGGTAAGTCCGAAGGCGGAGAAGATCAGGCCCAGTTGCACCTTGGTGAGTTCGAGTTCTTCGCTGATGGCGGCGGCGGCCACGGAGATATTACTTCGATCCATGTAGTTGATCACTACGGTTACGAAGATGAGGGCCAGTATGTTGTAGCGCTTTCCGGTCGATGTGGTTGAAGAGATCATGCTACCACTCGGTTACCGATCCGTCCGGATTCCGCCAGATGGGGTTTTTCCAGTCGTGGCCCACCGTGGCGGCTTCCCGCACCTTGTCTTCATTGATCTCGATGCCTAGGCCGGGCTTGGTCATTATTGGTACGTGGCCGTCCCGCAGACCGAAGCCGTCGGGGTCGACGAGGTAATCGACCAGATCGGTGCCGACGTTGTAGTGGATGCCCAGGCTCGTCTCCTGAATGAGGGCATTGATGCAGTTGAAGTCGATCTGGAGGGCCGCGGCCAGACTGATCGGTCCGAGCGGACAGTGGGGCGCGATGGCCACGTCGTAAGCCTCGGCCATGGTGGCGATCTTTTTTACTTCGGTAATGCCGCCGGCGTGGCTCAGATCGGGCTGGACAATATCGACCGCCTGCTGCTCGAGTACCCGCTTAAAATCCCACCGGGAATACATGCGCTCGCCGGTTGCGATGGGCACGTGGGTGAAATTGCGCAGCGACTTCAGGGCATCGTTGTTCTCGGAGAGCACCAGCTCCTCGAAGAAGTAGGGATGGTAGGGTTCCAGGGCCCGAATGATGGCCTTGGCTTGTCCCTTGTGCACTCGTCCGTGCAGATCGAGCCCGATGAGCACCTCGTTACCCACGGCTTCCCGGACGGCCGCCATCTTAGCGGCCGCTTCTTCCACCTTCGCCGGACTGTCGATCCAGTACATTTTCTCACAGGCGTTCATCTTGAGGGCGGTGAAGCCATCCGCCACGCGGCGGCGGGCGGCGGCGGCCAACTGTTCCGGTGTTTCCTCATTAATCCAACCGTAGATGCGCACCCTGTCGCGCACGGCCCCACCCAGCAGCTCGTACACGGGCACTCCGAGCGCCTTGCCCTTAATGTCCCACAGCGCCTGATCGATGCCGGAGAGTGCACTCATGAGCACCGGTCCCCCGCGGTAGAATCCGCCCCGGTAAATCATCTGCCAGAAGTCGTCGATGCGGTGGGCGGAGTGTCCGATCAAGTGGGTTTCTATTTCCCGGATGCACGCCTCCACGGTAGCGGCTCGCCCCTCCACCACCGGTTCGCCCCAGCCGACGATCCCGTCGGCCGTAGTGAGCTTCACGAATAGCCAGCGGGGCGGAACCCGGAAGAGTTCTACCCTGGAAATGGTGAGGTCTTGCATAGTACGTAGGTTGCTGCGATAAAAAGTCGGTGAGTCCGGAGGCCTTCCGGCGCCTGCCCGATATTAAGGCTAGTTGGTCTGAAATAGGTAATGCCCGCTTCCGGAATGACCATACTTGATACGATTCCCTCCATATGATCGGCGATCTACGGCACCTTAACCCAGCAGCCTGGTCGTCAGCTGGCAGTGGTATGATCAACCAAGAATTTAATCCGAATTACTCATCCAAAATTTTCCTATCAATATTAAGGTATACCTGCTAAATTAAATTCAGCTAACCGGGTGCGGCAGGGCCAGGGTGGCCGTTAGGAATAAATATGAATCGCATCCTACTGCTACTGCTGTCGTTCCTGATTTTTCTGATCTCACCGGCGCTGTGGGGACAGGGCACTCCCGTAGATGATAGGGAGGCCATTGCGCCCTATTCCGCCAGCCGCATGGCGGCGACCTACTTCGGTATTGAGTTTAGCCGGGGACAGCGCGACAGCCTTGCCGGTCGCCCCATAGAGCTGATCATGACGGTCGACACGAGCGGCCGCGCCCATCTACAGGAAACGTACAACGTAACCAATCCGGCGATCATCGACAGCCTGCGGCAGCGAACGCTGACCTTGCCCCGTTTTGACCCCGCGATTTCCGCGGGACGGCCGCGCGAAACCCTGTACATCCTGTCACTCACTTACCCGACTTACTCGAGCGTGCCCCTGGGCAGTTACCAACCTATGTCGGCAAGCTACTACCGCCCGAAGCGGGAGGACTTCGAATCATTGAACCGGTCCGTCGAGCGCTTCGATATGCTGGTCGGAGGGGCGGTCAATCAGTTCATCGGCAAGCCTTCGCGCTACCTGGCGTTCGGGGGCGGGATGCGCATCGATATGGCCTACGTGGACCAGAAAGCCCGCGCGTACGGCCTGTTTATGTCGGTATACGGCAACAAGCAACGCGCACCCTATCCCATTACCACGAATCGGGAATTGAACGAGGCTCCGCCAACTCTCCTCGTCGGACTACTGTATGGCCGCTACCTGGGAGATTACCTGGTACAGGGGGAGGTCGGGTTCGCTCAGCAAAATCTGAGTCCGAGCCTGTCCGACCACGACCGCGATTGGTTGCGGAACGAGGGCGCAACCCTCGGACTAGGGGTAAACCGGACTTTCGCCCTGGGCCCGGGCAGTTTCGACTATCTCTACGGATCGCCGACCGTTAGTGCCGGGCACATCAATCTGCACCTGAGCGTTCACTACCAGGCCTATAAGCTGGCGGAGGCCTCGGGGCTGATGCTGGAACTTGGGGTGGGTTACCGCTGGTCGATGTTCGGAGTGGAATCGTACGTACTGAAGGAACAGTAGCGGGCGATCAGTACCGAAGGGGGTTGGGCAACCGACCGGATTGCTGGTCGGTCCGGGTCGATTATTGTGTGGATAGAAATTACGCCCACCAAAGTTTTGTGAACTAGGCTGTCGGATTGTCGTTTGTTTGGCATTATATTTCCCTAACAAACACTTCGACTGCGTATGGACTTCTCTACCCGAATGGAGCTCTGGCTCGACCGCCTGGGCAATGCGGTACCCGACATCATTGCCGCCCTGCTCATCCTCGTAATCGGCTATTTCGTCGCCAAGCTCTTGCAAAAGCTGACGGAAAAACTGCTTAAGAAAACGGACCTGGACAACCGGGTTGCCCGGGGGACCGGCAGTTCTACGGTCTATCCCGAACGGGCGCTGGCGAAGCTGGTCTTTTACATCGTTATGGTCATGGTCCTGCTCGCGGCACTCGACGTGCTGGGCATCAACTCGGTCATGCGTCCCCTCAACGATATGGTCGGAGACTTCCTGGCCTTCATTCCCAACATCGTGGGCGCCGTGCTTATCGGCTTTATCGGCTACGTGATTGCCAAGATCGCCAGCGGACTGGTGGGTATGGCCGCCGGATTCCTGGAAGGTGTGAGCCAGCGGGCCGGACTAAAGCACGAGATCAATCTGACCCGCATTCTGCAGAATCTGGTCTTCATTCTGGTATTTATTCCCATCTTGATCGCGGCACTTGACGCCCTGCGGCTGGACAGCATCACGGAGCCGGCCAACGACATGTTGCGCTCCTTCCTGGAGGCCATTCCCCGTATCTTCGCGGCGGCCATCATCATCGGCCTGTTCTACATAGGGGGTAAATTCGTGACCGGTTTGCTGCAGGGGCTTCTCGAAAGTATGGGGACCGACCGACTGGCTAACCGCCTCGAACTTGACCAGATCATCGGCACCACGAAACTCTCGACCCTGCTGGCCAACGTTGCCTTCTTTTTCATCATGTTCCTGGGCATCCTCACGGGGGTAGAGCAACTCGAATTCGATCAGTTAAGCTACATCCTGGGTGAGATCTTCGAGGTTACGGGGCAGATAGCCTTCGGCCTCGTCATTCTGGTACTCGGCAACTATCTGGCCAATCTGGCTTACCGCACCATGAGTAGCGGGCGCACCGATACCTTCCTCGCCGGACTGGCACGCATCGTCATCCTCGGCCTCTTCCTAGCCATTGCCCTGCGTACGATGGGTATCGCGGACGATATCGTCAACCTGGCCTTCGGACTTACCCTCGGCGCCGTAGCCGTAGCGGTAGCCCTGAGCTTCGGCCTCGGGGGGCGGGAAGCGGCCGGCGAGCAAATGCGTCGCATCCTCGATAAATTCAATGAGGACAAACCCGTCGACCGCTCGGGAGATCCCACCAAACCGGATCCAAAGCGGACACCGGAGCCCCCGACGCAAACGCCGCCGCCCCCGCCGCCCACCAAAGTCTAAGTGAAAGCGGCCCGATGAGCGGTGCTATTGAATAAGGGGGGAGGTAGCGCCGAATGGTGCCGGTAGTTTGAGCCACTTCCGGGGTGCTCCCCGCCCGCTTGCTCCCTGCGTGTTGCTGCCTGCTCTTTTGTTTGTTTGTTGCTCCCGCGTCCGCACAGGAAAATCTAAAGGTGATCACCGCGGTTTTTACCGACGCCGCTATCGTGACGACCGGTCGGCGACAAGGTGGTTTCCGCCCTGCGACGCCACTGCGAGACTCCGCGCCACGAAAACGGTATGGTCGCCGTCGAACGTCGTAGAAAGCTCGATGCCGACAAAACTGGTGACCTGGGCGGCGAGCGCGGGAGCGGGGCAACTCGTCAATGAGCAAACTATTTTGGTGGTGGCGAGCTCAGCTTTCACGCACGGGTGTCGGCGGGATGTTCCCCCATTCTGCTCGCCTAACCTCAAGTTGACGTACTGACCTAATCTATAGCAGCGTCCTAATCTCGATCAATCCTAGTTATTTCGGTACTCCATGGGGGTCATACCCATCGACTTCTTGAACATCCGGCTGAAGTGCTGGGGGTGTTTGAAGCCGAGACCGTAGGCGATTTCGGAGATGGTCCGGTCGGAGTCGAAGAGGCGTTCCTTGGCTAGTTGGATCACCCGGGCCTGAATGTGCTCCTGGGGCGATTTACCGGTTTCCTTCTTGACGAGGTCGCCGAAGTAATTGGGGGAGAGGAAGAGCGCTTCGGCGAAGTGTGCTACGGAGGGGAGACCGTCGCGGTCCTGGTCCGCATCCTGGAAGTAATCATGGAGCAGTGCCTCGAAGCGGGCAAGGATGCCGTGGTTAACTCCGGCGCGGGTAATGAACTGGCGGTCGTAGAAGCGGATGCAGTAATTGAGCAGCAACTCGATGTTGGAGATCAGCAGTTTTTGGGTGTGCTTGTCGATGAGCTGATTAAGCTCGGCGTCGATCTTATCGAGACAGTCGGTAATGAGCTCCCGTTCGCGGGTCGACATGTGGAGGGCTTCGTTGGCCGCGTAGGAGAAGAAGGTGTACTCATTCATCCGTTGTCCGAGGGGGGAGCCGAGGAGCAGATCGGGATGAAAAACGAGGGCACGGCCCTTCGGCTGATAGAACTCGGTCCCCCGTTCCCCGATGGCCTGTCCGGGGGCAATGAACACCATCGTCCCTTCTTCGTAATCGTAAGAGTGGCAGCCGTAGCGCAGATCGCCGCAGTGAACCTGCTTCAGGAATACCACGTAGAAGTTGAACCGCATGCGCCGCAGCTGGCGGGGGTTCGCCAACGACAGGTCAATTACGCCCACCAGGGGGTGACGCGTATCCTGGTTGTTGAAGGCGCTGTACTGTTTGATGGTGTCGAAGTGCAGGATATCTTCCATGGAGCTTGCTTTTCGATCAGTAAGGTAGGTGCAAACCGGAAGATTAAATCACCCTTGGGAGTGCCATCCGTAATCGGGGTCGGTATACCCGTAACCGGGGTAGGGGGATGCGCTATTTTAATGGCACCTTGTGCACTGTACGTAAATGACCATCATGTTCACCCGTGTCTTCCGCATCCTGTTTATGTTTTGTTGCCTGACCGTATGCGCCCAACCGGGGCGGGCGCAGGTCACTATTCCCGACTCGGTGAATACGGTATTCCCGGCCGGCTTACGTCTTGAAAGTGAGAACTTCACGGGAACCGTCTGGGTGGAACGGCTCGTAACCATCGAAAACGGCGAACAGGCGGTAGCGGTAGGGAATGTCACCTTTCCACCGAAGTCCCGCAGTAACTGGCACACCCATCCGGCCGGGCAAACGCTCGTGGTGCTCGACGGGGTCGGCTACTACCAGCAGCGGGGCGAGCCGGTACGGGTACTGCGGAAGGGTCAGACCGTGCAGTGCCCCCCTGACGTATCCCACTGGCACGGGGCGGCCAACGATCGCTGGTTCGTACAGATGGCTATGACGTCGGAGCATCCTCAAGGTCGCGTGCAGTGGGGCGAAGCAGTCACCGATGCCGAGTACCGGGCGGGCATTCCGGTCGAACGGGCCGAGAACGACAGCATGCAGAACCTCGCCGCGCGTTACCGCCATCTGGCGACGATCGCCTCGCTGGCCGCCCAGGGGAAGCTGGAAGCCCTGCAGCCCGCCCTCGGCGACGCTCTCGACGCGGGACTCACCGTCAACGAATGCCGCGAGGCTCTCACCCACCTGTACGCTTACGCGGGCTTTCCGCGCAGCATTCGGAGCCTCCGCACTCTGATGGCCACGCTGGAGGAACGGCGGGAACGCGGGATCGATGATCCTACCGGTCCGGACGCCGGCGCCATTGCGGAACACCAGCCGAAGTACGCCCGCGGAAAGCGGGTGCTGGAGGAACTGATCGGCCGGCCCCTGGAGGGGCGCTCCGACTACGGGGATTTCGCGCCGGCGATGGATGTGTTTCTTAAGGAGCATCTGTTCGCCGATCTGTTCGAGCGTGATGTCCTGAGCTACCGGGATCGGGAGATTGTCACCATTAGCATCCTGGCAAGCCTGGGCGGCGTAACGCCGATGCTGCGCGGCCACCTGGGCATTGCCCGTAATCTGGGAATGACGGATGCTCAATTAAGGAACGTGCTTAAAATCATCGGCATTACCGCCGGTGCCGCCGCCGGGGAGGCAGCCCTCGAAGTGCTGGAGAATGGGGCTTCCGGCGGATGAGTCGATAGCAATAACCGGACATCGCTATACAGTCCATGCATTTCTCCCGCGTTCCCGCCCGATACGCCAAAGTTTGCTTAACTGAAAGATAAAATCATCGAATATGAAAGTCTTCATTCCCATAGTCTTAGTGCTGTTCACTTCAACCCTGGTTGTTGGACAAACCACCGTCACCGAGCATGAAATCACCGAACTGTCCCGGAAAAAGTGGCAGTGGATGGCGGATAAGCAGGTCGATTCCCTGGCGCAACTCTTCGGCGACGGCGCCCGCTTCGTGCACATGAGCGGGAGTTGGGGCAAGGACCGGGAACTGGAGATAATCGAGACCGGCAGCATCCATTACGCAAAAGCGGATATCCACGACGTCGTGGTCGAAGTCTCCGGCAATACGGTAATGCTCTGGAACCGCATCACCCTTACGGCCGAAGTGCGGGGGAATACGGTCTCCAACGAGTTCACCGTCACCGAGATTTACCAATGGCATGCGAATGAGTGGAAGATGCTGGGCATGTCGTTTAGCAGCGTGCGGGATACCCACGAGATCGAACACTGAGAAGAAGTTCCGGCTTCATGAAGCGCCGTACGATCACGTTGGTTCTCTTCGGATGGAGTACCCGACGCATATGATCTTCCGGGACTTTTAGAATACTCTCACCACGCAAAAGGATTGCTATGGTCACGCCCCCCTCCTTGTTCCGCACCTCGCTGTTTGCCGTACTTATGATCGTAGTGTCGTCTTGCGTTCCGTCGCGGAACACGGAAAGCGCCGATATTCTGACCATCCAACGTCAGGGAAGTATGCTGGTGGGGGGGACGGTAAAGACAAGCCCCGGCCGCTTCGACCCGATCGCCCACGGGGCGTTCGATCCGGCGAACGCATCTACCGCCGGACAGACCCTGCACGGCGACCATGCCTTCGTGTTTTACCAGGTGCCGGTGAACCCGCGCCCCCTGCCCCTGGTCTTCTGGCACGGCTACGGACAGTCAATGAAAACGTGGCAGACCACCCCCGACGGGCGGGAAGGCTTCCAGACACTCTTCCTGCGACGCCGGTATCCGGTCTACCTCCTCGACCAACCCGGTCGGGGTCTGGCGGGCCGCACCACCCGGCCGGGTAGCTACGCGGCGGCTACCGACGATCAACGCTGGTTCGGGATTTTTCGACTGGGGGAGGGGACGACATTCTATCCCGGCGTCCAGTTTTCCCAGGCTCCCGTTGCCCTCGACCAGTTCTACCGGCAAATGACGCCCGATACCGGTCCGCTGGATATCGACGTGAACGTGGCGGCCGTGTCGGCGCTCTTCGATACCATCGGCCCGGCCGTTCTGGTCACCCACTCACACAGCGGCGGACAGGGATGGCTTGCCGTCCTACGAAACGACAACATCCGGGCGATCGCCTCCTTCGAACCCGGCAGCAATTTCGTATTTCCGGAGGGGGAGGTGCCCGAGAGCATCGATTACGTCGGCGGTCGCCTCAACGCGCGGGGAGTCCCCATGGACACCTTTCGGCGCCTGACGGAAATTCCCATCGTCATCTATTACGGCGACTATATTCCCGACGAGCCCGTGGAAAATCCCGGCCAGGACCAGTGGCGGGCGGCGGTCATCATGGCCCGGCGGTGGGCCGAAACCGTCAACCGCCACGGGGGTGACGTGACGCTGATTCGGCTGCCGGAGCTCGGTCTGCACGGCAATACTCACTTCCCCATGTCGGACCTCAACAACACCGCCGTAGCCCGGCTGCTGGCCGACTGGCTCGCGGAGAAAAATCTCGACTAAGCATGCGTCGCGGCGCACCAAAATTCCCTATTATGAACATACGGTCTACTACTTTAGTCGTCGTGTGCGGCTTCCTAGGCCTGCAACTCACCGCCCAGACGAATAGCCTCTTCCCCCGCGGAACGAAGGCCGAGAACGTCCACCACACCGGTGATATCTGGCTCTACGTTCCGAGCGACACTACCGGTAACTTCGACTACCACCTGGCGGTGGCCACCTCGGCTCCGGGCGCTAAACTCGACTGGCACCTGCACCCCGCGGGTCAGCAACTGATCATCACCGAGGGGGTGGGGTATTACCAGGAGCGCAACCGGCCCGTCCGGGTAGTGCGCAAGGGCGACATCATACGCTGCACGCCGGGCGTGGAACACTGGCACGGGGCGAGCCCGGATGAGGGCGTAACCTACCTGGCCATTACCGGCAACGCACCCACCGAATGGAAGGAACCCGTGCCGGAAGTCGAGTACCGGGCTATCGATGCCAGCGGCCATTCGGCCCTGGCGGCCGAGATGTTGCAACTCTCCCGCGATAAATGGCAGTGGATGGCGGATAAAGACGCCGATCGCCTGGCCGATCTCTTCCACGACCAAGCGAAGTTCGTGCACATGGGCGGTAGCTGGGGGAAGGACCGGGAAGTCGAGGTGATCCGCAGCGGCGGCATTCACTATAAGCACGCCGACATCCGCGATGAATCGGTGGAGATCATCAACGACAATACCGCCATTGTGCTGAGTAACATTGAATTGCTGGCGGTCGTCGGGGGGAACAAGGTAACCAACCCCTTCGAGGTCACGGAGGTGTACACCAGGGAAGAAGGGCAGTGGAAGCTGGCCTCCCTGTCGTTTACGCGTTTGCTGCGCTGATCCGATGAGGTCGGCCCGGTAATTATAGCTTTTCAGTACACCATGCCGTGGACTTCCGGAAATCGCGTGAAGACCGAAAACCGCCTGAAAGTATCGGATAGGTGGCTGGTGTCGGTGAAGCTCTAATTTTCCCGCTGTATCATTGCAATGAGGCTTCCGGATGCACCCCTAAACTATCCACGTATTGGACTTCTCGTCAAAATCCCGTAAAGCTCGATTCTGGTTCGCCACGGGGCTGACGCAGTTGATTGCCGGACCGCTAACGCTGTGGGGGATTTACGGAATTGGCACTTACGGCATTGCCCTCTTCGTGCTGACGCCTTTCCTGATCGGACTGTGCTCGACCGTACTGTATGGCTACGGCAGAAAGATCCACGGTTGGGAGGCCGCCAGAGTTGGGTTTACTGCCCTGGCGGTCTTTACCGTTTTGCTCCTGCTCTTCGCTATTGAAGGGGCGGTGTGTATCGCCATGGTCGCGCCCATCGCGGTAATCGGCGCCTACTTTGGAACAATCGCCGGAAAACTGATCGTCAACCGGATGCCCGACCGGACCCTGCTCTCAATTGCGCTAGTGGCCGCCTCGATCACCCTTCTGGGCTTAGTCGAAGCGGGTACGTCCGCTACCGTGCAGCCGGTGGTCACCAGGATCATTATTAACGCTCCTCCTCAGGCCGTATGGAAGCGGGTCGTAGCCTTCCCGGAACTGGACCCGCCGCGGGAGATGCTGTTCCGGGCGGGCATCAGCTACCCGATCCGGGCAACGATTACCGGCAAGGGCATCGGGGCCATTCGGTACTGCACCTTTAACACCGGCAGTTTCGTGGAGCCCATCACGGTCTGGGATGAGCCACGTTTGCTGGCCTTTACGGTCGAGGAACAACCGGAGCCGCTGCGGGAAATCAGCCCCTGGGATGTCGCCGCGCCCCACCTGCACGACTACTTCGTCTCGCAACGCGGCCAGTTCCGACTAACCGAATTGCCCGACGGCCGTACCGAACTGGAGGGTACGACCTGGTACTACCACGACATCCACCCGGATTTTTACTGGCGATTGTGGTCGGACTACATCATTCACCGCATTCACGATCGGGTACTCGGTCACATTAAAACGGTGGTGGAACGGGAGGTCACCCGTTAGATTAATCCACGCTGAAGAGAGGCAAAAAGATGGGCGGGATTCAGTATGAATCCCGCCCATCGCTCGTAAACAGCTACTGTTTCCGGAGGCTCTCTACCGTACTACCATGCGGCGGGACCGCTCGTAGTTTCCGGCCGTCATCCGGTACATGTATACGCCGGCCGGCAAATCGGTGAGGTCCGCTTCGACCCGGTGGTCACCCGCCGGATAGTGGGCGTCGGTGATGAGGCGCAGGGAACGACCGTTGACGTCAATCAGCTCCAGGCGCACGCGCTCGGCCACCGGTAGCGAGAACGGCACTACGGTCGCGTCACTGGCGGGGTTCGGTACGTTCAGGCCCAGTCCGTAACCGCGGGCTTCCAGGTCCGTCACGTCGGTCGTAGATAGGAAGAAGAGATAGGGCTCAGCGACCGAGCCGACTATATCGTCCAGCGCAAAGGTCGTCTCCTCGCCGTTGGCCAGATACTCGGCACCGGTCTTCTCGTTGGTCACGCGGAACTCGATGGACTGCCCGGCGTCGTCCAGGTTTCCGGCAACTAACAGGAAGGCGCGGTACGCCCCGATACTCGGACAGTAGATCAACTCGGTTAGCCCACGGGGAGTCCCGCTCACTAGAGCGACTACCCGCAAGTCGTCGACGGCATCCTCCCCGAGGGCGGCGGCGTCGAAAGTGCCGGTAACGTTCATGTTGTACTCATAGAGGCTAGGCTCCACCGTATAATCCAGCGACTTCTGGGCTGGGTGGTGGATCGTTCCCTTTCCGGTAGCACGCAGCTTGTAGCCTTCCCCCGGCATGAACTGCCGCAGACTGCCCGCCCAACTGCCGGCACTTCCTTCGAAGATGGCGAATTCGGTCTCACTTTTGATGATATCCTGGTTCCTGGCATTTAGACTACTCAGCACCTGGCTCACGGGTTCGGGGAACAGCCGCGGGTATCCGATCCAGTTCCAGCCCGACTTGACGGCTACCGAGAGCGGGTCGGGACTGGGTAGGCCGACGACCTTCAGGGTGTCGGGGGCATTGGACAGGTGCAACAGATAGCCCTGTCCCAGCTCCAACTGGCGCAGGTTACCGTTCCATCCCGAGCCGGCGCTGTAGCCGGACGTTTGTTCGGTGGATTTGATCATGATGTCGTTGCCCGAGGTACTGTTGAGCAGGCTTTGGAGCAGGTGCTCGCGGGACATATCGTCTCCGGCTACGTTGAGCGAGATCCAGTTCCATCCCTTCCGTAGGGGGATGACCTGGAACCGGCCCTCCGGATGCAGAATTATGGGTGCAACGGCCGAGCCGTGGTGGGCGTCACTGGTGAAGGGCAGCGTTTCCTTGGCACCGTACTCCGCGCCGGTCAGCGCCCGCCAGAACCGGAAGGTGACCTCCTCCCCTTTGCCGGAGCCGTCCTCGTTGCTGTACACCCGCAGGAAGGCCGCGTAGGTCCGGGTTTCCTCCACGTACTCGATTTGGGCGATGCCGCGTATCTGGCCGTTAACGAAGGCTCCGATGCGGTCGCGGGAATCGGCGGACAGCAAGTTGTTAGTACCGTCGAGGCTGAACTGCGCCACCACCGTCATATCGTTATCGTAGTCCGTCGGATCGAACGACCAATTGATAATTTGGGCCAGTAGTTCGAAGGTGACGGCGGTGGTCACGGGCTTGTCGTCGACCAGGGCGACGATGCTGTCCCGGTAGATACCGGGGGTCAGTTCCGGATCAACGTCGAAGTGCAGCACGTAGCTACCGTTGGGAAGCAGGGTGCCCCGCTGCTGTTGCGGCGTGAGCCACTCCGGGTAGTGGATCAGGGCGTTGTCGTCTTCGTTCAGACTGAAGGCCTTGCTCAGGTTCGAATTGTTCTTCAGGACGCCCTGCACCACGTGCGACCGGCCCTCCATACCCGAAGCGTAGATGGGGGCGGGGTCCCAGAAGACGGGCTTCACATTTACCAGGAAGTTCCACTCGGTGGCGTACTTCTGCACGTTGCCGTTGAGGTCCCGCAGGCCGTCCACCGTAGCGTGGATGCGGACCCCCTGTAGATCGTCGCGGTCGGTCAGGTGGGGGGTGGTCTGGAGGATCAGGCGGCGGTCGGCGCACTGGGTCGTGACGGCGATCACCTCGTCGGTGTCGGCGCGGCGGAGCGTGACGACGGGGGTATACAGATCGAAATTGCAGTCGATGTTTTTATCGAAGGCCACCGATATTTCCTGGCCCGGACGTAGGAACCCGTCGTTGGGTGTGGGGATGCCGTAGGGAGCCAGGGATTTGCGGTCGATGATGCCGCGCTTTTCGGAGGAGTAGGTGTGGCCGTTGACGCCGCAGAAGGCGGCGGCCCGTACCTGGAAGGCACCGTCGGAATATCTCGACATATCCAGCAGCAGGTCGTAGTTAGCCCCAATGGCTGCCAATTGCGCTTTTTCGAGGCGCATGGCGGTAGTGTATCCTTCCCCGTCTCTTTTGATCTGGACCTCTACGTACTCAAATTCTTCGTTGTCCAGGTCGTAGCCGGAGAGAGTGAGGGGCAGCAGGTCGTTGCTGTTGCTATTTACGATCCAGCCGTCGTGGATATTCCTTAGGGCGATATCTGAGCATTCCGTCTGGAAGTTGACCGTGAAGCCGAAGGTATCGGCGTTCATTAGGTTGCCGTTGTCCTGCCACAGGTCGTACTCGCAGGGCGGATAGACCATCAGCTGGATATCCTGGTAATTGCTGGCCAGGGGTCCGCGGGCCACCGAAAGGTTGAGGTCGATCGTCTGGTTGTAGGGAATGAAGAAATGGGCGGGGCTGTTGTTGATAATTTGGCCTCCCAGGCGAATCAGCGCGCCATCCGGATTGGTGGTACTCACCACCCGTACCGCGTATTCCCGGGTTTCCCGGCTTTCACTCCGATTGGAGATGCGGGCCACGAGGTTCGCTAATCCGTCGCGGGGTACGTCGTTAAGCTCCGGCGGAAAGATGACCATCTCCGGCCGGTCGCGGGCCTGGGTGCCGGGCTCCTGCGGGCAGCTGGTAGTACCCACCTTTAGGTTAAAGGCCGGCACGTTGTAGTTCTTGTCCCGCAGGATGTCCACGGAAAAGAAATCTCCAATATCTCCGTCGTCAAGCACGTAGCCAACCGTGCGGGTGCGCTCGTCCGTGGAGCCCGTGTTATTGGTGGAGGACCAGCGGAAGCTGCCCATGATGCCAATTTTTGTTTTGTGCCACGAACCAGTCTCATTGTCCACCTCTAACCCAAGGGCAAAATCGGTTTTTACGAATTCTGCGAATTCGTAGGACACCTCAGCAACGGTATCGAAGCTTTCCTCGCGGTAGATCGGGGCGCCGGCACTAAAGGAAATGTTTTCTACCAGGATGGCCTCTTCTCCCCTGGACATATTATTCTTCGCCAGGATGTTCACCCACGAGATGCTGTCGCGCAGCAGGTGATTAGCCTCGTAAATCTCTTCCTCCGTCAATTCCCGGTCGGCCTGGATATGTAATATGGATTGTCGTAAGCGACCCAGGGTGGGCAGGAGGGAATTTTTGATGTGGTTCTCGGTATATACAAAGGTTGTAGCGAAATCAATGGCAGAGATCGTAGGGTATTCCTTGATCTCGATCTGGCAGTTGTCGAAAGTCAGGTGCTGGGCGTCGGAAAACTCCTGGTTCAACGCCGCGCCGATGTACACGTCTCCGGCGTGGCCGGTCAGGTTGTCCAGTTGTGAGGTGGAGAATTTTTCGTTAAATGTTAGGGTAGTGGTCAATCCCTTCCGATCCTGGTTGTCCTTTCCGGCTTCAACCTTGATGTCAGCAAATAGCCCAAATTTGGCCGAAGAAAAAGGAGTTTTAAACGACGCCCCACCAACTAGGTTGGCAAATGCACCCGCGCTCCCGCCGGTCTTCACTTCCAGGGTGTTGAAATTTGAGAACGACTGCCCCTTTTCCACGTAGGCGTAGCTGTTGTCGCCGGGGGGGTCGTGCAGCACCAGCATAGGTATTTCCGGCGAGCGGGTAATAAAACTCGGTGTGATAATCTTGGCCCCGGTGACCAGGAACCAGAACTCTACCCCCTCTTTTGGTACGAGGTCTACATCCGGGATAACGTAGAGCAACTTTTCGTGGTTGTGATCTGCGCTTACCGCGATGTTCGGCTCGCCGGCTTCTACGGTGTACGTCGCGATACCGTCGCGAATGGGTACCCGAGCTACCTCATCGCCCCGGTCGGAGACAAAGTCGTAAATATTCAGGTAGCCGGTGTCGAGGGCGCAATCCGTTCCCAGGACTTCTCTGATGTCGATCGTCAGGGTATAGGCAAGGCCCTGCTCCATCACCGCTATCGGTTCCTGATCGCAGGTGTAGGTGTCGACCCCCGACAGGTCGTAATCAATCGATATATCCAGGGGGGAACGGTAGATGAAGCTCAGTTCGGGACGCACCTCGGCGCGGATGGTGTCGCGGGTGCCGGCCGGAATGGTATCCGCCGCCTGGATAATGATGGTGGAGCCGTTGGCCAGGGTTTCGGTCTGCTCCTCGATGTAGACGGTGTCCTCCAGTATTCTGACCACCTCGCTGGTATCGCGTACCGTCAGGTCGATCTTTTGATCCTTTTTCCCGATCTGTGCCATGATTTCGCTGCCGCTGAGCTCTGCATCGGTGATGGCAGTCACCTTTACGCTGTACTCGCGCGCCGGTAAAATAATCTCGAGTACCCCATTGCTGTCGGTTTGGCGGGTAATATCGTAACAGTTGTTTGCGGCGTAAATCTGCAGGGTCGCGGAACTGCCCAGGGGCTCCCCGCAACTGTTCTGTACGTATACTTTCAGGGTATCCGTTTCCCGGTCGATGAAGTCCAGCCCCGGGCGGTCGCCATCGACCTCGAGCGTAACTTCAGGCAGGCCGGCGGCCGTTTCAATGCGGTGGTGGATGAACTTGGGGGTGAAGGTGTAGGTCCCCTCCTGCTGAATAGCGTACGACCAACTGCCGTCGCGTTTGGTCCGGATGCCCTGATCGATGCTGTCGATCAGCACGGTGACCCCGGGAACGCCACAGGCCGGTCCGTTCAAGGCGGCGGGATAGGTAATGCGGCCCTTGGCGGTGAATACCGTCAGATCGGTGAAGTCTACCCGCTCGGCGTTCTTGTTGTTCATCGACAGCGTACGCGAGGCGGTGGCCGGAGAGAACTCGTGGACGACCGTCCCGCCCTTACTTGGTTTGACGGTGAACTCGGCCAACTCGTGGTAATAGACGTCCTTGAATTCGTAGTACCCCTCGATATCCGTAGTGGTACAGTAAGTCGCGGCACATCCGGCCGGCAGCGTCCGCCCACCTGCGGGCAGGGAATCCAGTAAAGTCAAGGTCATCTCTACGCCCCCGACTCCGGCCCCGAGTGACGACTTCACGTGGCCGCTCACCCTCCCATCGGGACGGCTGTAGCCCAGATCGGAATCGGTCAGGAACCCGGAGCCGACGGGCGTGACGTAAAACAGGTACTGCACCCCGGGGATGCCGTCCGTGACGTTGTAGCCCTTCGCGCTGGAACTCACTATGGCAATCTCCTCCCGTCCACTGCTGTCCGGTAAGCTACGCTCGATGCGGATCTCGTCGGAAGCGCTGGATATATTGTTCCACGACAGGTTAGTAGCGTTATACTTGGTACCGTCCGTGGCTTTGAGATCAATGGAAAAAGTGCTGCCCTTGTCCCGGCTTCTGGATGACTCCTTACCGCCGTACGCGCTTACGGAGGTAGACACCTCGTAGGTGTGTGTTTGGCCTAATCCAACCGCATCCACGTACGAACGGGCAGTTCCCGATAGCGTATCGACCCGTTGTCCGTCGCGGTAGATGTAATACTGGTGCAGGTTATCGGGAAAGTCGGTCCCTTTGGTCCACGTAAGGCGGATAGTGTCGTCGTCGATGGCATCCGTAGCCTGCAGGTCCATCGGGGCACGTAACGGGGAGGTGCCGATGGTAATGTTAGCGTCGGCGGCGTCGGCGTATATAGGACGAGTCGTTGTACCTAGCGCATGTCCTTCAAAGTAGCCACCTACGCACACATATTTGATGCGCGGGAATATGCTTAAACTCATGTCCGGACCAACTATAGTATCGTAAGATCCGAAGTTGCTGAAGCCGTTCCGTATGAGGGTATCCGACAGCGGCATTTCATATAATAGACTGCCATAACTAACTCCCCCAGGAATTCCGGTATAGGTGTATTTACCCCCCCAGCCCTCCAGCCAAATTTTCGTCTGGCCTAAGTTGCAGGGAACCGTGTTTGTAATATCTCTGATATGAAACCTCATATAGTAATCGCTTTCGTTCCGCGTCGATTTCACCGTCACTCCGGCAACCGTGGCAGCTACTTCCTCCGCCGGCAAGGTGGTGCCGGTAGCTGCCGCCCATTCCTTCAGCAGCGGGGCGCCGGGCAGGTAGGGGCCGGCCGGCATTCGGGACTGGGAATACTCCGGTGGATCGGTGTCGGCGGCTGGATAGGCACTCAGGTCCAACGCGTAGGCTAGCAGGGTGAGGGTGGCTAGCAGGCAGGTGCGGAGTAATAGTGTTTTCATAGCGATTGTATTTAGAAGGATAATGCAGTAATTCACCGGGTACGCAGCGTGGCATACCAGGGTCGTCCGACCCCGGGCAAGGCAGAGACTTTTCACCGGTTCATTATTTAAAGTCGGCCCGTCAGGTGGCTCGGGGAGATACCTGATCAGCAGAGACGAAAAGGTGATAGTGGTCGACTACGGTCCGTTACCGCGTGGCGAGTTAGCACAGACATCCGTGCCGTTCGTAAGCATGATTATTGTGTTCGCAACAAATATTGGACACCACCGACCCTACCACCCCGGACTGATCTTACGAAAGCTTGCTACTATCGGACTTCGCCCAAAAAAGGCTGGTACATATCCTACAATTAAACTGCAGTATAAGTGCTATATCTATGTAGCTGAGTGGTTTACGTATTGAAAAAAATAATGATAATGAGCATCATTCCGGCCCTTCTTATGCCCGTAAACTCGGACATGGGGAGGGTTAGGTAAAGCTTCCGCCAATGACTCGATAGCATTATAGCCTAGGTATCCTAGGTCGCGGACCCGTTAATGCAACTGGCTGAGCTAGCCATAGACGCTATCTACAAATAGTGGACTATCGGGCAACGGTCGATCGCACCGTTCCCCCGATCGCGGCGGTTTCCTCCCTGAAGTGGTTAGGGGTCAGAGACCGACATGATCATGCGAGCCGGAATCAGCCAAGCAGCTCCCGCTCCCCCAAGAAGGGCTGCCGGTAGTGTCGTTCCCCCGTAGCCCGGTACAGGGCATTAGCCACCGCCCCGAATACCGGAGGGAAGGGCGGTTCACCCATGCCCGTCGGGGACTCTTCGTTCCGGACGAAATGAACGTCGATCGACCTGGGCGCCTCCCCGATGCGGATCATGCGGTAGTCGTCAAAATTTTGCTGGTCGGGTACGCCGTCGCGGAACGTGAGCTGCCCGTATAGCGCGTTGCCCACCCCGTCGACGATGGCCCCCTCGGCCATATTGGTCGCGGCATCGGGGTTGATGACGATGCCGCAGTCCACCGCGCAACTGACCCGGTCGACCGTAGGCTTCCCGTCCGTGACGGTAAGGTCCAGCACCTGGGCTACGTAGGTATTGTGGCAGAAGTAAGCGGACACTCCCCGGGAGGCCCCGGCGGGCGTATTGTCCCAGTCGGATTTTTCCCGGACCAGCTCCAGAACTCCGGCGTAGCGGGCGGCGTCGTAATCGTTGTTCTCCCCGACTGGATTCTCCCGTGCCCGCTGGAGCAGTTCCAGCCGAAAGTCGATGGGGTCCTTTCCGGCGGCTTCGGCTACTTCGTCGAGGAAGGCCTGCTCGGCGCCGGACATGAAATTGGAGCGGGGGGCGCGGAAAGCTCCGATGGAGATGTTGGAATCGACGGACCACTCCTCGGCCAGATAATGATCTACCGCCCCGGCCGGGAAGCGGTTAGCGAACAGCGGACTTTCCGGAACACCACCGGCTTTAACGTGCAGGCCGATCAGTTTGCCGGCTTCATCGAGGGCCGCCCGGTAAGTCGCATGGTAGGAGGGCCGGTAAATGCCGCAGGTCATATCGTCTTCGCGGGTGTAGATGAGTTTGATCGGCGCCTGAGCTTGTTGGGAGATGAGGGCAGCTTCCACCAGGTAGTGACCGTAGGCGCGTCGCCCGAACCCGCCGCCCATACGGGTCAGGTGGATATCGATCTTCTCCTTCGGCAGGTCGAAGCGGGCCGCGAGGGTGCTTTCGGTAAATTCCGGAGCCTGCAGCGGACCGGCCATTTCCAGCTTTTCGTCGGTGAAGTGAGCGAAGAAATTCATCGGCTCCATGCAGTTGTGGGCGAGGAAGGGCGCCGTGTAGGTGCGCTCGATGACTTGGGCCGCCCGCGCGAAGGCCGCTTCCGGATCCCCGTCGCGTCGGCTGACCCGGGTGCCGGACCCGCTTTCCTGCTCCATCCGTCTTTCGTGCTCCTCCGTGCTTTCCAGCCCGCCGGGGATGCGGTTCTCGCGAATGTTGCCGAAGATGTTCATCGTTTCCACTACGTCGGTTATGGGCTCCCACTCCACCTCCAGTACCTGCTTGGCTTGCATCACCTGCCAGGTCGTCTCCCCAACAACGGCCACCAGTTCGGTGAATGAGACCGTGTCGAATAACCCCTTCTCAAAACCGCGCGGAAAGGTCTCAATGCTGAACACCTTATTTATACCGGGCATCTTCTCCGCCGCCGCCCCGTCGAACGATTTGAGTTTCATGCCGAAGGCGGGGGGATGGGCAATCATGGCAATCAGCATGCCGTCACGTCGGTAGTCTATCCCGAACAGCGGTTTACCGGTGATGATGTTCTTAGCCTCCACGTTCTTACGTGAGGTGCCGATGATGCCGAAATCGCGGACGTTTTTCAGTTCTACCTCTTCGGGCACGCTGACCCCGGCGGCGGCGGAAGCCAGCGTGCCGTAGCTGGCCGACTGACCGCTGGCCGCATGGTGAACCATGCCCGCCGCCGTGGTAATTTCGGCCAGGGGAAGTTGCCAGGCATCCGCGGCCGCCTGACGGAGCATGTGACGGGCGGTGGCCCCGGCCAGCCGAAGGCCGTCGTAGGAACTGCGGATGGAGGCGCTTCCGCCGGCGAATTGACGGGTGTACTTGGTCGTATCGAAGGGCGCCTGTTCCACGATGACATTGTTCCAGTCGACGTCGAGTTCCTCGGCGACGATCATCGGCATGGAAGTTTTTATGTTCTGACCGAATTCGGGATTGGGCGACATGATCGTCACTACTCCGTTGTCCCCGATTTTTAGGTAGGCATTGATGTCGAACCATTCGTCGGGCATAGTCAGGCCCGGTGGTGCCGGTTCGGTAGAAGAGCAGGAGGTTAACCAGTTAAATCCGAGCAACATCCCCCCGCCCGCGAGGGCGGTAGACTTCAGAAAGGAGCGACGACCGCGGTGGGTAAGTATAGTAGACATGGGCAAAGGATTCAGGAGTTAGCCGACCGGGCGGCGGATTTGACGGCCGAGCGAATACGCAGGTAGGTACCGCAGCGGCAGAGGTTGCCCTGCAGGGCGGCATCGATGTCCGCGTCGGAAGGATCCGGCGTGTGACTCAGTAAGGCGGACGCGCTCATGATCTGTCCGGCCTGACAGTATCCGCACTGGGGAACGTCGTGGTCCAGCCAGGCCTGCTGCACGGGGTGAGTGCCGTGTTCCGAAAGCCCCTCAATCGTCGTGATCGGCCGGTCGCCGATCGAGGAGACGGGCAAACTGCAGCTGCGCATGGCCGCCCCCTCCACGTGAACGGTGCAGGCGCCGCACTGACCGATTCCGCAGCCGTATTTAGTGCCCGGCAGGTCAAGGTGCTCCCGCAGCACCCACAGCACCGGGGTCGCGGGGTCGACGTCGACGGTCTGTTCGTTACCGTTGACATGAAGGGTGAATTTGGCCATGACGCTAAATTTGAAGGATCAATCCGGGTTTCCGCCAAAGTTAGTTGCACCACTTCCGGAAGCCTGTATACGGATTACTGCATCTCCTACCCAAGTTACCGAATCGATAGGGCGGGTTCGGCGATCACGCCGCAAAACTTCAGCCAGGTGCCCTGCTCTCAGAAATCCTCCTCCCGCAATGTCAGATCATTCACGGCTCCCGCAATCTCGTAGCCCAGACGCAGCCCCTCGTCGCAGTCCATGCGTACGTGGACGCCCAGGGGGATGCGGGAGTATGCGTTCTCCTCGGCCAACTGGTCGAAGGTGGAGTAGGTCCGGGGCGCGCCGCGAAACTCCGTCCGGCCTTCGTGGGTACGATCGGTGAAGTTGGTCTGGTTCCCGAAAGTTTCACGGAACACGCCGCCCGCCGCCGAGGCAAAGCAGGAATGCCCGGAGGGGTAGCCGGGAAAGCCGGGGTCGGGCCAGAAGATCAGCCGGAAGAGGTTGGTCCGGAATTCGGGATCGATCAGGTCTTGCAGGTACACGCTCGGTCGCATGACCATGTGGGCGTACTTGTACTTCCAGGTCGCCACGGCGGCATCGTTCATCGCGAAGCCCACCCGCAGGAAGAGCGCCAGCGATTCGCCCAGACTCAGGGAGTACTGATCGGCTAGCTGATTGGCGATTGAAATTTGTCGGGCGGGCGGACTGATCATCAAGCGCTCCACGTCGTCGCTCCAGAATTCGGCGATCCAGAGTTGCTCGTCGTCCCGCCCCCGGGCGGCGTTGTTCACGGCGTACACTTCCTCCATCTGCTCGCGGAAGGGACTGCCGGCTACGGTGCTGTACGCCAGGGGGGGCAGGGTAGTGGTTTCCTCGGCCGGGATCACGAAGGTGCGTACCCGCTCCCAGTAGGGGAACAGCGCCCGCTCCGGATCGGCGGAATAGGTCCAGAAACCCTCCCCGACGGGAGGTTCGTACGAACGGGGTTGGGGATCGAGGATCTGCTCCTCCGCTTCCCGGTCGGTCTGACTGTACTCGATCACCTGCCGGGCCACGTAGGCGCCCCAGTCCTCCGCTTCGGCGATGGCCCGATCGGATAGTCCCCGCGTCAGTTCGTCCCGCATGGCGAGTTCGAAGTCGTCCACATCGTCCTGAAGCTCGGCGGGCACGTTGATCAGGAAGTGGTTGATCACGTCGGCGAAACAGGCGTTGAGGGCCAGCGCGACGGACGCGTTGTCAGCGCCCCGAAAGTCGCGCTCCAGGTTCAGTCCGTCCAGTCGGCGGGTGTTGGAGGTGAAGCCCCGCAGGGCCGGCAGGGCGGTTTCGTAAGCGGCCAGGTAGATGTAGGCCAGGGCGCGGGCACTGCCGTTGGGCCGCAGACCGACAGCGTGGCGTTCGTTTTGCAGCAGCACGTCGGTCCATTCCCGCACAATATCCGGGGATAAATTGGTGGCGTTGCGGTCGCCGTTGGTGACTCCGGTAATCGGAGATTCATCCGCTTCGGGTACTTCGAGCAGAGACAATTCCTCGTCCTCGGTGCAACTCACCAGGACCAGGCAGCAAAGGAAAAAGAACAGGAAAGGCGTGGACATAACACTACTGTACATGTGTATTCAGGGTATGCACGATCGGGAATAGCTTCCGCTGTGAGGCTGTAGGTTCCGTTTACCGGAAGCGGAGCGTACGCGTCGATCGCAGGTTAAGTACACATGTTCCGTATAGTAGCAATTCAATCCGGGTAATTCGGATAGTTGAAGGTCTGGCAATTCTCCCCGTAGGGATGGAGCCCGGTACCGCGGGGTTGCCCGGTCCCGTTTTGAAAGTCTGGTTTTCTGACTTGGATGGCTCCCGCGTCCGCGCCGCGACATCTTCTGGGCGGGTACGCAGGAGCGACGAAATCCCGTGAAGGAGCAATCAATGGATGGTGCTAAAACCGGGGACTTCGTGCCGGAGGAAGGCGGGCTGACTGGTTAAGTTGGCGCGGAGAGATCGTGAACTAGCGCGCGGGACAAAAAAACAGAGGAGCAACGACCGTTACTCCTCTGGTAAAATCCAAACTTCTGTAAACTACAATCATGGTCAATACCCAGGGTTCTGGGTGATTACGTTGAAGCTCGCCAGCACCTCGGAAACGGGGATGGGGAACAGGTAGTAATCGCTGTTAATGGACTGACCCATTTCCTCGTCGACCGTACCGGTTCTGACGAGATCGAACCACCGCTGACCTTCAAAAGCGAGTTCCAGTCTCCGCTCGTCCTGAATGGCTTCCCGGACGAGGGCCTGGGTGTTCAGCACCGTATGGTCGAGGGGATCTAGTCCGGCACGCTGGCGGATGGGGTCGAGGAGGTCGAGGACGGTTTCGGGGTCCGTGCCCAGTTCGTTCAGGGTTTCCGCGTAGAGCAGGATGACATCCGCCAGGCGCAGTTCGATCCAGTCGTGATCGGGGCCGCCCGTCTGGGGGTACTTGGGCGAGGCCATCCGCGCCGTATCGATGTTAACGTCCCTGCGCAGGTCGCCGGGGCTGGCGTCGAAGGCCGCGATCAGGTCGGGGTCCAGGGGTTCGAGGGACTTCGTGTCCAGACCGCCGTACCAGGACCAGAACTCGGAGAAGCCGTATTCGTCGGATACCGAGCCGGATATCTGGGTGGCGAAGATGATCTCGGAGTTGAGGTCATTGTCCACGCCGAAGATGTCACCGTAATTAGCTTCCAGGGTGATACCCGCTTCGGCGGCCCCGTTCACGACGGCGGCCAGGTGCGGTTCGGCGCTGGCGAAATCGCCCCGCTGCACGTACACCTTGCCGAGCATGCCCTGGGCGGCGTACTTGGAAGCACGGCCGTTGACGATGTTGGTACCCAGGGCCGCGATGGCATCCTGAAGGTCGGGAATGATCACGTTATCGTAGATAGCATCTACCGGTTGGCGGACGAGGATGGATTCGTCCGTCACATCCGGCGAAGCTTCGAGATTAACCGGCACGTCGCCGAAGACCCGGACCAGTTTGAAGTAAGACAGCGCCCGCAGGAACTTGGCCTCACCGACCTCCCGGGCATTGTCCGAATTTTCGATCACGTTATTGGCACTCAGGATCGACTTATATAGTGCCGTGTAGAATGGACCGAAAAACTGATCCTCCATCGCCGTCAGGTTGGGCCCGAATTCATCAAACTCCGTGTAGGGGGGTTCGAGCATGATGGCGTTGTCGGCCCGGAAATCGCCCATAACGGCCATGGGGGTTACGGACCCGTGCTGGTAGTAGTAGGCGGCATTGAGTACGCCGTCAAAGTCCGTCAGCGATCCCGAGCTCGCGATGTTCGGCGGGAACTGATCGAGGTCTTCGCAGGCCGTCAGGAACAGACAGGAAGCCAGAATGATATATATCGCTTTCATAAGTTCTTATTTATGGATTGGCAATCGGGTGCCTAGAATTTGAG
This sequence comes from Lewinella sp. JB7, assembly GCF_024297185.1. GTDB lineage: Bacteria > Bacteroidota > Bacteroidia > Chitinophagales > Saprospiraceae > Neolewinella. Next base: position 289,684 of record NZ_JANCTD010000002.1, on the reverse strand, counting down.
ATTGACGCCCAGAGTGAAGCTCCGGACGACCGGGCTTGCCCCGACCTGTACTCCGTAGGTAGTGGGTCCCAAATAATCGCTCTGCGTGGTTTCTACTCCTTCCGGGTTGAGGGAGGTGTAGTCGTCGCCCATCACGTAAAGCAGGTTGGTGGACGCTACGTAGACCCGGAGGGAACCCAGGCCGACCCGGCCGAGCCAGTCCGGATTAAGCGTGTATCCCAGGGTAGCATTTCTCAGGGCCAGGTAGGAGGCATCCTGAATCTGGGCATCCAACTGGTTACGCGACTGGGTGTAGTGCAGGCCGTTGTGGTCGGCGATGCCGTCGTTGTTGGCATCGAAGCTTTCCCGTACGCGACCACCGAATTCCGAGCGCCAGTAAATCTCGTCGATGTTGAAAACTTCACCGCCCTGGGCGCCCTGGAACTGGAGCGACAGGTCGAAGTCTCCGTAAGACATCTGGCTGTTGAGGCCGTAGTAGAAGTCGGGGGTGTTCTGGCCGATCTTGACCAGGTCACCGCCTTCGGCCACCGTGCGGGTCCGGTCAATGACGCCGTCGCCGTTCTGGTCTACCACGTAGTACTCGGAGCTGTTAATGCCGATGGCCCGGGTGGGGTCTTCGATGTACTCCGGTTCGACCAGTCCGATGGTTTCCAGTCCCCACATCTCGCCGATCTCTCCGCCAACGTAGTTGCGGAAGACGGGACCGCGGCCGGATTGTCCGTAGATGACCTGGGGCAGCTCGTCCAGACCGCCCAGATCCGTGATCTCCGTATTGACGGTCGACAGGTTGGCGCTGATGTTCCAGCGGAACCGCTCGTTGTTGATCACCGCGGCGCCAAGCTCCACTTCCAGGCCGGAGCTGGTAACGTCGCCGGAATTCAGGACGATGGAGGTGGTTCCCAGCACTTCGGATACGCTCTGATTGATCAGGATGTCCTCGATGTCGGAGGTGTAGTAATCGACGCCCAGGGTGAAGCGGCTACCCAGGAAGCCCAGGTTGATGCCGTAGTTGGTTTCCGTGTTGGTTTGCCACGTCAGGTCGGGGTTCGCCACGTCGGACGGAATGAGGAAGCCGGTGCCCAGTACCGTTGCCTGGGGATTGAGCAGGCTTAGGGAGCTGTAGGAGCCCAGGAAGGAGGTCGTACCCAGGGAGCCCGCGCTGAACCGCAGCTTCAGGTCCGTCAGGAATTCGGAATTATAGAAGGCTTCGTTGTGGACGTTCCAGCCGAGCGAGATCGCCGGGAAGGTTTCGAAACGGTTATTGGCTCCGAAGCGGGAGTCGCCGTCGCGCCGCACGGATACGGAGGCCAGGTAGCGGTTGTCGTAGGCGTAGTTGATCCGGCCGAATACGCTGCGGCGGGCAACCGTCTCGTCGCGCTCCGATACGTTGATGTCGGCGGGGTCGAGCAGGGCGTAGTTCAGGGGCTGGCCGTAGGGCACGTTCGTGGCGTTCAGGGCGATGCCGTCGAAGTAGAAGTTCTGGAACTCCAGACCGGCTACCGCGGACACGTCGTGCTTACCCAGTACTTTGGTGTAGCCCAGGGTGGTTTCACTCAGAATGGACGAGCGCTTCAGGTCCGTCTGGTCGAGGGCCGTCTGGTTGGTCCGGGCCCGGGAGTCAAACTCCAGGGTCCGGGAGAAGAAGTTACGCGTGTCGCGCATATCCCCACCCAGTACCGTACGCAGGTTCAGTCCCTCGGCGATGCTGAATTGCAGGTAGGAGCTGATATTGCCGAAGAACGTTTTTTCGAAACGGTCGGTATTGTCAAGCTTAGTCGCGGGTCCCGCGTCACCGGAGCCACCGATGCCGTTCCCGCTGCGGCCGTAGTGCCAGTCCTGGGCGGTCATGCCGGGCTCCAGGGTGTAGATGCTGTTGTTGAACGGCGCATCGCCGCCCCGGTAGCCGTCGTCGAAGGGATCGAGGCCCAGGGACTGGGCTTGCTGGTCCAGCTGCTGGACGAAGGCAATCGATGCTTCGGTGTGGTAGATCGGGTGGATGCTGTAGGCCCGCAGGAGGTCCCGCATGTCGTGGCCCACGATGTCGCGGTCGGACATGAAGCCGTTGAAGTTAAGTCCCGTGCTGAAGCGGTCGCCGAGCTTGGCGTCGAGGTTCAGGCGGGCGTTGTAGCGCTCGAATCCCTGGGTGATGACGATACCTTCGGCGTCGAGGTAGCCGACGGAGGCGAAATAATTGACGTCATCCGTGCCGCCGCTTACGCTGAAGTTGTGGCTCATGTTGCTGCCGCTGCGGAACAACCAGTCTTCCACCGCGACGACGTCGGGGGCGTTCCGGTAGGCGTTCAGGCGGAAGTTGAGCAGGGCGGGATCGAGTTCCGAGACGTCGTAGGTGCCGTTGGCGATGCCGGCGTCCAGTTCGTTGGCCCATTCGCCGGCCGTCTTGAGTTGCTCCACGTCACTGACGTAGCGGTGGGAGGTGCTCACGTAGCCGTCGTAGCTGAACCGGGCCTTGCCGGGGGTGCCGGACTTGGTGGTGACGAGGATAACCCCGTTGGCCCCCCGGGATCCGTAGATTGCTGCCGAAGCGGCGTCCTTGAGGACTTCCAGGCTTTCGATGTCATTGGGGTTCACGGTGGCCAGGCTTCCGACGATGGGATAACCGTCCACCACGATGAGGGGCTCCGAGTCGCCGGAAATTGACGAGGCGGCGCGGATCTGAATCTTGGGGTCCGCTCCGGGTGCACCGTCCTGATTCTGGATCAGGACCCCGGATAGTTTACCGGCCAGGGCTTCGTCCACCCGCGTGGCCTGAATGGCGGCGACGTCTTCACCACCGATCTGCGCGATGGCGCCCGTGTTGTGTGACTTTTTCCGGTAGCCGTAGCCCACGACGACCACCTCATCGAGGAGTTGGGCGTCCGTAGCCAGCGTGACGTTCAGCTCGGACTGGCCGGTAATCTCTACCGTTTGGGTGGCGTAGCCCGTGTAGGAGAACTGAAGGACATCCCCGGGGCTGACTTCCAGCTGGAAGTTGCCATCCAAGTCCGTCACGGTGCCCGACGTGGTGGTCGCCTTGAGCACACTCACCCCGATAAGTGGAATGTCGTCCGTGTCGGTAACGGTTCCGGAGAGGAGATATCCGTCCTGAGCGGAAACGATTCCCTGGAACAGCAGCAGACACAGGGTTAGCAGGCGGGTTATTACGTTCATTCTTTTTTGCATGACATTGATAGTGAGTTAGGGGATAACTGCGCGGACAACCCCGGAAAGGGAGGAGAACAGTCGTGCCGGTTGGTTAAGCGTGGATGGGTTGATTTTAAAGTTAGGAAAGAAATTGGCGTAGCCACTTCCGTATAATATAGGTCTTATCCCTGGGTAGCGACGGTACGAAACCGTCTATACTGCATTCGGGGAGGGGTACGGCAGAGTAGTTGCAGGGCAACTTGGTCGGGTGGGGAGGAGATGCTACTGGCAACCGAGTAAACCGGACGTTTAGGATTCCCTGCAGCCGTGGGTAAAACGGCTTGCCATATTGGTCATAGACCGTACCGTGGTCAGTCCGGGAGACCCCGGCAGGGTGGCTGTCGTTAAGGTACAGAAGCATTCAGGTAAATTGCACGATCTGGTCAACCAGTGATTGGTTAACCAAATTTAGGTTTAGTTTCGCCGTGGTCCAAATTATTGCGGCAACTTTAACGACAATTCACCAAAATCGCGGAGTCATCAAATTTAAAGTCTGTTTTGCAAGGTTTAGAGAAACATAATTTTGTAAGACGGCGGTAGCAAGCTCTATCTTCATTTACAGTGATTGGTTAACCAATGCTCCGGTGCTTGAGGTTGAAATACATCACGGTGGATAGTCAAGTCTATCTGTGCTATCCAAATAAAGTAATGCGATTCTATTCTCCGATTATCACCTAATGATGTAGTAATTCTAACAGAGTGATTACTCATCCATAATTTCCTTTAAATGCTACATCATCGCCCAATCACGTCCTCAGCGGATTTACGGATCATGTGGGCGCGTGAGCAAAGGCATTCCAGTGCAATCAACCGAGCGGTGGGGTAGGGTAAGGCAGTTGCGAACTATTTTACCCCAGGATTACGGCAAGCATTCCCGAACAGCATAGCACCATTACGTATCTGCTTCATGTTGGCTCTGCCCCCCCCTTAGACGATTGAAACACAGTCATTTGGTAGACGATGGAACGGACCGATTTTTTCATCAGCTGTGACTGGGGCACGAGCAACTTCCGGCTTCGCCTGGTGGAAAAGAGTACCCTTAGGGTCAGAGCGTACCGGAGCACCGACCGGGGGATCCGCGATCTGAACGAAGAGTTCCTGCGGAGTGCCGAAAGTGATCGGTTCGAATTTTACGGCACTTACCTCCAGCGGCAGACGGACTTGCTCGCGGAAGCCCGACCATCTTACCCGATCGTGATCAGCGGGATGGCTTCGGCAAACATCGGAATGCTCGAACTCCCCTACGGCGAACTGCCGATCGAGCGGAGTGGCCGCATTTTAGTAAGTCAGCAGCGTGAGCTTCCGACGGGACAGGCCATTGTACTGATTTCCGGAGTCAAGAGTACCCGCGGCATCATGCGGGGGGAAGAAACGCAGGCACTGGGGATGCTGGATGAGTTGGATTCCGAGGCCGATGGAGTTATTCTGCTGCCGGGCACCCACAGCAAACACCTGCTGTGCGAAGGGGATATGGTCACTGACTTCCGGAGCTACATGACGGGAGAGCTTTTCGGGCTACTAAGAACACATAGCATCTTAGCTCATTCGGTGCGGGAGGGGGAGTGGAATGCGGTAACCCAGGATGCCTACCTATACGGAGTCCGGTGCGGATACCGGGAAGGTATGGCTGCCTCCCTGTTCGATATTCGTGCCGGGCATATATTGCGTAACACCGATCCGGTCGACAACTACTACCACCTCAGCGGCTTACTTATCGGTGCGGAGTTACGCGGACTTGGGGATAACACGAACCACAAGTTCTGGCTGGCTGCCTCCGGACCCCTGCTTGTTCTTTACCGGACGGCCCTAACCGCTCTGTACGGTGCGGATCGTCTGGAAGTGATGGACGACCGGCAAATCGAACGTGCCCTGCTCCGGGGACAACGGCAAATACTCTCTACGTATGATTAACACCCCTTGCACCGCCTGGTCCTCATTCGACGCCGTGCCCGTGATAGGCATCCTCAGGAACTTATCCGCTACAAACTGCGAGAAGGTAGCGGAAGTGATGGCGGAAACCGGATTCCGTACTTTGGAAGTCACCATGAATACTCCGCGCGCCGAGCACATTATTGACCGGCTGGTACGGGACTACCCCGACTTGAACGTCGGTGCCGGCACGGTCTGCACAATGGAAGACCTCGACCGGGCACTAGCGGTCGGTGCCGGGTTCATAGTGACCCCCATTCTGGAGGAGCGGGTGATTGGAAGATGCGCGGATGAAAACATTCCGGTATTCCCCGGCGCTTACACCCCGACGGAAATCTACCGGGCCTGGAACCTGGGGGCTTCGGCGGTGAAAGTTTTTCCGGCCAGTCAGCTCGGAGTGAATTACCTCCAAGACCTACGGGGACCACTTCCCCAGATCAAATTGTTGCCGACCGGGGGGGTGACACCGGACAACATCGCCGCCTTTCTCGCCGCAGGTGCATACGGCGTCGGAATGGGTAGTTCCTTGCTGCCAAAAGACCTGATCGAGCGGGCGGATTTTGATGGTCTCCGAGCTCACTTACGGCGGGTAAGGGCCCGCTTGCCCACGCCGCAAACCCGCGAGTAACGAGCACCGACGTCGTAATGGCGCTCTTGTAGTGCCAATCTCCATGAAAAAGCAGCCGTTCATCCCCACCCGGTCTACTATCTTGAGTGGGCGTTTTCACCTGATTCATATAGCTGAGCACCCGGAAGATTCTGCACCCTCGAACGAAAAAGTCAACATGCCCCTCAACTTAAACAGCTCCTTCCCACTCGCGTCCATCCTGTTGGCGATATTGGTATTCATTGATGGCGCCGACCTCCCCGCCCAGGATCGCGAGCGGCCGAACATCCTTTTTATCATGTCCGACGACCACACGGCCCAGGCGTGGGGCATTTACGGCGGTATCCTCGAGGACTTCGCCCACACGCCGAACATCAAACGACTGGCCGCGGAGGGCACCGTGCTGGAAAATTGCCTGGTATCGAACTCCATCTGCACGCCGAGCCGGGCCACCATCCTGACCGGCCAGTACAGCCACGTTAACGGCGTGACCACCCTGGGGGCGGGACTGTCCCCGCGGTACAACAACATCGCCAAGGAACTGCGGCGCGGAGGCTACCAGACCTCGGTGATCGGCAAGTGGCACCTGAAGCAGGAACCCGCCGGCTTCGACTACTACTGCGTACTGCCCGGTCAGGGCGAATACTGGAACCCGGTAATGAAGACCGCGGACAACTGGGAGGATTACTACGGCGGGGGGCGGCCCTACACGGGCTTCAGTTCCGACATCATTGCCGACATGACCATCGACTGGATCGAACGGCGCGATACCACCCGGCCCTTTCTGGCCATGACCCACTTCAAGGCCACCCACGAACCCTTCGACTATCCGGACCGATTTGGTCACCTGTACCGGGATGTAGAACTGCCCCTTCCCGCCACCATTTACGATCAGGGGCCCGCGACCACTGGACGCTCCTTCGTCGGCCAGTCCATCGATAACCTGACCAAGCGGTATCTGGCGGCCACCGCCGACCCCAGCCTGCGTAAAGACTACATGAATTACCCCGAACTCCCCTTTTCGGTGGAAGGACTTACCCCCGAAGAAGCCCGCGCGAAGACCTACCAGAAGTACGTCAAGGACTTCCTACGCTGCGGCGCGGCCGCGGACGACAACATCGGCAAGCTCCTGGATTACCTCGAGGCGTCCGGCCTGGCGGAAAACACCGTGGTGATCTACACCGCCGACCAGGGCTACTTTCTCGGGGAGCATGGCTGGTTCGACAAGCGACTCATCTTCGAGGAGTCGATCCACATGCCCTTCGTCATCCGTTTCCCCGGGGAAATACGGGCGGGCACCCGCAACCGCGACCTCATCGAGAACGTCGACTTTTCGGCCCTCTTTGCCGACTACGCGGGGATCGATTACCCTACCGATATGCAGGGCCGCAGTTTCCGGGAAAACCTGCGCGGCAACACCCCGGACGACTGGCGGGATTACTCCTACTACCGCTACTGGGACCACTCGCGCGACCGCCCCGGCCACTTCGGCATCCGGGGACAACGCTACAAGTTGGCTTTCTTCTACGGCAACGGCCTCGCCGAAAACGACTACGCCCCCGGGGAGGAACCCACCCGGTTCTGGGACTTTTACGACTTAGAAGCAGACCCCCACGAGCTGCGCAATGCCTACGACGACCCCCAATACCGGGACATCATCGCCCGCATGAAGCAGCAAATCCTGGCTCTACGCGAGGAACTGGGCGATACGGACGCCGACAACCCGGAAATCCGCGAAATTATCCGCCGGTACTGGGACGACTAGTACGCATGATACAAATGGACCTCTAGCGAACGGTCTCGTAGGATTGTAGCAGCCCACGGCGAACGTTCGTGCGGCCTTAACTACTCCTCCGCTGCGTCAATTAGCCCATACCGCCGCATTAACGGTATTTCGTAGCGACTGTCCTCCGCGGGGTAGCGCAGTAAACCGGTATAGTTACCGCTTGCCTTAGCCAGGGCGTACACTATGCTTTCTCCAGCCGCCGGTGCGGGAACTACAGTGCGGTAAATACTATCTTGGAAGGCGGTGGCTGCATCGGTCAGGACCCAGTCGTTCTGTCTGAAGCGTTCGATCAGATCGTCCAGAAACAGGGCCGAGGTAAGGTTGTGGTGGAGCAACAGGGTGTGAGGAATACGCCTACCCGTCAGCTCGAAAGCCAGGCTATCGTAGAAGGTCGCGCGGTCCAGTATGTGGTCCAAATAGTACTCCCGGTAGCGATTGATCGCGACGGTATCTGTCGGGTCGCGCTTCATTAGCGCAATCAACTTATCGTTGACGTACCAGTCCGATGCATCGATGCTTACGTAGCCGTTTTTATAACCATGCGCTTCGAGCACTTCGCGAAAGGCCGTGACCCTACTGGAATCTCCGCCTTCCTTTAGGTAGGGGAAGCGAAACAGCTTCACGTACCCGGGAGATTCGGCGATCAGGGAATCGGTACGTAGCAACTCCCGGGTAAAATCGTGGACCGACAACTGCTCGTCGTTCAGGTAGGGGTGGGTGTAGGTGTGGTTACCGATGAGGTGACCCCGGCTTGCCCAGGAGTCGAGGAGCGCCCTTCCCCGGGCGTTGTTATTATCCCTGCCGGTCGCAAAGAGGATTGACTTGATTTCCGCTGAATCAAGGCTCCGCAGGATCATCTTATTCCACTCCTCCGCCGGGTAGTCCAGGATGGGGCGGGTGCTCCCGTCGTCGAAGGTAAAACTGACCGTCGGACGGGTTTCGCGCGGCATCGTTGCGGGCGCTACGTCCGGCCGCACGGGCGCGTTTTCACAGCTTACCACTAGAGCGGTCAGACAAATAAAGAGGAACACCTTCATCGGCTCAAGGTAAGGACCCAGGCACCGATGCGCTTCCTTCTGGCTTAGCCAATAACACGTCGGGCGGGACCGCGGGAGCAGTGATTCACCAACGGCAGCTTATGCGCACTACGCTAGTACCCCCGTACCGGATAATGCCCCCTGGGCCCCGGGTAATGTATCCGAGCGTAGCTCATTGGGATATGCATTGCACCCGCGTCCGCGCCCAAAGCAAAAAAATGCGGAACGCGCCGAAGGATGCGGAGGAGTTATGAGTCAAAGGGCTAAATCCATCCTAACCCAAAACTCGAAAAGTGAAACACACGATACACCTGATCCTTTTTCTCACGCTCCTGAGCGTGGGGGCCTGCAAAGAGGATGGCACCCAAGACTTTAGCGAGATCCCATCGGGCGACGTCGACATCACCGCGGTGGTGCAGGCCAGTTTCGGGAACGCCTATACCGACGGGGTGAGCGTACAGGTCGACGGAGAGAACATCTCCATCAGCAGCACCGGATTGCCCGACCACAAGACTCCCTACTGGGGGGAGGGCCACGAAATGTACGAGGACTTTCCCGGCACCAATCACGCGAATATGAACACGACGATGATCGGCTTCAACTACGTGATGACCATCCCCGCCCATCCCGCCGAAGCCGCAAGTAAAGAGCAAACTGAACTCGGTCCTGTCGGCATGGCCCTCAACGGAGTGCCGATCTACAACGACTACGAGGGCGGCGGTCTGCTGGCGGAAAACGCCTGGAGCACCTTCGACGCCGCCGGTGCCCACCCCGGGCCGCGGGAAGACTACCACTACCACTGCGAGGGCGACTACCTCACTACGGACGATGCCAAGCTGATCGGTTTCCTCCGCGACGGATTTCCCGTGTACGGCCGCAAGGATACGGACGGCACCTATCCGGAGGACCTGGATACCAACGGCGGGCACATCGGGGTCACCGCGGACTTCCCCGATTCGATCTACCACTACCACGTCAGCAACGAGATGTACTCCACCTCCGGCCTGTACGTGATCAAGTCCGGTGCCTACCACGGGACGAAAGGCACCTTTACGCAGTAGCACCACCCAAAACCGAAAACCCTGATGGACAGTCTGACCGTTCAGCTTTTTGCCTGCCTGCTATTACTCGTATTCGGAGGGATCGTGACGTCCGGTACGCGGCCGTATGTTGTCGCCGGGGATACCGCAACGGTCCGGGTGGATACGGTGGATTTTGCGGACAGCCGTACGATTTACGTTAACGGTATTTACCGGTACGACGGCGAGCCGTTTACCGGGGTGGTCCACCGGGTGCTGAAGGGCTACGACATCGCAACGTACAGCACCGTGCGTGAGGGGCGTCTCGACGGTGTCTACCGCAGTTTTTACGCCAGCGGAAGGCCCTACGAAGTCCGTACCTACCGCGACGGCCTGTCTACCGGAACGCACTTCGGCTACTGGGAAGCGAGCGGAACGCTAAAGTTTGCCTACACCTACGAGGCGCAGAAGAAAGAAGGATTGCAGCTCACCTGGTACGCCAACGGCGACCCGGCCGAGGCCTACACCTACCACGACGACCGGCTGGAAGGCCTGCAGCAAGCCTGGCGCGAGAACGGCAGCCTGTACCGGAACTTTATCGTCCGGGACGGTGTCCGCTACGGACTGCAGAAGTCGAAAGCCTGCTTTGAGGTCAGTGAGGGTGGGGTAGTGTTGCAGGCGGGGAGTAACATTACTCAGCAGCAGTAGTTGGCGCGTGAAACTTACCGAACCAGACTTACCGTGGCTACGTCATTCGGGACAGTGCTCTTTTTTGTGGCGGGCGATCCGGCGACAGTCAGCCAAGCCTGTGTGATCCCGATAATTTCCTTGGGAACGCTTCCATAAATGGAGGTCATGTTGTCCTTGCATGGAAGGCTAATGAGGGATGTGACATATTACTCATCCAAAATTTTCTGTTTATAAAATATAATATCACTTAGAAACCCATTATCTAATTCTGCGCACTTTCCGACGCGTCCCGTATAAGGAGTATCCAGTTGCGGTTAGTTATCTTACTGCCTATGACCATGCAGCGTGTACTCATTATCGGATGCTGCGGTGCAGGGAAGTCCACCCTCGCCCGCAGACTCGGTGACATCACGGGGCTGGAAGTGATTCACCTAGACCAATAATTCTGGAAGGCCGACTGGCGGGAGACGGAGAAAGCGGATACCATTATCTACCTGGATTACCGTACCGTGACCTGCCTCTGGCGCATCACCAAGCGCATCCTCCGGTACTACGGACGGGTCAGACCCGACATGCCGCCGGGATGTCCCGAACGCTTTGATGCTGACTTCTACCACTATGTCGTTACCTATAATCTTCGCAGAAGATCAGGTATCCTAAGCAAGCTGCACAATATCGGTAAGACCAAAACCGTGATCGTTCTCCGGAACGACTCAGCATCCCAACGTTTTGTAGATGGCCTTTCCACTGTATATACCTAGTCGAAGCAATTACGGCCAAAACAGTGCGCCACTCACTAGATAGAGTCGCTAAGATGGCAGTCGGGAACAAAAAAGAACCCCCACCAGGAATTTGTCCGTGCGGGGGTTCTTCTTTTTAGCTTACACCACGCGTGCGGCGGCGCGCGGGTGCGGTGGGGGAGAGACCGCTAAGCGGGCAGTCCTTCGGGTTGCCACGCAAACTTTGCGAACGGCTTGTCCACCGGGGTTTCTGCGATGTGATTCGTATAGTTGCTAATTACCTTCTGCGACAGTCCCAGGATGATCTCCAGCACGTGGCGTTTCTCGTAACCCGCAGCGTAAAACGCGGCGAGCTCGTCCGGGGATAAGCGACCGCGGTTGCGGACAATGGCAAGCGTAAGGGTATGCAGCGCCTGAAGTTTCGCGGTCGGCAGGGGTAGCCGGTTCCGGAGGGCGTCCGTGATAGCGTCATCCACCTTCATGCTCTTGGCGATGGCGGTATGGGCGGGCACGCAGTAGTGACATTCGTGCTCCACGTTGATCGTTTGCCAGACTACGGTCAGCTCGTCCTTATCGAAGGAGGAGCCGGCGAAGAGCTCGTGCAGGGTCTTGTAGGCCTCCAGCAGTTTGGGGGATTCGGCCAGGGTACCGTGCAAATTAGGAATGTAGCCGAACGCTTTAAGCGAATCCTCGAGCAGGGGTTTACTGGCCGCGGGTGCGGAATCGACGGTATGAACTTGAAAATTATGCATAACTGATATTGATGGTTGGGAGGAACCGCACCGGCAACACGCCAATGCTCACCCTCCTATACCGACAAAATTAGCTACGCCCCGGGCGGGGTCGATGGACGATCGGTTCAGGCGTATGGACGATCGGGTCAACCCGTCATCCGACTGCGGTAGGCACTGGGCGATACGCCTTCCCTCCGCTTGAAGAGCCGGGTAAAGTATAGGGGATCGTTGAAGCCGACCTCGTAGGCAATATCGCTGATCGGCAGGTCGGACAAGGACAGCAGTTCCCGGGCCTTTTTCAGCTTTTGACCACTGATGTACTTAGCGGGACTGCTATCGTACTCCTTTTTGAACTCCCGCTTGAAGGTGGACGGGCTCATGTGGCAAAGCGCGGCAAGCTCGTCGACGGACAAATTGGAGTACCGGTGCAGCTCGACTACTTCTCGCAGCTCCACGGTCGGGGTTGAATACAGATCGTTGATGAGGGCCACTACGGAGGCGACGTTTTTGGTCTGGATGAGCAGCAACACGAGTTCCCTGATCTTCAGCTCCAGTAAGTCGTTGTTCACCAGCGTGGGATGCTCGAAGTAAAACTCCAGCGACTCCACGAATTTAGCGATCACGATCTCGTCGGCGAGGTGTTGGGTTCCGTTACCGGTCCGCTGCTGCTCGATGAGGGTCGGCAGTTCGTTAGTGTAGATCTTTTTCAGGATTTCCGGGTAGAGGTGGATCGCGATGACCTCCACGGTCTGCTCGTCCGACCGCTGGATAAAATCCAGGAAGTAGGTGTCACACTTTAGCAGAACGGCTTCCCGAGGCTCGAGCGCTACGATCTCCGTCGCGGACAACAACCTGGCCGTGGCCTCCTTCATGTACAGGAAGCACCCTTCATCCTGGGCGATTCTTTCGTGCTTGAACGGCGGACGGATCACCGCTTTCTCAATAATGGTCTTGTTGTCGTACCGGAACGTTTGTCGGCTGAGGATCATGAGTGTCTGGATGGAGAACTCTAGGGAATATTTGTGCGGGGACGCAGGCGCAAAGTTCGCCAATAGAGCAATGGCACATTCCGACCCGATGTAAGCGTACTAGAAATACCTGCGATAAACCTACTGCTTCGAGCCAGTACGAAATTGAGTAGGCGTCATTCCGGCATGGCGCCTGAAAAACTGATTGAAGTTGGCTACTTCGTTGAAGTGCATTGCAAATGCAAGATCAGCTACGGAATTTTCCAGAAGGTGCATCATCGGCCTGTCGGTAAGTAGCGAGCTGTTCGTTGAATCCGATGTGGTACTGCTGGATTAGGGCCGGCCCGCATCGACCCGCTAATCAGTGTTCGCGGGTTTCGACCCCTTAATGATCCAGGTTTTCAGCTTCTTATCCGTGCTTTCGCTCGGTTGTAAGGTCAATGTCCTGGACATATAGGGTCCGGCATCGTCGCTTTCGGATCCGGCGGCGAGACAGAGTTCCGTGTTGTCTCTCGGTCTAAATTCTCCGCTTGCTTTATCGTAGATAAATTTTTGTTCGGAGGATGCGGGGTCGCTTTCGACGAGGCTTATCTTCATGCCTATGCTGGGTCCGCCGACGGTTGCCGCCGAGAAACCCGGGTAGGTGGCGGATCTAATCTGTTGGGTTTCTTCGTCGTAGTAGAACAACACATCCTCACCGGTGGGCTTGCAGGAGTGGACGTGTAAAGAATCCCCGAAGCCTCTTCCGCCCGTGTCGATGCAGTACCCTAACCGGTCTTGTTCATCCAGGTTGTCGGCGAGGTAGATTATGGGCTCCGGCGACTGAATGTCCGGCGCATTCGCCTCGACGATATCGGCTTCGGCCGTCTGACCTTCGGTTCCGCCTTGCCTTCCCGGCTTGCTGGCATCGCAGCTTACGAGTAGGGGTAGCGCTAGTATGGGCAATAGTTTGTTCATCCGTTCTTGCTTGAATATGTTCGTGCCGGTCTTTCGGCCTATAAGCAGTAACCCGAGTATAGGAGATGCCGCGGGTTCGCTGTTTGAAGATAAGGGTCCCGCCTGTAGGAACCCTTTTCCCTAAAGTGACCCCCAAGACTCGGTATAGTTCATGAATGATGCTCGTGATCTACCATCCACCGGGGAGGGTCGACAGGATGACGTTCCGATCCGATTGCTACCCTGCAGGACCTAATTTCCGAACGGTAGAGAACAGCAGGGCAACGGTAGATTTCTCCGACGCCCATAGCATTTAGCCTAACCTTATGACAGCAGTAAGCTGTTCCGCTATACCCAATCGTCGGGAAACCCGACAATTAATCAAACCCCAAAAAACCATAAAATGATACATAGTAAACCAGCCTCCCTGAAGGCGCAATTGGAGGAAAAGAAGGCCAGTTTTAATTCAACGGCCAGTGACGGCAAGAAGAAAGCCTACCAGGAAGGGATCGCATCCGTCGAGCGCGATGGAGTAGTCGGCAAGGCGAGACAGGTGGGAGAACAGGCTCCCGACTTCACCCTGACCAACGCGGTGGGAAAGCCCGTATCGTTGAGTGAATACCTGAAGAAGGGGCGCGTCGTTCTGACCTGGTACCGGGGTGGCTGGTGTCCGTACTGCAACATGACCTTGCGCCGGCTTCAGCAGGAGCTGCCCAATTTTAAAGCCGAGGGGGCAAACCTGATCGTGCTGACGCCGGAACTGCCCGACAAGTCGATGAGCACCGCGGAAAAGCACGACCTGAAATTCGAGGTGCTTAGCGACGTCGGTAACAAGGTCGCCAGGGCGTACGGGATCGTATTCAAGCTAACGGATGAGGTGGCCAGGCTATACGACGAAGGATTCGGTCTCCACCAATATAACGGGGATAACTCCGACGAGCTCCCGTTAGCCGCGACCTACATCATCAACGAAGACGGGAAGATCGCGTACGCCTTTCTGGACGCGGATTACCGCAACCGGGCGGAGCCCTCCGAACTTACCGACTTTCTGGCAAAACCATCCGCTTAGCCTCCGCTCGGTCCCGTAGCGGTTACCTTACCGTATGACCCCCTTCGAATATATCCTGCCCCTGGTCTCCGTACTCGTCGGTTTGGCCATTGCTGATTTGGCGGTAAGTTTCAACCGCTTGCTGCGGGCGCGGCACCGCGTGAGTTGGGACTGGCTGACCCTGCTATCGGCCTTCATCGCCCTGCTGGCGGTACTGGACATCTGGTGGATGTTCTCCGGCGAACAGGACGCCACGTTTTACTACACCCTGGCGGGCTTTCTACCGTTCGCCGTGCAGTTGATCCTGCTCTTCCTCATCAATGCCGCCGCCCTGCCCGACGACGTACCCGAGGAGGGGATAAGCCTGAAGGAATTCTACGCGGCTAACAGCGTCTACCTCTGGGGCCTGTTCACGGTGTACTTCTTATCCATCTTCGTATCGCGGGCAATTACGCACCTCATCGCTGACGGAGATGTGTGGAATATGCTTACCCACACCGTCTGGAACGTGGTCATGCTGGCGTTCTTCGGGAGCCTCATCCTGATCAAGCGCCGGTGGTACCACGGGGTGGTCCTGATCGTATTTTTGATCGTGTATTTCTCCGGCTGGTCGCTGCGCACGCTGGGGTAAGGACCGTGTTGCAGTCAGGAAGGGAAATGCTGATGGCCTGAAGGCCTGCCCGACTAAAGCGGTTCCGACTTCGGATCGGACATTAGTGTTGCTTCTCCCTACAGACACGGCACCCGCGCGCCGCCACCCCCACCTTCTGCGCGCATCGGGACGCCTGCATCGGAAGTACCGCTTCCGTTGGTTGAGCCCAGCCCCGCCACCATCCGTAATACGCCGCGGAACAACCGTAAAACGCTTACATAGATGCGGAACTGCCTGACCCACCTTTGCGGTATGCAACTATCTACCGGGTCACCCCCCCAAAAGCTTGGCTACTCCGTGGCGGCTGCCACGGCTATTGGGGTCGTTGTAATTATTCTGTTTATGTATATGAGCCCACAGTTCGGCGGCAAACTATCCGCGACCCAGGAGCGCGACTTCGCCCAATCTGGCCACTTCGAGGCGGGCAGATTCGTGAACGAGGAGGTGATCGATATGGACATGACGGCCAGCAAAGTCACCGCCATCCTCAGGCAAATGGTCTTTCCGGATAACCGTATACGGCCGGCCGAAAACATCAGGGTGGTACGCCTCGATCCCGCCCGGATCGGTAGCAACGATGTCGAAATTACCCGGGTCGTATGGCTCGGACACTCCTCCTTCCTGATCGAGATGGACGGACAGGTCATCCTCATCGATCCGGTCTTCAGCGACTACGCGGCTCCGCACGCGATGCTGGGCAGAAAGCGCTTTAACGACGCGATGCCCTTCGAACTGGGTGAGCTGCCGCGGGTCGACGCCGTGCTGATCTCCCACGACCACTACGATCACCTCGACTACGCAACCGTGCGGCAACTGAAGGATAGGGTAGGGCGGGTGATCGTTCCCCTGGGGGTGGGCAATCACTTCCGCGCCTGGGGCGTGGCCGAAGACCGCATCGAAGAGCTCGACTGGTGGGAGGAAACTCATTTAGGAAGCATCACGCTCGCCCTTACGCCCGCCCGCCACAGTTCGGGCCGGGGCCTGACCGACCAGAACACTACCCTCTGGGGCTCGTGGTGCCTGCTGGGGGAGCGGCAAAAGCTGTTCTTCAGTGGCGACGGCGGCTACAGCAAGTACTTCCGGGAGATCGGCGAAACGTATGGTCCCTTTGATTTTGGCATGATCGAGTGCGGACAGTACGACGTGAAGTGGGCCGACGTGCACATGAGTCCGGAAGAAAGCGTGCAGGCGGGCATCGACGTCAGGGCAAAGACCATCATGCCCATTCACTGGGGAGCCTTTTCCCTGGCTAACCATCCCTGGACGGAGCCCGTGGAGCGGTTCAGGCAGCGGGCCGCGGACCTCGGCGTAGCGATCTCCACCCCCCGGATCGGGGAAGTTATCACCATCCACTCGGACGCTTATCCTACCGTGCAGTGGTGGAAACAATTCAATTAAGCTATCATGAAAGTAATCATCACCGGTTTCGAAGCGGCTAAAATTCTCTTGCAGAAGGGCGCCGAGGTCATCATGCGCAACCAAAGTAATGATGACGTGAGCGGCCCCATTGGAGAGTTACGCCGGAGTCCCACGTTCAGGACTGGAAGGTGGCCACTTAATTGTGGGACGTGAGCGAACGGGCCACGAATCGTAAATGGAACCTCACTACAGTAACCGTAACTCCCTGAATAGCATGGACATCCTGAAAACCGCCGTTGACTGGGCGCGCGCCGAAGTCTTTTCTTCCGTTTTCTTCATTGTTTTCGGGCTGGTCTTAGTGGCCGCCGGGATCGGCTTCTGGCAACTTGGTAAAACGGAGATTGCCAGGGCTTACATTTTCCCCATTTTGGTGGCGGCGACCCTGTTGTTGGCCGCCGGGCTGGGTCTCTTTTTCACCAACCGGGGCCGGGTGGCCAACTTCCCCGCCGAGTATGAGGCCAACCCTACTGCCTTTGTCCGGACGGAGGTAGCCCGCACGGAAAAGGTCATGGGGGAATATGAATTGGCGATATTCACAATCGTTCCGGTAATTATTGTCGTCGCGGCTTTACTGACGGTCTTCGTTAACGCTCCTCTTTGGCGGGCCATCGGTATTACGACCATCGCGTTGATGGCCGTGACGATGCTGATCGACAGCAACGCTAATGCACGGGTGATCGAGTATCACGAACAGCTAATGCAGGTTAAGTAATTCCCCTACCATGACCGATATTAACAAGATCAACTCCATCACGGACCTCCACGAGATGCTCGGTCTCTGTAAACCCCTACACCCCACCATCTCCCTGGTCCATACCAAGGACGTTATTCTGTCGAAGAAGCTCTTCAATCAACGGTACGTCTGGGATTTTTACATGATTTCCCTGAAGTTCGCAGACTGCCACCTGCACTACGGTCGGCAGTACTACGACTTTGCCGAGGGATCGCTCGTCTTCACCGCGCCGGGACAAGCCTTTCAGGCCACCCACCAGCCTACCACGGTTAGTGCAGATGGTTGGGCACTCTATTTTCACCCCGATCTGCTCCGCAGATCGGACCTGGGGACGAAGATCAAGTCCTACGGATTTTTCTCCTACGCCTTCCACGAAGCACTGCACCTTTCCGAGCGGGAGAAAGCGAAGATCACCCGCTGCATCGAAGCCATCGAAGACGAGTGCCGGCAAACATCGATCAGCACAGCCAGACGGTTATCGTCACGAACCTCGAACTGCTGCTGCAATACTGCAACCGCTTCTACGACCGGCAATTTTACACGCGCAACCCCCACCAGGGCGACGTGGTGGAGCGGGTGGAGGCCCTGCTGCTGGACTACTTCAGTTCCGACAAGGCACTGCGCCACGGCATCCCCACGGTAAAGTTCTGCGCCGAGCACGTCAATCTTTCCCCCAACTACCTCAGCGACCTGCTGAAGAAGGAAACGGGCAAGAACACCCAGGAGCACATCCATTACCACCTGATCGAGCGGGCAAAGAGCGCCCTGCTGGCGACCGACGAGCCGGTCAGTGCCATTGCCTACGATCTGGGCTTCGAGCACCCGCAGTCGTTCGGAACGCTGTTCAAGAAAAAGGTGGGGATGCCGCCGGGCCGGTTCCGGCAGTTGAATTGAGGAACTTTGCTCCTGCGCGCCGCCACCGTTAAAGCAATACGCAATTATTTGTTTTGCTTGACCTGGGTGGGAGCAATGAGAAGCGTGAACATTGCGGTAAGGATACGGGCGTGACTGGAGGACTTTCTCATTAGCGTACGGTGATGGTTTGCGTGTTTTCCCGTTCCGCCCGCAGGCCGTACACGTACCGGAGCGTTTCGCCCTCGCCTACCGCGGCCCGGTAGGTGCCCGGCTGGGGTACCCGGGCCTGCCAGGACGTGTCCCTGATGCGCAGGGAGGAAATCACCTCGCCCGTGTGTTCATCCTGAATGGTCACCACCTCTTCCGGCTCCGTAAATTGGAGGGTGGGCAGTTCGTAACCGGCGGGGATCTCGTAGTTGTCAGTCTGGCTAAAGGTCACCGGCCAGCCCGGGTACGGACGGCTGCCGGGGGCGAACATGTCTACGGCGCGCGGCCAGCATTCGTAAGTGATCTCCCGCGCCCCTTTGCTGAAACGAATGACGCCGTAGCCGGCCGCCCGGCCGTGGAGGGGGTCCTCCCCTACGGTGTTGTTGGTGTCGCTGGGATTGGCCACCGCGTGCACCGTTATTTTATTGTGAAAGCCGTCTTCGTACTCGCCGGTGTACTCCCGGGCTCCCGCCTGCCGGTGCCGACCGGGTTCATCCGGCAGCCAATAGCGCATCCAGAAGTTGGCCACCGCCGGTACGGCAAAGGAGTAGCCCGCATCGTTCCAGTCCGTGATGCCGTGGCGGATGACGGAGCCCAGGTGTTGGTCGCCGGCGATCATGCAGGCAAAGCTTTTGCGAATAATAGAAAGCGCCCTGTTTCTGCCGGACTGTGGCCAGCCGTTGGAATCGTAACTGAACGCACTCCTTTTTTCCAGCGTGGGGGTATGGGTAGGTAAGTTCGCGAAAATAGTCGCTGAGAGGACCGCCTTCATTTCGGCGTCTTTCCAGTCGGTGGTCCAGTGCTCGAGGAAATCCAGTTGGCGCCGTCCGAGTAGTTGCGCTTCCGGCACATCCATCTCCCGGGTGTCCCGGTACGGTTTCCCGGTCAGCACCCGTTGCGGACCCGACTTGAACTTGCGGTCCTCCACGATGGCGAAGCTGATTCCGCCCCACGTCAAGCTGGTGTAGTATACGCCGATGCCCCGCTGGACCGGTGTGGGGTCGTAGGGGTCGGGCAAGTGGCTTGTCTGTGCGCGCTCCACTTCCCGGATGTATTCCACCGGCATGTAGTAACCGCCGGACTGCCCGTTGCGGTCTTCGCTGCGCCTGCCGCCGTCGCCCCAGAGGTTGCCCTGACCGATGTCGTGGTCGTCCGGGATGGTGATCGTAGGGGTGTTTCGGATAATATCTCCAAAGGCCTCACCGAAGGCCAGCCAGTTGTCCAGGTGATTGCTATGGTCGTACACCTGATCGCCGGCAAAAAAGAGTAGGTCGGGCTGCAGGCGTTCCATATTATCGACGATATCGTTCATCGGCAGCTGGCCCCCGTGCTCGATCACGTTCGACCAGCACGAAAAAGCGGCTACTACGACTTCTTCGCGGTCTACGGGGTTTTTGCGTACGGTGCCCGTGTAGTAATCCCGCTCGGCGTAGGCAACGCGGTAATTCTTCTCCCGGGTGTCATCCCAATCCTCGATCCGGAAGTGGGCGGTGTACCCCGGATAGGTGATGCGTGCATCCTGTACCGTACGCCACGCGCCGTCTTCCAGCAGCTGCAGGCTGGCGGAAAAGGGCTCGTAGTTCTGAATCGGATAAAATTGCGCCGTCAGCTTCAGCGTGTTCTCGTGGACCGTATAGAGGGCAAAACAGATTCGCCCCCGAGATGTATTCTCCTCCGCCTGGGCCACCAAACAGGAGGATACGAGCAGCAGGCCGACGAGCAGTAGGTTGACCATACGCAACAAGCGGCTTTTTCCGGTCGGGGCTGAAGGGGAAAAAGGATTCATAAATACGGATGGTTTTTGCGGGATACCGCGGCGTGAATGGCCGCGGGGGCAAGGTCCGCCGCCCACACGATGATCATTTCTTCTGACGGTTCCGGGGCTACCACATATGAACAACTATCCGGCAGACGCTTCCCGCCCGCGCAAATGTTGGATATACGATTCATTCATCGACCATTATGTTTCGGCTCCAGCCCCGTGCTTTCGATGCGGCCACCGCTATGCTGGTTAAGTCGATTCCGATCGCTGAAAATCTACAGTTCTGTTGAATCTAATAGTCCGTATGCTATCACTTTTGGAATTTCGTACCGGCTATCTTCTGTGGGGAATCGGAGCAGTTCAGGATAGCGGATTAGTGCTGCTGCGACCTGACAAGCGCAATCCCCTGCTAACCCGTACCTACGGTACGGGTCTTCAGGTGCGTAATGCCCTCGACCGGGGGATAAACCACATCAGTTTACTGCTCGGAGGCATTGCGACCATCGATTTGGGGCTCGGGATCGCCGAGGCACCGGGGTTCCAACATTTAGACACGGATGAGCATGGGATCCGACCTACCGGTGGCCAGTTACTGGCGATCAAGTCGATTATCGAGCCGCTAGTAAAGCTGTGGGAGGGGGCCACGATCACGCTGCTGCGCTCCGGTAGGTAGAACTTTCCCGGTTCCCGAACTCGCGTAGTGAACGACTGGTATGTCGGTCGTACTTGGTTGGCACCGCACCCGCGCGCCGCCGCCAAGTGCGCTATTTTCGCTTTGCCTGCCGGCGCTCCGCGGGGGGAATACCGACCGGGAGGCGATACCTTACCGGAATGTATACCTTTAACCAAAACAACTACGCGGGATAAGGGTGGAATCGCTTACGACTAGCCTCCAACCGATTCCGTGCCAAGAAACCAGCATCCGACGAATATGACCGATAAACTACGCAACAAGAACGTACTCATTACCGCCGGCGCCCAGGGGATCGGCGAGGCAATCACCAAACTATTCATCGATAGCGGAGCGAACGTAGCGATCCATTACTTTTCCAGTGCGGAGACCGCGGAAAAGCTGGCAGACTACGCCATAGGAAAGGGGCAAAAAGCGGTAGCTACGCGGGGCGATCTGACCGTGGAAGCCGATGCGCGGGCCGTAGTCGAGAAAACGGTCGAAGTCCTGGGGGGGCTAGATATCCTGGTCAACAATGCGGGTTCCCTGGTCGCCCGCAGGAAGCTCGAAGAGATGGACGGTACGTTCTGGACCAAGGTGATGGACATCAACCTTACTTCCATGATGTACGTCACCAAAGCGGCCATGCCCCACCTCATTAAAAACGAGCATAGCAGTATCGTGAATCTGGCGTCATTAGCCGGAAGAAAAGGAGGCCACGCCGGATCGCTGGCTTACTCGACGAGCAAAGGAGCCATTCTGACCTTTACGCGCGCCCTTGCATCGGAGCTGGGACCGCACGGCGTCAGGGTCAATGCGGTGGCCCCGGGACTGATTCTCGGTACGGCATTTCACAACACCCACACCACCGCCGAATCCGCCGCGAAAACCGTCGAAGGTATTCCCATCAACCGGGCGGGGAACGCCGATGATGTCGCCCGGGCGGTTGCCTACCTGGCCTCCGAATACGATGGCTTCATCACCGGAGCTACGCTGGATATTAACGGCGGGGCCTACAATACGTAGCCCAGCTCACCGACACGTTTATTAAAAAGACACCATGAACCTAACATTCCCCTCGATCTGCTGCGCGCTGCTTTTACTGGCCGGCTGCGCGGACAAAAACGACCAACCGAAGGAACCGGAAGCGGCAACTGAAACATATGCCAGCGACGTCCTTTCATTTTCCGATCACTGGAATCTGATCCTGGGCGATGGTTCCAATGTAGGTCATCCGAATAATTTCGAGCATCCGGACTTCTTTTACGTGGCCGAGGATGACGGAATTGACTGGGTCGTCTTCAAATCGCCGAATGCCGGAGACACCCACGGCACGTCCAACAACACGCGCACGGAACTGGCGCAGACGAAAAAATGGTCTCCGGACACTCCGGCAAAACTGTCCGCCCAGCTTAAAGTCATGAATGTATCGGCGACGGGCGACGCGCGGGTCGCGGCGTCGTACTCCGTCGTTGTGGGGCAGATCCACAGCGCGGACGGCCACGAGAACGAGCCGCTGAAGATTTTTTACAAGAAGTTTCCCGGTCATACTAAAGGTTCCGTGTTCTGGCACTACGAGATCAATACGGCGGGGCCCGACAATGCGGGCAGGTGGGATTACTCGACCGCCGTGTGGGGCCACGACTTTTCCGTGGTTGGTAGCGAGGAAGCTACTTACCCGGAGGAGCCGGCGGATGGCATTGCCCTGGGGGAAACGTTCGGTTACGAGATCGAGGTGAAGGACGGCCTGATGCGGCTGAAGTTTATGAGTGAAGGTCACGAGACCAAGGAGTTCACCAAATCACTAGTGGACTCGGAGTACACCTCCGCGGCTAACATCCCCGAGCAGACCCAGCAGCTGTTCGTGCCCGTCGGTCAGGACGGCCTGGAGCGCGAGGAGGCCTACGCCGATGAATACATCTTTTTCAAACTGGGTTGCTATAACCAGACCAACGGCAAATCTCCCGAAGTAAACAGGAACTGGTGTTCCGGCGCGGAGACCTTCGGCGGTGATCTGCGGAAGCAGTACGAAAGCGGTAACTACGCCGAGGTCTGGTTTAAGGAGGCAAATATTACCGTAAGTGATGCCGCCGTATCGAATGAAGGGTACTTTATCAAGAACGACTAAAGCCACTTAAGCGCGTGTCTGAAAATTTTAGGGACGAAAATTAGCGATGAACGATAGAACCTACCGCACGGTGGCTACGGGAACGAATCCAGCGGAACTTCTTACCGTTCGCTCGTAATCCTTGATGATTCTGCGGTGCCAATTTCATCAGGCGAAGGTCCTTTTGAGTACCCAACGATTAGCCTCCACGACAAGACCCGCTGGTAAACATTGGCAGCACGTACCTCCACTCGCCAGACGCGCCCCAGGGTACCGGTATTTCATCCATCAGCATAGCCAAACCATTATCGTAACAAACCTCGAACTGCTACTCCACTACTGCAATCGCTTCTACGACCGGCAATTTTGCACGCGCAGCCCCCACTAGGGCTACGTGGTGGAGCGGGTGGAGGCTACCTGAGCGATCTGCTGAGGTGGGAGACGGGCAAGAACACCCAGGAGCTCATTCATCACCTCCTGATCGAGCAAGTAAAGAGCGCCCTGCTGGCGACC
The DNA here is from genome assembly GCF_024297185.1 of Lewinella sp. JB7. Classification (GTDB taxonomy): domain Bacteria; phylum Bacteroidota; class Bacteroidia; order Chitinophagales; family Saprospiraceae; genus Neolewinella. The sequence goes on along the minus strand of NZ_JANCTD010000002.1, from coordinate 266,071 downwards.
GACGAGCCGGTCAGTGCCATTACCTACGATCTGGGCATCGAGCACCCGCAGTCGTTTGGTAAGCTGTTCCGCAAGAAGCACGGCTGCTACCGAGCCGGTTTCGGCAGTTGAACTGATAAAGTTTGCTCCCGCGCGCCGCCGCCGTCAAGTTTCGACAATAGATGCGATCCTTACTACCTAAGGGGAGTCATTGTACTCTGTTTCCAAACTCTTGGCAAAGTCGAATACCGTAACCCGAGGCGTATAGTATGTATACCCAATCACCCGGCTATCAGCTAAACAACTTGGTATTGAGGTCCGAACCCCCGGGTAATACCAAGCTTAGGACTATAGCAGTTGACTGCAACGAGCCAGGAGCAAACAATTCACAAAATTTATTTCTCCGATTTATTGTCTTTGTCACCAAGTGAGCTGAATATGTCACCACATTCTCTCCTGAATACGCAATATTATATGTTGTAAAGCATAATTACTATCTATAGCATACTATCTTAGAACAAGTTAGAACTGCACTTGGGATAATTGATAACAAAGGAACACCGACCTAACAGTAGCCACAATCTCACATAGACGCCTGAATTTGCCTTTGGCAGTCCACTTACTGCCTATCTAATCGCTTAACACACTACGAACAAATAATCATAACTGTGCATCGCCCCAGTCGGCGACCCATTCCGTGCTACAACTTCTGAACACTCCTTAACTGCCGGTACTGGCTTAAGACCCCAGCAACTGCCGCCTGGTTGGGCGTGCCATGTCCAAGCTGTACTATAATTCATAACAACCCATTCACTATGAACATCTACTCTGGTTTACTCTGTTTGCTGCTGCTCTGCTCCAACATCCTTATCGGTCAACAGTACACTACTGTTTCCGATGGCAATTGGAGTCAAGCTAGTACCTGGGATGCCAATGGCGTACCTCCCGTCAATCATACGGCCGATGTCGACATTCAAATCAATCACACGGTGGAAATTGACAACTGGATAAGCCTAAGAGGCACTACTATAAATGATGGCACTATAAACGTAAATGGAAGTGAGCGTTTCTATGTCAGTGGTTCCTTCACCAACAATAATGTTATAAATGCCTATGGAATTTTCGTGCCCCTGGGTGAGGTTATATTTGACAACAACCCCGGTTCCAGTATCATCATACATTCCACTGGTTCGATGCAGCCTAATTCGGACGAAGCAGGAATCTTTAACAATGCGGGCTATATGCTATTCAACGGAGTACTGTTGAATTCAATGACGATCAACAACCGCTCCACCGGTGTTATCGATATTAACTCGACTTTTGCTAACTACTCCCGGGTATTCAACGAAGGAGTAATTAATAACAACAGCGATGGTGCAATCATCGTATACTCAGAAGGTTATATTGACCCCGCCCCCGATGCCGGCAACCTGTACTCATCTACAGGATCTATCAACACTTCCGGTTATGTCGCAGGTGATGCAACAATAGTAGTACCTCGTCTCACAAACCGGGGGACCGTCACGCCGATATGGAACGGAAATACCTCTACCATTCTGACGATAGATGGTAATCTGGATGCCGACGATTCACAAAATTATCCCTCCCTTGGGTTTAAGATCGGTGGTCCTGAACCAGGTTTGGAACATTCCCAGTTGGTCGTTACCGGGACCGTAGATCTGAACAAACAGTACTTACGGTCTTACGGCTATGATGCACCCCTTGGCGCTACATTCGACATCATCATTGCCGAAGGTGGTGTAATCGGTAAGTTCCCCTTCGAAGTCCTGCCCGCGCTCAGTGGAAATAAAGAATGGCGCATCAACTACTTTGAAAACTTGGTACAGCTTGAAGTCATCGATCCCTCCGCCATTGCCGACACCGATGGAGATGGTATCGCGGACAACGATGACAATTGTCCCAGCACACCCAATACGGAGCAGGCAGACCTAGACGGGGACGGATTGGGAGACACCTGTGACCCGGATATAGACGGGGATGGGATCAATAATGATGTGGACAACTGTCCGACTACACCGAACGCCCAGCAGGCAGACCTAGATGGGGACGGAATGGGAGACACTTGTGACCCGGATATAGACGGGGATGGGATCAACAACAACGTGGATAACTGCGTAACCACGGCCAACGCCGACCAATCCGACCTGGACGCGGACGGGATGGGAGATGCATGCGACGCCGACGTGGACGGGGATGGAATCGACAATAATCTAGATAACTGCCCCTCTACCGGTAACCCTGATCAGGCCGACAATGACGGCGACGGTCTTGGCGACATCTGTGACCCCGACGACGATAACGACGGCTTTGACGACCATGAAGACTGCGCTCCGTTCAATGCTGCCATACACCCCCTTGCTGCCGAGATCTGCGATGGTATTGATAATAACTGCGACGGCGTGATCGATGGGAACGTAGCCCCCGAAATCACGACGGTGATCGTCACGGCCGAACCGACCGCTCTCGGCGGTCCAATCACGGTGCGCACCGACTTCATCGACGACAATAGTCAGGAAGTGCTCACCGCGTTCGCAGACTGGGGCGACGGTACCTCTACTACCTTGATGGTCGATGAGGGCGGCGACTTCGCAACGGGTAGTCACCAATACGGCACTACCGGGGTATACCTGATAACGGTGAGGGTTACCGATGACTGTGGAGATACCGCCAGCAAGGAGGCTACCACCTACGCGGTAATCTTCGATCCGTCAGGTGGGTTTGTGACCGGTGGCGGATGGATCGACTCCCCGCTGGGTGCTTACACTCCCGATCCGGGGCTGACGGGCAAGGCGAACTTCGGTTTCGTAGCCAAGCATAAAAATGGTCAGTCCACGCCAGATGGCAATACCAATTTTCACCTCAACGCGGCTTCCTTCCAGTTCCACAGTACCGCATACGAATGGTTAGTGGTAGCAGGCAATCGTGCAAAGTTTAAGGGTGTCGGAGAGGTGAATGGTACCCCTGGATTTGGCTTCATGATCACCGGTATTGATGGAGACATGAACCAAGGGAGTGAACCTGATAAGTTTCGGATCAAAATCTGGACCCTCAGCGACGGAAACGTCGTGTATGACAACAAGATGGGCAGCAGCGATACCGAGTACGCATCCACCGAACTGGCCGGTGGTAAAATTCAGATTCACAAGGAAAAATCGGGCAAACCATCCGGCAAATCCATGGATGCGTCGACCGAACATGGTACGATGATTCCTACCACGCTCTCCGCCTACCCAAACCCTGCCGCCCACGAAGTAACAGTTAGTCTGGAAGGCTGGCAAGGTGATACGGAGGTACTGCTGCTCGACCAGTTGGGTCGCAGGGTGATCAAACGCACGTATCCCGCGGGTACCGTAATCGGCCGACTGGATCTACAAACTGCCGGTATTCAAAGTGGCGTGTACACTCTCAGTGCATCGGACGGTACACGGCAAATCACCCAGCGCCTGGTAATTCAGCGGTAAGAAAAGCATCATACCGTTCCATATTCTGCCCAACGAGAAACGGGACAAAGATTCCCGGAGAGAATGCGCATTTAATAACCTGCCCGGAAGACAAATCACCGGGCTTATCTCGAAGCCATTACTATGAAAAAGCTGTTTAACCTACTTTTCATTTTACTCGTCGTTCAAGCGAGTTCTTTTGCACAGGCCGCACCTGAGCAATTGAAGAAAAACTGCGCCATTTGTCAACAGGGACTTGATTTGTTGAAAGCCAACATGTACAAATACCCAAGTAAGCCGAGCGAGGGAGCTGATGGGAAGATGCCCTGGACCGCAGTCTGGACGGAGTTTACGCAAACTAACTTGCCGGCGTGTAAGGCCCTAGGCACCTATGTCAACACTAATAGCGACGCCAAAGCGGTGGGTGATATCAAGGCCTCTTACGTTGAGTTTAATGTCCAGAAATGGGAGGACTACTTTGAAAGTTATGCGGGAATAGTGACGCACGGCTCAAGAATTCCACGGTACTGCCCCGGTCTTCACCGCAGTCAGTACGACTGTTTGGAAGCCTCTCGGAGAATGATGCAAATCAGTATTCCGGGGCTGGAAAAGATGATCTCTCTACTCACCTCCGTAGATGAAGCTAATCCTGCCATGGTGCAATTACTCTATTCGGGTTCCGAAGGGAGAAGAAATTTTCAGTCAGAAATCGATGCCGGCGACCGTATCAACCTTGAAGTGATATTTGTGGACTGGAGTGATCAGACCGTAGCTGCAGGTAACGAATCATTTGATGCGTTGTGGAAGGACATCACCAGCGATGGCGCACTGAGCAGTTCTTTCGAGCGGATGGGAGTTGATGTAGATGTTACTCTCCATAAGACGTGGAAGCGGATGCCCAAGACTTTCGCGGAATACTTTCCTACGGGGAGGGGATGGAACTGGCAGGAATATGTTGAAGATGGTGTTGCGCTGTTACCGAATAAAGCGTATACACCCAATTCCATTTGTGTTGTCGTTCCCAACAAAGGAGTTGAAGGATTTACCGCCCCCTCAGGTGCACACGGTACTTCCTTTAACGGTCTTAACCGCTTGATTTCCCTGTCCCCTGATGTTTACAACGAGCATTACACCACGCTGATGCATGAGATCGGGCATAGCTATGGATCCGGCGAATTGTATCCCGCGACAACTCCCTACCTGCATGAAGTGGCAGGATACGACGTGATGGGTGATGTTGTCTATGCCACTGGCTTTCTCGGGTACCATCGGTTTCGGTACGGGTGGATCGACAATTCGGCCATGCGGTTGCTAAACAAGAAGGGATCTTACAAAATTGACCTGAAAAAAATATCCCAGCCTGAGTCCGGAAAAAATATGGTCGTCATTCCGGATGCTACCAACATGCAAAAGCTGTGGATCATCGAAATCGGGCAAGACGTGGTATCTAGAGAACAATTTAAAGCCGGCAAAGGTGAAAAAATGAATTCGGAAGGTGATCGTTTGATCGTGTATACCGTCCAATCGCCGGAGTTAAGTGGTAAACGAGCAATTCGCATTGTCCCGCGAGTTGGTTTTGACCAAGATCAGGGAAGTAAGAAGTGGTTGGATGATGCCAGTTATGTCGCGGGGCAAACCTTTTCCGATCAAGCGGCTCCATTTTCTTTTTCCGTAGATGCAAAAAGTCCCGGTGGATTTCAACTCACCGTGACCGTCAAGGAAGATATTCCTCTGGTCGTGTTTCCTAAGGATCACCAGTCAAGTAATGGTGAATTCAAATTGGTAGCCCAATCCGATGGCAATCTGGTGATCAAGAGATCGAGCGATAATGCCTACGTGTGGGATGTTAAGACTAAACTCTTCACCGATGCGCCTAGTGATCACAGCACGATCGTAGTGCTAAAGGAGGGCAATATTCAACTGGTAAAAACTTCTGATGGTACTACTCTAAAGGAGGAGGTAACCGGAGCTCCGGCAAATGCTATGTTAACGGTTAGCGACGAAGGCACGTTACAGGTCACCGATGCTGCAAATAAAGTCTGGTGGTCCAGTAAGTAAATGCTGCATTTGGCAGCGGTGGTGCCAAAGTGAGCGGGGCGAAGGGTCGACTCAGTTGATAGTGCTGGAGGAATCCAAGGTGACAGAACGGTCACCAAGAGTAGTGGAATCGAAAGATTTGGGCAAAGTATACATGGGCTACGACTGGCGCAATAAGTTGTCGAGCGGGAGCCATCGGCAGGTAGTGAAGCACGTCTAGGACCGGCTGCACTACTTGCCGGTGGGCTACTCAGTGCAGCCGACCGGGGGGGACATAGTTTGACTGAGATATACATCTACTACTTATAGGCCGACCTGTCGGCCAGCGCCTATACTGGGGCAACCCTGTAATATGTTTTGAGGAAAGATTTAACAAGCGCACAGATGCCGGTGAACTCGCTAACTGTCGATTAGCTCCTGAAAGCGATCACTGCATTGCAAGAATCCGGTTCAGCGAACGGAAGGGTAGGGGGCGGCTTCGTGCAATGTCGGACTTCTGGGATCTCGTAAGGATGGACTTTTTAGATGTCATCGGCAACGTAGTCCGGACTGTAAGTACGGGGGGAATAAATTTGGGGGAGATGACGACTACGGCGATAATCACTAAGCGGAACCGTTCCATTAAGACTACTTAACATAATATAAATTATAGGCTAACTACATGTTTTGATTTTCAACCATCTTTGATCCCGCGCAGTCAATTGCAACCATTGGAAGCATTCCTACAGTCGACTATGGTTATTTCATCCCTTTCAGGAATTTGGGTGAAGTTTCAATATAGTCAAGGCTCATTTGATGAGGTCGCAATCACATAGTCTGGAAGGAATCTTTTGACCCCCTAATATGCACCACACGTCAACATCCCAGCACACCGAAAATAATCCGGAATCGTCTTACCCGTTTGTTTCTACAATTCTACCCTGCTCTGTATTAGTTAGGTAACATCGTCATTCTTTATTGCCAATTAAAGAAAATTTTGAATGAGTAAATATTGCTCACTCTAGGCGCTTTAGCTTCCAAATCGTCACATGTGGCAATTTGGCAGAGTCTTCAAAGGGTTGATCAGGCAAGCCCCCCAATGAATCATTGCTCACATGTGCACCCAAAGGTAACTTGACCATGTCCACCGCCGGATCCCAGCAACGCTTAGTACTTTACCACCACAAGCGACCGCCACGTCATGCGATTATCAGTCCATTTACTAATGCTGCTTACCCTGACCGGGCTGTTGTCCTGTAGCTCCCCCACCCGACCCGAATTCTTACTCCGTGCCAGTCTGCTGGTCGCCGAAGACCACACGTGGTTCCGCGCCTTCCAACACTTTGGAGAACTGCTTGACGAACGCTCGGAAGGACGCATCCAACTGCAAACCTATCCCTCCGAACAGCTGGCCAAGGAGATCGAGGCCATCCGCATGATCCAGGCGGGGGTGATCGACATGACCACCACCAGCGCGCTGCTCAGCAACTGGACGGAGATCATGACCTTCTGCGAAATGCCCTTCCTCATGGACAGTATGGAAGAGGTGGATGCGATGCTCACCGGGCCCGTAGGCGAACGCATTCGCGCCGAAATGGTCACCAAGACCGGTCTGCGGCCCGTCGGCTACTTTCAGGCCGGCCCCCGTCACTTGACATCCAACCGACCCGTGCGCCACCCGGACGATCTCCAGGGCCTGGTCATCCGTATCCCCAGCGTACCGGCCTTCGTCACGGCCTGGGACGCGCTCGGAGCGAAAACTACTCCCATCGCTTTTTCCGAAGTGTTCACCTCCCTACAGCAGGGCGTGATCAATGCACAAGAGAACCCCCTACCGCTGACCAAAATGCTCGCCCTGTACGAAGTGCAGGAATACGTCAACCTGACCAGCCACGTCTTCGGCTGGACCTACCCCGTCATCGGAGAAAAGCAGTTCAACCGCATGCCGGCCGATCTGCAGGAGATCTTCCTCGACTGCGCGCGGGAAATGCAGGCCTTCGAGCGCCGGCTCTTCCTGGAAAACGACGCCAAAACCCGCGCCGCCCTCGAAGCCAGCGGAATGACTTTCGTCGAGGTCGACCGGGAAGCCTTCAAGAAGAAGCACGGCAACGCGATCTACCATACGCTATCCCCCGACATGCAGGCAGTGTATCGCTCCCTAAAGGACACCGTACAATGAGTCGCTTCGTAAAAGTTGTCGGGCTGGGCCTGAAGTACGGGACCTTCCTCAGTACGTCGGGCTTCGTGCTGGTCATTCTGATCCAGATTTTCGCGCGCCTGTTCCTGGCTACCGCCCCGTCGTGGACGGAGGAAGCCGCCCGCGTCTTTTTTGTGATCGCCATCGGCTGCTCGGCGGGCCTGGCGCTGCGGAGCGGCGAGTACGTCAACTTCGATTTCTTTTACCACCGTATGTCACCGGTCTGGCAGCGGCGGGTAGGCTTTGCGATCGATCTGTTCACGGTCGTACTTTTCGCCCTATTCACCTACTACGCCGTCGGGTTCACGGTCATGGGTTGGGCGGAACGCTCCCCCAGCCTGAAGTTACCGATGGCCTTCCCGTTCGCGGGGATGCTCCTTCTGGGCGCATCGGTACTGACGTACGCGGTGCACCGCCTCCGCCGCCACTTCACGACTAAATCACCCGGCGAATGATCGGACTGCTGCTCGTCACCTTCGCCGTCTGCATCTTGCTGCGCTTCCCCATCGCGTTTTCCTTGGGGCTGTCCTGCCTCGTCTTTCTGGTGGTGGATGGAACGCCACTGATCGTCATGCCGATGAAGATGTACTCGGGCATCGACGTATTCGTGCTGCTAAGCATTCCCGGCTTCATCATGGCCGGCAACCTGATGAACCACGGCGGACTGACGGAAAAGATTATCGCCTTCTGCAACCACCTGGTCGGGCACATTCGGGGTGGACTGGCGCTGGCCAACATCGCTTCCTCCATGCTCTTCGCCGGTATTTCCGGTACGGCCATTTCCGATACCGCCAGCATCGGATCGGTCATGATCCCGGCCATGAAGAAGGAAGGTTACGATGCCGATTTCGCCTGCGCGGTGACTGCTTCTTCATCCACGGTGGGGCCGATCATCCCACCGAGCGTATCGATGATCATCGCCGCTACACTGACGGGCCTATCCGTGGGGAAGCTTTTCCTGGCGGGCGCCATTCCGGGTTTTCTGCTCGGGCTCAGTTTGCTGGGCTACACCTACTACATCTCGCGGAAGCGGCAATACCCGAAGCACCCACGCAGCAGCCTCCGTCAGATCGGCCGCGGCTTCATTGACACCTTCTGGGCACTGTTGATGACCGTGATCATCCTCTACGGCATCATCGGTGGTCTGTTCACCCCTACGGAAGCTTCGATCGTTGCCGTCCTTTACGCCCTGGTCATCGGTCTGTTCGTGTACCGCAAATTGACCCCGCGGCGGGCAATGGTAGTCTGCCTCGACTCTATGAAAACCTCCGCGGCGTTGATGGTCCTCATTGGATTTGCTAACCTGTTCGGCTACATCCTCATCACCGAGCAACTCCCGCAGATCGTCTCCGCGCAAATCCTCGGCTTCTCCGACAACCGCTACGTCGTACTGCTGCTGATCAACCTGCTGCTGATCTTCGTCGGCACCTTCATGGAGACGATCGCCGCCCTGCTCATCCTCTTTCCCATTTTGCTGAAAGTAGCTCTGGCGGTCGGCGTAGACCCCATACACTTTTCCGTCATCGCACTGCTCAACCTGATGATCGGGCTCACTACCCCACCCCTCGGGGTCTGTTTGTTCGTGGCGGCCGGCATCGGTAAAGTGTCAATCGGAGCGGTAAGCCGGGCGGGGTTTCCGTTCTTATTGGTGAGCCTGTCAGTACTGGCCTTGGTGACGCTGATTCCGGAACTGTCACTCTTCCTGCCGGACTTATTTATGGAGTGATGGGCTGTTTCATCCGGGCGGAGGTCGCCGCTTTCCAACAATTCTCCCCGGGGCAAATCCGTCCGTAACTTGACGATTACACGCCCCGGCGGGGGAACGACTAACTGGTGGTCCTAACGAAAAACGGCATAAGCGATCTCCGCCGTCCAGGCGCGGTAGAACGTCAGCGTGGAGCCGATGCCGGGGGTGACGTTCCGCTTCAGTTGCCGCGACAGGTGTAGGCCCAGAGGTCTGTTCAGCTCTACCCCCACCCCCAGCACCGCGCCGGCGTTCGGAGAGGCCTTGATGATGGTACTACCGAATCGCTGCTGGGACGAAACTATGTTGGCCTCCAGCGGAAAGTCGATCAAACCGGCCGCGCTAGCGAAGAATCGAATACGATCACCTCCCGAATAGGTACGCAACCCGAGTAGTGTACCCACGGAAGTATAGCTGAAGTCCCGTTCCGTATTGTATACCATGCCGTTGCTGCTGCTGCGGCGAACGTACGCCTGGGCGTGCACGGCCAGCATATCGCGGGTGTAGGGCACGGTCATTTCAGCTTCCAGGGCAAATCGTGGGGACACGGCACCGTTCAGCGGCCACGTTGGGCCGTCGTTGATCAGCACCTCGACGTCCGCGGACTCCGCGCCGGCGAGGATCTTCACCACGATTTTGCGCTTGTCCGTCCGGTAGAACACCGGAAGCTCGCCTGAACACATATTGTAGGACGCTACAAAGTCAGTGAGTTCCTTTTCCCGAAAACGTGGAACACCCAACTGATCATCATCGCCGCCCACACACCGGTAGGGATGTAACTGCGCGATGTAGCGACTGTCGGTCTTCACCCGCTGCCCGAATGTATAGCGCCGGTAGATGAGTTGCCGGGGCGTATCCTCCTCGCCGTGCCGCACGAAGTAGGCTTCCGCCGCCCCGTCACTCCAGTAAAACAACTGAAGCGGACCGTCGACGAGGTGTTCGAGCAGGAGACTACGGTCCCGGAATACGGGCGCGTTGCCCGAGACCGTCTCCCCTATCCCCTTCGTACTGATATCCAGGGCTACGCGAAATTTCGTGTACCGCTTGACGGCCGTTCCGATGCCGAACTCCGCTATCCCGGCGGTGTCCAGGACGCGGACGGTCCCGTCCACCCCCTTTACCCGAACTTGCCGCGGCGTACTTTTTCCGTCCGGAATCTCGATGTCGAGGGCGGTCCGCCGTCCATTCGTACCGATCACGTATCCGGATTGATACCGTTGCTGGGCGCTCAGGTCACTCATACACAGCACACACAGGAGGCTGATGAACAGATAAGAATGACGGCGAAGGGTAGTTTCTGTCAGGGTAAAGGTGGTCAATGCGAAGGGGGTATAGGTGGGGTGAGTAAGTAAGACTAGCGGGCTTTTTCAAAACTGCCCGGCGTGACGCCATATTTTTCTTTAAATAACTTTACGAAGTAGGTGCTGCTGCTGAAACCCGTCTCCAGCGCGATCTCGGCTACCGTATACTCCCCTCTCCGGAGCAGTTCGGCGGCCCGCTGCAGGCGAACCGACTGCATGAATTGATTCGTCGACTGCCCGAGCAAACCCCGCAGCTTGCGATTAAGACTGGTACTGCTCATCCCGATCTCCCGCGCGAAATCGGCTACCCGGAAGGTTTCGTCCGACATATGTTCCTCCACGACGGCCGTAGCGCGCGCCAGGAACTCCGCATCTACCGGACTACTGGTTACCTCCTCGGGCCTGAGCTCGATGGCGGCCGCGTATCGCTGACGGAGCAACTGGCGGCCGTCGATGAGGTTCTTCGCCCGCACCATCAGTTCCTGATGACTGAAGGGTTTGGTGAGGTAGTCGTCCGCCCCGTACTCCAACCCTTCGATACGGGCTTCGAAGGAAGCCCGCGCGGTGAGTAAAATGATGGGTATGTGGCTGGTTTCCACCCGGGACTTCAGGGTACGGCACAGTTCAAAACCATCCTTCACGGGCATCATAACGTCGGAAATGATGAGATCCGGCTGGGTTTTGACCGCTCGTTCAATACCGTCCGCTCCGTTGACCGCCTGGGTTACGCGATATGAAGTTTCCAGCATCATCTGCAGTAAGCTGCGCAGTTCCGCGTTGTCCTCTACGATCAGCACCCGGGGAAGTCCGGTGCCCGCATCCGAAGTCTCACCTTCCACGGTGTTTCCGGTCTCCACCGCGCCGTTGGCGGCTTCGGCCAGGGGACGTTCCGCCGCGACGTCGACCGGCACCGCCGTCGCAAGCGGTAGGTACATCGAAAAAGTGGATCCCCGGCCGTACTCGCTCTCTACGGTAACCCGTCCCCCGTGCAAACGTGCCGTTTCGCGGACCAGGGAGAGGCCGATTCCACTGCCTTCTACTTCCGTAAACCGACTGGCTTCGCCCTGGTAGAAGCGGTTAAACACCCCATCGAGCATTTCCTTCGGTATACCGACCCCGGTATCCGCTACGGCAATGACCGCCTCCCCCTCCGTCAGCCGCAGAGACACGGTCACCCGACCACCCCGCCCCGTGAATTTGAGCGCATTGGAGAGCAGGTTATTTACGGCCTCCTCCACGCGTTGTTGGTCTACGGTGAGCAGCAACTGCCGGACCTCACCGACGTAGCTAAGGGCGATCTCCTTCTGGCCGGCCAGGTGGGCGAAGGAGTCGGTTGCCTCTTCCAGCAAACGCGGTAGATCCACGAGCTGAACGTTCACCGCCCCTTCCGTGGCCTCAAGGCGTGACAGCTCGAGGATCCGGTTGACGAGGCGAAGCTGACGTTTCGCGTTGCGGTAGGCCACCTGCAGCAGCTTTCGTTCCTGGGAGGATTCGGGAAACTGCTTCAGGAGTTGCTCCACCGGCCCCATGATCAGCGTCAGCGGCGTACGAAACTCATGAGAAATGTTGGCGAAGAACTTTGACTTCAGCTCGCTCTGTTCCGTTAGCGTTTTCGCCCGCTGCCGGATGTCCTCCACCTTCGTATACAGTCCGAAGAATAGTAGAATAGAAAACCCGAGCGTGCCGATCTCGAAACCAATCTGGGACCACGCATAGTAGCGGTTAAATACGATTAGCTGTACGACGTAAATGACCCCGGGAATCAGCAGCATCGCCGTACCGATCAGCAGTCGGATCGCGGAATTAGAACCCCGCCGGGCGAGCAAAAATACGGGGGCGGAGATGACGACGATCCAGGTCAGGGTGGCGGCATTCGCCACCAAGGCCGCGGTGGCTACGTGAATGTCGCTGAAGTTGAACAAAAACTGAGCCAGTACGGCGATCCCCGCGACTCCGAGCAGGAAATTGGTATAGCGGGGCCAGTACCTGCGCAGATCGGTGTAGGCGATCAGGAAGAAGGTCAGGGAGATGATCAAACCCGCAATGGAGAACTGTATAATGCCATAGCCACTTCCGACCGGACTGCCGAAGCCGATCAGCGCCGTGATCTGATTCTCATCGGCGAAATAGAAAGCAAAACAGAGCGTCAGCAGTGAAAACCACAAAAAGGCCCGCTCCCGGAACAAGCGATAAGTCAGCACCCCCAGCGCCGCGATGCCGAGCATCAGTCCGATATAGACGGAATGCCACGCCACCATGACGATGTGACGGTTGACCGCCGGTCGCTCCATGACCAGCCGGGCGGAGGCGATGCTCCCGGAATTCCAGGAATAGGGTTCGTAAAGTCGGGCGTAAAGCGTCACCTGCTCCTCCCCGCCGATGCCCAGGGAAAACACGTTTGGCGCGAAGGTCAGGTAGGGTCGGTCTTCCCACTCCCCGCGGGTCCAGCGTTTGACCGACGTGATCCGGTCGCCCACGACCCGGTAAAACGCGATGCTGTCCGCCGGCCGGTGAAACTGCACCAGCACGTTAGTGGGGTCGGAGGCCTGGTTATGTACCGACAGTCTGACCCAGCAATAGTAGTTGGTCAGCTCGATCGGAACGGAATCGTTGCGCCATGGTGAGGAAGTTGACCGACGGTCAAGTACATCGGTAATCGACAAAGTTCCGGAGGTGTCCACCAGCCAATCCGTGCGGAGTCGGACGGCGTCTACGCTGTCCAGCGGTAAAACCAGTGGACCGGTGCCCGCGGCGGCCTGTCCGACCAGCGAGGCGGTAGTCCCCCACAACAGCAGCAAACAAATTACCGACCTTAGCGGAATACCGTACATTCAGTAGATTCTCAAGCGGAGGGGGGATAATTTACGGCTAACCCACGGAAAGCATTTGCTCCGGCCGGCCACTCCCGTAGTGAAAAGATCCGGACGGGCGCTTATACTTGCAACGTAGTAAATTTTTACCCGGTGCCGTGCCGGCATATTTAACGCATTGCTCCCGCGCCCCCGCCCAAAATATCGTTTTCATGCGTGAACTTGTTTCCTCCCTCGGTATCGTGCTCCTGCTGACGGGCTGTACGACCGGCCGCCAGTCCACCGAAGACTGGATTTCCCTCTTCAACGGGGAGGACCTTACGGGCTGGGACATTAAAATTGCCGGCCGCCCCCTCAACGAGAATTTCCGCAACACTTTCCGCGTGGAGGACAACATGATCCGCATCAGTTACGACGATTACGAAAACTTCGACGAAGCCTACGGTCACCTGTACTACCGCCAGCCGTACTCCCACTACAAACTTCGCTTCGAGTACCGCTTTACCGGCGACCAGACCCCGGGCGGAGCCGAATGGAACGTGCGCAACAGCGGGGTTATGCTGCACAGCCAGAGTGCCGCCAGCAATGCTTACGGCCAGACCTTTCCCGTGTCGGTCGAGCTGCAACTGCTCGGTGGTCTCGGCGACGGTCCGCGCACTACCGGAAACGTATGTACCCCGGGCACCGCCGTCGTGATGGGTGATACGATCGACTACCGCCACTGCATCAACTCGACGTCGGCTACCTACGACGGCGACCGTTGGGTAAGTGCCGAGGCCATCGTACTCGGCGGGGAGGCCATGCACTTCCTCATTGAGGGCGACACCGTACTCAGCTTCACCCAGCCGCAGATCGGGGGTGGGTTTACCAGCCGTCGCGGGGGGCAACAAAACTGGGAACAGGCCGGCTTCGGCGAAGCCTGGCGGGAGTGGGTATCGCGGGAAGGAGAGATCCTTACGGGCGGTTACATCGCGCTGCAGGCGGAGAGCCACCCCATCGACTTTCGCAACATCGAACTGCTGGACCTCGGCAAACGGGGCCGCTAAGGGCAGGCGGGAACGCGGGAGCCACGTAAATACCTAGACCAATCCATGAACTACACCTCCTCTTTCCTACGAACACTTACGGTGTGGCCGTTGCTGATCCTGACCCTCGCCTGCGGGGCGCAGACGCCGCCGACGCCGTCTACTCCGGCCGCTGATTTTCCTACGGCCGCCGTGCGCGCGTCCCTGGACCGGTACCGGGAACCGACAATCACTACCCGCCGCTTCAAGCAACCGGATCTGCGGCCACTCATCAACGCGCTACCCGCGGAATTCCACGTCGATACGGCCGGCCGGTCGGTAGAGGACCGTCCGCTCTGGCGCGTACGGTGGGGAGAGGGCCCGACCACGGTACTGCTTTGGTCGCAGATGCACGGCGACGAGCCGACGGCAACGGCGGCCCTCTTCGATCTCTTCAACTGGTTGCGGGGGTCGGGGGACGGACTGGACGACCTCCGCCGGACGATCGCCGAACGACTGGAACTGACCTTCCTACCTATGCTGAACCCCGACGGCGCGGCGCGCTTCGACCGGCGCAACGCCCTCGGCATCGACCTGAACCGGGACGCCCTGCACCTGACAAGTCCGGAAGCCCGGTTGCTGAAGGGAGAACGCGACCGCCTCGACGCGGACTGGGGCTTCAATCTCCACGATCAGGGCATCTACTATTCCGCCGGCTTCCCGGCCGAGAAGGGATGCGTCCTCTCCATTCTGGCGCCCGCCTTCGACTGGGAAAAGACCATGAGCGACCGGCGCGAGGACGCGGCCCAGGTGATCGCGCTGATGAACGACCACTGGCAGGTGGACGTGCCCGCGCAGGTGGGCCGGTACAACGACGACTTCGAACCGCGGGCCTTTGGGGACAACCTGCAGAAATGGGGGACACGCACGATTCTGATCGAATCCGGGGGATTCCCCGGCGACCCGGAAAAACAGGAGATCCGACGGCTGAATCTGCTGGGGTTGATCGCCGGACTCCACGGCATTGCTACCGGACGGTACGAATCCTTCCCCGTCGAACGCTACTGGGAGATTCCGGAGAACCAGTCGAACGGCATGCACGAACTGATCCTGGAGAACGTGGCCGTAGAGCGTAAGGAGGGGACTTTCGTCATGGACGTTGGCTTCCGGCAGTCAGAACGAACGACTGGCCCCGCCAACCGGGAGTACACCACGAGTGCCTACGTCAGTGACCTGGGTGACCTCCACACGTTCGGGGGATTTTACCGCTTAGACCTGATGGGCAAACGCGTAGCGGCCGGCAAAGTATATCCGGGCACGCTGACGGCTAATCAACTGTCTCGATTGGACCCACGGGAGCTGTACGCTCAGGGATACACGGCCGTGCGCACCACCACTCCCCTACCCGACCACCCGCTTGCCGGGCGGCTGCGACTGTTGCCGGAGAACGGGCGATTGGGCGGGGCAATATCCTTCGGCGCGACCGTCGACTTACTGGTATTCGACGAGAACGACCAACTGGAAATGGTCATCGCGAATGGACGGGTAAATCATATCGATTGAGTAGGCTGCCAAATCAACAAATAACACTACTGTAGTAAGGTGTGTAGGGTTCTACTTTAAGTGCATTCTTAGGGTTGCTAACAATTAAATGTTACAAAAAAAGAAAATGCTGGATGAGTAATGAAGATTCCGTTTCCTCGTCGACTGACATCCTGTCACTCGCGAAGCCGGTAAGCAATAAATTATATCTACAACCTCCAAGCGATAAGAATTGCTGTGTACAAACAGCAGTTGTGGGAAGATCAACAAAAATTTTGCGGTGATAGCACTAATTGTGCTTTAAGTAAGTGTATATTGCACACTTACTGAGTTGATACCCCCCATTTCGGGAGAATGGTGGGGGAGTTTATAAAATTCTTTTTGTTAATTTGCTGTACTGAAGATTTGCAGACCACGGATTTGGTGCCACTGCTGTTGCTCTCCCCCGAGCCCCCCACCTACCAAGTGAGACTTAACGAAAAATGCTGCGCGGTCGCCGGTCCGGATACGACTGTTCGCCGCGCTTAAAGTTCGATCATTCAACACTCCTAGGTTATGAAGCAATCCTACTATTTCATTCGCGGCGCGCTAGCGTCCGCGATCCTTCTCCTGTCGTTAGCGGTCAGCGCACAGACCCGTACCATTACCGGTACGCTGACGGACGAGGGCAGCGGAGATCCGCTCATCGGCGCCAGTATCCTCGTGAAGGGTACCACCCGGGGTACGGTTACGGACTTTGACGGCAACTACTCCATCGAAGCCGCCGCCGACGAAACCCTGGTCATTTCATACACCGGCTATGCTACCCGCGAGGTTGCGGTTGGCGAGAACGATAACATTTCCCTCGCACTGGCCAGCGGAGAACTTCTGGACGAGGTCGTCGTGGTGGCCTACGGTAAGCAGAAGAAAGCGACCGTTACGGGAGCCGTTGTTGCCCTGGAGGGGGGATCCCTCGAACGGTCACCGTCCGTAAACCTGGGGGCCTCGCTCGCCGGCCGTCTGCCGGGGGTCGTGGTCATTCAGCCCAGCGGCGAGCCCGGCGCGGATGACGCCCGCATCAACATTCGTGGGCAGAACACCCTCGGCAACAGCAGTCCCCTGATCGTAATCGACGGTGTTCCCGACCGTGAGGGTGGCCTCGCCCGCCTCAATCCCCAGGACATCGAGTCCATTTCGGTTCTGAAGGATGCTTCCGCGGCCATCTACGGAGCGCGTGCGGCGAACGGTGCTATTCTGGTGACCACCAAACGGGGTACCACGGGCAAACCCACCATCTCCTATGACTTCAATCAGGGATGGGCACAGCCGACCACCGTACCCCAAATGGCCAACGCCGTGGAGTACGCCACGATCATGAATGAATTGCCGATCTACCAGAGCATCCCCGTCGACGAATGGGGCGCCGCCTGGGAAGCGATCCAGACCACGGGCACCTACGATTCCCCCACCGACGGCGTCGGCACGCTGAACGCCAACTACAGTCCCGAAGCCGTACGACTGCACGGTGAAGGCAGCGACCCCTGGGGCTACCCCGATACCGACTGGTTCGGCGATGCCTTCCAGAACTGGGCGCCGCAGGGACGACATAACCTCCAGGTCAACGGAGGAACGGAGAACCTGCGCTACCTCGCCTCCCTGGGCTACACCACTCAGGACGCTTTCTACAAAAACACGGCCACCAAGTACAAGCAGTATAACTTCCGCATCAACCTCGACGCGGACGTCAGCGACTACATCACCACGAGCCTCGGTATGATGGTACGCCGCGAGGATCGTCGCTACCCCACGGAGAGTGCCGGTTCCATTTTCCGGATGCTCATGCGCGGCCGCCCCACCGAACCCGAAGTCTGGCCGAACGGTCTGCCCGGTCCGGACATCGAGAACGGACAGAACCCCTACGTCATTACGACCAACGCCACGGGTTACGAAGACAACCCCACCGACTACATTCAGACCAACGGTTCGATCAACCTGACCAACCCCTGGGTGGAAGGACTGGCCCTGAACCTCTCCGCCGCCGTCGACCACAGCAACGAGAGCAGAAAGCGGTGGCAGACCCCCTGGAAACTTTACTACTGGGACCGCGTCAGCTACGAAGCGGACGGCGTAACCCCCCTCCTGGAGGGCGCCACCCGGTCCAACTTCACGGACCCCCGGCTGCAGCAGGGCAACGAAACCACCCTCAACACTAACCTCTCCGCCCGCCTGAACTACGACACGGAAATTGCGGGAGGGCACAGCCTCGGACTGATGGCCGGCGTAACCCGGGAAACCTTCGAGGGGGAAGACTACTTCGCCTACCGCAGAAACTACATCTCCAGTGCCGTCGACCAACTCTTCGCGGGCGGGTCGCTGAACCAGAACACGGGCGGCTCCGGCTACAACCGCGCCCGCCTGGGATACTACGGTCGTGCCCAGTATGACTTCCAGGACAAGTACCTCGTGGAATTCATCTTCCGTTACGACGGTTCGTACATCTTCCCCGAGCAGGACCGCTTCGGCTTCTTTCCCGGCATCCTGGCCGGCTGGAACCTTACGAACGAAGACTTCTTCAACGTACCCGGCATCGACTTCCTGAAGCTGCGCGCGAGCTACGGCCAGATGGGTAACGACCAGGTATTCTTCAATAACGAGCTCCAGGAGTACGCCTTCCTCTCTACCTACGGCTTCGGCAACTACCCCATTAACAGCGTGGTCGTAACCACGCTGCGGGAGCAACTGCTGGCCAACCCCAGCTTCACCTGGGAACGAGCCAATAACCTGAACTTCGGAGTGGACGCCGTCCTCTTCGGAAACCGGGTCGACATGACCCTGGAGTACTTCAAGAACGTGCGGACCCAGATCCTGATCCAGAAGACGGGCTCCACCCCGTCCTCTTCCGGCATCAACAGCCTGCTGCCCCCGGTCAACGCCGGTGAAGTAGAGAACAAGGGCTTCGAATTCAATCTCGGCTACAACAGCAACGCCGGTAACGCCTTCAAGTACCGCTTCGGCATCAACGGAGGCTACGCCAAGAACAAAGTGATCTTCATGGATGAGATCCCCGGCGCTCCGGAGTACCAGCTGCAGGAAGGAAAGCCCATCGGCGCCTACCTCGTCTACGAATCGGATGGGGTATTCCTCAACCAGCAGGAGATCGACAACACCGAGCTCGACTACAGTGCCGTAACGGGGCAACTACTCCCCGGTGACATGAAGTTCAAGGACATCAACGGCGACGGCGTCATCGACGGCGACGACCGGGTACGGATCGAGGACAACGGAACCCCGACCTTCAACTTCGGGGCCAACCTGTCGGCCAGCTACCGGGGCTTTGACCTCTCCGTACTCTTCCAGGGCGCTACCGGATCTTCCCTGCGCGTGCAGACGGAATCCGGTGACATCGGCAACTACCTCAAGTACCACTACGACAACCGCTGGAGCATCGATAACCCCAGCAGTACCGATCCCCGTTTGGCCAGCCGCGGCGACACTTACTACACGGGCGGCAACTACGGCAACAACACCTACTGGTTGTTCAGCAAGAACTACGTCCGCCTGAAGAACGCCGAACTCGGCTACACCCTGCCCGGAAACCTGGTCGACCGACTGCCTCTCCGCGGCGTGCGCGCTTACGTAAACGGCTACAACCTGATCACCTTCGACAGCCTCGACTTCTTTGACCCCGAAGCCACCAACAGCTCGGGCGTCTACTACCCCCAGACCCGCGTGATCAACGTAGGCTTCAATATTACCCTTTAATCATGCAACCACAACCGATCATGAATACCATAAAAAACGCCGGTTACCGGCTGTTGTCGACGGTTGGGATCCTTGCCGTCCTGCTGATCTCAGCGTGCGATACCGACTTCCTCAACACCGAACCGCTCGATAGCATCTCCAGCGAAGCCACCTGGGCCGACGGACCGCTGTCCGAAGCCTTCATCTACAACGTCTACTCCTTCCTGGGCTACGGCGGCTTCGAGGAGCAGATGCTGGCCTCCATCACCGACGAAGCCATGTTCACTCACGCCGGACGGAACATCAATACCTTCACCGAAGGCACCGAGTCCCCGGCCAACACCGGCTGGATGAGCCCGACCTACCGGTGGGACGTGATGTACCTGGCCATTCGCCAGGCCAATATCGCGCTGCAGGAATTGCCGAATAGCACCTTCGAGGACGACGAGCTGCGCGAGCGACTGATGGGGGAAGCCCACTTCCTGCGGGCGTACTACTACCACCAGCTGGCGCGCTTTTACGGCGGCGTTCCGCTGATCAAAACCCCCTACGGCCTCGACGAGGATTACACCATCGCCCGCTCAAGCTGGGAAGAAACGGTGAACTTCATCGTTGAGGACCTGGATAAGGCAGCCACCATGCTGGAAGGAAAGCCCGAAACCCCGGGCCGTACCTCCCGCCTGGCCGCTCTGGCCCTCAAGTCCCGCATACTGCTCTACGCCGCCAGCGACATGCACGATGCCGCGTCCTTCTCCGCGAAGTCCGCTACCATCGCCGGCTACAGCGACATTAACCTGCTGGCCTACACCGGAGGTGACCGCACGGCGCGCTGGACCGCCGCCCGCAATGCCGCCAAGGCCGCCCTGGATGAGGGCACGGGCTACAAGATGGGCCTTGCCGAACCGGTACCC
This sequence comes from Lewinella sp. JB7, assembly GCF_024297185.1. Lineage (GTDB taxonomy): Bacteria > Bacteroidota > Bacteroidia > Chitinophagales > Saprospiraceae > Neolewinella. The sequence continues at coordinate 245,386 of NZ_JANCTD010000002.1, read as the reverse complement.
GCCGAACAGGGGATGCAGAACTACGTTTCCCTGTCCATGGGTGGCGGAAGCTCCGTAGGCGACGCCGCCGCCGCGGTCGAGCTCATTCTGCAGCGTACCGCGACGCCCCTCTACACCCAGGAAAGCAACTGGCCCCTCGGCCCCATTCACTTCGGCATCAACAACGGCCCCAACGGTTACCACAACTGGGCCGGTAACACGCCCATCCAGCAGTTGGTCGACGATTACGAAATGATGGACGGCTCGAGCTTCGACTGGAACGACGAGGACATGGCCTCCGCGCCCTTCGAGAACCGCGACCCGCGCTTCTACGCCACGGTGATGTACGACGGTGCCGGCTGGAAGCCCCGGCCCGCGGACGTGGTAGGCATCGAGCCCTACAACGAAATTCAGACCGGTTACTACGACGACGGTAACGGCGGCACCATTAACGGCGTCGATACGCGGGAATCCCCGGTAGAAAACTGGAACGGAAGCCGTACCCACTACTACGTCCGTAAGTTCATCGATCCGGACCCGGCGCTGAAGGACAACCAGTCCAACGCCCAGGTCGTGCCCTGGCCCTTTATCCGCTACACGGAAGTCGTACTGAACTACGTGGAGGCCAGCCTGGAACTGGGTGAGGAGGAAGAGGCCCGCAACTGGCTGAACCAGATTCGCTACCGCGTGGGCATGCCCGCCATCACCGAATCCGGCAGTGAGCTGATGGAGCGCTACCGCAACGAACGACGCATCGAAATGGCCTACGAGGAGCATCGCTACCACGACGCCCGGCGCTGGCTGATCGCCGCGGAAACGCAGGGAGACGTGGTCCAGGTGATCAATATCCGGGCCGACCTTCGTCCGGGCAAGCAACCGCATGTTCCCTATAAGTACGACCCCACGGTGTACGAGTACACCTACGAAGTGGCGGAGAACACCGAGAACGAAAACCGGCGGTGGGACGATAAAATGTACTTCCGCGCCATCACGCGCGACGAGGTCAGTCGCAACCCCCTTCTGGTACAGAACCCGGGATTCTAACCTGCGTCCAGCCCAACGAAAATCCGTTCCCGGTCCGACCGGGAACGGATTTTCTTTTTCCCCCCTTTTGCGGTTGATTACATTTGCTTTATGCGCTTTTCGCCTTCTTTACCACTTTTGCTCGCCCTGATCCTCTTGCTGCATCTCGGCTGCCGGTCAGAAGAGGAGACGGAAGAGTACGGCCCTGCCCCGCGCTTCGCGTTGCTCTCTTCCGCCGATACGGGCCTGGAGTTCGTCAACCAGCTCACCGAAGGCCCTAACACCAACATCCTGGTGTACGAATACTTCTACAACGGGGGGGGCGTGGCGACGGCAGACTTTAACGGGGACGATCTGCCGGACCTCTACTTCACCTCCAATATGGGAGACAACCGACTCTACCTGAACGAGGGCAACCTTCGGTTTCGGGACGTAACGGAGATGACCGGGGCGGGCGGTCGACCGGGCCCCTGGAAGACGGGAGTCGCGATTGCGGACGTGAATGCGGACGGCCTACCCGACATCTACCTGTCCTACTCCGGTATGCTCCCGGAGGATAAGCGACGCAACCAACTCTTAATCCACCAGGGCCTGACTACGGACGGTAGCCCCCACTTCCGCGAGGCGGCGGCGGAGTACGGGCTCGATCTTCCCGCATTTACCAACCAGGCCTACTTCTTCGACTACGACGCGGACGGTGATCTCGACGCCCTCCTGCTGAACCACAACCCGAAATCGTTGCCGATCCTGAACGTGGAGAAAACCCGGCAACTGTTGGCCGAACCCGATCCGTTACGGGGTTTGCGCCTGTACCGAAACGATGGTGGGAAATTTCACGATGTCACGGAGGCCGCCGGCATCAACGGATCCGCGCTGAGCTACGGCCTCGGTCTCGCCCTCAGCGACGTGAACGGCGACGGACTCACCGACTTCTACGTTTCCAACGATTACGAAGTGCCCGACTACCTCTACCTGAACAACGGCGACGGCACCTTCACCGATCGCCTCGGGGAACAACTGGGGCACACCAGTCACTTTTCGATGGGCAGCGACGTGGCGGACGTCAATAACGACGGACTGCCCGATATTTTCACCCTCGATATGCTTCCCGCGGGTAACCGGCGACGCAAGTTGCTCATGTCCGACGACAACCGCTCGCGTCACGATCTCAACCTCGCCAGTGGATTCCACCACCAGAATATGCGGAACATGCTCCAGCTCAACCGGGGAGACGGCAGCTTCGCGGAGATCGGGCAGCTGGCCGGGGTAGCCACCACCGACTGGAGCTGGTCGGCGCTCCTCACCGATCTGGACAACGATGGCTGGAAGGACCTCCACGTCACCAACGGCTACGTGCGCGACTACACCAACCAGGATTTTATCAAGTACATGGACGATTTCGTGGCCAAGAAGGGTCGTATGCAGCGGAGCGACGTACTGGAGTTGCTCAAGGAAATGCCGGCTTCGGAAGTCAGCAACCACGTTTTCCGGAACACCGGCTCGGGGACTTTCGGGGAGGTCACCCGGGATTGGGGATTGGAGCGTCCGTCGAACAGCACCGGGGCAGTCACCGTGGACCTGGACAATGATGGTGATCTGGACCTGGTCGTCAACAATATTAACCAGCCCGTCTTTCTGTACCGCAACGACACCGACGCGGGCGACAGCAGTCACTACCTGCAACTTAAGCTCCGAGGTTCGGCGCTCAACCCATACGCCATTGGCGCTCACGTACGCCTGGTCACGGACTCCCTGGCTCAGACTCAGGAGCTCTTTCCCAACCGGGGTTACCTCTCTTCCGGGCCGACGACTCTGCATTTCGGCTTGGGGGCGGGTACGCGGGTCCAACGTCTTACCGTGAAATGGCCAAACGGTCCGGTACAAACCTTCGAGGATCTGGCGGTCGATACCCTACTGACCCTTCGTCAACCGGAGTCGGATGCGGCACCCACCACTCCCCCCAACCGTTCGCGGGAGAACACCCTGTACGCCTCCGCAGACCCTCCCCTGGCGTGGACGGACCGGGAGCCGGTCTTCCGCGACTTCGACCGACAAGCGCTGCTTCCCCGGAGCCTATCGGCCACTGGCCCCGTGATGGCCACCGGTTATTTCAACGGCGACGGTAGATTGGACGTCATCATGGGCGGAGGAAACGGGCAGGCCAGCGCGGTCTTTCTGCAAGACTCCGGGGGAGGATTTACGCGGACCGGAACCTTCGCGGGCAGTGAACGGGCCGTTACCGCACTGGGTGTCCACGACTTCAACGGCGATGGTCGACCGGACCTGTACGTCGCCGCCGGGGGGTACCACGACCTCGTTGCCGATAGCCCCGCCCTGACGGACGGCATCTACCTGAACGACGGTAATGGCAACTTCACGCTCGCTCCGGATCGCTTACCGGACCTGCGGGTCAGTACCGGTGCCGTAGCCATTCACGAAGCAAACGGAAGTACGGAAATTTTCGTGGGCGGTCGACTGGTCCCCGGCGCGTATCCCCGCTCTCCCGTCTCCTATATGCTCCGCGCCGATGCCCGGGGCACCTTCAGCGTCGCAGAGGAAATGTCCGACCTGGGAATGGTCACCGATGCTGCCTGGTACGACCTCGGGGGGGACGGCACGGAAGAACTGATCGTGGTAGGTGAATGGATGCCGGTCCGGGTATTCGCCCGGGAGGGAGCAGAACTTGTGGATCGCACCGAGCGATATTTTACCGGCCCCACTACCGGCTGGTGGAATGTGCTCCGGATAGCGGACGTGACGGGCGACGGTCGGCCGGATATGATCGTCGGCAATGAAGGAGATAACAATCTGTACGGCGTCACCCCGGGAACGCCCGCCTCAGTACTCGCGGCGGACGTAAACCGGGACGGAAGCGTAGACCCCCTTCTTTTCCACTATACCGAAGGCCGCAATCATCCCGATGCTACCCGGGACGAGCTTCTCGGTCAGCTATCCGGTCTGCGGAGCACCTACACGTCCTACGCGAGCTACGCGGACGCCGACCGGGATGCCCTCGCTCCGCACCTGGGAGACGACCTGCCCTGGTTACGGGCCGAAACCCTCGCCACCACCTTGTTTGTGCAGCAGCCGGATGGTATCTTTCGTACGTCCCCCCTGCCCCGGGAAGCCCAGTTCGCTCCGGTGCACACCATTACCGTTGTGGATGCGGACCGCAACGACGTGCCTGATCTATTGCTGTGCGGGAACGAATTGCGGGCAAGGCTCCGTTCCGGTCCCGCCGACGCGAATGCCGGGACCTTACTGCTTGGCCAGGGCGACGGTCGCTTTACGTACGTGCCGCAGACAAGGTCCGGGTTCTCGTTGCGGGGAGGGGTACGCAGCGTAGCGGTCGTTGATGACTGGCTGCTTTTTGGGATCACCGGGGAAGCCGTAGTTGGATATAAGAGAAGCGTGCATGCAGAGAAATAGCGTAAGTACTAAGGTCAGTTCGTTGCTCCCGCGCGCCGCCGCCCTGCTGTTACTGGGGATGCTGGTGCTGACGTGCGGTAAAGAGACATCTTACACGGAAACCGATATGGCCACGGCGTGGGCGAAGATGAGCCTACGCGTAACCAAGGGAACCCCCGGAAATTCGCCGACGTATGCCTCCCGCTGCTTTGGCTACCTCGGGGTAACGATGTACGAATCCATCGTGAACGGATACCCGGATCGCCGGTCTCTGGCGGGGCAGCTGAGCGGACTTAGCCATCTTCCCGGACCCGAAGCGGGAGCCGACTACGCCTGGCCACTTGCCCTGAACGCCGGCCAGGCCGCCATACTGCGGTCCTTGTACAACCATACCTCCGATGCCAATAAGGCCAGTATCGATAGTCTGGAAGCCGAGATCGAGGGATACGTGCGGGCGACGGTCGATGACGGTACCGCCGAACGTTCCATTGCCTACGGACGGCAGGTGGCATCGATGATCTTTGAGTGGTCGAAGAGCGACGGTGGCCACCGGGCCTACCTGCGTAACTTTAACAAGGAGATGGTGCATCCGGACCGTCCGGGTGGGTGGAAGCCCCCGCTGTACGCCCAGTCGTTCAGTCATCATCCGCTCCACCCGGAGTGGGGAACGAACCGCCCGTTCCTGCCGGCCAACTACCGGATGGAACCGCCGACGTGCATCCCCTACGACACCGTGCCGGGCTCGCCGTATCACGAACAGTTCATGGAAGTGTACCGTACGGACCGGCAACTCACCCAGGCCCAGAAGGAAGCCGCCCTGTGGTGGGGGGATGACCCGGACGAAACCTTCACTCCCCCCGGACATTCGTACTATCTGGCGACCCTCCTGCTCGAGCAGAAGCACCTGCCCCTCATCGACTGCGCGGAAACCTACGCCCGGACGGGGATGGCGGTAGCCGATGCCTTCATCAACTGTTGGAAGTGGAAGTTTTCCTTCTTCACCGAGCGGCCCAATACTTTCATCCCGCAGTTCATCGATCCGGAGTGGGAGTCTTTCTGGCCCGATCCGCCGTTTCCGGCCTTCCCCTCCGGCCACGCCATTCAGGCCGCCGCGGCGGCCACCGTACTGGCTGACCTGCACGGCGACGAGCACGTCATCGTCGATCGTGCCCACGAGGGCCGGCGGCGCGACGAGGTGCGGGAGGTCGATTTCGTCATTCGGAAGTTTTCCCGGCTCAGCGACATCGCCACCGAAACCGCCGACAGCCGGCTATACGGTGGTATCCATACGCCCCAGGATAACGACGCCGGACTAGAACGGGGAACCGAGATCGGACGGAACGTAAATGCGCTGCAGTGGACAAAGGGTTGAGGCGGCTGATGATTCTGGCCATGGTGTTATGGTGGGTTCCCAGCACCGGGCAAATGCGATTTACCGATGTGACGGACACCGCGGGCGTACACCATCAGTTCCAGGTTTTCGAGGGGCTCTTCGGTGGTGGGGCCTGCGTGATCGATTTCGATCAGGATGGATTCGAGGACGTATACGTGACCGGTGGGCTGAACGACGACCAGTTGTTGAGGAACAACGGCGACGGTACCCTGACCGATGTACTGGAAGGGTCCGGACTCGAGCTCACCCGCCGGTTCGTGACCCAGGGCGTCGTCGCGGCCGACGTGAACCGGGACGGCTACCGCGATCTGTTCATCACCACCATTACCAGCCGGGACAGTCTGCAGATCATCCCCCGGGCCCGGAATCTGCTGTTCCTGGGCCAGGCGGATCACACCTTCCGCGACGCGACGGACGCATATGGACTAACGCCCCTGTACTCCTTCAGCACCGGTGGAAGTTTTGGCGATTTCAACCAGGACGGATGGCCGGACCTTTTCGTCGGAAATTACTTTCAGGAGTACGACGGTCACCTGAGCGAAATTAATGACGCCACCATCGTCAACGCCAACCGGACGGCCCATCCCTACTTATTACGCAATGAAGAAGGGTCGCGCTTCACCAACGTAGCGGAGGCCTACGGTCTGACCTTCCGCGGATTCGGATTCGGGGGCGTATTTACCGATTTCGATAACGACGGCGATCAGGACCTCTTCGTCAATCACGACTTCGGTTATAAGGCCACTCCCAACTTTCTAATGCGGAACGACTTTCCGGATGCATCCTTTACGGACGTCAGTGAAGAACGGGACATGGACCTGCGCATCAACGCGATGTCCGCGGCCGTGGGCGATTACAATGCGGACGGACTGCTGGACTACTTCGTGACCAACATTAAGTTCAACCGCTTTATGGTCGCTCAGGGAGAGGGCCTGGCCTACGACAATCGGATGAAGGAACTCGGCATGAACTACGTGTCCATCAGCTGGGGCGCGAACTTTGCCGACTTCGATCAAGACGGGGACCTGGATCTTTTCGTAGCTAACGGGGACCTGAATCCCAACTGCGTTCCGATGGCCAATTTCTACTTCGATAATGACGGCCGATCCTTCACCGAGCGCGGTCGGGAAGTCGGTCTCGGGGATTACGGTATTGGCCGCGGTTCGGTGACCTTCGATCTGGAGAACGACGGCGATCTCGATTTGCTCGTCGTGTGCCAAAACGCCGTGCTCGAAGGATACCCCGTCGCTTCCACCACCCGCTTATTCCGCAACGACGGGGATAAGGGTCACTGGCTGCAGGTAGTACTGCGGGGGACGAGCAGTGACCTCAACGGACTGGGCGCGCGGGTGACGGTCTTCTCCCGGGGTCGGAAAATGATCCGGGAGGTCGATGGAGGAGGATCGAGCCACCTGTCCCAGAGCACTCCCCGGCTGCATTTCGGTCTCGGTGATGCGGAACGGGCGGATTCGGTGCTCGTCACCTGGCCGGGTGGTCACGAGCAACTGCTGACCGACCAAGCCGCGGATCGTGTGCTGGAGATTACCGAACCCGTCCGTCCGGTGGGTGGCGGGTCGTCTCGGTGGTGGTGGATAGGCGCCGTTGTCGGGGTCGCGTTACTCCTCTCGGTTTTCTTCGTTCAACGTCGCTGAATGCTTGCGGCGATGCCACTCCCTTTCGGCGACGCGCAATTGGGAGTAGTCGAAGACTTCCCCGAAGTGGAGGTAGGCTTCCTTTAATCCCTCCGGCTCGTGGTTCTGAAAGTAGGGAGTAATCGTTTCCAGAGCTTCCGGACTAATGATTCGTTCTGCCGCTACCTCCCCGCTCATGATGTATCCAGCAAGATGATTAATGACGGTGGCTTCCCGCAGCTGTCGCGCGCGGGCAATCTCTTCCGGTTGCATTCCCTCCTGGAACAAGGCCAGGCTCACCTGGTCGCTGTTCCGTTTACCTCCCGTCAGATCGTCGAAACCGGATAGGGGCAGTACACCAGCGGTGTCGTTGCGATCGGTCGCCAGTTGCCGAGTCTCAGCGAATTTGGTCACCATATCCAGAATGGCGGCCCCGAATTCGGCGAAGCGCGATTTGCCGAAGCCTGGTACGGCCAGTAGGGACGCCTTCTGAGTGGGAAGGCGGGTGGCAATGCCCACCAGGACCTTCGTGGGGGCTACGGCATACGCGGCCCGCCCCCGCTCCTTGGCGGTACGGGCCCGCCATTCGACTAATGATCGGTAGAGTGCCGCGTGTTCCACTCCGGGTGGTAGGGCGACACGAGATGATGACTTGCGCCGGGACTGAAATTCCGCTTCCGCATCGGACCGTATCCGCACGAAGTCGGTAGTAGAGAACCCGCGTTCGAGCAGGCGGAACATCGATATTTTGGTGTAGATCTCCAGGCTGACGGCCTGTAAGCCTTCCTTCAGTGCCTTAGCAACCCGCTGGTTGTCGGTGCTAATGGTAATGGCTGCTAAATGAGTCTCCAGCTCCCGGAGCCGCGGTAAGAAATACCGGGCGGCATCCCGCAGACGCTGGTGGATCGCCGCATCCTCGCTCAGCAACTCCCCCTGCCGCGCACGTTTATTCAGCCGAGCGGTAAACGTGCGGCCCACACTCAGGCACTCGCTGTCGAGTCGCTCCCCGACGGTCCGGGCCACCGCGAGCCCGTCTCCCGGCAGAGTTTCCTCGTGCTCGAACAGTTGGCGAATCAATTGCATGGTAGACGTTCGCGCCCGTTCGAAGGAGAAGATTTCGGCCAGGCAGGACAACTCGTAAGCGGCACGGTCCGCCATCAGTTCCGTATGGGAGACCTTGTTTCTTTCGGCCCGGTCGGAGAAAGATTGAACGGTCACGTCGGTCTTGACGCTACGGTCGGCGATGCGGGTGCGCAGCGTAATGCCGGTGAAAGTTTTGCATCGACTGAGCGCGACGTACACCTGCCCGTGGGCAAAAGCATCGGCGGCGTCGATGACCACCCGGTCGAACGTAAGTCCCTGACTCTTATGAATGGTGATGGCCCAGGCTAGTCTCAGGGGGTGCTGGGTGTAGGTCCCTATCACCTCTTCCGTGATCTCCCGGCTCACCGGATCGACGGTATACTTGCGGTTTTCCCAGTCGACCGGCAGTACCTCGATAATCGGCTCCTCCCCGCAACGGACGGATATACTGTCCCCTTCGATGGCGACGATCCGTCCGATCTTTCCGTTGTAGTAGGCCTGAGCGGGACCGTCGTTCTTATTGAACATCACCTGTGCGCCTACCTTGAATTCCTGGTCGACCGCGTTGGGGTACATGGATTCCGGAAAGGTCCCGCTGATCTCCGCACGGTACGCCCTTGACGTTGCCGGGAGTTTTCCTAACTGATCGATGTTGATGCGGCGGGCGGCGGCGTTGTGGGACGTCAGGGTGATAAAACCGGAGTCATTATCGGGTTGGAAATCCGGGTGGTAGCGTTGGTTGAGCTCCGCCAGTACGGCGGGTGTCAGATCATCGTTCCGCACCCGGTTAAGCAGGGTAATGAACGCTTCATCGCGCTGCCGAAATATGTGACTGAGTTGAATGGTGCGGTAGCCGGCGGTTTGAAGCGCGCGGCTGGCGAAGAAGTAGGGGGTATCCCAGTGTTCCCGCATGTCGCGCTCCTCGTGGTCGCGCACCACGGGTGGCAACTGATGCAGATCCCCGATCATAAGCAGTTGCACTCCACCAAAGGGATCGGTAGACCGGCGGACTTTGCGCAGCACCGCATCGATGGCGTCGAGAACGTCCCCGCGGACCATACTGATCTCATCGATGATCAGCAGATCAAGTGCCTTGAGCACCCGCAGCTTCTCGCGGGAGAACCGTTTCTGCCGGAGTTCACTTTCGATGCGCTGCGGAGTAAGTACGCCGAAGGGCAACTGGAACTGGCTGTGAATGGTTACACCCCGGGCATTGATGGCGGCAACGCCGGTAGGAGCTACCACGACCATACGCTTGGTAACGTCCCGGCGCACTCGGTGGAGAAATGTCGTTTTCCCGGTACCGGCCTTACCGGTGAGGAAAAGGTGACGACCGGTAGATTGGACGTAGTCGAAAGCGAGGTCAAGTTCGGGAGTGGAAGCCATGCGGGATAAATTTAGCGGATAGTACGGTAGAACGGCCACCAAGAACCGGGTTGGCTGGCTATACACTCGTCAATTAGATGCATATAATCGAATTTAAACGTCTACGGACGGTATGTGCCGGAGCTTCCATCACCGTAGTATCTTTGCGCGCTGATGTTTGACCCCGCCCGTATCCTCCAGTCGCTGCCGGAGGGGATGCCCCCACCCCCACCCCGCTTCACCTTCCCGTTCCACTACCGCCCCCACCCCCTGGCGCTCGCGGCGGTCGAAGACCTTCAGTTGCACCTGGCCGACCCGAACCGCTCGTGGGAGCATCCCTTTGGAGTCCAGGCCGATCAGACGGGCGGCGGCGGAAAAATGTTCGGGGTGCTCATCGTGCGGCGGCCGGACGGCACACTCGCTTACCTAGCCGCCTACTCCGGGAAGTTGGCCGACTCAAATCACTTACCCGGTTTCGTTCCGCCGGTGTTCGACCTCCTGATCGAGGACGGTTTCTACAAGCTAGGAGAATCCGAAATTAACGAAGTGACCCAGGACATCGATCGCTTGCGCGCATGTCCGGATTTTCGTGACGCCCGCCTCGCTTACGAGCAGGCGGTATCGCACGCCGAGTCGTCGCTCCGCGACGAGCGACAACGCCTGAAGAACGCCAAGCACGCGCGCCGCGAGCGACGGGCGTCGGTGGCCGGTCATCCGGAAGCTGAACGTAGCGCGCTTGAGCGGGAACTGTCCGCGGAAAGCATACGCCTCAGTTACGGACTGAAGGATCTGAAGCGGGCACTGGAACACCAGGTTAAAATCAAAAAGGAAAAGCTGGAGGAGTACACCACCCGCCTCGAAGCGCTGGTTGCCCGGCGTGCGGAGATGTCGGCCGATCTACAACAACGAATTTTTGCGCGGTACAGCTTCCTGAATGCCCGGTGTGAAGAGCGGGATCTCAACGCCATATTCGCGCCGACCGTCTTCGGCGTCCCGCCCGCCGGCGCGGGTGAGTGCGCCGCCCCGAAGCTACTGCAGTACGCTTACCTCCACGCACTGGAGCCGGTAACGATGGCCGAGTTCTGGTGGGGACAGTCTCCCGATTCGGAGATTCGGAAGCACGGCCACTTTTACCCTGCCTGCCGTGGGAAGTGCGAACCCATCCTCGGCCACATGTTGAACGGGTTGGACGTGGACCCCAACCCCATGTTGGAGAACCCGGCCATCGGTAAGTCCTTAGAAATCCTGTACGAGGATGATATGCTGCTCGTCGTAAACAAGCCGGCCGAATTTCTGTCCGTCCCCGGCAAACACATCGAAGACTCCGTCTACTCCCGCATCCGCAAGCTTTATCCCGAAGCTACGGGGCCACTCATCGTTCACCGGCTGGATATGTCCACGAGCGGCCTGATGCTCGTCACGAAGACCAAGGAGGCGCATAAGCTCCTGCAACGGCAGTTCTTCCGCCGCTCGGTCCGCAAACGTTACGTTGCCCGGCTCCGCGGAGAAGTGGCCGGCGACAGCGGAACGATTGATCTTCCCCTGCGCGGTGACCTGACGGACCGACCGCGTCAGATCGTCTGCGGTGAATACGGAAAGCCGGCGCGCAGTACCTGGCAAGTCATCGAGCGGTCCCCCGGAAGAACGTTAGTACACCTCTGGCCGGTGACCGGCAGAACCCACCAGTTGCGGGTGCACGCCGCCCACCCCGCCGGTCTCAACTGCCCGATCGAAGGCGACGATCTCTACGGTCAGTCCGGCGACCGACTCCACCTGCACGCCGAGGCCATCGCCTTCGTACACCCCGCAACGAAAGAACCCCTTAGCTTCGAGGTGAGGGAACGATTCCCAGACGTATCGTGAGCCGGTCATTCCGTTTCCAACCCTTGGTGAGAAATGATTCCGAACAACCCACCCGAGAAGTGGGATACACTGGAATGATGATCATACTTCCGACCCCATGAAATTTGTATACATCTACCTATGTCTGTCTTGCTTAATACTCTGTGCCTGCGAAGACGAAATTGCGGAGGGAAGGGCGCTGTGGGACCAAACCGTAACGTCGCGGGTCGACGGTCAGGAACCAGCGATGGCCGACGTAGACCCTGAGTTCCTGGAAACCCTCGACGCCCACGGGGGACTCGGACGGTGGCGGGCATTCACCGCGGTGTCTTTTCTGCTCAGAGACTTTCCGACTGGTGATGGCGAGCGCACGCTGGCCGACTTTCACCGCGTAGATCTCCGCACCCGTAATCAGAACATCGAGGGCGAAAATTACCGGATCGTTTCGCGTGGCGACAGTACCTGGATCAGCCCCGGGGTGGCGGTAACCGGCATCCCACCGCGTATGTACAACAACGCTTCCTTCTACCTCTTTGGCATGCCCTTTGTATTCGGGGACCCAGGTCTATCCGTCGAACACGCCGGCACTACCACGTTCAGGTCCGAAACCCTGGAGCAATTCGACGTGACGGTGCCCGATGACACGGGTGACGGCGGCAACGATTACCGGATTTACGTGGACCCGCAAACCCACCAACTGCGGTACGGGGCCTGGACCGTTTCCTACCCCGCAGTAGCCGATCTGGAATTGCACCAGGTGGCCCGCTTCGACGACTGGCAGACGGTTAATGGCATGCTGGTACCGGCTGCAATCACACTGTTCACCAAGGAAGGTGAAGAACCTACGGCGGATACTCCGGGTGCGCCCATTTACTTCGAACGCGTGGCGTTCAGTGATAGGGCCTTTAGTGCATCCATCTTCGAGCGGCCGCCGGGTACCGTGGCCGATCGGTCTCACCTACGGTGATCAACACCCCAGCCCCGGTTTTCCGTTGGGACGAAGCACCCCTTTCTCTAAGGTGAACAGGTGGCCGAAGGGATCGTGGCGAAAATCCAGGTGACCGTCCAAATCGGCAAACGCGATATTAGGCCGGCTCAGGGCGAAGTGCAGTCCCGTAGCAATGCCCATCCCGCACTCATCCAGACAACCCACCATTACGTCGTTTGCCGCCGACTTCGCTACCGAGTTGATGTGCAGGGCCGGCCAGATTCCGCCGACCTTCTGCAATTTGATGTTGATCATGTCCGTCAGCTCGTGTTGGCTCAGGCGGAAAGCATCGGCCAGGGTTTTCAGGCTTTCGTCGGCCATCACGGCGATGGGAGAGTCGCGGGTGAGGGTTCCCATGACGGCCTCCTCGTTTATACTGGTCGGTTGCTCCAGGATTTCGATCCCGATCGGTTGCGCCGCGCTGATGAAACTGAGGGCTTGCTCCAGGGAATAGCCCTGGTTGCCGTCGAAGCGAAGCTTGACCTTTGGATAGGCCTTACGAATCATTTTAAGCCGCGAAATATCCTCCCGGTAATCCAGTCCACCCTTCACCTTGATGATGCCGAACCCCCGGTCGACGTACTCGCGGGCTTTAGCCATGGTGTCAGCCTCGGAAAGTATACCAATGGTGATGCTGGTGGCGATCTCGGAACGGTATCCTCCCAGGAATTCGTACAGGGGCACGCCCGCGCGCTTGGCCACGAGATCGTACAGGGCGGCGTCAACCATGGCCAGGGCCGAGCTCTTCAGGACCAGCCGCAACTCCTCCAGCAGGCGGGCGAAGTGAAAAGGATTCTGCCCCAGGAGGGCGGGCGTGATGACCTCGGTGATGGCGCGCTCCACGTCCACCGCCAGCTCATCCGTAACCACCAGGTCGGGAGCGGCACAACCGCAACCGGTCAGTCCGCCATCCGTGACCAGTCGCAGAACGAAATTCGTCGCCGAACCAATCGTTTGGTAAGCAATGGTGTAGGGTTCGGTAAGCTCTAGCTCGTACCGTTGGTACTCAACGTGGGTGATGCGCATGCGGCGAAGGTAGCTTGCCGGCGATCAACCGCACGAGTTCCTCACTTCCGTTAGCGAGCACATCGAAGCACGGCAGACCGGTTTCCTCGCTTACCGCCCGACAGGCCTCGTCGATCTTGTCCGGCGGAATGCCTTCGTGGTTCAGGGTGACGGCGATAACGTCACGCCCCGACACCACTTTGATGGCCCGGATCTGCTCCGGCAGGGGATGCAGGGCGTAACCCGGAAATCCGTCGTACTCCTTCCGGGTGGGTGCGTGCTGCAGGATCACGAAGTCGGGTCGACCCGCTGCCAGGATTTCGAATCCGCCGGGGTACGCCGGGTTCATCAACGATCCCTGACCCTCGATCACAATCGCGTCGGGCCGCTCGTGGCGGTAGGCACTGACTACGGCGTGCTCGATTTCTCCCGACACGAAGTCGTTGATGCAGCTGTCCATGATCATGCTATACTTCGCCCCCTGCATCCAGCCGGTCTGGCCGGTGCCGATCATCTGGGCTCGGTAGCCGGCGGCTTCCAGGCCGTGTACGATCAGCCAGGCCGTGGTCCGCTTACCGATGGCACTATCCGTGCCGAGCACCGCGAGTTTAAGGCAGTCGACTTCCTCAATATCTCCGGTGAAAAAGTGAAGTTGATCGCGGTCGGGCGTTTTACGCACGTCGCGTATCCGGACTCCCCGTTCCCGGGCCGCGGCCGCTAGCGTAGCATCGTTGGAGATGAAGTCGTGCAAACCGCTGTCAATGTGGAGGCCGGCGGCAATAGCCTCACCCACCGCTTCCCGCCCAGCCGCGGGCAGTCGACCACCGTCCGGTGCCAGGCCGATCACGAAATATTCCGGCCGTTCGGACAACTGGTCCAGCGCCTCGGGCAGGTTACCGAAGATCGGAATACCGTTGGGGCGGCCGTCTAGCACCTGACCGCTGTCCTGACCGCGGTAGCGGTCGTCGATGATGCCAAGCACGGTGTAGCGGCGGGTGAAGCGCGCCAGACCGTGGGCAGTTTTTCCGTTGGGGGTATTGAAGGCACCCTGGGCGTATACGATGGCCTTACCATCAAGGGGAGTCGTACTCATAGGAGGAATATCATCTTTTGGCCGTCAGAACGGCAACACTTATTTCATGGGGTTGACCCGGCAGCTCCAGCAGGGCGATGAGCCCGGCCGTCGATGCCGGTAATACCTGTAGGGCTTCTTTACTGCTCAGGTAGGCCGACATCTTGCGCATTTTCTCGTCCGATACGTGGCGGGCATCGCCACCGCTGCGGTATAGTGCATCGAGAGCTTCCTGACCGTCAAAGCTGTGCCAGTTGATCAGCGGTTCATTGATCGTGGTTTCCCGGATCTGTTCAGGAAGTAAATCGTTGCACGTGGGGCTACCCGCCAAGAAGGAAGTCACGATGGGGTTCTTGTGGGTGGAGGAAGCGGCCACCAGCCGGGGCACCGCGGTAATCAGTCCCCGTTTCCGAAGGTCCTCGAACCCGTGGTGGATCCCCGCCAGCAGCGTCCCGTTCGATACCGGCACGGCTACGGTCGCGGGAGCAGAACCGAGATCGCGGTAGATTTCGTGTGCGATCTCGGCGTATGCCCCCAGTTGCAGGGCGGTATTTTGCTTACCGGGATTCGCGTCATACCATCCCCGGCGGCGCGCTTCCTCGCTGCTGCGGGCTACGACGTCTTCGTAGGTGCCCGGGGGGCGGTGCAACCGTCCGCCCAGTTCCTCCATCTCCCCCAGACGCTTGGTGTGGTACCCGGCGGGTACGAAAATCTCACAACGCAGCCCGGCGAGTTTGGCCGCCAGGGCCACCGCCACCCCGTAGTTACCGCAGGTCGCGTAGGCGATGGTTTGAAGACCACGTTGCACGGCGTCAAGAACGTGGGCGAAGGCGATACGGTCCTTCTGGGTGCCGGTAGGATTATCCCCCTCGAACTTCAGGTAAATATCGCCGCGGGCGAAGTCGCGCTCCAGTCCCCGCGAACGGCGCATCCAGGTATCCCCGACCTCGGAGGCGATGACGCGCGCAAAGGCCGCCGCCCGCCGTTGTCGGTCCTCCGCCGGGTCGCTGCTGATGCTGGCTTCCTCTCGTGCTACGGAGGAAACGGTGTTACTGGCCGATCGTACGGCGTCTCTCAGGGTCATAGTTTGCGATCTCATGGGTAAAACCACGAACGCGAAGGAACGTTTGGCGCGGGCGCCCTTATTGATCGCTTCCCCCCCAGATGGATCCCAGTCGGTGAGCCGTTCCGCCGAGAAATGCCACCCCGTTCTCCGTACCGTATACGCGCAATTCCGTCAGTGCCCGCTCGGGAAAGAATATTTCCGTCATAACGGTCGCGCCCCCATCGGCGAACAGTTCGGCGGAGGCAACGTCCAGGTAAAGGTAGAGGCGGACCGTGTCGCCCGTAGCCAGGCGGGGAGCCTGGGCGATCGTCGCGTCGAACTTGTCGGAGAAGTTGGTGGCTCCGGCCCGGGTGCGGTCGCTGTAGTAAGCGTTCTTCGTCCCGTCGTACCCGATCCGGTAGCGGTCGCCATGGTCGTTGAATAGCTCAACGCCAAAGTCGGCTTGCCTTCCTTCCGTCAATAGGAACGACAGTTCCAGTTCGGCCAGCGGGGGGGATGCGGGCGCGGACGCGGGTCCCGTAAAGTTACCGGAGAGCAGCGTATCGCGGGCTGCCACCGGAAAGCTTTCCCGCCGCAGATCGTGCAGTTCCCGTACGGGCTGGGAATACACGCGGTACCCCGCCTCCGTCCGGTGCAGGGTCAGCCTACGGAGAAGGGTCGTGGCGCTCCGCCACTTCTCGGTGGGCACGAGGTTGGCGTAATCCCAGTTGCTCATCCAGCCGATGAAGAGCCTGCGTCCGTCCTCCGCGGGGACGTTCGACCAGGTGACCCCGGCGTAGTTGTCGCGGCCGTGGTCGAGCCACACGGCCCGTTCCCCGGTCACGTCACGGGCAAATCGGGGGTCGATGGTGAAGGTCTTTCCGTCGAAGTCGCCCACGTAGTAAGCCGTTCCCGACCCGCCGTTGGGCCCGCCGGGGTTGATGTTCTGGATGGCTACCCACTTCGTTTCTCCCGTCTCCTCGACCGTCATGGGAAAGAGATCGGGACACTCCCACACCCCGGCGTGGGTCCCGTACTGCCGGCCGAACTCGCTGAGGTAGGTCCAGTTTTTCAAATCCGGAGAGCCGTAGAACTGCAGGCGATCCCGGGCGGCCAGCACCATGACCCAACTTTCGGAATCCGCATGCCAGATGACCTTCGGGTCCCGGAAGTCGCGCTGGTCTCCCGGATTGGGGATGACCGGGTTACCGGCGTACTTCGTCCAGCTGCGACCCCGGTCGAGACTGTAGGCGATGGCCTGGGATTCGACGTCGGTGGCGCCGGCCCGGGCCTTTTCGGGGTCGTGGTAGGTAAAGATGGCTACCATCGGGGCCTGTCCGCCCGTCCCGAATCCGCTGGTGTTGTCGTGATCGATGACGGCGCTGCCGGAAAAAATATAGCCCAGCGAATCCGGGTACAGGGCGATCGGGAGCTCCTCCCAGCGTACCAAATCCTCGCTTACGGCGTGCCCCCAGTGCATGGGGCCCCAGACGGTGCTGTCGGGATAGTACTGATAAAACAGGTGGTACTCCCCGTCCAGGTACACCATACCGTTCGGGTCGTTCATCCAGTTGGCCCGGGGCGTGAAGTGAAACTGCGGCCGGTAGGCATCCTGGTAATTGCTCGCTACGGACGTCGCCGCTCCGGTGGCTGGATCGCCCGCTTCGGGTCGGGCACAGCCGGATAGGCACGCAATCAGGGCAGCGGGAAGGAGGTAGTAGAAAAGTTTGTGCATATATTAGGGGAACTAGAGTACCGCCAAAAAGATCGGTCACAAACGGCGGCAGACCAAATGCCCTAAAATCACCCGCATCCATGCCCAAGATCAACAAGGACCACCTGAACCCGGAAGTGTACCGCCTCTTCGACCGCTACGTGCACAGCCAGATCGAGCGGCGGGAATTCATCGAACGCATCGGAGCCTACGCCGTCGGTGGCCTGACTGTCGCCGGCATCCTCGATTTTCTGCAGCCGAAATACGCGACCGCGGTCCAGGTGCCCGTCGATGATCCGCGCATTTCCTCCGAGTACATCACTTACTCCTCGCCCGACGGCGGCGGGGAAATTCGTGCCCTGCTCGTCCGACCGGCGGAAGCGGAGGGCCCGACGGGTGGCGTGCTGGTGGTCCACGAGAACCGGGGCCTCAATCCCCACATCGAGGACGTGGCCCGCCGCGCCGCCCTCGCCGGCTTCACGGCCCTGGCCCCGGACGCACTCACTCCGCTAGGTGGCTACCCCGGCAACGACGACGATGGGCGTGCGCTGCAACGACAACGCGACCGCGACGAAATGCTCGAGGATTTTATCGCCGGCTACGGCTACCTGCGCCGGCATTCCGGGGTTAACGGTAAGGTAGGGGTAGTCGGATTCTGCTTCGGGGGGGCTATTGCAAACGCCATGGCGGTCCGCTTGCCCGAACTAGCCGCGGCCGTCCCCTTCTACGGCGGCCAGGCCGACGCGGCGGAAGTGCCCGGCATCACCGCGCCCCTACAGCTGCACTACGCCGGACTCGACGAGCGGGTGAACGCCGGCTGGCCCGCCTACGCCAAGGCACTGATCGAAAACGATAAACAGCATTCCGCTCACGTATACGCCGGCGTGCAGCACGGCTTCCACAACGATACCACGCCCCGTTACGACGAGAAAGCCGCACAGCTGGCGTGGTCACGCACCGTGGAATTCTTTCGCCACTACCTGAGTTGATCGCTCTTCTACCGTGGTGCACCGCACCCGCGCGCCGCCGCCGCCCTACTGCCCCGCTTAGGCTTCCCTGAGAATTTGTTTGTCGAAGGGGTTCAGACCTACGCCCTGTACCTGGGCCTCCGCCTCGATGCGGTATTCCGACTGCACGCCGCGCAATTTCTTCGCCGCCCAGGCCAGGCCGCCGTAAAAGACGTTTTTACTACCGAAGTTGTCGACGGGGGAATTGACCGGTGTGAAGGATATTCGAAAGTTGACCTCCACGGGGATTCCCTCCGCGGGCACGTCGATAAGGTCGGTGATCACCTGTCGGCCCAGTTCGTACTCGTCGACCAGCTGGTCGTCGTCCTTACCGCGGGCGTACTTTTCCACCATAACCACTTTGATGGCGGATACGCGCTGGGCGTGCTTGCTCGTGAGCCGGATCGTACCGGCCAGACTGCCCTGCCGGGGGTGAAATTCGGGCGGCAGGAGCAACTCCAGTTTGACGCCTTCGATCCCGAGCCACTGTTTTACTTTTCCTAACATGATCCGAAGTTAGTCGCGGAAACGTTTACCTTCCGTTCTATTCGACCAACGCCCCACGGGGACTTAAGTTAAGCCATGCAGCTCATTACCAACGACCAAGTACGCAATCTGGGCAACCTCGAATTGCTCGCGCGCCAGGTGGTGGAGGGCTTCATCATCGGGCTCCACAAAAGCCCCTTCCACGGATTTAGCGTCGAGTTCGCCGAACACCGCATCTACAACCAGGGGGAACCGACCCGCAACATCGACTGGAAGGTCTTCGCCCGCACCGACAAGATGTACACCAAGCGGTACGAGGAGGAAACCAACCTCCGCTGCCAGATCGTGGTCGATACCAGCTCCAGCATGTACTTTCCGGAGGTGACTCGCCAATCGGAGGACCACGTCAATAAGATCCGCTTCAGCGCGCTGGCCGCCGCCAGCCTCATGAACCTGCTCATGCGGCAGCGCGACGCTTTCGGACTCACCTTCTTCAACGAGGGTGTCGACGTGCACACCCGCCCCAAATCGAGCACCACCCATTACCGACTGCTGCTGACCTACCTCCAACAGCAACTCGACCGGCCGACCCACGACGTGAAGACCGCCGCGGCCGGAGCCCTCCACCAGATCGCCGACAGCATTCACCGGCGGTCGCTGGTGGTGATCTTCAGCGATATGTTTGACGACACGGAGCGGGAGGAGGACCTCTTCGCCGCGCTGCAGCACCTGAAGCACGCCAAACACGAGGTCGTGCTCTTCCATACCGTCGACAAGCAACGCGAGATCGACTTCGAATTCGAAGATCGGCCCTACGAGTTCGTCGACATGGAGAGCGGCGAACGGGTAAAGGTCCAGCCCAATCAGGTAAAGGAGTACTACGTCCAGCAGGTAGCGGCTTACCAGGAGCGGCTGCGGTTGAAGTGCCTGCAGTATAAGATCGACTACGTAGAGGCGGACATCAACGCCGGTTTCCGCCCCATTCTGCAGCAGTACCTCGTGAAGCGCGCGCGGATGCGCTAGTCCACCGTCTCGAAGGCTGCCTGAGCCCGCCGCAGAAAGGTCTGGGCCGTTCCGGGGGTCACTTCGAGGATCTCGTAGGTCTGTCCGTCTTCCATCTCCAGGACCACGTCCTTCGGCTTGAGTTCGCGGAAGGCGTTCATGAAGCTGTTGTTGTTGCTTACGAGGTTGAGGATACCGTCCTTGAACCCGAAGAAATAGTAAGTCTCACTGGGCGACTTGATGAACAAGTACAGCCGGTCGTCGCCGCCGGTCGTCATCTTCACCTCCAGGTAGGATTCGATGCGCCTGCTGACGCCCTGCCCCCCGATCGATGCTAGCCCGTTGAGGGTTTCGGTGGAAACGAACGACTGGTAATCGGTGTTCCAGCGCATCTTCATATCCGAGAACAGGAAGGTGTGGCGGTTAATGGTCGGAGGGAGGTCGACGGCATCGGCGGCCAGTCCGGCCAGGGCGCGCTCGCGATCCGGTCCGGCGGGAAAGAGGGCATTAATGCCCGCCGTGGCGAAGGGTACCCGGGCGTTAATGCCCAGCGGAGCGGCGCTGTACCCCCCGGAGATGATGTCGGTGGCCATGATCTGCACGAGTCGTTCGGGCAGGATCAGGTCGATCACGGCCATCAGTTCGACGTTGGTTTCCGGGTAGATCTCGGCTTCGGGCGCATCGACCGTGAGACTCAGTTCGGTGACGTCCGTAGCCGGCGCGTCTTCGGTCTCTTCCTCCAGCAGGAACATGTTGTCGGTCAGGGTCTCGGGCGCCTCGGCTACGCCGGTGGAGTCGGCGGCGGCGGGTTCCTCGGTCAGGCTTACCATATCCTCCTCCTCTGGCGGGGCCACCTGTTCAGGCAGTTGCATGGCGATGTTCCCGTAGCTGCGCATGCCGATGTACTTGAGCCGGCCGCCGATCCCCAGCTCTCCGTCGCCGGAGATCAGGCCGGATTCCGTATCGTAGATCATCAAATTGCCCGGGGCGGAAGCTTCCGGACGCGCAACCCGTACACTGTCTCCGAAGAGAAAACGCTTGCCGTCTTCATCGTAGGTAAATACCCCCTCGGCGGCCAGAATGGGATGATCCACCCGGCGGTGCAGAGTCTGAATGAGGCTGGGATACACGTGGCGTTCGGGTTTGCTGAGGTAGAAACCGGTGTTGAGCGGTTTTCCGTCGCGCCCCTGAACCCCGTCCGTGTTCAGAATAAGATTAGTCTTGTCCGCCTCGCTTGCTACGACGAACCACTCGGCGGCGGCCAGTTTTTCGTCCTCGATCCGGGCGTAGCCGTCGAAGGCCAGGGCGGCACTTCCGGCATCCAGGCTGATCGTCCCGTGGAACAGGGTCTTGTCGTCGATGTAGAAGGTCTCATCTTCGGCAATCTGCCCCTCCGCGCGGGTCGCGGTGGCCTTTTCGGACTGCAAGCCCTTACCGACGCGGGTGCCGACAATGTTCTGCAGTTCAAATTCTTGCGTATGGGGACCTACTTTATACTCGTAGTAGCCGGAGGCGGTGTACTCCTTGCGCCCGGCAATGTCGACCGTGGCCCGATTGATCACGTGGTACTGATTCAGGGTGTCGGCCACGATACGGGCACCGGTCAGCTGGGCGATGCGGGCGCCGGGTTGTACCACGAGTGTACTGTCGGCGGGATAGATTTTGGCGTCGGCGCTGATCACGAAGGGGACACCCCCTACCGTGAGCTCGCTGGCCAGGTTGTCGTAGACAGCGGAGTTGCCCGTAAAGGTGAGGCTGTCCTGGTCGGGATTGATGCTCGTAAAGCGGTCCTTACCGGCCCGGGTTTCGAAGGTGATGTTACCGTTTTCCATGTCCCAGTCGAAGCGATCGCTGCTGGTCAGGTACTCGATGTAGGGTAATTCGGTCGCCAGTTCGCTGCCGTTATTTCGGAAGGTGGCCCGGTTGGCCGCGTAGTCAACTTCCGCGGCGACGTTCCTGGTCTGCAGGGCGATCTCGCCGGCGTTCTGCTGACTCTTGATGGCAACGGTAGCCGTATCCGCCATGGCCTGATCGGCTCCGAAACTAAAATAGTCGCTCTCAATGCGGGCCTGGGACCAGTCCAGCGTACCGCTTCCTTGCAGGGCGGTCGGCGTCAGGACCAGGGTACCGTCGAAGCTGCGGTCGGCGTCACCGTAGAGGGTGAAGTCGGCCCCTTCGGCCGGCACTACCACCAGGGAATCGCCGTAGGGCCGGAAGGTCACGTTGACCCGCGATCCTTCCACCTGGGGTACGCTGCGTTCGTCGGTCACCGTCCGGTTGAGTATGAAGGACTCCGAGGTGGTGGTTGTACTGTCGACGCCGAAGCGGATGTCGTCGCTGGTGATTTCGGCTTCCAGATAGTTTAGGGTCCCCTTTCCCGCGAGTCCGCTGTTGTTCAGGGTCACCTGGCCGCTGTAGGTGCCGCGATCGCCGTAGGCCGAAGCCCCCAGACTGTCGGTGGTTCCGATGAAGCCCAGGCTGCCGTCGTCCTGCACGCTCAGGGTTTGTTCCATGCGGGGAAAAATGCCGCCGCTCACCAGTTCGCCCCGGAGCCCGAGATTCATCTCCGTCAGGCTGTCAAGATTGTTGAGGCTGAACGGGGCCAGTTCGAAGTAGAAGCTGTCGCGGGAGTACAGGGAGTTCGTATCCGCCCGGTCGTAGTAGATGTAGCTGGGTCCGCGAGTCTGGAGGGAGGGGAAGTAGGCGATGTCCTCCGCGCCGCTCTTGTTCTTGGGGGCATCGATGAGCAGGTAGCCGCTCACGTCTTCGATCCGGCTGGCGGTGGACAGTTTCCGGGCACCTTCCTTCACTTCTCCTCCTTCGGGAAGGAAAAGGTCGATGTAGTCAACGGAGTCGAACTGAATGTAGTAGGGATCGTAGCGGAAGTGAAAGTCACTTCCCGAAAGAATGGCCGCGCCCGCGTAGACCTGTCCGCCGAAATCCAGGTTGCGGTCACCGACGATGCTTACCTGTTCGGCGTAGGGCTTGATGGCAATCTGCTTACGCGCGTTGAGTTGCAGCGGTTGCACGCCGTCCACGCGGATCGTCCCCCCCTTTAGGTCGATGAAGGCGTTCTCTACGGTGGTTTGACTGATCAACCGCAGGCGATCGTAGTCCTTGGCCTCCCGTTCGGAAAGCACGAAGTGCGCCAGTTTGGGCTTGACGGCAATCTTGCCCGACTCGCCGTCGTAGCTCAGGAATCCGCGATCCTGGAGATCGAAAATCACCGATTCGATGTCCTTTCCCGTCAGATCGGGCCGAAACTGGGTGGCCAGGCTCTGGATATTGATCGTATCCCCGCCGTCGTACAGGGACGACTGGTAGCGGTAGATGACTTCCAGGGGGTTGAAGCCGGACAGCGCTTGGATCTGCTGGTAATCGCGGCTGCTGAAGAAGTTTTCGCTCTCAAAAATGACATCCCCCTTCTCCTGAAAACTCACCGTGCGACGACCCACGACGGCGCTGTCGCGGTCCAGGTACACACTGATGTTGTTGGCGTCGATATTGAAGCGGTTCCCGCTGTGGTAAAAGGGCAGTCGATCGGAACTCGACTGCGTACGGTTGAGCGATACGGACCGCGCGGGCACGTCCACGTCGATGCTGATGCTCGGGTGGTAGAGGCTGTCCTGACCGAAGAAGACCGTCAGGTCGACTTTCTGCGCCGTGATCCGCTTGGCGGGTTCGAGAATGAACTGTTTGCTGAGGCCACGCACTTTCCGGCCGTCCTGACCGTCGTCGATGTTGAGGGTCACGACCGCGCGGCGGCCCGCGTCGCTGAGGGCGTACACCCGGCTGGCCCGTAGTTCGAAGTTGCCGCGGAGGCTCATTCCCTCTCCGATATCGTTGATGTCGACGTAGCCGTTCGTGCTCTCGAACGAGGGTACGTCGCCGGCGGGGCGCGCACCTCCCGACTGCAGACGGTCCTTGAAACGTCCGTACAGGATGCGGTCACCGAAGTAGGCCGGGTACTGGAACTGGGCGGAGTCCGAAGTCAGCAACTCCCGGTCCGCGTCAAAGCGGTAATCCACCAGGCGTACGAAGACCTCGCTCGGCAGTCCGACCCGGCGCCAGTCGGTACGTCCCCCCTTCCCCGTGACGGCGCCCTTACCGAGATCGACGTGGAGCTGGGTTTCCTGAATGGCGATGCTGTCCCCCGTCGTACTGCCGAGCAATTGGTGAACGGTATCGATGCGCAGAACCGGTGCTCCGGAGTACGTGAAGTGAGGCTTTCCACCGGCCACCTTCCAGCCGTGGGGGCCGGGTTTGGTGTCCAGACGGCCGGATTCCAGATAGACCAGCGCGTTGGCCATGGCGTTGTTGAGTTCGGCCACCGACACTTCGGGCTGAGCCAGGGCTTCCCCGAGCATATCGTGAAAATCCCGGAACAGCAACTGTCGTTCCTTTTCCTTCCCCTGCAGGAAGGCGTGAACGTCAAGATAATTGGCGATGCCCCGGTCACTCTGTAGTTTCAGCGCGGCCAGCTTGACCGTCGTAGCGACGATACGTTGCTGCTGTTCCGCGGTAAAGCCGCCCCCGTGCAGTACTCCGGTGAAGTTGGCGTAGGCATCCCTGGCCCGGTTGTTGCGGGTGGCCGTCATGAAAGTTTGCAACTCCCCCTCGAAGGCCACCAGGCTTGTATCCGGCGACAGTTCCGCGAGCTGGGCCCGGGTGGTCGAGGCGACTCCTACGAGCAGGAGGAATAAAAAGAGTAGACGCATATTGTGTTGTTCAGTCGCGGGTAAAGTCAAAGGCCCGCCAATCTTCCCGCGCGTAGGTGGCCCGGTGCCGGAAACCCAGTTGTTCGAGGTGGCTGATCAACAGTTGTTCGTCCGCCGCCAGCACCCCGCTCATGTACACCGTTCCGCCCGCGCTGAGGCGCTGGTACAACGCCTCGCCCGTTTCCAATAGTACGTTGCGATTGATGTTTGCCAGTACCAGGTCGTACGGCTTGCCAACGGGTACGTCCGACAGCACGCCGTGTACGACCTCCTCCAGTTCCACGCCGTTGGTGGCGGCATTTTCGAGGGTGCTTTCGTAGGCGGGCAGTTCGATGTCCACGGCCGCTACCCTACCCGCTCCGAGTTGCTTTGCCAGGATGGCCAGAACGCCGGTTCCGCATCCATAGTCCAGCACGTGAGTGGGTGTCGGGTGATGACCCGCGAAGTGTTCCAGTAGACGCTCGCACATCATGTGGGTGGTGGCGTGGTGGCCCGTTCCGAAGGCCATCTTCGGATCGATAACGATTTCGCGCCGCATACTTGGTTCCGGCGGGTGAAAGCTAGCCCGGATCAGTAAGCGATCATCAATACGGATGGGAGAAAAGCCACTCTCCCACTCTTCGTTCCAGTTTCGGTCCGGCAGCTCTTCCGACGTATAAGTGAAGGAGTAACGTGCCTTTAGTTCTTCTAATACTTCAATCGAGCTTTGGTCATCCTCCGACAACGCGTAGGCATCGAGGCCGGTGTCCGTCTCTTCGAAAGAATCGAAGCCGGCATCGGCCAGCAGGGCCAGGAGAAGGTCGGAATCTTCGGCCGTACAGGCCAGGTGGTAAACGGTGTACGTCATGGTAGGTCGGGCGGCGGCGCGCGGGTGCAAGGTAATACCCGCGAAGCAGTGTCTTTTGGTTCCCCTCCCGGCGGCTTTAGTAGCTTTACCGCATGAAGGTGGTGGTAATGTACATCGGCAAAACCAGTGAGGCGTACCTGCGTACGGGCGAGGCCGTGTACCAGAAACGCCTGACGTATTACCTGCCGATCACTTTCGAAATCGTGCCCGACGTTCGCAAGGCCGGAAAACTCGCGGCCCGTCAGCTCCTCGAGAAGGAAGCCGAAGCCGTACTCGCCCGCCTCGCCCCGGACGACCGCCTGATCCTGCTCGACGAGGGCGGTGACCAACTTACCAGCGAGGGATTCGCCGCCTACATGGAGCGTGAGCTGCAACGGCCGGCCCGGCGGCTGGTCTTTCTGGTCGGGGGCGCGTACGGGTTCGCTCCCCTACTCTACGAGCGGGCCGATGCCAAGCTGAGTCTCAGTAAAATGACCTTCAGCCACCAGATGATTCGGCTGTTCTTCACCGAACAGCTTTACCGGGCCATGACCATCCTACGCAACGAAAAGTACCACAACCCGTGAAGGGCGAAGACCTGATTGCCACTTTTCGTCGGTTCGTCCGGGAGGAGGGTCTGCTGCGGGGCACGGAGCGCTTACTGGTGGCCGTCAGTGGTGGCCTCGACAGCACTACCCTGGCCCACTTACTGCACGCCGAAGGCTATTTCATCGTTATCGCTCACTGCAACTACCACCTGCGTGGGGAAGAGTCGGACCGGGACGAGGCTGCGGTTAAAGCGTTGGCGGAAACCCTGGGGGTACCCCTGGCCGTAGGCTCCTTCCCCCTCCGAAAATCGGACGGAAACGTCCAGTTGAGGGCGCGGGAAATCAGGTATACATATTTCAAGAAAATTCTGGATGAGTATAGCTGTGATCTTCTCGTTACGGCTCACCACGCCGATGACGCGTTGGAATCTTTGTTGTTCCACCTGATCCGCGGCACCGGCCTACCGGGAATACGGGGAATACCCAGCCGCACCGATTTCCCCCTGGTGCGACCGCTCCTCTCTTCCAGCCGCAGTCAAATACTAGAGTACGCCCGGCAGCATGGGCTCACCTGGCGGGAGGACGCCAGTAACCAGTCCGACGACTACGCGCGTAACCGGATTCGCCATCACCTCGTCCCCCGCCTGCAGGAGATGGGACTGACGCCGGAGGGGGCCTCCACGACCCTCGGCCACCTGCGCTCGGCCGAGTTTTTTTATCTCCGCGGACTCGCATCCGTCGCCGAAACGTGTCTTCGCCGGCAGGGAGGGCGCATAGTATTCGACCGAAGGACCGAGCTACTGACCTTCACCGATACGCTGACCCTCCTCCATCACCATACCGCCTACATGGGCTTCGGGGACGACGCCTACCGACAAATGCTTACCGTGACGGGAAACCGGATCATCCCCGGGCGCGGCTACCGGGCGCGCGTAAGTCCGGCGGAAATCGTCTTTGAGCCTGGAACTCCTGAATCTGCGGCCGAAGAACCGGTGCAGGTGCATCGGTTGCCCTTTACCGCGGAGCTACCGGGCGGGCGGATCGAACTGGCCGTTACCGACCGTCCACGAGTACTCAGCGGAGCAGACCAGTACTGCCGGCTTCCCGAACTTCCGTTGCTCCTGCGGCCCCGCCGGGCGGGCGACCGTATGCAACCCTTCGGTATGCAGGGTAGCAAAAAGATCCAGGACATTCTAGTGGACGATAAGGTAGCCATCTGGGAGCGGGATGACTTACGTCTGTTGTGCACCCCCGCGGGAAGTATCGTAGCGATCGTCGGCCACCGGATTGCGGATGACTGGGCCGTAGGGGAGCAGGACGATCGTGTGTTACGGATCCGGCTACAAAAGGGAAACCCCGCACTGCCGTAGCAATCCGGGGTTCCGCCAATGGTAGTAGAAAGTAAGTCGTTATTCTGGCACCTTATTGGGGTCCAGAAGGTCGTAGAACTGGTTCAGGCGGGGCAGCAGGATAATCCGCGTACGCCGGTTGATGGAGCGGTTCTCCGGAGTGTCGTTGGCTACCAGCTGGTTGTACTCTCCACGACCGGAGGCAATCAGGCGGTTGGGGTCGATGTCGTACTTGTTCTGCAGCGCCTTTACGACGGCCGTGGAACGCAGTACGGACAGGTCCCAGTTGTCCTTCACGCAGGCGCTGTTGATGGGCACGTTGTCGGTGTAGCCTTCCACCATGAGGTCGAGATTCGGGCGGCTCTTGGCGATCTGGGCGATCTTCTCGAGCACCTCACCGGCGCGATCGGTGATCTGGTAGCTGCCACTCTTGTAGAGCATCTTGTCGGACAGGTTGATGTAAACGACGGTCTTGTCGACCTTGATGTCTACGTCCTGGTCCTCGATGCCCTCGCGGAGAACGCTTTTGAGGTTGACGGCCAGGGCGAGGTTGATGGAGTCAGCCTTCGACTTGGCGGCCTGCAGCAGACGGATGTACCGGTCCTTGCCTTCCAGTTGCTCGAGCGTCTTGCCGATGTTCTGGTTGGCTCCCTGGCTCAGTACGGTCAGGTCACCGACCTGCTCGATCTGGGCGTCGCGTTGCTTGCGGAGGTCCTCGATCTGCTCCTGGCGGATCTGGGCCTGGGCCTGGGCATTATCGTACTGGTTCTTGATCTGGATCTCGCGGCGTTCGCACTCGGCCAGTTGCTGGGCGTAGCGGTTCAGTTCCTGATCGCGCTGGGCGATCAACTCGTCGCGGGATGCGACTTCGGCCATGCTGGCCTCGTACTTTTTCTTGCTGACGCAGGACGAAAGTCCTACGGCAAGAACGAGAAGAAGAAGGGTAATCTTTTGCATAATATAAGGTTGAAGTGGTTACACCACCGGTTCTTTCACCGGAAGTATGCCCTAAAACAGTGGCGGTTTGGTCATGTTCGTGACGACACTAGTGACTACAAATATTGCCATTTTATTTTCCCTTCGGAAAAATATCTTTCCTCACCCTCTAGCGGACCAGTACGGGAATGCTCGCCCGCTGGGAATCACTACGGAGCCGCAGCAGGTACCACCCTCCGGGGAGCCCCGCCAGGTCGGCCTCCACCGTAACCGGAAAGATGGACGTAAGTACGGTAGGGCCGCGACGCACCCTGCGTCCGAGGGCATCGTAAACTTCCACTTCCGGCACTTCCGCCAGGGTCGCCGCGTTCGTGATGATGCGTACCGAGCCGCTTGTTGGACTGGGATAAACGGACACCGCCTCCAAATTACCTGACTTTTCCACCGTACAGTACCGAAGCAGTTCCCGCTGGGCCGCCGCGACATTTAAGCGACCGCCGCTGCTGGTCCGGAACTGCAGCGAGGGTGATTCGTCCACCGAAGCGAGCAAACTCTTGCGCACCAGGAGCGCGGCGGCGGGCGGGTCGCCGCGGGCCAGTTGGTGGAGCAACGGACACGGACTGGCGTATAGGAGCGAGATCGCACCGGTAACGTAGGGTGCCGCCGCACTCGTGCTTCCGAAGCTCCCGTAGCGGTTGCCGGGGCGGGTCGTGTAGCTGCCCTCGCCGGGTGCGCCCAGGTCGACATGCTCGCTGCCGTAGCCGGCGGAGGGGAAGAGCCGGTCGTCCGTATCGACGTTGGTGACCCCGAGGAGGAATTCGCTCGGGCAGTCGGTAGGCATGTCCCCGGCCAGGTCGACGTCGCGGGCCAGATTCACTACGCTGGCGGCGGTAAGGATGCCCGCTTCCCCGAGCCGGTCGTACATATCGCCCCACACGGGGAAGTCGGCGCAGGTCGCCCCTTCAATGCCGAAGCTGGCGTTGGTCGCCACGACGAGGGCTCCCTGCTGGCCGGCGGAGCGCAGGTGCAAGGAGCGTTGCTCGATGATGTATCCGTACGCGGCGATGATGTCCGAGACCGTCGCTATGGTGAACAGCATGAGCTGACTTTGCCAATTTGTTCCCGCCACTCCGGTGTCGTTGTCTCCCCGGGCACCAATGATGCCCGCCACCTGGGTACCGTGCGTATCGGTGCCGAGGCTCCCCGAGCCGGCTGCGTAGTCCCAGCCGTGGAGGTCGTCGACGAGGCCATTACCGTCGTTATCTACGCCGTCGCCGGGGATTTCCGCCGCGTTTGTCCACAGGCTAGCGCGGAGATCCTCGTGGTCGACGTCGAACCCTCCGTCGAGCACCGCCGTAACGATGGGCGTTCCGTCGGGAGTAGTACCGCCAGTCGTGAGGTCCCAGGCCGCTTCGAACCCCGACCGGCGCAGGTTGGATTGACTGGCGTACAGCGGGTCGTTCGGGGTGCTCCGGAAGGTGACCTTCCAATCGTACTGAACGGAACGCACGGCCGGATTTCGGCGCAAGATTGCCCGGGTGGCTTCCGCGGTTGCGGCATCCGTGAACGTCAGCAGGGTGATGTTTTCGGCGAGCTGCCGTCCGGGCTGGGCTGGATATTTTGCCCGCCCCGCATCCCGGGGCACACTTCCCGGAACCCAGTGGCAGATCAACCGGGTTTCGATTCGTTGCGCCGGCAGCAGTACGCCAACAAGCAGACCTCCCAGTAAGAGAACGACGCGCAACACGTTAAAACGAATCCTGCCGACGCAGCAGCCGTTCGCCGACCACGCGGGCACGGTAGGCCACCCCCGCCATCCAGCCGCCGAAGAGGGTCCAGCCGATGATCGTCGGGTAAAACACCATGCGCATCGTGTTGTCGAGATCCTCCCCTCCCATGGCGGGATTTCCCTCGGCCCCCGGGTGCAGACTGGTGGCACTCATGCGGGGCAGAATGTAGATCAGGGGAATGAGGCAGGCGAAGGCGAAGATGTTGTACACCGCGCCCAGGCGGGCCCGCTGCTCCGGGTCGGGGAAGGCGGCGCGCAGCACGAAGTAGCCCGCGTAAATGAGCAGCGCAATGAGGGTCGTGAATTGTTTGATGTCCCAGTTCCAGAAACTGCCCCAGGTGTACTTTGCCCAGACCGCTCCGGTGAGTAGTCCCAGTACACCGAAGAGCATCCCGACGCCGGTAAAGACGACCGACCACTGGTCGGTGCGTTCCAGAGCGCTCAGATCGGTCAGTCCGGCGTCCGTGTCCAATCGGGCGGCATCTTGCCGGGACTTGATCATCAGGTAGCGGATGGCGTAAACCACCGCGGCGATGAACAGAAACATCATGGCGAACCAGAGGCTGACGTGGAAGTAGGTATTCCGAATCGTTTCCCCGAGGAGACCCCGGTAGGGAAAGGTCATGTTCGGGTTGGCGGTAAGGTCTCCGGCCTGCGGGGCGGACCGGCTCCAGGCGGCCCGGGTGGCGGCCGGGTCGGGGGACACCGCGTCCTGCCGGAAAATGATCGCTCCCGGCGTCACGAAGGCTCCGTTGGCCGTGCCGGACACGATCAGAGAAAGGGAAGCGGCTCCGGACTCCTCCTTGGGGAGATGCCAGGGGAGGTCGAAGGTGACCGTAGCGCGGCGATCGTCAATGACCTCCACGCGCGTAGCCTCCAGAGCCAGACCGTCACCGTAGTTGAGCCAGGCCCGCGTGCTGTTGGCATCCTCGGCGAAGCGGGTATTGTAGCCCAGCAGCTCAAAGCTTTGGGACTGGCCCGGCGTTGCGGCACTCGGGCTTACGGACAGCAGATTGGGCTTGAGGGGAACGAGCATCCCCGCAATGAGGGCGTATACCAGGATGAGCACGGAGAGGAGTTTCCACCAGTGCTGCCGCATAAGTCTTTCCATGGGGTAAAGTTAAGCAGGCCGATCAGCCCGGAAGGTAATTGCCGGGACAGCCCTCCGAAAACTTACGCTTGACTGATGTTAACCGTAAGCTTACCTTAACCAACCAACCCCCCTGCCCGATGGTTAATCGGGTAGACTCAACTTGCTGCCATGCCCGATCAAATCAAGAACGGTACCATCCTGCTCGCCGAACCCTTTATGCTCGATCCCAACTTCAAGCGCAGCACCGTGCTCGTCGTGGAACACAACCCGGAGGGCAGCCTGGGATTCATCATGAACCGTCGGGTCAATATGCGCGTCGACAAGCTCGTCAAGGAGTTTCCGGACTTCGACGCGTCCGTTTATTTCGGAGGCCCCGTTGGCACCGACACCGTCCACTACCTCCACCGCAAGGGCGACCTGCTGGAGGGCAGTGACGAGGTTATGCCCGGCATCTTCTGGGGCGGTAACTACGAAAAACTCAAGATCCTGATCGACCAACGGTTGATTACCCCCCGCGACATTCGCTTCTTCGTCGGGTACAGTGGTTGGTCAGAGGATCAGTTGCAGGAGGAACTGAACGGGGGCAGCTGGGTGACGGCGCGCATGGACCCCAACTACCTCTTTAAGAGCGATCCGGAAAACCTGTGGGCCCAGGTCATGGAAAATAAGGGCAACGCTTTCTCGGTTATCGCCGGAATGCGCGAGGAGCCCACCTACAACTAGTCCGCCGCCGCGAAAGCGCGCGCTGCCGGCCGCCCCGGCTAGTGTCGGATTCCCTACTTTTGTGGGTATGAACGGAGAGGTAGTCACGGCATTACGGTCGATACTGATGGAGGAAGGACGCGTGTGCCTGCCGGGCATCGGCACCCTCCTGGTGGTCGAGCAGCCGGCGCTGGTGAGCCTGATCGAGGGCAAGGCCAAGCCACCGTCCGCCCGGGTAGACTTCAACGCTAATCTGGTGATCGATGACGGTCGACTTGAACGGGAAGTGACCTATCGCCACGACGTGGAATCCTTCTTACAATCAACGAAGCACAGACTCGACGAGGGCAGCGCGGTGTCGCTGGAAGGCATCGGGAAACTGTACAAGCTCTCCGACGGAGAAATACGCTTCTCCCCTACCTCCGAAAACTTCAGTAAGGGCAGCTACGGTCTTCCCGCCGTCGAGTTAAAGCCCATTCTGCGCAAGGAAAAACGACCGGTGGGTAAATCACGCGGCGGAAGCCGGACCGGAACGCGGAAGTCGACCCGACGGTCCGCCGGCACCTCCAGTAGTTTGCCGGAGTTAACCCCCCGCACGCGCCGGGTACTTTGGTACACGACCGGCCTCATCGGACTGGTTTTCGCCATCTTCCTGCTGTTTCGGATCGCCGGGGTTTTCGGTAGCCTGCTGGACCGCGGAGGACCGGACGTCGAACGCGAAATTCCCCAGGATCGGCTTAACGTTGCCCCGAGCGACGTCCGGACACCGGCTCCCGCACCGCCGCCCACCGTGGACGCTAATCAGATCCGGCCCGCCGAGCCGCCCCGCCTCAACGAACGTCCCACCACCACGGCTCCCGCGGACCCGCCCGCCGCTACGCCCGCACCCGTCATGAACGAAGCGATCATCGCGATCGGACTGTTCGGACGGCAGCGGAACGTGGATAAGCAGACTCGCCGGCTGGAGGAGGCCGGCTACACGCCCTACACGGATAAGGAGGGGCGCAACACGCGGGTCGGCGTAACGATCCGCTACCGGGAAATGGAG
Organism: Lewinella sp. JB7; assembly: GCF_024297185.1. GTDB lineage: Bacteria > Bacteroidota > Bacteroidia > Chitinophagales > Saprospiraceae > Neolewinella. The sequence continues at coordinate 212,334 of NZ_JANCTD010000002.1, read as the reverse complement.
GAATTGAATCGTGCCCTAGCCGACATCCGTCGTCGATATACGGAGGATGCCTTCGTCATGCGGGTCAACGGAGACGAGCGCCGCCCCCAATAAAAAAGGCCCCGATCCGGTGAAGGATCGAGGCCAGAAAGAACTTAGGAAGTTCTGTGCCGGAGGGGGGAGTCGAACCCCCACGCTCGTAAAAGCACACGCCTCTGAAACGTGCATGTCTACCAGTTTCATCACTCCGGCGAGTAACGGGGCCGCAAAGATATACGTCCCTCAGAATTTTCCAACCGCGGCGGTAAATCTTTTTTCACCGCCTTCATTTTCGTACCGCCAGTGGGAATCGAACCCACACTCCCGGAGGAACTGGATTTTGAATCCAGCGCGTCTACCAATTCCGCCATAGCGGCCGGTACGTCATGAACCGCGAGCAAAAGTAGCTCACCGATTTTTAGCCCGCAACCAGTTCGCCGATTAAATCGTATTCGGTGGCCGACTCGATACGCGCCGTCACCATATCCCCGGTTCTCAGGTAGGCCGAGCCGGCGAAAATGTGCACCTCATTGTCAACGTCGGGACTATCGTACTGCGTCCGGCCCACGTAATTCTCTCCGTCCTTCCGGTCGATGAGTACGGCGGTGACCTCCCCTACCCTTGCCTGATTAAGTTCGTAGCTGATCTCCTGCTGAATCTCCATCAGCCGGTTGGCGCGCCGGGCCTTCACCTCGGCGGGTACGTCGTCTTCCACCCCGTAGGCCCGGGTGTCTTCTTCGTGGGAGTACTGGAAAACGCCCAGTCGCTCAAAACGCATTTCGCGGACGAAGTCGCACATCTCCTCAAACTCGGCTTCCGTCTCTCCGGGGTAGCCGACCAGGAAGGTGGTACGGATGGCGATGCCGGGCACCACCTCCCGGGCGTAGCGAATGAGATCGGTGGTATCCCGTCGGGTAACCTGACGCCGCATCCGCTGCAGGACCGCGTCGGAGCCGTGCTGCAGGGGTATGTCGAGGTAGTTACAGACCTTGGGTTGGGCGGCCATGACGTCGAAGATGTCCCGCGGGAACTTGGCCGGGTAGGCGTAGTGCAGTCGTATCCATTCAATACCCTCTACGGCCGCGAGGGCTTCCAGCAGCGTGGGCAGCATGCGGCGTTGGTAGAGGTCGAGCCCGTAGTAAGTGAGTTCCTGAGCAATGAGCATGAGCTCCTTGACCCCGGTACGGGCGAAGTGTTCGGCCTGCCGGACGAGTTCCTCGATGGGCCGGCTCACGTGGGTGCCCCGCATGAGCGGGATGGCGCAAAAGGAACAGGTGCGATTGCAACCCTCACTGATCTTCAGGTAGGCGTAGTGCTCCGGCGTAGTGATAAAGCGCTCGCCGATCAGATCGTGCTGGTAATTGGCTTCGAGTCGGCTCAGCAGTCCCGGCAGCTCCATGGTGCCGAAATAGTCGTCCACCTCCGGAATAGCCTCCTCAAGATTATCCTTGTAACGTTGGGAAAGGCAGCCGGTGACGTACAGTCGGTCGATCTCCCCCCGGGACTTGCGGTCGGCGTAGTCCAGAATCGTATTGATGCTCTCCTCCTTGGCCAGATCGATGAAGCCGCAGGTATTGACGATAACGATATTCGCCGCCTCGTTGCTGTCGTGGTGAACGTCGTAATCGTTGGCCTTCAACTGGGTGATAATGTTTTCCGAATCGACCAGATTCTTCGAACACCCGAGGGTGACGACGTTGACCTTGTCCGGCCTCAGTGTTTTGGTTTTCATGCACTTGCGCTTAGCGGCCGCAAAGGTACGCAATGCAGCGGTCTAGTAGACCCGACCGATCATCTCGTGTTCCACGATGGCCCGTTTCAGTTCGAGAAAGTCGACCTCCGCCTGGTGGCGGTACACCACTACGCCCCCGGGTGCCACCAACAGAGTGTAGGGCAGCGCGCCGTTCCAGTCCGGGTCGATGGCTTCCACCAATTCGTAGATGTCCTGACCGGTGAACAGGTAGTTGGGAACGCCGGAATGGACCTTTTCGAGAAAGGCCAGGGCACGATCCTCGGCAGCCGGTTTATCCGCCGAAACGGAGATGAACTCGAAGTCGCGGGCACCGTACATCCGCTGAAGCACGAGGAACTCCGGATACTCCAGCACGCAGGGGCCGCACCAGGTGGCCCAGACGTTGATCAACCGTAGCTTATCACCGCCCTGGTTGGCCACCAGTTCCTCGATCTTACCGACATCGGCCTTCTCCAGGGTCACCGGGCGGGCTTCCCACTTCTCCCGGGCCTGATCGTTGTATTCGGTCTTCCAGGCCCACTTGGTCGAGCAGCCGAAAGTTTTGGTAGTCGGCTCCGCGATCTCCCGTCCGGCCAGCAGAGCGTCGGTAGCCGCGCGAAGGTCCTCCGCGTGGGCGGTGCCGGGTTTTTCGCTCCGGTCGATCCGGCCCGTGTAGCGCACTACGCGATCCTTGTCGAGAATGAAGATGTGGGGCGTGGCGACCGGCCCGTACTGCAACGATGTCCGGTGATCGTCTCCGTCGTAGAGGTAGGGGAAGTTGAAGCCGGCATAACCGGCCCGCTCCTGCATCACCTCGTAGTCGTCGTTCAGATCGGTGTAGCCCAGCTCCTCGTACAGTACGCCGAGGGGACTGTTGGGGCTGATGGCGACCAGTTGCACGCCCTTGTCCGCGTAGTCCCGCTGGAAATCGATGAGTCGTTGCTCGTAGGCCTGGGCGGTGGGACAGTGGTTGGCGGTGAAGGCCAGAACCAGTACTTCGGCATCCGCGTAGTCGGCCAGCGAGTACATGTTGCCGTCGCTGCCGGGCAGGTTAAAATCGGGGGCCGGAGAGCCTACGGTGATGGTGGGTACTTCCCGTTTTTCCAGAGCCTGGGGGTTGGCCCGGAAGCCGGGCGTTGCTTCCGACTCCTGGGTAACGGTTGCGGGCGCGGAGGATTCCTCCGCGGATTCCGGAGCGCAGCCGTGCAGCAAGGGGAAGAGCATAATACAAAGCAAAACGCGAAGGTGCATGATCGTTACGGTTGGTGGCAACCAAAGTAACCATTTACCCCAATTCATCGTACCGTGCAATGCGTGCACCGGCCGTTCGCATTTCACGTACCGCAGCGACCACGTCGCCCGGCGTCAGTTCCACCCCCCGGGTGGCATCCTCGATCAGAACTACCCGAAAGCCCTCCTTCAGGGCGTCGAGTACGGTGAACTTGACGCAGTAGTCGGTGGCCAGCCCCATGACGTGAACTTCCTCGATGCCCCGTTCGCGCAACCAGTCGGCCAGACCGGTCGATTTCCGGTGCCCGTTGTCGTAAAAGCCGGAGTAGCTGTCGATGGTAGGGTCGGTCCCCTTCTGAAACACTTCGGTGATGCCGGAGGTGTCGAGCCCATCCACGAATTCCGCGCCCCAGGTGTCCTGTACGCAGTGGATGGGCCACAGTACCTGGGGCAGTCCCTCAAGGTCGATCACTTGTCCGGGTTTGCGCCAGGGGTGGTTGGCCGCGAAGGAAAGGTGATTAGCGGGGTGCCAATCCTGAGTGGCCACTACCGTTCGGTAGCGCGGCATCAGGGCATTGGCGAGGGGGACTACCGCGTCGCCTTCCGCCACCGGCAGCATTCCGGTCGGCATGAAGTCTACCTGGAGGTCGACCAGGAGGAGGGCGGTGGCGTTGTCGTACATTGGGCGATGATTGGGGTCTAAAGATAGGTGGACGCCATGGTCGCGCTATACCGAAGGAGATTGCTTCCTTCGGGACTCCGTTCGCTCCCGCGTCCCCGCCCCAAACGAGCTCTCGCTACCATGAAGTTTACCGACTACCCCCTTTCTCCCGAACTCAAACGCAATATCGCCCGCCAGGGGTGGAAACGGCCCACCGACATTCAGTACCGGGCTATCCGTCCGATCCTGGAAGGGGAAGACGTGCTGGCCATTGCGCAGACCGGCACCGGCAAAACGGCCGCCTTCGCGATTCCCATTCTCCAGAAACTTCAGGAACGCAAGGAAAGCCAGTGGCGGGAAACCGGGATCGGCTGTCTGATTATGGTACCCACGCGGGAGCTCGCCCTGCAACTCACCGAGGTGTTTACCTCCCTGGCAACCGGCACGGCGGTGAACGTGCTCGGGCTGACCGGCGGGGTCGAGATCGATCCGCAGATCGAACGGCTGACCAAGGAGTTGGACGTCCTCATTACGACGCCGGGGCGCATGTACGACCTGCTCGGACGCAAGCTGCTGCGTCTGGAGCGCGTGGACACCCTGGTGCTGGACGAAGCGGACCTGATGCTCGACCTCGGATTCATCGACGACATCCGGGGCGTGATCGGCCACCTGCAACGCAAACACCAGACCCTGTTCTTTTCCGCCACCATCGACGAACAGATCAAGAAGCTCGCCTACTCGCTCGTGCGCAACCCCATCCGGATCCAGATCTCGCCGAAGGACCCCGTCAGTAAGAACGTCGACCACTCCGTCGTCTTCGTGGAAATGGACGACAAGCGATTCTTCCTCGAACGCTTCGTGAAGGAGAGGCCCGAAGCCAAGATCCTCGTCTTCACCCGCACCCGCGTACGGGCCGAACGCGTGAGCAAGGCCATGGCCCGGGTGGACCTACCCTCCCTGACCCTCCACGGGGAAATGGACCAACGCGAGCGGGAGGCGGCCCTCGAAGCCTTCCGTCGGGGAGAACAACGACTCATGATCGCTACTGACGTCAGCGCCCGGGGCATCGATATTCCCGACGTTACCCACGTCATCAATTACGACCTGCCCGAACAGGCCGACTACTACGTACACCGGGTAGGCCGTACCGGGCGGGGGAAGCAGCGGGGGGTCGCGTATTCCTTCTGTGCCCCGGCGGAGCACGAACTCCTCCGCAAGATCGAACGGTACACCGGCAACGAGATCCGGGTCGTCGAGCTCGACCGCAGTCAGTACCGGGAAACGCTTTCCTTCAGCCGCACCGACGCCATGGGGTTGGAGGAGTTGATGGAGGAGGCGGAAAGGGTCCTTAATAAGAAAAAAAGAAAGAAGTAGAAAATATTTTTGGTATTAAAGTTTGGTGGTCCCGGCTTCCCCCCAAGCCTTTGACCAGCCCGCATAAACTTCCAAAATTTTGTTGGGAAAAGCCGCCCTTGAGCGGATAGCTACCGAATGTTGTTTGCCCATGGGGTTGTAAGGGTCCGGGAATACCCCGACCTTTGCGGCCGAATTCGGAAACCCCGGAAAATCAACAGAATATGACTCATTTCGAAACGCCCCGCCCTACCCGTAGTACGCTGCTGAATCGTCGCGTAAACCGCGCGGTCAAGGCCCACCAACTGGGCAATCCCAACGGACTTCGTCTGGCCTCCCGCCGCTCCGCCCTCCCCCCGGCCCGCCGGCAGGATATCGGCGTTGCCCTCACCGGCAGCCTCGTGGTACTGTTGCTGACCCTGCTCCTGGTCAGCTAAACCCTATCCCACAAAATGCAAAAGGGTCCTGCTGGCTTCAGCAGGACCCTTTTACGTTACCAGCGCTGGTGAACGGCCGGTCTTACCATTCGATCGTAGATGTCGTTCATTGCCTTCAGTTGACTTTCCGTCAGGGGTTTACGTTCGGCAGCCGAAATATTTGACAACAGGTGTTCTACTTTTGAGGCTCCGGGAATGATGCAGCTCACTTCCGGGAAACTCAGGATCCACTGTAGGGCGATCGGAGCCAGATTATCCTCTCCGGGGAAGAGTTGTTTGAGCTCCTCCACGGCCTGCAACCCCTGCTCGTAGTTCACACCGCTGAAGGTCTCGCCCCGGTCAAAGGCCTCCCCCTCCCGGTTGAAGTTGCGGTGATCGCCCTCGCCGAAGGTGGTGCTGCGGTCGAAGCGTCCGGTGAGCAATCCACTGGCGAGGGGCACCCGGGCGATGACGCCGATGTCGTGCTTCTTCACCAGTTCGAAGAACAGCTCCGCCGGGCGCTGGCGGAACAGGTTAAAGATGATCTGCACGGTAGCGACATTATCGTACTCCATGGCCTTGATCGCCTCCTCTACCTTCTCGACGCTGACGCCGAGGTGCTGAATCTTCCCCTCTTCCCGCAGGCGCTCGAAGAGCCCGAAAATTTCCGGGCGGTAGTACACATCGTTGGGGATGGAATGCAGCTGGATGAGGTCGATGCGCTCGATCTTCATCCGCCGCAGGCTGTCCTCGACGTAACCCCGCAGGGCCTTGACCGTGTAGTTGTCGGCCGTATGCGGGGAGATCTGCCGGCCGCATTTGGTAGCGACGTAGATGTACTCGGAGCGCTCCCGCACCACCCGTCCGACGGCGGTTTCGCTGAGGCCATCGGAGTAGACGTCCGCGGTATCGATAAAATTGACGCCCCGGTCGATGGCCTCGTTGATGATGCGGTCGGCTACCCGGTCGTCGAAGGGGTCGCCCCATTTTCCACCGACCTGCCAGGTTCCCAGGCTGATTTCGCTTACTTCAAAATTGGTCTTTCCGAGTTTTCGGTATTGCATGAGCGTTTGTTTTGCGTCTTCAACCGGGCGGCGGGGCGCAGGTGCAATGAAATACCGACTAATTCCAATCTTCCTTACGCGAAGTCGGGCTCGAGCCTGCCTTCGTCGCGGCCCTCCAGGACGGATTCGCCACCGCGCAGGAAGGCATCCACGGAACGGGCGCACTCCCGGCCTTCGGCGATCGCCCACACCACGAGGCTCTGACCGCGGCGCATATCGCCCGCGGCGAACACCTTGGGCACGGAGGTCTGGTAGTCGCGCTCGGGCGTAGCCGCTACGTTTTTCCGTTCGTTCAGACCCACACCGAGATCATTCACTAATCCTTCGTGCTGGGGGTGCAGGAAGCCGGCCGCGATGAGTAGTAGCTGGCAGGGCAGTTCGCGTTCCGTGCCGGCGATTTTCACGAAGGTGTTTCGGCCGGTCTGGTCTTTCCCCCACCGGATGTTGACGGTCTTGACGCCGCGGAGTTTGCCTTCCTCATCCTTGACGAATTCCTCGGTAAGCACCGCCCACTCCCGTTCACATCCCTCCTCGTGGCTGGTGGAGGTCCGCAGGATCATCGGCCAGTTCGGCCAGTTATCCGCCGGGCGCTCCGAGGGCGGCATGGGCATGATCTCGATCTGGGTGACCGAGCGAGCACCGTGGCGGTTGCTGGTCCCGACGCAGTCAGCTCCCGTGTCCCCGCCCCCGATAACGATGACGTCCTTATCGCGGGCGTGAATCTCGAATTCGTCGCTCAGGTCGTCGCCGGCGACGCGTTTGTTGTTCTGCTCCAGAAATTGCATAGCGAAGTATACGCCCTGGGCTTCCCGGCCCGGGCTGGGAATATCGCGGGGGATGGTGGAACCACCAGCGAGCACTACGGCGTCGTTCTCCGCGACCAGTTGCCTGGCGTCCACGTTTTCTCCGACGTTGGCGTTGGTCCGAAACTTGACGCCCTCGGCGGCCATGAGGTCTACCCGGCGGTCAATGACCCACTTTTCGAGTTTGAAGTCCGGGATGCCGTAGCGCAGCAGCCCGCCGATGCGTGAATTCCGCTCGTACACGGTCACGTTGTGCCCGGCCTTGTTGAGCTGAGCGGCGGCGGCCAGTCCGGCGGGTCCGGAGCCGACCACGGCGACTTTTTTGCCCGTCCGGCTGCCGGGAGGATTTGGCCGGGCGTAGCCGCGTTTGAAGGCTTCCTCGGCAATCGACTTTTCGATGTGCTCGATGGCTACCGGGGGTTGGTTGATGCCCAGCACGCAGGCCGACTCGCAGGGGGCCGGACAGATCCGCCCGGTGAATTCGGGAAAGTTATTGGTCGAACTCAGAATGTCGAAAGCCTCCCGCCAGTCCTCGTCGTAGACCGCATCGTTGAATTCGGGGATGATGTTGCCGAGCGGACAGCCGCTGTGACAAAAGGGTACGCCGCAGTCCATACAGCGCGCCGCCTGGGTGACGGTGCGCTCCTCGGACATGGGCACGTACAGCTCCTGCCAGTCGGTTTTCCGGACTTCGACGGGCCGCTTTTCGGGCAGTTCACGGGTATATTTCAGAAAGCCAGCTGGATCAGCCATGGTGGGTAGATTTTTCGTTTCCGGCCCGGAGGCCGGAGGGGGTTAGCGTAGGTTGGAAGTGGCTAGACGAGTTCGGCGACTTTGACGCGTACGTTCGGTTCTTCTCCCTTCTTGGCCAGTACGGCCTTGTAGTCGCGGGGCATCACCTTGACGAAATGTCCGAGGTGTTGCTCCCAGTCGTTCAGCATGTCGAGGGCACGCTTGGAGCTGGTGTAAGTAAAGTGGTTGCGGACCATCTGCTGCAACAGGTTCTGATCGAAGGGCGTGAGTTCCTCCATGTCTACCATTTCCCGGTTCAACTTCTTGGCGAAGGTTTTATCCTCATCGTAGATGTAAGCCATGCCGCCGCTCATTCCGGCCCCGAAGTTCTTTCCGGTGGCCCCGAGGGCGACGACTACCCCACCCGTCATGTACTCACAGCCGTGATCGCCGAGCCCCTCGACGACTGCCTTCACCCCGGAGTTGCGCACCGCGAACCGTTCGCCAGCCATGCCCTTGATGTAGGCTTCGCCCGAAGTAGCGCCGTAGAACGCCACGTTACCGATGATGATGTTCTCGTGAGGATCGAAGGTAGATACCCGGTCCGGCACCACTATCAGGCGGCCGCCGGAGAGGCCCTTCCCGAAGTAATCGTTGGCCTCCCCTTCCAGCAGGAACTGAATCCCCTTGGCGCCGAAGGCTCCGAAGCTCTGACCGGCCGATCCCCGGAAGCGGTACTTGATGGCCCCGTCGGGCAGCCCCTCCCCGTGGAAGCGGCGACTGATCTCGTTCGAGAGCATGGTTCCCACGCTTCGGTCGGTATTCTTAATGTCGAAACTGCCGGTGACGGGTTCCATTTCCTCCAGCGCGTACTTGGCCGAAGTGATGAGACGACGATCCAGTACATCGGCGATGCCGTGGTCTTGCTCGATACGCTTGTAAAGTCCGACGGACTCGTCAGCCACCTCCTTGTAAAGGATAGGGCTCAGATCCAGGCTACGGTACTTCCAGTGCTCGACGTCGCTGTTCATCTTGAGGTGCTCGACCTTGCCCACCATTTCGTTGACGGTGCGGAAACCGAGTTCCGCCATGATCGAGCGCATGTCTTCGGCCAGGAACCGGAAGAAGTTGATGACGTGCTCGGGATCCCCCGTGAAGCGCTTGCGGAGCTCCTCGTTCTGGGTAGCGATGCCGACCGGGCAGGTATTGACGTGGCACTTCCGCATCATGATACAGCCTTCCACGATAAGGGCCGCGGTAGCCACGCCGTATTCCTCGGCGCCGAGCAGGGTGGCGATAACGAGGTCGCGGCCGGTACGGAGCTGGCCGTCGGTCTGCAGCGTCACGCGATCCCGGAGCTTGTTCTTGACCAGGGTTTGGTGGCTCTCGGCGAGACCGAGCTCCCAGGGGAGGCCGGCATGGCGGATCGAACTCAGGGGACTGGCACCGGTACCGCCGTCGTGACCGCTGATGAGGATGGCGTCGGCGTGGGCTTTGGCCACGCCCGAAGCAATGATGCCTACCCCGGCTTTGGACACGAGTTTCACGTTGATGCGCGCCCGGCGGTTGGCGTTCTTCAGGTCGAAGATGAGCTGCGCCAGGTCCTCGATGCTGTAGATGTCGTGGTGGGGCGGCGGAGAGATCAGTCCCACGCCCGGCGTGCTGTTGCGCACACGACCAATCCAGTCGTCTACCTTATGGCCGGGCAGTTGACCTCCTTCACCCGGCTTGGCCCCCTGGGCCATTTTTATTTGGAGCTCGTCGGCGTTGGTGAGGTAGTGGCTGGTCACGCCGAAGCGGCCGGAGGCTACCTGTTTGATGGCCGAGCGCATGTTGCGACCCTGATCGTCGAGCTCGAAGCGCACTTCGTCCTCGCCGCCCTCTCCGGAATTGGACCGGGCGCCGATCTTGTTCATCGCGATGGCGAGCGTCGTATGAGCTTCCCAGCTGATGGAACCGAACGACATGGCGCCCGTAGCGAAGCGCTTCATGATAGACTCGGCGGGCTCCACTTCCTCGATGGGAATGGGATCGCCCTTCCGGAAAGCCAGCAGACCCCGAAGAGTGAGCGCGCGCCGGGTTTGGTTGTTAATCTCGTCGCGGTACTTCTCGTAGGCTTCCGGATCGTTCTTGCGGGCGGCGATCTGCAGGTAGTGGATACTTTTCGGGTTAAAGGTGTGGGCTTCACCCCGCCGCTTCCACTGGTACACCCCGCCAACTTCCAGCTTGGGGTTCGCGACGAACTCCTTCGGGTAGGCCAGTTCGTGGCGTACGAGCACCTCGCAAGCTAGCCCGTCGTAGCCGATACCTTCGATTCGGCTGATGGAGCCGCGGAAGCAATCATCAACGACCTTGCGGTTCAGTCCCAGGATTTCAAAGATCTGCGCTCCCTGGTAGGACTGTAGGGTAGATATCCCGATCTTGGACATGATCTTGAGCAGGCCCTTGGTGACGGCCTTGCGGTAAATTTTGATCACCTCCTTGAGTTCGTACCCCTCGTCTTCGAATACGTTGCGGGCGTGGAGGTCGGCCAGTGCCGCGTAGGCCATGTAGGGGTTTACCGCGCTGGCGCCGTAGCCGATCAGGGTAGCCACGTGGTGGGTTTCCCGGACGTCACCGCCCTCGACGACCACGCTGGTCTTGGCCCGCAGGCCAAGTTCCACGAGGTGATGGTGCACCGCGCCTATGGCCAGCAAACTAGGTACCGGAGCGTTGTGGCTATCGGCCTCCCGATCGCTGAGGACCAGAATATTGTACCCGCTCCGGACCATGGATTCGGCCTGTGCCTTGATGTGTTCCACGGCGGCGTGCAGCCGGCCTTCCTGTCCGTCGGAGGGGAAGACGATGTTGATCACCGTCGCCCGGAAATCCCGGTGGTGCAGTTCCCGCAACTTGGCTACATCGTCGTTCGTGAGAATAGGCGAATCCAGATGAATGTAGGTGGCGTTTTTGGCGGTCGGCTCCATTACGTTCTCCGAACTGCCGAGCATGGCGTACGACGACATGACGCTCCGTTCCCGGATGGGATCGATCGGCGGGTTGGTTACCTGGGCGAAGAGTTGCTTGAAGTAATTCGCGATGTGCTGGCTCTGGAGGGAAAGTACGGCCAGTGGCGTATCGCTGCCCATGGACCCGATGGGGTCCTTGCCTTCCTTGATCATGGGTTCGAGCATAACGCTGAGGTCCTCCTTCGTATAGCCGAACAGCTGAAGCCGGCGGAAGAGCGTCTTCTGATCCATACTGATCTCCGCCTTCCGGGAGAGCGGCAGATCCTTAATGTCCTGGCGGAACTCGTTGAGCCAGTCGCGGTAGGGCAACCGTTGACAGATGATCTCCTTAAGTTCCTCGTCGCCAATGACGCGATGTTCCTGAAGGTCGGCCACCAGAATACGACCGGGTTGCAGCCGGCCCTTCTTGATGACCTTCCGCTGGTCCACCTTCAGGGCACCGGCTTCCGAAGCTACGATAAGGGTATTGTCATTCAGCAGGCAGTAGCGGCTGGGGCGTAGGCCATTGCGGTCCAGGGTAGCTCCGACCAGAATGCCGTCCGTAAAGCAGATGGATGCGGGGCCGTCCCAGGGTTCCATCAACGCTTTGCTGTACTCGTAAAATGCCTTCTTGAAGTCGGGCATGGCGTCGTCGTGCTGCCAGGCTTCCGGAATCATCATCATGAGGGCGTGCGGAATACTGATGCCGTTCATGGTGAGGAATTCGAGCACGTTGTCGAAGTTAGCGGAGTCCGACAGGCTGGTTCCACATACAGGGAAGATCATGTTGAGCTCCTCCTCCGAGAACTTAGAGGTCTTCCGGATCAGACTCTCCTTCGAACGCCACCAGTTCACGTTGCCCTGTACGGTGTTGATCTCCCCGTTGTGGGCGATCATCCGGAAGGGTTGGGCCAGCTTCCACTTCGGTACGGTATTGGTCGAAAACCGGCTGTGTACCAGCGCGATGGCGCTTTTGTACCCGAGGTCCTGTAGGTCACCGTAAAAACCGGGTAGCTGCCAGGTGGTGAGCTGACCTTTATATACTATGGTCTTGTAGCTGAAGGAGCAGAGATAAAACCGGTCCTGGGTTTCGGGGTAAGTGACGTGAATGCGGTGGGTGGCAAACTTGCGCAGTACGTAGAGTTTTCGCTCCAGGTCGGCGGGCTCCATCTCCGTACGGGGCTTCACGAAGATCTGCTCCATACGCGGCCGGGCGCTGTTACTCGTCAACCCGACCTCGTCCGCGTCAAAGGGATTCTTACGGTAGGCAATCACGTCAAAACCCAGTTCGTCGCAGTAGTCCTCGAAGAGGAAGCGGCAGCGCTGGCTGAGCTCCTTTTCCGCGGGGAGGAAGAGTTGGCCCACCCCATACTTGCCGAATTCCGGCAACTGTTTGCCCATTTCCGAGAGCTTCCGCCGGAAGAATTCATCCGGGACCTGCGTCAAAATTCCGGCACCGTCGCCGGAGTTGGGTTCGCAACCACAGGCGCCCCGGTGCTCCATATTGGCGAGCATGGCCAGCGCGTCCTTGACGATGCTGTGCTTCGGCTCTCCGTTTAGATTGGCGATGAAGCCGGTTCCGCAGGCGTCCGACTCCAGATGCGGCCGGTAGAGGCCGGGGTAGTCGGGGGTGTCGTGTTGGTATTGCATATATATCTTCTTAGCTCATTCGGTTCGTAGACGGGGAAATTTGGCTCCGCCGCAGCTACTAGCCACATCACAAGATACGTGCTCACGACATGGATGACAATGTTCCACGCAGTAATTTGACCTACCGAAAAGTACACAACCACAGCGAACTAGAAACACCTGCATTAGATTCCGTCATTTTTAGTACCGCGAAACCCTTAATTCCACAATTAAAATTTCATTTTTGCCGTATTTTAACAATTATAGTTTACCTGCTATTCACCACTCAATCTTCGCCTGTAAAAGAATGGCCGATTATTTAATTTCATCATCCGGATAATTATACCGCTCCACCTATGTTCCACGGACGCCACTCCGGCATCCTGACGACTTTCTACCACCCCCCGCTTCGCTATATTTGCCGGCATACAAGATTATCGTATGAATAGCCCCGATGCACTCGGTGACGTGGCCGAGTTTCACCGCACCTTCCGCCTTCCCATTCTCTCCGCTCCCGCGATCCCGCCCGCAGACAGATGCCGCCTTCGCCTCAATCTTCTGCAGGAAGAGCTCGATGAATTGCGGCAGGCCATTGACCAGCGGGACATCGTTGAGGTCGCGGACGCGCTGGCGGATCTGCAGTACGTCCTGAGCGGTGCCGTGCTCGAATTTGGGCTCGGCGAAAAATTCCGGGCACTCTTCGAGGAGGTCCACCGGTCGAATATGAGCAAGACTTGTGCCAGCCGGGAGGAAGCCGAGGCTACCCTCGCCCACTACCGGCAGCTGGAACAGGAGGGTCGGGTGGAACCTTCCGGGGAGGTTTTCCTGGTATACCGCAACGACGACAATAAGGTGCTCAAAAACGTTAACTATTCACCGGCGGATCTGGCCGGTCAACTGAAGTAAGATGCAGGACGGATTTCGTCATCGGGGGCAGCGCAAACAACTCATCGAACGCCTGCGGAGCCGCAATGAATTCGACCCGAAGGTGCTGGACGTCATGGCCAACGTGCCCCGTCATTCCTTTCTGGACAGCAGCTTCAACGACTGGGCCTACCGCGATGAGCCCTTCCCCATCGACTGCGAACAGACGATCAGCCAACCCTCTACCGTAGCCTGGCAAACCACGGCGCTGCAACTCCTGCCCCGCCAGAAGGTCCTCGAGATCGGCACCGGCTCCGGATACCAGGCGGCCGTGCTTTCGCTGCTTGGCGGACGTGTATTCACCGTGGAGCGGCACAAGCCCCTGTACCGGAAAGCCCGGCTGACCCTAAAAAAATTGCGACTCGATCGCGGCATCCGCTTCTTCCTCCGGGACGGCAACCGGGGGGTACCCGAAATGGCTCCCTTCAGTCGCATCCTTGTCACGGCCGGCGCCGCATCCGTACCCCAAACGCTACTCGAACAACTGGAAGTCGGGGGCATCATGGTCATTCCGGTCGGACCCGAGGGCGAGGATCAGCAATTGCTGCGCATTACGAAAACGGCGCCCGGCACCCATACCGAAGAGATGCTCGGTTACTGCCGTTTCGTACCCTTCCGGGAAGGGCTGGCCTGATCAGGCGGGGTCGCGGCCGTAGGTATCCAGCGCGCGGTAAAGTTCGCGGTGCATCCGGCTGCGGGTACCCATCTTCAGCAGCTTGGTATTGGAGGGGTCGGGGTGAATACGGTTAGTCAGCAGGACGAAGACCAGCTCGCTGTCCGGATCCGCCCACACGCAGGTGCCCGTAAATCCGGTATGCCCGAAGGTCGCTTCCGAAGCTCCGGCGGACACCACGCTCCCGTAGCCACCTTCCAGTCGATCGAACCCGAGGGCCCGGTAATTGAAGGGATTGCGGGCCGTGAACAGCTCCACCGTCTCTTGGCGGATAAATTGCCGCCCGTTAAATTCTCCACCGTCCAAGAGCAACTGAAATAAGCGTCCCAGGTCCCGGGCATTCCCGAAAAGTCCGGCGTGCCCCGCCACGCCACCCAGCATCGCCGCGGCCTCATCGTGGACGTACCCGCGAATCGCCCCCCGGCCCATCCACTTGTCCGTGATTGTCGGTACGATGTCCCGGCCGGAATGTCGGGACAGGGGCGTGAAGGTCAAACGACTCAGTCCGAGGGGCACATAGAATTCCTGCTCCAAGTAGGCGTCCAGCGCGGTACCCGTCAGAGCCTCCACTACGTACTGCAGCAGCACGTAATTCACGTCGCTGTAGCGGTACACCGGTCGCCGGGTATGGTTTACTTTTCGGAGATCTTGCCGGATCGCCGTCGCCACGGCTCCACTCAGCCAGCGCCGATCACTCAGCCGGACGAAAGCCGAGCTGTCGATCCCCGGCGCCGCAACCGATGCGAAGACATGGTCGGCAATGGGCAAATCCGCCTGCATACCGGTATGGTGGGCGAGTAACTGCGCTATGGTATAGCGGCCAGGCACCGTTCGGCGGTACTCGGGCAGGTAGTCACTCACCCTGGCCGTGAGGTCGATCCGTCCCTCGTCGTACAGTTTCATCACCGCCAGGGTGGTCGCGGCCGCCTTGGTTACGGAAGCCAGGTCATAGAGGTTGTCCACCCTTACCGGATCGCCCGCCCGGTACTGCTGCCGCCCGTAGGCGCGCTCGTAAATTACGTGACCGTTCTTAAGGACCGCCAGTTGAGCGCCCGGGGTAGCGCCGTAGCGAATGGCCCGGTGGATGGTTTGGTCCAGGCGTTCCAGTTGCCGACGATCGACATTCACCAGTTCGGGTTCCCGGAAACCGGGGCTACCCTGGGGAAGGTCCCTTCCGCTTCCGGAGGCGTAACCCGCCGCATCCCGGTCGAGGCGACCGTACAGCGCCTGGGCACCGAACAGCGCCTGAGCAACGAAGGCTTCGCTCTCCTTGGCCCTCAGCGGACAGAGAATCGTGGTCCAGGAAGCTGGCACCGTATCCACCAGCCGGTGGTCACCGTAGTGGACGAAGGTGATTTCGGGATACCCGTATAAATTCCGGTACCAGTGATCGCGCACGTCGGCCAGCCCGGCCGGATCGTCGGCAACCACTACGGTGGGTAAGGGCGGGGCGGCGGCAAGCGCGGGAGCAATGACTTCGGTAAAGGCAATATCCTGCACCGGCCCAAACCGGCGGGCCATCGCGATGAAGCGGTCGGGCCGCCGGCCCTTGGGGTAGATGACCCGTAGGGGATTGCCGGCGCGCAGCGGAAGCCGGACCGCTCCCGTATTCAGAAGTACGGTTTGGTCGAGTAGCCGACGGCGGCGGGCAAGGTCGTCGCGAGCATCGACGGTGACGTATGGCCAGGTGAAGGGCACGGCAGTGGGATCCTCGGATGGAATGTTCGTCAGCAGCTTCAGGATATCCGCACTCACGAACGGCGCGGGGGCGGCGACCGGGACTTCTTCCGCAAGCGCTTCCCCGGTACTGAACCATTCGGTGAACCAGGAAAACAGACGCTCCGTCCACCCTTCGTCGCCGGCGGGGGCGGCGGACAGTAGCAGGGACGAGCAGAGGAGGGTGAACAGGGCATTTTTCATGTCCTAATACCAACGGTCTTTCTCGCCCCAAATTATGCCACCTCCCCGCGCCCGCACTACCTTGTCGGCATGGATACAGCTTCCGCCCTACCCTACTTCGTATTGCTGGTGACCGGAATGGTTGCCGGGGGAGCGGTGGCCTGGTTTTACGCTCGTTACCGCCTGAGCGTGACCCACCTCGCACGTGAGCGGGTGGAGGCCGACTACGTGCTGCGTCCCGTATACGATCAGCTCCGCAGCGATGCCGACCTCCACTACGAGAATTTACAGGAGAAACTTGCCGTGGAGACCGTGCTACGCAGCGACCTGGCGGGGCTGCGCGCGGAACACCGGGCGCTGCAGGAGCAGTTGGCCGGGCAACAGGCGGAAATGGCCCGTCTCCAGGCCGCCTCCGTAGCGGAGTTCGAACGGACCGCCGACCGGTTGTTCCAGGAAAAAAGCGAACGGTTTACCGTACAGAATGCGCGACAACTGGATGGCCTGCTCCACCCGCTGAAGGAACGTCTGCAGGGTTTCGAGCAACAGATCGAACGGCGCTTCGTAGAGGAAACCCGCGACCGCGTATCCCTGCGGGAGGAGATTCGCCACCTGCAACAGCTCAACCACCGCATCAGCACCGAAGCGAACAACCTGGCCGGTGCCCTCCGCGGAAATACGAAAACCCAAGGAGACTGGGGGGAATGGCAACTGCTCACCCTGCTGGAGGCGAGCGGACTGGAGAGCGGCGTCCATTTTTCCGCACAGTCCAGCTACACCGACGAGAATGGCCGGCAGAAAAGACCGGACTTCATCATCAATCTGCCCGACAACAAGCACCTCGTCGTCGACAGCAAGGTGTCCCTGACGGCCTACGAACGTTACTGCTCCCACCCTCCTGAGTCTACCGCCGAACGACGGCTGGAGGCATCCGCCCACCTGCGCAGTCTGCGGCAACATGTAACCGACCTGGCAGGTAAAAATTATACCCGCCTGTACCAGATCAACTCCCCGGATTACCTGTTGCTGTTCGTGCCCATCGAGCCGGCGCTGGGACTAGCGCTCACGACGGACAAAAATCTCTTCATCGAGGCCCTCGAGCGCAACATCGTCCTCGTTACCTCCAGTACCCTGCTGGCGACCCTACGCACGGTCAGCTACATCTGGAAGCAGGAGAACCAGAAGAAGAACGTACTGGAGATCGCCCGGCAGAGTGGCCTGCTCTACGACGGCTTCGTCTCCTTCACCGAGGAGCTGCACAAGATCGGCCACCGGCTGGATCAGGCGCAGCAATCCTACCACTCCGCGCTAACCAAACTCAGCACGGGCGGCAAGTACGGTGCCACCCTCATCGGTCGCGCCGAACGCCTCCGGAAGCTCGGTGCCAAAACGAAAAAACGAATTGACAACCGCCTCCTCGAGGAGGAATAAACCGATCTTGCAACCATGAATAAACGCGTAGCCAATGCCCGCGAAGCCATCGCCGGCATCCAGAGCGGAATGACGCTGATGCTCGGTGGCTTCGGCCTGTGTGGCATTCCCGAAAAATGCATCCTTGCCCTGGCCGACACCGACATCACCGACCTGACTTGCATCTCCAATAATGCCGGTGTGGACGACTTCGGACTCGGGCTGCTCCTGCACAGCCGGCAGATTCGTAAGATGATTGCCAGCTACGTTGGCGAGAACGCCGAATTCGAACGACAAATGCTCAGCGGCGACCTGGAGGTCGATCTCATCCCTCAGGGCAGCCTCGCCGAAAGATGCCGGGCCGGCGGTGCCGGCATACCCGCTTTTTTCACCCCGGCGGGCTACGGTACCGAGGTCGGCGAAGGAAAAGAAGTACGTGAATTCAACGGCAAACCCCATATTCTCGAGACCGCCCTCACGGCGGATTTCGCGATCGTAAAGGCCTGGAAGGGCGACACAGACGGCAACCTGATCTATAAAGGAACGGCCCGCAACTTCAACCCCGTCATGGCCATGGCCGGCAGGATCACGATCGCCGAGGTCGAGGAGCTCGTGGAACCCGGGGAGCTCGACCCCAATCAGATCCACACGCCCGGAGTGTTCGTCCAGCGCATTTTCCAGGGAGACAACTACGAAAAACGTATTGAAAAACGCACAACCCGCTAAGCCATGCTAGATAAAACAGGAATCGCCAAACGCATCTCCCGTGAACTCCAGGATGGCTGGTACGTCAATCTGGGCATCGGAATCCCCACGCTGGTCGCTAATTTCGTGCCCGAGGGCATCGACGTCACCTTTCAGTCCGAGAACGGGATCCTGGGTATGGGCCCCTTCCCCACCGAGGCCGAAGTCGACGCCGATCTGATCAACGCGGGCAAGCAAACCATTACTGCCCTCCCCGGAGCGGCCATCTTCGACAGCGCCACGAGCTTCGCCATGATCCGCGGCCAGCACATTCAACTGACGGTGCTGGGCGCCATGGAAGTTTCCGATACCGGCGACATCGCCAACTGGAAGATCCCCGGCAAGCTTGTCAAAGGCATGGGCGGTGCCATGGACCTCGTAGCCTCCGCGGAAAATATCATCGTCGCCATGATGCACACCAACCGGGCGGGAGAATCCAAGCTCCTTTCCGAATGTTCCCTCCCCCTGACGGGCGTGCGGTGCGTGAAAAAAATTGTCACCAACCTGGCGGTCCTGGAAGTCACTCCCGATCGCGGCTTCCGCCTGCTGGAGCGGGCTCCGGGCGTTTCCGTCGAACAGATTAAGGAGGCTACCGCCGGAAGACTGGTCGTCGAAGGGGACATCCCGGAAATGGACCTTTCCTAGTGGTCCTGGCCGTCATCCCCGCCCGCTACGCAAGTACCCGCTTACCGGGCAAGCCCCTGGCCGATCTGGCGGGGCAGTCCCTGATCCAACGGGTGTACGGAGCGGTCAGTGGGTGCACAATTGTCGACCGGGTCATTGTCGCTACCGACGACGACCGAATTTTCCGGCACGTGGAGTCGTTCGGAGGCTCGGTGGTGATGACGTCCCCCGATCATCCGTCGGGAACGGATCGCGTAGCGGAGGCCGCACGCCAGTTTCCGGAGGCGGAGATCGTCGTGAACGTGCAGGGCGACGAACCCTTTATCGAACCCGCCCAGATCGCCGGAGTCGTGGAACCCTTCCGTGACGCCGGTATCGCTATCTGCACCCTCGCTACCCCGGTCAGGGACGAACACGCGCTGCTCTCTCCCAACGTGGTGAAGGTGGTGCGCGATGCGGAAGGGCGGGCGCTTTACTTCAGTCGCCACGCCATCCCCTACCTGAGGGATGTGCCCGTCGGCCGGTGGATCGATCAGGGAAAGCACCTGCAACACCTGGGCTTATACGCCTACCGGGCCGGGACGCTGCAGCAGCTTACCGAGCTGGCACCAGCGCCACTGGAGGCGGACGAAGCGCTGGAGCAATTAAGGTGGCTGAGTGCGGGCTTCGGGATCCACGTCGGCCTGACCGATCTGCCCTCCATCGGCATCGACACTCCGGCGGATTTAGCTGCGGCCGTCAGACGATTTAGCGAATAGGAGTGCCCTCGTCGGGGTAAGACCCCCGGAAGAGGGTCTTGCCGTTGGTCCTGCGGTCGCGGAAGTAATTGCGCAGAGTGAATTTGGAGGAGGTGAAGGCGATATCGTTCCAGGGAATTTCCTTCTCGGTGAACAGGCGACATTCGAGGCTTTCCGGCCCGACCCCGTATACCCCGTCGACCAGGAGTCCGACAAATTGCAGGTATACCTGATTGATCCGTTCGATGTTATACAGGGTGATCAGGTAGTCGATCTCCACTTCCGCGGCGGCTTCCTCGCGCACCTCCCGACGCGCTCCGTCGGCTACAGACTCGCCGTTCTCCAGGTAGCCACTGGGTACGTTCCACCAGCCGTAGGCCGGCTCGATGGCCCGCCGGCACAATAGTACCCGATCCTCCCACACCGGCAGGCAACCGGTGACCACCTTCGGGTTGTGGTAGTGTATGGTGCGGCAGTCCTGGCATACCTGGCGCGGGTGGGTATCTCCCTCGGGAACGGTAATCCTTAAGTGGGGCGAGCCACAGTGAGAGCAGTATTTCATACGGACGACTAAGGTATACACAAAAACGCCCCGCTTCCTTACGGAGGCGGGGCGTGGATGGTTAGATTACCTACCTAGAACCTTAGTAACCGGGGTTCTGCTGCAGGTTGCGGTTGGCGTTGAGCTGAGGCTGAGGAATCGGGAAAAGCTTAGCGGTGGCGGGGGTGGCATCTTTCGCGAACCAGGGCGAGGTGAACCGATCGAAGCGGATCAGGTCCTGACGCCGGGTAATTTCGAAAAAGAACTCCCGTCCCCGTTCGGCCAGCAGGTCGTCCATGGACATGTTGTCGTCGAGCTCATCGAGGCCCGCACGTTCGCGGATCATATTGACGAACATGGCGTGACCGGCCTTACCCTGCCGCTTCATCGCTTCGGCCTTATTCATGAGGACCTCCGCGTAGCGGATGATGGGAAAGTCGTTCTTGATGCTGTTGGGAGAACCGATCTCGTAACCGAATTTGAACACGCGGGCTCCGGCTTCGCGGTAGGCGTTGGGCTCGAGCGCATTGACTTCGGGGGTGAAGACCAGCTCGACTCCACCGGGATCGTCGGCCGAACCGTCGGTGATCGGGGTTACGCCATCGAGAGCATACTGGGGACCGGCGAGGAAGTTTCCACGGACTTGCTGGTTTCCGTACTCACCCTTACGGATGTCTTCGTCGTCGTAGCTGTTGTAGAACTCCTGCAGGGTACAGTAACCGTTCCAGGGCTGATCCTGGAGGTTGAAGGTAGCCTGGCTGGCGTAGTGCAGGGTCATCTGGGGGATGTTAAATCCACCAGCGACGTTGGGCGCGTCGTAGGGAATGACCCACATGTTCTCCGACGTACCGTTGAATCCGCTGTCGTTGTCGGGGTCGAAGTTGGTGAAGTAATTGGAGGTCAGATTGTACTGACCGCCGTTGATCACTTCGTCGGCGGCAGCTTCGGCATCGGCCCAGCGGGCGGAACCCGTCATAACCTCCGCGTTCAGCAGAAAGCGGCTGGCCAGCGCACGGTTTACCCAGTAGTTGATTTTACCGTAGCTGTCCGCTCCGGTGCTGCGGCCGAGGTTCCCCGCTGCCGCGTCCAATTCCGAAATAACGAAGTTATAGATCTCCGCACGGGGCGTAGCGGAAGGTTCCTGGTCGGTCGGATCGGAATCCTGCGTGATCAGGGGAACATCGCCGAAGGCGTCGGTCAGCTGGTAGTAGAAGTAGGCGCGTAGCGTACGGAGTTCAGCAATCCGGGGGGCCTTCTGATCCTCCGGAAGCGAGGACTCCTCGATCACATCAATAACCTGGTTGGCCTTCAGGGCACCCCGGTACAGGAAACTCCACGCACCGTTGTACTGCCCGTCCTGCGGGTCGAAGGTTTGCCGGTGGGTCCGTAGCCAGATACCGCCGTCGAACCAGTCGGAACCCCGCTGGGGAATCATCAATTCGTCGGAAGAAATCTCCTGAATGGACATGTAGCCGCCGTGATTCATCATCCCGTACAGGTCCGTGTAGACGGACAGGTAAGAAGAAACGATGTCGTCGTTCGAGGCGGGGAAGTTAGCCGGAGTAAGGCTGGAATATATTTCCGGTTCCAGGTCAGTACAGGACTGGAACGGTGCAAACAGCGCGGCGACAACAAACGCGCCGGCTATTCGAGACAAAGAAGTAAATGTCATGGTTTATAGTTGATCGGAGGGAAGACGGTCACGGGAGTGCTCGCCTCCCCTCCGGTGTTTTGATTAGGATAGCCGCTTAGAATCCAACGGATACGCCGAAGGTGGCCGTACGCGTCCGGAAGAAGGTATTCCGACGGTCGATACCGGGAGCGAGCGCGTTACCGTTGTCGGTGAAGCGTACGTTGGGATCCACACCGGTGTAACCGGTGATGTAGAACAAGTTCTGACCGGCGATGTACGCGCGCAGGCTGCGGAAGCCACTATTTCCGCCAAGCGTGAAGGTGTACCCGAGCTGGGCGTTATCGAGAGCCAGGAAGCTCGCGTCCTCTACGAAGGTTTGGTTCAACCGCGGGGCGGAGATGATCGACTCGTTCAGGTCGGTGAGGATGATGTTGTCGATCGGACGGCTTACGGCATTACCCAGCTGACCGTAGAAGTTACGGGGCATGTTCACCAGGTCGTGACCGAAGTCACCACGCAGGAAGAAGCTGAAATCGACGGGGCCGTAGGTGAAGCTGTTAGCAAAACCGAGGCTGAAGTCGGGCAGGCCGTTGCCCACGCGTACCCGGTCGGCATTGTTCAGCACGCCGTCGGCGGCATCGCCGATTCCGTCGCCGTTGGTGTCGACGTTGAGCGCTTCGACGTATACGTAACGACCTTCAGCCGTGGAAGCCGCTTCGTCGATGATCAGGGTGTAGAGGCCACCAAATTCCTGGCCGATCTCGATGGTCGTCACGGGGAAACCGTTCTGACCCGGAGCGCCGGGAACCGTGGAGAAAAGATCTACCGAGCCGCCATCACCGAAGTTGAATTCGGCTTCGTTGTCGTTCTGTTCGATCTTGGTATTGAAGGTACTCAGCGTCAGCTGGGGGTTCCAAGTGAACTGGCTACCCGCCGTCACATTATACCCGAGCGAGAGTTCGACACCCGTGTTTACCAGGTCGACGTTGTTCAGGTTAGCCTGTACGGTTTCGAAGAGGAAGGGGGGTGTGGGAAGTTGCGCGGAGAACAGTAGGTCACTGGTGTTGCGTACGTAGAAATCCAGCGAACCCGTCAGACGGTAATCCATGAAGGCAAAGTCAAGACCGGCGTTGAACTCACCCTTCTTTTCGAAGCGCAGGTTGGCGTTGGGGTTCGACTGGGGTGCGATCGTGGGCAGATAAACTCCGTTGACCGGGAAGAATCCTCCGGGACCGAAGGTCGCCAGGTACTCAATGTCACCGGGGGGGAGGGTTCCGGTTACGCCGTAACCTACGCGGAACTTCAGTTCGTTAGGACCCGTAAGTGCGAGTGCATCGACGAGGTCAGCGCTGGCCGAGATGGCGGGGAAAATATCCCAGCGGTTGTTGGGAGCGTTACGGCTGGTTCCGTCACGGCGAATGGACGCGGTGATGTTGTACGCCGTACCGATGCCCAAACGAGCGCGACCGAAGAAGCCGATAACTTTGTATCCGCTCTGGCTGCTGCCCAGGTTGGCGAGGCCCTCCGAAATGTCGTTGAGCGAGCCGATGAGGTTGTAGCTGAATACGTCGGAAGGCAGTCCGCGACCACCGGCGCTGAAGTTCTGGAAGTTGTATTCCTGCCAGGAGTAACCCGCCAGCAGTTCCAGATTGTTAGTCCCCAGATCGAGGTTGTACGTGGTCGTTGCTTCGAAAAGCTCGTTGCGGTTGTCATTGGCGTAGCGGCTGGCGTTGCCGAGGCGGGTGCTGGATCCACCGGCTCCCCCGTTTGCGAGACTGGTACGGCTGCCGAAGAAGCCGCCGGTATTATTCTCGCGCTGGCGGGAGTACGACAGGTTCACGACCCAGTCGTCCGTCAGGTCGTAGCCGGCCTTGAAGGAGTACAGGAGGTCGGTACGCTGCTGATTATTCTCCTGCTGTTCGGCGATGGAGACGGGGTTGATGTAGTCGAAGTTCTCCACCTGAAAGTACCCACCGTAGACGGCGTTGGCACGCGCCGCGATCGCGTCCGGCACGTTGAAACCGGCGTCTCCGATACGTACGGGGGCGGTAGGATTGTAGGTCGTGGCGAATTTGAAGACGTTGCTGTCGAAGAAGTCCGACTTGCGGTCCGTAGCGGTCACGTCCAGGCTCAGGCTGAGCTTGTCGTTGAGGGCGCGCTGCGAGATGCTCAGACGGCCGTTGAGTTGACGGAAACCGTCGTTGATAAACCCGATACCCTGAATGTCCCGGTAGTTGACCGAGGCCCGGTACGTCATGCCGTTGGCACCGCCGGAGTAGCTGAGGTTGTGAACGTGGCTGATGCCGGTACGGGTGACCAGGTCGACCCAGTCGGTATCCCCACCGTAATCGTTGGCCGCGCGGACGGCTTCGGGGGTCGGCAGATCCGGCTGATCGGGGTTCTGCGCCCGGTTCAGTTCCGCGGCGCGACCCAGTAGGCGCAGGTATTCATCGCGGTTAGCGAGTTCGGGCTGCTTGGCAACCGACTCGGCGGAGACATAGCCCCGGTAGTCCAGCTGTCCCTGCCCCTCACGGCCGCGCTTGGTAGTAACGATGATCACGCCGGCGGAGGCCTGAATACCGTAGATAGCGGCGGCAGAACCGTCCTTCAGTACGTTGATCGACTCGATGTCGGCCGGGTCCACCGTCCGGAGGTTGGCACCAACGACCCCATCGATGATGATGAGGGGGGAGGTGTTACCGCCGAAACTCGACAGGCCGCGGAGGCGAATGGTAGCGCCGTCGTTGACGTTGCCACCTACCTTGGAAATAGTCAGACCGGCGACCTTTCCCTGAATGAGCTGGGTCGGATCGTTGATGTTACCGGCGTTGAAGTCTTCCGCATCGATGGAGGTTACCGCACTGGTGACCTGCTTCTGGGTCACCGTACCGTAGCCGACCACGACGACTTCGTCGAGCAGTTCGCCGGAGGTCATCGTGACGTTGAGGGTATTCTGCCCCGTAAACGGAATGGTTTGGGTAGCGTAGCCCGTGTAGGATACGGTCAGGGATTCGGCTCCCTGCGGAACGTTGAGGGTGAAATTACCGTCGAAATCGGTCACCGTTCCGGTGGAGGTTCCGGTAACCAGGACGCTGGCACCGATCAGTGGATCACCGCTTTCCGCATCGGTTATCGTACCACTTACCGAGGTCTGCGCCATAATGGACGCCGAACCCAGCAGTACGAACAACAGAAAGAGGCAACCACGTTGGACGTGGTTAAAGTTAAGCTTCATACTAAAGTTTGTAAAAAATGTGATTGGATGGTTTACAGCAAGGGAAGTGTATGCCGCATTCGGGGTGTCCGGTGACGGACCCGCAGGTACGAGGGAAGTAACCCGGACGGAAAATCTTCGCAAGATGTGTGGTTAGTTACATGATCGAAGGTTGCCACTTCGCAGGATACTTATTCCGCCAAGGGTGCAACTTGAGGCCGCAAATGTAGGATTCCTTCGGAGATTATTCCAGACTGGATTGGTCTTTAAGGATACCCCCATTAACGTTCCTATAACGCTCCCAAACTGCAAACGCTGCCTATTGTTTACTGCTTACCTTGTTAGCGACAGCTACTAACCAAACTCGCTTGCTACTTCCGTATCCACTCCGCTCCCGCGTCCCCGCCATCCTCTTTCTGGCGTGGCTGTGCGTCGGTACGGAAGCGGTATCCGCTCAGCGCCTGGATATGAAGGTGTTGGGCAAACAACGGGTGATCGAGATCCCCTTCGACCTGGAAAACGACTTCATCGTTATCCCCATACTGCTGAACGGATCGGTGCCCCTCCGCTTCATCGTCGACACCGGCGCCGAAAATACGGTGGTCCTCGATAAGACCATCACCGATATTCTGAACGTCAGTTACCGGCGGACCTTCAAGATCCGGGGGGCGGACATCGATTCGGAACTCACCGCATACCTCGCTACGGGCGTGAACATGCGCATCTCCGACCGCCTGCTGGCCCGCAACCGCTCGGTGCTCGTGCTGGAGGAAAATTACTTCAACTTCGAGCGAATTACGGGCACCAGTATCCACGGCATCATCGGCGGCGATTTCCTGATGCGCTTCGTGGTAGAATTCGACTTCCGCCGGCAGATCATGTTTCTCCACGACCCCAGCAAGTTTCGGGTGCGGCGCGCGTTCAAGGAAGTCCCCAGCACCTTCATTCGCAACCGCCCCTACCTGAATGTCGGCATCGGCGTCTTGCGCGATAGTACGACCACCCGTCGCCTCCTGATGGACACCGGAGCCGGCCTGAGTCTCCTTATGCACACGTATCCGGATACAGCGCACCTGGACCTACCGGAGCAGACTATTCCTACCCACATTGCCAGCGGACTGGGGGGAACGGTCAGCGGCAGCGTCGGCCGCAGCCGGGTGGTGGATCTCGCCGACCGCAAAATGCGCAACGTCGTGACCTACTTCCAGGAGGTAGACACCGTGGGCCTGACCTTCTTCAACGAACGGCAGGGGATCATCGGCACCCGCATGCTCAAGCGGTTCACGGTCGCCATCGATTACGTCCGCAGGTCCGTGTACATGAAGCCCGAAGGCCGTCGCTGGAAGCAGAAGTTCTCCTACGACCGCTCGGGCCTCAGCATCCTGGCGGGCGGCAACAACCTGCACAAATACAGCATCAGTAACGTGGTACCGAGCAGCCCGGCGGACCGGGCTGGCCTCCAGGTCGGTGACCGCATCCGGGCGGTGAACGGCGTGACGGCCAGCCTGCTATCCCTGCAGAAAATCATCCAAAAGCTCGAGGGGAAACCCGGACGGAAAGTGAAGCTCCGGGTGTACCGTCACGGGAGACTACTTGATTTTACCTTTGTACTCGAAGACCTTATATAAGAACATGCGGGCGCTTCCCGCACTTACCTTGCGTACATGAAACGATTGCTCATCCTCCTCACGCTGCTCTCCTCCACCCTGCCGGCGCAGTTGATCGGGGACCGGCAGACCGGTCTGGCCAGCTACTACTCCGATGAATACAACGGGGCGGAAACCGCCTACGGCGTAACCTATAATAAGGACGAACTCGTAGCGGCCCACAAGGCCTACCCGCTGAACAGTACCGTCCGGGTGCGGAACGAGAACAATGGTAAAAGCGTCGTGGTCCGGATCATCGACAAGGGACCCTTCATCCGCGGACGCATCATCGAGCTCAGCGAACGCGCCGCCCGGGACCTCGCCATGATCGGCGAACGGACCGTTCCCGTCGAACTCACCCTACTCTCCACGCCCGACCAACAAGCCGTGGTCGAGCGCCGGCCGGAAATCGTAGCCGACCCGCCACCGCCCCGGGTAGTGGACGTGTCCCCCACTCCACCGGCAACGACTACTCTGGTGCGCCCGGCCGACGTTCCGCCAGCCGTGACGACGACCCCAAGCGTACAGGCCCGGGAGGCCGCCGTGGATACGCCCCCCGTCCGGACGGTATCACCGGCACCCACCCCCGCCAGTCCACGGCAGGACAGTAAGCCGGTCAGGACAAAGTCCTTCGCGCCCGGCACTTACCGCATAAACCTCACGGAGCCCGCCGGCGGCCGATTCGGGGTGCAGGTTGGCAGCTTCACGTCCCTGGAAAGTGCCATGGACAAGGTGATGGAGCTGCAATCCCGGTATTTTGACGATATTATGCTGCAGAAAACCGGCCGGTCGGATCAGGCAAACTATAAGGTCATTCTAGGTCCCTTCCGCGATCAGGCGAGTGCACAGAACTATGCCGGCGACCTCATGAAGCGCTACAAGATCAGCGGCTTCACCGTGACCCTGGAAGAGCGAAAGCCATAATTACTTAACACTCTTCGCATGAAGTTCCTCCTTATCCTGTCCACCGTGCTTATCCTGACCGCCTGCGTGCCCCGGAGCCAGTACGCTACCCTCGTAACGGAACGCGACTATTACCGACAGGAGGCGCTTACCGCGGACAGCATCGCCGCGGCGAGGGCGCTGACCGCCAGTGACAGTACCCAACGGGAAGCCGCCACCCAACGACGGCAGATCCGGCAGATCGAGGAACTTACGGCGACCAACATCAATCTGGAGAAGACGCTGCGGGAATTGCGCGGCACTTACGAAGATTTGCTCCAGCAAAACAGCTTGTTGTTATCGGGGACGGAAAGCGAGGTAAGCCGTCTGCAGGAGGATCTCCGCGCCCGCAGCGCCGAACTCAGCCGAGCGGAGGCCGAAGCCGAGCGGCGCGCGCGTGAACTCGCGGCGCGCGAACAGCAAGTATCAAGCCTTACCCTGGCGAATCCCTCTCGGGGAACGAGCCCGGTCGACCCGCTGAAGGACGCCGTGCTACTGACCGACCGGCTATACGATGAAGTACACCAACTGATGCTGGCGGCGGCGAATGACGGGTACCTGCTGGTCCGCCAAACCGAAAACACCCTGCAACTGAGCCTAAGCGACAGCTTGCTATTTGAGGCCGATCAGCGGATCAGCCTGGAGGGGCAGCGGCTGGTGCAGCGGTTGGCCGCGACCCTGCGCAACTATCCACGGGCCGAGTACCGACTGGTAGGTCACGCCGAAAGCAAGGAAGGCAACACCGAACTGGCCTACGAGGAGAGTTTCCGACGCGCGATGCGCGTAGCTACGGTGCTTACCACCTTCGGCATCGACGGGGGCCGCATACTGCCCGCCGGCGTGGGGTTTTACGGATCCGAAATCAGCGACTTACCCGGTGGCGGTAGTCCGGACCGGCGGACGGACCTCATCATTAGCTTTCCCGCCACCTAGCTGCCTGGCGGCGGTACCCTTCGACCAGTTGTACCACCCTACCGTAATTCAGCAGACCTTCGTGGATCCCCTGGGCCTTGAGGTAGGCCGTGTACGTTGCATCCCGCAGGGCCGGAGCCAAATCCTGGTATAGATCGCCGTTGTCGTATATCGCCTGCAGGTCATTGCGTATGCCGGGATCCAGGTCTTCGTGGCGCCAGGTCAGGTACCCCTCCGGATCAGCATAGCGCAACATGCCCGCCAGTTGCCGCCAGTAGCTTAGTTCCAGAGCATACTGTAGGGCCGGGGCTTCCGTTTCGTACCCGGCCAGGTAAGCCCAGAAGGAGCAGGTACCCTCGTCCCCGAACCCATAGGCGTGCGCGAGCTCGTGGGCCATAACGGCCGGTTTTTGCAGGGGGTGCAGGCCGGCATCAATGTGCCCTTCGGCTACCCAGGGCCAGTACACCCCGGCGGTCCCCAGACGGAGCAGTATACCCCGGGGCAATAGTTCCCACCCCCGGGGCCGTCCGGCGGATGGATAGCCGTGGCGGTGGAGGGCGGCCGCGACCAGGGGGCGCATGCTTGCTTCGAGGTCCGCGGGAAAGTCGGCTTCCGTGAGTGCGAAGCTGTCCGGACTTATCTTACGACGGTAGTCTGCCAGCCGAGTGGCCGTCGTGTACACCCGCTCCCGTAATTCCGCGACATCGGGTTGGTACTGCGAAAACCCCAGCTGAGACTCGACCGGTACGCGCCCGTAATTGAAACCCCACAACCAGAGAAAGGCGGTGATCAGTACGGCCACGAGCTGAACCGCAAGCCGGGCGGTCTGCCGCAGGATGCGTGTTTTCTCGCCCGTGCGTCCGCGGGAGGCTCGCACAAACCGGTAGATCTGCCGCCCCACCAGGAACGCGATCACCGTCCAAAACAGGAAGAACAGCGGAAAAGGTAGCCGCCCCAGTGTTGCGTCGAAGGCCACGCGGATCCCGGGGAAGAGGCGGCGACTGTACAGCGATTCCACGACTTCCGGGGGAAGCACCAATCTCAACGCGATGCTGAGCAGCGTGACGGCCAGCAACCAGCGGAGGGCGGCGGAGCGCGGGAGCAAACGGATGTCGGATGGCGTCACTTGGTCGGTTGGGGCTGTCTGAATTCAACCAATGCGGGTAAGCCGCGTTTGATTGTCGTGTAATTTGCACACAGAACGTAAATAAAACAACTTATGGCATTCCAACTCACAGACGGCAACTTCCAGCAAGAAGTCCTCGAAAAGAAGGGCATTGCCCTGGTAGACTTCTGGGCGGAATGGTGCGGACCCTGTAAAATGATCGGCCCCGTTGTCGAGGAACTCGCGAAGGACTACGACGGCAAGGCGCTCATCGCCAAGGTCGACGTCGACGAGAACGCCGAGCTGACCCAACGCTACGGCGTGCGCAATATCCCCACCATCCTTATCCTCAAGGACGGAGAAGTCGTGGACAAGCACGTCGGTTTCGCAACTAAGGAAGCGCTTGCGCAGAAGATCGAGGCCCAACTGGCTACCGCCTAGACTTACAGCATAACTCTAGCAGTCTAAGCCCCTTTATCCGATGGATAAAGGGGCTTTTTCGTGAAATACTTTGGAAACGATCTAAATAAACCCCCAATACTTCCTCCACCGGCAACCGGGCCGGGCTTCTAGCGATTTACTCTTAGATTTGGGCCCTAAGCAAAATTTAGTAGCAGCGCATGGCGACAAGCACCGCAAAACGCACCGGATCCCGAGTAGGATGGTTCGGAAAATTCCTGACCTCCAGCATCGGGCAGAAGATCATCATGTCCCTGACCGGCTTGTTTCTTATCACCTTCCTGGTCGTTCACCTCATCGGCAACCTTCAGCTCATTATGAGTAACGACGACGGCTATGCCTTCAACTCGTACGCCTACTTTATGACCAACAATCCGGTCATCAAGACGACGTCGATCTTGCTGTACGCCTTCATCGTACTGCACGCCATTCAGGGGATCCTACTGTGGTCCAAGAACCGCAAGGCCCGGGGTGAGCAACGTTACGCCGTCAAGGTCGACCGTACGGCCGGGGGCAGCAAGTCATCCATCTATATGGGTAGTCTGGGGATGGTTATCCTGGCCTTTATCATCGTCCACATGGTACAGTTCTGGGGCCAGATGCACTTCAGCGAAAGCATCGGTCCCTTCGAGGCCGAGGGCTACGAAGGCGCGAAGGACCTATACGCCCTCGTCGCGGCTACCTACGAGAACATCGGCATGGTCATCTTTTACGTGGTCGCCATGATCTTCATCGCCTTCCACTTGTGGCACGGGTTCCAGTCGGCTTTTCAGACCCTGGGGCTGAACCACAAGAAGTATACCCCGCTGATTAAAGCCGTCGGCTACGTTTACAGTGTGCTGGTGCCCCTGGGCTTCGCGGTCATCCCCATCGTTATGTATCTCCGTCACCAGGGCGTCCTTTAACCCCCCAAGAAACCAAGCGAAATGCCATTCCAATCCAACGTCCCCCCCGGTGAGCTTTCCGAGAAGTGGAAGCAGTACCGCTCATCCATGCCCCTGGTGGCGCCGAACAACAAGCGCCGCCTGGAGGTGATCATCGTGGGTACCGGCCTGGCCGGTGGAGCCGCCGCCGCCACCTTCGGTGAACTGGGGTATAAGGTGAAGGTTTTCACCTTCCACGACAGCCCGCGCCGCGCGCATTCCATTGCCGCCCAGGGAGGGATCAATGCCGCGAAGAACTACCAGAACGACGGCGACAGCATCTACCGCCTCTTCTACGACACCATCAAGGGGGGCGACTACCGCAGCCGCGAAGCCAACGTACACCGCCTGGCGGAAGTTAGCGTTAACATCATCGATCAGGCCGTCGCCCAGGGGGTTCCCTTCGCCCGGGAATACGGCGGGCTGCTTTCCAACCGCTCCTTCGGCGGTGTCCAGGTGTCGCGCACCTTTTACGCGCGCGGACAGACCGGTCAGCAGTTACTGCTCGGCGCCTACCAGTCGCTCAGCCGTCAGATCAGCCTAGGCAACGTCCAGTTATTCAACCGTCACGAGATGATCGATCTGGTCATGGAGGACGGAAAGGCACGCGGCATCATTGCCCGGAACCTCCTTACGGGGGAAACCGAGCGCCACGGTGCCCACGCCGTCGTACTCGGTACGGGAGGTTACGGCAACGTCTTCTACCTGTCGACCAACG
Organism: Lewinella sp. JB7; assembly: GCF_024297185.1. GTDB lineage: Bacteria > Bacteroidota > Bacteroidia > Chitinophagales > Saprospiraceae > Neolewinella. The sequence goes on along the minus strand of NZ_JANCTD010000002.1, from coordinate 180,608 downwards.
CCATGAACTCGAATGGTTCGGCCGCCTGGCGGGCCGTCAAGCAGGGTGCCTATATGGCCAACCCCTGCTTCACCCAGATCCACCCGACCTGTATCCCTGTATCCGGCGAATACCAGTCGAAACTCACGCTTATGTCGGAGTCACTGCGCAACGACGGACGCGTATGGGTGCCCAAGAGTCAGGAGGACGCGGCCGCCATCCGGGAGGGACGCAAAACCGGCCTCGATATTGCCGAGCAGGATCGCGATTACTACCTCGAACGGCGCTACCCCGCCTTCGGTAATCTCGTGCCCCGCGACGTCGCCAGCCGGGCCGCCAAGACGGCCTGCGACGAAGGACTCGGCGTAAGCCCCACCGGGCTGGCCGTGTACCTGGACTTCGACGCCGCCATTCAGCGCTACGGCAAGTCCCGCGCCCACAGTCTTAATGAGTACAACGCCGACGACCTGCGCATTCGTGAACTGGGCGTAGCGGTGATCGAGGAGAAGTACGGCAACCTCTTCGAGATGTACGAGAAGATCACCGGAGAGGACCCCTACGTGATGCCGATGAAGATCTATCCCGCCGTGCACTACACCATGGGCGGTCTGTGGGTCGACTACAATTTGCAAACCAACGTCCCCGGCCTGTTCGCGATCGGCGAAGCCAACTTCAGCGATCACGGCGCCAACCGCCTCGGAGCCTCCGCGCTGATGCAGGGATTGGCCGACGGGTACTTCGTACTACCCTACACCATCGGCACCTACCTCTCCCAGGAGATCCGCAACCCCGTAGTGGACCCCGACGGTCCGGCCTTCCGGGCCGCGGAAGCCAAGTCCCAGGAGCGGATCGACCGCCTGATGAACATCAACGGAACCAAATCGGCCGAAGCCTTCCACCGTGAGCTCGGCAAGATCATGTGGGAATACTGCGGCATGGCCCGCAACGCCGAAGGCCTGCGGAAGGGGCGGAAAATGATCCGGGAACTGCGCCAGGAATTCTGGTCCAACGTCTACGTTCCCGGACGGATCAAGGAGTACAACCCCGAGTTGGAAAAGGCTCTGCGGGTCGCCGACTTCCTCGAACTGGGCGAACTCATGATGCTTGACGCGCTGGACCGTAACGAGAGCTGTGGCGGCCACTTCCGGGAGGAATACCAATCGGAAGACGGCGAGGCCCTGCGGCGCGACGACGAGTACGCCTACGTAAGCGCCTGGGAATGGGACGATACCGAGCCCGTCCTGCACAAGGAAGAACTGATTTTTGAGAACGTGGAGCTGAAGACCAGATCCTACAAATAGACTATCATGGAAAATATGAAACTCAAGCTCCGGATCTGGCGCCAGGGGGGCAAATTCCCCCAGGGTAAGTTTGTTGACTACGAGCTGGATGGGGTGAACGATCACATGTCGTTCCTCGAGATGCTGGACGTACTCAACGAAAAGCTGATCAACAAAAAAGAAGATCCGATCGCCTTCGAGCACGACTGTCGGGAGGGAATCTGTGGAACCTGTTCGCTGGTCATTAACGGTTACCCCCACGGCCCCATGCAACAGACGACCGCCTGTCAGTTGCACATGCGCCACTTCCGCGATGGTGACACCATCACTATCGAACCGTGGCGTTCCCGGGCCTTCCCCATCGTAAAGGATCTCGTCGTAAACCGCGACTCCTTCGACCGCATCATTCAGGCCGGCGGGTTCATCAGCGTAGACACCGGTCAGGCCCAGGACGGTAACGCTATTCCCATCGAGAAAGACCAGGCCTCCCATGCCTTCGACGCCGCCACGTGCATCGGATGCGGAGCCTGCGTTGCGGCCTGCCCAAACGCCTCCGCCATGCTGTTCGTCGGGGCGAAAGTGAGTCACCTCGCGCAGGTGCCCCAGGGTAAGGTGGAAGCCGACAGCCGGGTCCAGCGGATGATCGCTCAGCACGATGCCGAAGGATTCGGACGCTGCTCCAACATCACGGCCTGCGAAGCGGAATGCCCCAAAGGCATATCGGTGGAACACATCGCCCGTCTCAACCGCCAGTACATCGCCTCCACCCTCGGCAGCGAGAAGGTGGCCAACTAAAACGGGATACTTCGTCCCCGCTTAAGAACGCACGCCGGTTTCGGCGTGCGTTTTTTTGTGGTTCACGGCCTCGGTTATCAGCACGAGACCGATCCCTCCCACGAAGATCAACAGATGCCACGGCCAGGACAGGGGTTGCTCCCCCAGGTGAACGAAGGTGACCGGCTCCCTCAGCTTCACACCCGCCGATTTAAGCGCGGCGATGACCCGGGTCGGATCGGGAGGTCTTTCTACGGTACCCCTCAGGTCGTCCGGGGCAAACGATGCAGGGGGAGCATCCGCCTTGATCCAAAAGATTAGGTGCCCGTGGACAGGCCGTTCGGTGATCCCCGCCAGGACAAACAGGCGTATCTCCGAAGTACCGCTGGTAACGGAATCCATGGCTACCTCGCGGATTTCGGTACCGGTGACGCGAATGTAATCCGCATCACCAACCCCCTGTCGGGTATCCTCAATGCTGACCTCCCGCAAGTGATGGGTACCGAACTGACTACTGATCAATCCATTACAACCGCTGATCATAAAGATCAGACCAAGTGCTATAAAGAGGACGCGCCACATCGGGTAAAAGTACCGAAGTCGGCGTTCTTGCTTACTGGACCTTGAAGTTGTAGCTGATGCGACCACACTGCTCGGCCGGGGCCATCTGATCGGCAACGAAGCGCCACTTCCGGGCGTTGTTGCGCGCGGCGGCTACCAGGGAGGGATCCGCGGTGCTGCTACCGTTCTGGGTGTAGTCCGCTTTCGTGATCTGACCCTGGGGATTGACGCAGACCTCGATGACGACCGTTCCGGAAACCTGGGAATTTTCCTGTACCGGGGGGCTGGCCAGTACGCCGCGACCGCCTAGACCACCGCTTACGCGGCCGCTGCCGGTGGAAATTCCGCTTAGTCGGTCCGCATTAGGATCTCCGTTGTCGACCCCCTGATTACCAGACTGGCCGGTATTACCGCGGCCGCCACCCGATCCGAAGGCTCCTCCTAATTGGCCCTTCAGGGCATCGGCTTCCGCCTGGCGTTTGCGTTCCGCTTCGGCGGCGGCGGCGGCCCGAGCGGCGGCGGCTTCCTCCTGACGGCGGCGTTCGGCGGCTTCTTCCTGTTGCCGGCGACGTTCCTGATCGGCTTCCGCCTTACGACGCCGGTCCTCGGCCTGGCGGGCGGCTTCTTCCCGGGCTTTCTGCTTGCGTAATTCTATGGCGGCAGGATCCTCCGTTACGACCACCTGTCGCTGTTCCGGCTTAGGTTCAGGTTTAGCGGCGGGCGGGGGTGGCGGCGGGGTCGCGGGAGCGGTGGGAGCAGGTTCCGGTTTAGGCTCCGGCTTGGGCTGTGCGGGTGCGGCGGCGTTTTCGGTTCCCTGTCCGGCATCGACAAAACCCAGGTTCACCAGTATGCCGGGCTGGCCGGGGGGTGGATTCTGAAAGAAGAAGATTGGCGCCAGGAGTAGGGCTACGATCAATAAGAAGCCGACGGTGGCCGTGATCTTACCCGCGCGGTCTCCGCGCAGCTCGCTTTCGCTGAGGATGGTGTTCATGGTCTGCTGTTTTCTACTGCCTTTGATGCAGAACAGATTTAAATTACATAATAGTGTACACCGTGACTCGATTGAGGGTTTGGTAACACAATTTCATTGACCGGTACCCTAGTCCACGACCGGAGCAAGACGCCTCGCTTCCCAGATGAGCCAGCCGATCAGAAATACCTGCAATGCCAGCCGGAATACGGCGATGGGTTTAGAACCGATGACCGGCCGCTCCCGCAGCAGATCGATCACGTGCAGGGGTAAAAATAAGAGCATGAGCCCCGCCGCACCGTATAGCCCGTACAGGCGGCTTTGCGGCCACAACATCGCCACGCCTACGATCACTTCGGCGACACCCCCCACCGCGTTTGCCAGCGGTTTGGGAAACCAGGAAGGCATGAACGCGAAGTAGAACTGGGGATTCACGAAGTGATAGATTCCCGCAGCGATCAGCACGAGGGCGAATCCATAGGCGAAGATGGTCATACGGAGGATTTAATTATCGATTCCGATCCGGTGACCGATAATGAGTTCTAACTGAATTTCGTCTACCCGGGTATTGAGGTTATCTGTGGCGTCGGCACTCGGGAGGTAAGATCCGGCGAGGGCCGCGTAATTCCGCCGCCCATTGGCCCCCAAGGCAAGTCGGCCACGGATACGGGGACTGACACGAAGGCGTTCGATCTCCCGGCTGCCGTCCGTTTGATCGTAGTCAATGAAACGAACCTCCGGGCCGGCAATGAGCAGCGGAGTGGCAAAGAATAATTTGCCGAACACAAAGGTATGGGCGTACCCAAGTCCTACACCCAATTTTGTCTGGGAGAAACGGTCGATCGTCGTGGTACCGGTACCCCGCAACGGAAGGGTCAGGCTATCGGCCGTAAGTATTTGACGGTGAATAACGCCGCCGAGTAGCAGCGAGCCCGAGCTACGCAGTTGCCGGTTGCGCAATTTAAAACTGGACCGCAGACTGAACTGGCGGTTGTTCAGAATACGGAACCCAAACAATAAGGCATTAAAAAATCGAATATCGTCGCGAAATACCGTTTCCTCCCCGGAGGACTCCCGTTCGAAGCCGGTCGTCCGACGGAGGTTGGCATTCAGGTAGAACTTGTCCCGGTAAAACTGGATGTTCACGCCGAGGGACTTGGCTTCCCCCAATTCGGAATCCGTACCCAGATCACTGAGCGGGATGCTGAAGGTATAGCCCACCCACTTATACCGGCCACCAAGCCGCAGAGCTAGACCACGGTTATTCAGTTTAAGGGTTTCTCGACTGCCCACGGAAAAGGAAGCGGAATTATCGCGGAACCGCAAACCACCATTTACCCGCGTGGTACTGGCAAACGTCTCCACGAAGGATGAATCGACCTGGGCGGATCCTTCCGCAAGAAAAAGCAGACCCGCCAGTAGCAGGACGACTTTACTTACCATGTTCTTTGTGGAGGTAGTCCAGCGCTAAATTCGTGTAGAGCTGTACGCCATACTTCAGTCCCCGATCGTCAACGACGAAGTCCGGGGTGTGGTGGCCGGGGGCGTCGGCCGGATCCATGGAGGGGTCCATACCGCCGAGAAATACGAACAAGCTGGGTACCTCGCGGGCGAAGAAAGAGAAGTCTTCGGCACCCGTGATCGGCCGCACCAGGTGCACGTTCTCCGCTCCCATCGTTGCCTCCAGGGTGGGCAGCATCCGGTCCGTCATGGCGGGATCGTTGTACGTGACGGGGTAGCCGTCGTTGATGACGACTTCCGCTTCCGCCCCGCTGCTGGCCGCAATGTTGGTGGCGGTCTGCCGGATGCGGTCGAATATTTCGGCTTTCATGTCCTCGTCCAGCGTACGGATGGTTCCGATCATGGTGACCTCCTCGGGAATGATATTATTCCGAACACCGCCCTGGATCTTGCCGACGCTAATGATGGCCGGTTCCTTGGTGAGCTCCGTCTGCCGGGCAACGATCATCTGCAGGCCCGTCACGATTTGGGCGGCGGCCGTGATGGGATCCACTCCGGACCAGGGAGCGGAGCCGTGGGCCTGTTTCCCCTTAACGGTGATGGTGAAGCTGTTACTGGCCGCCATGGCACCGCCGGGTTTGTAATTTACGTGTCCGATCGGCGTTTGGGAGTTGATGTGAATTCCGAAGGCGGCCTCCACGCCGTAATCTTTCAGTACCCCCTCCTTAACCATAAGCTCGGCTCCTCCTTCTTCTCCCTCCGGAGCACCTTCTTCGGCGGGTTGAAACAGAAATACGATCGTACCGGGGATGTCAGCCTTCTGCCGGGTGAGCACCTCGGCAGCTCCCATGAGCATCGCCACGTGGGTATCGTGCCCGCAGGCATGCATCACCCCGACCTCCTCGCCACGGTATTCTCCTTTGGCCTTGCTGGCGTAGGGTATTTCGGCCCGCTCGGTGACCGGCAGGGCATCGATATCGGCGCGCAGGGCTACCACTCCGCCGGGTTTGCCGCCGCGCAGCACACCGACGACGCCCGTATGGGCTACGTTGCGGTGGACCTCCAGGCCGAGTGATTCCAAATGATCGGCGATGTATTTCCCCGTCTCGTATTCCCGGTTGCTGAGTTCCGGGTACTGATGTACGTGATGTCGCCATTCAATCACCCGGTCCTCGATGGTCGCGGCGGCGTCCGCGGTGGAGGAATAATTTGTCTGGGCGGTCAGGCTCAGTGCAAGCAGCAGAGCGAACGGAGTCAGTACGGGGCGCATGTATTCGGTTTCGGTTGGTTATCCGCGAAAGATACGCATTCGGACTACTTAGCAGACCTTGTCCGCGCAGGCCGAGGAGGCAAAGGCATCGGGTTTGGCCTTGAATACGAAACCCATACCCAGAATGTACCCCATCGCTTCCTTCAACGCCACGTTACTCTGAAAGTGGGGGTCGGTATTGATGTCGGCGTGCACTTCCAACTCCACGTCGTGCTTGTCCAGGATGCCGCAGAGTGCATACGCGATCTCAACCGAATGGCCGACCTCCAGGATCATTCGCTCGCGCAGACTCATCGTCATTTCGCTTTTATAGTTGGCGATGAACATGAATCCGCCGCGCTTTTCCCGTAGGAAGACGATGACGGTGGCAAATTCCACGATCTTACCCCGGACCTGGCTGTCCGTACCTATACAAACCTTGAGGCGGTGCCCGTCTGCCCGTTCCCGGACGATGGTCGCCTCAACGGCTTCCGCAATGGGTTGTACGATTCGGCGACCATCGTACCGTCGCCACTTCATTTCGGTTAAAGCCTTCGTGTTCATGGGGTTGCGGTTGTTCCGTTCATATCCGTGAAGATAACCGAACCGGGGCGGTGGTAAGTTGCCTGGATGTTAAGTTACCGACATATCCCCCGGACTTCGTTTACCATCACCCGGCCACCGCCGCCGGTAGCTGCCGCGGTAGTTGCACGTTATCGTTGAATGGAGTTACTTTACCCTAATGCGGGAGAGCCAAGAAAAAGCGACGTCGACACCCTCCTTTAAGTTCAGGGAACTGAAGGTTTATAATTCCACGGAGTACCTCTGGGATAACGCGAAGAAGTACCGTCAGGTCTTCGATGGGCACGAAACCGCATACGTGTACTCCGAACTGTCGCTGTACAACAAGCGCTTCGACGAGGAGGACTGGTCCCTGCACGTAGATCTGAAGTGTTATTTAGTCACCGACCAGGGAAAAACGGAAGTGTGCGCGCTGTCGGTCGATAAGGAAGTGAGTCGGTTCGACCACATCGTGTACCTACGGGAGGGATGGGGCAATCAGAAGAAAGGCACTTTTTGGAAGGCCGGCATTTACTACTGGGAAGCCATCGTGGACGGGCAAAAGATCGGAAAGAAGTATTTCTACGTCATCGAATCGGCTCCATCCCGCGAAGTGGATGAGGACGACGACGATGACGTGGTGCGGGTCGCGGACAAGTACCTGAAACTACTTTCGGTCAAACTGTACGAAGGGCCCTACGATGACGTCAGTGAGGAAGACCGGCTCTACTTGCGGCAGTTTTCCAGTCAGGAAACGCGTTACATCTACGTCGAGCTGCTCCTGCAGAACCTGCAGCGGGAACAGGACTGGCACCTCGAGCTCTTCACCAAGTTTCAGAACGAGGCCCGGGAAGTGAAGGGGCAGGTGGTCCGCCTGCAGCAAATTAAGGTCGATCAGGAAACCGTAAAGGTCACCGCCGGCTGGGGCGCGGCCAACCCCAACTTGTGGCGGGAGGATAATTACACCGCCGACATTGTTTTCCTCGATTGCCTGCTGGCTTCCGTAAAATTCAGCGTTCAGGACGAGGCGGTAACCGGCTATCCGGCCGTCTACCTACCGGGAAGCGACCGCCCGGCGGTGCTCAACGCCGAGGACGAGGAATCCGGAACATTCGAAGAGATAATGGGCAAACTAGACGCCCTGATCGGTCTGCACGAAGTCAAGCAACAGATGCGGGACCACGCAGTGTATATACAGTTCCTCCAGTTGCGACAACAGCGGGGCTTCGCCATGGACACCGGCATCGACGTACACGCGGTCTTTAGCGGTAACCCGGGCACGGGTAAAACGACGGTCGCCCGAATGATGGGAAAGCTCTACAAGAAGATGGGCTTACTCAGCAACGGACACACCGTAGTGGCCGACCGCGTCGATTTAGTCGGGGAGTACATTGGGCAGACGGCACCGAAAACGCGGGAAGTCATCGAGAGCGCACGGGGCGGGGTGCTGTTCATCGACGAAGCATACTCACTGGCCCGCAGCAATGACGACGGCAAGGACTTCGGTCGTGAGGTCATTGAAATCCTGGTCAAGGAAATGTCGAATGGCCGGGGGGACCTGGCGGTGATCGTCGCCGGCTACACCGAGGAGATGACCCGCTTCCTGGACAGCAACACCGGACTTAAGTCCCGCTTTAAGCATCACTACGAATTTCGGAACTTCCTGCCCCAGGAACTGAGCCGTATCGCGGACTACGCAGCCAAACAACTGGGAGTAAAACTAACGCTGGAAGCCAAGGCCCTGATCGACGAAACGATCACCCAGGCCTTCCGCGACCGCGACCGCACTTTCGGCAACGCGCGCTACGTGCACGACCTGGTTGAAAAAGTGAAAATACAGATGGCCCTGCGCCTCATGTCCCGCGACGAAACCGGAGCCAGTCTCAGCGACGATCACCTGAGCACCATCGAAGCCACCGACGTGCGTAAGATCAAACTGCTCTACAATCAGGAGCGTCCGGCCATTCCGGTCAACGAACCCCTCCTGGCCGCCACCCTGGCCGAACTTGACGGGCTGGTCGGTATGGACAACATCAAGGACCAACTGAACGAACTCGTCAGCCTGGTCCGGTACTACCGTAAGACCAGTCGCGACGTGCTCAACGCCTTCCAGCTCCACACGGTACTGGTGGGCAATCCGGGGACGGGAAAGACCACGATCGCCCGTATTCTCGCTACGCTCTACAATGCGTTAGGCATCCTCGAACGCGGCCACATCGTGGAAACGGATCGTCAGGGACTGGTGGCGGGCTACGTGGGCCAGACGGCGGAAAAGACGGCAAAGGTGATCGAGGAAGCCCTGGGGGGAGTCTTATTTATCGACGAGGCGTACTCTCTCACCCAACTAAAAACGTCCCAGCGGGGTGACTTCGGCGACGAAGCCGTCCAAACCCTGCTGAAACGGATGGAGGACCAGCGCGGTGAATTTTTCGTTTGCGTAGCCGGCTATCCAGATAATATGGACGCCTTTTTGAAGGCCAACCCCGGCCTGAGCAGCCGTTTCGACAAGGTGTTGCGCTTTGAGGATTACACCCCCACGCAGCTCACGGAGATCGCCGAGCGGATGTTCGGTCAGCGACAGGCACAACTAACCGGTCCGGCCCGTACGCACTTGTCCAATTACCTCGCCTTTCTGTATAAGTACCGGGATGCTTATTTCGGCAACGCGCGCACGGTACGCCAGATCGTCGTCGACGTTTTACGGCGACACGACCTACGACAAGCTTCCGGCGGTACTACCCAGTCCGGCAAGCAGACCCGCATTCTCAAGGCGGACGTCGAGCACCTCAAACTGGACACGAAGGAACTGTCCATCCAGCGCAAACGGATCGGATTCTAGAATTGGGTGAAGACGCTTTCGGGCACTTCGTCCAGCACCTCGATATCGGAAAGCTGAAACCGTCCGCCACGGTCGCCCGAGAGCATAATGCCGTTGTAGTCCCGGTACCCATTAAATGGAGTTTCCATGGCGGGCGCCTCGTCGGTGGCACTGCGGAAGAACTGCCAGGTATTGATGCGGTAATTCTCCTTGTCCACGTACAGGCGGTACCGGTTACCCGGCGTATCACCGACCTCGTTGAAGGTAAGCTCCAGGATCTCTGATGGTCGCTTCTGTTGGGGATCGGTTTCCTCCCCGACGTACTTGAGCGTGACGCCGCTGTCCTTCAGCTTGAAGGGCTGAACCAGCCAGTAGCTGTCGTTGATCCACATGGAGTTGGCGGACTGCAGGTAAATAGCCAGGCTGTTGGGGTTGGTCATTTCGACCCCTTCCTTACGCACGGCGCCGGTGAGGTCGTCGTCGCTGTAATCCAGTAAGTAGATCATTTCCTTTTCGGGCACTTCGATACGTACCCGGTCTTCCTCCTTATCCCAGGTGAGGGTGCGTACGCCAAAAAAGGTCCATTTCAAGAAGCGCGCCTCATCGTAGGCGCGGCGTCCGCCGTGGTATTTCACTACGCTGTCGGCAATGGCAATAGCCTTCGCATCCGACCCCCGCTCGTCGAATCCCTCCGCCGCCGGGTTCTCGTCCGTGACCGTCACGGTTTCGGTGGTGGGTTCGATGTCCCCCGGTGAACACGCGGCGATAAATAGCAATAGCAGGAGGGAGGTAAGGGAGAGGAGTTGTTTCATAGCGGCCATAACACCAAATTACGGAAGCAGTTCGGCTTCCAGATAAACGGGGTGGTGATCGCTGAAGCGGAAGTCCTGATCGAGCGCCTTTATCCGGAGCAGGCGGACGTCGGGACTGGTCAAATAATAGTCAATCACGCTGCGTTCGCTCCGGTGGCTGTCGTACACGTCGTCGGACTTGCGTACCGAGGCCACGGCGGGATCGTAGGCCCAGTTCCAGCCGGAGGGCATGAAGTCGAAGCCGACTCCCGGCGGGAGAATAGTCTCCTCTACCGTGGGATTTAAGGAGAACCAATTAAATCCCGGCGGAAGTTGGTTCCAGTCGCCGCCGGCAATGACGTAACGGCCGGCCGCCTGATCATCCAAGACAAGTGATCGGATATAGTTCATCTGGTGTCGCCGCAGGCTGCCGTCGTCGTCGTAGGCGGACAGGTGCACGTTGTACACCGCCAGTTCCCGATCGCCCCGTACGGTAAACACCTGCCGCAGTACGCACCGATCGAGCTGGAAGAGCCGGGTGGGCCACGGGAACGTTCCGGGCAGTGATATTCTTTCGGCGGTAAGCGGTTGGTAACGACTCAGGCTCAGCAATCCACTTTCCACGGCCCCGTAGTGATCCCAGGGTTGGAAGACGGGAATGGGGACCCGTTTACTCCGGAAGTTTGGGGCATAGTACGCGCTGAAATCCGGCAGGGCCTCCCGGTTTAGCGTCACCTGATCGGTGTAGTAGCTGCGACGGCTGGCGGAATCGACTTCCTGCAATAGAAAGAAGTCTGACTGAGTGCTGGTCAGCGTGAGTTGCTGGCCGGCTACGTACCGCTCCACGTTGTCCCGCGAAGCCCGGGCCTTGCCGAGTTCGGTCCAGAAGAAATCGCCGCGGTTGGAGTAGAAGTAGTCCTCCGCCCCCATGCCCCCGAAGCCGACGTTCCAGGTAATCAGGGTGACGATGGAATCACTTATCAATGGCACCGGCGCGGTCTGTTCCCCGCTCGGTCGTAGAACTTGCCTTTCCGCTGGTGTCCAGTCGGTCACCGTCCCGTACAGGAGTATTCCGGCTACGTAGGCCCCCAGGAGAATAAGGGGCCAGCGAACGATTTTCCAGACTTTCTGCATAGGGGTCGGGGGTTCCGGTAACAAACCTTTGGAGACATAATTTGTAGACAACACCATGAAAATAGAACGCATACCCTTTGCTCAGGTCCCCCAGTTTTCCCAACGTGATATTGCCTACGCAACGGGTAGCGAAGATCTTAAGGATTTCTACGTTTACCCGGTAAATCTGGACGCTTTCGGGCAGGTAATGGTTGACAAGGAGCGCGACAATACCGACCGCGAGCTCCTGGTCAGTACCCTTACCGAGCAATATGCCAATCTCGGGTTGGCGGGCGAAGCCCCCGAGAATTTATCGCTCCTGCGTTCCCGCCAAACCTTCACGGTAATCACGGCCCACCAGCCCTCCCTGTTTACCGGCCCCCTCTACTACGTGCTTAAAATCTGTTCGGTCATTCACCTGGCCCGCAAGCTGGCTACCCGTTATCCCGAACACGCTTTCGTCCCCGTTTTCATCAGCGGGGCGGAAGACCACGATTTCGAGGAAGTCAACCACGCACACGTTTACGGCAACCGGATCGAATGGAAGCACGAGGGGGCGGGGCCGGTCGGTCGGCGTCCCTCCCACTCGCTCACCGACGCGCTGGAGTCCCTGAAGGATATTCTCGGCGACCGGGAAACGGCCCAATCGATTTACCAACGCATCGAAGCGGCCTACACCGCCCACGCAACCTACGGCGAGGGAGCCGTAGCGCTGGTGCACGAGCTATTCGGCAAATACGGCCTGGTAGTGGCCGACATGCAGCACACGGCCTTCAAACGCGCCTTCCGCCCGCTGATGGAACGCGAACTGTTCGAATCGGTGAGCCAGCCCCTCATCGAGGGTGCGCAACACCGACTGGAACAAGCCGGATACAGCGGCCAGGCCCACGCCCGCGACATCAACCTGTTCTACCTGACCGAGGAACCGGCCGGCCGCAACCGCATCGTGCGCGAAGGCGACCGCTTTCGGGTACTGGACACCGACCTTGCGTTTAGCGAGGAGGACATGCGCACCGAGCTCCGCGAACACCCGGAACGGTTCAGTCCGAACGTCGTGATGCGACCGCTGTACCAGGAACTGATCTTTCCCAATCTGGCCTACCTCGGAGGTGGCGGGGAAATCGCCTACTGGCTGGAACGAAAGGAGCAGTTCGCCGCCTTCGGTCTGAATTTCCCGATGCTGATCCGCCGTAATTCCGTTCTCTGGATCGACCGCGGCAACCAGAAGAAACTGGAGAAGCTTGGCCTGGACTACCGCGAATTATTCCGCGACGCTGACCTCATCATCCGGGACTACGTTGCCAAACAGTCCGAGAACGAACTCAGCCTGCAGGAGGAACTCGCCGCGCTGGAGGAACTATTTCGCGGCATCGCGGAGAAAGCGGAGCGTATCGACCCTACCCTAGCCAAGGCCGTGATGGGCGAACACGCGCGGCAGGCCAAGGCCGTGGAAAACCTGGAGGGCAGGCTGCGGCGCACGGAGAAGCAGCGATTCGAGACGGCGATGAATCAGATCCGCGGGCTGCGCGATAAACTCTTTCCCGCGAACGGACTCCAGGAGCGCTACGACAACTTCCTCAACATCTACCTGCAGGAGGGAGAGGGTATGTTCGACCTATTGATCGCCGAACTCGATCCCCTCGAAGAGGGCCTGGTGGTTATTCAGCCCGACTGATCACCGCCGCGGTTCCGACAGGATGATGTCGATCGCGCGCTCGAGTTGAGGGTCGCGGTCGTGAAGCCGGTCCGGCATGGTATTGTCTACCCGCACATCCGGCTCCACCCCCGTTTTCTCCAGGTTCCGGCCGTCGAGGGCGAAACATCCCCAGCTGGGCAAGCGGTAGTACGACCCATCCACGAGGCCCTGCCCGCTCGTAAAGATGATCCACCGGTAGGTCGGCATACCCACGACGGTACCGAGTTCGAGGTGTTTGAAGCCTTCCGCGGTCATTTCGGCGTCGCTCAGGCTCTGCTCGTTGATCAACAGTACGATCGGTTTGGCGGCCGGCGTAAAGTTGGGCTGCATCGTCAGGGCGCCGTTCCGGTACCGCCACTGCAGGTAGGGACGTTGGTCAAGGAATTGCAGGACGTCGTTGTGAACGTTTCCGCCGGTGTTGTAGCGCAGGTCGAGGATGAGGGCTTCGCGCTGGTGCCCCTCCGAGACCATTTCGTTCAGGAAATTATCCAGTTCACCGCCGCCCATATTTTTCATGTGTACGTAGGCCGCTTTGCGGGCGGTCCGCTCGTCCACGAGAGCCTGGTTTCGGTCTACCCATTCGTCGTAACGATCGCCATTAGCGGCACCGTAGCCGTTGGGGTGTAGGTGTACGACGAGCTGCCGGTCGCCCCGTTGCAGGGTTACCGCTATTTCCCGATCGACGCTGGGTCGTACGAGGTAGGCCTCCCGGTTAGTGGTTGGATCCACGGGCGTTCCGTCGATCTGGGTAATGCGATCGCCGGAGCGGATGTCGATGTCGTAGTAGTCGGCCGGGCCGTTGCGAATCACCGCGTGGACCAGATAAGGGTCATCCGCCGCGTAGGTAAGTCCCAGGTCAAGACTTTTTGTCCCGAAGGTGGTCTTTTCTTCCTCGCCGTCGGAGTAGAAGCCGAAGTGGGAGGTATTGAGTTCGCCCAGCAGATCGTTCGTTAACCGTCTTAGGTCGGCCCGGGTCGTGACGTAGGGCAGAAACTGCGCGTATCGGTCCCGGAGGGCGGTAAAATCGACGTCGTGAAATTCGTCGTCGTAGAAATTCTCCTCCAGATTTGCCCAGGTCTCGTAAAACATTTGCTCGAACTCCGGGCGCAGCACGCGGCGGAAGGTGTGGTCCAGCTCGATGGCTTCGGCCTTGTTCTCCTTCAGGTTCAATTTCATCACCTTGCCCCCGCCCAGGAGGTAATGTTCCCCCTTAACGGTCACGAGATCGTCCGCGCCGCCGATGCCGTCGCCGGCAATGCTTTCCGTCTTCTCGTCCGTGAAGGGTTCCAGGACGGTCTTGAAGAGCTTGGTCTTGCCCCCCTCCTGATCGCCGCCGTACAGGACGATCTGCTTTTTCCCGTCCTCAATTACGGCCACGCTCCCCTGGTTGCCGAAGCTGCTGCCGATGACCTCGGCCCGCCGCATAATGTCCCGCCGATCGATCCGGGTCACGGAATCGGTGGCCGTCGAGTCTTCGTGGAAGAGCTCGGCAAAGGCCGCGGCCCGGAAGGGTTCCGCGTAGCGACGCAGCGGCAGTCGGTACACGTTTGCATCCCCGCCCCCGCGGGGATAACCGGGTTGGTGGCGTGCCGACGAGAAGTATAGATACCGTCCGTCCGGCGACCAGTACGGGCCCCACTCGGAGACGCCCGTTTCGGTCAGGTTGTGGGTTTCACCGGTGGCAAATTCATGGACCAGGATGTCCATCTCAAAGTCCCGGCGCACGTTAAAGGCCAGGAAGCGGTCGTCCGGCGACCACCGGGGCTGGGTATTCTGAATGGCCCATAACTCGTCGGTGACGACCGTCTCGGAGGTGAAGGTTGCCAGGTCCATCACCCGCAATTGATCGCGGCCGCTCAGGTAGACGGCCCGCGTGGTATCGTGGCTGAGGGTGAGTTTGCGGTTATTGCGCGTCTCTTTGGTGCGTTGCCGCATCTCTCCGCTGCCGTCCGCCGCCACGGTGAACCAGTTTTGGTAGCCGTTTTCGGTTTGGTTGAACAGCAGCGTGCGGTGGTCCTTAAGCCAGTGCACCTCCCCCACCCGGCCCGGCCCGGTGGCCAGTTGCCGGATGTACTTGCCCTCGGTGTCGGAAACGAATAATTCTCCGCGGGACACGAAGGCCAGCTTTTTGCCGTCCCGAGCTACAGCGAAGGCCGTGACGTTGCCCCGGGTCGAAAAGTCTTGCGCTACCGCGAGCCCTTCGTAGCCATTTACGGTGACGGGCACCGGCTTTTCTTGTCCGGTTTCCGGATCCAGGGTGTGTAACTGGTAGTCCTTTACGTAGGCGATGACGTTGCCCGCCGCGCTGATGGTCGGCGCGTATACCGACCGGTCGTCCGTAAGTATGCGACGTACCCGGTCTCCATCCAACTGGTACAGGTTGTACTCTTCGTTGTCGCGGTCGGATACGAAGTAGACTGTCCCCGCCCGGTTGATGACGGGAAGCATATCCTTGCCTTCCCAGTCCGTATGCCTGACGTACGTGTCGGTAGCCGGTTGGTAGCTCTTGATGTCGGGATTGAACGGGCCGCGGTAGCGTTTGCGGTGGACGAAGAGGCTGCTTTCCCAGCTTTCGTTGAAGTATACGCTCCCGTCCGGATGCTCGACGGCGTTGTGCACGTTATTGAAGTAGTGATCGCCGAACAGCCGGCGGGGGGTGCCGCCCGTGGCTTCCACGGTGTAGGTCGACATGCGGTTGTACCGTCCGGAGGTGAAGTAAATGCGCTGACTGTCCCACGACCAGCCCTCTACCCGGTCGTCCGCCTCGTGGAAGGTCAACCGCTTGATCGGCCCACCGGCTAGGGGCATCAGGTACACGTCGTGGTTTCCGTACTGGTCGGAGCTGAACGCCAGCCACCGTCCGTCCGGACTCACGCTCGGCCGTGTTTCGGTACCCTCCAGGGCGGTAATCCGCACGGCCGTACCGCCGGGAGTGGGTACTTTCCACAGATCGGTGCTGTAACTGAAGAGCAGTTCGCCGCCGTCGGGGGTGAGCGCCGGTTCGTCGGCGAAGTACAGATTCTGGCCGAGGAGGACCCCGGAAATAAAGAGCAGGAGCAGGGTAAGTCGCATGGGGCTAAAGATAATCGCGCCGCCCCGGGATAGAAGGTATTACTCCAGGATCGCATCCGGCGGCAGGCTGCTCCCCCGCAGAAAATCTTCGGTCCGCATCCGACGCCGGCCCGCCAGTTGGAGCTCCTCCACGATGAGGTAGCCATCCGCGCAGGCGACCTCCAGCGAACCGTCGACAATACGAATTTCACCGGCCGGGCGATCGTGGGCATCCATGCGGGCACGACTACGGATGATCTTAAGTTGCTCCCCGGCGAGGGTGGTCCAGGCGGCGGGCCAGGGGCTCAACCCGCGCACGAAGTTATGTATCTCGGCCACCGGCTGGTCCCACGAGATCCGGCAGGTATCGCGGTGGATTTTGGGGGCGGGCGTGGCGGCTGCGTCGTCCTGCTTCCGCAGGCTGTAGTCGCCGGACTGGATTAGCCGGACGGTGTTTACGACCAGTTCCGCGCCCTCCTCCATCATGCGGTCGTGAACGTCCCCGGCGGTTTCGTTTTCGCCGATCGGCATGCGGTGTTGGAGCAGCACGTCGCCCGTATCGATCTCGTGGCGGATGAAGAAGGTGGTAGCGCCCGTTTCGCGTTCGCCGTTGATGACGGCCCAGTTGATCGGCGCCGCCCCCCGGTACTTCGGCAGCAGGGAACCGTGCAGATTAAAGGTGCCTAGTCGGGGCATCTGCCAGACGGCGACCGGCAGCATACGGAAGGCCACCACGATTTGCAGATCCGCCCGCAGCTCCCGCAGGGCCTCCTGGAAACCGGGGGCCTTCAGGTTGCGCGGTTGCAGCACCGGTATACCGAGACGGTCGGCGGCTTTCTTGACCGGCGATTCCAGTAACTGCTTGCCACCCCGGCCGCCCAGTTTGTCCGTAGCGGTCACTACGCCGACGACCCGGTAGCCGGCTTCGACGAGTTTTTCCAGGCTCGGCACGGCAAATTCGGGGGTGCCCATGAATACGATGCGTAGCTCCTCAGTTTCCATGCCGCTAAGGTAGGGGGCAGGGCCGCGGGTGCAATGAATCGCCGAGAAAAAGCGATGGCTATTGGCATCGCGTGCCCTACCTTTCCCGTATGATGCAGGAGTTTGGGTGGAAGAACGAGCGGGGAATCGGAATTTATGCCGTGGACTGGCATGTCGATCAACCCCGCGCCGTTATCGGTCTCATCCACGGACTCGGCGAGCACTGCCGCCGCTACGATCACCTCGCCCGGTACTTCAATGAGCGCGGGATTGCCGTGGTCGGTTACGACCGCCAGGGGTTTGGTCGCAGCGAGGGGCGGCGGGGGTACGCCAAAGAATACCGGGACTACCTCGACGGCATCGCGCAACTGCTCGTACAGTGCGAGCGGCGGTACCCCCACCGTCCGGTATTCCTGTACGGACACAGTATGGGCGGACAGCTACTCCTCCTCTACCTGATCCGTCGCAAGCCGTCGATCGCGGGAGCCATCGTCAGTGCTCCCCACATCGCCGAGGCCTTCTCCCCGAACCCGCTCACCGTAGCCGTCGGGCGGCTGCTGCGGAAGGTGTATCCCACCTTCACGCTCGGCAATCAAATCGATACGCGCAAGCTCAGCCGGGACCCGGAAGTGGTGCGGGATTATCTCGCGGATCCCCACAATCACGATCGCCTGAGCAGCCAGACCGGCATCGATCTCCTGGACCGGGCCAAGTTTTTACAGCAATACGCGGGTGGCTTACCCGTCCCTACCCTGCTCATCCACGGCACGGCGGACGGTCTGACTTCCCATGCGGCATCGGAAGCTTTTGCCCGACGCAATCCGGAACAGCTCACCCTGCGGAGCTTTCCGGGCCTCTTTCACGAGTTGCATAACGAACCCGAGCAAGGGGAGGTACTCGACACCGTACGGCGGTGGATGGACGAGCGCATAGCCCCCGGGGAGGCTCGTGACCAATAAATATTGAAAAATTGGTCATATTTAATTTGGGTATTTCGTTGCCGTTTTCTCCGGCAAATCGTGACAAAACCGGAGGATGACGTACCCAATTATTGCTGGTCTGTGAAGGAGATTATTCCCCGGAAACCAGGACTGTGGAGACCATGACCGGAGCCAAGTGTCCGGGGCACGGCGGCCGGAAGGCAGAAGGGGGAAGATTCGGGGATCAGTCCCTATGTTGGTGGTGAGACACCCCCACTGGGAGGGCACGAAATTGCTTGCCCCCGGTTTTTCTCCTATTGTTTAGTTTTTCGGCGAACGAATTGGCTAGTTATCGTTCTCCGTGATTTGGAGTAAATGAAATACCTATCCGAGCTCGTCGAGCTCCTCGGAACCGGCCCGGCGGGCCGTGCTTCGGAGCGTAAACGGAACACACAGGTACGAACCCTTCTCGAGTTTCTACGGACCAACGAGGACGCCACCGCGGAGGAGGCGGCCCGGGTAGTCGGCCTGTCGGCAAGCTCCTCCGCCTTTCGTAAGCTGAAGCATGCCTCGAAGCTTGAATTGATCAACCGACTCTCCGCCGTAGGGATGACCGACGGCAAGACGGACCTGAGAAACCGGAAATACAATTACGTCTGGAAGTTGATCGTGATCGGTAAGCAACTGCGAACGTCGATTAGCTCGGAGGTGCTCCTGCCCTTTCTGGAAGAAGCGTACCGCATAGCCGAGTCCAGACACTTCTACCACGCGGCGTACGAAGCGTCGACGATGCTGAGACGTCAGTACAACAATCGCAAGTTTGAGCCGGCCAAGTACACCTACTACCGCGACCGGGCGCTTCACTACCGCGAGCTTTCCCGCGCATACCACGACGTAGTGTCCGACCTCAACGAAATATTTTACCTACGCAACAGCCGGGAAGATAACGGCGTCATCCGCCGGGCGGCTTCGGAGGCGTATGAACGACGGAAGCACCTGATCGAACTTCATGACGTTGCCACGATCTCGTACATCGTCTATCTGATCGAGCTCAACATCCACCTGGCCGACAACGACTACGTCCGCGTGATCGCGGTTGCGAACCAGGCCATTGCGTATCTCCAGCAAAAGCCGGATGCACAGCCGCCCATGTTTCAGGTGTTCGAAGCTAATTTGTCGGTAGCCTATATGCAGCGCAACGACTATGCCAACGGCATGAGCTTTGCCGAGCGCCTCCTCGCCAAGACCGGCCCCCGGGATCATAACTACATCAAAGTGTACGAGCTGATGCTCGTGTTGTCACTACGGGCACAACGATTTCAGCAGGCCTACGAACTTTATTGTTCCGTATCCCCCACGGCACTCTCCCGAAATCTGCCCGCCTACTACTACGAAACCTTCCGGATCATCAAAGCCTATCTATACCTCCTCGTACGGCTTCAGCAGATCCGTACGCGGCCGGACGATCAAACCTTCACCAACTTCCGGATCAGGCGATTCCTGAACTCCTTCGAGTACGCGGCCACGGAAAAAAGTCACCGAAACGTTCACCTATTGATTATCGAAATCGTCGATAACATTATAAGCCGGCGGCACAGTCAGGTTGCCTATAGCCTGGAGGCAGTCGGGAAGTACGCTCAACGTCATTTGCGGGACCGCGGTCACGAGCGGGTTCGCTACTTTCTGAAGGCGCTAGGCCAGCTATCCGCCCAGCGATTCCACCGGGCCGCCGTAGAACGGCATACGGAGCGCTACCTAAAACTACTGGATAAACACCCGCTTGCGGAATCCCAACTCGACTACTACATGGAACTTATCCCCTACGAAGTGCTCTGGTCGCTGATTCTGGAGCAGCTCGGATACAAACGCGTGCGAACCAGTAGCCGGAGAGGCACTAAAAACTGACGCCCGCAGTGTACACTACGGGCGTCAGTCGGATGGCGGAGGAAGAGGGATTCGAACCCCCGGTACCTTGCGGTACGTCGGTTTTCAAGACCGGTGCATTCAACCACTCTGCCATTCCTCCGGAAGGGTGATCACTTCGGCGGGCAAAGGTACCCTACCCGCTCAGATTATACAACCTGTACGGGCAACGGCCAGAAAGAATACCGAACCGGCTTTGCGGTCTCTTTCCGTTAGTCACTCACCGAAAAACCGTACGCCCGGCGTCTTCCCGGGCAGCCGTAGGGCGTGGAAAAAGATGCAATTTGGGACGCACCGACCCGGACCGCCAAACGATACGCCAATTTTCGGCAAATCATTACCGCCGGTTTTCCGGTCGGAAGGCAAATGGCCCGGTGGGGTGCCCCCAAACATTGCTCCCGCGCCCCGCCGCCCGAATTGCGAATGTCCTGCTTATCTTTGCCCGAATTTTGACAGACGCTCTCCCCCATGCCAAAGGACACTTCGATTAAATCCGTACTCATCAT
Source organism: Lewinella sp. JB7 (assembly GCF_024297185.1). Lineage (GTDB taxonomy): Bacteria > Bacteroidota > Bacteroidia > Chitinophagales > Saprospiraceae > Neolewinella. The sequence continues at coordinate 159,974 of NZ_JANCTD010000002.1, read as the reverse complement.
CGGTTCCGGGCCGATCATCATCGGTCAGGCTTGTGAATTTGACTACTCCGGTAGCCAGGCCAGCCGCAGCCTCCGCGAGGAAGGCGTTGAGGTCACCATCCTCAACCCCAACCCGGCCACGATCATGACCGATCCGATGACGGCGGACCACGTTTACCTGTTGCCGCTCACCATCGAAAGCGTGGAACAAGTGCTTAAGGAACAGCAGATCGACGCGGTGCTACCGACCATGGGCGGACAATCGGCCCTCAACCTGGCCATCGAATGCGGCGAGGTGGGGCTGTGGGAAAAGTATAACTGCCGCCTCATCGGCGTCGATCTGGAAGCCATCGAACTGGCCGAGAATCGCGAACTGTTCCGCAAGCATATGGAACACATCGGGCTGCAGTGCGCGCCGGCGATGATCGCCAACTCCTTCCTCGAAGGCATGGAGGCTGCCCAGGAGATCGGGTTTCCGCTCGTGATCCGGCCGTCCTACACCCTGGGCGGATTCGGCGGTGGATTCTGCTTTAACGAGGATGAATATCCCGAAATGCTGCGCCGGGGACTGGATGCCAGCCCTACCCACGAAGTGCTGATCGATAAGGCGGTGCTCGGCTGGAAGGAATTCGAACTGGAGTTGCTGCGGGATTCCGCCGACAACGTAGTGATTATCTGTACCGTCGAGAACTTCGATCCGATGGGCATCCATACCGGCGACTCCATTACGGTGGCACCGGCGATGACGCTCTCCGACACCGCCTACCAGGAAATGCGCGATCAGGCGATTCTGGCCATGCGTTCGATGGGCAATTTCGCCGGCGGTTGTAACATTCAGTTCAGTCAGAATCCGGAGACGGAAGAACTGATCGTCATCGAGATCAACCCGCGCGTGAGCCGGTCCTCGGCCCTGGCCTCGAAGGCTACCGGTTACCCGATCGCCAAGATCGCGGCCAAACTGGCGCTGGGCTACCGCCTGGACGAGCTGAAGAATCAGATCACCAAGACCACCTCCGCCTACTTCGAGCCCACCCTCGATTACGTGATCGTGAAAATCCCCCGCTGGAACTTCAATAAGTTCCCCGGCGCCGATCACAAACTCGGACTGCAAATGAAGTCGGTCGGTGAAGTCATGGGCATCGGACGTAACTTCCTGGAAGCCCTCCAGAAGGCCTGCCAGTCCCTGGAAAACGGACGGGCCGGACTCGGGTCCGACATGAAGGAATGGATCAAGACCGACGATATCCTCGACCGACTGGAGAACGTCAGCGAGGATCGTCTTTTCCGCCTGAAGGACGCGCTGCGACTTGGTGTGCCGCGCAAGACCATCCACAAACTGACCAAGATCGACCCCTGGTTCATCAATCAGATCAAGCGTCTGGTAGACTACGACGCCGAGGTCATGAAGTACAACGTGCCGGAGGACCTACCTGAAAATCTGTTCCGCGAACTCAAGGAAGTGGGCTATTCCGACATCCAAATCGCCTACCTGCTCCGGGTCGACGAAGAGGCCGTCACGAAGCGCCGCTACGAACTCGGTATCCGCCGGGTCTACAAGATGGTCGACACCTGCGCGGCCGAATTCCCCTCCGACACTCCCTATTTCTACTCCAGCTTCGACGGGGAGAACGAAAGCGTGCCTTCGGACCGGGAGAAGATTATCGTCCTCGGATCGGGCCCTAACCGCATCGGACAAGGCATTGAGTTCGACTACTGTTGCGTGCACGGACTTAAAGCGGTACACGAAGCCGGGTTCGAGTCCATCATGGTCAACTGCAACCCGGAGACCGTATCCACGGACTTCGATACGGCCGACAAACTCTACTTCGAACCCGTTTTCTGGGAGCACCTCTGGGAAATTATCGAACTCGAAAAACCTGCGGGCATCATCGTGCAACTCGGGGGGCAAACCGCCCTTAAACTGGCCGAGGAACTCTCCAACCGGGGCGTCAAACTCATCGGCTCCAGCTACGACGCGCTCGACCTGGCCGAGGACCGCGGACGGTTCTCCAACCTTCTCAAGGAACTCGACATCCCCTACCCCAACTTCGGTACGGCCAAGGATGCCGACGAAGCCCTGGAGGTAGCCCACCGCGTCAAGTACCCCGTGCTGGTGCGTCCGAGTTACGTGCTCGGCGGTCAGGACATGCGCATCGTCATCAACGATGCTGAACTCGAACGGCACGTATTGTCGATCTTCAAAAAGGCTCCCGACGACGAGGTATTAGTGGATCACTTCCTCGACCGCGCGAAGGAGGCCGAAATCGACGCCATCTGCGACGGTGACGAGGTCCACATCATGGGCATCATGGAGCACATCGAGCCCGCCGGTATTCACTCGGGTGATTCCTCGGCCGTGCTGCCGACGTACTCGCTGAGCGTATCGGCCGTCAACAAGATGCGGGAGTACGCCGAAAAACTCGCTTTTGCCCTGAAGATCAAGGGACTGCTGAACGTGCAGTTCGCCATCAAGACGGATAAGGAGACGGGCGAAGAGGTGGTCTACGTCATCGAAGCCAACCCGCGCGCTTCCCGTACCACGCCCTTCATCGCCAAGGCCTACAAAGTGCCCTACCTCAACATCGCCACCAAGGTGATGCTGGGAACCCACAAGCTGAAGGATTTCGACATCAATCCCCAGCCCAGTGGCTACGCGATCAAGGTGCCGGTGTTCAGCTTCAACAAGTTCCCGAACGTGGATAAGCAACTCGGCCCCGAAATGAAGTCGACCGGCGAAGCTATCCGCTTCGTGAAGGACATGACCGATCCCTTCTTCCGCGAACTGGACCGCAACCGGAGCCAGTACCTCACCCGCTAGGTCTCAGTACCCGGCGGCCTGTCCGTCCTTCCGGCTTTCGGATGCGCCGTGAAGGACGCCGTTTTCCAGATCGCGCAGAATCGCCTGGTAACCCCCGTAGCTGCCCCGGGTGAACCCAACCTCGTGCCCCCGATCCAGCAGCCCGCGGATGGTTTCGTACGGGATGCCGGACTCCACCCTTACCTGCCCCTCATTGCGCAAGTCGCCCGTGGGGGAAGATCCTCCGGTATGGTCCCAGCGGGGTGCATCCCCGGCTTCCTGGAGGTTCATGCCGTAGTCGATGAGGTTCATGACGATCTGGGCGTGCCCCTGGGGTTGGAAGTCTCCCCCCATGACCCCGAAACTCACCCACGGTTGACCGTCCTTGCTGATGAAGGCCGGGATGATGGTGTGAAACGGGCGTTTGGCGGGGGCGTAAGTATTAGCCTGCCCCGGCGTCAGCGAGAAAAGTTCTCCGCGATCCTGCAGCATGAAACCCAGGCCGGGGGGAACCATACCGGAGCCCATACCGCGGTAATTGCTCTGGATAAGTGAGACCATGTTGCCGGCGGCGTCGGCGGTGGTCAAGTAAATCGTTTCGCCGGCGCTGATCTCCCCGGCTTCGTAGACCGTGGCGCGGTCCCCGATTTCCGCCCTGCGTTGGCCGGCATACTCTTCCGAGATCAACCAATCCACCGGCACGTCGGCAAAGTCCATGTCGGCGTAGTACCTGGCCCGGTCCTCGAAGGCCAGCTTTTTGGCTTCCGTGAACAGGTGGAGGTGTTCGGCGCTACCGAAGTCGATCTGGCTAAAGTCGTAGCCTTCCAGAATAGCGAGCATCTGAAGTGCGGCAATCCCCTGACCGTTGGGTGGCAGCTCCCAGACGTCGTAGCCCCGGTAATTTACGGACACGGGCTCCACCCACTCCGAACGGTGATCGGCCAAGTCCGCGGCGGAGAGGTATCCTCCCTGTTCCTGAATGAAGTCGGCTATAGTGGCGGCGATCTCGCCCCGGTAGAATGCATCCCGCCCCCCGGCGGCGATCTTCCGGTACGTACTGGCTAAATAGGGATTGCGGTAAAGATCGCCCTCGTCGGGAAGCTCGCCGCCGTTTTGTCCGAGGTAGGTCTCGCGCACGTTCGGAAAACCCCGGGCCATATAGGTAGGAATGGATCGGTGCATGTACCAGGCGATGAGCTCCGTGAGGGGGAATCCGCGTTCCGCGTAGTCAATGGCCGGAGCCAGCAGATCAGCCACCGGTACGGAGCCGAAGCGTTCGTGCAGAGTAAACCAGCCGTCCACGGCCCCCGGGACACTCACCGGCAGCGGGCCCAGGGCCGGAATCTTGTCCAGCTTTTTCTCCTTCAAATCGGCCAACGTCATGTTCTGGGGAGACCGACCACTGGCGTTGAGCCCGTAGGCGCGCTGGGTCTCGGCATCCCATACAATGGCGAACAGGTCACCACCGACTCCACAGCCGGTGGGCTCCATCAGACCGAGTGCCGCGTTGGCCGCGATGGCGGCGTCGATGGCGTTGCCCCCGTCCTTTAGCACCTGCAGTCCGATCTGCGTAGCCAGGGGGTGGCTCGTAGCTACCATTCCGTTGACGGCCAGCACTTCGGAGCGGGTGGCTTCCAGTGATCCGGTAATGCGGTCCTGCGCCTGGGTCAGGGGAACGATCAGAAAAATAAGGAGAAGGCAGAGCAACGGTCGTGACATGAGCGGAACGGTTAGTATAGCCGGAAGGTAACGAACCGGATGGGATGTGCGGAAGTCGGGGTCGGGTGGATATAGATTAAGTATCTTTCCGGAAAGTCGACAAAGCACTATGCACACGAAATTCTACCTCATCCCTCTGCTACTTTTGGTATGCTTCTGCTCCCGCGTACGCGCCCAGGAGATCAACTTCGGATTTGCGGTCCGGACGGAAGTGAAGAACGGAACGCTCGAGGGCGATTACAGTACCCGGACCGGCGTGCAACGCTATCTCGGCATCCCCTTCGCCGCTCCGCCCGTTGGAGATTTGCGCTGGCGGGCACCGCAGCCGGCCGGCGACTGGGAAGGCGTACGTATGGCGCATGAGTTTGGTCCCCGCCCCGTACAGGAGTATATCTACGACGACATGCGGTTCCGCTCCCCCTCCGTCAGCGAAGACTGTCTGTACCTGAACGTCTGGACCCCCGCGGAAGCGCGGGAAAGCGGCCTGCCCGTACTCGTCTACTTCTACGGAGGTGGATTTTCGGCCGGAGCGGGCGACGAACGCCGCTACGACGGGGAGCGGCTGGCGCAGGAAGGCGTGGTCGTGGTGACGCCCAACTACCGACTGAACGTGTTCGGATTCATGGCTCACCCGGAGCTTTCGGCGGAGACCGACTACCGGGGGTCCGGGAATTACGGCCTCATGGACCAGGCCGCCGCTATCCACTGGGTGAAGGAAAACATTGCGGCCTTCGGTGGTGATCCGGACAAAATCACCATCGCGGGGGAAAGCGCCGGTTCGATGTCGGTAAGCCTGCAGATGGTCTCCCCCCTCAGCCGCGATCACCTGGCGGGTGCGGTGGGACAAAGCGGTGGCGCGGTGAACCCCGAACGCCCGCTGGCTCCGCTATCGGCCGGGGAAGCCTGGGGCGAGCGGTTTCTCGACTCGAGCGGCTATGCCTCGATCGCCGAACTGCGGCAGGCACCTACGCGGGTCATCTACGAAACCCTCAACAACCGGAACGTCGGCCGCCCCCCCGTAGTGGTCGACGGTCACTTCATCACCGAAGATCCCGCCCTTACTTTTGCTAACGGGAAGCAGGCGAACGTGCCCTTGCTCGTCGGCTGGACCAGCACGGAGCGGCCCTGGGGACAGTTCCCCGACACGCCGGACGCCTACCGGAAGATGCTGCGGGAGCAGTTTCCGCAGCACGCCGAAGCCCTGACGGAATATTACCCTGCCGACGCTCCGACCCGCTCGGCAATCGAGTTGGCCTCCGACACCTGGATCGTACTCGGCACCTGGAACTGGGCGGATCTGCACCGCCTCAACAGCGATCAGCCCGTGTACCGCTACCGCTTCGACAAAATTCGGCCGCCCCTGCGCGGACAAAGTCGGGACCAGGAGCCTCCGGGCGCCGCCCACGCAACCGATATCGAATACTTCATGAACTCACTCGACGTCTCGGACGGATACGCTTGGCAGGACGGGGACCGCAAGGCCGCCGAAACCATGGTCCGCTATCTGGCCAATTTCGTCAAGACCGGAGATCCGAACGGTGGTGAACTTCCGCAATGGCCGAACCTCGACGATGCCGAATACCCCGCGGTCATGATCCTCGATGCCGAGAGTAAGGCCGAAGCATTCCGGGCCGAGCCGCGGTACCGCTACCTGACAAATATGTATGACAAGGCCCGGCGGTAGTCGCTTCCTGCTCAGTACGCCATGGCGTACACCAGTTTACGAATGCACACGTCCTGAAAGTTGATCTTCCGACCGGTGGCGGCGGTTGCCCCCCAGTACACCTTGCTGTTTCCGCCGAAGATATCCCGGATGATGTCGCGGGTGAAGGTGGCCCGCAGTTCGTTGTCGAGCGTGATTTTCATGGTATTGGTGCCCGGGTTCCAACTGATGGTCAGGGGGTGACGCATGCCGTCCTCCAGATTAGGTAAGGCAACCGGTCCCTGCAGGCTCACCGAATGATTGGGCTGTCCGTGGGGCATGATGGCCAGATGGTCGCCGGCGGGATCACCCAGGTGAAAATTCTGGTAGGTGTCGAACTCGATGCCCAGGGAGGGATACAGGCCGGCAAAACCCATTCCTTCGCCGCGGTAACCGGTCTGCATCGTGGGGTGAAAAACGAAGACGATGCCATCGGCTCCCAGATCGTCGTTTTCCCCCAGGACCAGGTCCACCGTAAGCTCAAAGGGATACTCGAGATCCATGGGATTCTGGAACCAGGCGGAGCCGGATACGTAGGCAGTGGCCGGGGTCAGGCGAATGCACTCCTCGGTCAGTATTTTCGCGCTGCCGCCGAGTCGGAATTCCCGCACGCTGCTCTGGGCGGCAAGCGCGGGAGCAAGAAAAATCAGGCAAAGAGCGAGGAGTAGAGATCGGTCGGCGGTAGTCATCGGCTAACCCGTGCGGGCGGTTTCTATCAAAATACTGATTTATAGAGAATTGTTCCCCGGAAATTACCCCAAAGGTCGGGCACGTAGCGGGGCCGAATGCCCGGATCGGACGTGCATTTTACCCTTCCCTGACGCTGTGGCGCAACGGTCCGGCTACCTTAGCGTTTTCTTGTTCTACGCCGCGTCCTGTACCAACTTACCGCCTTATGAAGAAGTCCTATATCCTTGCGATCCTGCTGGTAGTCGTTGCCGTGGTACTGCTGCTGCAGACGGGGCAGGCCACTTCGGAGTACGCCAATTTTGATAAAGCGGCCGCGTCCGGTAAGAAAGTGCAACTGGTCGGTACCTACGTCAAGGACAAACCGACGATTTACGATCCGCTTACCGACCCCAATTACTTCAGCTTCTTCCTCGAGGATCTGGCTGGTAACGAACGGGAGGTGGTCCTCCTGATGGGTAAACCCCAGGATTTTGAAATGAGCGAGAGTATCGTGCTGACGGGTCGGATGAAGGACGAGCAGTTCATCGCGAGCGACATCCAGTTGAAGTGTCCGAGCAAGTACAAGGACGAAGAGGCGATGATCAAGAACCTGACCGAGAGCTAGGCCTACATGCAAGAAATACAGTACCTGAACGAGCACCTCGGCCCCCGTTACATCGGACACTTCGCCGTCGTACTCGCTTTTTTTTCCGCTATTCTAAGTTTGGTGAGCTACTTCCTGGCCACGCAATACCGGGCCGAGGTTCTGCGTAGCCGGAGTTGGCAGCGCCTCGGGCAACTCAGCTTTCTGGCGCACGGCGCGGCGGTATTCACCGTCATCGGGTGCATCTTTTACGCGATGCTCAATCAGTACTACGAATACCAGTACGTGACGGCTCACGTCGACGGGCAGTTGCAGCGGCGCTACATCTTCTCGGCATTCTGGGAGGGGCAGGAAGGAAGCTTCCTGCTGTGGATGTTCTGGCACGTTATCCTTGGCTACGTACTCATGGTCACCGCCCGCAGCTGGGAGAAGCCGGTCATGGCCGTGGTCTGTTCCGTGCAGGTGGTGATCGTATCGATGCTGCTCGGGGTACACTTCGGCATCGGGGATAGCCTGATCAAACTCGGCTCCAACCCCTTACTGCTGCTGCGGGAGACGGTGAACGCTCCCATCTTTCAGCAGGCCGATTACGTGGAATTGCTGCGGGGGAACGGACTCAATCCCAGCCTGCAGAATTACTGGATGACGATCCACCCTCCCACCCTTTTCCTGGGTTTTGCCAGCACGGTCGTGCCCTTCGCTTACGCCGTGGCGGGGTTGTGGACCGGTCGCCACCGCGAATGGCTGACGCCTGGGCTGCGGTGGAGTCTCTTCAGCGCGGGCATCCTCGGCATCGGTATTCTTATGGGGGCCGCCTGGGCGTACGAGGCGCTTAACTTCGGCGGTTACTGGGCCTGGGATCCGGTCGAGAACACCAGTCTGGTGCCCTGGCTCATGCTGGTCGCCGGCATCCATACCAACCTCATTAGCCGCGCGACCGGTCAGGGCATCCGGGCCACCTATCTGTTTTACCTGTTCACCTTTGTATTGATCGTTTACAGTACCTTCCTTACACGCTCCGGCGTGCTCGGCGATACCAGTGTGCATGCCTTTACGGAGATGGGCCTGGAGGCGCAGTTGTTGTTTTTTCTGGGCTTTTACATTGTGCTTAGCCTCGGACTCGTCATCTGGCGCTGGCGGCACATTCCAGTACCGGAGCGGGAGGAATCTTCCACCAGCAAGGAATTCTGGATGTTTATTGGCAGCCTGACCCTGTTCATGTCGGCGCTGCTCATCACCGGTTCGACCAGTTTGCCGGTGTACAACGCCATACGGGAGTGGTTCAACCCCGTGTACGACGGTCTCACGCTCACCGATCCGGAAGCGCACCACAACGGCTTCCAGATTTGGATCGGCATATTCATCGGTCTCCTCAGTGGCGTCGCTCAGTTTCTGCGGTGGCGCGAACGGGACTTCTCCCGTCACCTTCGGTCGTTCGCTTTGCACACGGGGATAGCCATTGCGGGAGCCGCCGTGTTGACCGCACTTACCTTGCTGTGGATCAAGGCCCCGAGTATCCCCTACAAGCTTATGCTTTTCGCGGGGTGGTTCGCGGTCTGGGCCAATCTGGACTACCTCATTTTCTTCCTGCGCAAGGACGCGAAAGTGGCGGGCAGCGTCATCAGTCACCTGGGATTCGGCGTAATGCTAATTGGGATCATGGCCAGCTCCGGCAATAAACGCATCGTTTCCCAGAATCAGTTCTTAATGGAAGGACTTACGGAAGACGAGCAACTGGCCCGCAGCACCGTCCGGCTTTACCAGAACATTCCCCTGGGGATGGAGGACTACGTCGTCACCTTCACCGGTGATACGATCGAAGGCATGAACCGCAAATACTTCATGGACTACCAGCGCGTCGATAAGGACGGGCGGGTCCTGGAGGAGTTCCAGCTGGAACCGAATGTCCTCTACGATAAAGGGTTCGAGAAGATCGCGATCACCAACCCGAGCACCAAACACTACTGGAACAGGGACATCTTTACCGTGATCATGGGCCTGCCCCCGGAAGAACAGAGCGTCACCGTGCGTCAGGAAACCGAGGATAGCCTGAAGTACCGGGTCCTGCCCCTGGGGCAGGGTGAAAGCACCTCCTTCCGGGATACCGTGGAGATTCCGCAGCGTAGCAGTTCGATAATCTACACCTACACGGTCGGCCTGGAGGGATTCTCCCGCCGCCCCACTCACCCGGACTATGTCGCCGAACCCGGCGATATCGGTCTGAGCGCCACCGTGCGGGCAGCCCGTTCCGGAGGCATCGCCGACCACGATACCACGGCCAGCGTGGCCCTGGTACTGCGGGAAGGATTGCTGTACCACTATCCCGCCCAGATCAATGACATGTCGCTCCGCATCAAGATTGACGAGAGTGTTTTTGAGCAGCTGCTGACGAAGGACGCCGACCTCAATTATCGCGAATACCTCGTTAAGCCCGGCAACTCCATCGTCATCGGCGACCGGGTGGTGACCTTCGAGAAATTCGTATCCCAGCCGCAGGTAGAACACTTCCAGCCGCAGGAAGGCGATATCTGGGTGAGCGCCCTGCTGGAATCCGAGGGACAATCGATGCAGCCGGTCTTCCTGATCCGGGGCAACCAACCGAGCGGAGTACGTGATGAGATCACCTCACTCGGACTCTATGCTCACCTGGTCAGTCTGAATCCGGAGACGAACGAGGCTACCCTCCGCATCGCTACGGCACCTCCGCAGCAGGCTTTCAGTATTCCACTCGCGGTGGCACCCAAGAGTTACCGGACGGACTACATCACCCTCCAGGCCATTGAATTCCCCGGCATCAATCTGTTCTGGTTCGGCACCATTTCCATGATGGTAGGCCTCCTGGTCAGTATGGTATTCCGGCTTCGGTCTCGCAAAGCTCCGGCGGGCGGTGAAATTCTTCGGTAGACCGCTTCCCGCCCGGGGTCTGCAGAAAGCCGTATTTCCGAATCAGTACGTACGGCCGGTCGATCAGGCGGTTATCCAGGCGAACTTGCCGGTAGCATAGTTCCCCCCGGACTAACAATTTCTCCCCGGGCCGCAGGTGTTGGTGCAGATCTAGCGCCACTTGTCCGTACGCCAGACAATGATGCCGGTGACTGCCGCCGCGGCGGTCATATGTGATCAACTGGATTCGGACAAGGTCGCGCGCACGGGTCGTACAGTGATACACGGGGTGATCGGCCACCGTACCGATGAGTGTTAGTGCATTCACCTCAGGTATAGGTTTCGGGAGCCGGTTCCGCGGCCAGCGCAACGGAACGGGTGACGGACTTCGTACTCAGTACCGTGAAGCACGCTACGTGAATTTCGGGCTTCACTAGCTGGTGTCCGTTCACCTCGATCTTACGGTACACTATTCGACCCTGAACGAGGAGACGGTCTCCCCGCCGTATCCGGGCCTGTAGTTGCGTCGCGACCGCGCCCCAGGCGACCAATGCATGTACCTGAGGTTCGTGGTGCCGTTCGGGTAGGCGTGTATTCTGATACAGGCGCAGGGTGGCCCGGGGGGTCCCATCGGAGAGCGTGAGTAGTTCGGTATCGTGACCGGCGCGCCCGATGAGCTGCACTTGGTTCTGCAGGGATAGCATGGTGGTACTTGTTTGGTAATGGGCCAAATATCAGACGCCTACCATCCTTTACCCGTCAATTAAACGCATACTTGCGAGTATATGCGTTTACGATCGACTTAGAAGTTCCAGTCCTGCTTCCAGATGTCGATCAGGTCAAAGCTTACCTTATAAGCCATGCCGGCCTCACCGGTCGTGGAATCCGCCGCAATGCCGTATAATCCCAGTCGCACTCTCCGCCGGGGTCCCAGTTTAAAGACCCGCTCCACACCCGCGAATACTTCCTGGTAGCGGAGGTTACGATCCTTAAGCCAGAGGAGTCCGCCCCCGGCAACGGCTTTGATCCGTGTTTTCTTGAGGAGGGGGATATTGTTAATCAGCGCGCCATTGAAGTGATGAATATGGTGGACCTCTACAAAGAGATCGTCGGTATTCAGGGAGGCATCCAGCGCCTGGAAGGTCGTGAGCGGATCGGAATACAAGAGGAGATCCGAATCCCGGAACCGTTTGATGTCCACGAAGCGCAGGTCGGCGGAATTCAGGAACCTTCCCACCTGAGCACGGTACTTCGAGTTTCCCAGAGCGCCCACGGTTACATCCTGTTCGACGGCGAATTGCAGGTAGTCAAAGCGAATGTCACTGCCTAGAGTCCCCGACCACCCGCGGCGGTGCAAAAGCGAAAAGGTCGGCCAATTGCTTCCGAGCACGACCTTGCGGTTCGGCTCCCGCATGTACCGTTGTCCGGGGGTATAGGAAAGGGTAATATTGCTGATCAAGGCCTGATAACGCTGAAAATCTACGGTTCCCCCCTCATCATCAATGACGCCGTCGAGTGGATTACCGGTATCGTAGCCGGTCAGAGGTCGCCGGTCGGCGAGCCCGATGTTCGTATTGACGTAAAATCCGTTGAATAACTCCCGCTGCTGGCCGACGCGAATTTCGTCCTTCACGAAGTAGTTCGAAGCGCGTAGCTGATTAAGGTAGGCATCATTAGGGTTGAAAGACTCAAACGCCCGACCGGCCCACAGAGAGACGTCGCCGAGGCGAAAGGGGTCATAGCGGTACCAGGCCACCGTCTTACCCTGGACATCGAGGTTCTTGATGCCAATATCGACCGAGCCCGAAACACTCAGTACCCGTCCGTCCGGGTACCGACGGTAATTCGAGACGTAGGGTCCGATACGCCATCCGCCGACCGGTGAAAAGTCGATGAGACTGCTGACGGGAGCAAAGTACAGGTGACTCTTCTTGTCGTTATTTCTGAAGCCTACCCCGTCCCACACGAGGTCCAGGAGGGTAACCCGGTTATAAAGTTCCTGTATACTGTCCTGGTAGCGACGGGAGTTTGTTACAGCTTCGATGCTGTCCCGCAAGTACACCATTCGCCGCTCCTCGGGGGTTAAGTCCACGGTGCGCCCAAACTTCCAGTACGTACTGTCGCGGGTATAGGCCTCGGCCGTAGTCACCGCCACCTCGTTTCCGAAGAATTTCTCCGGGAAAGGGTAATCATACACATAGTCGCGGTAGCTCAACGTGGTGGTTCCCCGGAACTGCTTCCGCTTCCCCTGCCGCGTATGGTACCGAAACACCTGTTGTTCTACCTCCCAGACGCCGTTGTCGTCAGACTTACGGTAGCGCTGCGAGAGCCCGAACTCGTCAGAAAACACCAAGCCACCCGTTGGAAACTGGAAGTCTAGGCGGTCGATGGCGTAGTTGTCCTCGTTAATGTAGATCCACCCTTCCACCGTACTGTTCCCGGTTTTCCGTGGCGTTACCCGGATGCGGTACACCAAACTGCCGTCCTCCAAATCCGTACTCTCCAACGCAAAGGCGTAGGTCAGCACCGAGGTGTTACTGAGGGGGGAGATCACGGGCGCGTCGGCAATCCCCGGTAGGTGAACGAGGTTGCGGTAGAAGTTGAAATCCGTCTCCGTGAACTTCGGCACGAACAACCCCCGAATGTCTCCGTAATCCGCGTACGCCAGTCGTTCTTCCTTGTATTTGCGTGGATAGGTGTAGTTCAGTCGCAAATCCATCTCGACCATGTTCAGTCCGGCCAGCAGTTCCCTTTTGCTGCGTTCGTCCGCGGCAAACGGATCGTGAGGCGGGGCCGCGGGTGCGGTAGATTCCGGTTCAACAGCGGAGGATCCCGGTAGACCTTCGGTAATCTCTTCCGTGGCCTTCAGGTACACCTGGGTCCGGTAACTTTCGGCGGCCCGCAGATGCTCCGCCTTACGGGCGATAGCCTGCTTGATGATCGCGTAGGCGGGGTCCCGCTGGGCGGCACTGACCGTAATTTCTTCCAGCTCCACCCCGGAAGTGAGCAGGCGAACGTCGTAGGTAGTGGGTTCCATACCCACGTTGAGTTGTATGGCCCGGCTGGCGTAACCGAGACTGGAAAAAACCAGTTCGTAGGTTCCATCAACCCGAAAATTGACCGTATAGCGGCCCTCATCGTCGCTCACGGTCCCCGTTTCCAGCTGGCGTACGTAGACGTTGGCGAAGGGTACGGGTTCGTCAAACTCATTGACGATGCGACCGGTGACGGATTGTCCCGTGAGGGTCAATCCGACTAGGACGAAAAACAGAATTGGCAGGAGCGATCTGGTCATGGGCGATAACCAGAGAGACGTACTACCCCCCTCCCCCGTTGTTCCGGAAGGACGCTTTAATCCTTATTTAAGTGCTGCTTAACGACTCGTTTACACCATTCGGCTGTGCCAGCTGTCTTCGAGGGGCCGCTCAAAAATTTGCCGCAATTCCCCCAATTCCTTGACGAGAGGATCGAAAACAATGCTTTCGTTGCCCAACTGTCCCTGAGCGTAGAGAAGTTTGAACTCTTCGCGGCCTACGGTGTGAATCTTGCCCTCTGCGTCGCGGTAACTGAAGCGCATGCGATTGAAAAAATCTACCCCGATCTCCGCGCCGAGTGCCTTGACGAAATTTACGCTTCCGTCGATGGAGCATCCGCTGGCTTCGGCCTGAGTCTCATCGACGGCGAGTACCAGGAAGCGGTTATGCAACACGTCAGCCGCCGAGGTGAGGGCCTGCTGATGACTACTCCACTGGCTCACGAATTCCTGTGCACGCTTACGGACCGTAGCGGTTTCGTCTCGGGTAAGCGCGCGTTCGGCACCGTAGATCCAGATCCGACTTTCAGGAGATAACTTGTCGAGGGGTGAGGCCATAGGAAGTATACTGGTTTTGGGAATTGCAAAGATACTATCGTCGCGGCACTCGTCGCGATCCCCCCGCAAACTCGTACAAGAGAAGATATCCACCACACCCTATGGCGCGAAGTCAGCCGGCAACCTATCCGTGCGGATCACGTTAGCACCACCAAACCTTCCGAATGTCTAACAAAAAGCTTGTCGTTGCCGTGGGCGGGAGCAGTGGCTCCCTCTACGCTAAGGTGCTGTTCGACCGCCTCAAAGCGTTAAAATCGAATTGGGAAAATGTTGGCGTAGTGATTACGGACAATGGGAAGTTCAACTGGAAATTGGAGCTCGGCGACAACGGTTGGCAACAGTATCCCTTTGACTACTACGCACAACGTGACTTCTCCGCGCCCTTTGCTTCCGGCTCGGCTCGCTACGGTACCATGATTGTTTGCCCCTGCAGTATGGGACTACTGGCCAGGATAGCGACGGGAGTATCGAACGATCTCATCACCCGGGCGGCGGACGTAATTTTGAAGGAACGGCGGCGACTGATTCTCGTCCCCCGTGAGGCGCCGTACAGCCTTATCCATCTCCGCAACATGACCGCGGTGACCGAGGCGGGCGGGATCATCTGTCCGGCCGTGCCCTCCTTCTACAGTGGCGCGACCACCGCCGAGGAGATCGTCGGCACCATCGTGGACCGCGTACTCGACCTCGCCGGCTTTGAGCTGAACGACACGTATCGCTGGGGAGAAACCGTGTAGCGACGGCTTTAGTCGTTCTGCTGTACACACGCACCGACAGAGCACCTGTACCTGCAACTTTCGTTGTTTTAATACTTGCAGCGTGACGGCTCAAGCGGCCATGTAACGACGACTGGAGCCGTCTGACGTGTAGCGACGACTTTAGTCGTCTGGCTGCTCACATTTGCTGTATAATCTTACCTGATATTGAGCACATTTAGATCGTGCAGCGTGACGGCTCAAGCGGCCATGTAGCGACGACTTTAGTCGTCCGGCTGCCCGTATGAGCAGTGAATTTTGACCTAATCCTGAGGGCCATTAATTATTACAGCGTGACGGCTCAAGCCGTCGCTACACGTCAATGCGTAACGACGAATGGAGTCGTCCGGCGTGTACCGACGACTTTAGTAGTCCGGCTGCTCGCATGAGCAGTGAAATCTGACCTAATCCTGAGGGCAATTTATGATTGCAGCGTGACGGCTCAAGCGGCCGTGTAGCGACGACTTTAGTCGTCCGGCTGCTCGCATTTGCAGTATATCATGACCCTGTCCTGAGGGCCATTAATTATTACAGCGTGACGGCTCAAGCCGTCGCTACACGGCAAATCATAACGACGACGGGAGTCAGCCGACGTGTAGCGACGACTTTAGTCGTACGGCTGCTCGCATGAGCAGTATATCATGACCCTGTCCTGAGGGCCATTAATTATTACAGCGTGACGGCTCAAGCCGTCGCTACACGGCAAATCATAACGACGACGGGAGTCGTCCGACGTGTCGCGACAACTTTAGTCGTCCGGCTGCTCGCATGAGCAGTGTAATTTGACCCGATTCTGAGGGCATTTAGGTTTTGCAGCGTGACGGCTCAAGCCGTCGCTACACGGTTACGGCTCAAGCCGTCGCTACACGGTTACGGCTCAAGCCGTCGCTACACGGTTACGGCTCAAGCCGTCGCTACACGGGTGACGGCCCAAGCCGTCGCTACACGGCAGAGGGCAGCGTGACGGCTCAAGCCGTCTCTACACGGTACCTTGCCGAAAATCCCGTACATGTCTCACGATTTGAAACTCGCACTATCTACCCTCGCGGGGCTCGAGGAAGTCCTGGCCGCGGAGTTACTGGAAATCGGCGCTACGAATGTAATCAGCGGTCGGCGCGTCGTGACCTGTACCGGCGATCTGGAAATGGTGTACCGGCTCAACCTGGAGGTACGTACCGCCCTGCGGGTACTCATCAACATCGACGAGTTTCAGGTGGACCATGAGCAGGCGTTGTACGACCGCTTGCGGGCCACCAACTGGCGGACCTACCTTCAGCCCGAGGGGAGCCTCTTCGTGAACGTCGTCGATCCAGGACGCTGGTTTCGAAACACTCACTTTATCGCACAACTGACCAAGGATGCAATCGTCGACCAGTTTCGTGATAAATACCAGACGCGACCGTCGGTAGATAAGGGGTCTCCCGATCTGACCATTCACCTGCGGATAAGCGGTCGCGGCGAGGTCGACCTGAGCATAGACAGTTCCGGCGACGGACTCCACCGCCGGGGCTACCGCCGCCGCACCGGGGAAGCTCCCATCAACGAGGTACTCGCCGCCGGCATGCTCAAGATCGCCGGCTATACGGGCGAACAACCCTTCGTCGATCCGATGTGCGGTTCTGGTACTATTTTGGTGGAAGCAGCCGGCATTGCCGCCAACCACGCCCCCGGCTTGCTACGCAGTTTCGGCTTCGAACGGTGGCCGAACTTCGATCCGGCGCTGTGGGGAAGCTTGCGCCAAGCAGCTTTGGACCGAAGAAGACCGGCCGCCTACCCCATTCTTGGCGGGGATATTGACGGGGTCGCCGTAGCCATCAGTCGTGCAACCCTGGAGCGCGCCAACCTGCTTTCCCGCGTTGAACTGCGGGAATCCTCCTTCGAGGAGTTAACGCCCCCTGCCCGGGCCGCGGACGTGAACGGTCTGCTGGTCACGAATCCCCCCTACGAATTGCGGATGCAAACGGGCGACATCGAATCGTTCTACCGCTCGATTGGGGATACGCTGAAGCAGCACTGGGCCGGGTATACCGCCTGGCTGATTTCGGCCAATCCCAGCGCGGTAAAGAGCGTGGGACTGCGCAGCAGCCGCAAGATCCCGCTAATGAACGGACCGGTGGAGGTAAGATTCTGCAAGTACGAGCTTTACCGGGGGACGGCTCGTTAGCCAACCGATACGGCACCCGCGAACCCGCCCAATAGCTCCCTAACGGGAAGCGTGAATGAGTCCACCGCCGACGACGTCATCACCTTCGTAGAATACGGCGCTCTGTCCCGGAGCGACCCCCCGCACATCGGCGTAAAACTCGACCGCCATCCGGTCGGGAGCGATCTGCTCGACCAGGCTCAGAGTACCCGCGTCTTTGTAGCGCACCTTGGTGACCAGCTCGAGGCCGGCGGCGGGTAGTTCGGCGTACTTCTGCAGCGTCGCGCCGCCTACCATCATGCCGTTCTTGACGAGTGCCTCGACCGGCCCCAGCGTAACCGTATTGTCACCGGCATCGATTTTAGTGACGTACATCGGTTCCCCGAAGGCCATTCCCAGTCCCTTCCGCTGTCCGATGGTATAGAAGGGATAGCCGTCGTGAGTACCGATGACCTCGCCCCGGGTGTTGAGAAACTTCCCGCCGGCGACGGAGCTTTCCAGTTCCGGTAGCCGCCGCTTAAGGAAGCCCCGGTAATCGTTGTCGGGCACGAAGCAGATTTCGAAGCTTTCGGCCTTCTTACTAAGCTCTTCGTAGCCGAAATCGTAGGCCAGTTGCCGCACTTCGGGTTTGGTCATGTGTCCGAGGGGAAATCGGCTCCGGGCCATGCATTCCTGACTCAGTCCCCACAGCACGTAGCTCTGATCCTTACGGTCGTCCGCGCTCTTCCGGACGTGCCAGCGACCGGCATCGGTCTGCCGAAGCTGAGCGTAGTGTCCCGTAGCAATGAATTCACAGTCCATCGCGTCCGCCCGCTTAAGTAGGGCACTCCACTTGATGTGGGTGTTGCAGAGGACGCAGGGGTTGGGTGTCCGGCCGGCCATGTACTCGTCGACGAAGTTGTCGATCACGTGGTCGCCAAACTCGTCGCGGATATCGATGATGAAGTGAGGAAAACCCATCTGCACGGCCACGGAACGGGCATCGTTGATGGAATCGAGGCTGCAGCAGCCGGTCTCCTTTTTGGACCCGCCGGAGTTGGCGTAATCCCAGGTTTTCATGGTGATTCCGACCACTTCGTACCCCTGCTCGTGCAGGATCATGGCCGTCACCGTGCTGTCGATACCGCCGCTCATGGCGACCAGCACGCGTCCTAATTTGCTCATATCTACTGATTTTCGCGCGGGTTCAAGGGCCCGGCCAAAACGATTGGCAAAGGTAACGATTCAGCCCCTCGCGAAGTTGCTATCTTTACCGGCCATGCTGGGCTTTACTTATTATCGGCAGTTTGAGGAGATGGACTGTGGCGCGACCTGTTTGCGCATGGTCGCCAAACACCACGGCCAGGAGTACGCGCTGGAGGAACTGCGCGAACGTACCCGCCTGAGCCGTGACGGGGTGAGTCTGCTCGGCATCAGCGAAGGTGCCGAAAGCATCGGATTACAGACCCTCGCCCTCCCGGCCACCCTGGCCCAGTTGGAGGAGGACATCCCCCTACCCTGCATACTGCCCTGGCGCGGCAATCACTTCGTGGTCCTGTACAAGATCGTGGACGGCATCTTCCACCTCGCCGATCCGGACCCCCTGGTAGAAAAGACCGAACTAAGCCGGGTGGATCTGGTAGCCGGTTGGTCGCACGAGGTAAGTGAAGACCGGCAGTACGTGGGCAACGTGCTCGTCCTGGAACCTACCCCTGCCTTTCGCCGGCGTAAGGCCGCTTCGGGATACGGGGGAAGTTTGCGCTACGTTGCCGACTACGTCCTGCGGTACGGGAAGCTGCTCACCAACCTCGGGGCCGGACTGTTACTGGCCCTGCTGTTGCAACTGTTGTTTCCCTTCCTGCTCAAGAGCCTGATCGACGTCGGCATCGTCCTGAACGATCCGGACTTCATCACCGTCGTCATTATCGCTCAGGCCGTGCTGTTGCTCACCACGACCTTACTTGCGGGTCTGCGGAGATACATCCTGATTCACATCGGGGGGCGGGTGAACGTCAATCTGGTGAGTGACTACATCAGCAAACTCACGCGCCTCCCGATGGAGTTCTTCGACAGCCGCAGCCGGGGCGATATTCTACAGCGTATACACGACCACGACCGCTTACAGGAATTTCTGACCGGCAACACGCTGTTCCGCATCTTCAATCTCCTCAATTTCGTGGCCTTTGCCGTAGTACTCCTGATGTGGAGCCGGCTGCTGTTCGGCATCTTCTTCATCGGCACCCTGCTGAACGTCGTTTGGGTGGCCTACTTCCAGTCCCGGAAGCGCAAACTGGACACGGAGTTCTTTCAGCAGTCGGCCGCCAACAACGAGCAGTTGATGGAGATCATCGACGGCATGGGCGAAATCAAACAAAACAACGCCGGCACGCAGCGGCGATGGACGTGGGAGCGACAGCGCGCGAAACTGTACCAGACGACCCTGGCCCTGAATAACTACGACCAGTACCAGCGCACGGTCGGTACCTTGATCAACCAGCTGCAGAATCTCATCATCACGATGGTGGCGGCCCACGCGGTGACGAACGGGTCGCTAACCATCGGCGCGCTCGTGGCGATCTTTTACATACTGGCCCAACTGAGCAGTCCGATCGAGGACCTCAGCGAATTCTTCCGCAGCTACCAGGAAAGCCTGATCAGTCTGGAGCGAATCAACGAAATCTACGGTAAAGCGGACGAGCAGCCCCGCGATCAGCAGCGTATGAGCGTGATCCCCAAGGAGGGGGACCTGGAACTCCGCGACGTCTCCTTCCACTACAATATTCCCAAACCACCCTGGGTGCTGCTCGAAGTCGACGCCCGCATTCCGGCGGGGCAGATCACGGCCATCGTCGGTTCTTCGGGAAGTGGTAAGTCAACCCTGCTGAAGCTGTTGCTGGGTTTTTATCAACCTACGTCCGGCGACATTCTGCTCGGGGGTACGCGGCTGACCACGATCGATCAGCGGTTCTGGCGGGACCAGGTGGGTATGGTGAGCCAGGACGGCTTCATTTTCAGCGATACCATCGCGCGCAACATCGTGCTGAATGAGGAAGTGATCGACCAGCAGCGCCTGCTGGAGGTAGTTAAGATCGCCCAGATCGAGGCCTTTATCGATACGCTGCCGGACGGTTACCGGACGGTAATCGGTGAGACGGGCATGGGCCTGAGTAAGGGGCAGCAGCAGCGTATTCTGCTCGCCCGGGCCATCTATCACCGCCCGCCCTACCTGTTCCTGGACGAGGCCACGACCGGACTGGATGCCTTCACGGAAGTGACCATCATGGATAATCTATTCAACTATATGCGGGGGTCGACCATCATTATCGTGGCCCACCGGTACTCCACCTTCGAGCGTGCCGATAACATACTGGTGATCGAAGACAGTCAGATCGTGGAACGGGGCAACCACCAGGATCTGATGGCCGAGCGGAGTAGTTATTACCGCCTGGTCAAGAACCAAACACTCCTCGGAAGTTGATGCAGCAGGACGTGACCTCGGCCGGCCCGCAACAGGCGGAACGGTCTCCCGAAGTACGGGAAGTAATCGGCACTCCGGCCGGATGGGTGGCGCGCAACGGGACCCTGCTGCTTACTTTGGTGGTACTGGGCCTGGCGGTATTCGCTTCTTTCTACACATACCCGACGACGCTGGCCGGCGAACTGGTCCTGACCACCGTAGATCCTCCGCGTCGGCTACTGGCGCGGCAGGATATGGAAATCCAACGCGTCCTCGTCGCCGATCGGGATACGGTTACCGCCGGACAAACGCTCATAGTGGCGAGCAACGGCAGCGCCCGCTTCGAGCACGTTCTGTACCTAGAAGACCAATTAATCGAGCACCGCGGAGACGATGCGGTGAACCTGTTGGACGTGAAGATTCCCCCTACCCTCGTACTCGGTCCCATTCAGGAAAGCGTGTACCACTTTCAGGACAAGCAGCAGCTTTACCGTACCCTTTCGGTGCGCCGGCTGGATGCTTTCACCTCCCGCGAACTGCAGTCGATGATTGAAAATGCCGAGGGCGAGATCCGCCAACTCCGCGATCTACAGATTGCGCTGGAACAACAACTGATTGAAACCCGGGCCGCGCTGGAAAGGGAGGAGCAATTGCGGCAGGAGGGCCTGGGGGATGGGGACCAATTAACCAGATTGCGGCAACGGGTAGACCGCGCCGAAGAGAACCTGCAGCGAAATGTGGGCGACCTCCGCTCCGCGAGCTTTTCTATCGAACTGATGCGGAATCAAATTGAATCGTTCCGCAGCGGTCGTCAGGGCAGTACCAGCCAGACGGGCACCGAATTGAAGGAGGCCTACGAATCGTTGCAACGCAGCGTTGCCGACTGGAAGCGGGATTATACCGTGGTGTCTCCGGTCAGCGGCACCGTGGTACTGCAACCGGATGTACAGGAGGATAATTTTCTGCTCAAGGAGACGATGGTCGCTACGGTACTACCGCGGAACGCCGGCAACACCATCGGCATCATGAAGCTGCACATTCGGGGCAGCGGGAAGGTCGCCGTGGGACAGCGAGTGGTGGTACGCTTCCCGAGCTGGCCCTCCCTGGAGTACGGATCCGTTACGGGCTCGGTGGCGAGCGTGGGCGTCATCCCCGACGGGGAGTTTCTTACCGTGGAAGTCACCTTTCCCGATGGACTGACTTCGAGTACCGGCTACCGTATCGAGTCTACGCCCTTCATGCAGGGAGAAGCATCCATCATCGTCGAGCGAAAGAGTCTCATCGCCCGTCTGCTGAACATCGGCTAGGCAAACAGCGCCTCGTAAAGCTCGCGTACGGTAGCCACCGTATGGATGCGAATGCTGTACCGGTCCGGATCGATCCCCTTCACGTTGTACTTACTCACGTAAATACCCCGAAACCCGAGCCGATCGGCTTCCTGGATACGTTGCTCGATGCGCGTAACGGCGCGTATTTCGCCGCTCAAGCCCACCTCACCGGCAAAACAGAGGTTGGGGGGAACCATCACGTCCTGGGCGGAGGACAGGAGCGCGGCAATGATGGACAGATCGATGGCCGGATCGTCTACCCGTAAGCCCCCCGCGATATTCAGAAAGACGTCCTGGTTGCCCAGGGACAGGCCCGCCCGCTTTTCCAGTACGGCCAGCAGCATCGACAGACGGCGCAGATCGAAACCGGTCGCCGACCGCTGGGGGGTGCCGTATACGGCCGCGCTCACGAGCGCCTGCACCTCGATCAGCATCGGCCGCATGCCTTCCAGAGTGGCACAGACCGCGGAGCCGGAGAGATTTTCGTCGCGCTCACTCAGCAGCAATTCACTCGGATTGGAAACTTCCCGCAGGCCGGTGCTGTCCATTTGGTAGATACCAAGCTCATCCGTAGAACCGAAACGGTTCTTCAGGGTACGCAGAATTCGGTAGGTGTAGTTCCGGTCACCCTCAAATTGGAGTACGGCATCGACGATGTGTTCCAGCAACTTGGGTCCCGCGATGCTGCCCTCCTTGGTGATGTGTCCGATCAGGAACACCGGAATTCCGCTTTCCTTAGCGAACCGCTGCAACTCGGCGGCGCACTCCCGCACCTGACTGACGGTACCGGCCATGCTTTCCACGTGGGGACTGGAGAGAGTCTGAATGGAATCCGCGATCAGCAAATCGGGCTTTAGGGTAGCGGCGTGTTTCAGAAGCTTATCCGTGTTGGTTTCCGTCAGCAGATAGCAGTTTGCCGCCGTTCCCCCGAGACGATCGGCGCGCATTTTTATCTGCTCCTCGCTTTCCTCGCCGCTGACGTACAGTACCCGTTTTCCCAACCGTAGCGCCAGTTGAAGCAGCAGGGTCGACTTACCGATCCCCGGCTGGCCGCCGAACAGGACGATGCTGCCGGGCACGATGCCGCCTCCGAGCACGCGGTTAAGTTCCTGATCGGGCGCCACGAGACGTTCGACTTCTCCGGCCGTCACTTCCGCCAGGCGCACGGGACGCGGGCCCTTTCCGATCGGACCGGCGGCCGCGGCAGCCGCGCCGTTGCCCACCGACCGCCAGTCAGGCTGGTGCTCGATGCGGTCGTTTTTCGTCTTGACGACCTTCTCTTCGACCAGGGTGTTCCAGGCCTTACACGAAGGACACTGCCCCATCCATTTGGGACTTTCGGCCCCGCAGTTGGTACAAAAGAAGGCGACTTTAACTTTGGCCATGCACGCTTATTTAAGCAACAAATATACCACAATTTGTGTCATTATCCTTTACTCCGACCGATGATCACCACGCCGGCGATGATGAACCCCGCCCCAATACCCTGCAGTACGTTCATGTGCTCGTGGAGCACGACGTATTCGAGCACGATCGTCGCGACCGGGCCGACGGCACCGATGATCGCCGCATCACCCGCGCCGAGGCGTCGTACGCCCTCGGTGACCAGATAGCTTGGAATAACGGTGCAAAACACGGCCATCACGCCCGCGTAGACGTAGACCATAGGACTCAATCCGAGCAGCGGTTCGCTACTCACCGAGACGTGCAGAATGACCGACACGGAGGCCGTGATCAGCGCCAGGCTGGTGAACCGGACGTTCCCGAGTCTGGGAGCCAGACGTCCACTGCCGATGATGTACGTACTGTACAGCAGAGCACTTGCGAAAATCAGGGCGGCTCCCCGCAAAAAATCTCCCCCCGGCCGCAGGTCGGAGCCGCTGAAGGCGATCACGATGCCGAGGTAGCAAATCGCCGTAGCGACCCACTGCACGGGTCGTATAGGGGTAGCGAACACCAGTCGCTGAATGAGGAGCACCATGGTCGGATAGGTGAACAGGATCACGCGTTCCATCCCTGCGCTCAGATAACGTAAACCCAGGAAGTCGGTATAACTGGCCAGGTAGTAGCCCATGATTCCTAGGGCAATGATCGTGAGTACCTCCGTCCGGGTCATTGCTGCCCTACCCGGCTTCTTGCCGCCCCGTACGTACCCCACCAGGAGGAACAGCGGCAGCGAAAAAATCATCCGCAAGCCGAGCAGGCTGATGCTACTCACTTCGTACCGGTACGCCAGCTTGATGATGACCCCCTTCGAACTGAAGAGCACCGCTCCCAGCAACAGGCAGGCGATACCGATGGTCCGGGTACCGTAAACACGTCGTTCCGCCATGGTCTTAAAGTTTAAAGGCCCGCAAGCTCGGGACAAGCAGATTGCCCCTTAGTGAACCGTGATGAAGGCGATCGCCATGCCCGCGATGATGACAAGGAATTTCTTTACGGAAATGCCGTGGCGGTGACTGCCGTCCGCCTCGAAGAGAATGGTCGTGGAGATGTGCAAAAAGCTGCCCACTACGAGCGCGAGTATGCGGATACGCCACAGGGGATCAATGCTCAGCAGTTCTCCCAGTACGGCACCGAGCGGGGATAGAAATCCGAAAATCACCATACACCCCCACACGAATCGCTTGGAATACCCCGACCCGTAGAGCATCAGCCCGAGCGCGAAGGCCGCCGGTAATTTGTGTAGGGCAATGCCGACCAGTAAGTGATTCTGGTGCAAGTGATCGCCGGCGGACCCCAGCGGAAGCCCCTCTAGTAAGGCATGTAACCCCAGTCCGATCATGACCTGAATGGCAAAGCCCGGTCCCTGCCCCCGGTGGGTGTGTACGTGGCCGTGCTCCACGCCCTGGCTGAATCCTTCCAGCAGCAACTGCACGAAAAAGCCGGCCAGCAGCCACAAACCGGCGGAAGTACCCGGCTCGGAGAACACCTCCGGAATGAGCTCCAGGGCCGCGATGGCCAGCAGGTAGGCACCACTGAACGATAAGAGCACCGGCAGGTAGGCCCGAAACCTTTGCTCACCGTACTGCGCCAGACCGCCGCCCGCAAGGACGGCCAAAAAGAGTAAGGAGTACTGCCACCAGACCATAGAAGGGGAAATGCGAAAACTGCTAACGCCACACGGTTGCAATAAGTTAATCGTCGGGGGTAATTCCCCGGATCGCGGCCTCCTTCGCCAGTCGTCGGTACGCCACCACGCCGATCCACCCCACCGCGGCGCCCAGTGCTGCGCCGGCAAGGATGTCACCCGGATAGTGTTTGCCCACGTATACCTGCGCTAAGGAAATCGTGAAAGCCCAGAGAAACCAGGCGAACTTCCAACCCCGCCGCCGCACCCACGTCAGGCTCATGACCGTCGCCACGGCAAAGTGATTGGTCGCGTGATTGGAGGGAAAACTCAGTGCGCCGCCGCAATTCACCAATTCCCGGACCCGGTCGGCCAGGGCGGGCGTAGCACAGGGCCGCAAACGTCCGACCCACGGCTTGATGACCGTCGCGGCCAATTGATCCGCCACCGCGATCACGGTGCCGATGCACAGGAGCAGGTACACCGCGCGACGTGTACCGAACCGACGCCAGATCAGATAAAGTACGGCGATGTACAAGGGAATCCACGTAAGCTTGTCGCGGTACACGGGTAGGATGGCGTCAAGCACGGGGTTCGCCCACTGCTGATTGATCAGATCGAAAAGGTAGTGGTCTATAGCCATTTCTTTATCCGGCAAGTACGGCCAATAGTTTGTAGCGATGGGTGTGGCCCTCCCCGTCGAACGACTCCACCAGTATGATGTACGCCCCGGGCGGTGCGAGCCGTCCGTTATCCGTCGTCCCGTCCCAGTTCAGTGCCCCTTCCGCCGCCAGGAGGGCTACCCGCTCCAGTTGAGCCACCGGTAACCCCTCCACGTCGAATACGGATACGCGCGCCATGGTCCCCGGGACGGCGGTGCGGTACGTAATGGCCAGTTGGTCGCGGTGACCATCGCCGTCGGGACTGAAGGTCGGGCTTTCCAGGGTAAAGTAATGGAGCGGTGGCCCGGCGGAGCGCGTTTGGGAGTTCGGCCGTGTCGGCGTCCCGTAGCCGGCCGTGGAGGCGGCGGAGGTCCAGTTATCGGTTTGGTCAGTGGAGATGGCTGCATCTATGCGCTCGAGACTAACGCCCTCGGTGGACGCGAGCAGTGGAGCATGCATTTCCGGACTGTAGGTCAGCGCATCGACCGCCACCGAATTTTGAGTCAAAATGGTGACGTTTGCTCCGGCATTGGGCAGGGACGGCAGACTCATTTCGACGATGCGGTCCCGTCGCGCGTTCGGATGCTGACGCAGCAGACTTTCCCGGTCGGCGGTCATTACCACGAACTCACCCGGCAGGAGCACGAAGCTGGTGTTTACTACTTTAGGCCGCTGGGCGGATGTCTGGTTTAGTAGTTGCCATCCCCGAAGGTCGAAGGCGTGATCCGAAGTGTTGAAGAGCTCGATAAAATCGCTTTCTCCCGGCAGAGGATCGAATAGCAGTTCATTGATAACTATGTCACCCGGCCTTAGATCACTACCTAACAGCAGACTACGCGACACGAGTTGGTCTGGAGTATTACCCGCGCAATCGGAGTAATCCGGGAGGATGGTGAGCCGGTACACTTTTCCCGGCACGAAACTAAAGGGGATGTGGAAGGTCCGCTCGTCCAGTCGCTCCGCCGCTGCCGGCAGATCGTCGAGCAGGAATAGATAATCCGCGATCCCGGTCACTGCCTCGTCAAAGCTTATGGTCACTCCACCGGTCTCCAGCGTCGTCTCGGTCACCATCGGAGCCCGGTTGTCCGCGGGTAATCCTTCCACGCTGTTGGCCCGCCCGGGGGTTCCTCCGGATTCCGCCAGGCTGGCCCGCCAATTGCCTCCGCACGCCGGGTCGCCACGTCCGGTGAACTCCAGGCTGTACCCGCCGCCGTCGCGTTCCTCGTCGTGGTACCAGTCCGGGCTATAGCGCAGGTGGGCAACGCTTACACCCCGCAGGAGAACGGTCACTTCATCCCCTCCGTTGGTCAGCGAAGGAAGGCGGCAGAGGAGCAGGGGAGCCCCGTAGGCCGAAAAATGGTCCGCGTCCCGTTCGTCGACGATCAGGGCGTACTCCCCCGCCGCTAACCACGGTACTCCGGTAACCGTCACCGGCTTGCCACCGCTGGCGATCTGCAGTCCGGTCAGATCGACCGCCGTATCACCGGCGTTGTACAACTCTACGTACTCGGCGGCGGGGAGTCCGCGACTCGGGGTCGGATCGACCATGATCTCCGAAAGGCGGAGAGACTGAGTGGCGAGTGGGGACGTCAGAAACGGCCAAAACATTAATATTGCAATCAATCGAAGCACCGCCCAAAGGTAAATGGTTTATATTCCTTATCTTTGCGCCCTAAAATAAAAAGCAATGCAAAAGGAACTGCATCCCGAATCCTACCGGAAGGTCATTTTCCGCGACATCAACGCGAACGTAAGCTGGCTCGGCAAGTCGTGCGCCAAGACCCGCGACACCGATACCTTCGAAGACGGTAACGAGTATCCCCTCATCAAACTGGAGATCTCCAGCGAGAGCCACCCCTTCTTTACCGGTAAGATGCAATTCGTCGACACCGCCGGCCGGATCGACAAGTTCAACAAGAAGTTCGGCAAGAGCCGCTTCGCCAAGAAGACCGAGGAGGAAGGCGAACCCGCTCAGGAAGAGGCCTAGTCTCCGCTCCTTTTGCGCGAATCAAAAAAGCCCCGGCGAACGATCGTTCGCCGGGGCTTTCTACGTGGCCTAGGGGTGATCACAGGTGGATCACCTCGTCGTAGGCCGCCGCCGTAGCTTCCATCACCGCCTCGCTCATGGTGGGGTGCGGGTGCACGGTCTTGATGATTTCGTGGCCGGTGGTCTCCAGTTTACGGCTGGCGACGACCTCGGCGATCATCTCCGTTACGTTGGCGCCGATCATGTGCGCGCCCAGCCACTCCCCGTACTTGGCGTCAAAGATGACCTTGACGAATCCTTCCTTCGCGCCCGCGGCACTGGCCTTTCCGGATGCGGAGAAGGGGAACTTGCCCACTTTGACTTCGTATCCGGCCTCCTTAGCGGCCGCCTCGGTAAATCCTACGCTCGCGACCTCCGGCGAACAGTACGTACATCCGGGAATGTTGCCGTAATCCAGGGGGGCGGGGTTCATGCCGGCAATGCCCTCGACGCAGATGATCCCTTCGGCGCTGGCCACATGGGCGAGGGCCGGACCGGAGGTCACGTCGCCGATGGCGAAAATCCCGGGTACGTTGGTGCGGTACAGCTCGTCCACGTGGATGATGCCCCGGTCGGTCTCGATGCCCAGGTCTTCCAGGCCGATGTTCTCGGTATTCGGGCTGATGCCGGCGGCCGACAGCACCACGTCGCACTCGATGATTTCTTCCTTGCCGGTCTTGCGGTTCTTGGTGGTGACCTTCAGGACGTCGCTGCCGGTATCCACTTTTTCTACGCTGGTATTGGCGAGCGTTTTGATGCCCTTCTTTTTGTAGATCTTGGTCAGTTCCTTGGAGATGTCCGCGTCTTCGCGGGGCACCAGCCCCTGCTCGAGAAACTCAACTATGGTCACCTCCGTGCCGATGCTGCTGTAGAAGTAGGCGAACTCGACGCCGATGGCTCCGGCCCCGACGACCACCATGCGCTTCGGCTGGGTGGGCAGGGTCATCGCTTCGCGGTAGCCGATGATCTTCTTGCCGTCGATGGGCAGGTTGGGCAGCTGACGGGCGCGGCTACCGACGGCGACGATGATGTTCTCGGCGTCGTAGGTCGTGGCCTTGCCGTTCTCGTCGGTCACTTCGACTTTCTTGCCGCGGATCAGCTTACCGGTGCCGCTGAGCACCTCGATCTTGTTCTTGCGAAAGAGGAAGTTGATCCCCTTGCTCATACCGTCGGCGACGCCCCGGCTGCGCGTAATCATCTTCCCGAAGTCGGCGGTGGGTTCGGCGACTTCGATGCCGTAGTCTCCGGCGTGCTGGATATATTCGAATACCTGCGCGCTCTTCAGCAGGGCCTTCGTGGGGATACAGCCCCAGTTGAGGCAGATGCCGCCGAGGCTTTCGCGTTCGACGACGGCGACCTTCATGCCCAGTTGGGCTGCTCTGATTGCGGCGACGTAGCCGCCGGGTCCGCTTCCGACAACAATAAGATCGTAAGCCATAAGGTGGGGTTATTTTAGTTGAGTGGGTGAAACGTCTCGTCGTCTGCCTTGGTTGGCGGGTGCGCGGGAGCCAGGCAGACGGGTGAAAGCCGCAAAGGTAAGCTGTTGGCCGCTACCCGTCGGACCCGCGGCCCCGCCGAACGAAAATACTGCCGCGGGCAATGAACGTAAAGCGGAGCAATCGTTTCTATGCCTTTACCATATCGCTTAAGCTACCTATGCAGAACCGCACCATCATCGACCACGTCAATCCCCAAATCAACAACGGACGCTTCCCCATCAAGCGCGTCGTGGGAGAATCCGTCGCCGTCAGTGCCACTATTTTCGGCGACAGCCACGATTATCTGCGCGCCCTGGTGGAATTCCGCAAGGTGGGAGCGGACGCCTGGCAAGTAGTCGAAATGGAGGAAGGCACGAATGACCAGTGGTCCGCCGCATTCCCCGTCGCGGAGCAGGGGCACTACGAATACCGCCTCGTGGCGTGGGTGGATCAGCTGAAGACCTGGTACAAAGGATTCAAGAAGAAACAGGCCGACGGTCAGGATATGGGCATCGAATTGCGCATCGGCGCCAACTTCCTAAGCGAAAAAGCCGACCGGGTGGAGGGCGACGCCCACGCCGAAATCACCCGTGCCATTCAGGAGTTGGGCAACGAGGACGGTCAGCAGGCCGTACAGTACGTCCTCAGCGATGCCTTCGCTAGCCTACTGCGCGATCACCCCCTGCGCCGCTACGAAACCGTCTACGACCCAGGTCTCCGGGTGAAGGCAGGTCGGAAGAAAGAGCGCTTCAGCAGCTGGTACGAACTGTTTCCCCGGTCAACCTCTCCGGACGTCAACCGTACGGGCACCTTCCGGGACGTAGAGAACCTGCTGCCCCGCATCGAGGAACTCGGCTTTGACGTACTCTACATGCCACCCGTGCATCCCATCGGCTACCGCAACCGTAAGGGCCGCAACAACGCCACCACCGCCATGGAGGGTGAACCCGGAAGTCCGTGGGCCATCGGATCCAAGGAGGGCGGCCACAAGAGCATCCTGCCGGAACTCGGCAACATTGACGACTACAAACGGCTGCTGAACAAGTGCCACGAGCACGGGATGGAGATCGCGCTGGACCTCGCCTTCCAGTGCGCCCCGGACCACCCCTACATCGAGGAGCACCCCGAATGGTTCATCTGGCGGCCGGACGGCTCCATCATGTACGCCGAGAACCCGCCCAAGAAGTATCAGGACATCGTGCCCATCAACTTCGAAACCGAGGACTGGAAGGCGCTGTGGCAGGAGCTGCTGGACGTTACCCTGTACTGGTGCGAAGCCGGCGTACGCATCTTCCGGGTCGACAACCCCCACACCAAGCCCTACCGGTTCTGGGAGTACATTATCCGCGAAACGAACGAACGCTTCCCGGACGTAATTTTCCTGGCGGAAGCCTTCACCCGGCCCGCGATCATGGCGGAACTGGCCAAACGGGGCTTCCAGCAGAGTTACACGTATTTCACCTGGCGCACTACCGCCGCCGAAATGCGGGAGTACCTGGAGGAGCTGACCACCACCGAGCTGCGGGAGTACATGCAGCCCAACTTCTGGCCCAATACCCCCGACATCCTGGCCTACGAGATGATGAACGCGAACGAAAATCAGTTCGTGAAGCGACTCCTCCTGGCCGCCACCCTGTCGAGCAGTTACGGCCTGTACGGTCCCAGCTATGAGATCATGGAAAACCGGGGCAACACTAACGGCAAGGAAGAATACTACGACAGTGAGAAGTACGTGGCCCGTCATTACGACTGGACCTACCGCAACCGCATCACCGATACCTACCGGACCATCAACCGGATCCGGAAGGACCATCCGGCCCTGCAGCAGACGAACAACATCGTATTTACCGATACGAATAACCCCAATCTGCTGAGCTACGTCAAGTACAGCGACGACCGGAGCAGCATCATCTGGACCATCGTGAACTTCGATCCCCACAACACCCAGGACGGCTACTGCGCCGTGCCGAAACAGTTGCTCGGCGATCAGGGCTTCCGGGTCACCGATCTCCTCACCGGTGCCACTTACTGGTGGAATGCCAACGCCAATTACGTCCGGCTCGACCCCGGCTACTGGCCGGCACACGTATTCGAGATCAGCAAATAAGTGGCCGCCTACCGGTGCTGCGGATTACGCTAGCGCGCGGCGTTTCTTACGAACAGGTACTGAGTACTGCCTCCAGTAGTGCGTGCATTTCCCTCGCTGGGCAATACCATGGCTTCGACGTAGGCCCAGCCGTTGGCGATCAGGTAATTGACGGCGTGCATGACGCTGTTGAACTTGATGCGGTCGCCGGAAGACGGGTCGATGACCTCCATCCGGTTGCGCGAACCGCCGTTGATGCTCTGCCCGTAATCGATGAAGATGGTCACTTTGCTCGACAGGAATCGTTCCTGGGCGATCATCCGGACCATTTGCACCTCCTCGAGATTGTTAATGTTGACTCCGTCCACCACGACCTGGGCGTAGGAGGCGGTGAAGGAACCGATGACAAGGGCAAGGGCGAAGAACAGCTTTTTCATGTGGCTTATTTTGTTGTGGATAGAATGCACGGACGTAGGTGTCGGATACACCGGGCGACAAGTATAGGAGTTCCTTAACGAAATAGGGACGCCCGGCGGACGTTAGTCCAGCATGATGTACCTGATGTTACTCCTCGGCTTGCTCACTCTCCCCCAGGATCCCGTAGAGTGGCTCCAGGAACAAACCGTGCAAATCGGCGACACCTTTCAGGGCGATCCGGTCACCTACGCCTTTCGTTTCCGCAATACCACCGACGCGCCGCTGATCGTCGAGAACGTACGCGTCGGCTGTGGTTGTACCGCCACCGAATGGCAGGACGCGCCGGTGGCGCCGGGCGAGGTGGGCTCGATCAACGTCGCGTACGACGCGACGAACGTAGGCTTTTACCGGAAGTACGTCAAGGTTTACTTCCGCGGCCACCGCGGCGGGCACAAGCTCTGGCTGGAGGGTTTCGTCGAAACGGCCCCCTAAAGGCCCCGCGATGGTGTACCTTCGCCGCTCTTACCATAAAGAATACCTATGACTTGGTTGACCTGGGTCCTGTTGCTCGGCTACGTCGGACTTAGCCTTGCCCTCTACCGCTTATTTCCCCGGGCGGGGCGGAAGGCCAGCGCGGCCCTCATTCCCGGCTACAACATGTGGGTGGTCTCGGAACTGGTGGGCCGGAAGGGAAGCTACAGCCTGCTACTGCTGATCCCCTACTTCAATATGATCTGGTTCGCCGGCCTGATGGTCGACCTGGCCCGCTCGTTCAACCGCTTCAACTTCTTCGAGCACGTGCTCGCCGTTGTCGCCAGCTGGGGATACTTCGGCTGGCTCGGAACCACCAATCCCGAGTACCGGGGCCCCATCCTGGTCGAGGAACGCGCCTGGCAGGCCAAACTCGCCGCCGCCGAGAAAGCTAAGGACGACCGCGAGGTCCGCAAGTTGCGCAATCAGGCCCCCTTCGCCAAGCCCGTCCTTCGCGACTGGGCCGAAGCGGCCATCTTCGCCATTTTCGCCGCCGCGCTTATCCGTCTCCTGCTGATCGAGAGCTACATCATCCCCACGCCTTCGATGGAGAACAACCTGAACGTCGGGGACTTCCTCTTCGTCTCGAAGGTCAATTACGGACTGCGGCTGCCGGAAACCATCCTGATGCTCCCGTTGGTCCACAACCAGGCGCCCGTGGTCGGCGGGGAGAGCTACGTCGACGGGGCCGGCCTACCCTACCGCCGCCTGCCCGCCCTGGAAAAGATCGACCGCTACGATCCCGTCGTCTTCAACGTGCCGTCGGGTGACAGCGTCTACATCTTCCCCTACCGTACGTACTCCAGCAACGATTACGAGATGGGCAATATCGACGCCAACGCCCAGCGCGCCATTCAGACCGGTCGAGCCGAACTGGTGACCCGCCCGCGCGATAAGAAGGACCACTACGTGAAGCGTGCCGTCGGTCTGCCCGGCGAAACTCTCGAGATCAGGGACCGGGCGCTGTACATCGACGGCTCCCAAGTGGAAGACCCCGAGAACATCCAGTTTCTCTACGACATCACCTTTAGCGGTCCGCCCAACCGCACGAACTGGGCCGATATGGGCATCAGCACCGACGACGTACAGCAGCGGTCCGCCACCGGATTCGTCATGTTTCTGAGCGACAAGCAACTTGCCGCCCTGCGCGCCGGGGATC
The DNA here is from genome assembly GCF_024297185.1 of Lewinella sp. JB7. GTDB lineage: Bacteria > Bacteroidota > Bacteroidia > Chitinophagales > Saprospiraceae > Neolewinella. The sequence goes on along the minus strand of NZ_JANCTD010000002.1, from coordinate 126,659 downwards.
CCAACGGCACCTTCGATTTTTACGACCAGACGGCCCCGAACGGCGTGCGGCTGTACCCCCACAGCGAAAAGTACTTCGGCAACTGGACCGTCGACAACTACGGTCCCATCACCATTCCCGCCCGCGGCATGACGGTCACCCTCGACGAGCGCAACTACGAGCTGTACTGGCGCCCCATAAAGGTCTACGAGGAGAACCCGGACTTCGAACGCCGCAACGGGAAATACTACCTCGCCGGCCAGGAGATCACCGAGTACACCTTTCGCCAGGACTATTACTGGATGATGGGCGACAACCGGCACAACTCGGAAGACAGCCGGGTCTGGGGCTTCGTACCCGAAGATCACATCCTCGGCAAGCCGCTCTTCATCTGGTTCTCCATTAAGGAAGGCAGTCTTTTCAATGGCGTGAACTGGGACCGCATCTTCCGTTCGGCCACCAAACAGGGAGACTGACCTTGCCCCACCCCGACTTCCTGCACCGACGGCTCGCCGAACTGCGCGAAGCCGGTACCTACCGCGAGTTACCCGGAACCCGCGAGGGGGTCGATTTCTGGTCGAATGACTATCTGGGCTTTTCCCGGGAAATGTCCGGGGGAACGGCAGACTTCAATACCGCCCCCGGCAGCCGACTGATTTCCGGAGACAGCTTCGCGATCAGCCAACTCGAAACCCGTATCGCCGACTTTCATGGCTACCCGGCCGCCCTACTCTTCAGTAGCGGGTACACGGCCAATCTTGGCCTGCTGAGTTGCATCGCCCGCCGCACCGACACCATCGTCTACGACGAACTGATCCACGCCAGTATTCGCGACGGCATACGGCTAAGTGGGGCGGCGGCGCGCAGGTGCCAACATAATAAGGTAGAGCAAGCCCACCGGGTACTGTCCGAAGCGCGATCCGATGGGCAAACGTTTTTCGTGACCGAGGCCCGCTTCAGTATGGACGGCGATACCGCCCCGCTACGGGCGATCGCCGAAGCGTGCCAGGAGCACGGGGCCCACCTGATCGTAGACGAGGCCCACAGCATCGGGATCGACGGTCCCCGCGGATCCGGACTTACCGCGGAACTCGGGCTGCAGCAGCAGGTGTTCGCCTCGGTGGTGACCTACGGTAAAGCGCCGGGGGCGAGTGGAGCCGCCGTACTCGGGGGGACCGCCCTGCGGAATTACCTCGTCAATCTGAGCCGGCCGTTCATCTTTACGACGGCCCCGCGGCCGGAGCAACTGGCTTCGATCATGCGGGCCTACGAACTCCTCGGGGAGCGGCAGTCGGCGGCACGCGGCGCGCTGGAGAATATCATCACTTACTTCGGGGACAGCGTGACGGACCGGGACCTGGCAACCTGCTGCCCATTACTCGAGGGTCCCATCCAGCTCGTGCACACTGCTGGCCGGGTCGACGTGATGACCCTGGAGCACGAACTACGCGAACGGGGCATCCTCGTTAAGGGCATCCGTCCGCCGAGCGTGCCCCGGGGAGCCGACCGGATCCGCATTTGCCTGCACGCCTTCAACACCCGCGAGGAGGTCGACCGCCTGACCGATGCTCTGAGGGATTGTCTAGCCACCGACCGCGTATGAACATCAGCATCCGGGGTACGGGCATCATTTCGGCAGCCGGGGTCGGGGTAGCCGACAACTGGAACAACACCGCGGAAGGCCGCCGCTTCTGGTCGACCGACGACGCGACTAAACTACCCGTATATGCCCTTCCGTACCTGCCGGCGGCCGGTCGACCGGCCGACTACATCCGTACCCACCGGGTAGACCGCACGGTTGCCTTAGCGCTGCACGCCGCCGAGGAGGCGGTTGCTCAGGCCGGTTGGCACGGTCAGGACTTCGCCGTGCTGGTCGGTTGCTCCCGGGGGCCGACGACGGCCTGGGAAGCCGCCCACCAAACCTATCGCGAGGGTAAGGTACTCCCGGTGCGTACCTCCCCCACCACTACCTTGGGCAGTATCGCTTTCGCGCTCGCCGACTACTTCGGGGTGTCATCATTGTCGGACGGACTCAGCGTGACCTGTTCCTCCGGGTTTCACGCGCTGGTACACGGCGTAGCCTTGTTGCGGGCGGGGATGGCCGACCGGGTACTGGTGGGGGGCACCGAGGCCCCACTCACGCCCTTTACCCTGCGACAAATGGAAGGATTGAGAATTTACGCCTCGCCGACCCCCGGGGAAGAATATGCCTGCCGCCCCTTCGCTACCCCGGCCACCGGCATGGTTGTAGGGGAAGGGGCGGGGTTCCTGGCCCTGGAACGCGCGCCCCAAACCGGTTCATTGGGCATTTTAGGCCTGGGCTTCAGCCGGGAGCAAGCCCGGAGCGCCACGGGCATCAGCCGGGAAGGAACGGCGCTGCAGTCAAGTATGCGCCAGGCCACCATTGGTGCCGCCACTCCCGACCTCATCCTTGCACACGCCCCCGGTACCCTCCGCGGTGACGAAGCCGAACGCCGCGCGATTACGTCGGTCTTCCCGGAAACGCTGCCTCCCGTCCTTTCCCTGAAGTGGGCGACCGGCCATACCTTCGGGGCCAGTGGTCCGCTGGCTCTCGTGATGGCCACCGAGATGGTACGACGCAACGCGGTGATTGTCCTACCCTACGGGCCGGCGACCGAGGTCCCTTCCCCACCCCGCCGGGTACTCGTGAACGCCACCGGGTTCGGAGGAAATGCGGTCAGCGTGTTGATCGGCTAACCTACCGCGACGGCTCCGCTTTGACCACCAGCACGCCACGCATGACGGTATAGTGGCCCGGCACCGTACACACGTATTCGTAGGTTCCCGGCTTCGTAGGCGCGGTGAAGTAGATCGACTCCTCCGTTTCCGGAGCGACGAGTTGGGTATGTACCAATACCTCCGGCATATCCGGAATGTATGCGGTCGCGGCACCCCGCAATCCGAGTTTGGAGGCGGCTACTCCGACTTTGTCCCCCATCTTCCCACTCGTCAGGACGAAGTTGTGTTCCATATCATCGGGATTACGGAAGGTAAATTTGATACGGGCTCCGGCCGTGGCCGTCAGGTACTGTTGTTTATACTTCATGCCGAGGGCCGATTCCAGTAGAATCTCCTCATCGAAGCTTCCGTTCCAATCGTCCGGCATGCCGGTCGGGTTCTTGGGGGAAGCATCGGTGGCATCCGCGGCGGTGAGCGCAACCGCATCGTCCCGCCCCCCGCCGGGTATCGCGTTCAGGGTGTAGTAGCCGAAGTCGTGGAGCAACTTATCGTTTTCGGCGCTACGTAGCCCGCTCACCCGGATTTCGTAGATGTAGCCGGGTCGGAATCCTTCCAGTTGCAGGCGCACGGTCTTTCCGTCCGGTAGCAGTTCCGCGGTCGTGACGGGGTTATCCTGAATATCTACGACCGGGCTGCCGTAGTTGTGGTGATAGCGGTAGGTGAAGTTCTGGATCGCGAAAGCCGAGGCCCGGACGTTCGCCGCCGCTACGGGTTTGCTGAATTCGATCTCGAATCCATCCTCCCTTGCCCGTACGGCGTACATTTCGAAGGGGGTCTTTCCGGTCCAGGTCAGTCGTTCCAGGGCGAAAGCTTCCCCCCCGGTGGCCGCCCAGCCGCGCGCGGTCTGCCCGGCGTACAGTGCGTGATCGGCGGAAAACTTCAGGCGCAGCAGGCCGGAACTGAAGCCTTCCCGGAAGGGGAAGACCACTCCCTGGTATTCACCATTCACTTTCTCCAGGGCTACGCGCATGATTTTACTCTGTCCCTGATCGCTCACGAAGAGTTGGCCGGCGAAGGCACCGAAGGCACCCTCCGTCCGGTCGGTAATGATGTCCGCGGTGGAAATTCCCAGGATCCCGTGGGGGAACCAGACGGCCGGGAGCTTCAGACCCGTGAGTTCCTTACGGGCGTTGTACATGGTCTGGAAGTCATCGTTCAGGTCGTCAACTTTTAGATTTACCTCCGAACCTTTCCGGTCGGCCCAGCGCAGACTGGCCGGGTGTCCCGCAAAGTCTCCCTTTGCCAGGTGGGTGATACGGCCCGAGCCGATCCAGTCGCCCTGGTTCTCGGCCACGAAGAGGTCTCCCTCGGCATTCGTTCCGAATCCGGCCGGGCTCCGCATTCCCGCCGCGTAGGGAAGCAGCTGCGCGCTGCTCGGATCAAATTGCATCATCCACCCCCGCCAGGGTACGTGGCTTACGCCGCGCCCTTCCCAACCTACGTTCATAGTGGTCATAAAGCTTCCGTCGGGCCGAAAGAGTGGACCGTAGTGGTATTCGTGGTAGTTGCCGGTCAGGGGCAGTTCGTATACCGTTTCGTAGACATCGGCCCAGCCATCATTGTCCCGATCTTCCAGGCGGGTAACTTCTCCGCGCTGGGCGACGTAAATGGCCCCGTCGTGGGCGGTGAGTCCGAGGGGCTCGTGTAGTCCCCGGGCGAAAAGAGTGTATGCCGCCGTACCACCGGGATCTTCGATCAGGTACACTTCGCCCATGCGGGTGCAGACCGCCAGCCGCCCGTCGGGCAAAAAGTCCATGCCCCCCACCTCAAGCTTGATCTCTTCCGGGATGTTAATCTGTTCGATGGTATAAAAATCGGCCTCCTCCTGGGCGAAAAGTCCGGCGGTAGAGCAAGCAAGCAAGTACACGAATAGGGTACGCATAATCTATTGGTTTACAACAGCTACTGTTGAAGTTATTGGTTTGGGAAATGAATGCGATCAGAAGGAAACGCGGTACGTGAGGTGCTCCCCCGGAGGGAGTTCGGCCACCAATCGATCGCTACCCTCGCCACGCAGCATCCGCAGCCTTCCCGTGGCTAGTTCCGTAACCTCGACGGTTGCCCCCGGCCCCTGCACTTCAAAATGACCGGGTGAAATTTGCCGGATATCCCGCCCGGCAGCGAGCTGGGTGAGCAGGGACTCACCGCCGCCGGTATTGGTGAGGGTCCGCAGGAGGCCATCCCCCTCCGGCACGACGCGATCGCTAATCTGGGCCTCCCCCAGGGCGAAGTGGAAGGTGGGCCGGCCGGCCTCGTCGAGATCGTAGCGCAGGTGGTGTAGTTCCGGGATGCTGTCGGGCCACCGCTCGGCCTCCGGGCTCCACTGGGGCCGGCCGTCAAAGGCCACCACGGTACCCAGTGCGCGGGCGACCTGCGGCTCACCCCGGCCGTTCCACATATCGCTCACGTCGACGAAACGACCCCGCCACATCTGGAGCAGACTGCCGTTGTGTAAATCATAGGTGTAGTGGGGCCCGTCACCCTCTCCTACGCTGATTACGTGGGTGCGTTTCTCGGTGTAGTCGTAGACGCGCACCGGCGGGAAGTTCATAAAGCTACGCAGCAGGTAGGGACGGTCATCGGTCTTCACCTCCCGCACCTCCCCGGCGGTGAGGGTAGCTACCGCCCGGTCTTCGGGCAAATCACTCAGGCTACGAAATTCGCCGCCCTCGTAGGCATACTGTACGTTGAGCCGGTTCCAGAAGCCGTACTGATAGTGATCGATCCGCAGACGGTGGCTACCCTTCGAAAGATCAACCGTACCCGCAAGTTCATTGCCGTTATCACGCCCGCCTTTATCGACGACCAGTTGATCGTCGATGTACAAGCGGGTGCTGCTGGGTGTCCATAACCGGAACGTATAGGCACCAGCTTGCGGGATTTCGAGATCGCCCGTAAAGCGGATGGCGTAGGCGTTGCCCCGCTCCCGGATGGCGGCCAGGTCGAAGCGGGATATGTAACCCTCCTTTTCCGGGCTCAGTGCATCCCAGTTCGTGACGTCCTGCGGATCGCCGTCGACGTGGTAGTACGCGTAGCGGATGAGGGGAAGGTTCAAATCCACTTCTCCGGCGCTGTTTACGGAGGAACCGCGTCCCGCACGTGGAGCGGACCGCACATTAGCGATTTGAAGACTACCGGCGGTCAGCTCCAGAGTGAGCGGCCCCTCGGCCTTCCCTTCCCCACCCGTCAGGGGTTCCTGGTAGTAGATGAGGTTGTTGTTGAGGTAGGCGGAGACCAGCAGCGGAGGCTCGGTGCCGCGGGCGGGCAGGTACGCGAGTTCGAGATCCTGCCAGATGCCGGGGGTCGTGGAGACGGTGTTGCGGGCTTCGTGTTCGCCGGCGAGATTCAGCGAAGGAATATTCAGGGGGAAGCGATTCCCCAGCAGCAGGGTGGCCCGGGTATCCGCTTCCGTCCGGAACGAAAACGCGAGCGTTACCGCTTCCTGAACGGGCAGCAGTTCCCACTTCGCCGGCGCCGAAGCCGTCAGAATCTCCCCCTCACCGGCGCTCCAGCCGACGGGGATTTCCGTCAGGTCAACGCGATTAAGATCGTCTACCGGTGCCTTCTCCGCAGTGGATACTTCGTGAACTTCGAGCGGATCGGTGGTGCAGGCGGTGAGCCAGAGCAGGCCCGCGAGGAATACGTATTTAGCCATGCTTAAATGTAAGCAGGCAGGTTTATACGCGTATCCGGTCCCTACCTGGTATGTCCACAATCCAGCCAGCTATGTATATTCAGCCCATAAACTCCCCCTATGCAACGTCGAAAAGCCCTGAAACTCGCCACCGCGGCACTCGGACTGTCCCCCCTGGCTACGGCTGCCGGTGCTTCCGTGGCTCCCGCGCCCGCCGCCGAGAAGTTTAACCTGAAATTTGCTCCCCACGACGGAATGTTCCGGGAGGTAGCCGGTAAGGACGTGCTCGACCAAATCCGCTGGGCGGCCGACATGGGGTTCACCGCCTGGGAAGACAATCAAATGCCCCGCCGCGACGTCGGCCAGCAGGAAAAGATCGGGAACCTGCTTGCCGAACGGGGCATGACCATGGGGGTTTTCGTCGCCAACCAAATCAACTGGCGGGAACCGACCCTCACGAACGGTGCGGGCGAACACCGCGACGCCTTTCTCGAGGACATCCGGAACTCCGTAGAGATCGCTAAGCGCTGCAATGCCAAGTGGGTCACCGTCGTGCCCGGCTTCGTGCAAATGCGCCTGGAACCCTTCTACCAGATGGCCAACGTGGTCGAAACGCTTAAACAAGGTGCCGCCATTCTGGAACCCCACGGCATCGTGATGGTCCTGGAACCCCTCAACTACCGTGACCATCCGGGATTGTTTCTGACCAAAGCCTCCCAGGGGTACGCGATCTGCCAGGCCGTCGGCAGTCCCTCGTGCAAGATCCTCTATGACATCTACCACCAGCAAATTCAGGAAGGCAACCTGATCCCCAACATTGATGCCGCCTGGGACGAGATCGCCTACTTCCAGATCGGTGATAATCCGGGCCGCAAGGAGCCCACGACCGGGGAGATCAACTACGAACGCGTACTCGCCCACATTCACGGGAAGGGCTTCACGGGCGTATACGGAATGGAACACGGCAACAGCATGGACGGCGAGAAGGGGGAAATGGCGGTGGTGGAAGCCTACCGCAAAGTCGACGTTAAGGGATGATCAGAAACTGCCTGACCGCGGCCGCGCTGGCGATCCTTCTGGCCGGCTGCGGAAACGCCCCCGAGAACACCGACGGTGCAAAAGTGGGAGGGGCACTCGCGTCCGATACCGGGGCTGGTGTCCCGAACCCCGGTATTACGACCAACACGGATAGTGAACGGGCCTTCGCGGAAAAACGGTACGCACGCATCGAGGACATGGAGGCGGCGGGCCAGCTCCGCTGCGATACGCTCACCTACGAGTGCGCGGGGGACCCGCGCGGGGGCACGCTAGTCTTCTGTTACGTGGCGGACGACCTGGTCCGGGCCCGCCACGAGTACACGGTCGGTGACCACGGCGGCGGTCGGGAGACTTACTACTTCGACGACACGGAGCTTTTCCTCGCGGATCTGACGCAGTCCACGTGGACCTTCGCCCCGCCGCCGGAGGATAGTGAGAACGACGGCACGACCCGCACGGTGGACCACGTCAGCGAGGAACGCCGTTACTTTTACAACGGCAACCTTATTGACCGGCGGTACCGGGATTATCAGGTCATATCCGGTGAACCTTCCCCGAATCCCGTGGGTGAACCCGGCGAGCGGACGGGTAAGGGCGTAGACGTGCAGCTATCGGGTGAGCAGCTGCTTGCACTTTCCCGGAGCCGGGAGTTCGCCTGCGAGTAGCTTACTCTGGATACCAGTTTTCCAGGATCACGTCGATATTCTCGTTCTGCTCGTTGACCATCTTTTTGAAGGCCTCCACGTCACTTTTCGATCCGTCCTGATTGCGGTAGTGGTAGGGATAAACGACGTCGGGTGCAAAATCGAGTACGGCACTCACCGCCTGTTCGACGTCCATGGTATACGGTAAATTCATGCATACGAAGGCCACGTCGATGTCGTCCAGTTGCCGCATTTCCGGAACGCCCTCGGTGTCTCCGCTGAAGTAGTACCGCTGGCCCCCAATTGCTATCACGTAGCCGTTGAATTTGCCCTTCGGGTGAAAGTTGTCCTTGGGTGGATCGTTATAGGCGGGCACCGCGGTGATCGTTACGTCTTCCCAGGTCCAGGATTCGCCGTTCGCCAGCGTGTGCCGCTCCGCGAAAGGATTCATCGACATAGCATCCATAACCGCCTGGGGGCCAACGAGCTCAGCCGCGTCAAGTTGCAGGCCACTTAGGGTAGCCGTGTCCAGGTGATCCGGATGCGTGTGGGTGATGAGCACCAGATCGGGATCTCCGAAGGAGGTGTAGCGTTCGGCACCGTTGTAGGGGTCAATGAAGATCGTGCGGTCCCCCTGGGTAAGCACCACCGAACCGTGGAATACGGGATGTACTTCTACCATTTCCCCTTCCGAGTTTCGGTTATCCGGAGCGGGGGTTTCGGTGGTGGTGGGGTCGTTAGCCTGGTTAGCGCCGGAGTTGCAGGAGGTGGCGAGCGCGCAGGAGCAGAGCAATAGGTAGAAGCAGTGTCTCATAGTCGGTAAAGCGATGGTTGATCGTACAACCCCACCAGGCCGGGGGTGTTGATTACCACTACAAGAATTTTGGATAGGCACCTCGTCATTCCCATGGTTTATGTATAAGTATTTGTTGATTGTTTTTCTGTACTGGGCGGCCCCCGCCCGGGCCCAACTGAACTTGTTCACCGGCGCTTCTTTCGAACGCGAGCTGAATGGCGATTGGGCGTACGAATTTGAGGTGGAGCACCGGCAGGTGGTCGGTACCGGTCGTGAGAATCGGGCCCTTTTGTTGCTGGCCATTAATCGTAAACTGGGCGATCGCATGAGTCTGACGCCCGGAATACGGGTCACGCCCCGCTACGACCCGGACGTGCCCACGGAACTACGGCTGTTCACGGACCTCAATTACGACCAACCCCTGGGCGAGGGCCCCTTCACCCTAGAAAGCCGGCTTCGCGTACAGTACGAGCGGGAGTTGGCGGAGGGCGCGGCGGGACACCAGGCGGCCGTCCGTCCCCGGCTGGGATTGGCTTACCGGGTGCTTAAGTACACGGAACTCGTCACGGAATACGAAGCCCGTTACCGCTTCGACCGACGCAACGAATTTAGCCGCCACCGGGTCACGCTGGGGGTATCGCAACGGATATCGACCCGGGTCGGCGCGCAGGCCTTCGTACGCCTGGAGCGCGATGCTAACGTCCCCGCTCCGAATAACGAGCCAACGGTGGGTGTGTACCTGACGTACCTGCTGCCGAATGCACGCAAACACGATATCGATTACCGCCGTCCGTTCGGGCGTAGTCTCCTCTGGTGAGGAAGCCTGTACACCGGACTACATACCGGGCACGATCATAACCGCATTCTGCATCAGCCGGCTCGGTCCCCGCCAGAACATGCGGTAATGCGGATTGTCCAGGAGATATACCAGCTTTCCCTGCCCTATGGTGCGAACACCGGCCCAGGTATTACCGGCCAGCCGATCGAGACCCTCCTGACTCGCATATCCGGAAGCCAGCAGCGCCGTAGAGTCGGCGGCGTAACGGCCGACGCTCTGTAGGTCAGCCTGGGGAACGAGCGCACTCGAACCGAATTTCAGGGTGTACACCTGGGGCTTCAGGCCGAAGGCGAGCGGGTGGGTAGTATCCAGGCGGGCGTGCAGGGCCGTGCCGGGAATATTCTGTTTTCCGTAGTAGGCCGTACGATCGGCGAAAGACAGGTAGGCCGCGGCGGTCGTCGTGTCCTTACCGGGAGATTTCAGGCGCTGGTCGTTGAATTTGGATGCTTCCGTAAAGAATTCCGCCGAGCTACCTACCGTAACCAGGGTGCCCCCACCCGAAATCCACTGGCGGAGCGTTGCGAGTTCTTCCTTTCCAAAGACATCCTCCAACTGATCGGCATCCGGAAGGATCAGCACGTCGTAGTCGCTCAGGTCAGCGTAGCCGTAGCGGCTACCGAATTTAGGCACCGCCGTCTGCCGCAGCTGGGAGGTGCGGATCCGGCTTACGGGTAAGCGAGTTTCCCAGTCGAACAGAAAGTAGATCTGGCCACTCGTGTAGGTATCGAAGGGCTGGTCCACGAGGAGGGCTACCCGGGGCTGGTCGACGGGAAAATTTCTGGTACTGGCTAGGTCGTTCCCCTCCCGCATGCGGCCGGTGGAAAAGCGGGCAATGCGTAGGCCGAGGTCATCGGACAGCGTAGTCATCAGCTCGGAAAGTTCGGATTCGTGCTCGAGGTTGCGCCCCCGCAGTACGATCAGGCTACCGGCAGAGAATACTTCCCCCTCGTCGGTCGTGAAGGGTTCCAGCGACGCGCGCACCCGGAGTCCAGCGTCCCAGAGTCGCGCCAGGGCGCGGGGGGCTTGCCGCTGTCCCCAGTCAATCACGTAGGCGTAGGGCACACCGTCCGCGGGACCGGTCAGCGATCCCTGGCTTTCGATTACGGTGACGGGTTCGGTGTTAACCCGGATAGGCGCGTCGAAGGCGAATGCTTCCAGATTATAGGCCAGGGCGGCCGACCAGCTGGACATGTCGTACATAACGCTGTCCTCGATCTGGAGGTCGTTGGTCATGATGCTGTTCAGGAAGAGGTGGCGGGCCTGCTCGGTGGCGATGATCAGGCTACCGGCCGGGTGACTGCGATCGGCGACGGTACCGTCACGGAAGCTGCGCCCCCGGGCATCCAGCGCTTCGGTAGTACGCTCCACTTCTACGCCGTTCAGGAGCATGAGTTGCAGAAAGTCGTCCAGGTAGTCGCTACCGTCGTTCTCGATCAGATAGCCGGTGGCCCCCTGTTTACTGTTGATCGGGTTCCAGGCGGCAAGGCTGTACCGGAGCAGTGCTTCCCGGTTGGCGGCGGCGGTCCTGACCTGTGCGATGCTGGTCGTGTAATGATCCCAGACGCGCTGTCGCAGCGTGAGCACGTAACCATCTTCCGTTTCCACGGCCCGGCCGCCGGCTATCCCCCCCTGCTCGGTAAGCATGCCGACAGCGCCCATGACGGATGGGTAACTGCTTCCGTAACTGGGGTAATAAAAGTCGAAGCGATCGCGGGTAAAATAGCTGATGCCCATGCGGTTGAACTCCCGGATATTCGCCCGGCCGAAGGTATCCGCCCAGCTTTCGTAGGTGTCGGGCAGCAGCAGGTTCCGGGGGGTGGTGCCGGGCACGGTAAAGTAGTTGGCATTGTAGCTCTGTTCGTGGTAGTCGGTGTGCACGTTCGGCATCCAGCGCTGGTATGCCTGGGTGTGGCCGCGGCTTTCGGGATGTACCCCCCACACCCAGTCGCGGTTGAGGTCGAACCAGTAGTGGTTGGTACGTCCGTTCGGCCAGGGGGCGTGGTGCTCCAGGTCGTCGGGTTCCGCTCCGCCGGTTGCCCGGGCCATTCCGTTGTACCAGTACACGTAGCGGTCGCGACCGTCGGGGTTTACGCAGACGAACATCAGGATGACACTATTGCGCAATGCTTCCAGGGTTTGCTCGTCCTCGGTGGTCGCCAGTTCGTAGGCAACCTGCATCGCGGCTTCGGTACTACTCGCCTCGTTGCCGTGGATGTTATAGCTGTAACTATTGATCACCGGATGGCCCTCCAGGAGGTCCTCCGTTTCTTCCCCCTGTTCGCGAAAGGTGTTCACGAGGGCCAATTGCCGCTGACGAATCCGCTCCAGATTGCGTATATTTTCCTCCGAACTCACCGTCAGCAGGATGAGCGGTCGCCCTTCGTAGGTGGTGCCGTAGCGTTCCGCCCGGATCCGTGGGCTTTGCTCGGCCAGGTAATCGAAGTAGTTGACCGAGCGGGCGTATTCGGTAAATCGCTCTCCCAGCCGGTAGCCCAGGAACTTTCGCGGACTGAGCACGCTGGACGTCAGATTGTCCGGAAACTCAAGCCTTTCGTAGACGTCGGTTTGCGCAACCATTAAACCGGAAAACGCGAATAAAATTAGGAGAACGGATAGGCGCATACGTAGCAAGCTTGAATTTGGCGTAATGTAGTGGATAAGTTGAAATGGAACGGAAGGTGCTACCGTTAACCCGGGGTGAACGTGCCTTAACTGCCGCCGTTGCCACCGGTAAGCCCGGTTTACCTACCGTTCCGTAGAAGACTCTTGTTATATCGATTTTGAAGGACAATTTTAGAAGCATTCGTATTGCTATAGAGGCGTCTCTTCATGATTATTAGGTAGTCAGCGTCTCTCTCCGAACGAACTTCTTTGTAGAATTTCTCTTGCAATTTTACTTTGGTCTATAGCGCCGTCCGACTTGGCTAGGTAATGGACGGTCCGCCGTAAACAGTATGCAATAGCGATTCGGGTTTTCACTGATACCAACACTCTTTTACACGTCAAGCATGTTCAAATACACATTCATTCCGTTGCTGCTGTTGAGCGCGACGGTCACCCTCGCCCAGGGCCGCTGTCAGCGCGGCAACTGTTACGATGGCCAGGGTATCCTGCGTTTCGCTGACGGGGCTCTTTATTCCGGGAACTTTCAGGCTGGAAAGTTTGAAGGGAGCGGCACGCTCACGTATCCCGACGGTTCCGTATACACGGGCAATTTTCACCAGCAACTGCAGAGCGGCGAAGGCCGTCTCGTAGACGGTAACGGAAATACATACACCGGCGCCTGGCGCAACGGTAAGCGCGACGGTCGCGGTCGGGTGAACTACAACGACGGCAGCACGATCGTGGGCCAGTGGGTCGCCGACAAGCTCGAAGGGAAGGCCGAATTTCGCTTCGCCAACCGGGATCACTACCTCGGCAACATGTCGAACAATCTCATGAACGGTTACGGCCGCATGGATTACGCCAACGGGGATAGCTACCGCGGAAACTGGTCGGCCAACCTCCGCCACGGTGACGGCACGATGGTTTTCGCCAACGGTACCGAAATCTCGGGAACCTGGACGAACGGCGAAATGAACGTGGATTGGTCGACACTCGGCTTCATCGGTAACACGGCCACCCTGCCCAACTGCGCGGAGGGGTGCCCCGACGGGCCGGGCCGCTATGCCTATGCCGACGGTACCCAGTACTACGGCGACATCCACTACGGCCGGCCTGAAGGAAAGGGAACGGTAACCTTTCCGGGAGGTAACATCTATTTCGGTCACTTTCGCAATCACCGCCCCGAAGGACTGGGCGTCATGCATTACGCGGACGGACAAATCGAAGGAGGCATCTGGGACGACGGGCAGCTCTACCGCCGGATGTATACGGCCATGGGCAAACCCGCCGAATCCGTCGACACCGCCTTTGACCCCGAAGTCAGAGTATGGGCCGTCGTGGTGGGCTGCGCCTTCTACCAGCACATGAAAACCCTGCGGTACACGGACGACGACGCCTACCAGGTCTATGCCTTCCTAAAGAGCATCGAGGGAGGTGCGCTGAGCGACGAACAAGTAAAGGTGCTCATCGACGAAGATGCCACCCACGATAATATCCTCACCGCCATGCGGGAAACCTACCGCCAGGCCGACGAGAACGACGTGATCCTGTTCTACTTCTCGGGTCACGGACTGCCCGGTGCCTTTCTGCCCGTCGACTACGACGGACAGCAGAATGCGCTGCGCCACGAGGACGTTCAGGATGCCCTGGTGAGCAGCCGCTCACGCCACAAACTCGTGATCGCCGACGCCTGCCACAGCGGGAGCCTCGCCGCCCGCAGCGGGGGCGGAAACACGGAAACGCTGTCCAGCTTCTACTCGGCGCTCACCAACGCCCAGTCGTCTACCGCACTGATGATGTCGAGCAAGGGCGAGGAAATCAGTATGGAGGACGGGGGACTACGCTCCGGCGTTTTCAGTCACTACCTGATCCGCGGACTCAAGGGAGAAGCCGACGCGGACCACGACGGCCTAGTCAGTATCGAGGAATTGTTCGCTTACGTTCACCGGGAGGTCCGGGGCTACACGGGCAATATCCAGACGCCGACCCTGACGGGCAGCTACGATAAGTTCATGCCGATCTCCGCGGTACGGAGCCGGTAAGCGACGCACGCTTACTGCTCGCGGCGGTAGATGTAGTATTCAACGGCCTTGGGGGAGAAGTCCACTCCGCGAATGGTTTCCGGAACCCGGGTCAGGGTCAGAGGAATGGAGTTGTGGTCGTCGGAAATCCGAACGCCCGTCAGATCGGCCTCTACCCGAAAGTCGTCGACTCCGAACAGACCGTACTGACTCTGAGGGATGGTAACGGTCACCGTCACCGAGGCGGGATATACGCGAGCGGAATCCGCGGCCGGGGCGTTTCTTAGCGTCACCGGAACGTCCAGCTGTTGCTCGATGAAGGCATCCACCGGTACCGCCACGCTCACTTTGGTATAATTAATAGTGAGCCCTTCCGGGGCCGGCGCGAGGGGCACGCTGATCAGTTGATCGTCCTCGATGTCCTCCAGCGTACGCTCCTCGGTGGGCCATTCCTGAATCTCTTCCAGTGCATCGGCCGCTCCGCTTACCGTGATGCTGTCGGGTTCGATGAGCAATTTACCCGAGGCGAAGTATCCGGGCTTGAACCGTACCCGGACGCGCGAACGTACGGGCACCCGTTTACCATCCCGGGGGGTGGTCAGGATGCGCTGGGCGTCGTAGGCGATGTTGTCTACTTCCAGGTCCCCGCTACTCAACTGCCGCGCCACCTGCTGCTGGAGCACATTGCCGGTCAGTAACAGTTCGGTCTCGTCCTGAAGATCCACGCTGACGCCGAGCCGGCTTCCGCGCAGCGTTTCCCAGATGAGGTTCCAACCCCGGCCGCGCAGCTGAACGCTCACGCTGCGGGGGGGCGAACCGGCCACCACGCGTTCGGGGTCGACCACGTACGTCAGGTCAACCTCCTTGGTGATCTCGTAGTCCTGCGATAAATTCAGGATCAACCAGAATACGAAGGCCAGACCGATGCAGATCAGGAGGATCTGCCGGTCCGTGGTCGCCATGTTGCTCAGGGGCAGCCTATGCTTCAGCCTTTGGAGGATAGATGGCATCGGTCAGTTCCTTCGACACGGCGTTTTTGGTGATCTGTAGGTAGGTCTTATTGCCCACGTTGAGGGTGACGATGTTGTCCTCCACCTTGTCGATAATACCGAGGATGCCGCTGGCGGTGACGACCCGTTGCCCCTTCGCCAACCCGGACATGAAGGTCTTCTGCTGCTTGCTGCGCCGGCGCTGGGGAATGATCATCGTGAACACGAGCACGGCGAGCATCGCGATCATAAAGAAGCCGTTGGTGAAAATGTCTCCGGCCTGTAGGAGTAAAGTCATAACTGAAATATGTTGGTTATCGTACGGTACCCGTGAGATACAGCGTGGTTTGCGCCGGCAGGGTGTTTGCCGACAGGGTAACCGGTTTACGCTGGTGGCCCCGTTTGTTGTCGGTACTGAATTCGACCTGTACGCGGCCCGTTTCCCCCGGTGGTATGGGTTGCCGCGGATAGTCCGGAATGGTACACCCACAGGTGGAACGCGCATCGGTGATCAACAGGGGAACATCACCCACATTGGTAAAGGTAAACGCATGGCGCACTTTGTGCCCGGCCGTCACCTCTCCGAAGTGGTACTCATTCTCCTCGAAGGCGAAGCGGGCTACGTGAAGGGTATCCGTCGCGCCCCCGTTACGATCGGCGATCGGATTGCGGATGATGGCCGCGTTGCCCGCCGCGGAGGGTGCCGCCGCGTCCGGACTTACCGGCCGATCCGAACCGCAGCCGAGCAGGACAAAGACCATAAGACCGGAAAGCGAAAACTTCATACACGCGGGGTAAGGGTAGCGGCGACAAAGATAAGCAGCGAGCGCTTGCCAACACTTTACTCCCGTCGCTGTACCTTGCCGCGCACACTTTCACCGTACCGCTAACAACATTCACGACATGCGCATCTTTCTCATTGGCTTCATGGGCTCAGGAAAGAGTTATTGCGGGCGGGAACTCGCTAAATTGCTGGGTGCGCCGTTCATCGACCTCGACGAGTACGTGGAGGCGAAAGCCGGCGCCCCGATCTCCGAAATTTTCGCCAACAGGAATGAAGAGTACTTCCGCGAACTGGAGCGCGACGTCCTGTTGAGCATTACCCCCCTGCCCACCTTCGTCATGGCTACGGGCGGGGGCACCCCCTGTCACCACGACCTCATCACCCACCTGAATGAGGTAGGCACTACCGTATTTCTGGATCCGCCGGTCGATCTGCTGGTCGAGCGACTGCGCGCCGAAATCGATCACCGCCCCCTGCTGGCCCAATCCGGCGAACTACCGACTACCGTCCGGGAAAAACTCCAGCTGCGTCGGCCGTGCTACGAGCGCGCGCAAATCCACCTGCGCTTCGACAACAATGACGAGGACGTAGCGCGTTTGGTATTCGACCGACTTTCCGAACAGCCCTTATCCTGAATAATGCCCCGACCCCTTTACCTCCTTTGTGCCCTCCTGTTTACCTCTCTGCTATCCGCTCAGTCTACGGCACCGGAAAAACTGTACTTCATCGGCTTCGCCGATAAGGACGGAACTCCTTACTCCACCGACAAGGCCGCTGAGTTTCTGAGCCCACGCGCGCTCGACCGTCGGCGACACCACGGCGTGGAGATCACCGAGGCCGACCTGCCCATCAGCCCCGTCTACGAACGCGGCATGCTGGATGCGGGAACGCGAATCTGGTTGCGTAGTAAGTGGATGAACGGCGTGGTCGTGGCCGCCACCGAAACGGAACTTGCCGCCGTGGCCGAGCTTCCCTACGTCGATACCGTATACTACGTTGCCCCGCTTCAGTACGATCGCCCCGGCGACCTGCCCCGCCCCACCCGCTTCGACCAACCCGCTCCGGTGGTGGGCCGGGTACCGGTGTCCGAAGCGTTTTACGGATATGGCTGGAAGGACCTCCGGAGAATGAACGGCGATAGCCTGCACCGACTCGGCTTCCGCGGACGGGGCGTTCTGGTGGGCGTATTCGACGGGGGCTTTCCCAACGTTGCCTACAAGGATTTTCTGGGCTACGATCAGGCGGACGCGGTACCCGGCAACTATGATCTCGTGGAGCAGGACTCCTCCGCGCTGGACGGCTCCACCCACGGGGCCACGGTGCTGAGTACCATGGCGGCCCACCACCCCTTCTTCTTCATCGGGACGGCCCCGGAAGCTCGCTACCTTTTGTTCAAAACCGAAAACTCCCGGGGTGAGCATCGCCTCGAAGAGATCAACTACGCGATCGCCCTGGAAATGGCCGACAGCGTGGGCGTAGACCTCGTAAACAGTAGCCTGGGGTACACCACCTTCACGGATACCTCCATGAACTACACGTACGCCGATCTGGACGGGCGCCACAGCCCCGCCTCCGTCGCGATCGACCGGGCCTTCGACCGCGGAATGATCATCGTGACCAGTGCCGGCAACAGCGGAGCGGACGACTGGAAACACATCGGCGCTCCCGCGGATGCCGCCAAGGCCTTCAGCATCGGCGCCCTCGACGACCTAGACGAACGCGCGTACTTCAGCAGCTTCGGACCGACGGCCGACGGAAGGGTCAAGCCCGACGTAAGCGGACCCGGCGTGATGGTGGCGGCCGTGGCGGCCAACGGAAAGGGCCTCACCGGGGCCAACGGAACCAGCTTGAGCGCACCGCTCATTACCGGATTGATCGCCTGCCTGCTCGAAGCGGTGCCGGAAGCCACCAACCAAGAGATACTCGATGCCGTTCGTCGCACCGCCTCCCACGCCGAAACGCCCGGTGCGGCCGTCGGTTACGGTAAACCGGATTTCGCGGCGGCGTACCGCTACTTGCTCCGGGCCGAACAGTAGAATCCAGGCTTTTTTCGGCGCGGCCTTGTGGTACCGCCGGGGCTTGCTTATTTTTGGGAAAAGCTCGGAGCAAACCAAGCCGTTCGCCTCGCGTTAGTTTCACAGATCCGGCGGGCCCGCCCCGCCACCGTTTTTTTATTTGGTATCAGTAAGTTGGAACGAGCCCCGGCACCGCAAGGATGACCGGGGTTCTTTACGTTTACCGCTCCCGCGCGCTGCCGCCGCCCCCTACCGGTCAAACAGCACGCGCTCGCCGCGCACCGAATCGTTGACCTGCCCGTTGGCGTAGGCAAGCCTTCCGCTTACGATAGTCTCCCGTACACGTCCCCGCAGCGTGGTACCCTCCAGGGGGGACCAGCCGGCCTTGTAGAGGATATTTTCCGGGGCAACCGTCCACTCGGTGCGGGGATCGTACACCACGACATCGGCCCACGTACCCTCGTCCAGGTAACCGCGGCGATCGACCCGGAAACACTCCGCCGGGGCGTGGCACATCTTTTCCACGATCTTTTCGAGACTGATTTTTCCGGCCTGCTCGAGGCGCATCATCATGTCCAGGCTGTGCTGCACCAGCGGGAGCCCCCCCGGCGCCTTGAAGTAGTCCGACTGGGCCTTCTCCTCGATCGTGTGGGGAGCGTGGTCGGTGGCGATCACGTCGAAGCGATCGTCGAGCAGTGCCGGCAACAGGGCCGATCGATGGTGTTCGGATTTGATGGCGGGGTTGCACTTGATGCCGTTGCCGAGCCGGTCGTAGTCGTCGGCGTTGAAGGTCAGGTGGTGTACGCACACTTCCGCCGTGATGCGCTTTTCCCGCAGGGGAATATCGTTGCGGAACAGATCGACCTCGTCCGCCGTACTGATATGCAGGATATGCAGACGCGTATTATGCCGTTTGGCGAGCTCTACGGCCAGGGTGCTGCTCTTCAGGCAACCTTCCGCCGACCGGATGTGGGGGTGTTCCCGGACGGGGATGTCGGTTCCCCATTTTTCGCGGGCGCGGGCGGCGTTTTCCCGGATGGTGGCTTCGTCCTCGCAGTGGGTGGCGATCAGCAGCGGGCTTTTGGCGAACAGGGCGTCGAGCGTTTTTTCGTTGTCGACGAGCATGTTGCCCGTGCTGCTGCCCATGAAGATCTTCAGGCCGCACACCCGGCGGGGATCGGTGCGCAGAGCCTCGTCGAGGTTATCGTTGGCCGCGCCCATGTAGAAGCTGTAATTGGCGACGCTGTTTTCGGCGCCGATGCGGTACTTCTCCTCCAGCAGTAGTTGGTTGAGCGTGGCCGGCTTCGTATTCGGCATCTCCATGAAGGTGGTCGTTCCTCCGGCTACGGCGGCGCGGGCTTCCGTGCGGATCGTGGCCTTGTGGGTCAGGCCCGGTTCGCGGAAGTGTACCTGGTCGTCGATGATCCCGGGCAGAACGAAGCACCCACCAGCGTCGATCTCGCGGTCCGCGGTCACGTCTATAGTTCCCCCGACGCGCTCGATGAAGCCGTCGCGGATAAGCACGTCACCCACCGTCCGTTGTCCGCGATTTACGATCGTTCCCGCCTTGATGAGGATACTGCCCTTGCTCATACCTTAGATTTTTGCCCAAAGTAAGGCTAGCCTCCCCGACTTTAATACGGCCTTAAGGCAAGCTTGGGAAAAATTAAGAATTGAATCTGCAACCTTTAGGGAAAGGGATCGGCCTTTACGGTGTCCGCGTAGCCGAGTTTGGCGGGAACGCCGGAGCTACGTCATTTAAAAAACAGCAAACATTTTCGCTATGAAATTCCCTACCCTTTTTACCTTTTGCCTCCTGATCACGGGCTTCGCCACCGCCCAGGATGCTTCCACCCCCGCCGTGTTCGCCTACCGGACGGCCATGAGCGGTACTTCCCCGACGGCGTCTGACGGCTACCGCGACTTCCGCAGTAAACGGGAACGAACCCTGCTCGGTGACCTCGACTTCACCGGTGCGTGGGGCGGGCCGACCTACAATTACTCCTCTACGGGCGACGACTGGTCACTCGTGCGGGGTGGTTTCGGCGGTCTGGAGTTCGGCAAATCCGTTTTCCTCGGTTATGGCGGCTGGAAGTCGCGCGAATCCTTCACGACCGACCAGGCTCCGTTGATCGGTGACCGGCCCGAATACGAATTCCGCCACGGGGGCTTCATCATCGCGGTTGCTCCCGGTGCCGAAAACGTGGTCCACCCCCGCATCACCGCCATCATCGGTCCGGGAAGGATCGACGTAGCGGGTGAAGGCCGCGACCGCATGCTCGTGGGCCAACTGATGGGGGGCGCCGAGATCAATCTTTTCCAGTGGTTCCGCCTCGGACTGGAGGGTGGCTACCGCTTCGCGGGTGGTGTTGACTCCGAGCTCGTTACCTCTCAGGACGTGAGTGGAGCGGTCGTACAGATCGAAGCCCGTTTCGGCTGGAGCTGGTAACGTGTGGCAAAATTTACGACCTTTGGGCGTCCATGGAAAACAGCCCCAACCCCATCAAGCACATTGCCATCGCCGGAAACATCGGTGCCGGTAAAACGACCCTCTGCCGCCAGCTCGGACAACACTTCGGCTGGGAGGTACACTACGAAAGCGCGGAGAATAATCCCTACCTGAGCGATTTTTACAACGACATGAAGCGGTGGAGCTTCAACCTGCAGGTTTACTTCCTGCACAACCGCTACAAGCAGATTCTGGACATTCAGGATGGCGACAAGACCGTCATTCAGGACCGCACCATCTACGAAGACGCCAACATCTTCGCCCCCAACCTTCACGGTATGGGACTGATGACCGAACGGGACTTCGAAAGCTATACCCAGCTGTTCGAAACCATGACCAGTCGGATCAAGGCCCCGGACCTGCTCATTTATCTCCGCGCCGGCATCGGCACCCTCGTCGCCCACATTGAAAGCCGGGGACGCGACTACGAAGGCAGCATGAGCCTAGATTACCTCAAGCAACTCAACCGTCGCTACGAGGACTGGATCTCCACCTACCGGGACGGCAACATCCTGATCATCAACGTCGACGAAGTGGACTTCGCCAATAAGAAGGAAGACCTCGGGCGCGTCATCAACATGGTCGGGGCCAAGCTCCACGGACTGTTCAAGGAGGTGTAGCACCTTCCCGCCTGCTTACTCCGCCCGTAACGGCGAATGCAGATCGATGTACACGTTCTCCCGTTTCGGCGGCGAAATGCTCTGCAGGTAATCGGAGCTCTGGGCCTTACTGTTCTCTACGAAGGGGCGGATCTGAAACAGCCAAATCTTATCGTCCTGGAACCCGAGTTCCACGTCGTAGGGTCCTTCCGCTTCCACCCCGGGAGCCTGGGGCATAACTTCCTCTACCTCCTGCCCGAGCTTGTACAGGTCCACGAGATTTTGGTGACTGAGTACCGGTTCGTTAAAGGCGGCGGCCACCATGGTACTGCCGCCCGTCGCGGGTAAGCGGCGGTGCATGCGCTCCCGGGCGGGTGCCTGCAGGGTGAAGCGCCCGAAGCGATCCAGGAGGTAAGATTCCGCGGCCTGGCCATCCACGGCCCCGCCGGCACCCCGGCTGAATGCAACGGTGATGTCGTCCTGTTCCCCCGTCGTTACCCCCTTGGTGATCATGACGCCGGAGTAGTCCACGTCTACGCTGGGGATGATCAGGATACTGGGGAATACGTTCTCGGGATTGAGCAGGTAGCGCTGCCGCCATTCGTAGCTGCGGTCGGTGTACGGGCTGGCCCAGACTTCCTTGATTCCGTTCAGGATCGCCGTTTCCTTGACTACGTTGAATACGGTTTTATTCAGACCCGCGCCGGTAAAATCGGCCAGGTCCTCCATATTCGTGTCGGACCGCAGGAAGACAGGCACGGTTCCGGACTTTCCCCCAAGAATTTCTTCGAAGCCTTCGCGCAACTGGGCGATCAGTTTACCCTCGATGCGGATCTCGGCGATTGCCGCCCGGAGGGTAGCCAGCTGCGTCAGGGTGAATTCTTCCACTTCGCTGGCCGGACGTCCCTTCTTTTCCATGGCCGCGGACTCCGCGAACCCTTCGTTAAGAAACTGCCAATAGGAGGTGCCGTCGGGCTGACCGGGCATTTGCTGGTCGAGGTGCTCGCGGAAGACTCCGAAGGGGATGACCAGTCCTTCCACGACCTTGTCCGGAAAGAGTTGTTTGAGCTGTCCCAGATTCGCGGCCTTAGGGCCGCAGCGGACTCCGCTATCGGAGCTGTTCACGTCCCGTAAGTTGAGCACGTCGCGGGTGGTCAGATCGATGCGGTCGACGGGAACCCGGATTCGTTCCTGGCTTCGCTCGCGGACGGCAAAGAGTTCGCGTTCCGTATCGTTCAGGTCGTCCACGGGCTTCATGAGGACCGTGCCCCCGTTCGAAACGGCGAAAAAGACTTCTTCGCCGTCGTAGGGCTTGAGTTCCTCGAACTGTCGGTCGGTGAGTACCGCGTTGGGGATGCCGAGGTTCCGGGCTAGCAACTGCACGTGGCTGACCATATTGCCCTCGCTCACCGTCAGGATTCCGCCAACGGGTTTCAGATCAGCGGGCGGACGACTGAAGACGAAGATGTCCCGGTCGTTGACGACTACCTCGTCGGGAGTCCCCTCCACCAGGCGAAGAGTCCCGCGGGCGTAGCCCGGATTCAGCCCCCGGGCCTGCGCCTGCGAGCGGATGTCCATCAGCGCGTTGCCGGACTCACTGTTGCGGGCCAGCCAGTCGCCCAGGTCGCCGACGGCCTGCCCGAGGGGAAGGAGAACCGATCCGCGGATACGGTCGTCGAGAAACGACAGGGCGCGGGGTTCGAAGCGGGCATACCGCTCCACCACCTCACCGTAGGTGGCCCGGTTGGTGGCCGTCCCCCACTCCACGAACCGTCGGGCGTTGTCGAGGTAGGCGGTCAGCATATCGGGCCGGATGTACTGGTAATTCGGGTCCGCGATGTTCGGTCCGCCGGTTTCGTATTCCCACAGCTCGATGAAGCCGGCGCCGGTGGCCGCCTCCCCGAGGTAGCAGATTTTCTCCATTTGTTCGCGGGCGGTTGCGGGCGTCCACTCCGGCGCGGTACGGAAGACCAGATCGCTGAGTTCATTTAGGATATCGATGAGGCGCAGCTTATCGACCGACCGGCGCTCCTCCGTGACGAGGGAACGGCGAATGCGCAACATGAGCCCGGTAGCGGCGGTGAGGCGATCGAGGTCGTTGTCGACGCCGGGGCGCCGGGTCTGGATATCCACGAAGCGCTCAATGCGTCGGCGCAGGGAATCCTGGGCGGGTAAAGCGCCGGCGAGGTCGGTGACGTTGCTGAGATCACTGCCCCCGTAAGCGGTCTGAATGTCCTCCACCAGTTGTCCCGCTTCGGCGTATAGCCGTTTATCTTTCAGTTCTTGTTCGTGTTGCTCCATGAAGGTTTGCACGGCTCCCGCGTCCCCGCCCGACGGACGACCGTGAATCTTGATCCGTAGATCCATGAAGGGGGGATAACGATCGGCGATCTCCTTACTCCGGGCGCGTATCCGTTGGTTGAGGTCGGTATCTCCGCGGTGAGGAATATCGCGGGCCGCCTGCAGGATGAGGTAGAAATCTTCCTCCAGCACCCGATCCCGTGACAGTAGCCACTGGAAAAACTTACGGCCCCACTCTTCTTCGTCCTCCACCTGAAAGGCGCCCCGGTAGTAGCGGGCTTTTTCCAGGATCCAGCCGTCGTCGTTGGCGACCAGGTAGTTATTGAGTTGGTACTGCTTGAGCCGGCTGTGATCGTTGCCAGCATCCCAGAAGGGGGCGAAGTCGGTGTCGGCGAGCACCTGACCGAAATACAACTGGTTGCCCCGCATCAACTCCTTCACCACCGGCTTGTAGTCAGCGTGTTGGCGGGCCTTGTCGTCATCCGGACAGGGATCGCGTGCGGCTCGCTTGCTCCCGTCGGAACAGAACCAGAAGATGCCGCTATAGGGGCCGCGGGGGTCGGTCCGGAATTCTTCGATCAACGCTTCGATCCGTTGGTCCGTGAGCTGGGCTTCGAGGGCTACCGGCAGGTAGGAACAGAAAAGAGCCATGCCGTAAAGGGACAGGGAGCGGCGGTGGTAGGTCAGGGAAAACATCGGGGAGGGTTATAAATGAGCGAAGGCAAAAGTACGCCTACCGTACGGCAATCGTGGGTGTAAGCAGTTTAATGGCAAAAGGGCGTTACTTTACGGGGTCAACCGCTGCGTACCGGCTACGTGAACATCTTACTAGCTTCGTACTTCTAACATAAATCTCACCGCCTACGTGATAGCAATCCGCATCCTGGCCTACGTTCTGGGCGCCTTCGGCATTATCGGTACGCTGATGCCCTTTCTGAAGTACGACGACTGGTGGATTCGTGGCTTCGACTACCCCCGGCAACAGCTCCTCTTCCTGCTCGGCCTGTCGGCCCTGTTGTGGTTTATCTCCCGCAGTTCCAACGATACGGTAAACCTGACGATCGGCGTCCTGCTGATGATTGCCACGGCCTACCAGGCCTACCGCATCTACCCCTATACCCCCCTGCACGGCCGGGATGCCCGGGACGCCCAGCGGACGGAAGAGTCCGACCGTCACCTGAGCCTCATGATGAGCAACGTGTTGCAGACCAATAAGCGCACCGACCTGGTCATCGACCTAGTGAAAGAGATGAATCCGGACATCCTGCTGACGGTGGAGACCAACGCCTGGTGGGAAGAGAAACTGCGGGAAGGAATCGGGGAAGACTATCCCCATCAGGTGCCCGTGCCCATTGAAAATCTTTACGGCATGCACCTGTGGAGCAAGATCGAACTGATCGATCCCCAGGTTAAGTACCGGATCAAGGACGACATTCCTAGCATCGATACCCAGATCGAATTGCCCAACGGCCGGTTGGTGGACCTGCACTTCGTACATCCCATGCCCCCCAGCCCCTCGGAAGCCTACGCCAGTACCGGCCGCGACGCCGAACTCGCGCTGGTCGGATTGGAGGTACAGA
Source organism: Lewinella sp. JB7 (assembly GCF_024297185.1). Taxonomy (GTDB): domain Bacteria; phylum Bacteroidota; class Bacteroidia; order Chitinophagales; family Saprospiraceae; genus Neolewinella. The sequence goes on along the minus strand of NZ_JANCTD010000002.1, from coordinate 101,568 downwards.
AAAAGCCCGAGTCGACCGTCATCGTGGCCGGTGACATGAACGACGTGGCCTGGTCCCACTCCTCCCGCCTCTTTCAGCGATTGAGCGGCCTGCTGGACCCGCGGCGCGGACGGGGTCTCTATTCCACCTTTCACGCCGAACACCGGTTCCTGCGTTGGCCCCTGGATCACGTGTTTCACTCGACCGACCTGACCGTCCTGGATCTACAACGTCTACGCTACGTCGGATCGGACCATTTTCCCGTCCTCATTCGCCTGAGTTACGAACCGGAACAGGACGATAATCAGGGAGAAACCCCCGAAGGGGATGACCTGGAGGAGGCTTCCGAAACCATTAAGAAGGGTAAACGCCACGAAGACGATGCCGTGATCAAGGGCGGAGAATGATTCGCAAAAAGATGTTACTTTTATTACGTATCATCATACCCACCGCCCGCCCCGGGCTATCTTTGCACCGCCCAATACCACCTATTTATGAAAAATGTCGTTTCTCAGCGCTTCATTAAGTGCCACGATAAGCTTAAAGCGGAGAAACGAATCAGGTCCAGCCGTGCCTTCGCCATGTCGCTCGACTACCTACCGCAATCGCTCAGCGAAATTCTGAAGGGCCGCCGTGACGTCACCATCGAACTGCTCCGACAGGCCATTGCAAAGTATAAGCTCAACCCCGTTTACCTCTTTACGGGAGACGGCCCGATGTTTATGACCGAGGAGAGCGACCAGAACTTCCGGGTGCTCACCACCATCACCACCCCCGATGCGGACGAACTCATCGTTCACGTGCCGCTCCCCGCCCAGTCAGTGTACGCGGCGGAACTGGGGGACCCGAGTTTCGTGGAAAGCCTGCCGACCTACAGCCTGCCGGATTACAAGTATAAGGTGGGCACCCACCGGAGTTTCGACGTGCCCGGCAACAGTATGGAGCCTACCCTCTTCGAGGGGGACAAGATCGTTTGCGCGTTCCTGGAGCCGACCCTGTGGCAAAGCGGCATCAAGGATAATTATGCTTACGTGATCGTTACCCGCAGCGACGTGGTGGTCAAACGGGTGAGAAACCACATCGCCGACACTAAGGAGCTGGAAGTGATCTCCGACAACAGTTTCTACGAAACCTACCGTATTCCTCTGTCCGACCTGCGGGAGATCTGGTACGTGCGGGCCCGCATCACGCCCTTCCTACCCTCCCCCCAGAATATCCAACGCTACGTCCACGACGAGATGAGCGAACTTAAGGCAACCATCGCTCAGCAGGGCAAACTCATCAACCGCCTGGGCATTTCCGTCGAAAAGGCCCTCAGCAATCGTCACCGCGAGTAAGGAGGTGCTACAGGACCACCAGAATGTCGGTGGCCGCGCGTTTACCGTCGCGCAATTTGACCGTGTAGGTTCCCGGAGGAAGTTTGCGGGTAAAGAGCAGCAAATGATTGCCGTTCATGATAATCTCCCGGTGCACCCGCTGACCTGCGGCGTCGCGGAGTTCAATGCGGAGCGACTCGAGCGACCAGGTGTCGTCGAGCCAGGTTTCCACCCGGTCCCGCCCGCTCAGCGCATCGTAGCTCAGTTCGAAGGAAGGGTCTTCGTGTATGGGCATGACGGCGTACGAATCGGCAACCAGCAGGCCGGCTATGAGGGGGGAATGCGATTGCGCCAGACCGGACGCGGAGCCGGTAAGACAGCAGACAAGAAAGATGACCGTGGTCGTCAAAAGACGGCCGCCGGAGCAGTGTAACTGGAGGTGCATGGTGTAGTGTACTAAAAAGTAACCGTTATATACATAATTGTTACGATTCGGTACATATTGTCCTACCCTAGCGAATCTCGTAGTCCCAGGTAATATTTACACCTCCGGCCTTCAGCATCAGCGATACGCTGCAGAGTTTCTCCATACTCAGGCGACAGGCACGTTCGACCTTCTTGTCGTCCAGATTTCCGAAGAGGATGTAGTGCAGGTGAATGTCGGTGAATAACCGGGGTTCGGTATCGACGCGTTTGCCTTCGACCCGCACCTTCAGGTCATCAAGCGCCTGCCGTTGCTTCTTCAGGAGCAGGACGATGTCGATGCTCGAGCAGCTGGCCACGGCGGAGAGTACGAGTTGCATCGGGCGCATTCCGGCCCCCTGGCCACCGATGTCGGGACTGCCGTCCGTGCGTACGGTTTGCCCCTCGTCGTTCGAGGTTTCAAAAAGGAAAGCGTCGTCGAGGCGGTTGAGTTCTACGGTCATTACTTGGCGCGATTAGTGGCCCACATCAGGCGGTTATCGTTTACTTCCACCCAGTAGCCATCGGGGTCCTGCAGATATACCTGGCGTACGCCGTCGGGCCGCGTATTGGATTGCATGGCTTCGCCCCGCCACGTTTCGAACGGGATGGACTCCTTGCGGAGATGGTCGACAAAATCATCAAAGTTTGCGACGGCGATACACAGGTGCACCCCTTTGGTAGTCTTTACGTCGACCGTATCCGTTTCAATGATGTGCAGCGCCATTCCTTCTCCGAGGGAGAACCACACGCGGCGGTCATTGCCAGTCCCGTTGAAGACCGTTTCGAGCTGAAAGACCCGTTGGTAAAAGTCGGCGCTGCGCTGCAGATTGTCGACATTGATCGCGTAATGGTCGAAACTGGCCCGGAAGGGTCCGTTTTCCGTTCCGAAGGGCGATAGTTTAGGCGTACACGATAGCATCAGCGTACAGCACGCCAGGAGGAAGAATTTTTGCATGCGACTTCTTTTGGGTGGCGAAAGATACACGAAGCGGCTTAACTGTCGCTGGTAGCGGCGGGAAGGATACTATCCCCTGCCGAGCTATCCGCGCCCGGGGCACAAGTAAGGTGTGCAAATAACGGAAACGTGCCCGCCCTTCCCGGCCAAATTCGCCGCCGCTTCGGCAGTGCACCGCCGGCTACACCAGGAGTTCAGGCTCGGTATTCAGCGTGATTCGCTCGGTCGACAGCAGCGTTTTTCGAAGGCCGGCCGTACGCGTAAATACGTAGTTGAAGTAGAATCGGGCGGTTACGAGCTTGGAACGGTAAAAGTGGTTCTCCTCCGCACCCTCGGCGGTAGGCAGGGCGCGGACCGCGGCGTTGGCTTGCTTCAGCCACATCCAGCCGATCACGTGTAGTCCGAAGTACTCCAGAAACACGGTAGCGTCGGCCAAAAAGACGCGGGGCTCTTCCTTGCGAGCCAGAGTAAGTAGGTGGTTCAGCACTTGTTGCATCTCGGTAAGTCCGGTGGCCAGGGCATCGGCCAGGACCCGGGTTCGCTCGTCGCCCCCGGCCTCGTGCAGGCTTTGCTGTATTTCTTCCGCGAGTAGACTCACGGCCCTGCCTTCCGCCAGCATTACCTTGCGCCCGAGCAGATCGAGACCGTGAATGGTGGTCGTGCCTTCGTAAATGGAATTGACCCGAATGTCACGGAAAATCTGCTCGAGCGGAAAATCGTCGGTGTACCCCGCCCCGCCGAGCACCTGCATACCCAGACTGACGGCCTCATTACCGTACTCACTCGGAAAGCTTTTAGCAATCGGCGTCAGCAGCTCGAGGAGTAGCCGACTGCGGTCGTCGCGTTTAACCCGGTGGGTGTCTTCGTACAGACTACACTGCAGGAGCAGCGCTACGCCGCCCTCCACGACCGATTTCTGAAACAACAGCATACGCCGCACGTCGGCGTGTTCGATGATGGGCACCTGGGGGGCATTTACGTCCTTGTTGCCGGGGTGGCGACCCTGGGGGCGCTCGCGGGCGTAGGTGAGGCTGGCGTAGTAGGCCGCCGAGGCGGAGCCGGCCGCCATCATGCCCGTGCCGATACGCGCCTCATTCATCATGAGGAACATGTTCTTGAGTCCGTTGAATTCCTCCCCCACCAGGAAACCGCGGGTAGGGCCCTGTTCGCCGTACATCAGGTGGGCGGCAACGTATCCCCGCTGCCCCATTTTACCGTAGATACCGGCCGTGGTGACGTTATTGTCCCGGAGCTCACCGTTTGGTTCGGGCAGGTACTTCGGTACCACAAACAGGCTTACACCGCGTACGCCGGCGGGACCGTCCTTCTGCCGGGCCAGGAGCAGGTGGACGACGTTATCGACACCGGTGTGGTCGCCGCCGCTGATGTAGATCTTCTGGCCGTAGATGTGGTAGCTTCCATCGGGCTGTTCTTCGTAGTAGCTCGTGATGTCGCTCAGGGAACTGCCCGCCTGGGGCTCGGTGAGGGCCATGGTTCCCTGCCACCGACCGCTGGCCATCGGTTCGAGGTAGGTTTGCTTAAGTTCTTCACTTCCAAATTCCCGGATCAGGTTGGCGGCACCGGTCGTGAGGAATCCGTAGGCCGCCAGGTTGCCGTTCGCCGATTGGAAGATCAGGCTTCCCGAATTGTGGACGGTGAGGGGCATTTGCTGCCCCTGGTGCTCGAACCCCCAGGCCGCGCTCAGCCAACCGCTTTCCCCGAGGGCCCGCATCCCCTCCCCGACCGCCGGGAGTACGTGAACTTCTCCGTCGGCGAAGTAGGCCTTTTCGCGGTCCATCTCACGGTACGCCGGCCACAGATACTGATCGGCCAGTTGCTTGGCGGCGTCGAGGCTAAAGTCGATCGCCTCCTGGTCAAAATCGCGGAACCGTTCGCTGGCCCGTAGCTCGCTGAGGTCGAGTACTTCGTGGAGCATAAAGCGCAGGTTGCGGAGGGAAACGTATTGCATGGATCGGTTTGGTTTGTCGGCTTGGAAAATCTTGACCGGTTACCCGTTGGACGGTGCCACCCCGTTGGACGGTGCCACCCCGTTGGACGGTCCTACCCCGTTGGACGGTGTTACCCCGTTGGACGGTGTCACCCCGTTGGACGGTCCCACCCCGTTGGACGGTCCCACCCCGTTGGACGGTCCCACCCCGTTGGACGGTGTCAACCCGTTGGACGGTGTCACCCCGTTGGACGGTCCCACCCCGTTGGACGGTCCCACCCCGTTGGACGGTCCCACCCCGTTGGACGGTGCCACCCCGTTGGACGGTGCCACCCCGTTGGACGGTGCCACCCCGTTGGACGGTGTCACCCCGTTGGACGGTTACGGTTACGGTTACGGTAGAAATACCGCTAATGTAGCCAGGGAAGGCCGGCTTTAGATAAAATACTTCGCACCCGCGTCCCCGCCGTATCTTCGCCCGCTCAAAAAAACCTGGCCCGTGGCTAATAAGTATTTCGACCTGATTGACCAGACCTTCTACTTCCCCCAGGAGGGATTTGATATGGACAACGGGTACCTGACGTTTAACCGCATCCCCCTCATCCACCTTATTCGCAAGTACGGGACTCCGCTGAAGCTTACTTACCTACCGAGTATCGGTCGCAAGATCAAGGAAGCCCGGAATCTGTTTCGCCGGGCCATGCGCGCGCAGGGATATGCCGGCCAGTACAACTATTGCTACTGCACGAAAAGCAGTCACTTTGCCCACGTGGTGGAAGAAGCGCTTGACCACGACGTCCAACTGGAAATCAGCTCGGCCTACGACGTGGACCTCATCCGTCGCCTGTACGCCCGCAAGCGGTTGGACAAAAAGATCAAGATCGTCTGCAACGGTTTTAAACCGGAAAACTACCTGGAGGGCATTGTCGGTCTGATGAACGACGGCTTCGAGAACGTGATCGCCGTCGTCGACAACAGCCACGAACTCGACTACTACGAGCAACACGTGGAGGGCGTGGCCAAGATCGGCATTAGGATGGCCACCGAGGAAGAACCAAACTTCGAATTTTACACCAGTCGCTTAGGCCTCCGCAACGCGGACGTGCTGCCCCTCTTCCGGGAACGTATCAAGGACAGCGAGAAACTGGAGCTGCACATGCTCCACTTTTTCGTGGACACCGGCATCAAAGACACCCTCTACTACTGGGGCGAACTGAAGAAGGCCGTACGTCTCTACGGCGAACTGAAAAAAGAAAGCGAAAACCTGCACGCCCTCAACATCGGCGGAGGTATGCCCATCCGCAACAGCCTCGGCTTTGAGTTCGACTACAAGTACATGGTCCGGGAGATCGTGAAGAACATCCTCGATGCCTGTGAGGAAGACGAGGTACCCGAGCCCGACATCTTCACGGAATTCGGGAAGTATACCGTCGGCGAGAGCGGCGCGACCATTTTCTCGGTGCTGGCCCGCAAACAGCAGAACGACAGTGAGATGTGGTACATGATCGACAACTCACTGATGACCACGCTGCCCGATGCCTGGGGGATCGGCGAACGCTTTATCCTGCTCCCGATCAACAAGTGGGACCGCGACTACCGACGCGTGAACATCGGTGGCCTGAGCTGCGACAACTCCGACTATTACAACTCCGAGATTCACGAGAGCCAGGTGTACCTGCCCGTGGATAAGGAGGGTGATGAGGAACCGCTTTACCTGGGATTCTTCCATACGGGAGCCTACCAGGATAGCATCAGCGGGTACGGCGGAATCAAGCACTGCATGATTCCGAGTCCCCAACACATCATCATCGACCTGGACGACGAGGGCAACCTCACCGACCGCGTGCTGGCGGGCAAGCAGTCGGCGGAGAGTATGCTGCAAATTCTGGGGTACTAATATTCCCCATGTGGGTAAAGGAGTGGGCTATTTAGCCTTCTCCGCCACCTCCCCGATTTTCGCAAAGAATGCCCGGACTTCGGCTACTCCGGTGAGGGTGTAGCGGGCGGCGGTACGTCCCTGTCCGACCTTGATGCTTACGCCCCAGTCGGGCAGCGCCCGGAAAATGTCTTCGTCCGTGCTGTCGTCACCGATACCGAGTACGAAGTCCCACTTCTGTTTACCTACCCAGTACTGGGTGGCCTTGCCTTTGTTTACGCCGGCGTTCTTGATCTCCACCACCTTATTGCCTTCGAGCACCTGCAGGTCCTGGTTCTGGATCAGGTAGGTCAGCATGTCGCGGAACTCGCGCACACGCTTGTTCCCCAGATCACGATCGATGTTCCGGTAATGCCAGGCCAGGCTGTAATCTTTTTCCTCGATGAAGGAGCCGGGTGTGCGGGACACCAGGTTTTCGAGCAGTTCGCGCACCTTGGGTTTCCAACCATCTACTACGTTGGGGTTCAGCGACCACTCGCCGTTTTCCTTCATCCACACGCCGTGCTCGGCGGCCATGTGGGTGGGCAGATGGCCGAGCCACTTCTGCAGGGTACCCCGGTCGCGGCCACTATTGACCACTACGGTATTCTTGGGATCGGCGGCCAGGGTAGCGAGTACGTTGAGGACGACATCATCGGGACTGACGGCCTGAGGATCCGGATTGAAGTCCATGAGCGTACCGTCGTAGTCGATGAAGAGCAGGCGGTTCTCGGCCTGCTCGTAGCTCTGGGTGACGGCATCGAGGGCCTCGCCGCTGAGGTGAGTAGTGTTGTGCATTTTATTCTTCTCTTTCAGTTTTTGCTGTTCCTTGATGAAGGTGGCCGCCCAGTGCTTGACGTCGTACTGCCGCAGCTTTTCCTGCATCATCTCCATGCGCTGGACCTGCTCGTCGACCGACATTTCCAGGGCTTCCACGAGGGCATCCTCGATGTCCTGACTGCTCTGGGGGTTCACCGTCAGGGCGCCGTCGTTGAGCTCATAGACCGCACCGGCCATCTCGCTGAGGATGAGCACGCCACGTTTGGTATCCTCCTTAGCCGCTACGTATTCCTTGGCCACCAGGTTCATCCCGTCGCGCAGGGGCGTGATGAGGGCGATATCCGCTTCCTTATATAAGGTAGTGAGGGCCGCGAAATTGAGGGAGCGGTAATAATAGTGGATCGGCATCCAGTCGAAGGTGCCGTACTCGGAGTTGACGCGACTCACCAGTACGTCCACTTCGTGCTTCAGGCTCTGGTACTGATCGACGTTTGCCCGGCTAGGGACCACGATCATGATCAGATTGACCTTACCCGTATACTCGGGGTTTTTCCGGATGAACTGCGCGAAGGCCCGTATGCGGTGGGGGATGCCTTTCGTGTAGTCAAGGCGATCTACGCTGAGCACGATCTTCCGGCTGGCGTGGAGTTTGCGGATCTCCCCGCTGCTCTGGTCGCTGATGGCGTCCACGTCAGGATGAGCGTACTTTTCGTACTCGATGCCCATCGGGAACACGTCCACGTTCACCTGCCGGTCCCCGATGGTGAGGCGGCCGAACTCGTGTTCGTAGCCGGTGATCCGGTAGGCGGCCGAGAGGAAGTGCCGCATGTAACCGAAGGTGTGAAAGCCGACCTGATCGGCTCCGAGAATACCGTCGAGAATTTCCTTGCGCCAGGGGAGGATGCGGAAGACCTCGTAACTCGGAAAGGGGATGTGCAGAAAGAAACCAATGCTGATCTTCGGAAACTTGGCACGAATCATTGCCGGAAGTAACATCAGCTGGTAGTCGTGCACCCAGACCATATCGTCCTCCCGCAGGTGATCCTCGATGGCCTGAAAGAATTTGAAGTTGACTTCCTGATAGGCGTCCCACATGTCGTCGTTGTAGACGGTGTACTCCGTAAAGTAGTGGAAGTGGGGCCAGATGGTCTTATTGCTAAAACCTTCGTAGTACAGGTCGATTTCCCGATCCGTAAGAAAGACGGGGATCAAACTGCGCTTCATCAGGTCATTGCGAATCGCCTCCCGTTCCCATTCGTTCGTAATATCCTCGCCGGGCCACCCGATCCAGATCTTATTGTAGGAATCGTCAAGTGAATTGAGTCCCGTGGCCAATCCGCCGGCACTGGGGTGGTAATGAAGTTCACCATCGCTGCGATTTACGGTAATCGGCAGGCGGTTAGATATGATGACGAGTCGGGACATGTGTTGCGCAAAATTTTGTTCTCTCAGTTGTCCGGCAACCAGGCCGGCGGGGTGAGGGGAAGGTAACTAAAATATGAACATCTGCCGGGCGTCACGCGCCACTTCAGACTGGCTTCTTTCGAGGCTAAGTCCACTGTCCGGATGATCGTCGAAGAAGCGTTTGACCACGCGCAGGCGATGGGTGTAGCGCCGGTGCGCATGATCGAAAATCCCGAAGTGGTCGATGCCATCCGTCCGGACACGCCCCGACACGTGCAAAACGGTGCTATCGGACAGAATAATCCCGACGTGGTTAATTTTTCCCCGCTCGTCCCCGAAAAAAGCAAGATCGCCCTCCTGACACTGGACCATGAAATCTACCGGTCTTCCCATGCGGGCGATCGTGCCGACGTCGTGGGGAAAGCGCAGACCGACCAGGCGAGCAAGCAGCTGCACCAGGGCACTGCCGTCGATGCCCGTGGGGGTCCGTCCCCCCCGGAGTTCGGGCACGTGCAGCCACCGGCGCGCCATACGAATCATGAGGTGGGCGTCGGGCCGCATATCCTCCGAGAGTACGGCCTGTCCGGAGTACACGAAGCGGTTTTCGCCGTGGCGGGCCTGAAGCCCGTCGTAGCCGGGCAGGCGGGCACCGAAAGTGACGGGGATTCCGTGGCGGTCGCTCATCATGGCGGCATACATCTCCAGGGCGAAAGCCGGAGCATCCGTTTGCCGGTCGAATATGGCCTGGGGCACCGCTAATAATTGGTCAATGCGCACGAATCCCTCCAGAGTATCCTCCGCCCGGACGATGGCCGTGAACTCCCCGACGGCTTCTCCGACCCGCACGGGCTCGCCCAACAGCAGCTGGGAAACCATGGGGCTGCTTTCCCTCGGGCGGGCCCGGATGGCGGCGGCGGTATACTTGCCCGTTGCGAAGCCTGCTTTCATCGGCGGCAAGATAGAGTGGCTTGTGCGATCTTTCTTAGCTTTGCCGCCTAAGCTACCGGTGATGAGGCAGATATATTTGGTCCTGGTTTTACTCCTCGCTTCCGCCGTCGGTCAGGCGCAGGATCCGGTGTATTCCCAATTCTTCTCGTCCCCCACCCTGCTCAACCCGGCCTTCACGGGCCTTTTCCCCGGCCGTTACCGCATCGCCCTGAATCACCGCAGCCAGTGGCCGCAGCTGCTGTCGACGCCCTACAGCACTTCGGCCTTCGCCGCCGACTTTCACTACGACCTCGATCCGAAGCGACGGGACACCGACGGATTCGGGGCCGGCGTGGTCTTCCTCAACGACCGACTTCCCGAAGTAGGCTACGCCAGCAACCAGGCCATGATCTCGGGTGCCTTCCACAAAACGCTCGACGCCCGGGGCGAACGCACGCTGAGTCTCGGCGGTCAGGTCGGCATCATCCAGCGCAACGTCGGGTACGGAGAACTCTCCTTCGAGGACGAATTCAACGGCACGACGGGCTACATCGCCGGCGCCGGCGGAGAATTGCTGCCCGAAAATAACGTTGCCTTTGCCGACTACCAGCTCGGACTCAACTACAGCTCCCTGCCCAGCCGGGGCGTGGGCGTGTTTACGGGAGTGGCCGTACACCACGTAGGCGCGCCCGAACAGAGCTTCTACGCGGAGGCCACCGCGGGCGACGAAATCGAAGTGACCAACACGCTGCACCGCCGGTACAGCGCATACCTGAATCTGCGGCTACGGCGAACGGGCTCGGTTGAAATTTCGCCACGGGCGTACTTCCTGTCGCAGGGACCACACGCCACCCTGCACGCCGGATCTAACGTCCGCTTATTAGTGAACTACGTGACCGGCACTTCCGTCCACCTCGGATCCTGGTTGCGCATGGCGTCAAGTTCTGGTGGTTTCGGTCCGGACAGCGTCGTCGGCCTGGTCGGCCTGGAAGTATCGGATTTTGTCTTCGGTCTGAGCTACGACGTCGGTATAAATCCCAAGGTCGTACGCGCGCAGCACCGGGGGGCTTTCGAGTTAAGCATCTCCTATCTCGGTCTGGGGGAAGACGATGGCGCGGTACCCTGTCCGAAGTTTTAATCCTGGCGTACACTAAAATCGTTGTAGGCGGGATTACATTCCGGTAACTCCCGCACTATGCAGTATTTATTACTTACCCTCCTGTTTGTCTGCTCTACCCTTTCCCTATCGGCCCAGGTCGAATGGCTTACTTGGGAGGAAGCGATGCAACGAAATGCTACCGAACCCCGGAACATCCTGGTCGACGTGTACACCGACTGGTGCGGTTGGTGCAAGAAGATGGACCAGCAAGTCTTCGCCGCGCCGGAGATCGCCGAGCACATTTCCAAAAACTTCTACGCCGTAAAGCTCGATGCCGAGCAGCGCGAGGACATTACCTACGACGGCCACGTATTCTCCTACGACCCCGGCGTGGGCCGGCGGGGCGTTCACGCGCTGGCGGTGGCCCTACTGGACGGCCGCATGAGCTATCCCAGCGTCGTGTACCTGGATGCGCGGCGACAGCGCATCACGATCAGTCCGGGCTTCAAACCCGCAAAGGCCTACCTGAACGAACTTCGGTACATCAGCGAAGGTCACTTCCGGGAACTGTCCTATAAAGACTACCTGGATACCCTCTCGAAGTAAGGACCATTAGCGGGTGAGAAACCGCTTTTTGGGAACACCGATCCCCACGAACCCCTTAATTAGTCGGGACGTTCGAAAAAAACTCAAATTTTTTTCTTCCCGTACACATCGGGCTAATTCCGGCCTGACTAACCCGCCAAAGTCCCGTACCACCCAGCCATGAGCCCGGACGCTTTTCACCAAAAATTGGCCGTTCGTACCGGTCATCATCCATTCATAACCCAGAATCGGTGAGCGGCAGGCGAAATTGGTTAACCAGATTTTCGGAAGTTCGGAGGGGCAGTTTCATCCCGCTCATCTCTCCGATTGTTGCCAGCCCAACGATTAGCCCCACACCCATGGGGTGTTCCTATTGACGCAGGGTGTTACATTTGTATCAACGACGAAGGGGAATTTGTTTTTCTTCGCCGATGTGTCTCTCATTTTTAAACCTATTTTTTAACGGGAGTAGGAATTTGTTTGGTTCCTGCACCATTATTTTCGAAGTGTTTGTTTAGGCGCGATACGCCACGGTTAATAGTTTCTCAGTAGACAAGAATAAGACTTACTAGACCCGCACGGTGCAACGTGTGGGTCTTTTTTATTGCCCCGGGCAGCGGCGGTCAACGTACAAATAAAGGGGGGTCGCGGCGGCGGGCGCGCAGGAGCCGACTCTAGCGAAATACCCAACTTAGCCGTACAAAGTGCCGCCCTCCCCACGTTCGTGGGGTAGCGCGGGCGGGGGGCAGCCATATCTTTGTAGTACCGCATTAATAGCGGCAGTAGCATTCGGATTTACGTCTCTCACCACAAACCCTTCCCACGTCAAGTGCGGCACATTCCCATTTTCGCTCGCATTTCGTCAAGCACCATTACGGCAGGTATTGCCCAAGATTTATTTACGGTAGTTAGAAAGTGTAATGTTCGGCCCCCGCATTGTTGCGGGGGCCTTTTTTCTGGAAAATGCGATCTACCCCACGAAGATGTGGGCATGTCCGGCTACCCTTCCTCGTTATCCATATATCACCGAAACCCGCAAGATATTTTACTCCAGACTCTTCCATTAGCCCCGCAAGTAAAGGTTAAGACAATTGATTGCAATATGCAGCAATTGTGATCCTTGGATAGTTTTTTAACGGCAATTGGCGCCGTAACTTTTTGTTATTATGGTAGTTAGAAAGCTTTATTGTACGGTCCGCGCCCCTGGCGCGGGCCTTTTTTTCGTCGGTCCCTGACCGGACGGCAGGGTGCACGGCAATGAACTCCCGCCCCCGCCACCTACGTTCATGCATCAATCGATGCCCCCCACCAATGACTTTGCCCCTTTCCGTTGCCGTATTGCTCCTGCTCCTATCCGCTTGCGCCGACGGCCCGCCGGACTCCACGCCGTCCCCGCAGTCCATTACGCCGGTGGCCGCCACGGCCGATACCGTCGCCAGTGACCAGATCGAGCACACGCTGCAGAGCAATCCGGATGCCCCGGTGGAAGAAGCGCTTCCCCAAACCGAAAAACCGGTCGTCAAGGCACCGGTAAAATCACCCACCCCCGTTGCGCCTCCGGCCCCCACCAACCCCGCACCCGCGGCCCCGCCCTCCGCGAGTACGGCCGCTACTCCCCCCCGCCCCGCCAGCGATGCCCCGAATCACGAAAGCTGGGATGCCCTTTTACGTCGCCACGTATCGCCGTCCGGTCGGGTCGACTACGTGGGGTTCAGCCAAAACTCCGCCCAACTCGACGCGTACCTTGATCTCCTCGCGAAAAAAACACCCGGTAAGAGCTGGTCGTCGGCGGAGGCGCTGGCCTACTGGATCAATGCGTACAATGCCTACACGGTGAAACTGATTTTGGACAACTGGCCCGTCAAGAGTATTCGCGACATCGACCAGCCCTGGGATAAGCGGTGGATCAAGCTGGGGACAAAGACGTACAGCCTCAACCAGATCGAGCACGAAATCATCCGGCCTACCTTCAAGGAACCCCGCATTCACTTCGCCCTGGTGTGCGCCGCCGAAAGTTGCCCGCCGCTCGCCAACCGGGCCTACACCGCATCCAATCTGGAGCAAATGCTGGAAACGCGGACCCGCAGCTTCATCAACGACGAAAAATTTAACGTGACCCAGGAAGCCGTCGTGCGGGTTTCTCCCCTCTTTGACTGGTACGCCCAGGATTTCGGTGATGTCAAAGACTACCTTAATCAGTACCTGACGACCGATATTCCGGCCGGAAAAGAACTGCACTTTTTGGAGTACGACTGGTCGTTGAACGACTAAGCTATACCTTGCGGCCCATGGCCAAGTTAAAGCAAACGGTTAGGCTTCCCTACGAAACCGAGCCCAACGTCGTCTACGCGGGCGATGCCGTCAGTACCCTTCGTTACGACGACGTCTACTACACCCACCACGTGGGAAAAGTAGCGGGAATCGAGCAAACCACGCCGCAACAATTTACCATCAGTGGTAGCGGCGAAGTACACCTGCGCCTCGAAGTATGGCACGATGACCTTATCCGCTTTACGTATACCTACGGCGAACCGGAAGCGGACTTCAGCTACGCCCGCGACGCGGACGCCCGTCCCGCGGAGGTGAAGCCGAGCCTGAAGGAGAGCGAGGAAGGCTACCTGCTGCAAACAACTACCCTGGAAGTGCGGGTGGCCCGGGCCGATGCCTCCGTGCGCGTCACCGACCGGGAAAGCGGCTTGGTCCTGCACGAATACGCCGCTCCCTTCTACGCGCGCCATACTCTGATGCACGGGCTCGACCAGATGCGCCTCCAGTTTACCACCGACCGCCACGAGGGGTTTTACGGTCTGGGGGATAAGGCGTGGGATACGGACCTCAACGGACGTTGCTTCGAAAACTGGAACAGCGACTCCTTCGCTTACGGACGGGAGCGTGATGCACTCTACCGCACCGTCCCCTTTTTTTACGGGCTGCGGGAAGGACATGGCTACGGGATCTTCGTCGATAACGGGTACCGGAGCCACTTCGACTTCAACAGCAACCGCGACGGGCTGGCCACCGTCTGGACCGCCGGCGGGGCTTTTGACTACTACTTCATCAACGGTCCACGGTTGGATGAAGTCGCGCGCCGGTACGCGCAACTAACGGGAGTGCCCGAGCTGCCGGCCCTCTGGACCCTGGGCTATCACCAGTGCCGGTGGAGTTACTATCCGGAAAGTCGGGTAAGGGAGCTGGCCGCCACCTTCCGGGAAAAGAACATCCCCTGCGACGCCGTCTACCTCGACATCGACTACATGGATGGCTACCGCTGCTTCACCTGGAACGAGGAATACTTCCCCGACCCGAAGGGAATGATCGCGGACCTGAGAAAGGATGGTTTTCACACCGTCGTAATGATCGATCCGGGCATCCGCGTGGATGAGGACTACCACGTGTACCGACAGGGCGTGGAGCGCGACGCCTTCTGCCGTCGGAGTACGGGCGAACAAATGGTGGGGCCGGTCTGGCCCGCCGAATGCGTGTGGCCGGATTACACCAATCCCCGCGTCCGCGACTGGTGGGGCACCCTCTACCGCCGGCTGTACGTAGACCACGGCGTCAGCGGCTTCTGGAACGACATGAACGAGCCGGCCATGTTCAAAGTCAACGCCCTCACTTTCCCCCCCGACGTGCGCCACGACTACGATGGGCTCACCGGCGACCACAAGAAGGCCCACAACATCTACGGGATGCAGATGGCCCGCGCTACCTTCGACGGGCTGAAAAAACTACAACCGGCGAAGCGGCCCTTCCTCCTCGCCCGCGCCAGCTTCAGCGGCGGACAGCGCTACGCATCGCTGTGGACGGGGGATAATATCGCCAGTTGGGAGCACCTGGCACTCGCCAACCGTCAGTGTCTACGCCTTTCCATCAGCGGCTTCAGCTTCGTCGGCACCGACATCGGGGGCTTCGTGGACGACCCGACTCCCGAGCTGCTCACCCGTTGGCTGCAACTGGCCGTTTTCCACCCCCTGATGCGCGTGCACAGTATGGGCAACAATACGGACGGAGCGGCCGAGACCGAGACGGAGGAAGTACAGAAGGCGGAGCAAAACGACCGGCAGGATCAGGAGCCCTGGGTCCACGGCGGCGTACATACCGAGCACAACCGCCGGGCCATCGAACTTCGGTATCGCTTACTCCCCTACCTCTATTCGGCCTTCCGCCGGCACGTAATTACGGGGATGCCCGTACTGCGGAACCTGTTCTTCTACGACCAGCTGGACCCCCAATGTCGCAAGTACGGCGATCAGTTTTTGGCCGGGGAAGACCTGCTCGTCTGTCCGGTGGTAGAACCCGGACTCAAGTCCCAGCAAGTGTACCTACCCCGGGGGGAATGGTACAGCTACTGGACCGGCAACCACTACGCGGGTCACCGAAAGATTCGCGTGCGCCTGCGCCCGGACCGGATGCCCATCTTCGTACGGGCCGGCGCCATCCTACCTACCGTAGCTCCGGTGCAGCATACCGGCCAACTCAGCGATTTGGACACGCTGCAACTGACGGTTTTCGTAGCCGATTGCGGAGAAAGCATGCTCTACTGGGACGCCGGCGAGGGTTACGGGCACCAGGCCGGACAGTACAGCGAACGCCACTTCAGTACCCGGCGGGAGGGCAACCGGATCACCCTGACGCAGCGTACGGAGGGTGACTTCAACGTCAACTTCCGCCACGCCGACGTTCGCCTGGTTGGCCTGCGCCACGCTCCGGGTCGGGTGGTCGTGGATGGCCGGGAGCTGCCCCACGCGCTGCGTTTCGACCGGCGGGGGGCTTCGGTTGTTGTGCCCATAAACTTCACTACCGTCACCATCGAGTAGCCACCACTCGACGCGGGAATCAACGCAGCATGTTTACAGGAATCATTGAAGCGGCCGGTACCGTCGCTCACATCGAACGCGATCGGGACAACGTACACTTCACCGTACGCAGTCCGCTCAGCGACGAACTGAAAATCGATCAGAGTCTGGCCCACGACGGGGTTTGCCTTACGGTCGTGGGGATGGAATCGGGCACCCATACCGTCACCGCCATCCGGGAGACGCTCCAGCGCACCCGCCTCGGCGACTGGGAAGTCGGCGGGCGCATCAATTTGGAACGCGCCATGCAGGCCGGCGCCCGGCTGGACGGGCACATCGTGCAGGGTCACGTGGATACGGTAGGCGTCTGTACCGACGTCGAGGGAAGCGGGGGTAGTTGGTACTATACCTTCCGCTACGATACCGACGATCTGCTGGTCGATAAGGGCAGCGTGTGCGTCAACGGCGTCAGCCTGACGGTCGTGGAGCCAACCCACGATACTTTCCGGGTAGCTATCATTCCGTACACCTACGAGCACACCAATTTCCGGGAGCTCCGCGCGGGAAGCCGGGTGAACCTCGAGTTCGACATCATCGGCAAATACATTGCCCGCCAGATGGCCGCGTACCGGAAATGAGACACAAAGTTTCCTTAAGGGACAATAAAGTCTTTGCCGGGAGGAACAATCGGACGATCTTGTTCCTATAACGAACACGCCCCGCAAACCTTCCCGCATGATGAAAACACTACTCCTCCCCCTACTGCTGGCTCTTCCCGTCCTGCTCTTCTCCCAACGGGGAAGCACTCCCGCACCCGGCGAGGCCCGCATTCCCGCCCGTCAGGCACGGGCCGCAAAGGCCGTCGCCGATACCTTATTCCCGGCGGTTCTACTGGAAAACTGCGCCCGCAGCATCTCCCCCTACTTCGTACAGGACACCGGCTACCTCATCGGCAGTAACATCTACGGCGACGTGGCCCAGTTGCAGCGGATCGTACACCCCAGCTCTTCATCCTTCCAGGTCACGTCGATCCAGGTACCCTTCGTGCTGGCCGACAGCGCGGCGCTGGACATCTACTTGCGCGCGGTCGTGTTTAGTGAAGTGGACGATGACGGGCGCCCCACCGCTTACCTGGGCGCCAGCGACTCGCTACAGGTACGCGACTTTAACCGCGACACTACCGGCGGTTTTATTCGCTTCACCGAATTTACGTTCTCCGAACCGGTCACGGTCGACAACGACAGTTTTCTTATCGGAATCGATTTCTCCAACACCTACTCCGATACCGCCATCCAGTTCGTAGGGCTCTACGGCACCGCGGTAGGCTGCGGGGACGGCGACAATCTCGTGCAGGTGACGGCCACCACCTCGGGCCTGGTCTTCGGTACCTTCGCCGATTATTACTCAGCCGACCTGGAGATCCCCGTTTACGTAGCGGTCGAAAGTATCACGACCTCCTTACGTAATCCCACGGTGGCGGACTACGGCGTCACCCTGGCTCCGAACCCGGTAGCGAACGATTTGACTCTATCCTTCCAGGCTCACGCTCCGGGAGACTACACCGTACACCTGACGGATCTGACCGGGCGGCGTTTGCGCTCTTCCCCCTACTCCCGGCCGAGCGGTCGGGTGGACGTTCGGTGGGAAGTCGGCGATCTACCTACCGGCATTTACGTGTACCACCTGGACGGACCGGAGGGGCGCCAGTCGGGGAAGGTCGTTAAGCGTTAAGCTCCAGCAGTCCCAGCGGCAGATCCATAACGAGCACGGACTCCTCCTCGCGCACCCCGATAACGAGATCGGGGTGGAGCGGAATGTACACCGGCTTATCTGCGTGGGTGATCTCGGCGAGGTAGTGCTCCGGCAGGTCCACGATGCCCTCGATGGGCCCCAGCCGTGGATACCCCTCCGCCTCGATCGTGTATCCGATCACCTCGTCCCAGGGCGTATCGGCTTCTTCCGGCTGTTCGCTCACCTGATCGGCGGGCAACAACAGGGGTTGGTTGGCGAGTAGGGCTACCTGTTCACGGGTGTCGAAGGTTTCCAGCTTGACGGTTAGTTTTCCGCCCTGCCGGAAGCGTTCCAGAAAGTAAGGAATGGGTCTCTCGCCGATGAGCACGGCCCGGGCGAGCGCCAGGTCGTCTTCGTATCCTTCATCGACGTAGACCGTAAGTTCACCCCGGATTCCGTGGGGGCGGCCGGTCGTGCCGATCTGTACCAGTTCCATAACTGCCTGAATTTTAGGGTGGCGGGGACGCGGGTCCGGTATCTATGCGGAGCCTGCGGCAGCAAAGGTAATCGGCCGTGGCCGGACGCTATTCAGGGCGTAATTCGTCCAGGCTAATCGCTGTGGTAAGGGGGCCATCGGTCGTCAATTTTTGCTCGGCCATTGCCCGCCCGCGTAGGGCGCAATCTTCCCAGTCCAGTTTATTGACGTAGCCCGCCAAAAATCCAGACCAGAAGGCATCGCCGGCACCGGTCGTGTCTACTACCTCGACCGGCCGCGCCGGGGTCGCGAACGATCCCGCTTCGCTGACGACGTAGCTCCCGCGTGCTCCCAGCGTCAGACACACGACGCCCGCGCCGAGGTCCAGGATACTACCGGCGGCTTCCGCTACCTCCTCCACGGGTTCGTCGAACAGGCGTTCGTAGTCTACTTCGCTGCACTTGACGAGCGTTCCCGCGCCCTCCCCTCCCAGGGCGATGTACTTACTGATCACCCACAAGGCCTCCAGGCGGTTGGGCCAGATCTTGGCGGCGTAGTTGACGTCGATGCTCAGCCGTCCGCCGGCGGCGGCCACCCGGGCGGCGGCGGCCATGATCGAGCCGCGGGCGGGTTGCCGGCTGAGGGCGAAGGCGGTCGTGTGAAACAGTCGGCATTCGGCCAGGTAATCTTCGGGGAACTGTTCCGGTGCGATGTACTTATCCGCCGAACGGTAGGCCTCGAAGTTGCTGACCTGCCGGGATTTCGTGACCAGAATGAGCGTCGTGGGGTCGGGGGCGGTGGCGATCAGCGATACGTCGCAGCCGGTATCGGCGACCGCTTCGCGTAGCAGCTCGCCGGCGTCGTCGTCGCCGACGGTAGCCACCAGGCCGACGGACTGTCCCAGCCTCGCCAGGTTCATCGCCAGGTTGGCGGGACTGCCACCGGCGTACCGCCGGTAGGTATCCGCGGATCGGAAGTCCGGAGCATACTCGGTGCTGAGAAGGTCGACGAGTAGTTCGCCTACGCAGAGGATTTCCGGATGCTTCATGTCCGGAAGTTAAGCCGGATGTGTTTAATACCGGTGACGTCGGCCCGCCCTGCCCCTTCCGCTGCCGGCGTGCTTAAGGAGTACTTGTGGGCTACCCGCCGCAAAGTGTTCTACATCGTGGCCTTCTTTGCTCCCGCGGCCCCGCCCGTTTAAACAATGACGTGAAGTACCTTTACCGTATGGTAGATACTGACGTCAAACTCATCAGCGTAGAGGAGGTGATTAAGGCCCGGCACCAGTTGCGTGGGGTAGCGCTCGAGACCCCACTGATGCGCAGTACCCGCTTGAGCAAGCTCTACAACGCCGATATTTACCTGAAACGGGAGGACCTGCAGGAAGTACGCAGCTACAAGATCCGGGGCAGCTACAACAAGATGGCTTCCCTGAGCAAGGCCGAGCGCGACCGCGGAGTGGTGTGTGCCAGCGCCGGAAATCACGCCCAGGGACTCGCTTACGCCTGCAACGCGATGCAGGTGAACGGGGTCATCTTCATGCCCGTCGTCACTCCTTCCCAGAAGGTGCGCAAAGTGCGCATGTTCGGCGGGGACTACGTGGAAGTCGTGCTGATCGGAGATACTTACGACGACGCCTACTCCGAATCGATGCGCGTGGCGCAGGAGCGTGGCCTCACCTACGTGCACCCCTTCGACGATCCCAAGACCATCGCGGGACAGGGTACCGTAGGGCTGGAGATCCTTGACGCCGCGACCCGGCCCGTCGATCTCGTTGTGATGGCCGTAGGCGGGGGCGGATTGAGCGCCGGCGTCGGCAGCGTATTCCGGCAGCTGAGTCCCCAGACCCGCCTCATCGGCGTGGAACCCAGCGGGGCGCCGGCCATGTACGACAGCATCCGGCAGGGCAAGATCGTCACCCTGGACAAGATTGACAGTTTCGTCGACGGCGCGGCGGTGCGGCGGGTCGGGACTAACAACTTCCCCATCGTCCGCGAAACCTTCGAGCGGATCGAACTGGTGGACGAGGGGAAGGTCTGCGGCGTGATGCTGGACCTGTACAACGAGGACGGCCTGGTGGTGGAGCCCGCCGGAGCCCTTTCGATTGCGGTACTCGATCAGTTAGGAGACCTGAGCGGGCAGCACATCGTCTGCGTCGTCAGCGGCGGGAACAATGACATTACCCGTACCCCCGAGATTCAGGAGCGAGCCCTGATGTATGCGGGACTAAAACACTACTTCATCGTGGAATTTCCGCAGCGGTCGGGGGCGCTTCGCGACTTTCTCGACGTTCTGGGCCCCGAAGATGACATTACTCACTTCGAATACACGAAAAAGCACAATCGCGCCATGGGCCCCGCCCTGGTGGGCATTCAACTCGGCGCGCGCGGCGACTTCGAATTGCTCCTGGAACGGATGGATAAGCGTAAACTGCGGTACGAACACCTCAACGACCAGCCCATCCTGTTCGAGATGTTGATCTGAGCGATGTTTCAGCTCTTCGGCAGGCGACCGATTTATGGTGCCCCTCCGGAACTCCGTATGGCTATCGGGTGTACCATGTACATGGAAGTAAACATTGCCTGCCCCAAATGCGCCTGGGAACCGGACGGTCGCCCCTACTGGCACTGCGACCGGTGTCACGCACGCTTCGATACGTTCGAAACCACGGCAATTTGTCCGAATTGCCGGAAGCAGTTTCACGACACTCAGTGCATCGCCTGCAGTGAGCACTCCCCCCACCTGGACTGGTACCGCAACCTGGATACCTGGCTCCGCGACCAACTGGCCAAGATCCGGGAGCGGGTACTCGCGAACGAGTAGCAGTCCCCGAGCGTCAGTACTGGTATCGTCCGGAATACGCGGGGTGGCGGAGTGGTGTAGGCATCCTTTTTTATTCCCGGGACCGGTCCTTATCATTACACCGAGATAAAGAAACCCCATTGCTTAAGAACCTAAAACTCATTTCCGCCGGTGCCGGCAGCGGAAAGACCTACCGCCTGACCCAGGAGATGGCCGGTCTCCTGACCAGCGGCACCGTCCGCCCCAGCGGAATTATCGCCACCACTTTTACCAAGCGTGCCGCGGCGGAACTGAAGGAACGGGTGCGGGTCAAACTGCTGCGGGAAGGCATGACCCGCGAGGCGAACGAACTCACCAATGCCCTCATCGGTACGGTGCACGGGCTCGGCGTGAAGCTGCTGCGCCGCTTCGCCTACGAGGCGGGAGTGAGCCCTAAGGTGGACATCATCGCCGACGGTGACGAGCAGCGGCTGTTCAACCTCAGTATGGCCGCGGTCATCAGTCTCGACGAAATTCGCCGGATCGAACTGTTGTGCGACAAACTAGCCCTCAGTCGGAACGGTGAAAAGTACAACTGGCGCAAGGATGTCCTCGGGCTGGTGGAGATCATCCGGGGGAACAACTTCAGCGCGGCGGACATCGACCGCAGCAAACGCAACAGTTGGGAAAAGTTGGCGGAATTCCTGCCCGCACGCCACCCCACCCTGACGCTCGATCAGTACCACAACCGGGTACAACGTATCCTGAAGGAAACCTACGAAGCCATCTACGCCAATGAGGCCGACGGCACGAAGAAGAGCGAGTCGGCCGCCCTGTGGCTGCGCAATACCCTCAGCACCCTGAAGCAGCGGAACTACCTGCCCTGGATGGACTACGCCAAAATGGGACGATTCGAACGCGAGGTAGGGGCCAAAAGTCGCGAACTCGTAGCCGAGGTCGTAGAGATCGGTCAGCAACACGCCGCCCTGGGCGCCTTTCAGGACGACCTGCGCGCGTACCAGGACTTGCTCTTCGACTGCGCGCGGGCATCGATTGAGGAATACGACCGCTACAAGAAGAACCGCGGACGGATCGACTACACCGATATGGAGGTGCTGGTCCTGAATCTGCTGGACCACCCCGGAGTCTGCGCGGCCCTCTCCCGGGAGCTGGACCTACTGATGGTCGACGAATTTCAGGATACTTCGCCTATCCAGCTGGCCATCTTCCTGCGACTGAGTGAGCTCGCCAAGCAGAGCGTCTGGGTGGGAGATCCCAAACAGTCGATCTACGGCTTCCGGGGAGCCGAGCCCCGGTTGATGGCGGCCGTCATGCGAGCCAACGGTCCTATTGATTCGGCAAACATCCAAACTACGAGTTGGCGCAGCCGGGAGGACGTCGTATACGCCTGCAACAGTTTGTTCGTACGGGCATTCCCCGAATTTCAACCCGCCGAAGTCGCGCTGAATCCGATACGCAAGCGATCGGGTACGGACTACGCTCCGCCGGAGAGTCCGGAACTGCGCGAACAGAGCGGACTGATGCACTGGCACTTCGAAGTCGAGGGAAAGGGAAGACACAGCATCGCCTTTATGCAAGCTACCCTAGCGAAGGCCGTCAGGGAATTGCTCGCCAACCCACCTCCGGTGCTTCCGAAGGACGAAAAGCACGAGCGCCCCCTGCGCGCGGGGGACATCGCTATTCTGTGCCGGTCCAACTACGGTTGCGCGGCGGTGGCGGATGCTTTGTCCGTGCAGGGCATCCCGGCGGCGATTGCCCGTACGGGGCTGCTGGAGACGGCCGAGGCGACCCTGCTACTAGCCTGTCTGAAGTACATGCTCACCGGGGGCGATAGCCTTTCGGTCGCCGAGATTATGCTTTTCGGGTGCCGGCACGATCTGGCCGACATCATCGACCACCGACTGGCCTTCTTAGCGGAAGAAAGGAACGGCACGCTCTGGGGAAGCGAAGAAGAACTTATGCAGCGACTGGAAGAACTGCGCGGTATCACCTTAGAGCATTCCACCAGTGAAATGCTCAACATCGTTCTCGAACGGATCGATCTGCGCCGCATTGCCGTATCCTGGGGGGACGGGGAGCAGCGCCTCAGTAACATCGACGAGCTCCGAAAATTGGCCGTCGCGTACGAAGACAACTGTCATCGCCAACACCGCGCCGCTTCGTTGGGTGGGTACTTGCTCTACCTCGACCAGCTAATCCGCGAGGGTATGGACCACCAGGGGGCCGGCGAGCGTCCCGAAGCCGTAAACGTGATGACCTACCACCGGAGCAAAGGTCTGGAATGGCCGGCCGTGATCTGCTTCAATCTCGACCAGAGCCTCCGGGCGGGCGTCTGGGGTCGGGCCGTCATTCCGGACGATCCGGATGCAGCCATCGACTTGAAGCAACCGCTCGCCAATCGGTGGTTGCGGTACTGGGTCAATCCCTACGACCGGCTATCCGGGGGCATTCCGTGGGTCGATGCCCTCGAGGAAAGCACGTGGCAACGACAGGCGGAAGAAGCGGCGCGGGCGGAGGAAGCGCGCCTGCTGTACGTCGGGTTCACCCGGGCCCGCGACTATCTCATTCTTCCCACGGGAAAACCCGGTGCCCCCTGGGTCGATCGGGTGTACGCCCGGGGCGGAACGCCTACCACGGTCCTCGAACCGGCTACCGTGGAGACTCCCTTTCACTGGGAAGACATTGACGTCAACAAAACGAACCGCCACTATACCGAACCGACCAGTCAGCCGCGGTCGCCGATGGTGCACCAGCCTATCCCGTTCATTAACGGGACACGGCCGGGGCGGGCACCGCATCCCCCCCGGTGGGTTGACGACGCATTTTTGCTGGATCACTTCGGCGGGGCGGCCGTGGAACGCTCCGTCCACTACACCACCCCGGGTGATCCCGATCCGGCGACCGATCCGCGGCTGTACGCGCGTTGCCTGAGTCACTTCATCGCCGGAGACCCGGGGCGAGGGAGCCAGATGGAAGTTCGGGAAGAACTAGTCGTGGGGCTCCTGGAGAACTTTCGGCCCGGGGGCCTGATCCCGTCGGAAGAAGTCATGCGGGTGGCGGACGCCTTTCAAGATTTCACGGAGGGCAGCTGGCCGCAAGCGGATGTCCGCCGGAACGTACCGCTCAGGGGGCAGGTGCGGGAGCGACAGTACAGTACGAGCATTGACTTTCTGGCGGACCTGCCCGAGGGAGCCTGTGTGCTCATTCAGGACGTGTGTTTGGGAGCTAAACAGTACCAAACCCAGGCAGGGCTCAAACTCGCCGAACTGCGACTTCAAGCCGAACTAATTACACGCATTTCCGGGAGACCGGTAGCCGCGGCATTCCTCCACCTACCGGCCTGCGGATGCCTCAACCAAGTCGCCCTGTGAAATTGCTGCTCCTTGCCGCTACACCCGCCGAAATCGTGCCGACCGTGAACTGGTTGCGCGAGCGAGCGAGCGGGCAACGGGAAAACGTTCTCCGATTCCCTCGTTGTGAGATTGAGATTCTGTTCGGCGGTCTGGGCGTGATGACCACGGCGTTCGCGCTGGGTTCGGCCTTCGGCGGCGGAAACCCTCCGGGTCTGGCTATCCAGGCGGGCGTCGGCGGGGCGATCGACCGCTCCCTGTCCATCGGTCAGGTCGTAAACGTTACCTCCGACCGGCTGATGGATTTGGGTGCGGAAGACGCGGATGGTAAGTTGCTATCCCCCGCCGCCCTCGGATTTGCTCCGGCCCACCCATTCGATGAGGCCGGGTGGCTTATACCGCCGGGACCGTCCGCCATTCTGCCTTACGAGACGGTGGCGGGTGGAACGGTCAACCGGGCTACCGGCACCGAAAATTCAGTAGAAGAATGGCGTCGACTTTATCCCGGAGTACAAGTGGAGAGTATGGAGGGGGCGGCCTTCTTTTATGCGTGCATGGCCGCCGCAGTGGAGGCACTGCAGCTGCGGGCCATCAGCAATTACGTCGAGCGCCGGAACCGCGCGGCCTGGGATCTTCCCGGGGCCATTGGTGCCCTGAACGAAGCGCTGCAACGGGTACTGACTCCGTTTATCGACTAGCCATCAGGACTGGACCGTCACCTTCGGGGTAGGCCCCATCATCTCATTGCGCAGGGCGGTCTGACGGGCGACGTTGCGGGCTACCTTCAGCCAGGCTTCTCGGGTTACCTCATCGGATTTATTCAGGATAGCCGGCTCACCACTGTCGCCGCCCTCCCGGATGGACTGCACCAGGGGTACCTGACCGAGAAGCATACTGTTGCTCTTCTTAGCCAGCGTCTTACCGCCGCCCTGACCAAAAATGTAGTACTTGTTGTCGGGGAGTTCGGCCGGCGTGAAGTAGGCCATATTTTCCACTACCCCGAGCACGGGAACGTTGACGTTTTCCAGGAAGAACATATTCATGGCCTTCACCGCATCGGCAAGTGCTACTTCCTGGGGGGTTGTGACGAGGACGGCCCCCGTAACGCTCACGGTCTGTACGAGGGTGAGTTGTACGTCACCCGTTCCCGGGGGTAGATCGACGATGAGGTAATCCAGCGGGGGCCACACGGTCTCCTCGATGAATTGCCGGATGATGCCCGCCAAACGGGGACCCCGGAGCACCACGGCCTGCTCGGGGTCCACCACGAAACCGGTACTCATCACCGGCAGTCCGTAGGCGAAAAGCGGTTTGATCTTCGGTTTGCCGTAGATGCTCTCCACCTTCGGTTTCTGCCCCTGCAGTCCGAGCATGGTGGGCGCGGACGGGCCGTAGACGTCCGCGTCCAGCAAACCGACGGCGGCGCCGAGTTCCTGCAGCCCAAGGGCCAGGTTGACGGCAACGGTACTCTTGCCGACCCCGCCCTTGCCGCTCGCCACGGCGATGATGTTCTTCACGTGGGGCAGCGGATTAGCCTGTTGGGGGCCCCCACCCTGTCCCGCCCCCGGCGCGGCGGCGGGGTTTTGCATATGTACGTGGACCTGTGCCTCGGGGTAGACCGTCAAAATCGCCTCCTGACAGGCGAAGTTCAGCTGTTGCTTGTACTCGGGTTCCAGCTTGGGCAGCTGCAGCGTGAAGGATACATTCGGGGGTTCCACTTTCAGGTGGAGGACCATATTGGCCGTGATGATGTCCTGCCCCGTCTTCGGGTCCGTAACCGTCGCGAGGGCGGCGGCAATTTTACTGAGTTCCATATACGTTGCTTTAGGCGAAGTTTAGAGGTCTACGATCGTGACCCCATCCCCACCCTGCTCCCGCGGGGGGGTGCTGAGTTGAAAGGCGTGATTGTATTCGTTTAATTTTTGCCGTACGGCCCGCTTAAGGGCGCCACTCCCCTTTCCGTGCACGATGCGCAGTTGGCTGGCGTTGGCCATGAGCGCCTGGTCGACGAAGGCCTGGGTGGTGTGCAACACTTCTTCGTAGCGCATGCCCCGCACGTCGAGCTTGTTGCTGAAGCTTGCCACCCCACTCACGTCGCTGGTGACGCTACGTTCCTTGCGCAGGGTCATCGGGTTGTCGGCGAGTTCCAGATCGCGGAGATTGACCGTCAGCCGTAGGTCGCCGACGATGACGATGGCCCGCTTTTTGTCAAGCGACTCGATCGTCCCCGCGGCACCGCCGGTCCGTAACTTGACGTAGTCTCCCTCGCTGAATTCCGTGCGTTGTTTCTTGCCCCGGCTGGGCTGGTAGTAGATGTTCTCGCGGAGGTCGGTGACCTCTTCGCTGATTTTTTCCCGTTCCTCCCGTAGTGCTTTCGCCTGTTCCTTAGCCTCGTCGATCTTCTTTTCCTCCCGCAGTTTACGGATGAGGTTTTCCATCTCCTTATTGTACTTCGCGGTCTCGGCCAGAGATTGCTCCTTAGCTTCGAGTTTGAGCCGTTTGCGCCTGACCTCGATGTCGCGGTGCAATTCCTCGTAGGTGCGGGTCAGGGCATCCAGCGTCTTCTGCTTGTCGGCCAGCGACCGCAGTTTCTCCTCGGTTTCCTGCTTTTCTCGTTGCAGATCGACGAGCAATTGATCGACGGCCCGTTCGTTCTTTCCGGCCCTTTTGCGCGCGTGGGCCAGTACGTCCGCCGGCAACCCGCTCTTCTGGGCGATCTCGAAGGCGTAACTGGAGCCCGGTCGTCCGACCTTCAGCTCGTAGGTCGGCGATAGCGTGTCCTTATCGAAGTTCATCCCCCCGTTTACGATTCCCGGCGTCTTATAGGCGTATATCTTCAGGTTACTGTAGTGCGTAGTTATGACGCCGAACACCCCCCGTTGATTGAGCCCTTCCAGTACTCCCTCCGCGATAGCTCCGCCGAGCGCGGGATCGGTACCGGAGCCGAATTCGTCGATCAGAACCAGCGTCCGTTCATCCGCGGCGGCAATAAATTCGCGGGCATTCTTCAGGCGACTCGAATAGGTGGAAAGGTCGTCCTCGATGCTCTGCTGGTCACCAATGTCGGCGAAGACCTTCTCGAAGATGCCCAACTCACTTTCCTCGTCGACCGTGACCAGCATCCCGGATTGCACCATCAGTTGGATTAACCCAACCGATTTCATGGAAATGGACTTTCCCCCGGCGTTCGGGCCGGAGAGCATCAGGATGCGGTTCTTACCCTTCAGTTTCAGGTCGAAGGGGACCGTCCGTTTTCCGTACTGTTTATTCTTGAGATAGAGCAAGGGGTGGCGGCCGTCCTTGATTCCGATCCGCGGCTTGTGGGTCACGCGGGGCCGTTCGGCTTTCATCTGGCGCGCGAGCCCGGCCTTAGCCTGCACGACGTCGAAATAGGCGATCAGATCGCGGTAAGCCGTGATTTGGTCGACGTAGGGACGCAGAACCGCCGACAGCTCCCGGAGAATCCGGTAGATCTCTCGTCGCTCCTCCTGCTGGAGATCAAAAATGTCGTTGTTAATGCCGATGACTTCGTCGGGCTCGATGTAGGCGGTTTTTCCGGTCGCTGATTCGTCGTGAATAATTCCGCGAATCTGCCGTTTGTGCTCGCTGGGGATCGTCAGGACCCGCCGGCCGTTGCGGAAACTCTCGACCGTATCGCTGAGGTAACCCGCGCGCCGGTACTTTTCGATGACCGCGCGGAAGGTTTTTTCCACCTCCCGCTGCTTACTGCCGATGAGCCTCCGTATCCGGGATAATTCCTCGGAGGCGTCCGAGCGAATGGTGCCCTCCGCGTCGATCACGCCTTCGATCGCGGCGGACAGTTCCGGTACGTATTCGACCTGACGCACGATGGCGTACAATTTTTCGTAGGCGCTCTGTCGGGAGGAAGTCCCGAAAAACTGAAAGATCTGCTTTGCCTGCAGGAGCAGAACGTTGAGCTTCGCCAGTCCGCTTTCTACCAGTACGTAACCTTCCACGCGCAGCGCGCGCAACTCCTCACTAATGTCGTCGTAAGCACCGACCGTGAACATATTGCGTTCGTCGGTCCCCTGCCGAAATTCCAAAACTTCGTCGAGCCACCGGTTGACCTCCGTCACCTTGAGGGACGGGCGAAGCTCCCGGGCGGCTCGTCGCCCGATTTCACCGTTACACTGCCGCTCGAGCAGGGCGAGCACCTTGTCAAATTCGAGTTTTTCGTAGGTATCCTCGGGGAGTAACTGCATAGAATATAACACAAGCTGGAAATAAGGATAACCCCCGAGCACCGGGTATGGTTGGTCAGTCTTCCCGCCGGCGGTTTTTCGGCCGGGGTTTGTTCCATTCTTCCCGCTGGGCAAAATTGACCACGTTCTTGATGAGAGAAATCATACCCAGAAACACCAGGTAGCCCACCGTGACTACCAGGTAGATCCAGCGGTACGATCCGGCTTCGGAAATGGTCAAGCCGCTGAAGGCCCAGGCCAGCAGTCCGGCGCCGAGGGCCAGTCCCATAAAACTGTACAGACTCCGCCCCCAGTACTTGGCGGTATTGGGTACGGCGGCACTCATAACGGCGTTAAACAGGGCAAAGAAGAGCATGAAACTCGCCGCGCACAGCCAGGGAAAACGGTTACTCACGCCGACCGTGTTCGTACCGGCAATGATGAGGCTGAACAGATCGACCACCAATACGATGGCCAGGACCACTCCCGCCTGCAGGACCGGATCGATCCGGCGCTGAAAAATGGATACCTCCGAAGTCATACGGCTGCGTTTACCGCCTAACAAGGCCAACCGTCAATTGTTATCGGCGGGCTCGAAGGTGCTTACCCAGGCGATGGCCTCCTCCACCCGCTGCCGCTCCCGTGCGGTATCCGCCTCGGTATACCCGTAAGCGGTGGCGAAGACTCCGAGGACCTCGTCCAGCACGGGGCGGATGCTCGGCATGTCGAAGTAGAGTCGCCCGGAGCGCCGCTCCACCCAGTCCAGCGGATACAGCGCCAATTCATTTTTGATGCACCACTCGGCTTCGGCGGCGGCCAGTCGGCCCACGTCGGTCGTCTCGCCGCGCCCGGCCGCGAGTTCGATGATCTCGGGGGTTTGCTTGCCGTAGTTCGCCACCAGGTAGGCGGCGCGGTCGGGGGCCAGACTGACGGCCTCCAGCATATCGGCGATGGTTTTCTCGTACGCTAGTACCTCGGCAAAATCGCGGAAGGGACCGCCAGTGAGGACGATGTCTCGCGTCGTGTTTTTTTCCAGGTCCTCCCCTTCCTCGTGCAGTTGCTTGCCGAGGCGATCCACGACCCGTTCGGCCATCTTCCGGTAGCCGGTGAGTTTGCCGCCGGCAATGCTCAGCAGCCCGGAATCGCTTTCGAAGATCTCGTCCTTCCGCGACATCTCCCCCGCCGATTTACCCTCCTCGAAGATGAGGGGGCGCACGCCGGCCCAACTGCTCTCGACGTCTTCCACCTTGAGGTCGACCGTAGGAAAGACCTCGTTCGTCGCCCGCAGCAGGTACTCGACGTCCTCAAGGTGCACGGGCACGGCCGTCGGATCCCCCTTGTACGGTGTGTCGGTGGTCCCGATGTAGGTGCAGCGCAGGCGGGGAATGGCGAACAGCATCCGCCCGTCGGCCACGTCGAAATAGCAGGCGTGGGCCAGGGGCAGGCGCTCCCGCGCTACGACGATGTGTACGCCCTTCGATAGAAAGAGGCGTTTGTTATTCATGCTCTTATCGATCTTGCGCAGATCGTCCACCCAGGGGCCGGCGGAGCTGATCACGTGATCGCAACTGATGGTCAACTCCTGGCCGTCGAACCGGTCGCGGCAGTGCACGGCGTTGATGCGGTGGTCTTCGTCGTAGCCGAAGCCGGTGGCCTCGACGTAATTCGCCGCCAGGGCCCCGTGGCGTTCGGCGGTCTTGATGTTCTCGATGGTGAGTCGCGCGTCGTCGGTACGGTACTCGGCATAAAATCCTCCACCCGTCAGGATGTCTTCCCGCAGTAGGGGCTCCGTTTTCAGCGTTTCCTCCTTGGTGAGCATTACCCGCTTGTCCTCTCCCTCCACGTCGGCCAGAAAGTCGTAGACCCATAGTGCCATGCTGGTGGTGAGCTTACCCAGGGATCCGCCTTCCACCAGGGGGAGCAGCATCTTTTCGGGCCGCACCAGGTGGGGGGCCAGTCGGTGAACCACGGCGCGTTCCTGTCCAACCTCCCGCACCAGTCCGATCTCCAGGTTCTTCAGGTACCGCAGTCCCCCGTGGATGAGTTTGGTTGACTTGGAACTGGTGCCCGAGGCAAAATCGTTGCGTTCGATCAGGGCTACCGAGAGTCCGCGACTGCCGGCGTCAAGAGCGACGCCCGCCCCGGTAATGCCCCCGCCGATTACGAGAAGGTCGAAGTGAGTGTCGGCCAAGCGATCGATCTTGGCCCGGCGTTCCTGGGTTGCCTGCATAACGGTAAGTGGGTAAATGTAAAGGGGGCGGGCGCGCTGGTCCAATGCTGAACCGGCAACAGCCACCCCCTCTGCAACGCCGCTATATGGATTAAGTTAAGACCTACTCGGCGTTTTCCGGACGCAGCGAACGTACGGTTCGGCCGGCCTGCCACATCTCACTATCGCTGAGCTCCTTCAGTTCGGCTTCCAGCTTGACCCGGTAGTCACTCTGGCTGTTGGAATCGATGCTCCGCTGAGCTTCCTTACCGGTGGCTACGCTGTCGTACAGATCCTCGAAGACTGGCTTGACCGCATCGCGGAATTTGTCCTTCCAGTCCAAAGCTCCCCGCTGGGCGGTAGTGGAGCAGTTGGCGTACATCCAGTCCATGCCGTTTTCGGCGACCAGGGGCATCAGGCTCTGGGTAAGTTCCTCGACGGTCTCGTTGAAGGCCTCGGAGGGCGTGTGTCCGTTCGCCCGGAGCACGTCGTACTGGGCCTCGAAGATGCCCTGAATGGCTCCCATCAACGTGCCGCGTTCTCCCGTAAGGTCGGAGTATACTTCCCGCTGGAAGTCCGTCTCGAACAGGTAGCCGGAACCGACGCCGATGCCCAGAGCAATGACGCGCTCGTACGCGCGACCGGTAGCGTCCTGATCGATGGCGTAGCTGCTGTTCAGTCCGCGTCCGGCGAGGAACAAACGGCGAAGGCTGGTGCCGGACCCCTTGGGTGCCACCAGGATCACGTCGACTCCCTCCGGAGCGACGATCTTGGTCTGGTCGTTATAGGTTACCCCGAAGCCGTGACTGAAGTAGAGCGCCTTGCCGGG
Source organism: Lewinella sp. JB7 (assembly GCF_024297185.1). Lineage (GTDB taxonomy): Bacteria > Bacteroidota > Bacteroidia > Chitinophagales > Saprospiraceae > Neolewinella. Next base: position 69,801 of record NZ_JANCTD010000002.1, on the reverse strand, counting down.
GGTGAGGTACGGCTTGATCTTGGGCCATACTTCGATCTGGGCCGCATCCGACAGCAGGTACTGGATGATGGTACCCCGGTCGGCGGCCTCCTCGATGGGGAAAAGCGTTTCACCGGGTACCCAACCGTCCTTTACGGCCTTGTCCCAACTGCTTCCGCCCTTGCGCTGACCGACAATAACGTTGAAGCCGTTGTCGCGCAGGTTCATACTCTGACCCGGCCCCTGGACGCCGTAGCCGATCACCGCGATCGTTTCGTCCTTGAGCACCTCGCGGGCCTTTTCCAGGGGAAATTCTTCCCGGGTGACTACCTTTTCTTCCGTGCCACCGAAGTTTAACATGGCCATAATGTGCGTATTTGTGTTGAGGGCAAAGATGCAAAAGCAGGCAGGAAGCCCTGAACTAATCCTGCTCCTCATTTACGACGGCTAATTTGCGGGAAGCGGTTCCACCCTGACCTGCTCGATCGCCACTTCGGCGAACCGCTTATGCCCGAGCAGGTAATAGTGCAGCGCGATGCTGTCCGCTACCCGACCGGCGTCCGTGCGCGGCGGACCCACCCGGCACTTCTCGATTTCATTGCTCCTGCGGACCCGCCGCCTGATCCACAGCGGCAGATCTCCGTAGAAACTGAAGTGGGCCCGGGCAATGGCGGAGATGTGTCCCCACTTACCCTGGGAAAGAAACAGAAGTGCCGCTGCTCCGTCGAGCAGCAGGCGGACGGGCAGCCACCAGATCAGGCGGGTCGCGTGCTCGTTCTTGAAGCTCGTCACGAGGGTGTTGCGAAAGTTGAGGTAGGCCTTCCGCGGGGTATCGTAGGCCAGAGTACCGCCCCCCACGTGGTAGACCGCGGCGGAGGGTTCCGCCAGAATGCGGTAGCCGGCGCGCTTCATACGCCAGCAAAGGTCGATCTCCTCGGCGTGCGCGAAGTACTCCGGTTCGAAGCCGTCCAGCTCCCGGAATACGCCGGCGCGCACGAAAAACGCGGCCCCCGTGGCCCAGAAAATCTCCGTAGTGCCGTCGTACTGCCCCTCGTCCCGCTCGGTGTGGGCGAATAAGCGACCGCGACAGAAGGGGTAGCCCAGAAAATCGATAAACCCACCCGCGGCTCCGGCGTACTCAAAACATTCGGGTGCGTGTTCGGCCAGTATCTTGGGTTGCACGGCCGCTACAAGGGGGTCATCAAAATGAGGTAGCACCCGCCCCAGCCAGCCGGGGGTGACCCGCACGTCGCTGTTGAGGAGTACGAATACCTCGGCGTCGACCATCCGGAGGGCGGCGTTGTACCCCCCGGCGTAGCCCAAATTTTGCGGCAATTCGATCAGCTCCACCGCGGGAAAGTTGCCCCGGAGCCAGGAGACGGAATCGTCCGTGCTGGCGTTGTCTGCTACCACGACCCGGCAGTTCGTCTCCAAATTTTCTACAACGGTTCTCAGGAAGCGTTCCAGATAGTTCTTTCCGTTAAAGTTCAGTATGACGATGGCGGTGGAGGGATGGCTCTCCCGCTCGGGGGGCTGTTGGCGAAGGACCCGCAGGCTGTTCCGGGCGGTTTTCTCATCCTGCCGGAGCTGTTGTTGCAGTTCCTCGATTCCGCCGAGCTGCAGATCGCCGCGCAGGTAATCCCGGAAATACACCGTCACCGGTTCTCCGTAGATGTTTGCCGAAAAGTCGAAGAGGTGCAACTCGATGGTCGTCCCGCGGCCATCCCCCATCACCGGCCGGTCACCGATGTACAGCATTCCGTCGTAGCGGCTGCCGCGCACCATGGCCTCCACGGCGTAGATACCCGGAGCGGGGACCAGCTTCAGGAAATGGTAGGGTTGGAGGTTGGCCGTCGGATAGCCGATGGTACGCCCAACCCGTTGGCCCTCGACAACCTCGGCCGTCAGTTCGTAGGGGCGGCCCATGAGCGCCTCGGCCCGGCGGACATCACCCTCTTCCAGCGCCCGGCGGATCTTGGTGGAACTGACGGTGATCTGATCCACCTCCTGAGCCGCGATCTCCACGACCTCGTAGCCATACTCCGCGGAGTAGTAGCGCAGGAATTCCACGTCGCCGGCCCGGTCCTTTCCGAAGTGGTGATCGTAGCCGATGACGATCCGGTCCGGACGGAAGTTTTTCACCAGAAAGTTCTGGATGTATTCCTGGGGCGACTGCTCGCTGAAGGAACGGGTAAAGGGAACGACCACCAGGTGATCGATCCCTTCATCCGCACAGAAATTAGCCTTTTCGTGGGTGGTGGACAGCAGTCGGAGGCTGTCGTCGTCGGGGCGTAGGATGGTGCGGGGGTGCGGATCGAAGGTAATGACCACGCTCTCGCCCCCCCTTCGTTCGGCCATCCGTCGGATACGGGCCAGCAGTTGCTGGTGCCCCTGGTGCACTCCGTCGAAGCTACCGATCGTGATTACGGCGCGGCGGAAGCGGGGCAGTTGGTCTAACTGATAATGGGTTTTCATTCGGAAGCCCAAAGGTAGGAAGTTAATCCTACACGACCGGCTCCCAACCCGGCTCGTACTGCCGCTTCCACAGGGCGAGTGCCGCCTCGTTGTTCTTTGGTTTACCCGTGGTGGTATCGCACTCCAGGACCGACTCCGTGCGCTGGGCGATGTTGCCGAGGTGGCAGATCGTTACGCTGGGGTTGGCGTCCTGAATATCGCTGTTCAGGGCCTCGTCTTCGTTGATGCCCCGGATGAAGTTGGCAATGTGCAGTTCGTCGAGGTTACCTCCGCCGGTGATGTCCATGCTCACCGACTCGGCGGCCTCCTCTTCGCGGCGCAGTTCGTTACCCTTGAGATCGTAGACGATGAATCCGCCGCGGTCCATGAGTACGCTGCCTTCGGTACCGTAGATCATGGCGCCGCGTCCCCGGTTCCAGAGCGGCATGGCGTTGCAGCTGCGTCCGTCCCAGTGGATATGCTTTCCGTCCGGAAATTCGAAATTGGCGAGCTGGGTATCGTAGGTTTCCCAGGCGTCGTCAAAGGCGTAGCGCCCGCCGGAGGAAGTTACCTTATGCGGGTACTGCACGTCCAGGGCCCAGCGGCACATATCGACTTCATGGGTTCCGTTGTTGAGCAGTTCTCCGGTACCGTACTTCCAGAACCAGTGCCAGTTGTAGTGAACGAGCAGGGCGTCGAAATCCTGACGCGGCGCGGGACCCTGCCACAGTTCCCAGTCCAGCCACTCCGGTACGGGGGCGGGTTCGTGTTCGCCGATGGGTCCGCGGTTGGCGGCGTACCAGGCCTTGCCGGCGTAGGCATTGCCGATGAGGCCGTCGTGGATCTCCTTGACGACCTTATTCAGGGTGACGCTGCTGCGCGTCTGGTTGCCCATCTGCACCTTCAGGCCACTCTTACCCTGTTTGGCGAGCAGCAGTTCACCCTCGTAGGGATTCTGGCTACACGGCTTTTCGACGTAGACGTGCTTCCCGGCGTCGAGGGCCATGATGGCCATCGGCGCGTGCCAGTGGTCGGGAGTGGCGATGACGACGGCATCGACGTCCTTGTTGTCGAGGAAGCGGCGGAAGTCCTGTTCCCCCATAGGTTCCTTCTCCGTTTTCTGCAGGACGGTCTGTTGGCCCTTGGCGATGGCGCGGGTGTCCACGTCACCGATACCGATGACTTCACAGTCCTTGGCGGTGGCGAAGGTGCCGGTGAGAGAGTTGCCCCGGCTATTGACGCCGAAAACGGCGACGTTGACGCGGTCGTTGGCGCCCATCACGTTGGCGTAGGTGGGCAGCCCGAGGGACAGGCCGGCGCCGGCCAGCGCGGTTTTTTTGATAAAGGTGCGACGGTTAGACATAGTAGTTGGTATTAAAGCTCACGAATCTTGATGGAACGAAAAGATACGGCATCGCCGTGATCCTGTAGCAGGATGGGTCCGGCGGGCCAGCGCCCGAAGTTCTCCCAGTCTTTGTACTTGCTGTAGTTGACCAGGGCGCCGAACATCTGGCTGAAGCGATCGTACTCGACGACCTTGTAGCCGTTGAGCCAGTGCTCGACCTTGCCGTCCTTCACTTTGATGCGGCCGCGGTTCCAGTCATTGATCCGGAAGTCCTTGTTGCGCTGCACGTCGACGGGTTTAGCGGGGATGAGGTCGTAGAGGGAAGCCATCGTCCGGTTACCCATGACGCCGGCCTTGGCGTCGGGGTGTCGCTGGTCGTCGAGAATCTGGAATTCCAGTCCGATGGCCGATCCGGGCCCCGTATTGAGGGCTGGATTTACGAAATATTTAACACCGCTGTTGGCCCCTTCGGTGGGTTTAAATTCGAAAACGAGCTCGAAGTTGCTGAAGTGTTCCGTGGTTACGATGTCCCCGCCGTTGGTGGATTCGCCGCCGTTTCCGGCCAGTACGCGAAGTTCACCGTCGGAAATCTCCCAGCCGCTGCTGGGAAATGCGTCGAGCTTGACTCCCCGCCAGCCGTCCGAGCTGCTGCCGTCAAAGAGCATGCGCCAACCTTGGCGGCGTTCGGCTTCGGACAGGTGGTTGACCATCATATTCTCCACGGGTGCCAGTACGGCCCGCATTTGGTCAGCCTTGGTAGCGTTGTCCTTGATGCGGATGTTGCGCCACTTCACCTGTTTACCGGCAAGCTCCTTACTGATCGAATGGACCTGCAGGCAGATCAGTCCGGAATCGTCGAGGCTATCGATCAGGTTGGCGGCCGACTGCCCGTTGATGAAGGTGCGGATCTCGTTGCCGATCACTTCGATGCGGGCCGCGTTCCACTCCCCGTGGCGGTAGGCCGTACGGGCTTTATCGTTGTAGTGCAGGGGATAGATCCACCCGCGCCGGGCCTCGTCGTAAATGCCCCCGGTATAGCCCCGCGGGCTGGGATCAATTTCGACCTGATAGCCGTAGATGCGGCGGAGGTCGTCCTGCTGCCGCCACTGTCCCCTTACCATCATGCCGCTGTTGAGGGGCGCCTCATCGTAGAATTCCAACTCCAGGACGAAATTTTCGTAGGGCCGATCGGTACACAGGAAAGTGTTCGGCGTATTGATCACGGCGGTGCCGATGATGGTATCCCCCCGTAATTCGTAGGGGGCTTTACCGCCGTATGTCTCCCAGTTGCTTAGATCTTTTCCGTTGGTCAGTGACGTCATACCGTCGTTCTGAGCCAGAAGGGGTAAACTCAGCGCACACCATAGGGTGAGGGCAAAATATCTCATGCTGTAATTGGTTATGTTCATAATTGATGCGTCCGGCTGTCGGTGATGCGTCGCCCGACGGGCACTCACCTACAAACCAGCTGCAACCTACGAATATATTTGCCTTTCTTGGGCAGAAACCAGAACAAGATTTGCGTGAAGTACTCGTCTACCCTGCTTTTAGTGGCAATCTTCTGCTCCTGCGTACGCGCCCAGAATAGTGAAGGCTTTACGCTGGAATCTGAAGATGACGGGGTCCAGGTGTTCTTGCGGGAAGAACTGGCCGGCGAACTCTCCGTCCGCGTCAGAACTCAGGCACGGGCCCCCATGCGGCGCGTGCGGGAAGTGCTCGACGACGCGCCCCGTTACCCGGAATGGGTCCACCGGTGCGACGATGCCTACATCGTCGGCGGGGGGCAAGTGAACGATTACATCTTTGTCTCCGGAATCGATATGCCCTTTCCGTTTCGCGACAAGGAAGTCGTGGCACGGGTCCGCCAGTCCACCGACGGCCGGGGCGTGTTGACCCGCACGATCACCGTAGCACCTTCCGCGATCCCTCCCAACCGGAGCCGGGACCGTCAGGAAGTGTACGCAGGGGAATGGATCGTTAGACCGCTGGCGAGCGGAGGAGTAGAACTACAGTGTACGGTCCGCACCGATGCCGGAACGGGTCTCCCGTCCTGGCTGCGTAAGGAAGTGATGACCGGCGGCCCGGCCCGAACCATCGCTAATTTAAGGCGGCGGCTGGAGGCATCCGCCGGTTAGAGTCCCCGTACGGCTTCGGTACGGACGGTGGGACTATCCTCCCACTCCATCATTGAATTAATGAGACGGATGGAGTGAAAGTGGGGGATGTCGCGCAGGCGGATGACCGATGGACGCAGCACCTTATTTTTAATCAGTAATTCCCGCCGGGTGCCCCGAAGCAACGGCCAGGCGGGGGTGTACCAGTGATTCCCGTCGAAGAGGGCCAGATTGGCGTAGCTGGCATCGGTGAGATGACTACGCTGCACGATGATGATGTCGTCACAGGTCCCGCGCCGGTTGAAGAGCCCGTTAATGGCCGAACGGTCGGCGTACTTGCGGCCGTAGCACAGGTCGTCGGCGTGCACCACCTGAAGGGAACCCACCGGTCGGATCGTATAGGGTTGGATTTCCCAACTGTCCAGTTCCGCGCCGTAGATCAACCGCAGTTTGTACTCACCCGTCGCGGGCAATGGAAGGTCTTCGGTGATTGCGTTGAGCCGGAATGCCGGTGCCTTGGGATAATGCGTACGTCGGCTGCGGTCCACCCGACGCTGGTGAAGATCGAGAAGGGGCAACTGGCCGTCGATGAGCCGTATACTTTCGAGGAGTTTGGGGGAAGACAAGGCGGGTGGTTATTCGGTCTGCGGGGTAGCGGTGGTGTGGCGTACATCGGGCGGGGTATGAATTCGCGGCGTGGTACGACTGCGAAGCATCCCCCTAACACGATACTAACGCGCCAATATAGGCAGGTATTCCGGGAGCACTCCGGAACGGGGGATCCGAATCTTGTCGTTCAGCTCCCGATACTCCTCCTCCGCCCGGCTTCGCGCGGTAATCCCACCGCCCGAGCGGAAGAAGTACCGGTCCCCCACCCGCTCGATGTAGCGGATGAGTACGCAAGTATCGAGTCGTCGGCCGTCGAAGTAGCCCGCGATGCCGCAATAGTAGCCGCGGTCCCGCCCCTCCGCCTGCCGGATGAGCGCGAGGGTAGCGGATTTGGGAGCTCCACTCACCGAGCCGGCAGGGAGTAGCGTACCGACTACGGTACCCAGGTTCTCGCGCCAGTCAGGCCGCAGTTGCCCCCCGATAGCGGAACTGGTCTGCACCAGCCCGCCCGTCGCCGTTTCGATCGATTCCAGATAGCGATAATCCGTCACGCGCACCCGCCGGGCCACCCGGCTCAGGTCGTTGCGGATCAGGTCGACGATCGTGGCGTGCTCCGCGATCTCTTTTTCGCTGGAGAGCAGGTAACTCCGGCCCGTCGGGGTGTTTTCCGCGGTCCCCTTCATCGGCCGGCTTTCCAGGTAACCGGACGGGTCGATCGTTACGAAGGTTTCGGGGCTGAAGCTGACGAACTCACCGGGCAGGTATACCCGGTACTTAGCGTGACTCTGCTGGTAGACATCCTCTAGGGAGGCGGACAGTTCCACGGGCGTGGCGAAGGTCAGGTTGGTGAGAAAGCTATCGCCCCGTTGCAGCCCGGCCTGCACCGTCCGGAAAGCTCGGTCGAAGCGGTCGAAGGGCACGGGTGTAGGGTGCATCGCGATGGGTACCGGTGCCTTGTTACGAACATCCGGCCGCTCCGGGAAGCTAAAACGGATGCCGGACGGACCGAACTCCTCCGGGGATAGCAGCAGAGGTTTCTGCAGTTCAAAGTCAATCAGGAAGAAGCAGGGGGTACCCGACGCCCCGAACGTGTTGAGGCGGGCAATCCATGCAGCGGGAAGCGTGGGAACGTTCACGGTATAAGGACGCGGGAGGAGGAAAAAAGTTACATCAGAGCGCGTCCTCCGCCGCCCGGAGAAAGTGCAAACTCTCGGGAATGGCCAGGTGAGCACGGGGCGATTCGCGGCTGAGCTCCACACACACGAGACGGCGAAAATTAACCGCTCGGAGGGCCCGGAGCAGGGGTGGAATGGCCATGTCCCCCTCGTGCAGCGGCAGGTGCAGGTGCACCCCGCGGTTCATTCCCTCGATGGATACGGTACCGAGGTGATCGGCGTATTGGTACACGGATTCTGCGGGTTCTTGCTCGCCCGTTACCCAGACATGACCGAGGTCCAGGGCGAGACTCAACCTTCCCTGCAGCCGGGAATGAGCGGCGAGCAGCCGGCGGTAGTCCGCGTTGGTTTCGATCAGCATGCCCGGTTCGGGTTCCAGACTGACGGAAACGCCCCGTTCATCGGCATAGTCGGTCACCGCTACGACGCCTTCGGTAAGGTAAGCGAACGCCTCCTCGTCATTGACGGTAGCTTGCCTAACGCCGGCCCAGAAGGAAACGGTTTCCGCTTCCAGAATGTCGGCAATGTCGATGGCCCGTCGCAGAAAGTCTACGCGGCGGGCGCGGGCGGCGGGCTGCGGATTGATCAGCGTAGGTTCGTGTTTCTCCGCGGCACTCAGTAAAAACCGGGCCCCGGTTTCGATCACGCAACTTAACCCGAGATCACGCAGCCGGTCGCCAACCTCCCTGCTCCGACGCTCCCAGTCCCGGGCGTAGGGATCCAAATGGTGCCAGTCCAGGGTGAGCGCCACGCCGTCGTAGCCCGCCCGGGCGATCAGATCGAGTGCATCGGGGAGGCGGTGGTGGGCACAGCCGTTGGTGTTGTATGCGTAGCGGAGTTTCATCGGAAGGATCCAGCCTTTACAGTCCTATCTGTCTCCTCCCCTCGCGAATGTAGTTCCGCACGTTGAGCCAGAAGGCGGCAAAGAAGTAGAAGAGCAGGGACGAACCGAGGGACAGGCACGACAGGTAGATAAAGTAGATCCGTACCCGGGTCCGCTTTATGCCCATCTTATCGCCCAACCAGGCACATACGCCGAAGGCGGATCGCTCTAAAGTCCTGCGGAAAAACTCCATACGCGGTGGTCGATTTGCTGCCGGTCTCCCGAAGTTACGCACTAGAGCCTAAGCCGGGGCCGCAGATAATCAACCGAAACTTCCCGCACTTGTTGGCCGGCCAGGTCGTCCAGCGTCAAATCTTCGATGCCGTAGCGCACGAGCCGCAGCACGGGGCACCCTACGGCGGCACACATGCGGCGGACCTGCCGGTTCTTCCCTTCCCGCAGGGTCAGCGCCAGCCAGGTATCCGGTATTTCCCGGCGAACGCGGATGGGGGGATCGCGGGGCGGGAGCGCGGGAGCAATCACTTCCACGCCGACGGGCAGGGAAGCATGTTCTTTACCCTTGATGCGGATCGGGGGCCCGTCGGCCAGTGCCCGCAGGGTATCCCGGGAAGGGTCCCCCTCCACCTGCACCCAGTACGTTCGTGCATGTCCGTAGGTGGGGTCGAGCAGGCGGTGGTTGAGTCGCTTATCGTCCGTAAGGATGAGTAGTCCTTCGCTGTCGCGATCCAGCCGACCCACCGGATACACCCCCGCCGGAAAATCGTAGAGATCGGCCAGCGTCCGGTGTTCGGGAAGCTCGCGGGTAAACTGGCTCAGCGTACCGAACGGCTTATTGATCAGAAAGTAACGCATCTAGAGTTCTCGTTCCAGTACGGCCAACTCTTCGTCGACTTCTCGGTGGGTACCCTCCAGGATTTGCAGGTTCTTCTGTTCCCGGTCGAGCATTTCGTCGAAGCGGGCGAAGTTGGCCTCGATGCGCCGGCGCAGGGTGGTAATGTAGGCTTTAAGCTTCTCCTCGAGTTCTCCGGCCAGACGGCTGCGGCCGCCGGCGATCTCCTGTTCGAAACTCTCCACGATCCGCCGCCGCTTGCCCCGTGTACTGAAACCGGCAAAGATGATCCCGACGGTGGTCAGTACGCCGCCGGTTACGTCTACGACGGGCAAACTGCTCAGGGCCATCAGGATCACGCCCAGGGCGGCCATTCCGCCGCCCGCCGCGAGGTTGGGGGCCAGATTTTCGCGGTCCGCGAAGAGGCTTTCGTCGGTGAAGCTTTCCGTTTTGCTCACGAAGCGGTTAAACTGATCCTGTAGGTCGCGCAGGACGTTCTCCCGCCGTTCCGCGATGCTGGAGAAGATCTCGTGGTCGTTGCTGAGAATCGTCTGACTTCCCCGGATCTTGAGATCGATGGTCTTTACCATTTGCTGGATGCTTTCCGCGAGATCGACCACGTTGTCGTTCAGGCGGGCGCGCAGCTTGTCGTTGAGTTCGGTTTCCAGGTCACGGGCGAGATTTTCCAGCCAGGTCTTGGCGCCGGGCGTACTGCCGAAGGTGGAGGCGAGACTGCGCTTCACCAGGCCGAACATACTCAGGCCGTCGCGGAGCTCGGCAAGTTTACTCCGTGTGATGCCGTCGTAAGTAAGCAGTAAGTTTTCGACCATCAGGTCGACCTGCTTATTGCTCTGGGCGACCTGTTCGTCGAGAGTCTGCTGGATGTCGGTGCGGAAGTGCGTATCGGCTTCGAACTGACTGCGGCGCAGCAACAGCCCGTCGGCAATGCGGGCGTTAATGGTCTGGGCCGTAACGATGCTGTTGTTCAGCTTCAGGCGCGGGGCCTGCCCGCCGGTAATGTTATCGGTGATGTACTGCCGCAGGGGCGCGAAGCCGCTCCCCTCCCCGCCTTCCTGCTCCAGCTTGGCGGATACGGCGAATACCCGTGGCTGCTCGATGCCCTCCGCCCGCGCTTTTTCGGCGACGCCGGCTAGATTGACCTCGAGTTCGCGCTCGGTGGCCAGATCACGTTGCTGCAGTACGAAGATGGTTTTCTTACGCCAGTCACCGTGGATGTACTTAAAAAAATCCCAGGCCGACTGGCGGTAGGGGTTCTTGGCTTCGAAGACGAATACGATCAGGTCGCTGGCGGGAATGAACTGCTCCGTGATTTCCTGGTGGTGCTCGACGATGGTGTTCGTCCCCGGAGTGTCCACGATGGCGATCTCCCGCAGAATGTCCACCGGCAGAAAAATTTTCTTCAGGTAGGGGTTCACGGTTACTTCGCGACGCTCCTCTCCGTAGATGATCTGCTGGATGGTATCCGTCATCGGCTGGGGAGCGGCCTTGGCGATCTCCTCGCCGGTAGCCAGCAGGGCGTTCACGAAACTGGATTTCCCGGCCTTCACCTCCCCCACGATCACGAACATGAAGGGTTCGAAGATGCGGTTGCGCAGGTCGCTCACCGTGGTCGCCATCTCGTCGTGTCCGATCCGGATGGTGAGTTCGTGCAGCCGTTTGATAATTTCTTCCAGTCGGGCGCGGTCGGCCTGCAGGCCGGCGTCAAGTAAGTTTGCCATGCGGTAAAGGTAAGTTCGTCCCGTGCTTACAGCAGGGCGATTTCCGGACCCAGACAGAAAAGCCCGTCCAGGATGGAGAGGTCCCCGACGAAGCCGTGCCGCTCCCCGAAAACCTGACGGTACGGGGGCACCGCTCGTTGGGTATGGCCGGCTCCCGCGTCCGCGCCCATAAATTGTTTGCTGTGGTGGAGACTGACGGGGAGTTGCAGCAACTCCAGGATTTGCGCGGTGATGGCCCAGTTGTGGTCCCACAGGTACGTGCGTTGCTCGCCCGCCACCGCGAAAATATCGTCGGCGTAGTGCTCGAAGTAGGGTGCCCGCCCGTACGCCGAGCGCAGGGCCTGTTCGTGCTGCCGCTGCCAGTCGGTGACGTAACTGATGCGCACCTCGCGCACGGGCATCTGCTGGTGCTTACCCCCGGTAAGGGGCACGGACAGCAACTGCGGTCCGTTGGCGGTGACGATGCGACAACGGTTCCGGTAGCCCCCCTTCTGGTAATTCTCGTGGGCCTCCCAGGTCCAGCTCCCCGTATCCAGTGCGTTCAGGAACCAGGTCAGTGGTGGAAAATAGGCGGTGGAAGTGAGCAATCGGTCGACTTGGTTACGGGTCTTCGTGGGGATCATTTAAGCAAACGGGGGGGCAAACATATGAGAATTAGCCCCGGTTACGAAAATATGAATGCATCAGACAAACTAACCGACCGCTACAAAAAGCAAAATCCGCTAACCCAGTACCCCCGCCCCCCCTTTCCGCGTCAGCCGCAGGATCGACCGGGCTCCGTCAATAAGATGGAACCGGAACCCGACCACGGCGAGGAAAGCTACGTGGGCTTCGGTCGCCTGAAGGGACGCAAGGCCCTGGTGACGGGAGGGGATTCCGGCATCGGGCGCGCCGCCGCCATTGCCTTCGCCCGGGAGGGTGCCGACGTGGCCATTAACTACCTGCCGAGTGAGGAACAGAACGCTCAGGAAGTCGTCAAATTGATCGAAGCGGAGGGCCGCACGGCCGTAGCCATACCCGGAGACATCGTCGAGGAAAGCTTCTGTAAGGAACTCGTCCAGAAGGCGGTAGCCGGACTGGGCGGCCTGGACATCCTCGTCAATAACGCCGGACGGCAAACCGCGCAGAAATCGATCGATGAGCTGACCACGGAGCAGTTCGACAACACCTTCAAGGTGAACGTATACGCTCCCTTCTGGATCACGAAGGCGGCCCTGGCGCATATGTCGGCCGGCGCTTCGATCATCAACACCGCTTCGGTACAGTCCTTCGACCCTTCCCCTAATTTACTGGACTACGCCCAGACCAAGGCCTGCAATGTCGCCTTCACCAAGGCTCTGGCCCAGCAGGTGGCCGAGAAGGGCATCCGGGTAAACGCCGTAGCACCCGGACCCATCTGGACTCCCCTACAATCTTCGGGCGGTCAACCCCAGGATAAGATCGAGAAGTTCGGTTCCACCACCGCCCTGGGCCGTCCCGGTCAACCCGTGGAGCTGGCACCCATCTACGTGCTGCTGGCCTCCCAGGAAGCCAGCTACATCACCGGTGAGGTCATGGGCATTACCGGCGGAGAGATGCCGTATTAAAAACCAACCGGACACAAAGCAATCGCGGGGGTGCACGTTATACGGGCACCCCCGTTTTGTTGTACGACCCGGCCCACCCCGTCTCAGAGTTATCTTCACCCTATGTTGCGACTACTACCCTTTCTGTTCCTTGCCAGTACCTACCTGAGTGCCCAGTCCGAACCCCGGGCCTTTGCTCTCTTCGATAAGAAGGGCAAGGAGGTTTCCTTTAAAAAAATGATGAAGGAGCTGGATGACGCGGACATCATACTCTTCGGCGAATACCACGACAACCCCATCGCTCACTGGATGGAACTCACGATTGCCGACCGCCTTCCGGGCTATGACCTCGGCATGGAGATGTTCGAAACCGATGAGCAGGAACCTCTCGACCGCTTTCTGGCCGGAGAGATCACCGTCGGGGACCTCGATAGCCTCACCGGGGGCGTCTGGCCCAATTTCAAGACGGACTATCTTCCCCTCCTCGACCTCGCGCGGCGCGATTCCGCTCGGGTGGTGGCTACGAATACCCCCCGGCGCTTTGCCCGCATGGTATTCCAGCGGGGCTTCGTAGTGCTGCAATCCCTCCCCGCCGAGGATCAGGCCCTCCTACCGCCGCTTCCCCCACCCTATGATCCCGAACTTCCCTCCTACCGGGCCATGGTGATGCCCGGTCAGGGCATGGGGCACAACGGGGAGAATTTCCCCAAGGCGCAGGCCATTAAGGATGCCACCATGGCCTGGTACATCGTCAAGAACGTCCGGCCCGGACGTACCTTCCTTCACCTCAACGGCAGCTACCACAGCGACGACTACGAAGGGATCGGCTGGTACCTGCGACGCTACAAACCCCAACTACGGGTGGTCACCATCACGACCCTGGAGCAACCCAACGTCGACCGGCTGCAAGCCGAACTGATCGGCAAGGCGGACTACACGCTGCTCGTTCCCGACAATATGATCAAATCGTACTGACCGGTCTACAGTCCCCAGATGGCATCGGTCACCAAAAGGATGGCAATCAAGCCGGAAAAGACCGCGGTGAAGAGCACCGCCCCGGCCGCGACGTCCTTGGCCTTACCGGCAAGTATGTGGTATTCCGGACTCACTAGGTCCACCACGTATTCAACGGCGGTATTGAGCGCCTCGGCCGCCAGCACGAGTCCGGAGCAGAGAAGGACGGCGACCCACTTCCAAAGCGGAAAATCGAGTCCCCAACTCACGGCTACCATGCCTACGAAGGCCAGCATATGGATCCGCGAGGGCGCATGGTTGCGCAGGAGATCGTAGGCCCCGCGGAAGGCGTAACCGAAGGCCGACAGGCGACCCCTGGAGTAGCTTATTAATCGCTTCATATTACTTGCTTCAAAGCCCGGCGCGGGCGACTTGTTCGGCCGTGACCCGTCCCCTCACAACCAGCCGACGCCGCCCCGTAGGGCGATAAAGGCCGCCAGGGCGAGAAAGGGCGCCAGCCAGGCCGTGATCAGGTAGGTATAGTACTTGCGGCTTACCCGACTGGGCTGCACCCATTCCACCACGTGGCTCAGTATCCAGATGGCCAGACAAATGCTGCCAAGGATGAGTGCCAGCAGGGTGCCGGCGTACTCGTCGTACAACATCAGCAGTGCGTAAACGATCAACTGCGCGATTAGGAGCAGGGCAAAATTCACTTACCGCCGCGCTCTTCCGTAATCATGGCCCGCGTCTCGACCCGGCTGAGCAGGTGGTTGCCGACCTGCTCTCCCTGCCGCACGCCGTAGTCGATGGCCGGGCGGTAGTGGATGCCGCCGTAGAGTCGGCTGATGGCCGCTTCCTCACTGGCGGCCAGGAAGCTCGGATAACTTCGGGTCGGCAGGTCGTACTCTTCCTCACTGTCGTCGTCGAAGGCGAAGTTATCGCCGTACAGATCGGTGAGTACGATGGCGCAGGCCCGGCTGACCACGGAGTGGCCGCTCGTATGTTCGGGGAAGGGCGGCGTCTGCAACAAGGGACGCCATTCCTGATCGACGTGACGGTTGATGAAGGTTTCGGGGCGGACGAGTTTGCTGCGGTACTTCTCGTCCCAGCAGCTGATGAAGGCGTCGTACATGGCCATGCTCGTCATGGCGTAGGTTTCCACCGTGCGCGCGAAATCGGCATCGGCCTTACGGGCGGCAATGGCGGCGATGTTGATCCAGTGGCCTCCCGGGGTGATTTTCTTGGTCGCGAACATCAGGTGCCCCACCGTATGACTGACGTAGGGATTACAGTCCCAAAACTGGGCGATGGCCTGGCGTTCGGCGGATTCTTCCTCGCTCACGCCGCTGAACACCGTGTATACTTCATTGACCTCCCGCATCCACTTGCTGTCGGGTTCCAGACTGTACTCGGTGGGCGGCAGGGGGCGGAATTGGCTGGCACTGTCGAGGGCGAAGGCCCGGATCTTCATCCAGCTCGGCTCGATGCCGTCCATGTAGTCGGGCGGCGTAGGCTGCCACTTCGTCTCGTCGTCGGTGATGGAGTACTTCGGGAAGGTGCGCGTCTGCTTGTACATGTCGCCGGCGTACCAGGAGATCACGTGATCGGCCACCTGCTCTCCGTAAGCAACCGAAGCGTCGAACACCTCGGCGGGCATTCCGATCCGGCGGACTTCGGCGTAGAGGTTGTCCCGAAACTCATCCATCTTATCCTCACTGAAGATCAGACTCTTACCAACCTTCAGTTGCGCGGCTACTGCAGCCAACGGGTACGCGATTTCCGTATTCGCGGGGGGCGGGGGCGCGGGAGCCAGGTGGGGAACCTGACCGGCCAGACTTTTCAGGTGGGGATCCCCGGCGGCCAGGGCTTCGTAACCCGCGATGCTCGAGTAAGCGTAGATCCGGCTGGCCACCGGTGGGGAAAAAATATCGTGGACGATCACGTCGGTCAACTGCTTGACGCTGCGGTGAAAGTATTCTGGTTCGGCTACTTCCTCGCGGTAGTTCGGGTTTACGTCTTCTCCGCAGGAGGTAAGCGTAGCGAGCAGGATCGACAGGGCGATAATTCTGAAGTAAAACGTCATTCGGGTGCTGATTGGGTCAACGAAAAAGGGCAGCACGTCTTTTGCGGTCAGGAGGTCAAAGGTACAACAACCGAGGCGGCGCGAAGGATTTTCGGCCGACATCTACCCCGGTCCGCGATCCCTACGGAGTACAGAATTCTGGCCGCTTACGCCCGATGAATTCCGCCAGCAAGCGTTCGTACGCCCGGGGCCGCCACACCACGTTGTGCGCGTGCCAGGCTCCCCAGTCCAGCCGGTGGTAGGTCAGCATTTCCGGGTTGATCCGTTC
Organism: Lewinella sp. JB7; assembly: GCF_024297185.1. Lineage (GTDB taxonomy): Bacteria > Bacteroidota > Bacteroidia > Chitinophagales > Saprospiraceae > Neolewinella. The sequence goes on along the minus strand of NZ_JANCTD010000002.1, from coordinate 53,840 downwards.
GGCGATGTAGTCTGATTGTTCGGGGGCCGTCAGGGTATCGGCCAGGGAGTGTAAAAGCAGGGTCGGCACGCCGATGTTCTCCCCGGCCAGGAGGGGACTCGCGCTGACGAAGTCCGTACCGCTGCGGTAGGCTACCCACCGAAAAGTACCCGGGGTAAGGGCCGCCAGGGCGGGGCCGTAGTCGCGTACCCCCCGCTCCGTGATGGCCGTTTCCCAATCGGCGTAGGGACTTTCCGCGATGACGAAGGCCGGACGGACGGTTTGCCGGCCGGCGTCAAGCAGCACCGTGGCCGCTCCCCAGCTTTCGCCGAACCAGCCGATGCGGTCGTCGGCGAGACCGGTCAGGGAGCGCACGTAGGCGTGGGCCGCCAGCAGGTCGGTTGCCTCGTTGATCCCTCCCGTGCCGTAGGCCTCGTCGCTTTCGCCGAAGCCCCGGTGGTCGTAGAGCAGCAGGTCGCATCCGCAGCGGTCGAAGTAGGGGGTGTACTTCAGCATGCTTAAGCGGTTGTCGTGGTAGCCGTGGGCCATCACCACGGCGCAGCGAGTACCGTCTTGCCTGAAGTACCACCCCCGCAGGGCGAGGCCGTCGACCGGACTGCGAAAGGTGATGGGTGCGGGCGGCGGGAGGGTCGCCCGAATGCTGTCGACGTTGATCTTCCACTGCTGGGTCGCGATGCGGTAAGATTCCTCCAGACTGCGGTTCGGGGTATCTAGTACGAGGTTGCTGATGAAGTACGTTAAGCCGACGTAGAGGACCAACAACCCGGCCAGGAAGATGAGCAATTTTTTCATTGGCGATCGGCTGACATTCCACCAAATGTAGGTGCTCTATCTTCGCGACCGAAATCGTATGCCCGCACTCGAACGTAAATACCGCACTCAGGCCTTCATCCAATTCGCCCTGGCCGTAGCCCTCCTCGTGGTCGTCAACGTGCTCGCTAACGCGAAGATCGGCAATACCCGACTGTACGGAGCGCTCGACCTCACCCAGGACAAGCGCTTTACCCTCACCCCCCACACCCAGCGGCAACTCTCCGGGCTCGAGGAGCCGGTCTACGTACGTATTCTGCTGGACGGCGAGCTACCGGCCAGCTACCAACGCCTGCGCACGGCGGTAGAGGAAACACTCGAAGACTTTTCCGCCTACACCGACTACGTCGAGTACGAGTTCGTGGATCCGCTGGCCGGACAGCCCGATGACGTGCGGCAGCGCCAGGAGGATATGCTGAAGGACGGCATTATCCCCATCACCGATTACCAGCAGTCGGCCGGCGAACGCACGACCCGGGCCATTTATCCCTATGCCCTGTTCTACTACGGTGACCGACAGCGAATCGTCCCGTTGATCTCCAGTGCCCGGCCGGACGTACCCATCGAACAGCAACTCAACCAGGCCGAAAGCTTGCTCGAGTACAACTTCACCCGGGCCATCGACGGGCTGCTCAGCAACGATCGGCCGGTCATCGGCTTCACGCTCGGAAACGGGGAGCTCGGTCCCCTGCAGTTTGCCGACCTGGTGAGTGAACTGCGCAAGGACTACGAGGTGGGGCCGGTGTACCTGGACAGCTTCGCCACCCTGCCCGCGGACATCGACCTGCTGATCGTGGCTAAACCCACCGTTCCGTTCAGCGACTTCGCGGCCTTCAAGCTCGACCAGTACGTCATGAACGGCGGCAAGGTCATCTGGGCCATCGACGCGGTCGCCATGGACTACGACAGCCTCCGTGCGACCGGCGAAGCCTTTCCGCAGACCCGCACTACCGGCCTGGAGGACCTATTCTTCCGCTACGGCTTCCGACTGGGCAATCAGTTAGTGCTCGACCTGATCAATACCCCGATTCCGATCGCCACTAACCAGGGACAGAGCGGTCCGAAGTTCTCCCTGGTCCCGTTTCCGTATCACGTGCTGGCTCTGCCCCACGGCGATAATCCCATTGTTCAGAACCTGGACGGGGTGGACATGCGCTACCCCACCCTCATCGAGCTGGTCGGCGGGGGGGATTCCGTGGAGGAAACCGTGCTGCTGGCGAGCAGCGATCGTGCCCGGCGCCAACGACTGCCAACACCCATCGACCTCGACGCCCAGAAGTTTAGCGTGGACCTGGAACGCTTCAACGAAAGTGACCTGCCGCTGGCCGTACTGCTGCGCGGCACCTTTTCCAGCCCCTATGCCAACCGCCTGAGCCGCGACAACGAACGCCTGCTCGAAAGCAGCGGTTTGCCCTACCGCGGCGAGTCCCGGGAGACCAGCATGATCGTCATCAGCGACGGCGACGTACTGGCCAACAGCGTCAACAGCCGTGGCGAGGTAGGCTTCCTGGGGGTCAACCCATTCTCGAAGATCCCGTACGCCAACAAGGATTTCATGCTGAACGCCGTGGAGTACCTCCTGCATCCCGACGGGGTGATCGCCAGCCGCAGTAAGCAGGTTAAATTGCGCCTACTCGACCAGAACCGTGCCCAACAGGAAGCCGGATACTGGAGGCTCCTGAACCTGGGAGTTCCCCTCCTTCTACTAGCTCTTTTCGGGCTGGCATTCAACTACTTCCGCCGGCGGCGTTACGCAAGACCATAAGGCATGAAGCGCACCCTCATTCTGCTGACGGCAGTAATTCTGCTCGGTACGATCGCCTGGTATACCACCACGCCGGCGAATACCGAACCGCCCGCCGACGACCGCGATTTTGCCTACCCCCGGGTGCAGGAGATCCACCGGATCTACGTTGCCGATCGCAACGGGCGCGAGGCGGAACTCACCCGGGGCGGTCCGACCGGGTGGATGTACGGTGGCAAACATCCCGCTAACGAGAACGTGATGAAAAACCTGCTGCAGGCCATCGGGCATATGGAAGTGCAGTCGCTTCCGACCAGCAAGGCCATCCCGAATCTGGTCCGTAACCTGGCCGGAGGCGGCATCCTCGTTCGGCTCTTCGACCGCGGCGACAACAAATTGCGGGGCTACTACATCGGCGGCGGCGCGAATGGCGAACTCGGCACGGCCGCCATCATGGAGGGCAGCGATAATCCGTACATCGTCCACTTACCGATGTGGACCGGCAATCTGCGCCACCGCTTCAACTTGCGGGATGATGAATGGCGCTCCAAAAGACTCTTCGCGGTGGATCCCGCCCGGGTCGAATACCTGAGCATCGACTACCCCCAGCAGCGGGCGGAAAGTTTCCGGATGCAGCGTGATGCGAACGGTGCGTTCCGCGTTACGCCACTCTACGACATTGGCCTAACGGAAAAAGCCGTCTCTCGGGGCACGGCGGAGGGCGTGCTATCCCGCTACGAGGACTACTACATCAGCCGCTACGAGAACGGAGATGAGGCGTCCATCCGCAAGGCCCGGGAGGCGGTACCGTTCGCGGTGATCCGCCTCAAGGAAAGGGATCGGGAGGAGCAGCTCATGTCCGTATTCCCCCGCTTCGCCGATCCGACCGGCGGGCAGTTGTCCGCGTACACCGCCTTCGTCAACGACGGTCAGGACTGGGCGCTCCTGGCCGTAGAAACCACCCAACCCCTACTTCTGAGTTATGCTTCGTTTTAGCCTGCTCTGCGCCTTGATTTGCCTTACGTCCGTGGCAGAGCCTACGCCACCCTGGGGGTTCTTCGGCCACCGACGGATCAACCGGCTGGCCACCTTTACCCTGCCCCCGGAAATGATGCCCTTCTTTCGGGCCAGTATCGATTACCTCGCCGAACACGCCGTCGACCCGGACAAGCGCCGCTACGCCAGCGAACACGAAGCGGTTCGTCACTACATCGACCTTGACCGGTGGGGGTCACTGCCCTTCCCGGAACTGCCGAGGACCTACGTCGACGCCCTCATGAAGCACGCCATAATTCATACCGTAAACGGGCCCGGAGACACGGTGCACTGGCGGCAGGACACCCTTATCGGCGATCGCGTCCTCCTGATCTCCCGGGACCATACCTTCGATCTGCCCCACGACACCCTGCGTCAACTCTGGTATAGCACCCTGTTGCCCGCCCTGCGTGCAGGGGAAGGTAGCGTGCCTGCGGACTCCCTGCGTGCCGCCGGCTTCCCGGAACCCATCCTATCGGCGGGCGTTACCGATCGTTTCTCAGAATCCGGCATCCTGCCCTATTACCTGGCGGCACACCACCGGCAACTCACCCAGGCGTTCGTGGACCTGGATGCGGACCGCATTCTGCAACTGTCGGCGGAGATCGGCCACTACATCGGTGATGCTTACGTCCCCCTGCACACCACCGAAAACTATAACGGTCAACTGACCGGTCAGACGGGTATTCACGCCTTCTGGGAGAGCCGGTTACCGGAATTATTCGCGGATGAGGAGTTCGACTATTTCGTCGGAGCGGCCGAGTACGTCGCGGAGCCTAACGACTTTTACTGGGACGTCGTACTGGGCAGCCACGCACTGGTGGACAGCGTACTGCACACCGAACGGCGACTGCGGGAGGCGTTCCCCGCCGACCGGCAATGGTGCACGGAAGAGCGGCTGGGGCGTCTGGTAAATACGCAGTGCACCGAATTTGCCCGGGCGTGGTCGGAAGCCATGGATGGAATGGTCGAACAGCGATTTCGGGCCGCGATTCACGGGGTCGGTTCCGTGTGGTACAGTTGCTGGGTGGATGCCGGCCAGCCCGACCTGGGTGTACTTTTCCCAACCGAATCGCTGAACGTGCCGGATGAACCGACCGCTTCGGCCAAGCCCGCTGATTCCCGTCCGCATGAGTAAGCGAATATTACTCCCGGCGGCCCTCCTCTTCGTTGTAGCGGCTTACTACTCCGCCGGGTATCACCAGCTGGACGAGCACTTTCAGATCCTGGAGTTTGCCGCTTACAAGCTGGGGTTGGCGGAGGCTACGGACCTACCGTGGGAATACCACGAGCGGATGCGACCGGCGCTGCAACCCGCCCTGGCCTACACGATCCACCGGGTCGTCGGCTGGTTCGGCCATACCGATCCCTTTACGGTCGCGTTTATTCTACGGCTGTTGTCGGGCGCGCTGACGCTGACCGTAGCGGGGCTCCTATACCGGAGGTACGTACCCCGAATTTCCGCCGGGGTACGCCTCTGGTTCGTCCTGCTGCTCTTCTTCCACTGGTGCGCTTACTACAGCGGCGTGCGCTTCTCGAGCGAGAATTGGTCCGGTCTGTTCGCCGTGATCGGCCTACTACTCTATCCCCTCTCCCGCTCCGGGGACCCTCACCGCTTCACGGGTGCCGGCGGCCACTCCGCCTTTCTGGCCGGGGCGTGCTTCGGTCTGGCCTTTCTGTTTCGGTACCAGGTCGGCATCATGGTTGCCGGCTTCGGCGCGTGGCTGTTGTTCGTCGAACGGGAGCGGTGGACCTCCATTGCCGCCGTGGTTGCGGGAGGCTTGTCTGCCCTCCTGTTGGCCTACCCCCTTTCTTACTGGTTGTACGGAGAGTGGACCCTGCCCGCCTGGAACTACCTGGCGGCTAATCTGATCGAGGGGAAGGCGGCTACCTACGGCACGCGGCCGTGGTATGCGTATCCGGTGTTGGTCTTTCTGCGGGGCATCCCACCCCTCAGCCTGGTTTACCTCGTCGGGACGGTTGGCTTCTGCTGGTGGTTCCGGCGCGACCCGCTTACCTGGATGGTCGTGGCCTTCGTGGTCGTCCACTCCGCCCTGGCCCGGAAGGACATCCGTTTTCTGTATCCCCTGATTCCCCTCGTCCCCGTGCTCGTGGCGGGGGCGGCAACGGCCTGGCAGCGCCGCGGAGCGGACGGCTGGTGGCGCAAACCCCTTACCCGGTGGTTGGTGGCACTGTCGGCCGCTACCAATTTCGTCCTACTACTGGCCGTCCTTCTGCGACCGGCGGCTTCCGAGATCGCTCCGGCCCGCTTCGTCAACCAGGCTTACCCCGGAGCGGCTACGCTGACCGGGCCCGATGCGGAAATTATCGACGCCGAGGGGGCCACGGCCCGCTATTACGGTCGACCGCGCCACCAGATCGATTCGCTTTCCCTGGTCAGGCCCGGCTCCTGCGGCCCCGCCCCCTGTCTGTTCGTTACCCACACACGCGAAACTCCGGCACCCCCGGCGGCGGGAAAACTGGTGTTCACCGACCGGCCGGAATGGATCGATACGGTTAACCTGGGTGGATGGGCGGACCGGCAAAAGTGGTGGTACATCTACGAATTTCGCTAAGGCGGCCGCGGGTCGACTTCGCAAGCGGCTTATGCCTATATTTGCCGCCCTATGACTGCCCAGACTACCGACCTCACCACCTCCTGGACCCTCGCGGAATTACAGCAACTGCACGACAGTCCCCTGATGGAACTGCTGTACCGGGCCGCTACCGTACACCGTAAGCACCACGATCCCAACGAAGTGCAAGTTTCCAGCCTCGTCAGCATCAAGACCGGAGGCTGCCCCGAAGATTGCGGCTACTGCCCCCAGGCGGCCCGCTACCATACCGACATCGAGGAGAATGCCCTGATGTCAGTAGAGCAGGTAAAGGCCGCCGCCGAACGTGCGAAGGGACTGGGCAGCAGCCGACTCTGCATGGGTGCCGCCTGGCGCAACGTGCGCGACGACGCCGAATTCGACCAGGTGCTGGACCTCGTCCGTACCGTGAACGGTCTCGACATGGAAGTCTGCGCGACCCTGGGCATGCTGACGCCCAACCAGGCCGAGCGCCTGGCCGCCGCGGGACTGTACGCCTACAACCATAATCTCGACAGCAGCGAGGAGTACTACAAGGAGGTCATCTCCACCCGCGGATACCAGGATCGCCTGGAGACCATCGGCAACGCCCGCAAGGCCGGCCTTACTGTATGCTCGGGGGGCATCATCGGTATGGGCGAGTCCGTGACCGATCGCCTCAACCTGCTGCTCACTCTGGCGTCCCTCGACCCCGTTCCGGAATCCGTGCCCATCAACGCCCTGGTGGCCGTAGAGGGAACTCCCCTGGAAGATCAGCAACCGGTGAATATTTTCGAAATGGTCCGTATGATCGCCGTGACGCGCATCGTACTTCCGACCACCACGGTTCGCCTGAGCGCGGGGCGCACGGAGATGTCCGCCGAGGGGCAGGCACTCTGCTTCTTCGCCGGCGCGGGCAGCATTTTCGCGGGGGATAAACTGCTCACTACGCCGAATCCGGAGGCTTTCGCCGATATGGAACTATTCGCCGCGCTGGGCCTGCGCCCCACGGCCGCCTACGCGAAGGGCTCCCGCCCCGTTCCTACCGAAGATCCGGGCGCGCCGACGGCGAAGGAGCGCATCCGCTGGAGCCGGCCCGGCCACAAGATCGAACGCAACGAAGCGAAAAGACACTAATCGAGAATCCCCTAAATTATCTACGATGAGCCGCACGATGGTCGCCGGAAACTGGAAAATGAATACCACGCCCACCCAGGGTACCGCCCTGGTCAGGGAAGTGATGGAGAAGGTCGGCAATCCGCCCACGAAGGTGGTATTCGGGGTTCCGGCCATCCAATTACTGGCCGTACAGAAACTGGTGGAGGGGCACCCCAACTACGCCGTTGCCGCCCAGAACATGCACCAGGAGCAGAGCGGTGCTTACACCGGAGAGATCAGCGCCGAGATGCTGGTCGACGCCGGCATCGAATACGTAATCCTCGGGCACAGCGAGCGCCGCGATTACTTTGCGGAAGACGACGAGCTCATCAACCGCAAAATCATCCGCGCGCTGGAGGCGGGACTCACCCCCATCTACTGCTGCGGCGAAAAACTGGACATCCGGGAGGCCAATAACCACGAGGTCGTGGTGGGTAAGCAGGTCGAGGAAGCTTTATCCTCCCTCTCTCCCGAGCAGGTCGCGAAAATCGTTATTGCCTACGAGCCCGTATGGGCCATCGGCACCGGCGTTACCGCCAGCAAGGAACAGGCGCAGGCCATGCACGACCACATCCGCCGCATGATCTCGAATCAGTTCGGCAGCGAGGTGGCCGCTAACATGACCATCCTCTACGGGGGGTCGGTGAAGCCCGACAACGCTACCGAACTCTTCGCCGAACCCGACGTGGACGGCGGACTGGTGGGCGGTGCCAGTCTGAAGGCGGACGATTTCGCGGCCATCATCCAGGCGGCCGGTTCGCGGCGGTCCTAGTCCCTACCCTTCGATGTGAAACGACAGGGTGAAGGTGCGGCTCGTCACCTTCTCCAGTACCCGACTTTCCGGCAGGGTCGGGTTGAACAGAAGCGTGTTGCCGATCCCGTGGCTGATCTTGAATTCCGGTGACAGGATGAAGTAGGGGAAGAAGATCTGGATTCCCGCCCCGTACTCTACGCTGAAGTCGTGCGGACTGATCCGGACCAGTTCCTCCGCCTGTCGCGTGCGACTTTCACTAGCGACGTCGAAGCTGTACTTCATGCCCGCGATCAGAAACAGCCGTTTGTCGCGGTAGGGCGCCGATTTGTACCGGAAGTAGAACGGCATTTCGATGAATACCGATTCTACCTTTTCCTGGCTCTCGACGCGGCGTACACTGCTCTGGGTGTAGTTGAGCGTCCGTTCGGCGAAGCTGAACCCCGGCGTGAAGCGAAAATCGAAGTACTTACCGAGCTTCAGGTTCCCGATGAGGTTCAGGTTGAAGCCGGGGCCGTCGAGGCTGGTCACCCCCACGATACTGTCGGTATAGATGAAGTCGTTGCTGCGGAAGGGAGTATAGCGACTGGAGTTGTAGCCGAGCGTGATGCCGAAGTAGTAGGGTTTCGCCTGGAAGTCGAAGAAATTCTGGTTCCTTCCCCCGACGAACTGGGCGCGGGCGCAGGAGCAAAAGCCTACGGTAAAGAGCAGGGTGATGATTACCCGTTGGCGGTGTAAATGGAAGCCACGCCAAAGGTGAGTGATTTGCATCTCGTGTCGTTGAAGCCGACCCGGTCAAGGATCGCTGTAAAGTGTCTGCCGCTGGGAAATACCTGCACGCTCTCGAAGAGATAGGCGTAGGCGCGGGGGTCATTGCTCTGTAAACGGCCGATGAGCGGCATAATTTTGCCGAAATAGAAATTAAACGCCCAGCGGAGCGGAGCGACGCGGATCCGACTAAATTCCAGGATCACCAATTTACCCCCGGGCCGCAGGACGCGGCGCATTTCGCTCAGGCCCCGTTCGAGGTTCTCGAAGTTGCGCACGCCGAAGGCCACCGTCACGGCATCAAAGGAATCGTCGGCGAAGGGGAGCTGTTCGCTGTCACCTTGTACGAGGGTGATGCGGTCGTCGAGCTGCAATTTTGTCACCTTGCGGCGACCGATTTCGAGCATGCCTTCGCTCAGGTCGAGACCGGTCACGTGGGCGGCGTCGGTGCGCTTCGCGGTCTGGATAGCGACATCGGCCGTACCGGTAGCAACGTCCAGGATGTGGCGGTGCCGGACGGGATCGAGCTGGGCGATGAGCTTACGGCGCCACAGGGTGTCGATGCCCAGGGAAGTACCCCGGTTAAGCAGGTCGTAGGTGGGAGCGATCGCGTCGAACATCCGCCCTACTTCCGCCTTCTTCGACTCCTCCTGCCCGTAGGGTTTCACCACCTTGTCCGTCCTTTTCATATGCCCTAGTTAACGGGTCAAATTAGCTTTGGTTGAGGTAGGTTTTGAGGCACGATTTTTGTACCTTCGCGGGCGGGCGGGACCGCGGATTTCCTTGATTAACAAGCTGTCCGCGCACGCGCTCTACGTTGCAACCCGCAGCGAAGCTAAAACAACCAATTTCAATGCCAAATCAAAGAATCATTCCGGTCAACATCGAAGACCAGATGAAATCGGCGTACATCGATTATTCGATGTCGGTCATCGTCAGCCGGGCCCTGCCCGACGTGCGCGACGGCCTCAAACCGGTCCACCGCCGCGTGCTCTTCGGTATGTCGGAACTCGGACTGAGCTACCGCGGGGCCCACAAGAAGTCGGCCCGTATCGTCGGAGAGGTACTCGGTAAGTACCACCCCCACGGTGACTCGTCGGTGTACGACACCATGGTCCGTATGGCCCAGGACTGGTCGCTCCGTTATCCGCTGGTGGACGGCCAGGGTAACTTCGGCTCCATGGACGGCGACAGCCCGGCCGCCATGCGCTATACCGAGGCGCGGCTGCAGCGCATATCCGACAGCATCCTCGGCGACCTGGACAAGGACACCGTGGACTACCAACTTAACTTCGACGACACGCTGAAGGAACCCACGGTGATGCCTACCCGCATCCCCAATCTCCTGGTCAACGGCGCGTCCGGCATCGCGGTCGGTATGGCCACGAATATGCTCCCCCACAACCTGAACGAGGTGGTCGACGGCATCATCGCTACGGTAGATAATCCCGACATCACGGTCGACGAGCTCATGGAGTTCGTAAAGGCACCCGACTTTCCTACCGGCGGCATCATCTACGGCATGGACGGCGTGCGCGAAGCCTTCCGTACCGGCCGTGGCCGCGTGGTGGTCCGGGGTCGGGCCGACATTAAGGTCGACGCCAACGACCGGGAAACCATCATCATCAGCGAAATTCCCTATCAGGTTAATAAAGCTACCCTGGTAGCTAAGATCGCCGAACTGGTGAACGACGGTAAGATCACCGGCGTCAGCGCCGTCCGCGACGAATCGGACCGCGACGGCCTGCGGATCGTCATCGAGGTGAAGCGCGATGCGATGGCCTCCATCGTACTGAGCTATCTCTACAAGTACACGCCCCTGCAGAGCAGCTACGGGGTGAACAACGTGGCCCTCGTCGGCGGCCGGCCGATGACCCTTAACCTCAAGGATCTGATTGAGGAATTCGTGGCCTTCCGGCTGGAAGTCATTCAGCGCCGCACGCGTTTCGAACTCAACAAGGCCCTCGCACGGGCCCACATCCTCATCGGACTGCTGATCTCGCTCGACTATCTGGACGAGGTGATCCGCCTGATCCGGGCCAGCGCCAACCCCGAAGAGGCCAAAGACGGCCTGATGGCGGGCGACTTCATCGAGGACAAGGCCGCCTTCTGGAATAAATTCGGCGACCTGGTCCGGGAAGTACAGACCGAAGAACTGATCGTCGCCGACGGCAACGTCATGAGCGAGGAGCAGGCTAAGGCCATTCTCGACATGCGTCTGCAGAAGCTCACGGGTCTGGAGATCGATAAGATCCGCGATGAGTACGCCGAGATCCGCGAACTGATCGACCGCCTGCGGGCCATCCTGGAAAGCGAGGAACTGCAACGCGACATCGTCAAGGAGGAGCTGCAGGACGTACGCGCCCGCTTCGGCGACGAGCGGCGCTCCGAGATCAGCCTCGACACGGCGGACATTTCGATCACGGATATGATCGCCGACGAGGACGTGGTCGTGACCATTTCCCACCTGGGCTACATCAAGCGCACCCTGGTCTCGGAATACCGGGCCCAGAGCCGGGGCGGTCGGGGCAGCCGGGGTTCGAAGACCCGGGACGCCGACTTCATCGAGCACATTTTCATCGCCAGCAACCACAACTACCTGCTGCTCTTCACCGAGCACGGTCGGTGTTACTGGCTGCGCATCTACGAGATTCCCGAGGCGGGTAAGAACAGCGGTGGCCGGGTCATCCAGAACATCCTGGCCATGCCGAAGGACGATAACGTGCGGGCTTACATCAGCGTAGCCGACCTGACCGACGCGGAGTTCCTGGCTAATCATTCCGTCATTTTCGCCACCCGTAAGGGCCAGGTGAAGAAGACCAGCCTGGAGGAGTACAGCCGTCCCCGGACCAATGGCGTCAACGCCATCACCATCAACGAGGGGGATGAACTACTGGAAGCTCGACTGACGACGGGCAACAGCCACGTATTCCTCGCCACCCGTAAGGGACAGGCCATTCACTTCGAGGAAGAGAAAGTGCGTAACATGGGCCGCAACGCCGCCGGTGTCCGGGGCATAACGCTCAACGGACCGAAGGACGAAGTGGTCGGTATGGTTACCATCGACCATGATCTGGACATGGATAAGTCCATTCTGGTGGTCAGCGAAAAGGGAATGGGTAAGCGGTCGGAATGGTCGGAGTACCGCATTACGAACCGTGGCGGCAAGGGCGTCTCGACGATGAAGATCACCAAGAAAACCGGCGAACTGGTTACCATCAAGGCGGTCAGCGACGAGGACGACCTGATGATCACCAATCGCTCCGGCATTCTGATCCGTACCTCCATGGAAGCGCTCCGCGTAATGGGTCGGTCGACTCAGGGCGTACGACTCATTAAGCTGGAGCCGGACGACGCGATCGCGGACGTCGCCGTGGTCAGTATCGACGAGGACGAGATCGCCGGTGAGGAGGAATAGGCCCGAGACTTCGGCTGCGAACACCGGCTTTCCCGCGCCGTTCCCGTAACTTTATGAAGGCGTTAACGATACTTGCGTCGACAATCGACGTTTTGCAGTTACCTCCGCCATAATCAACTGTCTAAGGAGAGACACATATCATTCAGAAACCAACACTATTGCCATGCGTAATTTTTTGCTTAGCGCTTTCATCGCGCTCTTTGCTATCTCCGCAGCTTTCGCGCAAAGCGGCGAAGACAAGCTGAAGGAAGCCTCCAAGGCTTATAGCAGCTTTACCTCCACCAAGGACCCGGTCAAGCTGCAGGAAGCCGTCGACGCCGCCCAGATCGCCCTTCAGGACCCTACCGTCCAAAGCGATTATAAAGCACACCTCGAAGTCGCGGACATCTACTCCGCCGTGATCAACCAGTACGTGACCGACCGTACCCTGGCCAACAATGAGCCCATCGAGCCCCTGCTGGCCCAGGCAGCCTCCAAGGCCGCCAAGCTGTACATGAAGGCTTACAACCTGTCGGATAAGAAGGGCGGCCAGCGCGATGCGCTCAAGGGCCTCGAAACCCTTCAGGGCAACATCTCCAACGAGGGGATCTACGCCATTCAGGATAAGTCCTACGCCGACAGCTACGCCGCCTTTAACACCAGCGTGGAAGTCCACGAGTTCCTGACCAAGAACGGCGGAAAGAGCGTGTACGAAGGAGACGAGTCCAAGCTGAACGACGAGCGTTACTACGCTGCCCTGTCCGCTGTACTCAACGAAGACTACAACGCCGCCGAACCCCTCTTCCTCGCCCTCTACTCCGGTGGCTACGATGACGTAGGCATCTACGACGGTCTGTACAAGGTGTACAGTGGTAAGGACGATATGGAGCAGGCCGGTAAGTACCTGCAGGAAGGCCGGGAGAAGTTTCCCGACGAAACTCAGCTGCTCTTCACCGAAATCAACTACTACCTGGCCCAGGACAAACTCGACGAGCTGACCGACAAACTGGAAGAAGCCATCAAGGCCGAACCCGAAAACGTGAGTCTGTACGCTACCCTCGGCTCCGTATACGACCGCCTGTACCAGTCCACCCGGGATGAAGACCCCGAAACGGCCAAGACTTACTTCAACAACGCGAAGAGTAACTACGAGGCTGGACTGAACGTTGACGAAGAGAACGCTTCCCTTATTTACAGCCTCGGCGCCCTCTACTTTAACCGGGCCGCCAACATGACCAACCAGCTGGTAGAACTCGGCAACGATTTCAGCAAGGAAGGTCAGGCCAAGTACGAGGCGCTGGAGAAGGAAATCAACGCCGAGTTTGACATCGCTTTCCCCTACTTCCAGAAGGCGGAGAAAACCGATCCGAACAACCTCAACACGCTGATCGCGCTTAAGGAAATCTTCGCGCGCCGCGACAACTACGACGCTTCCAACGAAATGAAAGCCCGTATCGAGAAGGTTCAGGCCGGAGAAAAGATTGAGAAGTCTTACTTCGCCGAGCAGGGTATGTAACCCCGACCGATCCCCCTACGCGCAAAGCCCCGCTGAAGCTAGCTTCAGCGGGGCTTTGTCATTTTAGCACCGTCAAGTCAGGACGAACCCTAGCCGAACAGAACGAGTTGTCCCGAATCCGCCGCGTGCCTTCCCGTCTTACTGGCGTTGAACGTTACCTGCTGTCGAATGGCCAGGGGATCGAAACCCAACTGCCGGAAATCCTTATCGGCGCAGATCAGAAAGTACTGCGCGCGCTTCCAGACTACCCCGATCTTGCGCAGGTGCTCGCGCCGCAGGGGGCGGAAGCGTCTGGCATCGACAATCTTGCAGGCGGATTTGACCCCGATGCCCGGGATGCGTAGAATCATCTCGTAGGAGGCCTTGTTGATGTCGACCGGAAACAGGGCGGGGTTGCGCAGCGCGTAAGCCAACTTAGGGTCGACGTCGGGATCCAGATTGGGCTGGCTATCGTCGACAATCTCATCGGCGCGAAAACCGTAGAAGCGCATGAGCCAGTCGGCCTGGTACAGTCGGTTTTCCCGGCGTAGGGGCGGAGCCGAGAGCGTGGGCAGGCGGCTGTCGTCGCTGATCGGGACGTAACCGCTGTAGTAAACCCGCTTCAGTTGCTGATCGGAGTATAGCGTAGCGGCCAGGGATAGAATATCCTTGTCGGTTTCGGGACTGGCCCCAATGACCATCTGGGTAGACTGGCCGGCGGGCGCGAAGTTCGGCGTCTTCATAAGGGCCTTTTTCTCCTCCCGGTAACCGGTGATCGATTCCTTCAGGAAGTTCATCGGCTGATACACCTCGGCGTAATTCTTCTCCGGAGCAACCTTCTTCAGACTCAGCTCACTGGGCATTTCCAAATTGACGCTGAGGCGGTCGGCGTACAGTCCGGCCTCGTGGATCAGTTCATCAGTGGCGCCGGGGATGGCCTTCAGGTGAATGTAGCCATTAAACTTATGCTCAGTCCGCAGATTTTTGGCGATCCGGACCAGACGTTCCATGGTATAGTCCGCGCTCTTGAATATGCCGGACGACAGGAACAGGCCTTCGATGTAGTTCCGCCGGTAAAAATTGAGCGTCAGATCGACGACCTCGTCCACGGTGAAGGCGGCACGTTTGACGTCGTTGCTGCGCCGACTGACGCAATACGCACAGTCAAAAATGCAGTGATTGGTAAGTAAGATCTTGAGCAGGGATACGCATCGCCCGTCCTGGGTATAGGTATGGCAGATGCCCATACCCGTGGCGTTTCCGAGCCCATCCACCGTATTTTTACGTTTACTTCCGCTGCTGCTGCACGACACGTCGTACTTCGCGGCGTCGGCGAGGATGGTTAATTTTTCGGCTACTCTTTCGTTCATGAACTTCGATTGTGAACGGTCGGCCGTCCATTTGTACAACCCTGCAAAGTACAACAAATTGTGCTCACTAAAGGCATCATACACACTTTTTGTTGGTCAAAGCGGGGTCTGATTTTACTCCTCTGCGCAACGGGGCTGACGTGGTGGATAAACTGCCTTCCGAATCCCCTATTCGACGATCCGCTCGCCACGGAATTGCTGGACCGCGACGGTCAGTTGCTCAGTGCCGCTATTGCCGCCGATGGGCAGTGGCGGATGCCGGCCGCCGACAGTGTTTCGCCCCGCTTGCGGGCGGCCATCATCACTTTCGAAGACCGTCGCTTCGCCACCCACCCCGGAGTGGATCCAATCGCAATGTTCCGTGCTCTGCGTGCCAATTACCGGGCTGGAACAATTGTAAGCGGCGGCAGTACCCTCAGCATGCAGGTAATCCGTTTGGCGCGTAAAAACCCCTCGCGCAACCTGTGGCAGAAATTCCTGGAAGCCGCTATGGCCCTCCGCCTGGAACTAAGCTATAGCAAGACCGAAATTCTCGCGCTCTGGCTGAATCACGCGCCCTTCGGAGGAAACGTCGTGGGGGTGGAAGCCGCCTCCCGCCGCTACTACGGGCGGGGACCGGATGACCTGTCCTGGTCCGAGGCGGCCACGCTGGCCGTCCTGCCCAACTCCCCCGGCCTCATCCATCCGGGGAGGAACCGGGCGGCATTGCGCGCGAAGCGAGACGCACTGCTCAAAGATCTGGTGACATCCGGCGACCTCACGCCGGAAGGACTGGAACTGGCACTTCTCGAACCCCTCCCCCAGCATCCGCTGCCGCTCCCCCGCCACGCCCCCCACCTGCTGCAGCGGATGCGCCCGTCGGCCGGCCGTATCCGGTCGGAGCTTGACGCGGACTTGCAACGGGAGATCGGCGCACTACTCCGATCGACTCACCTGGATTTGGCGGCCGGGGGGGTGCACAACCTGGCCGTAGTGGTCAGTGACGTACGCACGGGAAACATCCTTGCCTACCACGGTAACGTTCCCGGCCTGAGCGCTACCCACGCACCGGACGTAGATATGATCGTAGCTCCCCGCAGTCCCGGCAGCGTCCTAAAACCTATCCTCTACGGTCTGGCCCTGGATGCCGGGGAAGTTTTGCCCGGACAACTGCTGCCCGATATCCCCACGCACTTTCAGAGCTTCCGACCAACCAATTTTCACCCCTCCTTCGACGGTGCCGTGCCGGCGAATGAAGCCCTCGCCCGCTCCCTTAATATCCCCTTCGTATTCCTGCTTCAACAATACGGGGTATCCCGTTTTCATGCGGCTCTGCGGATGTTCGGATTTAACCAATTAAGCCGGCCGGCAGGACACTACGGCTTATCCCTGATCCTGGGCGGGGGGGAAATTACCATGGAGGAGATTCACCAGTGGTTCGTCGGAGCCGCCCGGCAACTACGGGACTACGACGGCAACCGGCAGGCCAACCGACCGACGGACTACCACGGAATCAGTGCCGGCGCCACCTATACCGTGTTTGAGGCTTTGCGTGAAGTGAACCGGCCCGACGAAAGCGGTGCCTACCACAGGTTTGAGAGTAGCCGTCCGGTCGCGTGGAAAACGGGGACCAGTTTTGGATTTCGCGACGCATGGGCGGTGGGTGCTACCCCCGCCTTCGTGGTAACTGTCTGGGCCGGAAACGCGGACGGAGAAGGCCGCCCCGGCCTGGTGGGGGTGCGGGCGGCAGCCCCCCTGCTGTTTCGCGTCTTTCGCCTGCTCGACCGCTTCGGGCACAATGCTCCCAACTGGTTTGAACCTCCCTACGACGACCTCACGGAACTCACCGTATGCACTTCCTCCGGATTGCTGGCCGGCCCCTATTGTCCCAGCCGGTCCGTACGGGCACCGGCACGGGGGGAGCGAGGACGCGCGTGCACTTACCACCGACCGGTGACCGTGACCGCCGACGGGTCGTACCGAACGGACGTATCCTGCGACCCCGACGCGATCACTCTTCCCTATTTCGTACTTCCTCCCGTACAGGCTCACTTCTACCGGCGTCGACACGCGGACTACCGGGAACTCCCCCCCCTGCGGGAAGATTGCAGCCCGGATGACCCACCCGCTTCCGCCATGCAAATCGTTTACCCCGAAGGTACCGGTGTTCTCAGCCGCACAAAAGACTGGAAGGGTACGCTGCAACCCCTTCACTTTGAAGTTGCTCACCCCGATCCCGCAGCGACAGTGTACTGGCACTGCGACGGCCGGTACCTGACTACTACCCGCACTTTTCACCAACTTAAGGTAGACCTCCCCCCCGGGGAGCATCAACTGACACTGGTCGACAACCGCGGAAACCGCCTCGAACAGATCTACCGTGTGAAGTAAGTGTTAAAAATACACGAAGTTGAGGATATAAATAGTTTCTCTGACAACGGTAGCCATGGCAAAACCCGTAAAAGCGAATTTTCGCAAATCGCAATATTATTGTTCCAGAATTCTGCCTGCCACAATTAATTTGCCTGATATATGAGACACCGTGAATTGTACCGATTGGGTCGGGGTCTCATGATCCGATAGGGTCATTTGACGTAGCAATGTGCCGTGGATATGGCTTCTTATCCCTGTTTTACTTGCCGTAGATTTGTGTCAACGACCCGGGTAAGGGACCCGAAAAGGAGGAAAAGCGACCATACTTTCTTCCGCTTTCGACCAGCCCGGCTTCAATAACGGCATGATCGACTTTAAGCTATTTGCGGAGCGGCCCCCCGATTTGGGAGCCGCTCCTTTTTATTTGGCGATGCAGCGGAAACCCAGGTGATTCAGTCCGCTGTCCTTTGCCGTATACTGTTTTTGCTGGAGGTCGAAACCCGTACAGTAGCTCGTGCTGCACAGAAATGATCCACCCTTAATGACCGATTCACCGGTGGCCGGCCGGTCGGTAGCGGTCCACTCCCAGACGTTACCGGAGATGTCGTAAAGTCCGTTCTCTGCGGGCGGAAACTGCCTGACCTCGGCGATTCCCGGAAATCCGTCGTGCACTTCATCTGCGTAGGGAAAGGGGCCCTGCCACCAGTTGCCGAGGTACTTCCCCCCGGGCAGCATCTCGTTCCCCCACGGAAAAGCGGTGTACTTCCCCCCCTGGGTGGCGGCCGTCATCCATTCCGCTTCCGTGGGCAAGCGCTTACCGGCCCAGCGGGCGTAGGCCATGGCATCCCGGTAGCTGACCTGAGTGACGGGTTGGTTCGGGCGGGCGGGTTCGGCTTCCGGCCCCTCGGGGAATTTGTAGTTCGCGCCCTCGACGGGCAGCCAGGCTTGTTCTTCCTTGGAAAACACCCCTGACCAGCCGAAACTATCGGCTTCCGTCCGGTAGTCGGTCTCCGCCACGAAGGCATCGAACTGGGCCGTGGTCACTTCCGTCTGATCCATCCAGAAACCGCCATCCGGACCGTCGATCCAGACCATCCCTTCCGTCGGGGGTTGGGATGCGGGGGTAACTACCGATGGCGTGGAATTTTCGCAGGAATACACGGCTCCCGCGAGCCCGCCCAAAATGATCAACTTCAGCAACGACATAGAAAATTAAACGATATTGACCCCTAAAAGTACGCAGATACATGAGAAGACTACCCGCGGAGTGGGAGAGCCAACAGATGGTTTTTTGTTGCTTCCCCCGCCGGGAGGGCGATTGGGGAGCGGTACTGGAAGAAGCCTCCGCCGCCATGATCGAAGCGGCCAACCGGATCCACGTCGTCTGTCCGGTAACCCTGATCGTCAGCGACCGGGAGCACTTTGCGGCTTACGCGGCAGACTTCCACGGCTCGGTACTCGAACTACCCGCCGACGACAGCTGGATTCGGGACTCCGGACCCATCACCGTATTCGATACCGGGCCCGTCCTGCTCGATTTCACCTTCAACGGTTGGGGTGGCAAGTTTGACGCCCACCGCGATAACGCACTACCCGCCGGCATCCACCGCCATCTGTTCCCCACTGCGGCCTACCAGCGCATTGAGGAAGTGCTGGAAGGCGGGTCAATCGAATCGGACGGACGGGGTACCATCCTTACGACCACGCGCTGCCTGCTGTCGGACGGCCGCAACGACTATCCGGACCGCACGGCCGCCGAACGCTTGCTCATCACGACCCTCGGTGCCCGCCGGGTAATCTGGCTGGACCACGGCGAACTGATCGGCGACGATACCGACGCTCACATCGATACGGTCGCCCGCTTCCTGGATGCGGAAACCGTCGCCTACGTAGGCCCTCCCCCCGCCGGCGATCCGCAGTACGACGACTTCGTAGCAATGCGCGAGGAGATTCGTCAAAAACTGGCGGATTATCGCCTGGTGGAGCTCCCGTGGACCGGAACTATCACCAGCCGCATCGACGGCCACCAGTTGCCCGCTTCCTACGCTAACTTCCTGATCAGCAACGGCAGTCTATTCCTGCCCGTGTACGGCGTGCCGGCCGATGCGGAAGCGATCGCCGTGCTGGAAGCCGCCGCTGATTACCGGATCGTTCCCGTCAACTGTCGTCCCTTCGTGGAGCAGCACGGAGCCCTCCACTGCCTGACCATGCAAATCCCCGAATTCCCTTAACGATGCCCCTGCAATCCCGCCGAACTTTTTTGAAGCACTCCCCCGCCGCCCTGGCCGCCGTTTCCGCTACGACGGCCTGCGGTGCGGAATCCCGGGTCACCGGCACCGATCCGGTGCGTCCGGTCGTAATCTCCACGTGGCAGCACGGGCTGGCCGCGAATGCCGCCGCCTGGAAAATTCTCGACGCCGGCGGAAGTGCCCTGGATGCCGCCGAAGCCGGAGTGAAGGTCACCGAAGCGGACCCCGAAGTGCGCACCGTGGGGCTCGGTGGGCGACCGGACCGCGACGGCATCGTCACGCTCGACGCGGCCATCATGGACGGTCGGGGGGATTGTGGCAGCGTGGCCGCCCTCCGGGATATCCTGCATCCGATCTCCGTTGCCCGCCGCGTGATGGAAAACACGCCGCACGTAATGCTGGTGGGCGAAGGGGCTCGGCAATTTGCGGAGACTGAAGGCTTTACTGCTACCGAGCTGCTCACGGAAGCCAGCCGGACGGAATGGAAAGCGTGGCGGGAGCAGAACCCGAATTACCGTCCGCCGATCAACGTCGAAAACCACGACACCATCGGCCTGCTGACGCTGGACCGGGACGGTAACATTGCCGCCGCATGCACCACTAGCGGGGCGGCCTATAAGTATCACGGCCGGGTGGGCGACTCTCCCCTCATCGGCGCGGGGCTATATGCGGATAACGCGGTCGGCGCGGCTACGGCTACGGGCTGGGGCGAAGCCGTGATCCGGGCGTGCGGAAGTTTTCTGGTGGTGGAACTGATGCGCCAGGGCCATTCTCCTACGGAGGCTTGCCGGCTGGCGGTGGAGCGTGTCATTGAAAAAAATCCTGACTACCGGGAAATTCAGGTGGGGTTCATCGCGCTCGACAAAGACGGCAATACGGGGGGATACTGCATTCACCCCGATTTTGACTACGCCGTATACACGCCCCGGGAAGGTAACCGTATGGTACTGCCGGACAGTAAATTATAAGCCATGACCGAGATATTATTTGAGGTATGCCTCCAGGGTATTGACGACGTCGTGGCCGCGCGGGACGGGGGTGCTCAACGGGTCGAACTGTGTGCCGCCCTGGTCGAGGGAGGCATTACGCCCAGCATGGCCACCGTAGCGGCGAGCGCGCAAGTCGGTATCGACGTGATGGTGATGATCCGGCCCCGGGGCGGGGACTTCGACTACAGCTGGCGGGAACTGGCGGTTATGGAAGACGATATTCTCCGCTGCCGCGATCTGGGGGTGCAGGGGGTCGTTTTCGGCATACTGAACCCGGACGGGGGGGTGGCGGGGCCGCAGGTGCAACGAATGATAAGGGCAGCCGGCCCCCTACAGACTACCTTTCACCGGGCCTTCGATGTTTGTCGTGACCCGCATACCGCACTGGAAGAGCTGATCGATCTGGGAATGGACCGAATTCTCACATCCGGCCAGGCGGCAACCGTTCCCGAGGGTCTGGACGCGATCTCCCGCACGGTAGAGCAGGCGGCGGGGCGCATCGCTATTCTTCCGGGTTGTGGGATCACTCCCGAGAACGTGGCCACGGTGATCCGCCGGACCGGCGTGCGGGAATTTCACGCCACCGCCTTCGCTCACCAGCCGAGCCGGATGGAGTACCGTAACCATGCGGTATATATGGGTATACCCGGATTACCCGAATACGAGCGGCAGGCAACATCGGTGGAAGAAGTCAGAAAGTTTATGGACGCCGTAGACATTCTGTAGTACGTTATTCTGGTTTGGCCCCCTCTAATTGACGGATATTTCCCAAAATCCCGTCAAAATGTCGATTTGTTCGGGTTTTATTAATAATAAAGCCGTCGAACAAATCCCTGGTGGCTACGTCTGCCGTAAGTGATATACGGAGCGGACGGTTGTCCGTCCACCGGTACACCTATTTAATCATCCAAACACAGAGTCTATGAAAAAGCTTTTACTACGCTGTTTGGGTTGTTTCGCACTGATTTTAGCAATGGGCCACTCGGCCATGGCCTCTTCCCACCGGGAAGCTCCGCTGATTGCTGACGATCCCCTGGCGGACAACACAGACGTTTATGCCTTCGTCAGTCCCGACGACCCCAACACGGTTACCATTCTGGCGAACTACATCCCGATGCAGCTGCCCCAGGGCGGCCCGAACTATTACACTTTCGGCGAGAACATCCGTTACGAAATACACATCGACAACGACGCCGATAATCCCGGCGACGAAGTCACCTACCGGTTCACGTTCACCCGCATGAACGAGGACCCCACTACTTTCTTCAATATCCGACTGGGTGCCGAGAACATTAAGGCCACCTACGTTCTAGAGAGGAGCATGGACGGGGGAGCTAATTTCCAGACCATCGTAGAGCAGGGCATGGTGCCGGCCTATAACATCGGCCCCCGCTCGATCGAAAGCGGCGTCGGCCTGGACTCTACCTATATGGAGGTCTGGGAGAACGCCATCACCGAAGCCACCTCCGGGGAAATGGTTTTCGCCGGCCCCGCCGACGATCCCTTCTTCGTAGACCTGGGCGGCATCTTCGACCTCGGCGACAGTCCCCGGCAGGGAGACGAACCCAGCCGCGACGGTCTGGCCCAATTCAACGTCCACACCCTGGCCCTGAAGATTCCCATCGCCACGCTGCTCAAGCAGGGTGCCCCCGCCAAACCGGAAAACATCCTGGACGGTAACTTCGTGATCGGCGTGTGGGCCTCGGCCAGCCGCCCCGCGATGCGTACACTGGTCAGTGGTGACACCATTCAGGACAGCGGCGACTACGTACAGGTTTCCCGCCTGGGAATGCCCCTTACCAACGAGGCCGTCATCCCCATCGGCATGAAGGACTACTGGAACGCCCTCACCCCCTACGAAGAACTGGAGGACGACGTGCTCGATCAGTACTTCTACAACCCCGAGCTCGCCCTGTACATGGACGACGATCAGTTCGGCAGTGCCGTTCCAGCCTTCGCGCCGCTGCGCATTCAGGAAAACAGTCTCGGCTCCTTCGACTTCACCAACGGTGCCGACGGCCTCTTCAGCCTAAAGGGTAGCGAAGCCGTCCAGGGCACCGCGCTCGACGACGACGTTTTCGGCACCCTTCTGCTGCCCGGAAGCGAGAAGCCGCGCTCGGTGGACCTGTGGCCCATCTTCCACACGGGAGTACCCAACGTACGCCCCTACCAACTCGCTACCGGTAAGGAAGGAGATCCGCTCGCCGCCGGCAAGCCCTTCATCAACAACTTCCTGCCCAACGGCGGTGACATGCTGCGCCTCAATATGGCCGTGCCCCCGACGGATCGCAACAGTGACGCCTTTAGTTCCCTGGGACTCGTACAGGCCGCCGTGCTCGGTCTGACGGACCCCGCCTACGCCAACACCGAGATTCAGATGATCCCCAACATGGATGGTTTCCCCAACGGACGCCGCCTGGAGGACGACGTGACTCGTATCGAGTTGCAGGCCGTTTCTGGTGTCGTACTGGCCGCCATCGGTCTGTGGTACGACGATTACACGCCCGGCGTAACGGAAAGTCCCGTCACCCAGAACCTGGTGGACGTACTGGGCTACACCACGGAGGTAGAGTCTAACGACAAGGCCTTCCGCGGTACCTTCCCCTACGTCGCGATGCCCTGGCGCGGAACCGAAGTGGATCATACCAACTTCGCCGACCAGTAGGATTCCCATCACCCTTTAACTGACCGCCCCGGCTATCTATACGCCGGGGCACATCATAAAAATTATGCAATTATATCAACCAACTAAAGGCGCGGTTTTGCTGCTGCTGGCGGTGATGATGGGATCGGCACTATTCGCCTCTTCCCACCGTGAAGCGCCCCTGATCGCGGACGATCCGCTGGCGGACAACGTAGACGTGTACGCCTTCCGCTCCCCCGATAATCCGGATATGGTGACGCTCATTGCCACCTACATCCCCATGCAGTTGCCCCACGGCGGACCGAACTGGTACCACTTCGGTGAAGACATCCGTTACGAGATCCACATCGACAACGATGCCTCCACGAATGGTGACGACATCACTTACCGCTTCACCTTCGACCGGAAGAACGAAGATCCCACGACCTTCTTCAACATCCGGCTCGGCAAAGAGAACCTTAAGACCACGTACACCCTTGACCGCATCGACCGCAGTGGTACCGTCACCCGGATGACCTCCAATGGCGTCGTCCCCGCTCCAAACATCGGACCCCGCTCGATCGAATCGGAAGTCGGCCTGGGCCAGGAAAGCTACGCCAGCTACTCCGACGGCACCGTCATGACCTTTGAAAGTGGCATGCAAGTGTTCGCCGGTCCCGTAGACGATCCCTTCTTCGTAGACCTGGGCGGTATCTTCGACCTCGGAGACGCGCCCCGTCAGAACGGCGATCCCATCGACGGTCTGGCTTGCTTCAACACCAACGCCATCGTCCTCAACGTCCCGATCTCTGACCTGAAGAAGGCCGGCGCGGCGGATGCTCCCGCCAACATTCTCGATGGCGACTTCGTCATCGGAGTATGGGCATCGGCCAGCCGTCCCAAGATCCGCGTATTGCAGGACGACGGTAGTGATCCCGAAATCATCGGTAATGACTACGTACAGGTTTCCCGCCTGGGTATGCCCCTGACCAACGAGGCCGTCATCCCCGTAGGCATGAAGGACTACTGGAACGCGATCACGCCCTACGACGAACTGAAGGACACCCTGCTGGATAAGTACTTCTACAACCCCGAGCTGGCGTTGTACATGGACGACGATCTGTTTGGTGGCGCCGTACCGGCCTTCGCACCCCTGCGTATCCAGACCGCCAGTCAGACCGTACTCGGTAACGTGGACTTCACCAACGGCGCCGACGGTCTCTTCGTACTGAAGGGCAATGACGCCCTGGTCGGCACCGCACTCGACCCCGATATATTTGGCGGCCTGCTGCTGCCTGGCCCCGGAAAGCCCCGCTCGGTAGACCTCTGGCCCATCTTCCATACCGGTGTGCCGAATGTTGCTCCTTACCAGCTAGCAACCGGAAAGGATAAGGGAAACCCCCTCTCCGCCGGTAAGCCCTTCATCAACAACTTCCTGCCCAACGGCGGCGATATGCTGCGACTCAATATGGCCGTCCCCGTAACTCCGCGTGACGACGAAGCTTTCAGCTCGCTCGGACTGGTACAAGCCGCGGTGCTCGGCCTGACGGCGGAACCGTACAACACGAACACGGACATCGAATTCATTCCCAACATGGACGGCTTCCCGAACGGTCGGCGTCTGGAGGATGACGTTACCCGCATCGAGCTGCAGGCCGTGTCGGGCGTAGTTCTGGCCGCCATCGGTCTCTTCTACGACGACTACGATCTGGACGACAGCGACAGTCCGGTCACCGATGATCTGGTGGGCGTGCTTAGCTACACCACGGGCGTGGAAGAAAACGACGAACCCTTCCGGGACGATTTCCCCTACCTGGCCCTGCCCCACAGCGGTAAGGGTGAGTGTAGCGGCGCGGTTCGCCCCAACTCCAGTAACGACTTCTTCGCAACGGACGGCATGGGTATCGACGCTCCTAACGTAGTGGGCATCAACTTCCCCAACCCCTTCCAGAACCAGACCACGATCAAACTGCGCGTACGGGAAACCGCCGCGGTGAACATCGATCTCTTCGACGTGAACGGCCGCCGCCTGGCCAACCTGGCCCGTCGCACCTTCCCGAGCGGAGAGCACCTGGTACCCGTAGCGGTCAGCAATCTGCCCCAGGGCACCTACTTCGCGGTAGTGACCGGTGGATCGGGTCGCGTACTGCAGACGATCCGGATGGTCAAGTCGTACTAAACAACGCCCACGACCAACCTGATTACCTTAGCGTGGTACTTCGATCCCGATCGGAGTACCACGCTTTTCATTAAGCTAAACCGGCGGCGATGCCCGGTCAATTTAACATCTATGTATTTCCCAACTTTACCCCGCCTTCTAGTACTGATCAGCTGCCTGACCCTCACGTACTGCGGTAGCGAAGACTCCACCGCGAGTTCTTCGGAAACCACCCTGGATCTCCCCGAGCTTCTCCCCCGCCCCGAAGCCCTGCAAACGGCCATGGAGTGGGACCAGACCCAGAGCGGCTACATGCAGATGAGCAGCAAACTACGTCTGGAGGATCCTGACGCCATCGAACCCCGCATTACCCTGGCGAAAATTTTCGTGAACGAGGCCCGCGTAACCGGGGAACACGGCCACTACTACCCCGCCGCGCTGAAGATGCTCAACGAAGCCATCGCCCTGAATCACCAGGGGCCCAAGGATGCCAACCTGGAGTTCGACGCCCTGTCGACCAAGGCCGGCGTGCAGCTGTCCCAGCACGAGTTCAGGGACGCGCTGGCCACCGCTAAGGAGGCCGTAAGCATCAATCCCTACAACGCTCAGGTATACGGCGCCGTAGTGGACGCTAACGTAGAACTCGGCAACTACGAGGAGGCCGTCGCCGCGGCGGATAAAATGAACCAGATTCGGCCGGACTTGCGCTCCTACAGTCGGGTATCCTATCTCCGGGAAATTCACGGAGACGTGGACGGTGCCATTGAGGCAATGAAGCGTGCGGTGAATGCCGGTGCGCCGGGTTATGAATCAACGGCATGGGCCCGCCTTACTCTCGGTGAACTGTACCATCGCTACGGCCAAACCGAGGAAGCCGCCAAACAGTACCGCGCTATTCTTCAGGAACGTCCCAATTACCCCTTCGCCATCGCCGCCCAGGCCGAACTGGCCATGGACGCGGGCAATTACGAGGAGGCGGAAAGACTGCTGGACGAGGCGCGCGCCATCATCCCCGAGGTCGGTTACTACACCAAACTGGCGGAACTGTATAAACTTCAGGGACGGACGGATGAACTGGCCGAAATCGAGGAGGAAATCATGGTCATGCTACAGGACGACGTCGACAGCGGCCACAACATGGATATGGAATACGCCAGCCTCTACCGCGACCACTTCGAGGATTACGACAAGGCCCTGGAGTACATGCAGGCCGAATACGCGGACCGTCCCGCTAACATCGACGTGAACCGTATGCTCGCCAGCATCTACCTCAAACGCGGAGAACTGGATAAAGCCCGGGAGCACCTGGCTAAGGCCGAGATTACCGAATCGAAGCATCCCGAGCTCAGTGAACTCCGGGAGGAGCTGGCTAAGTAATCGCCGTCACCATATCGCCTACGCGAAGGTCACCGGCTCCCCCCTTCCAGATTGCGTTCATCCCGAACAGCACTTTGTTACCAACTTTGCGGTGGGCAGCTAGTTGCCTCATCACCGCCGGATCCCGCTGCCCGTTATCCGGATCGTTGGTGATCATTACACAGCGCGCGCAGGGCTTGGGCAAATAAAACGCGTGATTTCCTACTTCAATCACCGACCAGTGATCTTCCGTATAGGGCTCGGTGGTTTCGACGATGATGTTGGGCCGGAAGCGGCGTGGATCGAGGGATTCTCCGTAGTGACGGGAGAGGTCCTGCAGACTCGCGGTCGTCGTGATGAGATAGGGATATCCGTCCGCGAAGCTCACCCGCTCCGCGTTGCGGGCGTACCGAGGATCGACCGGGCGATCAACATCTTCGTGCATGTAGGCCAGTCGAACGCCGGGCAGGGACAGGGCGGTCTCGAGTTGCCGGCTGCGGATCGTCGGTGCACGGAAAGTATCGTCCCAGACGGTCACCCGGCTAGTGGAGTCGGCGGGGGGCCGGGCATCGGGCAGGTCAACCAACAGCTCACCGTCGGCCACCCGAAAGATCCGTAGTCCGTGGGTTCCGTAGGTAGCTGCCCGGAAACGCGCCAGGTGCGGATGGGTACGCTGAGAGACGAAGGTGCCGTCCGCATCGATCAGCATCCACCGCCGATCGTCCTCCAATCCACGCTCGGCGGGGCGGGCGGAGGTTAGCAATTCTCCCCCCAGGCTCTTGACGGGATACCGATATAGGGCCGTTACGCGCACCGGATCAGACCTTGACCGATGGTTTGAGCTGCGCCAGTTCTACCTGGGTGCCGAGCAGATCTTCCATTCGTTCGCGACGGCGAATGAGGTGGGGCTCCCCGTCGAGCACCATTACCTCCGCGGGGCGGTAGCGGCTGTTATAGTTGCTGGCCATCATGAAACAGTATGCACCGGCATTATCCATCGCGAGAATGTCTCCCTCCCGTACCTCACTGAGCTGACGGTTGATGCCGAAGGTGTCCGTCTCGCAGATGTACCCCACAACGGTGTAAATGCGCTGCTTGCCGGAGGGATTGCTCACGTTGGTGATGTGGTGGTAGGCATCGTAGAACAT
Source organism: Lewinella sp. JB7 (assembly GCF_024297185.1). Lineage (GTDB taxonomy): Bacteria > Bacteroidota > Bacteroidia > Chitinophagales > Saprospiraceae > Neolewinella. The sequence continues at coordinate 25,864 of NZ_JANCTD010000002.1, read as the reverse complement.
GGGACGAATCAGGTGATTCAGCCCACTGTCCACTCCCGCGAAGACCGTGGCGGGGGTGGTCTTTACGACGTTCGTGCGGACCAGAAAGGTGCCGGCTTCGCTGACGAGGAATTTTCCGGGTTCGAACATCAGCTCGAGCTCGCGGCCGTACTCCCGGCAGAACTCATTGAAGCGGCCGGTCAGGCGCTCGCCGAGATCTTCAATGTCCGTCGCAATGCCCCCCTCCTTGTACGGGACCTTGAACCCGGAACCGAAGTCGAGGTAATCCAGATCGGGGAAGTCGGCGGCGGCGCGGAGTAGGATCTCCACCGCCTGCAGGAATACCTGGGCGTCCAGGATATCGGAGCCGGTGTGCATGTGCAGACCTTCCACTTTCAGGTCCAGGGCACTAATCACTTTAAGTACGTGCGGCACCTGGTGAATGCTGATCCCAAACTTCGAGTCGATGTGCCCCACGCTAATCTTACTGTTGCCCCCGGCCATAATGTGGGGGTTAAGCCGGATACAAACGGGTACTCCCCGGTGCTGGTCACCGAATTGCTCGAGGATCGAGATGTTGTCGATGTTGATGCGTACCCCCTTAGACACCGCTTCGTTCACCTCCTCCAGACTGACGCAATTCGGTGTAAAGAGAATGTCGTGGGGATCGAAGCCGGCCATCAAGCCGAGATCGAGTTCCTGCATGGAAACGGTGTCCAGTCCACTGCCCAGTTGGCGAAATAAGCGCAGGACATTCAAATTCGTCAGTGCCTTACAGGCGTAGTTGATGCGCAATCGCGGCACCCCGGAAAAAGCATCGCAGATGCGGGTGTACTGCCGTTTCATCCGGTCGGCATCGTACACGTACACGGGGGCGCCGTACTGTTCGACGATCCGGAGGGCATCAACGCCACCGATCTGGTAGCGGTCATTGACAAACTGCATGGGGGGATGATTTATCTAGGGCTAAAGCCCCGGGTAGGCTAAAGTTTAGTGGGGGGTACAATTTATTCCCCGTGCTCCTCAAGCTTTACAATACCGGGAGGAGTTCGGGAAGTGGGGTTCACCAAATCGGCCACCAAGTTACGTTGCTCTTTCCAAGACAGGCCGCTCCCGCGTTCCCGCCCACTCGTCATGACGTCGCAAGCGCCTAACGAACATCCTGCACGCGGGGGGCGGTTCAGTAAAGTAAACGACATGGCAATCTATCTGCAAGCCGGCGGCTTCACCGACGATCTGTTCTGGATTCTGGGCGGGCTCATCGTACTGGGCATCGTGTACTGGGCCACCCGGAAAGCGCAAAACACCCAGCGGGCCAAGCACCTGAAAACAAACGACCCCTACCAGAATGTCGTCAACGACACCAGCTACAACATCAACCAGGAGGGCATCGACGGTCACCGGGACGAGGGCATGACGGCCCAGGAAGCCCAGCGTACCGTAGACGGTATGCACGAAACCGGACACGTACCCAGCGAGGAAGAATTTCACGAGCTGCGCAAGGACATGAAGAAGGACGAGTAGCGACCCGCGCGGCGGGCAACAATCCGGGGCGGCCGGGCGTCTTTATCCCCGATGAAGCAGCTCGACAAACTGTTGGCCAAGTCGTTCGTAGGTCCGTTCATCGTGACCTTCGGTATTGCGCTGTTCGTCCTGCTGATGCAAATCCTCTGGCTATACCTCGACGATATCGCGGGAAAGGGTCTGAGTTTTTTTCTGATCATGGAGCTGCTGGCGTATAAGTGCGTCGGCCTGGTGCCGCTGGCCCTCCCCCTGGCGCTACTCATCTCCTCCGTCATGGTCCTCGGTAACCTGGCCGAGCACTACGAACTGTCCAGTTTTAAGAGCGCGGGCGTATCGCTGCTGCGGGTGATGCGCACGCTGGTCGTCTTCGGCATTGTGAGCGCCGTGGTGTCCTACGCCTGCTCGGACTACATCATTCCCGCGGCCAATCTGCAGTTCGGTGCCCGGATGTACGACATCCAGCAAAAGAAGCCGACCCTCAACATGGAACCGGGGGTATTCAACGAGGACTTCAACCAATTTACGATCCGCCTGGGGGGGCGTAGCGACAATGGCCGCGACATCGATAACGTGCTCATCTACGACCACACGAAGGCCAACATCGGCGAATTGTCGGAGATCATTGCCGACCGGGGGGAAATGTTTTCCGCTGACCGGGGTAAGTTCTTCGTCATGCGCCTCTTCGACGGGCACCAGTACATCGAGCAGCGTCCCGGAGGAGCGAGCGGAAGGAACACCCCCTTCATGCGGACGAGCTTCGACAGCTACACCAAGATCTTCGACCTGAGTGAATTTCAGTTGCAGCAGCATGCGGCATCGCTGTTTTCCACCAACCGCAGCATGCTCTCGACCTGGCAGTTGCGGGAGGGGGTGGACTCCATCAACACCGACATTGCCGTCCGCAAACAGGCCCTCAGTAATCACCTGGTCGCCTACCTACCCCAGCTGCCCCGCGACACCGTCAAGTACCGCAATCAACTCACCGATCAGGAACTGACGGAGATGGCACGCCTCCGCATGATGGATTCCCTCGACGACGCGCGTAGTCTTGACGATATCGTAGCCGACGCGCAGGAGATCGACTCGGCTGCCGTCGAGCGGTCCGCGCACGAGGGCTTTATCGAGCGGGAGGTAACGGAACTCCCGGGACACGGGGCCTATCGCCGCGACAGTACCCTCTACGCCGCGGCCATGAATCACGAGGTGGTGAAAGCCGCCGACCCGTGGCCGGGACTGGAGGCCCTGCTCGCTACGGTGCCGCCGAGCGACCGGACGCGCATCTATAACCGGGCGCGTTCGAGCGTACGATCGGTGGTGGGCCAGGCCCAATCGGCCGTCCGCTTACTGCCCGGCATACAGGAGTCGCGGGTGAAGCACGTCTACGATATGCACATGAAGTACAGCATGGCGGTCGTATGCGTCATCTTCATCTTCATCGGGGCGCCCATGGGGGCCATCGTGCGCAAGGGGGGGTTCGGCTACCCGATCCTGGTGAGCATTATCTTCTTCGTGATCTTCATCATCCTCACCATTTTTTGCAGGAAGCTGGCGGAAAGTTTCGTGGTCAACGGCGTCTTCGCCGGCTGGATGCCCTGCTTGATCCTGTTTCCGGTGAGTCTGTGGATCACGCTGAGCGCAATGAACGACGCGAAGCTGGTGGACACGGACCGGATGTCGCAGGCCTACCGTCGGGCGAAGGACAGCCGCCGGGTTGCGGCCCTGCGCCGTATGGTAAGGAAGCCCTAATTGGCTACCTTCGCCCCATGCCGTTCACCCGCCGACATTTCACCCCACCGAGCCTGCGTCTACGGACTTTTCTGCGGGCCAACCGCTTCTTCCTCATTGGCGTCCTGCTCCTCCTACTGGGGTTTCTGTACCTCGTGGTGACGAACCAACAGGGAGACGAACTCATCGCCATCAACCAATTGCGGACCCCGACTTACGACCGGATCTTTATCGCCGGCACCCGTCTCGGGGAGCCCATCGCCTACATCATCGTTTTAATCCTGCTGCTTACGTACCGGGTACGCACCGCCATATTCTCGGTGGTTACGGGAGTGACCGTCGGCATCGTTACCGGGCTCCTCAAGATCTACTTTGCCCAGGCGCGCCCGATGCGGTATTTCTTCGACAATTTCGAGGAAACCTGGCATAGTCTGAACCTTTTCGAAGAGCCCATGCGCAACTGGGGCTACTCCAGTTTTCCGAGCGGGCATTCCGCTTCCGCCTTCGCGCTGTACAGCTTCGTTTGCTTCAACATCCGGCGGCCGAAGATTGCCATCAGCATACTGTGCTTCCTGCTCGCGGCAGAAGTCGCCTTCAGTCGTATGTACCTGCTGTATCATTTCCTGCGCGACGTGACCGCCGGTGCTTTTCTGGGACTACTCATCGCCATCGCCATGTTCTTTTTACAGTGGAAAATCTTCCCGGAGAGCAAGGTGTTGAACGATGGTCTGTGGTGGTCACGCAAACGTGAACTGCCCCCGGTAGAAGAAAACGTAACCCCCGACCAACCCGTATGAGTCCCAACCAACACACCCCCACCATTGCCGTAATCCGGGAGGAAAAACAACCCTCGGACGCTCGGGTCCCCCTGACTCCGAAGCAGGTGGCCGGTCTGATCCGGGCCGGCTACGACATCGTCGTTCAGCCCAGTCCCCACCGCTGTTACACCGACGAGGAATACCGCAAGTCGGGCGTGCCCCTGCGGGAGGACATCAGCGACCGGCAACTATTGCTCGGCATTAAGGAAGTCCCGATCGATCGCCTGATCGCCGGCAAGACCTACTGCAATTTTGCCCACGTCGCCAAATTCCAACCCTACAACCAGGGCTTGCTGCGGGCTCTGCTCGACAAGAAGATCACGCACATTGACTACGAATACCTGACCGACGACCAGGGCAAGCGCCTCATCGCCTTCGGCTACTGGGCCGGCATGGTCGGTGCGCACAACGGACTGTGGGCTTACGGCAAACGAACGAATGAATTCAGCCTGCCCCGACTGAAGGACCTCTACGATTACGCGGAAGCCAAACGCGTGTACGCGGACCTGAAGTTGCCCGAAAACCTACGGGTGGTACTGACGGGCACGGGGCGGGTAGGCGCGGGAGCAGCGCGGGTCCTGGGAGATGCCGGCCTCCAACGAGTCACCCCGGAAGAATTTCTGGACGGCGGCACCTCCGGCGCGGTATTTACGCAGTTGCCGGTAGAGAAATACGTCACCCACCCCAACGGCAAGGCGGTGAAGCGGCAGCACTTTTACGCCCACAGTGCTGAGTACGTCTCGGCGTTCGCACCCTACGCCCGCGTCGCCGATGTCTTCATCAACGGCATCTACTGGGACGGAAAGGCGCCGGCCTTCTTTACGAAGGAGGACATGCAACAGCCTGAATTCCGCATACGGACCATCGCCGACGTCACCTGCGACATTGCGCCGGCCGCCAGCGTGCCCTCGACCCTGAAGGCCTCCACCATTGCCGACCCGGTTTTCGGCTACGATCCAGACTCGGGCTCCGAGACCGCCCCCTATACGCCGGCCGGCATCGACGTCATGTCCATCGACAATCTCCCGAGCGAGCTGCCGCGCGATGCCAGTAAAGCATTCGGAAAGATTCTGATCGAACGTATCCTCCCCGAATTCAATCGTGCGGAGAGCGACATTCTACAGCGCGCCACCATTACCCACTTCGGTCAACTCGGAGATTCGTTCAAGTACTTGCGCGATTTTGCCGCCGGCATGCTCCTTCCTAACTCCTGACCATGCTCGTCAATCTCATTTCCGATACCGCTACCCAGCCGACCCCCGCAATGCTGGAGGCCATGTTCGCCGCCCCGGTCGGTGACGACGTATTCCGCCAGGATCCGACCGTGAACCAGCTGGAAGCGACCGTCGCGGACATGTTCGGCATGGAAGCCGCCCTCTTTTGTCCCTCCGGAACGATGACGAACCAGCTCGCCATCAAGTGCCACACCCGCCCGTTGGACGAAGTGATCTGCGAAGAGAAGAGTCACATCTACCAGTATGAAGGTGGAGTTTACAGCCTGCTGTCGAGTGTGAGTATGAACCTCGTGCACGGCGAACGCGGCAAGATCCTTCCCGGTCAGATCGATGCGGCCGTAAAACCGGAGTACGACTGGCTCCCCCGTACGCGTCTGCTCGTCGTCGAGAACACCTGCAACAAGGGCGGCGGCAGTATCTACACCATCGACGAAGCCGCCCTGCTGGTCCGGGAAGCCCGCGCCCACGGACTGGCGGTCCACCTCGACGGAGCCCGTCTCTTCAACGCCCTGGTAGAAACCGGAGAAACACCCCGGCAGTGGGGTACGCTCTTCGATACCGTGTCGCTGTGCCTGAGCAAAGGTTTGGGGGCCCCGGTCGGCAGCCTGCTGATCGGAAAGCAGTCCCTGATCGACGAAGCCCGCCGGTACCGGAAAGTGCTCGGGGGTGGTATGCGACAGGCGGGTTACCTGGCCGCGGCCGGCCTCTATGCGCTGGACCACCACGTAGACCGACTCGCGGAAGATAACGCCCGGGCACGCCGCCTGGCGGCGGCATTACGCGACCTGCCCGGCGTCGCCTCCGTCGCCGACACGGAAACCAACATCTGTATTTTCGACCTTCGCGACGAAACGGCCGCCACATTTCTCGAGCGCTTACGGGAACACGATATTCTGGCCACCGCATTCGGTCCGCGGACCGTTCGCTTCACGACCCACCTGGGCGTGACGGAAGAACAGATTGACTACGTTATCGATCGACTGTCACTACGCTCACCGCGGGCTGTTCCACCGGTACGTGGGTGATCGTATCTACCGGGCAAATGCTTTCGCAGAGCAAACAGGCGATGTCGCAGGGACGATCGACCGCAATGGTATCGAACGGGCTCACGAAGCCGGCTTCCTGGGGGCAGATCGCTACGCACGCGCCACAGTTGATGCAGGCATTCCAGCCGATGCTGAACAGGACGGGTTGTTGTTTGCTCATATCTTTTTGAATTCGGAAGTGGGGCTGAAGTAGCTTGACATCGTCGCGTATAGCTGACGATCGCGCTCGCCAATGTCCATATTGTGAAAGATACCGGTCTTGATCCCGTAGAGCTTCCACATCTTATCGCCCATGGCACCAAGCCAGGCGCGTTGGTAGGCTTCCAGCGCGCCGCCCTGCAGGGGTAGTCCGTCACCCAGGTGGCCGACGAGAAAATCGGCCGCGATTTTACCGCCCGCCACCGCGGTGTGTAATCCGCCCCCGGTGATGGGGTTGACGTGGCGGGCGGCATCGCCCACGAGGATCATGTTGTCCGCGAACTGGGTACGCAGGGGGGCGGCCAGCGGTACTCCCCCACCCTGTACCTCCAAAATGCGACTACCGGCGAAGCGGTCGCGGAAAAAGCTCTGGGTGATAAACTTGTCCAGATGCCAGCGTGCGGGTTTATCCGTCATCGTGGCAATGACGCCCAGTCCGATCTCGGCGTAGCCGTGGCCCTTCGGAAACACCCAGGCATAGCCACCGGGAGCCCACTCGTGGCCGGTGACGATCTCGAGCAGCCCCTCCGTTTCCACCCCGTCTACGATGAACTGCAGGCACCCCGCCAGTTCGGTGATCTTGATGTGGGTCTGCAGTCCGGCCCACTTGCCGACCTGGGATTGCAGTCCGTCGGCGCCCACTACGACGCGGGTGGTGAGTTCAATCGGCTGATTGTACCGCAGCAGGGACACCGTGCAGCTACCGTCCGGCCGGGGCCGGTACCCCAGCCCCTCCGTCTTCAGCCATACGTCTACACCGGCGCGTTCGGCCTGGGTCATCAGGTAACGGTCGAAGCGTCGACGGTCCACTACGTAGCCCAGCGGCTTTTTACCGGGCCCGGGTCCGTATTCGTCGCCCTTCAGTTGACGGTAATCGTGGACGGTCCGGTCACCGCGATCGTTGTAGATCGCGAAGCCGTAAATGGCTTCGTGAATGAATTCGGGATCCGGAGGAATACCGGCGGCAGCGAGCCCGTGTCCGCTGATAGCCCCTGAACACTGAATAGGAGCGCCCAACTCCTGCCGTTTGTCGATCAGCAGTACCCGCAATCCGGCGGAAGCGGCGAATCGGGCCGTGGTGGAACCGGCGGGTCCGGCACCGACGATAATAAGGTCGTAGTCTGTGGGGGGCATCTAGCGGAATTGTCTACCTCCAAACCCCCACTTGCGGGGAGTGTTCAACCCCCGCGCTTAGCCCTTTTTCCAGACCTGGAACCACCGTTTGCCGGCACGTTCCCGTTCTTCGCGGCGTTTTTCCCGTTGTTTGTCCCGCCGGCGTTTCTTGATTTCCCGCTCCTTGTCCTTATTCCAGAGGCTGTTGCGCTTACCGATCACGTAGCGCACGCTCACCGCGGTCTGGGTATTCAGCACCGAGGAGCCCCCGCTCACGTTCAGGGCAGGCTTGAAGTCGTAACTTAGGTTGACCTTGCCGACCGTGGCCTCCAGTCCCACGATGCCCGTCAATCCCTTGGGCCCGTTGAAGGTCTCGCCCGTTTCGGTATCGATCTCGTTGTTCCAGCCCGCATGAAGTCCCGCGCCGTAGAACAGATTAAGCCGGCGACTCAGTAGGGGTTGGTGCTGCTTGCCCAGCAGGGTAACCGTACCCTCGTCCGTTCCGATGGAGGAGGAAATGATGGATTCCACCACGAAGTTTTTGTGGATCTGCGGAAGGCGTAGCTGGGCGGTGGCCCCCCACTCCGTCCCGATGCGAATGCCCAGGGCGGCGTCGTAGGATTGGGCGCCCACGAGCGCGGGCAGCCACAGGAGTAAGAGTACGGACCAGTGCTTCATGGAAGCTATAACGCCGGTCGCGCGAGCTTTGGTTCACCCCCGTCTTCATCGTCCAGCCGCGCGGCCGCCACGAGTCGTTTGCCTACGTCGGTAGCCGGAGCGCGTAGAATATCGGTCGCACTGCCCTGCTCGACAATGCGTCCCTGATTCATTAACAGCACCCGATCGGCAAAGCGGACCACCTGGTGCAAATCGTGGGTAATGAAGAGAATTCCGATCCGATCCCGCAGACCGATCTGCTTCAGCAGCGCCTGTATTTCTTCCCGCAGGGGCAGGTCCAGACTCGCGACGGCCTCGTCGCAGATCAGGATGCGCGGTTTCGCGGCCAGCGCCCGGGCGATGACCACGCGTTGCCTTTCCCCGCCGCTCAGTTGGTGAGGGTAGCGCTCCAGGAAGCGTTCCGGGGCAAGATTGACCCGCCGGAGAAAGGCGGCAGCGTCCCCCGAGCCGTGCAACTTCGTTACTTCCCGCAGCGTAGCGCCCACGGACATCCCGGGGTTGAGCGATCCATTGACGTCCTGAAAAATGATTTGCGCTCCGGTCATTGTTCGGATGGTACGCCCCGTTAGCGTGGCCGGTTGCGCGAGGCCCTCGACCTGCAGGCTGCCGGATAAGGCCGGACGTAAGCCTACCATCCAGTGCGCGAGCGTAGTCTTGCCGCAGCCACTCGGTCCGATGAGCGCCAGCCACTCCCCCTCCGCGATCCGAAAAGAGCAACGGCTCACCGCGGGTTGCTCCCGTCCGGGATAGGTAACGGTAAGTTCGCGGACGTCCACCAGCACCCTGGCCGGGGTGGAACGGGCGAGCGGTCTATCCATAGATTCCACGGTGGTCGTTGGGGGAGGACCGATGGGAACTACCCGGTCGGCGATTCGTGTTAGCAGACGTGCGTCGTGGGTGATGAACAGCATGCCCATGCCAAGCTCACGGCGCAGGCGGTCCAGCAGGCGGACCATCTCGGTCTCCGTGATGGAATCGAGGGCGGTGGTCGGCTCGTCGGCGATCAGTAGCCGGGGTTCCCCGATGAGGGCCATTCCGATGAGGAGCCGTTGTAGTTCGCCTCCGCTGAGTTCGTTCGGTAGCGCCCGCATGATGCGGTCACCCAGTGGCGCCAACTCCACCCGTTCGAGCAGTTCGCTTACGTAGGACTTGGGATCCGGCATGTCGGGACGTAATCGGCGTACGGCCTCGCGCATTTGGCTACCGCAGCTGAGGACGGGGTTGAGGGCCGCCTGGGTTTCCTGAAAAACGAGTCCCATTTCCCGCCCCCGGAGGGCCGTGTACTGTCGGGCTCGCAGCGCGAGCAGGTCGACGCTTTCCCCCGATTTACGCCGGAATATCGCCCGCCCGCCCCGCACCCGCGCCCCCGCCGGCAGAAGCCCGAGAAGTGCCGCTGCCGACAGGCTTTTGCCGGCTCCGGAAGCACCGACGAGTCCCACGGTCTCACCGGGAGCGATGCTGAACGACAGTCCATCCACCACGGGTGCCCCCTCGCCGATAGCGATACTCAGATCAGTCACGTGGAGCAATTCCGTCACGGGGGTCAAGTTACCACTCCGGGACCGATGGGAGGAAGCGGTAATCCTCCGCCGCGTAATCAATGGCCGCCACGTACGATTCCCGCCCGTTGGAAATCATCAGGTAGGGCACCCGCAGCGGACCGTTGTAGTGGGCGGCCTGGCGGAAGGTATCGGTGGACAGCGGCACCCGGGGCGCCTTGCACTCCACGAGCAGGAAGGGGCGCATGTCCCGGTCAAACACCAGAATATCCGTTCGCCGGGGGTCGTCATTGACGCGTACGCCCCGCTCTACGGTGATCCGGTTACGGTTGTACTTCATGTCGCCGATCAGGAAATGCAGCAGGAGCTGACGGACGAATTCCTCGGGCTGCAGCACCAGCCACTTCTTGCGTACGTCGTCAAACACCAGCTTGCGATTGCCGTCGATCCGGACGGAGAGTTTGTTGGAAAAGCGCTCCAGACGGAGGTCAAGGGGACGGGGGGTGCTCACGGTAGGTATCGGCCAGGGATTGTAAACGGGGGAACAACACCAACAGGGTCCGGTTGATCGCGTCGTCGTATTCCCGCAGGCTTTCCTCCACTCCGTTAAGCAAATCCGGGCGGCTCAGGCGTGGACGCAGGCGCTCGAACACCCGGTGCATCCCCCGCGCCGTGGTGTACAGGTTGAGCCAGTCATCCTCCACCATTCCGGTCGCGTACCGCCGTGATCGCTCGGGCATCATCGGCGTTGCCGCCAACAGATTCCCGTAGGTAGACTGGGTGAACTCCGGGAAGGGTACGGATACGAACCGTTCCCAATTGCGGTACAGATAGTGATCGAAGGCAATATCGGAGATCACCCCGGCGTAGCGCCCGTGGCGGAGGTACAAAAGGCGATTTACCACCCGCACGTCGGAATCGCCGTCCGTGTACCGATCGATAGCCCGGTGCATCATCACACCCTGACGCACGGACGCGGGCAGCCGGTCGACCTCCCGGCCCCGCAACAGATCGCCGAGGTAGTTTCCTACCTGCAGGTCAGCCGAAAAATGTGAAAGCGTGAGATGGGCCAAAAAATTCAAACCTCCACCAGCTGAGACTTGAAGTAATTGTAAATGTCGAGCTGGGCCCGAAACTGACCGTCTTCGGGGCCGGCTTCCCGGTACTGATTTAGTTTATCCCGGCAAATATGGCGTGCGCGCTGGTTGTCCCGCCACTGAATGTCCATGATGCGCCGCAGTTCCAGTCGGATCAGGTGGTCGTAGATGGGCGTGACCACCTCCACCCGGCGGTACAGATTGCGGTTCATCCAGTCTGCGGAACCCATGTATACCTTTTCGTTGCCGTCGTTGCCGAAAATGAAGATACGGGCGTGCTCGAGAAAGCGGTCGATGATGCTGATGATCTGAATATTTTCGTCTTCGTCGGGGACCAGCCGGCAGATGCCGCGGACAATCAACCGAACTTCCACGCCGGCGCGGGCGGCCTGCCGCAATTTCTGGATCATGGTGGGCTCCTCCAGACTGTTCATCTTCAGGAACACGTACGCGTGCCCTCCGGAACGGGCGATGTCGATCTCCCGGTCGATCAGGTTCAGGAATTCCGATTCCAGGTTGAAAGGCGCCACGAGCAGGTGTTTGCAGCGGGGCAGGATCAGTTTCCCGCGCAGCAGATCGAAAACCCGCTCCACGTCCTTGCCCAGCCGTGGCCGACAGGTAAGCAGCGCGTGGTCGGTATAGAGTTTGGCGGTTTTCTCGTTGAAGTTGCCCGTACCAATGTAGCTGTAGTGCACGATGTCCCCCTCCGCCGTCTTCCGCTCGATGTGCAGTAACTTGGTGTGCACCTTCACGGCCGGGTAGCTGTACCGCACGTAGGCTCCCGCTTCCTTCATTTCCTTCCCCCAGTAAAGATTGCTGGCTTCGTCGAAGCGGGCCTTGGCTTCCACGAAGGCTTCCACCGTTTTCCCTTTCTCCAGCGCGTACAGCAAGTTCTGCACCACCTGCGATTTTTTCGCGACCCGGTACAGGGTGATGCGCAGTTTGGTCACTTCGGGGTGGTCGGCCGCTTCCCGGATGAGGTCCGGAATGTAGTCGTACTTCTGGTACGGAAAGCTGAGCAGGACGTCGGTTGCCTGTATGACCTGCATGAGACTTTCCGCTCCCTCCAGTTGGGGGTGCGGCAGCGGCGGCAGGGGTTCGTAGGCGAGATAGTCCCGGCCGGGGGGCAGGGGGAAGGTGAAGAAATCGTTGAAATTGTGGTAGCGCGCCCCCGGGATCATGTCGTACTTCGACAGTTGCAGGGCGGTCTTTAAGCGTTTAAGCATCCAGCTGGGCATGTCCCCGTCGTAGAGAAAACGGGTGGGCAGGCCCAGATCCCGGGTCTGTAGGCTGTGTTCGATCTTGCGCAGCAGGTCGCCGTCGAACTCATTGTCGATGTAGAGCTCCGCGTCGCGGCTAAGTTTGAAACTGTAGCCGAAATCCACGCGGCGGTCCATCCAGCGACCGAGGTTCGCCCGGATCACGCTATCGATGAAGATCACGTAGTAACCTTCCGGATCATCCGCGGGACTGGGAAGTACGACGAAGCGTCCGGTTTGCTTTACGGGAATGGGCACCAGAGCCACTTCTCCGGTTTCTTCGGCTTCGGGCTCGTTGAGGGAAACGGCAAGACAGAGTTGGCCGTCGTCGAGGAACGGCAGTTCGCTCTCGGCGTCCTCCTGCCCCTCGGGCGGCAGCCAGTGAAGTTCAAGATGGGGTTTCACGTTCTGGTCGAAGTACTCGGCCGCGAAGGCCCGCTGCTCGGTGCTCATCTGATCGGAGTGGATCAGGTGGATGTTTTCCTCCCGGAGTTGGGGCAGTATTTCTTCCCGGAAGATGCGGCCGAACTCCTCCTGCTGCCGGTACACCGTCCGGCGAATATCGCGCAGTTCCCGTTTCGGTTTGAAGTCGAACAGCTCCCGGCGCTCGTTCTTCGGCAGCTTCTTGAACTGACGCAGGGAGGAAACGCGCACGCGGTAAAACTCATCGAGATTCGCGCTGTAAATAGCCAGGAACCGGATGCGCTCGTAGAGGGGCACGCGCGGATCGGAGGCTTCCTGAAGCACCCGGAAGTTAAATTCGAGCCAGGAGGAATCGCGTTTGGTCAGTTCGGTAGGCAAGGCAGGAGAATTGTGTCCCAAGGTAGGTGTTAGGCGGGAACGCGGGTGCGGGGCCGGAGTTGTAAAGTGCAACGAAATTTGGAATCGCGCGTCGTGCCCCCCCGCTGCGAACAAACCGCCCGCCCGCGTATTACACCAGCAACCTAATTTTCCGATGAGACTGATGCAACACAAGCGGGAGGCCTTCTGGTTCTACCGCTACCTTTCAAATTTTTACGACAAGCTGGTCAATCCCCTGTTCTGGACGGCCCGCATGCGCGAAAAGTCGCTCGATATCGTCGACTGGTCCGCGGGCCGGCAACTGCAGGTGCTTGACGTGGGGTCGGGCACCGGCTTTACCACCCAGGGCATCGTCAAAAGAGTGCCCGCCCGCAACATCATCTGCCTCGACCAAAGTCCTCAGCAAATGGAACGGGCCATGGTCAAACCGGAGCTCGAGGATTGTCGTTTCCGTCTGGGCGACGCCGAGAACCTGCCCTTCGCCGACGACACCTTCGACCGTTACGTATCGGCCGGCTCCATCGAATACTGGCCTAACCCCCAGCGGGGCATCGACGAAGCCTACCGCGTCATTAAGGAGGGCGGTCAGGCCCTCATGATCGGCCCCATCGAACCCGCCAATCCCATCAGTCGCTTCATCGCCAACGCCTGGATGTTGTTCCCCCCGGAGAGCGATTACCACGCCTACTTCCGGACCGCCGGATTTACCGAGGTCGACTGGACCTACGTGCGGCCGCACTGGCAGGACAACGAACGCTACGCCATCGCGATCGTAGGCACTAAACCGGCTCCCGGTAAGCCCCCCGGCTACGCCGAACGCAAGGCGGCTACGGCGGTAGTCGAAGCCGAGCCCCGCGGCGGATGGCTGGGACGTAACCTGCTCCTCACCAGCCGCGTGCTGGTCGGATCGGCGGCCGGATTCCTCTTTATTCCCATGGCACTGCTCGCGCACGTCACCGCCCCCATCCGGGGCGTGGAGGGGGAAGTGGAACCCCTCAACCGGGAACAGAAAGCGGTGCTCATCGGACTGGGTGCCCTGACCGCCTTTTTCGTGGTCCGGGCCCTAACCCGCAAGCGCTGAGCATGCCCGCACTAAACGAACGGATTCAACAGTTTTACGACCAATCGACTCCCCTCTGGCTCAATACGTGGGGAGAGCAGATGCACCACGGCTACTACGGGCCGGAGGGCACGCGGCGGACCGACCACCGGCGCGCCCAGATAGACATGATCGAAGCGCTCCTCGAGTGGGGGTTGGCCCCCGCAACCGGCGTGCGACGTTTTCTCGACGCCGGGTGTGGCGTGGGGGGCAGTAGCCGGCACATCGCGGTGAGGTACCCGGAAGCGGAGGGCCTGGGCGTAACGCTAAGCCCCGTCCAGGCCGACCGGGGAAACGGTTATAGCCGCAAGGCCGGTCTCGGCGATCGCATCCAACTCACGGCCAAGGATGTGTACGCCCTGGACCCCGCCGTCGACGGGACCTTTGATCTGATCTGGAGCATGGAATCGGCGGAGCACATGGCCGATAAACAGGAACTGTTTGCCCTGTTCCGCCGCCTGCTGAACCCCGGTGGTCGGCTACTCATGGCTACCTGGTGCCACCGCCCCGAGCCCCCTTACCTATCTCCCGGAGATCAGTACTCGCTGCACAAGATCTGCGAACTCTATCACCTGCCCCCGCTGGTCAGTATTCCGGAGTTATCGGCGGCGGCGGGGCGAGCGGGCCTGAAGCACGTTCGGACCGACGACTGGTCGGTCGCCGTCGAACCGTTTTGGGGCGCGGTCATCCGTAGCGGACTCGATCCCCGCAACTGGCCGGGACTCGTCCGGGCGGGCATGGGCACGATTCGCGGTGCGTGGGCGATGCGGTACATGCGCCGCGGTTTCGCCACCGGGGCGATCCAGTACGGCGTGTTGTCCGCGACTAAGTAATCCCCTACCCCGCCTCGATCAGCTCCCGGGCGTTCTTCAGCGCGGCGTTGCTCGGCGGATTCTGGCTGAGCATGGTCGCGATGGCACGCACCCGTTCTTCCCGGTCCAGTTCCCGGACGCGGGTGATGGTCCGGTCGGCATCCTGCTTATCGGTCTTATAGACGAAATAGTGCCGGTGTGCCCGGCTGGCTACCTGGGGTGAGTGGGTGATCACTACCACCTGGTGGTGAGCACTCAGATCGGTCAGGATGCGGCCCATCTTTTGTGCGACGTCTCCGCTGACTCCGGCATCGATCTCGTCGAAAATCAGCGTAGGCAATTCCATCGCCGAGGCAACCAGGCTCTTGGTGACGAGAGCCAGCCGCGACATTTCCCCTCCGGAAGCGGCATCCTTAATGCTTTGCAGTTTGCCCCCCTTATTGGCGCTGAAGAGAAAACGCACCTCATCCAGACCATTGGGGCCGGGTTGTTCCAGGGGTCGGAAATCCACCTCCAGGCGGGCATTCGCCATACTGAGGTCGGCGAGTTGCTTACGGACGTTGGTCGCGAACTGGGGAGCCACCCGCTGGCGCTCCTTGCGTAGTGCGGTGCCCTGGCGCACCAGATCCGTCGTGAGCCGCTCCTGCTCCTTTTCCAGCTTGCCGATATTACCCCCCAGATCGGCGAAGTGACCCAGTCTTCCGGAAAGCTCTTCGTATACGGCGATCAGTTCCGGGTTGTCCTTGACCGCGTGTTTCGCGTGCAGGCGGTACAGAAGGTTCAGGCGTTCCTCTATTTCTTCCAGGCGGTTAGGGTTCACCTCGGTATCCTCCCCGAAGGCTTCGAGGTCGGAGGCGACCTCATCGAGCTCGAGGCGGATGCTTTCGAAGCGTTCGTTGATGGCCCGCAACTGGGGGTCGCCGGCGGCCAGGGGGGTCAGGCGCAAGGAGATGGCCATGAGCCGGTCGCTCACGGAGCTGTCCCCTTCAGTAAGGTAGTGAAAAGCGCCGGAGGTGAGTTGCTTGATCTCGTCGGCGTTGCTCAGCCGGTGGCGCTCGGCCTCCAGTTCCTCCTGTTCGTTGGCCTGCAGGGCGGACTCCTCCAGTTCGTTGACCTGGAATTCCAGAAACTCCTGCTCCCGGCGCGCCTGCGCCTGCTCCTCCCGCAGTTGGTGCAGCCGGCGACGCGTCTCCTGCAGGCGGGCGTAATCCTTGCGGTATGTTTTGACCGCCGCCCGCTGACCGGCCAGGGCGTCCAGCAGCTCGAGCTGGAACTCACTGTTGTTGATGTAGAGGGTATCGAACTGTTGGTGAAGGTCAATCAGGGTAGCACCGAGTTGTTGCAGCACCTTGAGGTTGGCGGGGGTATCGTTGACGAAAGCCCGGCTCTTCCCCGACGGGGTGATCTCGCGGCGAATGATGAGCTCGGGATCGTAGTCGAGATCATTGTCCTGAAAAAAGGACTCCAACTCGTAGGCGGCAATGTCAAAACGCCCCTCGATGATGCATTTCTGGCTCTCGTCGAACAGGGTCTTGGTATCGGCCCGCCCGCCCAGAATGAGGTTCAGCGCACCCAGCACGATCGATTTACCCGCCCCGGTCTCGCCGGTGATGATGCTCAGCCCCTGCGCGAAGTCTAGCGTGAGCTCTTCGATAATGGCGTAATTGCTGATGTGCAGCCGCTTGATCATATACGTTTTGTTGGAAAAGCCCAAATTTACAACCCATTCGGCGCCGACCGAAATGACCCGGACTAATTGTTTTTACTTACATTCACCGTACAACAAAGCACGCACGTATGAACTGGTGGCTGTACCCCCTCGTCGCACTCATCCCCCTTGCCGTCGGGTCGGTGTACTACAACGAACGGGTCGTCGGTGGCCTGTGGATGCGGGCAACCGGCCTCGACGCCGACAAGCTGGCGGGCGGTAATATGGCGGTAATCTTCGGAATGGCCTACTTGTTCAGTGTACTCATCGCGCTCGTGGTGCCCACGCTCGTCATTCACCAGGCGGGGATTGAGTCCCTGCTGGCCCACGTGGACGAATCCGTCGCTAATGAAGCCATGGCGGCACTGGACGATCTCGACGCCCGCCACGGCATCCTCGGTCTGCACCGCACCTTCGGCCACGGCTTTTTTCACGGGGTGCTCATCGCCGTCGTCTTCGTCGGTAGTATTCTAGGGATCAATGCGCTCTTCGAGCGCCGCCGCTGGAACTACGTGCTGATTCACGTGGGGTACTGGTCGATCACCCTCGGTCTCATGGGCGGGGTATTGTGTCAGTTTCTCGAGGTCAGCTAGTCTTTTGCCTTACCTAAAACCCCGTTTGTTAACATGCCTTCGCCCGGTGCCCCCAACCCGTGGTCCTATACCCGCCACCAACGCTTCGGCCTTCTCCTCCTGCTTTTCCTGATCGCCGGTCTGTACTGGATCGGACATACGTGGTCGCAAACTACCGGCCCCCACATCGTGGCCGATGACGAAGCGCTCTTCGCCGCCGCGCAACGCTTACGGTTACCCACCAAAAACGAAGGTACCGAGCCTAAGGAGGAAGCCTTCCGCTTCGATCCCAACCGGGTTACGGCCTCCGAGTTAGAACGGCTCGGTCTATCTGCCAGGCAAGCCGCCGCCTTCATCCGCTTCCGCGATAAACACCCCTTCCGTGCCCCGGAGGAGATCGGAAAGCTGTACGTCCTACAACCCGCACAGTCCAAGAAGCTAATTGCACTAGCCGATATTAATCATCTGATTACCAAATCAGTAAACAAGGAGATCTCTGATAACACTGCCGATCAAAGAGACACCCTCCACCGTCAGCGATTTACCTTTGATCCCAACACGTTGCCCGCCGACAGTTTGCGCCTGCTCGGTTTTACCGTCCGCGAAACCGAAGCCCTGCTGAAGTACCGCGGCTACCGCCCCCTCACCTTTCGCCAACCGGAGGATCTATTGCGGGTCCGGGCACTGGACAGTCAGCGGGTAAGTGAGCTGCTGCCCCTGATTGATATTGCCTTACCAAATTCCGCTGCATCCGCTTCCCCGCCCGTATCCACCCCCGTCGCGGTTGACATCAACACCGCTACGGCGGAAGAATGGGCTCAGCTTCCCGGCATCGGTCCCTTCCGTGCCCGGCAAATCGTAGAGTTCCGCGAGGCACTGGGTGGATTTGCGCGGCCCGAACAGGTTGGGGAAACCTACGGACTCCCCGACTCCGTGTTCACCGCGATTCATCCGTTCCTGCGCGCCAGCCCGATCACCCGCCCGCTGGCGATCAACCGACTGGAAGCCGACGCACTCGCCCGCCACCCGCTGCTGCGCAAACGGACCGCCGAGATCATCGTCCGCTACCGCGACAATCACGGAAGCTTCGACTCGGCGGAGGACCTAAAAAATGTGCGGGCGCTCTCCACCGAAACCCTCGATGCATTGTTGCCCTACCTCAACTTCGATCGATGACCCAGCTTTTCGACCTCATCGGCAATACGCCGCTGGTAGACCTTTCCGACCTCCAGGATAATCCCAAAATTCAACTGCTCGGTAAGCTGGAGGGCCAGAATCCCGGCGGTTCCGTCAAGGATCGCGCCGCTCTGAGTATGATCCGGGGTGCACGCGAGCGCGGTGAGCTCGCCGGAGGCAAACGCATTGTAGAAGCCACCAGCGGCAACACCGGCATTGCCATCGCCATGATCGCCGCCCGTTATGGTATCCCGGTGACCCTCATCATGCCGGAGAACAGCACCGAGGAACGGGTCAAATCAATGCGTGCCTACGGTGCCGAAGTGATCCTCACTCCCGCCGACCGCACCATCGAGTACAGCCGCGAACTGGCCCAGGAAATGGAGGACAGCGGCGACTACGTGCAGCTCAATCAGTTTTCCAACGACGATAACTGGCGTGCCCACTACCGCACCACCGGCCCGGAAATCTGGCGGGACACCCGGGGCCAAATCACCCACTTCGTCAGCAGTATGGGCACCACCGGCACCATCACGGGCACCGGTCGCTACCTCCACGAACAGTCGCCCACCGTGCGGATCGTCGGCGTGCAACCCACCGACGGCAGCAGCATTCCCGGCATTCGCCGCTGGAGTCCGGAGTTCCTGCCCGCCATCTACGACCCGGCCCAGGTAGACATCAAGCTCGACGTGAGCGAGGACGAGGCCACCGCTACCATGCACCGCCTGGCCCGGGAGTGCGGTCTGTTCGCCGGCACCAGTTCGGGGGGAGCCACCGCCGCCGCGCTGCGACTCGCCGCGACCCTCGACGAAGCCCTCATCGTCTGCATCATCTGCGACCGCGGCGACCGCTACCTGTCTACTCTCTGACCTCCGGCAGTACCCACGGCTTAGCCGACAGCCATTGCCACTCCGTAGTGGCCAAGTCGGTATCCGGGTCGATGAAGACGCCCATCTCCCGTCCGTTCAAGCGCACCTTAAAGTTACCGTACACCGCGACCTGCTGCCCCCGCCGGGCCCGCGTATCGCGGATGTGGTGGGCGAACTGAAGGATCATATCGGGGTGGGTGGCCATGCGCTGGTACTGTTCCTCCCGCAGGCTATCGGCCGGAATCACGGCCTCCTCCCGTTGCGTGTCCACGTCCACTACCCGGAAGAAACCACGGCCCTGTTTCGTCCGCAGCATCATGCGCCAGCTGTACCGGTGCCCCTCCTCCGACCAGTTCACGTCGGACCCAAAGAGGTAGCTGCGCAGCGGTAGAAAGACGTGCAAGGCCACTAAGAAAATAAGGGCGGCGGGGCGCGGGTGCCAGCCAATGGTCGCCGGGGCGCGCGTCCCAATCCGTGCGCGCCACCCCTCCCGCCAGCGGGCGATGATCCGTGATCGCTCGGAAAGCCAGCCTACGAATCGCAGCGGCCAGTCGGGCGCGAAGAACATGCTGGTGAGCACGAGCGACAGGTAGGGAAAGATGCCGATGTTGAAGATCAGGTGGTTCGTGGCGTGGAAGAAAACGAGCAGGCCCAGGGCCACCCATCGGAGCCGTCGGTGCAGCAGCAGGAAGGGTGCCAGCAGGTCAAGCAGCATCCCACCCCACGCCATAACGTAGGCGGTCGGTTTGAGGGCAAACAGAGGACCCAGCAGCGGCATATCCGCCCGCCGTTGCAGCCAGAGATGAAGCGGCATGGCCTCGATCAGCCAGTCGTAGTTGATCTTATTGATGCCCCCGAAGAAATACACCAACCCCATCAGCAACAGAAAGATGTACACGCTCCAGCGGGGGGCTACCGGTGACCAATCCTCGGGCCTGCGCCGTACGTCCAGCGACCACTCCCGCCACGCCGGCGTAAACACGAGCAGCCACGCCAGCCAGGTGAAGAGGTAAGCGTGATTCAGATAATGCGCCTTCTCGAGCAGGAACAGATAAGTGAAGCAGGCGGCGAACAGGGGCGCCGTGAGGCGAAATCGCCAGCCCAGAGCAACGGCGATACCCGCCAGGAATCCTACGACGAAGTAAAGGCTCATCCACGGCTCCGGCAATGACCGCACCCACTCGAAGCCGAAGTAGCGAAAGGTGAACCCGCCATAGGCATCGAGGTACCAGTGGTAGTAGATTCCGTTGCCGAGAATATCTCCCGCCCCCAGGATGCCGAGGGCGACCCGAAGCCACACGAGGGTATAGATCGGAACGTCATCCCGCACCGAAAGCCGTGAAACTCCCGCGACCAAGTTTACAAATGCCGTTCGGCGTGGTAGCTGCTCCGAACGAGCGGGCCGCTCTCCACGAAGTCAAATCCCTTCTCCATGCCAAGGGCCTTGTAGTGGGCAAAGGTGTCGGGAGTAACGAAGCTATCGACCGCGAGGTGCATGGCCGTAGGTTGGAGGTACTGACCGATGGTGACCACGTCGACGCCCACGGCGGCCAGGTCGTCGAGGATGCGCTCGACCTGTTCCTCCGTTTCTCCGAGACCGACCATGAAGCCCGTCTTCGTCCGCTTTCCGGCCTCCTTGATGCGCCGAAGCTCCTCAAGACTGCGGTGGTAGCGTCCCTGGGGACGCACCTTACGGTAGAGTTCCTCGACGGTCTCCATATTGTGGCTTACCACTTCCTGTCCGCCGTCGATCATCCGGTAGAGGGCATTCCAGTTGCCGCGCACGTCGGGGATCAGGGTTTCGATGGTCGTCTGGGGCGTACGGGCCTTGATCTGCCGGACGGTCTGGTACCAGATCTCGGCGCCGCGGTCCTTGAGTTCGTCGCGATTGACGGAAGTAAGAACGGCGTGCTTGACCTGCATGAGGTCGATCGCCTCGGCGACGCGGCGGGGCTCGTCTTCGTCGTATTCCGTCGGCCGGCCGGTCTTGACCGCGCAGAAGCTGCACGAGCGGGTACAGACGTTGCCCAAAATCATGAAGGTAGCGGTGCCGGCGCCCCAGCATTCGCCCATGTTAGGGCAGTTTCCGCTCTGACAGATGGTGTGCAACTGGTATTCGTCGACCAGTTTACGGACTCGCTTGTAGTCGGGTCCGATCGGTAATTTTACCCGCAGCCAGTCGGGCTTACGCTGGCGTTCGGCACGGGTGGGGGCAACGGGGAGGTCAATCATGGCGGGAGCGGGAATACGGGGTTGAG
Organism: Lewinella sp. JB7; assembly: GCF_024297185.1. Taxonomy (GTDB): domain Bacteria; phylum Bacteroidota; class Bacteroidia; order Chitinophagales; family Saprospiraceae; genus Neolewinella. Next base: position 4,398 of record NZ_JANCTD010000002.1, on the reverse strand, counting down.
GGCGGAATTAAGCGGGGTACGCGTACGTACAACTACAAAAGTACCCACCTTTGGTTGAATGACCTGCCGCCGCGTCCGTTCGTCGAAAAAGGCCTGCCCTTCCCCGGCCTTCCCCTACATTTGGCCACTATGGATACGATGGAAAACATCCGGGTGGCGCTGCGCAGCGTTAACGCCAACTGGCTGCGGGCACTACTCACCACCCTGATCATTGCCGTGGGCATAATGGCCCTGGTGGGCATCCTCACCGCCATTGACGCGGCCATCTACTCCCTGTCCTCCAACCTATCCAGTCTCGGGGCCAACACTTTCGAAATTAACCGGACCCGGGAAACGGTCCGCTCATCCGGCGGGCGCGACCGGGGCAAACGATCAGAGCCGTTCACCTACGACCAGGCGATGACGTTCGCCGACGCCTACGAATATCCCGCCGACGTCAGCATCAGCTTTTTCGCCCGGGGCGCCACGGCGGTATCGTACGAGGACCGGGAAACGAACCCCAACGTTTCCCTCTACGGCATGACGACGAATTACCTCAACAGTAAGGGTTTCGAGATCGATGCCGGTCGCAACTTCACCAACCGCGAGGTCCGCGAAGGGGGGAACATCGCCATCCTGGGCTACGACCTCGTCGATGAATTATTCAATGGGAAGCCCCAGTTCGCCCTCGGTAAGGAAATAACGGCCGGGGGTATCCGCTACACCATCGTCGGCACGCTGAAGAGTAAGGGCGCCAGCATGACCAGCAACGATAAGCGCGTGCTGGTCCCACTGCAGTCCGCCAAGCGATTTTACGGCTCGAATCGGACGAACTACGACATTCTCATCGCCGTCCGGGACCCCAACGGCATCGACGCCGCCATGGCCGAAGCCACCCTCACCATGCGGCGGGTACGGGGTCTGCGGGCCGGACAGGAGAACGACTTTGAGGTCGAGAACAGCTCCGACCTAGTCAGCATCATCAAGGAAAACACCGTAACCCTCCGGCTGGCTGCCGTCAGCATCGGTATGATGACGCTGCTGGGAGCCGCTATCGGACTGATGAACATCATGCTGGTATCCGTCACCGAACGAACCCGCGAGATCGGCGTGCGTAAAGCGCTCGGAGCTACCCGGCGCAACGTGCTGTTGCAATTTCTCATCGAGGCGGTGGTCATTTGTCAGATCGGTGGACTACTCGGGATCGCCCTGGGCGTAGCGGCCGGCAACGCGGTCGTGTTGTTTACGGGGGGAGAGTTCCTGGTGCCGTGGTTGTGGATCGCCCTGGCCCTGGTGGTGTGTACCGTGGTCGGTTTACTGTCCGGTCTGTACCCCGCCATGCGGGCGGCCGCCCTCGATCCGATCGAGTCGTTGCGGTATGAATAATCCGGGTGGGATCGTGTTATATTGACCGCCATGCCGAACCAGGTCACCTACCGTGTTTTCGATTTCCTGAAGGAGATCGAGCCCTTCAGCTACCTCGACCAGGAGGCCCTGCTCCGGGTAGCGGCGCGGGTGGAGGTCCGCTACCAACCTCCGGGTACCGTCGTCTTCCGACCGGGGGAGCCGCCCCGCGACCGCTTCTTCGTCGTCAAGGAAGGTACCATCGAACTCTACAGCGAGGATCAGGACGGCAATGAACTGCTCATCGAACGCTGCGGGGAGGGCGAGATCTTTGGTATACGGCCCCTACTGGCCGAGGATAACTACGTGTTTCTCGCCCGCGCCGCCGAGGAGAGCCTGCTCTACGCGGTTAACAGCGAGGGTTTCCGGGATCTTATCACCAATTACCCCCGGGTACTGGAGTACCTCATGACGAGTATGGCCGGCAGCAGTCGCTACGCGGTCGAATACCGTGCATCCACCTCCCCCGCTAGGGTCGATCGGCGGCACTCTGCCAGTAGTCCCGACCTCCAATCGCTACAGTCGGTGCAACAATCGCGAGAGCCCGTCGTCTGTGGCCCCGACGAAAGCATTATTAATGCGGCTCGCACCATGACGGAGCACGGCGTGGGATCGATCGTCATCGTAGATACGGAACGCCGCCCAGTAGGTATCGTCACGGATCGCGATTTACGGCGGAGCGTAGCTACGGCCGTCGTAAGCCGACAGGCCGCTGTATCGACGATCATGTCGAAGCCGGTCCTGTGCATCGCCGCCGGCGCGTCCATAGCCGATATTCAGATTCGCATGCTGCGGTCGGGCTACCATCATCTTGTTTTGACGGAGGACGGCACCGATAAGTCACCCGTCACCGGGGTGGTCAGCGAGCACGACCTGCTGCTGGCGCAAGGGAACAGTCCGGCGGTACTCATCCAGGAAATAAGCCGGGCCCGGTCGTCCCGCTACCTCCGGGAACTCCGCGACCGCGCCGAACGTATCCTGGCGGGCTACCTCGAAAAGCAGGTCGCAATCTCCCACATCACCGCGGTGATGACCCAAATTAACGACGAGATCATCCGCAAGTGCATGAAACTGGCGCTGGCGAGGATGCAGGCCGACGGACACGGGAACCCACCCGCGCTCTTCGACTGGCTCGCCCTCGGCAGTCAGGGGCGCGGCGAACAACTGCTGCGTACCGACCAGGATAACGCACTCATTTTCGAGGACGTCCCGGAGGCAAAGTATAACACGGTAAAGGCCTATTTTCTCAAACTGGCGGATTTCGTCACCGAATTCCTCAACGACGCGGGCTATCAGTACTGCGACGGCGACATGATGGCCAGTAACCCGAAGTGGTGCCTCAGCGTAAGTAAGTGGAAGGAGCAGTTCAGCCACTGGATGCACGAGAATACGGCGGAGAACATGCTGAACACCTCCATCTTCTTCGATTACCGGGGGGTGTGGGGCGACGGAAGCTTACCCGACAAATTGACCACTCACATATTTGACGAGATGGCCAGCCAGTCTACCCGTTTCCAGGCCTCCCTGGCCCAGGCTGCCCTCCAGAATCCCAGTCCACTGACATTTTTCCGCAACTTCGTTGTCGAACGGTCGGGAGAACACAAGGACCAGTTCGACCTTAAAGCCCGCGCCATGCGCCCACTCACCGACGCCGCCCGCGTCCTCATCCTGCAGGCCCGCAAGGGCAATGTAAACAATACCTTCCGCCGCTACGAAGCGCTGGCCGAGATCGAGCCCCAGAATGCTGATCTCTACCGGGAAGCCGCCGAAGCCTACGAAGTGCTGATCCGGCTTCGGGCCGACATCGGACTGAAGCGGGGAGATAGTGGCCGCTTCATCAAACCGGAGGAACTATCGCAAGTACAGCGCCTGCTGCTACGCAACAGCTTCAATCCGGTCAAGGAAATCCAGCAGTTGCTGGAAATTCGCTTCCAACTAAATTTCCTGCGGTAATGGAAGGAAAGGAATGGTTCAGCAAGCTCCGCAACAAACTATCCGGCAGCGACGGAAGTGCTGCTCAGTGGCCCGACTGGTACTGCCACTACCGCCAGCGAACGGCGAATCCGCCCGCTCCGCTCAGCGCCGTCAGCAGTCTGTCCATCGTAGTCCTGGATGCCGAAACCACCGGCCTGGACGTGCGTGTAGACCGGATTCTCTGCCTGGGGGCCCTCCGCGTTCACGGCAACAGTATCAGCCTGGGGGAGAAGTTTGAGGCCTACCTCCCTACCCCACCCGGCTGCGACGCTAAACCCGCCGTCTCGATCCACGGCATCATCCCCAACTCCCACCGTTACTCTTACGTAGAAGAACCCAAATTACTGGCTGACCTCCTCGAATACCTGGGAGACTCCATCATCGTGGGCCACCACATCGGTTTCGACATCGAAATGATCAACCGCAGCCTACTACGCAACGGAGCGGCTCCACTCGTAAACCGCGTGATCGACACCGGCATACTCGCCAAACGGCTCCGCCCCTCCGGCTACTGGACCCCCGAGAACGACTATTCCCTCGATGCACTCGCCCGTCGCTACCGCATCCCCCTCTCCGATCGGCACACCGCCCTCGGCGACTGCTACATTACCGCCGTCCTCTGGCTTAAGTTACTCACCCGCCTTACGGTCAAACTGGGCCGGGAACTTCGGCTGGAAGACTTGGAGTAGGGTTTGGGCTGTTAGTAGGTTAGTAGGTTGGTAGAATAGTAGGTTAGTCAATTAGTAGGTTAGTTGGTTAGGCGGTTAGGGTTTTAGTTAATCAGTAGGTTAGTTGGGTTATACGTTTGACATTGCTAGCATTGCAGCGTGTAGATGACACATGGTGCTATATTACAGGCATTTGCGCATCCTCACTTCTACGCCTAGACCAATAGAATACCGAAATCATATCGTTTCCTGAAGGTGCTCAAAATATTAGACAGCAGCTTCGCTGAAAGCCTGATTAGTTGAGGTGTTTCGTTTTTAACGCGTAGGCCTGCCGGACCGTTAGGCCCTTTAGCGTAGTATGGATGCGGTTCGT
>NZ_JANCTD010000019.1 GCF_024297185.1 Lewinella sp. JB7 | reverse complement strand
GGCCGGACGGGGACACTATACCCTAAAGTTACTTTCCAACCTGGCTCGCCGCAATAGCGGCCGAAGAGTAGCCCTGATGGAGGCTCCGGTATGGCGCTTAGTTGCTTAGCTTAATGGAGTTGGGCGCGGTGTTGAGCGAATTTCTTTCTCCACTTTGGATTGGTACAATTGCATTTCCACTGCCGTTTCCGCTATAATACCTCAACAAAATTGGACCACGAGCTAAGTTGAAAACTTAACTTGTAACATGAAGCGATCGAGAAGAAAATTTACCGCCGCCTTCAAGGCAAAAGTGGCGATTGAAGCCTTGAAAGAGAGACAGACGTTGGCCGAGCTGGCGGAGAAATTTGAGCTGCATCCCAACCAAATCAGTCAGTGGAAACAGGAGTTTATCGCCGGCTCCGAGCAGGTTTTCGAGACCGGCAAGGGCAGGTCGACTACTGGACCCGATGAGGTAGCGGCCAGCGAAGCCGAACTGCAGCAGCTTTACGCCAAGATTGGTCAGCTGCAGATGGAGCGCGACTTTCTAAAAAAAACTTAGCCAGATGGGATCACCTGAAGTAAGGCGTGCCGGGGTGGAAACTCAGGCTTCCCTGTCTATCCGCCGGCAGTGTGATTTGCTTTCGGTTAGCCGGGGCAGCGTCTATTATGAGTCCAAAGGCGAGAGCGAGCAGAACCTCGCCATGATGCGGCTGATGGACGCCCACATCCTGGATGAACCTACCGCAGGTGTACTAACGATGCAATCAATGCTTAGAGATAAGGGACACTACGCGGGTTATGAGCGGGTCCGGAGGTTGATGCGCAAAGCCTGTATCCGAGCCATTTACCCGCGTCGGCACCTGACTGTGCTGGGGCGGGCGAAGTACGTTCACCCTTACCTGCTGCGTGAGCTGGAGATTAACCGACCGGGGCAGGTCTGGGCCATCGACATCACCTATGTCCCCATGCAGCGCGGCTTTATGTACCTCACGGCAATCATCGACGTGTACTCGCGCTACATCGTAGGCTGGGGCTTAGCCAACACCCTGGCGGCCGAAGCCAGCCTGGGGGTGGTCCGCCAAGCCATTGCTGAACACGGTGCTCCAGAAATCCTGAACTGCGGCGACCAGGGTTGCCAGTTTACCTGTTCGGAGTACGTCAGTTATCTACGAGAACAGGGCATCGCCATCAGCATGGACGGCAAGGGAAGAGCCCTGGACAACATCTACATCGAGCGCTTCTGGCGCACCATCAAGTACCAGCATATCTTCCTGAACCCGGCCGACGACGGCCGGCAGCTGTACCAAGGAATCGAGGAATGGCTGCATCGCTACCACCACCGGGATCACCAGGGAATCGGCCGAGTAAAACCTATTCAGCGGTACCGAAACGCCGCCTAACTTTCAACTAACTAACTTGGCTGTGTGGTCTGAAAACCCGAGGTATTATACTGTGCGTAGTACGCCTGCCGGGTGTAGCCGAGCCAACCGCAGATGCGACCCAGTCCGATGTCCGGGTGGGCGCGCTTCACTTCGTTGGCCGCCTGGCGACGGGCTTTCTTAGCGCGTCAATCCCGGTGTCCTCCTCGACGACCCGTACGAGCGTCCGCAGGGCGAACGCCTCGGCGCGGGCCTCGGCGACGAGGCGCTTGAGCGCGACCGGGTCGCCGGGCAGGGCCTCGGCCACACCCCCCTCGACCACAACCCCCACTGTCCGTTCTTGGCGATTCACTCGGCAAAACAGACGGAGGCAGGCCGAATTCAACTTAAGCCGTTGCAAGGCGTTTCGTTCACATGACCATATTCCACACGCGCGCAGGGCGCGGAAAACCCCTCCTCCTTGTCCACGGGCTGGGGGCAACCTGCCGCTCGTGGGACACAATCTCGCCCGCGCTTGCTGAGGCCAGAGATGTAATCGCCCTAGACCTACCAGCCCACGGGCAGTCACCCGAAGAGGCCGATAGCGGCACGTTTGACGGGCTGGCGCGTAGCCTGGACGATTGGCTTAAAGCGGAGAACCTCACAGGGGTCGATATGGTCGGCAGCTCTCTGGGCGCTCGCCTGGTGCTGGAGATGGCTAGGCGCGGCCGTGCCGGTGCGGTCGTCGCGCTAGATCCGGGTGGCTTTTGGCAGGGGTGGGAGCGTACCTTCTTCAACGCCACCATAACGGCATCGCTTGCCTTAGTTCGCGCGCTGCGACCGGCGCTTCCTGCGATCACCGGAAATGTTGTAGGCCGGACCGCCCTTATGGCCCAGCTCTCCGCAAGGCCACGTGCGCTCGATCCCGCATTCGTCGCGCGCGAACTAAAATCATTGGCGGACACGCGTACCGTAGGTTCGCTCGTGAAGGATCTCGCCAAAGGCGCAATGCAGGAGGGTCCTGCGAACACATCTGCACCGGTCGTTATCGGCTGGGGCCGCAAGGATCGGCTGTGTTTACCGCAACAGGCGGACCGCGCGATGGCAGCCTTCCCCAAAGCAAGGATGCATTGGTTTGAGCACAGCGGACACTTCCCGATGTGGGATCAGCCAGAGGAGACAGTCAAGGTCATTCTGGATGCCACGGAGTGACCATGATCACATTGACGCTACAATAGGCGGACTAGCAGTTCAAAGGCTTCAATATGGACTTATTTCGCATTGGCGCATTTTAGGCCGGAAGTCGACTGTCCCATTTCGGAGCGCCGGCCCACCAAAGCCGGCGTGCAGCTTCCGAGCCGATAAATGACCTAATCGTTCGGCGCGTTTTTCAGTTCAAATAGCTGCTCGACTGTCGCTTCAAGTGCGTAGGCGAATTTCAAAGCGACAGTAACAGAGGGAGCGAAGACACCATTTTCGACAGTATTGATGGTCTTTCTACTGACGCCCATCCGCTCAGTCGGCGTCCTCGCTGGCTACGAGGCGCTTGTACCACCGCACGAACTCCTTGGCGGTTTCCGCGCTCGGGAGGCCGAAGTCCTCGGCGGCTACGGCGTAGGAGAACTCCCCGGCGAGGTAGCGGACGGCGAGCTCGCGCTTGAGGGAGGGCGGGTAGGTGCCGCGTGGCTTCGTCTGCTTAACTCTTGTCTTCTCCTTACTCAAAACAGTGCATTAGAGTACATTGACCGTAAAGCTATCCTAGGACGACTCAGCCGGTGGCGAATGTCCAAACAGGCTCTTAGCTGTCGATCCGTCTTCGAATCGCTGCACTGCGGCCGTGTTTGAGCTAAAACTTGACACACTCAGTGATCGCCACCTTCCTCCGCTCTCCTTTAGTGCATGTTCGACCAACCGCTGCTTCCACCGTTCGGGGAGATCTTCGTGCCGCATAGCTTTTTCTTTGTAGTATCTAGCGTTGGGCTACGCGCGTCGCGCCTGGCGATCAGCCGGCATGGGCGTGTAGCCGGTGTTCCCTGCATTATTATTTCTCTGTTTCCTGCGTTGAACCCATTCCTCCGCAATCTCTGTGAGCAGTGCAATTTCCTTTTCGTAGTCGAGCTTTCTGATGGATTGGGCGCAAACGTCTTTCAGGTGACCTAAAAGATTTTTGTCTTGCCCTGGGTCACCATCGTAGGCATAGTTATCTGTCTCGTGTTGATTCATCCTGATGCGGCAGGTAATTCGGCTGAAGTAGCGAGCAATAGCCTTCTCGTTGCAAGGTTGCTTCTGCACGGCGAGTCCCATACTCATATCTCTACCGAGCCACAACAAATCATCGATACTCGTTCCTGGCTCTTCCGGCCAGTCATTGAGCGTCGGCTCGACAATTGCAGAGTGCAAGTTCATCGGCATTAGAGTTATACCTCTGTTTGCTTCGTACACTGGCATCAGCCACCTAACAAATTGAACCCTCACGCTTCGCTCGCTCTGCACGAGTGATTTGATAAACCCGTTTAACGCTTCCATCGAGTGCTTAGCTACTGTTTCTACGCGGCGGCTCATAAGTGTGGGACGGCTGCTGTTTCCATCCGCTGTCGGCCAGCTGGCTACTGTTTCTGCGCGGTAGCTCAGTAGTGCGGGAGGAATGCTATTTCGACTCTGTCAATGCTGGTTGACTTCCAACTCCAATCATCTCGTATTCGCCCAGTATACTATCGAGGCTATATAGTAAATATGTACTGTCTACATCACCGACTTGGTCACCGGTTCGGTATACATACTTGACCTCAAGACAATCTTGAACCATAGACCTAAAATATACTTCGTAGGGTAACCAGCCAGTAAAAGCTCTAATGTTTGCAGCTTGCCATAGACTATCCCCGTGTATCTCTTCCTGACTCACTATAGTTTCGTGCCATTTTTCCATCCTTGGCGTGCCTACCAGCAACTTCTCTCCTTGGAGGCCACCACCTGTACTTAACACTAGCCAGCTACCTATTTTCACTAGTTGTTCATCCTGCATCCATTCTTTCCCATAATACTCACCTGTCCCAATATGAACTGACGGTTTGCGATTTGGTACATATGTATAAGTTACATCATAGAACCAAGACGCTAAGTCAGCATTGTACTCGTAATCGCATACCAACTCGCCGCCGATTTGCTGATTGATTGTTATTGTATCTCGTATGGAACCAAATGCTTGTTTAAACATGACTGGACACCCAATAAAGATGCTGCACAATACAACCACCACGGTAAATAAACAACTATTCTTCATCTTATAATAGTAACCACCTCGTCAACTACCGTATTACAGGTAATCATCGGATTGGGGCTATTCTCGACCTGAACAACAATGAACTCGTAGATACTATTACGCTCTTATAACCGCCCACACTATTGATACTAATCGTATTTGTTTCGTGCCGGCTTTAATGCCGGCATGACGCCCAACGGTTGCCTACACGACGGCCGCCTTTACCAAAAATGTTCCGGGTGGAGGATGACCAAAAGTATAACTTCAAAACCATTAACGCAGTGACAAATCTAACCGGCGGCTGTACGAGTAGGCTTTGTTAGCTGCATTACTTTTATTTCGTCAAACTCATATTTTACTTTTGGGTAAAATGATTTATACTGTAAACTCTGTAGCCTTTCGCCTGGTACATTTTTTATCAATTGATAATTAGTTATTAAATCATTATATGAGTTGCTGTCCTTAGTATACTCCCATTTAAATCCTAAGCTAGACACGCTATTTACAAAAAGCAAAACTTGCTCATAAGTGGACAGTTGTGCCCTGAGCAACTTTCCGTAGTCATATTTAATTTCTTCTTGAATTAAAGGTGTGTCATTCAGAATTTTAAAAGCTTGGTATAAATGTCTATAATAATGACCTAGGCGGTGTTGATGTCCACCGTAATATTTACTATATTTTGGTCGAGCGTTCCAACTGTCAAACAATGATTGCGCAAAATAATTTTCGAGCTCTTTTCTTCCTTTTGTCTTTTCATACACATCACAGATAAGATTGTGTAGATCCTTTGCTTTAATCTCCTCAATTTTCTTCCAAATCTTAAAGCGAGCTAAATTCGATTCTTTCGGCTTGAATTTTATGTAAAACAATAATTTATTTATGAATTCGGCTTTCACATGTGATTTGTACCTTCCTTTGATTACTTTCGAACCTTCTTCCCCAACTCCAAAATAAGTAATTAAGTAGCACATATCAACTATGAATAGCTCTTTTATACTCGCCCTAATATTTTTATCGTCTTTTATGGCTTCGAGCGCTAATCTATAATCGTCATTAAAGTACCTTACTACATCTACGTATTTTAAATATTTTGAAACCTCTCTATACGCATCCTCAAACTCTGAAAGTATAACTTTTATTACCAGCCTGTTTTGATACAAATGATTTTTTGTGCCTTCAAATTTAGTATATTCAAATTGAGATACATTCTCGCGGTGAATTCGAATAATTTCGTAGAAGATTTCTTCGAATTGTTTTCTTTTGTTTTCCTGTATTTGCTCTTTAAACGTAATGATTATAAATATTGTCCCGGCAAATGCAAATAATGTTCCTATAGTCCCACCTATAAAATCTCCGTACTTACTTGAGAAATCTAAGTCCGTTTTATTTAGTGGATTAAAGCCTTCATATAAAGTTTTTCCACCAAAAATCACGAAAACAATCAACCCTATAATTAATAACGCGTAACCTACCCACTCGTATATTATCGCTTTATTTTTACCTGCCTGGCGATTTTCAAACTTGTACATCATATTGACAAACTAAAACTAATCCAGTACGAATTTTTGATTTTAGATTATCAACTTATATTGTCATTAGTAGGGGTATAACGTAAATATGGTGATTCTTTTAGATTCAGTTTATCTACAATTGTGTTTATTTCGATCATCGCGTCTAGTATGACCCTATTAGATTTCGCATTCAAAATCTTTTCTTCCAAATCTGAGGCTTGATCGTATAGTTCTTCCCGACCGGTGACGCTATCCAAATATCCGCTTTGTAATCTAGCTAGGATTGCCCATGCTTTGCACCTACAAGATTCCGAGAATTCATCATCGTGTATATCAATCCAGCTGTCTGTATTTACCAACCTCCCACCTAATGGATCGTCATATCGACCACACTGAAATACTTTTCGGGCTAAGGTTTCACACATCATTTCGAAGTCCATGTTCCAAATTTTTAAGCAAGATAGTGGTTGTCGGAGTATAGTTTAGTTGCAGCTAACGGGGGCGCCACCGCAGGCCGGCTTTACCGATCAACTTGCGGATCAGCAATTTTCTTTCCTAGCTGTTAAAGCACCTTCGACACTTAAAAGTCTCACCGCAGGCTTGACGATGGCGCAATGTTAGCGGCATTTTATTTTTCTCCCAGAGCAGTCAAGACTTTGTCAATAAGACTACTGTTCAAGCGAAAGCCGTTGCTTTGTATTTTATCTACTAGTGGCTTTATAGCTTCGATGTGACCATTCACCTTTGAAGCAATCAATACACCTGATAGTCCTACAAATTTTACGCCCTTTCTTTCAGCGATGGCTCTGCCCTTGTATTCGTCGATGATTAGATACTTGTGTACCAAAGACCTGGGTAACAGAAGTCAACCCACCTGGGTAACACTTTTTAAAATTACGATTATTATCCTTGTTTTTCCTTTCCTGCGCCCGGGGCCTGGCTTCCTGGAGGCCGTAGG
>NZ_JANCTD010000018.1 GCF_024297185.1 Lewinella sp. JB7 | reverse complement strand
GCTCTTCAGTGAGGTCGGGGAAGCTGCGCAGGAGGGTCAGAAAGCGGGTCAGGGCGTTGGTCATTCTCCCAAGTTCGGGAGCACGGTAATACCATCAAATGCTTAGCTTAATGGCCGTGAACATTGCGCCATCGTCAAGCCGGCGGTGAGGCTATTGGGTGTCGATGAGGCTATAAAAAGCGACCTTGAAGTTAGTCGAGGCCCGAATACTGGTTGGTGGAGCCGGCCTGCGGTGGCGCACCCGTTAGGTGCAACTAAAACAAAACTTACAATTGCAGATTAAAGTTATAACACATTCAGATCCAATATTACATCAAGTCATTGTCCTTGGTGATAAGTTTTCCAAGACGGTTGGGCATTTACCCCAAGTTGCGTACGAAGACTATGCCCATAGAGGGGGTATACTTGTGGCTGTAGAGAATGAATCTCTAATGGGTCATGTCCTATTTAGACCTTTAAAAAGAACAAGTCAAATTAAGATTGCTCAATTGTGTGTAGACAACCAGTATCAAGGAGTAGGGGTAGCCGACAAAATGTTGGAATGGATTATAAAAAAGTACGATGACTCATATGCAGAAATTCAGCTTACTTGTAGAGCAGATTACAAACACGCTTCACAATTATGGAAAAGAAACCATTTCTACCCCTTGAGTGAAAAACCTGGAAGGGGTAAAGCACCTAGCAGATTAATCATCTGGTCATTTAGGCTTTCGAAACCAAATCTATTTACTACTCAAGTGCAGACTAAAGTTGCTGCTGTTGTCGACCTGAATATAGTCACTCGAACAAGAGACATCAATGATATAGTCGACTATCCTTCAAATCCAATAAGATATCTTTATAATGACAACTTAGTATCTGAAGTAGACTTTTATCACGCAAACGAAAGTTACCATGAACTATTAAATGATCCAGATACCAATCGAAGAAATGAAACTCGAAGAATACTAGATCAATTTTATAAATTGAAGCCTCATCGAGTCAGAGCAGATGAAATCTTTCACGAGCTATGTCAAATTGCTCCACCTAATTCAAAAAACGATCATGCAGATCGAAGGCAACTTTCTGAAACTATAGCAAACAATATAGAGTACTTTATTACTACTGATGAGAGGCTGAAGAAAGCTTTTAAAGACAAAATTAACCATTTGAATGTAGAAATTCTGACACCCACAGAGTTTATCATTCGATTTGACCAAATACAGAATAAGTCAACCTATTTACCTCGAAACTTGGGTGGCATGAGGATAGAATACAGAAGATTAAGAGATCACGAAATTGACGTATGTATCGATCAATTTTATGATTCGAATATTGAAAGAAAAGCAGAATTTAAATCAAGGTTTAAAAATTTGATAACCCACCGAGATAACATTAGTAAAATTGTACTGTCAGATCGAAATATTTTAGCAGTAATTATATACAAAATCGAAAATGAAGTACTAAGCGTACAGCTCCTTAGGATCTCTGATTTTAAAAATAAGTATGTACTATTTAACCAAATTATTAGCCAGTTAGTAAATGATTCTATCGAAAATTTATGTCGTGAATTAACAATCGATAATTCATGGATTGATGGTGAAATGAGAGTGTTGCTTACGAACAGATACTTTAGAGTCCAGGGCAATCGTTCCTATAAGGTTGTACTTTTTGGGGTGCGTAGTAGAATAAATGTGCTTAATGAACTTTCTCGCCATGAAATTGATTCAGAGTTGAATAGCTATGAGTTAGAAAGGCTAATCTACCCTGGTAAAATAGATGGCCTAGAAATCAACAATTTAATTATTCCAATAAGGCCTTATTGGGCTGGCCAATTATTTGACTCCAGTCTTTCCAACGAAACTCTGTTTGGAGCCAAGGAAGCTTTAATATGGAACAGAAGCAACATTTATTTCAGAAGCACTCGACCTGACATTGAATGTGTTCCTAGTAGAATTCTTTGGTACGCAAGTTCAAGCACCAAATACTCCTCAAGGACAAAATCTATAATTGGATGTTCTTATATTGAGGATGTAAGTATTGACTATCCAAAAGATCTTTATAAGAAATATAAATCTTTGGGAACTTACGAATGGCACAATATCAAAGATTTATGCAGCGGAGATTTGACGAAAAAGATTAAAGCAATTGAATTCTCGGACACTGAAGTTTTTGCTAGACCTATCTCTTTAGATACAGCACAAAAAGTTCTGGGGAAACCGCATACTTTTCCAAGTCCATTAAGAATCTCAGGGGAAAAATTTTTAGAGCTTTACAATCTTACACAATGAAAGAGGCACTGTTAATTTCGGTAAAACCTCAATATGTTGACCGAATTCTTGATGGCACCAAAACCATTGAGTTGAGGAAGGTGAAGCCTAGACAAGCGGATGTTCAACTGGTTATAATCTACTGTACATACCCAAATAAGGAGGTGGCATGTATATGTAAAATTGAAGAAATCTTAGAAATGAACCCAACTGACCTGTGGAATAACTACAATGACTGGTTGGGCATCGAAAAGGCATCATTCTTTGACTACTATCAAAAATCTACTAAGGCAGTTGGTATTAAAATTAAAGATGTTGTTGCTTTACCTCGCGAATTATCCCTCGACGAAGTTAGAAGACGGTTGCCAGGATTTTCGCCCCCTCAAACGTATCAGTATGTATCTTATAAAACCTTGCACGCATGTTTTGCTGATTATTCCACTCATTTTATTAAAAATGCACCTAACACCGCGCCATCGTCAAGCCGGCGGTGAAGTTTTTAGGAGTCGATGAAGGCTTTAAAAGCTGACTGAAGGCTTTTGAAGATCAGGACACTGGTCGGTGAAAGCCGGCCTGCGGTGGCGCCCCCGTTAGCGGCAATCAAAAAAAACATCAAATGGAAACTATAACTTGGAACAAAGTCAAGCAGGACCAATATCAGTATTTTGTAAAACCACTATATCAACAAGAATTAGTGGAGAGAGACTTGAAATCTTTTGAAAGAGAGCTAGTTGAAAATTTTTATTCTGGAAAATATGTTCCTGCAAGCCCCATAAGATTGTCTGTGCCAAAAAAAGGATTCCTAGTTAGACCAGCAATTGTGTTGTCCCTCGAAGACAACTATATATATAATATTTTTTTTGATGAAATTATCATGCCAGCTTATAGTAAACTTAAGGAGTATCAAGACAAAACAGATTTCGCTTATAAGATTTACTATAGCAAAAAATATGGACTACAATTTCAGAATAGCTTTAAATCCTGGAAAGAGTACGTTGATAAATCTGAGTCTAAAGCATTATTGAGTCCGGTAATAGTTGAGACAGATCTTACGGGATTTTATGAACTTATAGATCATTCCTTATTACGAGCAGATTTAAGGAGTTTAGGAATCAATACAAGCACGATAAGAAAGCTTCAAAATTGTTTAGACAAGTGGTCTCCCATAAGTGGTAGAGGTTTGCCGCAATCTTATATGACCTCACACCTTCTAGCAAGAATTTATATGAACGTAATTGATCAGCAATTGCAGAATGCGGGTTATGATCATGTTAGATACAATGATGATTTTAGGATTTTTTGTAATTCTGAAAATGAAGCACAGAGAGTTGTCAAGTTTTTAGCAGAGAAGTTAAAAATTAAGGGATTAATACTGAATAGTAGTAAGACAAAAATTCTTAATAGTGCCGATGCATTGAAGAATATTATCGGACCATCTGCAACGATTGAGAGTATGAAAAAAGAATTAAAGACAATTGAGATCAGTGAGGAAAAATACTTAGATGTCTCAGATTCTTTTGGTAACGTCAAAAAAGTCAAAGTTAAAATAAAGAAAATTAAAGGTGCTACAGAACAAGAGCAGACTGAACATGACAACAAAGTGGTAGTAAATGTCTTTACTTCTAATTTTGAGTCTAAAGATGGAAGAAAATTTGACAAAACATTATTTAGATTTTTACTTTCACAACTCGCATTGCTAGAAAACAACCATGCTGTCCAATTTTGCCTAAATAATATTCAAAGATTACCTGAAGAAATAGATTCTATACTGAAATATTTGACTAAAGTAGGGGCATTTAATCAATCGATTGATGTAATACTTAATTTGATTGGAAGTAATGATTGTATTTTTGAATATCAAAAAATAAAAGTTTTAGAATGGATAGGATCTAATCTAGACAAATTTGATGATAAGGTTAAAATGCTAAATGTTGTAAGAAAGATTTACAAAGACGGTTCCAATGAGTTTACTGTTCCTTTAGCAGAGTATATTATCGGAGAAGTCGGAAACGATGCTGATTTATCAGATATACAAACTAATTATAAGCAAACGTTAACCCAAAACAGGAAGAGCGAAATAATGATGCATTTACAAAATATGGAAAAAGTAAATAGGGACTCTTTTTATAAAGAAGTTGGAGAAGATTGTATTTTGACAAAACTTGCTAATCAGAAGATTAAAGAAAAAGGTTTGATCTAAATGATAATGCCGCTAACAATGCGCCACCGTACAGCCTCCTAACGTCGGCCGTCGTTGGCGCTCCCGTTCGGCGCAACGACAAGAAATAGTAGCATCTCCGAAATTCTCATGTTTAAATCAGATTAGTGACAAATCATGATGGGCATTATAATTAGGCTAACATCATTCTGTAAGTACTTATGGTCAATGTGCATTGTTGTGTGCTTATTGACAAGCTGTTCGAATATGAACAGCTATGTTCAAACTAAATACAGGGGTACCACGAATAGCTTGTACTCTGACCAGCCAGATTTGCGTTTAAATAATCCAGAAATATTTCCTGGGCAGCCTTTACTAATTTATTACGGTAATCATCAAATTTTGAAAGTTAGCGAACTAGAAGATGGTATATACGCGGGTTCTGTACTTAGTTACATATATCATGAAGATCGCAAAGATCAGTTTAATATAGACGAGGTCTATAATATATATAGGTATGAAAGAATGGATAAATTACCATCTCAACAAACGAATACGATTTCTCAAATAATTAAGGAAACAGAATTTGATAAATTTAAAGATCCATCGGAGATAAAGGACTATGAGTTTGGTTGGCTTGATTGTACTGGCAGCGCTTTTGAGGTGTTGGTCGATGATAGTTTAAGTAGCTACAATTATCCATGCCTAAAAAATCAAAAGAACAATATTGAATTAAGCAAGATTAAGTGCTTCGACTCGATCGTTAGGGCAACTGTTCCATTTTCAGCTATGTATGATTCTTTATTAGCCGAGCTTCCAAAGGGGAAAAGCTATAGGCGAGATCATATAAATATATATTTGATGACTGACGAACAAATAGACTATCGAAAGTCAAATATTGCGAGATTTGCATATGAAGATTCCACGCAGGATTCAATAACTGCTATATTTTCAGATAAATTCAATTCAGTGTACCTATCTTTAGATAAAGCTACTAGACAATTGTACGCAGATATTTGTTATGAAGAATTTGAAGTAAATTATGATAGGAATGGAAAACTATTATCGGTGGTGGGCGCTGATGTGTCACGCTCAGACAAGGATGCTTATTTTAGACAATGCAAAAGAGAATTAAGAACACTTCTTCGTTCTGTAGATTTGGAGCATAAATTCATATACCCACAAACGAAATGGATAATTATCTACGAAGATGAAATTGAAGTAGATGATCGAAGAAGATTTAGATAATGCGCCGAACAACGCGCCCATCGTCAACCGGGGCTGATGACCGCAGTGCTTGTAAATGTTATCAATCTCCGGGTACTTCGCGTCGTCAATGGCCCGAAAGCTCCCTCCCGCTGGTCGGTCGGTTTCGTTCCATGCCGCCGCGCCGCCCCCTTGTGGGTGAGTTGAAGTTGGTCACTTTGAATGAACGATGCCCCGGCTGCGTGGGCGCCCCCGCTGGGCGCAAGCTTCATACGATCAGAATAGTAGGTTATGCTGGTTGGCAATCCTTGAGCAGTTTCAGTGCGTCTAATTTTTTCCTCACCCGTGAAGTAGTAGTGCTAGTGAATGGTCCTTGGGCCGCAAACGGCGGCAGCGGGGCCCAGCCAAAAGCCTGGCACAGCGGAGCCATGCTGCCGGCCTTCGTCTGGGCCATCCGGGGCCGCTGCCGCCATTTGCATAATACGTAGCCGAACAAAAGTTCCCACCGATAATGACAGCCTAGCGCCCAGCATCGTGGCCACGTCAATCCGGGGCCTGGATCCTGGCCGTAGAGAAGATACAGTTAGGTGGTGTTTACATTCGAGCCGGTAAAGCTGGTTGGTGCTATTTCCCCGGAAAGGCGTGGCCACACCCGTTGTAGGCAAGCCACTAATACACCCCAGTAAAATGATGCAAAAGATGAACTTTGAGTTCCAAAGAGTGACCAATGATGTATTCACATACGCCGAAGTGAACGGCATGATTCAGTCAATAGACGAAAACAAAGACAACCTAGGTTTTGGCATAAGAAACTTTCTTGAGAATAATCCTAGAGTATTAAATCGGATAAGTAAAACAGCTGAATTTCTTGAATTGGTCAAAACGCACTTTAAGCGTCCCAGAATTATTAAGTCAATTTATTTTGACAAGCCAAAGAAGGCAAATTGGGTAGTCAATTGGCATCAGGATATAACTGTAAACCTAAGCCGTAAACTAGATCGGAATGGGTATTCGAATTGGCGAGTTTTAAAAGATAGAGTTGTTGTACAGCCTCCTGAACAATTACTCAGATCAATATTGACTTATCGTATCCATTTGGACGATACAACTGAATTGAATGGCGCCTTAAAAGTCATATTGTGCTCAGAGGATCAAGGAATAATGAGGTTGGACAAGAACTACATAAATAGCACTTGCAACGAGGTTGAGGTATGCAATGATGGTCGTGGTGGAGTTTTGACAATGAGTCCACTGACTGTCCACGCCTCACAAAGATCGATGGATAGCCAAAAACGAAGAAGAGTAATTCACTTGGAAGTGATTGAAGTTGCAGGCAATATTGAGGATCTGCCGTGGAGGGAGAATTACGCACTCTGTTAGCAGAAACATAGTCATCCTTCCCATAATGGTAAATTCCGTTATCTTTGGTTTTGGCACAAGAAAAGGATGATGATAGACTGGAGAGACTACATAGAATCAGATTCGGAAATACTACGGGGGAAGCCAATTGTAAAGGGGACCCGATTGTCGGTTGAGTTTCTAATGGAAAGATTAGCTGATGGATGGACGGAAGGTGAAATCATGGAAAGCTATCCAAATATTACAAAGGAATCAATTAGCGCCATCTACGCGTATGTATACGAAGTATTGAAGGATTCCATGATCTATTCCATTGACAAGAAAGTAGCCTAAATTATGCTGCTAATTGCGGACGAGAACTTTCCGGTTCCGAGCTACAAATACTTACGAAAAGAGGGTTTTGACATAACGCATATCGCAGATTCCGGCTATACCTCAATTAAGGACGAAGCGGTCATCGAATTGTCAGTCAAACAAGGCAGAATCATAGTAACATTCGATAGTGATTTCGGCGAGTTAATATTTAAAGCAGGCTTCAAACCAATCGGAGTGATATTCTTTCGCTGGAAATCGTTCCGGCCAATCGACCCGGGGAAATATTTAGGAAAACTTCTCAAAGAAGGTGAAATAGCATTCACGAATATGCTAACGGTAATCGATGATCAAAAAATTAGACAAAGAAAAATAAAATAAAAGGCCTGCCTACAACACTGCGCCATCGTCAAGCCGGCGGCGAGCCTTTTGGTGTCAATGGTGCCTTAAAAAGGTAAGTTGAACTTGGTCGATGTCCTGATGCTAGCTGGTGACGCCGGCCTGCGCTGGCGCCCCCGTTGGCGGAAATCTGTACAGTCAAGGGACCTGGTATACAAAAGTAAATAGACCTAGGTAACACTTTTTCACACCGAATTTTAGCGGAAAAGCCGCTATGCCATTCGAAGAAGTGAACCATATGGACCAGAGAAAAGCATTCATTTTAGATTACCTGAGCGATCAGTACTACTTCAACTCGATCTGCGACAAGTACCACATCAGTCGCAAGACCGGCTACAAGTGGGTGAAGCGATACCGGGAGCTCGGCGAAGCCGGATTGGACGACCGCAGCAGCCGCCCCCGTGTGGTGGCCAGCACCGTTGACGAGGCC
>NZ_JANCTD010000017.1 GCF_024297185.1 Lewinella sp. JB7 | reverse complement strand
GCCTACGGCCTCCAGGAAGCCAGGCCCCGGGCGCAGGAAAGGAAAAACAAGGATAATAATCGTAATTTTAAAAAGTGTTACCCAGGTGGGTTGACTTCTGTTACCCAGGTCTTTGGTACACAAGGCCGCCATCAAAGGCGGTCCTAATAGCATCTATTTTCGAAAAATTTTAAACTAGATTGTAAGTATGAGATTAAAATTTGAAGGTAGTTATAAGAGTATCACTTCATTTGAGTGGGATAATGTCCCAAAACTGACAGTTATAACTGGCAAAAACGGTACTGGTAAAACACAGCTACTTGAACTGATTGCGTCACACTTTTATAAGTATAGCCATGTACGAAATACATTAACAGGGACATTGTCGATCGAGAACGTTGATTATAAAGCGAAGGATGTACTTGTACTTCAAGGAAACTGGGGTTTGGGATCTTCAACGAAAGTATCATCAACAAAAGTTGGCGAACATAGAAGAAGCACGTATTTAGGTTATACCAAAACTGTTAGAGGTCAGCGGTTGAATGATAATTCTAGAGAACAACTATATGAAGTTTTAGACGAGGTGTTTGGAAAAGAAAGGTCAGCAATATCAGAAGATGAATTTCTAGAGAATTTTCCACCTATAGTGGATTTTCAGCCACATAAACTTGTGGAAGAACTTGCTGCGCAATTCTGTGATTACAGAATTCAAGAATTAGAGTACTTAGCCGAGCACGGTAATTTAAATAAGTTTGTTGAACTTCATGGCCCTAAACCTTGGAAAGAATTGAATAGCCTTCTCGCAAAAATCAACTTCAGCTATAAGTTCGTATCACCAGCCGAAAATTCCCTAAGATATTCATACAGCTTATCATTGAGAGACAATGATAGTGGGAATATTATAGAGCTAAATGATTTGTCATCCGGTGAGAAAATTATAATGTCTTTGCTATTATATATTCTTATTTCAAAAGTATATAATAGGACACCAAAATTAATTTTATTAGATGAACCCGACGCGCACTTACATCCATCTTTGACGAGAGAATTTGTAAGTGGTGTAAATGATATCCTAGTAGGAGAATTTGGATGTCAAGTTATAATGACTACTCATTCGCCGTCAACAGTATCGCTCGTTCCAATAGAAACATTGTTTGAAATGAGTAGATCGGCGCCTAAAATTCGAAAATTAAATTATCATAGTGATGCTGTTAATCTGCTCACATCTGGATTTCTGAGTGTATCTAAAGGAACAACATATGTATTAGTTGAAGACAATGAAGACGTTGATTTCTATTCCGAAATATTGGAGATGCTGGCCAATATTGACTTGTTGCCAGATTCAGCTGACATAGCCTTTATATCAGCGTCAAAAGGCAAAGGAATGGGAGGTGGTGGTAAAACCGTAGTTTTAACTTGGGTAGAAAAGTTGACTGAAGCAGGTTTAGCTAATGTATTTGCTGGTCTGGTAGATCGTGATTATAATGCCTCTTCAACTCCTAACGTTGTAAATACATCTAGGCACAGTTTAGAGAATTATTTACTTGACCCTATAGTCATTTTTGCCACGCTGTTACAAGATGATAGAAGAACCTTTGAGCGGTTTGGATTTGCAGTCGGAAAAGAACATGAATTGAAGTTTGCTGATGAAGATGTTTTACAAGCCATCGCATCAAACATTACTGACCCTTTAAATCTAAAAGTTAAACAGGAACATCCAAAATCCAGTGATCGTCAAACTACAATTGAATATCACAATGGTCTAAAGATTAATGTCCCAATATGGATACTTAAAGAGCGAGGAAAGTCACTAATGCAACTTTTTAGAAAAACGTATGGACCAAGAATTAACCATAGGGATCTAATGCTTTCGTATAGGAGAGTACATTTACATCCAGTCGATTTAATAGAAAATCTGAAGGAATTAATTTGATCGCCCAACATTGCGCCATCGTCAAGCCGGCAATGAGGCTGCTGGGTGTCGATGACGCTCTATCGGCTATGAAAGAACATGCCTGATCCGTAAGTTGGCTGGTTGTAGCCGGCCTGCGTCGGCGCCCCCGTTCGGCGCAACGAAATTCCACAGGCAATGCTAGTCATCAAAGGTGACATAATGGCGCATGTCGACCAGCGATTACTGACAATGTTGCAGGCAACTCCACTATGTTTCCAAAGATGCTTCAGTTTTCAAAGATTGTATAGATTTGACCGCACATTTACACAATTCATCAGTAAGGTTTAAAGTCTAGGTGTTCACAATCAATACTGAGTGAATTCACCAATTTACTGTTGAATATAAACTGGCTATGTCAAAAATTTCTATTCCTAAAAACGTCCGCGAAGGTTTTATTTATACAAGTAGAGCTTCGGAAGAAACTCAAGGCTACATCCTTGAGTCAATAAAAAGCCTAGATTTAGGGGACAGTTCAGAGGACTTGACAAGTTCATTGACTGAAAAAGCTTCATTAAATAGCGATGATGCTAGAGAAGTGACTTTTATGATTTATAGCTTGATGGGATTGGCTGAACAATCAAAGCAAGCGTCAGACGAAGTGGCAAGTGAGTTGTTAGAAGCATTTGATGAATTTAACGATAATAAAGAGTTCAATGCGGCAGCATTCTTTAATTTTTTGAAAGCTATACTTGATGTGGTTCAAGCATCTTCAATCAACTTAACTAGAAAAGCCTACCAGCTTATATTTGATAGACAAAATATATTTAGCGATTCAAAGACAATTGTTGACGTTCGTCCAGTTTTTTTAAATGAAGATGCAACAGAGCTTAAAGCTTTAACCTTACTGTATAATTTAAGAATATCATTCAGGGAAAGCATTCAATCAGAAGAATATTCTAACATAGTTTTTGCCTTAGATTCCGATGATATTCAACAACTAAAAGAAGGAATTGCAAGAGCTGAAACAAAAGCTAATACACTTAAAAAGGAGCTTTCAAATTTTGTATTTATCCAACCAAAGTAATTGATTATGCAAGACGTACTTAGTAAAGACAAAATTTACAGGCCGGAAACTATTCGGTCTGACTATCGCAAGCACAGAGGTAGAACCTGGGAATTTTATATTTCCACTCAGCCAAGTAAACCATACTCACGGACACATATGTACAGTGTCCCTCATCTTGAAGGCGAATGGAAAATTAGTGGGTTTGAAATCACTGTTGGTGCTCTAGAGATAGCAAAGTTAGATTACCGATTCGTCGAATTATATACTGCTATAGAAAAATCAAAATATATTTTAGAGTTACCTCATAATCATGATGGCCGTGGATCTAAAGCATATGGATTGGAGACTTGGAAAAAAGCTTGTCTCTTTCTTATTGACTTGAATTCCTATTTATACAATAAGGCAGGTATAAAATCTTCAGTACCTAATATTTATCATGGCCCAAACGGCAGTATTGATATTCAGTGGGAACAGGATGAATTTAAGCTCCTTATCAATGTGCCAGAGGGAAATGACGATGTTACTTTTTATGGGACATATAATAATGGACAGGAAATAGAAGGAGCCTTTAATCTTAAAGATTATAAAATTCAACTACTTCCAATTGTTGCGATCTTTTAAATGAGTTACGAAGTCGAAGAAATCCCAGACGAAGACACTCTTTACTACAGAATTCACAAAACGGAATTCCGCGATGGAAAAGTCATACCTGGTGCATTTAAAGAAAGAGGCGAAGGAGATAGGAAAGGTATGTCGACGAATTGGGATAAGTATTCTGATCCCGACGACTTAATATCCGATCGGGAAGAACCTAATAATTATGGGGTTGTCAACCTTAATGTAGCTAAGGTTCGAATGATTGAAGAATTGTCGGTAGAACATAATCCCCTTCCTGATAATCGAGCACACTCACATGTTTTGGGTATTCCAGCAAATAAACCGTTTAAAACGAAAGTTCGGTTAAAATTGCAAGGAATATACGAATGGAATATACATGTAAACAGATAAAACGGATTTAATAATTGCGCCGAACACCGCCTACCACGTACAGCCGCCGGTTGCGCTTTTGGGTGCTATCAGTGCTTTAGAAGTGGCCGTGATGAATGTGGATACCCGGAATGGTTACCGGTAGAGGCGGCCGTCGGGTAGGCAATCGCTGGGCGCAAGCTTCATACGATCAGAATAAGAGGTTACGCTGGTTAGGTTTCCTTAAGCAATGTAAGCGAGTCTTATTTCTTCCTGATCCGTGAAGTAGTAGTGCTAGTGAATGGTCCTTGGGCCGCAACCGGCGGCAGCGGGGCCCAGCCGAAAGCCTGGCACAGCGGAGCCATGCTGCTGGCCTTCGTCTGGGCCATCCGGGGCCGCTGCCGCTATTTGCATAATACGTAGCCGAACAAAGGTTCCCACCGATAACGACAGCCTAGCGCCCAGCATCGTGGCCACGTCAATCCGGGGCCTGATTCCTGGCCGTAAAGATTGTACAGTTAGGTAATGTTTACATCTAAGCCGGTAAAGCTGGTTGGTGCTATTTCCCCGGAAAGGCGTGGCCACACCCGTTGGGCGAAAGAACCAAAATAAACCACTCTTATTATAATCTAACTTCAATAATCCATTACTTTACAGGTAGCTTTTACAGAGATGACATTATTTAGAACTCATATAGTAGTAAAAGCTAAGGACGCCGAGATAATTGAGCGTATTCAACTTCCAAAAAGAAAACTCCTTTTGCAACCAGAACCTACAGGTAGATACTGGGAAACTTTGGATGGGACGGGGTTGGCTACACTTGCGCAATTTACGTCATCACATTTAGATTATATTCCTCTAAAAGAGCTACTTGTAGAAGCTGCTAGTGAAAGTCAAGCAGGTGATTTGCTTTCTATAATAAGTGCAGGTTGCTTATTAGCATTGCCGTCACCTACAAGTGGATTAAAGGTTCACCTAATTGAATTCAATGAAGAGCATAATGAAAGGTACCGGAGTCAACCATACAATAGGTTTTACGGCTGTCCAGAAGACTTAGGGTTTGGATGCCAGGTGGCGGAAAGAGTCGTGAAAGATGAGCATCTGATTTATGCCCTTGAAAAATTGAGCCTTAGCTTAGATTTACATTCATTCACTCCACATTCTGCAAGCCCTACCTATGGACAAATCTTTGACCATTTCGATGAGGAGCACAACGTGCAGACAAGATGCGCTTTTGCCATTGTGATAGCTTTCTCTGGCGTTGAAGAACTACAACTAGAAATTAGATCGAGTCAAAAAAAACCAAGATTTACTGACCCAGAGAAAGGTGTATGGAACGAAACTGTCCTTAATGATATAAATAAAAGACTCAGAAAATCCAATGTTTCATCTGATATGACATTCAATTGGATATATAGAGGAGAAGTGACGGAGGTTGAAAAGGCATTTAAGCCATACTTCGGAGTAGATGCTGAGTGGGTAAATTCTCACAAATCAGTCCGCGACAAAACCTTGACATTTCCAGAGGCACTTCATAATTTTAGTTATTTGAGGAACTTTATATCCTCCCATAGATTCAACTCCCTGACCAAGTATATCAGCCCATACGATATTTTCAATTCTCAAATGTTACTACGCGAGTTATTGTTGCGACGCTTGAAACTATGGGAAAGAATGTTAATCCGACATCTGATTGAATGAAAATAGATGGCTACCCGATAAAGTGGACATCTCAGAATGACTAAATAAATTCGCCCAACACCGCCTACCACGTACAGCCGCTACTGAGCTTTTTGGTGCTATTGTTGCTTTAGAACCGCCAGGAATGAAAGTCGGCACCCGGAATTTTGGTGGTTGAAGGCGGCCGTCGGGTAGGCCCCCGTTAGCGGCAATGAACAAACAACATGAGCCAAATACTAGAGCCAAGTCGGTTATTAAAACTTGCTAGAGGCTTTCACCCGAAAGATGACGACAGCTATATCCAAAGCTACTCGTCACTACTTACCTATTTTCAATCTTCCGATCCAATTGATTGGTCAAGATTTGTAGTCGGGGTGCATGCAATTTATGGGTGGATGCCGCGTGTGTTAACGATTAAAAGTGAGAATAAGAATCATATAGTCAATTTAGTAAATCAAGTTAGATTTGAAAAACTGGATTTAGAGAGAAAAGAGTTATTGGATCTAAAACTTTGTATTAACAATTCGATTGTCGGGACTTCAAAATTATTGCATTTTCTAAATCCAAAAACTTATGCAATATGGGACTCCAAAATATGCTATCAAATTTTTGATTTGAAACATCACTATCAGATCAACAATGTAGATAATTTCATGACTTATCTTAGCCAAATGAGAAGTATAAGTGAAAGCGAAATGGCTTGTGAAATAAAGTCTATTGTTTCACAAAGGGTAGGTTATGATGTGACAAAATTGAGAGCGATAGAATTGGTTCTTTTTATGAAAGAATAAAATTAATATTTATATTTAATGTTTTAAATGATTGCCTAAACATCAATTCAAGTGGAAGACCTTAAAATTAATAGCATATCAGAACTGTATCCGGGCTTTTATTACAGTTTGCTAAATTTTCCTGGAAGAGAAATATTGCCATTAGCTTTGAATACAAAATACAAGTACGTTTGGATCGTTAATTATTCAGTCTCAGATAGATCTAATTCTATTTCATTTGAAAATGACATATCAATAGATATAGTAAGGTTTCATGGTCAAATCAATATAGTCCTCCCCACTAAAGAATTTATTGAAAAATTAGACTCATTTATAGGACGCCTCCATATAGTACAGACTAACAAACTTCCTCCAAAGTTTCCAGATCCAAAGTCTTATAGCCCAATAAGATGGCATACGCTTTTGTGGAAATTGGTTGAATACCGGATAGAAATTAAACTACCTAGCAGTCCAGACTATACTCCGTACATTTGCAGAGACTACAATCATATAGTCGAGGTTGTAAATAAAATTAAAAAATAGAATGCCGCTAACATCGCGCCATCGTCAAGCCGGCAGTGATGCATTTGGGTGTCCATAAAGCTTTTGTTAGGGGCCTTTAAGCTTGTTGAGGTCCGTAAGTTAATTGGTTGAGCCGGCCTGCGGTGGCGCCCCCGTTAGTGGCAATTAATACCAAGCACATGAGCGAACAGCTACAGCCTCTCAGGATATTACAACTTGCGAAAGCGTTTCAGACGAGCGTAGATAATAGTTATATTCTAAGCTATCCCGCACTACTCTCTTATTTTCAGACTCCTTCTCGGATTGATTGGTCAGGATTCGTAGTAGGAGTACATTCTGTTTACGGGTGGATGCCAAGGGTGCTAAGACTTCAAGATCAAAACAGAGATTACATAGTCCGTTTGATAAATCAAGTTAGGTCAGAAGGTTTAGAACTGGATAAATCCGAATTATCGGCGTTGAAACTTACCATAAACAACTCTATAGTTGGCACATCTAAACTCTTACATTTTTTGAATCCATTTAAGTACGCAATTTGGGATTCCAGAATATCCAATAAGATATATAATATTAAACACCACTACCAGGTAAATAATATTGACACTTATATTGGGTATTTAATTGAGATGAGAGAATTGAGCCAAACTGATGAAGCTACACAGGTACAATCATTAGTTCAGCAGAAGATCGGATACAATATTACTAAAACGAGAGCGATAGAGCTAGTATTATTCACCGCTTAAGATGAAAACACTCATGGAAGTGGATTATAAAAAAGCAAACAGCTATGCAAAAATCACAGATAAACACTATAACGGAACTATACCCAGGTTTTTATTATAGCCTCCTAGACTTTCCCAACAAAGAAATACTTACAAAGGCGTTGAACATTCAATTTGAGTACGTATGGATTATCAATTATTTGATATCACAAACAACAAATCCCATTTCGTATTTAAGCAATCAAAATATAAAATTACTAAGTTTAAGGGGGAATGTCAATATTGTCATGGGGACTGAAGAATTTTTAGAAAATTTAGGTAGTTTTATGGGTCCTCTACACATTGTGCAGGCTAATCGAACACCGCCAGAATTTCCCGATCCAAAATCTTACAGCTTCACTAAGTGGCATGATCTTCTGCGTAATATGATTGACTACAAAACAGAGATTAGATTGCCTGGAAATCCAGACTATACACCTTACATAAGCAGAGATCGAAATCAAGTACTTGAAGTTATTAATGAAATCAAGAAGTAAAATGCCGCTAACACTGCGTCATCGTCAAGCCGGCGATGAGGCTTTTGGGTGTCGTGGAAGCTTTATCGGCTAGGAAAGAAACCTACTGATCCGTTAGTTAGTCAGTGGAGCCGGCCTGCGGTGGCGCCCCCGCTGGGCGCAAGCTTACCACGATCAGAATAGTAGGTTATGCTGGTTGGTTTTCCGTAAGCAGTTCTAGTGCGTCTCATTTTTTCCTCACCCGTGAAGTGGTGATGCTAGTGAATGGTCCTTGGGCCGCAACCGGCGGCAGCGGGGCCCAGCCGAAAGCCTGGCACAGCGGAGCCATGCTGCTGGCCTTCGTCTGGGCCATCCGGGGCCGCTGCCGCCATTTGCATAATACGTAGCCGAACAAAAGATCCCACCGATGATGACAGCCTAGCGCCCAGCATCGTGGCCACGTCAATCCGGGGCCTGTTTCCCGGCCGTAGTGAGGATACAGTTAAGTGGTGTTTACATTCGAGCCGGTAAAGCTAGCTAGTGCTATTTCCCCGGAAAGGCGTGGCCACACCCGCTGGGCGCAAGCTTTATACGATCAGAATAGTAGGCTATGCTGGTTGGCGTGCCGTAAGCAGTTGTAGTGCGTCTAATTTTTTCCTCACCCGTGAAGTAGTAGTGCTAGTGAATGGTCCTTAGGCCGCAAACGGCGGCAAGCGGGGCCCAGCCGAAAGCCTGGCATAGCGGGGCCATGCTGCTGGCCTTCGTCTGGGCCATCCGGGGCCGCTGCCGCCATTTGCATAATACGTAGCCGAACAAAAGTTCCCACCGATAACAACAGCCTAGCGCCCAGCATCGTGGCCACGTCAATCCGGGGCCTAGTTCTTGGCCGTAGTGATTGTACAGTTAGGTGGTGTTTACATTCGAGCCGGTAAGGCTGGTCAGTGCTCTTTCCCCGGAAAGGCGTGGCCACACCCGTTGGGCGACAGCCGCTTTAAGGCGGCCGATACTACCATCTAAATGCAATGGAACCAACTAATTCAACCCCTATCAAAATAAAGTGAACATGTTTGCGGAGAGAAACTATTCTGACGGTTTAACTCAATCTACGATGAGGATAGATTGTTGGCTGAGCGATGGCACGTCAATTTCAGGAACAGGTTTTTTCTGCAAACTACCGCTGCGAGAAATAGGTATTGAGGCAACAATAATTGTTACAAACAAACATGTCATTGAAGATTCGGACACTGGAATTATCTATTTACCTATTGTGCACTCAAATGGTCAAAGGGACATTAGAGAATTTGAAGTAAGTCAATTTGAAAATCGATGGCAACTACATCCAGATCCGGAAGTTGATCTGTGTTTCGCTGGTTTTGGAGACTTATTAAACGCAGATGAATTGAATGCAGGAGAATATAAATTGAACTACCATGTATTTGATGAAAAATTTTTTCCGGAACTTCATAATAGATTTATATATAGCGCCGTCGAAGATGTACTAATGATTGGATATCCAAATGGGATAATGGATGAAGAAAATATGATGCCTGTGGTAAGAAAGGGTATAACCGCTACAGGTTTCAATCTGGATTACGAAGGGAGAAGTGAATTTCTGGTAGATATACCTGCAATAAGTGGGTCAAGTGGTTCGCCAATACTATACTATGACCGAGTGCTTGTGGATCGACCAGGTCACCAGTCGCCAAGTTTTTCCTACGCTATAAAGCTTTTGGGAGTTCTATATGGTGGTTATGACAAAGATGATGATCAGTTTGTATGTAAGCGAATTAAAGACATTGAAGACAGCGATTACTCATTCAATTTAAATCTGGGTGTTGCGGTCAAGTCAAATAGGATTCTAGAATTTATACCTCAGCTTATTGATTTGATGAAAGCTAATGAATGAAAGTTAACAATTCCAAGGTCATCTCGCCATCAAAGGCGGGCCGACAGGCACGAAACCAACCCCCTTGGTGGTTGGGGGACTCCGCGTGAGAATGATTGATCCAAACACTTGGGTTTTAACCAAGCATTTATTGAAGACCATGTTTATACATACGAATGTTTATAAGATCCTTTGTGAATTTCTTGTCACCCCAGGATATTGAGATTTAAGCAGAAGAGTACACAATATTACGATGTGCACCATATCTAAGAAACTGAAAATTGATGAAAGAGGAAAGAATAGGAGGCGATATTGATAAGTCCAATAATAAGTATTGTTGTGCTATCACTAAAATTGCAATAGTATTAGTTGAGTAGTTTCGCTAAATTGTCGCAACAAGGATCAAAAGATAAAATAGATCAAAAGATCAGTTTAACTAAATCTAAAATCAAAGGGGAAGCATGTGTTTGTTATTTTATAGAGAAAGACTTCCAAAATTAGGTAACCTATATACTTTTATGGCTACAATGCAGTTCAATAATTACATTAAATAGTTGCTAGATTATACTGCCTTTTGCCCCAATAACCTCATTAGAAGACTGTATACATATATAATATATGAAATATATACCAGCGATATTTTTAGGATGTATACTGTTCTCAATCAGTTTGAACCTAATGCTTCTCGCAGAATTCTTCAATGAAGAGGCAGGGAGTGTTGCCGAAATATTTGAGTCGGTCGCACATAGTTTGCTACTTATGGCCAGCTTTGTGCTATTGCCATATGTTATTTTAGGGTTACTAGTAATGCTAATTTCAGCTAAATGGAAAGTTCAAACGCTACAGATGGTCCTTTTTGTAAGTTTTGGAACGCTAGCAACAGTAATGCTTATCTATTACTCCGAAAATGGACGGATACAGATGGATTCATTCGGTTTTGGAGCCATTTTAGGAGTTGCTACTGGGATAGGTAGTATTCCAGTTATAAGGGTGTTCAAAAGGTAAAAGCAAATCGCCCAACACCGCGCCCAGCGTCAACCGGGGCTGGGGAAGGGGAATGTTGGCTTGGTTTCCCACGAGCTCGGGGTCGTCCCGTCGTCAATGGACCGAAAGCTCGCTTTGGCTCGGTTTCGGTCCATGCCGCCGCGCCGCCCCCTCGTGGGTGGGGTTAAAGTAACTACCTTCTAATAAAGAATGCCCCGGCTGCGTGGGCGCCCCCGTTCTGCGCAAAATATAATTTTACGATAGAAGCCTATAAATTAGATTTCTCAAATGAAGTCTAATATTCTATATTCACATTTTCGAGGCGTCAGTGTATGCTGATCTGAAATCAATGAACTAAGATTTAGGTCCAAAAAAGAATCAACATGAATTTTTTTACTGAAAAATTAAATAGTAGAATATCAATTTTAGAGTCCGTTGGTGACGACAAGGCTTTACTTACTCATTATCAATCAAGATTTGAGACTCAGATCATAATAATATTCTCTTACTTGTGGAGTAGGAATTATGATTATATTTCAGCCTCTGATCGTATCTTCATGCATAAAGAAATATGTAAACCATCAATAGGGACTATAATCTCTTTGTCTCGGATTTTAGATAAAGATAAAATGCTTGGTCAAGGTGATATCAATAGATATCTCGATGAATATACGCAGATACGGAATAGTAAAATAGGGCATGGATATATTTATGGTGATAAATCGCAAGAGGTATGTGATTTGCTTAAAGAACTGTCTATAAATCTGAATAAATATGTTAGGGTTTTAAACAGTAATTTGGACTTTATCAAGGTATTATCACAAGAGAGTGTCAACAACTTTAAAGGAATCAACTACAGTTCAGAAGGCAAAGAATTTAATGTTTGGACGAACAAGCCAAGCGACAAGGATTTTAAAATTAATAATTTGTACTTGCTTACGTATTCTGGTGATTATCTAAGAGTTTCACCATTTTTAGAAATAGATGACTTCGGAGAAGAGTTGTATATATTCAGTTCTTTAGAAGAGCCGCTTTCAGGAACCGTTAGATATAATAGACTGTTAAAAACAGGTAATAAGTACATCGATTGGACTGAATTTGTTGATATCAATTATTCTGATAGTGACATCAAATTCAAAAGCGCTAACGGAACAATTAGGAATGTCTATGATAGAGCCTTTAAAAACTATATTGATATAGGAATAAAGAGTAGAATAGTTGATTTTTTGAAGAAGGGTCAAGATTCGGTCAGCGCGACAATATGGGGACATGGAGGAGTTGGTAAAACTGCTACAATCCAAAGCATCTGTGATGATCTATCATCCGAGGAGGAATGCGTGTTCGATCATATTGTTTTTTTGTCAGCAAAAGATAGACGCTATAATTACTTAAAAGGAAAGATTGAGCAAATTGATGATAATATTTCATCCTTAGACGAGATGATAGGTTTAATTAATAAAGTTGTATTTAGTACTGATAACATTGAATTAGACGCTATCAATGCATACGATAGAAAAATGCTAATTGTAGTTGAT
Organism: Lewinella sp. JB7; assembly: GCF_024297185.1. Taxonomy (GTDB): domain Bacteria; phylum Bacteroidota; class Bacteroidia; order Chitinophagales; family Saprospiraceae; genus Neolewinella. Next base: position 1,632 of record NZ_JANCTD010000017.1, on the reverse strand, counting down.
GATTTTGAGACTTTTGTTAAGGAGGAAAGAGATAAGATTAAGACTTTTGTAAGAGAGTTAGACTTAAATCGCTTCAAGGTAATATTTACAACTAGGTCTAATGAAGTTGTAGGGCGAGAATACAAAACCGATGAGTTGTCCAAGGACAACACATTGAAGTTTTTAGAATCGCATATGAAGAATGAAGCTATAAAGGTAGGTGAACTAGCAGAAAGTATGATTAAAGGGAACAAAACCAAGATTTTTGAGATTACTGGCGGCAGGCCCTTATTTATAATTCAATTATCCTATCTTATCGGTGAACGAGGAGTGAGTTCTTCTATAAGTAGAAATATTAAAGGCTCTAAAGCGGCAACTAGTTTCCTTTATGACAGAATTTATGATTACCTAAGTTTAAAAGCGAAGGATTTGTTTACTCTTATAAGCTTGCTGGTAGATAAGAATAATCTTTCAGCAGGCTTAAATACACTACAATATATATCGAAATTGGAGAATGAAGAATCTTCATTCAATAGTGCCATCGACGAGATTGAAAAATTAAGAATAATCCGGCTTGACGATGGCAGAAAATTTTTTACAGTTTACTCTAAAGAAATATTAGTATTTATGAAATCTTATTTCGAAGAAAGGGACTCAAACTTTCGAAATAATGCCGTAGATCGGTTAAATCAAATAGATAAAGACAGTTCGGAGGACATTGAATACTCATTACTTACTGCGGCGGATACCAATAGATATAGTAGTAAAAATCACCAGCAAGTTGAAGAGGGTTATAGAAAAATTCTAAATCGAGATTCAGCCCCTTTACAGATAAAATTAGTTGCAATCAGAAATCTGGCGAGTTATCTTAATGAGCGAGGATTTCGAGAAGAAGGATTGAATGTTTACAACTCATACAGTAGATTCTTTAACGGCTTGAAGTTGAAAGGAGATAAAGATGATATTTACCAAAAATTCATTAAAAGTTGGGCCAATTTTTCTTATGGCAACGGAAGTTTAGATGAAAAGACCAAAGCGATCGAAATTTTAGCTTCATATTTTGCCGGTCAATACAGAAATATTACTTCCGATAGAGATGTTGAATTGCTTGGGTTATTGTTGCAATACAAATGCATAGTAGCTATAGAAAAAAAATATGATAATGAATACAATATTAAATACGGAAATATCGGTGTGAAGGAATTTAAGTCCATCGAAAAAATATTATCAGGTGAATTTAGAAACATAGAAAAATCCGAAGGTAGGTTCCTCTATAATTACACAATCAAAGCTGGGTTAGAGGCCATGTCCTCATATGCTCAACAAAATGTTTGTGTCGCTTTTTATAGCTATCTAGATGTTTTGCAAATTAATAAAAGCTTTGATAGATCTTCAAAGTTATGCAAGTATGTAATAGAACACGGAACCTTGCACTTTCAAAGACTATTTAGAAAGAAAATGAACGAATTGTCTATTAAAAATTAAATGCGCAGAACACTGCGCCACCGTCAACCGCTAAGGCGGTTGCGTTGGCGCCCCCGTTGTGTGCAACTTGTACAGTCAAGGGACCTGGTATACAAAAGTAAATAGACCTAGGTAACACTTTTTCACACCGAATTTTAGCGGAAAAGCCGCTATGCCATTCGAAGAAGT
>NZ_JANCTD010000016.1 GCF_024297185.1 Lewinella sp. JB7 | reverse complement strand
GTTTTCCACACTTTGGGTGTGAAATCCACAAAGAAAAAAGAAGCCAAAAAGAAATTACACATAATGATGATGGTCATATATGTATGTTTCTCTTTAAGGCAAGTCTAAAGGCCCATCCGTGGTAAACTTGTCTCGGACCAGAGGCCACTCGACCTATTGCCGAACTCGGCGTGCAACGCCTCGACCTGAGCCGTGCGGCAGCAAAATCCGTGTTCAATCCGTGCCCATCCGTGGTGAATTTGTCTCGGACCGGAGGCCGCTCGACCTACTGCCTGCTCGGCGTGCAACGCCTCGACCTGAGCCGTGCGGCAGCAAAATCCGTGTTCAATCCGTGCCCATCCGTGGTGAACTTGTCTCGGACCGGAGGCCACTCGACCTACTGCCTGCTCGGCGTGCAACGCCTCGACCTGAGCCGTTCGGCAGCGAAATCCGCGTTCAATCCGTGCCCATTCGTGGTGAACTTGTCTCGGACTGGAGGCCGCTCGACTTGCCTGCCCGGCATGCAACGCCTCGACCTGAGCCGTTCGGCAGCAAAATCCGTGTTCAATCCGTGCCCATCCGTGGTGAACTTGTCTCGGACCAGAGGCCGCTCGACCTACTGCCTGCCCGGCGTGCAACGCCTCGACTGAGCCGTGCGGCAGCAAAATCCGTGCAAATCCGTGCCCATCCGTGGTAAACTTGTTTCGGACCGGAGGCCGCTCGACCTATTGCCTGCTCGGCGTGCAACGCCTCGACCTGAGTCGTGCGGTAGCAAAATCCGTGCCCATCCGTGGTGAACTTGTCTCGGACCAGAGGCCACTCGACCTCAAATTACGGTCAGTAAGCCTTAGCAAACACTACCCGGCCGGCGCTCGGCTTACCCGTGAGAACGCACTTCCCGGCTTCCGCATCCCGGTCGTTGGGAACGCAGCGGATGGTGGCCTTTGTCAGTTCCTTGATCTTTAGTTCCGTTTCGGTGGTGCCGTCCCAGTGCGCGTAGATGAAGCCGGGGACGTCGCGGTCGATAACTTCCTGGAATTCCTCGAAGGTATCGACGTAGCTCGTGTGTTCCTCGCGGAAGCGAACGGCCCGGTCGAAGAGGTTCTGCTGGATCTCATCCAATAGGTTGGCTACGTAATCCACGATGCCGTCGAGCGGTTGGCTTTCCTTGGTCTTTTCGTCGCGGCGGGCGACTTCAATGGTACCCTTGTCGAGGTCCCGCTTCCCGAGGCCGAGACGAATGGGGATGCCCTTCAGCTCGTTTTCCGCGAACTTGAAGCCGGGTCGTTGTTTTTCGTCGTTGTCGTAGGTCACGCGGATGCCCCGGGCCCGGAGTTCGCGCATCAACTCTTCCGCCTTGGCGTTGAGTTCGTCGTTCGGCTTCGGGATGGGGACGATCACGACCTGAACGGGGGCCAGTTTGGGGGGAAGGACGAGTCCTTCGTCGTCGCTGTGGGTCATAATGAGTCCACCGATCAGACGGGTGGAGACGCCCCAGCTGCTGGCCCAGACATATTCCTCCTGATTTTCGGCATTACTGAACTTGACGTCGAAGGCCTTGGCGAAGTTCTGCCCGAGGTTGTGGCTGGTGCCGGCCTGGAGAGCCTTACCGTCCTGCATCAGGGCCTCGATGGTATAGGTGTCGATGGCTCCGGCGAAGCGTTCGTTAATGGTTTTGACGCCACGCAGGACGGGCATGGCCATGTATTCCTCGGCGAAAGTGGCGTATACCTCCTGCATTTGTAGCGCTTCCTGCAGCGCCTCCTCGGCGGTGGCGTGGGCGGTATGGCCTTCCTGCCACAGGAATTCGGCAGTGCGCAGGAACAGGCGGGTGCGCAGTTCCCAGCGAACCACGTTGGCCCACTGGTTGATGAGCAGGGGCAGATCGCGATAACTGGTGATCCAGTCGCGGTAAGTGTGCCAGATAATGGTTTCGGACGTCGGCCGCACGATCAGCTCCTCTTCCAGCTTGGCGCTGGGATCGACCACCACCCCGCCGCCGTTCGGATCGTTCATGAGGCGGTGGTGGGTGACTACGGCGCACTCCTTGGCGAATCCGTCGACGTGCTCGGCCTCGCGGCTGAGGAAGGACTTGGGAATGAAGAGGGGAAAGTAGGCATTGACGTGGCCGGTTTCCTTGAACATATCGTCTAACTGCCGTTGCATCCTCTCCCAGATGGCGAAACCGTTCGGTTTAACGACCATACAACCCCGGACGGCGCTGTTGGAGGCCAGGTTGGCCTTCTTGACGATGTCGAGGTACCATTCCGAATAATTCTCTGCTCTGGTCGTGATCGCTTTGGCCATGGGGGTCAACTTTAGGGTGGGGTAAAACGTTGAAATAGAGTGGACTAAGGCAGCGCCCCCGGACGAGAATTTTATCCGGACATAGGTCGTAAAGCGGGCGTTTAACGCTTTTCTTGCCTACTTTAAGTCCGCTTTAACCGATTTCGGGGCACAAACTTACTACATTCGACTTTGTAATAAGTGGCAGACTCACGGATTACACAAATACAACCATCATGCTTAAGCAAAAGCTACTCTTCGCGGCCACTTCGCTCTTCGCACTGATGCTCGTGTCCACGAGTGCCAGCGCCCAGTACGACGATATGTACTACGATCCGGATGAGTTCCGCAGTACGGAAGTTACCCGTGATTATTACCGCGACAACGATGACTACGTAGAACGTGACGATCGCCGCGTCGATAACGATTATTACGCCGACGATTATTACGACTACTACTACTCCAGCCGCATCCGCCGGTTCAACCGGCCCTACGCCGGCTTCGGTTATTACGACCCGGTTTACGTCGACGTAGCCTACTACGATCCGTTCTTCCGCCCCGCCGGTACGACGGTGCTGATCTACAACAACTACAACAGCTTTAATCGTTTTAACCGTCCGGTATATACTCCCTACGGTGTCGTGTACGGCAACCGTGGCTGGAACCGGAACTACTACGGTAGTGGTTTCGGATGGAACGATCCCTTCTACGCCAATACCTGGGGCGGCGGCTTCAACCGTGGTTACTTCGGTGGTCCGTTTGGCTACGGCGCCGGTGCCTACGGAGGTGGTTTTGGCGGCGGCGGATTCGTCGGTGCCGGGTACTACTGTCCCCCCGCCTGGGGAGCCGGTAACGTGTACACCGTTCCCAACAGCGTCAATAGCCGTCCGGTCGTCAATACGCCCCGTGCCGCGACTACTTCGATCGCCGACCGTGTAGAACGCGCCCGCCGCAATTCGGCCGCCCCGCAGAGCCGTACCATCACTAACGGAGCCCGCTCCACGCGTACCTCCGACGCTACCCGCTCTACGGCCGCCCCCCGCCGCTCCGATGCACGTACTGCGACGCCCTCCCGTACGTACACCCCCTCGCGCTCCGCTACCCCGACACGTCGGGCTACGCCTACCCGCAGTGCTACCCCGAGCCGCGACTACAGCCCTAGCCGTAACGCCACGCCTAGCCGCAGTACGACTCCGAGTCGACAGTACACCCCGACCCGCAGCGCTACGCCCTCACGTAACTACACGCCCAGCCGGAGCAGCTCGCCAACCCGCAGCGCCACGCCGAGCCGTAGTGGTTCTTCGACGCGCAGCGCCAGCCCGAGTCGCAGTAGTACCCCCACCCGCCGCGGCGGTGGAGAGGAGTAAGGTTACTATCCGCAACAGATCCGAAAGGGGGGAGGAACAAGCGTTCTTCCCCCTTTTTTCGTCGTTCCGTTTAAAGAACTCATAAATCGCCCCCGCCGCGCAAACTTTCAATTCGGGGGAGGATTAACCTTATGCCAAGAATCCCGATAATGAAAAGCTTACTCTCCGTTCTACTCGTCCTGCTGACCGTGGGCCTAGCGAGCGGACAAACCTACCAGGACGTTCTCCGCTATTCCTTCACGTCTCCGCTGGGGTCGGCGCGCTTCGCCGGAACCGCCGGAAGTCTTACGCCCATGGGAGTAGACGGTACCACCCTGCACACGAATCCTGCCGGCATCGGGTGGAACCGCTACAACGTGGCACAGATCACTCCCGGCTTCAGCTTTACGGGGACCGACGCCCTGCTGGGCGGGGAGGCCAGTAACGGACCGGTCAGCGAGTCCGCCGCCACCTTTACCCTGCCGAGCGCGAGCGTGATCTTTGCCGGCACTACCCGTTCGGTGAACTGGTCGACCCTCAATTTCGGCGTAAGCGTAACGCGACTGGCCGACTTCAACCAACAGGCGCGCTTCTCCGGCCGTAGCCCTGGCAGCATCATCGAAGGGTTCGCGGAGCTGATCGACATCAATGAGCCGGACCCCTTCGGCGCGGACCTGGCCGCCGATTTTGTCATTTACGAAGACGGGACGGATCGCGTCTTCTCCGATTTCTATAACTTCGATACCGGGCAGCCCCGCAACGAACCCATTCGGCGCGACGGACTCTACGACCGCCGCGGCAGCATGAACGAAGTCGCCATTGGATTCGGCGGAAACTACCGGGAAAAAATCCTCTGGGGGCTCTCCATTGGTATTCCTTTCTTTTCCTTCGAGGAAGATCTCACTTACGATGAGGTCGACGACGAGGGGCTCATTCCGGCATTCGACAACTCTGCCTACACCCAGAATCTGACGGCGAACGGAACGGGTTTTAACCTCAAATTTGGGGTTAATTTCCTGCCCACCGAGCAACTCCGCTTTTCCGCCGCCCTGCATACGCCTACCTTTTGGGCGATTGATGAGCGGTACGCGACGTCCTTCGGTTACTTCTACACCCTGGACGGAGATGCCCTCGGCGGAACGGAACTCAGCCCCATCTCCGAAGCCACCTTTAACCTCCAGACCCCCTGGAAATTCATTTTCGGGGCCGGAGTGCTGGTGGGCAAGCGCGGCTTCCTCAGTGTCGATGCCGATTACAGCGACTTCACCACCAACGAGGTCAGCTTTGATGATTTTGCTACGGCCAATGAGGCCACGAATGCCGACGTCGACGCCTTCCTGAGTAGTAGTCTAGGCGTTCGCGTCGGGGGAGAGCTTAACCTGGAGCCCCTGCAACTGCGGGCCGGGGTCGGCTACCGGCAGGTACCTTACGCGAATTATGCCGAGGTGGAGGACGAAGCCATCATCACCTACGGGGCCGGGGCGGGCTACAGCCGGGGTAAATTCTTCGTCGATCTGGCGGCTCAGTACGCTGCCTACGCCACCTTCGAACAACCCTACCAAACGCTGGTCATCCCCGGACAGACGCTGACGACCGACCGGAGTCGGGTTTCCGTACTGCTTACCGTGGGCTTCCGCGGCTTCACCGCCGGTTTTTAGGACGTGGACTCCCTCACGCAGGTAGTTCTCGGTGCCGCGGTAGGCGAAGCCGTACTGGGTCGCAAACTCGGTAACCGAGCCATGCTCTGGGGTGGAATTGCCGGCACGCTGCCGGACCTCGACGTACTCTCGGGCCTCGTGACCGATCCGATGAGCGCCCTGGCGTACCACCGGGCATTTACCCACAGTCTGCCCTTCGCGCTACTGGCCGGTCCCCTGATCGGCTGGACCGTACACCGACTGCACGCCGATCCGCCGGGCGGGCGTCGTTGGGTGTATACTTTAGGAAGCATACTCGCCTTCTGGCTCCTGCTCACGGCGGGCAGTTTCGCGATGCCCATTCCGGTGTATGGCGTACCCGGCATCGCGGCGATTGTCACGGCGGCCTTCGCGGGCATGTGTATGATCGTCGGGTGGTGGTCATTACGTGTACAGCACTCCCAGGCGCGCAATCACGAAAAGTCGCGTACTCACGTCAATCCGGGGAGGGGGCAGTGGATCCTGCTGTTCTTTCTGGCGATCGTAACCCACCCCCTGCTCGACTGCTTTACGGCCTACGGCACCCAATTTTTCGAACCTTTCCGGGCAACCCGTGTGGCCTGGAACACGATTTCCGTCGTCGACCCCCTCTACACTCTCCCGTTTTTACTCCTCCTCGTACTTGCGGCAAGAAGCGGGCGGGGAACGCGGGAGCGGCACAAGCTCAATACAGCGGGCCTCTTGGTATCGTCCGCTTACCTAATTCTCACCGCCGTTAACCACTTCAATGTCCGCAACGTGCTAGAAGGCACGATCGCCGATCGGAACGTCGTAGCACAGCGCATGCTTCAGGGACCGACCCTGGGCAACAACCTATTGTGGACGGGGCTAGCCCAATCCGGGACCGATACCTTTTACGTCGGAGACTACAGCCTGCTCGATAAGGAGCGCACCTTCGAGCCCCTCCTGCGCATCGAGGGACGACACGACCTGCTGGCTCCCTTCCACGGCGACCGCGAACTCGATATTCTACGCTGGTTCAGCAACGACATTTATTCCGTAACCCCGGTGGGCGGCGGTCGCGTCCAGCTTAATGATCTACGTTACGGCCTGATCGGCGATGATCCCGATGATCCGACATCCTACCTCTTCAGCTGGCAGATCGATACGACCGTGCGTCCCGTACGCGTGATGCCGGAAAGCGAGGAAGCCGGTACACAACGCAGCGAACGGATGGGGGCGTTCTTCGCGGAACTGTGGGATCGGATGCTGGGGGAGTAGAGACGACAGTCGTTATGCTGTAGAGGCGTCGGGGGCAGCATATCGGCTGAAACCGACGCTATAGCGTGTAACACCGGATATGACTTACGTCAAGAGCAGCATGTCGGCTGAAGCCGACGCTACACGGGTGCGGTACTGGAAGGAACTGACGTTGGAGGCAGCTTATCGGCTAAAGCGACGCTTCACGGGTGTGGCACTAGAAGGAACTGACGTTGGAGGCAGCTTATCGGCTGAAGCCGACCCTACACGGGTGTGGTACTAGAAGGAACTGACGTTGGGGCAGCTTATCGGTGTAAGCCGACGCTACACGGGTGTGGTACTAGAAGGAACTGACGTTGGGGCAGCTTATCGGTGTAAGCCGACGCTACACGGGGACGCGGGCGGACGTGATGTTCGTAACCAGGGTGCCGACGGATTCCCCGAACATGATCTTGCGGAGATTGGCGGGTTCGTTGATGTCGAAAACAATGATGGGAAGATCATTTTCGGCGCAGAGCGCGAAGGCCGCCTGGTCCATGACGCGCAAGTTTTTCGTCATGGCTTCGCGGAAGGAGATCTGCTCGTACTTGGTAGCCGTGGGATCCTTCTCGGGGTCGGCGGTGTAAATGCCGTCTACCCGGGTACCCTTCAGGATGACATCCGCACCGATCTCGTTGGCGCGCAGGGCGGCGGCGGAATCCGTAGTGAAGTAGGGGTTCCCGGTACCCGCGCTGAAAATGACGACCCGCCCCTTTTCCAGGTGGCGGATAGCCCGGCGACGGATGTACGGTTCGGCGATCTGCTGCATCTCGATGGCCGAAATGAGGCGGGTGTACACCCCGTGCGTTTCCATCATGCTCTGCAGCGCCATTCCGTTGATGACGGTCGCCAGCATACCCATGTAATCACCCTGGGTACGCTCTACGCCGGACTCAGCGGCCGATAATCCCCGGAAAATGTTTCCTCCCCCGATGACCACCGCGACTTCGACGCCGATGTCGATGAGCTCCTTGATCTGCTTAGTGTAGTAGGTAAGCATTTTGGGGTCGATGCCGTATTGCTGGTCGCCCATCAGGGTTTCACCAGACAATTTGAGCATAATGCGGCGGTACTTTAAAGCCATGAGGCGGGTAGGTTTATTCTCGCTGCTGCCTGCGGCGCCGGGCAAAGGTAATTAATCGATGCCGGGTGAGCTTAGCGTTTTTGTTCTAGTTGTGGTACCACAGCATCCTTCCACGTGGCGAAGGTGCCGTCAAGAATGCGCCGGCGCGCCTCCCGAACCAGGGAAAGATAAAAGGTAAGGTTGTGTAGGGTAGCCAACTGGCCCGCCAACAATTCCCCGCAGCGAATAAGGTGACAGAGGTAGGCCTTGGAATGCAGCCGCGAAGTGGGGGCGGCATCGGCATGATCGTCGATGGCCGAATGATCGTTTTTCCACTTCGCGTTGCGGATATTAATGATGCCCTGACGGGTGTAGAGCATGCCGTGACGGGCGTTGCGGCTGGGCAGCACGCAGTCAAACATATCCACCCCTCGGGCGATGCATTCCAAAATATTGGCCGGAGTGCCTACGCCCATGAGGTAGCGCGGCTTCTCCTTCGGTAGTATGTCGCAGCATAGTTGGGTGATGCGGTACATATCCGGGATGGGTTCCCCGACGGAAAGGCCTCCGATGGCGTTACCGGGTTGATCCTGGGCGGCAATGAATTCACAGGACTTCTTTCGCAAATCATCATAACTCCCCCCCTGCACGATAGGGAAGAGCGCTTGTGAGTGGCCGTACTTTGGTGGAGAGTCCCGCATATAGGTCACGCAGCGTTCGAGCCAGCGGTGCGTGAGGTGCATGCTGTTTTCCGCGTACTCGTGGGTGGAAGGGTAGGGGGGACATTCGTCAAATGCCATCACGATGTCGGCGCCGATCGATCGTTGGATCGCCAGACTGCTTTCCGGACTAAAAAGATGCTTGCTCCCGTCGATGTGGCTGGCAAAGGTGGCCCCTTCCTCGGTGATCTTGCGCCGGTGGGCCAGACTGAAAACCTGATAGCCACCACTATCGGTAAGTATAGGCTCCTCCCAGTTCATGAATTTATGCAGGCCGCCCGCCGCCTCCATCACTTCCATTCCGGGACGCAGGTAAAGATGGTAGGTATTGCCGAGGATGATCTGGGCGCGCACCTGTTCCTTCAATTCTTGTTGGTGGACCCCCTTGACGGTACCGAGGGTACCCACGGGCATGAAGATGGGGGTCTGTATCTGTCCGTGGTCGGTGGTGATCACGCCGGCCCGGGCGTCGGTGGCGGAGTCCGTGTGCTGTAGGGTAAACTGCATTGGCGCGAAGGTAGCGGGTGAGGTGGAGACTACGATTTAACGAAGGTCACCCTCCCCGAAACCCGCCGCTCGTCCGTGAGGAGAATGACGTGCATTCCCGTACCCAGTCGCGCAGTCGGAATGTTTAAGCGGCTACCATGGTTCTCCAACCTTCCCGTACCGACGGCTCTTCCGTACACATCAAAGATTGAATACTCGATGTACTCACCGGAAAAGGTATGCTCCACGGTCAGTACGTCCGTTACCGGATTAGGAAATCCGTTCAGGGAAGTGGCGGTGCCGAAGTTGTGCACTGAGGTAAGCAGGCAGGTCGCACCGACCAATTCGCTAAGTGGGCGTTTCCAGACGCCCTCAGTGGTCGTTCCGGCGTACAGTATTCCGTTGTTGGCGGCAAGGCGGTTGAAGAGGAGTTCCTGGGATTCGCCGGTGCACAGCCGTACCCATACACCCTGCTCCCGGTCGAGTTTATAGAGGTTCGGGGCATCGACGGATAGGGCAAGAAATACGTCATCTCCCGCCGCGATCAGGTCGACGATGTTTCTCCTGTCTTCCGGCAGACCGCTGTTGAAGGACGTCCACGTCGCTCCGGTATCGACCGAGGTAAAGACTCCCCGGGCCCCGGTTCCGGCGTAGATCGTCCCGTCGCTTCCGACGGCAAGGTCCATGAACTGAATTCCGTCTCCTTCCGGCTTGACGTACGTCCAGTTTTCCCCATTGTCGACGGATCTAATGGCCCCGTCGTCGCCTCCGATGAGGATGGTGTCGCCGAAGGTGATCCCTTGGGTCAGGATACGACCACGGAGATCATCCGCAATATTAAGGTCGATTGCCGACCAGTTCAGACCGTCCGTGGACTTGTAAACTTTGCCCCCCAAACTGGTCGCCAGCAGGAAACCATTGGCCTGGAAGACGCTCATGATCGCATTGGGGTCGTAGGGCGATAGGGTAGCTTGCTCCCAGGTGTCGCCAAGGTCGGACGTCCGGTATATCCGGCCGACCGGGGTGGACACGTACAGAACCGTACCGATATTATGGGAATAGGCGGCATAGCCGAGATCGGCATTCCGAGAGATGTAATCCGTCGTTACGCCCCCGTCGGAAGTGACGAACACCGCCCCCCCGACGTTGACGACGATCTTGTCGCCCATGGTCGATACGTCCGAGATGTTGTAGCCGGTCGGAAAGCCGGTCGGTCTCCACTGACCGAATACGGGACTCTGGAAAAGACAAAGGATAAGAAATAGGGTGCAACTCAGGGGTAGGTAAATAGGTGTTTTCAACATCAGGGTGGGGGTAGGTGGGGTGATATAGGTGTATAAATCGGACACATTAGTATCCTTTGCGGGCCGAAGGTAGCTATGCCTACCCGCTTACCCGTTGGACGGTTCGGAACCGTCCAACGGGTAAGCGGGTAAGCCTGCTTTTCTACCTTTGCATTGCACCCGCGTCCCCGCCGAATGGGGCGAATGTAGTTTACCATCCCCTCTCCCATGAAATTCCTCATCGTCGGTCTCGGCAATCCCGGCCCCAAGTACGAAGACACCCGTCATAACGTCGGCTTCCGCGTCGTGGAGCAACTAGCCGACGACTGGGCGAGCGACACCCACGGTGATCTGGCCCGCATCAAGCACCGGGGCAAGCAGCTCATCCTGCTCAAACCCGGCACCTACATGAACCTCAGCGGAAAGGCCGTACGGTACTGGCTGCAGGCCGAGAATATTCCGAAGGAAAATCTGCTGGTGGTGATGGATGACCTCCACCTCGACTTCGGGCGTCTGCGCCTGCGCGGGAAGGGCAGCGATGCCGGCCACAACGGCCTCAAGGACATTGACCGACTTACCGGCGGAAATAACTACGCCCGCCTACGCGTGGGGATCGGTAAGGACTTTCATCCCGGCCAGCAGGCGGACTACGTGCTCAGCGAATGGACGCCGGAAGAACGTGACGGACTGCCCGCCCTCCTGAAGGACGCCGGCGAGGCCTGCCTGAGCTTCTGTGCCCACGGACTGGGAAATACGATGAGTACCTTCAACCGATAAACCCTCTACCCGGATTGCTGTTAGGCCGGTACATCATTCCCCGCCTAATTGAGCAAGCAAGTTACCATTGTCGGGGCCGGATTCGCCGGTCTCTCCGCCGCCGCCTACCTCGCGCGCGACGGCTACCGCGTTCGGATTTTGGAAAAGAACGAAGGACTCGGCGGGCGGGCCCGGACGTTCAGCGCCGACGGCTACACCTTTGATATGGGGCCGAGCTGGTACTGGATGCCGGAAGTTTTTGAGAACTTCTTCAACGCCTTCGGCCGTACCGCCGCCGATTTTTACGAATTGGTGCGCTTAGACCCCAGCTACGAGATCGTTTTCGGCGTAGAGGACCGGGTGGAGGTGCCGGCTACGGTACACGAACTCTTCGCGCTCTTCGAACGTCTCGAGCCGGGCAGCGCGCCCAAACTGCGCAAATTTCTACAGGAGGCTGAGTACAAGTACCGCGTGGGGATCAACGAATTCGTGCAGAAGCCGGGACACAGCGTCCTGGATTTTGCCGACGTACGGGTCCTTAAGTCGGTCTTTAAGCTGCAGATGCTGACGGATATGTCGACCTACGTGCGCCGCCTGTTTAAGCACCCCCAGTTGATCCAACTGCTCGAGTTTCCGGTATTGTTTCTGGGGGCTACCCCCGCCAATACTCCGGCACTGTATAGCCTCATGAACTACGCCGACCTCGCCCTGGGTACCTGGTACCCCCTGGGCGGTATGCACCGGATCATCGAGGGCATGGCGACCGTCGCCCGCGAGCAGGGGGTGGAGATCATCAGTGGCAGCGCCGTCTCCGAAGTGGATACCCGGGAAGGAAGTGTGCGGTCGGTAACGACGCAAGATGGACGGACTTACCCGACCGATATGCTGATCTGCGCCGCGGATTACCATCACTTCGAGCAGGAGGTGCTAGCCCCCGGCGACCGTATGTACTCCTCCGCCTACTGGGAAAGCCGGACCATGGCCCCTTCGAGCCTCCTGTTTTACGTAGGTCTCGACCGGAAAGTCCCGGGACTTCACCACCATACCCTCTTTTTTGACGCCGACTTCGATCGCCACGCTCACGACATCTACGAGGATCCCCGGTGGCCGGAAGATCCGCTTTTTTACGTCTGTACCCCCTCGGTTACCGATCAAAGCGTCGCTCCGGTGGGTTGCGAGAATATGTTCTTTCTGCTTCCCCTGGCTCCCGGCCTCGACGACAACGAGGAAATGCGCGAGCACTACTGGGACCTCATGTGTACGCGACTGGCCCAACGCGCCGGTCTGGACATCCGGCCCCACGTCGTTTACCGTAGATCATACGCCCACCGGGAATTTCGGGAGGACTACAATGCCTACCGCGGAAATGCCTACGGGCTTGCGAATACGCTGCGGCAGACTGCCTTTTTAAAGCCTAAATTGCGTAGTAAGAAAATCCGTAATCTTTGGTACGCCGGACAGCTGACCACGCCCGGCCCCGGAATGCCGCCCAGTATCATCTCCGGCGAAGTGGCCGCCCGCGATATTAAACGAGCTTATCCCCTGACGCATGCTTAGTCTGTACAAACAAGTGTGTCGCGAGTGTGCCTCCCTGGTCACTCGCCGGTACAGCACCAGTTTCAGTCTGGGCATCCGGGTATTCGATGCCCCGCTGCGGGCGCCGATCTACGGCATCTACGGATTCGTGCGCTTTGCCGACGAGATCGTCGATACCTTTCACCATCAGGACAAGCAGATGCTCTTCGAGCGGTTCCGGCAGGATACTTACCACGCCCTCGAACACGGCATCAGCCTGAACCCCATCCTCCAGGCCTTTCAGGAAGTCGCCCACCGTTACCGGATCGGGCGCGACCTCATCGACCCCTTTCTCGACAGCATGGAGATGGACCTCGACAACACCCGCTACGATTCCTCCCTGTACAGTGAGTACATCTACGGCTCGGCCGAGGTGGTGGGATTGATGTGTCTGCGAGTGTTCGTAGACGGCGACGAAGCGGAGTACGATCGGTTGCGGGCGTCCGCTCAGTCGCTGGGAGCCGCCTTCCAGAAGGTCAATTTTCTGCGCGACATTCGGTCCGATTACCACGACCGGGGCCGGGTCTACTTTCCCGGCGTGGACTACGAAAAGTTCGACAACGACGTTAAGGCCACCATTGAGGCCGACATTAAGGCCGATTTCGACCACGCGTATACCGGCATCGTACAGCTGCCGACCAGTGCCCGGCTGGGGGTTTATCTGGCTTACGTGTACTATACTAAGCTTTTTCAGAAGATCCGTAATGTTCCGGCCCGCCACGTGACCGAACGTCGTATCCGGGTAGCGGATAGCCGTAAGGTATACCTGCTTGCGAGTTCGGCGGTAAAGCACCGGTTCAACCTGTTGTAGGGGGGCGGCGGCGCGCGGGAGCGGAGATAACCACACGGTGGAGCGGCCTCTGGTCCGAGACCTATTCACCACGGATGGGCACGGATTTCGCTGCCGCACGTCTCAGGTAGAAGTAAGGTCGAGGCGTTGCACGCCGAGTGGAAACAATACGTCGAGCGGCCTCTGATCCGAGACTGTTCACCACGGATGGGCGCGGATTTTCACGGATTTCGCTGCCGCACGTCTCAGGTCGAGGCGTTGCACGCCGAGTGGAAGCAGTAGGTGGAGCGGCCTCTGGTCCGAGACAGGTTCACCACGGATGGCCACGGATGTTCACGGATTTTACTGCCGCACGGCTCAGGTAGAAATAGGGTCGGGGCGTTGCACGCCGAGTGGAATCAATAGGTCGAGCGGCCTCTGGTCCGAGACGTGTTCACCACGGATGGGCGCGGATTTTCACGGATTTCGCTGCCGCACGTCTCAGATAGAAACAGGGTCGAGGCGTTGCACGCCGAGTGGAAACAATAGGTCGAGCGGCCTCTGGTCCGAGACACGTTCACCACGGATGGCCACGGATGGTACACGGATTTTCTACGGCTGCACCTGACGACCGACGAGAAGCTCCCAACCATTTTCTTCATCTTACGTCTATACTGTGATCAAATGGAGAGCCCCTTGTCTACTCGTTTTTCGGCCGCCCGCGATGGAGCAGAACAGTCGCTTACCTCCGGGGAACATTACCTCATCTGGTTTTTGCTGTTCGCCTTTGCCTCCGGGGCCCTGGCGCACACCCTGCCGGCCGTGCTGCCGGTGACCCGGTACACTACCGACGGATTGTTACTGGTCATCAACGGACTGCTCTTGTACAGCATTTACGTGCGAAATGGAGATCGCCGACTGTGGGCGTGGCTGATAGGTGCATACTGTTTCACCTTCGCCGCGGAAGCGGTGGGGGTGGCTACCGGAGCTATTTTCGGATCCTACGTCTACGGACCTACGATGTGGTGGCAGTGGCTGGGCGTACCCTTCGTCATTGCACTGAACTGGTGCGTACTCACGCTGGCCACTAATGACCTGGCCGAGCGATTCACCGGAAAGCGACCCTGGCTGGCCGCGGGATTGGCAAGCATCCTGATTGCCGCTTACGATGTAGCTATCGAGCCGGTAGCCGTCAAACTGGACTACTGGCAGTGGGCCGGGGGGGTAATCCCCCTACAGAATTACCTGATGTGGGCGGTTATCGCCTTCGTCATTTCCCTGCCCGTGCAACTCCTCCGCATTCGCTACCGGAGTCCGGTATTAGTGGTGTACCTTCTGGCGCAGCTCTTCTTCTTTATCGTCCTGAACCTGGCACTGTGAGTGATTACGACATCGCGGTAATCGGCGGCGGACTGGCCGGACTGAGTTTGCTGTACCACCTGGAGCGGGCCGGTAAATTGGCGGGACAGCGCGTATTGCTGGTCGACCCCGAACGCAAGGAGGGTCATGACCGGACCTGGTCGTACTGGGACCGGGGGGAAGGCCCCTTCGAGGAGTTGGTACATTATCGCTGGAACCAGGTGATGTTGGACAACGGGGAAGTGCGTTGCTCCTGCGCGCTGCGGCCCTATGCCTATAAGCTGATCCTAAGCAGCGACTTCTACGCTCACGTCAACGCCATCATCGACCGTTTACCCCAGGTGGAGCGACGCTTCACTACGGCGGACCAGTTTTTGCCGGGTCCCGAGCGCGTACACTTCCGGATGCAGGGCGAGGCGTATACCGCTACCCACCTTTTTAGTAGTCTGCCGCACCCGCTCGATTACCGCGAGGTGAACCAGCCCTACCTCGATCAGCACTTCCGGGGGTGGTTCGTGGAGACGGAGGCGGACACCTTCGATCCGGAAACGGCGACCATGATGGATTTCCGGACCCCGCAGGAGGGGGAAACGCGCTTCTTCTACGTGCTGCCCTTCAGCAAACGCCGGGCTCTGGTAGAAATCGCCATCTTCAGTAACCACCACCTGACTACCGAAGGCTACGACGAATTGATCAGGCAGTATCTCCACGATCACTGGACCCGCGAAGGTTACCGGATCACCCATACGGAAGCGGGCAACATCCCGATGACAACCTATACGTATCCCCGCCGGCGCGGTAACCTTATATATATAGGACTCGGCGGTGGCGCGGCGCGGCCCTCGACCGGTTACACCTTTCACGGTTTACAACGGCAGCTGGCGCGCGTGGCCCGCGACTTTCCGGTAATACGCGATACACGGGTTTGGCCCGAGCGTCATCTGCTGTACGATGCGACCCTACTGCGCATTTTGCAGGAGGGGAAGTTGCCCGGAGACCTACTCTTCGTCAACCTCTTTCGGGACAATCCGCCCGCCCGGGTACTGGCTTTTCTGAACGGGGAGAGTACGCTATGGCAGGAAATGCGACTGATGGCAACCACGCCCGTGGGGGTGTTCGGAACCACTTTCGTACGGGAGTTGCTGTGAATCACGGACTTGGGGGAGGGAAGAAAAAGAGACGTGATTTAAACTACTCTTGTGCTTGTACGTTTACAATCACGCGCCCTATCTTTGCCATCCCGCAAACGATAAGTGCGCGCACCCGCCGGGTCTTTCAGAGGCCATTGGCGTTCCCCCCATAGTGAAGACTTCCGCCCCCGAGGCGTCTGCGGCAACGGCCGCAGCGCGGTGGACGGATCGCCCCGGGGGGAGGCTTCGGCTTCCAGATAAGTTTTCGAAAAAATGTTTCGGAGGGCTTGCAGGAACGGAGTGGGTGATGCTACCTTTGCGGCCCCGGCGAACGAGCAGGGGATTTTGGCCGGGTAGGCGGGGAAGCGAATGAAAACTTTTTGCTTCAAAACTTGCACGGGAAAATAACTTGCTGTACTTTTGCAGCCGCTTTGGAAGCAAGGCGAAAAACGAATAGAAAAGTTGGTGTTTTTGGTGTGGGCCCATAGGGGGCTGATGCGC
>NZ_JANCTD010000015.1 GCF_024297185.1 Lewinella sp. JB7 | reverse complement strand
ACCTCAGCGGAACTCAGTTCGACAGCGCTTTGGATCTGGCCGCCCTGACCAACCTGCAACACCTCGACCTATATAATACCTTTCAAAAGCAATTACCTCCTGAACTCTACCTTAATGTTTTTAATTGCCTTCCCAACCTTATGGCTTGGCGAAGAGACCTAGATATAGGCAGCTATCCCAACGATATATACAAGATTCAAATCTGCGGCAATGGAACCGTGGGGAAGTCCTCTATAATCGACCGCTTAGTTTTCAACCGTTATGAAGAAGACCGTTCCAGTACACACGGAATCCGGTTAGTGGTGACCGAAGAGGCAAAAAGCTTTGCTTTCAGCTATCCCCCCGTCCGTTTACTCATCTGGGATTTTGGCGGCCAAGATATTTACCATCAAGCTCATCGTATTTTCCTTCGTGACCGTGCTATAAATCTGCTTGTTTTCGACACTGACACTTACTACCACCTAGAACAGACCGACCCAATCACGGGGCAAAAAGACCCTAACCGCAAACTCTCATATTGGCTCAATGACATTGCTGGCAACGCGCCAAACTCTCAGATAATTATTATACAGAATAAATGCGAACGCGGTGTTCCTGATATCTCCATTCAGGAAGACATCCCCTCTGGTATATCAGTAGAAGGCCCTATACAGGTCAGCGCTAAAACTGGCCGCCGCATTGAGGAACTCGGCGAGGCAATACATGAGGCAATTCAACGGCTTCCACACGCCAAAATGGAAATGCCAGAATCATGGTATATGATTGGCCAAGAAATCATGGACCTCCGAAGACGAAAAGAAAAGCAACAAATAAGTCGTTCCGAGTTCTCTCAAATCTGCCAAAAACATCGGCTCGTTCCAAATTCTGAATCTGCTCTTCTCACTTACCTCGACGGTCTGGGATTGATTCTTCAAGACCCCGACTTGCTCCCCGACCAAATCATAATTGATCAAGAATGGGCCTTTAATGCTATCTATACCATATTACAACGCTTCGATCATTCTAAATCTCCATCCCTTGCGGAACGTGCCATTTTCTTCTTTCAGGAAAAATGTCGTCTCGACAATGGCCAATTTGTTCCCCGTGAGCTACCATTCGATCAAAATCATTACTCAAAAGAGGAACAGAGTATCTTCCTCAACATTATGCAGAGGGCAGGCATCTGTTTTAAAACCCAGGCTAAAAAGAAAGACGCTTCAATCTATCAGCTCTTCCACCTTATGGCAATTGAACCTCCAAAGGCTGCGGAAGATGTTTGGGCGGATGCTGGTAGTCAAATTGAGTTTACTCAGCGATACATTCATCGATATCATTTACATCGTGGAATCTTCCGTGATGTAGTGCAAAAAATTAGCTCTAAGGTCAAACTACGGCACTTGTGGCAGGATGGACTTTTGCTGCAACTCCCTGATCGTACTATTGCACGCTTAGAAATGCATTATTCCGGCGGTTATTTGCAACTTCAGGCCCGAGGTTCCAAAGCTGCCGAACTTCTTCTCTACTTTAATGAGTTGCTCGACACGCTCCTGCGCGGTGATCAGTACTTTCAAAAGCATGTCAGCTTAGACGGCCAAGTATTTTTCCCTGTAACCGCCATTCAAGACGCCATCCAGTCGAAATCAGATTTGGCCAAAAACGCTGATGGCCGGTTTCACGATAACTGGCGAATGCTCACTTGGGCTACCACAAAGGTCGATGAATATGATCAATTTGATTTCGATAATCTTCCAACCGTTCCTCATGACCCGGCTCCTTATATCGGAATTTCGGAAGAAAAAATTACTGAAGACTTAGAACGACGCGAACGCGAAAATCTGCCCCTACCTGAAGATATCAGCCAGGAACAAGCTGATCGTTTTTTGCAAGTATTCAGTAAAGCAGTCAAATCTCCCATTTCAAAGGAAGCATGGATCATCATACGCTCTGTGATAGTTTTACTAATTGCTTATATAATTTGGGCGCTTTTTGAAAAAGAAATCCTGGCCTTTTTTAATTGACTCTAGCCGCTGTTGTTAGTGGAATATCAGGAGAATGAAACACACTGGGGGATAGTGTTTCAGGGGGTAAGAAACTAGCATGATCCCTTATTCTGTGTGGAATTCACACAATTGCACTTCAGCAACCTTCCTGGACACTGTAAGCCACCGAAATATATTATGATGATGTGACTCATAGTCGGCCGACTTATAGTCATCAGTCTAAGACTTTTGTAGTCACTTTTATCTGACATGGCTTACAGCGAAGCAGACATAGAAAAGCTCAAATCTTTTGGTCTCAAGATCAAAGAATTGAGGGAAGCACTTGGGTTGTCCCAGCTTCAATTGTCTTTCAAGGCTGACTTAGACCGCACTTACATTGGATCGCTCGAGCGCGGTTACCGTAACGTCTCTCTATTAAATATTCACAAGCTTGCCGAAGCTCTGGAAGTCCCTGTCGCAATCCTTGTAGATGGACATCCCCAAAGCGATGGATCCGAAGCTTCTGCTTCCCCCCCAGACTAAGACTGACCTCACTTCACCCCAAGAAATAGTACGTCGCCTGGAGCCACTCCTAGGACAGATTTTTCCTTTCGTAGGTAAGGGAAGAACCGATGGGTCAGCCATACGCCGTTTAGTCGCGCATGAACTGCAAAAACACCCCCTACCAAGCCCAAGCACTGAGTTTTCGATCTTGCCTGATAAGGGGAAGGGGGTGCCAAAGAACTTGCTGGAGTTTGTTGATACGTACATAGTCACTTCCGGAAAAAGCTATAACCTTCAGGTGTGGAATCGCATTCCGAATAGCGATGACCCTCAAATAGAATGTGAGGATGGTAGCGTCCTTGAAGCGAAGGATGCACGGTTAATTCTACTACGAATAGATGTAGAATCACACATCATTCGAGCGATCGTAGGTATGAGTCCTCAGTACATTGTGGCAAACTTTGGAGAGTTCAGCAAGCCCACCATTAAACACCAGATGATAATTTCTGGGATCCAACGAAAGATGGTGATGGGTCTGCCCGGCGGGGTTTTAATCAAAGCGGACACACCTACTATCAGAGAGATCAGTACAACCCACTCGGTCAAGCCGGTCAAGCCCTTCAACCAGTGGCCCGCAGGGAAGGGAGAGGTCATGGCAATTGAGGTCATCCGTGACCTAGTTGCAGTACCCCTAACGGGCAAAGTAATTACATCAGCTAGAACTAAAAACAGGGGACAAGCCCTTGAGAGGCTGATCTTGGAAATGCTCGGTTACGATGTGCATGAAACCGCTAGTTTGGAGGGTCAGTACCCGGACGTCAAAAACCAGCTTCTGGAAATTAAAATTCAAGATGCACCCACCGTTGACTTTGGCAAATACACGCCCACAGAGACTCTGGAAGTCCTCCCGAAATTTGGCGTCACGACTAAAGATATTCGGTACATGATCGTGTTAATGGACAAGTCTACTAACTGCGTTCAGGGCATAGTACTGATGCCAGGAGGTAAACTAGGGGACTACTTTTCTCACGTAGATGGAGTCAGCGGAAAGTGCCAGCGGAGCATACCCATGACTTTTTTTGACTCCTATGATGGCAGAGCTGTGTTTAATCCTTGAGCAACACTGGATGTGAGGCCGAGCAAATCGTTGATCTGGTCGTTAAGCCTACTTTCCAATTCGGTTATGTCTCTGCCCACTTTCGAGGCCTCATTGAGCTGCTTAACTAGGCTCACAATTTTTTGAGCACCCGGGGTGCCCAAATCAGGGATTGGGTAATTCTCAACGTACTGCGATAGGTAGCGCCGCCGTCCTGCATAGAGACGATTGTTAAAACAAAGATCATGGTAGGTGGCCATGACATCACTATTGGTCATACCCTGCATAAGCAGGAGCCAGTCAACACTTCCAACATCGTCTTGAGAAATCCAGTAACAATTGCCATTCACAATTGCACCGCCCTCATCTAGATGGAAGCGTGCTTTCTCGCTGATATCAGGAAAGACAAGTTTGGGGTGCTTCCAGAGGCGAGGTTTCTGGGGCACCCAAATTTCGTACCATTCTCGCTTTGCCTTAATCACATAAGACCGACCCTCAAGTTGCTGCCGGTGAGTTGCAAGATATGCCTGAGCTAAGGGATAATGAGAAAAGTCCACTACTCTCTTCTTTCCCTTGTGATCTTCGTGAGTGTATAAAATCTGGGTAGAGTTTGTAGAAGGAGCTTGCCAACGCTCGATGTCTTTTTGAGAGACGATGTCATGGAGCACTTCCGTTTCGGGGCGAATGTCGCTCGGTAGCTCATCCCAATCGTTGCGGATGAAGACGTTATCCGCCGTAGTCTTTACGCCTACTCTTACTCTGGCCAAGTCCCTAATTGTATAGGGACAAGCAGCTTGAACTTGCTTAACCCACTCGATCTCTTCAGCAGTAAGCAGCTGCCAGTTACTATCGCGTTGATTGGTGGTGAGTTGACCACGGCTTTGTTTGAACACTTTCCCTCCAACCTCAAACAGCCCGGTTTCTTCGGAAGTGAGTACTTCGTAAATATTGGCGAATTCACTTTGCCCCTTAGCAAACGCTATTTCTTGGTAAATTTTGAGATAAGTAGCCTGCTGAATGGACTTCTTTGCGGTGTTTTGCCTCCGGCCAATGAAGATGGCGGGGAGGACCGCAGCGCTTTCAAATAATTTAGTGTCTCCTAAATCAACCACACGATCGATGTGGAATGATGTAGCGAGGAAGGATCGTATCGATTCACCACCTTTTGTATGAAGGTAGCGATTAGAGGTGATCACTCCAATAATACCATCCTGCGCGAGGCAGTGAGTCATCTCAATAAGAAAGGGATAGTAAAGGTCGACTCGCCCCTTTAGATTATACTTTTCTGCGAGCTGCTGCGCCTTAACCTCTCCGAGCACCTGGGTACGAACGTAAGGTGGATTTGCCACCACTATGTCTACGGTTGGAGGGTCACCTTCGAGCAGAAAATCACAGCACTTTACCTCGTGATTATAATCTAATTTTGCGAGTCTTTCTCTGCAGATAGTTACATAATTTAAGTTGATATCGAAGCCATAAAGGGTGAAAGTACGGCCTGCCAGTGATAGCAATTTCCCCACAGCAACCAACAGCTCTCCATCGCCACATGCAGGATCTAGAATTTTCAGAGCACCCCTACTCTTTGGAGCAAAGCGAAGAATTTGTTCTGAGAGGTACTTTGCTAGTGATGGTGGAGTGAAGGTTGCTCCAGTACGCTTTGTCTTCGAGACGGATTTGCTCATAAGTATAATTACAAGTGACTTATAGTCATCAAAGGTAAGAAGATTGTGCGTCTCGATGAAGCTAATTCTTGAGACCTACGTCTTATAGAGGTCAGGGACGCTTCAGCGTAGAATGGCGATTTTCCGATGAGGTTACTCAAAACTTTGATTAGGCAACTCAGACGATAACTTTCGGAACCGACCATGTTGCAATATGGAAATTTAAACTTCTCGAATTCTATAGCCGCTCAATGCGGAGCATCACCAAAGGGTTTAGGCTTTGTCGGTGAGGTAGTAGTAGAGCTTCGCCAAAAGTGCCGTGTGCATTTGGTAGGCTTTACCCCTTTCCACTTCATCATCTTGAATGCGATCACGCAACACCGCGTAGAGAAGTTTCGCGTCGGCGGCTGACAGCTCTAGCGGAAGGATGCGCTGGTAATCTTCATCAGTTGTCACAAGCTGTAAGGGGTCTAGCGGCGGCTGCATGGTCTTTTTCTTTCCACTGCCTTCATAAGCAGTGAAGCGTAAGGTAACGCGGTAGCCTAGACTGGTCTAGGCTACCGTCGCTTCCTCAAGCGTCCGTAAGATCAAATCGAGTCTTGATGCGGTCTACATCGTGTTGGAGAGATGCTATCGTACGCTCCTGCCTCAAGGTATCGCCTTGCATGGCGTGAAGCTGGTTGCGGATGCTGATTTGTCCTTCCTTGATGTCCTTGATGTCGTCTTTCACGTCGGAAAGATCGCCTTGGATTTTCTTCAGGACTTTGTACATCAGTTCGTTGGTTACATCATCGGTCATAGCTTTATTCTATCCTTTCTATAGGGTTCATTTCAAGTGAATTATGGAATGCTCGGGGCGACCAGGCCGCCCCTCAGCTTTGGTTAATACTCACACGGCAAAAGCAAAACGTTGTCCGTAAACCACAACGTCACCTCTCCGTCAGGGAAGCTCGTGTATTCCAGCTCGTCTTTGGCAAGCACGTTTCTGTTTCCGTCCTCAATGATGAATGTGCCTTTGTTGTCTTCGGCCTTCCACTTCCAGACCTGAAAGGCCTGGTTTTGAAGCTCTTTAGCGTACTGCCAAGAAAAGATGTGATTAATCAGCCAGTAGCTTTCTGTTTGCTCTGCGATATACTTCACTCCATCTGTATAGCTGTAGTTTCGGTGAATAGGATTTCTCCACCACGTCGACGTTCCGCCTATAAATTGATCCAAGTCAAGGTTTAGCTTTGTTTGTCCCATTTTTCTCTCCTATAATTTTTGGGTTGCATGCTTGCTTGCAACCCTTGCCCTTCGGCGAGAATGGGGGTGAGACTGTCATAACCGAGGGGGATCACCCAATCTGCACAAAGCGTATGCGGCGGAAGATTGGGGATACGGTTTGAACAGGAACGGGGGCATAGCCCCTACCTTTTTCCGGCTTACGGGTAGGAGTTGGGCTGCATGCAGCAACCCGTCAGGGTCGAGCGGATAGCGAGTCACGGATGGCCGGGCCCGCCAGGGCAAGCCCCTTGACATAAAATGGATATCCCGACGTACAGCAGGCTGGAGACGTTAAACTATGATGAGCGCCGATTTTGAAAAGACTCAATTGCGGTAAAAAGGAGCATCATGAGCGGGCCAATATTGAATGGTAAAGATCTAAAAAGTGAACGTTCGATGATGTAGGTACGACCGTGTATTTCAAAAACAATATCTCCTCGTTTTCTAGCATCAATTCTTTCTCTCAACCTTAGAATTATCTCTTTTGCAATGCCAGTATCATCAGAAGCCGTATCAAGTTGGGCAAGTTCTTTTTCAAGTGCTTCAAACTCTACCAAGGTTCTCTCAGCGCTTTTTCTTAATCGGTCAAGATGATCTAAAGCCGCTTTTCGTTGGGCTTCTCTTTCAATCAACGTTTCCAAATCAGATCGCACTCTCTTCAATTGTGACAAGCGCTCTTCTTCGGTTTCCGCTCTCTGTATAAGTAGCTCTATTTGCGGAACCTTCGCGAGCTTCCTTATTGTTCCAGCATTTGAGGGTAGGATACCAAATGCAAGAAGTGAGAGAGCAATCGGTGCCCCTATTGCCGAGGCAATCCCAAACCATGGCACAAGATTAGGGTGGGTTCCTGACCATATACCTAGATAGACCACGCCCGTTATGAGAAGTCCTCCAACAACAAAGGCAAGAGCGCGGAGTATCATTGAATCAGTGTTGTTGCTTTTGAGTTTTTCTAAAGTTACCACCCCCTTTTTTGGCGGGTCCGCTCAAGGATATATTGCTGTTCTTCCGTTTTGCAGTAATGCGCCAGCACTTCCGGGGCCTTAATCGTCAGGTAATCCAGCATTTCGCTGTTACTGTATTGCTGTTCCTGCAACTGCCGCAGCATGATTTGTAGCGCCGCAACCGTCTCCAGCTCCTGAGCAGTTGCATGATCGCGCATGGTTGGCCGATCGGCAGGGGGATCAAACTTGATCCGGAATTCTTCCGCTGTCATCTTCCACATGGCCAGATTGATGATGTCGGCCTGTACTTGAGATAAATGCCGATCAATCATCGTCCGGCGATCGCCCTTAATCGTATTGCGGGTCATGGCCGCCGGCGGCGAAGGAATAGCGCGTTCACTATTGGCTTGCGTGATCATGCTGTAATTCTTGGCGGCCAGCTCCCTGGCAAAGCGAAGTTGAAGATGTTCCCGGCCGGCGACCAGGTCGTTCCATTTGCGGAAGGCCTCGATGGTCAACACATAGAACTCCGGACTCATCCAGTTTGCAAAGTGAATGCTCCAATCGATGTGCGCGAAGGTGCCGCCGTACCGGCCGCGCTTGGCATAAATACCGGTGGCCCCGGCATCAACGAGTTCCTGAACGCTCAAGGAAAAGGTGTTCTCGCCGGCGCGAGCTTTAAACCCCCCGAAATCGGGGGGTTTAGAATCGGCGCAATTGCGGATCTCCCAGGCCTGAAAAAACTGAATAGACGAAGACGTACGCATCCATCGCTCGATCAACCGGCTCGGCTGATCCGCATCCTGGCTGCGGGCCATATCGGTGAGGCAGACAAACCCGCTCTTATCGTCGATCCCGACCTTCTTTTCCCCGATTGTTAAACTCGACGCCATGATCTGATCCTGAACTGTCCCACTGCCGCACAAGGTACGACTCTTGTGCACCGCTGCGAGAAAGCTAAAGACTTTTAAAACAATTCTTGATTTAAACAAACGTTTTGTTCTATGTTTGTTCCGATTTCGTTGTTCAGGTTGCAAAAGGATTTTTCGTTATGCTCACGCAAGCCGGCTTTGGGGTGGACCATTCCATCCAGGTCATTCCCATCCAGGAACTCTCGCTAAACGTCCCGCTTTATAGCAGCGTTTCGGCGGGTTTTCCTTCGCCGGCAGATGATTACCTGGAAGATCATCTTGACGTCAACACCTACCTCGTCCAAAACCCTACTTCTACTTTCTTCGTGCGCGTCCGGGGCGACAGTATGATCCGGGTGGGCATTTATCCAGATGATATCCTCGTTGTCGATCGATCGCTGCCGGCCGCTTACAATGCGATCATTGTGGCTGTGATCGATAATGAGTTTACGGTCAAGCGGCTTCACAAACGCGGCAACTGTCTCCAGCTCATCCCGGAAAACCCCCGCTATTCGCCTCTAGTGATCGAGGAGGGTCATGAATTTGCCGTCTGGGGAATTGTCACCCACGTGCTCCACAAGCCGGTCTAGGACGTTATGACACGCTTCTTCGCTCTCGTTGATTGTGGGGCAGGTGGCTTACGTCTTCGACGGGGACACGCTGCGGCTGGTGGGCAAGACCCGGCTCCGCACCCGGCTCTGGGGAGTAGATGCCCCGGAGAAGGGCGAAGCCGGTTCCGATCGGGCGCGAGATGCTTTGATCACGCTGGCCGGAGGGCGCAAGATTACCTACATCCCGATCGACACCGATCGCTATGGCCGCACCGTCGCCCGCGTCTTTCTGCGTGACGGCCGTGAGATCAACCGGCTTTTGATCGATTCCGGAGTGGCAAAAGAGTACTGCCGCTATTCCAAAGGATTTTACGGTCGGTGTAAGTGACGCTGAAAAAAATTGACATAACACTCATCAGGCATCATAATGGGGACATAGAACAACACTGCGGGAGGATAAATTGGCAGAACTCAGCTTAGACGAAATATTCGACAGGATTGACAAACTTAAGGCTCATGGGGATGAGTCTCTCACCAACAAGTTCATGGAGCGAATGACGTTAGGAGACATCCAGCTTTCAAGATCGGAAATTAGTGCATTTCAAGAGTTCAATCTTATTTCAAAAAGAGGATACCCTCTTTGGTCGGCTATTTACGATGATGACATCGCCGACTACATGCAGATTGACTTGAAAGACCATCTGACGATCTAAGAGATTGTTCCAGACGGTTTACCACTCTTCCGCACGCCTCAAAATTGTCTAGAAGTGTGATTATGATCGTAGAATTCATCGTAAGTAATCTCATAGTCCTCCAGACCTTGAATATAGACGGGTATGTCAAGTGATCCCAACGAGTATTTCTTCAATTCTTTACGAGCTGCAATATATTCAGGTTCATGCTTGCACATTTCTTCCCATCCCTCAAGCGTCCTTGCTTCCCATGTCTCAATTTCTTTTCTTGAAAACGGAATCTGCTTTAATCTGACCAACTCCATAAGCTGTTTCCGCTTCCATTTCGTTACTATCGGAACATGAGGAGAAGAATAGCCCTTCTCGAAACCGTTAAAAGGGTTCTGTATGCACTCCTGGTTTTCAGTGTCAAGATGGTATTGAACTAGATCACGAAAATCCAGACATTTTCGCCGTGCCACTACAATTCTGTAAATGCTTTTGGCGAAAAAGTAAATTACTCCAAGTACGAGAATACCTCCGATGGGTGCCATACAAATAATATTTTCAGAATCTGTTCTCTAACATGAATGATATCCTCCTCTCATTCTCCATTTTTGTGGTCTCAGAAAGGGCTGACTTGAGCATGATGTTCACGTTATTTACATGACTAACAAGCCAATCGCGCGTGCAGCTAACCAATTTTATTTTGTTATCAAGTGCTTCCGTCTCTTCATCAAGCTTCCTTATCGCGCGTAACGCTATCGGCAGGTAAAGATTTGCCAACCATATGTAATTATCTTGCCGCCAAACGTTAGGAATTCTGTCTGTAAAGTCGGTCTCATCAAAATGTATCCCGCAAATAGGAAGGCTTTGATATTCTTCCAAAGAAAGCTCCCTGAAGTTATTACTTTGTCGTTTAGTTTTAGGTAACAACATTTGATGCCGCCTCACATTTTCAATACCCCTTTCAAGTGCATCTGATGTTGACTTGAACATAGCTTGGATAAAAGCGTCGGTGGCTTCAACCGAACTATCATGTGCATCTGTAGCTGACATGATCCTTTTTTCACGGCGGCGGATTTTTGCGATTGACCTAGCAGTTTCGTCTGAATTTCTTATACCTGTATGGAGATCATCCATTTTTTCAGTAAGAGCCTTACTTATGTTTTCCATAGAATTGGCTTCTTGGTGACCAATGGAACTGGATAAAACAAGAGATGCGGTAGCAACCTCGTTGAGAACTTCTAGAGAATCATTCAATTGGCTTTCAATCTCTTGCTTACTAAGTAAGAACTCGCTGATAGATTGCCCAAATAAATCCTTGATCTGAGTTCCTATAAATTTACCGCCACCATAATGAAGACCTGCTCCCCAGTGATTATTGTCATCTCGGGATGCTTCATTCATTTCTTTTATCTTGCGGATCGTCATAGATGCAAATCGGCTTCTTTCCGGGACGACTGGCAGTTCTATTTTTTTGAGATGTTCACGCATAAGGGCGTACGACCGTAAATCTGCGAGAACGGCAAAGTCCGGGAACATAAGTCGATCGCTCCCGGCGTACTTCTTGAAATAATACATTCTTGGCACCAGAAAAGGATGGGGGCCGCGTAACTGTATGAACTGATTTTCTCCCCCAATTTTCGAGCGCAAGGATCGGACCGTCTCAATCTTCATCCGCTCCTGCTTAACAGTTACCGTTCGACTGTTCGCAAGAGACCGGCTCTTT
This sequence comes from Lewinella sp. JB7, assembly GCF_024297185.1. Lineage (GTDB taxonomy): Bacteria > Bacteroidota > Bacteroidia > Chitinophagales > Saprospiraceae > Neolewinella. Next base: position 15,739 of record NZ_JANCTD010000015.1, on the reverse strand, counting down.
GCGACAGATTGGCTTTTAGCGGTGGATTGATTTTTCGTCTGAGAAGTACTTGTCGTCTCACTCCTTCCTTCTTGAGTTGAGCGACTTTCTGTTTTGGATGTACCGTGCGACGTTGTGTTTGTCTCGCTTCCTCCCTTCGTGGTTGTACTGCTTTTGCCTGAACCCCTTGATTGGCTTTCGTTCCAGCCAAAATTTTCCTGAGTAGATGATCCTTTAGATTCTTGAGTAGATGATCCCTTGCTGGTTCCTGAACTTTGAGACTCCTGTTCGCCACTTTGGCTTCTCGAAAAAAATCCATGTGTAAAGTTCCGGCCAAAAGACGACCCTTGGTTCTCTCCAACACTCTCCGTTCGACCGGAGGATTGATTTGTGCCGGTGCCTTTCGAGTAACTGCTCCCGCTGCTTTTGGACTGGTTCGTTGATTGCCCTTTTGCCTCACTCCAGTTCACACCGATGGCCTCAGAAATCGAGTCTGATGTTCCAGACGTGTTTGTAATTGATTCAGAGTTACTAATCGTGTGCGACGCCCCTTCTGTCGAGGACGTGCCTTCCGTGTTTGTGGTGCCTTCCGTGTTTGTAGTGCCTTCCGTCGATGTCTCTCCGATCGCTACACTCTGAACATCAAAGAAGTCTTCCCCGACCAACCGCGATAGATACTCCAGCTCTTCAAGCTCGTTCGATCCAAAGAACTGTAAGGATGCGTTTCCCCTTATGACCTGTGCTTTCTCCTTTCCATATATAGCATCGAGCTGGGCGATATTTTGCAGGAATAGCCAAAGGTTTACGCCGCGTCCACGCAGCGTTGCCATGCCCCTTTCTACTATGTCAAGCTTTCCGAACATCGCCAGCTCATCTAAAAGCATGACAACCCGGTCTTCCTGTGGAAGCTGTCTGGTGCTGATGCCTTTATTCATCCCGACATCTTTCAAGGAGAAAACGGCGCTCTCCAGTAGAAGGCGTACCCAGACTGCGCAATTATCGACGAACTCCTCGGGTACAACAATATAGACTGTCGTTTTCTGGTCATCGCTTTGCAGATCATCAAAGGAAAATGACGATGTGTCAAGATTGTCTTTAAAAGCATTATTTCCGACCCAGTCGAAAAGCGTCTGTGCTTGAACTAGGGCGTTATCGGTTATTTTAGTCGTGGTCTTCGATTCTGTCAGAACCTTGTACAGACCCTTGATTTTGGCATCTCCTTGTGCCTCTGCATCAAGATAGGACTTGATCTCGATGACAAACCGCTCCATCTCGTCGCTGTCATAGTTGAGGACGTCAAGAATGTCGCGAAGCGTTCTTCGGTAAGGTGGCCAGTACCTGACACACAGCGTTACAAGCCCTGCAATAAGGTTCCTGGTGGCATTATCCCAGATCGGCTCGTTACTCATACGCCCTGACGGATCGAACATCAAAGCACTGGTAAACCGCTTGATTTTGTCATCGCTGTGCAGGTCATTGGGATCGGCAGGCAGTCGGTCCAGAGGATTGTAAGTATCGTTCCCCCACTCCCCTTTTGTCACATTGTACGGATCAAGAATGACGATTTGATGCCCCATCAACCGCCTTGCGGTTGCGGTCTTCTTAATCGTCTCACCCCGAATGTCGATCACAATCGCAGAACCGGCATGGTCGAGAAGATTGGGTATGATTATACCTACCCCTTTGCCCGCTCCCGTCGGCGCAACTGTAATTAGATGCGCGTCAGTTTTATATCGTAAGAGCTCACTGCCTATCCGTCCTAGAATGTATCCATCATTATTCCTGAGGAGGGTGCCAAGTGTCGGCTGATCCAGATCGACCTCTAGCTCCCTATTATGGTCGAAGCGTCCCACGGGCGTTGGTGGCGGGGTGTCTGATTGAAAGACACGTAACTCGAAAAGGGCTTGGTCTCTTTTAACTTTAGTCCCGTCAAAGACTAAGCTCTGTACCAATACCCCTCTGTCTTCACTTTTGATCTGTGCATCAAACCGGTTTGTCCGGATGCTGCACAATACCTGGCCTTCTTCAATAAGTTCTCCGGCTTCGGGCGGTCTGCTATTTTCAGCCTGGGAAGAGAAAAGAACCTCCCCCTCCAGAGGAGACTTGATCAAAATGGTATTCACAGTGCAGTGCTTTTATGTAAGCGCCCTTCAAGATAAGAACATTCCAGGTTAGTGTTCTACTTTTTCAGGGGGCGGTACAAACCCACTCTCGCGGGCGTCAAGGGCTGTCTTCTTGTCTACCCCATGCTCTTCCATGTAGTATTTGAGGTTGTCAGGATCACCGATCATTTCCAGCCTGTCTTGGCATTCCGCGATTACCCAGTTTATAAAATCAACCGTATCTTTCATGTCCTGAAAGTAGAGGTCATCCTTCCTGCGAAAAGCAAGATCCAAAGCACCCATAATGAACCCCTCGCATACCTTACGGCGGGGAAAATTGTTTTTATCTTCAAACACTATGGCCGAGTCCATGAGAAATTCGCTAACCGTGCAAGCTTCCGGGTTCCTCATGATATAATCCATCTTTTTTTCCCATACATCCATTTCTGCACTCCTCTTAAACGTAACCGTCATGGCTCTTAGAGAAGATTATAACAAATCGGCTGAGGTTCGTCTACAAAACCGCATCAAACCTTATGACCTGACCAAAGGGGAAGTCGATCAGGTCTGGAAAATTGCTCAAGACAAAGACCAGTCACTCCAAGAAGAAAAACAGGATTACAAGGAAAACTGGGTCCAACGCTATGTTGCTGAGGAAGACCGCCTGCGTGGAGAGCAGCAACCCACTCCTCAGAACAATCTCGAACCAAATCAAGATCAAATTGGGACTGCTGCGCGAATGAATGTGATGAGAAATCATCTATCAAAGCTGGCAGACATTCAGCGGGGTGCCGATCAGAAAATCAACGCCGTACTTGATCAGGCCCGTCATGACGGACGTGGGCCGACACGCGGTCAAGATCAAACACTTAGCCAGGATTTCAATCAGGAAGCGCAACGCACACAAGACCGGTAATCATCGGTCAAAGCTATAGTCTTGCGTGTCATCTCGGTCCTGATGGGCTTCGCGCTGCTCCAGTAGTCTCTCATACTCATTCGCCTTCTTCTGCCGTGCTGCTTCAAAGTCTGCCGCCAAGCCTTGACGATCTTGGCCGTTTGAGGACTGCGGCCGTGCGCTCTCAATCTGTTTTTCAAGAGTGCCACGTTGCTCCGCAATTCTCATATCCATATTGGCCAGATTCAGTTTTTGAGCAGCTAACTCTTCTCTCAGGCGATTGAATTTTCCCGTCAAAGAAAAACGGCCGCCCCCTTTAGCCAGTTCCTGTTCAAGGGCCTTAACCTTTTCAACTTGTTCCCGGCGCTTGTAAACCTTCTCCTGCATTTTTTCCAGGCTGTCTCTCTTCTTATCGGCCCATTGCTGCCATTTGGAGGTAAGATCAACGCTTTTGTAAAAAGGCTCTACGGAAGGCCGAATGCGTTCTTGATCTTCTGATTTTTCGTTGTCTTGTTCCTTGCCTTTTCTACCAAGGTGGGCTTTTTCCCAGTGAGCATTTAGCGGCTTCCGGTTTGCTTGACGCGCCGTTGCGTCTGCGGCATCCAGTTCCGCATTGATCTGGTCGATCCGCTCTTGCTCCTGATCGTAAAGCCATTCCTCCTTTTTCTTCTCACCCGTTTTTTGAGATTTAGGCTTTCCGATTTTCTCTCGGTTGTAAGCTTCCTCTTTGCCCTCTTGCCGGTCCTTCCGCTCCCCTACCCTATCAGGTTCAGCAATCAATTTCCTCGTTTCTTTTACGGATTTTAGATTGGCGAGGTCTGACAAACGTTCTATTACGTCCTTTGCCCGCTGCCCCTTGAGTTGACGAGACAGGCTATAAACCTTGCCGTTCTCATCGAGCAAGACGAAGCCGCGCCGGTCTCCTTTGGCTAGTCTCAAATTGTGCTCCTCCAAAGCCGCCCGAAACGCCTTTCCACTATCGGATTGGGCGTAGAGCTGCCGGATCAGTTCCGCCCGTTTGTGTTGCTTTTCTCGGTGCTTCACTTTGCCGTGCTCTTCCGGCTTCGGCCCTTCTTTGCCGTTCTTTTTGTAATCCCTCCATTCCTTCCGACGTGAATCTCTGATGGGAGATTTTTCCATTTCTTCACGCTGCCGATTATTCTTCACCCGCTGCTCACAGTAGATTTTCCCATGAGTGCGCTCGTACTCTTCACTCCACTTTGAAAGCTTGAGCTGATCATTGCCGACATTTGCCCTCTTGCCGGTCTCATGGTGGACCAGGTTCGTAATAATGTGGACATGAGCATGGTCTGTATCATTGTGCGCGACAAACACGGCCTGATGATCTTTCAGCCCTAAATATTCAAGTGCCGAGAAAGACGCTTTTTCCATCTCTTCGCGCTCCGGAGTCTGGTCGGGGTGCCACGCCAACGAGAAGGAGTAAACTGATCCGAGGGTAGCTTTGCGACCGCATCTTGCCCCACCGGATTTCTCCTTCAAAACATCGGCGTTCATCGAGGTATAGGCCATCCACCGCATAGCCCGTTTGGGGTCTTGCGTAGGAAGATTGTGCGTGTGGGTCCAGTCCACTCGTTTATTGCTGGTACGCACTTTTTCACCATCCCCTCGCTTGTCATGGAGATAGTACTTCCCGGCACCAGTATGCGAGTACCCACGCTGTGCAACTCGGGTGATCATGATGGCCCGCTTGTGAGATCAAGAATGCGGTCCAGAACGGCATCGAGCTTATCGCACACCTGCTGCAACTCGCTAGGGATGAACCCGAATGTGTTGGCGATGCGGGTAATCTGGTTGAAGTTATGTCCAACCTTGTTCAACTCGTAGATGATGTCGGCATTGATCTTTGGAGGACTCTGCTGCACGACGATCTCACCGTCGAATAGAGCAGCCTGACGGATATAGGCGGATAGGGACAATCCTGCTTCATCGGCTCGCTCCCGAATATTGACATACTCGGCCTCACTACACCGCGCCGCAGGGAGCGTCTTGCCGAGTTTATCCGTCTTATTTAGGCGTGGTCGTGCCATGTGTGTTTACCGTTGCGACGCTGATGCAGCGTCAAAGAGTGGGGATACAACGGGGGTTCACACCCCCTTGTCAAGATCATTTTTGTGCTACAAAAATATATCTTGCTATTCTTTGAGCCTTTAAGGTAGGCCGATTCTACCGGAATTCCAAATGGATGCCGCCAAACTATCCACAAGCCTACCCCCGTGTGTAGTTCCGCTGTACGCTCTTACGATTTTCAGGCGTCTGAAAAGAGAAAGATCCCCTACCTCTTGCCTCCCAAAATGCCCCCGTGTTATCACTGAATGATCACCGCAAACTGACAACGAGGATGACCACCATGAGCACCCCAGACACCCGCGAATTTGATGAAATCACACGCCGTATTGCTGCTTTGAACGACGCCTTCCGTACCTCCTTCGACAACGCCTCCGGGAATCACATTGTAGCCACCCAGGGCATCCACGCTCTACTCGACAAAGACATACATGCCATCTTTGATCTAGTCCGATCTTTCAATCAATTCAGTGAGGACAACGACCCTCACGGTCACCATGACTTCGGTATGGTCACGCACAAAAACCAAGACATTTTTTGGAAAATCGACGCCTACGATAAGACCATGGAGCACGGCAGTCCCGACCCTTCCGATCCGGATCAGACTACCCGCGTCATGACCATCATGCTGGCCAACGAGTACTAAAGCTTAAGGTCTACCAATCATAAGGGACTCAGCTTTTATCCTCAAAACTGCTGCTCTAAATCCATCCGCTGCCCCAACACCCGGACAATCAGGATACCGGCCTCGATGGGAAGATAGAAAACAGCGTGAGCCTTAAAATTAAGCCGCAGGAGATTCGGGGCGTACCGTGAAGCATCGCGTCCAAGCTCAGGCCCATCAGCCAACGTCTCAAACAGATCATGAAGCTGGAGCATGTAATCCTGTGCCTGGCTCAGGCCAAACATCTCAATCCCGCTTTCATACATCTCGGCAATGTCAATCTCGGCCTGACCGGAAAGCTTATAGTCGGCCATCTTTTCGCATCTGCTGTTCGACACCCTTTAGGATGTCCGGAACCTTTTTCGCACTCACACCGCTCTCCAGCCCTTGTCTGATTTCAGCCTGTAGATCGCGATGGGCCCGATTCTTCTCCTCGTCCCGGCGGACAAGATCACGAATGTACTCGCTGTCACTCCGGTAGCCCCGTTCCTTCACAGCCTTCGCTATGTACTCCGTCTGCCCCTCTCCAAACTGAATTGTCTTCCTACTCATAGCAAAATCCTTTATGATAGTGATGCTACTATGATGCAATATAGCATCTTTTTAGCATCGTGGCAATCCCCGATCGCCTCTGTTTGGGGCTTACGAAAGAACGATTTAACGATTTCGTTACGCCGGTTCCGGCTCTTCCGGCTTTGCTTCATACCCGGCTGCATCGAGGATGTAATCTGCGGCCCGCTGTGCATGAGCGGCTGCCTTGAAAATGGCTTTGTTATCCTGCTTCAGCACACCCAACCAGGATTTCAGATAGGCGGCATTGTTGCTGGTCATCTTGGAAAACCCCAATGTGGCACAGACCATCGCGCTGGTCAGCTCGGCTACAAGTTCTTCTTGTCCGTAGGCGGCCGATCCGAACGCGCCTTTCAAATCACGATCTAACCTGTGAGGTGCACCAGTCCAGTGTCCGATTTCATGTAAAGTCACACTGTACCATGCCTGGGCAACACCTCTGAACTGCTCACGCAACGGTATCTGAATCTTGTCATCAGCCGGAGCGTAAAAGGCTTGATTTCCCGCCACTTCCTCGATGTGAGCACCGGTGGCCAGGATCAACGCTTCTGCCCGATCATCTTTCTCAAAGTCCTGTAACGGCTCACTGATCTTGACCTCGTAGAATGAAGGATCTAGGCCGTCGATTTGAGAGACATTGAAAACCCGGTAGAGCTTGAGCATCCCGATACTCTGGAGGCCGGCATTGGCTTTCTCCTCTGCGCTCATACTCTCGGCCCGATCTTTCCCGACATATCCGCCGTCCTTGTTGATGTACTTGGTCGAATACCATGTCACCGGCGTAGACTTCTCGCCCTTTCGCACCTGGCCGGCCATGGCTTTGGCTTGCTTGAAAGTCATCCACTGGTTCCTGGTGTGCCCCTGGGCCATCATGGTCAGGCTCAGGATGAACTGATTGATCCCTCGGTAGGCGGCATCGCCCCTACTGGGATTTCTGGCCGGCCCATTGTCGGTATCGACGTTGATCCACGGCTTTCTAAAACCCTCCAGATTGCCTTCCAGATGCTCGATGATGGTGTCGGTGACCGACTGATAAATTTCCTCACGCTGCACGTCATGATCTCCTGTCTTGTCTGTTGCGGGTGCTCTCCCCCTACTGGAGGGAAAGAGCCGTTTGGGTTAGTCGTCCTGATCGTCTGAACTCTTTTCCTTGACCGCAAAGGCGACCAGGTCTATGCGGCCGTCTGTCGGAATTGGCAGGGCATCAAGGCAGATGCTAAAACCCCCTCCTGTTCCGTGAGCGAATCCTACACCGATCTGTGATCCGAGGACGGTCTCCCCGTTACCGGTCTGGCGTCTGGTGAAGATGTTCAACGTGGGCCTGTTGGATGTCTTTGTGGTTGTCATGGTTTGTTCCTCCTTTAAGGTTGAAGTTCTAGTGGTTTGATAGGGATACACCAATACAGCTACCATGAGAAGGCCGTCCCCGAAGACAATTTATTTGTCTTGCGCGAGGAAAAGGCGTCAAAACCGTCAGGTTTAGCCTTGGGGAAATAAATTGGCGAAGTCGCGCCGCAGGAGCGATAGGACAAGCTTTAGCGATGTCCGTAGGGCTTGCCGCGCTCAGGGAAGACTGTATTGCAATCCCGACCATCAAAACCGCTAAGGCTTCACGCCTGCTTAAGGAGGAGCGGAACCTGATGACCACGAAAGACCCAACATCCTACGGTTGTGGCATCGAGCCGGTGTCAAACCGGGGACGAAAACCAGCCCGTAAAGCATCATTCAGATCGGTGTGGGGAGCGAATGAAGAGGAGTGGTTGAACACGGCATCGCCGAAGTCATCAACGAAGACCTGGGCGGCCTCCTGACCTGGTGCATTGTTATCAAGGAAGAGGTCGATCCGGGTGTAGCCCTGCTCTTCGATGTAGGATTTGGAGCGCTGATAAGAGCTGAGGGCATTCATGATGATCGCATCCCCTTTAAGCCTTGATGTGCCAAGCAAGGTCAGAAGAGAAAGATGATCCAGCATGCCTTCAAAAACAGAAACTGCCCCCCTACCCTCCTCCCGACCGGGATGGACCGTAATATCGCGACAGATTAGTGCAGATTTGAACTTGCCGCTGCCGTCGGAAGCTGATCTGATCTCCCAACCACCACCGATGTTTTGCTGGCCGAAAGCGAAGTAAGGCTTATTGGATGGACGCTTGTGATTCCGGTACTGGATGAGTTTGAAATACTCTTGTGCGAGCTCCTGATCAATTCCTCTACCCTTGAGGTAGGAAAAGATCAGTGGAGATTGCAGCGGCTTGACAGCAATAAGCACAAGGGTGGATTCTGAAAATTTTGAACCGGCTTCGCCGGGTTCGGAGTTAAAGTGCTGTTGAAAGGAAAAAGGAAGCTTCCTGGGGACGGTTTTAGACCTCTCCCCCACCCTCCCTACCGGCGGCTCGAATAAGTGGCCCTGGAACATCCTGGAGAGAAATGTGAGAGCATCTTTGACTGAGCTGTAGTTCTCATGGCGCATCACAAAGTCGATTACCGTACCTCCAATGTCGCCGAAGTCGTTCCATATCCATTTTCCACCCAAGAAACTGGTGTGGAAGGAAGGTTCTTTCTCCGAACGAAACGGGCTGTTATACCAAAGCTCACGGCCACCTTTGACCGAACGCACTGGTTCATATCCTAGTCGGGATAGGATTTGAGGAAGATCGAGGCTTTTAGCTTGGTCTGTGTTCACCTTGCACCAATAACGAAATTGTTAAATAACGTTTTATATAAATATACATTTCGTTAAATCTACTTTCTGTAAGCCTCAAACGAGGCTTTGAGTAGATCAACCATACTTATTCCATGCTCAAGGGCATAAAGTTTATACTGTTTCTTGAACTCAGCATCAACCTTGAAATTAAGGGGGGCTTGTTCTGTAGTAGACGGCTTTGCCAAATTTCTACTCGTCTCTTCCATTTTTGGAGGCACCCCTTTTGTACTGCGGCGAGTGGGCTTCTTGATATCAGCCATGGCTTCCTTTAAAGATTTATATAATTAACGAAATAACGATTTATACACTAACTTGTTGCAGTTGGTCAACAATTGACTGCACGAGTTGGTCAACTGTCTTATTTACTGACTTGAATGGTGTTTCGTTGGCGGCTCTGCCTGTATCATGAGCCTGTCCGATACTATCCTTACGGTAGATAGCTCCAGCACAGATATAGCCCGCCTCCTCTATATACATCTGGGCATTTTCTAACTCGCTCTTACTTTCACCAACCATTGATAGCACAAAGAGAATTTTATTTTTGCCAACTCCGCTCTTTCTGAGTTCATGAGCGAGTTTAATCTGTGGGCGTAGATCATCCAGTGTTGTTTTGGTGGGCAGAACGAGCAATTGGCTGATGTTGGCGATGTCCAAGGTCTGCCGCGTCGAGGCTGGAGCACCATCTATAACAATGAGATCGTAGTGTCCCTTCTGCTTCACGAGACTGCTCACAGAAGAGAATTGCTCTACAGAAATCTGCGGCTTTACCTCATTGGCCATTCTGTCGGCATTCCAGCTCGTAACTGTGCCTTGGCTAAGATCAAAATCAGCAATCTTAACATCCCAGTCATGCCTGGCATACTCTGCTGCTAGAATGCGACTTATGGTGGACTTGCCAACACCACCTTTCTGAGAAATTACACCGACGATCAATGACATATGAAACCTTTCAGGATAAAGAATTAACGAAATAACGATTTGTATAAATAGTTATTTAACGTTTTCTACAACAAAGATAGCCAATACAATCATGCTTGCAAGTGGGGGAGGGGAGGAAAGCGGATATTACACACAAATTTGTAATAACGATTTCGTTAAATAACGAAATATACAAATCGCGCAAGAGTTGATGTGGCTACGCAATCCCAAGACATGAAACTTTGCACTAATCTGTCGTAGTGTTGAGGCCTGACAGAAAGTCCCTACGCTGAATGGGTCACGATCTAAAAAGACTATTGCACTAATCTGTCGTCGTATTGGAGGCGGCCAGATGAGTTTTCCACATCTTTTTTCTTTTCAAAAGTTTTGTCCATTCTTATAATTAGGTTATAAATATTAAATATGATTCTATAAATAGGGCTACACTTTGTTGTAAATCAAGCTGTTAACCCATTGTAGAGACGACAAATTAGTGCGAGGCCACGACAAATCAGTGCAAAACAGCATTTGATGACGACAGATAGGTGCAGGAATTGATATTTATGACGACAGTTTAGTGCGAAAGTGGACTCCGACTGCGACGGATTAGTGCACTTACTCAATGCAACGACAAATTAGTGCGCAATTGATGCTTGCCAATGCTACGACAAGCTGCTTTGATGGTGTCGTAGTATGTTTTACATTGGAGGCACCAATTCAGACCCTCTTGAAATCTAACACCTCACTAATTCTTCAGCAGGATCGCTTCTTGCTAGGAATGCAGACTATCAGCCTTCGAGCCCGTCAACTCGTCTATGTCTTAGCCATGTGCCTAGACAAAGACGATCCTACCGGCATCATTACAATTGACAGTAAAGAATTTCAGAACTGGATCAACACAAATGGCAAGCGAAAATGGAGCAATATTCATGGTCTTGTTGCTAGTGTTTTTGACGAACTAAACAAGAATCCAGTCTATCTCCGCCGCAAACCTAGCGCGTCTAAGACATACAATAAGAAGGACTTCATCAAAGTCAACTGGGTGCAAAAGTGCGGCGTGGTCGGCGGCAAAATCATCGCTCAGTTTACCGAAGATGCTGCTCAGTATTTCATGTACAAGCAGGGGCTACCTTACACAAGAACCCTGTGGGACCTAAGAGGCTACAAGTCTCAATACGCCTCCAGAACTGTAGACCTTTTCCAGAGAGAGCATAGAAACAGCGGCGGGGAAAACGAGTTTAAGTTTAACTTCCCTTTGCTTGATCTCAAGATATTTTATGGTGTCCCTGACCGCTATCCTCGTGTCACTGATTTTTGCACCAGAGTTTTGAAACAGGCCCAGACAGAACTAGAGGAGGACATCACAGCGCCGTACTACTTCACATACAACGTTGACAAGCGTGGTAGAAGGGTCGTCGGCATCGACTTCGATGTGACGGTTCGTCCTGATGAACTGATTCGGCTAGCGCCTGAGATTGAGTTTCTGACTGCGGGATCAAATGAATTTCAGCGGTCTCTCTTTGACGGCACGTTGGAACTCTCAGAAGAGAAACAACGACTAATTGGTGCAGTCGCTAAGGTTGGCAAGGTAGCGGAAAAGCATGCTGTAAACATGGTCTACAATCTTTCGGAAAGCCAGGGTAGGGCGCTGGTAATCATGATGAAGTATGGTGTTAATCATTCGCTCGCTTACAAGCTTGTCAAGAACGAGTGCTCTTTTGGAGAGCTCGAAGGTTACGAAGACTACTATGTGAAGCACTCGCTCCAGTTGCTAGAAGAGGCTAGGTTGAAGCGGATAGAGGAGGCAAAAACTGCAGCGGTCAAAAAGAAAACTACGCCGAAAGACAAGCGGGGCGGTCTTGCAAAAGGGGTCTTTGTGAAGAGACTGCATTTCGCCTCTTTCATGGAAAGTCTATCAGCGGTCCGAAAGAAGGAGTTTGAAGACAGCTATGTCGGCCGGAAAGAAAAACTAGACGGGGGCTTTAAGGATGTAGGAGAAGTCCTTAGGCAAGCCAAGGCAAATCTGAAAGGGTAGGGGAGTAAGCACTAATCTGTCGCTGCACTGTGTCAAGGTGTAGTATCTACGAAGCAAACCATGTCGTTGCTGTTTAACGATTTCGTTATTTCGTCACTAGGATAGCCCAAAAGAGTGTGCAGCTGTCGCAGTGTTGAAGTGGGGAGGGGCACAAAATTCACCTGCCGACAAGGCTCTTCCGGAGCACCATGGCCACCTTGCCGCTGCTGCTCTTCCGCATGGTCCAATTTCCCCGCTTCATTCAGGCGAACAAAACTCCTGCAAGCTCATCCCGGCCAGCTCGTCGGCCGAGTAGGTTTTCTCGATCCGCTCGATCTCCGGAAACGCCGCCCGGTCGAAGTCCAGCTTCTTGCCCTTGATGATGATCTCTTTCTTGCTCATGGTTGTTTTCTTTTCACTGTATCCCTACCACACGGCCGCGATCACGTCGCGCCGATCGTCCCCGAGAATCTCCATGTAGATACGGGTGCTGGACAGGCTCTCGTGGCCAAGGATGTCGGCGATCAGGTGGATGGGAGTTTTGTGTAAGGCCAGGTTCACGCCCATGCTGTGGCGCAATCCTCGGGCCGTGGCGCGGCGGCCGTCGATCCCGGCATCAGTCATAATGGCTTTGATGTACTTCTGGGCGGTGCGTATGGTAAACGGCCATAAAGGCTTGCTGCCTGTTTTCGTTCCCCGGCGGCTGCGGGCCTTGTACTGGCTCTCCAGTCCGGCCATGAATGTTTCGGGGAGCTCGACGTAGCGGAACTTGTCCGGCTTGACCTTCTGGCCACGGTGCTGCTTGAAGGTGCGCAGGATAACCCGGCCGTGATCGTAATCCAGCCGGTCGGGGGTCAATTCCAGGGCTTCCCCGATCCGGCACCCGGTGTAGAAGATCAGCATGGCCACCGTGCGGGCATCGGGCGGGGCGAATGCGGCCGCCTTCTTGAAGGCTTCGCGCTCGCGGGCGTCCAGGTACTTGCGCTCGCCGGTGGCGACATTGATGAGGTCTCCGATCTTCATAGAATTCGCATTTTACTGTTAAATGCGAACCTAGACAAGCTCTGGGGCGGAAAAAGGGTAGGGGAGAGGGCAAAAAAAGTGCCCAACCGTTCGCCTTCTGTTAGGCAGAACGCGAACGGGTCCTGCAAAAGATGGTATTCAAGGAAAAATCTTCGTTACACTTTTCTGGAAAAATCCGAACCTCCTGATTTGTCTATCTTTAATTGTGCTTCTGAAGTAGTTGCAGATTACATCCTCATCACCTAAATTGCATCATGCAAGATGAGATTTTTGATCCGTAGGTTGAAGACAAAATTCACTATCAATGCGTTGGCTGTTCATAATCTTCGTGTTGATTAATACTCAACAATTGTATGCACAAGTCCACGAAGTAGCAGGAAAAGTGGTCCTCAAATACAGGACTCCAGATAAAATCCCAGATGCTACTCGAACTGATATACTATACTTGGCTGCTTACGATCCTCACAAGCATTTATTTTATCACGAGGGGAATAGAGACCCTTACTTTTCAACTGCGCATACCGCTCCTGTAATCGCACTAGTTGACGCCTCAGGCAAACCCTTTTTTGCCAGACCAAGGCAAAACTTTTTTGAAGTCAACTATCTCACAAATGAATTCAATAGAGGGGAAACAAGACACCTTAAGAATATTAAATTCTTGGGCTGGGATGGTAAGGCTTACAGCATCTCTCACGCAAGTTTTCCTGGGCCACCACTCCTTGACAAGTTTCCAATGACCGTTGCTCCAAACTGTAACCGGATTAGTGGAGAAGCTTGGCGTTCTTGTGGCGAGATCAAGGTGACTGCTGATGGAATGATTGAAGGTAAAATTAAAACCTCGAATAACAACTTTCTGAAAGGTTTCACAGGAGCGGTTAAGCTTACTTTTCGAGATGATAAAGGAAATACCATTTATGAAGTTATCACTCCTGGTTATGGACAAGATAGGGACGGGGAGCGTACTGATGATTTCAAAACACAGATAGAAAACGTAGAAATTCTGCCACTTACACACACCATATCTGCTGAGGGAATACATGCCCGCACCAATAGAACTAGGAATGAAGTGTTTAAAAGAATAACCGATTATGGAAAGCAGCTCGTAATTTCATACCTCACTGGTGGCGGTTAGAGTGTATCCGTCAGCTGGCGCAGCGAAATTTCTATCAGGTTACATTTTGTAGATAGGTATATACAATAGGCTGTAAGAGGCTTTAACTTCCTGGTTAAAAGATTAAGACGGGGCCTAAGCGGTGAAACACTATCTGTGTATAGTGTTTCAAATATAGCACGTCTTCGGGTGAAAAGAAAAGGGAAAGTAGAGCTGAACAGATTAGGGGAGGGTCCCGATGAAACACTACTCCCAATAGTGTTGCAGACAATTCGCTTACCTTTCAACCTCTGCCATACACCACCTTCATGTCCCCTTTTTCCAAAAAAATCTTAGAAACCAGGTATGGTACTGACTATTGGGAAGCCTTACGTCGCATTGAAGCATGTATTGCTGAAAATGACGATGAACTTAATCTAGGTGAGTCAAACCTAAATGTCTTTGATTTAAAACAGATACCCGAGGAAATCGGGCAAATCCTGAATTTACGGTCTCTCAAACTCAGCAATACCTTGATAGATGGCGACCTAGACCTGGCCGCCCTGACCAACCTGCAATCCCTCAACCTCAGGAGCACCAAGGTTGACAGCAACCTGAACCTGGCCGCCCTGACCAACCTGCAGTCCTTAGACCTCCACGGAACCCAGGTCGACAACGGTCTGAACCTGGCCGTCCTGACCAGCCTTGAACACCTCGACCTCAGCTATACCCAGGTCGACAACGGTCTAGACCTGGCCGTCCTGACCAACCTTAAATCCCTCGACCTCAGCTATACCCAGGTCGACAACGGTCTAGACCTGGCCGTCCTGACCAGCCTTGAACACCTCGATCTCAGCTATACCCAGGTCGACAACGGTCTGAACCTGACCGTCCTGACCAACCTTAAATCCCTCACTCTCAGCGGAACCCAAATCGACAGCAACCTGAACCTGGCCGCCCTGACCAGCCTTGAACGCCTCGACCTCAGCAAAACCCAGGTCGACAGCAACCTGGACCTAGCCGTTCTGACCAACCTTAAATCCCTCGTCCTCAACGAAACCCAGGTCGACAGCAACCTAGACCTGGCCGCCCTGACTAACCTGCAACACCTCGACCTCCGCAAAACCCAAATCGACAGCAACCTGAACCTGGCCGCCCTGACCAGCCTTGAACGCCTCGACCTCAGCGGAACCCAAATCGACAGCAACCTAAACCTGGCCGCCCTGACCAACCTGCAACACCTCGACCTCCGCTTTACCCAGGTCGACAGCGCTTTGGACCTGGCTGCCCTGACCAACCTTAAATCCCTCGTCCTCAGCGAAACCCAGGTCGACAGCAACCTAGACCTGGCCGCCCTGACTAACCTGCAACACCTCGACCTCCGCAAAACCCAAATCGACAACGGTCTGAACCTGGCCGTCCTGACCAGCCTTGAACGCCTCGACCTCAGCGGAACCCAAATCGACAGCAACCTGAACCTGGCTGCCCTGACCAACCTGCAACACCTCGACCTCCACTTTACCCAAATCGACAGCAACCTGAACCTGGCCGCCCTGACCAACCTTGAACGCCTCAACCTCAGCGGAACTCAGTTCGACAGCGCTTTGGATCTGGCCGCCCTGACCAACCTGCAACACCTCGACCTATATAATACCTTTCAAAAGCAATTACCTCCTGAACTCTACCTTAATGTTTTTA
>NZ_JANCTD010000014.1 GCF_024297185.1 Lewinella sp. JB7 | reverse complement strand
GGGTGGTGGCCAACGCGGTGAAGAACAAAATCATCGAGCGCGTCTTCGCCGTCGTGCGGCGGGGCACTACATATCAAAAAAATTATCAACCAAACTTGCAAGCATCATAGAAAACACGGATTCTCGCGGATTGCGCTGCCGCACGGCTCAGGTCGAGGCGTTGCACGCCGAGCAGGCAATGGGTCGAGCGGCCTCCGGTCCGAGACGCTTCACCACGGATGGACACGGATCAAACACGGATTTCGGTGCCGCACGGCTCAGGTCGAGGCGTTGAACGCCGAGCAGGCAATGGGTCGAGCGGCCTCCGGTCCGAGACAAGTTCACCACGGATAGGCACAGATTAAACACGGATTGCGCTGCCGCACGGCTCAGGTAGAAGTAGGGTCGAGGCGTTGCACGCCGAGTGGAAGCAATAGGTCGAGCGGTCTCCGGTCCGAGACGCTTCACCACGGATGGGCACGGATTACCACGGATTTCGCTACTCACGGCTCAGGTCGAGGCGTTGCACGCCGAGCGGGCGATGGGTCGAGCGGCCTCCGGTTCGAGACGCTTCACCACGGATGGGCACGGATTACCACGGATTTTGCTGCCGCACGGCTCAGGTCGAGGCGTTGCACGCCGAGCAGGCAATAGGTCGAGCGGCCTCCGGTCCGAGACGCTTCACCACGGATGGGCACGGATTCTCACGGATTTCGCTGCCGCACGGATCCGGTCGAGGCGTTGCACGCCGAGCAGAGTAGTAGGTCGAGCGGCCTCCGGTCCGATACGCTTCACCACGGATGGGCACGGATTCTCACGGATTGCGCTGCCGCACGGCTCAGGTGGGGGGGTAAGGTCGAGCAGGCAATAGGTCGAGCGGCCTCCGGTCCGAGACGCTTCACCACGGATGGGCACGGATTGAACACGGATTTCGCTGCCGCACGGCGCTGCTCGGCGTAAAACGCCTCGACCTAATAATGCCTAGAACCTAGGTGGCGTAGAAGAATTTTCGCCGCCCCGCGATGCCAAATACTGCCAGCCCTACTAATCCTATAGCTCCCGCGATCCCCGCCCAGAATATGAGTGTCGCGTCCCGCTGTTCGACGGCGACCGCGACCAAAGCCCAGGCTACGGTGAGGGCATAGATGCCGTCGCCGCGCAGGCCAAGGTAGGTACCCAGTGCAATCAGGACGACTACGAGGGCCGTAGCGATGTAAATAGCCGTTTGCGGAGCGAAAGACACCCCCAGCTGGTCGAGGGCCAGGGCGGTGGAGATGACCGTTGCCGCGCTGATCCACCCTAGGTACATGGAGGGGGCGAAATAGGTCCAACCGTACCGCGGACGCCCCACCTCCCGTACGTGAGCGCGCAGGGCAAGGTGGGCTCCGATAAGGGCCATGAGGTGCCAGAGCAGATCCACGAATCCCCACAGTTGATCGCCGACGATGCTGATAGGGACGAAGGCAATACTCGCCAGTCCGGCCACGGTAAGGAAGCGGTAGGCCCGTCGTAAAGCCACCGTTTCCCGGTCCACCCTAAGCTGCAGGACCGAAAAGACGAGCATGCCCGTGAAGATCACGCCCCAGATGGAAAATCCATAGCCGGCCGCATCGACCCGGGTACTCACGTCGTCGGTAAACCGATCCTGGGAAATATCGAGGACGACGGGCAGATAATTGGCGATCGGCACCAGGATGAAGGTGACCAACAGCAGGTACCGCCAGGTACGGGTGGAAGCGGAGACGGACATAGCACACTTTACGGTGTACAACCGAAAGCAGGCTACGGGGTTAATTCAGCACACCATAATAATCGATCGTTCTATGGCTCTCCAGCCTCACTACGGAAAACAGGGCGTGCTGCTCGTCAATCTGGGTACCCCGGATGCCCCGACCCCCTCGGCGGTCAACCGCTACCTCGGAGAATTTCTGACCGACCCCCGGGTGATCGACAACCTACCCGGCGTAGCCCAACAATTGCTGGTGCGCGGCATCATCGCCCCCATCCGCTCGGGCATCGTCAACCCCTTCAAACCGGGAGGATCGACGAAGCTCTACCAGGAGCTCTGGACGGAAAACGGCAGCCCCCTCAAATACTACGGTGAAGTAGTCACGGAAAAGGTAGCCGCCACTCTGGGCGACGATTACGTGGTGCGCCTGGCCATGCGCTACCAGAATCCCAGCATCGAGTCCGCCCTTGACGAACTGCTGGCCGAGCAGGTGTCGAGCATTCTGGTCTTTCCGCTTTTCCCCCAGTACGCGAGTGCCACGACCGGCTCCGTCCACCAGGAAGTGATGCGCCTGCTGAGCCGGCGTCAGACCATCCCCGACGTGAAGCTCGTCAACAGCTACTACGAGCAGCCCGACCTGATCCGGGTCTTTGCCGACAACGCCCGCGACCTCGGCGATCTGAGCCGCTACGACCACATCGTCTTCAGCTACCACGGTCTGCCCCAACGCCAATTGAAAAAGGCCGACGACTGCAACCACTGCTACGTGGTCGACGGATGCTGCAACAGCATCTCCCGCGTCAACCAGTTCTGCTACAGCGCTCAGTGCCACGCGACCACCCGGGCCATTGCCGACGACCTGGGCCTAAGCCCCGACCGGTACACGACCAGCTTCCAGAGCCGCCTGGGCTTCGACGACTGGGCCAAACCCTACACCATCGACGTACTCGAGGAGTGGGCGAAGGAACGGGGGGCGAAAAAGATTCTGTGCTTCAGTCCCGCCTTCGTAGCCGACTGCCTGGAAACTACGATCGAGATCGGCGTCGAGTACCAGGAAGAATTCGAGAAATGGGGCGGCGAGCGCATCGACCTGGTGCCCAGCCTCAACGATGACCCGCGGTGGATCGACGCCCTCGTGAGCATGATCCGTGCCGAAACCCGGGAAACGGTCGCGTAATGGGGCAGGCGTACTTCATCACCGGCATCGGTACGGAGGTCGGGAAGACCGTCGCGAGTGCCTTTCTGCAGCTCACCCTCGACGCGGACTACTGGAAGCCGGTGCAGGCCGGGGATCTTGACTTCGGCGACACCGACCGGGTGAAATTCTGGACCGGACTGCCCGACGATCGCTTCCATCCCGAACGGTACCGCCTGCGTACGCCGGCCAGCCCCCACTATGCCGCCCGCCTGGACGGGGTGGAAATCCGTTTAGGCGACTTCGTTCTTCCGGACTCCGGCGACCGGCCCCTACTCGTGGAGGGGGCGGGCGGACTGATGGTCCCCCTCAACGAAAACGACTGCATGATCGACCTTGCCGTTCGGCTCGGACTGTCGGTGATTCTGGTTTCGCGTCACTATCTGGGCAGCATCAACCATACGTTGCTCAGTATAGAGGTCTTGCGGACGCGGGGGTGCCGGATTGCCGGTATCGTCTTCAGTGGTGGGGATAACCCCGAATCGGCCCGCATCATCGAAAAAATGGGCGGTGTTCCCGTCCTCGCTACGCTGCCGGAAATGCCCGTAGTGGACGCGAAAACCCTTCAGACGCTTGCCGCCGCCGCGCGGCTTACCTTCGCGACCCCGGCGTCGGAATCATGACCGGCCGGTGAACGTAATCCGTCCGTGAAGATCCTCATCGTCCGCTTTTCGTCCATTGGCGACATCGTACTGACCTCGCCGGTCGTCCGTTGCGTAAAGGAACAGACCGGTGCGGAGGTCCACTTTCTCACCAAGGAGAATTTCGCGGCGACCGTCCGTCATAATCCCCACATCGATCGCTTGTGGCTGATCGACCGGCGCCTTTCCGAGATCGCCGCCGGGCTGGTCGCCGAGCACTTCACTCACCTGATCGACCTGCACGGCAACCTGCGCACCCTGGAACTGAAGCAGCGCCTGCTTATCGGTAACCTGAGAAACGGGCGCAGACCGCCGCGGGTCACCACCTTCGCTAAGCTTAACCTGCGCAAGTTCTTGCTGACCCGCTTGCGGATTAACCGGATGCCGGACCGCCACATCGTGGACCGTTACCTCGCGGCGGCGGCGGGGCTGGGCGTCGTTAATGACGGCAAGGGACTGGACTATTTTATCGGCCCCAATGAGCGGGTCGACCCACCGGCCGGCCCTTACGTGGCTTTCGTGATTGGCGCGGCCCACGCCACTAAGTGCCTGGAGGAGGAGCAGATGGTGGATATCTGCCGGGCCCTGCCCTGCCCCGTCCTCCTGCTGGGCGGGCCGGCGGAAGCGGAGCTGGGTGAGCGAATCGCGGCGAGCGGACCGGGGATTATGAACGGTTGCGGAAAGTACTCCCTCAACGGGTCGGCCGACCTGGTCCGTCAGGCGGCCGTAGTCATCACGCACGACACCGGCCTGATGCACGTAGCGGCGGCTTACCGGCGCCCCATCGTGAGCGTATGGGGAAATACGGTGCCCGAACTGGGCATGTATCCTTACCTGCCGGACGGGCCGGCGGCAGTCGTGGCGGAGGTAAAAGGGCTCGATTGCCGGCCCTGCTCGAAGATTGGGTATGCGGCCTGTCCCCGGGGCCACTTCCGGTGTATGCGGAGTCAGGACTTATCCGCCATCGCCCGGGCGGCGCTACTCGCGGTCGAATCGTAGCTCCTGCAGCACCATTTTTTCTCCCTTTCGGGCCACGTAGATGTAGACCCGAAAAGTGCCCGCACTGGTACTGAGGTTACCGATACAGTATTCTGCATTGTCGGATTTCGAGGCGCCCTGGTGCACCTGGCTGAAGCCCGAAGGGGTGTTGGCGGTAAAGAAGGTGGAAAGCTTCTGGATGGCCTGGTCGCGGGAATACAGGTTTTCGTCGCCCAGCAAGCTTAATTCTACCTCGGAATCCATCATGGCGGACAGCGAAGCGGTATTGCCGCTGCCCAGGGCCTTGGTGATGTCACCGATGGTTTGGGCTAGGACCAGGTCCGTCGCCAGCAGGGGCGAGAGCACGATGGCCAGGGTGATCAGGACGGAGTTCATGGGGTAAAGTTTGTGCGAATAAAACAAGGGCTTAGGGCAAGCGGGTTAATAAGGTGACGTTAAATTACAACCCCCGGCATTAATCGACCCGTACCGGAAGTTCTTGCATACAACGGGACCCGCCCGGTGCTATTTTACTAGGAAACAGAAAAGTATGCCGGGGCGGTTTGTTGTTTGTTACAATTAACACTACCTTTGCGGGCCGCAAACAGCGGTCAAAATTACAGAAGCCATGGACGCCATCTCTTTCGTACACGAACAAGTCAGCAAAAAGAAAGAATTTCCCCAGTTCCGCGCCGGTGACACCGTCGTGGTCGACTACCTGATTACGGAAGGTGAGAAGTCCCGGATCCAGCAGTTTCGTGGTGACGTGATCCAGATCAAGGGAGAAGGCCTGACCAAGACCTTTACCGTTCGTAAGATCTCCAACAGCGTCGGTGTCGAGCGCATCTTCCCGATGTCCTCCCCCAGCATCGACAACATCACCATCGTGAAGCACGGTAAGGTTCGCCGTAGCCGCCTGTTCTACCTGCGCGACCGCGTCGGCAAGAAAGCCCGCATCAAGGAGCGCCGCATCTAAACCGGTCGGTATACGTGTCGAGTCCCGGCACGCTTGCCCAGCCCGGCACCCACCACCCGTTGGACGGTTCTGAACCGTCCAACGGGTGGTGGGTGCCGGGCTGTGTTGTTCAGGCTTCCTTGGTCCGGGCAGGTAACTCCCGGATGCCCTTACCGACCGAAATGGCGAACTTGCGGTCATGACCCACGCCGAACGCGCCGCCGAATTCCTGCTTGACGAGTCCCGCACCGATTGGCACGATGCATCCCTGTGGCACGTCCGCGGCAAACGGGACGCGGTGGTACACGGCATCCCGGAGTGGGAAGCCCTCCGGCAACTAGGCTCCGACATCAAGGACAACGTGCTCAGTAATCTCGACACCTACCTCGAAGAGTTCGAGGCCCGGGCCACCGCGAAAGGCGTCACGGTTCACTGGGCCCGGGATGCCGCCGAGCATAACGAGATCGTGCACTCCATCCTACACCGGCACCGGGTGGAGCGCATCGTTAAATCGAAGTCGATGCTGACCGAGGAGTGCCACCTCAACGAGTACCTCGAAGGGCGGGGCATCGAGGTCATCGATACGGACCTCGGGGAGCGCATCATTCAGTTGCGGAAGGAACCACCGAGCCACATCGTCATGCCGGCCATCCACCTGAAGAAGGAGGAGATCGGTCAGCTTTTTCACGAGCAGCTGGGGACCGACGTGGGTGCCAGCGATCCCCAGTACCTCACCGAAGCGGCCCGCCAACACTTGCGGGAAAAGTTCCTGGCCGCCAATGCTGCGATCACCGGAGTCAACTTCGCCGTCGCGGAAACCGGCGGCATCGTGGTGTGCACGAACGAGGGCAATGCCGATATGGGCGTTCACCTGGCACCGGTGCAAATCCACTGCATGGGTATCGAGAAGATCATTCCCCGGGCCGAACACCTGGGGGTATTTACCCGCCTGCTGGCCCGTAGCGCTACCGGGCAACCCGTCACCATCTACACCAGCCACCACCACCGACCGAAGCCGGGGGGAGAGATGCACGTGGTTATCGTCGACAACGGGCGCAGCGAACAACTCGGCCGGGAAGATTTCCGCAACAGCCTGAAGTGCATCCGCTGCGGGGCCTGCATGAACACCTGCCCCATTTACCGCCGCAGCGGAGGCCACAGCTACGACCACACCATTCCCGGTCCCATCGGCAGCATTTTGTCGCCGGGTATCGATCTGAAAAAACACGGCGACCTGGCCTTCGCCTCAACGCTCTGCGGCAGCTGCTCGGACGTCTGCCCCGTCAAGATCGACATCCACGACCAGCTCTATAAGTGGCGACAGCTGGTGAGTGAGGCGGGCCATCTGCCGCGCTCGAAGACACTCCCCCTGGCGGGCGCCGGTGCCGTTCTGAGTCGCGGAGGACTGTACAACTTCATGGGTAAAGCGGCCCGCGTGGCCCTGCGCCTCGCGCCCCGCTCGCTGCTGTACCATAAGTTTAATCCGTGGGGGGAAACCCGCGAACTACCCGAAGTTCCGGAAGAAAGCTTCAAGGAGTGGTACGCCCGTACAAAGTCCGGCCGTGAGCAGTAAGTCCCACATCCTCGGCCGTATACGCGGCAACAAACCCGGTCCGCGTGCCCTGCCTACCCTCCCCCCCGATCCGGCGGCGGGGACGCGGGAGCAATGGGAACCCGCCTTTCGGGCCGTACTTACCGGTAGCAAATCCGGATTTATCACTCCCGACGCGCTATCCGGGCACGTAGCCGCATACGGTCCGGATGCAACGATCGTATCGACGGTTCCCGAAGTGGCGGGCAACCTCTATCTCGGTACGGTCACGGACCCCCTGCAACTGGCCGGCGTGGACGTTACGGTACTTAGGGCCCGCCTCGGCGTAGCGGAAAACGGCGCCATGTGGGTCAGCGAAACGGAGGCCGTGCACCGGGTACTCCCCTTTATCACCCAGCACCTGGTGCTGGTCGTGCGGACTTCCGATCTGGTGGGTACTATGCACGAAGCTTACCGACGGATCGACGTTGCGGAAACCGGTTTCGGGGTCTTCATCGCCGGTCCGAGCAAGACGGCGGACATCGAACAAAGCCTCGTAATCGGCGCCCACGGCCCGCGCAGCCTGACGGTCTGCCTGGGGTAGCCGGAGCGTACACGAACCGTAAACTTTAACACTTTTCCGTAATACATACCGGTCGAAAAGCGTTTAGTAACGCACCTGACTGAACAATCAGGCCCCCTATCGGGTGTCCGCGTCAATTGCACCAGTACAGCGGCATCCATCATCAAACCAACGCCATATGGCTACCATTCAGAGTAATCCAGATCCTAAGTTCACCCCGGCTCCCCGGCCGAAACCCAACCGTACGCCCCTCCTTGCCGGAATCATCGGCGTACTCCTCATTGCCCTCATCGCGCTCGGCATCGGTTTCATGAACCGCGGAACCGACAACGCGAAGTTATCTACCGACCTGGTAGAGATGGAGCAGTTCAAGGCTCAGGCCGAGAAGCAGTACTACGAGTCGCTGGCCGAACTCGAGGAAATGCGCGGCAGCAACGAGGAACTGAACGCGATGATCGATCAGCAGAAGGAAGAGCTTCGCCTACAGAACGAGAAGATCACCAGCCTGACCAACGACTCGCGTAACCTGGCCGCCGCTCGCCGTGAGCTGGCCGATCTCAAAACCAAGACCACCGGCTACCTGGCCGAACTCGAGGAACTGCGCGCCGCCAACGCCAAATTGGCCGAGGACCGCGACCGCCTCTCCACCGAGCGCGATCTGCTGAGCAGCGACCTGCAGGTGAGCCAGCAGACCAACGAGCAGCTGAATAGCGAGCGTGCCGTGCTGGTAAGTGAGCGCGAACAACTGGCTTCCAGAAATACTGAACTGAGCCGCAAGGTGAATGTCGCCAGCGTGATCAAGACCAATAACATCACCGCCGAGGGACAAAAGCAGCGCAACAGCGGCCGCTGGGTTACCCGTACCAACGCCAAGAACGTAGAGCGGCTGTACGTCTGCTTCAACAGCCTGGATAACGCCGTCGCCCGCGCCGGGGAGGAGGCATTCCAGATGCGCATCATCAACCCCAACGGCGAGACGATGAGCATCGAAGCCGAAGGTAGCGGCGTACTGACCACCGACGACGGTGAACAGGTCCCCTACACCAAGACCGTACCCTTTGATTTCCAGGGCGACGCGGCCAATCACTGCGCCGAATGGAACGTTCCCGGCACCGAGTTTGCCGAAGGAACCTACACCATCGAGCTGTACAACAAAGGCTTCCTGGTGGGTAATACCCAGCTGGAGCTGAAGTAAGCAAGGCATCGTTCGTAAGAGAGGGCTGTCTCCCCACCGGGGGGGCAGCCCTCTTTATCTTTGTGCCGTGACCGTAGACCCCCACACCGCCGCACTGATCCGCAAAGACTTCGACCTTCCCCGGGGCTCATTGACCGAAGCTGAGTTGCTGGCTTGGTTGGCGGACCGCGTAGCCGAACTCATGGTACACCGCATGGAGTACCTCATGAGCCTTTGCTACACCCTGGATCTTTCGGAAAAAGAAGTAGCGGCCGCCCTGCATCCAGCTGCTCCCGCGCCCCCGCACGAAACGCTCGCCCGTTTACTGTACGAACGGCAGTGCCGCCGGGCCCGCACCAAACGCTCCTTCCCCACCACCCCCTTAGACGACGAAGATGCGTGGTAAACCTACCCGGCGTGACCGCATAGATCCCCAGGCCGAATACGCCGGGGCCATGAGCGGACCGGTTCCCGACTACCTGCATACGGTAGAACGGCAAACACACCTGCGTACGCTGGCCCCCCAAATGATCACGGGTACGTTGCAGGGCCGCTTCCTGGCCATGCTTTCCGCGATACACCGCCCCCACCGCGTACTGGAACTGGGCACCTTTACCGGATACGGCACGCTGTGTCTGGCCGAGGGACTGGCAGCGGGGGGAACAATCGATACCATCGAGGGCGACCCGGAAATGGCCTGGTTAGCCCGCCGTCACTTTGCGCAATCTCCCTACGCCAAGATGGTCACACTTCATGAAGGACAGATTGAGTCGCAACTGCAAAATCTGACCGGCCCCTACGATCTTATCTTCCTCGATGCCGACAAGCAGAGTTATCCGGACTACTTCGACGTGCTGGCCGAGCGTCTCCGTCCCGGTGGTCTGCTGCTCGCCGACAACGTACTTTGGGACGGCAAGGTGGGCCGGAATGCACCCGATCGGGACGCCGCGGCGCTGCGTGAATATAACCGGCGGGTACGCGACGACGATCGCTTCACTACGGTAGTGCTGCCGCTCCGCGACGGTTTGTCGGTAGCCCGCAAAACCCTGGACTGAGTCTCCTGATCCGAACACCCCGGGGTCGGAGAACATATAGTAACGAGTGTGATATTCACACTTCATTACTATAAACAACACAGAATGCAATTCATCACCACGAAAGACACGAAATCGGGAAAGGAAGTAAAGATCAGGTACCAGGAGTACGGCAACGGTAAGCCCGTCGTATTCATCCACGGCTGGCCGCTGTGCGGAGACATGTTCGAGTACCAACTCGAGCCCCTCAGCCGGGAGGGTCTGCGCTGCATCGCCTACGACCGGCGGGGCTTCGGCTACTCCTCCAAGATCGGCGACAGCTATAATTACGATACCCTGGCCGACGACCTGAACGCCGTACTAACGGAGCTTGACCTCCGCGACGTAACGCTCGTAGGATTTAGCATGGGCGGCGGCGAAGTAGCCCGGTACATCGGAAAGTACGGAGAGGACCGGCTGTCCGGGGCCGTACTCGTCAGCTCCGTCACGCCCTATATGCTCAAAACCGACGACCACGAGGGCGTGGAGTGGAGCGTGTTTCAGGGCATGATCGACGGGATCCGAAAGGACCGTCCCGAATTCCTGGCCAACTGGGCAAAGCAGTTCTACGGCATCGGCCTTCTCAGCCACCCCGTGAGCGACGCCTTCCAGGCCTGGACGCTCGGTATGGCCCTGACCGGCTCCAGTACCGCCGCGATCGATTACATTTCGGCCTTCGGAAAGACTGACTTCCGGCAGGACCTACGGAAGGTGACCATCCCCACCCTGATCGTTCACGGAGAGGACGACAAGATCGTTCCGGTTAAGGTCGGTGGTGACGCTACGAGTGAACTTCTTCCCAACGCCGTCTACCACAAGTACGACGATGCTCCCCACGGGCTGTTCTACACCCACCGGGATCGGTTGAATCGGGATATTCTGGCCTTCGTAAAAACGAAGACCACCACCCGTCGCGAGATCAACGTAAACTGATCGTCGATCCGGAACCCCATAAACAAGAAGCCGGCCGCTCCCGTAGGAAGCGGCCGGCTTTTTTATTTATGCCGTAGCAGCGGCGGCAACCTCTTCTTCCTTGGGAAGACCTTCGATGCCGTTAACGGTGGTGTACTTGAAGCTGAGCTTCTTGTCGGGGTAGATATAGTTGAAAGCCGACTGCACGGCCAGGGTGCCTTCGTGGAAGCCGCAGAGAATTAGTTTGAGCTTACCCGGATAGGTATTGATGTCACCGATCGCGTAGATGCCCGGTACGCCGGTACTGTAATCGCGGGTATCAACCTCAATAGCGTTCTTGTCGATCGTCAGGTTCCAGTCGGAGATCGGGCCGAGTTTCGGAGAAAGGCCGAAGAGGGGAATAAAGTCGTCCACCGCAACTACGACTTCCTCGCCGGTCTTGTGCCGGATGGCGACGCCCTCTACTTCGTCGGTTCCGACGATTCCGACGGCCTGGGCGTTGGTGACGAGGTTGACGCGGCCGGCCTGGGCCAGTTCGTGGACTTTCTCCACGCTGTCGAGGGCTCCGCGGAAACTGTCGCGGCGGTGCACCAGGGTCACCTCACGGGCTACGTCGGCGAGGAAGATGGTCCAGTCCAGGGCGGAATCACCACCGCCGGCCAGGAGTACGCGCTTGTCGCGGTACACCTCGGGGTCACGAATCACGTAAGCGACGCCGTTATCCTCGAAGCGTTCGATGTTGGGGATGGGGGGTTTGCGGGGTTCGAAGCAGCCCAGTCCACCGGCAATGCAGATCACGGGGGCCTGAATGACGGTGCCGCGGCTGGTGGTGAGCTCGTACATCTTATCGCCTACCTGCCGGAGTTTCTCGGCACGCTCGCCGAGGGTGAATCCGGGATTGAAGGGCTTAATCTGTTCCATCAGGTTATCCACCAGGTCGCCGGCGAGAACGCTGGGGAAGCCGGGGATATCGTAAATGGGCTTCTTGGGATAGATCTCGGTGAGCTGTCCGCCGGGTTGTCCGAGGCTATCTACCAGGTGGCAGCGGAGCTTCAGCAGTCCGGCTTCAAAAACCGTGAATAGGCCGACCGGGCCGGCGCCAATGATCAAAATATCGGTCTGAATCATGATATATCTTTAATGTGTCTTGAGGGGATCCGGTTCAACGGGCTGGCGATCAGGTATGTAAGCCGCACTCATCCTTGTCTTTGCCCGCCCAGCGACCGGCACGCCCCCGCCCGGGACGGGTGCAGTGGGTGCAACCGATGGATCCGTACCCGAGGGCTTCCAGGGGATGGCGGGGCAACTTATCCTTTTCCAGCAGGTAAAGGAATTCCCCCTCCTCGATGTCGATCAGCGGGTGAAAGTGGATGAGTCCGTCGACTTCCTCGAAAATCTCCATGGCCGCCCGGTTCATGGTTTGGTAACTGTGTACGCCGGACATCCACACCTTGTGGCGGGCTTTGACGGCGCGCAACGGCAACACCTTATTGTAGTGGCAGCACCGACCGGGCTGGCTGTCCCACATTTTGGTGTCGCGGGTCAGTGCGTGCTTTTCCGGGTCGGGAAGGATCTCCACGACCTCCAGACCGGTAAGCCGGGCGAGGGTGTCCCGGTAGGCCATCGTCTCCGGAAAGTGGTAGCCCGTATTGAGCATGTGGACTTTCTGGGCGGCGTTGGCCCGGCTGACGAGCGTCAGCATGACTACGGACTTCGTCCCGAAACTGGACGTAAACAAAACGTCCTCGACGGGGAAATAGTCGTAGAGGCGTCGGATACGCTCCTGAAAATCCAGGGTGGCGTACTCTTCATTCAGCGCGGCCAGGTTAAAGGTGACGGCGGTGTCGGAGTGGGGTAAGCTCATCAATTCAGGGTGTTTTCATCCGGCGTTAAGGGGGTATTTTCATCTCCGGCGGCGGTAGCCAGCAGGCAGCCTCCGGGTGGGCAGCGGCGCTCCGAGCGGGCCGAGGCAAGTAAACCGCTCGTGAGGGCGTTGAGTTCGCGGACTTTAGACTGGAAATCCCCCGTCAGCCGATCGCGAAACAGCCGGAGCCCTTCGATGAGTTCGGTGGTTTCGGCTTCCGGCAACTCCGCCTCCAGCCACTGGCGGAAACGCTTGGCGAAGGTGGGGCTTTGTCCGTTGGTGCTGATGGCTACCTTCAGGGGTCCGCGCGTTACGATGCTTCCGAGGTAAAAGTCGCACAAGTCGGGCGTATCGGCAATATTGCATAGGCGGCGGTGGGTGCGGGCGGCTTCCCACACCGCGTGGTTCACGTTACGGAAATTGGTGGCGGCGACGATCAGGTCCGCTTCCAGGACGTCGTCCGGCCGAAATTCCCGGCGGTACCAGGTGACCATTCCACCGGCCGCGGTATGCCACCGGTTGGCCGGCCGTTCCGGGGATGTAGGCTCCTGCGGCCCCGCCTCTCCGGATTGCCCGTCAAGTAGCTCACGCAGCTCCTGCCCCATCCAGGGTGCCACGACGGTTACCCGGGCGTTGGGACTGCTCTTCAGGATAAAGCTCAGTTTTTCTTCCCCTACCTGACCGGCACCGACGACCAGCATCTGCAGGCGGTCCAGGCGAAAGAATGCGGGGTACAGGGGGTTGGTCATGGGTGGGTACGATTACAGTTGGGAAGTGTGGATAGCCCGGTAGGCACCAAAGTCCGCGTGCTGGCGCACGGTTTCTCCGAGCACGATGATGCCCGGCCCCTTATCGCGTTCGGCGGCCACCCGGGCGGCAATATCGTTTACGGTGCCCACCCAGCATTTCTCGTTGGGGCGACTGCCGTTCTGGATCACCATGGCGGGCAGCTCCCCCCGGCCTTCGGCGTCCCAGAGCGCGCAGATCTGGTCTAGTCGGCCCAGTCCCATCAGGATGATGACCGTAGCGCCGGAACGCGCCGCCCGGAAGAGGTCATCGCTCAGGCCCCCGTCGCGGGTATGGGCGGTAATGACCCAGAAGCTATCGGCGTAGCCCCGGCTCGTGGGTGCTACCCCCTGCAGCTCGGGCAGGCTGATGCAACTGCTGATGCCGGGCACGACCTCGACGGGGATGCCGTGGGCCTCGGCGTATGCCTTCTCCTCCTGACCCCGGCCGAAGACGAAAGGATCGCCCCCCTTCAACCGTACGACGTGGCCGTACTCCCGGGCGGTGGAGACAATCAGTTCATTGATTTCCTCCTGCTTTTTGTAGTGACATCCGGCTCTTTTCCCGACGAAAATGCGCTGACAGTGTGCCGGAGTTTCGTCCAGTAGGTCGTTGCTGCTCAGTGCATCGTAGAGTACTACGTCGGCGGTGGCCAGTGCCCGCAGTCCCCGGCGGGTAATGAGATCGGGATCACCGGGACCGGCTCCCACCAGGGTGACGCGGGCCGGGGCGGCTGGAGAGGAAGACATAGGCTTACGCTTTGTAGTATTCACTGACGACCCGCTTGTCGAGTTGCCGTTCGCGGGTAGCAATGGCTTTGCTGACGAAAGCGCGGGCGTCCGCGAGATAGGTGGAGACGAATTCCGTGGTCGGGGCCGTACTTTTTATACGCAGCACGAAGCCTTTAAAGTCGCCTACTTCGGGGAAGCGATCGCCGAAGTGGTCCTGAAAATCCGCCAGGATACCGATGTGGGTATTACACTTGACGTCTTCGGCGAGCAGTAGTGCCTTGGCCGCGGTGACCATGGCGGAGTAAGCGTGGTACCCGGCGTCGGCGGGAGCATCCCCTTCCAGGCTACGGGCGGCCGCGATGAGTTTGTTGCTGCTGTCGTTGAGAATGGCGCCGATCACGTCGAGACTTACGCCGGCACACTCGCCGACACCGATCTCCTGTTTGTAGTCCTCGTCTTGTCCCCAGTCGTAGAATTCCTCGTCGGCAATCTCGCTTGTGTCGCCGAGTTCCTTGAGCAGACCGTAGAAGTAGCGCTTGCCCTGCCGCTCGGCGTAGTCGTTGTAGTACTCACCCTCGTGGGCGTTGAGCCGATAGTCCCGGAAGAGGATGCGTACGGCTTCCGGGGCGCGGCGGGTAGGCACCTTGATGACTTTCTGGGCGATGAAACCGCGACCGTCGGGGGCAATACCTCCGCCCACTACGACCTGCATGGCGGGCGCGATCTTGTCGCCGACCCGAATGCTGGAACCGTGAAAGCCGATGTTGGCGGCCATGTGCTGACCGCAGGCATTCATACAGCCGCTGATCTTGATGCGGATGTCGTTCTCGGTGACCATCTCGGGAAACTCGTCGCGCACCATCGCTTCCAGCACCTGGGCGAGGCCCGTGGAGTTGGTAACTCCCAGGGCGCAGGTGTCGGTACCGGGGCAGGCGGTGATGTCGGCCGTAGTGTCGTACCCCGGCAATCCGAGATCAAGCGCGTAGAGGGCGTTGAAGAGGTGGGGCAGTGCGGTGGGCGGTACGTAGCGCAGCACCATACCCTGCTGCACGCTGAGGCGGATATCGTCGCTGGCGTGCGCCCGGATCACTTCGGCCAGCAGGCGGGCCTGCTCGGCTTCGAGATTACCCAGGGGAATGCGAATGGCGACGGCCCGGTAGCCGCCCTGTTTTTGCTCCAGCACGTTGGTCTTCAGCCACTCGGCGTAGACGGCCGCGTTGACGGGCTCGGTCGCCGGAAAGTTATCGGCGGGCACCTCTCCCAGACGGGGGACCAGCGCTGGATCGATTTCGTACGACTGATGCGCGATGGCGGGCCATTCCTCGTGGATCAGCTCCATGAAGCGCTCGAAGCCGAGGTCCTTGATCAGGAACTTCATGCGGGCCTTCATCCGC
Source organism: Lewinella sp. JB7 (assembly GCF_024297185.1). Classification (GTDB taxonomy): domain Bacteria; phylum Bacteroidota; class Bacteroidia; order Chitinophagales; family Saprospiraceae; genus Neolewinella. The sequence goes on along the minus strand of NZ_JANCTD010000014.1, from coordinate 37,572 downwards.
TTTTCGCGCTCGCCGTAGCGGTCGAATACCCGGATGGCCGCTTCCTGGAAAGGAATGATCTGATCGGCCGGCAGGAACTCATAGGCGGTATGGGCGACCATGGAGACGGCCCCCAGTCCGCCACCGACCACCACCTTAAAGCCGCGTTGCCCGTCCTTGATACGGGGAATAAAGCCGAAGTCGTGGAAATAGGTAAAGGCGCTATCGCGATCACTGCTCGAGAAGGCGGGCTTGATCTTGCGGCCCATTTCCTGGCAAATGGGGTTGCGCAGGAAATAATCGAAGGTAGCGTACACGTAGGGGCTGACGTCGAAGAGTTCCTCGGGGTCAACGCCGGCGAGCGGACTGGCGGTCAGGTTACGCACGGTGTTGCCACAGGCTTCCCGGGCCGTCATGCCGGCTTCCACCAGTTCCTGCCAGATGGCCGGGCTGTCATTCAGTTTCACATAGTGCAGCTGCACGTTCTGCCGGGTGGTGATGTGCAGGCGACCGTTGGTGTACTTCTCCGAAATATTGGCCAGCGCGATGAGTTGATCCGGCGTAATGTGGCCGAAGGGAATCTTCGTCCGGAACATGTGCACCCCCAATTGTCGCTGTCCGTACACGCCGCGCGTAAGGCGGTAGTGCTTGAAACGATCCTCATCCTCCTTTCCCCGCTGGTAGGCGTAGATACGGTCGGTGAGTTCTTCGATGTCCGCCCGGTTGGCGGCGTCAAGATGATTGAGGGAGGGGGCTACGGTCGCATTCATATGACCAAATTACCCGTAAGCGGCGTCGCCGTTCGAATCAAAACAGGGACAAATGATCATATGAACGGACAATCCAAGTAGCGAACACCTTTATTATCAGTAAGATATATATTTTAATGATTTAATACGTTCAGAACTTAACATATATTTTAATTTTAAATTCGTTCTGGCGGGGTCGCAGGAGCTGTCTTTATTAGGATGAGCCGGAACGGCACGTTAGTAATATGCTTCACGACTTCGGGTGCACACTTGGGGTTTGGTTGTACGAAAACAGCACGTTTTAGGGCCATGGGGTGTAGCAAACCCCATTGTTGGAACAATTACCCTTAAAATTGCTGGCCGACAAAATATGGCCCGAACCCAACTATAATTTTTTGATTATGCGTTTACACATTCGTATGTTTCAATATATAGTTAAAAACGGAATTAAAAATTACGACTTGCGTTAATTCAAGGTTAAAGAGCACTTACATCTGGAGAAAAAATTGTGTATGTCTCCAGCCTTAACCTATATTTGATGCCACAAGGGGTTGCACCCCCTTTTCTTTAGCTTTGGGGTTGCACCCCCCTTCTCATCACTTAAAGCTTTTCCTATAGTCTTAACGTCTACACTAACTGTTAACCGGCAGTAGCGCCGGCTCCCGCTTCGGGAAATAATCCCAAATTGAAACATTGTTAGTTATGGACGTCAAGTCTCTCAACGATCAGGAACTGATCAACCTCTACCTCTCTGGCCAAGACCGTGCATTCGAAGAACTGCTCGGCCGTCACCAACAAAAGATCTACACCTCGATCTACCTTTTCACGAAGGACCACAGCAAGGCGGAAGATATCTTCCAGGAGGTGTTCATCAAGATCATCGATACCCTGCGCCGCGGCAAGTACAACCACGAAGGCAAGTTCCTCCAGTGGGCCATGCGCATCTCGTACAACATGTGCGTCGATTCCTTTCGTCGCAACAAGCGTCGGCCCCAAGTCGGCCAGACGGAGACTTTCAACATCTTTGACGTCCTCCAGTCTTCGGAAGACAACGCCGAACAAGGCATGATCCGCAGCCAGACCCACGACAAGGTCCGCAAGCTGGTGGATGCCCTTCCCCCGGAGCAGCGCGAAGTGGTCATCCTGCGCCACTACGCCGACATGAGCTTCAAAGAAATCGCTAAGCTCACCCGCGTGAGCATCAACACCGCTCTCGGCCGCATGCGCTACGCCCTGATCAACATGCGCAAAATGGTCGAGGAGAAGGAGATCGTCCTGCAGTAGGTCACTACCTTCCAGCCTCAGCCCGAAGCAATACATAAAAACCCCGCTACCAATCCGGTAGCGGGGTTTCTCTTTGTGGGTAGGGCGGTAAGCTAGACCCCTTCGGACAAGGGGATGGGGAACTGGGTAAACACATCGTCGCCCTCCCGGTCGAGGGGAAGGAAATTGGCGTTGAGCCGGCCGTAACGCCGCAAGTCCCACATCCGGTGGCCTTCCCCCCACAGGCTGTAGCAGCGCTGGTAAAGCATTTCGTCAATGAGGGCTTCCTGACTTACCGTGCCCGAATAGTCACCGATCCCGGCGGCGTTCCGGATGATGTTCAGGGCGGTGACGGCCTCTTCCAGGTTACCCAGATTGATATTGGCTTCGGCGTAGATGAGGACGAGCTCCTCGTTCCGGATAATGTCCACCGGGGAAGTAGCGGTAGCGTAGAGCGCCGTTTCGTAAGCTCCGTTGAGTCCGTCCTGCCCGGTGTTCTGTACCCGGAGGCCGAACTTCCGCAGACGGTTGTCGCCCGGAGTGGCATTGGCGATGATGCGGGGGTGGACGACCAACTGATCCCCACTCTGGCCCGCCGGTTTGTAGAGCGGATTGAGCAGGTCGCCAGATACCGTACCGAAGATATGTTCCACGCCTTCACTCAGGTCGCCATCCAGATCCAGAAAGCTGGCATTGACGTAGCTCAGCGCCTGATCGTAACGGCCGGCGTGGGTGGCTACGCGCGCCGCGATGGCCCGGTTGAAGCGGGCGAAGGTCTGGGGCGTGTCGTAACCGGCGAACCCGTCGGACAAAAAGAAGGGGAACTCCGCTCCGCTCAGGGAGCCGTTTGCGCTATCTAGCAGGTCCAGAATAGCGTCGTAGCTGGCGTCCTGGCTCAGGAAGGGGCCGAGGTTCTCGGGATCGCTGACGTCCAGTCGGATGCCGTTGGTTCCCAGCATGTCCAGTACCTGGCTGAGCATATACGCCTTGATCGTATTGCCGAAGGCGCGGTAGCCCTGCTTCTCCGCCTCCGAGACGGACTCCGTATTATCCAGGGCCTCCAGTAAGATATTGACGTTCTTGACGACCTGGTAGCGGGAGTTGAAGGGGCCGGTAATGTAGAAGGTATTATTGTCCAGCGCCAGGTCACCCTTACCCAGGAGATCCTCCGTATTCCGCGGATCGGCGTCAAATATGTACAATTCGCGGGCGATGGTGCCGGAGGCCGTGACGTAACCGGCAAATCCGTTGCGCATCCCGGCTTCAATGCCGGTGACCAGCAGATCGAGTTCCGCCTTGGAGGCGTTGGTGAGTACGCTGTTGATACTCGGACCGTTGGGGTCGAATTGCTCCTCGATCTCACAGGAGGCGAAGAGGGCGAGCAGGCCGATAAGACTTAAGATTCTAAACGTTTTCATGTTATTCGGATTGTCGGTTGGTTAAAAGTCAAAGCCCAGGTGGAGGTAAAACTGTCGGCTGCTCGGGAAGGGGGCTACCTCGATGTTGGTGGACAGTCCGCTACCCCCCTTCACCGAGGTCTCGGGGTCGTAGCTGCTGTAGTCGGTGATGGTGAAGATGTTGCGGCCGGACACCCCGACCTTGAGGCCGCGGATAACACTGCTCTCCAGGGGGATGCGGTAGTTGATGCCGGCCTCGCGGAGGCGGAAGTATGATCCGTCCTCGATGAATCCTCCGAGGTCGTCGTACTCCCGGGGCGTGGTGTTGCCCAGGTTGGTTAGCAGACGGGTGAGGTTCAGCAGTTCGGATCCTTCGCGCCAGTGGAAGAGGAAGTTGATGTCCAGGTTCTGGAAGAGGGTGAAGTTGTTGTTCCAGCCGAACTGAAAGTCGGGTTCGGTGTCGCCGGTCTGGGTCGGTACGCCGCCGACGTTCTCCCACAGGCCGGTGATCGGCGAGCCTTCGTTGATGTAGAACGTTCCCAGGCCCAGTCCGAAGGCTACGCCGGGCGGTACGAAGCTGGGAATGTCTTCACCGTCGCTTCCGTCCGGGATGCCCAGGCGGGTGATCTCACTCCGATTGAGCCAGAAGTTGAGGGTCGTCCGGTAGTAGAAATTTTCCTTCCGGACGGGGTTGAGGCCTAACTGAAATTCAAAGCCCCGGTTACGCAGGTCCAGATCGTTGCGGATCTCGTTGGAGAAACCCGAGGAGGTCGGGAGTGACCGGTCGTACAGTAGGTTCTGGACGTCGCGGATGTAGTAAGTGGCCGTGAGGCTGAGCTTATTGTCGAACAGGCCGATGTCGGTACCGAACTCGAATTCGGAGGATGTTTCCGGTTCCAGATCGCTGTTGCCCTGCTGCCCGTCTACGGTAAAGCCACCCCGGCCGCCGATGTTGTTATTGGTCAGGGAGGTAAAAAGTCGACCGAACGAGGCGCTATTGCCGGTTTCGCCGTAGGCCGCCCGGAGCTTTACCTGATTGATCGGTCCGGCGGTGTTCCAGAAGTCGAACTCATTCAGGTTGACGGCCACCGAGGCCCGGGGGAAAGTGTAAAACTTATTGGGGTCACCGTTGAGGGAAGACTTATCGAAGCGAAGGCCGCCGGTGAGGATGACGCGATCGTAGAGATTGACCTCCTCCTGCACGACGTAGCCGAATTCCTCAACGTTCAGCAGCGTCTGATCGATTTCCTGAGCGGCGCCCTGCCCGAGGTTCGTCTGCAACGGAATGAGCTGGGTGGTCTGGGAGAGGAGTTGGTCGGCGGATTGGTTGATGTAGGTAATACCGGCCTGGGTGGTGAAGTTGATCCCGCTGTCGGTATAGAAATCGTGGACCGCGATCGCGCTGTAGTTGTAGTTGAACAGATCGTTCTTTCCCTCGGCCAGGAAGCCGTTTTGCCGGCCCCGCTGCGACTGGAAATTCTCGGGCACGTAGACGAACGTCTTGGACAGGATGAAGTCAAGTCCGCCGTTGAAGACCAGGTTCAGGGTTTGATTGTCCTGCTGTAGTAGTCGGTAATTCACGTTGATTCCCTGCAGGACACGGTTGATATCCTCTTCGTTGCGCGTCTCGTCGCGGGTCTGGAGCGGGTTGCCCGAGAAATTGGGGTTGTCGGGGTAGTTACCGTCCTCGTCCGGGAAGAGGTTTACCCAGTCCCGGGTGAAGGCGAGGGTGTAGCCGTAGGATAGGCCGCCCTCGTTCTCGTTGCCGCTGAACGAGCGTGAAGCTGACGACCGTACGAAATTGGTGTTGGACTGAATCTTCAGGCGATCGTTGATCTGGTGCGTCAGGTTGAGGCGGGCGGTAAACCGCTCGTATCCGGTTCCCTTGATGATGCCGTCCTCATCGCGGTAGCTTCCGCTGACGAAGAAACTGGTCTTTTCACTGCCGCCGCTGACGCGCAGACGGCTGTCGGAGATGAATCCTTCTTCCCCGTAGATGATGTCTTCGTAGTCAAATATCTCACCACGGGCCTGTGCCGCTTCGAAGGCTGCCCGGGCGGCTTGTCCGGCGGCGATCTGGTCCGGCGTCGTACCCCCGAATTCTTCCTCGACCTGGGCCGGCGTGAAGCTGCGACGCCCGACTTTGCGGATGATGGTATTGAAACCGAGATCCTGATTGAAGCTTACTTTCGTCTCACCCGACACGCCCTTCTTGGTGGTGATGATGACTACGCCGGCATTGGCCCGGGTGCCGTAGATAGCCGCCGCCGAGGCTCCCTTCAGAACTTCGATGCTTTCGATATCGTCGGGATTCAGGTCTGCGATCCGGTTGGAGGCGGATTCCTCCGAGGCACTGTTGGCGCCGGAAGCGTTGCGCGAGCCGCTGGGAAGTTCGATGTTGGAGATGTAGACACCGTCGACGATGAATAGGGGCTGGTTGTTACCGGAAAGTGAGGATACACCCCGCAGACGTACGGCGTAACCGCCCCCCGGCGCGCCGCTGGTCTGTACGATGTTTACGCCGGTAAGTTTACCGTAGAGCGCTCCGTCAACGGTTTGCTGGCTGGTAACTCCGGTGAGTTCCTCCCCGCTGACGACCGATACGGCGTTGGCGAGGTTGGAGCGCTTGATCGTGGAGGCCAGGCCGGTAACCACGACTTGTTCCAGATTGGCCACGTCCTCCGATAGGATGATTTCGACGGGGGCCATGCCGCGGCTAACCTCGACGGTCTGGGGCACGAAGCCCGTGTAGCTGAGTCGGAGAGTGCTGCGGTCGTCGGGGACGTTAACGGTGAAGTTCCCGTCGAAATCGGTCACCGTACCGGTGGTCGTTCCGACCACCAGGACGGAAACCCCGATGAGCGCTTCCCCCGTACCGTCCGTGACCGTGCCGGATACGGGATACTGAGCGAAGAGTAAACATGGCAGGGCCAGCGCGAAAACGAGGCTCCCAAGCAAACGTCGGGAAAGGGTATTCATGATCAATGTTGGGTATTGGTTGTGACTAACGGGCAAACGAACGAGTGCGAAAATTCGCTGCCATTTATGGCTAAATGTAAGGCGCAGCCGATACTTCACAAGTTTTGTGTTGGAATTTCCCGTCGCAGACGGAACACTTTGTCGGATATCACCCGGAGGACGACGCCACGCCCCGACCGCCCGCGGTATCTGACGGATAGATAGTTTGGCTCGCTTTTCCGTGTCGCGTCGGCACCCGCGGCCCCGCAATGCTTACCTTTGCGGCCGTCTGAAAAAGGCCCCTACCCTTCCCGCATGCATCGTAACACCGACCCCACACCGTCCCCGCCCACTCACCTGTTGGGCGTACTGCGGACCCTCTGGCGATGGCGTCGCCCCGTACTCCTCACGACCATGGCCGGCGCGGTGCTGGCCGTAGTGATCTCCCTGCTCCTGCCGAGCTACTTTACGGGTTACACTTCCTTCGTCGTCATTAGTCCGGAGCAAATCTCCATCGAAAGCACCTTCGGTACGGGTAGTAACCGCATCCAGTTTTACGGTACCGGCGATGACATCGACCGCATGCTCAGCATCGCGGAGAGTAATGAATTGATCGACTACATGGTCGATACCTTTAATCTGTACGGGGTGTACGATATTGACAGCACTCACGTGAAGGGACCGGTCCGCGTGCGGGAAGAGTTCCAATCGCTGTACGAAGTCGAACGCAACCCCCGGGACATCATCGAACTGACCGTGGAGGACCGCGACCCCCGCCGGGCCGCCGCCATGGCTACCGCGGCCCGTCAACGAATCGATGCGATCAACCTGGCGCTCATCCGTTCCATCCATCAGCGCAACGCGGCCGGCCTGCAGCAGGAAGTTTCCGATGGGGAGCGGCGGCTGGATGAACTGAACGCGGCCCTGTCGGAAGTGCGGGGTAAGTACGGCGTGTACAACACCAAGGCGCAGAGCGAGGCACTGGCCACTTCATCTACGCTGATCGATCAACGGCTCGCCGCTACCCAGGCCCGTCTGGCGGCATTTCGGGAGACCGGGCGGCGGGACAGCATCGCTAAACTGACCGTCGACCTGTTGGGGCTGCAGAACAGTCGACAGCTACTCGACGAGCAGCTCGGCAAACTGAACGAAAGCATCGGTCAGATCGAAAACATGGAAGAGGCCCGCCTGCAGGCCAATGAGGCCCTGTCGGAGAGCACCACCCGCCTGAAGCAGTACCAGAGTATCCTCTCCGGTGACCGTCGCACGCTGGAGGTCATCGAGGAAGCACAGCCTCCCCTGGTGAAGAGCTCCCCCATTCGGTGGCTCATCGTGATGGTGACGACCGCCCTCACCTTCTTCTTTGCCGTTGTCGGGGTGTTGCTGCTGGAGAGCGGTCGGCGGTACGATTGGGGAAGCATCACCCGGTGACCGTGGCCGGGCGGGTATACATCAGTTACGCCGCAGCGGTACTGCTGTGCGCCGGCCTTGCCCTGAGCACGGGTGCGTACTGGTTCGCCGGCGTGCCGGTGTTGCTGTGGGTGATCGCGCAATCCGTCGCCGACTTCAAGCCCCTGTTCTGGCTGCTTTTGATCATGATCCCCCTGGGTACGGAGGTCGCCCTGCCCGGCGGCATCGGGACCGACCTTCCTACGGAACCCCTGGCGGTAGGCCTCACGGGGCTGCTCGTCCTCCACGCCGCCCGTCACTGGCCGCAGTACGATTACCGCACCTTCGCGCATCCGATCGCCCTGTTGTTGTACCTGCACGTCGGTTGGATTTTCGTCGCCAGCGGTTTCAGTGAGCTTACGCTGATCAGCCTGAAGTTCTCGCTCGCGAAGATCTGGTACATCGGCGCCTTCTTTCTCCTTCCCCTCCTCCTGCTGCACACTCCGGACCGGGTCACCATCTTTGCCCATTGCATTTTCTGGCCCCTGCTGTTCGTGGCGGTGCAGACCCTGGTGCGGCACGCCGGTTACGGTTTCAGTTTCGCCGATCAGTTTCGCACGCTGCATCCCTTCATGCGCAATCACGTCAGTTACGCGGGGTGCCTGACAACCTTCACGCCCTGGTTCGGCTATCTGATCTACCAGCGAAAGTGGCGGGGAAAGCCGTACCGCTGGATGCTGTACGGTTTGGGCCTGCTGTGGGTTCTGGCCATTGCGCTGGCCTTTACGCGGGCGGCTTACGTGGCGCTGGCGCTGGCGGGAATAGCCTTCGTGCTCATCCGCCGGCGGTGGTTGAAGCCGGCCCTCCTGGCGGCGCTCGTAGCCGGTGTCGCGGTTGCCGCTTACCTGGCGCATGACGATAATTACCTCAACTACGCCCCGAACTACGATACCACCATCGCCCACCAGGAATTTGACGATCTGATCTCGGCTACCTACAAGTTAGAGGACATTTCCACCATGGAACGCTTCTACCGCTGGGTGGCCGGCGGTAATATGGTGCCTTACCGGCCGGTTGCGGGCTTCGGCCCGGGCAACTTTGTAGAGCTCTACGAAGCCTACACCAACAATAATTTTGCCACCTACGTCAGCGATAACCCGGAACGAAGCGGTATTCACAATTACTACCTTATGACCCTGGTGGAACAGGGTTACGTGGGGCTGGTGCTCCTGCTGCTGTTCATGATCGGGATCCTGGTGTACGGCGAGGAACTGTACCACCGTCAGCGGGATCCGCTGGCCCGGGCGGCCGTAATGGCGGGGCTGTTATCGGTGATCATCGTGGAGGCATTCAGCATCATCAACGACTTGCTGGAAACCGACAAGATCGGCAGCCTGTTCTTCCTGGCCACCGCGATCGTGATCACGATGGGTACCTACCGCTCACCCGCCGATCGCGGAATCCACGTACAGCACCCCCAGTAGCGCCAGTACACCGAAGATCAGGCTGACGGACAGGTAAGTCAGGGCCACCGCGGCGTGGCCGTTCTGTAGCAGTTGCAGGAGCTCGGCGGCGAAGGTGGAAAAGGTGGAAAATCCGCCGCAGAAGCCCGTGAGTAAGAGGAGTTGTCCGGCCCGCGGGAGGTTGCCCCGCAGCGCGAGCGACAGCCCTACGCCAAGGAGTACGCAAGCCAGCAGATTGGCCACCAGGGTGCCCCAGGGAAAATCGCCGCCGGCAAAGGAGGGGGGTGAAAACATCAGCGCCACCCCGTAGCGCGCCAGTGCCCCGAGTCCGCCGCCGAGGAAAACCCAGAGCGCGCTCACGCCGCCTGCCGTACGTGCGCGGCCTGCTTGCTTGCCCTGACCCGGATAGCGTGGCGGTGCAGGATGTAGGTAAGTCCGAGTGCCAGCCCGATCTCAATGGCGAGGATGAGGTGAAGGTCGAGCAGGGGGTCCAGGTACAGCGCCAGGCTGATGAAGATCAGGTTCACCAGGGCCAGCAGGAAGGTGGCCTGCACGTGACTGAGGTTGGAATCGATCAGCAGGTGATGAATGTGCCGGCGATCCGGCTTCATCGGGCTGACGCCCCGTACCACGCGGGTGATGAACACGCGGATGGTGTCGAAGAGGGGAATGATCAGGATGCCGACGGCTACGCTGATCGGATTATTGAAGCGGTACACGGAGGGGAAGGACCCGGTGGAGCATACGTCAATGAATTCTACCGTCATGATCCCCAGCAACATTCCGATGACGAGGGCTCCGGTGTCCCCCATGAACGTCTTCTGCGTTTTCGAAATGTTGTAGTAGAGGAAGGCGAGAAGACCACCGGCCGCCGCCAGGGCGAGGATGCCCAGGTGGGTCATACCCACTACGAAGAACCAGGTCCCGAAGCTCAGCATGGCGATGACGCCCACCGTACCGGCCAGACCGTCGATCCCGTCGATGAGGTTGAAGGCGTTGGTAATGACCAGTAAGGTGAATACGCTGAAGGTGATCGATAGCCAGTACGGCAGGTCGCGGGAAACGTAGAAAAGCTCGTACAGGCTCTCCAGACGGACCTCTCCGCGGGTGACCAGTATCGCGATTGCCATGATGAGTCCCGCCATCTTTTTGCCCGCCGAGAGCTGAGTGATGTCGTCCTTGGTACCGATCATAAATACGATCACCAGGGCGCTCAGGATGTACTGCAGCCCCCCCCACTGCTCCATCGGCGTGAGCAACAAGCCACAGAATAGGATACCGAGAAAGATGGGAATGCCTCCGAGGCAGGGGGTAATAATGTGATGGCTGCTCCGCTCCTCCGGCAGGGCCACCAGCTTCTTCTCAATGGCAATCCGAATCACGTTGGGCATGATTGCAAACACCAGCGCGAAGGATATGAGAAAGCTGAGTATAAATTCCAACATACGCAGAGGCTAAAATGGGTGTGGGTCAGAGACGTTATTCACTCGACTGACGACGCGTACGGCGAATACACCGAGATCCCGGGGTCTCGGTGACGGCCACAAAGATAACTGCTCGGCGCCGATTATGAAATGCGGGACCACTGCCCCCGGCCCGGATATTGCACCTGGTGTAAAAAGAGCCCGGACGCCGGAGCGCTCAGCGGTTTGGGCAAGCGCCGTTGCCGGTCCAACGCCTGACGAACCGCACTTATCTCGAGTCGGCCCGCTCCTACCTGTAGGCACATACCTACGATCAGACGCACCATACCGCGCAGAAAGCGATTAGCGGAAATGTGGTAGGTCATTTCCTCCGCGCTGAAAGACCAACGGCTTTCCGTTACCTTACATTGCATGGTGAAGGCATCCGAATTCGTTTTACAAAAGGTCGCGAACTCGCCGTACTCCAGCAACAACTGCGCGGCCCGCCGCATAAGGTCGTGATCGAGCTCCCGCAGGGCGGGCAGCCACGCCACGGTATCGGTACGGAAGGGATCCTTCACCGGGCTGATGCGGTATACGTAAGCGCGCCCCACGGCACTGAAGCGCGCGTGCAGATCGGGCGGTACCCGGTAGAACCCCCGCAGGGCGATGTCGTCCGGCAGGTAGCGATTTATCCGGGCCAGCAGGCGATCGGGCAGCTGCCCGGCATAATCGAAGTGGGCAACGTAATCACTCGCGTGAACCCCGGCATCGGTGCGTCCGCAACCGACGATCTTGATGGGTTCTCCGAGTATGGTGCTGAGGGCCGTATCGATGGTTTCCTCCACCGAGCGGGCGTTGGGCTGCCGTTGCCAGCCGGCGTAGGCCGTACCCCGGTAGGCCAGGTCGATGGCATATCGCGTGTCGTTCACAGCAGCGATTTCTTCTTCGGGCGGGTCACGAAAGGTTGATTCAGGTAAAGGGGCTCGTAAGCGGCAACATCCTGGCGGCGGGGCGCGGGAGCAAGGAGATTCCGGGCAGCCACGGTATCCGGTGGACCGAAGGAAAAGGCATTGTCGTCGTCCAGTGCTTCCCGGACGCGCGTTTGTCCGGGCCCAACTACCAGGAGTCGGCCCAGCGCCCTGCCCCCCAGGAGCTTGCCCCGCCACTGGGGATCGGTCAACCGTACGTTCATCACTTCGGTAAGGGGGGAATGGTCGCGGGCGGAAAATACGCGGCCGAAAACCTCCCCCCGCCGGGAGTTGATCGTCGCCAGGATCTTATCGGCTCCGTCGGGCACGGCCGCGCGGGCGATGGCCTCCAGGGTGGGCACGGCGTACAGTCGCAGACCGGGAGTCGCTACGCACAGCCCCTTGGCCGTCGCCGCGCCTACGCGCAGACTGGTGTAGCTTCCCGGTCCGTCGCTGATCAGGATCCCTTCCAGGTCGGACAGTGACACGGCGGCCTCCTCCAGGGCCTGCTGAATGAAGCCCGTCAGATGGCTGGCGTGCTGTTGTACCTCCCGGGCCGTGACTTCGGCGAGGATGGTTCCTTCCCGGGCAACGGCGACCGAGCAGACTTCCGTAGTGGTTTCGAGGAGTAGTCGCAGCATAAATCAGGAAAGCAGCACGGTGGGTGACCAGAATAAGCGATCGAAGTCTACTACGGCATCGTCCCGGACGGCAACCCCCTCGGCTTCGAGGCGCTCCTGCATCAGCGTGGGGGGGCGGAAATGGTTGCGGCCGCTGAGTTCGCCCCGGCGATTGACCACCCGGTGGGCGGGGACATCGTTGTCGGGGCCGCTGACACTCTGAAAGAGTGCCCAGCCCACCATGCGGGCACTACCCAGGGTGAGAAAATCCGCGATGGCTCCGTACGTACTTACCCGCCCCGGGGGGATGAGCCGCGTCACCGCCCACACGTCGTCGATGTACTGAGCCGCCAATGCTTAGCGGTGGATTTCCCGCGCCATGCGCTTATCCTTATCGGAGCGCGGCAGGGTACCGAAAACGTAGTCCCACAAAGGCTGGGATACGCCAAAGAGCACCTCATCTTCACTGTAGTGGTGAATGGAGTGGTTGACCCAAAGCGCACGCAGGAAATTGCGGGGCGGCGCGTACATGTGCACCGTATAGTGAACGACGAGGTAGAGGGCGTAACCCACTACGAAACCCGCCAGGTAGGAGAAAGAGTACTGCCCCAGCACCAACTCGAAGAGGAACAGCAGGGAGGTAGCGATCACGATCGCTACCAGAGGGGGCATGGCCAGTCGCTTTTTGTCCTTAGGGTAGTCGTGATGCATACCGTGCATCTTGTAGGTGGCCTTCTTGTAAGCCTCCGAGGCGCCGTGGGGTGGGTGGTAGACCCAGCGGTGGACGGCGTATTCCATGAACGTGAAGCCCAAAATACCGGTAAAGAAGACGAGAACCACGGTGGGAATGGGAATGTCCGTCTGGGCCACGGTGTACCAGAGCAACCCGATCGCGTACACGAAGAAGATGATGATGGGCGTAGCGATGTGGGTTTGACTCAGCCGGTTCAGGATTTTATTCTCGAACATCGGCGGCGACTCGTGGGCGTTCGACTTGAATTTCTGGGTGCGGGCTTTCATCGAAATGAATTAGCGGTTAGTGTAGTTTATCAACCCGCAGGACTAAACCAGGTTGAAACGTTGCTTGATCTTGCGGCCGTACATACGTTTGTACACCCGGTACATCCGTTGCAGATGCTTAACGCTGTAGGAAGCCGGCTCGCCGTTTGGTTTGAGGTAGCCCTGCTCCTGCATCCACTCGTCATTAAACACCTTACCGAGGTACTTACTTCCGTGGTCGGGGAAGAGGACGACGACCACGTCCTCGGGGGTCAGTTGCTTGCGGATGGAAAAGACCGCCTCCAGCGCCGCGCCGCTGCTGTATCCCAGGAGGAGTCCCTCCCGCTGGGCCAGTTCGCGGACCCGCAGGGCCGCGGCCCGGTCACCGACCTTGATGAATTCGTCGATCAGATCGAAGGCGACGTTATCGGGTATAATGGTCTTGCCCAGGCCCTCTACCTTCCAGCTGAAGATCTCGTCGGCATCGAAAACGCCCGTTTGCCAGTATTTTTTGAGGACCGACCCGTAGGCATCTACCCCGATGATGTTGACGTCGGGGTTTTTCTCCTTCAGGTAGCGTGCGGTACCGGAGAGGGTACCGCCGGTGCCGGCGCAGCAGACGTAGTGAGTGACCTTACCCTCCGTATCGTCCCAGATTTCGGGGCCCGTACTGTGGTAATGCGCTCCGCTGTTGTCCAGGTTCCAGTTCTGGCGCAGATAAAAGCTGTTGGGTATGGTGCCCGCCAGTTCTTCGGCGCGGCTGTAGTAGGATTCCGGATCTTCGGGGGCGGCATCCTTAGGACACAGCACGATCTTGGCGCCGAGGGCCTTCAGTAGGGCCTGTTTTTCGGGGCCGGCCTTATCGGAAAGCGTAAGGATGCACTTGTACCCCTTAATGGCGGCGATCATGGCGATGCTGAACCCCGTATTTCCGCTGGTAGCTTCGATGAGGGTTGCTCCGGGGTGGATACGCCCCTTGCGCTCCGCCTGTTCGATCATATACAGTGCCGCTCGGTCCTTGGCGGACTGCCCCGGGTTCATGGATTCCATCTTACCGTAAACGGTTGCCGGAATGCGGCTACCGCAGATGCGATCGAGTCGGATGAGGGGCGTGTTTCCGATTGCCTGAAGGACACTGTCGTAGCGCATAGTGGGAAAGTGATTTGAATCGGGGGAGGCGATCCCTGAAGTGTTGACCAAAGGGTCGTCGGGTAGTGCTCGTATCCCCAAATTCCCGGCGAAGTTAGGGGATAGGTGCTTAACGCCGCGACCCCCACCGCGGTTTGACGCCCTATCTTGGAGGCTTTTCCGCAACTCACCCCACTCCCCTCATGGCCAAATTCAGCGTTTCCCTCAAAGCCAGGCTTATCCTGGAGGACCGCGGCCGCATCCTGCTGCTCAAACAAACGAAGCCCAATGGTGGCAACTACAGCCTGGTGGGCGGCACCATCGAGCGCCGCGAATACGCCGTGGAGTCCCTGATTCGCGAAAGTTTTGAAGAAGCCGGCATCGAACTCACCCCCGCCGACCTCACGCTGGTACACGTGCTGCACAAACGCTACAAGAAGGCCCACCGCATCGTATTGTACTTCCGGGCACACCACTACGAAGGGGAACCCGAGAGCAAGGAGCGCAAGAAGTTCGAGAACGTGGAGTGGCACCCCTACGATTCCCTGCCCCACAACCTCACGCTGACGGTCCGCCACGTGCTCAAGGCCTACAACCGCGGACGCCTCTACTCGGAAATGGAAAAGTAATTCAGCACGGCGCCTTACCTTGGGGGTACGTTGCCTTTACCGTCCTCCCCTCCGGCCCCACTACCGCCGGAAAATGACCAAGATTTTAAACACGCTCCACCCGCTGCGGATGCGGGATCTGGCTACCGCCGAACAACCCCGCGAAAAGCTGCTGCGCCACGGCGCTCACGGCCTCACCGACGCCGAAGTACTGGCTATTTTGCTGCGGACCGGCGGCCGCGGAATTTCCGCCGTAGACCTGGCCCGTCGGTTGCTGCTCTCCGTTGACCACGATTTGCACGACCTGGCCCGCCGGCAACTCTCCGACCTGACGCGCATACCGGGGATCGGCCGGGTAAAGGCCATGCAGGTCGTAGCGGCCCTCGAACTGGGCCGCCGCCGCGAGGTGGCCACGCTCCCGGATCGCCCCGTGCTTTCCGACAGTACGGCCTGTTTTCGCTACCTGCGACCGCGGCTCGGCGATCTTAACCACGAGGAATTTCACGTGCTGTGCCTCAACCGGGCCCACCAGTTGCTGGGGGCCCGGGTTATCAGTCGCGGCGGCACTACGGGCACCGTAGCCGACGCCAAGACCATCTTCCGGGCCGCCCTGGAATTCGGCACCGTAACGTCGTTGGTACTGGCCCATAATCACCCCAGCGGACAGGCGCACCCGAGCGCGGCGGACGTGCGCTTGACGCACAAACTCTGCCGCGCGGCACGCCACCTCGATCTGCAGGTACTCGATCACGTCATCGTCGCCGGGCGGGGCTACTACAGCTTCGCGGACCATCAGTTGCTGGACCAATCGATTTAAATAAGGACAGAAAGCATATCTTCGCGCTTCCTAACCAGATAGTGGCTGACTTGCTTACATTGGCGTCAGCGATAAACCGAACCCATGGCTTCAACCTCGGATATTAAGAACGGATTCACCTTCCGCCACAACCACGACATTTACAGCGTCGTCGAATTCCAGCACGTCAAACCCGGCAAGGGGGCTGCGTTCGTGCGTACCAAGATCAAGAGCCTGTCGACCGGTCGGGTACTGAGCGAGACCTTTCCTTCGGGACATAAGGTGGACGAGGTGCGCGTGGAGCGGCACAAAATGCAGTATCTGTACAAGGACGAGATGGGCTATCACTTCATGAATGCGGAATCCTACGAACAGGCAACCATTCAGGAGGTTATGATTGACAACCCCGGTTTCATTCGGGAGGGTGACACCATCGAGGTGCTTTACAACACCGAAGACAATACCCCCCTCACCGTAGATCTGCCCCAGTACGTGGAGATGGAAGTGACCTACACCGAACCGGGCGTGAAGGGCGATACTGCCACTAACACCCTCAAACCGGCCACCATCGAAACCGGGACCGAAGTACGCGTTCCCCTTTTCGTGAATACCGGCGACCGGATCAAGATCGATACCCGCAACGGCGCTTACGTAAGCCGTGTATAAACATACGCCCAGAACATGACTCTAAAGGATATTCAGGAACTGATCAAACTCGTTGCTAAGAGCGAGATCGCGGAATTCAAATTCAAGGACGAACAGGTTTCGCTGCACATTCGCGGCAAGTCGTTCATGCCCGCACCCGCTCCGGTGCCGGCGCCCTCGATCATCAGCATGCCCGCCGCACCCGTCGCGCCCGCGCCCGCCGCAGCGCCCGCCCCGGCACCGGCCGCCGCCGCCGCTCCGGCCGCCAACGGTTCACAGCCCGCCGCCGCGACTGACGATCAGCAGACCGCCAACCTAATCGAAGTGAAGTCGCCGATGATCGGCACTTTTTACCGCTCCTCCTCCCCCGATAAGCCGCCCTACGTGAAGGTCGGCGACCGCATCGCCAAGGGCGATACGGTATGCATCGTGGAGGCCATGAAGCTTTTCAACGAGATCGAATCGGAGGTAGCCGGCAAGGTCGTCAAGGTACTGGTCGAAGACGCCCAGCCCATCGAGTACGATCAGCCCCTCTTCCTGGTAGACCCGTCTTAGTAAATAGTATGGCCGAGAAATTCAACAAAATCCTCATCGCCAACCGCGGTGAAATCGCGCTGCGCATCATTCGCACCTGCCGGGAGATGGGCATCAAGACCGTCGCGATCTACTCCACCGCCGACCGCGAGAGCCTGCACGTCCGTTTTGCCGACGAAGCCGTCTGCATCGGCCCGGCGGCTTCCTCGGAAAGCTACCTCAGCATCCCGAAGATCATGGCCGCCGTGGAAATCACGAACGCCGACGCCGTCCACCCCGGATACGGCTTTCTGAGTGAAAATGCCGACTTCGCCGAAATTTGCCAGGATTACGGCATCAAGTTTATCGGCCCGCGCCCCGAGCACATCCGCAACATGGGCGATAAAATTACCGCGAAGGAAACGATGATCCGGGCCGGCGTTCCCGTCGTACCCGGTGACGGCACTCTCCTCAAAAGCGCCGAAGACGGTATGGCCCGTGCCGAGACCATGGGCTACCCCGTCATGATCAAAGCCACCGCCGGCGGCGGCGGCAAGGGTATGCGGGTCGTCAACCGGAAAGAAGATTTCGTCAACCTCTGGAACAGCGCCCGCGCCGAGGCTAAGGCCAGCTTCGGCAACGACGGGATCTACATGGAGAAGTACATCGTGCAACCCCGGCACATCGAAATTCAGATCATCGGCGACCAGAACGGCCGGGTCATTCACCTGAGCGAACGGGACTGCAGCGTCCAGCGCCGCCACCAAAAGCTGCTCGAGGAGTGCCCCAGCCCCTTCATGACCGACGAACTCCGCGACCGGATGGGTGAGGCCGCCATTCAGGCCGGAGAGGCCATCGGCTACGAGGGCGTGGGAACGGTAGAGTTCCTCGTCGACGCCGACCGCAATTTCTACTTCATGGAGATGAATACCCGCATTCAGGTAGAACACCCCGTGACGGAAGAGAGCATCGACCATGACCTCATCAAGGAACAAATCAAGGTGGCCTACGGCGAACCCATCAGCGGAAAGAACTATACGCCGAAGGGTCACGTCATCGAGTGCCGCATCAACGCCGAGGACCCGTGGAACGACTTCCGCCCGAGCCCCGGCAAAATTTCCAGCTTTCACAGCTCGAAGGGCCACGGCGTACGCGTCGATACCCACGTATACGCCGGCTACACGGTGAGCCCGTACTACGACAGCATGATCGCTAAACTCATCGTCCGAGCCCCCACCCGGGCCGAGGCGATCACCAAGATGGAACGAGCCCTGGACGAGTTCATCGTCGAAGGCATCAAGACGACCGTCCCCTTTCACCAGTGGTTGCTCAAGCAGGAGGATTTCCGGGAAGGAAACTTCGATACCGGCTGGCTGGGTAAGCAGGACATGCCGAAGAAGTAGTGCTGCCTACACTTCCGCCCCCACGCGACGCAGGAGGGCAATGGAAGCGCGGATACCGGCTTCTTCCGACAGGGAACTGCCCTCGTATTCGACACCCACCCAGCTCCGGTAGCCGTGTTCCTTCACGATACCCAGCATGCGCCGGTAGTCGGTGTGGATTTCGTCGCCCACCTCGTTGAAGTCGTGGGTCTTTGCCGAAACGGCCTTGGCGTAGGGCATCATTTCCCGCACGCCACGGTAGCGATCGTACTCCTCGGCACATCCGTTCGCGCCGCGTTCCATGCAGAAGTTTCCGAAATCGGGTAAGGTTCCGCAGTTGTCCATCTCCGTAGCGGCGATCACGCCGGCCAGCCAGCCGCCGTCACTGCTGTATCCTCCGTGGTTCTCCACGATAACGTTTAGGCCGGCCTGTTGTCCGTACTCGCTCACCCGGCGTAACCCGTCGATGGCCGCAGCGGCAACCTCCTCCCGGCTGCCCCGACCGGCGGCGTTGACGCGGATGCTGTGACAACCGAGGTAATTGGCCGCGTCTATCCACTTGTAGTGATTTTCCACGGCGGTGGTGCGCTCCGTAGCGTCGGTCGCTCCGAGGTTGCCCTCCTGATCCACCATGATGAGCAGGGAGCGAACGTCGTTGTCCGCAGCCCGCTGCTTCATCTGCGCCAGGTAGGCCTGGTCCTTTGCCCGATCCTTAAAGAACACACTGACGTATTCGGCTCCGCCGAGTCTGAAGGTGTCGCGAGTGACGGAGGCGAAATCCAGATTGTCCAGCTCCCCGGCGAAAAAGGCCTTGTGGAGGCTCCACTGGGCCAGGCTGATGTCGAACCAGAGGTCATTCTCCGTGGCGGGAGTGGCGGGGCTGGCAGTCTCGGGCGTTTTGCCGGCGGTAGTGCCGCAGCCCGTCAGGGCGGCGGTGCCGAGTACTCCGGCGGTGTAGAGAAAGGTTCTTCTTTGCATGATAAGCGGTGCGATTTGGATGCCGGAGAAAGGTAAGGCACGTAGACTTAACCGTGGTTACCGGACCGCATTGTCGTTGCTCGGCCTACATTGCACTTACGCACGAAGCCCGCTCCCGCGAACCCGCCCACCCGCAAACCCCGACTCATGAGAATTGTCAACCTGCTGCGCTCCAAGGAAGAAAAGGCCGTCACGGGCCGCCGAAAGGCCGGTGCCCCGCCCGGCACGATGATCTACACCGGCGAACAGGAAACGGAGAGCATACACGTGCACCTGACGCAGTACCACGGGAACTTTATCGAGGCCCAGACCACGGAAAACGTCCTGCCCGAACCACGCACCGAGCAGGCTACCCTGTGGTATGATATTCGGGGATTGCACAACGTCGGGCTGATCGAGCAAGTAGGCCGGCAGTTCGGCATGCACTCCCTGGCGTTGGAGGACGTGGTAGACGTGCACCAGCGCCCCAAGATGGAGATCATGGAAGACGGCGTATTGATCGTGATCAAGGCCTTCGCCTTCGACCGCCCGAACCGCCAGCTGAGCATCGAACAGGTATCGATCTACCTGACCGAAGGTAAGGTGCTGACCTTCCAGGAAGACGTGGGGGATCTCTTCCGGAGCGTCCGTAAGCGTCTGGAAACCGCATCCGGCCGGATCCGTAGCCGGGGTGCGGATTACCTGGCTTACGCCCTGGTGGATAACGTGGTCGATAAGTACTTCACCGTCATCGACCAGATCGAGGACGAACTCGATCAACTCGAGGAGGAAATCATGGGCGAACCCGAGATGGGGACCAAGTCGAAGATCCACGATCTCCGCCTCGCGCTGCTGACCCTGCGCAAGAGCATCAGCCCATTGCGCGAACTCACGGGGCAGTTCGCGGATACCGAGACGCCGCTGATCACGGCGGATACCCAAGTGTACGTTCGTGACCTCCGGGATCACGTCATTCAAATCACGGATCTGGTGGAAACGTACCGCGATGTCACCAACGGACTGTACGACCTCTACGTGAGTGAGATCAGCTTCCGGATGAACAGCGTGATGCAAACGCTAACCATCGTGTCGACCATCTTCATTCCCCTGAGTTTTCTGGTGGGCGTGTACGGTATGAACTGGGACCATATGCCGGAACTCCACACCCGCTACGGCTACTTTATCCTGTGGGGCGTAATGCTCGCGCTGATCGCGGGAATGCTTACCTGGTTCCGGTCCCGGAAGTGGATTTAGGCCGGCTGCGCCGCCCCGACCCCGTCCGCTATCGGGAGAAGTCGTAAATTCGCCCGCTCAACTACGCCCAAGCGGTAATATGAACAAACGTACCCTCACCATCATCGCCATCCTGCTTGCCCTGCTCTTTATCGGGGCGCTGGTCTGGGGAGTGACCACGAAAAGTAAGCTGGAGGCCAGTTACGGAGAGAAATCGGAGGAGGCCGAGCAACTCACGCTGCTGCGGGACAACCTGATGCGGTCCGTCGATAGCCTCGATCGCGCCTTCAGGGAAGTCAGCGGGGAGAACGCCGAGCTCCAGGGCCAACTCACCGAGGCCCAGGAAACCGCCAAGCGAGCCCTGTACGATATGCGGCAGGCCCAGCAATCGCGCAAGAACGACAATGACGTCGCCTACAAGATGCGGTTACAGATCGAGGACCTGATCAACGTCCGTACGATGCTGGAGACCAGCATCGTGGAACTTACCGAAGAGAACGAAGACCTGCGCAAGCGCAACGTCGTGCTGCGGCAGGATCTCAGCACCGCGAAGACCGAAGCGTACGAAGCCACGAAGCAGGTGGACAATCTGAGCCGGATGAACGAGAGTATGGAGGCTGACCTGGAGCGTATGACGCTGGGCGCCTTCAAGGCCACGGCCATTCAGGTAGACCTGCTGCGCAAGAACGGTTCCAACACCGCTAACGCCAGCCGTGCCCGCCGCATCTCCGTAAGCTTCGACCTGACCGACGTACCCGCCGAATACCTCGGCGTACGGCCCATCTACCTGGTCCTGACCGATGCCTCGGCCACCCCGGTCATCAGCGAGAACCCCGTGCGGGCGACCTCCATCGTCAACGGCGCCGAAAAGCCCCTAATCGCCCTCGAGGGGCGTGACGTGAATCTGGAGCGGAACCAGCGCATCAGCTTCACCCACGAGCTGGACGATAAGCTGGCGGAGGGATTCTACCGGGCCGAGATCTACACCGATGTCGGCATGCTGGGCTCGGCCAAGGTGCAACTGCGCTAAGCGGCGACGCCGTACGAACTAAGGGGGAATTATAAAGACGACGACGAATGGTATTTCTGGAGTTTGAAAAGCCACTGGAAAAGCTCTACGAGCAGCTCGAGAAGGTGAAGGAGGTTAGCGAAGGCGGAGTGGTTGATATGGATACAACCATCCAGGAACTCGAAGGGCGCATCAAGCAAACCCGGCGCGATATTTACAGCAACCTCAGCGGATGGCAACGCGTACAGCTCAGCCGGCATCCCGAGCGGCCCTACACCCTCTACTACATCGAACAGATGTGCCGGAAGTTCGTGGAGCTGCACGGTGACCGCTACTACGGCGACGATAAGGCCATCGTCGGCGGCATCGGCAATATGGACGGGCAGACCGTGGTCATCATCGGCCACCAGAAGGGCGTCAATACCAAGATGCGGCAGTACCGCAACTTCGGCATGGCCAACCCGGAAGGTTACCGCAAGGCCCTGCGGCTCATGAAACTGGCCGAACGCTTCGGCTTTCCGGTCATCTCGCTGATCGACACCCCGGGCGCCTATCCGGGCATCGAAGCCGAGGAGCGCGGACAGGCCGAGGCCATCGCCCGCAACCTCTTCGAAATGGCCCAGCTGCGGGTGCCGGTAGTGTGTGCCGTGATCGGCGAAGGAGCCAGCGGCGGCGCGATCGGGATCGGCCTGGGCGACCACGTGATGATGCTGGAAAACACCTGGTACTCCGTGATCTCCCCGGAAAGCTGCAGCAGCATTCTGTGGCGGAGCTGGGACTTCAAGGAAAAAGCCGCTGAGGCCCTCAAACTCACGGCCGAGGACATGCACAGCTTCGGCATCGTCGACGAGATCGTTAAAGAACCCCACGGCGGGGCTCACTCCTCGCCGGAAGAAATGGCCAAGACCCTGAAGCGGCAGCTGAAGAAAGCGATCGCCGCCATCCAGGAGAAGTCCGTCGACCAGATGGTGGAGGACCGCATCAATAAGTACGCCGCGATCGGGCAAGTCACCCACGCCAACTAAAGAACATGGAAGCTATCGTCCCCGAATTCAGCGGCACCGGCGTTGCGCTCATCACGCCGTTCCGGGCCGATAAGTCGATCGATTACCCCGCCCTGGGGAACATCATCGACTACGTGATCGGGGGCGGCGTGGACTACGTCGTCAGCCTGGGGACCACCGGAGAGGCCATCACCCTGAGTACGCAGGAGTGTCGGGAGATCCTGGACTTCACCATTCGTCACGTCGACGAGCGGGTACCCATCGTAGCCGGATTCTTCGGGGGCAACTACACCGAAAAACTCGCCGGCTTCATACGCGACTACAATTTTGACGGAGTGGCGGGTATCATGTCGAGCAGCCCCGCCTACAGTAGACCGCCGCAGGAGGGCATTTACCAGCATTACATGCGGGTCGCCGAGGTTGCCCCGCGCCCCCTCATCATCTACAACGTGCCCGGCCGCACGAGCAGTAACGTACTTCCGGAAACCGTCCTGCGCCTCGCCGAGGAGAGCGATCGTTTCGCCGCGGTGAAGGAAGCCAGCGGCATTCTCAGCCAGGCCACCGAAATTCTCCGCCACCGCCCGGACCGCTTCGGCGTACTCTGCGGCGACGACCCCCTGGTCACGGCCACCATCGCCGTCGGGGGACACGGCGGCATCAGCGTCATCGCCAATGCCCTGCCCGGTCACTTCAGCCGGATGGTGCGCGCCGCCCGGGAAAATCGGGTAGACGAAGCACGGCAGCTCAACTTCGACATGCTCGACGTACACCCTCTGCTCTACTGCGAAGGAAATCCGGTCGGGATCAAGGCGGCCGTTTCCCTCCTCGGCTTGTGCGGCAACCACTTGCGCGTGCCCCTGGTGCCCCTGAGCGAGCCTCACCGGGAAAAGCTCCGGCGTGTGCTGTCGTTGGTCCCCGGTCTCGAACTGTAGGCGGACGGCCTATCTTCGCGCCCCATGCGTCCCGCCAAAATCATCGGCACTATCTTTCTGGTCCTGCTACTGCCCTTCGTAGTGGTTGAGCTCTTCGGCGGGCCCATTGCCCGGCGGGTCGTGGAAGCCCTGAATGGTCGTCTGCAGACCGAGATCGTCATCGGCAGCTTCGACCTGAGCCTGCTGCGGGCCTTCCCCCACCTGTCCGTAGACCTGCGCGACGTCACCGTAGCGGGCAGCGACGGGAGCCGCCTGCTGGAGGCCGAACACGTGGCCTGCCTGGTGGATCTCGGCAGCTTGTTCGGCAAGGTTCGCGTCAGCGGCATCCTGGTCGAGGACGGCAAATTGCAACTCTTTACCGACCCGGACGGGAATACTAATTATCAGTTGACGGGCTACACTTCCGTTGGCGACCGGGCGGAGGGCGGGGGCGCGGGAGCCGAGGGGGTGGAATTCGCGGCCGAACGGGCCCGGTTGCGCAACGTCGCCCTCGTATATCAGGATGCGCAGCTTGGTGTTGATGCCCTGCTCACGGTAGACCAGGCCGCGTTTAGCGGAGACTTCGGCCGCCAGTCCTACCTGCTGGAAACCCATGCCGAGATTCGGATCGCCTACGTAGATCAGAACGGCCAACGCTACCTCGACAACGAGACGTTGACGGTGGAGGGCACGACCGCGGTCGACCATACCCTGGGCGGTTACGAGTTTCGTCCACTCCGACTGATCGCCGGCGAATTGGAGTTGGAGGCTACCGGATTTCTTACTCCTACGGAAGACGGCCTCACGACGGCCCTGGAGATCAACAGCACCTCCGGAAGCCTGGCCGACGTGCTGGCCTTCGTGCCCCCCGCGTACGCTTCTACGCTGGCCGAACTCGAAACCAGCGGAGAACTGTCTCTGACCGCCAGCGTGAACGGGGCGTGGACGGAGCGGACCTACCCCCGGTTCGACGGTCGGCTAGCCTTCACGGACGGCCGCCTCGAAAGTCCGCGCATGAACGTCGGCGCACGGGCCATCGACCTGGCGGCCACCTTCGCCTACGTCAACGGCCCTGCCGGCGGGGTGCAAACTTTCGTCATCGAACGCTTTACGGGCACCTTTCGGGTGGAGCCCTTCGACCTGCGCTTACGCATGGAGGATCTCGATGACCCCCGGATCACCTTCGGTGCCAACGGTAGCCTGCCCCTCGCGACCCTTCCGGCCCTGCTCGGGGACGGGCCCATTAGCCAGGGACAAGGCTTGATCCACTTCCGGGGGGTGAGCGTGCAGGGCCGTTACCGGGATATGGTGGATCCCCGCCGTGCCGGTCGGATAGCGACGGCGGGTACGGTACGCGTCGCGGACGGAATGCTTACGGTACACGGACGGGAAATCAGCCTGCCCACCGGCACCTTGGTCCTTGAGGACAATGCGCTGCAACTGACGGATCTGGCGCTCCAGATGGAGGAGACCGACGTCGTGCTTAACGGGCGGGCTACCAACCTTATCCCGGTCCTCTTTTCCGACAGCCTGAACTCCCGAGACGCTGCCCTTGACTTTTCGGCTACCCTTAGCGGTCGCCGGTTCGACATCGGGGAGGTACTGGCACTTTCCGGGCCCGGGGAAGACGAAAACGGATCCGCCGTGTCCGCGGGCGGCGGCCCTGCCCCACCGGTGCGGCTCACCGACCTGCTCGACGGGCGTTTCGAGGCCAGTGTTGATGGTTGGCGGTGGGATAATATGAACGGAAGCGACTTCCGCGGGCAACTGATCTTCACCCCCGGGCAACTCACCGTGCGGGGCGTGACGGAGGCCATGGACGGCGGTTTTCGCCTGGACGCCACGGCCTACTTCCGGGAAACCAACCGGGTCGATGCCCGCATCACGGCCACCGGCGTGGACGCCGAGCAGTTCTTCGACCAGTCCGATAATTTCGATCAGACCTTCCTCACGGCGGATCACCTGGAGGGCACCCTGAATGCCCGGATTCTCCTGGAAGTCCCCTTCGATACTCTGGGTGATGTAGATTACGATCGCCTGCACGTACTGGCCGGACTGGAGATCCTGGACGGGGAGCTGCACGACTTCGAGATGCTCGAAAACTTCGCCTTCGCGCTCAAGTCGGGCGATCTCGAGCGTGTACGGTTTACCCGGCTGGCGAACTATGTCGAAATCACCGACCGTACCGTCTACATTCCGGCAATGTCGATCCGCAGCAGCGCGATCAACCTTACGCTGAGCGGACGGCATACCTTCGACCAGGAGCTGGAATACTACGTGAAGGTCAACGCCGGCCAGGTCATCACGAATAAGATCCGCCGTCACGACGATGCCCTGGAGGTGCTACCGGCCCGGAACGGCCTGTTCAACCTGTACTATACGATCCGGGGTCCCCTGGAGTCCTACGCGGTGGAGAACGACAAGCGGGCCGTCAAGAACGACTTCATCCGCAGTGACGCGCGCCGGAGCCGCATAAAGGAAGCGCTGGACCTGCGCTTTCAGCAGCCGATCGAGTTACTGCCCCCGCCGGAAGACGACGATCTGACCGAGCAGTAATTATCCGGGTGGGCGGCAACCATAACAAGCAGCGGCCCGGCGGCGTTTCCCCCTTACTACTATGAACATTGACACTTTCCCTTGCGCTACCTACTCTTCCTTCCCCTAGTTTTCGTGCTGACCGGCGGGCTATCGGCCCAGGTCCCCGCTCCCGATTTTTTGTGCACCCGTTCCGAAGCGGGGGGCGAGATCCTTACATGGACGAATGTATCCAGCGATTGCGGCCCCTACCAGGCTACCGAGATCTACCGTAGTGCCACGGCGGACGGCCCCTTTAGTCTGCTCGCGAATATTGAGGATTCCTCGGTGACGGAGTACCGCGACGAGAATCCCGGAGGGGAGCAGCTGTTCTATTATTTGCAGTACCGGTATGACTGTCCGGATACCACATTCCTGACCAGCGATACCCTCGATAGTTTCATTCCCGTTACGCCGGTGGTCGATTTTGTCAGCGTGGTCGAGGGAGAACTCATCATCTACTGGCAGCCTTCTCCGTCACCCGAGGTGAATCGCTACGTCATCTTCGAGGTTACGGACGCCGGTGGTATCGTCCCCCTGGATACGGTTGGGTTGCAGACGTCCTATACCATTGGTGAAGTGCCCACCGGTGAGCAAGGCAGTCGGGGATACCGGGTAGCCGCGCTGGACGCGTGCGGCAACGACAGTCCGCAAGGCAGTATCGTCTACGCGGTTGGCCTGGAGGGCACCGGTGGGGTCGGATGCGAATCCGACATTGAGCTCAGTCCACTCTTCGGGGACGAGATGGTTACCGGCACTCCTACCCTGACCGGAGATGACAGCCTCAACTTATTCGTTGCGGTGAACGGTGGTGAGTATACGCTATACAGTACTCAATCCGGGCTAGATCCTCTACGTCTCACTTACGCTGATGCCAACGACGGGGACAGCCTGTGTTTCTACCTCGAATTCGGCTACCTTGACGTGGAAATTAATCAGCGTACCGCCGTATACTGCCAGCGTGTGGACATCACCCAGCCGGTCCGCGACTTTGAGCTGTACGGGGTAGAGGTCGGGGAAGGAGGCCGGCTTCGCTTCGCCTACGATTACCCCTACCCTCCCCCGCCCGCTTACGATTACGCCCTCGAGCAGGTCGGTGCCGGGGGGCGGATGACTTTTCCGGATGCAGTGGACAGCTTACTCTCCTTTACCGAAGTAGTGACCCGCGTGCCCATTCCGGTAGCCCCGGGAGATTCCCTTCGCTTCACGCTGACGGACGACTGCGCCCGTACGGCAAGTAGCAACTACGTCACGCCCGTTTTTCTGGGCGCGGACCCCCTGGGCGACGACCGGGCCGTACTGCAGTGGTCGCCGCTGGAGAACGGTTTACCCGGTACGATCCGGTATAATGTATACCGGGTGGCCGCCGACAGTACCTTATCCATTCTGGCTACCCAGTTGAGCGAGCTTACGTATACGGACGATGATCCCACCGCCGGCGCCGTTCGTTGCTACCGGGTCGAGGCCGTGTATACGCCCGCGGATTCGACCGCCTCCTTTTCCTTCCTGTCCAACATCGCCTGCGTGGCTCAGGAGAGCGAGGTGTACCTGCCGAATGTATTCAGTCCCCGCGCCCGGCAGGAGGTCAACCAAACCTTTCGGCCCATTTTTACCAATTTGCTGGGCATCAACGCGTATAAACTTACGGTATTCGACCGCTGGGGCGGACTGCTCTATGCCGGAGAGGATCCCGGAGTGGGCTGGACCGGGGAGGTCGACGGCCGCCTGGTGCCGGCCGGGAGCTACGTGTACGTGCTCACCTTTACTACCCCCCGGGGAAACTTAGTGGAGCGCAGCGGCGTTGTGCACGTACTTTACTGAAAGAAAGATCAGGCAAAGTTTGGTGCAACCCTCGGGTGCAGCCTACTTTTGCCCCTCGATGGTTGGGTGGCCGAGTGGCTAGGCAAAGGTCTGCAAAACCTTGTACGGCGGTTCGAATCCGCTCCCAACCTCTCTGGAACCGCGTCGGGCTTTGGCCCGTCGCGGTTTTTTTATTGGCTTGCTCCCGCGTCCCCGCCCCAAACGGACGCGTATGCCGTGTTCTCTAAGTCCGCCGGTAAAACTACTGTTATTGACGATTTAATATACCATACGTTACCGTCCAGTCGGAGTATATACATTATCTAGTCCATAAGTATTGCTCAGGTAGGGATATCCCGGCAGGGAAGCCGACCAAACTAAAATATCCGTTCGTACGATATACTCCCGGTAGCCGCCCCGCCGGTGTATATCCCAAAAGGATACGGGGTATAGGCGACCGGAGATCATACTTTAATCCGTGAATAGCCGGGTATTTAACACATACCGCAATTAAAGTATGGATGGCTAGGAGTTATCTTGATGAGGTCGTCGCAACTGACGACCAACACTACGACCATGCACCAATTATATACCAACTCCGACGGAGTACGCACCTTGTGTGTACGCTTACTGCTTCTCTCACTCATCCTGGGTCCCCGGCCTGGGACGACTCAGAGTCTTAGCGACGTTTTTAATCAGCGCTACCTCTACGAACCCGAGTGCGAGGCGGTCGGGAGCCGCTTACGGGTAATGGAAGATACGACCGCCACCAGCGGTGAATACGTAGTGCCCGACGGGGCGGTGTTCTCCGGCACGTCGCCCGGCGACGATCCGGATAATTACGTCCGCCTGCACTTCGACCCCCGGGCGGGGGGGGCCGGCGAGGTCGATTATTCTCCTTACTTCCGGGTACGGCAGACCGACCCCAGCTCGGTGGCTCTGTGGCTACGGACCAATGGTGGCACCTGGAAACTGTACACCTACGCGACCACCTACGCCCGGATCGCCGACGGCGGGTGGGCCTGGGTGCCCGACGGCCTGGAATACGATGCGGAAAACACCCTGGGACTGGAGGGCGACACGCTGCGAACCCTGGACGTAGCCTTCACCCGCAATGATCAACAACTCGATCAGGTGTACCTCGAATCCATCCATTTCAACTGGTACGCCTACCGGCTGCTGCGCCCCTTCGAGTACGACCTGCCGGGTACCAACTGCCCCGACTTTGACAATGTGCCGCCGGTAGCGATACTGGAGCCGGGAAGGGAATCGATCGTTACGCCGTTTACCAACATCGTCCTTGATGCCTCGTCGTCCTACGACCCCGACGGCACAATACATATTTACGATTTTAAGGGCCCGTACCGACAGGACGATTACGATCCCCACCGCCTTGAGCAATCCTCTATTGTCGTATACCCGGAATTTCAGGGAGTAGGAAAATTCACGGTTACGGTCTACGACTTTTACGGCGCAAGCGACACCGATACCTCCCTCTGGAAAATTATTCATCGTGACAACGGAGAGGATGCCGGCCCGTATCTCCGCATCAACGCCAAGTGTGCGGAAGTAGGGGATAAATGGACACGGAAGGCCGATCCACAAAATGCGAGCGGCGCGATTGCGGTTGCCCCGTCCGAGTCGTCCGTTGACCAGGTGCCGGGGGATATCCCGGCCAATAAATTGCGTTTCTTGATTCCCGATGTACCCGAATACATCAATACTGCGAATGACCCGTCTTACAATTTACTCGGGGTATTCTCCCTGCCGGAAACCAAGGGAAATTGCCTTTGGATAAATACCAATGGTGGGGGGTGGCGCAAATGGGAAGTGATCGAGGCGGCTTCCATTATGCAGGGAATAAACCTGGCGCCCGGCGATAACGTGATCGAATTGGCCTACTGCAGTCCTGATCTCGAAGTCAGATACCTGAACTTCAGTCCGGATATCGGCCTGAATCACCCCTACCACATTTACGATGGCCTGGGCAATTCCGGTTCGGTCACCGACATTACCTGTGACGAGCCGACGACGTCGAAATTCTGGCTGGAAGCCGAATGCGCCCAGCTCGGGTCTGCGTGGGAGACGGGCCGCAGCGCCGACGCGTCAAATACCGCTTACGTATATCCCCGTGGCAGCAGCACGAGCGCACCTCCAGCGGACACTCCCGCCAATTACGTACGGTTCGGCCTGTCCAATACAGAGGCGGGCACCTACTACTTACAAGCCCGGATCAATGCGCCTACCAATCTAAACGACTCGTACTACGTGCGGGTAAACGGGGGGGACTGGTTTGCCTGGAAATCGGGCATCCGGCAGGGAGCTGGCTTTCGGTGGAATATGTTTCCGGGTGGGCCTATTGCACTCGGCGACGGCGACAACACCATCGACTTTGCGTACCGCGAACCGGGCACACAATTGGATAAAGTATACCTCAGCAGGATGACCACTCCCGTGACCGGTCAGGGTGACGACGATGCCAACTGCCCCGCCCCGGTAATTCCGTATACCGGTCAGTGGCTGGAAGCCGAGTGTGCTGATTACGGTAGTGCCTGGACGTCGGTCAGCGACGCAGCAGCCTCCCGGGGGACCTACCTCGTCGAGTGGGGTAAGAACGCCCTATCTGCGCCCCCGCCCACGACGGCGGACAATATCATCGGGTTTGAGCTGGACCTCGGCGTTGAATTCACCACGGCTCCCCTGTTCCTCTACGGCCGCATTAATGCACCCTCCGGCGACGATGACTCTTTCTGGGTGCGGCTAAACGGCGGCCCGTG
This sequence comes from Lewinella sp. JB7, assembly GCF_024297185.1. Classification (GTDB taxonomy): domain Bacteria; phylum Bacteroidota; class Bacteroidia; order Chitinophagales; family Saprospiraceae; genus Neolewinella. The sequence continues at coordinate 7,044 of NZ_JANCTD010000014.1, read as the reverse complement.
GTACGCCTGGAAGACCATCCGGCACGACCGCCCGGGCTTCCGGTGGAACCGCCTGCCGATCGCGCTGACCGGCGCGCAGGGCCAATTCAACACCCTGGAATTTACCTACCGCGAGGACGGTACGAAACTGGACCGCATCTACGTCAGTACCGTGGATCACTTGCCGCCGGATGATGAGTCGGTGGCCGATCCGGCGTGCACCGTCGGCGTGGCTCTGGAGGCTGAATGCGGCCTCTCCGGAGGCGGGTGGACCACCGTTCTGGACAGCGGAAGCGCCAATGACCAATACGTGGTCTTCAGGGGAGCCCGTCAGTTGAACGAGCCCGTCGGTCACCATGCCGATCAGGAAATCGTGTACGTCGCGGAGGTACCCACTACGGGTCAGTACCATTTGTTCCTCCGCATGAACGCTCCGGATAACGGCCGCAATTCCGTCTGGGTCCGGATCGACGACGGGAAGTGGATCAAAATGTGGGAAGAGATCGGAGGTGCCCAGTTGCACACGAATGGTTTTGAATGGCGCAAAGTGAACGACGACGGCGCGGAAGTTTCCTTTTCCCTCTCTTCCGGTACACATACCATATACATCGCGAACCGGGAACCCGGCACCGCTATCGATCAGTTGTACCTCACCACGCTACCCCTCGGTCCGGTATTTTCCTCCCCGGACGTCACCACGATACCCGCTGCGCTTAATTGTCCGTACGCCCCCGGGTCACTGGCGCAAGGGAGCAGTCAGGCCTTTAGTGGCGTGGCTTCCGGCGACGAGACCGGTCGAATGAGCCTCTACCCCAACCCGGTGATCGACGAACTCACCCTCGTCCTGGCCGGTGGTTATGCCGGAACCGTGTATGTAGACGTGTACGACACCGCCGGGCGCCGCTTACGCACGTTGGAATACGTCGCGCAGGTCGGCGGTTTCCGTGCGGTGCTGCACGTAGCGGACCTGCCTGCCGGCCTTTACCGCCTCCGGGCGATCGAAGATGCCCGGCAGACCGTGAAATCTTTCGTTAAACTATAGGGACATAAGTCGGGTCAAAGCCGTATCTTTGCGCGCCCAAGCCGAGCCCCTCGGTGAGGGAAGGGGAATGGCCGCCCCCGAAGCGGCCCGAGTGTTTAACCTTTTAAACCCATCGCGTCATGCAAGTAGACGACGATAAGGACCCGCAAATCGACGGGACCGAAGAGACCTCCACCGATCCCATTACGCCGGAGGCCAGCCAATCCACCGAAGAACAAGTTAACCCCGCCGGCACCGACGAGGAGACCCCGGAAATCACCGAGACCCAGTCGAAGATAAAGCCCGGCCCCGAAGCCACCGCCGACGATATCGCCGCAGCGACCGAGGACGACGCTGAAGACAGCGAAGAGGACGAGGACGATTCCGACGACAAGCCCAAGCGCGGCGCCAAGGTGATCCGCAAGGAATCCACCCGCGTTTCCGTAGCCCTCACCGAGGAGGTGAAGGAAGAAGCCGTGGAAATCGAGGAAGCCGATACCAGCGGTGCCACCGGTTCCGCCCACGACGACTTCGCCTGGGACGCCATTGCCAAGATCGACAATCGCTACAGCGATTCGGAGCGCGAGGCCATGGAGAAGGAGTACGAAGCCTCCATGACCAACATCCAAGAAGCCGAGATCATGTCGGCCAAGGTATCGGCCATCATCGACGGCGACGTAATCCTCGACCTCAACTACAAGAGCGACGGTTTGCTGCCGCTTTCCGAATTCCGTGACCAGGACATCGAGGTGGGCTCCACCGTCGAGGTCTACGTGGAACAGCAGGAAGACGAGCGCGGACAACTCGTGCTCAGCCGCCGCAAGGCCAAGCTCCTGCGCGCCTGGGACCGCATCCGCGACTCCTACGCCAACGGCACCGTTATTACCGGTAAGGTGATCAGCAAGACCAAGGGCGGCCTCATCGCCGACTGCGGTGGCCTGGAGACCTTCCTTCCCGGTTCGCAGATCGACATCAAGCCGATCATCGATTACGATGCCTACGTAGGCAAGACGATGGAATTCAAGGTCGTGAAGATCAACGAAACCATCAAAAACGCCGTGGTTTCCCACAAGGCCCTCATTGAGAGCGACCTGGCCGAGCAGCGCGAAGCCATTATTGCTAGCCTCGAGCGCGGTCAGGTACTGGAAGGTATCGTCAAGAACATCACCGACTTCGGGGCCTTCCTCGACCTGGGTGGCGTCGACGGACTTCTCTACATCACCGACATCAGCTGGGGACGGATCAACCACCCGAGCGACGTACTCGAACTCAACCAGAAGGTCAACGTGGCCGTACTGGACTTCGACGAGAACAAGAAGCGGATCAGCCTCGGCCTCAAGCAGCTCCAGCCCCACCCCTGGGAAGTGCTGGACGAGAACATCACCGAAGGCAGCACCGTCGAAGGCCGCGTAGTCAACATCGAAGACTACGGTGCATTCCTCGAAATCCAGCCCGGTGTCGAAGGCCTCGTTCACGTGAGCGAAGTCACCTGGAGCAACCAGCCCATCAACGCCCGTGAGTACTTCACGGTCGGAGAGACCCGCAACGCCCGCGTCGTAACCATCGACCGCGACGACCGCAAGATGTCGCTCTCGATCAAGCAACTGCAGCAGGATCCCTGGGATACGATCAACGAAACCTTCCCCACCGGCTCGCGCCACAACGGTAAGGTCAAGAACCTCACGCCCTACGGTGTATTCGTCGAACTCAACGACGGCATCGGTGGCATGATCCACATCAGCGACCTGAGCTGGACGAAGCGCTTCGGCCACCCCAGCGAGTTCGTGAAGGTGGGCGACGACATCGACGTCGTGGTACTGGAAGTGGACGAGCACAACCGCAAAATGTCGCTCGGACACAAGCAGCTCGAGGAGAACCCCTGGGATTCGTTCGAGTCGGTCTTCCCCGAAGGCAGCTACCACGAAGCCACCGTCCTGCGCAAGGACGACCGCGGTGCCATCGTTCAGATGCCCTACGGTCTGGAGGCCTACGCCCCCATCAAGCTTATGCGTAAGGAAGACGGCAGCATCGCCGAGGTAGACGAGACGCTGACCGTGAAGGTCATCGAATTCGACCGCGACCAGAAGAAACTGATGGTCAGCCACAGCCGCTACGTCAACGACATCCGCCGCGAAGCCAAGGACACCGTTGTCCGTGAGCGCCGCGAGGAGCAAGCCACGACCCGCAAGGCCGTCAAGCAAACCAACGCCAGCAATGAGCGTTCTACGCTGGGCGACCTGTCCGCCTTCGAGCAACTGCGCGAACAGCTCAGCAACGACGGCGATACCGACGACAACGAGGACGAGGACTAATCCCCCCGCCCGCTTACCGCTTACAGGCCACTCTACCCCGGTAGGGTGGCCTTTTTTCGTTTATCTAGCATGCAACGTATCCACGAATTTTACGGCCACGGCAAGCTCCTCCTGACGGGAGAATACTTCGTGCTGGACGGCGCCACGGCCCTGGCCATCCCCACCCGCGCGGGCCAGCGGTTCACGGTCGGCCCCCTCTGGGGAGACCTTCGCTACGACCTGGAGTGGATCATCGACGATAATACCGACGAGCCGCGGCGGGAATTGTTCTTCCTCCGGGAAGAGTGGCATTCTGCCGCCCAGCCGCCCCGCGATCCTGTCAGGGCTCGCCTCCTGCAGCTGCTCCGGGCCGCCGAGCAACTACGCCTGGGTTGCACCGAGGCGCTGTACCAGAAGAAGGTGACTTCCCGCCTGGAATTTCCCCCGGACTGGGGCCTGGGCAGCAGCTCTACGCTGGTGTATTTTCTGGGGCGGTTACTGGACGTCAACCCGTATAAACTTCTGGAACTTTCCTTCGGCGGCAGCGGCTACGACTTGGCCTGTGCCGGAGCTGCCCAACCCTTGCTGTACCGCAGAATGGGGCACTACCCCGAAGTCAAAAGCGTGTCGTGGAACCCCGCCTGGGTCCGGAAAACCTACTTCGTACACCTGAACCGGAAGCAGAACAGCCGGGAGGGCATCGCGGCCTACCGCAACGTGGAAACCTCCCCACGGACGCTCGGGCAGATTACCCAACTTACACTGGCCTTAGTGAACGCGCCGGACCTGCGCACCGCCGCCCGTATCCTGACCGATCACGAAAAGATCGTCGCCTCCACCCTGGAGCTACAGCCCGTGAAGGAGCGGCTGTTCCGCGATTTTCCCGGAACGGTCAAGAGTCTCGGAGCCTGGGGAGGCGACTTCGTCTGGGCCCTGAGCGAACTGGCGGCGGAAAAGGTGCAGGCGTACTTCAACGAGCGGGGCTACGGCACGGTTATACCCTTTAACGAAATGATCTGGCCGAGTGATGAGTAAGTGGAAAGAGGCGGTGGTAAAACGAATCGAACAGCGCAGCCCGACGGTACGCAGTTTTTGGATCTCCCTGCCGGACCGGGAGCGGCTGGACTTTCGGCCCGGGCAGTTTCTCACCCTCGACCTGCCCATCAGCGAGCGGCGGCGGGAGCGCTGGCGTAGTTATTCCATTGCCTCGGCCCCCGATGACACTAACGAAGCCGAACTCTGCATCGTCCAGTTGCCCGGCGGTCGGGGTACCCGCTACCTGTTCGAGGAGGCGACCGTGGGCACGGAGCTGCTGACGAAAGAACCCGGCGGGGTGTTCACCCTCCCCGACCGCCCCCTGGACTACGACGTGGTCATGATCTGTACGGGTACCGGCGTGGCTCCCTTCCGCTCCATGCTGCTGCAACGTCTGGGCCGCGAGACGCGCAACTTCCACCTTATTTTCGGTTGTCGCACCCCGGCCGACCTGCTGTACCGCGAAGAACTGGAAGGACTGGCGCGCAAACACCCCAACTTTACCTACACGGCCACCCTGAGCCGGGAGATGCCGGAGGACGAGACGCCGGGTTTCGAAGTACTGCCGGGCTACGTGCACCAGGTTTACGAGCAAGCGTACGCTACGGTGCGGCCCGACGTTAAATTTTATCTCTGCGGCTGGAGTCAGATGGTGGACGAGGCCCGCGACCGGCTCCTGAAGCTCGGGTACGCGGAGGAGCAAATTATCCTGGAACTGTACGGGTAAACCTCCGGTTGGTGACGATCGGGTTACCAATTTTCCGGCCGCCTCCGTACCTTCGCGCCCAATCGGGGCCCATAGCTCAGCGGTTAGAGCAGCGGACTCATAATCCGTTGGTCGTAGGTTCAAATCCTACTGGGCCCACTACACGGGACATAAGGCGGGGCCGCAGGTGCAGCGTTGGCTCAATACAGCAACGAACCTGGGTTCCCGCCGCGGGGTTAGGCAAATAAAAGCTTAACTCATGCGCTTCAATCACGCCCCCTCCCGCTATCGCTTCTTCGACGCCAAGAGCCAACGGCCCATCCTTGCCGATGACGATAAGAAAAAGTCGGATAAGGATCCCAAAAAAGACTTCCAGGACCAGGACGACGATGACCTCAAGAACGTAGATCAGAGCAAGGGGGGTTATGGTCACGGTACGGGATTTGATAAGGAGTAGGGTGGTCGGTTGGTCTATTGGTACGGTAGTAGTTTAGTAGTGTAGTCTTTTAGTAGGTTAGTCGCTTAGTACGTTAGTCTTTTAGTACGGTGGTAGTTTAGTGCGTTAGTCTTTTAGTAGGTTAGTGCGGTAGTAGCCTCTGTGGCAGTGTGTCGTGGATAATCATGAACTATGCTGGGCTACCGGAATAGATAGACGATTACAGTTATGCGATTAGCATAATTTTGAGGAGGGGACACGCTTCGTCGGATTAGCCGGCCAACCCTGGCAAGCACCCCGGTGAGCTAGTCTTCCATGCGGTCCGTTAGCGCCCTAATTACCTGGTGCCGTGCTCCTAAAATGGTTGGGTATTGGACCTCCCAGGTAGTGGTAGCAAAAAAGCATATTGCCGTAAGCGATCGGGTAGATCGTCCGGGGGCCGCTGCACATCCGCCGTACCCTGTAAGAATGTACTCTGTCGGATTGCTGGACAGCAGAGAACCCATGTCCACCGCTTGTACTGTTTGCAGACAATGATCGACCACATCTCATCTGCCTGAAATTCAACATCTTGCCAATCATCTTCCGGCATACTGTCGGGCAACTCCCAGTTCACTCCGCGGACGGCCGGCGTCTGTTCCCAGATGGAGGCACGTAAACCGATTCGTTCGCGCAGTAGCCTTTCGGTGTACGTTCGGGTTCGTTTATCAATCTTCAATACTTGTTTCGGGCAACGAACGGGCGCTGCCGGTCACACTATTTGCCCTATTTAACGTGGTGATGTGGCTACACCAAATAATTGCGCTTGTGCCGTCCTGGTAGGTCAGTATTTTTTTGCGTCTGTCACTTTTAAAATAGAGACCTCACTAAGGCTGCCGCTTTTCTAGATATTGAACCATTACTCCTGCTACACTGCCATATTTGATCCCTAGGTATCGCTGTCTATACTGAAATACCGGGCAGTGGTGAATGGTGTTTTTATCCCACACTTGTGGAGTAGAGAAGCATTACCGTGTTGTAATACCATGACACATGATTATGATCGCACGTATCCGGGAGGGGTGAATAGGGTCCTAAATTATGACTTATATGCTAGAGCAGGAGTACCGTACGGTAGTACCGGGGCCGGATAGCAAAATTATAGCTGAGCAGGCCGTACCCATAGGCAGTCGCTTCGTTCCCAGGTTGCCGCAGTGGATAGTACGGTGATGAAGTATGTCCGTGAACGCCGGAGGGAATGCCCCCATAAGTATTGGCGGGCCCGGCGCAAGATTGGTAAGAAGTTCCCCCCCCCTGAATCGGAAGAACTCACCCATATATGGCTATGCCGGCTTCCAGCCTACCTGACCGAACCCAATTATGGCTCCTTATCCGCTTACCTGACAACCTAATCCCATAGTTGCCTTCAGGAATGCCTCACTCGCTTATTAAAAGGCTAACTCTAAACTACCGGACTGGAGGTGCTCAAACAAATAGACAGTGACTTCGGCCTGGAAGGTTTGGTATCTTTCAAATCTTCAACCCGACATCATGTCCAAATTACGAAAACGATTCACCCGGGAGGAGCGCCTGGAAC
>NZ_JANCTD010000013.1 GCF_024297185.1 Lewinella sp. JB7 | reverse complement strand
CAGTTCCAGGCGCTCCTCCCGGGTGAATCGTTTTCGTAATTTGGACATGATGTCGGGTTGAAGATTTGAAAGATACCAAACCTTCCAGGCCGAAGTCACTGTCTATTTGTTTGAGCACCTCCACCCGAGATGCTAATGGTGGTAGCAATTACCATCTACCATATTACCATCCCACTATCTCACAAAAGTATTACCCCAAGTCTCCCATTACCGCATATGGATAAAGGAACGAAGTAGTTACCTCTACCATAGTACCACACTACCACACTACCATCCCCTAAAGAACTAAAGTACTACCCGACTAATCGACTAATCGACTAAACTACTAACCCTAATAAGCCCGTTCCCCACTACCTTCCATATAGTTCACGAAGGCTTTATTCACTACCCGGAAGCCGCCCGGCGTAGGGTAATTGCCGCTGAAGTACCAGTCGCCGTTATTATTGGGGCAGGATTGCTGGAGATCCTCAATGGTCTGGTAGATCACGTCGACCTTCGGCTTGGTGCCCTTCGGGGTCATGATCTGGGCGATCTTCTTACTGACGTCTTCATACTTGAGTTCGTCGTATAGCTGCTTGACGATATTCTTCTGCTTCTTGTCCGGCTTCTTCAGTTCGGCAACGGCCTTTTTGTAGGCTTGCTTGAGGAGTTTCTTCTTGCCCCGCTCCTCGATGAGGGCTTCCATCGCCTTGAAGGCTACGAATTCACCCATTTTCGACATATCGATTCCGTAGCAGTCCGGGTAGCGAATCTGCGGCGCCGAGGAAACAATGATGATGCGCTTGGGTCGGAGCCGGCTGACGATCTTGATGATCGAATCGCGCATGGTAGTGCCCCGTACGATGCTGTCGTCGAGGAGCACCAGGGTATCGATCTCATCACGTACGATGCCGTAAGTGACGTCGTAGACGTGACTGACCATATCGTCGCGACTGGTGGTATCGGCGATAAAGGTGCGGGTCTTGCCGTCCTTCACGACGATCTTTTCGTTGCGGACCTTCGTCTTGAGCACCTTGCCGAAGCCGTTCTTGCCCTTCTTCTTGCGGCGCTTCATTTCCTTCTTCCGCCACCAGAGGAGCTCGTCTTCCAGTCCTTCGATCATTCCCTGGAAGGCCGTCTCGGCGGTATTGGGGATATAACTGAACACGGTATTGTCGAAGTCGTACTTCACGGCCCTGGCTACGGACCTGGCGAGGCGGCGGCCAAGTTCCTTCCGTTCGAGGTAGATGTCGCGGTCGTTGCCCCGGCTGAAGTAAATACGTTCGAAGGAGCAGGCCGCGCGGGGCAGGAGCTTGGTGAACGGCTTCATGCTCGTCTGCCCGCTCTTCTTAATGATGAGGGCGTGGCCGGGCTCGACCTCCCTGATCACCTCGAAGGGCACGTTGAAGACCGTTTGCAGGGCCGGACGCTCGGAAGCAACGGCGACGAACTCATCGTCTTCGAAGAAAAAGGCCGGTCGGATACCCGCCGGGTCGCGCATTACGAAGGCATCGCCGTGGCCGATCATACCGCCCATGACGTAGCCACCGTCAAATTTCTTGCTGGCCCGTTTGAGCAGGCGTTGTACGTCGAGCTCCTCGGCAATGATGTCGTTGATCTCGATGTTGGAATAGCCGTCGGGTTTGTGCCAGGAGTGGATGCGCTGCACCTCATCGTCGAGAAAGTGGCCGATCTTTTCGAGTACGGTGACCGTATCGGATTTTTCCTTGGGGTACTGTCCGAGTTCCACCAGTTCCTGGAACAGCTCGTTGACGTTGGTGAGGTTGAAGTTGCCGGCTACGATCAGGCAGCGGGTCTTCCAGTTGCTCTGCCGCAGGAAGGGGTGGCAGGTTTCGATGGCGTTGGTCGAGTGGGTGCCGTAGCGCAGGTGGCCCATCATGACCTCACCGGTGTAGGGCAGGTTTTCCTTGAGCCACTCTCCGTCGTTGAGTTGCTCGGGGGTAAGCACGTCGAAGCGTTTGTATACCCCGGCCCAGAGATCGTCGAGGTAATTGGAGGCGTTCGATCGCTTGCGGCTGATGAATTTTTTGCCCGGTGGGTGGTCAAGTTTGATCGTCGCCATGCCGGCTCCGTCCTGTCCGCGATTACGCATTTTGCGCATCAGCAGTTGTAGGCACTTCAGGCCGTGCAGGGGGGTTCCGTACTTTTTGTTGTAGTAATCCAGTGGTTTCTTAAGGCGGATCATCGCTAGTCCGCACTCGTGGTGGATGGCTTCACTCATGTCAGGGCACCCTTTTTGGGGAAGGTGCAAAGGTACAACGCTTTGGGCGGGGCCGCGGGTGCAATGTGTTCGGGAATTAGCAATGTAGGAGGGGGGAGAAATTTAAAATTGAGAATTTGACATTTGAAATTTGCCGGCGGGCACTCGCTGCGCTCGGTGGGGACCGGGGAGCTGGTTTGTCGGATGGAGCGGGGGATTTACCATTTACAAAGTACCATGTACGATGTACCATTGGGCTGCCGCATGTTGGAGGCGTCGGGTGATCCAGAAGGAGAAATTTAAAATTTGATATTTTAAATTGACCGTCGGGCACTCGCTGCGCTCGGAGGGTAAGTTGATAACGGAGCGGGGGATTTACCATGTACAAAGTACCATGTTTGATGTACCATTGGGCTGCCGCACGTTGGAGGCGTCGGGTGATCTCAGGGGGAGAAATTTAACATTTGAAATTTGAAATTTGAAATTTGAAATTTGCCGGCGGGCACTCGCTGCGCTCGGAGGGGACCGGGGAGCTGGTTTGTCGGATGGAGCGGGAGATTTACCATTTACAAAGTACCATGTACGATGTACCATTGGGCTACCGCACGGTGGAGGCGTCGGGTGATCTCGGGGGGAGAAATTTAAAATTGAAAATTTGGCATTTGAAATTTGCCGTCTGGCACTCACTGCGCTCGGAGGTATATTCTTGCCCGACCCGCCTCCAACTTCCTTTATCCGATATTACCGACTCGACCATATTACCGCCTATGCACCTTGCTACCTATCAGTTCGACGCAACTCTTGGTGATGTCGACCTGAACCTGCGAAGGATCGAGGAGATATTGCGGTCCCTCCCCCCCGGAACGTACGATGCCATCGCTTTCCCGGAAATGTGCGACACGGGCTACGCCATGGATGTGATCACGAAACGGGCGGTCAACTGGAAGTCCGATCACCTGGCCGGCATTAGACAACTGGCGTCGGAGAATAAAACTGCCGTACTCCTGGGACTTTCCGAACGGGCAGGAAACGATATTTACAATACTATCGCGGTGATTGACGCAACGGGCGCTCTGATACACACCTACCGCAAGACCCACCTTGTCTCGATCGAGCCCATCAACGAACACCGGTACATCACACCCGGCGACGCATTGGGTGTTTTTTCCCTGGGCGGCGTGACCGCGGGCATCATGACCTGCTACGAATTACGCTTCCCCGAGGTAGCCCGCGCACTGACGCTGCGGGGCGTTAAGCTGCTTTTCGTCCCGGCAGCCTGGCCGCTGGTGCGGGTCGACCACCTCACTACCCTGCTGCGGGCCCGGGCGATCGAGAATCAGATCTTCGTAATTTCTTCCAGCCGGGTGGGTACGGATGCCGGCACCCGGTTTTCGGGCAGCAGCATGATCATCGATCCAAACGGTCTGGTACTCGCCCGGGGCCCGGAAACGGAGGAAGCTCTACTCCAAGCTAAGATCGACCTGGCGGAAATCGAGCGATCGCGCGGACGGATCGGAGCGCTGGGGGAGCGCCGGCCGGAACTGTACCTTTGATGCCGGAAGGCGTATTCAGGGAATCCAAACTCACCCTCTACTGGCGTACCGGGACGAGGCCGCCGTGGTGCTCGAAAATTACAGTCCCGTCCTTCGCAAGTTGCAGGTCGTCACCCTTGCCCCGCAGTTCGTAGCGTTCGTCCGTATACCAGAAGCCGGATGCGGGGTGGCGGGAAGCAAGTTCCGCGGTCTCCCCGCCGAAATTGATTGCGACGGTCTGCCGGCTATTATCGAACGATAGGTCGAGTTGATTCCCGCGAGCATCGGTGAACGACCGGTGAATGATACTAGACGATATGGCATCTTCCTCGGTTCCAGCTTGCTGACAGTTACTGAACATTGCGAGCGCTACAAAAACAAGCAAAAGTCGAAAGGGAGCTATCATCGTCCACTGTTCAAAACGGAGGGGCCGGAAGGGTGAGTGATCGGGTCGGGTGACCATACAGCAAAGCAGTCGGTGTACACTAGATTAGGATACCACAGCTAGGGGCTTTGTCTCCCGCCACCGGCCCCGGGTGAAGTCGGGGAAGTCCTGCGGCATTCCGTCGGCGGCTACCGAAGCCTCGCTCAGGGGTGCTACCGCGCTCCAGTAGCAGCCTTCGTAAACGTTCTGGTCGAGCGGCAGGCCCTGCTGCAGGCATTCGACGATCCGTACCATCATGATCCCGTCCATACCGCCGTGTCCACTCCCCTTCGCCGTTTCGTTGAGCCGCTTGTAGAGGGGGTGATCGTACTGTTCATACAGGGCCTCTAGTTGTTCGCCCTGCGCCCAGCGGTGGTGATCTTCCGTTGCTCCGGGGACGCCCCCTTCGAGGGCGACCCGGGTGGGGAATCCGGCCAGCGTTCCGAGGGTCCCCTGGATCAGGTTGTGGCGAGTGTAAGGCCGGGGGCTGGTCTCGTCCCACTGTACCATAACCGTGCGGCCGAGTTCCGTCTTGATCAGGGAAGTGTTCAGGTCGCCGCCCTGGAAGTCAAGTTTATTCCACCGATGGTCGGCCGGGTAATTTTTCTTCGCGTAAAGGCTACGTCCCCGGCTCGGGGTGGAGAAGGAGGTCAGGCGGCGGAAATTATCGTCGCCCCGCGCCAGGTTCATGTACTGCGCCACCGGGCCGAGACCGTGGGTGGGATAAAGGTTGCCGTTGCGCCTGGCGTAGTGCTCTGTGCGCCAGGAACCGGTGCCCCGTTCGACCTCCTCCATCTGGAAGCGGAGATCGTGAATGTAGGCGGCCTCGGCGTGCAGCACTTCCCCGATCATCCCCTGGCGGACGAGGTTCAGAAACAGTAGCTCATCCCGGCTGTAGTTTACGTTCTCGAGCATCATGCAGTGCTTGCGCGTCCGCTCCGAGGTGTCGATAATGGACCACATCTCCTCGATGGTCACGGCGATCGGAACCTCCACGAAGGCATGGGCACCGGCTTCCATCGCCGCGGTGGCCATCGGCGCATGGGCGGCCCAGTTGGTAGCGATGAACACGACGTCGGGCCGCTGCTCTTCCAGCATCCGTTTCCATTCGTTTTCCCCGCCGAAGTAGCCTTCGATGTTCTGGTGCTGCGATTCTTGTCCTAGGCTACCGGCCCGCTCCCGCCACTTCTCCACGTTGTCTTCGTACAGGTCGCTGATGGCGACGACCTCCGTGCCCGGCAGCTTGGCGAAGTTGGTGACGTGCTGCCCGCCCCGCGCCCCGACACCGATGAAGGCCGCGCGGATGTTATCGATTTTCGGTGCGGCATACCCCCCCATATATTCCCCTTCGGCGGCGGGGTAACTAGCACTATGCGAGCGAGTGGCCAGCAGGGTGCCGGCGGTAAGGAGGGTGGTTTTCTGGAGGAAGTTTCTGCGGTTAAGTTTGCTCATCGTTACGTGCGTTTGCGTCCACGGTACCGGACATTTGCATAATGATAAGAAAGGTAGCCGGATGAGGGGCGCAAAATGAACTTGTTCGCGCCAATATCTACGCTCACCCCGGCCATCACCGCACCCGCGTCCCCGCCTGGTTGGATCGTCTGGAAGGCAACGCTTCTCCGACTGAAGGACTGGATGCAAGCCCGAAAAACCTGACCACCAGAAGGCTACCGACAATGAATGTCTTAGCCCACCGCATCCGCAGAGCAGTTACCCAGGACTGATGAGGCGCCCCGCCGGTTAATCCCCTATCTTAAGTGGCGATACCGATCACGTAACTACACACTCTACCCGCCGGATACCTAACCGGCACGCCCCATGCTGAAGAGCATACTATCCCCGGCACTGCTGTTGATTCTCCTCCTGACTACGTCCTCCGGCCACGCTCAGACGGATTCCCTCCCGTCCCTGATGCACCGGGAACGGACGACCAGCATAGTCCGGGTACTAAGCGAGTACATTCAGCACCCCTCGGAAAGCGGCAATGAACGACGGGCGGGGGAATTTCTCCGGGAGCTCTGCCGCGAAAACGGCCTGCACATCACGCAGATGGGTGACGAGAACGGCAACTTCAACTTCGCTGCCTCCATCCGTCCGCTGCACTTGAACCTCCCCAACATCATATTTCTGAACCACATCGACGTGGTACCCCCCGGCGACCCGGCCGCCTGGACCCACCACCCCTACAGCGGCCAGGTCACCGATACGGAAGTGTGGGGAAGGGGGGCATTCGATAATAAGGGGGCCGGCATGATGCAACTGGCCGGAATCTCAGCCATTCGCGAGCAGTATGAGCATGCTGAGGTGCCATACAATGTGACCTTCCTCGCCGTCTCCTGTGAGGAAACGCAGTGCGAGGGAGGCGCGCGCTACGTGGTAAGGCACCACCTCACCGAGCTTAATCCTGCCGTGGTGATCGGCGAGGGTCCCCCGGCCCTGCGCGGCGTACTGCAGCGCTACCCCGAACGGGACATATTCGGCATCTCCGTGGCGCACAAGCGGGCCCTGTGGATCAAGCTGGAAAGCACCGTTCATACTTCCGGTCACGGCTCGATCACCCCGATCAAATACTCGAATAAGGAAATGGTGCGGTCCCTGCACCAGTTGCTGCGTAGAAAACAACCGGCCATCTTCACCGATCTGAACGTCGATATCCTACGCCAACTCGGAACCCTGGAGCAGGGCATTACCGGATTCGTGCTCAGGCATCCGCGGCTGTTCCGGGGGCTGATCGTCCCCAAATTGCGCAAGCAGCCCGAGATATTCGCGCTGTTCTCCAACACCATCACGCTGACGGACCTCGACAACCACAACGGCGTAGTGAACGTAGTACCGACCTCCACCGCCGCCCTCCTTGATTGCCGCCTGCTGCCCCACGCCTCTTCCGAAAAATTCCTGGCCCGCCTGCGACGAAAACTGAGGAATGACTCCATAAAACTGACCGTGATCAAGGAAATGCCGGAAATGGATCCGTCGACCGAGCACACTGTTTTTTACCGCTTGCTCGCGGCCACCATCCTGGAGCGGTATCCGGATAGTCACGTCTCCAAAATCTTCGTCCCTAATTTTTCCGACGATGGCATCTTCCGCTCCCACGGGATACCGGCCTATTCTTCCATTCCGGTAAAAATCGACCGCAGCTACCTGGAGCACCTGCATAACGTAGATGAGCGTATCCCGATCTCTATCCTCGCGGAGGGGAGTGCGGCCTATGCGGCCTTCGTGAGGGAATGCATGGAGGAAGCGATGGCGGGGGAGACTCGGACGGTAGCTAGCCATTAATGCGCGTTTGTCAAACATGAGGAAGCAGGGAACTCCGTTAGCATAGTACCACTCACCCTACCCTATGCGATTTACCCTACTGTTTCTGCTCCTCCTCTGCTTTTCAGTTTCCGTACGTGCCCAGATGGAGGCTTCTATTGACCTTGTCGGCGGACTGGACTATACCTACCGCAGCCTACTTACCTCGAGTGATGAATCACATATTTCTACCATCCTGGACAACCGGGAGAAGGAATACGGCAAAGCCAGTTGGCATGTAGGCTTACATTACAACCGACGGCTGAGTGAACACGTCGTCCTACGCAGCGGATTACGCCTATCCAGCCTGGGATTTGGCCGTGAGTCAAGCGATTTAAGGTGGGGAAGTCAGCATACGGGGACGGGAACCTTCGAACCGGATTCTGCCCTCCCCCAAAGATTACGGGCCAGCTACAACTCTTGGTTCGTAGATGTGCCGATCATCGGTCGCCGTGAATTCGGATCAGGCCGGTGGACGCACTTCGTAGAGATCGGGCTACTGCCCTCCGTATATATTGCGACCCAAACCGGGCCCCACCGCTTTCACTTGGCGGGATTGGTATCCGTCGGTGCGCAGTATACCGTCTCCGAAACCTACCACCTATTCGGTCAGCCGGTTTTCCGGTACCACCTCACGCCAACGGCGGAAGGTCCTATTCGGGAACACTTGTACGGTGTGGGAATGGAAGTGGGGGTGCGGCGTAGCTTGCGGTAGCTTATCTACCGGCCAGCTTTTCCTAATTTTCACGGCACCCGCGACCCCGCATGATCCCGTCCTGTGGAAGACCTGGCTCCCCAGAGCGGCTGCTCGTCCCGTGGGGTATATATCTTCAGCCCCTCCCTCGTAAGCTCCCCGCTACTCGCCCAACATAATTCATCGGCCCCATGCCCCTACAAAATCTGATCGCACCTACTCTGCTCTGCTTTTTGGCCTTCAGTTGCACCCCCGTAGAGCAAGCCTCGACCACCGTCGACACGGCGGAACTAGGAAATTACTACGGTACCCCGGACGCCGCTCCCGCGGACTCCGCCCAATTAATTGTGGAAACCATCGCGGGGCCTGACCTCGTACCCAGTCCCGCCTGCCTGGCGGTGCTGCCCACCGGAGAGGTTTTCGTGGGCGTGGACAAGATGGGATCCCTCGGCAAGGAACCCGGCAAGGGCAGTATCGTGCGGCTGGTAGACCGCGACCACGACGGCAGCTACGAAACGCACACGGAATACGCGCTGGTCGATAATCCCCGCGGATTGATGCCGGTCGGGAATAAACTTTTCGTGCTGCACACGGCCTTCGGGGAGGGAGAAGCAGTGGCGGCCGGTATGGACCTGGTCGTATTTGAAGACCGGGACGGCGATGGAGTAGCCGACGGTCCTTCACAGCCGCTCATCACCAACATCAGCTCCCCCACCCCGCTGCGGGACCGCGGCACGGACCACGCCACCAACGGCATCCGCATGGGCATCGACGGCTGGATCTACATCGCGGTGGGCGACTTCGGCTTCCACAACGCCGAGGACCGGTCGGGCAAGAAAATGACCATGCTCGGCGGAGGGATCGTGCGCGTGCGACCCGACGGCACGGAAATGGAGGTCTACACTCACGGCACCCGCAACATTTACGACGTGGCCATCGACCCCTTCATGAACGTCTACACCCGCGGCAACACCAACGACGGCGGCGGCTGGAACGTCCGCTTCCTCCACCACCTGCAGAGCGGCGAGTACGGCTACCCTACCCTCTTCAAGCACTTTACGGAGGAAACCCTTCCCGCCCTGATCGACGTGGGCGGCGGCTCGGGCACCGGCAGCTACTTCATGGACGACGACCGCTGGCCGGCCCGCTACAACCACGTGCCCATGATGGCCGACTGGGGCAGAAATCAACTGTACATCCACCGGGTGGAGATGGACGGCCCGAGCTTCACCCAGCGGGACGAGGAATTCATCGAACTCCCCCAGATCACCGACATCGACCTCGACGGCTCCGGACGAATGCTCCTCGCTGCCTGGGACGGAGCCGGCTACCGGGGCAGTCCGGATAAGGGCTACGTGGTGCGGGTGGTGCCGGAAGGATGGACCTACGAAGCCTTTCCGGACCTGACGGCCGCCTCGGTGGAAGAGCTGGGCGAACTGCTTAAGGCCGGCAGTTCGGTGGCGCGTTTTCACGCCCAGCAGGAATTGCTCACCCGTCCCTCCGGGGAAGCGGCAGCGGTTGCATGGCGGGTAGCGCGGGAGCAAGGTGCGTCACTGGAAGCAAGGGTGGCCGGTATCTACACTTACGCTCAGCTCACCTGCAGCGAGGGGGTTGAGGAACTGGTGGAGCTGAGTAAGGAAGATAAGCTGCGCGAATTTGCCCTGCGGGCGCTGACGGACCGCAAGAGTTGTCTGGAAGCAGTTCCCCTGGATCCTTTCCTCACCGCGGTCGACGACGCCAATCCCCGCGTGCGGGCCGCCGCGATCGTCGGTCTGGGACGCCTGGGTAAGCCCGAAGCCGCGGAAACTCTCCTGACGGTCGCCGTCCCGGCATCCGCCCGGGCTCCGGAACCCGGCACCGAGGGACCGCACGCAACGCCGAATGCCGACATCGTGCTTCCCCACCTGGCGGTCCGTTCGCTCGTGGAGCTGGAAGCCGTGGAGGCGGCCGTCGGCGCGATTCAGGATAATCCAAAGCTTGCCCTGTGGACACTGCGGTACCTGCACGATCCCAGGACCGTGGACGGCCTGATCGCGGCCTACGGCTCTAGCAAAAAGACCGAAGTGAAGGAAGAAATACTGGCAACCCTCGCCCGTCTCTACACCCGCGAGGCCCCCTACGCCGGCGACTGGTGGTGGAGCACGCGCCCGGATACCCACGGACCGTACTATAAGGGTGAGACCTGGGAGTTTTCGGACAAGATCAAATACTTCCTTACCGAGGAAGCCCGGGCGGCCGGTCCCGAAAAACAGCGCTTCTTCGCCCTCCTGAATGAGCGCAACCGGATGGAAATAGCCGAACTTGGAGTAGTGACCGAGGAGGCCGTAGCCGCCGAAAACACGGTGGACCTGAACGCCATTTCCGGTAAGAAGGGCGAAGTGGGTAATGCGTCGATCGAGGACATTATCCTGGCCATGGCCGAAACGGAGGGCAACCCGGCCCGCGGCAAGGAATTGTTCGTCAGCCAGGGCTGCGTGGCGTGCCATGCCGTAAACAAAAGCGAGCCGATGAAGGGTCCGTTCATGGGACAAATCGGTTCCATCATGAACCGCGACCAGATCACCGAAAGCATCATTAAACCCGACGCGTCCATCTCCCAGGGGTTTTCGTCTTACCTCATCGAGACGAAGGACGGGGAAGCCTACGTGGGCTTCGTCACGGCCGAGTCCGCCGATGCCCTCACCCTGCGCGATATGGGCGGAAAGCAAACCGAGTTACGGAAGGCCGTCATCACGAACCGGGAAGAACTGGAAAACTCCATGATGCCTACCGGACTGGCCAACGCACTCTCCTTCGAGGAGCTGGCGTCGCTGGTCACTTATCTGGAGCAGCAGAAGTAGGCGGGCGTGAACAAATGGTAGTGAGTTGACCTGCTAAGGTGCACCGATCCTTCATCCAAACTGCCGCCGGCCATGACAGACTGCGCCTTCATCATCACCTTTCATCAGTCCACCGCCGAACTGATCGAGCGTACCCGCAAGGCCGTCTCCGCCAAGGGGGGAAACTTTGAGGGCGACGTAACGTCCGGTAAATTTTCCATTCCCGCGGCATCCGGCACCGTAGCCGGCACCTACCGGGTGGAGGACCATGTTTTCCACTTTTCCATCACGGAGATGCCGGAAGATACCACCTGCCATAAGGTGGAGAACACCTTTCGTAGCCTCATCGGATCGCCGCCAGATACATCGCTGGACTTCAGCTGAATTCAGGCTATAGGCTGTCCAGCGCCTCCCGCACGGCGAGTTGGAACGCGGTGGCATTGCCTATCCAGGCGCCATGGCCCGCGGAGGGGATAATCGTCAACTTTCCGTTCCGTAGTCGATTGGCGAGCCGTCGCCACACGGCCGCATCCGGGTCGACGTAATCGCAGGTACCCATCAGAATCCGCACCGGTCCTCCAAAAGTCTGGAGTGCCGGCCAGGCCGCGGCCAGCCGTTCGGTATAGAGGGAATCCGCAAGTATGGCGTTGGCCACCGACTGCTCGTAAAAGGCCATGCCCCCCTCCATTTCGCGCCAGCTCGAGGCATTGCAGGAGTTGATGGCGGTAAAGAAGATGCGCCAGGCACGAGTGTACTCCCGGTCGGTCAGATCCTGTAATAGTCGGTTGATGACCTGCCGTGCGGGGCGTTCGGTGAGGGAGTCCGGTACGAACCCCTCCTCGCGGAGCTCGGTTATGGCGCGCTCGTGCATACTGGTGAAGAAATCGTTCACGGCATCGGCCCGCTGCTGGCGTTCCATCCCCGGCCATACCTCGGCCAGAAAGGCGGAATCGGGAATACTGCCGGATATACCGGGCAACACGGCTCCCACCAGGACCAGTCCCTTCACCCGCTCGGGATAGCGTGCCAGGTAAGCGTAGGCCAGTTGCGTACCCATGGAGTGAGCCAGCAGCGTGAGGCGATCCACTCCGAGTGCCTGCCGTAAATCATCCAGATCCTCCACGAGGCGATCAATGGTGATGGTAGAGTCCGGAGCCGGGGATCGCAGGGAACCCCGCTGATCGTAAAAGACAAAGTACCGTTCGGCGAAGAGTGGCTCCAGGGGACTTACCAGGTAGCTATGCTCCGCCCCCCAGCCGCCGTGTAACACTACTACGGTGTCCCGGTCCTCCGTTCCGACCGCGTACACGAACTGCCGGTGGCCGTCGTCGGTAAAGTTGTACCACACCTCGCCGGTCCGGTCGGTAGACTGCGCGAACAGTCCCGCAGAAGAAATGAGAAACAGCAGGCAGTGAACCAGTAGGACCGGCGGTCTGTAGGAAAGGGGCAAATAAATGGTACTGGGGGCGTTCTGACTAACTAACATGCCCGAACGACGAACTCAGTTGCCAATCGTTGCAGTCATAAAGAAAAAAGGTCCGAAACACCTTCAGAGTAAACTTTGATTTTCAAAGTTCTTTTATACAGCTAAATTTACCGTTACCACTGCTCCGGTTACCCCCCCCCTCGCTATGAACACCTTTGTCTCCCCCTCCTCCATTGTACGCCGGATCTGGGGCAACGGCGATACCATTCTTTTCATCTTCGCGGGGGCGGCCGCGGAATTCGCTCTCAACAAGGCCGTGGACTGGCTGTACTTCACCGGCCGGCTGCCCGCCGATCCGCTGGGCCGCCTGTTTTCTACCGTTGACTATGCCCGGCGCATCGTCTTCTCCGACCGTGACGGGGCTTACCGGGCCATCGACGCCATGGCCGCCATTCACGCCGCGGTGGAGGATAAACGGGGTGCACGCATCCCCGACTGGGCCTATCGCGACGTGCTGTTCATGCTCATAGACTATTCCGTCCGCGCCTTCGAAGTCCTGGAACGCCGCCTGACCACTACGGAACGGGAGGAGGTATTCACCGTCTTCTACCGCGTCGGCCACCGGATGGGGGTACGGGATTTGCCCACCGATCTAGCATCCTGGGAAGCGATGCGTTCGGAACATTTGAAAGATAACTTGCGGTACAGCACCTACACCGCCGATCTGTTTCGCCAGTACCGTCGCCATCTCGGGCTGTTTCGGTATTTACTGTTGCGGGAAGCCCAGTTGCTGGTGGTCCCGGAGCGGGTGAACCGACTCCTGGGGTACCGCCGTGCTTCCCTACTCGGTCCGCTGCTGTTTTTGTACAAGGTGAGCCGGCGGTTGCGCCTCGATGAACTACTCAAGTCGCTCATTCTTCCCCCGGCCTACCGGGAAGAAATTCGTTCGCTGGATCGGGCGGGGACGCAGGAGCAATGAGTACCACCGAACTGCTCCACAACGGACGAGGTTGATGGAGTAAATACGCACCCATGCCCAACGAACAGATCACCGTACAAACGACCGTCGACGCCCCCTTGTCCGAGACCTGGCATTATTACACTGAATCCGAGCACGTCATCAACTGGAACTTCGCTTCCGCGGACTGGCACTGCCCGGCCGCCGTCAACGACCTGCGGGTCGGGGGCGAGTTCAAGATTACCATGGCCGCCAAGGACGGCAGCATGAGCTTTGACCTCGAAGGCACCTACGACGAGGTGGACCCCGAAACCCACATCGCCTATACCCTGGAGAACGGCCGTGAGGTCAGTGTTGATTTTAAGGAAGTAAAGGATGGCACCAAAGTCATCATTAAGTTCGACCCCGAGCAGGAGAACTCCGCGGAGCATCAGCGCGAGGGCTGGCAGTCAATCCTCGATAATTTCCGGAAGTACGCCGAAGACCAGGCGGCGAACAACGCCTAAGCAATGAGCAGCCACCGCACCACCGCCGACGTACTGGAAGATCACCGGGCCGCCGGTAAATTTGTCGATGTCGGAGGATTGAACACCTTCGTGCTCGATAAGGGCACGGGGGAAGCCGTACTGTGCCTCCACGGTGTACCGACCTCCTCCTTTCTGTACCGGAAGGTGATCGACGAGCTTGTCATGCGGGATCTCCGGGGCATTTCCTTCGACTTTCCGGGACTGGGATTATCGGACCGGCCGAAGGACTTTGACTACGGGTTCGCCAGCCTGGCCCGCTTCGCGGCGCGGGTGGCCGATACGCTGAAACTCGACCGCTACCATTTAGTGGTACACGATGTAGGCGGTCCGGTTGGTTTTGCCCTGGCGGCCGACCAGCGCGACCGGATCCGGTCGCTCACCATCCTGAACACCTGGATCGACGTCGTCAACTTCAAAAAGCCCTTGCCCATGCGGCCCTTCGAGCTACCCCTCGCGGGGGAAGCCGAGCTGGCCACGATCAATCACCTGACCTGGCAGCTCATGTGGAAGGGACTGGGCGTAGCCGATGCGGATCAGATACCTAAGGAAGAAAGTAATGCCTATGTGGATTTACTTAAGCGGGACGACGGAGGTAAAGCCTTCCTCAGGATCATGCGCAACTTCGCGGACACCGACGCATTCCGCGACCGTTGCTACCGGGCCGTGCGCAATGTCCCCTACCCCGTGCAGGCGATCTGGGGCAGCGAGGACCCCGCCCTGACCTACGAGCGCTACGGAGAGGAGATCAAGCGGATCGCCGGACTTTCCCACATCCACCAGGTTCCGGGAAAACACTTCCTGCAGGAAGACAACGCTCCGGCCATCGCCGCCCAGATTGCCGCCTTTACTAAACCCTAAAATCTCCCCATGCCTACTTCTCCCTCCGTCATTTTCTTTGATGTCAACGAAACCCTCCTCGACCTCCAGCCGGTAAAAAAGAGCGTGGCCCGGGCCCTCGGCGGGCGGGAGGAACTCGTCAGCGTGTGGTTCACGACCCTCCTGCAGTACTCGCTTGTCGCTACGGTGGGCGACCACTACACCGACTTCGGTTCCATCGGCGCCGCCACCCTACGCATGGTGGCCCGGCAGAACGGTATGGACCTGTCGGAAGCGGAGGCTAAGGAAGTACTAAAGCCGATCCGATCCCTACCCCCGCACGCTGACGTTTCGGATGGCCTGCACCGCCTGAAGGAGTCCGGCTTTCGCCTGTTCACGCTCACTAATTCAGCCACGGGAGCCCTGAACGACCAGATGACCAACTCGGGGCTAAAACCCTTTTTCGAAGACCTGTACAGCGTAGAATCGGTGGGCCGGTTCAAGCCCCACCGCGACGTGTACGCGTGGGCCAGTGAGCAGGTCGGCGAAGCTCCGGAAAATTGCATGCTGGTTGCGGCTCACGGCTGGGACATCGCCGGTGCCGGTTGGGCGGGTATGCGGACGGCCTTCATCGAGCGGCCCGGTCAGACGCTGTATCCCCTGGCGGAACGGCCGGACTACTCCGTCCCCACGCTGATTGAACTGGCGAAGCGCTTGGTGGCGGGAACTAACGATTGACCCACAGCTCAACGAAAGTGGCCTCGTGATCGGGGTAACGGAAAATATCGATGTCACCGTCGTAGTCGAAATCCGCGGCCTGACCGTTATAGATCCCGTCCGTGCCCAGTACCCGTGCCGTCCAGTTTTCCCGTCCGTCGTTCAGGTACAGGGTTACGTGGTAGTTGTCTACCCCCTCCGCGATATTGACCGCGCGCGCCCGGTTGATGCCCGATAGTACGTCCTGGTCGCCATCGCCGTCGAAGTCAAAGACCTGCAGGGTGTGGGCGGCGGGGATGTTTTCGGCGATGACGTGCTCTTCCCATTTTCCATCATCGGTGAGCCGGTAGAACACCAGGGGATAGCCGGCTCGTTCGCTGTGACTGACGAAGATCTCTACGGTACCGTCACCGTCCAGATCACGGGCGAAATGCTTGGTGCCATTGCGGCTCCAATTATCGTCGCGGCCTTCCTCCGTGGGTTGGTTGTTCCATTTTTCGGCAATGTTCGTGACCGTCCACGCTCCGTCGAGTCCACCGGCGGGCGGGGAGAATACGTAGCCGTTGGCGATCACGTCCGGGCGCCCGTCGCCGGTGACGTCCCCCGTAGCCATACCCTCGTGCAGGTTGCCGTAGTGGTCGTAAAAGGCAACGCGGGCAAACTGGCCATCCGCCTCCTGACGGAACACGCTCAGGGTGTTCTCCTCGAAGGTCAGTACGGCCAGGTCCGTGCGGCCGTCTTGGTCGAAGTCGGCAAAGTTGACGTCCTTAACCGCGTTGGGCACCCGACCGATGGCGTGGACCGCCCAGCCGGGGTTCTCGTACCAGAACAGCTCGGCGGGAGCGGCGGCGTCCATCCACTCCCCGGGATGTTTGACGGCGAAAATATCGGTATCACCGTCTCCGTCCATATCGGCGGCCTCCAGATCGCCGGCGGCAAACTCTCCGCCCCCCGGGGGGGCCGTAGCGACGGTAACCAACTCCCAGGCGCCGGTGTCGAGCTGGCCGCGTAAATACTGCAGGGGACCGCCGTTATTGTTGCCGTTGATGAGCACGAGATCCATAATGTCGTCGCCCGATACCTCAGCGGGCACGAAGGCCCACATGTATTCGATTTCGGTAGAGATGACCCGGGGCGTGAAGGACACTTCCGTGACGGGTGGCTGAGTAAAATCCTGCTCGCGGGGCGTGGTATCGGCACAGGTCAGCAGGAGTAGAAGGAGCAATAGAAGTGGGGCGTGGTTCATTTTCGGTGATTTCTGGCGGAAGCTATTTTCCGGTGCTTGGTCGGTGGGGTTGAAAGTCGATGTGGAAGGACTGGGGGCCGCGCAGGACGGCGGACGTACCCTCCGTGCGCCCGAAGCCGAAGACGACCATACCGTCAGGACTGCCGACACCGGTTTCGGTATTGCCGAGCAGACCGATCACGCTCTCGCTCGGCGTCTCCGTAAGGTGGGTGATGCGGAGCATATAGGGAAGCTCACGGTCACCGATACGTATCTGGCGCATGGGCGTAAAGCGGCTTTCTCCGCGATAAAAATCCGGGGTTTCGCCGACCGGATCGCGGTCGTCGATGGCGTATAAAAAATTCTCGGGATCATAGCTCCCGCCCGGGGTGCCTTCGTAGAGAAACCAGTACGTAGCGTCCGGCGGAACGGTGGTGACGTCGAGACGGGCACCCGTAGGGGTAAAGGACCACGTCCATTCCCACTGTCCGTCCGGCGTCGTGGAGATAATGCGGTCCGGTGCCGCAATCCGACTGGTCATCCGGTCGTGACCGGGGTGCCCCGCCCCCCCGTGCGGCCCGCCAAAGACGAGATTAGGCATTCCACGGTAGGCACCGGCCGCACTGGCGGGATACTGGTCCCAGGGCTCCGTCCGGTAGGCAATCCAATCGCTGCCACGGGGATCGATGAGCCGCGACAATCCGCCGCCGGCCCGGTCGTAGTAGTAGGTTGCCGCCGGGGTCGTAACGACGAAGTGGGGCCGATCTTCGTAGGTGGCCGTCGTGATGCGCACGGAATCGACGGGCTGCCGCCGGACGAGTAGGGCAAAGCCCGGATACTGGACCTCCATCCCGTGTACCATTTCTCCGTCGTGCAGGGGCGTCTGTAGGGTGGTGAGGGTGTTTTCGCCGGCCCGAAGGTGCGCCGGGGATACGCGCAGTTCTCGCCGGTCGGCCCGGTAGCATGGTCCGGGTGCTTCCGCGGAAACGTCCACCTGGTTGAGGGTGATTCCCGCACTGTAACAGGGGCTCCACGCATTCCAGGTGAGCCGGGCGTCGGTAACGGACGTAGGATCGAGAGGCAGGTGAAAGTTTTGTGAGTAGGCCCGGTTACGCGTTACCCAGAACGCCGGAACCCCGGCCGGGCGGGCAAAGTACACGGAGGCGTCGCGGTCGGCGTGGACCACCGAGCGGGGCTCAAGCAGCCGGATGGACCCATCACGGTAGTGTACTCGGGCGGATATCTCCACCGGCAACTCCTGATCCGGAAGCCATTCCGTGTTCCACCGAACCGAGAAGGGGGGGGTGGTCGCCGTACCGAGATGACCATCCACTCCCGGGCCGTGCAGGCGGTAGTGGAACCGGCGCGCCCTCCCGTGTCCGGCCGGATCCACGCCGGTGTACCGGCCCACGTACTCCACGCGACGGACGTCTTCCGTACCACCCTCCAGGCTCAAGTCGTAGGCCTCCGTTCCGGCCCGCTCTACGGTAAGGGCGGGGGCATCTACTGGCGGAACATTCCGCATATACGTACGTAGGGTCACGCCGTAAATGAGGTTCTGGGGCCAGCCCCAGCTTTGGACGTCGGCTACGCGCAGTTTGAAACGGTTGGCCCCGCCCAGCAGAGTGGACGGGGGGACCGGCACGCTCACGTTCGCGTGGAACATATAGTCCGTGGCCGGGTGAGGGATGGTGGCCGGTTCCGGGATATCGATCCAGGGTCCGTCGTTAAAACTGATCTGCAGTGATTTGGTGTCCTCATGACTCTGCACCCGTTGTACCACCACTTCGGCCTCCTTTACGGCCGACAGGGGTATATGGTCCGCGAGAAGTATGCTACCGTCGGGAAAGCGAGATGGGGTGTCACCCGTGGCGTTCCGATAATCCAGCTTACCGCCTACCCGCAGGAATTCCTCGGACAGTCCGGCCACCTCCGGAGACCAGGTGTATTCCCGGAAGACCGCTCCGGTACGCAGGTCGTTGTGCCGTTCGTCGTTCCGCCAGACGTGGACGAACTCGTAGCTGTCCCAGGCTCCGCCGAAGATGTCGAGGTCGCCGTCGTTGTCGAGATCGACCAGCTGGGTGCCCAGGTGATTTTCCTTTCCGGTGTCGACAACCCGCTTGGTAAAATTCCCCCGCCCGTCGTTCAGCCAGAACTGTAGCTCTAAGCGTGGGCCCTTGTGTTCGTTCGTGAGGATATCTACGTCGCCGTCGCCGTCGATGTCCGCGACGTCCAGATTATTCATGGAGTACTGGGTGACCACCCGGTGACGCTCCCAACTTTTTTCTCCTGCCGGCTGCTCGTACCACCAGAGGTTACCGTCGGGTTCCTCACCGGGATAGCGCTCTTCGGTGACGATGATGTCGGCGCGACCGTCGCCGTTCAGGTCGCTGACCGAGACGCGGTCGATGGGATGCTCGCTGGTGCCGACCTCGCGCGACGGCCAGGGCGTCGTACCGTCGCCGGGATTGAGGTAGCGGACCAGAATGGTGGGCTCGTCGGCGCCCTCCGGGCGGCGCCCGACGGCGAGATCGAGGTCGCCGTCCCCGTCCAGGTCTCCGACCCCGATTCCTTCATCGCTGGTGTTCGGGGCGATGAGTTCGGTGGGCCAGGGAGTGGTGGGGTCGTCCGGGATCCTGATCAGGTACACGTCACCGTTGCCGGCTAACAGCAACTCTTCCCGACCACCCGCGACGATCTGTGCCCGCTCGAAACCCTGGGAGTTGACGTGAGACGTGGCCGGCACCTGCGTAACCCTGGTACGCCTCCAGGCGGTGGCATCGGCATCCGTCGCTTCGTACCAGTATACGTCGGGAAGCGCCATGGCGATGAGGTCGGAGAAAGCATCGCCGTCGACATCGATCAGGAAGATGCCGTCGACGTTGTCGTCCAACACCTGGCGACGCCACTTCCCCTCCAGATTACCGCCCGGATTGAAGTAAAGGTAGCGGCCACTGAGGATGTCAAGATCTCCGTCGTGGTCAATGTCCGCCTCGTCCTGGCCAAAGTAGCGCAGCCACTCCGGTTCGGCCCAGTCTCCCCACTTTTGCTTAGTGGAATCAATCAGGATGTGGGTGAAGGAGGGGACCTCGCGGGGCGCGGCGGAGTCAGTCGGTTGGGAGACCCGCGTTGCGCACCCCAGCAGGAGACAGGCCAGTCCGCATACGCTAAGCAATCGTACCATACGGGAAAACTACGGTATTCCTGAATATTAGATCGACGACCGGTCGTGGAAGCTGGTACTGTTGGAATCCAGCTGATTATGGGGTGCCAGCTGGTCCGCACGGTGACGGAATCCCCGGTTAGCGAATAAATATGCGCACCATCATCGGTAACTTGAACTGTCCAAACGTTACGTCGGTCATGCGAACCATCCTCCTCCTCGCGCTGCTTTTATCCGGCACTTCGCTGGTGGCCCAAATGGACCTGCCGCCCCACTTTACCCGATTGCTCGACAGCCTGGACATTCGGTTCACCGCCCCGCTCGACAGTGATTACCGGGAGACGTTGCGCCACGACAACGACTACCTGATCGACGACTACGCCATGGCTTCCCGCCGGGAAAAGCTGGAACTTCGCTTCCACATCCGGCCGGAGACGGAGGGCGACCGCTACTACCAACTACCCCACTTGGCCGCCACAACGCTCGCCATGAATCTGAGCAGCAACGATGAGGACGCGGTCACGGCCGTGCACAGCTTCGGGGAGGAGGACCTCGAACTCTTCAATGCCGACTGGGCGCGGATGTACACTTTCCGCCCCAAACGCAGTTTCAGCGATAGGGAACAGGCTCAGATGGTGGCCCTGTACCGCGAGGGGAGGGGCATAGCGTATACCATACTGCTGTTCGACAAGGCGCCGGATACGCTGGAGGGGCGGCAACTTTCGCTGCGCTTCCGCTAGGCGACCGCCAGTACAGTCTGTTCGGCCAGCACGAATACCCGGTCGCCGGGGCGCACCTTGACCTCGGCGCAGCCCGTAAATTCGCCGAAGGCCGGCAGAATTCCTTCGGTCGCACCAAAATAAAAGCTGGGAAGCTTCATGCCGCCACCGGTGCGATCTACCAGTCGTACGCAGGGGTGAACGTGCCCGCAGAGGTTATACTTGCCGGCCACGCGCTGCTGCGGTTCGAGGGGGTGATGGCTAAGGGAAAAGGGGCCGATCGTGATAATCTCCTCGTGCATCCGCAACCTGGCTTCCGCGTAACACTGTGGCGGCAGGATATCGTGATTGCCGGGCACGAGCTCGAATGACAGTTCGGGGTAGGCGGCCGTGAAGGCGCAGAATCCCCCCCACACGTAGTTGTGATCGCTGTGGAAAAGATCACCGAGCAGGAGGACGCGCGCCGGACTCAGTTCCTCGATCAGCCCGCGAAGGCGGGCGAAGTTGACGTCGCTGACCAGGGGGGGGACGGCGATCCCCGCTCTGCGGAAATGAGCCCCCTTGCCCAGGTGAAGATCGGCCAGCAGCAGGATGCGGCGTGCCCGCCAGTACACGGCGCGGTCGGGATGCAGCTCCAGCAATTCGCCGGCAATAGTGATGGTCTCCATGCGGCCGCAAAGGTAACACCGCTCCCCGGGCTGGTAAACGGTCGGCCGGTAAACCAACGGACGGTCTGGCTATTTGGTAGGTATGCATTACTCGATTACGTGGCTGCTGATGTTGTACCTGCTCGCCGGGCCACTGCCTTACCCGTTAGGTGGCTCCCGCGTCCGCGCCCAAACGGAAGCTTCCCTACCCTACCGCCTGAATGAGCCCGAA
Organism: Lewinella sp. JB7; assembly: GCF_024297185.1. Classification (GTDB taxonomy): domain Bacteria; phylum Bacteroidota; class Bacteroidia; order Chitinophagales; family Saprospiraceae; genus Neolewinella. The sequence goes on along the minus strand of NZ_JANCTD010000013.1, from coordinate 44,032 downwards.
TTGCTGGTGACATTACCGGACGAACTCGAGGAAATTTCCGGTCTGGCCGTACGGGGCGAGGAAATACTGGCCATTGCCGACGAAAGGGGAATCATCTACCGCTTACGCCGCGCGGACGGGGCCATTCTGGAACGGATCAAGTTCTGGAAGAAGGGTGACTACGAAGGTATCGCGGTTGCTGGTGACGACATCTGGGTAACCAAGAGCAACGGACGTCTCTACCGGGTAAGACATGCCGGCACCGACAAACAGCAAGTAAAGGAATACAACACCTGGCTGAAGGGCGGAAACGACGTGGAAGGGTTGGTGTACGATGCCGCCAACGATCGCCTGCTGCTGGCCTGTAAGGCCGACGTGCGCGACGACGGACGGGATAAGGACAATCGCTACATCTTCGCCTTCGACCCGCAGAGCGGAAAGGCGAGTAAAAAGGCGGCGGTCGTCATACCACGCGACGATAAGTTTTCGCCCTCCGCCCTGGCGATCCACCCGATAAGCGGCGAACTATACCTCACCAGCAGCGTAGGCAAGCGACTGACGGTCACCACGGTCGGGGGCGACATCATATCCGTGCAGCGGCTGGATGAGGAGCTGTTTCCCCAGCCCGAGGGACTCGCCTTCGCGGCCGACGGGACGCTCTACCTCAGTACCGAAGCCAAGAACGGGGCGCCGGCGCGGATTTATAGGCTACCTTTGACGCCCTAAACAGCCGCCCCCTGATGGCCCAAGGCCTCGACGAGATAAAGCGCCCCATCGCGACCGAACTGGAGACCTTCGAACGGCGGTTTCGCGAGACCCTGCGTTCTCCCGTTCCGCTGATGGATCGCATCACCTACTACATCGTCCGGCGCAAGGGCAAGCAGATGCGCCCCATGTTCACCTTCTTCAGCGCGCTGGCCTGCGGGGGCATCAACGACGACACCTATACCGCCGCCAGTCTCATCGAGCTGGTGCATACCGCCAGCCTGGTCCACGACGACGTCGTAGACGAAAGCTACGAGCGGCGGGGCTTTTTCAGCATCAATGCCCTGTGGAAGAACAAGATCGCCGTACTGGTAGGCGACTACTTTCTGGCGCGGGGACTGTCCATCGCCCTGAAGTCCAAACAGTACCGTACGCTCGAGATCAGTTCGGACGCCGTGCAGGCCCTGGCGGAGGGGGAGCTGCTCCAGATCGAGAAGGCCCGCCGGCTCGACATCGACGAGGCCGTCTACTTCGAAGTGATCCGCCAGAAGACGGCCAGCCTGATCGCCGCATCCTGTGCCGCGGGGGCCGCCTCCTCTACCGGAGCGGACGAGACGGTGCGGCTCATGCATGCCTTCGGGGAGAAGATCGGCATCGCTTTTCAGATACGTGACGACCTGTTCGACTTCGGACTCGACGACGTGGGCAAGCCCCGCGGTATCGACATTAAGGAAAAGAAGATGACCCTGCCGCTGATCCACGCCCTGAATCAGGCATCCCGCGGTGAGCGACGACGCGTGATCCGGAACATCAAAAAGTACAGCGACGATCCGGAACGGGTCAGGGAAGTACTGGAATTCGTGCGGCGGAGCGCGGGAATCGCCTACGCCCAGGAAGCCATGTACCGCTACCGCGATGAAGCCTTCGCCCTCTTACGCCAACTGCCCGCAAGTGAGGCGCGCACCGGGTTGGAGCAACTGGTGAACTACGTGGTCGATCGTTCTTACTAAGTTTTACCCTCGCCGAACATCCGCGGGGCAATCGTACTTTTGTGGGGCGGACGCATCCCGCACAAGTTGTTATAACCCATATGAGCGATATAAGCTTACTCACGATCGTGCGGGGGCGGCGGGATCATCTGCACAACCTGCTGCGCGGCGTGGCCCAGCAAACCGCCCCGCCCCGGGAGATGATCATCGTGTTCATGAACGAGGCCATCCCCCGCGACCTGCCCGATCCGGGTTGTAAACTCTATCTCCACCGTCTCAACGACGAAGACCATCCACTCCCCCTGGCCGCCGCGCGCAACCGGGCGGCATCCGAAGCCGGGGGTACGATGCTTGCCTTTCTTGACGTAGACTGTATCCCCCACCCGGATTATCTACGCCAACTCGGGTCCGCCGTGGAACTCACCCGCTCCCTCGTCATGGGTGACGTACGTTACCTGCCGGCCGGTTCCACAGCCGGCGACTGGAACTTTGCCACGCTCGACCGCGTCGCTCAGCAGCACCCCCGCCGGCCCGCCCTTCCGGAGGAGCCCGACTCCCTGATCCCCCTTCCCTACCACCTGTTCTGGTCGCTTTCCTTCGGACTCCGGGCTACGGATTTCGCGCGTCTGGGTGGTTTTGACGAAGCATACTCCGGTTACGGGGGGGAAGACACGGACTTCGCCTTTACCGCCCGCCACGGTCGACTACCCCTTTACGCCTGCGGCGCCCGGGTATACCACCAGCATCACGATACCTACTCTCCACCCTACAATCATTTACGGGAAATCGTGACCAACGCGGTCCGCTTTCACCAGAAATGGCAGATCTGGCCGATGGACGGCTGGCTAAAACAGTTTGAGCGGGCAGGGTACATCCACTGGAATGCGGACGGCATCGAAATTATCCGGGACGTAGAACCCCAGATTGTCGAGGAGGCCCGCTCGGAATCCCCCTTTGCCTGATCAATCAGTAGATTCCTCCGGTATGCAAAACCACAATGGTTGCGCCCGGGGAGTATACGCCGGCACGGATACGATCGAGCACCCCGTGAAATAGCTTAGCGGTATACACCGGCTCCAGTTCGGGTAGCCCCTCCTCTCCGATGTCGGCGCGCTTAGCTACCGCACCCGGGGGAGTATACAACCGCCAGTCCGGCGAAAAGCGACCGTAGCCGCCAAAGTGGTACGCCGTGATCACCCGGTACCGCTCGTTGTAGGGGTAGCCCGCTAACCGTCGTGAAATCTCGTCGCCCATCCAGTCTCCCCGCAGGGCGGGAAAAACCTCTACCGTGCACGGGGTACCAGCGGCGGCGACAATCACTCCGGCGGCCGTTCCGCCCGTGCCCGCGCTAAGGCAAAAATGATCGGGGGGGCGGCCACCTAATTGATCGACCGTCTCGGAGAATGCCTTGCCCGCATACGTTAGGGATTCCGCGCCGCTGCCCCCTTCCGGAATGACGACATCCGACGCACGGACACCGAGATGTCGCAGAAATAGGGGGTCGTCCTTCCTGCGGTAGTCGGTGCGGGAGAGGAAGTGCAATTCGGCTCCGTGGTCGACGGCCGAACGGAGTGTAGGATTATCGACGGGTTCTCCGCGAATGAAGAGACGGGTGGAGAATCCTAAGCGGGCGCCGGCCGCCGCCAGTGCCGCGACGTGATTGCTGAATGCACCGCCGAAGGAAACGACCGAACGGCCCACGCCATCACCGCGCGACAGGAGGGGCCACAACTTTCTGACCTTATTGCCCTGGAGGGGGCTTCCGGGGTCCCAGGCGTACTGATCGTCGCGTTTGCAGTAGAGGGTTACCCCGGCACGGAGGGCGGCGGGATGGCGAAGCAGTTGGAGGGGACTCGGGGGAAGCAAGACTAATCCAGCGGACGGATTTCGTAACCGGCATCCCGGACGACGGTCATGATGGCGTCCGGGGAAGCGGTGCCCTCGACGGTCAGCAACTTGCGCTCGTCTTCGACGTCCACGCGCCAGATGGTTACGCCCTCCAGATCATCGAGAAAAGAGGTTACGCTGCGTACGCAACTTCCACAGTTGATGTTGGTGGCAAAGGTGTGCAGGGTGGCGGTCATGGGTCGCGGGTTACGAATTTGTGAGAGAACGCCCGAAACGAAAAAAGGGTCGCCCTCCCGGTGGGAAGACGACCCTTTCGGGGCATTTCGCTTTGCCGGTTTATCCGAGCGCTACGTGCTTGAAGTCGGTCACTTTCAGTCCTTTCTCGACGGAGTCGAGGTACTGGGCGACGCTCTGCTTATCGCTCTTCACGAAAGCCTGGGCTTCCAGGGTGTTTTCCTTGAAGAACTTATTGAGGCGACCCTGGCCGATCTTTTCGAGCATGGCTTCCGGCTTGCCCTCCTGGCGGGCGAGGTCCATGGCGATGTCCAGTTCCTGATCGATGGTGGCCTGGTCGATACCGCTTTTGTTTACGGCGACCGGCTTCATGGCCGCGACCTGCATGGCCACGTCACGACCGGCCTGGAAGGCGTTGTCGTTGTTCTTGGTCAGCGCGACGAGGACGCCGGCCCGGTAACCGCTGTGAATATAGGGGGCGACCAGGGGGGCGTCCAGTTGTTCGTAAGCCGTTACGCTGATCTTCTCGTTGATCTTGCCGACCATTTCGGTGACTTTTTCTCCGACGGTCAGTTTGCCTTCCATAGAGAGGCCGTTGAGGGCTTCCAGGTCCGCGGGGCGGTTTTCGAGGGCGATGTCGGCGATCTTCTGGGCGAAGGCTACGAAATCATCATTCTTGGCTACGAAGTCGGTTTCGCTGCTCAACCGTACGATCACGCCGTAGTCGTTGGCGTCGTTAACCTGAGCGATGACCACGCCTTCGTTGGCTTCGCGGTCGTCACGCTTGGCGGCTACCTTTTCGCCGCGCTTGCGCAGAATTTCGATGGCCTTGTCGAAATCGCCGTCCGCTTCCGCGAGGGCTTTCTTACAGTCCATCATACCGGAACCCGTCATGTCCCGTAGTTTCTTTACTTCTTGAGCACTAATTGCCATTGTAGGTATTTTGATTTTTGTTGGGGAGATAGTGGTAATGTGGTACGGAGGTACGTGGTACTTTACCACCATACCCCGCTACCACTATACTATTCCGCGGTAGCCACCTCTTCCCCGCTGCTTTCCTTCTGTTCCTTGTCTTCCCCGCGTTCGGCCAGTCCTTCCTTGATGCATTCGACCAGGTAGTTGGTGATGACACCGACGGCCTTGCTGGCGTCGTCGTTTCCGGGAATGGCGTAGTCGACGCTGGTGGGGTCGGCGTTGGTATCTACGATACCGAAGGTGCGCATACCCAGTTTTTTAGCCTCGGCGATAGCCAGGTGCTCGTGTACGATGTCGACGACGAAGATGGCATTGGGGATCCGCTGCATATCGGCGATACCACCAAGTACCTTGTTCATCTTTTCGTGCTCCCGGGTGAGGGTGAGACGCTCCTTCTTCGTGACGCTGTCGAGGGTACCGTCGCCGAGCATGCGCTCGATGTTCTGCATCTTACGGATGGAGCGGCGGATGGTGTTGAAGTTGGTGAGCATACCGCCCTGCCAGCGGTCGGTCACGTAGGGCATGTTGACCTCCTGGGCGGCGGCGGTGACGATGTCGCGGGCCTGCTTCTTGGTGGCAACGAAGAGAATCTTCTTTCCGGCCTTGGCGATCTGGCGCATGGCATTGCCGGCGCGGTCTACGTTCTCCAGGGTACGGTTGAGGTCGATGAGGTGGATGCCGTTCTTCTCGGTGAAGATGTAGGGCGACATCTTGGGGTTCCACTTGCGGCGCAGGTGGCCGAAGTGTACACCGGCCTCCAAAAGCTGCTGATGGGTTGGCTTTGCCATGGGTTGTTATATTGTTAATCCGGGAGGGGGGAAATTCCGGATGGTTGTTAAGGGATACCGGCGGGTAGACCACCGCAGCGAAACTATCGCTTGGAGAACTGGAAGCTCTTACGGGCCTTGGGCTTACCGTACTTCTTGCGCTCTACGACGCGGGCGTCGCGGGTGAGCAGTTTCTGGCTCTTCAGCGGGGTACGGAAGTCTTCGTTGAGCTTGACCAGGGCGCGGCTGATGGCCATCCGGATGGCCTCGGCCTGTCCTTTGTAGCCACCACCGTCAACGTTCACCTTCACGTCGTAGATGCCGTTGTCGACCTCGATGGCCTGGAAGGGCTGCACGATTTTGCCCTGCACGTGCGTCTGGGGGAAGTACGTCTTGTAGTCCTTACCGTTGACGGTAATATTGCCCTTTCCCTGCATGAGGTAGATGCGGGCGACGGCGGCTTTGCGGCGACCAATTGCGTTTATTTGTTCCATGATAATGGATTAAGATTTGGGGGGTAGTGGGCAAGCCCGACCCTTATTTGAGTTCCTGTGGTTTCTGCGCGGTGTGGGGATGCTCGGCACCGGCGTAGATGTGGAGTTTCTTGTACTGGGCGCGACCGAGTTTAGTCTTCGGCAGCATACCCTTGACGGCGTGCTCCAGGATGAGCTCCGGCTTCCGGGCCATGATCTGGCGGGGGGTAGCCTTCCGCTGTCCGCCGGGGTATCCGGTATGCCGCAGGTACTCTTTATTGTTGAACTTCAGACCGGTAAAGCGCACCTTATCGGCATTGATGACGATCACGTGGTCGCCGTTGTCGAAATGGGGCGTATAGTCCGGCTTATGCTTGCCGCGCAGCACACGGGCGATCTGGGTGGCCAGGCGGCCGACAATCTCGCCGTCCGCGTCGATGACGTGCCACTTACGGTCAACCGAAGCGGCGTTGGCCGACTGCGTCTTGTAGGAAAGGGTATTCAAGGGAACTTGATTTTTCTGATTCATCGCTCCCGCGTCCCCGCCCCGTACGGACGGCTTTACGAAAGCGGACGCAAAGGTAAGAAGGTTCCCCACCGTAAACAAGCTATCGATAAGTTATTTTTCGCTACCTACCTCCGTAACTCCCTGGAAAACAGTAAAAATATCGCACGGATTCCGGATTACCCTAGCGATGCTCGGGGATGACGAAGGTGAATTTGGCCCCCTCCCCTACCGTAGATTCCACCCGGATGCTGCCTCCGATCGCCTCGACCAGGTGCTTGACGATCGACAACCCGACGCCGTGGCTGCCCGTCTTACCCGTCCCCGCGCTGTGAAACAGACGGAAGATCGCCTGCTGGCTTTCCTGCTGGATGCCCGGACCATTATCCTCCACCGAAAAAACGTACTGCACGCCGGGCTCGTGGACACAGTCGATGGTGACCCGCCCCTGCTCCTTGTCGTTAAACTTTACGGCGTTGCCGATGAGGTTCTGAAAAGACTGCAGAAGGGCGATCGAAGAAGTATAGAGTCGGTCGACCTTGCCTACGTATTCGACGTGAAAATCTCCTACCGGATCGAGTTGCCGGACCGCCCGCTCGATGCACTGTTGAATATCGACACTCTCGTGGGCATCCTGCAAACTACGGGTCACCTGGCTGTACCGCAGTACTCCGTCGATCATCTGAGACGCATCCACGGCCCGCTCCTGAATCATGCGGAGCAGTTCGGCCCCGTCCTGCGGCAGGAGGCTGAGGTAGTCCTCCTCAAGCATCTCTCCGGCCTGGCGGATGTTGCGGAGCGGTGCCTTAAGGTCGTGGGCGATTACGTGACTGAAATCGCGCAGAATCCGGTAGGCGTGCTGCCGTTCCCGGGCATTCTGTTCGGCCTCAGCCAGTGCCCGTCGCAGTTCGAACAGTTTGATGACCTGCCGCCCCAGCCTTTCCAGCGCCCGCAGTTGACTATCCGACAACTCGCGCGGTACGTGGTCGATGACGCACAAACTGCCCAGAGCGTAACCCTCGCGGCTCACCAGGGGCACCCCCGCGTAGAAGATGACGTTCAGTTCGTTGTACACCAATTCGTTGTCCGTAAACCGGGGGTCCAGGCGGGCGTCGGGCACGATCATCGTTTCCCTCGGCTCCATGATATTGTACGCGCAGAAAGCCAGATCGCGCGACGTTTGCGGCGTATTGGGGGGCATTCCCTGACTTGACTTAAACCACTGCCGGTGTTCGTCGACCAGACTGATGAGCGACACCGGTGCACCGCAAATCTCAGCCGCAATGGCCGTCAGATCGTCGAATTCATCTTCAGGTAAGCTGTCAAGGATAGCGTACTCTCGTAGATTGGCAAGTCGGGCCGCTTCATTTGCCGGTTTTGGAGAACTCACGTTATAAAGGTAGTTTTTCAAAGAATCAACCCGGGAAATCTTAGTTGAAAATTCCGACGAAATAGCCCAAAAACAGGACGAAGCCGGAAATAGGTTCGTTAAAAATGAGAAATTCGGCTCCGGATCCCGCAGTGGACGGCAACCCGTGTGCCCCCCGCAAGATCATCCATATATCCCTATCGGGTCACGGCTGTGCTTTGTTGGCAAAGCCTTATTTTACGGAACCGCGATAGTGCTTCTTACCTCATCAACCCCCTACACGTATGCGCAACATCAACTGGTGGGCCATCCTGGGCGCCACCGCCGCCGGTATGTTTATCGGCTTCCTCTTCTACGGCCTGTTCTTCAATGTCGCCTGGACCGAGGCGGTCGGCCTGACCACCGAAGACAACGTAAACTTTCGTAAGCACGGGGAGGCGGTTACCCTCGATCCGGTAACGCCCATGCTCCTCAATGCCGTAATTATGGCGGCCTACGCTTTTTTCCTGGCCTGGCTCGTCATGCGATCCGGGATGGCAACGTTAGCCGGGGGGGCCACCCTGGGACTTATGATCGGGCTGCTGGTCGCGGCCGGCCACGGCATCGGCAACCTGTTCGCCTTCGACCCTCCCATGCTCAGCGTGATCGACGGTCTTTACCACATTGTTCTCTTCACGGTCATCGGCGCCATCGTCGGGCACTGGCATCCCGCCCGCCGGTAGACGGGCGGTCAACGAATAGAGAACACCAGCACGCCGGATACCTTATATTTAGTAGATCGGGCGGGGGCGGTGAAAAAAGTGCAACCATTCGCGGCGGTTTCCGTCGTTAAGGGTATCGTCTCCGACGTCTACCCACAAAGTCGCCCATGCAAAAACTCTTTACCCTCGTACTCCTCAGTCTGCTGCTCCCCGCCCTGACGGCCCAGGACAAGCCTACCCTGGACGCCGTACGGACCGACGCTTCCATTAAGATCGACGGTATCCTGGACGAGCCCGTCTGGCAAGATGTACCACCGGGAAAGGATTTTATCACCCTGCGCCCGACCCCCGGACTGCCCGCCAGCCAGGAAACGGAAGTACGCGTCATTTATGATAATCGCGGTCTTTACATCGGCGCCACCCTCTACGATACTCACCCCGACAGCATCCTGTCCGAACTAACGGAACGGGACGACCTGGGGAACACGGATTTTTTCGGCTTCGTTCTCGACCCTTACCGGAGCGGCATCAACGGCTTCACCTTCATCATCACTCCGGCAAACGTGCAGTTCGACGCCAAGCAGGAGGGCGGCCGCGAAGACTCCAACTGGGATGCCGTGTGGGTCAGTCAAACCTCCCAGACCGATGCGGGCTGGGCGGTCGAAGTATTCATCCCCTACTCCGCCCTACGCTTTCCTTCCACCGACGAACAGTCCTGGACGATAAACTTCGTCCGCATGCTACGCCGCCGGAACGAGCAAAGCTTCTGGGCCGAAATCGACCCCAACGTAGACGGATTCCTCAACCAGTCAGGCACTCTCACCGGTCTGTACAATATCAAGGCTCCACTGCGTCTGCAGGCGACTCCATTCGTCGCGGTGTACGGTCTGCAGGGCCGGGAACCAAACGAAAAGGCCACCTACGGCACCAGCATTACCGGAGGGATGGACGTAAAGCTGGGCCTCAACGATGCCTTTACCCTGGACATGACCCTGATCCCGGACTTCGGGGAGGCCCGCAGCGACGACCAGATCCTTAACCTGGGACCCTTCGAACAACGCTTCGACGAGCAGCGCGCGTTCTTCACCGAGGGTACGGAACTGTTCAATAAGGGCGGACTCTTCTATAGCCGACGGGTGGGCGGCCGCAATTTCTACCAAAATCGGGTATACGACGCGCTCAAGTATGGTGAAGAAATCATCAATAATCCCCAGCGCGCAAAACTCTACAACGCCACCAAAATCAGTGGGCGCACGGCCCAAGGCACCGGCGTCGGCATCTTCAACGCCGTCGAGCAGGAAAGCTACGCCACCATCCGCAGTACCGAGGGAGAGGAGCGTCAGATCCTGACCAACCCCCTCACCAACTACAGCGTCTGGACGGTCGATCAGAACCTCCCCAATAACTCCTCGGCCACCCTCATCAACACCAACGTTCTGCGGGAGGGCGCGGCCCGCGACGCCAACGTGACCGGACTGCTCTTCGACCTGCACAACAAACCCAACGAGTACGCCATCCGGGGGGAGCTCAAGCACAGCCGGCAGTATGAGCCGGGCAATAACCGCAGCGGCCACGCCCTCGAACTCGAAGTGGCCCGGATCTCCGGCCAGTGGACCTGGGAAGCCAGGTACGGAGAGGAGAGCGACACCTACGACGTGAATGATCTCGGCATCCTCTTCGCCAATAACTCCCGCTTTTGGAGTGCCGAGCTTAATTACAATCAACCCAAGCCCTTCTTCGGCGGCTATTTCCTCAACGGCGGCGGGGGCGTCGACCTGGACTACCGCCGGCTCTTCCATCCGAGCCGCTACGTCGGGACGAACCTCGAAGGCTACGTCTACGCCACCACCAAGGGCTTCTGGAACCTCAATCTCTGGACGGAACACGACATCGGCGATCAGTTCGACTTCTTCGAACCCCGGGTGAAGGGACGATTCTGGCGCGGCCCCGGCTACAGCAACATCGGAGGGTGGGTCGGCACCGACGGCCGCAAGAAGCTGCGCTTGAGTTCCAACTTCAACCTCAACCGTTGGTGGGACGACACCGACCGCCACTCCATCAGCTTCAACTTTAATGCCCGCTACCGCTTCAGCGACCGCTTCAGCCTCAGCGGCTTTGCCTGGCGCGGCAATTACTACAACGACGTCGGCTTCGTTAACCGCGAAACCATCGTCGGCGAGGATGATCGTGAGCGCACGGACATCTACTTCGGCACCCGAAACCGCAACAGCGTGGAGGCCGGGATCTTCGGCAAGTACAGCTTTTCCGCCAACATGACTCTCAACCTGCGCGTGCGACACTACTGGAGCGGCGTGGCCTACAACCGGTTCAACCTGCTCGCCGAGGACGGCCGCCTGGTGGAAACCGACTACGCCAGCAACCACGATCAGGACTTCGATGCCTTCAACGTCGACGTCATTTACCGCTGGCGGTTCGCTCCGGGCAGTGACGTGTTCGTCGTGTACAAAACCAACGTTTCCGACTTCGACGACCGGCAGGCGGACACCTACTTCGACAGCTTTTCCGGGCTGTGGAACAAGGACACCCCCCGCTCCGGCTCCGTCTCCATCAAGGTAGTTTACTGGCTGGATTACGCCAGTCTGTTCCCGGGATAGCAGCGGGGCGGGGACGCGGGTGCGAACTTTATCCGGAATAAGCAGTCCCCCCCCTGCCGGCTGGGTGGTTTATTTCGACTGGGAATCCGGCACGAAGACCCTCCGACATTTTCCGCCAGGCAACGGCTTCCGGAACAGAAGACTGTACTTGTGCGCCGCTGATGATCTAGCGATCCGGGAGTAGTAGGCCACCCCCAGCGACGATCATACTCGCTCGCGGGTGCTGATCCGCCGGTACGGGCTCGCCACGATCGGGCGGCTATGGACGTTTCCTTCCTCCGATACTGAGCGCGTCAAAAGTCTACGAAACGCTATTTTCACTCCGTCACTCACAATAGCCTACCATCAGACGGATTTCCCCCCTCCCCTTACTCGCCTTCTTTCTCTTTAGCGTATTCCTCGGATGTACCGACGAGGAGGCTACGCCCACCCCACCCCCCCGCAGGCCGAACGTGGTGTTCATCCTGGCCGACGACCTGGGGTACTCCGATCTCGGATGTATGGGGTCCGACTTTTACGAAACTCCCAACATCGATGCCCTCGCCGCGATGGGGGCCACCTTCGTGAACGGATACGCCAATTGTCAGGTGTGCAGTCCCAGTCGGGCGAGTCTGCTCACCGGCCAGTTCGCTACCGCCCACGGCATCACGGACTGGATCGGCGCCAGGGCCGGAACGGACTGGACCTCCGCCGGCCGCCACGATATGCTGCTGCCGGCGCAGTACGTACGCGCGCTACCGGATTCGCTGACGGTTCTGTCCGAAGCATTTCGGGGGGCCGGCTACCGGACCTTCTTCGCCGGCAAGTGGCACCTCGGCGGACAGGACTCGTGGCCGACCGACCACGGATTCGAAGTCAACGTCGGCGGATACGACAGCGGCTCCCCGCGGGGCGGCTTCTTCGACCCCTACGACAACCCCAACCTCCCCGACCGCCGCCCCGGTGAGAACCTGTCCCTCCGGCTGGCGCGGGAAACCGCGGACTTCATTACCCAGCACCGGGACACCAGTTTTTTCGCCTACCTATCTTTCTACGCCGTCCACGCTCCCATTCAGAGTACCCGGGAGAAGTGGGATAAATACCGCAAGAAGGCTATTGCCCGGGGCATCGAGGATCAGGGGTTTGCCATGGAGCGCGTCCTTCCCTATAAGCTGTACCAGGATCAGCCAGTTTACGGCGGTCTCGTAGAGCAAATGGACGATGCCGTCGGCATTGTACTCGATACTTTGCGGGCCCAGGGCCTACTGGAAAATACCATCATTGTATTCACCTCCGACAACGGGGGCGTGGTCAGTGGCGACGGATACGCAACGAATTTACGTCCCCTGCGCGGCGGCAAGGGTTACCAGTGGGAGGGCGGCATCAAGGTCCCTTACATCATCTACGCTCCCGGAACAACGGTCGGGGGCAGCCGCCCGGAGGCCACGGTCACCGGGGCCGACCTTTATCCCACCCTCCTCGATCTGGCGGGATTACCCCTACGGCCGGAGGTGCATCACGACGGGACAAGCCTAGCCGGCGTTATTGCCGGGGATAGCCTGCCACAGCGGGAACTGGTGTGGCACTACCCGCACTACGGCAATCAGGGGGGCGAACCCAGTTCCATTCTGCGCCGGGGCGAATGGAAACTGATTCACTACTACGAGGACGGGCGCAATGAATTATACCACCTGGCCTCCGACCCGGGGGAAGCCTCCGATCTGTCCGGCAAGGAGACCGAGCGAGCGGCCACGATGTACGCGAGTCTCCTGGACCACCTGAACCGTCGCCAGGCCCGCCTGCCCACGTCCGACCCGACCTACTCCGCCGCCGCCCGGCAACGGGTGCGGGACCGCTACCGCGACGAACTGATGCCGTGGCTCGAAGCCCAGAGGAAAGCCCGTTACGAGGCCGATTGGGAGCCCAACGCCGACTGGTGGGGCAGTCAACCCGATTGATCCACGAAAAAAGCGCCCGGCAGCATAGCTACCGGGCGCTTCGTGTTTCGCGCTTGTGCGTTTGACTTGACTAGTCGCGGTCGTTGCGGTCACGACGGCTACCCCGGTCGCGTCCACCTCCGCGGCGCTCACCGCGGTCACGGCCACCGCCCCGGCGCTCGCCGCGGTCGCGTGACTTACCGGCCTTACGCTCCTCCTCCAGCTCCTCATCCGTGGGGATGGTGCCGTCGGCGCGGGGCATGATGGCCTTGCGGCTCAGGCGCAGTTTTCCGGTGCGCTCGTCGACGTCGACGATCTTGAACTTCACCGTATCGCCCTCCTCGAACTCGTCCTCGACGCTCTCGATGCGGCTGTGGCTCATCTCGCTTACGTGCAGGAGACCGTCGCGGCCACCCTCGAAGCCGACGAACACGCCGTAGGGCATGATGGTCTTGACGGTACCTTCATACACGCCACCCACTTCGGGGGTAAAGGTGATCTTTTTGATCCGGGCCACGGCATCGTCGATGGCCGCCTTGTCGTTACTGGCGATGGAGACGTGTCCCTTGCCGTCGATCTCATCAATGTTGATGTTCGTACCGGTAAGTTCCTGCAGTTCCTGAATGATCTTACCGCCGGGTCCGATGACCGCGCCGATGAAGCTCTTCTCGATGATGAGCTTGACGATGCGGGGGGCGTGGGGCTTGAGATCCTCGCGGGGGGCACTGAGCGTCTTGTTCATCTCGCCGAGGATGTGCAAACGGCCTACGCGGGCCTGTTCCAGGGCCTGTTCGAGTTGCTCGTACGGCAGTCCGTCGATCTTGATGTCCATCTGGCAGGCGGTGATGCCCTTATCCGTACCGGTGAGCTTGAAGTCCATATCTCCGAGGGCATCCTCGTCACCGAGGATGTCGGACAGGATGGCGATCTTGCCGCCTTCCGCTACCATACCCATGGCGATACCGGCTACGGGGCGGGTGATCTGTACGCCGCCGTCCATCAGGGCCAGCGAACCGGCACAGACGGTAGCCATCGAGCTGGAGCCGTTCGATTCCAGAATGTCCGATACGATGCGGATGGTGTGGGTCATCTCCTCGGGCAGTACCTGGCGGATCGAGCGGGCGGCCAGGTTGGCGTGGCCTACTTCACGACGGCCGGGGCCGCGCATCGGCTTGGTCTCCCCTACCGAGAAGGCCGGGAAGTTGTAGTGCAGGATGAAGTTGGCGTAGCTGTTTTCGTGGGCCACGTCGATCATCTGCTGGTCCGTCTTGGTACCGAGGGTCAGACTGGTCAGGGCCTGGGTCTCACCCCGGTTGAAGATGGCCGATCCGTGGGCGCTGGGCAGGTAGTCTACCTCCGTCCAGATGGGACGCACTTCGTCGAAAGCGCGCCCGTCGAGGCGGACCTTGTCGTTGAGCATGAGGTTGCGGATGGTCTTCTTCTGCACCTTGTCGTAGGCGCTGCTGAGCTGCTCCTTGTTTTCGGTCTGCCATTCCTCGCCTTTCTCGGCCAGGACGGCTTCCTTGAAGTCGGCCTTGACCTGGCTGAAGGCTTCCTTGCGCTGTTGCTTGTTGAGGGCGCCGCGGGCTACTTTGGTGATGCCTTCCTTTACTTTGCTTTCGACGTAGCTGAGGATTTCCTCGTCCTGCTCGACGATCTCCACTTCGCGGGTCTTGGCCTTATCGCCGACCATTTCGCGGAGTTCGAGTTGGGCCTTGCACATCACCTTGATGGCTTCGTGTCCGGCCTTGAGGGCTCCGAGGATGGACTTTTCGTCCACTTCCTTGCCTTCTCCCTCGACCATCATGATGTTGTCGGCGTCGGCGGCCACGATCAGGTCGAGGTCGGCGTCGGCGAGGGCACTGCGGTCAGGGTTGATGACGTACTCCCCGTCAATACGGGCGACCCGGCACTCGGAGATGGGACCGGCAAAGGGAATGTCGGACACCATGAGGGCGGCCGAGGCGGCGAGGCCGGCGAGGGCATCGGGCATCACTTCGGGGTCGAGGCTGATCAGGTTGATGATCACCTGAGTGTCGAACATGTACCCCTTGGGAAAGAGCGGACGGATGGCACGATCGACGATGCGGCTGATGAGGACCTCGTAGTCGTTGAGGCGGGTCTCGCGGCGGAAGAAGTTACCGGGGATACGACCGGCGGCGGCGAACTTCTCCTGGTAATCGACGCTGAGGGGGAAGAAACTCTGGCCTTCGCGTACGCTGGTGCTGGAGACTACGGAACAGAAAAGCATGGTATTGCCACACTTCACGACGACCGAGCCGTCGGCCTGAGTGGCCAGCTTGCCGGTCTCGATGGTGATTTCGCGCCCGCTGGGCAGGGCGAAGTTCACCGAC
Organism: Lewinella sp. JB7; assembly: GCF_024297185.1. Classification (GTDB taxonomy): domain Bacteria; phylum Bacteroidota; class Bacteroidia; order Chitinophagales; family Saprospiraceae; genus Neolewinella. The sequence goes on along the minus strand of NZ_JANCTD010000013.1, from coordinate 28,602 downwards.
ATTGGGGTCTTATTACCCATTATTGATTGGACTTTTAAATGATAATACGTGTTTCGCTGCGCTGCTTCGGGGGAAGCAGCCAGGACACAAAACATCCGCAAAAAGGGGAAGGGAGGGCGGGTCCGCGGGTCCAAAGAGGAAACGGTAAACTGCCGTGATCGACCGGTACAGCCGATCATGTCTCTTAATCCCGCCGGGGGTCGCTGGTGACCGACGGACGCCGCGCGTTTGCGGCCATGATCTTAGGTTATTTTGTATCGCGGCAAATATACACAAGTTTTCGCGGCATCGTCGCTCCGGCCAATCTGCCGGGCCGCCGGCGACCGTAGCTTACTTACATTCCTTACTTTTACCCCCGTTAGCCAGCCACCTTTCTTGAAACCCGCACCAACTCAATCCGCTCCCCGACAAAAGAGCTACCGACTATTCCGCGTGTTGTTCGCCGGTCTCAGTCTGCTCACCCTCGTCGTTCTCGCCTCCGTCGTGACGGAGCTGGCGGCCATCGACGTTCGTAAAAAACTGGATAACGCCGTACGGCTCGAGCGTGACCTGGGTCAGTTGTTGGCGACCCTGCAGGATGCCGAGATCGGACAGCGGGGTTTTCTGCTCACCCGCGATTCCACGGATTTGCAGTCGTACACCTATGCCCGGGATACGATCGGTTCGGTACTAGCCCGCATTGGGATGGAGGTCCTCGCGGACCCCGTACAGCAGTCGCGGGTAGAGCGGGTAAGGGAACTGACGCGACATCGCTTTAAGGAGCTCTCCCGGTCCATCAATCTGCGTGCCACCGGTGATTCGGTCGCCGTGGATCGCATCATGCGCAGCCGTTGGGGGCGGGAGTTGATGGAGGAAATTCGTAGTAAGATCGTTTTGCTGCGGCAGACGGAGATCAGCGACGTCGCCAAGCGGCAGGATCAGCTGCGCCGGCTTAGTAACGTGACCACCGTCCTCCGGCTCATCGGGGTTGCCGGTCTGGCCTTCGTTTTCTACTACATTTACGCGCAGGTGCAGCCGCTATTCGCGGAGATCACGGAATCCCACGACGAGACCCGGGAAGCCAACCGACGGCTCAGTTCCGCTAATCACGCGTTGAGCACAAAGAACCGGGAACTCGATCAATTCGCCTATATAGCCTCCCACGACCTGCGTGAGCCGCTGCGCACGGTGGCCAATTTCGTGGAGGTCATCCAGGAGGACCACGCCCACCAACTAGACGAAGAAGGTATGACCCACCTTTCCTTCATCTCCCGGGCTACGAATCGCATGAGCGGGCTCATCGACAGTCTGCTACAGTACAGTCGCGTCGGACGCTCCGAGCAGGCTACCCGCGTGGATCTGGATAAAGTGCTCAGCGAAGTCCGGGAAAACCTGTCCCTACGCATTCAGGAATCGGAGGCTCAGCTGACCAACGGACCGCTCCCCGTCATCGAAGGGTACCCGGTAGCGTTGGGACAGCTGTTTCAGAATCTCATCGCTAATGCGCTCAAATTTCATAAACCCGGCGAGCCGCCCCGGATTCGGGTGGAAGCAACAATACTGGGTGATCAGTGCCGGATTACCGTGGAAGACCACGGAATCGGAATGTCCGCCTGCGACCAGACCAAAATATTTGAGCTCTTTACGCGTCTTAATAGCAAGGATACCCACGAAGGGCAGGGCATTGGCCTGGCCTTTTGTCAAAAAATAGTACAATTGCACCGGGGTACCATCAAAGTGAAAAGCAAGCCGAATCAGGGTAGTATTTTCACGATCACCATTCCGCGGACTATAGATAATGAGCAAACTGGGGAGCATACTCCTGATCGATGATTCGGATGCGGATAACTTTATCCACTGCCGCCGCCTGGACAAAATGGGCGTAGCCGGTGAGGTCGTGGTCCGTAAGAATGGTAAGGAAGGGCTTGACTACCTCACGACGCCGGGGGCGGAAGGCCGCTACCCCTGTCCCGACCTCCTGTTTCTCGACATCAATATGCCGGTCATGGACGGTTGGGAATTCCTGGATGCTTATTACCACGTCCCGGAAGAATGCCGGGCGGCGGTCATGGTCGTCATGCTCACCAGTTCCGTCGGCGACCTGGACTACGCCCGTGCCCGCGAGTACACCACCATCGATGCGCACGAGTCCAAGCCCCTGACCAAGGAAAAAATCAACTCCCTGCTAGATCGCTACTTCGCCGCCCCCCGGTAGCGCTACAGTACCTTTCGCAGGGCCAGCATCGTACCCAGGTGCATAGCCTCGTGCATATTGTTGAACTCAATGGCTTCGGCAACCGTAGACAGCGTTACGCCGTAGCTGGTGGGATACGCCTGGTACTCCGACCAGTCCAGATCTCCAACCGCCTCCTTAAGTCGACGATTACCCTCGAGCAGTTCGGCGCGGATGTAGGCAAGTTCCTCGGTATCCGCGGGCCCTTCCGGGCGGCTGCCCTTACGGTAGCGGTCAATGAAATCCCTCCCGCTCGGCGTCCGGTGCCCGCCCAGGGCAAAGACCAGCAACTCCTGGGTAGCGATCACGTGGCCGGCATTCCACACCAGGTTGTTGTTGAAGCCCTCGGGAATGCGGTTGAGCTGCTCGGTGGTGTGGGCATCCAGCAGCGCAAGAATATTTTGCCGGGTCTGCTGGTGGAGGACGAAGGTATTTTCGGAAACGGAAGGCATCGAGCTTAATTTAGGGGAAGGTACGGTACCACCCAACGTCGGTGGCTGTTCAGTGCGGTGAGTGCCAAAAGCGTCCGCTGGAGCGGGGCACTTCCTCCGGTACAGTAGAAGTCGTAGATCGTTCGCACATCCCGATTTTCGGTGAGGCCCCGCTCCTCCAGTAGACGTTGGACCTGCCGCGCCGCCGCCCCTGATGGATCGATCACCCGCACATCGGGCCCCAGTACGGCCGTGATGTCGGAGGCGATGAGCGGGTAATGGGTGCAGCCCAGCACTACCGCGTCGGGCTGATCGGTGGTCGCGAAAAGCTCCGTCAAGTATTCGCGAATCACCGGGGAGCCGCTGGGGTGGGTTTCGATGAGGTCGACTAATCCGGGACAGGCGCTTTCCCACACCGGCCGATCAGCTAAGTAAGTTTCCCGCAGCGTGCGGTAGCGGGTACTGCGCAGCGTAACGGCGGTGGCCAGCACGGCTACCGACCGGCTCCGGGCGGCGGGTTTTACGGCGGGTTCCAGTCCTACGAAGGGAACGGCCGGAAAGGTCTCCCGCAAATCGTCAATGGCAACGCTGGTGGCGGTATTGCAGGCGACGACGATCAGTTTGGCCCCGGCCCGGAGGAGGAATTCCGTAAGCCGGCGACTGTAGGCGCGAACCTCGTCGTCCGTGCGTGCCCCATAGGGCGCGTGGGCGTTATCGGATACGTAGAGCAAACTTTCCGCCGGCAGTAGTCCGGAAACAGCATTGGCGACCGAGAGGCCGCCAATGCCGGAGTCAAACACTCCAATGGAGCCCGTGTGATCGGGCAGGTAAATGTGCTGCGACATGGTTGCCGCAAGGTAAGTCTACAGGCCGAGTTTAGCCTTAACCATCCCGCTGACGTCCTGGCTTTCCTCTCCGTAGAGAAGTACCTGCTGGTCGAAGATGAACTGGAAGCCGTTCTCCTTAGCTACTTCCTCGATCGCTTTGTTGATGGAGTCGTAGATGGGTTCCAGCAGCTCGGCCCGCTTCTTCTGCAGATCGGCCATCATGCTCTGTTCGAACTTACCGATTTCTTCTTCGCGAGCCTGCAGTTTTGCGGCGGCCTCCTGCTGCTGCTTGGGGCTCATGGTGCCTTCCTGGGCCTGGGCCTGCAGCGCCTGATAGTCGGTCTGAAAAGTTTGTACCATCGACTGACCTTTCTTCTGCAGCTGCTTCTGCAGTCCTTCCAGGTTCGATTCGGCCGCCTTCATGGCCGGTAGTTCGGCGAGAATCTCCGCGGAGTTCACGTAGCCGAACTTTTGGGCGGTGGTGGTTGCCGTAGCGGCGAGGAAAAGAATCGCGACAAAGGCGAGTTGAATAAATCGTTTCATCATTGTTAAGGTTACGGCGCAATTGTTGCGCCTGTACGTGGGGAAAATTTAGTTCTTTAGGGCACGGAGGATAGCATCCGTCTTGTCGTACTGGTCGCTGGCGAAGATGATTCCCGCGGCACCGGCACGGTCGAAAATGAAGTCGTAGTTATTCTGGTTGGCGTAGGTTTCGATGGCCTCGTAGATGGCGTCCTGGATGGGCTTCACGAGTTCCTGACGGCGCTGAAAGAGGGATCCTTCGGGACCGAAGCGCTCGCGTTGCATGTTACGCACGCGAGTTTCCCGGTCGTAGATGGCCTCCTCCTGTTGCTTGCGTTGATCGTCGCTCATGAGCACCTGTTCGGCCTGGTACTTATTGTACATTCCCTTGATGGCATCGAATTCCTGGTTGATCTCCTGCTGCCACTTGGCGGCCAGCTGATCGAGTTGTTCCTGGGCGTCCTGATATTCCGTGATGCTGCTCATGATCTTCTCCATATCCACGGAGGCGATTTTCTGGGCGGACAGGGAAGCACCGAAGCCGGCGAAGGCCAGTACGGCGATCAGGAATAAATTGCGGAGGCGCATAGGATTCAATTTTAGTGCACAAAAGTACAAGCAGCCGGGCTACTTGACTGTACTATAGACGTTTGGGGAAACTCTAAGTTACCCCAGTAAGGAAGGTTTAACCTCTCGCCTTATCGCATAAACGCCTGTATATCAATTGAATACCTACCAAAAATCGAGCCGGACGCCCCGGGGCTTTAACGGAAAATTAACGGAGCCCTGGCGGCGGGGTCACTCCTTGTCCTTACGGCGACGCGACTTGCGCCGTCCGCCCCCGTCTTTCTTCCGTTCCGGATCACCGTGCACCTTCAGTACCTCCACCAGCGACATGTCGATGCGGCGGCGCTCGAGGTCAACGTCCTCGATCCTGACCCGGACGAGGTCGCCCATTTTGAGTTTTTTGCCCGATTTACGGCCGGTGATGAAAAGCTTGCCAGCGCTGAGGTCGTAGTTTTCGTCCATCTTATCGTAGGGGATCATTCCCTCCACGAAGTTTTCCACGAGTTCGATGAATACGCCGAAGTCGGCCAGTCCGTTGATGACGCCATCGAACTCCTCGCCGACGTTGTCGAGCATGTATTCCGTCTGCTTGTACTTGATGCTTTCGCGTTCGGCGGTAACGGCTTTGCGCTCCTGACTACTGATGTGTTTGCAGAGTTCTTCGAGCTTCTCGGCGTTGGCCTTGAAGAGGCTGCCCTTTTCGAGGTTCTTGGCCAACAGACGGTGGACCAGTACGTCGGCGTAGCGGCGGATGGGGGAGGTGAAGTGACTGTAATTCTCGAAGCCCAGTCCGTAGTGACCGATGTTCTCGGTCGTGTAGACGGCCTTGGCCATGGTACGGATGGCAATGGGGGAGAGCATTTTGACCATGGGGTCCTCGTCGGCCTTCGCGAGCAGCTTATTGTAGCTCTTGGTAACGGACTTGGGGGAACTGAGGTCCATATCGTATCCGAGGGCCGCGGCGAATTTGGCGAGTTCGGCTACTTTATCCATATCGGGCTCGTCGTGGACGCGGTATACAAAGGGGATGTTTTGCTTGAGCCGCTCCTCCTTCTTTTTGATGAAACCGGCCACCTCCCGGTTGGCCAGAAGCATAAAGTCCTCGATCAGCATATTCGTGTCGATGCGATCTTTGATGTACACGGAGAGGGGTTTGCCGTTGTCGTCGAGCTTAAAGCGCACCTCATTGGTATTGAAGTCGATCGACCCTTCCTTGAAGCGGCGTTTGCGCAGCTTATCGGCAATTCGGTCGAGCAGGTCGAGCTCATCAACGAAGTCGCCTTCTCCCGTATCGAGTACCTCCTGGGCTTCTTCGTAGGTGAAGCGGCGGTCGGAATGGATGACCGTGCGGCCGAACCAACGGTCGGTGACCTTGAAGCTTTTGGGGTCGAATTCGAAGACGGCGCTGAAGGTCAGCTTATCCTCGTGCGGCCGTAAGGAGCACAACTCGTTACTGATGCGCTCGGGGAGCATCGGGCAAACCCGGTCGACGAGGTATACGCTCGTGGTGCGGTCGGCGGCCTCCTGATCCAGGGCGCTGCCGGGCTTTACGTAGTGACTGACGTCGGCGATGTGAACGCCTACTTCGATCTTACCGTTTTCCAGGTGCTGAATGGACAGGGCGTCGTCGAAATCCTTAGCGGTGAGGGGGTCGATGGTGAAGGTCGTGACCTCCCGCATGTCGCGGCGGATATTGATCTCCTGAGGAGTGATCTCACCGGGCAGCGCCTCGCTTTCGGCGAGCACCTCATCCGGAAAAGTGATCTGGAAGCCGTTGTTGATGAGGATTGCCTGCATCTCGATGTCGCTCGAACCCGGCTCGCCGAGTACGGCGGTAATCTGGCCGCTGATCTGGCCGTAGCGGTTCTCTTCCCAGTCGAGAATCTTGACGACTACCTTTTCCTTGTCTTTTCCGCCGATTAATTCCGCGCGATGCACGGCCACGCTCAGGATCTTGCCGCCGGGTCCATCCACGACGACTTCCGCGTATTTCTCGTGGATATTTAAGGTCCCGACGAAGTGAGTGACGCTGCGTTCGAGTACTTCGCTGACTTCCCCTTCGGGCTTGCGGCGACCACCCGGCGTCCAGTAACGCACCCTGACCTTGTCGCCGTCCTGGGCGTTGCCGAGGCGTCCCTGGGGTACGAATATGTCGCTGGCCTCTCCATCCATGATGATGTACGCGGCCCCGCTGCGGGTCATGTCTACCCGCCCCTCGGCGAACGTGCTGGAACGCTTCTGCGCGGAAGATCCGTTGAGTTGGTAACGGTAGTTATCGCTCACCTTTACCTTACCGGTGGCGACCAGCTTATCGAGGGCGGCCTGAACGCTGTCCTTGCTGTTCTTGACCTTTAATTTTCGTAGTAGTTGCTTGGGGTTGAGTTGTTTGCGGGCATTAGCCTTAAACTCCTGGTAAATGGCGCGCTCCAAATCGCGGGCCTTGAGCTTTCCGCTCTTTGTGATATTCTTAGGCATGTAGAGTAAAAACTGCAACCGCCCCCCTTGGGCGGTCGGTGCGCGGATCGTGGCGCAACGAATCGTGGGTATGTTTCTTTCGTCAGGGAAACACCGCAACTACCGAGAAGTTTGTTGGTACACGGCATTGCGGTCCGACGACCCGGCGAATGTAAATCACCCGCCGCACATCGCCGAGGCCGGCCCAGCGGGAAGGTTTGCTTGGCCTCCTGCATTACCTTGCACCTGCGTACCCGCCCCCCCTTAAGCGGTCGGCAATCCCTCACCCGTACCCGGTTCCCCCTATGGCTTCTACTTTTACTCCCATTCTGATCATTGGCGCCGGGCCGGCCGGAGCGGCTACCGCCCTGCGACTTTCCTACCTGGGAATACCAAGCGTGCTGCTGGACAAGGCCACCTTCCCGCGCGATAAAGTCTGTGGAGACGCGATCAGCGGTAAGGTCCCTACCCTGCTCAACCGCCTCGATCCGGCCATCATGGACCGCTTCCGCCAACGGTTCACGCCGGCGGACGTGTGGGGTATTCGCTTTTACCCGCCCAGCAAAAAACTGATCGAGCTGCCCTTTAAGGTGGGCTACCGGCGCGTCCCGGACGAAGCACCTGGCTACGTGAGCAAACGGATCGATTTCGACACCTTTCTGATCGAGGAGGTACGCCGTCGCGACGACATCGACCTACGTCTGCGCACCGAAGTGTTAGCCACCGACCGCGACGAAACCGGCTACACGGTACGGACGAAAACCGGGGAAGAATGGACCTGTAGCCTTCTGATCGACGCCAGTGGAGCCCACAGCAAGTTCAGTCGCGGGGAGGCCGGGCAGCAGATCGACAAGAATCACTACGCCGCGGCGGTGCGGGGATACTTCCGGGGCGTGACGGGTTTTCATCCGGACAATTTCATCGAACTCCACTTCCTGGACGACTATAATCCGGGATACTTCTGGATTTTTCCCCTGCCCAACGGGGAGGCCAACGTGGGGCTCGGGATGCGCTCCGACATCGTCAAGAAACGGGGGCTGAATTTGCGCAAGGAGATGGACAAGATCGTAGCGTCGGAGGCATTCCGGGAACGGTTCCGGGATGCTGTGCAAATTGATCCCACGGTGGGCTACGGCCTTCCTTTAGGATCGAAGGACCGCACCCTATCCGGCGACCATTATCTCCTCACGGGCGATGCCGGTCACCTCATCGACCCCCTGACCGGCGAGGGCATCGGCAACGCGACCTACTCCGGTTTCATCGCCGCCGAACTGGCCGAGCAGTGCCTGCGGGAAAACCGATTCGACGCAGCTTTTCTGGCGGCATACGACGTGCGCATCGAGCGGGTACTGCGCACGGAACTTCGGCTGAGTTACCGCTTGCAGCAAATTATGCAGCACAAGTGGATCACAAATTTTCTCACGGGCATCGTTGCAGCCAACCCTAAGCTCGTAGAACTGCTCTGTAGAATGTACACCGATTTCGAATTGCGCAAGCAGTTGGTGCGTCCCGGGTTCTGGTGGAAACTTTTCCGCGCCAAATCCGGCAAGTTGCCGGCGGTCGCCGAAGATTGAAAGAAAATGTTAAAACCTTGAACAAACAGGGAATTGCCCATAACTTTTCGGGCATTCCGTAGTTACATGATCAGTTGATTAAGTTTCATATATACTAGTGAGTGTAAAGTGAGCCTCCGACCCAATTTTGTGGGTACGGAGGTTCTTTATTTGGGGAGGTGTTGAATGGGGGTGCGCCGCGGTCGCCACCGAAACGGAGTTACCCCAGTTGCACCCAGTCATCCGGCGAAATGCCCTCCACGCCCATTCCGAACAGGGCGAAGTCAAACCGCGTTGGATCCTCCGCGTCGTATTCCTTCAGTTTATCCGTCAGTTCCACCACCGCCCGCCAGTCGCACTGTTTACGAGTGAGTAGGCCGAGGGATCGCCCCACCCGTTCGACGTGGACGTCAAGCGGCATGCAGAGCTGATCGGGACGTATGCGCCGCCACTGACCGAAATCGACGCCGCGGTCGTCAGTACGTACCATCCAGCGCAGAAACATACATAGCCGCTTGCACCGTGAATTGCGGGCGGGAGTGGCCACGTGCTTACGGGTGCGGTGGGGGGCGTCGGGGAGGCTGAAGAACAATTCGTGGAAGCCCCGCAGGGCGGGTTCGATCGTGGGATCCTTGGCTGAGAGGTGACGGGCGAAGGCATCTTCCAGGCTCTCGTGTCGTCGGTAGTACCACCGTAGCCACTGGATGAAGTAGCAAGTATCGGCGAAGGTGAAGGTGCGGTGCTTCCAGTCGCCCAGCTCCCGGATGATCGTAGCGGAGCAGTGGCCACGCTCCGTAATGAAGCGGTAGGGTTCGCCGCCCATGGCTTCAATGAGCTGGTGCCCCTTGTCGATTATGGTGGCGCGGCGCCCCCAGGCGAGCATGGCGATCCAAAACCCAACAATTTCCCGATCGCGGGGATCCGAAAACGCATGGACCAGTCCGATGGGGTCGTCGGGGACGAAGGCCGGTCGATTAAAGCGGTCGTGGTAGTGGTCGAGCAGCTGGCGGACGCGATCGGGGGAAGGAGAAGAAGATGGCACGCGGTTAAGTACACCCGGCGGGGGCGGGTGGTTGGGTGAGGTGGGTGGGCGCGGTCGGACGGCTATAGCGGTTGGACCGCTATAGCCGTCCGACCGCTGTAGTCCCCCACACCGACAATCGCAAGCTTAGAGATGTTTAGAGTTACTAATGGCATTGATTGGACTACATAACGGCTATTTATGCATTCATAATGTATAGTTATCAGTTATAACTCGCTAAATCCGCTCAGCGGCAGTGATCACTTCCCCACCAGCCGCAAATAATCTTCCACCACCTCCAGGGCGGCGGAACGGTCGCCGCGACGCAGGGAATCCCGCAGCTCCCGAATTTGCGGAAGGGGGATCGGAAGTCCCTTCCAGACCAGTTCGGCCCGGTCCTCCAGCCAGCGATCCACGATGACCGGCCCGTCGCCGGAAGTCAGTTCGTCGTGGCGGTACACATCGGTACCCTCCGCCACGGTTTCGGAGTGGTAGTCCCGGCTCCGAATGTTCAAAAAATACAGGTGATCGGGGTCGCTGACGAAGTCCTGCCCCCGGGCCGCGCGCCGGTCGCGGGTGCTGCCGTCGCACGCAAAAAAAGAACGCAAAGGAAAAGGAGTGACAAAGCGCGCATTATTGGGGTAGTGATGAACGGGTATAATGTCGGTCGCCGCGTTTGGTTCGTTCCCTATTCCCGGGCGGCCCCCTTACCTTGGCCCCTGACTATATACACGCTATGCGCTGGACGCTTCCCATCATCTCGGCCCTTCTCCTCGCCGCCTGGCTACTCCTGGGGAGTGCGGCGGGCATTTTTGGTCTGCCGCTCCCGGCCCTGGGCCCCTTTCTCGACCCGGCCCGGGGATTCTGGCAGAATACGGGCGAGGGGGATCGCGTACGGGAACTGAATTTCCACCTGGCCAATCCCCACGCGCGGGGCGAGATACACTTCGACGACCGCGGCGTGCCGCACATCATCGCCGAAGACCTGGAAAGTGCCTGCTTTCTCCAGGGCTACGCGAACGCCTACGACCGCATGTGGCAGATGGACATCAGTACGCGTTCCACGGAGGGCGGCTTAGCGCAGGTGCTGGGTCCATCCGTAAAGCAACGGGATCTGGCACAGATCCGCAAGGGCTTTCGGGAAATAGCCCGGCGCGCGGTGGACACCATGGCGCTCCACTTTCCGGATGATTACCGGGCCGTACAGGCCTACGCGGACGGGGTCAATGCCTACCTCGACCAGCTCCGCCCCGAGGACTATCCGGTGGAATACAAACTGCTGGGTCACGAACCGCTGCGCTGGTCCCCCTACCGCACCGCGCTGCTGATGAAGGGCATGTCCGCCGGACTGAGCGGCCACTACCAGGACGCCCAGGCTACCCGCACCCGGAGCGAACTGGGGAGGGAACGCTTCGACGCCCTCTTCCCGGAGCGCTTTCCGGCCGAGAGTCCCGTGGTTCCCGATGCCGACCGGCCCGTCGCCCAGAGCCAGTTCTCCCTGCTTCCCTTCGCAAACACGGCACCCGCGGCCCCGCCCGAAGCTCCCCGCCCCGCCCGACCGAAGACCGAAGGATACAGCTGGTTGGGACTGGATCCGGACAACGGCAGCAACAACTGGGCGGTGGGTCCCCGAAGGTCGAATACCGGCGCGCCCATCCTGGCCAACGATCCCCACCTACAACTGAGCTACCCCAGCGTATGGTACGAGGCACAGATTACTTTTCCCGGCTGCAATGCCCGCGGTGTAGGTTTGGTGGGTGCGCCCGGACTAATGATGGGCTTTAACGACTACGTAGCCTGGGGAGAAACGAACGTCGGCCACGACGTCACCGATTGGTACCGCATTCACTGGACCGACACCGCCCACACCGCTTATCTCCTAGACGGGGAGGAAGTAGCTACTCAGTTTATCACGGATACCCTGCGCAGCAAGGGTGAACCCGACGAAGTGGTCCGGACGCCCTGGACGGTCTTCGGACCGGTACCGGACACCGAGGGCCCCTACGCCGGAATGGCCATGCGGTGGCGGGCGCAGGACGAACCGGGGAGTGACGTCCGCCCCCATACCATGGTGGCTACCTTCCTGCAATTGATGCAAGCCCGCAATTACGCGGACTACGTGGAGGCGCTCCGAGGTTACGTGGATCCGGCCCAGAATTTCATCTTCGCGGCCCGGGACGGTGACATCGCGATCCGGCCCAACGGCTTCTTTCCCCTCCGCAAGTCGGGAGAGGGCCGTTTCATCCGCGAGGGAGACAGCACCCGGAACAACTGGCAGGGGGCCATTCCCTTCGACCGGCGGCCGGTGCACTACAATCCGGGGCGGGGTTTCGTAAGTTCGGCCAATCAGGAGACGACGGGGCCGAACTACCCTTACTACTACCTCGGCCGCTTCGACGAATACCGGGGACGCTACATCAACCGGGTCCTGTCGCGGCAGCCGACCATGAATCAGCGGCGGATGAAAGAACTGCAGCTCGACGACTACTCCCTGTTTGCCGAGGAGCTTGCTCCCCTACTCATTGCCCGCATCGATCGGCGAAGCCTGAATGAGGAGGGTCAGCGCCTGTTGCGGGTACTCTCGGAGTGGGATTACCACTACGCCGGAGACAGCCGGGGCGCCACGCTATTCCATGAATTCGCCGACCGGCTGTACGCGCTGACCTTCGACGAATTTCCCGCCGATGCAGGTACTCTCCAGCCCGAGCGCTGGAAGTGGAATGAGCTGTTGCGTGACCGCCCGGACCACGAGATCTTCGACGTGGTAGCCACCCCCACCTTCCGGGAAACCGCCCCGATGCTCACGCAGCGCGCCTTTGACGAGATCCTGGAGTCGCTGGAAGGAGATCTACCGGAAACGTGGGCCGTGTACCGCAATGCCTTCATCGATCACCTCGGAAAAATTCCGGGATTCGGGTCGCCGCTCATCACTACGGGGGGTGCGCGTACGACGCCGCGGGTGGTCGACGACAATTTCGGCGGAAGCTGGCGGATGGTCATCGAACTGGGGGCGGAACCCCGGGGCTGGGGAGCGCTGCCGGGCGGCGCCTCGGGTAATCCGGGAAGCCGCTTCTACGACAATGGGTTCGAGGAGTGGGAACAGGGGCGCTACCACGAACTCACGCGCTGGAAAAAACCCCGTAACCCGATCGGGAGCTGGATCTTCGAATAAACGACTATGTACCGATTCTTTCTCCTGCTGGGTGTTCTATTCCTGAGTGTCGCCTGCCTCTACACGGGGGCAAGCTGGTACGCGCTGGCCATCGGGGCGGCGGCGCTGGGTTTTTTGTTGCCGGTATGGCGACGCAGCGCGTTCTACTTCTCCTTTCTGGCCGTGGTGATGGTGTGGGGGTGTTACACCGGCTACCTGCACCTCGTTTCCGAGGGGCGCCTCGGGGACCGACTGGCGGTCACCTTTAACGTGCCGACCGGTTGGGTCCTGGTAGTCGTCACGGCCCTGTGGGGGGGCATCACGGCGGGACTGGGGGGTATGTTCGGAGCTTCCCTGCGGATCGCGCTGGCGGGAGGTAAGCGGTAATTTTGTTTCTTTGGTGCTATCGCTCACCCGGTACGCCCATTCTTTGGGACACGGATTAACCACGACTTTGCAGTCCCGACCCAGCGGGGAGGCTGCCTCTACCAAACCATAACCAAGCTTAATGAATACCACGACCGTACGGCACCCGGAAGACGGGGGCAGCATTTTCGGCCACCGCCCCGGACTCTTCGTTCTCTTTTTCACCGAAATGTGGGAACGCTTCAGTTACTACGGCATGCGGGTGTTGCTGGTGGTCTTCCTGGTCGACGTTGCCTTCGGGGATACGCCCTGGGAGCGGGCTGACGCCCTGGCGCTGTACGGAATCTACACGGGCCTGGTATACTTCACGCCAATGATAGGTGGTATCCTGGCCGACCGCTTACTGGGTTACCGACGGGCCGTCGTGCTGGGGGCATTGATCATGACGGCCGGTCACGCGGCCATGGCCTTCGAGACATCGGGGCTGTTCTATACCGGCCTGGGCCTGCTGATCATCGGCAACGGTCTGTTCAAGCCGAATATCTCCTCCATCGTCGGCCAACTTTACGCCGACGACACCGAGCGCAAGGACGGCGCCTATACCATTTTCTATATGGGGATCAACGCGGGAGCCTTTCTGGGCATCCTGTTGTGCAGCTATTACGGGGAGAGTGAAGCGTATGGTTACGGATACGGATTCGGACTGGCGGGCATCTTCATGTTCATCGGTCTCGTTCAGTTCTGGTTTGCCCAGGACATCTTCGGCAACATCGGTCTGTCCCCGAAGCAGGCCCAGGCGCTGGAGGACAAGAAATCAGCCCGCACCGAATCCGCCGCCGTGGAGCCGGAAGGGTACACCGTGGATGCATCCCTGGAGCCCCTGAGTGCCGACGACGACCTGACGCCGTCCGTAGGCGGTGACGACGACGGCAAACGGGCCGTAAGCTGGGGAGCCATCGGGCTGGCGATCGCCGCCGTCTTCTACTTCCTCATCACCACCTTCTCCGATCCGCAGGCCAACTTCCTGCAAACGGTAAGCCGGGAGTTTATGCCGCCCATCATCCTGGGTTCGGTCGTAGGCTTCGTGGGGTGGATCGTATCGGATAAATCGCTGAAAAAAGTGGAGCGTGACCGGGTATGGTCGATCATCGTGTTCAGTTTCTTCATCATCTTCTTCTGGTGGGCCTTCGAGCAGGCCGGGGGGTCGATGACCATCTTCGCCCTCGACTATACGGAGCGGACGCTGAGCGGTGAGGGGGCTACCTGGTTCCGGCTCGCCAATACGGCCATTACGGTAATCCCGGTCATCGTGCTGACCTGGGTACTCCTGAAACTGTTCAGCATCACCTTCAAAAACTACAGCGTCTCGAACCTGGTGCTCGCGCTGGCTTTCGTGATCATCTGGCTGCTCATCGGCAACATGCTGTACGAGCAATTTACCGAAGACGCCCCGGAGGTACCCGCCGGCTGGTTCCAGATCTTCAACAGCCTGTTCATCATCTGCTTTGCGCCGGCCTTCGCCAAATTGTGGGAGAAGAAGATCTCCTTCCTTCGCCGCGGACCGATCAAGTTTGCCCTCGGACTTACGCTACTGGGACTCGGATTCGCCATTCTGGCCATCGGTTCGCTCAGCATACCGGACGGCGCCAAGACGGCGAGCGTGAGTATGTTCTGGCTCATCGCTGCCTACCTCTTCCACACGCTCGGGGAGCTCTGCATCTCACCGGTGGGGCTGAGCTACGTATCCAAGCTGGCGCCCGTGCGCCTGGTGGGTCTCATGTTCGGCGTTTTCTTCGTGGCCAACTTCATCGCCAACTTTGCCGCCGGACTGACGGGTTCCTACATCGACCCCATCGCCGAACAGATCGGCCTGAGCGGCTTCTTCGCCATCTTTGCCGCCGTACCCATTACGGCCGCCATCATCTTCGTCGCCATCAGCGGCTGGATGAAAAAGATGATGCATGGCATCGAATAGGTGGTTTCAGCAACTGCAGACCATTTTCTACGCCGTACTCATGGCGCAACTGGTCTTTGCCCTGATCGTGTGGTTCATGATCCGGGGACAACCCGTACGCTACTTCATGAGCGAGGAGACGGACCTGCTCGTCGTAGCCGGATACGCGGTGTGCATGGTGGGCGGGGCGTGGTTCATCGACTCCTTCCGGGCGCGTACCGTGGCCAAGCAGCGGGGCATCCGGGAGCGGGCGGCCAGCAGTTACCGCGCGACGGTCTTCATCCGCCTGGCCATCATCGAAAGTGCCACCCTACTGCTGACCGTGATCGCACTGCTGACTTACAACTTCCAACCCCTGGCCCTGGTGGTCCTGATGCTCGGCGTATTCTACTATTTCCGTCCTACGGTGGAACAGTTCGCGGAGCGGTACGCGGGCGAAGGGTTCTGAACCCCTTGCCTAAGCCTCCGGGGCTCGCGGAGCGTCATTATTCCGCCCGGATCATTTCCCGGTGCACGGGCGTACCCTCTACGTCGTGGTGAGTGAAGGTGATGATCGGCGTACCCCCTTCCCGGCGTACGCTGACTGAGAGAAATCCGCCGTTCACCCGCAAGAATTTGTGCTCCGGTCGGCGATCGTCGGGAGTCCAACCCTGGGCGTGAGAATCGCTCGAGGGGCCCTGACTGAATTCCCTGAGGCCCGTGCGCGGATCGACGGATACGTACTGCCAGTGACGGTCGCCGTTGATGACGAACATACCAGCATCCGCCAGGAAACGGCGCAGCCACTCTCCTTCCGTACGGTGGGAATCGTTGGCGTGGTTATCCGTCTTACGGTCGCGGTCGGGCCCGACTACCGGGGTGGAGGATACCAGGACCTTGAAGGTGGCGTCGGAATCCCGTACGGTCGACTTTAGCCACTCGATCTGTTCGCGGCCCAGGATGGTCTTGTCCGGTCCATCGGCATCCGTATTGTCGCTCCGGAAATCGCGGCCCTCGGTGATCCATACCTGCAGGTCTTTTCCCCAGCGGACGGTCCGGTAAGCCCCGTTGCCGATCGGCGTTTGTTCCTCCCAGATGCGCTGTCCGTCCCCGAAGGTCAATTCCCCGTAGGTCGCGGCGGAATCGGATACGTCGTCCTTTAGCAGATCGTGGTCATCCTTCTGAATGTACAGGGGAGTATGGTTATAGAACTCCACCAATGCGGGCCAGCCGTTGATCGCGTTCCACTTGTGGCGGGCGAGGGGCAGGTTTACGGCCAGGGGTCCGGGCTTGTCGTAATAGACGTAATCGCCGGTCTGGCAGTGAAAGGCGGGTTCCAGCGCGAGCATACTGTCGTACATACGAAAGCCCCGGATGGGGTCGTCGTGGGACCAGAAGTACTGACAGGTCGAAGCGGTGAAGGTCACCGGTACGATTGCCTCCGGCCGCGGGGCCGTGCGAAACTTGCCCGTCAACCTGGATACGGGGCCACCATCAGCCTTCCGCCCCTCCACGACGACGGTATAGCTGGTCGCGGGACGTAGCCCACCGATGCCGGTCTTGAAGGTGTAGTCGCGGTAAGGGGAAACGGGATGCCACTGCCGTACGATGCTCGTATCCGCCGACGTCAATTTGATGCGGACTTCACCGAAGGTGCCCGGTACCGCTCCGTCCATTCGGGCCACCGGCATACTATTGTCGAAGCCGATCGGATGGCGGAAGGTGGATTCCTGACGTGCGTGACTGACCGGCACCGGTTTAGCGGATAGGCAAAGTCGGGTCCAAACGACGATGGACGAATCCGTCACCTCACCGATCTTGAATCCGTTTGTGAGAAACACGGAATCGAGCGTCTGTGCCCGAACCGACACGCCGGCACACAGCGTCAAAAGAACAATCAGGTGCCGCCAGGATGGGTACCCCGTCCGGGAGCCGAAGGGGTGTCTGTCGGCGGCTTCCATAGTTTACACGAACTTCTCTCCGTACTCTTCCTCGGCCTTCGCGCGCAGGGCCTTGATTTCCTGTTCGCGGTTGCGGGGGTAGACGAGCAGCACGTCCTCTTCGTCGATGACCAACAGATCGTCGACACCACCGACGACGATGAGTTTCCCCTTCGGTCCGCGGATGTAGCTGTTGTGGGTGTCCTCGATGATAACCTGTCCGGACAGGACATTGCCGTCGCGATCCTTCTCGCTTTCGTGGTAGAGGGCTCCCCAGGCTCCGAGATCCGACCAGCCGAACTGAGCCGGAATGGTGAAGATGTTCTTCGCGTTCTCCATGATCGCGTAGTCGACGGAGATGCTGGGGGTTTGGGGATAAAATTCGTCGATGAAAGACTGCTCCTCCTCGGTGTTGTAGTACTGAAGCCCCTGGGAGAGCAGCGCGTAGATCTCGGGGGCGTAATTCTCGTAAGCCTCCAGGATGGTCTTTGCGCGCCAGATAAAAATGCCGGCGTTCCAGAGGTAATCGCCACTCTGCAGAAAGGACTTGGCGGTACTCAGGTCGGGCTTCTCGGTGAAGCGTTTGACGCGGTAGACGTCCTCGGCGTCGGTTCCTTCCTCCAGGAACTGAATGTAGCCGTAGCCGGTGTGGGGGGCGTCCGGCGAAATGCCCAGGGTCACGAGGGCATCGTGCTCGGCGGTAAAGCGAAGGGCCTTATTGATGTTGGCGGTGAACAGCGTGTCGTTGACAATCAGGGCATCACTGGGCGCGATCACGAAGTTGGCCTCCGGATCAAGGGTGTGCAGTTTGAAGGCCGTATAGGCCACGCAGGGCGCGGTATTGTTGCGGCTCGGTTCGCAGAGGATCTGCTGGGGACCGATCTCCGGCAGATGTTCCTGGACCAGGTCCTTATACTTGCCGTTGGTGACGATGTAGATCTTATCGGCCGAGGTGAGCTTCAGGAAGCGCTCGAAGGTCATACGGAGCAGACTGCGCCCGTCGCCGGCGATGTCGAGAAACTGCTTCGGCTTATCCTCCCGGCTGGCGGGCCAGAAGCGGGAGCCAACGCCACCGGCCATTATGGCTACGTAGGTATGTTCGTTCATATGGGGTTATTCTTGACGCCGAAAGGTACGACGCGGTTTCCGACCGCGAAGTGCAAGGCGGTTTCCAACCGCGGCACCACCCCACCCTAAGCCACCCGTGATTCAATAAACCCTTCCCGCAACTCCGGCGCCCACCAATTACCGAACCAGCTCACCGCATCGTCCGTCAGCCCCGCCTTGACCGGATTATTCAGCACGTACCACAACACCTGTCCGAACTTTCCTCTCCGAACGATCCGGCTGTACTGCTTTTCCGCCCATACGCGCCGGCCGGGGGTTCGGTGCAGCTTATTCAATTGGTTGCCGGTAAACCTTTTATGATCACGCAGGAGGGCATCCAGATAAAAGGGGGAAGCGTCATCCTTACTGGCTAGAATGACGTGCACGTGGTTACTCATCACACTGATGGCGTGGATATGCAGACCCCGCAACCGTGCCAGTGTATGCCAGGACTCTATGATCAAATTCTTAGCCTCCGAAGTGGCCAAAAAGGTAGGACCGACCAGCGCACCATCCAGCAGAGCGTCGTAACCGTGGTAAAAGCGGATGGCCTCATCATCTGTACGCGTCCGCAAGTCCCGTTTGGCTCCGGGGTCTTCCAGTAACCGATGGGGAGAGAAGGACCGCTTGAGCTGAGCCAGTTTAAGGCGGTGGCTGTCGTGCAGTCGCTGCAGCGGTAAATTGGGGATGCTCCCGTAGAGTCGGTAGGTGATGTGTACCGGGGTAGAGGGAATTTTTTCGGCTCGCATGGGTGTGTGTGTTTCGTCGTGCTAACATAATGTTTGCTTTATATATTTTACAAACATTTACCGTTATTTTCTTTGGATGGGTTTGTTGCTGTTTGATTAGCGCAGTTGGAAACTGCTTCCAACTTCGCGGTCGGAAACCGCATCGCATAGGTGCAGTTGGAAACTGCTTCCAACTTCGCGGTCGGAAACCGCATCGCATAGGTGCAGTTGGAAACTGCTTCCAACTTCGCGGTCGGAAACCGCATCGTACGGGCGCGGTCAGAGACCGCTTTGTACTTTGAGGCGTGACCGATCGTGAGCTCATCGACCAGTTCCGGCGCACCCGCAGACCGGGCGACCTACTACCCCTCTACGGGCGGTACGCGGAACTGATGTACGGTTGGTGCCTGCGCTATTTAGGGACGCCGCAGCGGGCGGAGGACGCGGGAGCCGAACTCTTTCCCGTGTTGCTGACCAAGTTGGCCTCCCACGACGTCACCAACTACCGGGCGTGGTTGCAGACCCTGGTCCGCAATCACTGTCTGATGCAACTGCGACGCGAAAAACGCGACCCGCTCCGTCAGACACGCGGATCGCTTATGCATTCCGATGAATTACTGCATCTACGGGAGGAGGCCGCCGAAGCGCCGGATACCCGGGCGCTCCACCGGTGTCTCCGGCGGCTCGCCGCGGAACAACAGCGCTGCATCCGGCTGTTTTATCTGCAGGAGGGGCTGAGCTACCGGGACATCGCGGAGCAACTGGCGCTCTCCGTTGGGCAAGTACGTTCCCACCTGCAAAACGGCCGCCGCAACCTGAAGACCTGTCTAGAATCCCAGTACCCGCTGGACAAAACCGACTCCCCGTGAACCCCGAGCAGTACCGCGACGACGAACTGTTACGCCGCTGGATCAGCGGCGCGATCACCGCCCCCGAGGAGGCCGAACTCGAACGTCGGGCGGCCGGGGACGACGGGCTCCGGGAAGCCTTCGACGCCCTGCGTAACGATGCGGACCACGATCACCAGCACCGCATCGCCGCTCTCCTTGATCGCGCCCGGCCCGCCACTTCCCGCCGTACGCTGCTCCCGCGCTACGCCGCCGCCGCCGCCATTTTGCTATTACTCGGCGTCGCCACCCTACTCCTCCCCCACTACTACGCGGAGGAAGACGCCGCGGCCATTGCAATGGATTCATCCAAGGAACCTCCGGCTCCCGCGCCCCGCCGCCCCCTACCCCCACCTCCGCCGCCCGCGCCGGAAACAACTGCGGAAGCGGTAGCCCCCGCACCCGAAGTTTACGAATCCGAGGAGCCCCGCCCCCAGCCACAATCAGCCGCCAAGGATCCAGCGCTACCCGCGGAACCGGCAGCCTCCGTCATGGCCCGGGACGCTCCGGTACCCGCCCGGATGGAACAATCCTTCCGCACAACGGCGGTTCCCCCAATAGACTCCACCGACAATTACCGGACCCTCCGTACCCGCATCGAGCGCGAACGCCCCGCCGACCTGTCCCCCGCCACGGTGGAGGTTAATTTCCTGCGCCACCCCGACGGTTCGCTGAGCGATTTTCGCTTCCCCCCGGCAACCGCTCCGGCGATCGAACGGTATATACGCCGTGCGTTGGTCGATTCGCCGTGGGAACCGACGGACCGAACGGCTCCCGTACGCGTTTACCTTAAATTGCGGTTTGAATAAAGAATAGCTTACGTGCCGGCTCCCCGCACCGACCGATCGCGCAAAGCCCGTATCCCTGACATATGACCTACGAGAATTTTACGACCAAAGCCCAGGAAGCCATCATACAGGCGCAGAAGATCGCCAAGGAAATGGATCAGCAACAGGTGGATACCCCCCATCTGCTGGCGGGCATCATGACGGTCGACGAAAGCGTAGCCGACTTCATCCTTAAAAAAGTAGGGGTCGGCTTAGCGGATGTCCGTCGCGAACTCAAGCAGATTTTGCAGGACTACCCCCGGGTCAAGGGTTCTTCCAAGCAGTACCTCACGGGCGACGCCAACCGGGCGCTGAGCCGGGCCAAGAAGATGCTCGTCGATTTCGGCGATCAGTACATCAGCATCGAACTCATGATGCTGGGCATCATCCAGGGGGCCAGCGATAAGGGTGCCCGCATCCTGAAGGATCTCGGTGCTACCAACGACGGTATCCGCGGCGCCATCGAGGAACTGCGGAAGGGACGCACCGTGGAAGAACCCTCCGGCGACGACACCTACAACCTGCTCGAGAAGTACACCGTCAACCTCAACGAACGGGCCGAAAACGGCAAGCTCGATCCCATCGTGGGCCGCGACGAGGAGATCCGCCGGCTGCTCCAGATCCTGAGCCGGCGCAAGAAGAACAACCCCCTCCTCATCGGAGAACCCGGCGTCGGTAAGACGGCCATCGTGGAGGGCATCGCCTGGCGGATCGTGAAGGGCGACGTCCCCGAGAGTCTGCGGGAGAAACGAATCTTCGTGCTCGACATCGCCGGCATGCTCGCCGGAGCCAAGTACAAGGGCGACTTCGAGGAGCGGCTCAAGGGCGTGATCAAGGAAGTGACGAACAGCGACGGCCGCTTCATCCTCTTTGTCGATGAGATCCACACCCTCATCGGCGCCGGCGGGGGCAACGGGGCCATGGATGCCGCCAATATCCTGAAGCCGGCCCTGGCCCGGGGCGACCTGCGCACCATCGGCGCCACCACCCTGGACGAATACCAGAAGTACTTCGAGAAGGACAAGGCTCTGGTGCGCCGTTTCCAGACCGTCCGCATCGAGGAACCCAGCGTGGAGGACACCATCTCCATTCTGCGCGGTCTGCAGGAGCGCTACGAGGTCTACCACAAGATCGAAATCCTGGACGAGGCCCTCGTAGCTGCCGCCGAACTGAGCAACCGCTACGTCAGCGACCGCTTCCTGCCGGACAAGGCCATCGACCTCATCGACGAAAGCGCCGCCCGCCTCCGCCTGGAACTCGACAGCGTACCCGAAGAGATCGACGAGTGGGACCGCCGCGTGCGCCAGCTTGAGATCGAACGGGAAGCCATCAAACGCGAAGGCAGCGCCCCTAAGCTGCAGATCATCGAGGAGCAGATCGCCAACGCCCGGGAAAAACGCGACAGCTTGCGCGCCCGCTGGCACAACGAAAAGGAGCTCGTCGACAACAGTCAGAATATCAAGAAGACCATCGAGGAGTTGGAGCACGAGGCGGCCAAGGCCGAGCGCAACAGCGACTTCGAGACCGTGGCCAAGATCCGCTACGGCCAGCTGCAGGACCTGAAGCGACAACTCGCCGCCGCCGACAAGGAACTCGAGAACCTGCCCGATGAAAATCGCTTCACCAACGAGGAAGTTACGGCCAACGACATCGCCGAAGTCGTCGGGCGCTGGACGGGCATTCCCGTGCAACGTATGCTGCAGAGCGAACGGGAAAAGCTCCTGCTGCTCGAGGACGAGCTCCACAAACGGCTCATCGGGCAGGAGGAAGCCGTACGCGCCGTCTCCGATGCCGTACGCCGCAGCCGGGCCGGACTGCAGGACGAAAACCGTCCCATCGGCAGCTTTATCTTCCTCGGCCCCACCGGAGTCGGCAAAACGGAACTCGCCAAGGCCCTCGCCGAGGTCCTCTTCAACGACGAACGCGCCATCACCCGCATCGACATGAGCGAGTACCAGGAGCGCCACACCGTGAGCCGTTTGGTGGGGGCGCCTCCCGGCTACGTGGGCTACGACGAGGGTGGCCAGCTTACCGAGGCCGTTCGCCAGCGCCCCTACTCCATCGTGCTGCTCGACGAGATCGAGAAGGCGCACCCGGACACCTTCAACATCCTGTTGCAGGTGCTCGACGACGGGCGCCTGACCGACAACCGCGGCCGGGTCGCCAACTTCAAGAACACCATCATCATCATGACGTCCAACATGGGCTCGGATACCATCCTCGAAAACTTCGAGGACCTGGCAAATCTGGACGAAAAGCACCGCGCGGACATAATCCAGACCACCCGCGAGGAGGTATTCCAGACGCTGCAGGACAACCTGCGCCCCGAATTCCTCAACCGCATCGACGAGCGCATTATGTTCCAGCCGCTGACCCGTGCGGAGATCAAACAGATCGCGCGCCTGCTGCTGCGGAGGACCGAAAAGATGCTGGCGCGCCAGGGAATGGTCATCAAGATCAGCGACCGGGCCCTGGGCTGGCTCGCCGAACGCGGCTACGACCCCCAGTACGGCGCTAGGCCGATGAAACGGGTTCTGCAGGCCGATCTGGCCGATGAGTTGTCCAAGGATCTCATCGCCGGAAATTTCGTGGCGGGCGATACCATCTATACCGATTTAGGTAAGGATCGTCTGGTATTCGGCAAGGACCCGTTCCCGGTGGAGCCGGCGGCGGAGAGCAGTCCGGAAGCCGCGGCCGAAGCCGAAGCCGTAGCCCGGGAACTTTCCGGCGAATCGGAAGCCAACAAGAAACGAAGCCGTCGGGGTAAGAAGAAATCGGGTGGGGAGTCGGACGAGCCGGAGGGCAACGTGGCGGAGCTCAAAAAGGCCACCCAGGATTTACTGGACGCTACGGAACAGGCCAAAAAAGAGTAGTAAGCGGGCCACGCGGGCGGCGGCGCGCGGGTGCCGTGTCTCAACCGAGGGTATAATCGTGTCAATTTTACCCTAAGTCACTCCCCGGAAGTCGACCGGGGTGGAAAGTCGGAGGTGACAAGCTATCTTTAGCAGTCGTTAACCATCGATTATGCACCGACTTTTACCTCTACTCCTGGGTCTAGTAACCCTGGCCTACTGCGCTCAGCAACCTGAGAATACCGCCGGCACGACCTACCCCGACCGTGCCATCGAATTGGAACCCGGGCAGGCCGCCGACCTGGCCCGGAAGATCCGTGCCGAAAGCAACATCCAACTGGACGGCGACCTGGAACTCTCCCTCTGGGCCAGCGACTCCCTCGTAACCGACCCGATCGCCATCAGCGTCGCGCCGGACGGCAGGATCTTCTATACCAGCGCCACCCGGCAGGAGCACTCCGAGTTCGACATCCGGGGACACCGCGACTGGATGACCGCCTCCATCGCCTTTCAGACCGTCGAGGACCGCCGCGAATTTCTGCGCAAGACCTTCGAGGAGGGCAGCGAACAGTCCGAGCGTCACCTCAAGGACCTCAACGGCGACGGTAAACGCGACTGGCGCGACCTCACCTTCGAGAAGGAGCAGGTGTGGTTCGTCGAGGACCGCGACGGCGACGCCGTAGCCGACCGCGCGAAACTCTACATCGAAGACTTCGGCGACGAGATTACCGACGTCGCCAACGGCGTGGAGTACGCCAACGGCGAGGTTTACATTTCCGTAGGCCCGGATCTCTGGAAGACGAAGGATACGGACGGCGACGGCGTAGCCGACGAGACCACTTCTCTCAGTCACGGCTGGATCGTGCACGTCGGCTTCAGCGGCCACGGTATGTCGGGCGTCACCGTCGGCCCCCAGGGCCGCATTTGGTGGGGTGCCGGCGACGTGGGTATGAACGTCGTCGATAAGGACGGCAACGAGCACAAGTACCCCAACCGCGGCACCGTCGTACGCTGCGACCCGGACGGCAGCAACTTCGAAGTGTACTCGATGGGTGTCCGCAATACCCACGAATTTGTATTCGACGACTACGGCAACCTCATTTCGGTCGACAACGACGGCGACCACAGCGGCGAAAGCGAGCGCCTGGTCTACCTCATCGACGGCTCCGATACCGGCTGGCGGATCAACTGGCAGTTCGGCAAGTACACCGACCCCGACAACAACGACTACAAAGTGTGGATGGACGAGCGGATGTACCAGCCCCGCTGGGAGGGACAGGCCGCCTACTTCCTGCCCCCCATCCAGAATTACGTAAACGGTCCCACGGGCATGGTTTATAACCCCGGCACCGCCCTCGGCCCGGAGTACTACAAGCATTTCTTTGTCGCCGAATTCCGCGGCAACCCCGCCAACTCCCCCATCCATGCTTTCACCCTCGAGCCGGAGGGCGCGGGCTTTAAGCTGGGATCGACGAAGGAAGTAGTAAGCGGGCTCCTGCCCACCGGACTCGACTTCGGTGCCGACGGCGCGCTCTACTTCGCCGACTGGATTAACGGCTGGAACATCAAGGAAGAGGGCCGCATCTGGAAGCTGGACGTACCCGGTGGTGCTGCCTCACCCATCCGCCAGGAGGTGAAGCGGCTGCTGAATACGGACCAGTCCGTCCTCTCCGCCGACACCTTGTCCCTACTGCTGGCGCACCAGGACCAGCGCGTTCGCCGAAATGCTCAGTTCGAACTCGCCAAGCGCGACGACGAGGGGTACCAGGTACTGCTGACCGCCGCCCAGTCGAACCCCAACCAACTGGCCCGCATTCACGGCATTTGGGGGATTGCTCAGATGGCGCGGGAAAACATCGACCGGGCTAACGAGCTCGTCGGACTGCTCGGCGACAACGATCCCGAGATCATTGCCCAGGCCGCTAAGATGATCGGCGACGTGAAGTTCGACGATGCCGGCAGCGAACTGATCGCGCTGCTCCGCCATCCCCAACCGCGCGTCCGTTTCATGGCTACCGAAGCCCTCGGCCGCACCAAGAACGGTCAGGCCGTACAGCCCATTCTGACGATGCTGGAGGAGAACAACGACCAGGACACCTACCTGCGCATGGGCGGCATGATCGCGCTCGGGCGCATCGGTGACGTGGAGGCACTCGTAGCACTGAAGGACAGTCCTTCCCGCGCCCTGCGTACGGCGGCCGTGGTAGCCCTGCGGCGGCTCGACTCGCCGGAAATCGCCCAGTTCCTGGAGGATAAGGATGAATACATCGTGGCCGAAGCCGCCCGGGGTATCAACGACGATTTCTCGATCGAGGAGGCACTTCCCCAGCTGGCCGCTACCCTCGACGACCCGCGTTTTACTTCCGAGCCCCTGATCCGGCGCGCCATCAACGCCAACCTCCGGGTCGGTGGTGATGAGAGCGTACAGCGGCTGGTTCGCTACGTGCAGCGCGCGAATGCTCCCTCGGAACTGCGGGCGGAAGCGCTTTCGACCCTGGCGACCTGGGGCCACCCTTCCGTGCTTGACCGGGTAGACGGCCGGTACCGGGGAGAACTCGAGCGCGATTCCACCGTTGCCCGTCAGGCAATCGCACCCGCCATCGCCGACCTGATGGCGCGGGGCGACGAACAGGTGCGCATGGCAGCCATCCAGGCCGCCGGACGCCTGGGGCTGGAGGAAACGATTTCACAGGTCACGAAGCTCCTCGAAGGCGATCGCTCACCCCAGGTACGCCTGGCCGCCCTGAACGCCCTGAACGACCTCCAGGCTCCCGAACTGGACCGCAACCTCGAAACCGCCCTGGCCGACCGCGACGGCAATGTTCGGGCCCGCGCGCTGGAGGTACTTCCGAGTTCCGGGATTGCCGAAGAACGGTCGATGCAACTCTACGATAAGGTGATGCAGGGCGGCACGATCGTCGAACAGCAGGCTGCCCTGATGGGACTGTCGGAGATGAAGGGCCAGGCTTCCGCCGACCTCTTCGCCCGCTTACTGGAACGCCTCGAACAGGATAATATCCCCACCGAAGTACGCCTCGACCTCGCCGAAGCCGTCGAACAGCACGGCGATCCCAAACTCAACGCCCTGCTGACCGATTACGCGGGCAAGCTGGATGGTGACCTCGGCCTGTATGCCCTCGCGCTGGAGGGAGGAGACGCTCGTCGCGGTCAGAACATCTTCTACCGTAATGAGGCGGCGCAGTGCGTGCGCTGTCACGCCGTATTTGAGTACGGCGGTAACGTCGGCCCCGGAATGGAAGGCATCGCGGAGCGTCTGTCTCACCGGCAAATGCTGGAGGCCCTCATCCGCCCCAGTGCCCGCCTCGCCCCCGGCTACGAAACCCTATACCTTACGCTGAAGGATGGTAGCTCGACGGCCGGCATCGTAATGGAGCGGACCGACGAGGCCATCAAGCTCAAGGTAGGTAAGGAGGACATTCAGACGATCGCGCGCAGCGAAATCGCCGAGGAGGAAACCCTGCCCTCCAGTATGCCGACCATGGAAGACAAACTCAGCCGCCGGGAAATCCGGGACCTGGTCGCCTTCCTGGCCAGTCTCGACGGGCACGAGTCATAGTCCTTCCCCCGCCTCTACTCTGTCCGTAGAACTCCCCCGCCGCGCATCCGTTCCAACGAAGGATGCGCGGCGGGCCTTTTTATGGTCGTTTGGCCAGGGCAAATTCGTGCAGCCGATTTTCGAACGATCAATCATTCATATGTCTTCCTCCAAAAGCAATACCGCCGCCGAATCGGGCACCTTCACCCTGGGCGGAGACCTGACCATTCACCGCATGGGCTACGGCGCCATGCGCCTTACGGGAGAAGGAATCTGGGGGCCTCCGAAGGATAAATCCGAGGCCATCCGGGTACTAAAAGCCACTCAGGACCTGGGGATCAATTTCATCGATACGGCCGACAGCTACGGACCGAACGTTTCCGAGGAACTCATTGCCAAAGCGCTCCACCCCTACCCGGACGGCCTTCTCATCGCTACCAAGGGCGGCCTGGAGCGTACCGGTCCCAACCAGTGGCCCGTCAATGGTCGCCCCGAACACCTGGAAAAGGCCCTGAAGGGTAGCCTAAAGCGGCTCAAGCTCGAGCGCATTGATCTGTACCAACTTCACCGTTTCGATGACAAGGTCCCCGCCGACGAATACCTTGGCAAGCTCGCCGAACTGCAACAGCAGGGCTACATCCGCCACCTCGGCGTGTCCGAAGTGAGCATCGACCAAATTAAGCAGGCGCAGGAGCACTTCGAAGTCGTCAGCGTACAGAACAAGTTCAGTTTTTCCGACCGTAAGTGGGAAGACGAACTCCACTGGACCCGCGAAAACGACATCGCTTTTATTCCCTGGTACCCCCTCGATGCCGGTGCCGTCGACAATAAGAATCTGCAGCAAATCGCCAGCAAATACGACAGCAGCACCCACCAGATCGCCCTCGCCTGGTTGCTTGCCTACAGCCCCAATATTCTGGCCATCCCCGGTACCAGCTCGGTTGAACACTTGAAGGAGAATACGCGGGCTGCCACTATCCAACTGGATAATGAGGATTTAGATGCACTTAATAAAATAGGTGAGTAAGCTGTTGCCCTGACAATTAAGACTGTTTGCTCACCACGGATGGGCACAGATTCAACACGGATTTCGCTGCCGCACGGCTCGGAACTGAGGTCGAGGCGTTGCACGCCGAGTCTTAATTTCTCAGGTCGAGCGGCTTCCGGTCCGAGACAAGTTCACCACGGATAGGCACAGATTAAACACGGATTTCGCTACCGCACGGCTCGGAACTAAGGTCGAGGCGTTGCATGCCGAGCAGAGCAATAGGTCGAGCGGCCTCCGGTCCGAGACGATTTCACCACGGAAGGGCACGGATTGAGCACGGATTTCGCTGCCGCACAGCTCGGAACTGAGGTCGAGGCGTTGCACGTCGAGGCTTAATTTCTCAGGTCGAGTGGCCTCCGGTCCGAGACGATTACACCACTGATGGGCACGGATTGGGCACGGATTGCGCTGCCGCACGGCTCCGGTCGAGGCGTTGCACGCCGAGCAGAGGCAATAGGTCGAGCGGCCTCCAGTCCGAGACGCTTCACCACGGATGAGCCTTTAGACTTGCCTTAAAGAGAAACATACATATATGACCATCATCATTATGTGTAATTTCTTTTTGGCTTCTTTTTTCTTTGTGGATTTCACACCCAAAGTGTGGAAAACTCCTGCCCTTG
>NZ_JANCTD010000012.1 GCF_024297185.1 Lewinella sp. JB7 | reverse complement strand
CAGTTCCAGGCGCTCCTCCCGGGTGAATCGTTTTCGTAATTTGGACATGATGTCGGGTTGAAGATTTGAAAGATACCAAACCTTCCAGGCCGAAGTCACTGTCTATTTGTTTGAGCACCTCCATCCTATGCTCCCACCCTGTAAGAACTATTAGCCTACCATACTACCAATTACCATACTACCCCCCCTCCTACTAAAGTACTAACGGCCTAAACCCCCTACCATACTACCCCCCCCTCCTACTAAAGTACTAACCGCCTAACCACCTACTATACTACCACCTACCATACTTCCCCCCCTCCTACTAAAGTACTAACGGCCTAACCCCCTACCATACTACCCCCCCCTCCTACTAAAGTACTAACCGCCTAACCCCTACCATACTACCACCTACCACCTACCACCTACCATATTACCACTAACTGCCTAACGCACTAACCCCCTAACTACTAACCCCTCTACCCCTTCCCCTGCCCCTTCCGGTGCTTCTTCTTTCCCTTAGCAAAATTGCCCGGGTTTCCGCCGGAGAAGGATTTGTACTTGTTGCGCGGACGCTTATCGCGGTCACCGTCGTCCGTAGCGGGTCCGTTGCCGTCGTAGATGCGCAGGTTGAGTTCTTGTCCCTTATCCCGCACGCCGTCGAATGCAGCGACTACGCGGCCGGCCTCCTTCTCGTCGACGTCGATGAAGGTCAGGTTGTTCTGGAGGTCGATCTTGCCGAGGTCGATCTTGCGTCCCGGCAGATTGCGGTTCAGCATGCCGATGACCTGCGGTACGGTATATCCCTGGCGACGGCCGGCCCCCATACACAGCTTGGTGTAACTTACGTTGGACCTGCGTTCCCGCCGCTCCTTCTTGTCGCGCGTGTTGTCCTCACGGGGAGCTTCCACGGCTTTTCCGCCACCGATCTGCTTGCTGAAATCAGCCAAACCGAAGGCCACGATGTGTTGGATGAGGGCGTCCCGGTCAAGCCCCTTCAGGGCGTCCGTAATTTCGGGGAGCAGACCGAGAAGTTTTTGATCGGTAAGTTCGGCGGCCCTGAGCGTTTCGACGAAATTCATCGCGCGGCGCTGGTATACTTCCTCCTGACTCGGGATAGGCGCTTCCTCAAATTCGATCTTACCGTAGCGCTCGATGTCGCGAAGCTTACGCAGCTCCCGACCGGTGACGATCGAGACGGCGATGCCTTCCTTCCCGGCACGACCCGTACGTCCGCTACGGTGTACGTAGACTTCGGGGGCATCCGGCAGATTGTAGTTGATCACGTGGGTAAGGTCGGAGACATCAAGTCCGCGGGCCGCGACGTCGGTAGCGACCAACAGTTTGATGCGGCCCTTGCGGAAACGCTTCATGACGTCGTCGCGCTGGGCCTGGCTCATATCGCCGTGGAGGGCATCGGCGGCGTGACCGGCAAAGCGAAGATCCTCCGCAACACCGTCCACTTCCCGGCGGGTGCGACAGAAGATGACGGCGTACATGTCGTCGTTCAACTCGACAAGCAGCTTCAGCAGCCGGAACCGATCCGAACCCTTCACCTTATAGTACAGGTGGGTAATGTTGGAATTACCCGCGTCGGTATGATCGATGCTGATCTCCTGGGGGTCGTTCATGTAGTCGGTGCTGATCTTGCGGGCCTCCTTGGGCATGGTAGCAGAGAACAGCAGCGTCTGTTTTTCCTTTGGCGTAGCGTCAAGAATGCCGTTGAGTTCTTCCTGAAAACCCATGTTCAGCATTTCGTCGGCCTCGTCGAGCACGACGCGCTTCAACTGATCGACGACCAGCTTTTTGCGGTTGATCAGGTCGAGCGTCCGGCCGGGTGTTCCGACCACGATGTTGGCTCCGCTACGGATGGCGCGGATCTGGTCGCCGGCGCTGGCACCACCGTACACGGCCACCACGTTGACCCCCTTACGGAAGCGGGCGAACTCCGTCAGATCCTTCGAGATTTGCAGACACAGCTCACGGGTCGGGCACAAGATCAGCGCCTGCACGGCGTCCAATTCAGGATCGATACCGTCGACCACGGGCAGGCCGAAGCCGGCCGTTTTTCCCGTCCCCGTGCGGGCTAGGGCGATCAGGTCGCGGTCGGACCCCAGAATGGCGGGAATCGTTTTTGCCTGGACGGGCGTGGGAGTAGTGAAGCCGAGGTGTGCAACGGCCTGTTTGACGTCGTCGCGCAACGTCGTTTCATTGAAATTTTCCATTTCACCGGTATTTAAACGGGCGAAATGGCCTACTACAAATTGCACTGCAAGAGCGCCCGGCGTAGGTCTTCAACCACCCGTGTGATCTAAGAGGGCGCAAAGGTACTACTTTTTATTGGGATTTTTTAGATTCCGAAATGAGACGTTGTAGGGCGGGCGGAGCGCGGGAGCCGTGCGGTCAACGAAACCCCAACCACCAATATTTACCTACCTTAATCGGCATGAACAAACTGATTTTATTGCTCAGCCTTTGCCTCCTATGGTCAGCCAGCGACGTATACGCCCAGATGGTGACCGTACCGGAAGTCGGCATCGTGAATGACCTCGAAAACGATAGTCTGCTGGCTGCCATGGGCTACGTAGGACTGACGGAAGCCACTCCGAAAATTCTCTCTCCCCGTACGGTCAGCGACGCGGAGTTTGATCGCTTACTTCCCCGGATCAAGAGCCTAAAACTCCCCCTGTACGCCTGCAATATTTTTATTCCCCGCGAACTGAAGGTGGTCGGACCCAAGGTCGATGAAGCGGCCGTGCTGGAGTACGTGGACGTCGTGTTCCGGCGCGCCCGGGCGGCGGGCCTCACGCTCATCACCTGGGGCAGCGGCGGGTCCCGGCAAGTACCCGAGGGTTTCAGTCGCCTGACCGCTACGGCACAATTCATTTATATGGCCGGCCGCGTAGCCGAGGTAGCGGCGAAGTACGATATCCTACTCGCCCTGGAAAACCTGAACAGCACCGAATGCAACTTCATCACGTCACTCCCCGAGGCCCTCGCGGTCGTCCGGGCGGTGGATCATCCTAATTTTCGTCTGTGCGTAGACCTCTACCATATGCTCATGGAGAACGAACCGGCGGAAGTAATTGCCGGCACGGGACCCTACGCCATCTACTGCGAGATTGCCGAGCGGGAAGACCGAACCCCGCCCGGCGTCCACGGTGACGATTTCCGCCCCTACTTCGAACAGCTTAAGGCGGAGGGTTACCAGGGTAAGATCATGATTGAGGCGCGCTGGAAAGACCTTCGGGAACAGGGACCGGAAGCCCTCCGTATTCTGCGGGCTCAGCTCGCGGAAGTGTACAGCAAGCCCTGATCGTCAATTATTCTCCGACCCTCTCTCCTATGAAGTACATGTATTTTCTCCTCCTCGCCCTACTCTGCACGGCGCGAGCCACTGGGCAAACCACCATCGCCGAGAAATTAGGTTACGGTAAGGATGCGACCTTACTCATCATTCACGCCGACGACCTGGGGGTGGCCCATTCGGTCGATACCGCCTCGATCGCCGCCTACGAAGCTCACGGAATCAATTCGGCCAGCATCATGGTTCCCTGTCCGTGGTTTCCCGAGATCGCCGACTACGCCCGGGCAAGGCCGGAGCTGGACTGGGGCATCCACCTCACCTTCACCGCGGAATGGGAACACTACAAATGGGACGGCGTGCTCCCGGCCTGTGACATACCGAGCCTGCTGGACACCACCGGCTACTTCTACGCGTCGGTCGCCGACTTCGTCGCTCACGCCGACCCCGTGGAGGTGGAAGCGGAACTGCGTGCCCAAATCGACCGGGCGCTGGCCTACGGTATCCGGCTCACCCATCTGGACAGTCACATGGGCAGTCTGTACGCTGCTCCCGTATTCACCGAAATCCTACAGCGGGTGGGCCGGGAATACGGGCTGGCCGTTTTTCAACCCTCTGCCCTACCCATCGCGCTGGATTCGACTAACATTATCGTAGATGAAGTCCACATGATGAACGAAATTCTGCCGACCGACCGCTGGGCGACGCACTACAGTGACATCATCCGGAACCTGCCCCCCGGTCTTCACGAAATCATCGTACATCTTGCCTTCGACGACGCGGAGATGCGGGCCGTCACTGTCAATCACCCCGCTTTTGGGGCAGCCTGGCGGCAGAATGATTTCGACTACGTGACCGGGGAGGAGTTGCGCGCGGTACTGAAGTCGGAAGGCGTTCACCTCGTCGATTGGGGAGATTTGCAGCGTACCTTGCCCTTCTACCGGGCGGATTGATCATCTACCCCGGTGATCCGTACCCTATGCTCGAACTATCCGCCCTTCACCACATCGCCATCATTTGCAGCGACTACCCCCGCTCGAAGCATTTCTATACGGAGGTGCTAGGCCTCACCGTGCTGCGGGAAGTGTACCGGGCCGAAAGGGGTTCCTACAAACTGGACCTAAGCCTGAACGGGCAGTACCTGATCGAGCTGTTTTCCTTTCCGGATCCTCCACAACGGCCCACCCGTCCGGAAGCGCGCGGCCTACGGCATCTGGCCTTCTCCGTAGACGATATCGAATCCTGCATCAGAACCCTTGCGCGCCACGATATCGTCGCCGAAGCGGTAAGGATTGATGAGTTTACCGGCCGCCGGTTCACCTTCTTTTTTGATCCGGACGACCTGCCCATCGAGCTGTACGAAAGTGCGTAGATGAGCGTCCCGACTACACAACGGTTGATTTTTGCGCTTCCCTTTTCTTTAAATGTTTTTCCAGCGCCGCCGCCGCTTTCTCCCGGCCGTGTCGGATCCGGTGTTCGATCTGGGCCGCGCTGGCGGTAAGCGTATCCCCGAGTACGTTGGCGTCCGGTCCGATGACGATCGCATTGAAGTACCTCAGTGGCTTACCCTGACCACCGGTGTGATAATTGTAGTCGTACAACGGCTCGTCGGGCAGCTTATCCCGGAATTGCTTGAGGATGTAGTTCTTGTCCAGGAACTCCCGGATGTCGTTGTTAAATATTTCGGTGATGGCTACATCCACAAGCGACCGCAGCGCGATCTGCACGATGTTTTTGTCCGTAAAGTCTTCCTCGGCGACCTTACCGGAGCTGCAATTGATGATGACGATGGTGTACTCGTCCTCCGATTCCTGCCGGCCGATTTCCCGGATGACATCGCCGAGCGGCGAGGAATTCCGGATGCCCCCGTCCACCAGCTGCCGATGAATGCCTTGTGTAGTATGGACTGCACCGACGGGCTCCCATACGACCGGCATGGCGGTGGAGGCCAGCACGCCGTCGGCGAAGTCCTGGTTACTGCGAAACCCGTCGTGACTCGTGGAATAGTACTTTCCGTCGTTTAGCGATACGTAGCCGCAGCGGTAAATGCAATCGGTGACCGCCTCCCGTTTAGCCAACCGGAGCAGCTTATCGCGGAGGGGGCCGTTATCCGCTACCGCCCGAAAGGACTGAAATTCCCGGGTAAACTCCCGCAGGATCGACTTCCGATTAAAGATGGCCCGCAGTAGGAGGTTGCGGGTGGTGGCGGGAAAATGCTTCCTGATGTCCGACCATTTCAGCCGTAGTTTTAGTTCGGGATCGGGGTCCCGGGGGTCGGTTTGGGTGTCGATAAAGTCCGAGGTATAGATCTCCTCCACGCCATTGCGGGCCACGTCATTCCAGAGTTTTTCGAGTTCACCGAATTGCCGTTGGGCAACGAGCAATCCGTTGAGGGATCCGACCGACACGCCGGCCACGATGTCGAAAGACAGCGGCGCCCGGCCGGGGGCGATCTCCGGCCACCGGTCGCGGAGAACTTGCAGGGCACCGACCTGGAAAGCGCCCTTGAATCCTCCGCCGCTCAGAACCAGTGCCGTTTTCTTCATGTATCGGGGTGGCTTACCGCTTTCCGGTTTCTAACTGGTGACGGCAGTATTCCAGGCACCGGGCGACTTCCTTCACCGCATCGGAACCTTCCGGGATGTCGTATTCCAGTTCCACGGTAGCGGGGAAAGCGTAGTTCTCCTGGCTCATAAGGTGCAAGACATCGCCGATCGGGGTATCCCCTTTCCCCCACATCAGGTTCCCCTTTCCGTGTTCGGGGGTCTGGCGATCCTTGAGGTGCATGCTCATAATGTGCTGGTGATGACTCCTGAGAATCTCTAGGGGATCGTGTCCGGTGGCGACGTAGTGACCGATGTCCAGATTCATCGCGTTGCCCTTAGACTGTTCCAGCGCCGTGTCCCAGAAGGTAGGCGTTTGTTGCTCGTGACCGTGGTAGGCGACGCGCACCTTATTCTTTTTCGCCATCTGCCCCAAATGAAGGGTACGGGCATCATCGGCCGGATGCTCGAGCGTAACGTGGGTTGCTCCCAGCGCGCGGGCGGCCTGCATCCCGTAATTGATCTCCGCGTCGGTATTATCCTTCTCGAAGGCCCGGGGCTTGAAGGCGTAAATGGTGACGCCGGCGTCATTGTACATTTTGCGGAGGGCCGCGAATTTTTTCATATCGACCCGTGAGCGCCAGGCTGCCACTTGCTTATTGTATGCGTCCATTTCCGCACGCATTTCTTTCATCTCCGCCTCTTCGTCGGCGGTAAGCCCCTCGTCGCTACGTTGCTTGCGAAACAGGCCGTACATCCGACTCCGGTCGACGGGATTTTCCGGACGGCCGGCGTAGGTTTCCGCCGGATCGCCCATAAGTTCGATGGCGCTAATGCCGCTGTCGATAACGTACTGCAGGGTCGCTTCGGCACTCTGGTCCGGCATACTCCGGAAGGAGTACGTAATGGTTCCGATCTGGACACCTTTAATGACCGAATTGGGTTTGTTAAAATGCTTGAGAATCGCCGGTGCCCCGATGAGCGAGGGTGCCAGGGCGATGCCCGCCGCTGCCGTCGTGGAAGTCCGGAGAAATGCTCTGCGGGTGTTCGTGGTGTGTTGCATGATCTTAAGTGAAATGAGACAATAAGTTACGAAATGTTCGGCTAAGCTATTTGGTCGCCTGGGTTTCCGGTTGGAAGATGATGTCCTGTAGCTGGACCAGCGTCTGTCCGGTTTTGGCCGCGGGGTTTTTGACGACGAAGTAAACGTCGTGTCGACCGGCGGTGTCCCCCAGGAGGACGGTGTATTCCCGGCGGAACTTTTCGCGGACCTCGCGGTACCCCGGTTCGGGTCCCTTCTTGCCACCGGCTTCCCACTCAGCGCGGAGCTTTCCCACTTCAGCCCCGAAGTCGATCTCCACGGATGTCACGGTTTCCGTCGTACCTACGAGCGGACCGTCGGGTGCATCAAGGCGAACTTCGATCACTCCCCCCGCCGCGCCGGAGCGCTCCGAGGCTTCAGCATGGATAACGATCCGTTCGATTCCGGTAAGATCGAGATTACGGTATCCGATATATCCCTCATGTTCCACCACGTTAAAGGAGCGACCCGGAGTAGTGGTTAACTGCGTACCTCGCTGCACGTCGTGTTTCTCTACGTCCAGGACGGGATTGCGCAGCGCGATGATCTTTTCGGACGTCAGGGGGCGCAAACTTCCGGTACCCCGATCCGTATAGGCGGCCCGGAGCAGGTAACCTCCCCGGCCGTTCTCTCCGTCGGGCGTTTCCGTGACGTAGGTGCCGCGGAGGGGAACCGACTGCTTCGCTCCCGCCACGTCATCGAGGCTGAGGATGTAATCGACCATCAGCTTTGCCTGCTGGGCCGGCAGATCCGGGTGGGCGCTCATCCCGTGATCGCCCCACTTTCCGACGCTGCCGTTAAGGATGTTGGTCACCAACATGGCTTTCTCTTCCGGCGTACCCCGGTAGCGTTCGGCGACTTGCACATAGCTCGGTCCCACGGACTTCACGTCGACGCGGTGACAGCTCAGGCAGTCGCTTTCGTTGATGAGTTCCTTTCCCTTGGCGTAGAGCACCCACTCGTCACTGCTCCGGTGGTTCTGTGCGATCTCGATGGGATCGTAGCCCTCCGGGGCGTAGTCGAAGTTCACGGCAACGGCCTCCTGCTTGATCTCCCCATTCTTGAGGCTACCGTCCTCCTGGTCCGCGACGCTGATTTCGTAGTCCAGCGTACTGCCCGGGAAGTAGAACGATTGATTGCCCCCGGTAATGACGATGTCGACGGCGGGGGGCGCGTTTCCGGCCAGCAGTTCGAATACAGTCGAGTTCGTGTTCCCTGCGGCATCGGTTACGGTAAGTTCGACCGCGTAGGTCCCCGCTTCCGAGAGCGTCAGTTCTGGACTCTCGCCCCGCAGCGTCTGGCTGAAATCGTTGGCTCCGGTAATTTCCCACACAAACTGCAGATCGTCACCGTCGTAGTCTTCCGTGCCCGCGGAGGAAAAGCGAACATTCAGGGGAAGCGCTCCGGCCAGCGGTTCGGCGGTCGCCTGTACTACGGGTGCCCGGTTGCCGCCGTTGTACTGAATTTGCTTCAGCTGCGCGTTGTCGTTACCCCGGAACCAGGCGGATCCGTATTCCAGTACGTAGAGGTTACCGTCGGGGCCGAACTGCATATCGATGGCGCTGGAGAAATTTTCTCCGGGCAGGAAGGGTTCCATTCCGGCGTAATCGCCGTTCTCGTCGATGTCGATCGCCATGATCCAGCCCCGCATGAACTCGACCGCAAGCCACTTACCTTCGTAGTAGGCGGGAAAGCGATTCGTGGACTCGGCAAAATCCGCCTGGCGGTAGACCGGTCCGCCCGTGGCGCTGCGTCCGGCACTTCCGAGGAGGGGAAACTGCTCGGAAAAGGAGTAAGGGTACCAAATGAATGCTTCCTGGGGTTGGGGCAGCTCGGTCAGTCCGGTGTTGTTGACCGATTCGTTTACGGGGTGAGCGGGATCGAAGAGGGGCCCGACCGAATCCGTAGCGTAATCGAAATCCGCGTACGGGATATTGTCGCCGATGAAATAGGGCCAACCGAAGAATCCGGGTCCCTTTGCGCGATTGAATTCATCGTACCCCCGGGGCCCGCGCGGGCTTTCCACGGAGGCGTCCGGTCCTACCTCACCCCAGTACATGTAGCCGGTCTCGCTGTCCAGGGATACCCGCCACGGGTTGCGGTGACCCATGGTGTATATCTCCGGGCGGGTACGGGGGGTCCCTTCGGCGAAGAGGTTTCCGGCGGGAATGGTGTAGCCGCCATCGTCTTCGGGGTGAATACGCAGGATCTTTCCGCGCAGGTCATTCGTGTTGCCGGCGGTTCGTTGATCGTCGGCCGTTTCTTCTCCGGGGCGCTCGTCGAGGTTCGACGTGCCCGACGGGGGGTTGGCCGTGTTATTGCCGGTCGTGAGGTAGAGGTTGCCGTCGGCATCGAACACCATGCCCCCTCCCGTGTGACAACAAACTTCCCGCTGGGCCGGGTATTCCAGCACGATGGTCCGGCTGGCGGTGTGCAGGGAGTCGTCGCGGTACACGAAGCGGGCCAGTACATGCTTAGCTGAATCGGGGTCGGCGTAGAGCATGTACACCCAGTTATTCTCGGCAAATTCGGGATCGGCGATGACGCCCATCAGTCCCTCCTCGGCTACGCGCGTCTTGCCCTCACGATTGGTGTAAATGGTGTTAACATCGACGTGACCCACCCGCCGCATATCGCGGTCGCTTACGTGAAAGACCTTTACGCCGCCGGGGCGTTCGACGAGCATCACCTCCTCCTCGTTAAGAAAAGTAAAGGCCATGGGTTCTTCCAGGCTGCCCGGATCGGTCAGAATGGTGGTGGTGAAGCGATTTTGCTCGGGCTTCTCGTCCCGGTTGGCCCCTGGTTCCTCGTTGCCGCAGGAGGACCACAGCATGAGCATCACGCACAGGACTATGATTCCGTGCAAAGGATGGCACGTAGGGGTTTTGGTACAGTTGGTGGACATGGTCGATGGAATAGAGGTAAACGTAAAATCCTGGTGAGCCGCGCCAAGATAATCCAAGCGAGCGGTCGGCAATCCGATTGTCTCCATCGTTGTAGAGGTAAATCGATTATCCGGTCTATTGGATCGACGATCACCCCGCCGCAACGGCCCGTCTCCTACCCGACGGGCCGGGTAGTCTGCACCTGGCGCGGTCTTTCTTCTACGGCTATTGCATACAGGCTGATTTATATATCTTTGCGGCCCACCGCCCGGATGGCGGAACTGGTAGACGCGCTGGACTTAAAATTCAGTTCCCAGCACTGGGAGTACGGGTTCGATTCCCGTTCCGGGTACAGGATAAGGCAGCAGGCGGTCACCCGATCGCTCTGCTGCCTTTCCGTTTATTGCTCCCGCGTTCCCGCCCAAGAAGCCTACAGAAGTTCCTTCACGTGTAAGACCACGTTGAACAGCATGACGGCGGCCAGGGCCAGCCCCAGAAAACGCATCCAGGTAGCGTTGTCGCGCCTAAATTCTTCCGCTCGGGCGCGCGATTCCGCCGTACCGACCCGCACCGCTCCACGGGCGAACAGGTAAAGGTAGACCCCGAGGGCGAGGAAGAACAATTCGATGAGAAGGCCGATGATGCTAACGGTCATACCGGTGAGGTTGGTGCGAATATCGTACTTTTCGGCCGCCCAATGACCGATTATGACCAAAGAACAACGAAACGCCGCCGCGAATGAGGACGGCATGCTCCTTCAGGTAGCCCGCCTGAATCACCGACTGGAACGCATCCTCGAGGGGGGCGGCGCCAAACGCGTAGCTAAACAGCACCAGAAGGGAAAACTGACCGCCCGCGAACGCGTAGACCAGCTCATCGATCCCGGGACCCGCTTCCTGGAGTTCGGCGCCTTCGCCGGATACGACATGTACGAAGAATACGGCGGCTGCCCCGCCGGTGGCGTCGTGACGGGTTACGGACGTATCAACGGACGACTCTGCGTAGTGGTCGCCAACGACGCGACCGTAAAGGCCGGCGCCTGGTTCCCCATTACCGGTAAGAAGAACCTGCGCGCCCAGGAAATCGCCATGGAAAACCGGGTACCCATCGTGTACCTGGTCGATAGTGCCGGCGTCTTTCTGCCCATGCAGGACCAGATCTTCGCCGACCGCGACCACTTCGGACGCATCTTCCGCAACAACGCGAAGATGAGTGCCCTGGGCATTACCCAGATCGCCGCCGTCATGGGCAGTTGCGTCGCGGGTGGTGCTTACCTGCCCATCATGTCGGACGAAAGCCTAATCGTGGAGGGAACGGGGAGCATCTTCCTGGCCGGTCCCTACCTCGTGCGCGCGGCCATCGGGGAAAAAGTAGAGGCCGAAGCGCTCGGCGGCGCGGAAATGCACGCCTCCGTAAGCGGCGTTATTGACTACAAATGCAGCGATGATCAGGAGTGCCTGTCGACCATCCGAGATCTGGTGGGACGAATTCCCGACAAAACGCTCACTCCCTTCGACCGGATCGAACCGGTAAAAGTGGACGAAGCCGGAATCCTCGGCGTACTGCCCGAAGAGCGGGCAAAACCCTACGACGGTCGCGAACTGATCCGGGCACTCGTAGACGGAGGGACCTTCACAGAGTACAAGGAAGACTACGGTAAAACCCTGCTGTGCTGCTACGCCCGCATCGACGGCTGGTCGGTCGGCATCGTCGCGAACAACCGCGAAGTGGTCCGCAGCGGCAAGGGAGAAATGCAGTTCGGCGGCGTGATCTACAGCGATTCGGCCGACAAGGCCGCCCGCTTCATTATGGTGTGCAATCAAAAACACATTCCCCTGGTATTCCTGCACGACGTGTCCGGCTTCATGGTCGGCAGTCGGTCCGAACAGGGAGGTATTATCAAGGACGGGGCCAAGATGGTCAGCGCGGTGAGCAACAGCACGGTACCGAAGTTCTCCATTGTCGTGGGCAACAGCTACGGCGCCGGTAATTACGCGATGTGCGGCCGCGCCTACGATCCCCGACTAATGCTGGCGTGGCCCACCGCCCGGATTGCCGTCATGGGCGGCGAGCAGGCCGCTAAGGTTTTGCTCCAGATACAAGTCGGCAGTCAGAAAGCCCGCGGACAGGAAGTCACGGAAGCGGAAGAACAGGAAATACTCCAACAGATCACGGAGCGGTACGATGCCCAGACCAGCCCGTACTACGCCGCCGCCCGCCTGTGGGTAGACGAACTCATCGATCCGCGCGATACCCGCGCCTACATCTCGGCGGGCATCGAGGCGGCCACTCACGCCCCGACGGAACGCTTCAACGTAGGAGCGGTACAGACGTAGCACATGTAGCGACGGCTTTAGCCGTGACGCTGTCTTTCTCGTTTTGCTAACAGCTCGTCGGCTCAAGCCGACGCTGCAGCTGCGATGGCTTCGGCCGCCATGGTGTCTGTACCCGTTTTGCGAACAGCTGGTCGGCTCAAGCCGACGCTACAGTTGCGAGCACGTCGGCTCAAGCCGACGCTACCAGTAATTCCTCGGTCAAAAACCGGCCGCCAACGACCGTGGCCCCTTCCGCTGCCTTACTTTCGCGGCCATGTACGACAACGACCTCTTCCTCCGCGCCGCGCGTGGCGAAACTACCGAACGCCCCCCCGTCTGGCTCATGCGGCAGGCCGGCCGTATCCTGCCCCAGTACCGGGCGCTGCGGGCCAGCCTGAGCGGCTTCAAGGAACTCGTGTCTACCCCCGATCTCGCGGCTGAAGTGACCATACAGCCGGTGGACGAACTCGGCGTCGACGCCGCCATCATCTTCAGCGACATTCTCGTCATCCCCGAGGCGCTGGGCTTAGACTACACTATGGTGGAAAAGGTCGGACCGCGCTTTCCGAAGGTCATTCAATCGAAGGCCGATATTGACGCCCTACGCCCGGCGGAAGAGGCTCCCCAACATCTCGGCTACGTGTACGATGCGCTGGACGCGACGAAGAAGCGGCTGAATAACCGCGTGCCCCTCATCGGTTTTGCCGGCGCGCCCTGGACCATTTTCGCTTATATGGTCGAGGGGGGTGGCAGTAAGACCTTCAGCAAGGCCCGCCGTATGCTGTACCGGGACCCCGCGCTGAGCCACGCCCTGCTGGAACGAATCGCCGTAGCCACCGCCGCCTACCTGAAGGAAAAGGTGCGCCACGGGGCCGACCTCATTCAACTCTTCGACAGCTGGGCGGGAGTACTGCCCCCCACCCACTACCGCGAGTTCAGCCTGCGCTACATCGACCTCATCTGCCGGGAACTCGGCGATACCCCCGTAACCATTTTCGCGAAGGACGCGCGGCACGCTATCCCCGCCATCGGCGCGCTGGACTGTCAGGTCGTTCAACTCGACTGGATCGCCGACATCGCCCAGGCCCGGGCTCAGGTGGGTCAGAAAGTACTGCAGGGTAACCTCGACCCCTGTCAACTGTACGCTGCCCCCGAGGACGTCGAGCGCGCCACCCACAGCATGCTTGAGGCCTTCGGTCCGCGACACATTGCCAATCTTGGTCACGGCGTTTATCCCGACACCCCACTGGAGGGCGTTAAGGCCTTCGTAAATACGGTTAAAGCCTACCGCTACGACGGCTGAGCGGCAAACCGCCCGGAGGCCTAAGCCGTAAGTAGAGTAATGATCGACCTCCAAAAAATTATTCTCGCCGCCACTATTTTCCTGACCCTCCTGGCGTGTAACACCGAAGACAACCTCATGACCGGACCCGACATCAATCCCGGCCCCTCCCCCACGGTAGATACGGTTATTGCTTATTTGGCGCTCGGCGACAGCTACACCATCGGCACGAGTGTCCAGGCTTCCGAACGCTGGCCGGTGCAGCTCACCGAACAGCTGCTGGAGCGGGAAGGGATCCGGGTGGAGCCCCTGGAGATCATTGCCCGCAACGGCTGGCGCACCGATAATCTGGCCAACGCGCTCAGCGCCGGCGATCCGGGAAGCGATTTCGATCTCGTGTCCTTGCTCATCGGCGTCAACGACCAGTACCAGGGCTTTTCGGTGGCGGCCTACCGACCCCAGTTCGAGCGTTTGCTGCAGCGATCCATCGGCTACGCGGGTGGAGATAGCTCGGCGGTATTCGTCGTCTCGATCCCCGACTACGCCTACACGCCCTTCGGCGGTGGCAGCGAAAGCGTGAGCCGGGACATCGATGCCTTTAACGAAGCGGCGGCAGCCGTATGCCAATCCTACGGGGTGCCCTTCTACAACATCACCCCGATCTCCCGCGATGGGCTACGGGATCCGGCCCTCGTAGCCGACGACGGCCTGCACCCGAGCGGCCAGCAGTACCGGCGCTGGGTCAGTGAGGTATTACGGACGCAAGTCGCCGCTCAGATCCTCCGCACCGACTGATTCGACGGTACGCCCGGGGTAAACCTCCAGGGCGGCCTCCAGACAATCCATGGCCCGTTCGAGATCATCGACGTTGAGTACGTAGGCAATCCGGCATTCATCGCTACCCCGCCCCGCCGTCGCGTAAAAGCCCGGCCCGGGGCTGAGCATCACCGTGGCACCCTCGTGCTCGAATTCTTCCAGTAGCCAGCGGCAGAAGTCTTCACTATCGGATACCGGGAAGCGGGCAAACAGATAGAACGCGCCGCCCGGACAGTAGGCGTAGACGCCCGGCATCCGTTGCAGCCGCCGGAAGACCGTGTCCCGGCGATTGCCGTAATCTTCCTTGACGCCCTCCAGGTAAGCCCCGTCGTCCTCCAGCATAATTTCACTGAGTCGCTGTCCGAGCCCCGGAGGGCTGAGCCGTAGTTTGGCGTAGCGATCCACCGACTCCCGAACCCGCAGATTGCGGCATACCAGCGCCCCCACCCGCGCGCCCGTCGCGCTGTAGCGCTTGGATACCGAATCGATGACGATGGCGTGGTCCTCCAAACCAGGCAGCTGAAGCACCGACTGCAGGGGACTATCGTAGCTAAACTCCCGGTAGACTTCATCGGCGCAGAGGAAGAGGTCGTGCTCGCGTACGATTTCTGCCATGCGCACCAGTTCCCTGCGGGAATAACAAGCTCCCGTGGGATTATTGGGATTGGTAATCATGATGGCCCGGGTACGCTCCGTGATCTTATCCGCAAAATCGTCGGCGGAGGGCAGCGCGAAGCCCGTTTCGATATAGCAGGTGATGGGGACTACCGTCACCCCGGCCATGTGCGCGTAGCCGTTGTAATTCGCGTAAAATGGTTCGGGAACGATGATCTCGTCGCCCGGATCGAGGCAGGCGAGCATAAAGAACAGGATAGCCTCCGAACCGCCGGTCGTCACCATGATCTCGTCGGCCTGCAGCTGTACGTCGAAGCGCGCGTAGTAGCCACGTAAGGCTTCCCGGTAGGAATCGATGCCGTTACTCGGGCTATAGTCCAGGATCTGCCAGGGGAGTTGACGGAATTTAGCTACGGCCGTCGGGTGCGTCTTGATGTCGGGCTGGCCGATATTCAGGTGATAGATGTGTTTTCCCGCCGCCCGCGCCCGATCCGCGAGGGGAATCAACTTCCGGAAGGGAGAAAGGGGTACGGTCTGGGAGCGAAGGGATACGTCGGGCATGGGCCGGAAGTTTTTAGGGCGGGCGGCGGCGCGCGGGAGCCGTCCTTAGCGGGAGAACGCGATGCCGTCACAAAGGTACCGCCCAGCGGACGCTTACGGTTCCAGGCGGTAAAAATATTCCCCTTCGTACCCGTCGTACAAACCACCCAGGAGCGGGCGGTCGGAGCGGCGCAGGAGGCGCAGGAACTGATCCAGGTTGGAGACTCGTTCGCCGTTGACCGACTGGATGACGAAGCCGGTTTCCATGTTCGCGGACTCCACGGGGCTGTGCCGGAATATGGAAATGACCCGTACGCCCCCCGCCCCGTACGCCCGGAGTTCGCTCGGCGTGAGCCCCCGTACTTCAAAGCCCAGGCGGTGGAGCAGATCGTCGGAGCGTTCGCCCACCAGTTGGCCGGGCCGGTTGCTCTTATCGCGAAGCAAAATATTCCGCTCCTCGATGGCGCCGTTGCGGATGTACGTAACCCGGATGCGTTGTCCGGGGCGGTACCGGCTGAGTTGTTCCTGCATTTGCGGGCTCGAGTTGATTTCCACCCCGTTGATGGCGGTCATGACGTCACCCACCTGCAAGCCGGCGCGGGCCGCGGGGCCCTCCGGGGTCAGATTAGTGATGAGGGCGCCCCGGGCGGCGGGCAGGTTAAGCTGCTTGGCCTGTGCATCGTTGATGCCCTGGATCCATACGCCCAGCACGGCTCGCTTCACCTCCCCGTAGTCGCGCAGATCGCGGATGACGCGGTTGGCCAGGTTGCCGGGTATGGCGAAGGCAAAGCCCTCGTGGCGTCCACTATTCGTGATGATGGCGGTATTGATGCCAATCAGCTCGCCGGCGGTGTTGATCAGAGCGCCCCCACTGTTGCCGGGGTTCACGGCGGCGTCCGTCTGGATAAAACTTTCGATCCGGTCGTCGGGCTCCAGCACGTCGATGCTGCGCCCTTTAGCCGATACG
The DNA here is from genome assembly GCF_024297185.1 of Lewinella sp. JB7. Taxonomy (GTDB): domain Bacteria; phylum Bacteroidota; class Bacteroidia; order Chitinophagales; family Saprospiraceae; genus Neolewinella. Next base: position 58,643 of record NZ_JANCTD010000012.1, on the reverse strand, counting down.
ATCCCCGCGGTCACCGTGCTATTGAGGCTGAAGGGGTTACCGACGGCCATGACCCACTCCCCTACCCGCAGGCTGTCGCTGTTGCCGAACATGAGGTTGGGGAGATTTTCGGCGTCGATCTTGAGCAGGGCCAGGTCGGTACTCTCATCCACGCCGATAACTTCGGCATCGAACTCGCGGCGGTCCTGCAGGGTGATCCGGATGCGCCGCGCGCCTTCGATAACGTGGTTGTTGGTGGCAATGAAGCCGTCGGGGGAGACGATCACCGCCGAGCCGGTGGTCGTGCGTTCGTCCTGCAGGTCACTCAGCAAGCTGCGCTTCAGGTAGGAACGCACGAAGACGACGGCCGGCGTGACCCGCTCGGCGGCACTGATGAAGCTGGTAGGCGAGCTGCTGGCAAAGGTGCGTAGGCGCAGGTCGTCGCGTGACGGATCCGCCGGAACCGGAGCCCTATTCGTCGGCGCGAGATAGCGAGCCGTCCCGAATACTCCGGCGGCAGCCGAGAGGAAACAGGCAAGTAGCAGTACGGCGAGTGAACGTGGGTTCATAGTCGTTCAAAACGCCACGGCCCGCCGGATTGTTACCCTAATACGGCGGGCAGGTGGGGGGAACTTATCTTTGCCCCGTGATCAGACAACCACCATCCAAGCCCGACGAAGAAGCTACCGGCAATATCTTCGGTTGGCGCATATCCCTTATCGGTCTCGGCCTCATTCTCCTGCTCGCCGCCCTGGCCGCTTACCGCCACTATACCTTGTCGGTACCGGTAGGCTTTGATGACCCCCTGGAGCAGGAAGGACGACAGGAGTACCACCAGGAAAAGGCCGCCCGGGAGAGAGCCCGCCAGGATTCGCTTCGTTTAAACCGCCAATAATGGTTCTCACCTTCGAAAAATATCAGGGTGCCGGCAACGACTTCATCCTGCTCGACGATCGCGGCACCGACCTCGTGGACCGACTGGACCGCCCGGCCATCGCCCGACTCTGCGACCGCCACTTCGGGATCGGCGCCGACGGCCTCATGTTGCTCCGGGATGCCCCCGCGCCCTACGACTTTGAAATGGTGTACTACAATGCCGACGGCGGCGTGAGCACGATGTGCGGCAACGGCGGCCGCTGCATTATCCGGTTTGCCGCCGACCTGGGTATCCAACGTGACGTTTATCATTTTCTGGCCGTCGATGGTCCCCACGAGGGCCGGATCACGCCGGAGGGGACGGTGGCTCTCGGCATGAACGACGTCACCGAGATCGTGCACCACGGCGACGACTTGGTCCTCGATACCGGATCTCCCCACTACCTGCGCTTCGTGGACGACCTGAACGCCCTGGATGTGGTTGCGGCGGGCCGCGCCGTGCGCCACTCACCGGCCTTTGCCGCGGCGGGTATCAACGTGAATTTCGTGCGCGCCACATCCGGTGCACTTGAGCTGGCGACTTACGAGCGGGGCGTGGAGGACGAAACGCTGGCCTGCGGAACCGGCGTAACCGCGGCGGTCATCGGTCATCTGCACCGGGACCCCGGAACCGGAGACGGACGCTTTCGGGTAGACGTGCGGGCCAGGGGCGGCAACTTGTCCGTCAGCGGTGAACGCCGGGGGTCCCGTTATTTTTCAATTCAACTGACCGGTCCGGCGGAGCACGTCTTTAACGGATCCATAAGTCTGTAGTATGCTTAAGTATGTTTACGTCGACGGTGACTACCGACTGACTAAGGAATCCCGTCTACACGTTTCGGACCTCAGCATACTGCGGGGATATGGGGTGTTCGATTACTTCCGGTACCTGCGGTCGACTCCCCGGTTCTTGCCCGACCACCTGGCCCGGCTGCGGCGCAGTGCGGCGGAACTGAATCTGGAAGTCCCGCTCGCGGACGAAGCGATCACGGAAATCGTGGCAGGTCTCATCGAGCGAAACGGCGGTGGAGAGGGCGGTATCCGGCTCATCGTCACCGGTGGCTACGCGGCGGACGGCTACACGCCCCGCAACCCCAACTTTCTCGCGTTGCCGAATGCCCATACGGCTCCGCCCGCGGATAAGTACGTACACGGCTGCGCGGTAATGCTGCATTCTTTCGAACGGCAACTGCCCCGCGCTAAGACCATTGACTATCTTGAAGGCATCCGGATACTGCCCCTGCTGCGGCAGGCCGGTGCCGACTATCCGGTTTACGTGGACCGGGAGGATAACGTGCGGGAGAGCGACCGGTCCAACGTCATGATCGTCCGCGGGGGAACGCTGATCACTCCGGTAGACAACATTTTGCTCGGGATTACCCGTAAGCACTTACTGGCGCTAGCGGGAGAAATCGGTATCCCGTGCGAGGAACGCCCCGTCGCGGCGGAGGAATTCCGCGCGGCGGAGGAAGCGCTGATCTGCAGCACCGTTAAGGGACCGATGCCCATCGGGCGGATTGATGGGTTGGCGAAGCCCGTAGGCCCGGTCACGCGTCGGCTCATCGAAGCCTGGCGAACCTACGAATAAAACGTAAAGCGCCCCGATCGTAGTTACGACCGGGGCGCCCAGGGGAAGAATTGATCGTCGGGGGGTCCTAGACCTCCTTATCGATGTTGCCGGTAGCGGCCTCGTCTTCTCCTTCGTTAGCGGACTGGAGGGCATCTCCGGCGGCTTCCGCGGCATCGGCTTCAGCAACGGCCTCACCGACTACCTCGGCGGCAGCTTCGGGATTAGTCTCGGCGCGGGCGGCGTCAAGTTCCGCGGTAGCGGAGGGCTCGGCCTGGGGTTCCTCGGCGGCGACTTCCGGCTCGGGCTCGGGTTCCGGCTCGGGGGGCGGCGGGGGCGTACCGGAGACGGCAGCCCGGAATTCAGCTTCCTTCTTTTCCTGAGCAGCACGACGCTCGGCGGTGGTACCTTCCTTTTCGGTGATCCACTCCTCGAACTTCTGGTCGGCTTCCTCCTGGCTGAGGGCGCCCTTGGCTACACCGCGCATCAGGTGCTTGCGGTAGAGTACGCCCTTGAAGCGCAGGATGGCCCGCACCGTATCGGTGGGCTGGGCACCCTTCATGAGCCATTCGTAGGCGGAGGTACGGTCCAGCTCGATCGTCGCGGGGACGGTCATGGGGTTGTAGGTACCGATTTTTTCGATGAACTTACCGTCGCGGGGCGCGCGGGCGTCCGCGATGACGATGTGGTAGAACGGGCGCTTACGGCGACCCTTACGCTGAAGGCGAATTTTAACTGGCATGGTGACAACTTGTCGTTTGTTATTGAAGACCGACCTACTCCCGCCAGGGGGCAGCCGGTTTTGCCGGGGCGCAAAGGTAAATAAAAAGCTAAATATAGGCACGCGATCTCCGGCAATTATTAACAGTGGTCTACTATGAACCATGAGTAGCAGGATCGGTGGGGGCTATCCGTCAACACTGCTGTAACTTGGGGGGAGAAATTATTGTGAATTTATGCCAAGCTTACTGCTCACGGATTTTGCCCTGTTTTTCGGGAGGTTTCACCCGCTCATCGTTCACCTTCCCATCGGATTTCTGTTGCTCGCGGTGTTGCTGGAGATGTGGCCGGGGGATCGGGTACGCCCGGCTATCCGGGTGGCCTGGGTACTCGGAGCAGCCTCCGCGGTCGGTGCGGCCGTGGCGGGATGGCTGCTTGCTTCCGGCGGTGGCTACGGGGGCGACGTACTGTTCTGGCACCGCTGGGCCGGGGTGGCCGTAGCCGCGCTGGCCGTCGGCGGTTGCTTCGTACAGCAGCGCGGCGGTCGCACGGCCAAGGTGTACGGCATACTCACCGCCGGCGCGCTGACGCTGGCCGGCCACCAGGGGGGAAATCTGACCCACGGAGAGACCTACCTCTTCGAACACGCCCCCCCCGTAGTGCAGCGCCTGGCGGGGCACGCCGTGGACACCTCGGCGCGCTACGATTGGTCAACCGTCGACATCGACAGTCTCAACCTATACCGTACGTTCATCCAACCCATCGTCAAGGACAAATGTGTTCGCTGCCACAACGCGGATAAGCAGAACGGCGGCCTGCGCATGGATTCGGCGCACCACCTCTACGCGGGAGGAGACTCCGGCCCCCTCTTCGTGGCCGGCAAGGCCATTGACAGCCGGTGGGTCAACCGCATCACCCTGCCCGCCGGCAACGCCAAGGCCATGCCCCCCCAGGGGCAGCGGCTGACGCACGCCGAAATTCTCCTGATTGAGCACTGGATCGATCAGGGAGCCGATACGCTGAGCCGCCTCGTGACGGACGATCTCGGCGACAACCTAAAGGCATTGCTTTTGCGGGATTACGCGCTGGACCTGCGGCCCCGCCTGTTCGTGGAAACCGTAAGGGGAAAGGTGCTGGACGAGCAAACCCGGAAAGGACTGCAGTCGCGCAACTGGCTCCTCGCGGACCTGATGCCGGGTGGACCGGCCCTAGAAGCGAAACCCCAACCGGGGAAGACGATTGACGGCGAGGCACTTCGGGAACTGTCGGCGGCGGCCAGCGGGCAAATCGCCTATCTCTCGCTCGACGATCAGCAGCTCACGGACGAAGAACTGTCTGTGATCGCCAACTTCCCCAACCTCAACCGACTCCGGCTGAACGGTACGGGGGTGGGCAACCGCACGCTGGCCGCCCTCCGGGAACTGCGGCACCTCGAGTCGGTCAATCTTTACGGTACGAAGGTGGACGATTCGGCCTTTCCGTTCTTATCTTCCTTCCCCGCCCTGCGGCGACTTTACCTGTGGCAGTCTTCGGTCAGTGCGCGGGGGGCCTCCGACTTTGCGGAAAATCATCCCCATATTGTCGTCGATACCGGGTACCACCTTACTCCGACCGAACGCACTAAATGACATAGCCTTGCAGAAACGTAGAAGCTTCTTACGCCAGTCCGCCGCGCTGGGCCTTGCGGCCCTCGGTCCGGCGGCATCCGCTATGCCCTCCGCTACGGCGACGGGCGAAACGGTGGGCCACGGTGACTTTCGCTACCGGGTCGATCAAAAGTGGGGAGACCTCGATCCCCGTCGGCACAACGTACAGCACTGCCACGAAATGGTCATGGACAGCCGCGGTCGTCTGATTTGTTCCTCCGTCTCCCTGGGCCACGACGTGCTCGTATACAGTAAGGATGGAAAACTGCTGGATGCCTGGAAGCACGACCTCCCCGAACCCCACGGAATGACGCTGGCGGGCGAGGGCGAGGATCAGACCTTCTGGATCACCGACACCATCACCGGAGCGGTAGTAAATCTGGATCTCGCCGGGCGCGTAATCCGTCAACTCGACCCTCCGCCCAAGGACCTGCTAGCGGGCAAACCGTATAAACCCACGGAAACGACGGTCACTACCGACGGGGATATCTACGTGGCGGACGGGTACGGCAGCAACCTGATCTTTCGCTACGATAGTAAGGGTAGACTGCGCGACTCCTTCGGGGGCAGCGACCACTTCGACTGTTGCCACGGCATCGCGGTCGATTACCGGACCGACCAGCCTACCCTGCTCATCACCAGTCGCGCGGCGAACGCCTTTCAGCGCTGGACCCTCGACGGCCGCCACCTGATGACCTACAACCTGCCGGGGCTTTCCATCTGCCGGCCGGTGATCGACGGAGACCATACGTACTTCGCGGTGATCGTCACAAAAAGCTGGTACAACTACGACGGCATGCTGGCGGTTCTCGATAAGGATATGCGCGTGGTTTCCCTTCCGGGTGGTAGTGAGCCGCCGGCAAGTCAGCGGGACTTCCATACGGTAGAGTACGACAACCAGACCTTCCTCAACCCCCACGACGTGTGCCTGGACGAGGACAAGAATCTTTACGTACCCCAGTGGTTCAGCGGGCGCACGTATCCCATCCGATTGAAGCGCGTGTAGCAACTACCGGTCACCATACTTCGCAGAACCGACGAAACAACGGGTAGGTAGGTGCAGCAAAACAGGGACCGAATACAGAATCCCGGGACGTAATTAATCGACCATCAGCAAAAAACCGGGGAAACATCCCGGGGGGTGGTATGTTAGCGCCATAAACACAGTAAATAACCGACCATGAAGTTCTTTATCGATACCGCCAATCTAGACGACATTCGCGAAGCTGAATCCCTCGGCATCCTCGATGGGGTAACCACGAACCCCAGCCTCATGGCCAAGGAGAGCATCAGTGGTGACGACAACGTACGCGAGCACTACAAAAAAATCTGCGAGATCACCGACGGAGACGTCAGCGCCGAGGTCATCAGCACCGACCTGGAAGGCATGAAGCGCGAGGCCGGCGAGCTGGTCAAGATCGCCGACAATATCGTCGTCAAGATCCCCATGATCCGGGAGGGCGTCAAGGCCCTGGCCTGGTGCCGGGACAACGGCATCCGCACCAACTGCACCCTGGTATTCAGCGCCGGTCAGGCCATTCTCGCCGCGAAGGCCGGAGCTACCTACGTAAGCCCCTTCATCGGCCGCATCGACGACATCGGCTGGGAGGGCATGTCCCTGATCTCGGACATTGCCGAGATCTACGCTATTCAGGGATTCGAAACCGAAATCCTGGCGGCTTCCATCCGGAACGGTAAGCATATCGTCGAAGCCGCTAAGGCGGGCGCCGACGTCGTGACCTGCCCGCTCAGCAGTTTTGACAGCTTGTTCAAGCACCCCCTGACCGACATCGGTCTGGAGAAGTTCCTGGCCGATCACAAAAAGGCCCTGAGCGTCGTTTCTTAGCCAGCTAAGCCGGGTTCCACTCGCGGAACCCGGCTTATTTTCTTCCGATTATCCGAAAACACGCATTCCTACCCGCTTATGAGTAAGCCCCGCGTAATCAAGAATTATGATAAGCTCGACGATGAGCTGCTCGAACAGATCAAACTGAACTACCCGAACGGTTTCGAGCGTCATCTGATCCGCTTCACGGACGTGAACGGTAAGATCGCCAGTGCCCTCCCCTTCGAAACGACCGAGAAGTACTACCTGATCCGGATGACCAAGTCGGAAGCGCAGTTGATCATCGAGGACGACGACGACTACGATGACGACGGTATCCTGACCGATGAGGCCCGGGAGGAATACGGCGACAAGTACGATGACGAAATCGAAGAAGCAGACATCGATCTCGATGAACTGAGCGACGAGGACGTATCGGACGATGACGACTAGGGAAAACAGCGCAGCGCGTCCTATCCTTACCGTCTCCGGTTCTCCTCACCCCCGAAGTTCCAATTCCCGGCTGCTGGCCGGCTTATCCTTCCTTACCGATCATCCGGTAGTGGCGGCTACCGTCATTGCCGACCTACCCGTATTTCAACCGGAGCGCGACCGGGCGCCCTGGCCACATCCCGTGGTAGAATGGCGAACCGCCTGGCGGGAAGCTTCGGCCGTCGTAGTATCTACCCCGGCTTACCTGCACTCGGTTCCCGCCGTCCTGAAGAATGGTCTCGAATGGTTGACCACCTCGGGCGAAGCAGCGGGCAAACCCGTACTGACCCTCACCTTCACCCCCCATCCACCCCGCGGGGAGCGAGCCATGCAGTCCCTCATCTGGAGCCTGCAGGCCCTGGAAGCCCGCATCGTCGCGTCCCTTCCTCTGTACCAGAATGCCGTGGAATTCACCGCGACGGGCGATATTGCGGACGGCCCCGACCGTGAAATGCTCGTTGAAGCGCTATCCCTGCTGGCCTAAGCCTACCCCCCCTACGTGAATCACCGTCTGATCGCCATCCTGTTTTTCGTGGCCTACTTCATCGGGGGCTACGCAATCGTGGACGACTACGGCATCACCTACGACGAAGCGGTGCAACGGCGACACGGACACGTCACCGTAGCCTACGTCGCCGATCGACTCGGCTGGGAGCATCCGCCGCTCGATACCGAGGGAAAATCATTCAGCCAGTACGGCATGATCTACCAGATCGTGGCCACCCTGCTGGAAATTAAGCTTGACGCGCTCGACGACCCCTACCGGTACTACCGCATACGGCACGTCATGAACTACCTGCTTTTCGGCGTGGCCTTACTGTTTTTCTACCGCACGCTCCGCCTCCGCTGGCCCGACCGTAGGTGGTATCCCCTGATCGGGACGGCCGTCCTGTTACTTAGCCCCCGCATTTTCGCCCACGCCTTCTTTAATCCCAAGGACCATATTCTCCTGGTCTTTTACCTGATCGCCACGTACACTCTCCTGAGGTTTCTCCGTACACGTACCAACGGTGCCCTGGCGCTGCACATTCTCGCCTCGGCCCTGGCGCTGAACACCCGACTGCCGGCCATGATCATTCCGGCGGCCACTATGCTGTTGTTGTTGTGGGAACAGTTGGTTGAGCGCCCCCGGGGATACCGGCGACTGGTGCAGGCGGCGGTCTACCTTCCGGCCACCGTACTCCTGATGCTCCCCTTTTTTCCCTACCTCTGGGTAGATACGGGTAGCCGACTCACCGGGGCGATTTCCAGCATGTCGGACTACAGCTGGGACAGCTACGTGTTACTGTTCGGCAATTCACTGCACGCGATGGAACTGCCGGCTTACTACATTCCGGCCTGGATTGCCATCACCACGCCATTAACTTACTTGTTCTTCATGCTAGTTGGGATCGGCTACACTCTACGGTCGACGTTCAGCGGCCTGTGGCGGGGCAAGCCATGGTCGGATTACTACGATCAAATGGACGTTGTACAACTGGGCTTGTCCATCGGTCCCATTCTCGTCGTGATCGTTCTACACTCCACGCTCTACAACGGGTGGCGTCACTTGCATTTCGTGTATCCGGGCCTGGTCTTCCTCTTGTTGGTCGGTTTTGCGAGATTCGAGCGCCGCTACCGCCACTGGCCGCGAATCGTGCTGGCGCTCGGTATGCTGGTCACGGCCGTCAATATGGTGCGCATGCATCCCCAGCAGCAGGTGTACTTCAACTACCTGATCAGCGGTAATCCGGTATTGAAAAGGTTCGACATGGACTACTGGGGCGCCGGCTACCGGGAAGCCCTGCTGCAACTCGCCGACCAAATTCCCGCGGGGGAAACCCGTCGGGTCAAGTGCCAAAACTGGCCGTGCATAGATAACATCCGCGCCCTTCCCCCGGCGGCCCGGGCGAAGATCATCAACGAACCGCGGTGGCACCTGGCCGACTACGTAGCCACCAATTTCCTCTATCCCGAAGAGCGGGAGCAGATTGGCAAGCGGGCCGTTCATTTTTCGCGGCCCGTGGTTGAAATCGCCCCCCGTGGGGACATCAGCATCGGCATTTACGAAATAAACTATGAGTAAGCGTATCGGGCTTCTGTCGGACACCCACTCCTACCTCGACCCTTCCGTATTTAAACACTTTCGGAACTGCGACGAGATCTGGCACGCGGGCGACGTGGGTGACCCCGCCGTGCTGGACGCGCTGGAAGAATTCAGACCGCTCCGGGGCGTTTACGGAAACATCGACGACGCGACGGTACGTCAACGGCTTCCCCTCAATGATTTCTTTACCATCGAGGACGTACCCGTGCTCATCACCCACATCGGCGGTTATCCGGGGCGGTACACGACACGGGTGCGTAATCTCATCGAGGAGCTGCAACCCACGTTGTACATCTGCGGGCACAGCCACATCCTAAAGGTCATGATGGATAAACCCCGGGGCGTACTGCACATGAATCCCGGCGCCTGCGGGCGGCACGGCTTTCACCGCATGCGCACCCTGCTGCGTTTTGAAGTAGCCGGGGGGCGGGTAGAAAATCTGGAAGTGATCGAGCTTGGCCTGCGGGGCAGCCTCGACTAGTCCTGCATCGTTTCGGGCAGTTCGAGGCCCATCGATTTGGCCCGGGTGCGCCAGCGTTCGCGGGCAAGGCGCTGCATATCCTGGGTACTGTCCATCTCATCCATGATCTCTAGACCCAACAGGGTCTCCATCGCGTCCTCCATCGTGACCAGGCCTTCCATGCCGCCGAATTCGTCGACGACCATCGCGATGGGTTCCCGACGCTCGAGCATCAGATCGATGAGTTTGTGCAGGGAAGTATCCTGTACTACGGCGAGCATATCGCGCGCCAGTACCTTCACCGGCTCGTCGTCCCGCTTTTCGATGATGGCTTTGTACACCATGTCCTTGAGCACGTAGCCCAGCACCTGATCACGGGTTTCCCCGAAGATCGGGTAGCGGCTGAAGGGACTGTTGTCGAACTTCTCGTAGAACTCCCGGATGGTGAGCGTGGCCCAGGCGCCGACCACCACCGTGCGGGGGGTCATCACGTCGTGAACGGTAAGCGATTCGAAGTTGAGCAGGTTGCGTAAGATTCGCCCTTCTTCTTCCTTAAGCTGCCCTTCCTCCGTCTGGGCCTCCGCCATCATGGCGAATTCCACCCGGGTAAGCGCCGTCGAGTGGGCCTCTCCCCCACCCGTCATTCTATTGATGAGGTTCGAGAACTGTACGATGCCCAGCAGTTTGAAGATCTTGACCAGTACGTTGAGCGACTTTACCGTGAAGGGAGCAAGTTGTTTCCAGTAGGTTGCTCCCAGGTTCTTAGGGATGATCTCCGAAAAAATGAGGATGGCGAGCGTCATGACTACACTCACCACCACTTCGTACGAGAGTTCGTAGTCCACGAAGGGAAGCTCGAACCCACCCTCCCCGAAGGCCGCCCCGGTACTGGCTCCCACCAGAATGGCACCTACGGTGTGAGCGATGGTATTCAGCGAGAGGATTGCCGTCAGGGGCTCGTTCAGTTCCTGCTTGAAGCGTTGCAGCAGCATACCGGTCGTCCCGCCTTCCTTGACCTTGATCTGGACGTAGCTGGGGGTGATCGACAACAGTACCGCCTCGAAGATCGAGCACAGGAAGCTGAAGGCAATGGAAAAGAGGGCGAATAATAATAAGGGGACCATGTAAGCGGACTAGTTACCGCCTCTAGAAGGCGGGGTAAGGCCCATTAGTTTACGTACAGCTTCTGAAAGGGCACAATCACGTCCGCGGGGTCCAGGCCGTTGAGACGTCGGAGTTCCTCTACGCTGACGCTGTACTGCCGGGAGATCGAGTACAGGCTGTCCCCTTCCCGCACCTGGTGGGTGATCCGCATGTCCGGCTGGGAAGGAGACGATCCGTAGGTAGTGGGAGGGGTATCCGAACCGATGTTGATCCCCGCGCCGTAGGCGGGGGGCGTGTAGGCGGGGGAGGGTTCCGACACCGGATGCGCGGGGGGGACCACGACGTGAACGTTAGGCTGGGCGACCGGAACGGGCTGGGCGTAGCTTTCCGTATAGGGCTGCGGGGGGGCCGCGTAATCGTCGGCGGGGCGCGCGGGAGCCGGCGTCACGTAAGAGCTGGGCTGCGGGATTTCCTCTTCCACGACGGGCGCGGGGGTGGTGGGTGCGGCCGGCGGACAGTTACAATCGCTCGTACGGAGCCGTTGTCCTACCTGCGCAACCGTCTGATCCCCCAACTGATTGAACTCGCGAAAACGGGCCGTCGTGTAGCCAAACCGCAGGGCCAGACTGGCCAGGGTTTCCCCTGGCTGGACAATGTGAAACTTGCCGGAGGTGACGGATGCGGTCTCGGTATACGGCCGTTCGTACGGGACGGGGGCGGCCTGTTCTTCGGCGTATTCGTAACTGTTGTACACAGGCTCGGAGGGGGCGTCGGCAGCGTCGATCGTAAGCTGCTGGCCGACGTAGATCGTGTTGTCGCGCAGACCGTTACGCTGCCGGATAGCGTCAACTCCTACACCGTAGCGACGAGAAATTGCGTAGAGGGTTTCCCCACGTACCACCTGGTGAACCGTGACGGGGGCCGATGTTGGCTGGGCAGGTGGCATGGTCGCTTCCGGGACTTCGACGTAGGGTACGTCTTTTGCCTGTGCGGCGGCGGTTATGCGGGGAGTCTCGGGTTCCACGTACAGCGGGCGAAAGTTGCGCTGAGCGAACGAATAACTCGATTCGGTTGCGGAAGGCGCGCACAGGTCGGTCAGGTATTGTTCCAGCGATACTCCATTCACTTCACGCGCCGAAATTTCGGATTCCTTGCCGAATTTTCCGTCGCTGGACATATGTCGCTCGACGATGCCGAGCCGGGGGACGAGCTTGTACCGGATGACCGGATAAGCGCTGTGGGGATTTTGCTGGCGGAACAGGAAGGCGCCCGAACAGTCGTCGCCTTCCTTACCCTCGAAATACACCCGGGCCCCCTCGTTTCCGTTGTCGATATCGACGCCGATGACGGCATCCTCCCGGTTGAAACTGAAGGCGGCGAAGGGAGATCGATAGCGCAGATCGTCATCGCGCGATTCCAGGGTAGCCGCCATGACCACGGGCTGAACCTGGTACTGTTCTTCTCCAGCTCGCAGTACAACGAACAGGTGGGTTTGTCCCTGATTAATGCGATCGGCCAGTTCCGCCGTAAGGGTGTTGCTGGAACACTGTAGGTAGTCCGCCGGGGGGAGGGCCTGGTAAGTAGCTCCTTCTGCGTCCGTCTCGAAAATCAGCGTGGTGCCGTTGGACGCCGTCAGTCCGTAGGAATAGTAGTCCATGCGCGGCTGCCCGTCGATCATTCGCTCGTACCGGATGCGGTTCATGCAGTCTTCATCGAACAGCAGATATATTCGATCCGCCTTTACCCCGCCGGCCCAGGTGAGCAGGGCAACAATTACCAAAAGTGGTTTCATCTTCTAAGTGGTTTGGCAGCGTAAGTGGAACGGGGCAATAAACACGAGAACGGAACGATCCTCCCGACCTTGCCAACAATCGCAATTTTAAGGCACCCGCGACACGTACGTGACACGTTCGGCGGGATCCAACCGGCATTTACGGGCGAAGGTAAGGTAGGCAGAAAAGTCAATTTGGTATCCACAGTTAGGAAGCGTTAAAAATATTATTTGTTTACAAACATCTGCCCCCCCGGGAGCCTCTTAGGGTAAACCAACGCGCATGAAATTCCCGGCTACCCTGATTCTGTTATTCTGTTGTCTGGCGTGCGGACCCGGCGGTGAACGGCAGGAAATCGACCTGAGTGACTCGGTGGTTGAAAATCCGGTCGACGGGGTCGGTCATTACGTCTATGCCCTCAACCTGCCCGAGGTAATCTCGGCCGGTGAAAAATTCGAGGTGCAGATGGAATGGCGCACGGTCGGTAGCGTGGACCCCAATGCCCGCTATACCATGGACATCATCCTCGACGGACCCTCCACGAAAGTGTACTCCATCCCCGCGGGCGCCAATACCGTAGGCGAGTTGCACCTAGCCAATTGGCTAAGCTACACCTTTGACGTGCCGGAGGCATTTCCGGTCGGTAACTACACCGTCGGGGTCCGACTGCGCGATGCCAACCGCGACCTCCGTGAGGTGCCCCTGGGGTACAAGGAGTCCCTGGCCATGGACGACGGCTTTTACCGCCTCGGAGAAGTGGAATTGGTCCCCTAAACCTCTACGTAATAATCGTCCAGCTTGCGCTCCTTGGGATCGCCGAGTTTATCGACGGACTTCGCGACAAGCATGGCTACGGTGGCGTCGCCCGTGACGTTAGCCACCGTCCGGCACATGTCCAGCGGCCGGTCCACCGCAAAGATCAGGGCCAGTCCTACTTCGGGGATGCCCACCTGTCCGAGTACGATCACCAGCATAACCATGCCCGCGCCCGGCACCGCCGCCGAGCCGATACTGGCCGCCAGGGCCGTGGTAATAATGGTGAGCTGATCGCCCAGATCCAGCCCGATCCCGTATGCCTGAGCAATGAAGACCGCCGCGACGGCCTGATACAGGCTCGTACCGTCCATATTGATGGTGGCCCCGATGGGCAGTACGAAACTCGTCACTTCCTCGTCCACGCCCAGGTGCTCTTCCACCCGTTCCATCGTAACGGGCAGCGTGGCGGCGCTCGAACTGGTACTGAAGGCCAGCAGTTGCGCCGGACTGATGCCGCTCATGAAGTTCGCGTAGCTGGTCCCGGTGAACACCCGCACGAGGAGTGGGTAAATGATGAGGACCATGATCGCCAGTCCGCCCAGTACGCATGCGCTGTACTTTACCAGGGCGAAGAACAGGTCCTTGCTCGGGGCTTCCACCACCAGCGCCGCCAGCAGGGCGAAGACGCCGAAGGGCGCCGCCAGCATGATGAGATCGATCAGCTTCAGCACGACTTCGTTCACCCCGTCGAAAAAGTCCTTGACCGGCTGGGCCCGTTTCGGATCGATGAGGATGAGCCCGACGGCGAAGAAAATGACGAAAAAGATGACCTGCAGCATGTTGCCGTTGTTGCTCGCCGCTCCCACGATATTGTCCGGGACGAGGTCGACCAGCGCCTGAAGCGGACCGGTGTCCGCCTGTTCACTCGCGGCCGTAATCCTGGCTCCTGCGTCCTCCGCAAAATCATTAAGCAGATTATCCCGCGTGGTCTGGTCTAGTCCCCGACCGGGGCCGACCACATTGACGATGACGAGGCCGATCACGATGGCCACCACCGTGGTGGAAATGTACAACAGGATGGTACGTACGCCCATCGTGCTCAGTTTGCTGATGTCCTTCAGATCCGTGATCCCCTTGATGAGGGAAGCAACGATCAGCGGGATGGCGATCAGTTTGAGGCTGTTGATGAAGATGGTACCGAAGGGCTTGATCCAGTCACCGACAAAGTCACCCCAGTCCATGGCGGAGGCGAGTACGCCAAAGGCTACGCCCAGGGCCATACCGAGTAATATCTGCCAGTGCAGTGCAAGCTTCTTCATAATTTGGTCTGTTGGGGCCGAAAATAGGCCGCGGGATACCAGACCGCAAAACGACGGCGGGGGGCATAGGGCGCTCCGGTCCGGGTGGTGACCCTACCGCAACGGACCGAAGATCGTGCCGCGGGAAGTCTACCGCGTACTACTAGATCAGGTTGGGATACTCGTCTTCGGGCGGCTTCGGTACCGGCTTGATCATGGGCAGGTCGACCACCTTAGCTTCCTTCGGACCGATGGTAATGAAGCGCAGAAAGCCGCCGTGACATTCGGCAATGTGGCGGGCGAACGTCCGGAAGTTGTGGTAGTACAGATAGCCGTAGGGCTCGCGCAGTTTGGGTAGTATGTCGTTGAGTTTACTCAGCTCCGCGACGATATACCTTTCCCGTTCCTCGACGCCGTTTTGCATGCCGTTGTAGAGTTGTTGAATCCGCTCCGATAGTCCTTCGTCGATGATCTCGTAGTAGGCATTGAGTCGACCGCGATTATTGTAGCTGCGGATGTCGGCGAGCCGCTGTGCTTCGGAGAGTTCCACCTCATCGAGGACATTGTCCGCGGCCCCCACCAGGATCGTGATCAGCGGAATGGCGTCAAACATGAGCTGTTGCTCTTCCGGGGTCAGGGTGTTGAACTCTCTCAGCATTAGTTTCTACTTTGGGCCAACAAACATACAATGCACACCCGAAGCCCATGCAGCAATTTCTCCTTTTTTTGATGGCGGTGGTCGCGGGTGCCATGCTTGCCGTGCAGGCCGGGCTCAACAGCGGAATCGGAAAAGCGGTGAAGAGTCCGGTGTACGGCGCCCTCATTTCCTTCGTTACCGGAGGCATCGCCCTGCTCGCCTACTGCCTCGTAACCCGGGTGCCGCTGGGCAACGTGCGCCGGGCCTTCGAGCTTCCGTGGTACTACTGGATGGGGGGCGTGCTGGGCGGATTTTACGTCTTTGCCATCATCGTGCTGGCACCCCGGCTGGGCGTAGCCCTCACCATCGGACTCACCGTGGCCGGACAAATGATTTTCAGCCTGGTAATCGACCACTACGGACTGATGGGCATCCCCCAGCAGTCCGTGAACTGGCTGCGGGTGGCGGGAATCGCCCTCATCATCGGGGGCGTGGTAATGCTGCGAACGAACTGAACTTGTTTACCTTTACCGCCTCTAATCGCTTTACATGGGATGGTTTAAACGACTTAAGGACGGGATTCAGACGGCTACGCGCAACAAGAAGGAGGCACCCGAAGGGCTCTGGTACAAATGCCCCCGGTGTAGTGAGACCGTAACCCGGAAGGAGTTGCGGGAAAACGTTTACAAGTGCCCCAGTTGCAATTACCACGAGCGCATCGGTTCCCAGGAGTACTTCAATCTGCTCTTCGACGGCAACTTCGAGGAATACGAAGCGGACATGGAAGCCGTCGACGTGCTGCAATTCAAGGACCTGAAGTCCTATAAGGATCGCCTACGCTCGGCCAAGAAGAAGACCGGTCTTTCCGACGCGATCCGCGTAGCCCGCGGGAAGCTCAACCGGCGCCCCCTCATTGTCGCCGCCATGGACTTCAGCTTCATCGGCGGCAGTATGGGTAGTGTCGTCGGCGAGAAGATCGCCTTCGCCATCGACGAAGCCCGCAAGACCCGCACTCCCCTGCTCATCATCTCCAAGACCGGAGGCGCGCGGATGATGGAGGCCGCCTTCAGCCTGATGCAGATGGCGAAGACCAGCGTAAAACTGAGCCAGCTTGCCAAGGATGGTGTCCCCTACTTCAGCCTCATGACCGACCCCACGACCGGGGGGGTAACCGCCAGCTACGCGATGCTCGGCGACATCAACCTGGCCGAACCCGAGGCACTAATCGCCTTCGCCGGCCCGCGGGTCGTGAAGGAAACGATCAAGAAGGAACTTCCGGAAGGATTCCAGACTTCGGAGTTTCTGTTGGAGCACGGCTTTCTGGACTTTATTGTCGATCGCGCCGACCTGACGGAACGCCTCTCCGACCTACTCCACCTCTTCGAGTCGGCCCAGAAGCCCGCCTAGACGATTGCCCGGCCCCGGAACAGGACATCGGTCAACTGATCACGTACCCACCGGGCGATCAGTACCCCGAGCTGCACCCAGCCCACGGGTGCGGACAGGCTTCCCACCAGTCGCACGATACCGACCACGGAATCCAGAAAAAAGTCGACGCTCTCCCCCATCCGCTTGAGGTAAGCTACGTGGGTGCGTCGATCCTGTCCGGAAGAGGATTCGTCCAGGAAAGTCACCGCGTCCATATCGACCGCAAAGCGGGTCAGCAGTACGGGATGCTTTCCGTCGACCGCCTCGCCGAGGGTCACGAAAGGTCGGCCCAGTAAATAGTGGGCCAGGTATCTGAAGCCCTCCAGGAACATGCCGATGCCTTCCTGTATGCGTTTGACGACTGCCTTCACGAAATCGAACACCGCCCCCAGCACGGCCCGTACCGCCCCCGCGATCCAGCCGATGACCCGGCCGATGGCACGGAAAGCGCCCCGGATCAGCCCGCGGATGCCGTAGTAGACCCGCCGGTGGGGATGTTTGCGCAGGTCACCGTAGGGCAGCCGCAACTCATCCCGCCGCCGGTCGAGCTGATCGTCCAGCCGTTCGTCCAGCCCCTCCCGCCGGATACGTTCCCAGATCAGATCTTCCTCCCGCCGGGCCTCCGCTTCGGGGGGCGGCACGTACGCATCCAGGAGTATACCGGCCAACCGCAGATCCACGATCCACAACTGCTCCTCCTCCGCGCCGGCCGGCAGGCACACCCGGTCCAATTGTCGGGCCGTTAACCCTCCGCCGGCTTCCCGTTCTTGCTGAACAAGCGCCGTAAGGGCGTCATGACTCAGCTTTCCGAAAATGCCGTCGAGGGTGCCCGGGTAAACTCCGGCCCGCCATAATCCTATTTGCAGCAGCCGTACGCCCAGACGGTTGGTTCCGGTGTCCTGGTGAAGTTCCTCGCGTTCCAGTCGCCGCCCGGCCCGTTTGGAAAGTCGCTCCAGTCGCTTCGCATCGCGGTCGTCAAGTAGGGGTATGCCTGCCGGATCGTCCAGGTCGTACACCAGGAAGTACGGCCGGGGACTCTGGGGGAGGAAGCGATGCGTCTCCCTGAATTTGTCGAAGATCAGCTGGGCATCCAGCAGCAGGGCCTGGACGGTAAGGTGGATCAGACGATCTTCCTTCTGGGGAAGTACGGCGGATAATTCTCCCCCCAGGGAGTTGTCTAAACTGTGCAGGTAGGGTACGAGGTCGTCATCGAAGTACGTCTTCCGGGCGGTCGATTTACGGTCCAGGTAGTCGTGAAACAACACCCGCACCCGGTAGGCCAGACTCCTCCCGTACGCCGAATGCTCCCCGATGCGGTAATCCGCGCGGGGAGACATTTCCGCATCGAAGGACGTATAGGCCCCCGCCCGAAGCACGAGTACGGACAACATTTGCTCGGTCCAGTCAAGTTGGTCGCTCCTGGACGTGGAAGGGAAACCGCCCACCGCCCGGAACGGCGGGTAATCGTCCTCCGCCACGAATTTTCCGACCGCCGACAGGACGGCACCCAGGAGCAGCGGCGGGGGTTGCGGCGTCTTGGATTCCCGCCAGGCGTGCCACTCCCCGAATTGTCCGGGCGTGAGGTAGGCCAGATCCGTGAGGTGCTGCACCGCTTCGTGCCACTGCCCGCGCCGGTTCCGGCCGTCCGTGTGCATGTGCGGCGAGGGGTGACGCAGGCCGGCGTGCGTCGGCATGGCGTAGCGGTCGGGAAGGACGACCTCGGTAAGGGTTAAAGCCCGGTCGGCGACACCGGAGGAGAAGTCGAGCGCCGTGAGTTCGCGGCAGGTGGCGATGAAGGATTCGGCACCCACTTCCCGCTATTTTTTACTGCCCAGCAGTAACTTCGAGATGCCGTCGGCCATGGCCGCCCGGGCGATTCCGGCGGCCTTTACCGTATCGTTGTGGAAGGTGAGGTAAATGGCCTCATCGGCCGTCAGGTTCTCCTTCACGAAGGATATGGTGTCCTTGTCGAGGCTTACGTGGGTCGCGGCCAGGGCCGTGATTTTCGAATCCCGCTTCATGATGTTTCCCTCCAGTTCCCGCATTATGCGGCCGAAACGAAGGGGGCGACTGTCCGAATCCTTGCCGTTGGTGCCGGTAGCAACGTCCTTGACCAGCACGGTCAGATTGCCGGTCACGGTGACCACGTCAAGGGTGGTCATGTCCTGAATAAAGTCGCCGAAAGATTTGTTGTCTGCCATAAAAAGAAGGTGGTATTTAAGTTATCGTGGCGCGCAGGCGGCGTAGTCGTTCCTGCAGTTCGTCGTAAGGTATGCCGGGGACGCGGGAGCAAGCGTCTTCGGGAAGCAAGGTGTACCGGAAGATAGGCTTTATTCCGGGTTCTTGTTGCTTGGTATACACCAGCAGCAGGTCGCTGAGCAGCGTGTAAGCCCCCATGGTCAGGCGGGGTCCGCCGGCTACCCGACGACCTCCACGCTCGCGATCGTTACGGGCGGTAAAGGGGCCGCAGTCAATGAACTCGTCCCGGTCATTGAGATAAGAACTTCCGCTGATGACCTGGCATCCGGCGCTCCAGTTGCTGATCCCCAGACCACTCCAGTGCACGTTAAAGGTGGGATTTGGCACGGGATCGAATCCGTCCCTCCGGTTGCGGCTGGTGAGCGCGTTGTCGTCGTGGACATCCCGGATCACCATGACGCCGGCACCGGCCGGGCGCGCGGCCTTGTATATGCGCGTCCGCCGATTGGGGCTGATGTTATGCCAGTCGAAGCGATATAGATGCTGACCCTCCGTGAGGTAGCCCTCCCGACCCTGGCGGGGGTTGGCATCCACGGAACCCCAGAAGTAGAACGTTTTGCCCCGTAACAGCAGCACGAATAGGTCATCCACCGGTCGTGTTCTTCCCGCCGGAAGACCGGAGGTTGCACCGAACCGGAGTCCGACCAGATGAGGCTCGTCCGGGTCGAATTCCCAGGCGTCCGGAACCAGGGAATCCCCCCGTCGTGCCGCGCCGATCAGGTGCCGCATCGTTTCCGTGGGCGCTTGTCGGTAGTGGGCCTTACAGTCCTGCAACCAGCGAATCCACCGGTCGTGATCCGGGGAGCGTTCTTCGTCCGACCACCGGGTACGGCGATCCTCGCGCTCCCACCGCTTGAGGTGAAAAGTGGTATCGGCCCCTACGACGCCATCCGGCCAACTGGGAGGAAACTGACCGTCCGTGACCGCCGGCAGATCGGTCGTCCGGACATACTCCTGAAACAAGCGTACGGCTGCCTGGGTCACGTAGCCGAAGATGCCGTCGTGGGCGGCATGGGGCATAAAACCTGATTTTTGCAGGGATTGGGTCAGCATCCGGATGCGGTTTCCGGGTACCGCTTCCCAGTCGCGCCACTCGTTGCGGCTATCGTCCCGGAACCGGTGCTCGCCCTCCGGGAAACCGACGGGATGATGGTAGAGTGACAGGAACGACCGTTTCTCCGCATCGGTCAGCGACACCGGATCGTCCGTACGTCCGAGGCGGAGGAGTTTCATTTCTTTCCCTTTATGTTGGTGACGAGGGCCGGCCACTGCATGTTCAGCCGCTCCAGGGCATCGACGATGATTTCGGTCATGACGTAGTCCCGAAACCAGCGTTGGTCCACGCCTACGACGTGCCAGGGGATTTCGCTGCGGTTCAGGGCGTCTTCGTAGGCGGCCCGGTACTCGTCCCAGTGCTCGCGCTCCTTCCAGTCGCCATCGTTGTGTTTGTAAAATTTGTCGGGCTGCTCGAGGCGTTCCATCAGCTCCTCCCGTTGCTGCTCCTTGCTGATGTGCAGGTAGAATTTCAGGATCAGCGTATTATTGTCGTAGGCCAGCAGCCGCTCGAAGGCGTTGATGCTCTCCATGCGACGGTTGACTTGCTCCTCGGTGATCCAACCGTGCACGCGTTGAATGAGCACGTCTTCGTAGTGACTGCGGTTG
This sequence comes from Lewinella sp. JB7, assembly GCF_024297185.1. Classification (GTDB taxonomy): domain Bacteria; phylum Bacteroidota; class Bacteroidia; order Chitinophagales; family Saprospiraceae; genus Neolewinella. The sequence goes on along the minus strand of NZ_JANCTD010000012.1, from coordinate 38,037 downwards.
AAGATCACCATTTCCCCCTTCGCCGGTACTTCCTTATGGATGCGCCAGAGGAAATCGTGGTCAAACTCCAGCTCCGTGGGTTTCTTCCAGGGTACCGCGCGTAGCCCGAAGGGCGAACACGCCCCGAATACGTTGCGCATGGCCCCGTCCTTCCCACTGGCATCCATTCCCTGCAGAATGATGAGGACGGCGTGCTGCCGCTCGGCCACCAGGAGTCGGTGCAGTTCGGCGATCCGCTCGGCCCGACGGCGGGTAATCTCCTTGGCCTCGTTCTTGTCGAGATCTTCCGGAGCGCGGGTGGGTATTTTACTTAGATCGATCGTATTCATGGAATGGATTGTAGGCGGTCACCGGTCCTCGCTACCAGAAGTAGCCAACCAGGATAAAGGTGAGGATTAGTAAGATCAAAGCCTGGTAGCGATAGTTCTTATACCATATCACGTCCGCAAGTTCACGGGTTTCCGCGGCGATAATACCGCTGTTCCAGGTGTAGTTGGCGACCTTTTCCGCGGGCGGGGGCTCCGTCAGAAGGCTCACCGCGATGTTGGTGAGCGCACAGGCCACGAACAGGTAAAAAGTCCGGTGCAAAAAGTGGATCTCCAGAAAGGCGTTCGATTCCATCGCGCCGCGGGCTACCATGACACTCATTATTACGTACACCACCGACACGATCGCTCCGAAGATCAGGCTGTAAAACGCTCCGTGACCGTTCGCGCGCCGGTAGAACATGCCCACGATGAAGGCCGCCGCTACCGGTGGGGCGATGAAGCTCAGCACGATCTGAAGGTACTCCCAGAGGGATTTCGCCTTCTCGATCTGGGGAGCCCATAGGCAGGCGAGAATCACGAGGGCCAGCGTCGAGATCTGTCCGATGCGGACCAGCTGCTTGCTCGTCAGGTCCGGCTTGAGCTTAACCGCGAAGTCCATCGTGATCAGTGTCGAGGCCGAGTTGAAGGTAGCGCTTACCGAAGACATCATGGCCGCCAGCAGGCCGGCCAGCACCAGGCCCAGTATCCCCTTGGGCAGCAGCGTAAAGAGCAACAGGGGATAGGTCGCATTGGGACAGTCCACCAGATTCTGACAGGTCCCTCCGTCGGGAAGCTCGTAGGCGAGACTGGCAATGTCGAAATCCTTGAACAGAATGATGGCCAGGGTACCCGGCAGCACCATAATGAACAGTACCGGGAGTTTGAGCAGGCCGGCGAAGAGGGCTCCCCAGCGACCGTGATCGAGGTTTTTGGCCCCGAGTACCCGCTGTACCATGAACTGGTTATTAGCCCAGAAGTAGAAGCCCAGGATGGGGGCTCCGAGCAGCAGACCCGTCCAGGGCATGAAGCGATCGTCGGCCGGTCGCACCAGGCTCAGTATTTCCTCCGCATTGCCGGGGGTATAGTAGGTCGTTTCGTACACCCGTTCGGACGGCGGAATCGTGGTGGTCGCTACCCCCTCGATGACCCCGGAAGCTTCCGGATTGATGTCGTTGATGTTGGGAAGTTCACCGGCGGCGCCCAGGGCGTTTAGCTGCGCGATCATTTCATTCCAGCCCCCTACCTCGTCGAAGGCGTAGTAGGTGATGAAACAACTGCCGATGATGAGCAAAATGGCCTGGATAACCTCCGTTTGAATCACCGAGTTCAACCCTCCCGGAACCGTATAGGCCGCCGCGGCAATAGCCAGGATAGATACGATGGTGAAGGTATTCAGTCCCGGAAATAACAGCTTGAGCACCACGGTACCCACGTATAGGCCGGCCGCCGTGTCGATCAAGACATTACCCACGATGGTCACGAAACTAAAGTAATAGCGGGAGCGCACGTCGTAGCGCCGTTCCAGGAACTCCGGCATCGTATACACCTTTGACCGTAGATAGAACGGGAGAAAAAAGATGGCGAAGAATACGAGCACTACCGAGGCCAGCCATTCGTAGTTAAATACTTGAGTATTGGTCTTTGCCGCATCTCCGGCCAGGCCCACCAGCGTCGAGCTCGATATATTCGCCGCGAACAGGGAAATACCGACGATCGGCCAGGTCATGTTGCGGCCGGCCAGAAAGTATTCTTCCGAAGACTGCGCCCGGGCGGAATACAGTCCGTACCCAATGATAAATATGGCATACACCCCCATGACCGTCAGATCGAGGGCGGTGAGTTCAAATGTTTCCATGCAAGGATCGCACTAGTAAAGATTGCCACGCGTGAGGTCACGTAAGTATAAGCAAAACCTAATTGGCCGGCTCCCGCGCCGCCCGCCCCCACTGCCCGTCCGTACGCATGGCTTTCCCAATTACTTCGGCTCCCGCGTTCCCGCCCGAAATTTTCCCTAATTTTGCGGCATGAGCAGACTCCTGCCCCTTCTGGTGTTAGTACTGAGTGTTGGCTGCCGGACGAAGGCGCTCCCGGAAACCCTTGAGCCCGCCCCCGCTTCCCTGCGTATCGAAGCCTTTGATGCCGCCGCCACCCGGGCTCTGTTCGGGGACGAACCCGTGATTGAGGTCCTCTTCGGGGGCATGGACTGGTCCGAAGGCCCGCTGGTACTACCGAACGGTGAGGTTATTTGCTCCGACGTACCGCGTAACCATATTGTACAGTGGACCGGCGATACCAGCCGCGTGTGGCTATCCGCCTCGGGAACCACCGATAACGCCTACAGCCGGGAACCCGGCAGCAACGGACTGGCCCTGAACGCCGCCGGTCAATTGCTCCTCTGTCAGCACGGAAACCGGCGCGTGGCCCTGATGGAAGCGCCCCTGGACGATCCCCGGCCCCGTTTCCGTAGCCTGGCCGACCGCTACGAGGGCAAGCGCTTTAATTCCCCCAACGATCTGGTAGTAGCCGCCGACGGCAGCATCCTCTTCACCGATCCCCCCTACGGACTGCCCGACGATGCCGAACGCGAACTGGATTACTGCGGCGTATTTCGCATCGATCCCCGCGGGCGGGTGACCCTGCTCACCAAAGCGTACAGCCGGCCGAACGGTATCGGACTGAGCCCGGACGGTAATACACTTTACATCGGCAATTCCGACGGTCAGCGGGCAGTGGTGACGGCTACGCCCATCCTGGACGCTGACTTCACGCTCGGGGAAGCCCGTACGCTCATCGACGCGACCGAACTGGCGGGTACGGTCCCCGGATCCCCGGATGGCCTGGCCGTTGCGCGGGATGGCCGTATCTATGCCACCAGTCCGGGTGGTGTATGGGTGATTCGCCCGGACGGCACGTTGCTCAGTAAGGTGCGCAGCGACCGGCCCGTTTCGAACGTCGAACTCTCCCCGGGGGAGGATTGGCTTTACCTCACCAACGATGACCGGCTCGTACGTGTAAAATTGAATAATTTATGATCCAACTGAACGATCACGATATTAACGAAGCGGCTACCGCCATACGCCGGGGCATGGAAGTGTACGTCCACCGCGAACACGGCCGGATGCTCATCGCCGACGACCCGGAACGCAACGTCCGGGCCGATCCCGAAGTCTTCGAAGCGGTGATGCAGGACGTCAGTATCGACCCCGACGCCTACATCCACATCGAGCGTATGACGGCTCCGGAAGCCATTAAGGTCATGGCCGCCTTCACCGACCGGGTACGCAACCAAGAACTGTGGCAGGCACTCAGTTACGCCCTCAAGCGGCCGAATCCCTTCCAGAATTTTAAGGCGGAACTCGGGCGCTTCCCTAAAAACTACGAGCGGTGGCGGCAGTTCCGTCAGCAACGGTACTCCGAGTACGTACGCGGCAGGTTGCAGGAGGAAGCCCAGTAAGCCTTGCCGCCGCCCGTACGCCTTCTGCGGCGCGACCGCATAGACAACCTCCGCTGGGACCACACCGTCACCAACGACGCCCGCCCCCTACCTTACGCGCTGAGCTGGTGGCTCGACACGGTAACCGACGGGTGCTGGGACGGCCTGGTCTATGGTGATTACCTCGCCGTGCTTCCCCTGCCCCGTCTGCACCGGTTTGGATTCCTGCCGGCCATCCTGCGCCCTGCCTACACTCAGCAGCTTGGTCCCTTCGGCTCCGGGGATCCGGATATCGTCCGTGCCCTACTGGATGCCATTCCCCGCTCCTTTCAACTAGCGCTCCCGCTGCGGCCCGACCTGCCCGAACGTGCCATCCCGGAGCGATTCTCCCGACGGCGGCGGGTCAACTACGTACTCGGACTCGAGCGGCCGTTCACCGAATTGGCAAATGCTTTTCCCAGAAAGCTCCAGGCGTACTTGCGGAAGTGCGAAAGCGACAGACTCGTACCCATTACTCCGGCAGACTTGGTCGCGGTGTCCCGCCGGGAACTGGCCGGCCGGGATGGCCTACGGTCCGCTCACTTTACCGTGTTGGAGAAGTTGATCGCTACCGCAACGGACCGGGGATATGGTTCCTCCTACGCGCTTTACGAGAATCAAGAGTTGCTCGCCGTAGGTTTTTATCCGGAACTCGGGGGGCGTACCATCAATTTGGCGGCCGCCTCTACTCCTCTGGGGCGCAAGCGGCGGGGTATGAGTCGTCTGCTGGCTCTCGTGATGCGGGAGCGGGCGGGGACCGCGGGAGCCGTATTTGACTTCGAAGGATCCGAGCTTCCCGGAGTAGGCGCTTTTTTCGCCAAGTTCGGTGCCTACAACGAGGGTTACTGGATCATCGAAGAGCGGTTGTTTGGTCTGCGCTAAGTCGCAACCCGCCGGCCTTCCCGCCGTTGTGCCCCCTAAAGCGCTGGAAGAATGCCCGAGTTACCGGAAGTCCACAATTTCAAACTTTACTTCGACGCCGCGGCGACGGGACAGACGATCGCGGACGTGCGCGTGCACGACGACTACATCATCCGCAACCTGTCCGGCCCCGCCTTCACCGATGCACTTACCGGACGGCGGATCACGGGCAGCCTACGCAGGGGAAAGTACCTCTTCGCCGATCTTGACAACGGCCATGCGCTGCTCCTTCACTTCGGCATGACGGGCGACCTTCACCTGTACCAGGACGCCGTGGATCGTCATAAGTACGAACGGTTCGCCCTGCACTTTGCCGACGGAAATATTCTGGGATTCGACGATCCGCGTAAGTTTGCCCGCATTCTCTACCTCCATGATCGGGACGCCTACATCCGGGAGATAAAACTCGGCCCCGATGCGCTCGACATCACCCGGGAAACCTGGCTTGACTCCGTAAGGGGACGAAAAACCAGCGTCAAGGGGGTCTTGCTCAACCAATCAATCCTTGCCGGCGTCGGCAATCTCTACGCGGATGAAATTTGCTACCGCACGCGCATTCACCCCGCATCCCGCATCAGCGCCCTATCGGACGATCAACTGTTAACCCTGCACGCCGAAACCGTGGCGGTAATGACCTACGGGACGGAGAACGCGCCGTACTACAAGAACTATCCCGAAAACTGGTTCTGGCACGTGTGGCGGGAGGAAGGAAAACCGGGACCGGAGGGCGTCGGAGTGGTCAAGATCACCAAAGTGGCCGGGCGGACGACGTACTACGTGGAGGGGTGGCAGGAGGAGGTGGGTTAGTCTGTTAGTCTATTAGTCTGTTAGTCCGCTCGCGGGGCTCGCTGGTAGGTGGTTTAGCTTGTTTTTGGTAGTGTGGTAGTGTGGTAGTGTGGTAGTGTGGTAGTGTGGTAGTTTGGTTACCGGCTATCGGACTAGCTGCTGTCCCGGTCCGATTCACGTTGACCGACTCGCCGTTGCCAGGTTCGAAGTACTGCTCGGAGACGAGGGAAAATTCCGCACGGGTTGATCTGCTTCTCAATTTTTTCGGTCAGCGTACCCAAAGTGCCTCTTTCCTTTAGGGCTTCGCTCGCCACATTTATCACTTAGGCAGAAGTGACTACAGCAAGCAGCAGGACAGCTAATCTTCTGCTTGATCGCTGCATAGTGCAAGTGAAAGTTGTCGACTCAGCTCGGGGTCTAATCTTGCCAAAGAACTAGCTAGCACACTACCCGGCTCGGAGAACGTTCCAATTCAGCACCTTCTTCCAGCCTAAATGACTATCCGCCAGATACTACCAGCCCTCGCCCTACTTACTACCAGCTACCGACTACTACATTACTGACTGGCTACCCGCAACCTGCTATGAATCCGCGCCCGCTCAGGACCAAGTACCACATTACCGACTACCACATCACCTGCTCACAGCCAATACGACTATCCACCAAATACTACCAGCCCTCGCTCTACTTACTACCAGCTACCGACTACCATATTACTGACTGGCTACCCGCAACCTGCTATGAATCCGCGCCCGCTCAGGACCAAGTACCACATTACCAACTACCCCCTAAATGACTAACAGCCTAAACGACTACCCCCACATTCTACCAGCCCCCGCCCTGCTTACTACCACGTACCAAACTACCAACTACCACACTACCAACTACCCCCTAAATGACTAACAGCCAAACGACTACCCCCCACATTCTACCAGCCCCCGCCCGCTAACTACCATGTACCAAATTACCGACTACCACACTACCAACTACCCTCTAAACGACTAACAGCCTAAACAACTACCCCCCACATTCTACCAGCCCCCGCCCGCTTACTACCACGTACCAAATTACCGACTACCACATTACCAACTACCCCCTAAACGACTAACAGCCTAACCGCCTAATACCCCCTCCCCTACATCCTCTCCGGCATCTCAATGCCCAGAATATTCATTCCCGACTTCAGCACGTTGCCAACGGCGCGGCAGAGACTGAGCCGGAAGGCGATGGCGGCCTCGGAGTCCGCATTCAGGATGCTGACGTCGTGCCAGAATTTGTGGAGGTGCTTGGCGAGTTCGTAGCAGTACATAGCTACCACGGAAGGGTCGTACTGCTGGGCGGCGTCGCGCAGGAGCGTAGGATATGCGTAAAGATGACTGATCAGTTCCCGCTCGGCGGGTTCGAGTTGGGTGTATTCGGCGGCTGCGGAAAGGTCACGGTCACCGGCCTTACGCCACACGGCCCGGGTACGCACGTAGGCGTTTTGCACGTACGGTCCGGTCTGTCCCTGGAGGTCCACGCTTTCCTTCGGGTCGAAGGTCATACGCTTCTGGGGGCCCACCTTGATGATCTGAAACTTCAGCGCGGCCATTCCGACTTTGCGAATGATTTCCCGGCGCTCTTCTTCACTGAGCTCGCTGGTGGCCTCGCGTTCCAGGCTGGACTGGTAGGCCTCCTGAATGACCTCATCCATCAGGTCGTCGGCATCGACTACCGTCCCTTCGCGGCTCTTCATGCGTCCCGTCGGTAAGTCCACCATGCCATAGCTAAGGTGGAATAGTCCGTCCGCGTAGGGCTCTTCCAGTCGCTTCAGGAGTTCGAACAGGACCTGAAAGTGGTAATTCTGCTCATCGGCTACGGTATAGACCATTCGCTTCGCCCCGAAATCATCGTAGCGAAGGCGGGCGGTGCCCAGGTCCTGGGTGATGTACAGGCTGGTACCATCGCTGCGGAGGATGGCTTTCTGATCCAGTTTGGCATCGGAGAGATCGGCGAATACCGAACCATCTTCCTTGCGGTAGAAAGCTCCCTTTTCCAGTCCGGCCTCCACCATATCCTTACCGAGCAGGTAGGTTTGTGACTCGTAGTAAAGCTTATCGAAGCTTACCCCCAGCCGGCGGTACGTTTCCTCGAAACCTTCGTACACCCAGCCGTTCATTTTATTCCATAGCGCCACGGTCTCGGGGTCCCCGTCCTCCCACTTGAGAAGCATCTCCTTGGCGGCGGCGCCCAGTTCGCTGTGCGTATTGAAGTAGGTGTTCTTGTAGGATTTCCAAAACTCCTCCGCGTCGCGCTGCTTCGGATCGTTACTGCGTATGGCCGCGGCGGCGGGGGTTTGTTGCCAGGCGCGGTATTCCTCCTGAAAGCGTTGCTCGAACTGGACGTAGTATTCCCCGACGAAGTGATCGGGTTTGGTACCGGTCGACTGCGGCGTTGCCCCGTCACCGAAGCGTTGCCAGGCAAGCATCGACTTACAGATCGCGATCCCCCGGTCGTTGATGATCTGTACTTTCTTGACGTCAAAGCCGGCCGCCGTGAGCAACTGGGCCGTCGACCACCCCAGCAAAATATTGCGCACGTGACCGAGGTGCAGCGGCTTATTGGTATTCGGACTCGAGAATTCAACGACTACCCGTTCGTCCGTTTTTTCGGCGATCCCAAAGGTATCCGCGGCGGCGGTATTTAGGAGAAATTGGATCCAGAACCGGTCGGCGATCACCAGATTCAGGAATCCCTTGATTACATTATAGTCGCTTACTTCCGGCAAGGTTTCCTTCAGGTACTCGCCGAGTTCGGCTCCGATCTGCTCGGGCTTTTTGCGGGCCAGCCGGGTCAAGGGGAAGGTGACGACCGTGAACTCACCGTCGAATTCCCGGCGGGTAGACTGCAGGGTTACGTCTTTATCCTCGGCATTGATGCCGTAGAGGGTTTCCAGGCCGGCGAGCACACCGGAAGTTAATTTTTCGGGAAGCTGTTGCGTCATAAGACCGGCAAAGATAGGATGCTTTACGGGACGTTTCCTACCTCCGTGTCCGTTAGGGAAACCCGCAGGTGCTCGAGCGCCTCCTGTGCCACCGCCCTTACTTTAGGAGAGGTCGTCGGATCATCGACGTAGTGCGCCAGCACGGGAATGTACTGGGCGTCACCGAGCGTCGACATCAGACGCAGGGAAGCCAGTTTAAGTTGGTGATCGCGCCCGCGGAGGTTGCGCCGCAGCGACTTAAACTCCCGTCGCCGCAGGCTGCTAACGTTATCCGCCGGGGCCAGGAACTCCACCTGCTGCCCGCTGATCTGTCGCTGCCGGTGATCCAGCAGTGGAATGATGAGACGCTTCAGGGATAGTTCGAGCAGGTTGTCGAGAAACTCGATCCCGCTCACCTGGATCGAGGTGGTGTCGCTGTTCAGGGCCAGATGCACCGGGATGATGTCGGCCGGCGGATACCGCAGCCCCAGTAACCGAAACATGCGGTTAAAGGTGCCGTTCATGCGCTGCCGGAGCAGATTCGCGTAGGCTTCCCGGTAGGCCAGTTCGTCTTCTCCCCGGGTGTAGCGCAACAGCACGTACTGAACGTTGAGTTGTTGCTGCTGGGATTCGAACGTGCGGGCTTCGGCTACGATGAGTCGGTAGATCACCTTGGCGGGCATACCGCGCTTGGGAAAATCCCGGCGTACGGCGTTCAGGGCTCGCAGGACCTCCATGCGGAGCGGCAGGTCGTGCGGAAACCAACGCTCGATGAAGGAAAAGAGAATGTCCACCGTTTGCTGCCGGTCGATCTTTTCCAGGACCGAAGGTAGACGGCGGACTTCCTCCAGCGAGAGTTCCTTGGATGCAATAAGACCGGGCACCACCGATAACAGCCCCCCCTGATACTGCACCAGCGCATTGATCACCAACGGACGCATGGTTGGCACCGTAATGAGGTGCAGCAGGGGTACGATCAAATTTTCGTGCAGACTTTCCCCGGCCGCCAGAATGGCGTAGCGCAGAATCGTTTCATCCTCCTCCAGCAGAGCCCGCTGAATGAAGGCCCGTCCGGTAGCCGTATTGGACCGTCCGGACGCCTTGAGCAGGTAATGGTACCATTTGGTGCGCTCCTCTTCCGGGTAGTTGGGTAGGCGGCGTATATGGCGGCGCAGGCGCTGACTCACTTTCCACTGTCGCTGCCCGTAGTCGTTACCCGCCATCTCGGTCGCCAGGCTGACCAGGGCGGCACCCGCAATATCGGGGTCGGGATCCTCCAGATGAGCGACGAGGGTTTCGGTACCCACCTCCTTCGGCCGGGAGAACAGGTAGTCGAAGGCCGCCGAGCGAACCAGCCTGTCGGGATCACGCAGCAGCGGCAGCACCTCGTCGATCAGTTCGATGCCGGGCTGCAGATACAGGCTCCGCAGAGCGCGGGAGCGGACGTTTGCCGACGGGTGAGACAGCAGTCTCCGCACGGGCTCCCGGAACGATTCGCTGCTCAGGTCATCCGTCCGCTCCAGTACGTACAGAAGCTGTTTTTCGTGGGTGCTCATCTGCCCCTCCTCCAGCACCTGCAGGAAGCCCGCCATCACTTTCCGGTGGTGACTCTTCAGGCGGCTACGGTGCTCCTTCGGCTTGAGGTGGGACAACTGGGCGCGGAAGGCCTCGATGTATTCTTCCCGGATCATAATCACGCTCACCATCCAACCCGCCACCAGCAGGAGCACGAACCAGCTAATTGCCGGAGCGGATACGCCAAGCATCTGCGTGAGTGCGATCAGCAGTAATCCACCGAGTCCACCCGCCAAACTGTCGACAAACACGTCGATGTAAGTCTTGACCTTTTTCTTCGTTTCCTCGTCGAGGGGAAGGAACAGCATCTCCACGCTCGCCCGGCTTAGACTCTGCTTCAGGCTACCGTCCACCGAACGACTGATGATGGCGGCATTCAGTCCGGGCATGAACAGCATGACCGCGGCGCCCAGCCCCAGTCCCACCGGGTGCAGCAGCAGTGCCCCGCTCACCCCCAGGCCCTGGACCACTCGATGCGTTAGCACCAATTGTATGCCTAGCGCCACGATGTTGAAAGTGGAATACCAGAAACCGAAGAAGGCGGCCAGACGGTCCTGATCCCCGTAGCGCTCCGCGGCCAGTACGCTGAACTGATAATCCACCAGCTTGGCGACCGTTACGCTCAGGGCCACGATTCCGCACAGCAATAACAGGTGGCGGCTGCCCAAAATCAGGCGGTGGGGCGGCTTGTTGTCCGTATTTGATTTTCGCTTCCGGCTGATGACGCTCTTACGCTTCGCGACGTAGCGCCGCCACACGAAGGCTGTCAACATGAGACACGGGACCAGCAGGGAGGCGGCCAAAAAGATCAGGTTCCGCGCACCGATCTCCCGGGCCAACAGCGTGGTGATGTAGCCCCCGGTGATCCCGCCCGCGATAGCCCCGGCTCCGATAAGACCGAAGAGTCGTTTTGCCTGTCGTACGTCAAATACGAAACTGGCCATCATCCAGAATTGGGAAGCGGCCAGGACCCCGAAGATCGCGGTCCAGAGGTACAGGATGATCGCCACCGTCGGCCGGGCCGGCGGCAAGCGCATAAACGCGGCACAGCCCAGCAAAATAAACAAACAAACCACCAGAGATACCACACTGACTTGCAGCAAATTATACCGCCTGAGCGCGGCGGAATATCCGGTGCTGACGACCGCCGCCAACAGGGCCGTGGCCAGGAAGATATACGGGAGTCCTACCGCTCCGTACTCCGACAGGAACAGCGCGCTGGCCGTGGGTTTTACGATCAGCAGCGTGCAGATGATGATGAAAACCAGCAGTTGGAGCAAGAGCACGGCCCCCCACTCCCCCGGGCGGGCACGAAATAGCTTGCTCAGAACCTGCTGCATAGGTAGGTGTTAACGTCTACACTTATAATACCTAAACCAATACTTATGTCAACCTCCCCCCAATTCGGCGAAGTGGTCACTCAGGTGAATAACACCCCCCGCAAAGAAACCATTATTCTCGGTGGCGGATGCTTCTGGTGCGTGGAAGCCGTCTTTCTCGACATCGAGGGCGTCGAAAGCGTCGTCAGTGGATACGCGGGCGGAACGGCGGAAACGGCCAATTACGAAGCCGTCTGCACCAAACGAACCGACCACGTCGAGGTGATCCTGCTTGAATTCGACCCGGAAGTCATCGACCGGAAGGAAATACTGGAAATATTCTTTGCCGCCCACGACCCCACTACCCCCAATCGCCAGGGCAATGACGTCGGGCCCCAGTACCGCAGCGCCGTCTTTTACACCAGCGACGAGCAAAAAGACGCCGCCCAGGAACTGATGGACGAGCTCGTGCCCGACCTATACGGTAAGGCCGCCGTCACCGAACTCATACCCTTTCAGTCCTTCTATCCGGCGGAAGCTTACCACCAGGACTACTACAACAAGGTAGGTGACCGCAACAGCTACTGCAGCTTCGTCATCACCCCCAAGGTCAGCAAGATCCGCAAGAAGTACAGTCACCGCCTTAAATCCCGCGCATGAAACTGTTAGCGAGCTTGCTTGTATTACTCCTTTTTAACGCCGCGGCCGCGGCGCAAAATTCATCCATCATGGATACCACCAGTTACAGTCTCGGCATCGTGCTGAGCCAGAACCTGAAGCAGCAGGGTTTCGACAGCGTCGATGCCTCCAGCCTGGCGAAGGGTTTTGAAGAGGGTCTGAACGGTACGGCGAAAGTCACCCCGGAACAAGCTAATCAGTACATCCAGCAGCATCTGCAAAAAGCGGCGGCGAGCGCAGGAGCCGAGGCTCGCAAGGAGGGCGAAGCTTTCCTGGCAGAAAACGCCAAGCGTCCGGAGGTTCAGGTCACGGATTCCGGCCTGCAGTACGAAGTTCTGAAGGAGGGTTCGGGCGCCAGCCCCACGGCCACCGAAACGGTACGCGTACACTACCACGGTACGCTGATCGACGGAAAAGTATTTGATAGCTCCGTCGAGCGTGGGGAAACCATCGAGTTTCCGCTGAACCGGGTCATACCCGGCTGGACCGAGGGCGTACAATTGATGAAGGAGGGTGCGAAGTACCGCTTCTACATTCCCTACGATCTGGCCTACGGCCCCCAGGGGTCGCCCCCCACGATCCCGCCATACGCCGCACTGATCTTCGACGTCGAATTATTCGAGGTCAAGTAAACGTGCCAACGTACGGCAGTCGAGCAGGCCTTCCGGATCCCCGGAGGGCCTGCTCCATTTTTAGGCTACGGGTTCGACCGGCGGTGCCGTCGAGATCATCTGCTGGAAAAACTCGGCGAGTTCCTGCGTGGCCCCCATCCCGTAGGCGGCGGCGCTTAACATGGTTACCGTGACGACAAACGTTACGACTCTAGCCTGCCGGCGACGCTTGCGATCATTCTTAATGGTGATATAGCTCATATTCGGTGCGAAATTAAGGTCTTGCTGATTTAACGCTTAATATACTGAAGATCATATGCGTTACCGCGCTCGTCACCGCAAATTGGTGATACCCCGGGACGTCGGATTACGGTGCGGGGGCGGTTTTCGAGAAAGCGGTACGAATGGGGCGGGGATGAACTTTTTGCCACTCCCCCGGCTTGCTTAGAAAATTTAACACATGTCCCTGAGCGATACCTACGTTACCCTGAGTCGGGAAATCGCGGCTTCCGGCGCGCGCCTGGTGGCCGTCACCAAGACCCACCCCGTCGAGCGGATCCGCGAACTATACGATCTCGGTCACCGGGATTTCGGCGAGAATCGCGTGTCCGAACTGGTCGAGAAGCAGGCCGCTCTGCCGCAGGACATCAACTGGCACTTCATCGGTCACCTGCAGAGTAAAAAGGCTAAAACGGTGGCTCCGATCGCCCACCTCATTCACTCCGGCGACAGTCTCAAATTATTGCGGGAACTCGACAAACGGGCCGCCGGCAACAGTGTTGACGTTCTGCTGCAGTACCACATCGCACGCGAAGAAAGCAAGTACGGCCTTACGCCGGAAAGCGGGCGGGATCTACTCAACGACGTAGCCCGGGAGCCGCTGCGCAACGTCCGCATCCTGGGCGTCATGGGTATGGCCACCTACACCGACGATCAGGATCAGGTTGCCGAAGAATTCCGCACCCTGCACGAGATCTTCTCGGACCTCAAAGACCGGTACTTCGAGGACGACCCGAAGTTTTCGGAAATCAGTATGGGCATGTCGGGCGATTACCGCCTGGCGCTCGATCAGGGCAGCACGCTGATCCGGATCGGCAGTCTACTGCTCGGCGAACGTCAGTAGCGCCAGGCCAGCAGGCGCGACCGCTTATTGCCCTGCGCCAGCGGCAGCGTCTTCCATTCCCTCGCCCCCACGCGTGCGAGATGACCGACAGCCGGTTTCAGGTAGCCGCCTTTCGACACCAGCGTCGTAAACCACCCAACCCGACCGGCGAAGTCGACACTCTCCTCGACCATAGTTCGCAGGAACCGGGGTTCGCCTCCGGGAGTCCAGAGTTCTTCGTCCGCACCACCGAAACTCAGCCCTCCATCCGCTCGATCCAGCTTTGCCCACTTCTTACCGGCGGCTTTGCGGGCCTCCTGCCGGTTGGTAAAGAAGGGCGGATTACACATGGTGACGTCAAAGCGCTCTTCATCTCCGATCACTCCGGCGAATACGCGCCCGGGATCCGACTGCTCACGCACCTCCACCTTTTTCAGAACCGGATTAAACTTGATCAGTGCCCGCGCGACCTTCACGCTGCGGGCGCTGATGTCCGTCCCCACGAACGACCACCCGTACTCCCCCACCCCCAAAATCGGATAGATCAGGCTCGCGCCCGTCCCGATGTCAAGAACCCGGTTAGTTACCGGATGCAGTTCGTGGAGCGCGTGGATGTAATCCAGTCTGCCGGGGATCGGCGGAGTCAGATTTTCTTGGGGAATATCCCAGTGTTTAAGTCCGTAGTCGCGGAGCAATAATGTACGGTTAAGCAGATACACGGCTCGTGGCTGACTGAAGTCGAGCGACGTGCGCCCGTCGGGGGTCGTGATGAAGTAGGAGTCCAGCTCGGGTTCGAGGGCGCGGAGGGCCACGAAATCATGGGGTTCCCGATAGCGGTTCTTGGGGTGCATAGCAGCGCAAATGTAACCACCGGGTAGTCGCGCGGGACGGCACGAGCCTGCCATACGGCGAACATGACTATTTTGGCGCGCATGGATACCCTCCCCCTATCGCAACTCGCGGCCTTCATCCGGCGCGTTTTCGCCCTCAATCTTCCGGAGGCGGTATGGGTGTCCGCCGAACTGGCTCAGGTGAGTGAATCGCGGGGGCACGTCTGGCTCACCCTGGTCGAGAAAGCGGAAGCATCGGAAGAGATTGCCGCCCAAGTCGACGCCGTCCTGTGGGCGGGCGTGCTTAAAAAGGTGCGGAAGGAACACTCCGCACGCATCATTAACGGTCTGCTGCAAACGGGAATGTCCGTTCGCCTCCGGGTCACGGCATCCTTCCACGAGCGGTTCGGACTGAAACTGGTTGTCGAGGACATCGACCCGGCGCACACCGTCGGTAGTCTGGAGCGCCGTCGGCAGGCCACGCTGGAATCCCTGCACCGCGACGGGCTCCTCGGCCGCAACGCCGACCGGCCCATCCCGGATCTCCCCCTCCGCCTGGCCGTCATCAGCGCCGACACGGCCGCCGGGTGGGCCGACTTCGACCGACAGCTCCGGCATAATCCTTACGGTTTCGTTTTTCGCACGGAGCTCTACTCATCCGCGATGCAGGGCCAACAAACCGTGGAGGAGGTGACCGCGCGGCTCCGCCAGATCGGTCGCCGGCGGGAGGAATACGACGCCATTGCCATCGTGCGGGGCGGGGGCGGTAAAACGGATCTGGCGGCCTTCGACGACGAGAGCCTTTGTCGGGCCGTAGCGGATGCCCCCCTGCCGGTCCTGGCCGGCATCGGACACGAGATCGACGATACCGTTCTCGACCGGGTCGTTCACCGCAGCCTGAAGACACCGACGGCCGTGGCCGTTTACCTCATCGAGCGGCTACTGTACACGGAAGCTCACCTGCTTCATCTGGGCCGGGCAATCACGACCGCTACCGAACATCGGATAAACCAGGAAGCAAATCGGGTGGACCGCCTACACGCCGGTCTTCACCAAACCACCACTGCCACACTGACGACCGCGCACCTGCGCCTCGCCGACTACGAACGAGAAACGCACGCCGCGGCCCGTAGGGCGATCACCGCCGCGGGGGTGCGCTTGACCCACCACGAAGCATTACTGGAAGCCCTGCGCCCGGAAACCACCCTGGCCCGGGGCTACGCGCTGGTGAGCCAGAACGGTCGACTCGTCCTTGACCCCGAAGATGTAAGTAAGGGGCCGGTGGAGGTGCGACTACCACGTGGTAAGCTTACGCTCAGGAAGGAAGATTAATTCCCGAATCCGATCGATTTCTTACCCACTTTGCTGTTGCGGTACAAATCGGCCATCCGGATCCCGGTCACGGCGGCCTCCACGCCCTTGTTTCCATGCTTGCCGCCCGCCCGGTCGAGAGCCTGTTGGTGGGTATTGGGCGTAAGCACGCCGAAAATGCAGGGCTTGCCGGTGGCGATGCTCAGGTTCACCAGTCCCTGACTCACAGCATTGTTGATGTACTCGTCGTGCTTGGTTTCTCCCTTGATCACGCAGCCCAGACAGATGATGGCGTCCAGCTTTTCGCGGCCGGCCAGGATGCGCGCCGCGGCCGGAAGCTCGAAGGTGCCCGGCACCTGGACGGTGTGGATGTTCGTTTCTTTAGCTCCGTGCTTAACGAGCGTTTCGTAACACCCCTCGTACAGGGCGTGGGTGATGTCTTCGTTCCAGTCCGCAACGATCACGCCGAACGTCATCGGCCCGGCATCCGGAAGAGTGCTGTCGTCGTAGGTACTTAGGTTTTTGCGGGCGGAGGCCATAGTTTGTACAGATTTGGGGTGAATACACCGATTCGGAGGAAAGGGTTTGCCGCCGGCTAAAAGGGAAGTTTGTCCACGTCGACGTTACCGCCGGTCAGAATAATTCCGACCTCCTTGTCCGCAAATACCTCCGGGTAGCGAAGCACCGCCGCCAGGGGAACCGCGCAACTGGGTTCTACAATGATTTTCATCCGCTCCCAGATCAGGCGCATGGCGGCCACGATCTCCCGTTCCGAGACGAGGTAAATACGGGGTACGTAGCGGTGAATGACGGCGAAGGTCCGTTCCCCCAGGTTGGTCCGCAGCCCGTCGGCCACCGTTATGTTCGTTTCGTTCAGTTCGATCCGCCCGCTCCGCAGACTTCTCGCGGCATCGTCGACGGCTTCCGGCTCCGTGCCGAATACTTCCGCCTTTACGCTGAAGTAACGCGCCGCCAGGGCCGTTCCCGCCAGCAGTCCGCCTCCCCCGACCGGCGTGAGAATGTAATCCAGCACCGCGCTCGTATCCTCGATAAGCTCCATGGCGGCGGTGGCCTGTCCGGCGATCACTCCGTAGTCATCGAAAGGATGAATGAAGGCCGCTCCGGTGCGCTCCACGACGGAGTCCAGGGCCTGCTGGCGTTCGCGGGGGGTGTTGTTGCAGTAGAATATAGTGGCACCGTAGCCCTCCACGGCCGCGATCTTGACCCGGGGCGCATCGTGGGGCATCACGATGTAGGCCGGCACCCCTAGTTCCTGTGCCGCGCGGGCAACGGCCTGGGCGTGGTTGCCGCTGCTGTGGGTCGCGAGTCCCCGTTCGCGCTGCGCCGGGGTGAATCGCAACGCGGCGCTGGCGCCTCCCCGCATCTTGAAGGCCCCGATCCGCTGAAAATTTTCGCACTTGAAGTACAGGCGTGCGCCGGTCATCGCGTCGATGCTCCGGTTAGTCAGGACCGGGGTGCGGTGCACGAAGGGGTGGATAGCTTCGTGGGTGGCCAGCAGGTCGGCCTGGTTAGGGACGACGTGGAGCGGAGGTAGTTGGAGCATGGTACGGGCTAAGTGAATTTACGGTTTGACGTATTTGCCGTCCGTAAGTTTGAGGACGTAGGCTCCGGTGAAGCCGGCCGCCAGAGCCTGCCGCTGTACCGATTCGGCCTGCGAAAGGGAAGTCAGGCCGTCGATGTAAAAGACGGTCAGGGCACCCCGCACTTCGGTGCGCAACTGCCCCAACGCCCCGGCCTTTTCCCGGTTGACGTTCTCGGGTTTTCCGAAGGCTCCCAGTTGCACGCGGAAGGGCGCGGCGGTGGTAGTGACGGTAGGCGCCGGCGCGGGTGCGGTCTCCGGATCGTCTGCCGGGAGCGGTCCCTGGGTTTCGGCTACTACGAAGCTACCCGGATACCCTAGCTCCCTGGCCCGCCCGGCGGCGGCGGTCGCCGCTTCGCGGGTGGCGAAGGTGCCGAGACGAACCTTATAGCGGCCGTCGGCCGTGACCGTATATACTCGTCCGACCGCGGCGAGCTTACCGAAGGTCGTCAGGTCGGGAGCGGCGGTGACGCTGGCCAACTGAACCGAAAAACCACTGGTTGCGGGGGCGGGGGCGGTTTCCCGGTCGTACGTCTGGGGTGCCGCGACTTCCCCGGCGCCGACCTCGGTCGGCGCAGATGGGGGGGCGGACTGCGCCGGAAGCAACAGAATATTACCGAATAAATCGGGGTTGTTACTGGCGGTCGTGGTAACGGGAAAGGTCATCGGTTCGTAGCCGGCGGCGGCTACGGCAACGTCATACACGGTATTGGGCTGAACGGCGAGGTAGTAGGCCCCTTCCGTATCGGTGCGAATATCGATCGCGGAGCCGTCCTTCCGACTGGTAACCGTGACGGCGGCATCCGCGACGGGTCGGCTGGTCTCGATGTCGGACACGTATCCCCGCACCCGACCGTAGGGCACCGGGGAATTGCGCACGACTCCCTCGGGAACGGTCGCGGTAGGTGCCGTCGTCGTCGTAGTGGCGGCCGCGGGGGCGGGGCCGATCATTTCGAGCTGCACGGCGTAAATGTCCTCTTCGGTGTCGGCGTTTCGGTTGGAAACGACGTAACCGCGCCCGGTCGTGGGTTCGTAGACGAAGCCCATATCGTCGCGCGGACTATTGACCGCGCCCCCGAGGTGAAAGAGGGAGCCGGGGCGACCGCTTTCCATCCCCGCGCGGAATACGTCGTAGGCGCCGAGCCCCTGGTGCCAGTTGCTGGAGAAATACAGGCTGGTCCCGTCGAAGTAGGGGGTAATTTCGTGACCGCGGGTGTTCACCGTGGCGCCGAGATTTTCCGGCGTCGTTTCCCAGTTGTTGTCCACGCGGCGGATACGGTAGAGGTCGTAGCCTCCCCACCCGCCCGGGCGGTCGCTGGCGAAGTAGATCGTGTTGCCGTCGGCGCCGAAACTGCCGAAGCCGGAATTAAAATCGTTGCCGTTCACGGGCAGGGGGCGTACGTTCGTCCACGCGCCGGCTTCGTTCACGTCGGCGATCATCAGGCTGAGGGTGATGCCCGCCTCGGGCACCATCCGCGTACCGGGCGTGAAGTTGTTGCGGCTAAATACGACCTGGGTTGCATCGGGACTGTAGCTCACCGGTCCTACGCTGCCCCCCTCCACTCGGTAGCGGAATACCACGGGGACGGGTGCGGACAAGCTGCCGCCGGCCGCCACCTCCGCCACGTACGGACGGTTGACCGCCACGCCGCTGAAGTCTTCATCGGGACGGGAAGAGTTAAAGACAAACTGACCGGGACGGGGAATCGTCGGGCCGAAGTCGGACGCCGCACTGTTGATACCCAGCGGACGGACGGTGAAGCCCGCGGCTTCGTTCCGTTGCAGAATGGCGAAATCGCAACTGCGGGCGTAGTGATTACCAACGGTGGCATCCGCCTCCCGGGCGTAGGCCAGATAGAGGGGTTGGGCGCGTTCGTATTCTCCGAGTGCCTTGAGGGTGTGGGCGTACGCCAGCAGTGTAGCGGGTTCTACTCTTCGATTGTTCGTGGCTCGTTCGTAGTACAGCCGGGCCGAGTCCAGCTTGTTCAGCATCCGGTACGCATCGCCGAGCCGCGACAAGGTCTCCAGATCGTCGTCGCGGTAGGACAGTGCCCGCTGATAGCTACGGATCGCGAGGTTGTAGGCGTGCAGTTCGAATTCCTTGTCGGCCGTGCGTTTTTCCGTCCGGAATTGAGCGGAAAGCGGCAGGGCGAGACCGCAGGTCAGCAGGACGGCAAGGAGGCGCGGGCAGTACTTCATGATTGCAAAATAGGTCGCCGTAAACATAGCGATTTTATACGCGCTTCCGGGGGGCGGGGACGCGGGAGCCGGGCAAACGAACCAGAGCGTTGCCGATCCGGTAACAACCGTATGCCCCACCCCCTGCCGCCACCGCCGCAACGTGCCATGATCGTTACGCTGCTCGTCCATCCGGAGGACCTCGCTCCCTTCGACGCTCTCCGCCGTCGGTTCTTCCCCGCCCAGCGGAACCACCTATCGGCTCACGTGACCCTCTTTCACCACATTCCACCGGAGCAGCGCGATTCATTCATCCAATTTGCCGAACGGCGATTTACGGACCAACCGCCATTCTCCGTAGAGGTCGGCCAGCCTATATCGCTCGGCGGCGGGGTGGCGTACCCCCTCGATCTGCCGCCCCTCGCCGCCCTGCGAGCGCCGCTCCGCGAGCGATTTGCCGAAGTGCTCACGCCCCAGGACCGACGCCCCTGGCGCCGCCCCCACATAACCGTGCAGAATAAAGTGGACAAAGCAACGGCCGACCGTCTGCTTCGTCATCTCCGACGCCGGTTCCGGCCGCGCCGGATACGGATAACGGGACTGGAATTTCATCGCTACGACGGGGGCCCCTGGACGGGTCTGCACCAGATCCGCTTTGCTCCTTTGCCATAGCCGGCTCCCGCGCTCCGCCGCCCGGCAAACCTTCCGCACGAAACGTCGTTTGAGCGGGTATGGCAGCGAAGAAGGACGAGCGGGCATTCGTGAACCCCATCGACGGCGACAAGGTAGCTTCCGACCCTCACCGGTTGACGTACGGCCACGAACGCGGAGGCGCACCGATTCGGCCCAGCGACCGCGGAAAGGCCACGGGACTGGCGATGCGCGCGATGTACGAACAGACCGATCGCCAGCTCGACCAAATCCGCGCCCAGATTGAGTTGCTCGCCCGTCAGGCTTCCGAGATCAAAAACCGCATGACGGTATCGGAACGCATCTACGCGGCGGAGATGAATATCGACCCCATCGTCTCGCGCACCTACTACCTGTACGAGCGTGACAACGGGACTCACGTGCTGAGTATGGTCAGTCCGGCCGAGTGGGGACCCCGCCCGCCATACCACTACGTCGCTACCGTTCGCCTGCTCGGCGATCATACCTGGGAGGTGATTGAGCGGCGGGAACCGTAGCTTTGTCGAAAACCGACGGCATGAATGTGGACGAAGGCCTAGTATTGCGCCTAGCTGATCTGGCAAAGCTGGCCCTACCGCCCGAACGGGTGGAACGGCTGCGCACCGACCTGGTAAATATCCTCGGCATGGTGGAAAAGCTCAACG
Source organism: Lewinella sp. JB7 (assembly GCF_024297185.1). GTDB lineage: Bacteria > Bacteroidota > Bacteroidia > Chitinophagales > Saprospiraceae > Neolewinella. The sequence continues at coordinate 17,050 of NZ_JANCTD010000012.1, read as the reverse complement.
AACTCGACCTCGACGACGTAGAGCCCCTCCGCTACGTGACCGAGGTCGAACAGGTCCTGCGGGCCGACCGGGTGGGAGACCACCTCGACCGCGCCACCGCCCTGGCCAACGCGCCCGACAGCGACGGAGAATTTTTTCGGGTTCCCCGGGTCATTTAATGCCGTAAACCTCACCCCCGCCCATGGCTGCCGTTATCGATATCAAATCCCTCACCAAGACCTACATTATGGGTCAGACCCAGGTCCGGGCCCTCCGCGGTATCGACCTGACGATTCAGACCAATGAGTACGTCGCGCTGATGGGCCCATCGGGGTCGGGCAAATCCACCCTCATGAACCTGCTGGGGTGCCTCGATACGCCCACCTCCGGCACTTATCACTTGGACGGACGTGACGTGAGCCAAATGGACGACACCGAGCTGGCCAACATCCGGAATGAAAAGATCGGCTTCGTCTTCCAGACCTTCAACCTGCTGCCTCGGCAGACGACCCTCGAGAACGTGGCCCTTCCACTGGTGTACGCGGGCCTGGGTCGCCGGGAGCGACAGCAGCGCGCCGCCGAAGTACTGGAATCCGTCGGGCTAGGCGACCGCCTCGATCACCGGCCCAACGAACTGAGTGGCGGACAGCGACAGCGGGTGGCCATTGCCCGGGCGCTCGTCAACCGGCCCGCCATCATCCTGGCCGACGAGCCGACGGGCAACCTGGACACGAAAACCTCAATCGAGATCATGGAGATCTTCGAGGAAATCCAGCAGCGGGGGAACACGGTCATCATCGTTACCCACGAGCCGGACATCGCCGATCACGCCCACCGGATCGTGCGTTTGCGCGACGGGGAGACCGAAAGCGACGAGCTCAATCCGCACATCATCCGGGCCAGTGATCCGACCCACCGGTACAATCAGGCCTGACGTACTATCTTTGCCGCCCAGAAAAGTGGGATAGTATATATGAATCAACGTACCATTGCCGGCACCGCCTCCATAAGTGGAGTGGGCCTGCACACCGGTCAGCAAGTAAACCTGACCTTCAAACCCGCCCCCACCGGGCACGGGGTCAAGTTTCAAAGAACCGATCTGGAGGATCAGCCCCTGATGAACGTGGACGTCAACCGGGTCGTGAGCACCGAGCGATCCACCACGCTGGGTGGAGGGTCGGCCACCGTTTCCACCATCGAGCACCTGCTCAGTGCGCTGTGCGGACTGCAGATCGACAACGTGCTCATCGAGATCGACGGCGGCGAGGTCCCCATACTGGATGGTAGCGCCAGCCCCTACGTCGAGGAACTGCAGAAAATCGGGTTCGAAGAGCAGGATACGCCCCGCGACTACTTCATCGTGGAGGAGCCCATCACGTTCCGCGACGAATCCACCGGTTCGGAGATCGTGGCCCTACCCTACGACGGCTTCGAGGTGGTGAGCATGATCGATTTTGACAGCCCGGTCCTCGGGCAACAGTACGCGACCCTACGCGGCTACGAGGACTACGCCGAAGAGATCGCTCCCTGCCGCACCTTCGTATTTCTCCACGAACTGGAGGCCCTCTTCGAGCACGACCTGATCCGGGGGGGCGACCTTACCAACGCGATCGTCATTGCCGACCGCCACGTACCCCAGCCCCGCCTGGACGCGCTGGCCAAAAAGATGGGTAAGGACACCGTAGAGGTGACCGAGCAGGGCATCCTGAACACGCTCGACCTGAAGTTCCACAACGAACCCGCCCGGCACAAACTGCTCGACGTGATCGGGGACATTAGCCTGCTGGGCGTTCCGATCCGCGGACGGATCCTCGCCACCAAGCCCGGCCACCGGGTGAACGTAGCCTTCACTAAGTTACTTAAAAAGGCTTACCTGGATCAGCGCCGGCTGAAGGGGCGTCCGCAGTACAACCCCAACGATGAACCGGTCTACAACGTGGAGCAGATCCTGCAGATCATGCCCCACCGCTACCCCTTCCTGCTCATCGACAAGATCATCGAAAAGGGAGAAAACCACATTGTAGGACTGAAAAACCTGTCCTTCAACGAAGCCTTCTTTCAGGGCCACTTTCCCGGAAATCACGTCATGCCCGGGGTCCTGCAGATCGAGGCCATGGCCCAAACCGGTGGATTGCTGGTCCTTACCCAGCAGGAAGATCCGGGCAACTGGGATACATACTTTCTGAAGATCGAGAACGCCAAGTTCAAAAACTTCGTTGTACCGGGAGATACCGTGCTGTTCAAAATGGAGTTGATCGCGCCCGTTCGTCGGGGCATCTGTCAAATGCGTGGTACGGCCTACGTCGGGAACAAGGTGGTGTCCGAGGCCGACCTGGTCGCCCAGATCGTTCGCCGCAGCTAAACCGAATACGGCCCCCCTTCCTTCAATCTATTTAAACCAATCCATGTCCATTCATTCCCTGAGCGTCGTTCATCCCAACGCGAAAATAGGAGCCGGTGTAAGCATTGGACCCTTCACTACCGTCGAGGAAGACGTCGAAATCGGGGAAGGCAGTGAGATCGGACCGAACGTAACGATCTACGGCGGGGCCCGCATCGGTAAGAACGTCCGGATATTCCCCGGTGCCGTGATTGCCGCAATTCCGCAGGACCTGAAGTTCCGGGGAGAATACACCACGGCCGAGATCGGTGACGGCACCACCATACGGGAATACGTGACCATCAACCGGGGCACGGCGGCGGCCGGCACGACCCGGGTGGGCAGCAACTGCCTGCTGATGGCCTACGCCCACGTCGCCCACGACTGCATTTTGGGAGACTCGATCGTCATCGCCAATAACGTCAATCTGGCCGGTCACGTCGTGCTCGAGGACTACGTCATTATCGAGGGCCAGGTCGGCGTACAGCAGTTCGTACGCATCGGTCGTCACAGTTTCATCGCGGGCGGCAGCCTGGTACGCAAGAGCGTACCTCCCTACATCCGGGCCGCGCGCGAGCCCCTGAGTTACATCGGCGTCAACCGCATCGGACTACAACGCCGGGGTTTTACGATCGACCAGATTAATGCGATTCACGAGATTTACCGCATCCTGTACGTAAAGGGACTTAACATCACCAATGCCGTAACGGAGATCGAAGCTTCCGTGCCGGTTTCCGACGAGCGCGACGAGGTCATCAGCTTCATCGGGGCTACGGAGAAAACGGGCATCGTCCGTAGTTTTCAGGCACTGGACAATGGCAACTGAGGCTACCGATTTACGCATTGAGCTGCGGGAAGTTTCCAAAAAATTCGGGCGGGAGTGGGTCCTCCGGAAGATCAACGCTACCTATACTTCCGGTACGGTTTACGGTGTCCGGGGCCGCAATGGTTCCGGCAAGTCGACGCTTTTACGTCTGCTCGCCGGGCAACTCAGTCCGAGCCGCGGCGCGGTGGTACACACGCTGGCCGGCGAGCCGGTTTCCACGGCCGACGTTTACCGTTACGTCAGCTGGACGGGTCCCTACCTGGAAATGGTAGAAGAGCTCACGATCATCGAGTTGCTTCGCTTCCACTTCACCCTTAAATCCGCGGTTGACGGACTGCGTCCCCGCGACATTTGTCGACGCATCGAACTCGACAAATTTCGCGACCGGCCGCTATCGGACTGTTCGTCGGGGATGCGACAGCGCGTGATGTTAGCTACCGGCCTGTACGCGGACACTCCCCTACTCCTGCTGGATGAGCCTACCGTGACCCTCGACCGCCCCGCCGCCGATTGGTTTTTTGGTGAGCTTGCGCGCTTCGGCCCGAACCGACTGACCATCATTGCCAGCAACGATCCCCGGGATCTGGTGTCGTGCGCGACCGTTACCGACCTGTAGGGGCCGCACGTCCCCGAACAAATTCGGATATTACCACTGCCTTACCGGTGAAACCTTCACATGCTGTTCAGCTACGCCGAAAAGAATACACCCTTCATCCTGAGCCCGGAGACCCTGGACTGGCACCTTGCGCGTGGCTGGTACCGTATGGGGTCCACCATATTCACCACCCACTTTCTCTTCTTTAAAAATCGTCCCTACTCCGCGCTGTGGGTACGGATCGACCTGCGCGGATTCACCTTCTCCCGTAGCCAGCGAAAGTTACTGCGTAAGAACCGCCAGCTCTTCGACGCTAAGGTGGGTCCCCGCGTTATCGATGAGGAGCACGAGGATCTCTATGACCTGTACGCCGAGGATTTTGACGGGCGGCTCTCCCCCACCATCGCGGACAGCCTGGAGGATTACGACGGTGACGTGGTCTTCAACACCTGGGAAGTATCGGTCCGTGAGCGGGTCAGCGGCAAACTGGTGGCCAGCAGTTACTTCGACCTCGGCAACGAATCCGCGGCCAGTATCCTGGGCATCTTCGATCCAAAGTTGCGATCGTTCAGCCTGGGGTACTATACCATGCTGCTGGAAATGGAATACTGCCTGAGCCGGGGTATTCGCTACTACTACCCGGGATACGTGGTCCCCGGATACGCGCGCTTCGACTACAAGTTGCGACTAGGGCCGGCGCAGTACTTCGACATTCGAACCGATAACTGGCTTCCCTACCGCGATCTCGACCCTCTGCTGGAGGGGCCGGTGGAAGCCCAGGTGCACGCGCTACGGACTTTCGTGGACGTATTTAACCGCCGGGGCAACAAGGTGGAGCTGAAAGTCTACCCCCTGTTCGAAGCCGGGCTGTACGACATCTGGAACGACGATTACTTCCCCTACCCCTACCTGGTGCCGCTGACCGGTTTCATCGAGAAGGAAATTTTCGTGGTGGCGTATGATCCCAAGGACCGTAACTACTTCGTCCTCGAGTGCCGTCACATGGTGCAAACGCAGTTGCTGTTCAACGCGGAGTACCTCAAGACCTTCCGGGCCGAGGGATTCATCACGGAACTGCTGGCGGTGCGTCGACTGATGTTACGCTCCGCGTCGGCGGAATACGTCGCGGAAGCCTGCGCCGTTCTGCGGCAGGCACGATGATTTCCTGACGGTTACACCTTAGGCATTTCCGGCATCTGACACTCCTCGTCGGGCGATTTGCCGCAGACGTCGCATTTGCCGATCTTGTTTTTCAGCATGGGATTGTTGCTGGCGCAAGTGCCCCGAAACTCACTGCCGGTAACGATGTGCCGGATATTGATGAGCAGGAAGCTCAGTCCAAAGACGGCGAAGATGACGGCAAAGAGGGTGAGAAAGCTCATGGGGTCGTATTTGTAGGGTCAAAGGTAAAACGACGCGGCCACTCCCTTGGTTGTACACGAAAAGAGGGTCCGAACTTTCGATCAGACCCTCCGGAAAAACACCTAAAACCCATATTCAGATTGAGAGACCCGTGATATCTTGGTGGCGGTCCTGCGACCCACGCGTCTTTGTGACGTGTTCCACCCGATAAGGTCACCTCATATTATTCGTTTGATTAGTCGGAGAATCATTACTCGTTCGACCGTGCACTGCAGAACGAATACATACGTATTCATCCGTCAGTAGCGATTTGACAACCGGGCAATAATTCCCTATCACAATAGAATTATTGGTTATGTCACGTAAGATAAAGGCAGCGAACCTTTGGAAGCAAGCCTGGAATCTGATTTTTGCTGGTCTTAACACTCCCGGTCATCCCTTCGGAACACCGAGCGTAGCCACCTGCGGATCCGACGGGGTTCCGAGGCAACGTACCCTCGTACTACGTAACGCCGACCGGGCTTCCGGTAGTCTACGCGCCTATACCGATAACAGATCGATCAAAATGACTCACCTCGCACACGCCCCCCGGGTAGCGAGTTGGCTCTTCTGGGATCCGGAATCGCGGATCCAGTTGACCGCATCCGGCCCTACGCTGGCGGTGCCCCGTACGGAGGAGCAGGCTATCTTCCAGTCCCTTCCGAAACACTCCCGCCGGGCCTACGCCACCGAGCTTCCCCCCGGAACTCCGACTTCGCAAGCGCAATGCGGTCTGCCGGCCACCTGGGATGCGCTTAGTCTGGAGGAGACCGATTACGGTGAGGCCAATTTCCGCGTACTGGAAACCCGGATCCACCGGGCCGAGGTACTGCAACTGGACCGAGACGGAAACGTCCGCCTCGTCGCACACCGGTCGCGCGACGACTGGGCCCTCCAGTGGGTCGTTCCCTAGTGGGTCATCCGGCGGCAGCGGGCGTGCCAGTCCTGTCCCGCCAGTTCCTCGACGGGAGGCATTGCCCCCAGCGTCATGAGTTCGTTCACGGCGGCCACGTCCGCATCGCGCTTTACGCCCAGACAGGCCTGAACGTGGCGGTCCTTGATGTAAAAAGCTAAGAAAGGCCCTTCCCCGGGCGTACCGTCGAATATGATGCGATCGAAGTCGTTGCCGTGGCCGACGTAGCGGAAGTTCGTCCCCTGCTGGTTCGTCCAGAAGAAGGGGACCATATGGTAGGGTTCGGGCTTGCCGGCCATGTTTCTGCCGGCGATTCTACCCTGCTGAGCGGCCACCTTCCAGTGTTCGATGCGCACCATGCCCTCTCGATCGGGATAGGTAGCCAGATCGCCGGCCGCCCAGGCGTTTTTTCCGTGCAGCGCCAGGTGACCGTCGACCTCCAGGCTGCCGTCTTTACGGAAGGCGATACCCTGAAGGTAGTCGGTAGCCGGCTTGACTCCGATGCCGACCACTACCACGTCCGCGTCCAATATTGTCCCGTTGTCCAGTACTACCGCCGACACCTTGCCGTTCCCCCGAAGGGCGTGCACTTCGCTCTTCATGCGGAACTTCACGCCGGCCTCCTCGTGTAACCGGCGAATGTACCGCCCCACCGCCGCGCCGAATATGCGTTCGAAGAGGATTCCTACCCGGGTCACGACGGTAACCTGCCCACCTCGCTTACCGAGGCTCATGGCCGTCTCCAGTCCGATAAAGCTTCCACCGACGACCACTACCCTACTCCCTTTCGTCGTGGCGTTCCGGGCACGCAGGGCATCGTCGGCCTTGCGCAGGGTAAATACGCCATCCAGGGTACTCCCCGGCACGTTCAGGGTGCGCGGGGTACCGCCCGTAGCGAGTAGCACGCGCTCGTAGTTCAGGGTACGGCCGTCGGACAGGCCCACTTGCCTGGCTTTCAGGTCAAGTCGTTGCACCCGCGTCCCCGCCAGAAAAGTAACACCGAGGTCCCGGTAAAATTCCGCGGAACGCAGGGGGAGTTTTTCGGCCGGCATATCCTGTTCAAGGAAGGCCTTGCTCACTTTTGTGCGGTCGTAAGGCGGTAATTCCTCGGCGCTGACCAGCAGCAGGCTGCCGTCGGGGTCTTCGGCGCGGATGGCTTCCACGGCGTACGCTCCGGCGGCCCCGCCACCCACGACCAGATAGTCGACCAATTGTCCGTCAGCTAGCTCCGGCCATTCGTGAGACGCCCGGGGAGAAGACTCGTTCGTGATCACCGGCGCTTCGCTGACCAGGATCTGATCCCCGTCAAGGTCGACGGCGAAGCGGGCAATCCCGTCCATGCCAGGCGCTTCGATCTGTTCGCCGGTCCGCAGATCGAAACAGGCATGATGCCAGGGGCAGCGTACGCGGTGCGCGCACAACGCTCCATCCGTAAGGGGTGCTCCGTAGTGACTGCACTTGTTCTCGACGGCGAACACCTCACCGTCCACGTTGGCGAGCAGCACGTCGTACTCCCCCACCTTCACCTGATGCATGTGACCCCGGGGGAGTTGGGAAAGGGAGAATACCGGGGTCATAGGCGCGTATTTTGCTATTAAAACCGTGCCCCCGGTATTGGTTCACACGACCTCTACGAGCGGTCCGTCGCCACCGTCGGCCATGACTCCAAAGCTGTGCACGGGATGATCCAGACCGGCACACAGCTTGCGAAACTCATCCGCGGCTTCCGGAGCCAAGGCAACCAGTAGTCCTCCGCTGGTTTGCGGATCGGCCAGGAGCCACTTTTGCCGATCATCCGTAAGCGCGATCCGGTCGCCGTAGCTGGCGAAGTTCCGTTTCGTGCCGCCGGGAATGCAGCCCTCCGCGAGGTAATGGTCGAGGATGCCGGTGTCGATGAGGGGTACATCCGCCATACGCACGCGGGCGGTGGTGGAACTGGCGGTGCACATCTCGCTGAGGTGTCCGAGCAGGCCGAAGCCCGTCACGTCCGTCATCGCGTGAACGTAGTCGTGGACCGCCAGGTGGGGGCCGATCTTATTGAGGCGCACCATCTGTTCGGTAGCGAGGTGAGCGTCGGTGGGTCGCAGCAGCTTCTTTTTCTGGGCGGTGGAAAGGATTCCGACGCCGAGGGGCTTGGTCAGGAAGAGCAGATCACCCGGTTGGGCGCCGCCGTTATTCTTGAGGTGACGGATATCTACCCGACCGTTGACGGCCAGTCCGAAGATCGGCTCGGGGCTGTCGATGCTGTGACCGCCCGCCAGGGGGATGCCCGCCTCCGCGCAGGCCTGCCGACCGCCCTCCACGACCAGTCCGGCTACCTCGGGGGGTAATTTGTCGACCGGCCAACCCAGGATCGCGATGGCCATCATGGGGGTGCCGCCCATCGCGTAGACATCACTGATGGCATTCGTGGCGGCGATGCGCCCAAAGGTGAGCGGATCGTCGACGATGGGCATAAAAAAGTCGGTGGTACTGATGACGGCGGTGCCGTCTCCCAGATCGTACACGGCCGCGTCGTCGCGTTCGGCGTTGCCGACCAGTAAGCGGGGAAAGGACTCCCCCGGTGCCGTCTGTGCCAGGATGCGATCCAGGACGGCGGGCGCGATCTTGCAACCGCAACCCGCCCCGTGGGAAAATTCGGTCAGACGCACCATCTAAAACAGCATCAGGCTGGGATCCCGTTTGCCGGCACGACGGTTCTTGCCCTTGGTGCGCTCGGCCAGTTTAACGGCGGTATAGGCGTTGGCCAGACCACCGGTCGCGGAAAGCTCCGAGAACTTTACCCGCTCATCGTCCGAACCGGGCTTGATCACCTCGAGGTTGACCGGCAGGGCGCTCTCCTCAATGATCTCCTTAACCTGCTTGGCCTTCAGATCGGGAAAGTAACTCCGGACCAGGGCGGCGATACCGGCGACCATCGGCGCGGCCATGGAGGTACCGTCGAACTTGGCGTACTGGTCGTCGGGGATGGTGGAGTATATCTGCGCGCCGGGCGCGAATACGTCGACGTACTTCTTGTTGTAGTTCGAGAATCCGGCGGCCAGTCCTTCGCCGTACTCGCTGCTGGCGGCGCCGACTTCGATCCAGGTCTTACCGCTCTTTTTCTTACCCTGGTAGGTGTCGTTGGGGAAGTTGTTGCTCAGCGTCAGGAGCTTACCGTCGTTGCCGGCGGCGTGCACCATCAGCACGTCGTGCTTTTCGGCGTACTTCATGGCGGCGTCGACTTCCTTCTTGTAGGGACTGATGCCCTTACCGAAGCTCATATTGATCACTTTGGCGCCATTATCCACCGCGTAGCGGATGGCATTGGCTACGTCCTTGTCCCGCTCGTCGCCGTTGGGTACGGTACGTACGCTCATGATGCGCACGTGATCGCCGCCGACGCCGTTGACGCCCAGTTGATTACCGCGTACCCCGGCAATGATGCCCGCCACGTGGGTACCGTGGGCGGCATCGGGTCCTTCCACGTCGTTGTTCCCGTAGTAGCGCTGGTCGAGGTTGTCGGGATTATCGCCGACGATGTCGCGGGCGTCGAACTCCTTATTGTAGTTATACTTCAGTTGGCTGTCGAAGTAGTCGGTAGCTCCTTCAAGCTGGTCGTAGAGCTCGGCGAAGGTGCCTCCGTTAGCGGTAGCGTTGGCTACAATATTCTTGACGATGAGGGCGGTCTGATCGTCGCTTTTGTAGTCCGCGATGTCACGGGCGGTCACCTCATTGGCGGATTTGCCCATTTCGTTGAGCATCTGATCCACGGCATCCTTGATCATGGCGTACTGCTGGGCGGAGGGCCCGAGTTCGGCTTCCTTGGCTTCAATTTCCTCCTTATACTCCACGTAGCGGTCGTACTCGGCGCGTTCCTTTTTATCCAGGCCGTCCCGGTTGCGGTTGTTGTACTTGGCGTGCAGCTTGTTGTACATCCGCACGACCTCGAGATTTTCGTAATTGACGTTGCGTCCGTCAGCGCCGCCGATAAAGTTCCAGCCGTGGATGTCATCGACGTAGCCGTTGCGGTCGTCGTCGATGCCGTTGCCGGGGATTTCGCCGGGATTGGTCCAGATGACGTCCTTCAGGTCCTCGTGCTCGATGTCTACGCCGGAATCGATGACGGCTACGATGACGGGCTTCGCTTGCTTGCCTTCCAGATAGTTGTGCGCCTTGGCGGCGCTTACGCCGGGAAAGGAATTCTCCGTACGGTCCAATTCCCACCAGTTGTCGGGGGCGGCGGTTCCCTGGGCACCGAGTCCGAGGGAGCACACGAGGGCAAGTAAAACGAAAAGCTGTTTCATCATTTGGTTATTTTGGCGCAAGGTAAACACTCCGTCCCCGTCCGATGGTTTTTGGCAGCGGCGCGCGGGAGCCGGCGTTACCCGAAATGCCAAGCTAACGGGTGAGCCGCGGCTGTGGTGGTTAGGGGAAGGTTAAAGTGGGGGTGGGTGACCAGTGCTCCCAAAGCCTTAAGAATTCGACGGTTGGTCGAGGCGAAAGAGCAACTGCCTATAACCTAGTCCGTAGATAGACATAGAAATTATCGCAACAGAGATCCTTACTTCTAAGCGTAGAAGTCTGTACCAACATGAGCTACAGAGCTATCCATTAGATCACTCACCAATCGCAGTTTTCAAAATGATTAGACTTTCGGCATTCACTGGGCTGCTTCTACTTAAGGGAACCGCGCGACTTGCGTATGCCTTCCATTGGACTGAATTTCAGAAAGTTCGTATGTTGCGGCGTGCCACAAGAATTTAGACATCAAGTCCTGGCCGTGCAGCACAAAATATTTCGCAACACCAAACGTTTGCCGGGGGGAGGTTCGACCGTTCTGGATCCTCACCACCCGGTGATAAGAATCTGGTGTCGGCGTAGTTTTATAGAATGGCAATTAGGGTCTAAGTTTTCTCGGTACGGATACTTAACTCCTATTTTTCGAAGGGTTTCTATGGGTTCTATGCTTATCCGGACAATTTCAGTTGGATGATGGTAACAAGTTGCGGGGTTCCGACTCTTATTAGATTTGAGCGTATTCCATCTAATCATTGCCATAATCTCCCACTTGTTCACGGCCAATCCAAAGGTTTCTTCGCTAAGGGTCCAATAGTGAGCGAAGCGGAGGCTTCGATAAGCGGAATGCCTCTAAGGGTTCCGTATCGACTTCAGCTACTTGCATGCATTCTCACTCATGCATTGGACGCTGCACTGGCAATGAAGAACAACCGACAGTGGTAGAATTATCCTCGTGAACGTCTACCTTGCATCGATTCAAAGGGTCCGGTTCGCAATTCGACCCACTCTAATTACAACCAACAAATGAATAAATTTACTTCCCTCTATACATGCTCAACCGTAGACGGTGATCTAGTAAGAATGAATCTTAAAGCATCCGACTTTGAATAATTCCCTTAAAAACTTCATCTTCTTTAACTCTTCTCGGCACCGGTTACGCCAGGAGAACATGGACTTTGCGGCATCCATACCCAATGGGGCGTTAGTACTCGATGCGGGAGCTGGAAGTCAACCGTACCGGGATTTACTTGGTCATACAAAGTATGAGTCTGCAGACTTTGAAGCGGTTGACAAGAATTATGTCCGTTCTACTTACATCTGTGATTTGAAAGACATACCGGTGGAAGACGAACGTTTCGACTATATCTTATTTAATCAGGTTATGGAGCATTTGCCGGAGCCAGGTCGTGTTCTCAGGGAACTTAACCGCGTTATCAAGCCTGGTGGAAAGATCATTTATACCGGCCCGCTCTTTTACGAAGAGCACGAGATCCCGTATGACTTTTTTCGATATACTCAATTTGGATTAAGGAAGCTGTTCACCGAGGAGGGGTTCGAGATCGACCGATTAGACTGGCTGGAGGGTTATTTTGGTACGAGCGCCTACCAATTAAATCGGATGGCCCTATACCTACCTGTGAAGCCTAGCAACATCGCCAGGGGAATCAAAGGCTACATATTAGCACCGATCTTATTATTGGTGAAAGTTTTCGGAATGATATTCTCCATCTTTTTTCACCGCTTGGAACTAGAATTAAAATATACTCAAAAGGGATATCCAAAAAACTACGTCGCTATCCTGGTAAAAAAGAAGTAGTTCGAACTTTTAAATCTATTTGAGAAGGGCCTGGGATTGAGAGCGTGTCTAAATTTCAGGGATTAAATCCAGCCGTTGCCGAAAGAACCATCTGTATGTTGGCTACGAGAACGAAGCCAGCGGAATTTTCTACCGTTCGCTCGTAATCCTTGACGACTCTGCGGTACCAAATCCACCAGGCGAAGGTCCTTTCGACTACTCAACGTTGAGCTTCGACTACAAAACGCCACTGGGCAGTATCACGTATCGGACACTCAAAAAACTCGGTCTAATCGGGTCATGGTTTGAGCAAACTGCCCGGTATAGGCACTATTGGCCAGTCGCTTGCTTACGCGCGGCAATTGTCCGGTAAAGTCCGGGTAGATTAAGTCCAGCCCCGCCACCCCATTACGCACATTGGCGGCATGCACCTTTCCGCGTCAGATCCTGCCCCGGGTGTCGGTCAGGATGCTCCGCTTACGTCCATTGACCCATTTGCCTCCATCGGTGCCCCGGTCTTGACCGATTTGGGGTAAGAACCGAATACTCTGTGCATCAACCAGTATCAGGCTGGAAGTGGATTCCCGCTCTGGCAAAATATATGACCTCGGCAAAATTGGACCACGAGCAAAGTTGAAAACTTACCTTGAAACATGAAGTGATCGAGAAGAAAATTTACCCCTGCCTTCAAGGCAAAAGTGGCGATTGAAGCCTTGAAAGAAAGAAAAACGCTTGCCGAGCTGGCGGAGAAATTCGAGCTGCACCCCAACCAGATCAGTTAGTGGAAACAGTAGTTCATCGCCGGTTCCGAGCAGGTCTTCGAGACCGGTAAGGGCAAGACGGCTTCCGGATCTGATGCGGTCTCCGGCAACGAAGCCGAGCTGCAACAGCTCTACGCCAAGATTGGTCAGCTGCAGATTGAACGCGACTTTCTAAAAAAACTTAGCCAGATGGGATCACCTGAAGTAAGGCGATCCGGGCTGGAGGCCCAGGCTAGCCTGTCTATCCGCCGGCAGTGCGACTTGCTTTCAGTAAGCCGCGGCAGCGTCTACTATAAGCCTAAGGGTGAGAACGAGCAAACCTGGCGATAATGCGGCTGATGGACGCCCACATTCTGGAGGAACCCACGGCGGGCGTACTGACCATGCAGTCGATGCTCGGGGATTGAGGGTACCACGCGGGCTCCGTCGAACGGGTGCGCATATTAATGCGAAAGGCCTGTATTCGCGCCATTTACCCACGCAGGCACCTAACGGTACTGGGGCAGACAAAGTACGTTCACCCTTACCTGCTACATGACGTGGAGATCCACCGACCGGGGCAGGTATGGGCGATCGACATCACCTATGTCCCGATACAGAAAGGCTTCTGAGTACCTCACGGCGATCATCGACGTGTACTCCCGCTACATCGTAGGCTGGGGCCTAGCCAATACCCTGGCGGCGGAAGCCAGCCTAGGAGTGGTTCGCCAGGCGGTGACCGAGCACGGTGCGCCCGAAATCCTGAACTGCGGCGACCAGGGTTGCCAGTTTACCTGCTCGGAGTACGTAACCTATCTTCGTGAGCAGGGCATAGCGATCAGCATGGACGGTAAGGGCAGGGCCCTAGACAACATCTACATCGAGCGCTTCTGGCGCACGATTAATTATCAGCACATCTTCCTGAACCCAGCTAACGACGGCCGGCAGTTGTACCGGGGAATCGAGAAATGGCTGCATCGCTACCACCACCGGGATCACCTGGGAATCGACCGAATAAAACCTATCCAGCGGTACCGAAAGGCCGCCTAACTTTCACCTAACTAACTGGGCTTCGTGGTCTGAAAACCCGAGGTATTATAGAGTGCGCCCACGGAATCGGGGCATGCTTCATTCGAAGGTACTGACTTTAACTACACCGATGAGGGGGCGGCGCGGCGGCATGGACCGAAACCGACCAACGGGAGCTTTCGATTCAGTGGCGACGGGACGCTCCCGGGCATCCATAGTACCCGCCAACCGCGCCACGCACCCGGCCCCGGTTGACGCTGGGTGCGGTGTTGGGCGAATTCTTCTTTTCACTTACTTGATCGAGTAGTTTACCCCTGCTCCACGTCCAAATTTTTCCAGGATGTCTCGAGATACCATGTCCGCAATAATCCTCTTTGCCGTTGGCTTAGGTATCGATAAATCCTTTGACACTTGCCCCGATTTACAGCCAGGATTAATCGCAATGTACGTGTATACTTGTTTCTCTTTCGGAGACATTGAACCCTTCACGTCTGATCGTTCTAACTTGCGCGATAGTTTATCCTGCACATTAATTAGCGAAGTAAGAAAGTAGGATATCCATTCTGTAATGTCTTCTCCAGGTCGCTGCGCTTGACAATGCCTTAAACTCCGATAGTAAGCGTTCTTCGATTCCTCTATTTCATGCTCAAAGCTTACATATTGTATCCAGCTATAGCCGTGACTCAGCAGACTCAATGTCGTTAGTAATCGGCTGAGTCTCCCGTTTCCGTCTTGAAATGGGTGGATGCTCAAAAATTCATAAGCCAGTACGGCTGATTTCACCAATGCATGTACCTCAGTATCCTGATTGTACCAGCTGATCAGGGATCGCATTTGATCTTCAGTTGGGTAGCCAGGGGGAGTAGTCTCAAAAATAATTTGTCGACTCCCGTCCGGGAAATTAGCCTCCACGGCATTACTGTGTTGTTTGTAGTTACCGCGGTGCCAAACATCTTTTGGGTTGTACTTCATCAACACATTGTGCAAACTCTTTATACTCGATTCAGAAATTCTAAGTTCATTCCAACCGTCTATAATTATGTCCAGGCTAGCAAAATAACCAGCCACCTCCTGCTTGTCGCGGTCTTCTAATTTAGAGACATCGAGCTCCTTTAAAAAATCCTGTACTTCGGCATCACTCATTTTTGACCCCTCGATCCTAGTGGACGCACCAACACTCTTGATCGTGGCCATCGTTCTCAACTGCGCTAGACTAGCCCCTTCTCTTTTTTCAATGGTTGACCAAGAGGCGTCGAATCGATCAATTTGACTGATGATTCTAATCAACTCCCAACCGAGAGAAACTGAAAAATTGTAAACTGTCGTTTTCATGAGGCAAACATAGCAAACCAAAGACAAATGATCCGGTTTGATCCAGTTATGGCCACTTTTGATCCGGTTTTACCTCCCCGGTCGTTAAGTAGCCTATCTACTAATGTATGGTAAGGCTGACCGTGGCATGTGTCATTCTCTAGCGTTGTCATGCTAATCTGCCTGCTGTGTGGGCATGTGTGTACCGCAGACAGTGGTAACACTTCTCCATAGAGATATGGTAACACTTTCTATTTATTCAAAAGTAACCAATTTTATCCTGTCCCCGCTGTGCTCCCCGCGCCCCGGAGGCCGTAGGCCGGAAGGGCGCGGGGAGCACAGCGGCCTATTTTCTCTTGCGGGCCTCCCAGTCCCGATACTTCTCCGGCATGTCCCGGGACGAGATCAGCCGGTAGTAGTTTTCCTTGATTACCTCTTCCCCCTCCCGAAAAAATCCCAGACATACCTCCCGATAATAGAATTCGTGGCATCGCTCCCCTATCGGTTTGTGGGCGATGTACTTACCCGCTAATGCTCGCGTAATCGTCACCCATTCGTAGCTACCCCACCGGATGCAGCCCGTAGCGTAGACTTTACGCACTTTCATCTCGCGGGGATAATCATAGGGGCGGACCCGCTCTTCGTAGACCGTACCAGAACGCTCATACACCGAACTCGGGGTGCGCAAATCCA
Organism: Lewinella sp. JB7; assembly: GCF_024297185.1. Taxonomy (GTDB): domain Bacteria; phylum Bacteroidota; class Bacteroidia; order Chitinophagales; family Saprospiraceae; genus Neolewinella. The sequence goes on along the minus strand of NZ_JANCTD010000012.1, from coordinate 1,107 downwards.
GTCCTTCGTGTGGTCGTACCGTATTGTAGTCAGACCGGAACTGACCGAAGCGCCGACTCTGTACCCGCAAATCAATTGCCGCGGGACTGAAACACTCCCTTTCCAGTTCCCGGTGCATCCGCTCGTGTTTCCCGTTCTGGGTCGGACAGCCTGGATCGCTCAGCAGATGATGAATCCCGTGGTCGATCAGAAAGTAGGAGAATCTACCGTGACCGCACGGACTCTGAGCACTGCTGAAAACACTACCGTTATCCGTTAGCACATGCTCCGGCTGGCCATACTCCCGAAACAAGGCGCGAAAGGCGGCGATCACGTCTTGTTGACTCTCTCGGTAAGCGGCCGCTATCTTCATGATGTGGCGGCTATAGTTATCACAGATCGTGAGTGGATAGCACTTGCGGCCATTGCCCAGCAGGCGATAACCTTTATAGTCGGCCGACCAGATCTCGTTACTGCGATCGGTCTCGAAGCGGGGACGGGAGGGCTCCAGCGGACGGGGCCTTTTCTTTCGGGCAACGATCAACCCCTCACGACGTAAAATCTTGTGGATCGTCGTTTCGCACGGTACCCGACTGGCGGAAAAATCCCAGAGTAACTTTGCCCATATCTTGCGAGCGCCCCACTTCTTTTGCTGCAGGCTATCTCCTCCCTGTCTCCAGTAGCGAATCCGAGCAATAACTTCCTCATCCGTGGAGCCCGGACTGTGGTGCGGACGCTTCGACCGGGGTAGGTGAAAAGTGACCGGATCTTCCTCCCATCTCTGTCTCAGGGCATAGCCTGTTTTACGACTGATCCCATACTTACCGCAAAGCTCCGTCATGCTGAAGTCTCCGGTCACTAGCTCATTGATGAAGGCAATTTTCTCATTCATTTCCGTGGTAGTTTTCCATCCCATGGCTTCGGTTTTTTAAAGCCAATTTCGGGAGTGAAAAATGTTACCCATCTCTATGCAGAACTGTTACCTATGTCTATGGACCGTACAAGTTGTGTACCAAAGACCTGGGTAACAGAAGTCAACCCACCTGGGTAACACTTTTTAAAATTACGATTATTATCCTTGTTTTTCCTTTCCTGCGCCCGGGGCCTGGCTTCCTGGAGGCCGTAGGC
>NZ_JANCTD010000011.1 GCF_024297185.1 Lewinella sp. JB7 | reverse complement strand
CTTCGGTCCCTAAAGGGTCGCACCAGATGAGTGCGTTGATAGGTTGTAGGTGGAAGTGCGGTAACGTATGGAGCCGAGCAATACTAATCGCCCGACAGCTTCCTTTATTTTTTCTTTGAAGTGAGTTTAAGTAACTAGTTGAATCAACTGGTCTGAGACTTATGAGTAAGAATCCGATAAAGCAGCACGCTTGTGGAAAAGTATTAGTTTTAAGTAATCGGTCTTGATGTGGATGGTAAGTCCAGCACTAAAAAGGACTGAAGCTCTCTTATCGAACTTGTTGATCGTTACCAAAGAAACGATCCCGACGATTGATGTCGGGAACAAAGACTTTGGTGGCTACAGCGGGCAGGATCACCTCTTACCATTCCGAACAGAGAAGTTAAGCTGCCCAGCGCCGATGGTACTTGGACTTGATCCCGGGAGAGTAGGTCGCCGCCAATTTTATCACGAGCCCTGCCGACACGCGTCGGTGGGGCTCGTGTCATTTAGGCAGGGTCCAACCAGGAATGCGGTCGGCCCGAGCGACAGGCACCGGTGCCCCAGATCATAATCGATAATCCCATCCCACCAGTAACCGATCTCCGTCCCGCCAGCGGATCCATCCGCTAAACCCGGTTTCCGAATCGCCCTCCACGAATGCCCTGACGAATATCCAGTCCCCCTCCACTCTTTCGGAGAGTAAGATCTCGTCGGCGGTGATGTTCGTTTCCGCAGCGGCGTGCGGGAGGGGCCGTTGCCGCACGGGATTGGTCGCGGGATCCAAGGGATAGACGGCAAACACGCTTTGCAGAAAGTCAGGCCAGTAAAAAATGGATACGGCCGGGCGATCGACCCATCCGCGCTGACCGGTATCGGCATTCAGTTCGATTTGTACGCGGTTCCCGTGAGTTCCCGTGAGCCTGAAGTACAGCGACTCGTAATCTTCCTTCAGGTAGTAGGGAAGCAGATAAGGGGGGGCATACACGAGCGTATTCCGGTACCCTTCCGTATCATATACGAGACTATCCACCGGCGCTTCGAAGTAGTCGGTTCCGGGGTAGAAATACAGCTTTAATCCCTCGCGGTTAAAGGGCGCTCCCACGAACCCGTACCCCTCCAGCGCCGTGCCCCCGTCTTGTTCGACCTTCATCACGGTGTCCACCTTCGGAGCTACGGTATCCGGAGTCATCTGCCGCTTTACCCGCCGTTCGGCGAGGCTGTAGCGCGTATGGAAGATCAGTAACGCGGCAACAAAGAATAGACCAATGGCCAGCCGCCATATTTTCCGGGAGCCCTGGCGTGAGCAGTAGTACCCCACGAGTGCCACGGCTATGCCGCCGCCGATCAACATATAAAAGGCAACGATAGCCCCTCCCGCCAGCATCTGACCTTCTCCGGCCACACGACCGGGATACGCACCAATGAGCGCACCTGCGATGAAGGCAAGGAATACACTGATGACCGTGGCGAGTATCCTGGACCAGCGCATCCCTATAGGTCGTCCACGTCAAGTTCACTAAAGGCCGACTCGAGATCCTCCATCCGGTTCAGCCGCCTTCCCTCGATCTGCACGACGCTCTGATCGAAGATCACGGCCAGGGTACCGTTCATACTGGACTGATCGAAATGCCGAATGGCCTTATGTCCGTCGATCTGTAGGGTCTTGGTCGATTTCGATCCTTCCTCACTGTCGATGGTGAAGGAATTTACCATCCCCATATTCGCGAGATTTCCGCCCATACCGTCGCTGACGGTTACGGTTATCCGCCGGCCTCCGCTATCACCGGTATGGTAAGTAGCCGAAGCGGTCGCGATATCAAATCCACCCACCCCCATACTATTCGCACTACTTTCCTGTCGCTCCATACCGAGCAACTTCGCGGGAAGCATGGCCTTGAGCGCATCCTTGTCTAGCACGGAACGCTCATTCACCCCCTGAATGTGGGCGGCGACATCGGTAGCGGTCGTAGGATCGGAGGTCACCGAATTATCCACTTCGGCATCCGGATCGCCACAAGCTGTAAAAAAGAGGAAAAGAAGGGGAAGAAATCTGATGGGTAACATAAGCATCGGATTGGTTGCTTTACAAGTTACAACACAAATAAGAAATAGCTGCGTATATTCCATTGCAGGTTGAACCCCTCACTTAACCTTTCACCCTATGAAATGCCAGTACTTCCCTCCCGTACTTTTACTGCTCTGTATCCTCCCGTGGGCGGGTCTTCACGCGCAAACGGACGTAGCAGGCTCCCGGGATCATCCCCTCCTGACGCGCTATCCCGGCAGTTCCATCACCTGGTACGAAACCGAAAAGTACTTCGAGTACGATTTGGCCACCGGGCCCATCGCGGGCTACCGCTACATCGCTGAGCGGGATACGGTCGCCGGCCAAGTCTACCGCATCTACTACGAGGTACCCTCCACCAAGGAGGAAGTCTCGATCGGAGAGGTGTACATCGACTACAAACGAGCCATGGAACAGGCCGGAATCACAATCCTGACCGAAAGTCTGATCCCCGACGGCGGCGGCAATAAGATCGGCTCTCCCCAGTGGATCGGCATTGCCCTGGCGGGCCAGCAGCCGGCCGGTGGCTCGCCGGCCAGTAAGTTGTTCGCGGGTACGGCTACCAGCGGCGGGACGTTCACGCTGGTCGGGCAGCTGGTCCGGCCGGAGGGTACGACCTACGTTGCCATCTACGGCGAGCGCCACAGCCAGGATCTCATCGGCTACCTGGTGGACATCATCGAGGTCACCCCCGCGGAAACCGGTCTGGTCAGCCTCGACCCCGACTACCTGGCCAACGAACTGGAAGCTAAAGGCAGCATCAGCATCTACGGCATCGAATTCGACTTCGACTCCGCCACCTTGCGGGAGTCATCCCGGCCCGTTCTGGAGCAGATCGCCGCTTACCTTACGCAGTACCCGGATAAGAAGCTCTACGTCGTGGGCCACACCGATATGTCCGGTACCCTGAAGTACAACCGCACGCTTTCCCACGATCGCGCCGCCGCCGTCGTCCGTGCCCTGGAAACCGACCACGGCATCGCTACGGGCCGCCTCCTGCCCGACGGAGTGGCCTTCCTATCCCCCAAAGCCGCCAACGATACGGAGGACGGCCGTGCGCTTAACCGGCGGGTAGAACTGGTCCTGCGGCAAAACTAGGTCGGGGCGTTGCACGCCGAGTCCCACATTGGCCAAGGCGTCGCACGCCGAGCACCCCACGTGATTACCTTGCACAATCGCATCATCAACTAACACCCAATGCAAATCACCCACCTTCTCCAAACCGAACTGGCGCGGGAACACTCTACCACCGCCAAATTTTTTGCACGCTATCCCGGGGACAACAATGACTACGCTCCCCACGAAAAGAGTATGAAGCTTAGTCACCTGGTCACTCACCTCACCCACGTATTCGGCTGGACGGGCGATATGCTCGCTACCTCATACATGGACCTCGCCGGAGCGGAAACGCCGACGCCCCTCACCTCCTCCTCCAGCTTGATCACCGAACTGGACAAGAATTTCGGGCACAGCCAGGAGGCACTGAGTATAGCCACCGACGACGACCTCACGTCTAAGTGGGCCCTGAAAATGAACGGCACCGTCATCGCGGAATGGAGCAAGTATTTTGCCATTCGTCAGGCCCTCAACCAGATCACCCATCACCGCGCGCAACTCGGCGTCTACTACCGATTACTGGAGATCCCCGTCCCGTCGAGCTACGGGCCTAGCGCGGACGATCAGAGTTTCTGAATTGGTCTTGACGTGCACTGGGCGGCGGGGCGCGGGAGCAAGGCGTTTCAGGAAGGAGCTTTCACTGCCGGTTACCCCTCAAGTCCGTTGCATAGTCCTAAAGCCGCCATGCTGTGGGTATCGACCAGAGGCGGGTTCACCTGGTTCTACTCGCTACCTTTACACCAATCCCCGGTCCGTGTCAGTCCAAACCATCAAAAGCCAACTTCACCAATTCTGCGTCTCCGACACGGACCGCCGCATCACTACCCTCCAGAATATCCTGGACGGAATCAACAGCTCCCGCGAAAGCGAAACCAAGAGCAGCGCGGGGGATAAATACGAAACCGGACGCGCCATGCTGCACCGTGAGGAAGTCCAGGCCAATCGACAACTGCTGCAGGTGATGGAGGACCGGCGGACCCTGGCGGCCCTGAAATTACAGGATGGCGGCGACCGCGTTACCCGGGGTAGTCTGGTGGTGACCAAGCACGGAAGCTACTACCTGTCCATCGGACTCGGCAAGGTCAGGCTAGGGGATCAGGTATACTTCTGCATCTCCGTGCAGTCACCGATTGGCCGGGCATTCCTGAACCGTGGGGTAGGGGATAGCATCACCTTTAACGGAAGAACCCATACGATCGAGGATATTCTCTAGATGGGATCTACTAAGGTCTTCACCAGAGAGGCCGGCATTCCGGGAAGGGGTATTGCTCCCGCGCTCCGCCGCCCGAATAATGAAAGCCGGCAGGGCCGAGCGGGTGATCCTGCGCGACATCACCTCCGCCAGCGGAAAAGCGTTGCGGCTGAGTGAGAGAGACAGTTTCAAAAACTATGCAGTGCCCAAGCAGTTGACCCACTCTCTGAAATACTCCCCCCCATAATTGTGTTTGGGGGCCATTAAAATTTGCTGATACTATTCCTTAATTCCTGGAAGTACTTCGTAGCAATAATATATTACTACATCATCAACCTCGTCGTATCCATGAATTATTTTATACCCGTTACAAAGTGGTTTGGGCGTTTATCTCTTGCTCTCTGCGCCCAGCTTTACGCTGGCAAGCCTCGCCGACACTCAGGTGTCGCCTGCATTTGCCGCCTTAATCTGAACGAAGATAGCGCCGACCTAAATCTTCAAACCACTTCGTGCCGGGTATATTCCGGGTAGCTATAATTTTTCTTGCATCGGGTATTTCGATGTCTGGGTATACTTTCAAGATTCTATTCATCGCTTCACCGATAATTTCAATCACCCGTTCGATAGCTCTGCGTAGCATTTTGTGATTCACTTGTTTGGGCGTTGCTTTTCTGACCAAAAGCGAGTCACTTTTTGTGTGGCCGAGGCACTGGAAGTGGATCGTAGCCGGGCTACGAAGCCATTTTCAGCAACGAAGGACAGGCGCAAAGGGACCGTTTGTAGGTCGAATGGTAAAGCCCAAACAAGCTCTCAGCTATTCATCAAAAGAATTCACATCCTTCATGAAAGAGCTGGGAGACCGACGTGCGGTTGCTGAGCGCATCCTGATTGTTGCGGTATTTACTGGTGATGGCCGGGCAGATTTCAAGGATGTAGTCCGCATCAAGAACTGACTATATTGCTACCTTGTAGCAAACGGATCAGTATGGACACACGCATTACCCTTCTATTATTCTGGCTACTGATGGGGATTCCCGTCGCTAAGCTTGCTCCCGCGCTCGCCGCCCAGAGTGACCTCAAAGCAGCCGTAAGCGAAAGCATCGAGGAGCAATTTTCGGAGCTGACCCAGCTGAGCGACCGGATCTGGTCGTACGAAGAAGTCGCCTTCCAGGAGTCCCGCTCGGCGGAGGCGCTCAAGGAGTACGCGCGGGCGCAGGGCTTCACCATCAAGGAAAACATCGGGGACATGCCGACCGCCTTCACGGCGGAATACGGCAGCGGGAAACCGGTGATCGGAATCCTCGGGGAATTCGACGCCCTGCCGGGACTGAGTCAGGCCACGGTACCCCACAAGCAGCCGCTGAATGAAGGCGGAGCCGGTCACGGTTGCGGACACAACCTCTTCGGTACGGCCAGCCTGGGCGCGGCTACGGCCATTAAGGAGCTGATCGAAAGCGGAGAACTGCAGGGCACCATCCGTTTCTACGGTACGCCGGCCGAGGAGAAATACTTCGGGAAGTTGTGGATGATCCGCGCCGGGGCCTTCGAGGACGTCGACGTGGTCATGGACTGGCACCCCTCCGACGAAACGAAAACGGGGGTACAAACCGGTCTGGCGCTGGTCGACTTCATCGTCGAATTCCGCGGTCAGGCGGCCCACGCGGCCAGCGACCCCTGGAACGGCCGCGATGCCTCCGACGGTCTGGAACTGTATACCACCGGGATCAACTACTACCGGGAACACGTAAAACCGAGCGTGCGCATTCACTACGACATCGAGGTAGCCGGGGAAGTGGTCAACGTTGTGCCGGACTATGCCCGCATCTGGACCCGCGTGCGCGATGCCAACTTCGAGGGCGTGCGGCCGGTCTACGACCAGATCAAGCGCATCGCCGAGGGGGCCGCCCTGATGGCCAACGTGGAGTACGAGGTCAAGCTGGTGTCGGGCATTCACGAAGTGTTGGTCAACCGGACCGGCGCCGAGGTCCTGCAAAAGAACCTGGAGGAGATGGGCCCCATCGAGTATACCGACGCGGAGCAGGAATTCGCCCGGGGCATCCAGCAAGCCGTGAACAAGCCCCAGATCGGCGCCATCAGCAAGATCGAGCCTCTGGAGCAACCCCAGGAGGTCGCCAGCGGAGGCTCCACGGACGTCGGCGACGTCAGCTACGTGGTACCGGTGATCCGTCTGCGGGCCACCACCGCCCCGAACGGCACGCCCTGGCACAGCTGGGCCGTCGTGGCCTGCGGGGGCATGAGCATCGGTCACAAGGGCATGGCCTTCGCCGCCGAGGCCCTGGCCCGCACCATGGTCGACCTCTACCGGGACGAGCAGCTGCGTGACCGCATCCGCGCCGAATTCGAGGAGGATCTGGGGGAGTATGAGTATAAGCCGATGGTGCCGGAGGGGCCGCCGCCGGTGGGGGAGTAGCTGCTTACCGCTAATAACTTACTGACGAATGATCTACTGGAGGGCTTAGCAACTGCTAATTCGCCACCGTCTTGGTGACCGGTAATCCACGAAAGTCATTAGGGATACGGAGAGGTTTACGTGCTGCCTCCGGGGTGTCCCGTGGCTCTGGATTATTCTGATATTTCCTCGATCTGTAACCTGTTTCAGGAACCGTAGATCATCACGGATCGAACGGTCTTCGGTTGTTGCGGGGGGGCAACCATGAGGGTGCATCTTCCACTTTACTCTAACACGCTGACCTCCACGCGCCGGTTGCTTTGTCTGCCCGCCGCGCTGTTGTTGTCCGCTATGGCTCGGCCGTCGCCGTAGCCGGTGCTCTTCATTTGGGAGGGGGGTACTGATCGTTCGATAAGATAGTACCGGACCGCATCGGCTCGCTTCTGCGACAGCAGCACGTTCGTACCGGAAGATCCAACGTTGTCGGTATGTCCCGAGATTTCTATTATTAATCCAGGATTTTGCGCTAGGGTGGTGGCCAGATCGTTTAGTTGCGAGTGGGACGTACTCAGCAGTTTATCGCTGCCGCTGTCAAAGTAGATGTTATCCAAGATGACGCGTTTCCCCACCAGTTTGGCTTTTTCCGGGGCTTCCGTCTTGAACCGGTCGTAACTGATGTATTCCGCCTGTAGGTCCGAGTTGGCGGTGGCGAGGGCGGGGCTGGCCGAGGAGCTGCCGTCCGGTGGTGAAAGCGCGGCGGAACCAATGGAAATGTTTTCCCACCGCAGGTCAAAGTCACCAAAGTCAATGTCTACCCGGGGTAACGACTTGGCCTCGCGGGGAACCCCGTCGAAACCGAGGTAAAACTCGAGTTGGCCGTTGGCTGGAATGGACTGTTGCCATCCGTTACGGCCGGGGGAGGTGAATTGAGCGTTTTCGCTGCTGCCGAAGGAAAGGGCGGCAGCGTCGTGCGGCAGCCCCTGGTCATCGTACGCTTTGCCGCCCTCCACCTGGAGGTTGTGCGGACTGGAAACCGAATTTTCTACACGGAAGTGCGTGAAGACTTGGTTGCCCCGCCGGAAGTTGTCCAGGTAGGTGATCGTTTGGCGACCGGCAATTTTGCGATTCGGATTCTCCGTATCCACCGTCCCGGGAAAGGGAATTACGCCGTACTGGAAGTGAACGGGCTCCTCCGCCATGAACCACATGTCCCCCCGGACGAATTGCTTGGCATTGCGGTCTACCTTCAGTGTGAAAGAAGCGTTCAGCGGTATGTTGGATGGCATGGTCGCATAAGCCTTTTCGTACCGATTGCACCTATATTCTTGCGATACTACTTCCGCGCCGGATCCGGAAGAACTACAATCATTGGCCAGGCATACCTTATCAACGAAATAGAGTTGTCCATTTTCATCGTAAAAGCTGAGCATGCGGGTACAAAGTTCCATCTGCCGGTCGGTTCCCGACAGGTTGGTGATTTTGAAATCCATTTCGACCAGTTCACCGGATTTTCGGACATCGGTCATGTCGAAGCGGAAATTGTTGATGGTTACCGCTTCGCTACTGCTCTTGCCCCCACTTCCGACATTTCCTCCGGAGGGGACGCCGCCGTTGCCGCCGCCGCCGGTATGGGTTGCGAGCGTGCTGTTTAGACTGAGTTCCTGCATAGCACCTACGAACTTGGCCGACCGGTCCATTTCCCTGCTTCCTTTGTCGGTGCCCATGTTGCGAAGACTGACCACCTCGACGCCCATCGTAAGGCCAACCCGTAAGTAGTGACGATCTCCGGGCTTCACCTGAAGCACCTGCCGGTCCGATATGACGTCGGTAGGGTTGGCTCGGACCACGAATTCATATTCGCCCTCATCGCACAACTCCATGCGGTAGCGCTGGCCGAGATCGACCTGGGCGATGGGAACGCCGTCGTACATCAGGTATACCGTGGATGAGCCCGCCAGGGCCCCGTTGACGCGGTAAAAGAATACTTCGGCACACTGGGCGCCGAGGAAGGTCACCTGCATAAGCAAGCATCCCAAAAGGATTATATATTTCATAACGGGTGTTCATAGTGAGGTGCCAACCAAATAAGACAGCCGGCGCCATTCTGGATGGGTGAAGGATGTTGTACGCTACGGGCCGTAGCTTGCGTAGCGAACAAAGTATGAGCTACTGCGCGGGGTGTTTATCCCCAGAATTGGGGATATTCCTCCTGCAGAGTGGGGGGGGACATACGCTCAGCGCAGTTGCGCGGGCCACGGTAGGGTTTTACGGTTAGCGATTCGGGATGGCCGTGCTGGTGGCCGAACACTCGCGGGGCCTTCGCTGAGCTGGGGATACTGCTTGGTGCTAGACCAGATACGGGCGCCTCGTGCTGAGCCGCAATCCAGCATCGTACCTCCTGAATCCGAAATTGTACATCTCCCCATTTTATATGCCGACTTTCTATCTATATCCCGGCACCCAACTGTATTTTCCGGGCGCATGCTGACCTTCGACACCCAGACCCCCCAGAAATCCCTCAACAAAGCCTACCGCAAGGAAAAGGTAGCCCGCAAGGACATCGACCGCCTTAAGGCCGAGTTGCCGCGGCTGCTCGACCTGACCGGGGGCGACGACGTGAGCGAATCCACCCTGCGCGACCACCTGCAGCACTTCCTGCGGGAGGTGTGGTACCCGAAACAGGATTTCCTGGTGCAGAGCGAAGTGCGCCGTATGGATACCGTGATCCACGACGGGCCGAAAAAGAAGGACCCCATCGGCGTAATCGTGGAAGCCAAAACGCGCCGCAATTCCTCGGAAATGTGGCACCTGCGTACCCGCCCGAATTCCAAAGCGCTGCACGAACTGGTGCTGTACTTCATGCGGGAACGCGAAGCGGGCAACACCGGGATCAAGACGCTCGTAATCACCAACGGCGACGCCATCTACCTCTTTGCCGACCGCGACTTCGAGCGGCTGTTCTGGGAGAAGAAACGCTTCCGTAAACAACTGCTACAGATCGACGCCGATGGCGGCAAGACGAACGAGCAGGTCTACGAACACATCCGGCGGCACATCGCGGAGCTTGACGATAAGGTAACGGTGACCGAAGTCCAGCTAAGCAAGGTCCGCAAATACTGCGAGGACGGTAACGCGGATACCGACGACAAGCTGATTCCCCTCTACAAGGCGCTCTCGCCCGTGCACCTGCTGCGGCGGCCCTTCGCGAACGACTCGAATAAGCTCGATAAGGCCTTCTACCGCGAACTGCTCCACATCATCGGACTGGAGGAGGTGAGCGTAGACGGCAAGGGGAAGGTGAAGAAGAGCGGCGGCAAGAAAATCATCCGCCGCCTGCCGCCCGGACAGCGCCACCCGGCCAGTCTGCTCGAGAACGTGATCGACATGGCCACCACCGACCACCGCTTCCGCCGCCTGCCGGACTTCCTGAGCTACGGCAGCAACCGCGAGGAAAGGGAATTCGCCGTGGCCATCGAGCTGTGCATCACCTGGATCAACCGCGTACTCTTCCTGAAGCTGCTGGAAAGTCAGCTGGTGAGCTACCACCCGGCACCCAACCCGTCGGACGGTTCCAACCGTCCGACGGGGGCTGCGTATCGCTTCCTTACCCCCAAACTCGTACCCGACTACGACGGCCTCCACACCCTCTTCTTCAAGGTGCTGGCCGTGCGCCCCGGAGAGCGGCAGTCCATCGTCGACCACTTCCACCGCGTACCCTACCTGAACAGCTCCCTCTTCGAGCCTACGGAACTGGAGAGCCAGGTGCTCTTCGTCCACGCCCTCAAGGACCAGTTCGAACTGCCCTACCACCCCAACTCCGTGCTGCGGCGTAAGGGCTCGGCCCACCCCCTGCATTACCTCTTCGACTTCCTCGACGCCTACGACTTCGGCGGCGGCGGCGGGGCCATCCAGGAGGAGAACAAGCGCCTCATCAACGCCAGCGTGCTGGGCCTGATCTTTGAGAAGATCAACGGCTATAAGGACGGCAGCTTCTACACCCCCGGCTTCATCACCGAATACATGTGCCGCGAGACGATCCGGCGGGCCGTGGTGCAGAAGTTCCGCGACGACCGTAGTGCGCACTTTGCCGACTTCGACGCCGAAAGCTTCGCTGACCTGTGCCACTTCCTCAGTCGCAAGTACCGGTCCGAAGAACTGGAAGCCGCCAACGCCGTGGTCAATTCCGTTACCGTTTGTGACCCGGCGGTGGGTTCCGGCCACTTCCTGGTATCGGCCCTCAACGAACTGATCGCCGTTAAGGCGGAACTCGGCATACTCGGGGGCGGGGCCGCGGGTGCAGTGTTCAACCGCGAGGTCCAGGCTTCCGTGGAGAACGACGAACTGCTACTCACCTACCGCAGCGACGGCCGGCCGTTCGAATACCACGTGCGGGAGGACAGCAACGGTACCCTCCACGTCGACGATACCGTGCAGACCGTGCAGCGCACCCTCTTCGACGAGAAGCGCACCCTGATCGAAAACTGCCTCTTCGGCGTCGACATCAACCCCAACTCCGTCAAGATCTGCCGGCTGCGGCTGTGGATCGAACTGCTGAAACACGCCTATTACCGGGTGGAAGGGGAGGCGTCCTCCCCCTTTGGGGGCCGGGGGGCAAACGCCGTTACGGGTGGTGGTGAACGTACCCCGCCACATGGCTCCCTAGCCCCCAAAGGGGGGAGTACGGCGGGCGCGGGTGCCGATGAGCCTACCCCGCCACCTGGCCCCCTATCCCCCAAAGGGGGGAGCACGGCGGGCACGGGTGCTGGCGAGCGTACCCCGCCACATGGCTCCCTATCCCCAAAAGGGGGGAGTACGGCGGGCACGGGTACTGGCGAGCCTACCTCACTATATGGCCCCCTAACCCCCGAAGGGGGGAGTACAGCGGGACGGTCACAACTCGAAACGCTGCCCAACATCGACATCAACATCAAGCAGGGTAACAGCTTGGTCAGCCGCTTCGCCCTCGACGACGAACTGAAGGAGGCCCTGGCGGATTCTCCCCGCTTTAGACTTGACAGCTACCGCATAGCCGTAGCCGCCTACCACCGCGCTACGGGGCCGGAGGAAAAGCAGGGACTGCTGCGGGTGATCGATGAGATCAAGGGCAACTTCCAGTCGCATATCAGCCGCAACGATAAGAAAGTGAAAGCCCTGGCAAAGGCCCGTGGCCGGCTTGACCAATTGCAGGGACTACTGGAGGTAGGCGACCTCTTTGGCTCGGTGGACGAGAAGAAGGTGCGCAAGGAGATCGCACCCCTGAAAACGAAGGTGGAAAAACTGGAGACCGAGATCGAGTCCGTCCGCTCCAACGCCATCTACCGCAACGCCTTCGAATGGCGCTTCGAGTTCCCGGCGGTGCTGGGGGAGGATGGGGAGTTTCTGGGCTTTGACGTGGTGGTGGGGAATCCGCCTTATATCCGGCAGGAGGAGTTGGGGGACCTGAAAGGCTATTTGGAGCAATCTTACGAGGTTTATGCGGGCACCGCCGACTTGTTGGTGTACTTCATTGAGCTGTCGATGAAGAATCTGCGCAACAATGGGCAGTTCAGTTTCATCATTTCCAATAAGTTCATGCGGGCGGGCTTTGGTCGGGCCCTGCGCCGGTACCTGAAACAGTTCCGAATCGTCGAACTGATCGACTTTGGCGACCTGCCGGTTTTCGATGGTGCCACCACCTATCCCTTGATCATCAGTCTCGAAAAGAAAGCGCCCGCCGACACCTTTGTCGCCATGAACGTTCCGGGACTGGAAACCCAGCTCTTCCGCGAACAGCTCGCCGCGCATCGCTTTACGAGTCTACAATCCGAACTGACGGAGGAAGGGTGGAACCTAGCGGACGTGAAGACCCAGCGGCTGCTCGAAAAGCTCCGCAATACCGGAGTGCCGCTTGGAGAATACGTCAAAGGAGAGATCTATTACGGTATTAAAACCGGCTACAACGAAGCTTTCGTCATCGATGCCGATACCCGCGACAGGCTCATCGCCGAAGACCCAAAAAGCGCCGTGGTCATTAAACCCTTCTTGGCGGGACGGGACGTGAAGCGATATGTGCCGCCGGTGGCGGACAAGTATTTGATCCTTTTCAAGAAGGGGTGGACCTATTCTCAGGGAGGTCCTGCAATTTCCGAAACGGTGGGCCTAGCCTTACTTAAACGAGAGTACCCGGCAGTAGCTGGGTGGTTAATGAAGTATGAGGACCAGGCTAAAAAGCGGTATGATAAGGGTGATTTTTGGTGGGAACTTCGGGCTTGTGATTATTATGGAGAATTTGAGAAGCCAAAGATCTTTTATCAAGAGATAATGACTTTTCAGTCTTTTACTCTTGACGTAAACCATATTTATAGCAACAATAAACTTTTTATAATCCCTAATGGGACCTATTATACTTTGGGGATTCTAAACAGTTTAATTATATGGTTCATTCTCCGGAATACTGCTACAACCTATCGTGGTGGAGCTATTGCAATGCAAAGCCCTTTTATTCTGTCCTTGCCAATAGTTTATGACTTGAAATATGAGCAGACAATAGACCGCACCGTCAACAGGATTATTGAAATTAAATCCCAAAACCCCCAAGCCGACACCACCGCCCTGGAGGCCGAGATCGACCTGTTGGTGTACCACCTGTACGGGCTCTCCTACGAGGAGGTGTTGGTGGTGGATCCGGAGTTTGGGTTGAGTGAGGAGGAGTATCTGGGGGCGGCGCCGGAGGTGGAAGCTGAAAACGAGGAGCATGGCGCGTAAGCAACCGACTAGTCCAGAGTGCGCCCGGGAGATCGTTCGAAGGGTATTTGACCGACTGAAAGTCTGTCAGTCCGTCGCTGACATAGAGGAGCTGTGCAATCACGACTCCATCTGCAAGTTCCGGATGCCTTTGGAGAAGTTTCCGAGGCTGGGGTTTTCGCTTACGGCCGAGGAGGTGGAGCGGTTAAAGCGGGAAGGGTGGATCAACGACGACTTCTCATTGAATCATGCCTCCTTCGACGATTCGGTGGATCCAATTATCAAGCTCCTCTACGCCCAGGCCTGGAAGAACGGCGACGTGGGGAAGCACCGCCACATCGCCCGTGGGGCTGCGGAAGCGAACTCCACGGAACGCAACTGTGCGTCTGCCTTTGTGTACTACCAGTTCGGGGCTCACCTTGGCAGTGGGGGCGCGGAGCCGATTGTCGACCAGCACGTGCTGCGCGCCTTCGGCATTTACCGGGCGGGGGAGGATGAGATTAAGATTAAAAAGATGCTTAAGCTGGGTCAGTTGCGCAAGTCGCACGTGGACCTTATCGACGACTACAGAGCCTGGATGGCTGATGATGAGGATTTATGTGACTCGCTTCGCGCCGAGGCGGGGTGGCGGTATGGGGGGGATCAGGTGTTGTTTGCGCTGGGTAGGGCGGTGCGGTAGGCCCCCAACACAGGGGCTAGCGGGGTGCAGTGAGATTTGGACCGGTCGAGGTGTTAAGGCATTCGGCTGTTCAGCCAGGGGGGCAAACCAGTGGTAGGTGCGCTTGCCTGACTTTGGTGGTGGCTTCGGTTTCGCGTGCTTGGAAAATCACACTTTCTGCGTCTCGTTTGTTAGGGCTATGTCTATATGATCAAATTTTAACGGTCGATTGGTGTCGTGTTAGATTGTATTCCACCGCAGCTAACCGATAAAATTGAAGTGCCAAAATAATCAATATTTGATGATTTGTACCATTTTTCCCCATCAGTAATTTTATGGTAAGAAAGCCTTTGAGTCTTCAGTTGAGATAAAATCCGGTCATATACTTCTGCCATGCATTCTGACGCATAAATGTTAATATTGATCCGGTCTCTGTTTTCCTTGCACCAATCACTTTGCCAAGAATCTGTGGAGCATGATTGAAGGTGTCTTTGATAAAGTGCGATGAAGGAATATTGTAATTTTTGTAGCTTTCTCATAGCACATTCTGCAACGAAAATTCCATACATAGTGGCTCTTGGTTCTCTTGCATAACGTCTATCTTTGTCAGTTAACATTCCTGTTTCGTGATCTATAAGGTGTCCGAGTTCATGACTAGTAATGAATAAGTAGCGTTGGTAAGCTTCTAAGTGAGTTATATTTTGTCCATACACATCGACTGAGCGACATAGGCTATTATAGAGAACAATTTGCCGGCTATTCTCGTGGTATATTCCAAGAACTTTAGAGTTGTTATTGCTTTGAAGGCTATTGCAGTAGGTCCATCCGCCAAATCTGTCAAAAACAGTGGCCATGCTTCTCTGGATAAGGGATGGGTTTGCTTCCACATCAAATTTATCTATCCATCTTCTTGATATTTTACGGACATCCATGGGAGTAATCATTGACATAGCTTCCTTAAAGCTTCCAAAGGAGAATATATCTTCACAGTTTTCATAACCAAATTGAATCTCACTCATGTCGTCATTCTCAGCCGTAAAGCTACTTTCTCTTAAAAATAATTGCTCAAAATCAGGAAGGTCACCATCTGGAAGAATTATTTCAGTGACAACTACTTCTTCCCCATCAATGGTATCAATATATCTAGTTTCAGAATTTGGTTCGGCCGGTAATTTGATTGGACAATATGGGTCGTCTGGACAGTATTTGTGTATATTACCTCCCTTGGAAATAACTGGGCAGGCGTCAATATATGCAGTTGGTGGAACTACAGGGTAGTCGGGATTAGCATCGTTCCACTGTTTAATTTTTTCGTAGCAAGGTTGTTCAAGCCAAAAATTTGAAAATATTATTGGCGAAATAGAATCGCACAATGAAGAAGTGTAGTTTGAAAGAGAATTATTATTGCCGATATCTCCATCGGTTGAGCAGTTAGTTGTCAACAGAAGATAGATTGCCAGAAAATAATAGTAGGACAGTTTATTCATGGGGGGATTTAATTGATAAGGCCGCGAACAGTTTTAGAAAAGGCAATTGCAGCGGAGCGTGCATCAATATTAAACCCAACAAAAAGTCCAACATCCCATTTAGAAACGGTTGGTATGCTTTCACCTTCGCCTAGAGTTATGTTATCCCCCGCGCTCAAGTTAGAATAGGAAGCTAGACGGTTTACCTTGCCAGCATGGGCACCAACGTTAAACGAGAAAAATCCATTTAAGCTTATGTTGAATCCTAAGTATCCATTGTCTAAAGGATCGACTACATCGATTCCCATGAACAAATCTACATGAGGGTCCCAAACACTTGGTTCAATAGCACGAGGGCCATTTAGGAATGCTGTGAATCCGGCTACATAGTGAATATTGTTATACTCCTCAATGTTAAGTGTAGATGTATTTTGGTTGGTGTTCGAGCCATACTCAGAGGGCACAATAGAGAAGGAACGGTCCTTCAATAAGGACAAAACTGGGCCGAACACTATCGAACCTGAATAGGTGGCAGAAACTGGAAAAGCATATTCCGCAAGATTTAGGGTAGCCAAACCATTTCGTGCTTGTATTGCCATTTTGCCCTCACCTGCTTCAAAATAGGACAATGTCAGTCTTTTAACCGTACAGGTTTCCTCGTCAGGAACACTTCCCATTGCTGCATTTTGATCATCAGGGACTCCAAAATAATGTACAACATTGACATCTCTTGTCTCGCTGGTGCGAATAACTCCAACTTGATTTGACAGACCCTTGGGCAATATAAGGTCAATGTAAACGGAGCTGCCTGCTAATATTTGATTTGGTTGATGCCATGAATACCCAAAAGGCGAGATAACAAACGCTGAGTCTGGAATAATGTACCCGTCGCTGAGTAGCTTTAATTCATCTGGTGTACACCGTATAGAGGCATATTTCTGTATTGTCTTTTCTAATTCCACATCAGCTTCGGTTGACTTTGGTTTACTGTTTTCGCCCTGTGCAGTAACTTGTGCAACAAAAAATATCATATAAGTTGAGAACATAATTTTGGAAAATAACTTTGCTTTCATTTTGGCGTTTTTATGTAAGATAATTTGTTTAAATTAAATAAATTGTTAGTGTGTACTACAAATTATTTGTGAATTAGGGCCGTTGATGAATCCATCCTCTGTTTGTTGTTAGTCTGGTGGAGCAATGCAATTGCATTTAGAGTAAAGTCATTTGTTAAGTTTCTGGAATGCGCCGATTTTGAAAGGGCATGAATTTAAAATTGTTGATGTAGTGATTTTAATAGGTCGTGACACTAAAATAGTCTAGCTTCTGAATAAAATGTTATATTAATTGACTCACAGCTTTGTTGTACAGATTAGAATATTATATTGCTTTTGATAGCATAAACTCTAGCGATGAAAAGTTATGTATGTTAAATGAAGATGTACTGAATTGCAAAGGTTCCATTTACCCATCTTGATTCAATCTAATTAGGATAAAAATTGGGATAATAAAGCGGGAACTCAATCACCAGGGCTAGGTATAATTCAACATTTACCCACCCGCCTTCACCACCCCCACCCCCCGTCCCCACCCAACCAGTTCCACCGGGCTCTTCGCCCCCGCCTTGCGCAGCATATTCTTGCGGTGGGTACAAACCGTATAGTAGCTGATAAAAGTTACCTAGCGATGGTGTGACTATCGAGGCCCTAGGCTGCGAGTTTGAGGATTTCGATCTATCGGCAGTTAAGCTCGGTCACGGCGCGGTGCAGCTGAAGAAGAGGATTTTGCAGCGGGTGGATCCGTAGGGGGAGAGTGTATTTACAGCTAACAAGCTCGTGAAACTTTCAGAGGGTGATGTCCGATGCCAGATAGAAATCAGCGAGGGGCCGGCCGCATATACCGAAATCAGGAAAGAAGAGATGGTGACTCAGGTGGAGGTAGTTGCCCGGTTCTCCGCACAAGAGCCAATCCAAACAATCTGAAGGTCATGTACCGGAAGCAAACACTGCAGTCGTCATGGGAATCCGCTACAAGTTTGGCATCCCCAGTCCATTGCAGATCGACTGATCTGGTCAGCATTGTTCGCAATAACTGTAGCCCGTTACATCGGTATATTCCCTCAAAGATTCTCTAATGCTGAATTCAGTGCATTCTGAGCAAAGTACCTCCGGAATCCACCCGCAATCGCCGGCAGGGGGTTGACGAAAACATTCAGGGAGCCGTCGGCCATGAGCATCACGTCGAGGAAGTCGAGGTTCTCGGCTCCCGGTTTCTGATTGGCACCGGTGGGAATCGAAGTGATGACCATGGAGTTGTCGGTGATCTCGGGATCGGCCGGACCTGGGGTGAAAGCCGACCAGATTGCCTTTTGTATCATACCGGCAATGGTGCCGGAAGCGATACCCTGAACCGAAATCCTGGTGTGGATGAGGGTCGCGACAAACTTCTTCGTCGTTGGGTAGAAGAAGCTGCCGATCGGCCACCGGGTGGAGAAGCGAAGTCCCATTTCGATTTGGAAAGTCGGATCCGGCGCGAGGGGGACACTTACGAAGCCATTGACGCGAATGCGTAGGGTGCGGGGGACGGAGCCGTAAAAGCCGTACTGCCAGTCGTCTACGCCCAGGAAGTCTACGCCGTGCAGCCCGCCACGGACGGTGTACGAAAAGATGCCCGTGTCCAACTCAAAGGAAGGCATCCTGCGGTCGATCGTGGTACGTAGGGCATCCAGAACCTGTTGTCGGGTCGCAGTAGCGGCCAGCGCTTCCTGCGCATCGCCCCCCCGGCCAAAGACCATGCCGTTCTGAAAGTGCGACCAGTACATGGTGGGGCCGCCACCGGGGTAGGCGGCGGACAAAGATTCCTCATCCCGTACGGGATAGCCCAGGGGGCCGGTCTCCCAGCTCTGGGACGCCCAGCGGAAGCGGCAGGGGTTCCTGACGTAGAAGGGGCCGGTAGTGGGCGTCCAGTATATGGATGACTTCACAAAGTGATTGAAGCGACCTTTCCCGTCGGGGCACCCGGTTTCGTCGGTGGTGGGCAGCCCGAGCAGGGTGGGACCGTTTACCTGCGAGTACTTTCGCCGGATCTCCCCGTGTACCTCGTGGGCGCCGGTGGTATCTGAGTAGTAAATGTCGCAATCAGCGTACCTGCGCACGAACCCTCCCCGGACGGGGGTGACCTCGCCCAGCGGGGAAGCGGCCAGGGCACCCAGTTGGTCCGCCTTGGCGGCGATCGCGGTTTCCGCACGGGCGGAATGCATCAAGTCGGTGATCGTATCTACGTCTACCATCAGGTCCAGCTTATCCAGTCGGTGGTGATGGTGCATCAAGACCGGTGACAGGTCATATGTCAAGTTGGAAAGGTTACCGAGCGGTGAGGTCAGGTTCAAGTCCGTATCGCTAACATCCAGGTCGGGGGGCTGCGGAAGACCTCCGAAGCGCTCCCGCACTTCGAGTGCCCTGACGTTGAGGTGCTGCTCCGCGACCTGCGTTGCCGTTTCAAGGAGTTCCGGAAATACATCATCCCCGGTGCGTTCCGCCAGTTCCCGGCCGATCTTTACGAAGAACCGGTGGTCCTCCTCCGTGTACAAAACCCCGTCAAATTCGGGGTCGATCAGGTTGGAGGCAATGATTTCAATACGTTGCCCGGCTTCGGAAAGCCTTTCAATATATTCGGGTTCTATGCTGAGCAGGGCATCCGTCGCCGGCACGGCCGCCGCGCTCAATCTGCGCAGTAGGGCTACCTCCTCCCGTTCCCCGAAGATGGCCGCGGCGTTGCGCAAGGAATTGAAGTGTAAGGCTTGCCCCCGGGTGGCGGAAAAGTTCTCGACGGAGCCTCCCATACAACCATCGGATGTCGGTTGACCGGCGACAACCACGCCACCGCCCTGACCGCAGAGGGCCTCGTCGCGCGGGGTGGCCAGCTTGTGTCCGTCGAACTCACCGCCCTGGCACGTAGATCTTGAATCAGCCATAACTCAATCATTTAGTATGAATGAATAGCTTAGATTTCAATCCTGGTGTCCCGCGATGATTATAGGAGTCGATATGATGGGTAGGGAAATATTCCGGCTTACGCCTTAATTTCCGGTCCTAGTTTATCAGGGCTCATACTTTCATGTCCGTGCTTTGGTGTTGATTTCTAAGAAGTCTACCAATTTTACCTTTGCACGATACGGTGTTGGTGGTCGTGGGTGATGACATTTCTAGTCACACGGATGCCCGACTTAGTCGTATGTTTTACCACAGAAAGGATTACTATCTCTTGACTATGGTGCGTTGGCTATAGTCAAAGTTGGGTATCGCATCCTTCGTGATCAAATCGCTAGCTCTAGGTATTTTCCAGGTCTTGGAATAAGTAGCTCAAACCCTCACACCAACCCCACCCCCCGTCCCCAACCCACCAACTCCACTGGCGTCTTCACTCCCGCCTTGCGCAACATATTCTTGCGGTGGGTACAGACGGTGTGGTAGCTGATAAACAGCCGCCGCCCAATCTCGTGACTGTCGAGGCCCATGGCGACGAGTTGCAGCACTTCAATCTCGCGGCGGGAGAAGTCGACGGTAGGGGAGCAGGAGAATACGACGGTCTTTTCGCCGGTGCCGTTGGTGTACTGGACGAGGAGTTGGCAGTAGTGCGGAGCCTTCAGCGCCGTGATGTCCGATACCAGCGTAAGGTCGGCGAGGGGGCGGCCACGCATATCGAAGTTGGGGAAGGAGAGGTGGTGACTGAGGTGGAGGTAGTGCCCCTGCTGGGTGCGCATGCGGCAGGTGAAGACGAAGCTGAGGTCGCCGCGCGCCGTAATGGGCTGATGAAGGAGCTCGCGCTTGATCTCCGCGTAAATCTTGACTACACATTCTCTATCGTCGGGGTGGACTTGCCGGAAGGCTTCCTGCGGTCCGCTAAATTGCCAGGTGTCCCGGTTGTAGCCGAGCAGTCGGTAGATGCCCGGACTGACGTAGCGGAACCGACCGGTCTGATAATCCACCGAATAGCAGTAGACATTGGTCTGAGCCATCAGCTGCTCGAAGGGGGAATCATGACCTATGGGGGGAAGTGGTACGGCGGAAATCTTGATCGCCGCCCCAGCCCGCCCCCTGCCGGCGGGTATAGAGGTTGACGGGAGCATACGGATATGAGTCTTTGGTGTTAGCGTAAATTCCACTGAGCCAATCGGAGTAACCCACATGGCAAACCTATTTCTTCAAATCAAGGGGTAACGAGCGCGGTCACGAGCGGCCGGTAGATCTTCGCCCCCAGTCTGTTCATCACAAGTAGGAAAATACGGGAAAACCGGGGTTCACATTTAAAAAAGATCATCTGAATGCAGCCCGTTCTTTAGCGCTATTTGGATGGGGTGATCGCTACGGAAGAGCGGTAAAACACGTCTCGAATTGCCGGAGGTGATATTTCTGTACGCAGGTAACTGGAGTGGATGCGGAATGAGGCCGCTTTACCTGTATTCATTGCACCCGCGGCCCCGCCCCTTATGTCCTCTCGGCGTGCAACGCCTCGACCTGAAACGAGCGAAGCGAGCATCCACGCCATTTTTAAATTTCAAATTGAAAATTGAAAATTTGAAATTTTACCCCCTTTTAAACTACCCCGGCAACCTCCGGATTCTCCACCAGCGGCCGGTCCACGAAGTACATCTGTAATTGCTCTCCGTTCTTGGCCTCGATCATGCCGCGGTAGGTGCAGGCGAAGTGGTGGCGGATAAGTTCGTAGGTGAAGAAGGAGATGTTGATGCGACCGGCGTCGGAGCAGGTCTCCATGCGGCTGGCGATGTTGACGGTCGGGCCCCAGATGTCGTACTGAAACTTTTTCGTGCCCACGACCCCCGCGACCACGGGACCGGTACTGAGGCCGATGCGCATGTCGAACGGTATGATGCCTTCCGGCTTTTCAATCTTGACGCTCCGGACGAATGCGGCCATCTCAAATGCGGCGTTAATGGCGTCGACGGGATTCGTATCGTTGATGACCGGCAGGCCGCCCACGCACATGTAGGAATCCCCGATGGTCTTAATTTTTTCCAGTTGGTACTGGCTGGTGATCTCGTCGAAGGCGCGGAAATAGTAGTCCAGGCTCTTGACTACTTCCGTCGGTGAATAGTGTTCGGCGTACTCCGTGAACCGTTTGAAGTCCGTGAACAGCACCGTGGCCCGTTCGTACCGCTTGGCCTTTACGAAACCGTTCTGCTTGAGTTCCTCGGCGGTATCGCTGGGTAGGATGTTGAGCAGGATCCGTTCGGAGCGATTACGTTCCTTCTGGATGAGCCGGTTGCTTTTCTTCGCGAACCAGTACTGGTAAAAAATTCCCGCCACGGTGAAGATCAGAAAGAGCGCAAGGGCGTACAGGAGGTTGCGTACCGTATGCGCGCGTTGGATCTGTACCTCCTTGAGCGCATTGTCCTTGTTGAGCATCGCAATCTGGTTCTCCTTCTTTTCGATGTCGAACTGAAACTGCAGACTCTGAATGCGATTGTCCTTTTCGATGGTGTAGAGCGTATCCCGGATGGAGTTGAGTAAGGATTGGTACCGGAAGGCTTCCGGGTAGTCGTCCTGCCGGGCGTAGGCTTCGGTGAGGCCTTCGTACGCATCCTTCATGCGAACCAGGGAGCCTACCTCGCGGGCGAGGGAAAGTGCCCGTTTGAAGGTCTCCGCCGCCTGCTCCATTTGCTGGCTGAGCAGTTGTGTCTGACCGATGCCGACCAGCGCCGTCGCCATCTCCAGCCGCGCTTCCCGTCCGGCGGCCACGGTATAGGCGCGCCGGTGGTACTCCAGGGACTTCCGGTACTCACCCTTCGCGGCGTAGGTCTTTCCGAGATTGTACAGCGCGTAGGGCGCGTTTCCTCCCGACTGCTCGTAGGCCGCGAGCGCCTTTTCGAAGTAGAAGATCGCCCGCTCGAATTCACCCCTGTCCTGATAGATCTCTCCCAGATTGACCGCCGAGGTACCGATGGCTTCCAGGTCATTCACCCCCTCACTGATGCTTAGGGCCCGCAGGTAGTAATCGAGGGCCCGGTCGTGGGTGTTGGTGTTGTTGAAGTATACCGCCCCGATGTTGTTCAGGGCGGTGGCAATGCGGAGGGAATCCCTGATTTGCTCGGATACCTGCAGGGAGCGCAAGTAGTACTCTAGGGCCTTGGGGTCGTCACCCTGGTTGAAGTACACCGCGCCGATGTTGCTGGTCAGGTTACTAATCCCCAGCCGGTCGTCGATGGCTTCGAAAATCTCTAGCGACCGCTGCCAGTTCTCCAGCACCTCGAAGTAATCCCCCTTGATGTAGTAGGCCAATCCGATGTTCTTCAGCGCGTAGGCCAGGCTGGTCTGGTCGTCGATCCTGCGGGCCAGTTGACGCGCACTCTCGGCGTACGCAATGGCGGAATTGGGGTCCGACCGGAAGGTGTGCGTGCTCAGTTCCAGCAGCGTCCTCAGCCGGAGGGTGTCGCTCTTGGCCGTTTCGAGTACGGCGCGTAGACTGTCGACGGGCGGATCGGCCGCCCGCACCGCCTGCGTCACTCCCAGGATCAGGATCAGCAGCACGCGCACTAGCCTCGCTCCCGTCGCTGTGACCGCGGTAATTTTCCGGTATATGGTTCCTCCTGCTGGCATCTCGCTATTCCTTGATCACGACTACCGTTTGTACCGCATCGCTGTACTGCAGTCGCAGAATGAACGTTCCCGGCGGTTCGTCCGTCAGGTCGAGGACGATCGCCTGCTCGTCGGTTTCCGTGAATTGCTTCGTCCAGACCACCCGGCCCAGCAGATCGATCAGCGTCAGCTGCGCATCTCCCGTTTCCGGTAATGTAAAATTGACGCGGAGCTCACTTGCGGCCGGATTGGGGTAGGTCTGCAGGATAGCAACAGAAGGGGAAGCTTCCTTTAGGTAAGTCGGCGACAACACGAGCGAGGGGCTGCTTACCGGCGTACAGGGGTTGGCCTGTGAGCCCGTACGTGATTTATCGACGCAGCCGAAGGTTTCTAGTTCCCACTTTACCCGGTCGTTGTTCGCATAAACATCGAAGGCGTGGTGGGTATTGGCCAGGAATACCTCCGGTAGGGTAGCGGCGGTTTTACTGGCGGCGCCGGCGGGGGTCAGGCGGTTGTTGGGACCCGCGGGTACGTAGTAGGGATACGGATTCCGGTTGGTATAGCTGAAGCTCAGCCGCTTGGAATAGCTCACGCCGTCGATGACGACCGGGATCGCCAGGTCTTCCTTACACTCGATCTGCACCCTGATCTTATCCGAGCAGCCTCCGGCCGGATTAACGTACAGGAAACCTCCCGTTACCCTCGCCAGGTACGGACTGCCCGCGGCGAGGCGGGCCTCGATCGGATATACGCCGGGCAGGACGGGGTCGGGCAGACGCACGGAGTAAATGATTTCGGGTGCCGTAGTTTCTCCGCACCGCAGGCCGGTTACCGTGGCGGAGAAGGTCGTCGGAATCGGATCGCCAACGGTAATGACCTCATCCCGCACGCTAATGTCCAGGGTGGCCGGATGGATGGTCAGGGCACCGGAGGCGTAGGTCACGGCGTAGTTGTCCGTAAGCGGCGGATTCACGAACTGAATCTCGGTCGCGGTCGTGCATCCGTCCGTCGGTGTGGTCGTGAATTCTTCGGGAAATACAGCGGAGGCATCCTCGCCCGCAATAAAGCCAGCGTACCGGAAGGTCGGGTGGATCGGCCCCCCGTAAGTGACGCTTGCATCCTCGATCGTAACGGTCAGGGCTTTGCGGTTCACGGTTAATTGTCCGTCGGTAAAGACCAGTTCATAATTTTGGGGGAAGGGCGCCGTGCCGGCCGATATGGTGTGGGGTCCCGCTACCGGGCAGGGATGGGTGCAGCTGGTCGTATAGGTCAGACCATTGGGGAAGACCGTGCCTGCGTCGTCGTCCAGCACGAAGCCCGTAATGGCGGCCGATCCCGTGGGCGATTCGCCGTACGTGATGGCCTCGTCATTCACGGATACCACCAGGGTCGCCCGACTGATCTCCAGCGGCGCGGTCTCGTAGCTGACGAGCAATTGATCGTTGATCAGGGCTCCGGGAACGATGTACTGAGTACCGACGGTGAGGCCCGTCAGTAGAGTCACCGGAGCAAATTTCAGGGTGTCGGTGGCGTCCAGATTCGCATCGGCTGAATTCAGGGTTACCAGGCTACCCCCGAACGCATCCAGGATGCGGGCTACCCGCCCCTGCGCCTCGGTATTGACCAGGGGGATGCCATTGACCAGCGTCACGCCATTGACCAGGGGTATGCCGTTCACCAACGGAATGCCGTTGACGAGCGGAATGCCGTTCACCAGCGGAATGCCATTGACGAGCGGAATGCCGTTCACGAGCGGGATGCCAAAGAGTCGCGCCTGCCCGTTGACCAGGGGTATGCCGTTCACCAACGCCGTACCCGGAACCAGGGCGGAGTCATCCCCCTGCTCGATGGAGGGCATGGTGAACACATCAACGCCGATCCGGAAGAGCTTGGCCGTAGTGCTGCCGTTGACCAGCGGAATGCCGAAGGCGGCGGCGGTAGGGGCGCTGCTCACGGTATTTTCGCTGACGTAAAAGGTGCGGTTTAGTAAAGACACGCCGTTGTCGATCCCGTCGTCGCTGCCGTCGATGTAGGGCTGGCCGTCGACCAGCGGAATACCATTCACGAGGGGGATGCCATTGACCAGCGGAATGCCGTTCACGATCGCTACTCCGTCCGTCTGCCCGAGTGTCGTCCGGTGCTGCTGTTGCACGGCGTCGGCGACCGTGGGATCCACATCACCCGCAAACAGATATTCGTATTCGATCGTGGGGATCGGGTCTCCGTAGGTCATGGCTGCCGGCTTCGGCCTGATGGTCACGGGGAGGGGCGTGATCGTCAGAATTCCGGGTACTGCCTCCAATCTGTACAGTTCCGCGACGGCCGGATCGAGGGCGGCCGGATCCCACACCGGAGTGATGGCGTAACCGACGTCGACGATCAGACTGCCGGTGGTGGCCGCAGTTTCCAGGCTGATCGCGGCTTCGATCAGGGGCAATACCGCCGGGTCGATGGGCTCGCCGGTACTTTCAATGCGGTAAGTCAGTTCCGGTAGCGGAGCGCCGTAGTGCTTGCTCTGATTCTCGGCGACGATCCGCACGTCGGTGAGGGGAATGTCCTCGAAGGTCAGCGTATCGGATGTCCCCCCGTCGGTACCGTTGGTTACGGGCACGTTGGGCGGGTTAAATACGTAGATCGGTGGATTGCCGATGAAGGGGGGAACCAGTACCTCGGCCCGCGTACGGTCGGGACTGATGGAAATGATGTCCAGGATCTGATCCCGAAAGAATACGAGGGTAGTCTCGTCAAAGAAAGCCCCCTCCAGGATAAGGTTAAACGCGACTTCGCCGGGCTGCCGGCCCTCCGCCAGGTTCTGAATGTTGAGCGCCGTCAGCCGGGGCGTCGGAGTGGCAAACTCGTCGACCGCCGCAAGGGTGGAAACGAAGCCGTAGCCCCCCACGGGATCGTACGCGCCGCCGTGGGAGGCGGTCCGCCGCAACAGATCGCGTACCCAGGCGCCGGAGGTCTCTGCGGTGGCGGCGAGTCCGAATTTTTGTCGGGCTTCGAGGAGCAGAGCCGCCGCCGCCGCGACGTGGGGAGCGGCCGCCGAGGTGCCGAAAAAGTTGGGAACACCATCACCCTCCACGTCCAGCGAGCCGAAACCGACGCTGGTGTTCACTCCGTTGGGGCCGTTAAAGTCGGGCTTCTGGCGTAACGCAGCCTCACCCGCGATGGGCGTACCGCCGGTGGAGGAGAAGCTTTCGACCGCGCCCGTATTATTGTAACGCACGGCCCCCACGGTCAGGGCGTCCTCGGCGTTCGCGTGCCCGACGATCGTCGAATTCCCCGAACCCGGCGTGGTACTCATGTATTCGGCGTCAAAGACGCCCCGGTCGCCGGCCAGGAATACGACGTACTTGAATTTGACCGGCCCGCCCTCACTTCCCGGTCCCCGCTCGATCCGTATGTTGGTACTGGTGGGGTTGACCACCTCGAAGGGCAGCACCTCGATCGGATCGCCCCCCAGGTTGTTGCGGTTGAAGCCGTAGAGGACAGATCCGTCGTTCTCGGTGAGGTAAATGTCCAGGTCCTCGACGGTGCCCTCCGCCGTCTCACCGATAGAGTAGAAGTTGTCCTCCCACTGCAGTACCAGCAGGTAAAAACCGACATCCAGGTTCACTTGCTGTAACACATCGCCGCCACCGAAATCGTGGTAGCTACCGCCGGCGGCCAGGGTGCCTTCGTAGGAGCGGGAGGCAAAGTTGCCGGCCGAGGTCACGTAGGTCACGCCCTCGTCCCGGGTCGCCTGCTGAACTGCCTGGGCTACTAATCCATCCTTTAAGAAAGGCTCGGTGAGGTAAGTAAGGTCGTCCACGATCACGTCGCAATCGTAGTTCTCGGCCAGGTCGGTGATCCCGGCGGCGAAATTGCCGGCGCTGATGAAGCCGGTCCGGAAGAAGAGTTCTGCCTGCGGCGCTACGTCGTGGACGATCTGTAGCATGGCCCGCCCCTCGTCGGAACCCGCTACCGTAATCGGCGATCCGTTGACGATGACCGGCACTTCCGTTACCGCATCGTCCCCGCCGGGCAGGTCGCCGTTGCCGATATCGGCGTTAAGTCCGGCCTGATTGCTACTGTAGCTGTCGGAAATCACGCCGATCTTCATTCCGCTTCCGTCCAGTCCGAATCCGCCCCGGGCCAGGAAGGATCCCTGGGCGGTATCGCCCTGACTGGTGATCAGGCCGGCATTGGAAATCGCCGGGAAGGCGGGGCGAACGTAGTTGATGATGTCGCCCCGGCCATTGAGCGAACCTAGTTGGTTGATGGGGAAGTACACCGTGATGAGCAGTTGATTCACTCCGTTGTCGATGAAGGCCGCGGAGGGAATCCCGTAGGTGTTGTTCAGTAAGTCCACGACCTGCTGCCGGAAGCCGTCGACGACGATGATGTCAATGAGTACCTCATTTGCCTGAATACGGTAAATGCGCGGCGTCGGCGGGTTGTCGGGGTCGTAGTCGGCCGCCAGGGAGGTCAGCTCGGAACCGATGAGTTCCTCCACCTTGGT
Organism: Lewinella sp. JB7; assembly: GCF_024297185.1. Taxonomy (GTDB): domain Bacteria; phylum Bacteroidota; class Bacteroidia; order Chitinophagales; family Saprospiraceae; genus Neolewinella. The sequence continues at coordinate 73,237 of NZ_JANCTD010000011.1, read as the reverse complement.
CGTGGAACGGTAGCCGGGCAGGATGTCGCAGTTGCCGCTGACGCACTCGCAGTACCGGGCCACGCCGGCACAGTCTTCCGCGCCCGGCACCTTGGAGGCGTTGCCGCTCGCGCAGTAGAGAATTCCCGTAGCGGCCCAGTCTCCGTTGTTGTTGATGTTGCCGTTCTGGGTGGTGACCGCTCCCTCGCCCCTCAGCCGGCCGTTATTGTTGAAATTGCCTTCGACCAGGTCCAGGCAGGAGCGGTTCAGGATGGTCTCGCCGTCGTTGATGAAGTTTCCGTCCTTGACGATGACGGCGTCGGTCGCATCCAGCAGTCCGGCGTTGTTGAGCACCCCCGGACCGATGTCCAGCCGCCCCTTGTTGATGGTGACCACTCCGCCCGCCCGCACGTTCAGGTTCGAGGACAGATGGAGGACCGCGCCGTCCCGGATGGTGATCGATCCCGAAGCGGGGACCACGATCGCCTGGTTAAGGCGGTAATTGATCGTATGCCCGATGATCACCACCTGCCGGTCCAGCTGCTTCGTCGGAACGGGATTCGCGTTACAGCCCCCACCCCTGCAACTCCACGCCGATGCATCGAGCCAGTCGTCACTGCCGCCGGTGGTGGTGTAAGTACGCACATTCTGGGCCCCGACGGAGCTGCTGAGTACGAGCCAGCCAACGAGAAAAAGCAGTGGTGCAGCAGCTGCTCGAAGGCGAGCCGGCAGAGAATAAGCGAATAACGGAACAGAGCCTACTGTTCCTTGGTGGGTGTGAATGTTCATGTGTTCGTGTCTTGCGGTCAAGCGACCAAAACCCTGCTGTGGAAGTTAGGCAGAAATCCCCTCGTTCGCAAACAATGTGTTTACACAGTCTTTCGGATCGGGTATTCGGACGGGCGGCGGCGCGCGGGAGCCGACATTTTGGGGGAGCGCAAGACAAGTCAACCCGTCAATTTCAAATTGAAAATTGGCGATTTTAAATTTTGCCTCCTCTCCCTCGGCGTACAACGCTTCGGCCTCACACGAGCACAGCGAGCATCCCCGCCAATTTCAAATTGAAAATTGGCGATTTTAAATTTCACCTCCCCTCCCTCGGCGTACAACGCCTCGACCTCACACGAGCGCAGCGAGCAGAGGCATCAATTTCAAACTGAAAATTGGCAATTTCAAATTTTGCCTCCTCTCCCTCGGCGTACAACGCTTCGGCCTCACACGAGCACAGCGAGCATCCCCGCCAATTTCAAATTGAAAATTGGCGATTTTAAATTTCACCTCCCCTCCCTCGGCGTACAACGCCTCGACCTCACACGAGCGCAGCGAGCAGAGGCATCAATTTCAAACTGAAAATTGGCAATTTCAAATTTTGCCTCCCTTCCCTCGGCGTACAACGCCTCGACCTTAAACGAGCGCAGCGAGCATCCCCGCCAATTTCAAATTAAAAATTGGCAATTTTAAATTTCACTTCCCTTCTCTCGGCGTACAACGCCTCGACCCTACACGAGCGCAGCGAGCAGAGCCGTCAATTTCAAATTAAAAATTGGCAATTTTAAATTTCACCTCCTCTCCCTCGGCGTCCAACGCCTCGACCCTACACGAGCACAGCGAGCAGAGCCATCAATTTTAAATTGAAAATTGGAAATTTCAAATTTCCACCTCCTACAGATACTTCCCCGTATAACTCCCCTCCACCTCCTTCAACTCCTCCGGCCGGCCCTGAAAGACCAGGTGACCGCCGTCGCGTCCGCCTTCCGGGCCGAGGTCGATGACGTAGTCGGCCGACTTGATGACGTCAATATTGTGCTCGACGATCAGTACGGTATGACCGTTTTCCACCAGGGCGTTCATGGCCGACAGCAACACCTTGACGTCGTGAAAGTGCAGGCCGGTCGTAGGCTCGTCGAAAATGAAAAGGATGTGCTCGCCCTTCTTTTCCTTCGTGAGGAAACTGGCCAACTTCACCCGCTGCGCCTCGCCGCCGGATAGGGTAGAGCTGGACTGGCCGAGGGTGACGTAGCCCAATCCGACGTCCTGCAGGGGCTGCAGTTTTTTCATAATGTCTTTCTCCTCGGCAAAGAAGCCGATCGCTTCGTCAATACTGAGGTCCAGGATTTCGGCGATGTTCTTACCGTTGTACTGTACGTCGAGGATCTCGCGCTTGAAGCGGGCGCCGTTGCACTCCTCGCATACCAGGCGGACATCGGCAAGGAACTGCATTTCCACCACCTGTTCCCCCTCGCCCTTGCAGGTGGGGCAGCGGCCGCCGTCTACGTTGAAGCTGAAGAAACTCGGCTTGTAGCCCCGAATTTTAGCCAATTGCTGATTCACCATCAGGTTGCGGATGGCATCGTAGGCCCCGACGTAGGTCACTGGATTGGAGCGGCTACTCTTACCGATGGGACTCTGATTGACCATCTCTACCTGGGTCAGCAACTTCAGATCACCGTCGATCCGCGAGTAAGGCCCCGGGGCCTGGGAGGTCCCTTCCCCGAGTTCGCGGCGGAGGGCGGGGTAGAGGATGCCCTTGATCAGACTGGTCTTACCACTGCCGGATACGCCGGAGACCACCGTAATGGCGTTCAGGGGAATCTGGACGTCGATCTTCTTCAGGTTGTGCATGCGCGCGCCCTCGAGCTTGATCCAGTTCGTCAGGCGGCGGCGCTGCTCCGGCACCTCGATTTGCATCGTGCCGTTCATGTATTTCGTGGTCAGGCTTTCGGTCGCTTCCCCATAGATGGCTTCATAGGGACCGGCAAAGACGATTTCGCCGCCGTAGACCCCCGCTGCCGGTCCGACGTCGATCAGGTAATCCGCCGCGGCGATGATGCCCTCTTCGTGTTCGACGACCAGGACGGTATTGCCCAGATCGCGGAGTCGCCGCAGTACCTTCACCAGTCGTTCGGTATCCCGGGGATGCAGGCCCACGCTCGGCTCGTCGAGAATGTACATACTGGCCGTCAGGTTGCTGCCCAGCGTGCGGGTCAGATTGATGCGCTGGCTCTCGCCCCCGGACAGGGTGTTGCTCAGACGGTTGATGGTCAGGTAACCAAGGCCCAGGTCCATCATGCTCTGCAGTCGGTTATTGATCTCGAGCAGCAGCCGGCGGGCGATGGTAGCGTCGTGGTCGTTGAGCTTCAGGTCCAGGAAGTGCTGCTGCAGCAGGTCGATGGGCAAATCGACGAGCTCCATGATGGCCTTTCCGTCGATCTTGACGTAACCGGCCTCCTTGCGCAGCCGCCCGCCCTTGCACGTGTGACAAAGCGTGCGGCCCCGGTAGCGCGCCAGCATCACCCGGTTCTGGATCTTATAGAGCTTTTTCTGCAGTTCCTCGAAGAAGGCGTGGATACCCTGGGCGTGGCGGTTGCCGTCCCACAGTTCATCCTTCTGGGCCTGCGTCAGGTCGGCGTAGGGAGTGTGCACCGGAAACTGAAAGCGATTGGCCACGCGCAGGAAGTCGGTCTGCCACTGTCCGTAGCTGCTGCCCGACCAGGGGGCTACGGCCCCGTCGTAGACGGAAAGGCCGGGATTAGGGATCACCTTATCCTCGTCGATGCCCATGGTCCGGCTGAACCCCTCGCAGGTCGGGCAGGCTCCGTAGGGATTGTTGTAATTGAACAGGGCGGGGGAGGGTTCCAGAAAGATCATCCCGTCCAGCTCGAAGCGATTGTTGAAGGCGGCCCATTCCCCGCCGTCCAGGCTGACGACGACCTCCCCGCTCCCCTCCGTAAAGGCGGTCTGCACGGAGTCCGCGATTCGCTTATCGTTTTCCTCGTCGCCGGCCCGCACGATGAAGCGGTCCACCAGCACCATCACTTCCTCTTCGGTCTCCAGCTGATCGAGCATCTTGTCGAGGCTGCCGCGCCCACTCTCCAGCACGTCCTCGATCTGTTGGGGCTCGTCGTCCACCAGGACTCGCGTATAACCCTTCTGCTGTAGTAGTTCGAGTTCGCGCCGCAGGGTCCGGTCTCCGTAAGTCCGGGGTACGGGAGCGTAAAGGTAAACGCGGCTGCCCTCCTCCCGACCGGTGATGTAGTCCACGACGTCCGATACGCTGTGCCGCCGCACTTCCTCCCCGCTGATGGGACTGTAGGTACGGCCCACCCGGGCGTAGAGGAGACGCAGGTAGTCGTAGATCTCCGTCAGGGTGCCCACCGTGGAGCGCGCGTTGGCCGTCGTGGTCTTCTGCTCGATGGCGATGGCCGGACAAATACCCCGGATGTAATCTACCTCCGGCTTCTTCATCCGCATCAGGAATTGCCGCGCGTAGCTGCTCAACGACTCCACGTAGCGCCGTTGCCCCTCGGCGAAGAGCGTATCCATCGTGATGCTCGATTTGCCGCTTCCGCTGACCCCGGTGACCACGACGAGCTGGTTCTTCGGGATGGTCAGATCGACGTTCTTCAGATTATTGGCATTGGCTCCCTTGATAAATACGGCGCTCCTCAGATCGGCCGCGCTCAGGTCTTGGCGGTTGGTGGACATGGGGTGGAAACGGCTGGGGCGGCGTCCGGGTTTTGGCGGCCGCCCGGCGAAGTCGGGATCCTGAACGGAAAAACGGCCGACCCCAGCGCGCCAAATCCCTCATTCTCTACCCCGTAAGTCAGGAACAGCCACCGTTTAGTGATTCCTTACCCATATGTTATAGGTTTAGACCCACGGGTAACCCCGGATCACTACTCCGCTTCGCTTCTTTACCCCCTCATAACCTCCGTTCGGCATGACCAACAAAGCCACCCGGTATACGGGCGACAAACAATTCGACATCGTTGACGCACCCGTCAGTTCTCCCGATCCCGGAGAGGTCCGCCTCAGGGTTGCGTACTGCGGCGTGTGCGGCACCGACGTCCACATCTACCACGGTATGATGGACCAGCGCGTAAGTACCCCCCAAACCATCGGCCACGAAATGTCCGGAACGGTCGATGCCGTAGGGGAGGGCGTGACCGATTTCGGGGTAGGGGATAAGGTGGTCGTCCGGCCCCTCGATGACCGCGGAGCCCAAGCTTCCGATAAGGGCCACCACCATATTGCCGCGGCCCTCAAATTCATCGGCATCGACAGTCCCGGTGCCATGCAGGCCTACTGGAACGTGCCGGCCTTCACCCTGCATAAGTTGCCTCCGGACATCGATATGCGCCTGGCCGCCCTGATCGAACCTCTGGCCGTTGCCTGTCATGACGTACGCCTGGGCGGTCTCCGGGAAGGTGAATACGCCGTCGTGCTGGGCGGCGGGCCCATCGGGATGCTCGTAGCGATGCGGGCGCGGAGCGCGGGAGCCAACGTCCTAATTTCCGAAACCAACGAAACCCGGGTTGCACTGGCCAGGGAGCTGGGTTTCGCGGTGGTGAATCCGGCCAAAGAGAACCTGGTCGACTACGTTTCCCGGCAGACCGACGGCGGGCTGGCGGACGTGGTCTTCGAAGTAGCCGGCGTGCAACCCACCATTGACGTCATGACCGAGGTGGCCGGAATACGCGGGCGCATCGTGCTCGTCGCCATTCACGGACAACCCCGTCCGGTGAATCTCTTCAAGTTCTTCTGGAAAGAACTGCAGCTCATCGGTGCCCGCGTCTACGAACCCGAAGATTACGAAGATGCCATTCGCCTGGTTGCGGAAGGATCCTTACCCCTGGAATCCCTGATCACCTCCGTCGCCCCCCTCCGGGAGGTGCAATCCGTCTTCGAGCAAATAGATCAAAACCCCGACGGCATGAAAGTGCTGCTCGATTGTCAAGCATAATCAGGTATGACCAATATTTTAGACGCCTTCCAACTGAGCGGTAAGACCGCCCTCGTCACCGGTTGCAAACGCGGCATCGGCCGGGCCATGGCCCTCGGCCTCGCCCAGGCCGGTTGCGACATCATCGGCGTGAGCGCGACGCTGTCCGGATCCGGTTCGGAAGTAGAGCAAGAAGTGAGGGCTACGGGCCGGTCGTTCACCGGGTACTCCTGCGACTTCGGTGACCGTCAGGCCCTTTACCGCTTCATCGGCGCGGTAAAGGAAAAGCACGGCACCCCCGATATACTCATCAATAACGCCGGAACCATCCTCCGCACGCCGGCCGCCGAGCACCCCGACGAAATGTGGGATAAGGTCATCGAAATCAACCAGAACGCCCAGTTCATCCTCACCCGGGAGTTCGGGCGCGAGATGGTCGAGCGCGGCAGCGGCAAGATCGTCTTTACCGCTTCCCTCCTCACCTTCCAGGGCGGCATCACCGTACCCGGCTACGCCGCCAGTAAGGGCGCCATCGGCCAGATGACCATGGCCTTCGCCAACGAATGGGCGGGCCGCGGGGTCAACGTCAATGCCATCGCCCCCGGATACATCGCCACCGATAATACCGAAGCCCTACGTAATAACCCCGAGCGGGCCGACAGCATCCTGGCGCGCATCCCCGCCGGCCGCTGGGGAGAGCCCGGAGACTTCGCCGGCCCGGTCGTATTCCTCTGCTCCGAAGCCGCCGCCTACGTACACGGCACCATCCTGGTCGTCGACGGCGGCTGGATGGGACGGTAAGCACTCAAAAGACAAGCCATGAAAAACTTTAAGCTATTCATTGACGGCAAGTGGACGTCCGGAAGCGGCGGCACCGACACGGTAGTCAATCCCGCCAACGGCGAAGCGGTCGGTTCGGTTGCGGTCGCTACGGCCGACGACGTTACTAAAGCCCTGGAGGCCGCGAAGGTGGCTCAGGTGTCCTGGCGGCGCCTGCCCAATAAGCAACGCGCCGACCTGGTCCGGGCCTTCAGCAATAAGATCAAGGCGCACCGCGAGGAGCTGGCCCGCACCATCGTTGCCGAACAGGGGAAGCTGCTTAAGGTCGCCCGCTTCGAAGTCGATGTCACCTCTTCCTTTCTGGAGTACGCCTGCGACTGGGCCCGCCACCTCGAGGGCGATATCGTACCCAGCGATAACCCCAACGAACAGTTACTTATTCATAAGGTACCCAGGGGAGTAGTAGTGGCCATTACAGCCTGGAACTTTCCACTAGCCCTCGCGGGCAGAAAGATCGGTCCGGCATTGGTCACCGGAAATACGATGGTCCTGAAGCCAACCCCCGCCGCGCCGCTGTCTGCCCTGATGCTGTGCGACCTGGCCCGGGAAGCCGGATTGCCCGACGGCGTCCTCAACGTCGTGACCGGCGGCGTGGAAGCCGGCGTCGCGCTGGTGGAAAGCCCCCTGACAAATATGGTCACCATGACGGGCAGTACGCCCACCGGACAGGCCATCGCCCGCTCGGCCGCCGCAAACCTGACCCACGTCCAACTCGAACTGGGCGGCAAGGCCCCCTGCATCGTCTTTGCCGACGCGGACCTGGACGAGGCTGTGGCCGGTGCCCTCCACAGCCGCTTCGATAACTACGGGCAGGTCTGCACCTGCAACGAGCGGATGTACGTGGAGGAGGAGATCTACGACGAGTTTATGGCCAAATTCCGCGAGGCCGTCGCTCAACTCAGGGTCGGTGACCCAAGTGAGGAGGACACCGATCTCGGTCCCCTGACCGAAGCCGGCGTGGTCACCAAGCTGGAAGAATTGATCGCCGACAGCGTCGGCCAGGGAGCCCGCATCACCCAGGGGGGAAAACGGCCGGACGGCGACGCCTTTGCCAGGGGGAACTTCTTCGAGGCTACCCTGGTCGAGGACGTCACCCAGGATATGCGCATCGTGCACGAGGAATTATTCGGACCGGTACTGCCCGTCATCAAGTTTAGCGGATTCGACCAGGCCGTGGAATACGCCAACGATTGCCGCTACGGCCTGGCCGCGATCGTATTTACCAAGGACCTCGCGAAGATCATGCGCCTTCCCGACGTACTGGAATTTGGCGAGATCTACATTAACCGCGGCCACGGCGAGCTTCACCAGGGCTTTCACAACGGCCTTAAGCTGTCCGGCAGCGGGGGCGAAGACGGTAAGTACGGCATCGAACAGTACCTCGAAAAGAAAACTACCTATCTCCGGTATTAGGCCGCCGCTACCGATCCAGTTATGCGCGAAATCACTTCCATAGACTGCCAACTATTCAAGGTCCCCCTCCCCGAAGTACTCTCGGACGCCAAACACGGCGATCACTTCCACTTCGAGCTGGTTACCTGTACCATCACCCTGTCCGACGGCAGTGAAGGAACGGGCTATACCTATACGGGTGGGAAGGGCGGACGCGCCATCCGGGCCATGATCGAACACGATCTCGCGCCCGCCCTGCTGGGGAAGGACGGCACCGCGATCGAGGAGCTCTACGACTTCATGGAGTGGCACGTTCATTACGTGGGCCGGGGCGGCATCGCCAGTTTCGCCATCAGCGCGATCGACATTGCCCTGTGGGACATTCGCGGTAAAAAGCTCGGCCAGCCGCTCTGGCAAGTCGCCGGCGGAGCGGGTAACAGCTGTAAGGCTTACTGCGGTGGTATCGACCTCATGTTTCCCCTTGAAAAACTGCTCGGCAACATCCGCGGCTACCTGAATCGCGGATTCACGGCCGTCAAGATTAAGGTCGGTCGCCCGGATCAGGCCGAGGACGTCGAACGCGTCAGAGCGGTCCGCGAGCTGATCGGACCGGAGGTCACCTTTATGGTGGACGCCAATTACAGCATGAGCGTAGCGGAAGCGACCGACTTCAGCAGGGCCATCGAACCCTACGACATTACCTGGTTCGAGGAACCCACCATTCCCGACGATTACGCCGGTTACGCGCAGATCGCGGCAGCCACCAACATTCCCCTCGCGATGGGGGAAAATCTCCACACCATTCACGAATTCCGGTACGCCTGCGAGCAGGCGGATCTGGGCTTTCTTCAACCCGATGCCTCCAACTGCGGCGGCATTAGTGGCTGGTTAGCTGCAGCCCGGCTGGCGAAGGAGCACGGTCTTCCGGTCTGCTCCCACGGGATGCAGGAACTGCACGTCAGCCTGGTCAGCAGCCAGTCGCACGGTGGGTGGCTGGAAGTCCACAGCTTTCCAATCGACGAATACACGACCCGGCCGCTGGTGGTCGAAAATGCCCGGGCGGTAGCGCCGGATACCCCGGGCACGGGGGTCGTTTTCGATTGGGAGAAGTTGCTTCCCTTCCGCCAGGATTAATCAACCCGCAAACCACGACCACCCACCAACTCACCCTTTAGCGCATCGATCATGACCATCGGAATCATTTCAGCCATCGCGGCCGGCATCATGCTGGGGCTCTACGCCCTGCCGGAGAAGTACGCTCGGGACTTCGAATTCGAGAACACCTGGGGACTGATGTTCCTCATCAATATGTTTATCGTACCGGTGATCGCCGGCTTTCTGTTGGTCGATGATTTTACGGCCATTCTCGGTTCCCTCTCCGGAGAGATCCTACTTAAGATGGGCATCGCCGGCATCCTGTGGGGCATCGGCGTAATGCTCTGGGGAAAGGCCATCAACTACATCGGACTGTCGCTCGGCTTTTCGATCTTCATCGGCACCGTTATTCTGGTAGGGTCCCTGCTTCCCTTTCTCGTGGATGGACTACCGCCCCGGGGTGCCTTCCTCACCATCCTGGCGGGTATCCTGGTCGTGCTGGTCGGGGTGATCGCCAACGGCCGGGCGGGAGTGGCCCGGCAAAAGGACGAGCAGGAGCGAGCCCTTTCCACCCGCTCCGACGCGGCTATGAGCACGGGCATCGCCATTGCCATCGGGGGTGGGTTGCTGGCTACCGGATTTAGCTACGCCAATGCCGCCGGGCGCCCGGCCATCCACGCCGCCTCCCAGGCCGCCGGCAATCCGGAGTGGGTCACCGCGGTCGTGGTGATGTTCGTCATCTACCTGGCCGGCGGGCTCTTCGTCGCTCCCTACTTCTACTACCAACTGAGCAAGAAGAACTATTGGGGCAAGTTTAAGTCCCCCGCCCTGGGGCGCAACCTCGGCCTCACCACCATCATGGCCGTCCTCAACTTCGCGGCTTCGGTCACCTTTGCCTACGCGGCCTTCCAACTCGGGCAGGCGGGGAATACCGTCGGCTACGCCATCTTCAACACCGTCAGCGTAGCCGTAGCCATCGTTACCGGCCTCATCACCGGGGAGTGGCTCAGCGCCTCGAACAGAGCCAAGGGCTTGCTCTACGCCGGCCTTATCGCCATGGTGCTCGGGGTGATCGTCATCGCGTGGGGGAATAGTCTGGCGGCATGAGTGGGGCCTACTCCAGCTTCAGTGGCTCGGTTTTGGCATTTTCCGTTCCCCGGATCTTTTCGTAGGCCTTCACTAGCTCGGCCAGTTTGTCGGGATTTTCTCCAGCGAGATTCTGGGTTTGCCCGACGTCGTCGGCGAGGTTGTAGAGCTGGTAATTCGGGTCGTTGCCGACTTCGATGTTTACGTAAGCGTTGACCGGCTTGCCTTTATAGGGTGGAATCATTAGCCAGTCGCCCGACCGCAGGGCGGTGCGGGACGTGGCTTCCAGGACCAGCTCCTCGCGACCCTGATCGCTTTCGCCCAGGAAAGTAGCCAGCAGTTCCCGTCCGTCCGTTGCTCCCGCGTCCCCGCCCACGAGTTCCGCTAGCGAGGGCAGCAGATCGAGCTGGGAAACCAGCGCATCGGATACCTTTGACTGGGTGTGTCCTTGCCAGTAGGTGATGAAGGGAACGCGGGTACCGGCCTCGTACAGGCTGTATTTTCCTCCCCGTAGCGGACCCGCCGGTGTATGGTCCCCGAGTTTTTCCACGGCATCGTCATAGTAGCCGTCGTTGAGGACGGGGCCGTTGTCGGAGCTCAGGACGATGAGGGTGTTTTCCAGCAGCCCCTCCTCGCGGAGCGTTTGGACAAACTCGCCGATGGCCCAGTCGGCCTCCACGATCGCGTCGCCGCGGGGACCCATGCCCGACTTCCCTACGAAGCGCGGATGGGGAGTGCGCGGCACGTGGGGCTGCTGCATGGCATAGTACAGGAAGAAAGTCTCGTCCTTATGCTCCCGTACGTACTGCTGCGCACGTTCCAGGAAGTGGTCGGCCATGTCGACGTCGCTCCACTTCGCCCGTTCGCCGCCCTTCATGTAACCGATGCGGGGGATGCCGTTGACGATGGTGTTGTTGTGGCCGTGGTGCCACTTCATGGTGGTCAGTTCGGGATTGTCCTTGCCGGTGGGCTGGCCGGGGAAGTTGTTTTGGTAATCGATCTCGATGGGATCGTCGGGGTCCAATCCTTCGACCATCCCGTTCTCGAGGTAGACGGTGGGTACGCGGTCCTGGGTGGCGGCCATAATGTAGCTGTAGTCGAAGCCAATCTCGTTGGGGCCGGGGCTCACGTGCTCGTTCCAGTTGACGTTGCCGGTGCCGAGACCGAGGTGCCACTTACCGACCACGCCGGTATGGTAGCCCGCCCCCCGGAGCATGCCCGCGACGGTGGTTTGGTTAGTGTCGATAATGAGCGGCGCGGTGCCCGGCAAGATCTTGGCGTCGCTGTTGCGCCAGGGATATACGCCCGTCAGCAGCGCGTAACGACTAGGCGTGCAAGTCGCCGAGCTGGCGTAACCATTGGTAAAGCGCACCCCGCCCTCGGCCAGGGCGTCGATGTTGGGCGTCTGGAGGGTGCCGGCCCCGTAGGCGCTCACGTCCCCGTACCCGAGATCGTCGAGGTAGATGAATACGATGTTGGGGTTGGTGCCACTGGCCGAAGTGGCGGCGGTGATGTCCGTATCGGGAGCGGTGCCGCAGGAGACGAGGGTAAGGCCGAAAAAGAGACCAAAGAGGAGGGTGCGTACAACGATGTTCATGGCGTTAATTTAGCAACGATTATTGGCGGAGGGGTCACTTTCCGTCCGCGGCCGGAGCCTCTCCGTCCAACTGCCACACCCGGATCCATTCGTACTCCGTACGGCGATCTTCGATGGGGGCATCCTTGATCGCGCCGCCGTCGGGGGGGATGGGGTTCCAGTCGTATGTCTCGATGGCCATGTGCAGCCAGGCCTCGCGGTCGTGGTCTACGGTAGGCTCAATGGAGTACACGTACTTCCCGTCGAGGTAAAAGCGCAGTTCCCGTGGCGATTTCCACCACACGCCGTAAACGTAGAAGCGATCCGCGTTTTGGGTGGGGGTCTTTACGCTGTTCTGCGATTGCACGGGCTCGGGATTGCATTCCGTGGTCCGGTGAATGAAGTTGGAATGCATCACGTGGTCCCACTCCCGGGCCCACTCCTTGGCCAGGGGAGAGACGACCCCGACGCACTCCTGCACGTCCAGCTCCAGTTTGCGTTCGCAGTCGTATTTCGACATCAGCCAGAAGGTGGAGGACATTTCGGTGCGGTTAGCTTTCATCTTAGCCTCGGCGTAGTAGCCGACGCGGGCCGGTCGTAAGGAGCGCACGATCCCGCCGTAGTGGGTAAAGGTATCTCCCTTGATGAGTTGCATTTCGGGTAGTACGCCGACTTCCACCGACAGCTTACCGTCCCGGATCTTCACGTTCTTAGCCTGAAACAGCCCGGGCGGCCGGCCGATCCAGGCCCAGTCGTTGCCGATGGGCTCGATCTGCCACTTTTCGGTGTCCACCGTTTTCCCCTCGAAATCGTCCGACAGTTCCGGTACGGCGATCCACTCGCGGTTATCCGGGGCCGGATCTTCTCCCGGCAGAAAGGTAGGTTGGGCGCGGACGCAGGAGCAAAGCAAGATCAGTAGAACGAAGGGGGCAGGTGTTTTCACGGCGGCGGTTTTGGATGATGCGGAATGATTGTAAATGTCCGACCGGGCGGGCACGGCCCGTACCACTCCCGTTCTGGTGTGGGTAACGGATGGTTAAATACGGCCCGCGGGGGGGCGTCTTCTTCCCGGGGCTCGATACCTTGATCGTCCACCCATTTTGCTCCCGATGATTCTGCGCCTTTCGAAGTGTATTCTGACCCTTCTTCTTTTACTTACCGCTGCCGTTGTCCTGAGCCAGCCGCCGGCGCCGTCGTTGCCCAACGTAGTCGTGGTGCTGGCCGACGACATCGGCTACGGCGACCTGTCCGGCTACCGTCGGCTGTCGGGGCTGGACGTTGTCGTCGAAACGCCGAATCTCGACCGGCTGATGGAACGGGGCCTGACCTTCACCGATGCGCATTCCCCCACCTCCCTGTGCGCGCCTTCCCGCTATGCCGTGATGACGGGTAACAACCCCTACCGCAGTTACGCCCCCTGGGGCGTGTGGGGATCCTTCCAGCCTACCCCCATCGAACCGAAGGACATGACACTCGGCAAGCTCATGCGGGGAGCGGGCTACCACACTGCTTTTCTCGGCAAGTGGCACCTGGGCGGTGACTACCACGTGCGGGGCGACACCACAAAGATTTACCGGGGCGACCGATCGAAATTTCAGCGCGACGTCGACGTCACCCGCATCGTCGGTGCCGGCCCCCGGGAGCAGGGTTTCGACTACAGCCTCACCTTTCCCGCCGGCATCCAGGACGTGCCGTATGTCGTGTACGAGAACCAAGAGTGGTTGCCCCTCACGCCCGAGTCCCGCATAAGCGATATTACCCAGGCGAAGATGACCCCGCTCCGGGTGACGTTGGATAAAGACGAGGGCCTGGGCGATTCGGCCTGGAACCCCTACCGTATGGGACCGTTGCTCGTCCACAAGGCCGTGCACCAAATCCGTACGGCGCCCCGGGACCGCCCACTGTTCTTATACTATGCGGCGCTGGCCGTTCACTTACCGCATACCCCGGCGGACTCCCTGAACGGGGAAACAATTCGGGGGACCACCCCTTCCGCCCACCTCGATCTGGTCCGGGAGCTCGACGTACAGCTGGGAATGCTCATGGATGCACTGAAGGAGAAAGGCATGTACGAGAACACCCTCTTCATTTTCACCTCCGACAATGGCGGACTGCGGATCGCCGATACCGAAGCCTCCGGCCACCGTTCCCCCGGGCCATTCCGTGGCGGCAAGAACCAGGCGTACGAAGGCGGGCACCGGGTGCCGTTCATTGCTGCGTGGCCCGGGAAAATTCCATCCGGGGAAACCTCCGGGGCGCTGATCTCCGGCACCGATCTGCTCGCTACCCTGGCCGCCCTGACCCACCAACCGCTGGCGGATTACCAAGCTATGGATTCCCGAAATTTTCTGCCGGTACTGCTCGCCCAGCCTAATGCCATCCCGCGCGACCACCTCCTCCTGCAGAGCGGAACGGACCGCAGGGTCATATACCGCGACGGACAGTGGAAACTAATCATGCACCTAGACCGGGAGGACTCCCTCACGCCGGTATCGCTCTTCGATCTCGCCGATAATCCGGGTGAGGACCAGTCCCGCGACCTCATCAACGCCCCCGTTCAGCAAGAACGGATCACTAGGATGCTGACTCAATACATGGCCTACCGACGGAGCGGCTTCTGATCCGACCGCCGCGTTGGCCCCCTAGCCCCCAAAGGGGGAAGACGCGGCTGCATTAGTGACCGGAAGACTGGCTTCCTCCCCCTTTGGGGGGCGGGGGGCTAAAGCCAAGCTAGTACGACCAGAAGAGCGGTATTCGTACCGCCGCGTGGCCCCCTAGCCCCCAAAGGGGGGAAGACGCGGCTGCATGGGTGACCGGAAGACTGGCTTCCTCCCCCTCTGGGGGCCGGGGGGCTAAAGCCAGGCTGGTACGACCGAAAGAGCTGTATTTACCGCCGCGCTTGCCCCTAGCCCCCAAGGGGGGGAAGACGCGGCCGCATGGGTGACCGGAAGACTGGCTTCCTCCCCCTCTGGGGGCCGGGGGGCAAAAGTCAGGCTAGTACATCGGGAATAGCCGTATTCATACCGCCGCGTGAACCCCCTTGGCCCCCAAAGGGGAAAAGGCGCGGCTGCATGGGTGACCGGAAGACTGGTTTCCTCCCCCTTTGGGGGCCGGGGGGCGAAAGACATCTGTGTTAAATCCGTGGCCCTCCGTGGTGAAAAAACACTTCCCTACCTCGGCGTGCAACGCCTCGACCCGACTTAACGATAAGATCGGTAAATTAACGATCCACCGTTCCTCAATCACCACACCACATCATGCAAGGACTGATCCAGCCATACCCCCTCACCACTACCGCCATCCTCGAATACGGCAACCGGGTGTTTCACCACAAGCGGATCATTACCTACTTACCCGACGGTACCCGCCACGCCTACACCTTCGGCGAAATGTACCTCCGCTGCAAGCAACTGGCCAATGCGCTGCGGAATACCCTGGGAGTCGGACGGGGGGATATGGTAGGTACCTTCGCCTGGAACCACGGTCCGCACGTCGAGCTCTACTACGGTGTGTCCGGCATGGGGGCGGTCTGCCACACGATCAATATCCGGCTGTCGAGTAACCAGATCGAATACATCATCAATCACTCGGAGGACAAGGTCATCTTCGTCGACGCCACCCTGGTGCCCCTGCTGGAGAAGATCGCGAACCAGCTGGAAACCGTAGAGCATTACGTACTCATCAACGCGCCCGCCGACTTTTCCACCACCCTCCCCAATACCCTCCACTACGAAGACCTGCTCGCCGAACAGCCCGACGAGTACGATTGGCCCGAGATCGACGAAAACGAGGCCTGCGGCATGTGTTACACCAGCGGTACTACCGGTCTGCCCAAGGGGGTGCTCTATTCCCACCGGTCCACTTACCTGCACGCCCTCACCATCATGACGCCGAATGCCGGCAACCTCAGTAGCCAGGACATCGCGCTGCTTGTCGTACCTCAATTTCACGTTATGGCCTGGGGGTACCCCTACGTCTGCGTCATGGCGGGCGCGGATATGGTGATGCCGTCCTCCAACCTCCAGCCGGCCGCGCTGGTTGATATCCTGCAACGGGAACGGGTGACCCGGGCCAACGGGGTGCCGACCATCTGGCTCGGAATCTACCACGAACTGAAAAAGAATCCCCCCGCCGAAAAGCTGGCCCTGCGGGAATACGTCGTGGGGGGATCGGCCCTCCCCAAAAGTCTGATCGCCGGATTTGAACGGGACTTCGGCATCCGCGGCGTCCACGCCTGGGGCATGACGGAAACCTCCCCCCTCGGCACCCTGAGCCGTATACAGTCGAAACACGCTTCCCTGTCCGACGACGAGCAACTCACCATCCGCGCCAAGCAGGGCATCGCCTTCCCCGGCATAGAGCTCCGCGTCGTGTCCGAAGATGGTACGCCCGTTCCCCGCGATGGCCAGACCATGGGTGAACTGCAGATCCGGGGAGCCTGGGTCATCAACGCCTACTTCAAAACCCTCAACAAGGAAAGTTTCACCGCCGACGGGTGGTTCCGCACCGGCGACGTCAGCACCATCGACGAAGACAGCTATATGGAGATCAAGGACCGCACCAAGGATCTCATCAAGAGCGGTGGGGAATGGATCTCCAGCGTGGCCCTGGAATCCGCCCTGATGGCCCACCCGGGGGTGAAGGAGGCGGCCGTTGTGGCCATTCCCGACGACAAATGGGTCGAACGCCCCCTCGCCTCGGTCGTTTTACTGGAAGGGGCGGGCCGGGTGACGCCCGAAGATCTGATGGATTTCCTTTCTCCCAATTTCGTCAGTTACCAGATTCCGCGCGACTTCGTGTTCCTGAAGGATGTGCCCAAGACCAGCGTCGGTAAGTTCGATAAGAAGGAAATCCGGCGGCGTCACGCGGCGGGAGAATTGGTATAGGGGAAGACTCAGTCCAGCAGACCTGCCTTCCGGGCGTACTGCAGCAACTGTACCGTCGAGCTTACGCCGGCCTTGCGCAGCAGGTTCTTCCGGTGGGTACACACGGTATTGTAACTGATGTACAGGTGGTCGGCGATCTTCTGACTACTGAGCCCCCGGTCGACCAGTTGCAATACTTCCAGTTCGCGGGGTGATACTTCCACCACCTGGTCACACCGAAAGAGGGTCGTATGCCTCACCCGGTCGCCCTCCGGCGCACGCTGCTTGACGTGGAGGAGGCAGGCCGTAGAGGCGTTCAGCGCGGTAATGTCCGAAACCACGACGAAGTCCGTGAGCGGGTGCCCCCGGGCATCGAAGCTGGTGAAGGTGACGTGGTGGTTCAGGTGGACGACGCTACCGTTAGCAGCCAGCATGCGGCAAGTGTACACGAAGACCAGGTTACCGCGTTCGCCTACCGGATGACGTTCGAGCTCCTTGGCGATCTCTCGGTGTATCTTCCGCAGGCACTCCCGGTCGTCGGCGTGCAGGTGACGGAATACCGACTGCAGTCCGCCGAACTGCCAGGCCTGGTGGTCATACCCGAGCAGGCGCTCGACCCCCGGACTGAGGTAGCGGTACCGGCCCGTCAGGTAATTGATCGAATAGCACCATACGCCGGATTGTACCAGCAGGTTTTCGAAATCCGGACCGGGATCGATGGGAGGTTGGCGGATACTCCGAGTAGTCCCCGCGGCCCCCGGTGGGCGAAAGGCCGCCCTCATCTGGAGGACGTTGTATTGTGGAAGCATAGTGTGAATAGGGAAAGGTGTATAAAGGGATGTTCTAAGTCGTTAATTCGCTTAACACATGGGTGTAACCCCAATATAACGGTTTGTGCATAAAATCAACAATTTGTCGACCCTTATTATGTTGTAACGCGGTCTTTTTTCGGGCGGCGGCGCGCGGGAGCAGTAGATACCCCGGATAACCAACAATCGAAGCGAGATGGCCACGGAGTATATCCACCAAAACAGGAAGGGATGTAATCCCCATATCTGGGGAGTGCCAGACTGCCTGCCTACCCATATGTTCCCGAAACTACCTTTTGACGCTTAGGATTTACCCGACCGCTCACCCGTACACCAGTTGTTAATGGTTCGATATCCTTGGCTATTCCCGACTTCGGTCAGGTCAGGAAAGATTCCCCGAAGTGTCCGTGTACGCATATTTAAACCCACACGTCCGTTATGCCGAATCCAAAATTTGAACCTACTAAGGCGATATTCCGCAAGGGAATTGAACGATCGTTTAAGGATATTGATCCTAACACATTCCAGGAAGTCATCAGTATAAGCGACAATAAACCCGTGCTTCTACTTCGCAAAAAGCGTGGCAAGTCAGAGGTGAAGGACCGGCTTGAACCCGACGACTTCGGCCCCAGCGGCCTGGCCTCGTGCCAGGGCTACTGCCTGGAGATGAAAATACCCCGGGGAATGCGCCGCCTGAGGAAGGTCGGCAATAAGCCAAAGTACTGGGGAGCGGGAAGCCATAAGCTCCGTCGAGATGTTCCCGAACTCTACTCCCCTCGCGACGGCAGCGTTACCCCCGCCCTGGTCAATGTTTTCGCGCGGGTGAAAAAGGTGCGGCCCGTTCCGGCATCCTTTACCGGTCCCGATATTTCACTCACCACCTTCGGAGCCGCTCCAGATTATATTAATGCCGAGGCATGTTCCCACGCGAGCACCTGCGCCCAGTCGGTCTCCGCCACCGATCGTGCCTTCCAGTATCTGGCGGTCGAATGGGACTGGCACACCCACTACGCGCAACACGATGATTATTACCACGAAGGCCGGAAGCTACCCCGCGAACCCGTGCAAATGATTGGTACCATGGTCACGGACAATAAGCCTACCGTGAGGCAAATAGTGTGGGTGCCGATTCTCGGTACGTTGAACCTGGTTAAGTCTCACCTTATGATGTTGCTCAACGACAACCACCTGCGCCTGAATGCGTGGGACGAAATCTCGCAGAGGGGCCCCGGAGCGGACATCAGACTCGGAAGTAAGCGTGGCCTAAGGCACTGTTTCGGATGGTTTCATTAGCGGTCCCTATTCCCTCGATACTTCCCCCTCCACTCTCTGTATAATCCCTACTTATGGGGAGGACTAATGTGCTCCGGGGTCAGCTATGTTCGCGTGTGGACCAATCGGACCGCTGGTATGTCACGGGCGGGGTACGTTGGCATACCCCTCATCCCTATGGAAGAAGATAAATTAAGACAGCAACCGGTCACCTTCAAGAAAGGGAGCCGGACGTTCCGGGAAGTCGACCCCTCCTCCTTTCAGGAACTGCTCCGCGTAGAAACGAACGAGCAGGCCCTCATCCTGACCAAAAAGGGAGCGTCGAAGGCGGACCCCGTGATCGATCCAAGCTTATTCGGTCCGAACGGGCGGGGAAAGGTGCACTGCCAGGGCAATCCGACCGTCATCACCATCCCCCGCGGGATGCGCCGACTAAAACGGGTGAAGGACGGACAACTGGCCTACTGGAACGGCAACCGCGACAACACCCCGGAGTTGTACACCCCCGACAATCCTGGCGATAAGGCACCCAGGACCTTCCCCCTCGTGGGCCGTATCGACAAAATCACGAAAGATGATCCCGGGACCGACCCCCTGGCTCCGGATGTGTTTCCGGTCCGCTTCGACGAGATGCCCCGCGTTCTGAAGGCAACGCTGGCCTGTTCCCATACCAGCACCTGTGCCCAGGCCCTGTCCGCCACCGGCACCGCGAAGGAGTACCTCGCCGTCGCCTGGGAGTGGGACACGTACTACAATTCGCCGGAGGAGATCGAGTACTACACGAAAGTGCATGGCCTCACGCGGGGTCAACCGGCCCAACTCATCGCTACCCTCGTAACCGACAAAGATCACAGACTCAATACGGTCGTATGGGTGTCCATGGTCAAAGGAAATCCCACGGATTCGGATAAAATGCTGCAGAGTAATAAAGATCACCTGGCCCTCTCAGAATGGAAAACCATCAAGCAACCCGCCCCCGGCGCGGAGCTCATCATGGATCGCCAGGGTAAGCTGGTCCTGTGTAAGTCTACCATTTTGGAGGAAGATCGTCAGCCCGCTATTATGCCCGCCCAGTAGTGCGGATGTCCCCAACGGGGATCGAGCCGCTGGTGGCGACAGTCCCGCTGGGCTTCGGTTAGGCTTCCGGTGAGGGAGCCGTCGTTGAAGTACCGGTCGTAAAAGGATCTTAGTAAGCCGGCCGTGGCCGGTGCGGGGATATCGTACAGCGAACAAACTACGTCGGGCACCCCGGCCAGGTGAAAGCTGCGGCGCAGACTCAGGGTACCCTCCCCCCGACTCGCGTAGCCCCGCCCGGTGGAGCAGGCGGCCAGGACCACCAACCGGGCGGGCAGATTCAGTCCCGTGATCGTGACGCCGTTCAGGCTATCCCGCCGACCGAGGTACAGGTAGTTATCGTACAGCCGCGTCGGATTGCCCCGCGCGTGGACCGAAAGGTGCAGAATATCGTACTTCGTGGACCGGTCGGTAAGCGTGGCGGTCGTGCACTTCCGGTCCGTAAAGTGGTCGTTCGCGGCCCGCGTCCGGTCGATTAGGTAATCGCCGAGGGGTTTCAGGTAAGCGTTTAGGTCGGGGTTCGTCCAGACCCCGATGGCAGGCGGTCCGTCCGTCCGTACCGTTCGCGCCGCCCGGTACCTTTCCTCCACCCGCCAGCTCGGCAGGTAGCGGATACTAAACTCATCCAGTACGTAATGAAGGTCCGAAAACTGACGGGCGGTGGCGGACCGGGTCGTCGTCAGGGCGGAAAAAGGTAGATCGTTGAGAGTGGCGGAAGGGGCCACCAGGAGGGAGGAGCGATGGGCCAGTTGCTCCGCTACGGGGCCCAGCAATTGGCGGTAGAGCGCATGGGCCAGGCTGTCGTAAGCGGTGACCGCGACCGGGGTCCGGTCCGCCAGCCACCGGGCCAGGGAATCGGACAGGGCCCGGTGGCTGGGATCGACCCGGAAGACGATGGTCGTATCGCGATCGGCGTAGAGGCCGAAGGTGGCCCCGGCGGTGTTCGCGTACTCGAGGAGGGCCTGATTCGCGTCCAGTTTCGCACGGGCGGCCGGCAACCGGAGGGCGGAGTCGTTCACCGCCGCGGCTACGGTGAGCGGGTCGGGTTGGGCACTCCGCCGTCGTTCGAGCGTCTGATGCTCCAGAGTGAGTTGCTGGTATCGCTCCAGGTCGGCGACCGGTAGATCGAACCGCCGGACGTATTCCCGTCCCGCGAGGGTGATGCTCGCCTGTAACTGGCGCAGGGCGTCACGGGTTTCGTCCTGACGGGCGGTGACGGCATCGCGGGTGAGTAAAAACGACTTGCCCCGCTCGATGGCTTCGAATACCTGCTGTAAGTGCTCGGGCGAGGGGTCCCGTTCGGCAACGGCAAAGGAGGCTTCGAGGGAGATATCCAGTAGCCGGCGACCGATCTCGAAAATCTTATTCAGCACGGCCTCTTCCTGCAGCGTGGAGAACGAACCTTCGTAGCCGGCCAGGGCGTGGCGGGACAGGGCGTAGGCGAGACGCAGGTCTTCCGGGTCCGCTACCTGCTCGTAGCGCAGGAGATGCGTCCGGGCCTGGGCGACCATCAGATAGATGCAGGACAAGGGCTGCGGGCAGGCGGGCGGGTCCGCGGGACCAAACGTTCTCGAATCACCAACGCAACAACCCAGATCCCCCATTTCGTCTACCAGGAGGTCAAAGGCGGCGGTATAGTCGCCGGAAGACACTGCTTCCGACCAGAGAATGTAATTAGCCTCGTTGACGTACTGCTGTACGTAAACGGGATAGTACTCGACGAACCTCCGATAGGCCACGCGTGCGCTGTCCGGGCGGTCACGGTGGTGGTGCCAGTAACCGTAGAGTCGCTCCGGATAGCCGTACACGGGTTTATCCAGATCGCCGACCGCGCGCAGGCTGTCGATGGTGGCCGCAAAGTTGACATCCCGGTCCGGAAAGCGGGTCTGCAGGATGACCAGCTCATCCCACGCCTGTCGCTCACGGGGAGAACCCATTTCGCGGTACAGTCGCAGCGCCTGCCGGAAAATTTGCTCGACCCCCTCCAGGACGTGCCGCTTCTCTCCGCCCTCCAGGTAAAAGTCCGCATACTTTTTGCGGGCGAACCCCTGCAGTAGTAACAGCTGTCCGTACAGCACGGTATCGCGCAGTACGGTGCCCTCCAGCAGAAGTTGCCCGAGCCGCGTGGTCATATCGACCTCGAGCCACTCCCGGTTGTCGTGCCTGACCTGCGCCCGGCAGAGCAGTTGTCGGGCCCGCAGTACGTTCGGCGCGTCATCCGTGAGCAGGGCCTCGGCCATGCCGGTGTACCGGGCCACCGAATCCGGATGCACGCCGCGTTCGAAGTGTAGGAGGGCGAGGTACTGGTAAGTCTCGGCCCGCAGGGGGTCGGCTAATTGGTCCAGGGTATCGATGGTGGTTCGCAGGCGACGGCCCAGCGTCAGGGCCTCCGGCAATTGCAGATCCCGGTAGGCGGTGCGAATAGCCGCCAGGCTATCGCTTACCCGAAGATCGGTGGGAGATGGCCCCGCGGGCGGCCGATCGGCGAAACAGCCGTACAGGGCACAGACCAACAGTGGCAGCAGGAGCCAGGGACGGGGTTTCATGGGTGTCGTTCTTGCCCGAAAGTAGTGGCTGGGGCTAGAAGTTCTACCATGGATTCGGGGGATTTACAGCAAATAGTTTTGGATGATGCACGCCCCCACATTGCTTTTGTCCGAAAAGTCCGCTCCCGCGTCCCCGCCGTCCTCCACGCATTCGGAAAAATGCGGGTACCTACGTTACAAATCCACGTCCGTGGGTATAAAGAAGTGAACCGGCCCAGTACCCTTCCCATGTACCCCAAAATCCTTTTGTTGACCTGCATTTTGCTCGTGCAAACCTCGTGTATGACCACGCGGGTAGTCGGAACGTATGACTCGGCTAGTCCCGTAGCCGAGCGCGCCACCCGCTGGAATCTGTTCTGGGGGCTGGTGCCCCAGCGCGACCTGCAGACCGGCCCCGACTGCCCCAGTATCTGCGTGTTTGAGGCAAAGACCAACATGGCCTACATCCTGCTGTCGACCGTCTCGCTGGGTATGGCGGTGCCCGTGCGGGTGCGCTACCACTGCTGTCCCATCGACCCGGAACCCGCCGAAATGTAAACCCCCATGGACTACCCGACCGGCGTGAAGCCGTGGAAGATAGATCGCTTCCGGAACGCCCACGAAAACTTCCTCCAACGCCTGAAGAAGGATGCTTCCTTCGACCTTCACCTACCGGACCCGGCGGGTACCAACCTTACGGCCCAGGAAAGCTACAACCGCTGTACGGCCAATCTGCAGTGGCTCCTGCGTACCGCCCTCGACGAGGATTTGCGGTTGCGCGCCATGGGCAGCGGGTGGTCGCTCGGTAAGGTGGCGGTAAGTGAATCGGCCATCATCAACACCAAACGCTACCGCCATAAATTCCGGCTCGGCGCGGACAACTTCGCACCCGGATTTTTATCCACGCACCGGGCCGAGAATTACCGCTTCCTGCAGTGCGGCAATACCATTATCGACATCAACGATTACCTGGAGCGGGACACGCCGGCCAAGGCGCTGCGGGCGTCGGGCGGAAGCAACGGACAGACCATCGTGGGAGGATTTTCCACCAACACCCACGGAGCGGCGATCGATTTCGGGGGGTTGGCGGAAATGGTGCGCGGCATTCATCTGGTGAGCGCGCCCGACCGGCATTACTACATCGAGCGGGAGACCGCGGTGGTGACGTCACCCGTATTTCACGACAAGATCGGGGCGGTAGGGATCCGGGACGACGAGCTTTTCAATGCCGTACTGGTGTCCTTCGGCAGCTTCGGCATCATCCACGGCGTGCTCGTGGAGGTCGAGGACCGGTACCTGCTGGAGCAACGCATGGCCCGCATCCCCTACGATCAGGGACTGGAGCGAGCGATCACCCGGGGCGACTTCAGTCCGCTCGCAAGTCACCTGGCCTACCCACCGGACGACGCCGGCCACCCGATCTATCACTTCGACGTGGCGATCAATCCCCACGACTTCGCCTACAACGACCCGGGGAAGGGCGCCTACGTGCGGGTGATGCACAAGGTGGCGTACCGGCAGGATTATCCCCGCATCGATCTGCCCTCCCGGGGCTTCACCTACGGCGACGACGTACTGGGGCTGATGCAAACGGTGCTCGACCGGGTGGAAAGGACCTTCGGGTGGCTGAATCAACGACTGATTCCCGGCATGGTGAACCGCTTGTTCGACACGGCCTATGACCGGCCCGACGCGGCCATTGGCACCATCGGGGAAACCTTTCGCAACACCACCTACCGTGGAAAGCTCTTCAGCGCCGCCGTCGGACTTGACCGCCGGGACGTACCCGCCGCGATCGAATGCTGTCTGCGGATCAACGAAAGTACCAAACTGGCCGGGGCCGTGGCGTTACGCTTCGTACGCGGTACGCGGGCTACGTTCGGCATTACCCGCTGGAGGAACAGCTGCGTGCTCGAACTCGACGGGGTCGACGCCCGCGTGAACCACCGCTTTTTCGAACAATTACTCGAACAACTCGAGGTGCGGCACATCCCGTACGCCATCCACTGGGGCAAGATCAATGCTCTCATCGATGCGCGGCGACTGGACTATATGTACGGGGCCGCCACCGTCGAGCGGTGGAAGGCACAGCGTTCGCGGGTGATGTCGCGGGAAGTGCAGGCGGTGTTCAACAATGCTTTTATGGAAGGGTGCGGATTGCATACCTACATTCCGTATCCGGCACCCGTGGCGTGAGGGCGGTACGGGTAATTAGGCGGACTGGTAGGTCACCCGTCCGGATTTGCAGTACGACAGCGTGCTGTATGGGGTCACTTGCTGGACCGGGGTGCCGTTGATGGCCTGCCGCTGACCGCTCCATACTTCCTGGTACAGCCGGCGGAGGTCGTTGCGGTCGGCATCGGTGAGCTGGCTGTTGGGGCCGTAGTTCATGATGGTGAAGGAGCTCTGTTCGCCGAAGAGTACGCTCCCGCGTTGGGGCTCGTGGGTTTTGGCGAAAAAGTGGCGTAGGCCGAACACGTGCCCCAGTTCGTGGATCATCGTTTCCAGTTGTTCCTGGGCATCCTGCTCGAACAGGGTGGGGTAGAGGATCAACTCGTGCTGGCCCGAATCGGGGAAAAAAGCGCTTGCCAGTACGCAGCCCGCCGGGTAACACTTGGCCGCCGGGTTGATGGCGATCTCGAAATCCACGCCGTGGGGCCGTTCGGAAAAGCGGACGGGGACCGCGTCGCCCCAGGCCAGAATAGCTTCGGTGAGCAAGTTGCGGATGTACTGCTTGGCCGCCAGCGGGTTGCGGTAGATGGCAAAGGAACGCTCCTGGAACCGCCACATGAGGGTGGAGTTCGGGGCCCAGAGTGGAATGAACCCCTGGGGGGCATCGAGTACCAGTTCCGTAGACGACCGCCCGTCGGGTTGGGCGTGACCGATGCTATCGGTGTCGCACAACACGCCGTTACAGATTTCGTGGTAGACCGTACCCATTTCTTCCCGGAGTTCTTCCGGACTCTTGCGGGCGAAGGGCTGAGTTTCGTTAAGTTGCAGGGGATCGTGCATGGTGTTGGGATATGGGTTAAGGGTGGACCGGGATCGGTGAGCGACGGGGGTGAGCGCCTTCCGAAAGGTAGGTGGAAAGCGGCTGGCCGTCAACCCCTTTATGCCGGTTTTCGCTGCCGCGTTACGGTTTTTTGCCGGGTATCACGGCCGTAAGCTCGGTATAGCTCCTGCACTGGCGGGACCACGCCGCTTGCATTCGGTAGTGACCGACCGCCGGGGACTAATTGGGGGACCTGGCGGAGGTAGAAAATTGCGGCACGCTATCTTGGGCACTTTGATCCTGAACGATAAACCGATGAAAACGTACCGATTACCCTGCCTGCTGTTGTTCCTCACCCTGGTTTCCTGCGCGAACCGACCGGCCCCGGGTACCGAACAATCGGTCCAGACTCCCCCCCCTAATATTTTGCTGATCGTCGTCGACGACCTGGGATACGCGGACTTTACGCCCTTTGCCGGTCACCGCGGCGACGTACAGACGCCCAACATCACGCGACTCGGAAACCAGAGCACGGTCTACACCCAGGCATACGTAACGGCTCCCGTCTGCAGCCCGTCGCGTGCGGGCCTGCTGACGGGCAAAAACCAGTTTCGCTGGGACGGTCCCGCCAGCTGGGGGCCGGGTCTGCCAGATAGCGTGCGTACGCTCGCCGAATACCTCAAGGAAGCCGGATACGCCACCGCTAAGATCGGTAAGAATGACCTCGGCCAAAAATTCCACCGCAACGACGTGCGCGAGTATCCCCTCCACCACGGCTTCGACCGCTTCCTGGGCTTCAGCGCCCACGCCCACGACTACTGGCACCTGAGCCAGGATATTTACGACCGCACGCCCGACCCCCAGAATACGAGTGCCCTGCTCGGACCCCTGATGGACGATATGGGGACTAAGAGCTACGAGGAAGGATACATTACGGACATCCTGACCGACGAGGCCGTAAACTACCTGAAGATGGAGCGCACGGAGCCTTATTTCCTCATGCTCTCCTATAACGCCGTTCACCACCTCATTCACGAAGTTCCCCAACGGTACCTCGATAAGTATGACGTGGCTCCCATCCCGAATTACGATCCGGAAGCCGGGGTGACCTTCGAGCAACGGGAGCCCGGTTCGTACTCCGCATACTACGACAAATATTCCCGGCTCGGTGCTATCCAAGACGACGACATGCGCAAGTATTACCTGGCCAACCTCAATAATCTCGACGACAACATCGGCCGCGTCCTCGACGCCGTGGACGAACGGACGATCATCGTCTTCGTTTCCGACAACGGGGGCTCCCCCCTGACGGGGGCCGACAACAGCCCGCTGACCGGAGGAAAATACGCCCTCTGGGAGGGCGGGATCCGGGTACCCATGGCCGTACGGTGGCCGGGCGAACATACGACCGGCGGTACGGAAACGGACTACGTCTCCGCACTCGATCTGCTGCCCACGCTTACGGCCGCCGCCGGAGTAGAGGTCGGAGACCCGACCATCGACGGGATGGATTTGCGGCAACCCGACCCGAACCGCACGCTGGTGTGGAAGTGGCAGGGGAACTGGGCGATTCGCCGCGGCGATTACAAGCTGACGAACGCCCGCGAGAATCACTGGAAAAGCCGCCCCTACCGCGCTTACATTGCCCCTATCCGGGACGACGCCTCCCTTAAACTGTTTAACCTCGCCGATGATCCGGGGGAGCGGAACGACCTGGTGAACGAACGCCCCGACCTGGTCGAGGAGCTGCGGGCGGCCTACCTGAGCTGGGAGGCCCGGAACCTTCAGGTATACTGAGGGGGCATTCCCAAAAAAAGACCGCCCCGCCGGGTAAACCCGACGGAGCAGTCAATGGCTGTTCGCCAGCGTGTAAATGTCTCCTTAGCGACGCACGAACGGTTTAGTCATTTGCATTTGACCCTCGATAACGCGTACCTGGTACATGCCGGTGGGCAGGTCGCCTACCCGCAGTTCGGTACGGGTGAGTTGGGCTTGCTTGTCGATCCGCTGTTGCTGTACCCGACGGCCGTGCATGTCGTAGACGATTACGTCGACCGAGCCGGTGTATCCACTGGTGAGTTCCAGGTTCAGGAAATCGGAGGCGGGGTTGGGGAATACGTCAAGCTGGGCGATGTCGGAAGTCTCGTTGAATACGTCCTCCGTTTCGGCGGTGGTCGTGGTCGAGGTGGTCGAGAACATCATGGTGGAGGCGGTCTGGGCGCAGGCGTCGGCTACGGGGCCGTTGCCGGTCGGGAGGTCGGAGGCGGTGGACAGGAAGAGCTTATCGATCTTCGTTCCGGGTTCGCGGTTGGCGATGGTGACCGTGTGATGGCCGACCGTAAGCTCAAAGGAGAGGTCGGTACCATCGTGGTTAACCTTGCGCCACTCGAAGCCCTGGGTCATCAACTGAGCGCCACCAATTTCTTCCCAGAACTTGATCCAGTTGCCGTTGTCGATCTTCACCCAGAGGCTGTTGCGGGAGGGGTCCGGCGCATCGATGCGGAGGAACAGGTGGTGAGTGCCGGTGACGGCGGCTACCACGTCGAACGTGACTTCCTGGGCGGGGTCGGCGGCCGTCGGCTCGCTTACCTGCCGGTCGCCGTTGAAGACGATGTAGGTGCCGCGGGAAGCGGTGCTCGTACTGAGTTGGCGCCAACCGCGGTCGAGGCGGGCACACTCTGCCTCCAGGGCGAGGGCGGTTTCGGTAGGGCCACAGTTGTTGGCGGGCTGTCCGGTGCCGATGGGCGAGTCGGAAGTGGTAGTCAGGAACAGCTTATCGAGCTGGGTGCCGTCTTCACGGTAAGCAAAGTCGATGGTGTTATCCCCGTCGGTTAGCTGCACGGTCGCGGGCATTTTGTTCCACTGGAAGCCGCTGCCCTGGGCCATGCCGCTGTTCCACTTGAACCAGGTCTGACCGTTGACCCGTACCCAGTAGGAATCGTCGAGGTTGGTCGGTGCGTTGATGCGGGCGAAGAGCTTGTAAGTGCCGGCGCTTGCGCCGCTGATGTTGAAGCTTACGTGATCCGCGGCAACGTCGGCGGGAGCATCGTTCTTGGTCCGGCGATTAGGTACTACCACATAGGCTCCGTTGGAGGCACCGGCATTGGTTTCGGTAACCCACTTGTCACCTACGATCGCGCATTCGGCTTCCAGCCAGAAGGTATTGTCGGTACCTGCCGTGGGGGGAGTAGGCTCGGGAGTGGGCTCAGGGGTAGGCTCGGGATCGGGGGTAGGCTCGGGATCGGGGGTTGGATCGGGATCAGGGGTCGGATCGGGATCAGGGGTTGGATCAGGATCGGGAGTCGGATCGGGATCAGGAGTCGGATCGGGAGTGGGCTCCGGCATAGGTTCGGCGGAGGTGATGGAGATCCGATCGCTGTGCCGGGCTCCCTGATCGTCGGTCACGGTCAGGGTTACTTCGTAGGTGCCGGCGGCGAAGGTGACGAGCGGGCGATCTCCGTTGGCGTTCCCGCCGGTCCACTGCCATATGTAACTAACGATCGTGCCGTCGGCATCGGTGGAGGCGCTACCGTCCAGGGTTACCGCGAGGGGGGCGTCTCCGTAGGGAGTGCTGACGCGGGCGCGGGCCACGGGGGGCTCGTTGCTCACGCAGTTGCTGGCCGCTTCTCCGAAGCCGCTGGGCCGCTGGGTAGTGGAGGTAAGGTAAAGCTTGTCGAGGCGGGTGTTGCGTTCGCGGTAAGCGAAGTCGATGGTATTCTTACCGGCCTGCAGGGCAATCTGGTGGCGCAGTTTGTTCCACTGGAACCCTTGTCCGGCGGTGATGCCGCTGTTCCAGGTGTACCAGAGGCCGCCGTTGACCCGAATGTAGTAGGAATCGCTGAAGTAGTCCCGCGCATCAATCCGGGCAAAAAGATTGTACAGCCCTTTTTCCGTTTCCCGCACGGTGAAACGCACGTAATTTTCCGGAGCATCCGCGGGGACGGCGCCGGTGGAGGTGAGCTGGGGCGACAGGTAGGTATTACCGGCGGCAGCCGTGCTGTTGCCGAAGCTCCAGTTGCTTCCTACGCTGGCACACTCGGCTTCGAGCCAGTAGGTGTCGTAAATGGGGGCGGGGGCCACCTCGACGGTGACCCGGTCCGTATTCTTCGCGCCCGTGTTGTCCATGACGGTCAGCACCACTTCGTGGTTGCCCTCACCGAAGACGATGGAAGGCTTAGCGCCGGTCGCGGAACCACCGTCCCACTTCCAGAGGTAGCTTTCTACCCGGCCGTCCGGATCGGAGGAAGTGCTGCCGTCGAAGTTGACCGTGAGTAGGGCCGCGCCGATGGTCTGATCGGCCAGGATGCGGCTGGTGGGCAAGAGATTGCGGTCGGAACGCAGGAGGCACTTCGTAATTTCCCGTACTTCGACTACGGCCCGCCGCGGACAAACATCCAGGCTGGAGGGGTCGGAACTCAGGATGTAGAGACCGGGAGTCGTGATGGCCGGCGACTGCTCGGTAGAGACGAAGCCGTTGGGGCCGGTCCAGTAGTAGCGATCATCGTGCACGTCGCCCCAGAGGCGAACGGTGTCGTTGACGCAGTCGAGGATTTTGCCCAAGCGGTCCGTGTTAGCCTTTACCCCGCAGTCGGGGCTGTTGTCGTCTACCATTAAGTAGAAGGCGGAAGCGGCTTCGGTGCCGGTAGCGTTCGTGGCCGTGACGTTGACGTGGAACAGGTCGCCCATGGCCGTGGTGGGAGCGTCGAAATCGAAGGTGCCCGTGAAGCCATCGAAGGCCATCCAGTCGGGCAGCGGTTGCCCGTCGCTCAGGGTGGCGGAATAGGTAAGCTGATCGCCGCGGAACGAACCGTTAACGACGAATCGGTGGGGAGTTTTGGTAAGAATGGTCTGCGCGGGAATGGGTACCGACGTGGGCCCCTCGATGGAGGCGGCCGCGAGCGGTGCGCTGAACAGACTTACGATGAGGAGGAGTAGGGTGAAGGCGTTCGGTAGGCGCACAGGAGGGGCTCCTACGCGTTCGATCGTATTAATAAATACCATCCTTGACAATTAACAATGTGAGAGAGAGAGACGTAAACAGTAGTAGAAAACCGAGTATAAACCAGGTTTGTCGCCCCGAATTATCGAGCGATTGCTTTTGTAACGGGAATAGATTTAAGGGTATTGGAAATAGCTAATCATTTTAACACTTAATCGGTGAACATTCGCCCCAACCGTCCTTTATGTCGTTTTTATCCCCCAAAGCGGCATCCCCTCCGGAGAGGCATTCTCTCCCGATGGTCCGTCCGGTAACCCGCCCCGCCGAACTCCGGTCAATGTTTACGGGCTTCTTTACGGATCACGTACCGCATTTGTAATCTTCCGCAGCGCCAATCACGCCAGCATCGGGAAGCACCAAATGACCCCGCACGAACCGTAAGTACGGGGAGGACGAGGGTGCGCCGGCCCCGTCATCGACCACCATCGCGGGCGACACGGCACGAAAGCAGGCCCGAAAACGTCAATCTGGTACACATTTTATCGGGGGGATTCATGGTTTTCAACGGCTTACTCTCCCCGGAAATGGCTTCCGACGTACCTTGCTTTTGCTACGGCGGGGTCGCGGGAGCCGGCGTCGTACGGTAACAGCAATACCCCACGGCAGGCTCCACAACCACCGCCCATGACTAAGTACTTTCTCCTTCCCATCCTTTTCACCGTGCTCTCCACCTGCACCACTGACGACCCGCCCGCCGTGGAAGTTTCAACGCCCCCGGTGATCGATACGATCCCGACGGCTACCGATAACGTCGGCACTCTGCAGGGCAGCTGGCGCAGCGTGGAGGACGATAAGAGCGTCCTGCGCTTTGAGGGCAACAGTATGATCATGAGCTACGACGGCAGCGACGAGGAGTCGGGAGAGAACTTCATCGTGGGCCCGGAGTGTCCCGGTAGCCCCCCCGCCGGCACGGGTGATCCCACGGGGCGTTACATCAGCGTACCCGACGCCGATCTGTGCTACTACATCATCAAGCTTACTGAAACGGAACTCGAGCTCTCGTTCGTGGGGCGGGGAAACACCCTGCGTTACCGGAGGGAAGGGTAGTCGGCCATTCCCGGGCCGTATCTTGGGAAAAAATTTTCCTACGTGCGTGCGTGCTGGCTTTTGCTCCTTCTCTCCTGTGTAGCTCCCCTGGTCGGGCAAACCGTTTACAACGTTCGCGAAACCCTTCACCTGCCCGCCGGGGTGTCCGCCTCCGGTGCGGTGATCTACGGGAAGTTACCCCTGGCGGCGGACGGCCAGTCGGTCACCAACGTCCGCTTTTCCACCCCGCCCGACCCGTCACCGGACCCCGCTGCGCCCAACACCCTGCGTTGGTCGCTCGATCGCGTTACCGACAGCTTACGGATGGCCTACCGGGTAGCACTCTCGCCCCGACCGGCGTGGGACCCCGACAGCGTCAGTCACCACCGGGCACCTATCGCCTGGCCCCCGGTGGGGGAGGGAGGGGTCGATCGGGTGTACGCCCTCCCTCCTCTGATCCGGGAGGATGTGGCCAAAACGGAATTTGGTAGCATCGAGCCGGAAGACACCACCGTGGCGGACGTCGATCGCCTCATCCGGCGACTAAATCGTCGGATCAAGACGGTCCGCGATCCCGCCTCCTTCGATTACGGCCGCCCCCTGCTTGAGGACGTGTACCGGCGCAACACTACCGCCCGCCGGAAACACCTGCTGCTCTCCCTGGCCCTGCAGATTCTGGAACTCCCGCACCGGGTCGTGGCGGGCAAGGTGCTCAGCTACGACGAGGTGCGGGAGAACGAGTTGTGGGTGGAAATCCCGGTGGCCGGACGGTGGTACCGGGTGTACTACGGCGACGGTATCGATCGCGGCGACTGGTTGCCGCCGAATGAGCCGGACCGCTTTCTGGCCTGCTCCTACGACTGGCGCGATTACACTCTGGAGGTCGTGAGTGCCCCCGGGGCTCCGTACGTGCCGACCACCCTCGACGCCACTTACACCAACGTGGTACTCGACTTCTGGACCGCCAAGGACGCGGCGCTCGGGCGAAAGCAGTACGCCCGCGCCATCAGCCTACTAGACTCCGTGCTGACGTATCTGCCGCGCAGCGTCGCGACGATTTCGGAGATCGGCCTGGTATACACCGAAGCCGGTCGCCCCGCAGACGGGCTGCCGTTTCTGGAAAGAGCCCTGCAACTGGCCATTACCCCCGACGATCGCGGAATGGTGATGGTGCAGCTTGCGAAGTACTACTCCCTGCTCGAGGACGCGGAAGCATCATTACGGGCACTGGCGAAAGCCTACCGACTGAGCACGATCGACCTGTCGGTCATCTTTGCCGATCCCCGTTTCCGCTACCTGGCGCGACAGGATCGGCTGGAACAACGGCTGAGTGCCTACCTGCGGGCTGAAGAGTAGGGGGGCTACCCGAGGATATCTACCTTACCGCTATCCAGGTTGTAGTAGGCGGGGACGATCTTGACCTTGCCGTCCTGCACCGCCTTGCGAATGATGCTGCTGCGTTCCTGCAGGTCGTTTGCCGTACGGCGGGCGTTTTCTTTCACCACCTCGTTGACCGAAGCACCGTCGGCGGAAGCGGCAATGGCGGGTTGAATGTGCGACACCAGATGGTTCAGATTATATCCGTTGTCTCCCCCCTTGACGGCGGCGGTAACGGC
Source organism: Lewinella sp. JB7 (assembly GCF_024297185.1). GTDB lineage: Bacteria > Bacteroidota > Bacteroidia > Chitinophagales > Saprospiraceae > Neolewinella. Next base: position 40,369 of record NZ_JANCTD010000011.1, on the reverse strand, counting down.
GCCGCAGCTCTCGTGACCGAGCACTACGATAACCGGTGAGCCGATGTGGGCGACGGCGTACTCAATACTGGCGATCGAGGAAGTGTTAGCAATATTGCCGGCCACGCGGACGACGAAGATCTCCCCGAGGCCGGTGTCGAAGGCGAGTTCCGGGACTACCCGGCTATCGGCGCAACTGAGCACGATGGCGTAGGGCTCCTGGCCGGAGGTAAGTTCACCCCGTCGGGAGGAGTTCTGTAGTTTGCCGTCGAGCTTGTCGGAGACGAAGCGTTCGTTGCCGGATTTGAGGCGGTAGAGTACCTGGTCGGTATTCATCATGGGTAGGAGACTTTAAAGTTTAAGTATTGTACACTCACCAATTGAAGGGGAGTGCAAATGTTTACGGCCAATATAGTTTGCTTGACGGGATACGGCGGCTCCCGCGCCCCGCCGCGAAATACGCATGTACGTACATCTAATTTAGAGTCGGGTTTGTTTACCCAGAAACCCGTACCCATGGCAACTTCCGATTACCGCCTCCCGCCCCGCGCCCGCATCGGGCACGTTCACCTGAAGGTTGCCGATCTGGAACGGTCGTTGGAGTTCTACTGCGGTCTGCTGGGATTCGAAGAAACCAGCCGCTACGGTACCCAGGCCGCCTTCATTTCCGCCGGCGGCTACCACCATCATATCGGCCTGAATACCTGGCACAGTTTGGGTGAAGGACCGGCTCCCCGGCGGGGCGTAGGGCTCTACCACACCGCCATTCTTTACCCCGAACGCGACGATCTGATCCGGGCCTTTCAGCGATTGGTACGGGCGGAGTACCCCCTCACGGGCGCGGCCGACCACGGCGTGAGCGAGGCGATCTACCTCGACGACCCGGACGGCAACGGCGTCGAACTGTACTGGGACCGGCCGCAACCGGAGTGGCCCCGGTCCGCTGACGGGCGCATCGAGATGTACACCCGTCCGCTGGACCTGTCGGATTACTCCGGGGCGTAAACGCGTACGTAATCCACCACGTACTCCTGGGGAAAAACGGTATCATCCACGCCGGGCCCGCCAAAATTTCCGCCGACGGCCACGTTCAGCAGGATGTAAAAGGGGTGATCGAAGGGCCATACCTCCTCGCTGCGCTCCTCCGGGTTAAAGGTGTGCACGAGCCGGCCGTCGACGTAAAAGGTGATTTGCTCGGACGTCCACTCGGTGGCGAAGTGGTGAAAACCGTCTTCGATGTCGGGAATGGGCGTGATCCGGGAGGTTGCGTTCCCTCCGTGATTGGCGGCGGTGTGCAGCGTAGTGAATACCTCACCGGGCGCGCGACCCACGTACTCCAGAATGTCGATCTCGCCCGCCAGGGGCCAGCCCACTTCGTCGATACGCTGTCCCAGCATCCAGAAGGCCGGCCAGAGTCCTTCCCCGACGGGCAGCTTGGCCCGGGCCTCGATGCGACCGTACTGAAAGGCGCGTTTGTCCTTCGTGCTCAGCCGGGTGGAGGTATAGGTATCGCCTTCCTTGCGTACCGTAATGGTCAGGTGACCGTCGGCCACCCGGTGATTATCGGCCGTATAGATCTGCCGTTCCTCATTTCCCCAGCCGCAGAGGTTGGGGCAGCCGTCGCCGAGTACGACGGTCCAGTTGGCGGTATCGAGCCTCGTGCCGTCGAATTCATCGGACCAGACCAGGGTACGCCCGGTTTCGGCGTCCGGGGACTGAGCGGTCGTGCCGGTCGTCGAACAGCCGGTGCCGGCGGTCAGAATGAAGCTGAAAATGAGGGGAAATACGATAATGCGGTACATCGGGGAAGGGTCGTTGACCGCGGTAAGATCAGAAGAAATTCGCCACTGCCCTACGTACGGCAAGATTTCGGCCGCGGCGAACAATCCCTTCCCGCGGCGCCATACAGCAGGTACAAGTCGTTATCCCCCTCATGCCCCAGCCGCTTTACTCCTCTCCCCACTACACCGTGTACGCCGACCGGGTCGATCAGGGGGAGCTCTTCGCCGAAGCCCTCTCGGCCACCCACCTACGCTCGAACTACGGCGAAACCATCCACAAGGATCGTGACCCCCCGACCGACTGGAAGCTGGCCAGCGACGTGCCGCCCGGGCCGACCTACACCTCGGATCATCCCCTCATCGACGCCCTCTTCAACCTGGCCCGCCAGGAGGCCCGGCGCAACGTCGAACCCGACGGTACCCTGCGCACCGGGGCGAAGTGGTCGGGCGTCTGGACCCGCGACGTGAGTTACAGCGCCCTGCTGGCCATGGCCATTCACGATCCGGAGGCGGTCATGACCAGTCTGCGCTCGAAGGTCAGGCGGGGACGCATCGTGCAGGACACCGGCACCGGCGGGGCCTGGCCCGTTTCCTCCGACCGCACTACCTGGGTGCTGGCGGCCTGGGAAGTCTACCTGGTGACCGGCGATCGTAGCTGGCTGGAGGAGGTCTTTCCCGTAGTGCGCGATACCCTGGCGGACGATGCGAAGACGCTGCCCGACCCCCGTACCGGACTGTACCGTGGTGAGTCCTCTTTTCTCGACTGGCGCGAGCAGACCTATCCGCGCTGGATGGACAATACCGACATCTACGCGTCCCTCTGCCTCGGGACCAACGCGGTGCACTACCGGGCTCACGAGATCCTGCTACGTATGGGTCAGACATTAGGACAACCGACCGAGGATGCCGCGGAGGTCGCCGCCACGATCAAGCAAGCCATGAACGACCGGCTCTGGCTGCTCGACAAGGGTTATTACGGACAGTTTCTCTACGGCCGCAGTCACCTGCTGGTCTCGCCCCGCTTCGAGGCGCTGGGGGAGGCGCTCTGCATACTGTTCGGCATTGCGGACGGGGAGCAATGCGCTTCCATCATGGAGCACTCGCCGCATACCCCCTACGGCGTGAGTTGCATCTACCCCCAGATTCCGGACATGCCGCCCTACCACAACAACGCCATCTGGCCCTTCGTGCAGGCCTACTGGAACTGGGCCGCGGCGCGTACCGGCAACGGAGCCGCCCTGGAGCACGGGTTGGGCGCCCTCTACCGTACCGCCGCCCTCTCCCTCAGCAACTACGAAAATCTGGTGTGCGAAAACGGCGGTATCGTGGGCACTCAGGTCAATTCCCACCGCATGCTCTGGAGCATTGCCGGCAACCTGGCCATGGTGTACCGGATATTTATGGGCATGGAATTTAGGGCCGACGGACTCTACTTCCAGCCCACCGTGCCGCGGTCCTTCGCCGGCGAGCGTACCCTCCGCGGATTTCGGTACCGTGGGGCTACGCTGGACATTACGGTCCGCGGTCACGGCCGCCGGGTGCGTACGGTGACCATCGACGGTGAGCCGGTGGAAGTGGCCTTTATCGAAGCCGGTGCGACGGACCACCACGTGATCGACATTCAACTCGATGATCACGACCTGCCCTACCGGACGATCACGGAGGTGCCGAATCAATCCTCCCTGCCCACCCTCTGGGCCGGCCGGGTGGGGGAGTCCCTGCAGTGGACCCGCGTGCTGGGTGCCCACCACTACCACGTGTACCGCAACGGGGACCTGCTGGCCACTACCACCGACAACCACTATCGGATCAAGCTGGGGGCCTTCGCTTCCTACCGGGTGGCGGCCGTGGATGAGTTCGGCCACGAGGCCTTTGCCAGCGAACCGGTTACGATCACGCCCGAGGTGCGGGTTTTTCAGGCGGAAGCGTACGCGCCGGCGTCTTCCTTTCCGTCCGAAAATTTCACGGGTAAGGGCTTCGTGCGTCTGACGCTCCACGAAAATCGGGAGGTGGTCTTCTCCATTGAGGTGGCGGCGGCGGGGCGGTACCTTCTCGACTTTCGCTTCGCCAACGGCAGCGGCCCCGTCAATACCGACAAGAAGTGCGCCATCCGGAGTCTCGGCGTGAACGGCAATTACGCGGGAGTGGTCGTCTTTCCCCAGCGCGGTGCCGACGACTGGTCGAGCTGGGGACACACCAACGCCCACCGGGTCACGCTAGGGGAGGGCAGCAACACGGTACGGCTGTACTTCGCGGACTGGAACCACAATATGGACGGTGAGGTCAACGTGGCACTCGTGGACTACCTGCGGCTGACGAAACTGTAGGGCGGCGGCGCGCGGGAGCAACGTAGCTCGGAGAGGAGCAAAAAACCAGCTCCGGTAAATCGCGTTAGGCGGGGTATGGAGCAGGTAAAAAACTTCCACATCGCCCCCGAACGGATCCAGCAGCTCAACGACCGGCCGCTGCGGCACGACGGCGACTACGTCATCTACTGGATGCAGGAAAGCATGCGGGCCTACGAGAATCCGGCGCTGGAGTACGCCGTCCGTTGGGCCAATGATCTGGACAAGGCCTGCATCGTAGTATTCACCCTGATCGACGACTTCCCGGAAGCCAATCTGCGGCACTATACGTTTTTGCTGGAAGGGCTGAAGGAGGTGGCGGACCGCCTCGCCGAACGCGACCTGAGGTTCGTGCTCCTGCACGGTCCCCGGGTGGACAAGATCACGGCCTTCGCCGCGGATGCCGCCTGCGCGGTAGTGACCGACCGGGCCTACCTGCGCCACGAGCGCGCCTGGCGCAGCGGAGCCGCCGAAAAGCTGGACATTCCGCTGGTGCAGGTCGAGGGTGATCTGGTCGTCCCCCTGGAAACGGCCAGCGATAAGCGGGAATACGCGGCCCGCACCATCCGTCGGCAGATTATGGAACGGGTAGACGACTTCGCCGGTGAAGTCTCCGAAAGCAAGCCGAAACACGAGAGCAAACGGCTGCACGTCCGCAACGACCTGGAGTTCGGCACCGTAGACGGCCTGCTGGAGCAACTGAAGATCGACCGTAGCGTGCCGCCGAGCCCCGACTTCACCGGCGGTACCCGTGCCGCCCGGAAGCGACTGACCGCCTTCCTGCGATCGGGACTGGATGGTTACGCCGACGGCCGGCGGGATCCGGTGGCGGACGCGACCAGTCACATGAGTCCCTACCTGCACTTCGGGCACATTAGTCCGTGCGAGATCCTGCGTAAGGTCCGCGGAGCCAGTGCCCCCCGGGAGGACATCGATGCGTACGTCGAGGAGCTGATCGTGCGGCGGGAACTCGCGCACAACTTTGTCTACTACACCCCCGATGACTACGACAGCCTGAAGGCCCTGCCCGACTGGGCGAGCGAAACCCTGGAGAAACATAAGTCCGACGACCGTCCCGACCATTACACCCGGGAACAGCTCGAAAACGGCGAAACCGCCGACGAAGCCTGGAACGCCTCCATGCGGGAAATGCGGGTGCGGGGATTCCTGCCCAACTACATGCGCATGTACTGGGGCAAGCAGATCATCCGGTGGACCAACACCCCCGACTACGCCCACAAAACGGCCCTGTATCTGAATAATAAGTACTTCCTCGGCGGTCGCGACCCCAACAGCTTCACCAACATCCTCTGGCTCTTCGGACTGCACGACCGCGCCTGGACGGAGCGCGAGGTGTTCGGCAAGGTGCGCATGCTGAGTAAGGGGGGACTCGAGAGCAAGTTTGACGTGAAAGCTTATATCGAGCGGGTGGAAGGACTGGGGGAGGGGTAGCACGGACCGCACATCTGGCGACGGGGACACTCCTAGGCATGGCTAGCCACCCCACAGGCGATCATCGTATCCACCCGAGCTGGGAGGATAGCACGAAAGCAATGCGCGTGTAAACATATTTATAGATACGCATGGTAAAATTTGGTGTTTGTCGTCATTTTGACTAATTTGGAACCCTGACGTGATACGTCATTCCCCGAGAATCCGCTGTTTGTCCCTATTTAATTTTCTGCTGGTTGGGAAATGCCCTTCCCCTATTCCACACACTAACTAAACATAACAAGATGCTTTCTTCCCGAACCGGCCTGCTGGCCGGCCTGCTCTACTGTGCGTTTACCGCAACGGTTCTGGGCTACCCGTCGGCCGACCATTCATACTGTACCACTCCCGCCGGGCCTTACCTGCCGGCGTACACCTACGCCACCACTGCGAGAGACGCCAGCGCCCCGGATGTCCACACCGACCTGCTACTGGCTCCGAGGATTGAAGCCGCCCAGTACGAGAGCGATTATTATATACTCTATTCTTACTACAATCTGGAAACGAATTATTGTAATAATATAGATAGGATTCAGCTTAAGGCACACCGGGATGACTTCCGCAACGGCAGTAATAATTTGCTTTGGGAGTATATCTCTCCGGATGCGGACAAAACGGGCTCACATAAGAGGTTGGTTGGTCCGGGTAAACGACAGAAAGCTTACATCACCGTATTCTACCGGGGAAAGTTCCCGGGAAATCCGGCGGGAGCGGTTTGTGAAATCGCCGTTGAGTTCGACGGCGGGCCGATCACTGGTTACACTGCTGAAATCTTCGACCCCGAGAACGTCAGTGCTTCGGACGGGACAGACGATACGGACATTACGATAACTTGGGAAAAGGGTACCGATATTCCTGACGATCTACATGAGTACCGGATCTACCGGGATAGCGTCCTCATCCATACCACAGCGGATGGCACCGTCCGCGAGTACCGCGATACAACACGGCAGCCGGGGAACACACATACTTACCGGGTGACCACCTTCTCGTCCTTCTACGACGACGACGAATCCCCGGGCGTATCCGACGAGGGTTCCACCTTTTCCGTAGAGCTGGTCGCTACCGACGGCACCAAGTACAATGCGACCAGTCTGGCGTGGAATGATCTGTCCGACTATGCCGAGGAGATCCGTATCGAACGGAGCACCCCCAATGCTACCGGGCGGGAAGAGCTAGCTATAATCAGCGGGAATGCCCGTGGGTACAATGACAATACCGGCATACCCGGCTACAATTATACATACTACGTGACCCCGATCGGCGGCGATTTTCTGACGGCCACCGACACCGGATACAGCCGGCCCGACGGCTCGATTAAGGGACACGTACGATCCAGCCTGGGAGCCGGGGTGTCAGGGGTTACGGTGACCCTGACTCTGGAGGATACCATACCGGCGGGGGGCACCGTACTCCCAAGCGACTGCACGGCCACGTACTGTACTACTACCGATATCGAAGGCTACTACGAGTTTCTCGACGTGTACTATTTCGAGGGCGCGGAATTCACGGTCAAACCGAGTAAGTCAGGCAGTATCGTGCACGAATTTTCGCCTGTGAAGGCAAGACGGTCGCTAACCCTGAACGCTAAGAGTGCGCAAGGGGTAGATTTCACCGACCTGACCGTGTTCACGGCGGCGGGCCGGGTGACTTATCCCGAGTCGCCAAATGGCGTGACCTGCGGGGTTGCGGGCGTGCGGATACTGATCGACGATACGGACTACGGCGTCCTCACCGATCGCAACGGCAACTGGTCCTTCGCCATTCAGGATGAGGATACGTACACGTTTACGCCGGTCTACCTCCACCACCGCCTGGAGAATGGTACAGGCGCAATCTCGACGTCCGTGGTCGTTGACCGGGATCATACGGATATCGACTTCGAGGATAAGGAAACGGACACCCTACGTGTTGTCGTCCAGGGCAGCTGTCAGGAACCCCTCGGGGATTACGCCACGGTTCGTATTTATTCCCCCCAAAATTGTTACGTTAAAGAATACGATACCGACGTCAACGGTATTCTGGAACTGACCGATCTGCCGGCTCGTGATTACATGGTCGAAGTGATCGATATCTCAGGAAGTTCCAGTAACCTTACCAATATTGAGGATCAAATCGGAGGTGTGCCCATAAAGGTCGACCTTACCGTGCGCGACACCAGCGAAATCGTTACCGTGACGGAGACCACCACCTATATCGAGGAAATTCGCGATTCGCTGTCCAACGATTCCATCGTCATCATACAGGCCGCCGACACCATACTGGCCGGTACGAGGGATACCGTGCGCGCCGCCGTCCACCCCACTGTATCCTTTATCTACCGCGCGCCACTTAAAATCTCAATTGACTATGATGATACCGGGGCCATTCAAACGGAATGCGTGAATTCGGAAGGAGACCCAATTGTCGTGATGGAACAGGGCACCTCTTACCGGATCGACATTGAGGTGAAGGAAATTTTGGGATCCGATTGCCATATCGATACTGGCTTCCTGAAGATTTACGACTTTGTCTCGGACCGGGGCAGCAAATTCGTCCGCGTACCCATTCGGGGCGGTATCGCCAGCTACCAGATCGATGCGGGGGAGCCCATCATTGCCAGCAGTTCGACACACAATCACGAGAAGCTCCTCTACATCATTCCGGAAGTGGATCTCGTGGACCCGGTGCCGGTGGAATCCTGGATACTGGTCACGGGTGCCAAGAGCAACACCCCCAGCTTTATCACCCGGACGCCGGACATTCCGATGCTCATCCTACACGACCCTCCGGGTGACAACAGCTACAGCTACGTGGAGAAGGGAACGTCGTACACCAACTTTACCACCAACGAATCTCTGGTAGGCGGGGAGGCCGGCGTGTACGCCAACGTTCTGCTGGGGGTCAAGACAAATACTCTCCTTACCGAATTTGGCGCTGGCGCAACCGTTAAATTCTCCGCCGTGGCCGGCCGCGATAATTTCAATCGCAACGGAACCTACACCACGATGACCTTCACGGAAAATTTTTCCACTTCCGACCTCGACAACCTCACCGGAGAGGGGGGGGACGTATACATAGGTGCGGCTTACAACCAGGAGTTCGCTCTGGCGGACTATCTGACCTTTGACGAACAGACGTGTTTGGCGGAAGTGGACGTAGTCCCTTCCCTTTCCTCCCAGGACTTCGCCACCACTTTCGTCTACACGGAAACCCACATCAAGAATACCCTGCTGCCCACCCTCGGGCTGTTGCGGGCCAATATCCTGGACGACAGGCCCGTTGAGGACCTCTCCAAAGCGGACCTGACCGAAGTAAACAACCTGATCCGCGATAGCCTCGCCTGGGAAGAGATTCTGGCGAAGAACGACACGGCACGTGGTAAGGACGCCAAATTCGAGGAAAATATCTCCTTCAGCGCGGGGGCGCCCATTCTGCGGGAATACGAGAACGACACCGTCACCACGGTATCTTATGAGTATAATACTTTCGTGGATACGGAGTTTGCCGTCGGGGCCAAGATTGAAAATGAGGGCGGCCTCTGGGTCGAGAGCGAGTTCGGCGTCATGGGTAAATTTCGCTGGTCGACTACCACCAATGCCGGTGACGATACCACCCGAACGCGGAAGGTTGGTTACGTCCTGGACGACGGGGACATCGGCGATTTCTTTTCGGTCGACATCCTGACCGACGAGTCCTACAACGTCCCGGCTTTCGACCTCAAACTCGGGACCACGAGTTGTCCCCAGGAGCCCGGTTCCCAGGCGCGCGACCGACCCACCATCAGGATCGGCGGGTCGGAAATCACCAACATCCCCGCTGACGGCGCGGCGAATCTGGTCTGCCAGATCGCGAATTTGAGTGAAAGTCGGGAAACACGGGAGTACGCCGTACGGGTGATCTCGACGACCAACCCGGATGGAGCTCAAGTGCGCCTGGGCGGTCACCTGATTAATAACGGCGCGGCACATTTTGACTTGCCCTACGGTGAAACGGCCAGCCTGAACCTGTCGGTGACCCGTGGACCCCTAGCCAGCCAGTACGCGGATATTGGCATTATGATCTACCCACCCTGCGAATACGACCTCGCGGGGGAAGGAGGGGAACTGATTAATGCCGACACCGCCTACATTAAACTCCTCCAGTTCGAAACGGAGTGCACCAATATTGCCCTGCGGAAGCCTGACGATGGTTGGCTGATCAATCAAAATTCCGGGGATACGCTGCGCACTACGCTTTCCGGCTACGACCTGAATAATGAGACATTTGAACACATAACCGTCGAGATCAAAAAGGAGGGGCAAGGGTATATCAATGTATACCAGCTGGATACGAACGACCTGACCGGCGCGAATTACGACCTGAGCCTGGACCTGTCGAACTACGAAGACGGTACGTACTGGATACGTGCAACGGCCAGTTGCGGACGGAGCGGGGTGACCTTCTCCTCGGAAAAGCGGGGCACGATCGACCGTAATTCGCTGGCCCCCTACGGCATCCCTACGCCGAGCGACGGCTTCCTGCGGTTCGGGGAGGAAATATCGGTATCCTTCGACAAGGACATCGACTGCAACTTGGTCAACGACTACGACCCCGTTATACGCCTGCAGCGGGCCGATACCGGGGAGGAGATACCGGCGACCGCCGCCTGCTTCGGCAATAAGCTGATCATAAACACCACGCCTCACCTGACCGAGATGCCGCAGTTGCAGGGTGTTGAGATCCAAGCTACGGTGGCCAATCTGCGCGACCTCAACGGCAATGTGCAGAAGTACGCTACCAACTGGTCGTTCCTGGTCAATGTCAATCCCGTCTTCTGGGATCCGGATCCGATTCATGCCTCCGGGCTGGAGGGCTCCGCGCACATAATTACCGGCGTGCTGAAAAACAATACTCTGATCAGCAAGGCCTTTTCGCTGGACACCACCGATGACGGAGCGATTCGGTATCCGGCCTGGCTAACACCGCTGCAAACGCGGGGTACCATACTGCCCAACAATGATTACCACCTTGACTTTGCCGTAAGCGAAGAACTTTCCCCTGGTATCTATCATGATACGATTACCGCCCGGGTGGAAGATCGGGCCGTGTCGGTTCCGGTAACCTTCCAGCTTCTTGCCAGGGAAGTAAATTGGGCTTTTGATCCCAACGCATACGAGTACGATATGACCATCGTGGCCCAGTTCAGTCTGGACGGAACGAACGACCTGCTCTCCGACGATCCACGTGACCTGATCGGTGCCTTTGTCGGCGGACAAATCCGCGGAGTCGCGAATCTCGAGTACGTTGCCGCCTCCGATACCTACGCGGCTTATTTAAAAGTCCACAGTAACGACTTGGGGGGTAAAAAGGGAGAGACAATTACTTTCCGCTTCTGGCATGCACTAAACGGAGTGGAGTACGGCGCCGAAGAGGAACTCACGTTCGAGGCGAACGATCACGTAGGATCCACCGCACTGCCATTCATACTGCACCCCGAAGGAATTTTTCAAAGCATCCCCCTTAATAAGGGATGGAACTGGATCTCACTCAACGTGGCTACCGATGACATGTCACGAGAACAGGTTTTTCAGAGTATCATGAGTAGTTCCTCCGGGAATAATATCGTCGTAAAATCGCAGGAAAATTCCGCCGAATACAGTTATCTCGCAGACTGGAAAGGCAAGCTGGATACCATTGAGCTCGGACAGGGCTACCTGGTACATCTCTCCGATGCGCCCGATACCCTCAAGGTAGTCGGCCTGCCCAGTCCCGATTCCGTTACGGTATCGGTGGACGACGACTGGAACTGGATCGGCTATCCGAGGTTGCATCCCGAACCGGTTAATGACGTCCTGTCAAATCTGAGCGTTACCGAAGGTGACATTATCAAGGGAAAGTCCGCCTTCGCCCTGTTTGAAGCGGCCAATGGTGGCTGGACGGGGAGCCTGCGACAGTTTACGCCGGGGGCAGGCTACAAATTGAAATCCTCCAATACGGGAAGCATTGTTCACCCCGCCCAGAAAAGTAACCAGTACCGGGTGGAACGCGGTCGCTACGAGCATAACATGAACATCACCGGGGAATTTGACGCGGAACTGCTCGGAGAGTCCAACTACACCGACCTGGAAGTAATCGCCTTACTCGACGGAGAATGTCGGGGTATCGGTAGTATGGAGTTCTGTCCGTCGGAGGATAACTACCGTGCCTTCCTGCTGGTATCCGGCAATTCCGCGGATTATGGCCTGCCCCTCGAGTTCCGGATCGTGAATACCGTGACCGGCGAGGAGTACCGGACCAACGGAGACGAGCAAACCTTCGGTGTGGACTACATCGTCGGTTCGGTGGCGGACCCCTATCCCTTCTTCGGCAACACCACCTCGGTTTCGGACTTCACTCGTGCCGGTTTCGCGCTGGGGGCCAACCGCCCCAATCCGGCCACGGGTACCACGGTGATTCCCTTTACCATACCGGCCACCCAATCGGTAATGCTGCAGATATACGATCTGAACGGCCGACTGGTCAAAATCGTAGCGGACCAGACCTACGGGGCCGGTGATCATGAGGTGACGGTCGACATCTCTACCTACCCGCCCGGTATGTACATCTACCGCATGCAGACGACCGGCTTCGAGCGATCCCGCCGGATGGTAGTGCAGTAAAACTACTCGCCGAATTCACGGCATTCATTCCCCGACCGAGTACGCTTGGTCGGGGAATTTTTATTGCACCCGCGCGCCGCCGCCCGCTGCATTGTTTCGGTCGACATCGTTGATGAAGCGGATAAGCCCCCCGAAGTACGTCTTTTGATCGTCGTACATGGCCATGTGGCTACCCTGCGGACAGTAGAGATATTGCCCATTAGGGAATTCGCCGGCCATCCATTTCATGTACTCCGGGTCCATGGTATCGTGCTCGCCGCCGATCACGAGGGTAGGGACGGTGATTTCCTGCAGGTCGCCGCTGCGGTCCCAGTCTTCCAGTATGGCCCCCTGCATGATGCCGAACTCGCTGGGGCCCTGCATGGCGAGGTAGATGTCGTAGTTGATGCCGCCCAGGCCGCGCAGCACCGGTTCCGGCCATTCTTCGGGGGGCATGCGCAGGACGTGCTCGGTGTAGTAATTGTTGGTGACGAGCTCCTCGTAGCGGGGATTCTGGTAGTCTTCCGCGGCTTCCAGGGCCTTGATCTCCCGGAGTACTTCCGGGTCCATGCGGGGGCCCAGGACTTCCTGGGCGTACTTATTGTACTCGGGTACGGAGGCCATCATATTGGAAATGATTAAGCCCTTCAGGTTTTCCTGGTGGGCGAGGGCGTACTCCATAGCCAGGATGCCGCCCCAGGAGTGGCCGAGGAGGTAAAAATTGTCCTGGTCCAGTCCGAGCGCCGTACGCACCTGCTCGACTTCGCTGACGAAGCGATCGGTGGTCCACAGGTTTGGATCGTTGGGATGGTCGCTGTTGCCGCTTTCCAGCTGGTCGTAGTAATAGTATTCGATACCCGCGCCGGGGAAGTAGCTGTCGGCGGCCTCGAAGTAGGCATGGGTAGCACCGGGACCGCCGTGCAGCAGCAGCACCTTTTTGCGGGGGTTGTTGCCGACCCGTTTGGTCCAGACCCGGAAGTCCCCGGCCGGCGTGGTGATGGGGATCATCTTTACGCCACCGGACAGGAGGTCGTCGCGCCCTTGGTTATCGTGGTAAGCGTCGGCGCCGCGGATGTTTTCTTCCTGTACGACCTCCTGCTCGGTACAGGAGACGGCGAGAAATACGGTCAGGACAAACAAAAGGAATCGCTGCATACCACGGGATTTTTTGCCAAGATAAAGCCAAGCCAGGCGGTAATCGCATACGTAGGAGGTCGCACAAGCCCTATCTTACCTCCACTCATTCCCCAATCCACTCACTCACTTATCTACTCAACCATTCATCCCTCCCGCCATGGCCTCCGTATCCACCTACCTCAACTTTACGAATCAAACCGAAGCAGCCTTCACCTTTTACCGCTCCGTTTTCGGCGGCGACTTTAGGGGCGGCATTTCCCGCTTCGGCGAGGCACCCCCCCAGGAGGGAATGCCAGCGCTGGCGGAAGAAGACCGGCAATTAGTCATGAACGTACAGCTTCCGATACTGGGCGGGCATGTACTCATGGGAAGCGATGCACCCCCGAGCATGGGTATGCCGGTGACGGTGGGAAACAACTACCACATCACCCTTTCGCCGGACTCGCGGGAGGAGGTGGACCGCCTCTTTCACGCCCTCTCGGATGGCGGTAAGGTAACGATGGAACTGCAGGACACCTTCTGGGGGGCATACTTCGCGATGTGTACGGATAAGTACGGCGTACAGTGGATGTTCAACTACGAAGGCTAGTACAGTCCTGCCTCCGGTAGCGGCAATATTCAATTTCACCACGGATAGACTTCGTCTCGCACGGATTGGCACACGGATTTTGTGCCACCCGCACTGTCGGTAAGTAGTCTCACTCCTCGCCCGTAAAACGGGTATCCAGTGGTCAATAAGGCAGGTTGCCAAATTGCTTTGCACCCGCGCCCCGCCGCCCTATATTGCGACGCACACGTTTAACCACCCACTATGCCACTCGCCATACACAATTGGATGCGCGCCGAGTCTCTCGAAGCCACTCTCGCCCGCATTGCCCCGCTGGGCTACGAATATTTGGAAATACAGGGGACGCCCGCCGACTACGATACCGCGGAAGTACGCCGACTACTTAAAAAATACCAGGTCAAATGCTGGGGCTCCGTCACCCTCATGCTCGGGGAACGCAACCTGCTGGCGACCGACGAAGCAGAACGCGCCAACTCCGTGCAGTACGTGAAGGACATCATCACCATGGTGAAGGAACTCGACGGCGAGATGGTCTCCGTAGTACCCGGAACGGTCGGGAAAATCGTGCCCGGCGCCCGTCCGGAAGAAGAGTGGGACTGGGCCGTGGCTTCCATGCAGGAATGCTACGCATTCGCGCAAGCCGCCGGCATCAAGCTGGGCATCGAGCCCATCAACCGCTTCGAAACCTATTTCATTAACCGTGGCGACCAGGCCCTGGCCCTCGCCGAAGCTACCGGTCCCGACTGCGGCGTCTGCCTCGATATCTTCCACATGAACATCGAAGAGGCCGACCCGCTGGCCACGATCCGGAAAGCGAAGGACCGCCTCGTCGGCTTCCACGTGGCGGAGAATAACCGCATGGCCCCCGGCATGGGCGCGATCGACTGGCCGGAACTGGTGAGCACGCTCAAGGAAGTCGGCTTTACCGGGCCCCTCTCCGTAGAATTCGCCGCTCCGGTGGACCGTACCCCGGCCAATCCCCACCCCGACAGCATCGACACCGATCCACAGGGACTCACCGAGGAGGCCCGCAAGTTCCTGGAAGACCACGGCAGCTCGGCCCTGACCGAGGAGTTCTACACCTTTCTCACGCGGAAATCCGCCGAAACCCTGCTGCCGCTGCTGTAGGGTTGAGGGCCTCCGGTCCGTGCGCTTCCGCCGAAATTCATACTACTACTTACCCGGTCATTCATGAGAATTAAGCACATTAAGGCCCACTGGCTCCGCTGTCCCATCCCGGCCGGGCGGCAGTGGCGCTCCGACTACGGTCAGCTCACCCACTTCGACATGACGCTGGTGGAGGTCACCGACGAGGACGGTCACACCGGCTACGGAGAAGCGAAAGCGGCCGTTGGGGCCACCGGTGCCTGCGCGTCCATCGTCACCTGCATCGAACAAGAACTGGCTCCCCAGCTCGTGGGCATGGAGGCCGGCAACATCACCGCCGTGTGGGAAGCGGTCTATAGCGGCTCCCGCGACCACTACGCCCGCGACCGCGGCCGCGTATTCCCCATCCTGGGCAACCGGGGCACCACCATCTCCGCCCTCAGCGGCATCGATACCGCGCTATGGGACCTGAAGGGCAAACGCCTCGGCGTGCCGGTGGTCGAACTACTGGGGGGCAGCTGCCGCGAATCCATGCCCTGTTACGCCAGCGGGGGTTGGGCCGCGGTGGACAAGCTTGGTGACCAACTCAAAAGCTACGTCGACCACGGTTACGGCGGTATCAAAATGCGGGTCGGCGTGATGGATAATTCGGTGCGCGAAACCGTCGCCCGCGTGGAAGAAGCCCGCCGTGCCCTCGGCCAGGAGATCGACATCATGGTCGACGCCCACGGCACCTTCTCGGTCACCGAGGCCCGCCGCTTCGCCCGCCTGACGGAAGACCTCGGCCTGTACTGGTTCGAAGAGCCCGTTACCTCCGACAACAAGGCCGGTACCGCCGAGATCCGTCGCGGCACTACGACCCCCATTGCCGCCGGGGAGAGTGAGTTCACCCGCTTCGATTTCCGGGATTTGATCGAGCACAAGTCCGTCGACGTCCTCCAGCCCGACTGCGCCATCGTGGGCGGCATCACCGAAGCCCGTCGGGTCGCCGCCCTCGCCGAAACCCACCAGCTCGAACTGGCTCCCCACTGCTGGGGCTCCGCCTTCTCCTTCATGGCCGGCGTTCACCTCGCCTTCAGCAGCCCCTCGGCCGTGTACATCGAACACTCCCTCGGCGGCAACCCCTTGCTGTACGACTTGGTGAAAGAAGCCCCCCGGGTCACTGACGGCCGCATACAATTACCCGACCGCCCCGGCCTCGGCGTGGATATTAATCCTGATTTCGTCCAACAGTTCCGGGTTTAGTTTACCATCCAATCCTCCCTCAACCCCTTCTCATGGGCAAAATAGCAGAAATCAACCACGTCACCCTCATCGTCGACCAGCTCGAGGAGGCCGCGCGTTTTTACGAAGAAGAAATGGGGCTGGAGCCGATTCCCGCCTTCGTTTTTGATTATCCGACGGCATTTTTTCGCATTACCGACACTACCCAATTGCACCTGAGCGAGTGGGAGGACAGCCGGAGTTTTCGCGGGCACTTGTGCGTGCGGGTCGACGACTTCAGCGAAATGTACTGGCGCATGAAGGAGCAGGGCCGCATCGACATCGAGCCTTGGGGCAAAGTGCGGCGACTGCCCGACGGCGCCATGCAGGCCTTCATCCGCGATCCGGCCGGCAACCTGATTGAACTCACTTCCTTCCCCGGTGACGAAATCGACCCCAAGATTTTCGAGGAGGATATCTACGAGGAGGGGCTCTACGTCTCCGGCCGCAATGACTTCCGGGGCTACAAGGCCGAAAACGCCACCCTCTACCACCCGCCGAGCCAGCAGAAGTGATGAAGCCAGTCGTATATATCCTGGAATCCGTAGACGAACGGGCGCTGTCACGCCTTCCGGCCGACCGCTTTACCGTTGTGATGCCGGGGGAGGAGCCGCAAGATTACACTACCGTCCGCGCCATCGTCGTACGCGGTAAGGAGCAGGTGGACCGGTCGCTGATCGACCGTTGTCCGCAGCTTTCCGTGATCGTCCGCAACGGGGTAGGGGTTAACAACATCGACGTGGACTACGCTACCGCACGCGGCATTCAGGTCCTCAACGTACCGGGTGCCAATGCCGATACCGTGGCCGAGCACACCATCGGGCTTATACTCATGCTGGTGCGCGGCATGTACCGGCTGGTCGGCGAGGTGAAACGGGGCAACTGGAATTACCGCGATACTTACGCGGGGCAGGAGCTGCGTCAACTAAAGTTGGGCATCATCGGCATGGGCGACATCGGACAAAAAGTAGCCGGGATCGCGGGAGCCATGGGAATGAAGATAAGCGGAGCCGGCCGGAATCAAATTCAGCGCGAGCGGGTGCTGGCGGACAGCGACGTGATCAGTCTGCACGTCCCCCTCACCGAGCAGACCCGTGATATGATTGACGCGGCCGCCCTGTCGCGCATGAAGCCGGGCGCCTTCCTCATCAATACCGCCCGCGGCGAGGTCGTGGACGCCCGGGCGCTGATGAATGCCCTCGACTCCGGCCACCTCGGCGGCTACGCCAGCGATCTGATGGTCGCCGCGGACGATGATCTTCGTCAACGACTACTCGATCACCCGGACGTACTGATTACCCCTCACGCGGCGAGCCTCACGGCGCTCACCTTCTTCGACCTCTCGGATCGCGGACTGCGGCACGTAGCGGACCATCTGGGTGGGGTGGCGGTGGAGGGGATGTACCGGGTGAATGAGGTGTAAGTATAGTTGAGGCTTTGCAAGCCGACCCTGCACTGCCCGTCTTTCAGGGTCGCCCTAGAAGGGCTTATCCTTTAGCTGACCAAGGTTGAGGCTTTCTAAGCCGACCCTATACTGCCCGTCTAACCGGGTCGCCCTAGAAGGGCTCATCCTTTAGCTGACCAAGGTTGAGGCTTTGCAAGCCGACCCTGCACTGCCCGCTTTACAGGGTCGCCCTAGAAGGGCTCATCCTTTAGCTACCCAAGGTTGAGGCTTTCTAAGCCGACCCTGTACTGCCCGTCTAACCGGGTTGCCCTGGAAGGGCCCATCCTTTAGCTACCCAAGGTTGAGGCTTTTCAAGCCGACCCTGTACTGCCCGTTTGACCGGGTCGCCCTGGAAGGGCTCATCCTTTAACTGACCAAGGTTGAGGCTTTGCAAGCCGACCCTGTACTGCCCGTTTGACCGGGTCGCCCTATAAGGGCTCATCCTTTAGCTGGCCAAGGTGGAAGCTTTGCAAGCCGACCCTGCACTGCCCGTCTTTCAGGGTCGCCCTAGAAGGGCTTATCCTTTAGCTGACCAAGGTTGAGGCTTTGCAAGCCGGCCCGGTACTGCCCGTCTTTCAGGGTCGCCCTAGAAGGGCTCATCCTTTAGCTACCCAAGGTTGAGGCTTTGCAAGCCGGCCCGGTACTGCCCGTCTTTCAGGGTCGCCCTAGAAGGGCTCATCCTTTAGCTACCCAAGGTTGAGGCTTTCTAAGCCGACCCTGCACTGCCCGCTTTACAGGGTCGCCCAGGAGGGCTCATCCTTTAGCTGCTCAAGGTTGAGGCTTTCTAAGCCGACCCTGTACTGCCGATCCCCTCCTTCACTCCCTCCTTCACTCCTTCACTCCCCCCAAACTTGCACATCCCCTCCTCCGTAGTATTTTAAGGCCCGTAAAAACGCGCCATGACCAGATCTTTACTCCTCCCCCTACTGCTATTGTTATTCTCCGGTGTCCTCGCCGCCCAAGAAAAACCGGACAAAGCCGACAAAATCACCGGAATGCCTCTCCGCAACGTGGGCCCCGCCTTCGTCGCCGGCCGGATCGCCGACATCGCCGTCGACCCCCGACACGAAAACACCTGGTACGTAGCCGTCGCTTCCGGCGGAGTGTGGAAGACGAAGAACGCGGGCATCACCTGGGATCCGGTCTTCGACGAACAGGCCTCCTACTCCACGGGCTGCGTGACGGTCGACCCGAATAACTCCGCTACGGTGTGGGTAGGCACGGGCGAAAACGTCGGCGGCCGCCACATCGGCTTCGGCGATGGCGTGTACCGCAGCCAGGACGGCGGCAAGAACTGGACCAACATGGGTCTGAAGAACTCGGAACACGTCTCCAAGATTATCGTGCATCCCGACAGCTCCGACGTCATCTGGGTCGCTTCCCAGGGTCCACTATGGAGCAAGGGCGGCGAGCGCGGGTGCTATAAAAGTACCGACGGCGGCGCCACCTGGAAGCGTACCCTCGGCGACGACGAGTGGACCGGCGTGACCGACCTCCTCATCGATCCCCGCGACCCCTCCGTCCTCTACGCGGCCACCTGGCAACGCCACCGCACCGTAGCGGCCTACCTCGGCGGCGGACCGGGCACGGCCATCTACCGCAGCCGCGACGGCGGAGAAAGCTGGACCAAACTCACCACCGGACTGCCTAAATCTAATATGGGCAAGATCGGACTGGCCATCAGTCCGCAAAATCCCGACGTGGTCTACGCTTCCATCACCCTGGACCGCACGAAGGGCGGCGTATTCCGCTCTACCGACCAGGGCGCCAGCTGGACAAAAATGAGCGACGTGGTGCCGGGCGGTACCGGTCCGCACTACTACCAGGAGCTCTACGCCAGTCCCCACGCCTTCGATCGCCTGTACCTCATGGCCGTGCGCGTGCTCGTGAGCGACGACGGCGGCAAGAACTTCCGGGAAATGCAGGAGGAGCGCAAGCACTCTGACAACCACGCCCTGGTGTTCCGCGAGGACGACCCCGACTACCTGCTCATCGGTACCGATGCGGGCCTCTACGAAAGCTTCGACCTGGCCGAAAATTGGCGCTTCATCGACAATATGCCCATCACCCAGTACTATAAAGTGGCGGTCGACGATCGCAAACCCTTCTACCACATCTTCGGCGGCACCCAGGACAACGGCAGCCACGGCGGGCCCAGCCGTACCGACAGCGAAAGCGGCATCCGCAACGGGGACTGGTACAAGACCCTCTTTGCCGACGGCCACCAGTCGGCCACCGAGCCCGGCAATCCCGACATCATCTACGCCGAAACCCAGCAGGGCGGCCTCCACCGCGTCGACCTGAAAACCGGCGAGCCGGTACTCGTGCAGCCGCAACCCCGCGAAGGCGACCCCCACGAGCGCTTCAACTGGGATGCCCCGATCGTCGTGAGCCCCCACGATCCGAAACGACTGTACTTCGCCAGCTACCGCGTCTGGCGCAGCGACAACCGTGGCGACGACTGGACGCCCATCAGTGGCGACCTCACCCGCAACGAGGAACGACTCGCCCTGCCCATCATGGGCGGCATCCAGAGTTGGGACAACCCCTGGGACGTACGCGCCATGTCCAACTACAATACGATCACCTCCCTGTCCGAATCCCCCGTGAAGGAGGGCCTACTCTGGGCGGGTACCGACGACGGAATCCTACAGGTGAGCGAGGACGGCGGCGACAACTGGCGCAAGATTATGGTAAGCAGCCTGCCCGGCGTGCCGGAGCGTGCTTTCATCAACGACGTCAAGGCCGATAAGTACGACGCCAACACCGTCTACCTCTCCCTCGATAACCACAAGGAAGGCGACTACGCCCCCTACCTCTTCAAGAGTACCGATCTCGGCCGCAGTTGGACCGACCTTGGCAGCAGCCTGCCCGCCGGCACCCTGGTGTGGCGTCTGGTGCAGGACTTCGAACAGCCCAACCTGCTCTTCGTCGGCACCGAGAACGGCATCTACACTTCCCTCGATGGAGGAAAGGTTTGGAAAAAGCTCGACGGCACGCCCACGATCCCCTTCCGCGACCTGGCGATCCAGGAGCGGGAGAACGACCTGGTCGGCGCCAGTTTCGGGCGAAGCTTCTGGATTCTGGACGATTACAGCCCCCTGCGCGAGATGACCGACGCGAACCTCAGTCGTGAAGCCTACCTCTTCACTCCCCGCGATGCGTGGTGGTACAGTCCGCGCGGCAACGACCCGGAAGTAGGCGCGAACATCTATGCCGCCGAGAACCCCCCCTTCGGCGCCGTGATCACCTACCACCTGAAGGAGGGCTTCGTGAGTAAGGAAAAGGCCCGTAAGGAAGCCGAGAAGCAAATGGCCGAAGCCGAAACGCCGCTGACCTTCCCCGGCTACGAGGCACTCGACGCGGAGCAAAACGAGGTAGCCCCGAAAGTCTGGCTCACCATCTTCGCCGAAGACGGTTCGGTCGTGCGCAAACTGGAGGTCGATGGTTCGGAGGGCGTGCACCGGGCCACCTGGGACCTGCGCTATCCGTCTACCCGCGCCATTCGCCCCGGCCAGTCGCGTGAGGGTGGGGGAGGCCGCTGGTCCGCCGGTCCGCTGGCGGCTCCGGGAACGTACACCGCCGCGCTGGCTATGGAGGAGCGGGGTGAGGTCCGTGAGCTTGCCGGACCGGTAAGCTTCGAAGTGAAACCCCTGCACGAACCTACGGTAGCCGGTCCCGATGCCCAAGAATACGACGCCTACCGCAGCGAGGTGAAGGAGGTACAGGATCAACTGGCCACGGTGCAGGAATTTATGAATGAGGCGGAGGGCCAACTCCAGGCCATGGAAACGGCGCTGGCACGTGCCGCCATCGCACCGGGTGCCCTGAACGGAAAACTCTACGACCTGCGTCAGGAGCTCACCGCGCTGGACCAACGGATCAACGGCAGTCCGAGCCGGGCGGAGGTCGGCGAGAAGAATCCACCCGACATCTCCGACTTCTTCGGGGCCGGGGCACGTGGACTCACCACCACCTACGGACCTACGCCTAACCACCGCCGCAGTCTCGGAATTGCCGCCGACCGACTGGAGAAACTACTTCCCGAGATCGAGCGGCTGCGCGACCAGACCATCCCCGCCCTCCAGCGCGAACTCCGGGAAGCGGGCGCCCCCTACCTTATGGGTACCGCCCCGCGCGAATAACTACGACGTCTAAACTATGGCTCCGCCCCGTCGTTTTGTGAACGGGTAAATTCGGATTGCCGGCCCTGCCCTATATTTAGGAGGTAAACCCTCCGCAAACAGCGAAATTTCGCCTTTTCCGCATGAACACAGCTCAGAAAGATACCACCACGACCCCGCGCTCTTCTACGACTGCCAAGAAGAACGGTGCAGCTAAGGAATTGAAGTACAGTAAGGAACAGTACCTGGAGTGGTACACCCTCATGTTGCGGATCCGCCGTTTCGAGGAGCGGGCACTCATGGCGTACGGCCAGCAGGATGTGCGCGGATTCTGTCACGTTTACATCGGCCAGGAGGCCGTCGCGGCGGGTATCGAGAGCGCCCTCACGAAAGATGACGGAATAGTGACGGCCTACCGCCAGCACGGCACGGCCATCGGACGCGGGGTCACCACGAAGCAGGCCATGGCCGAGCTTTACGGTAAGGCCACCGGCATCGTAAAGGGCAAGGGTGGGTCCATGCACTTCTTCAGCCGCGAGAACAACTACTACGGGGGCAACGGCATCGTCGGTGCCCAGATCCCCATCGGCACCGGCATCGCCTTCGCCGAAAAGTATAGGGGTACCGAGAACCTCTGCGTCGTCATGTTCGGCGACGGGGCCGCCCGCCAGGGAGCGCTGTGGGAAAGCTGGAATATGGCCATGACCTGGAAAATTCCCGCCCTCTACATCTGCGAGAACAACGGCTACGCCATGGGAACCAGCGTCGAGCGGACCAGCAACGTCACCGATCTCAGTAAACTCGGCGCCAGCTTCGACATGCCCAGCGAGAGCGTGGACGGTATGAATCCCGCAGCCGTGCACGAAGCCGTCAGCCGTGCCGCCGAGCACATCCGCTCCGGGAAGGGACCCTTCTACCTTGAAATCAAGACCTACCGCTACAAGGGCCACTCCGTGTCCGACCCCGCCCGCTACCGCGAAAAGGACGAGGTAAAAAGCTACCAGGACCGTGACCCCGTTAAGGTGACCGAGCGGACCATCGTCGAAAACGGACTGGCTACCGAACAGGAGATCAAGGCCATCAAGGATCAGGTGAAGGCCGAAATCGCCGAGGCCGCCAAGTTCGCCGACGAAAGCCCCTATCCGGATGGAGCCGATCTGTACGCCGACAACTACTCCCAACCCTATCCCTTCCTGACGTAGGGCAACTTTTCCGGCTTTGGCTTATCTTTGCGCGACTTTTCCGGCCGCGCCAACTCGCGGTGGGCAGAACTTAAGAGCAGTATGGCAAGAAAGAATAACATTGGGCGTCGTCCAACCGGAACCCCCAGCCGGGGTCGCAGCGGCAACACCACCGCCGGAACGCGGGGAGAAGTTGACGGTGACGATACGCTGGTTGACATTGTGGAAGTGCGGGACCAGGGGCTCGATTTCTTCGAGCGCAACCGCAAACCGATCATTATTGCCGTCGTAGCACTTATTGCCGTCGTGGCCGGTGCCCTGCTCTACCAGACGTTCATCGCCGCCCCGGCCGAGCGTAATGCTTCCGAGCAAATGCAACAGGCGCAGTTCCAGTTCGATCAGGACAGCTTCAGCCTCGCCCTCACCAATCCCGGTCAGGGCTACCCCGGTTTCCTCGATATCGTCGAGGAGTACTCCGGCACCAAGGCCGGCAACCTGGCCAACTACTACGTAGCCGTTAGCTACCTCAATCTGGGCAAGTACGACGCCGCCCTGGACTACCTTGAAGACTTCGACGCCGATGGCGATCTGCTGCCCGCCATGAAGGCCGGCGTCCGGGGTGACCTGCTGAGCGAAACGGGCGACTTCAGTGGTGCCATTGACAGCTACCGCGATGCCGTCGAGGAGGCAGGTGATAACTACGTCACCGGTGGGTACTACCTCAACAAACTCGCGCTGCTCCTTCGTAAAGAGGGACGTAATGACGAAGCCCTGGAAGCCTTCCGCCGCCTCAAGGCCGACTACAGCGCCAGCGCCGAAGCCGCCCAGGCCGACAAGTACATCATGGCGCTGGAGGCTACTCCCGCCGGCTAGATAGCCATCCGGAGCTTATGCCCCGAACTGCCGGTGCAACAACCGCAGGGTCTTGATTTTCTTGCCCCCCTCATCGTAAATGGAGATCAGGTAAAGACCGTCCGGTAACTTCCGGATGTCATACCCCTCCGGACCGGATTCTCCCGCGAACGAAAGGATTTGCCGCCCGAGCGTATTAGTCACCTCCACGCGACCGATCCGCGTAGTGGGGGGGGATTCCACGAAGAACTTTTCCGCGGCGGGATTCGGGTACAACCGCACGGTCGTCGGCGCGGGGCGGGTATCCTGCTCCGGTTGCGCGGTGGGGCGCTGGGTTAGGGTGGTACTGACCGATGCGCTGGCCAGTACGGTACCGGGGATCGTGAGGTCCGAAAACCGCAGCTCGGTGATTCCCTTTCCGGTTACGCCGTCGGGCTTCAGAATGATGTAGAAGGTCGCCGACTGACCGGGAGCCAGGGGCAAATGCCGTCCGTTACGCTGCTCGCTTTCCGACAGGACGTACGGGGTGGTACGACTCACCCGGTCGATCGTACGGTAATTCCAGGAGCGGGGCTGCCGGCCCGTTACCGCCTCGCGGACGAGCTGAATGGTGCGGGTCGAGTTGTTCGTCACTACGATGGAGGTAACGTCTTCGAAGTGCTCATCCAGATTATCGACGACGATTTCCTTACTGACCTCGGCCGGCTCCACCCTCAGAATGTTTCCGCTCTGCGCCCCGAGGGGTACGGTAAGAAACAGGCTAAGTAGGTAGAAGACGGTATTCATTCCGGATGGGATCAGTAGTTTTTTGTTTAGGAACCGGGATTAGCGGTCAAGGTTAATCCCTGAACAATAATAATCCGGGCGGGGGGTGTTTTTCACCTTCTATCACCGGAATTAACATTTAATTACTTCCCTACCTTTGCCGCCCTATGAAAGTATCACTCAACTGGCTGCGTGACTACCTCGATCTCGATCCGGCTCCCGAGCGGATCGGCGAGGTGCTCACCGGCACCGGGCTGGAAGTAGAAGGCATCGAAAAAGTAGAATCCGTCCCCGGCGGATTAGAGGGCATCGTCGTAGGGCACGTACTCACCTGCGGCAAGCATCCGGACGCCGACCGTCTGTCCTTGACGAGCGTCGATATCGGCCGCTCCGAGCCGGTGTCCATCGTCTGCGGCGCACCGAACGTAGCCGCCGGGCAACACGTGCTCGTCGCCACGGTCGGCACGACACTGTATCCGACCGGTGGAGAACCCCTCGCCATTAAAAAGGGAAAGATCCGCGGACAGGTCAGTGAAGGCATGATCTGCGCCGAAGACGAGCTGGGCCTCGGTTCGGACCACGACGGTATCCTCGTGCTCGATCGCGCGTACCCACCCGGCACTCCGGCTGCCGACGTCTACGACCTGGAAACCGACTACGTTTACGAAATCGGCCTTACCCCCAATCGCTCCGACGCTACCAACCACCTGGGCGTGGCCTTCGATCTGGCGGCCGCCATGAGCGTCGAGGAAGGCGGACGAATCGTTGTGCGCAAACCGGATGTGTCCGCTTTCCGGGAAGGCACGGGACCCGCGTTCCCCGCCCGCGTAGTTCGGCCGGAAGACGCTCCCCGCTACGCCGGGCTGGTGATCGAAAATCTGATCGTAGGGGATAGTCCCGACTGGCTCCGCGCCCGCCTCAACGCCATCGGGGTGCGGCCCATCAACAACGTGGTCGACGTCACCAACTACGTGCTTCACGAACTCGGCCAGCCCCTGCACGCCTTTGACCTGGACCGGATCGGCGGAGGCGAAATCGTGGTCGAGAAACTTCCCGAAGGAACCGTTTTCTGCTCACTCGACGACATTGAGCGCAAGCTTTCGGCGGATGACCTCGTGATCTGCGACGGAAACCACCAGCCCATGTGCATCGCCGGCGTATTCGGCGGCGCCGGTAGCGGCGTAACCGGGCAGACCACCCGCATCTTTCTGGAGTCGGCTCACTTCGATCCGACCACGACTCGTCGCAGCAGCATGCGCCACAACCTGCGCACGGATGCCGCCCGGATTTTCGAGAAGGGAAGCGACCCCAACGTAACCGTCTACGCCCTGAAGCGTGCCGCCCTCCTCCTGGCCGAGGTTGCCGGCGGAACGGTCACCAGTCGACTGCTCGATTTGTACCCCGAACCCATCCGGCCCGTTCAGGTGACGGTACGTTACCGCAAGGTCAGCGACCTCATCGGCGTAGACCTGGGCCGGGAACGGATTCACGACATCCTGCGGACCATGGACATGGATATTTTGGAAGCCAACGAACGGCAATTCGTCGTCGCGGTACCCACCAATAAGGTCGACGTGACGCGGGAGGTCGACGTAATCGAGGAGCTGCTCCGGGTCTACGGCTTCAATAAGATCCCCGAACCGGAGATGATCACCACCGCCATGGTCGTGGCTCCTTACCCCGATCCGAACGCCCTGCGCGAGCTCGTAGGCGATCTGCTGGCCGCGAATGGATTTTACGAAATGATGGCTCTGAGCCTGGGGGAAAGCCGCCACTACGAGGGACGCCAGGACCTGGTCGCCATCAATAACACCAGCAACGTCCACCTCGACGTGATGCGGCCCGAAATGCTGCAATCGGCCCTCGACGCCGTGCGCCACAACCAGGCCTTCAGCCAGCGCGACCTGCGGCTCTTCGAATTCGGACGCAGCTACCACCTGGCGGACGATGCCTACCGGGAGGTGAATCACCTGACGTTGACGCTTACCGGTCGGCGGTCCCCGGAGTCCTGGCACACGGCCGGGCAGCGGAATACGGACGCCACTTACTACACCCTGAAGTCGGTCGTGGAGCTGGTGCTCAACCGCCTGGGCATCGACAATTACCGGACCGCGGAGGCGCCGACCGATAGTTACGCTTACGGGCTACGCTACCACAAGGGGCCGCTGGAGCTCGTGGATTTCGGCGGGGTCGCGGGAGCGGCGAAGGAACGGGCGGCGGTGAAATCCGGGGTGTTCTTCGCTGATTTCAACTGGGATAACCTACTGCGCGTACTGCCCAAAAAGCCCGTCCAGGTAACGACTCCCGGTAAGTACCCCGGCGTGCGCCGCGACCTGGCGCTGGTGGTGGCTGACGGTACGCGGTTCGCCGACATCGAGCGACTGGCGCGCAAGGCCGGCAAGCAACTGCTTACCGACGTCAACCTCTTCGACGTTTACCGCAACGACGAGCAACTCGGTGCCGGACGGAAGAGTTACGCCGTGAGCTTCCTCTTCGCCAGTCCGGAGCGTACGCTGCAGGATAAGGAGGTGGATAAGCTGATGCGCGGCATCGAGGGCGTGCTCGCCAAACAACTGAGCGCCGAGGTTCGTCGTTAATTCATAACTTCGCCCATTCTTTCTAACCGCTCATCCAATATGCAACCGGCAACCCAAATTGACGGTCTCGAGATAAAACTTCGGCAACTCGCCGCTAAAGTGGACCGCCAACGGGCGCAACACGAGGCCGTCGTTACCGAGAACGAAACCCTGAAGCGGGAGCTCGATCGCCAACTCGGCATCGTGAACGCGCTCCAGGATAAGCTCAACCGTGCCCACCCCGCCGCCACGCCGGCGCAGCCGGCCACCGCTCCGGCCCCGGCCGATCAGGCCGCGCACCGCGAAACCATCGAGTTTTGTCTGCAGGAGATCGACCGTTGCCTGGACTGGCTTCACCGCAACTAAACCATGGCCAACGAACAGGACAATAAGCCCATTACCGTGGTCATCGCGGGTCGCCCTTACCCCATCCGCGTCGGCGAAATGGAGGAAAAGGGACTGCGCGCGCTGGTCAGTGAGATCAACGAGCGTTTCAACGACTTTCAGATCAAGTACCGCGACCGCGATAAACAGGATTGCCTGGTCATGACCCTGCTCACCTACGCCAGCGAACTCCGCAGCGCCCGCGAACAGGCCGACAGCGGATCCGACGGTGAACTCAGTAAGCGGCTGGCCCAGTTGAATGATTTGGTTGAGGGAATGCTCTAACCGAGCTTTACGCTCTAACAAACCTAAGCATGGAAATTATCATCGGGCTCGTGATCGGGCTCCTCATCGGTGCCGCAGTCGCCTATTTCATTTTTGGTGGTCGCGCGAAGGAGCAAGACCAGGCGCACCAGCTCGCAGCCGAAAAGATCCTCGCCGACGCTAAACTCAAGGCCGAAAAAATCCAGTCGGAAGCCGAACTGAAGGCCGAAAAGACCTTCGCCGAATACCGCGACAAACAGGAGTCCTTCAAGAAGCAAAAGATCGCCGAAAGCCGGGAGAAATTTGCCCGCTACAAGGAAGAGTTCAAGCAGGAGAAGGCCGAAGAACTCGTCGAACTCCGCGAAAAGCGCGAGGCCCTCAAGGAAGAGCAGGCCGCCATGAAGGAAGAGCGCGCCGGCTTCAAGGCCGAACTCGACGAAGTACTTAAGGCCAAGGAAGGATTCAAGAAGCGGGAGGAGGAAATCCAGCACCGCAAACAGGAACTGGACCAGGAGATCGAGCGGACGCGCGAGAAGCAGGCCGAACTCGAAACCCAGCACGAGCGCTTTACGGCCGAACTGGAACGCATTGCCAACCTCTCCCAGGCCGACGCCAAGCAACGCCTGCTCGAAGACGTCCGCGCCAAAACCGAGAACGAAGCCCTCAGCCTGCGGCGCGAACTGATCGAGGAAGCTAAGGAGGATGCCGCCAAGGACGCCCGCAAGGTGGTGATCAACACCATCCAGCGGATGTGCGCCGAGATGACGATCGAGAATACCGTCTCGGTCTTCAGCCTGGACAACGACAACGTGAAGGGGCAGATCATCGGGCGGGAGGGGCGCAACATCCGGGCCATCGAGGCCGCTACCGGCGCCGAGCTGGTCGTCGACGATACTCCGGAAACGATCGTCATTTCGAGCTTCGATCCCATTCGCCGGGAAGTGGCCCGCCTGTCGCTCAAGCGGCTGGTCAGCGACGGACGCATCCACCCCGCCCGCATCGAGGAAGTAGTCAACAAGACCCGGAAGGAACTCGAACAGGGCATCAAGGAGATCGGCCAGAAAACGGTCATTGAACTGGACATCAACGGGCTACCGGCGGATCTCGTCCGCATGGTCGGCCGGATGCGCTACCGCAGCAGCTACGGACAGAACCTGCTCAAGCACAGCATCGAAACCGCTCACCTCTGCGCCGTGATGGCCGCCGAGATGGGACTGAGTAAGAAGCAGGTCAAACTGGCCAAACGGGCCGGCCTTCTCCACGACATCGGGAAGGTAGCCGACGAGGACAGCGAATTGAGCCACGCTCTCTACGGCATGCAGCTCGCCGAAAAGCTGAACGAGCACGCCATCGTCGTCAACGCCATCGGCGCCCACCACGACGAGATCGAGATGACCAATATTATTTCCCCCATCGTACAGGCGTGTGATGCCATCAGTGGTGCCCGCCCCGGTGCCCGGCGGGAGATCCTCGAGGGCTACATCAACCGCATCAAGGAGCTGGAAGACATTGCCAAGAAGAACGAAGGCGTGAACTCCGCCTTCGCCATGCAGGCCGGTCGTGAGCTGCGGGTCATGGTCGAGGCCGACAAGGTCAGCGATCAGCACGCCGACGAACTCAGCTTCAAGATCAGCCAGGAAATTCAGGAAACGATGCAGTACCCCGGTCAGATCAAGGTGATGGTGATCCGGGAAACCCGCTCGGTGGCCTACGCCCGCTAGCGCACCATGACCCGGGCGCTGAACGCCCGGTTCCCGTCCGGTACGTAAAGCGTGTAGAGCCCCGGAGGAAGCCCGGTAACGTCAAATTGCGCCGCTACCCGCTGCCGGGACACGTCGAGCCGCCGTACTTCCCGCCCGTCCATCGCGTAGAGCACGGCCACCGATGGCGACAGGACTTCCTCCAGCGGAAGCGTGAAACTGCTCCGGGCGGGGTTGGGATAGATGCCCAGCCGGCCGGCGATCACGGGCTGAGTGGCGGATATATCGTACCGGAGCGGCCATCCGAGGTCTTCCAGAATACCTAGGGTTATGGGACCCGGATCCCGTACCGCCTCCCCGTTGGCAATGGAGGGGGTCATGAGCGCATTGGTCGTGCCGGTGCGGAAAGTCCGTTCATCGAGGTGACTGACGCTGCTGCCGACGTCGAAGGTCTGGGGGGCGAAGAGGGGCACCAGCTCCCCCCCGTTTTCCCGCACGGCGTTCTCGCCGGCGAAGTCCAGTCGCTCGATGACCGCCGCCAGCAGTTCCTTGGAGGGGCTGGTAAAGAGGGTGGAATCGGTGAGCGAGCGGCCCGGCGGGGTTTCGAGAAACAGATCGTAAATGATAAATCGGTCGTCGAAACCGATGCTCACGGTCGTGTCACTGGTGCTGTCGATACTGCTCAAAAAACCCAGTCCGTGACCCAGTTCGTGGAGGGCTACCGTAGCGAGGTCGATGCGGTTACGCGGCACGGTACCCTCGGTGTCGAAATTCCAGTTCGCGGTGCTGTTGACCACCACGTTGATGTCGGCCTCGTCGGTATCGTTGAGGTCCTCACCGAAGATGGCTTCGGCCAGGGCTACGGGGTACCAGACGTCGTTGTCGATCGATCCGGCGAACGCCCGGTAGATGGTGCTGGGGCCCGCACTGGCCAGCAGGTTCTCGTCGCCCTGATCGCGCCAGTCGATATTGACCCGGACGGGGACGTTAGACTGGAGATAGCTGCTCCAGATGTCGGCGGCGAAGCGAATGCTGGCTTCGGCGGCCTCCGGGACGTTTTCCGAAAAGGTGAGTTCGAAGGGGGTGAGGGCATTGACCTTGCCGCGAGCGAATTTGACGGGAACGGACTCCAGATCGGAGGCCGTGTTGCCGTTCGTCCAGCACGTAATGTCGTATCCCGGGGCCCCGGTTTGCGCGGTCAGATTAAGGCAGTAGAACAGGCTAAGGGCAAAGAATAAGGCATTACGCATAGGATTGGTTAATTCAGAATTTTTTCGGTTTCGCTGTAGTCGAGGTCTTCGGCCTTGGCGTATTCGATCGCGCGGCGGGCGGCCGCTTCGGCTTTTTCTTGCTGGCCGGTCTTCTGGTAGAGCCAGGCCAGGGTATCCAGGTTAGGATAGTAGGGGTGCAGTGCTACGGAACGCTCGGCCCACCGGATCGCCTGCGCGAGGTGAGCGGGCTCGTCGGCGTTTTGGTAGAATGTCCAGGCGATGGCATTCAGTTCGGTGTAGTCGTCGGTGGGGAAGTTCGTATAGTACTCCACGGCGGCGGGCAGGTAGGCCCCCATGTCGTTCTGCCGCTCGTGGTACATCAGGGCGTACTGCGCCTGCAGTTGGGCCCGGAGGGCGGGAGCGTGCCGGGTATAGTGAGAAGCCATATCTTCTGGAGCCACCAGACTGCGTTTTCGGTTGGTCCGGTGGTAGTCATTGACGAGGGCGCGCTGAATGACGTCCAGGGCGACGCCCCGCCCGAGCTGCGCCTCAATCGTGCGGGCGTGCTCGATCAGGTACACCATGCGCTTGTCGCCGACTTCGCCCGGACTGGCCAGGATCAGTTCCATGTTTTCGGGCGTGGACCAGTCGTCCTGGCCGTCGAGGTAGTTACTGACCACCCCGTCGGCCCGCTCCGATTCATAATTAGCCGTCAGGGTTTCCGCGTAGACCTTTACGAAAGCGGGGTCACGGTCTCCGGAGCGGTACCGTTTGCCGAGGGCCCCGAGGCTATTCTCGGAAACCGCTTCGTCGGCCAGCTTGAGCAGGGCGGGCTTCGGAATATAGCCCAGGCCCTTGTGCACGAGTTCTCCGTCCCCGTCGACGAACAGGTAGGTCGGGTAGGCCGAAACGGCGTACCGGCGGGCCAGGTCGGGGCCTTCGCCCTTCTCCATATCAAATTTGGCGTTGATGAAGCGTTCGTTGTAGACCGCCCCCACCGCCGGATCGGGGAACACCTTAGCCGTCATCATTTTACAGGGGCCGCACCAGGTGGTGTAGGCGTCGATGAAAATGATCTTGTCGGCGGCCTTGGCCTGGGCAAGGAGTTCGGCGAAGGGTTTTTCCTCGAATACGATTCCCTCACCCTGCTGGGCGAATAGAGCGGGGGCAACGAGGAGCAGAAGGAACGTTAGGGGCAGTTTGAACACGCGACGTGGAATTGTGGGGGTGGTGGATCTGTACGGTAACGGCCCGTCATCCGGTGGTGTTGCCTAATGAATATACGGTAAGATCATCATAACACGGTTTCCATCCGAGGGCCCTGATTTTAGCCGAATCGATCCGTTTGTCGTCCGCACCACCGGGGAGCATTTGTTTAGATTGAGCGCCGGCGGACCGCAGGAGGGCACCGTAGAACGTCGCCTTCTTCGGGTGGGTTAGGGCGGCGACATTGAAGGTGCCGGTGGCTCCCGTCGTTACAACCAGGCGAATTGCAGTTAGTACGTCATCCCGGTGAACCAGGTTCACCGGTGCTTCCGACCGGCTAATGGCTTCCGCCCGACGGAAGAAATTGGCCGGGTTGCGTTCCGGACCGAAAAGTCCCGCCAGCCGGAGGACGGTTAGCCGGTCGGTCTGGGTAGCCAACCAGGCCTCCGCCGCGCCGACGGCGCGGCCGGAGGCGGTGTCGGGCGCCGTTGGCGTGGATTCGGTAACGATTCCCTTACTCGCCCCGCCGTAGACGCCGGTGCTGCTCGTAAAGACGACGTGCATCCCCCGCATCCGTCCCGCCAGGGGTTGCAGGGCGGCGAGATAGGCGGTCGTCGCGGCCTCCCCGAGTTGCCGGCCGCGCGGGGGTAGGGTGATGACCAGGACCTCGGCCCGGAGAAAGGCCTCCAGGTTATCGGTGCTCTCCGGCAGATCCAGCGCGAAGGGGGCGGCGGCAAAGGAGAGCAGGCGGTCCCGCACCTCGTCACGCCGGTAACTGGCGTGCACCGCGTACCCGTAATTTTGGAGATCCCGCGCCAGGGACATACCGAGCCAGCCGGTACCTAGGAGGGCGATTTTCGTGGTGAGCATAGGGTCAAAAGTAAGGGGGCGGACAGTTAGTTAGGCTTAGTAATCATATTAGTGATGAAGTAGTAAAAAATGGAATTATTGAATCATTTTGCTTGTCTATTATTACGATAATCCGTAAATTTGTGGAGCACATTCGGGAAGGGTAACACCAAGGAACTTACATGTTTTGAGTGAGTATTTACGGGAGGAGGGCATACGGTCCTCCTTTCATTTTTTGCAACCAGTTTCGGGAGTCTTGGCTTTATGCCAGGGCTCTTTTTTTGTTTAGCCCCCCAATTTCGGGTGGGTGAGGCCCGGGTGTTATCATTGCGGTCCCCAATGACCGAAATTCTCCTCCATGAACGATGAACTGGCCGATCGATTTCGCCGCGAAACCGGAAGCGCGCACTACCTCACGGCCGGTATGCCCGGTGGGGTGACGCGGTACCTTACCGAGCTCGACTACCTGATTCCAGGGGAGGAGGTGACCACGGTGGCTCCGGCCGGGGAGGGGAATATGAACGTCGCCCTGCGCGTCGCCACCACCCGCCGGAAATTTATTCTCAAGCAGAGCCGGCCCTGGGTGGCCAAGTTCCCCCAACTCGCCGCGCCCGTGGAGCGGGTGCTCGTAGAGCGGGATTTCCACCAGGCCATCGTCAATCACCGTTTCCTCGCCAGTCATATGCCGGAGCTGTTGCGGGCAGATCCCGCGAATTTCGTGCTGCTGCTGGAAGATCTCGGTCCGGCGGGGGACATGCGTTCCGTGTACGCTAACGACATGACGATTAGCCGCACGCAATTGACCACGTTGCTCCAGTTCGCGGGAGAGTTGCACCGCCTCCGCCCCGTGGAATTCCCCGCCAACACGGCCCTGAAACAGCTCAACCACGCCCACATCTTCGACCTGCCCTTCCGGGCGGACAACGGCTTTCCCCTGGATGCCATTTATCCCGGACTGGCGGCCGCCGCCCGCCCCTTCCAGCACGATGGGGTACTGCGGCAGGCCGTAGCCCGGCTCGGGGAGCAGTACCTGGCGACCGGCGACCGGCTCATCCACGGGGATTTTTACCCCGGAAGCTTCGTGCACGTCGACGACACCGTATTCGTGATCGATGCGGAGTTCGCCTACCTGGGGCTACCGGAATTCGACATTGGAGTCCTGATGGCTCACCTACTGCTGAGCCGAGCGCCCGACAAACGTATCCTACAGATCGACAGTCACTACGAAAAGCCGGCCGGATTCGACGCCGGACTGGCGCGCAAGTTTTGCTACGTGGAGATCATGCGTCGGCTCATCGGCATCGCCCAGCTTCCGACCTCCCTTACGCTGGACGAGCGCAAGCGATTGCTCGAACGTGCCCGGGCGGGATTGGTATAGCTCAACCGGGTCGGGTGTCAGCCCGTTGTTAAGGGCGGTGACAGATTGTCGGTTTATACCCACTGGCTCGGATTTCGCCTGATTACCTTGCACCCGCGTCCCCGCCCTTACACGTACAGAAAAGATAGTTAGTTATGTTCAAGGCCCTAAAGAGATTATTCGGTTCCAAGCAGGACCGTGACGTCGCCGCCTACCAACCGATCGTCGAGGAGATTAACGAAATTTACCAGGGCCTGTCCTCCCTTTCCAACGACGAACTCCGGCAACGCACCGACACCTTCCGGGCCCGCATTGCCGAATACCTGTCGGGGATCGATGAAGAGATCGAGCGAATGCGCGGGGAAGCCGAAGCCGAACCGGACTTCCGGAAGAAAGATGAGATGTTTAAGGAGATCGACCGCTTAGGCGATCAACGCAACGAAGAACTCGAAGTGGTCCTCAAGGAGATCTTGCCGGCGGCATTCGCTACCGTGAAGGAGGCCGCCCGCCGCTTTACGGCCGGCCCGCTGACCGTGACCGCCACCGACGCCGACCGGGAACTGGCCGCGGTGAAGAACTACGTGACCGTTGACGAATCCGGCCAGGCTACTTACAACAACAAATGGCTGGCCGCCGGGGGGGAGATCGAGTGGCAAATGGTACACTACGACGTGCAGTTGATCGGCGGACAGGTACTCCACGATGGTAAGATCGCCGAGATGCAGACCGGCGAGGGTAAGACGCTCGTGGCCACGCTACCGGCCTACCTCAACGGACTCAGCGGGCGCGGCGTACACGTCGTTACCGTAAACAACTACCTCGCCCAGCGGGACGCCGAGTGGATCGGCCCGGTCATGCAGTTTCTGCAGCTCAGTATCGACTGTATCGACCTGTACCGCCCCCACAGCCCGGAGCGGGTGAAGGCCTACGCCGCCGATATTACCTACGGCACCAATAATGAATTCGGCTTTGACTACCTGCGCGACAATATGGTCCGCGCCACGGCCGATAAGGTGCAGCGCCACCACCACTTCGCCATGATCGACGAGGTTGACTCGGTTCTCGTCGACGATGCCCGTACGCCGCTGATCATCTCCGGTCCCGTAACCAATAATGCCGACGACCAGGACTACCTGGAGTTAAAGCCCGCCATCGAGAAACTGATCGCTCAGCAACAACGGGTAGCCAATAAGTTCCTGACTGAAGCCAAGCGGCTCTTCAAGGAAGGCTACATCGGGCCCGAGGAGGGCGAAGCCGGACTGGCCCTCTTCCGGGCATACCGGGCCTTCCCCAAGAGCCGTCCGCTGATCAAGTTCCTCTCCACCGAAGGGGCCCGGGTACTGCTGCAGAAGACGGAGAATACCTACATGTCGGAGAATAACAAGCGGATGCCCGAAGTGGACGCCGAGTTGTACTTCACCATCGACGAGAAGAACCGGCAGGTGGACCTCACCGATCTCGGCACCGAATTCCTGAGCAAGTACAACGAAGACCCCCAGTTCTTCATCCTCAACGACCTGGCCACCAGTATGGCCGAAGTGGAAAAGCGGAGCAACCTCAGCAAGGAGGAGAAGGCGCTGGAAAAGAACAAACTGGCCCAGGAGTTCGGGGTAAAATCAAAGCGCCTGCACGCCATCTCCCAGCTGCTGAAGGCCTACGCCCTCTTCGAGCGCGACAGCGAGTACGTCGTGATGGACGGGCAGGTCAAGATCGTAGACGAGCAGACCGGCCGGATGATGGAGGGCCGCCGCTACTCCGACGGACTGCACCAGGCCCTGGAAGCCAAGGAGAACGTGAAGGTGGGCGAACTGACCCAGACCTACGCCACGGTCACCCTGCAGAACTACTTCCGGATGTACCACAAGCTCGCGGGTATGACCGGTACGGCCGAAACCGAAGCCGGGGAATTCTGGGAGATCTACAAACTCGACGTCGTGGTCATTCCCACCAACCGGCCCATCATTCGCGACGACCGCAACGACAAGATCTACAAGACCGACCGGGAAAAATTCAACGCCGTCATCGACGACATCGTCGAACTCAGCCAGGCCGGCCGCCCCGTACTGGTGGGTACCACCGCGGTAGACATCAGTGAAAAACTGAGCCGGATGCTTCAATTGCGGGGCATCGACCATAACGTCCTGAACGCCAAGCAGCACCAACGGGAGGCCGACATCGTCGCCGAAGCGGGTCGCCCTGGAAAGGTGACCATTGCCACCAACATGGCGGGCCGGGGTACGGACATTAAGATCAGCGAGCAAGTGAAAAAAGCCGGTGGTCTGGCCATCGTCGGTACCGAACGTCACGACAGCCGGCGGGTCGACCGCCAGCTGCGCGGTCGTGCCGGACGTCAGGGAGACCCGGGCTCGAGCCTCTTCTACGTCAGCCTCGAGGATAAGCTCATGCGGTACTTCCAGAGCGACCGTATCGCCAAGTGGATGGACCGTGCCGGCCATAAGGAGGGCGACGTCATTCAGGCCGGTATCGTGACCAAGTCGATCGAAAACGCCCAGAAGAAGGTGGAAGAGAACAACTTCGGCATCCGGAAGCGTCTGCTCGAATACGACGACGTCATGAACATCCAGCGGGAGGCTATCTACCGCAAACGCGACAACGCCCTGAGCGGGCAACGTCTCAACCTGGACCTGAACAACTCCTTCGAGGGGCTGATCGACGACATCGTCTACGCCCACAAGCAGAACGGCACCTACGATACCTTCCGCCTGGCTACCCAACGACTCCTCGGCTTTGAATCCGACATCCAGGCCGCTGATTTTGACCACAAGGACGTGAACGACCTGGCCGATCAGTTGCTGGAAGAGTTCCGGGGCTTCTACGAAAAGAAGATGCTTACGCTGATCGACCGGGTGATGCCCTTCATCCGCCGCGTCGACGAGGAACAACCCGGCCGTTACCGCCGCATCATCGTCCCCTTCACCGACGGAAGCACTCATCCGCTCAACATCACGGCCGACATCAAGAAGGCCATCGAAACCAACGGGCGGAGCATCAAGTCCGACATCGAAAAGGCCGTCACGCTGGCCATTCTCGACGAGAACTGGAAGGAGCACCTGCGAAGCATGGACGAGCTGAAGACGTCGACGAATATGGCCTCCTTCGAGCAGAAGGATCCCCTGGTCGTGTATAAGATGGAATCCTACAACCTGTTCGAGGAGCTCATCAGCCGGATCAACGAAAAGACGACCAGCTACCTCGCCAAGGGAGATCTGCAGATCGCCGCGCCCTCCGAGATCCAGGAGGCCCGGGCACCCCGCCGCGTGGTTACCGCACCGACCCAGGTGAACCGCAGCAACGACCCCGAGCCGGCCGCCGCGGCCGCCCGCCAGGCCGCGGAAGCGGCGAGCAAGCCGGAAAAGGTGCAGACCTTTCAGCGGGAGGCCGCTAAGGTGAAACGCAACGACCCCTGTCCCTGCGGCAGTGGCAAGAAATTTAAGCACTGTCACGGCAGCAAGTGACCCGCCACGGGCCGCCCGATCGGCCCGCCGGTGCCGTAGTGGTGAGAACATCGCCGTATATTGCGGGGCCTACGACACCTTGCCCCTATCCACTAGATAACCCCGGTTTGAACCAGATCATAGATCATACATTCCTCAGTCCGCAGGCGACTGCCGCTGACATCAAACGGCTCTGCCGGGAGGCGACCGAGCAGGGTTTCCATGCCGTGTGCATCCCCCCCTTCTTCGTGTCCCGGGCCATGGTAGAGCTGCAGGACTCGCCGGTCAAGGTCGCCACCGTCATCGGGTTTCCGTACGGCTACTCCGAAACTCCGATCAAGGTGGCCGAAGCGCGGCGTTGTATCGAGGAGGGTGCCGACGAGCTTGACATCGTCATCAACGTTTCGGCCGTAAAATCGGGGGAGTGGAACTACGTCAAGACGGAGATCGAACAGATGGCCACCACCGTTCGCCTGAAGGGAAAGGTGTGCAAGCTGATTCTGGAAATGGGCGTCCTCACCGAGGAGGAGCAGGAGCGGCTGGTAGAAATGTGCAATGCCGTGCGGCCCAACTTCGTCAAGACTTCCTCCGGCACCCAGGGCGGCGCCACGGTAGAGCAAGTTCGCTTCCTGCGTGCTAAATTACATCCCGAGATCAAGATCAAAGCCAGCGGTGGTATCCGCTCCGCCGAAGACGCCCGCGCCCTGGTGGAAGCCGGCGCCGACCGGATCGGCACTTCCTCGGGCCTGGCCATCGTTCAATAATCGAGTATGCGTACCTATTGCTTCCTCTGCTTTCTGCTGTTGTCGTCCGTTGCCCTGACGGCCCAGCGCAACTACCGCGTGACCCCCGATCCGGACGTGGCCCGCGTGCTCGACGTGTTCGCCGAAGTGAGTGAGCGGGAGGATAAAGTAGAGGGCTGGCGCGTACAGATCCTGGCCACCACCGATCGCCGGCAGCTGGAAACCACCGAGACGGCCTTTCGGGCCAACTATCCCAGCGTACCGGTTGACTGGGTGCACAATACCCCTTACTACAAGTTGCGGGCCGGGGCATTCTACACCCGCCAGGAAGCCGATCAGCTCCGGCAAACCCTGAGTAAGGAATTCGAGAGCGTTTACCTGGTGAAGGACGAGGTATCCGAAGCGGAACTGCTGAAGATGTACTAGACGCCCCGCTATGCCCAGAATCAGCCTGAAGCGGACCCGCACGGACGTTGCTACCATTATCCTGTACATCTTTCTGGTATCGACGGGGCTGATCATGATCAATTCGGTTGGCGCACCCCCGGATGGTTACGCGATCGGCCTGGCCGGCCGCCTGGCTACTCCCATGGGGAAGCAGCTCGTCTGGGTAGTGATCTCCGCCGGCGTATGGCTCTTCATCAATTATCTCATCGACCGCAACGTGTGGGTGGTAGGTGCCTACCCGATCTACATTTTCACGGTCTTGCTCCTCTTCCTGGTACTGGTTGCCGGTAAGGAGATCAACGGCGCACGGTCGTGGTTCAGCGTAGCCGGACTTACCTTCCAACCCAGTGAGCTGGCCAAATTCGGCAGTTGCCTGGCCATGGCCGCTTTTCTGAGTCAGTACTCCGGTAAGCTCGACAGCCTGCGCGCGGTAGCTTACGGTTGCTTTATTTGGTTGCTGCCGGCCATCGTCATCTTAGGGCAGCCCGATATGGGGTCTACCCTCGTTTTCAGCGGTTTTTTGCTGGTCATGTACCGGGAGGGCCTCAATCCCCTCATCTTCGTTCTCGGGGGCTTCACGGCCTTCATGGTGGTGCTGGGCATCCTCTTTCCTATCCAGGCCTTACTAGCCGGCTTGCTGGTGGCCGCCCTCGCTTTGTTCGCCTTCCTGCTGCCGCGTCGTTCCATGTTGTGGACCCTGGGGGCGGTGGCCGCAGGAGCCGTGGCTTACCACGCGATGCAAGCCGGGTTTGGCTGGCAGACCCTTGCGGTACTCGCCGCCGCTTTGATCGCCATGATGATTTACCATCTGGTGCAGCGCAATACTAAACTGGTCAGCATCAGCCTGTTTTTTCTACTCTGGGGGCTAGCGCTGACCTTTACCGCAAACTACATTTACACGAATCACCTGCTGCCGTCGCACCAGCACGAGCGGGTGATGGTGTGGCTCCACCCCGAGGATGCCGACCCCCGGGGCGCCTATTACAACTTGTTGCAATCCAAACTGGCCATTGCCGCGGGTGGCGTCAGCGGCCGGGGACTGCAACAGGGTACCATGACCAAGTATGATTACGTTCCGGAACAGCTAACCGACTTTATTTTCTCGGCCGTCGGGGAAGAGCAGGGCTTCATCGGTGCCGGCACGCTCATCATCGTCTTTTTCCTGTTGCTCTGGCGCATCACCGTAATCGCCGAACGACAGCGGCGCACGTTTGCTCGCGCCTACGCCTACGGCGTGGCGGGTATTCTCCTGGTCCATTTCTTGGTGAATATCGGAATGACCATGGGCCTCATTCCCGTCATCGGTATCCCCCTGCCGTTTATTTCGAAGGGGGGCTCCTCGCTGCTGAGTTTCACGATGATGATCGCCGTCCTGCTGAAGCTGGATAAGCACCGCGGCGAAGTGTAGCGCCGTGTAGCGCCGGCTCATGGGCTTCTCTTAATTAAGGGTCTGTTCCCAGGAACGCCCTGCGGGCCTCGGAGTAAAGTCCTTGCGTGGCCAGCAGCCCGCAGTACCCGAGCATCTGCCGGTTCGGTGCGCT
>NZ_JANCTD010000010.1 GCF_024297185.1 Lewinella sp. JB7 | reverse complement strand
CGAACCGCATCCATACTACGCTAAAGGGCCTAACGGTCCGGCAGGCCTACGCGTTAAAAACGAAACACCTCAACTAATCAGGCTTTCAGCGAAGCTGCTGTCTAATATTTTGAGCACCTTCACCACCGCTCTAAAGAACTATCCTACTAAAGAACCAAACTACTATACTACCAAACTACCACCCTAACAAACTACTCCTCTCCCTCCCGTTTCTTCATAGCCGCGGCGACGAATGAGACGAAGAGTGGGTGCGGCACTTCCACCGTGCTTTTCAGTTCGGGATGGTACTGGACGCCCACGAAATAGGGGTGATTCTTGATCTCGACGACTTCTACCAGACCGGTTTTGGGGTTGGTGCCGGCGATGGTCAGTCCGGCTTCCTCGAGGCGCTGGAGGTAGGCGTTGTTGAACTCGTACCGGTGACGG
The DNA here is from genome assembly GCF_024297185.1 of Lewinella sp. JB7. GTDB lineage: Bacteria > Bacteroidota > Bacteroidia > Chitinophagales > Saprospiraceae > Neolewinella. The sequence continues at coordinate 176,038 of NZ_JANCTD010000010.1, read as the reverse complement.
TGGCGCTCGCTAATTTCGGTAGTACCGTAGGCGCGGGCCGCGCGGGTCCCGGGTTTGAGCTGGCATTCGTAGGCGCCGAGGCGCATCGTCCCTCCCTTGGTGGAGATGTCCTTTTGGTCTTCCATGATGTCGATGACCGGAGATTCCGTCAGTTCGTCTACCTCGGAAGATCCCGCGCCCTCGATGCCGGCAACGTTGCGACTGAACTCAACCACCGCGCACTGCATGCCGAGGCAGATTCCGAAGAAGGGGATGTTGTTTTCGCGGACAAAGCGGACGGCCTCGATCTTTCCCTCGATGCCCCGTTCCCCGAAGCCCGGAGCGACGAGGATACCGTCAAACCGTTTGAGGAATTTCCGTACTTCCTTACCTTCTCCTTCCAGTTGCTCGGAATGGATGGGGACCACCTTTACCTTGCACTCGTTGACGGCGCCGGCGTGGATGAAGGCTTCGTAGATGGACTTATAGGCGTCCTGGAGTTCGTTGTACTTACCCACGAGCCCGATGGTCACTTCGTGGGTGCTGTTCTTCAGTTTGCCCAGAAAATTCTTCCACCGCCGCAGATCGGGATTCTTGCGATCGGGCAGCCGTAGCTTGCTGATGACGGTCGTATCGAGTCCTTCTTTCAGCATGTGCAGGGGCACGTCGTAAATAGTGTCGGCGTCGATCGCCTCGACGATGCAGCTCTTTTCCACGTTGCAGAAGAGGGCCAACTTCCGCCGGATGGAGTCATCGATCGGGTGCTCCGTACGAACGACCAGAATGTCGGGCTGTATACCGGTTTGCAGCAGCTCCTTCACACTGTGCTGGGTGGGCTTCGTCTTTAGTTCCTTGGCCGCGGCGAGGTAGGGTATCAGGGTCAGGTGAACGGTGATACAGTTGTCTACGCCGAGTTCCCAGCGCAACTGACGGAGGGATTCGAGGTAGGGGAGGGATTCGATATCGCCCACCGTGCCGCCAAGTTCGGTAATGACAATGTCGTATTCGCCCGTCGTACCGAGTAGCTGAATCCGCCGCTTGATCTCGTCGGTAACGTGGGGGATGACCTGCACCGTTTTGCCCAGGTAATCGCCGCGCCGCTCCTTCTCGATGACGCTTTGGTAGATCCGGCCGGTGGTGACATTATTGGCCTGACTCGTAGGCGTATTCAGAAAGCGCTCGTAGTGGCCAAGGTCGAGATCGGTTTCTGCTCCGTCGTCGGTGACGTAGCACTCTCCGTGCTCGTACGGATTCAGCGTGCCGGGGTCAACGTTGAGGTAAGGATCGAACTTCTGAATGGTAACGGACAGCCCGCGGGCCTGCAGGAGCTTGGCCAGGGAGGCCGCAATAATGCCTTTACCGAGGGACGACGTCACCCCGCCCGTAACAAAAATATACTTGGTCATATTCTACGATTACGGGACACAAAGGTAGCGAAAGGATGGGGAAAGGAACGCGCTAAAGCAAGCCGACCACGTAATCATATTCTTCCGCCGGAATGTTAAATAAGCGGTCGGTGTTAACTGTGTGTAAACAATGCGTTAACTTGGAGTTTTATATTCCGTAGTCATGTTAACTCACGCTTCCCCATACCGCTTGTTCGGAGCCTGCCTGATCGCGGCTGCCCTCCTGCTGTGGGGAAGTGTTGCCAGTGCGCAACGCTCTATTGGATTTTTGCGGGCTCCCGCGCTTGCCGCCATTGACGAAAAGACCGCCGACACGGATTACACCGAGGAGGAATCCTTTAATCTGGAGCGCAATCTGATCTTTTTTGAAGCTACGGTTGACGGGCGCCCGGGCAACTTCATTCTGGATACCGGTGCCCCCACGCTCATCGTCAACCACCGGGGAAAGACGGAGGAAGAGGGTACGCGTACCGGTCTTGGAGCCGGCGGGGATGTCACCCTCACGGACCACCGGGTGGAACGTTTCGAGATGGGCGGCCGCACGACGGCTAATTACTGGGCGATCGGGCTCGACCTGCGGGATCTGGAAGCGCGCATGGATCAACGCGTCGACGGATTCGTCGGCTACGATCTGATCAACACCGGTGAGCTTCGCATCGACTACCGTACCGAACGTTTTCAGTTGCTGAAATCTACCCGGCGCCCGGAGCACCTCGGTAAATCCCCCCGCGCCGTACTTAAATTTTCGCTGGTCGATCACTTACCCGTGGTCTGGCTCCGGATCGGCAAAAAGAAATATTACTTCGCCGTGGATACCGGGGCGGGGTCTAATCTTATCGACCGGGACGCACTGCCCGTTGAAGCATACCAGGCGACCGAGAGCATTATCAACATTCAGGGACTGGACGGAAACGATACGGACTGCCCGACCATCGAGGTAGCACCACCTGCTAACCTGCCCTCCGCCGGGGCTGAATCCCTACGCTTCGTTGCCATGCCACTGGATCACCTGCGGACCGAGGGTGGCGTACACCTGGCCGGGATTCTGGGGTCGGAGTTCCTGAGCCGGTATACGGTAGGTATTGATTACCGCCGTCAGAAGCTTTATCTCTGGTAACCGTTTTCTTCTACTAATCAGCTTTCTCCACGATATCCCGACTGCCCCGGCCGGGGGCGTCCCCGCGTACCGTACCTTTGCTTTCTCACTAAGTTAGATCTACCCCGGATGAAGTTTGATGTACAGGCCATCGATAAGAAGTGGCAGCATTACTGGAAGGAACATAAGACGTACGCAACCCCGACCGACCAGACGAAACCCAAATTTTACGTTCTGGATATGTTTCCCTACCCATCCGGCTCGGGGCTACACGTAGGGCATCCCCTCGGGTACATCGGCTCCGACATCGTCGCGCGCTTCAAGCGGCAGCGGGGGTTCAACGTATTACATCCGATGGGCTTCGACGCCTTCGGCTTACCGGCCGAGCAGTACGCGATCGATACCGGCGTGCACCCCTCCGAATCCACGGCCGTCAATACCACCCGTTACCGCGAGCAAATGGATACGCTCGGTCTGAGCTTCGACTGGGACCGCAGCGTAAACACTTCCGACCCGAAGTACTTCAAGTGGACGCAGTGGATCATCGGCCAGGTCTTCGATCACTGGTACGATCGCGACGCCGACCGCGCCCGGCCCATTGCGGAACTAGTCGAGCAACTCAAACAGCGCGGTACGGATGGGTTGAACGCCGCCGAGACGGAAAGCCTGGACGTATCGGCCGAGGATTTCCGCGCGATGAACGAAAAGGAGCGCAGTGATCTCTTGATGAATTACCGGCTCGCCTTTCGCAGCGTCAGCTACGTGAACTGGTGTGAGGCGCTGGGCACCGTGCTGGCGAATGATGAGGTGAAGGACGGACGGAGCGAACGGGGCAATCACCCCGTGGAGCAGCGGCCCATGTTGCAGTGGAGCCTGCGCATCACCGCCTACGCCGAGCGCTTGCTGGCGGGGCTGCAGGAAGTAGACTACAGTGAAGGCCTGAAGGCTCAACAGGTCAACTGGATCGGTAAATCAACCGGTGCCCTGGTTCACTTCGACATTGAGGGTCACGACCATCAGCTCGATATTTTCACCACGCGGCCGGATACGATCTTCGGAGCCACCTTCATGGTCATCGCTCCGGAACTGGAGTTAGTAGACCAACTCACGACACCGGAACAGCGCCAGGAAATCGACGACTACCTCGCCTACGTCGGTCGCCGCAGCGAACTCGATCGGATGAGCGAGAACAAGGTGACGGGTGCCTTCACCGGAGCCTACGCCACCAATCCGCTCAACGGACAGCGACTGCCGATCTACATCGCCGAATACGTGCTCAAGGACTACGGCACCGGTGCGATCATGGCCGTACCCAGCGACGACGATCGGGACAAACGCTTCGCCGAAAAATTTGGCATCGAGATAATCGACGTGGTGGATAAAAGTAACTATCCCGGCGCCACGCTAAAGGATAAACTGGGCATCCTCATCAATTCGGACTTCCTCAACGGAATGGAGGTTCCCGAGGCCATCCTAGCGGCCACCGAACGGATCGAAGCTCTCGGTCGGGGAAAGGCGCAGGTGAACTACCGCATCCGCGACCTGGTCTTCAGCCGGCAGCGGTACTGGGGGGAGCCCTGGCCGATCATTTATGATGAGCACGACGTGCCGCGACTAGTCCCCGTAGAGGATCTGCCGGTTACCCTGCCGGAGATGGAAGATTTCCGGGCCGTCAGTGGGGTTTCTCCCCTGGAGCGGGCGCAGGAGTGGGTGAACACTCCCCTGGGCCGACGGGAGACCGACACCATGCCCGCCACCGCCGGATCGAACTGGTACTACCTCCGCTACATGGATCCCCACAACGACGGGGCGTTCGTGGGGGCGGAGGCCGTCGACTACTGGAAGGACGTGGACCTGTACGTGGGGGGCGCGGAACATGCCGTCAGCCATATTTTGTACAGCCGGCTCATCCACAAATTTCTCTACGATCTCGGACGCGTACCGACCAGCGAACCTTACAAAAAGCTACTGAACCAGGGAATGATCGGCGGACCCATCAGCTACATCCACCTGGGGCTACTATTGACCCAGGACGGTCAGCGCCATCCCATCTGGGTAAGCAGCGACGTGGCGGAGGGTACGCCCCTTACCGTCGATGGCGTCGGGAGTGGTCACCTAGTGCTTGATGAAAGTACCGGCCAACGGCTCACGCCCCTGCGCTTCGTTACCGAAACGTCGGTAAACAACGAGACCAGCTTCCGTCTCTACCACCATTCCGTCGAGGAAGCCCAGCGCATGGAGCACCAGGATGCGGCTTACTTCCGGACCATTCTGCAACAAGCGAATGCCTTTGCCTGGAAAACTGACCGGGAGGGTAAAGCATACCTCGAGCTCAGCGTAGAACAGGGTAAGATGTCTAAGCGCAAGTACAACGCGGTGAACCCCGACGACATTTGCGCGCGATACGGGGCCGACTGCTTCCGTATGTACGAGATGTTTCTGGGGCCGATCGATCAGGCCAAACCGTGGAGCGTTTCGGGCATCGACGGCGTGTTCCGTTTCCTGCGGCGTTACTGGAACCTCTTCGTGGGCGAGGGCGACCGTCTGTCGGTGACGGACGAGGAACCCAGCCGGGAAGAACTTAAGGTGCTGCACACCCTCATTAAGAAAGTGACCGAAGATATTGACAAGCTCAGTTTCAACACCTGCGTGAGTGCCTTCATGGTCGCGACCAACGAACTGATCAAGCTGAAGTGCGGGAAGCGTAAGGTTCTGGAGCCCACCGTCCGGCTGATAGCTCCCTTCGCTCCCCACCTGGCCGAGGAGCTTCACCAGGCACTCGGTGGATCGAACAGCGTGCACCACGCGGACTGGCCGGAAGTCGTGGAGGAGTACCTTAAGGAGGATACTTTCACTTACCCCATCGCCTTTAACGGAAAGACCCGGCTGACGCTGGACATTTCGGCTGACGCGACCAAACAGGACGTGGAAGATGCGGCGCGGGCGGATACGCAGGTGCAGGGATATCTGGAGGGCAAAACCGTGCGGAAGGTTATCGTGGTACCCAGACGGATGGTGAACTTCGTCGTGGGATGAATACCTTCTCGGAGAGCGGTCTGAGCATCATCTTTCCGGAGGACTGGATCGTCCGTAAATTCGATGCGTCCCCTGCCTACCAGAGCGTTAGCGGACGCGGACTGAAGGGGGTGGACTTTCTCTGCCTGTCGCCCGAGGGCGAACTGTGGATGGTAGAAGTCAAGAACTACCGGTCACGGAGCCGTGCCCATAAGGCCAAGCGACGCAACCCGGAGGGCCTCGCCGCCCACGTCGGAAAAAAGTTCTCCGACACGAAGCGACTCATACGAATCGTCAACCGGGCCATGCGCCGCAAGTGGTGGATCGAACTGCAACTCCTGTACTTTCGGTACTTTAAGCGCTCACGGTCCCGGTCCAACTACTGGTTCTGGGCCGAGGCGGAACGCCGGTTGGCCCAACCCCGGAACCTGGTGTGCCTCCTGTGGATGGAAACCCCGGAGCGGGGGAGCAACTTCGAGGAAGCTACCGCCGATGCGCTGGACGAGTGGCTCGAACCGGGTAACCGTCTGAGAATCGGTGAAATCGACCACCCGGGTGATCTGCCGCTACGGGTGACCTTCCTCCCTTCCGAATAGACAAACGACCAGTTAGTAATTCATACCCCATGCCCGCGAAATACGAACTTGACGATCTGGACCGCAAAATACTGGCGTTGCTCATGGAGAACGCCAAACGCCCCTATACGGAATTAGGAGCGCGGCTATTCGTGTCGGGTGGTACCATCCACGTACGCATGAACAAACTCATCGCCGCCGGGGTGGTCAGGGGACAGACCCTCACCGTGGATCACACGCGACTGGGGTACGACGTGTCCGCCTTTCTGGGCATTTATCTGAAGGGTAGCGGATTGTACAATCAGGCGGCGGCCTACCTGAAGGGAATCCAGGAGATCGTTTCGGCCCACTATACGACGGGGGTGTACAGCATCTTCGCGAAGGTAATCTGCCGGGATACTGATCATTTGCGCGACGTACTCCAACGCATTCAGGCCTTCGAGGGCATTCAGCGCACCGAGACTTTCATTTCGTTGGAGGAAACCATCGACCGCCCGGTACAGGTTATTTCCGCCGCGGAGATGGACGAGTTACGCGATCCGTCGGAATAGCTTCCCGGTTATCGGTCGAGAAGGATTTGTCCGGCCAGATAAGTGACCGCCGAACCGCCAATCCGTACTTTCTTTCCTCGGAGTTCGCACCGGAGTTCCCCCCCTCGCTTGGAGAGTTGGCGGGCGGTGAGGGTTTTCTTCTTGAGTCGTTTGGCCCAGTAGGGGGTCAGGACGGTGTGGGCCGAACCGGTAACCGGATCTTCACTGATGCCATAGGCGGGGTAGAAGCAGCGACTTACGAAGTCTACTTCGTCTCCCGGAGCCGTAACGATGAGTCCCCGACGCTTCAGCTTAGCGACGATGTGAAGATTGGGTGCGAGCTTGCGCACCTGACGCTCACTCTCGAGCACGACGAGCAGGTCGTCCTCACCGGCGTAGACCTCCACGGGTTTGATTCCTGCGAGTGCTCCCCGCAGCTTTTTGGACGAGCGTACCTTCTTGGGTTTGTCAGTAGGTAAGGACAGCGTGTAGGCCCCCGCCTCGCCCTGGGGTTGGACCACGAGCGTACCGGCGTGGCGGGTTTTGAAGCGCAACTTTTCCAGGTCTTTCCCGCCGGATCGGTACAGCACGTGGGCGGCCGCCAGGGTGGCGTGACCGCAGAGCCGTACTTCGGTGGTAGGGGTAAACCAACGAATATCGAATTTTCCCTTGCCGCGAATAACGACGAAGGCCGTTTCGGAGAGATTGTTCTCCGCCGCGATCTCCTGCATCAGGGAATCGGACGGGAAATCGGGGACGGGCACCACCGCGGCGGGATTGCCCCCGAAAATTGTACTCGTAAAGGCGTCGACTTGGTAAAGTGGGAGGTTATGCATGTGCGAAAAGAAGAATTTTAACGTTATGGCGGGGTCGGCACAATCCGCAAAAGCCAATTTATCGTATAATAAGCTGGCGATCAGCGTGACTAATTTGGTGACGGCGCGTCCGTAGTTATGTGACCTAATTATTTTGGGCCACAATGAAATAAACCTAAAGTTATGAACTCATTCAATTCACAGCCAATGGATCACCTTTTCCTCCGGGAGGGAACCACCTACATAAAGATCCCGCTGACCGACATCCACTACATCCAGGCCGACGGCAACTACGCCTACATTCAGACCCGCGATAAGCGGTTCGCCGTGAAGCGCAGCTTGGCCACCATCGCCGAGGAACTGGAGGCCGGTGACTTCGTACGCGCCAGCCGGGGATTGCTCGTCAACTTCAGCCAGGTGAATCGGATCAGTTTCGCCGACGGCGTGATCGAGCTGGACGATCACCAACTTAAAATGGGCAAAGCGTACCACGCCGACATCAAAAGTCGCATGCCCCGACTGTAAGCGCTTACTTTTTGAACGTAGCGGGAGGCTACCCGTTCATAGCGTGTGAGATTCATCGTCTATGACATTGAGGCTACCTGCTGGGAAGGCCGCCCCCCCGGAATGGTTCAGGAGACCATCGAAATTGGTGCCTACGAGGTAGATGCTTACGGGCAGGTCGGTGCCGGCTTCAGTAGATTGATCAAACCGATCCTGCATCCGCAACTCAGTCACTTCTGCCGTCGCCTGACGCAAATCGATCAGTCGGACATCAACCGGGCCCGGGATTTTTCCCGCGTCATAACCGCTTTTCAGGACTGGATCGATGTCAACGGTGAGCCCTACATCCTGGCGGCCTGGGGTCGCTTCGACGAACAGCAGCTGCGGCGCGACTGCCGGCTGCACGGCGTATATGACGACTGGCTCGACGCCTCCATCGATCTGAAGGCCCAGTACCGGGAACTGCGGGGCCTGCCCAAAAAACGGGGCCTGGCGTCCGCCGTGCGCCACGAAGGATTTACGTGGAGCGGCGAACAACACCGCGCCCTCGACGATGCCGAGAATACCGTAAAAGTGTTTCGCAAATTGCTGGACGTATGGCGGTATTGAGCTGACGGCCCTACGCCCATGATTATCTTTGTGGTCCCTTGCTGAAAACCTCGACCATATTATTTTCTATCCTGTGTCTAACTTCCTGTCAATCAGAGGTAGAGACACACGTCGGTAGCGATCACCGGTTCTCCTGGATGACCGCCCCCGGCGTGAACATCACCGGCATCGACTTTCGCAACGATCTTGTCTACACCGACGAGCTAAACCCCTACACCTACCGAAATTTTTACAACGGCGGCGGGGTCGGCATCGGGGATTTCGACAACGACGGACTTCCCGACATTTACTTCACGGGAAACCTCGTGGACAACCGCCTGTACCGCAATCTGGGGGATTTTCGCTTCGCGGACGTGACCGACGAGGCGGGGGTCGCCTGTTCCGGTAGTTGGAGTACGGGAGTTGCCGTAGCCGACGTCAACGCGGACGGCTTTCCCGACCTCTACGTCTGTAAAGCCGGGCCGCCCGCAGGCGAAAGCATCGCCGGCATGGCGGGGGTTCGCTACAACGAATTATTCATCAATCAGGGAGACGGCACCTTCGTCGAGTCGGCCCGGAGCTACGGCCTGGACGTTACCGGACTTTCCGTACACGCCGCCTTTTTCGATTACGACGACGACGGCGACCTCGATTGCTACCTCCTCAACAATTCCACCCGGGCCACTACCGGCTATGACCTCGAGGAGGGCCTCCGCGACGTGCCCGACCCGGAGGGGGGGAATAAATTGTTCCGTAACCTGCTGAGCGAAACCGGACAGACCCGGTTCGAGGATGTCACCTCCGCGGCGGGCATTTACTCTTCCCGGATCGGCTTCGGACTCGGCGTGACCGTCGGCGACGTGGATCTCGACGGCCTTCCGGACCTTTTTGTCAGTAACGACTATTTCGAGCGGGATTACCTCTACTACAACAACGGCGACGGAACCTTCCGCGAAGAACTGGTCGATCACCTGCCCGAGATCAGCAAAGGGAGTATGGGAGCCGACCTGGCCGATCTGAACAATGACGGGCTGCCCGAACTATTCGTCACCGAGATGCTTCCCCCGGACGAGCGGCGGTACAAAACGAAGGCGGCCTTCGAAGGGTGGAACCGGTACCAACTGTACCGCGACCGGGGCTACCACCAGCAGTTTTCCCGCAATGTCCTGCAACTCAACCTCGGCAACGGCCACTTCTCCGAAATCGGCCGGCTGGCCGGCGTGGAGGCAACCGACTGGAGCTGGGGCGCCCTGCTCTGTGACCTGGACAACGACGGCAACCGCGACATCTTCGTCGCGAACGGAACGGGCAAGGATCTGCTGGACCAGGATTACATCAACTTCAACGGCAGTCCCGCCGCGGTGCGCCGCATGATTTTCGGGGAGGGTAAGGGCATTACCGAACTGATCGACCAGATTCCCAGCGAGGCCCTACAGAATGCCGTCTTCCGCAACAACGGAAACCTGACCTTTACCGATGTCGCCGCGGAATGGGGGCTGGACCAGCTGACCTTCAGCAACGGCTCCGCCTACGCCGACCTGGACAACGACGGGGACCTGGACCTGGTCGTAAACAACGTGTACGACCGAGCGGGGGTGTACCGTAACAATACGACCGTCCCCTCCCGGATGGTACGTTTACGATCTGACCAGGCCGGCAATCCGAATGCCATCGGCGCGGAAGTCACCGCGAAGGGGGAAGGGGTACTTACCTACACGCAACTGTACCCGATGCGCGGATTTCAGAGTACGGTCGATACCCGCATTCATATCCCCTTCCGTGTAGATAGCATTACGGTACGGTGGCCGGACGGGCTTCGGGAAATCTTTCCGGTCGCACGGGACAGTAGCCGCATTCTGGAACTGCGGCGGGGGAGTGGACGGCGCGCCGGGTCGGCCCCGGAAGATTATCTATCCGACCCGCCCGAGCGCATACAAACGGCGGAGGTAGCCGATCAGCACGGAATCGTCACTACCCGCGAGGACCCCGCCACGGACTTCGACCGCGACCCGCTGCTCTTCCTGGGCATCAATAATGAAGGTCCGGCGCTGGCAACGGCCGACGTGAACGGTGACGGTCGGCCGGATCTGTTTTTGGGCGGCGCGGCCGGGCAGCCCGGACGCCTGCTGATTGCCAACTCCGACGGCACTTACCGTTCCGTAAGCGAGGCGGTCTTCGCCGAAGATGCCGTAGCGGAGAACGTGGATGCGGTATTTTTCGATGCGGATGGCGACGGAGATCCTGACCTTTACATCGCCAACGGCAGCAATCAGTTCGGAGCCGCTTCGGCCGCGCTCTTCGACCATCTCTACCAGAACGAGGGCGGTGACCGGTGGGTAAAGATGCCCTGGATCCTGCCGAGCAGTAAGCGACCCGTGGCCAGCTCCTGCGTCCGCGCCCACGACTTCGACGGCGACGGTGATACCGACCTGTTCGTGGGGGGACGTCTGCGCCCGGGGACCTACGGCGTACCGACGGACAGCTATCTACTCCAGAATCGCGGCGCCGAAGGCTTCCACGCCATCACCGTACCCACGCTGGGTATGGTCACCGATGCCGCCTGGATCGATGTCGACGGCGATGGGAACTCCGAACTGGCCGTAGCGGCCGAGTGGGGGACCTTACGGTACCTGCACTTCGATCAAAAAGGCCAGGTGACCCGTACCGACACGATACCCGGGACGACCGGCCTCTGGCACGCGCTTGCGGTGGCCGACTTTGACGGAGACGGCACTCCGGATCTGGCCGCGGGCAATCACGGACTGAACTCCCGGTTGCGGGCCAGCGCCGATCGCCCGCTGCGTATGTACATCAACGACTTCGACGGAAACGGAAAGGCCGAACAGATCGTGACGCGCTATGCCGAAGATGGACGCTCCTATCCGCTGGTCCTACGCGACGATCTCGTCAAACAGCTACCTGGACTACGCAAATCCGTACCCGGCTACCACGATTACCAGGGCAAGACCATGGGGGAATTATTTCCCCGGGAAATATTGTCGCGCTCGGTAGTCTACGAGGTGACGGAACTACGGTCGCTGATCGTGCTCAACGAAGCCCGGGCACCCAGGATCGTATTCCTGCCCGACGAGGCTCAGCTCGCCCCGCTGTACGCCCTGCAGGCTTTCGGTCCGGCCGGACAACCGAGCGATCTGCTGGCGGGGGGTAACCAAAGCGTCGGGCGACCGGAACTCGGGATCTATGCCGGGGACTTCGGTCTCGTACTCCGTAACCGGGGGGACGGGCACTTCATGGCGGAGGATCCGCGCGGCACCGGTATGTATCTGCGGGGCGACCTGCGTGGAATCGTTGACCTGGGGACGGACGGTAATTCGGCTAGGTCCTTTATCATTGCACGATCCCAGGGTCCGGTGCTTAAACTAAAAGTCGAAACCGAATGAAGCAATATATTCTTATCGCGATTATTACATCCTTTAGTTTGATTGGATGTCAGAAGGTAGATGACTCCCCACTGGGACAGTACCGGCGGGCGGTGGCGGCCGGGCTGGAGGCGGACCCCTCGGGGGGCGAAGCGGTGTTCGGCATTCACCTGGGGGATACGGACCGTGCCTTCTTCGATCGCTGCACCGAGCTGAACCGCCAGCAGATCGTGACCATGGCCGGTGGCGGCAATCTGGTTGGCCACCGACTGGAAAATGACCTCGACCGCCCGGCGAATATGACCTTCCGCCCGGTCTTTACCGAGGAAACCCCGCGCAAGATCGGGGCAATGGACCTGACCTTTATGTACGACGACTGGTCGCCCTGGAACAAGGCCGCCTATACCGACAAACTGCTTCCCGAGGTAGCCGACTACCTGAGCCGGACCCTCGGCGTCAATTTCCTGGAGATCGAGCATCCCCGCCTCAAACGTATGTACGTGCACGTTGACGGGAGCCGGCACGTAGCGGTGTGGGCCGACGACGTAAGCCTGGTCAAGGGAAGGATCACGGATCTGTCGGAACTGGATGCCGACCCACTCGGACTTACCCCCTAACGTATGCATACACTGACGATTCGTTTCATTCAGGCGGGTACGCTGGTGCTGTGCCTGTTAGCGGGATGCAGCGAACCCAGCGTAGAAAACAATGCCCCCCCATGGGATGGCAAGACCCGGTTCGAGGCCCTGCCCCCCGAGGTGTCGGGCGTGGAATTTGCTAATACCCTTGACTTCGATGAGGACTTCAACATCTACACCTACCGCAATTTCTACAACGGAGGCGGCGTAGCCCTCGGCGACGTCAACAACGACGGACTCACGGATATCTACCTAAGCGGCAACCGGGTAGCTAATCGGCTGTTCCTGAACCGGGGCGGAATGAAATTCGAGGACGTCACCGAAGCCGCCGGGGTCGGGGGGCAGGCCGCCTGGAGCACGGGCGTCACCATGGCCGACGTGAATGCCGACGGGTGGCTGGACATTTACGTTTGCAATTCCGGAGATATCGCCGGCGATAACCGCCGCAACGAGCTGTACATCAACCAGCAGGACGGCACCTTCACCGAAGCGGCCGCAGACTACGGACTGGACAACGAGGGGCTCAGCACCCACGGCGTTTTTTTCGATTACGACCGCGACGGTGACCTGGACTTCTACCTGCTCAATAACAGCTACCAAGCCATCGGCTCCTTTAACCTGGAAAAAAACGAGCGCCCGAAGCGTGATTCCGTGGGCGGCGACCGGCTCTACGAAAACCGCGACGGCTACTTTTACGACGTCAGCGAGACCGCGGGCATCTACGGCTCCATCATCGGCTTCGGGCTGGGGGTGACGGTGGGAGACGTCGACCGCGACGGCTGGCCCGATATCTTCGTCAGCAACGACTTCTTCGAGCGCGATTACCTGTACATGAACAACGGCGACGGGACCTTCCGTGAGGTGCTCACCAACGCCATGAGTTCCATCAGCGCCGCCAGTATGGGGGCCGATCTGGCGGACATCAATAACGACGGTTATTCCGAGCTCTTCGTGACCGAGATGCTACCCGCCAGCAACCGGCGAATGAAGGAAGCCACCACCTTCGAAAACTGGAACCGCTACCAGTACAACCTGAAAAACGACTACTTCCACCAGTTCACCCGCAACGTCCTGCAACGGAATAATGGCGACGGGACCTTTACCGAAATCGGGCGGCTCAGCGGAGTGGAAGCCACCGACTGGAGTTGGGGCGCCCTCATCTTCGATATGGACAATGACGGCTACAAGGATATCTACGTCGCCAATGGGATCTACCAGGATCTGACGAACCGCGATTTTCTGGACTACATCGCCGACGATGAGTTCAAGCGCAAGGTGACGGAGTCCGGGGAAGTTGATTTCCGGGTACTGGTGGACGCCATTCCCTCCAATCCAGTGCCCAACGTCGCCTACCGCAACCTGGGGCCCTCCAAAAACTTCCGCTTCGAAAACGTGGCCGCCAGCTGGGGACTCGACCTCCGGGGGTTCACCAACGGGTCGGCCTACGCGGACCTGGATAACGACGGCGACCTCGACCTCGTAGTCAACAACACCAACGCCGCAGCCCTCGTCTACCGCAACCACACGGAAGGGCAGCACTACCTGCAACTGGAGTTTAGAGGAAAGGGCGGCAATACCTTCGGCGTAGGCACCAAGGCGACCGTCGTGGCCGGCGACCGTAAATTTTACCTGGAGTTTATGCCCATGCGGGGCTTCGAGTCCAGCATGCAGTACCGTCTGCACTTCGGACTCGGGGAGATCGCGGTGGTAGACCGGATCGACATCGAGTGGCCCGACGGCAAGCAGTCTTCCATCGTCAGTCCGGCGGTAAACCAGCTCCTCACGGTCGCCGAGGACCAGACGGGAAGTCAGCTGCCGCCGCCCGCCGCACCCACCACACCGCCCCCCCTGATAACCGGGTCCGCCGCGGCGGACGGAATCGACTTCGAGCACCGCGAAAACCGCTACAGCGACTTCGACCGGGACCCCCTGACTTACTTCATGCTCAGCGCCGACGGTCCCGCGCTCTGCTCCGGCGACCTGAACGGAGACGGCCGGCCGGACGTCTACCTCGGAGGCGCGCGCGACCAAGCTGGCGGACTGTTTCTCTCCCGGGGTGATCAATTCGTCCGGGCGGCTGAATCCCTACTGGAGGCCGACCGAACCAGTGAAGACGTCGCCTGTACCTGCTTCGATGCGGACGGCGACGGCGATCTCGATCTGTACGTAGCCAGCGGCAGCAGTGAATTCGGTGCCGCATCCTCGGCGCTCTTCGATCGCCTGTACCTGAACGACGGCAACCGCTGGACGAAGAACGCTCAGATCTTGCCGAGCGCCCGCCAACCGGTGGTCAGCAGTACGGTGGCGGCGCATGACTTCGACGGCGACGGGGATACGGACCTGTTCGTCGGGGCACGGATGCGCCCGGCCCTCTACGGAGCTCCGGCCGACAGCTACCTGCTCGTCAACGACGGTTGGGGTCGTTTCACCGAGCGCCAATTTGAGGCCCTCGGTATGGTCACCGCGGCCGCCTGGGTGGACGTAAGCGGCGATGCCGTCCGCGAACTCGTCGTGGTCGGAGAGTACATGGCCCCCCGGGCGTTTTCCGTGTCCGCCGATTCCATCACGGAGGTCGCGCTGCCGGGTCTGAATGGGCTGATGGGTTGGTACACCGCCCTGGCCACCGCGGATCTGGACGGTGATGGCCGCGAGGACATCATTCTCGGAAACCACGGCCTGAACAGTCGCTTTCGGGCCAGTCCCGAACGGCCCGTCATGATGCACGTAAACGACTTCGACGGCAACGGCACGGCGGAACAGGTCGTGTCCACTTACGAAGACGGCAAGGCATATCCCACGGCCCTGCTCCACGATCTGGTGAAACAGATGCCGGGCTTACGCAAACGATTCCTCAAGTACACCGAGTTCGGAGACAAAACGATGGAGGACATCTTCGGGGCCGAGGCCCTGGACCGGTCCATCTACTACGCCGCTACCGAGCTGCGCTCGCTGGTGATCATGAACCGGGGCGCGGACAGCCTCGAGGTGCGCTACCTTCCCTTCGCCGCCCAGGAGACACCGGTACGGGCAATTCTGGCGGACGATGTGGACGGCGACGGCGATACGGACCTTTTGCTGGGCGGCAACTTCGACTACGTAAAACCGGAGATCGGCCGCTTCGATGCCGGTCGCGGACTACTACTGACGAACGACGGCCGGGGCCACTTTTCCGCGGTCCGCGCACCGGAAAGCGGGATCGACGTCGCGGGGGAAATCCGCGGCATTGCGCGCCTTTCCGGTGGCCGCTACCTGCTGGCCCGCAACAATGCCGTACCCATCATGCTTCGTCGCCGATGAATGCCGGGGGGTACACCATACCCGGTCTGCTGTTGGCCGTGTTACTTGGCACCTGCGCCCCCGCCCCGGAGCAGTCCTACTTCGTGGAACGGACGGACACGGGAGTCGGTAGCGCCAATACGCTGCAGCCGACGGAGTCCCTCAACATCGTCGATTACCTGTACTACTACAACGGTGGGGGTGTAGCCGCAACGGACATCAACGGCGACGGACTCCCGGACCTGTACTTCACGAACAATCAGGCCCCTAACCGCTACTACATCAACGAAGGCAACTGGCGCTTCCGGGACGCTACGGAGGAAGGCGGGGTCGCGGGAGCGGGCAACTGGTCGACCGGAGTAAGCGTAACAGACGTGAATGCCGACGGGCTTCCCGACATCTACGTTTGCAACGTCGGCGGTTACGGAGAGCTGTCCGGGCGCAACGAGCTGTTCGTACAGCATGCGGACGGAAGCTTTACCGACCAAGCAGCGGCTTACGGACTGGATTTCAGCGGATTCAATACCCAGGCTTACTGGTTCGATTACGACCGGGACGGGGACGAGGATATGTACCTGCTGCGCCACTCCGTCCACAATGATGCTACCTACGGCGAGGCGGGCGAGCGCTACCGATCCGATTCTCTCGCGGGCGACCGGCTACTGCGACGTGACGATGACCGTTTTACCGACGTGACCGCCGAGCTGGGCCTGTACTCTTCCAAGATCGGCTACGGACTCAGCGTAGCGATCAGCGACTTCGACGGCAACGGCTATCCGGACATTTACGTCTGCAACGACTTTTCCGAGAACGACTACCTCTACCTGAACCGCGACGGTGAGCGATTTGAGGAACGGATCCGCGAACGGACCGGTCACACCTCCAACTTCAGCATGGGCAGCGACGTGGGTGACCTGGACCGTGACGGCTGGCCCGATCTGGTGACCCTGGACATGCGGCCCGGCGACGAGCGCGTACTGAAGTCGACCGCCAGCGCCGATGCCTACAATGTGTACCGGATCAAACGCCGGTCCGGCTACTACGACCAGCTGCCTCGTAACAACGTACAGTGGAACCGCGGCGGCGGCCATTTCTCGGAGATCGGAGAGCTGAGTGGGTTGGCCGCCACCGACTGGAGCTGGTCGGTGCTCCTCGAAGACTTTAATCTCGACGGCCACCAGGAAGTATTCGTAGCCAACGGCATCGAACGCCGGCCGAACGATCTCGACTATCTGAAATTCATCAGTTCCTCCCTGGCGCGCTCGGCCAGCGATCTGGCGGTAGTGGACCAGATGCCGACCGGCCGCGTGGCGAACCAACTGTTCGTGCGCACCGCCGACCTGGCCTACGCGGAAGCCGACTGGGGGCTTGGGTACGTGGGGAGTTCGACCGGAGCTGCAACGGCCGACCTCGACGGAGACGGGGACCTGGATCTGGTGATAAATAACGTGAACGACACCGCCCGGCTGTACGAAAATACCAGCTGGACGGCCACCACGGCGCCGTATTCCGTCGCCCTGGAGGGTGGGGGAGCGGCCCTTACGCCCTACCGGCGGGGTGACTCCACCGTAGCGGTGCGTATCGACGATCCGCAACTCGTACGGGGGCAGGTGCGCTACGTCTGGCTGCACGCCGACGGTAGCCGGCAGGGCGTGGAGCGAATTGCTCAGCGCGGATTCATGTCGCAATCCACGCCCGGATATCTGGTTCCCATACGTCCCGACCGGGATTCGGTGATTACCCTGTTGCGGTACCCGGCAGGAGAAGGGGCGGTCCGGAGTTACCGCCTGTCCATCGACGACGGTCGGCTGATCGCGCGGGTCGGCGCAGAAATTGCCGAACCGAACGTACTGACCTACAACATCCGCGTAACGGACTCTACGGACCACTGGCCGGACCGGTCCTACACCTTCGACCGCGAACCCCTGCAGCCCTTTGCCGGGGCCGATACGGGCGATAGTACCCTGTTCGTGGAGCTGCCCGACGGCAGTCGCGTGACGGGAGGCATGTGGCAGCCGCTGCGGTACGGTAGCCGGGTGGACGGGGAGTGGCTGTACGAAGAAATTCCGGGCACGGCGGGCTGGTGGCAGTCGCTGAGCCTGATCCAGCGCGATGGGCAGGTGGAAATCATTGCCGGCAACTGGGGACTCAACAGCGCACTGGGAGCTCCCACCGAGGACGAGCCGCTGCGCCTGTACCTTACGGATATCGACGGTAACGGCCGGCTGGATCCCCTCATCACCTACGTGCGCCACGGTGCGGAATACACCCTGGCCGATAAGGATGAACTGGCGCGGCAGTTTCC
Organism: Lewinella sp. JB7; assembly: GCF_024297185.1. Lineage (GTDB taxonomy): Bacteria > Bacteroidota > Bacteroidia > Chitinophagales > Saprospiraceae > Neolewinella. The sequence continues at coordinate 157,931 of NZ_JANCTD010000010.1, read as the reverse complement.
TTCCTGGCGCAGGAACAATCTGAGTTACGGCGATTTCAGCCGGCGATCCTTCCGGGAAAATTTTCCGGATCTGCGGGAGCCGACCCGCGTGGCTGCTACTCTGGCCCACCTGCGGCTGCGCCGGGATAAGGACGGCGTATGGACGGCTACGGAATTACCCGCGGCCACCCAGATTACTACCCTGAATGAGGCCGTCGCTACCCCCGCGGGCTTACTGCTGGGGGGTAACCGTCTGGAAGTCTTGCCACGCATCGGACGGCAGGATGCAGCTGCTTTGCAGCTGCTGCGCCCCGATGGTTCGGTGAGCTTCGTTGACCTCGGGGGTGACCGCAACCGGCGGGAGGTAACCGCCCTGCGCAGGGTCGGGGAGGGCGGGTGGTGGATTTCGTTGCGTAACGCCCCCGGTGTAGTGGTGACCCTTCCGTAATTTTGCGCGCAAATCGCAACCGCATCGAACGCCCCGCTTCCCTGCTGCGCTCCCGGCTCGCCGTGGCGCTGGCCTTTGCCATCAATGGATTCCTGTACGCGAACTGGACGAGTCGGCTCCCGCGCCTGCAGGAAATCTATGCCATTGACAATGGAGAGACGGGGTTCGTACTGACCGCGCTGGCCCTTGGTGCCCTGGTGGCCATGCCCCTGGCGGGTTTTCTCATCGTGCGGAGCGGAAGTTACCGGCTGTCCGTGGTATCCACCCTGGCCTTCATCGTCACCGTGCCGGCGATGGCCTATATGCCCGGTTACCTGGGGTTACTCGTGGTCATGCCCCTCATCGGGGTGGCTACCGGCGTGATGGACGTGGCGGTCAACGCCCAGGCGGTGGACATCGAACGTCTGTGGGGTAAGCCCATCACCAGTTCCTTCCATGCCTGCTTCTCCGGGGGAATGTTCGTCGGGGCCGGGGTGGCCGCCTTATTCATCTATCTCGGTTTTGATCTGGGACAGCACCTCGTGGCGGTATCGGTCCTCGCCCTTACCGTAGCGATCGGGGCGTTGCCGTACTTTTTACGCGACGACCCGGCCGCGGGAGTCACGGAAAATTTCAACGGCAGTAAATTCAGCACGGCCATCATTCTCCTCGGGCTGGCTTCGCTGTGCACCATGATCGGGGAGGGGTCGATGGCCGACTGGACGCCCCTGTACATGACCCGGGTGACCGGTAGTCCGGAAGCGCTGGCGCCGGTGGGGCAGGCGGCCTTCAGCGGGGCGATGCTGCTGGGGCGGTCGGTAGGGGATTACGTGCGGGCGCGCATAGGATCGCTGGCGGTGGTCCGTCTGGGTGCGTTGCTGGCCCTGGTGGGCGTAAGCGGAGCGATCGTACTGCCGACGGCGGCGGTGAGCATCCTGGGCTTCGGGCTGGTGGGGCTGGGGCTTTCCAACATCGTGCCGGTGGTCTTCAGCGAGGCGAGCAAGGTGCCCGGACTGCGCCCCGGCGTAGGGATCAGTTCGGTAAGCACGATCGGCTATTCGGCCTTTCTGTTCGGTCCACCACTGATCGGCTTCGTGTCCGATTACCAGAATTCGCTCCTGCCCGAGGGCATGATCTTTTTTCCCGGCGTCGCGGGGCTGCGGGTGGGCCTGGGCGTGGTGGCTTTGCTCATGGCCGTACTCCTCGGGCTGGCGGTATTCTACCTACGGGTGGAAGACTGAGGCGGCGGGTACGCGGGAGCCGCGGACGAACACCGATAAGCCGTGGGGTCCGGACTACCTTAGTATTACATACATTTGCGGCGGGGAACAAATAAAATACACCATCAATGAAATTCAGTATTGACAAGCAGGAACGGTACAGCGTAATCAAGCCCGAGGAAGAAAACCTCAACTCGGCCGTTGCCCCCCAGCTTAAATCGGAATTCGTCATTCTGGCCAACGAAGGGATCAATAACCTCATTCTGGACCTGAGCGGCGTCAAGTACGTCGACTCTTCCGGCCTCAGTGCCATCCTGACCGCCCGCCGGCTGTGGAGTAACCTGGGCACCTTCGTCGTTACCGGCGTGGAGCATTCGGCGGTGAAGCGACTCGTCGAAATCAGCAAAGTCGATACCGTACTCACCATCCTGCCCACCATGAGCGAGGCGGTGGACTTCATCTTCATGGAGGAGCTCCAGCGCGATATGCAGGCCGAGCCCGGCGAGGAGTAGCTCCCCGGGTGCGCTTCGAAGTAACGATCCTCGGCTCCAACGGAGCGGTACCGACCGCCGACCGCCACGCCTCCGGTCACTTCCTACGCTCCGAAACCACCGACGTACTGATCGACTGCGGTGAAGGCACGCAGATGCAACTGCAGGCCGCGGGCTACGGACTCGGGCGTCTTGACCTGATCCTGATCACCCACCTTCACGGGGATCACTACTTCGGACTGCCCGGCCTGCTCACCAGTCTTGCCCTGACCGGCCGTACGGCCCCCCTGCGGATCGTAAGTCCGCCAGGTCTGCGGGCAAAGCTCGCGCCTCTCCTGGAACTCGATCGCTGGAAGTTGCCCTTTCCCCTGACCTTCACGGAACACGCGGCTACCGAAGCCGGTCCGCTCACCACCACCGGGGAGCTGGAGGTGATCAGCTTTCCCCTGCGGCACCGGGTTCCCACCAATGGGTACCTGATCCGGGAACGGGTGCGGGAGCCCAACATCCTGCGCGAACAGATAGAACGATACGGGATTCCCTGGCAGCAGATCGCCGCGATCAAGGCCGGCGGTGACTTTACTACGCCGGGGGGCAGGGTAGTGCCCAACGCCGAGCTTACGGCTCCCGCGGCCCCGCCCCGCTCCTACGCCTACTGCTCCGATACGCTCCACTTTCCCGAACTGGCCGACTACGTCCGACAGGTCGATCTGCTGTACCACGAGGCTACCTTTCTGCACGACCTGGTCGCCGAGGCCCACGCCAAGGGACACTCCACCGCCCGGGAAGCCGCCGAAACCGCCCGGGATGCTCACGTCGGAACCCTGCTGCTCGGACACTACAGTTCCCGCTACCGGGGAGTTGAAGGACACGAAGCCGAGGCCCGTAGTGTATTTCCGCGTTCCTACGCCGTCCGGGACCTCCAGCGGTACGCCGTTCCGTTCGTCGCGCGCGGCCGGGAATAAGTGCGCGCCTTGCATTAACTTGGCCGGCCTAATAAATCTGATTATGCGTAACCTCTTCATTCTGTTCTGCCTCTGCCTGACGGGCACCGCCGCCTGCCAGATCACTGATCCTAAAGCCACCGAATTCTACGAGCCCGTGCCCCCCAAGGTCAAACCCGGTGCCACATTGGGTGATCCTCCCGCCGACGCGATCGTACTGTTGGGAGAAGGGGCCGATCTGAGTGAATGGAAATCCGCTAAGTCGGACGGTAACGCCGAGTGGACCAAGGAAGGCAACGCGATCGTGGTTAAACCCGGCAGCGGCGACATCATGACCCGGCGCAAGTTCGGCGATATGCAGCTGCACGTCGAATGGCGCTCGCCGAGCGAGCCGGACAAGGAAGGACAGGGCCGCGGAAACAGCGGCATCTTTCTGCAGAACCGCTACGAGGTGCAGGTGCTGGAAAGCGAAGGCAGCGACACCTATACCAACGGACAGGCCGGTTCGATCTACAAGCAGTCGCCGCCCCTGGTCAACGCCCTGAAGCCCCAGGGAGAGTGGCAGAGCTACGACATCATCTACGACGCCCCGGAATTCAATAAGGACGGCATGCTGATCCGCCCCGGTTACGTCACCGTACTGATGAATGGCGTGGTGGTGCAGAACCACACGGAGATCAAGGGAACGACCGAGTACATCGGCCTTCCCCGCAACATCGCTCACGGCGACGACGTGATCAAGCTGCAGGACCACGGTAACCTGGTGGCCTACCGCAACATCTGGGTGCGCGAGCTGTAGGCTCCCTCCCCAAGCGCTTATGACCACCAGACGTGTCGGACTGTTACTCGGTCCCCTGCTGTTTATCCTGATCCAGCTGTTTTTCCACCCCGCCGGCTTACCGACGGGTGGTACGGCGCTGCTGGCGGCGACGGCGTGGATGGCCGCCTGGTGGATTACGGAAGCCGTCCCCATCGCAGTCACGGCGCTGCTGCCCATCATTCTCTTCCCCCTCACCGGCGGCATGGAGCTGGAACCCACTACGGCGGCTTACGGGCACCGGTATGTCTTTCTGTTTCTGGGCGGATTCCTCATCGCCATGGCCATTGAAAAGTGGAATCTGCACCGCCGGATCGCGCTGGGCATCATTGCCTTCATCGGTACGAACGTGCGGATGATCATTTTGGGAGCCATGGTGGCTACCGCCCTGCTCTCCATGTGGATCTCCAATACGGCTACTTCGGTGATGATGCTGCCGATCGCGACGGCCATCGTCGCCCAGCTGCGGGACGACCCGGCCACGCCGGAGATCGACGAGAACGACGAATTCGGCAAGGCTTTCATGCTGGCCGTCGCGTACAGTGCATCGATCGGTGGAATGGCCACGCTGATCGGTACGCCCGTGAACCTAGTGTTCGCCGGCGTGGTGCGGGAAACCTTCGGGGTGGAGATCAGCTTCGCCCAGTGGTTCATGATCGGATTCCCGGTATCCATGGTGCTTCTTGTGCTATGCTGGTGGTACCTCACGCGGGTGGCCTTCACCTTCGAACGCCGCACCTTTTCGGGGGGGCGCGAGGAGGTGCGCCGGCAGCAGCAATCCCTGGGGCCCCTCTCGCGGGAGGAGAAGAAAGTATTGATCGTGTTCGCGGTGACCGCCCTGGCCTGGATATTCCGTACGAGCGTGCTGCAGGCTTTCATCCCCGGACTCGACGATCCGATCATCGCGATGGCGGGTGGGATCGCGTTGTTCATCATCCCGGGAGACCGGCCCGGGCGTGCGCTGCTGGAGTGGTCGGAGGCGGTGCGCCTGCCGTGGGGGATCATCCTGCTCCTGGGGGGAGGCTTCGCCCTGGCGGCGGGATTTTCGGCCAGCGGACTGGCGGACTTTATCGGGGCCACCCTGACCATTCCCGAAGGTGTCGGCCTGCTCGTAGTGATCCTCATCATCACGGCCGCCGTTAATTTTCTCACCGAGATTACCAGCAACGTAGCGACCACTTCGATGCTGATGCCCGTGTTTGCCGCGGCCGCCCTGCCGTTGGGGATTCATCCCTACGCGCTGATGGTGCCGGCGACCCTGGCGGCCACCTGTGCCTTCATGCTGCCGGTAGCTACGCCCCCCAATGCCGTCGTCTTCGGATCGGGCTACCTGACGATCCCGGACATGGCGCGCGCGGGGCTCTGGCTGAATCTGCTGTCCGTAGCCGTCATCGCGCTCTTCTGCTACTTCCTTCTCCCCCTGCTGTGGGGCTACGATCCGAACATCGTCCCGGAATGGGTCGTGCCGGGCTAGGTGAAAAGGGGCGGGAAAAAATCTCCGGCAATGCTTTCGTAACCGAACTATCCAGCGTAAATTTGCGTCGCTTTAGCACCAACGGCAGCCGATTCCCTTAGGGGTTTATGATGGTCGTTGCGAGCAAAAACCCGGAGACGTGGGTGAGTGGCTGAAACCACCGGTTTGCTAAATCGACGTACCCTAACAGGGTACCGCGGGTTCGAATCCCGCCGTCTCCGCCACGGGGCATAGCGCAGTCCGGTTAGCGTGCCTGCTTTGGGAGCAGGAGGCCCCAGGTTCGAATCCTGGTGCCCCGACCAGGAAAGGAAAGGGATGATCACTAGCAGTGATCATCCCTTCTTTTTTTGCCTAGTCTCTCCACTGCGTACCGTCTTCCTGCAGCACGCGATTCAGGTATTCGGTCAGTTGGTCGGCATTATCCTGCGTAAAGCACAGGGGTGGTTTGAGCTTAAGGACGTTCTCGTGGGGGCCGTCAGTACTCATCAGGAAGCCCAGCTCGCGCATGCGCTCCTTCAGGTAGTTGGCCTGCGGGGTCGCGGGAGCAAGGTCCGGGCCACACAGCTCAAATCCCAGGAACAGGCCCGGTCCCCGTACGTCGGCGATGAGCGGGAAATCGGTCCGCAGAGAGTTTAGCCGTCCGCTCAGGTAGGCACCGGTACGCCGCGCGTTGTCCTGCAGACCTTCGTCGTCGATCACAGTCAGCACGGCGAGTCCTACGGCACTGCTCACGGGGTTCCCTCCGAAAGTATTGAAGTATTCCATGCCGTTGGCGAATGCCTCCGCTACGGCTTCCGTACAGACTACGGCGGCGAGGGGGTGACCGTTGCCGAGGGGCTTGCCGATGGTGACGATGTCCGGTACTACTTCCTGGAGCTCGAAGGCCCAGTAGTGGGTACCTACCCGGCCGAGTCCTGTCTGCACCTCATCGGCGATGCATACGCCGCCGTTCGCACGCACGTGGGCGTACACCCCTTGCAGGTATCCGGGCGGAAGGGGGATCTGTCCGCCGCAGCTGAGAATGGCTTCCGCGATGAAGGATGCGCGGTGGCGGGGGAGGTGGGGAGCCGGGTCCAGGTGACGACCGCGCAGGGCATCGGGCATAGGCAACAGCGTGGTCGTGGGGGGTTGTCCGCTACCGCCCCGCCGGGCAAATTTGTAACTGCTCACCTCGATGGTGCGGTTTGAATTGCCGTGGTACCCCATTTCCATCGCCAGGGTGTCACGGGTGCCGGTCACCGCTTCCGCCATCCGTAGCGAGAGCTCGTTGGCTTCGCTACCCGAATTGACGAAGTGTACGACGGAAAGTTTATCCGGAAGGGTCGCGCGCAGGCGATCGGCAAACTCCAGAACGGTGGCGTGCAGGTAACGGCTGTTGGTGTTGAGAACGGCCATTTGCCGCTGTCCCGCCTCCACCACCCGGGGGTGTTCGTGACCTACGTGCGCCACGTTGTTCACCGTATCCAGGTACCGCCGGCCCGTGTGATCGAATAAGTACTGTTGGGAGCCGCGCAGGATGTGAAGCGGACGGCGGTACGACAGGCTTAGGCTGTACCCTAAACGCGATTCTCGTCGGGATAGAAGCTGCGGTACCGGGTCGGGCGGCGGGCTCTCGGCGGGAACGCTTAGGGGGAGGAGGGAGCGGGGGTCCGGACAGATACCCAGCCAGATATCCGCCTCCTCGGGGTAAGCGACGCCGGGAAAATTCGTGCCGTAGTCATAGGTATCGAGCAGAACCTGAAAGTGGAGGTGAGGCGGCCAGCCGCCGTTTGTTTCTCTGCCACCAATGGTAGCTATCGCTTGCCCTGCCCGTACCCGCGTCCCCGCCCGAAGATTCTCGTCGATCGGGCCCAGATGGCCGTAGAGGGTATAGAAGGTCAGGTCAGGGGTGGGGTCGTGGCGTAAAATGAGGGTGTTTCCGTAGCCGCCGACGGTAGTGTCTGTGCCTACGTCATGTACGGTGGCGTCCAGTGGAGCTACGATCGTGGCTCCCGCGCGGGGCGACCAGCAGTCTAGTCCCAGGTGTACGCTCCGCCAACGGGGGCCGTCATTCCCGGTTCCCTGAAAATCATCCGTAGTGTATACGGGGCGGGTCTCCCCGTAACCACCGATGGCGAAGTCCGCTTCCCGGTCTTCCAGGTGACGGCGGACCAGGGTAGAAAATTTGTTGGGTTCCGCGTAATTGCGAGTAAGCCCGAGCGTAGGGCTGCCGACACCCAGATCGATGGAAACCATGGTGGAGTCCCGCAACGGAAGTAATGCCAGCGGATTGGCCGTACGAGCCCAAGCCGCGTAGGCGGACGCTCGCGGATGGGGGGCAATTCCCGCGGCATGGCGGAAATGAGCAGTGGCCAATGCGGGAGGGAGAGTACGCAGATAGTGCAATAAGGTCCACGCCGGCGCCTCGGAAACCGATAGGTATGGATTGTCGGGGTGAGCGTGACGGTTTTCGGCTGCGGCGGTGACCGTCAGCAGTAAGCGTGCGGCGATAAGATCGTACAGTACCCCCAGTTCGGATTCGGTGACGGGGAATTCCGTCCGGAATCCCGCGATGACCATCCGCATCGAATCTAGGGGATCGGCCTGCTGCATTCCCGCATATGCGCAGGCGATGGCCAGCTCACAAATGGTAGCGGTGTAGACGGCATCGCCGAAGTCGATGACGCCGCTCACCCGACCGTCGCGCACCAGCAGGTTGTGCTCGTGGGCATCATTATAATTTACGGAGCGGCGGAGGCCGGCGGTATCCAGCAACTCTTGTCTGTCGAAGAAATACTCCGCCAGCATTTTCTCACTATTGCTAAGATATTGTAGCAGGGGACGGGCCGTTGGTGCCCTCACGGGATCCCACTTGTAGGGACGGTGGGCGTACGGGTGATCGAAATCCGCCAGCGCCGCACAAAGCCTGCCGGAGGTGGCTCCCCACGATTGCCACAGGGCGGGGGTACGCGGCTTCACCTCGTCGAGTATGCGTCCGTCGACCCAGGCGTGTAATCGTACCTGCCGGTTGCCGTCCGGTGTCGGTAGCGACATTTCTTCGACGATGGCGGGGATTTGGAAGGGGAGGCTTGACGCACGGAGGTGGTTCAGGATCGCGCGCTGAAAATCCACGGCGGCGGGGTCGGCTCCGGGGGGACTTATTTTCAGTACGTAGGGCATACCATCCGTTGCGACTACCCGGTAGTTTTGATCCACTTCTCCGGGTAGGGACCGGGCCTCGGCAGTGGCTGGGGGGGAGAAAGGGATGGTAAATCGGGCGAGGAGGTCCGCCGGGAGGGAGGTTGCTGACATGCGGCTAACATACGAAAGGGGGACTCTCAGGTAAGCTACCTACCCGGACAAAAGCACTTTTCGGCGCGGAAATCCAGGGGAATGTGGAAAAAAATGACGGTTCAGAACACGACGGTGGTCAATCAGAACATGAGGGGGTGTAAACGCTACATTATGCCAGCCGTGACCCTATGTTTGTTCCATAATCATGTGAAAGCGGTGAGCGGTTTAAATGTAAACGCGGTACGTTTTGACTGACGATAGAATTATAATCCCATTTTAGCTTGACGTTGTGAGAGACGTGATTTTTTGAGAGAAGACGATAATTGAACAGCACACTTACGGGATTCGACATCAATATAACCATGGGATACTGACATTTCAGTATTCATTCAAGAACTAATTGTTGGTGCGATCTTATGAACCCGGCCCATAACGTGGCCGGGTTTTTTTATGCCCCCAAGTGCCGGAAGCGTGTCGCCCTTGTCGACAAGGGCCGGCAGTCGTTGGCAAAATAATTCACCAGTGGAGTATACCAGGACAGGTCCGTTTCCGTTCGGAACATGCTCGCGGTAGTCTAGAACATCGGCCGGCGTGATTGCCGGGTTCGGTGTCCACTTGCCGTATCTATGCCGTCGCGTAACTCATGTTAATAACCTAAATACCCAGTTTTGATTGAAGATGCAGTGTTTCACCGGTGAGTCCGGTGAACAGTAACCTACGGTAGGGGTGCTCCCGCTGTCGGTGACCGACTGTTTAGCAGCTGACCCGACGCGTCGAATCTACTCCTTACACCAAACTCCGGAAAGACAATTTCCGTACGAACCCATCAAGACCTGAGCATTCCGTGCTCGGGTCTTTTTGTGTGTGCGGCACTCACCGCTTGCGGGCCACAGTCCGGTTGGGAAGGGAGTCATCGCCCGAAAATACCATTCAGAACATCTGCGGTGCCGTTAAGAACAAGGCCCTGCCCGGAGCAAATTTATTGGCTGCTTACCGCATTATATCCCCGACATCTATAACGAACGTTGTGAGAGACGTTGACTAATTCTTTTATTTTTTGCATGTATCCCGCTGACCGTTGTGAGAGACGTAAGCATATATCAAATTACATATAGAGGAGCGCGGTATCCACCGAATTGACGTCCGGCGAATAACCCACCCTCTACGAACAAGCTTTTACTGTAGTATAACGAGCCCGGCGCGCCTGCGACCGGGCTTTTTTTGTATCTGGCTAGCTTTCAGTCAGTTGAGCGTACGTAATCGTAAAGAGGAGCGGGAACATTGCCGTTCAGAACACGGATCGGGCCATTGAGAACAAGAAGGTAATTAATTGAAATTTCTCTCTCCGGCAATACATTATCCCTCCGACATCTGTAACGAACGTTGTGAGAGACGTTGATTTTATATTGTATTTAATTCGTTAAGCCTACCGTTGTGAGAGACGTAAGCTCATTTTCTACTCATCCGGTTTAGTGTACCGTATCGATCGGCTGATTCCCGATCTGCCTCGCGCACTCACCATGAACAAAGCGCTAACCGTGATGTAGTAAGCCCGGCACGAAAGTGACCGGGCTTTTTTTTAACTGTCTGAATTTCAGCAATATATACTGGAACTATCCGGATCAGGAGCGGCACATACCGTTCAGAACACGGAGCGCGCTGTTAAGAACATGACCCGTCGGAAAGTCAATTTTCTCAAATTCGGGGCATTATCTATGTGACATCAGCAACGAACACGGTGCTACAGCACGCAAAGATCTTAACTACCGTTTTCTGGAATTGTAATCCCAAGTATTGTTTTACGTTGTGAGAGACGTTTGTTCGACCTAAATAATTTGTGTTCACGAAGCTACACCAGACCTAATACCGTGTAGACCCCTACTGGGGGAGCAGGGTGACAAGATTTAAATGTTGGTGTGATTTTACAAACCCGGCCACCTTGGTGGTCGGGTTTTCTTTTGGTCGGCCCGGTCGGCCTCGCCCTACCCGCTGACCGCTCGGTGCCCGAAAATTACCATTCAGAACACAAACCGTACCGTTCAGAACAAGAAGGGTTAAGGTCAAACTTCGACGGTAGCTCGCCGCATTCTTTCTACAACAAAGATGGCCGCGGTATTTGTCAATTGACTGGGTACCGTAAGTCCCGATCACCAACAGTTTCCCTGTATGTACTCAAGTATTCGATAAGAGATCACTGACCTTCGCACCAATTTATATACGCCACCACCAACATTCTTGCACGCAGGCGTGATCGGCAAGAACGACAACATGGACCTGGTGAGCGTTCCACGGACCCGGCATTCAGCGGCCGGGTTTTCCTGAATTTTGATGATACACTCCGACATTTTTACACCACGGTGTGGACCCCAAGGGCCTACGACTGTACCTTATTCAGAACACAAGCCACCCCGTTCAGAACATAGCTTCGGCATTGTTGGAAGAGGCACTTCCGAAGGCCCTACATTTAGTATATGCAAAGAGGGGATGGACCGGAATTTGCGCCCTGGCCACGGAGGAAAAAGGACCCCGGCGAGGCGACGCAGGAACAATTTCGGTCCGAGTAATATCCGTACTAACCCGTCAGCCGCCCGCATGGGTGCCGACGGCCGGCTGGATGCATACGATTCATTTCCCCGATCAAGCCCATACGGAGAGACCATAACGGGCCGGCCAATGTCCGCTCCCTAAGCTTATCGTCTCTCAGTTTAGTCGCCTGGCTAGCGGCATTATCATTTTGGATGGTGGATGCGACGGTGTCCGCCACCCTTTTGTTCCATCACCGAATCCGCAGGCCGTATCTTGTGCTGTCTGCGTCACGAAATACTGACTATCGTGTTTTCCCTTATTAATCCGAGAAACTGGCTGATGCTGATGCTGCTGTTGCTGGTTTCTGTAACGGCGCAGTCGCAGACGGAAGCGATGTGGCGGCAACTCCTCCGGGCCGAGGAGCTCATTACCGCTTCGCGCAACGATACGGCAATCTACCTTCTGAATAATCTGCTCACGTCGCTCGACGACGAGGACCCCCGTCACCGGGCTTTTGCGCTGCGCGTGAATCTGGAGCGATCCCAGGCGCTCACCAAACAACGTGCCTACCCAACTGCAACCGCGGAGCTCCTGCGCCTGATCGACGCGGCAAACTCCATGGGGGAGCACCACATAGAAGCCGAGGCGGCGATCGGAATGGCCTACATCCTGCAGCGGCAGGACAGCCCGGAGGAATGCCTTGCCTACCTCAAACACGCCGAGCGACTCATCCAGGACCACGCCCTACACAACCTCAACGCCCGGCTCTGGAACCGAACCTCCGCCTATCACTACCGCTACGGAGACCCCGAGGTCGCGCTACGGCTCGCAAACCGTGCCGTCATCGTAGCCCGGGAACAGGACGACCGCCATCAACTGGCTCTGGGACACTACATCATCAGTTTACTGAAGCGGACGAGCAATCCGCGATCCAGCGAACAACATCTGACCAAAGCGGCCGAATATTACCGCAACACGGGTAGTATGGTAGACTATTTGGTCATGACCCTGGCCCTCAACCGCTTGCAACTCGACCGGGGAAAGATCGAGCAGGCGCTGGTGTCGAACGATTCGGCCATGGTATACGCATCACGCGTGGAGGACCGGGACAGCACCTACGCCAGTCGTGTCTACGAGTACCGCGCGGAACTGATGCGCCACATGAATGAGCCCGACTCTGCGTGGCACTACCTGACCATGGCCCACAACTCCGAATTGCAGCACCTCAGACGCGTCAACGACGAACGGGCGGTGGAGATCGAGGCTCGTTACCTAAACGAAAAGAACAGCCAGCTCATCGCGGAACAGGAGCGGATGCTGCTGGAGGAGCGCAACCGTCTCATGACCCTGCTCGGCATTGCTCTGGTCAGCATCGCCGGCCTCGCGCTGCTAGGCTACTTCTACACCCGGCTTAAGCGTGCCAAGACCGCGCTGGAGGAGCAGTACCTCATCGAACAGGAGAACGAAGAGCTGACGCAGTCCCTTACGAAGCAGAAGATCCTACAGGGGGAAGTGCACCACCGGGTCAAGAATAACTTGCAGGTCATCATCGGCCTGCTGGAGTTGCAAACGCAGGAGTTAGCCGATCCCCACGCCCGGGCGTGTCTGGAAGCCATGTCCGGTCGCATCTTCAGCATGGCCGCCGTCCACGAGACCCTCTACCAGGATGGGCGCGGCGGCGAAATTGATTTTGAACTGTATACCCGCAAGATCTGTCAGCACTTCAGCCAGCTCTACTCCCTGCCGAACGGTTGTGAGTTCTACATCGAGATCAAGGACTACTGGTTCAATCTGGAGACGGCCATTCCCCTCGGTACCGTGCTCAACGAGCTGCTGACCAACAGCTTCAAGTACGGCGTCCCGCAGGACGGACCGCTACGGATCTCCATCGACATGGTGAAAATCGACGACGAAATCTGCCTGACCTACCACGACAACGGCCCGGGATTCCCCGAAGGCGCCCTCGCCGAACGGGAGGGTGGCCTCGGGACCTACCTGCTCAATGGTATGAGCCGTCAGCTGCGCGGGCGGATGGAATCCCTGAACGATGAAGGGGCTCTCACCCGTGTTTACTTCAAACGTAAAAACCAGTCCGCACTTCCCAAACGTAATAAAAAGAGAATGAAGCGGAAGCGCGTCGCCAACGGCACGGTTTAGTTTTAGGTGCGATTGGCGTACATTCGCAAAGTCGCACCATTTAGTATTATACTCTCATGACATCTGAATCCGCCACTCCCGGCTATCGGGTCCTCGTGCTCGAGGATGAGTTCATCATTGCCGATAGCATCGAAAGGAACCTGCGTCGCAACGGTCACACCGTCACCGGAAAACCCATTTCGTACGAGGAAGCCGTCGAACTATACGAGGCCGACCGCCCGGATTTGGCGCTGATCGACGTACGGCTCAGTGGCGAACTTACCGGCATCGACTTTGCCCACTATCTCAACGAACAGCCCGACCCGATCCCCTTCGTCTACCTGACTTCGCAGATGGACGGCCATACGCTCGACCTCGCTAAGGAGACCTTCCCGGCGGGCTACCTTAGTAAGCCGGTTCAGATCCCTTCGCTTCTCTCCACGATCACGGTGGCCATGCACAACCACCAGTCGGATACGGGCGCGGCCGAAACCGTCACGCTGCGGGACGGTCGCGAAACCCACGTGCTCGATACCTCCACCATCACGTATCTCGAGGCCGACCACGTCTACCTGAAGCTTCATCTGGTCGATCGCGCCCCCCTGGTCCTGCGTAGTTCACTCAGCGATCTGCTGCACCAACTGCCCGATACTGATTTCGTGCAGACCCACCGCAGTTACGCGGTTAACCTGAAATCGGTCACCCGCTACAACAAGGATCGCCTCCATATCGGTAGCGACGAAATTCCCATCAGCCGCTCCCGCCGGCAGGAGGTCTTCGCCCGCCTCTGATCGCTAACCAAAAGTGCGAACATTTACCGTCACCGGACCTTGGTTGATGGAAATGAATGGACTACACCGCTATCCCCCCACCAGCGACCACTCGCTGCAGGTGGTCAGTGCCGCCGATGAGTTACTGTTGGCGTGGGCACAGGAGCAACCCCCCGCCCGCCGGGGCACCATAGTCGCCCACGACCGCTTCGGTGTACTGGCCCTGGGCGCACCCGCTCCAACGCACTTTTTGGCGACCTTTCACAGTCAGGAAGAAGCCCTGCGTCGCAATGCTTCCGCGGACCGGTACCCTCAAGTGTATTCGCTGTTCGACACGCTCCCCGACGTCGACCGGGCGCTCATGCGCATTCCCAAGTCCGTTGACCTTTTCGAGGTATACCTGTCGCGGTTGGCCGCCCAGGTAACCGGTGAGCTTACCGTAGCCGCGGGATTTATGACCCGGCACTTCACTCCCCGCTGGCTGGAGGTTGCCAACCGCTACGCCGCGGCGGTGACCCAAACCCGGGCACGGAAAAAGGCCCGGCTGCTTCTTATGCAAGAGTTCAGGCCGGCGGGTCCGCAGGTGCCGTGGAGTGAAGTAAGCTATGCCGGCAAAACCTACCGACAGTATCACGGCGTATTTTCCGCCAAGCATATCGATTACGCTACCCAGTTCTTACTCGGCGAGTGGGATTCATTCGCGGCCACCCTCCCCCCGCCGGCCCACATTCTGGATGTAGCCTGCGGGAACGGGGTCATTGGCGACCAATTACTCGGCCGCTATCCGGACGCGCGCCTGACGGCAACCGACGATAGCCGCCTGGCGGTGGAAAGCGCTCGCCTGAATCTGCCCACCGGTCGATCCCGGGTGTTGTACGATCACACCCTGGGGGAGATCGGCGACGGGAGTGTAGATCTGGTGGTTACCAATCCCCCCTTTCATTTTGGTTACGAGAATAATCTGGACGTCAGCCTGGGCTTATTCCAACAAGCCCGGAGAGTACTAAGGGTAGGGGGGCAGCTGATCGTGGTCGCCAATCGCCACCTCAATTACCGTACCCATCTGGAGCGTTGGTACGGCGTGGATACGGTGAGACAGAACGAGAAGTATGTCATTTACCGTTGTGATCGCCGGCGCTAGCCAAAGGATTTATAGTCCGTCAAGTAAGATAAATTGGCCCCGAAATCCGGAGTACGGCCCCGCGCAACCTGCCACCGCCACCGCCAGAGGGTTCCGAAACTGAGGGTCCAGAGGCGTCGGCAGGCCTCGAGATAGCGAAGCACGGCGGAGCGTTGTCCGTACGCCAGAAGTTTATCGGCCAGGAGCATGTTGGGCCCCAGGAGCTTGATCTGGGGAGACCCCGGCGTACGCGCCGAATGGAGCAGATAGTCCGTCGCTCGGTCCACCCGATCGTGCTCCAGTTCGATAAGCCCTAACATGGTATTTGCCTGGTGAATCGCGTTGCCGTAGTGAGCACTGTCGCGGTTCCTTTCGGCCGCCGCCAGGTAGTCGATCGCCATTCGGCTGACGGCCAGATAGTCGCGGCGGGCGTAGGCCTGCAGCAGGCGACGCCCCAGAAGAACGAGTTCATTTTCCATGGCAAGCTTGGTTTGCACGCATCATGCAGCAACAACGCAACCTAAATTGGAAATGGTACTCCCCACCGTAAAATATTCCGTAGGATAACGCTTCCGTAATGCGTATTGCGAGTACTGTCCGCCCGACGGCCTATTTAATTCGGGATTATCCGAAAGATTTAGGATCGAGCAGGTGACTCAGGTTAGCTCCGAAATCGGGTACCCGTCCGCTGCGAATGGCAACTTTCCACAACCACAGGCGGCCGAAGCTCAATTTCCAGAACTTGCCGCAGCGGTCCAGATACCGCAGCACGGCCCGGGTACGACCGGCCACGAGCAATTTCTGCGCGAGGAGCATGTTCGGGCCGAAACCGCGGAGCTGGGAAGAGCCCGGCGTGCTGGCCGCGGCATTCAGGTACTCTACCGCGTGATCGATCCGGTTCTCCTCCAGGGCCAGTAGGCCGAGAATGGTGTTGGCCTGGTGAACCGCGTTGCCGAAGGAGTTACCGTGGGGGTTAGCCTGCGCCAACCGGAGGTATTCCCGGGCCTGGAAACGGACCGTATCGGCGTCGTTGCAGCGAAAGGAGCGGAGCAGAAGATCGCCCCGGCGTACGAGGCACTGACCCGCAATAGCGGGGTCCGGTCGGGTAGGGACCGGCATGGAAAATACGTTCATGAGAGACAGACTTACCCCTTAATCGTATACACTACCCGGCCTGGTGTGCCCGGATATAATCTTAACACATATCCGTACCTAATGACCAGGAAATTTTCGTGATTCGACGTGGTAAGCTGATTGGGAGCCGGGATTTCTGGTGAAGTCCGCTCCCGCGTCCCCGCCCCATAGCGGCGCTACACACGCACGTCTGCATCCCTTTCCGTAGCGCCGCTAACTTTTGCCCTCTCTCCGACCTTATGTAGCCATGAATCCATCCGAACAATTCTTTGCCGCTATCCGCAACGGCGATGTAGCCGAAGTCAAGGATATGCTCGCCCGCCAGCCCGAGCTGCAGCACGCCCGCGACCAACGCGGTTCCACTCCGCTGGTGCTGGCCACCTACCTGGAGAACCTGGACACTACCCGTGCACTGGTGGAAGCCGGTGCCGATCCGGATACTAAAGACGGTACCGGCAATACTCCCCTGATGGGCGTTTGCTTCAAGGGTAATCTGGCGATCGCACGCTACCTGCTGGAACGGGGAGCAAACCCTTCCGTCCGGAATGCCACGGGGGGGACCGCACTGACGTTTGCCGCCATGTTCAATCGCCCCGAACTGGTCGAATTGCTGCTCGAACACGGCGCCGATCCGGGAGTGCGCGATCAGCGGGGACTTTCGGCGGCCGATTACGCCCGCGAGCAGGGACTCGAAGATCTTACCGCCCGCCTGGAAACCGCGCGGAATTAGTCGTTGACGATCTTGACGCCGAACGACACTTGGTTGGCCCGTAGTCCATTGTCGCGCCGGTAGGCACTCAGGTTTAGGTCCAGGCTCTTGAAGCCCCAGCCCAGCAAACGCCACCGGGTCAGGATGTCGGTGTACGAAAGCCCCAGGCTATACTGGTTTGCCACGAATTGCGCGAGGTCGTAGTCGGAGGTATAGTGGAGGTCGGTCGAAAGGTGCAGGTTGAAGGGAGCGAAGTAGTCGGCCGCCGACTGCCGGTAGTACCGGTAGGCCGGTCGCAGGGTAAACTGGCCACTGATCTTCACCGGCACTTCCAGGTTCAGCGTGTGGGAGGTCACCCCCCAGTCGTCGGTGTAAAAGCGGTAGAACGTTCTGACGACGATCCGCTCGTTTACGTAGGCGTGCAGGCGTCCGCCCAGGGCCAATTTATTGCGGTCGTGGGGCAAACGCTCGATGTCGTCGGCCAGGGGGAAGTTGCCCGTGAACCGATCCTCGCGGTCGGCGAAGTAGACCCGCTGAAAGGGGGTGGAGAGTAATCCTGACTGGCGGACCAGATCCAGGGACAGCATTCCCTGCAGATTACGGGAAAGGATCTGGGAGACGTTCAGCCCTACGTTATAACTGTCGCGATTGCTGCGGTCGAGGAGGTCGGAACCGTCCCGGAGCTCGACGGGATAGATCAGCGTCCAGTTGTCCAGGTAGGCATTGACCCGCAGGCCCACTTCCGTATTCTTTTCGTTGAATAGTCGGGTGATGCCGCCCCCGAAGCCGAAGGAGCGGTAGTCATATTCATTGGAGCCCGAGACGTTCACGGTCCACACCGTATTGCGGTCGTCCGAGCTGTGGGCGTAGCTCAGCACCCCGTTGATCCACACGTCTTCCCGGGAGGCCCCCGTAGAGGCCTGGAAAGGGTCGGCGACGCCCCCGTTGCCGTCGAAGGGGTTTACGTTGCTGGAGGAGGCGGAGGTGTAGGCCGATACGCCGACGTTGGCGGTGAGTACGTCGTCGTCGTTGAGGGGTACGGCCAGGATCACGGTGGGGTGGACGTCGGTCAGTTCCTCCGTTCCTCTCCCCCCAGTCACGGCGGCGTTACTGCCTTCCTGCCGGTAGTAGCTTCCCAGAATCTGCAATTCGGCACCTTCCAGTACCCGTTTCTTGTAAACGCTATTTTCCGGCGTAACCGTTTGGGCGGGAACGCAGGAGCCCAGTAGAAGCCCGAATAGCAACATTTGCCGGCGGAGCCCTCCGACGAAGATTCGCTTAATTGCAGCCACAGCCCCCGCCGGTTTTACCGCCGTTCGCGCCGGAAGCCGCCTCCCGGTAGCTCTGGAAATCGGCCTGTTGTACTTCGGTGGACGTGGGGTTCAGGACCATATCCGGATCGCTCAGACGCACCATCTCGAAGCCCCTCACCGTCGTACAGGAAGCAAGAACGATACCCAGCATAACCACGGAGATCGAGGCCCTAATGATCGCTACGGGGCTTTTCCAGCGTGATTCCATCGGTAGTGTGGACTTGGTTTTCCCGGTCGACGATAACGAGTTCGACTCCGGGGAGTTGGTTGATGAAGTGAAGGCCTACGTCGACCCCCATAACGAAGACGGCCGTTGCCAGAGCATCGGCCAGTTCCGCCCGCGGGGCGAGTACGGTCGCACTCACGATGCCCGTGCCCGGATAACCCGTGCGGGGGTCGATGATGTGGGCGTAGCGGACGCCGTCGAAGGTAGCGAATTTCTCGTAGCTGCCCGAAGTGACTACCGCGCCGTCGACGACCGGCAGCCAGGCAAAGGCCCGTGCCCGGTTCAGGGGATTCGTGATGGCTACCCGCCAGTCCTGGCCGTCCGGTTGCCGCCCCCAGGCCGTCAGATCACCCGAAGCGTTGATGATGCCGGCCGTAACCCCGGCGGCTTCCAACAGGGCGCGCGCCCGGTCCGCCGCGTAGCCCTTTCCGATGGCCCCGAAACCGATCTTCATTCCGCGTTCCGGAAGAAAGACACTGGCGGCGGCCGAATCGAGCCGTAGGCGCCGGTAGCCTACGCGTGCCACCGAGGCTTGCACGGCCGCACTGTCCGGTAAACTGGTCATCGAGCCATCGAATTGCCAAAGTGAGTCGACCGAGGCGTAGCTGATGTCGAAGGCTCCGTCGGTCAGTCGGGAAATGGCGTTAGCCCGTTCGATCAAATCGAAAAGTTCGTGATCAACCACCACCGGGCCCTTTCCGGCCGCTTGGTTCACGGTACTGGTCTGTGAGGCGGGGTCCCAACTGGAGATCAGCCGTTCGATGCGGCGGACCTCGCCGACGGCCAGGTCGAGATAGCGCTCCCCCGCCGGTGCATCGTCCGCGACGACGGTGAAGTCGAAACGGCACCCCATCAGTCGTTCTACCCGGTGATAGGCCCGGGTCTGGGCATTAGCAGCGTACGAAAAAATTGCAACTAGTATGATCCACCAGGGCATCAGTGGACCATTTGGCGCAGTGCGGCGAGATACTCCGCGGGCGCGACTTTTTGGTAGCCGGTCCGTCCACGCACCTCTCCCGCCGGGGTCAGTACCATGACGAGTGGAAAGCTGCCCCCCGGATTGTAGCGCTCGGCCAGTGAGGCATTGCGGTCGGCCAGGGCGGTGGATAGTTGGTTGGCGCGCTTGCGGGGAAAGTCGGCGCGGTAGAACACGAAGTCTGCATCGGCCTCGGTCTGGAAGGTCGCATCCTGCCATATCTCCCGCTCGAGTTTGATGCAGGGCGCGCACCAGTCGGAACCCGAAAAGACGAGTACCAGATGTTTGCCTTTCTCCTCCGCGAGGCGTTGGGCGGCCGCGTAATCGGGCGACCAGAACTGGGCGGCGGCGTTTGCCAGGCAGGCGAGTACAATCAGAACGGTGAGCAAAATCTTCATACGACTGGAACGTGGCGTTTATCGTTTCGACGCACGGACTTAGGGAAGGCCGCGGACAAAGAGCGACCTTTTCCCCTTCCGGGCTGTTGATCCCATAAAATAACGGACGTCATGCCCTTTCTCGCATTCCCACAAATTCTCGGGGGAACCGGTCCGGTTGCCTACCTCGTGCTGGCCGGAATCATAGCCCTGGTGGTGGCCCTCATCGTGGTCTTTTACCGCCTGCTGCAACAGGAGCCCTGAAGCAAAGGCATCCTACTGATTCACCGGCTTCCGGGTTTCCCAGGGTCCGGAGGCCATTTCCGGCCGGGCGTTGAGCTGCAGGAAATGTTTGGTCATGGCTTGGGTGCGCCGGTGTTGCAGGGGCGGATCGGTGGTCAGGTCGGTGACGATCTCGACCAGCACCAGGTCCGGATCCGTCTGAAAGCGCAGATTGCGGGTCTTGAGGGTATGTCCGCTCGTATCACTCAGGGTATAGTCGTGTTCGTAGCCATACTCACCAGTTTCGGTTCGCCGGACCGTTAGTTGACGGTCGCCCTTTTCGTACACCCGGATGATGCTCACGGCGTCGCCTCCGCTGGTTTCTTCCTCGGATAGTTTACGCCATTCGTTCAGGTCGAAGCGCCCGAACCTGGGAAAATCCACTTCGTTTTCGCTTCGTTGTCCGGTGCCCTTGGCTTGTCCCCGTCGCTGCACCGCACCGCCGAACACCCAGCCCTGCTGACCGTCCGTCGTCCGTACCCGGAGCCAGGGTTCGGTGAAGGCGATACCGCGCAGCACGATGGTTTCCTCCTCCGCGGAAGCTTCCCCCGTGTAGGCCAGGGGCGTACCCTGACTGACCTGAACCAGGATCTGGGCGTCCCTTTCCGCCCTGGCCCTGATGAATAGTCCATCGACCCAGGCTTCCAGCGTATCGCCCGCGACGAGGGCTGGCGGAATGGGCTCGGTGGACACGATGAAGGGTTGATCGCCCACCGAAGCGGTGGCCTCTTCCGTGTCCGGACCTCCACAGGTAAGCAGGGTGAACGAGCAAAGGCAAGCCAGTAACAAGCGGACCATAGGCGTCGAAATACTTTAATTTGCCGCAAAGCTAAAGCGGGGAGGGGGAAGTCCGCGCGTATCCCCGTCGCGGAAGCTAAACCGTCGGCGGTGGGGGGCGGTTCCTAAGCCATGACGACCGAAGATTTTAAACGTATTGCCGACACGGTGCCCCGGCAACCGGGGGTATACCGCTTCATCGGCCCCGACGATACCATACTGTACGTAGGTAAGGCCAAGACCCTCCGCAATCGGGTCGCCAGCTACTTCGGCGACCGCAAAGACCGCCTGAACCGCACCCGGGTCATGGTCAAAAACGCCGCCCGCCTGGAATTTACCATCGTCGAGTCGGAAGCCGACGCACTGCTGCTCGAAAACGCGCTGATCAAGACCCATCAGCCCCGCTACAACATCAACCTGAAGGACGATAAGAACTACAGCTACATCTGCATTAAAAACGAGCGCTTTCCACGAGTTTTTATCACCCGGCAGGTATGGCGCGACGGCAGCTACTACTTCGGGCCCTACACCAGTAAGAACCGCCTGAAGATCATTCTCGACCTGGTCAAAACGCTCTTCCCCTTACGTACCTGCAACCTCAACCTATCGCCCGAGAACATCGCAGCGGGTAAGTTCAAGGTCTGCCTGGAATACCACATCAAGAACTGCGAAGGACCCTGTGTAGGGGAGGAATCGGAGGAGGACTATAACGAAAAGATCGAGCAGGTCAAAAATATCCTGAAGGGCAATTTCGCGGAGGTCAAGCGCCACTTCCAGGCGGAAATGGAGGAACTGGCGGAAAACCTGGAATTCGAACGCGCCCAGCAGATCGCCGACAAGCTGAAGGCCTTCGAAAGCTACCAGAGCAAGTCCACCATCGTATCGACCAGCATCCGCGACCTCGACGTGTTCGGACTGGCCATGGACGAAAAGGAAGCCTACCTGAACTACATCAAGATCGTCAACGGGGCGGTGATCCACACCCATACCCAGGAGATCGAAATGAACCTCGACGACGACGAGGAATCGCTGCTCAGCTACGCCATCCCCGAGCTCCGCGACCGCTTCAACAGCATCGCGCCCGAGATCATCCTCAACCACGATCTCGAACTAGGGGCCGTGGAGGCCAGCGTTACCGTTCCGAAGATCGGCGACAAGAAAAAGCTGCTGGACCTCAGCGAAAAGAACGCAAAGTACATGCTCCTACAGCGCAAGAAGCAACGCATCAGCAATGCCAACCGACAGACGCCCGCCGAACGCATTCTCCGGCAGTTGCAGTCGGACCTGCAGATGGACGAGCTGCCCATGCACATCGAATGTTTCGATAACTCCAATATTCAGGGAAGTAATCCGGCCAGTGCCTGCGTCGTATTCAAGAACGCCAAGCCGAGCAAGAAGGACTACCGCCACTACAACATCAAAACGGTTGTGGGACCCGACGATTTTGCCAGTATGCAGGAAGTAGTTCACCGGCGCTACCGCCGCCTGCTCGATGAAGGCGAACCACTGCCCCAGCTCGTGATCATCGACGGGGGCAAGGGTCAGTTGAGTCACGCCATGGAAAGCATCGACCTACTCGGGCTGCGGGGCAAGATGACCGTGGTCGGCATCGCGAAGCGACTGGAGGAGATCTACTTCCCGGACGATGCCGTGCCGCTCCACATTAATAAGAAAAGCGAGTCGCTGCGCCTCATCCAGCAGTGCCGCGACGAGGCTCACCGCTTCAGTCTCCGCCATCACCGCAATAAGCGCAGCATCGGCATGATGCAGACCGAACTGACCAACATTCCCGGGGTGGGGGAGAAGACCGTCCAGAAACTCATCGCCCATTTTGGAAGTACGAAGAAGGTCAAGAATGCGCTCGCCAGCGAGATCGCCGAAGTGACAAATCTGAGCACCGCCAAGAAGATCATGGACTACTTCCGCCGTCAGGAGGTGGCTGCGGGTGAGGTGCCGCGGGATCGGGGGTAGGGGGGAGTCTTTTAGTAGATTAGGGTTTTAGTCCTTTAGTAGTATGGTAGGATGGTAGGGTAGTAGTATGGTCGGATGGTCGGATGGTCAGATGGTAATGTGGTAGGGGGGATGACAGGTTGGGAAATGGGTCCGTGGGAGGAATCTTCTTTCATTTAAGAATCTTGGGTTGCGGCGTGCTGGACTTTAAGTGATATGGATGATTAGGTCGGCAACGTATGTTGTTGTAACATATAAAAGCCTATATTATCGACTAGTCACTCACGAATACCCACACTATGCGACCGTTAAATACCTTTGCCACCCTTGCCGGCTTGTGCCTCCTGGGGCTATTCTTACTGCCTACCGTACTTCAATCGCAGCTTCCGGCGGAGGATCCGCTGGCGGGCCTGCGCACGGTCATTCAGGAGCAGGAAGTCTTTTTGTTCTACGCCCAGGAAGGGCAAGACGATCAGACCCGGACGATCACCTACGGGGTGGACGGTAATGCGACCACGGTACTCCAGGACGATCAGCGAACCAGTCCGCCACCTTCCCTGGACGGGGGGACCGATATTGCCACGGGCTACCTGCTCGGGCAGGAGTACGGCGCCGGGGTAGTGTACAGCTACCGTTCGGACCAGGGTTCGGTGGGGCGGGCAACCATCTCCGTCGCGCTCGACCGGAAACTCGGCAGCGACGTCAGTGATTCCGGGCTGACGGGATTCAGTCAGCAGTTGGGTGAACTGTATACCGTCAATCTCAATAGAGTCCGGCCCCGTACCGAATTAACCATCGGCAAGTTTGGCCCTTCGGAAGCGGAAGGCCTCAGCGTAGTCTATACGGGGAGCGACCAACGGATACACGTCGAATACTTCGACATCGAGGCGGCAAGCGGGCAACTCAGTAGTGTTCTCCGGGATGCCTACCAGACGGAAATAGTGGATATGACCCCCTCGGGCAGCCTCGTTCAGATGGTCGACGCCACCGCCGCCGACGTCGATCTCGACGGCCGCGACGAGTTATTGCTCGTGTACTGGGACGACCAGGAAGCGGTGCTGGAAATCCTTGAGTTTTCGGATACGGGCGAGATACGGCAGCGATCACGTACGGTCGTGTTCGACAATACTTTCAACCACTGCATCAATGCCGCTGATAGCCCCTTCGATTTTCAGTACCTCAGCGTAAAAATCGAAGCGGGTGATTTCGTGCCGGAATTTCCCGGGGAGGAATTCGTTGTCGGCCTGATTTTTAACGCTCCGTGCTGTGAATCCGGCTCCAACGAAGGCCTTTACCTCCTGCCCCTGCGGGAAAAGGACGGTCAAGTCAACGTACCCAATTGGTGCGCCCGGAATGGTGAGCGCCACTATTACGGCAACTCCGGAGCCCGGGACCGGGACGACGCCAACCCCCTGGATCTGGCGGCGGGCGACCTGGACGGCGACCTGGACGACGAGCTGGTGATGGCGAGCATCAGTGTCCGAATCTTTAATCTGGAAAAAGGAGGAGTGAGCGATCCGGAGGGACTTACGATCCGGCAAACGACCAGCTTTAGTCCTACGAGCAACTGGGATACCCGGGGGCAGGTGCTGGACAACTTTCTGGCGGTCGGCAATCTGGATCAACTCCGCGGGGGCGGCGACAGTGACTTCCGCGCCGACATCGTGGTGGCCGGCCAACGGGAGATAGACGACGATTTCGGGAGCCTGGACCGACAGGAACTCGAGCTCCAGGTGTACCGCCTCGCGAGCGATGCCAATTTGCAGTCGCCGCCCCGGCGCGACGTCAGGCTGGAAAATCTGTTCCCCCTCTCCGGAAATCTGCCGATCCGGCGATTCGGTCTGGCGGTGGGAGATGCCGATGGCGGTAGTATTCAGTTGGGGACCCCTACCCGTACCCGGGTGAGCAAGGTGCTCAATCCTCTCGTCCTGTTGAATGCCCCACCCACTCATTTCGACGTCTTCGGGTCCACGGTTTACGACGTCAGCAACCTGTACGGAAGCGATGCGCCGCCCCCGAATATCAATCACTTCAACGCCGAGTACGTCGAACTGACCGACGACCAACAGGGTTTTGAAACCCAGTTTACCTCCGACTACGCACTGGCCGTTAACGCGGAGGCCGGCCTCTCCCTGGGGGGCTTCAGTATGGGCGCCAACTTTTCGCGGAAGTACGGAGAGCGATTCTCAAAGGTGGAAAGCGCGGCTACCACCGTAACCCTGAAAGAACGTCGGACGGCCTTGCTGGACGATGAGTTATCGGCCTACCTCATCGATTTTGATGTATACGAATACCCGATCGTAGAGGCGGGCAATTCGGGATCGGCCCTCACTCACGTCGTGGTGACCGTGCCGGGTACCCCGCAAAAATCTTTCGTTGGTGCACGTAGCCAAACCATTGATTACGTGGTCGATCACCGCCACGGAAACGTATTTTCCTATCCGGCGGCCATTGCCGAAATGACGCCCGTGCGGGGGCAGGTCTACAGCTTCTCCGGGCAGGAGGTCAGCAAGACTTCGGGGTTCGAATCGAACTTCGCCATCGCCCGTGAAGAAGCGGTAGGGGAAGGCGTCGAGGAAGAGGTGACAACCTCCACGACGGTAGGCGGCAGCATCGGCGGCACCTTCAAGGGCTTCGGACTCAAAGTTTCCACGGAGTCCACCTACGGCAGCTCGGAACTTGAAAACCGCACATCCTCCTACCGCAAGGACGTTACTATGGAGGGCTTCTTCGGACAGGGCGAGCAGAGTACGATTCCGGGAGATTACCCCTACACGGTAATTCCGACTACCTACTGGGACGGTAACGGTTCGCTGGTGCTGGACTACGCCGTTCAGCTCAAAAACGTCGGATTCTGGAATGCCTTCTACGCCGGCTACGACCCCGCTTTCCTGGTCCTCGAACCCCACAAACCGGAAAAGGGACTGGAAAATCCGGATGGGTACAACGAGGCGGATCGCTACCGCAGCCGCGACATCCGGTTCGTGAATATTCCGAGCGCGGGCGAATCCACTACGGTCAAAACCCGGATTTACAATTACGGCTTTTCCGAGGTCGCCTTCAACCCCGGCTTGGAGGTTTGCCTGTATTACCTGGATCCGGAGTCCATGACCAGTTTACAGCCCATTTCCTGTCAGACCGTAACCCAGACCCTCAACGGCCGTCTGGACGGCCGGGACGTGATCGAACTGTCCTTCGACTGGGACATTCCCGAGGACCTGGGCGCCCAGGCGCAGGTGGTGGCTATTATCGATCCCGCTGATGAATACCCCGACGAGGTGCACGACTATCCCGAGGGCAATGGAATATCCAACAACGTGGCCTGGACCTGCATCTTCCTGCCCGACTGTACGCTGCCACCCTCCCAGGACGTGTATTTCGGGGGGAATTCCACCGCCCTGCGTGGCCACACCGTGCTTCCGGACGGACTACTCGTCGGTCCGAACCCCATGGGGACCCACGGATGGATTCAGATACCAGAGGCCCTGGCCGGTGACGTGGAGGCGCGTCTTTACGACCCCCTGGGTCGCCAGGTCCGGCAGTGGGATTTCGAGAATCTTTCCGCCACCGATCGCACCTTGCTCACTCTGGGCACTCTACCTACCGCCAGTTACACCCTGGTGGTCAACAACCGGACGACTACGGCCAGGACGATCGTAGTGGTTCGCTGACTACGGTAGCCGGCAGGTCATTGCGGGCGGGGACGCAGGAGCAAGTGTATACGGGTCAAGCGGACTCGTCGGAATCATCCTTTGCGGCCTCGGTGACTTTCCAGCGGGGCTTGGGGGCTTCGCCTTCCCGGGGAACGGGCCAGCCCTCGCGCTGCTGGCTACGGTCGCCGTCCACCGCTTCGGTTTGGTCGTGCAGCAGGTTTACGTGGGTTTCGTAGGGCATATCGATTTTAGCTTCGTCGAGCGCAAGCTTGATGGCGGTTAGGACGCGGTCGTGCACCTGAACGACATTGGCGCGCTGGCTGTCCGTCCACCAACGCACCCTGATCGCTACCCAACTCGCGGCAAGGTCCCAGGTGAGTACATCGATGTTCTTTTCGCGATCAACGCCGTCCACCTTCCTGACGGCTTTCCGGATTACGTCGGTGGCCTGGTGGATGTCGTCGCCGTATCCGACGCCCACATCGTACTCCGAGCGGATAAGCTTGTTGGCCGTTTTGACGCGCACGGCGTTCGTGTACACGTCGCTATTGGGGACGATGGCGCGTTCGTTGTTGTACAGATTGATAATGGTGGCCCGCGTTTCGATGCGTTCCACGGTGCCTTCGTAGCCGTTTACTACGATCTGGTCGCCGATGTTGAAGGGCTGCCGCAGCAGGATCAGCAATCCGGCGAGCCAGTTCTGCAGAATGTCCTTGAAGGCGAAGCCGATGGCTACGGAACTGACGCCCAGACCCGCGATAAGGTCGCCGGGGTTTAGGGTCGGGACCACGATGGTCGCCGCGATGAGGAAGCCGAAGAGATAGATTACCCACTTGATGAACCCGCCGGCAACCCGGCCGAGGTTCTCCCGATTCTTGTCCGCCGTTCGTCGCTCGAACGCGCGGGCGACGAAACGGGCCACGAAGATGAAAATGAACAGTACGACGATGCCGACCAGAATATTGGGGACGAGCCGGATGAGTCCATCCACCCAGCTGTCGATTTTTTCAAGGATAGCTCCGGGATTTACATCGATCTGTTCGGGTACGTCATTGGCGGTCGTGTCCTGGGGTTGCGGCAGCATGGGGGGGAATTTGTGGTTCGGAAGATAAAGGATGCCCGGGGGGGATATGTTCCATTTCGGTAACCTGACTGCGCTAGGTTCGCTAAGCCAGATAAAACGTTCGGCATACTGCCGTCAACAATCCCTATCTTGATACACCGCTGCCCGGCGATGAACGACGGAGCGACCATAACCAACCCAATCACTATGCAACACCTACCCACTACCCTCCTATTCTTTATATGTTCCCTCCTCCTCGCCACCGTGCCTGTAGCGGCGCAAATACCCGCCTCCGGCACCGCCCTGCTGAGTGGCCAGCAGGAAGTACTGCCCGTGGCGACGGCCGCCACCGGTTCCGTCCGGGTAGAGTTCGCCGCCGTTGGTTCCGAAGATCTGCGCGTCACGGTTTCCGGCTCCTTTGAAAATCTGAGTTCACCGGTAGCCACCGAGGTGAATGGCGGTGCCCACCTGCACATCGGGTACCCCGGTCGGAACGGGGGCGTCGTAATTCCCCTGTCCCTCTCGCTGGCGGAGGATTCGCTGAGCGCGACGCTCACGGCTGAATCGAACGTCTACACCGTCGCGCTGGAGGATCTTGCCGGACTCGATCCGGGCGAACTGTACGTCAACGTGCATTCCCAAAACTACCCCGGCGGGGAGTTGCGGGGAGCGGTGCTCCGGGACGAGTACACCCACTACTTCACCAATTTGCTGGGAAGCAACGAAGTTCCTTCCGTTATGTCGGAGGCCGCCGGCGCTTTGCTCTTTCAGGTGGACGAGGAGGAGAACGAGATGATCGTAACCGGCTCCTTTAACGACCTCAGCGATACCCTGGCGACCAGCATTAGCGGCGGGGTGCACCTTCACTTCGGACTCCCCGGACAGAACGGTCCGGTACGGATTTCCCTGACGCCCACCCTGGACGAAGATCGACGGAGCGGGACCTTCCGCGCGAGCGACAACACGATTGAGATCACCGAAGAGCAGATGGAGGCGCTCCGCGACGGTCGGGTGTACGCCAATGTGCACAGCGGTGCCTATCCGGGAGGCGAACTCCGGGGACAGGTACTGCCGCCGGCCGACGCGATCCTGCGTGGGCACCTCGCGGGAGCCAACGAGTGGCCTGTGGTCACGAGTACCGGCTCCGGACAGGTGCTGGCCCACCTGAGCGGTACCACCCTCCGCGTGGTAGGTAGTTTCGCGGAAATTACCAGCCCCGTGGCTACCACCATCGGCGGGGGAGCTCACTTACACCCCGGGATGGCCGGAATGAACGGCCCCGTGGCCTTTCCGTTGACGTTGGCCCTCAACGAGGATTCCCTGGGCGGGGTATTCTCCCTGGTCGACAATGAATACGAGCTGTCGGAAGCCCAGCGCACCCAACTCCTGGACCGGGGCATGTACCTCAACATACACACCGAAGCTCACCGTTCCGGGGAGCTTCGGGGGCAAATGCTCCCCGAAAGTCAGGCCGTCTTCACGGCGTTCCTGAACGGTAATCAGGAGGTACCCGCCGTCTCCACCACCGGTCGCGGACTGGTGAAGGTGGAAAAAATGGGAAGCCGGATGACGGTGACCGGCAGCTTCACGGAACTGATGAGCGACCTTAACCGGGCCATCGCCAACGGTGCCCATCTGCACGCCGGGTATCCGGGACAAAACGGACCGGTAATCTACCGACTGGCCGCCGACGTAGCGGAGGGTGACGGGCCGGCGGGGGTCTTTATGCCCGCCCATAACACTTTCACCCTCTCCGGTGGCCGCGCGGACACACTGAACGATCGCTTCTTCTACGCGAACATCCACTCCCTCGATCACCCGGGAGGTGAGATCCGCGGCAACCTTCTGGCGGAAGCGGAGAGCTACTTCCTGGCTCCCCTGTCCGGAGCGAGCGAGCCGGTAGGCGTACCGACCGATGCCCACGGGCTGGTGGCGGCCGAGGTGACCGACTCGACCGTGATCCTGGTGGGCAGTTTTGCCGACCTCGACAGCGACTTCGCCGCCGACGTGGCCGGCGGCATGCACCTGCACCAGGCGATTGCGGGAAGTAACGGGGGGATCTTAACGGCGATCAACACCGAGATTGAAGACGACAACCGGAGCGGAGAGATCCTGGCGGACAGCAACCGGCTATCCCTCACCACCGCCGGTCTGGAGGCCATGCTCGACCGCCGCATATACGCCAACGTTCATACGGCCGCCTACCGGGGCGGAGCGATTCGCGGGCAGCTCCTCCCACTGGCCGGAAGTTACTTCCACACCACCTTCTCCGGCGTTAACGAGCCGGGCTACGTAGAAACGAGCGCCCGCGGCGGACTGAAGCTGGAATTGATCGATAGTACGCTCAGGATTTCCGGCAGCGTCACGATGCTGGAGGGGGACTTCGATGCTTCCGTGGCCGGCGGGGCACACCTCCACCTGGCACCCGCCGGGGAGAACGGACCCATTGAAATGGGACTGAACGCCGATCCCGCGGACGACCTGAAGTCGGCAACCTTCGTGGTCGATAGCAACACCTTCGTCCTTACGACCGAACAGCTTGATGATCTTCGCGCCGGCCTGCTCTACGCGAACGTGCATACGACGATGGTTCGCAGCGGGGAGGCCCGCGGCCAGCTGCTGGTGGAACCGAACTTCGCTCCGGCCGCCTCGGACATATTGTCTCCGGCCGAAGCCGATAGCCTGGACATTTCCGGCGATACGAATCAGACCTTCGAAGCCACCTTCACTTCCGCGATGGACGCGGATGGCGACACCGTCGTGTACATTTGGCAGTTAGCCACGGACGAGGCATTTACCAACTTGGTTTACGCCGCGAACACGGGGCGGGACACTTCCTTCTCCGCGAGCTACGGGGCGCTGGACACGCTCCTGGCTCAAGCGGGCGTCGAGAACGACTCGGCCACGACGCTCTACCACCGCGTACTCACGAGCGACGGCAGCAACCACCGGCCCGGCGCGGCGGCTACCATCATCCTGACCCGCGACGGGATCGTCGGAACGCGCGATTACCGCCCGGCGGGATTCGCGGCCAGCGCCTTCCCCAATCCGGTGACGGTGGGAGAAGCCATAAACTACGAAGTGACGACCCGTCAGGCCTTCCGGGGTACGGTGCAAGTGCATAATCAACTCGGACAGCTACGCACGCAGCTGGCGGTCGAATCGACTCCCGGGGGGCAGCGCTATCGCGTGGCGACCGACGGGTATCCGGCCGGAACCTACTTCCTTACCCTGCGGGATACTGGTGGTCACCTCATCGACGTATTGCGGGTGATCGTCCGCTGACGAATATTTGATCGCGTACTGACATTTTGGCAACCCAAACGGCAATACCGCGCGTTTGGGCTTGCCAACTTGCCCGGCTCCCGCGGCCCCGCCCCCCTGGCACGGTGGTTGCACAATACGGGCCGACAACCATGTCAGTAACATCTATTAATAAATATTCGTATGAGCAAGATTATCGGAATTGACTTAGGTACGACCAACTCATGCGTGGCGGTAATGGAGGGCAACGAGCCCACCGTGATCTATAACGACGAAGGGCGCAACACCACTCCCTCCATCGTGGCTTTTCTGGATGCCGGAGAACGCAAGATCGGTGAGCCGGCGAAGCGCCAGGCCATTACCAACCCCACGCGGACGGTCGCATCCATTAAGCGGTACATGGGACAGCGCTTCGATGAAGTGAAGTCGGAAGTGGACCGCAGCGCCTATAAAGTAGTGAAGGGCGACAACGGACTGGCCCAGGTAGAGATCGACGGACGTAAATACACGCCCCAGGAGATCAGCGCCATGGTGCTGCAAAAAATGAAGAAGATCGCCGAGGACTTCCTCGGACAGGAAGTGACGGAAGCCGTCGTGACGGTACCCGCCTACTTCAACGACTCCCAGCGTCAGGCCACCAAGGAGGCCGGTGAAGTCGCCGGACTTAACGTGCGACGGATCATCAACGAGCCCACGGCTGCGGCCCTGGCCTACGGACTGGACAAGCGGAGTAAGGACATGACCATCGCGGTATACGACCTCGGTGGCGGTACTTTCGACATCTCGATCCTGGATCTGGGAGAGGGCGTGTTTGAGGTGAAATCCACCAACGGTGACACCCACCTCGGTGGTGACGACTTCGACCGGGTACTGATCGACTTCCTCGCCGACGAGTTCAAGAAGCAGGAGAATATGGACCTGAAGAAGGATCCCATGGCCCTGCAGCGCCTCAAGGAAGCCGCCGAGAAGGCTAAGATCGAGCTGTCCAGCACGACCGAGACCGAAGTGAACCTGCCGTATATCACCGCCGTCGACGGCGTACCCAAGCACCTGGTCGTCAAGATCAGCCGCGCTAAGTTCGAGCAGCTCGCCGACGAGCTGGTCCAGCGTACGCTCAAGCCCTGTGAGAAGGCCATGAACGATGCCGGCATCAGCAAGGACGAGATCGACGAGGTAATTCTCGTAGGTGGTTCCACCCGTATCCCTGCCATTCAGGAGGCCGTCGAGAAGTTCTTCGGCAAGAAGGCCAACAAGAGTGTAAACCCCGATGAAGTGGTTGCCGTAGGCGCCGCCATCCAGGGAGGTGTACTGAGCGGTGACGTTCAGGACGTACTGCTCCTCGACGTAACGCCCCTGAGCCTCGGTATCGAGACCATGGGCGGCGTATTCGACACCGTGATCGAGTCCAACAGCACGATCCCCGTGAAGAAATCCAAGGTGTACTCCACCGCCAGCGACAACCAGCCCAGCGTGGAAATTCACGTCCTGCAGGGTGCCCGTCAGATGGCCAAGGATAACCGCCCCATCGGTCGCTTCGTACTGAGCGACATTCCCCCCGCCCCCCGCGGCGTACCCCAGATCGAGGTGACCTTCGATATGGACGCCAACGGTATCCTCAGCGTAACCGCCAAGGATAAGGGCACCGGTAAGGAACAGTCGATCAAGATTGAAGCCGGTACCGGACTTAACAAGGAGGACATCGAGCGCATGAAGGCCGAAGCCGCCGCCAACGAGGAAGCCGACAAGGCCGCCCGCGAGCGCGTGGAGAAGCTGAACGGTGCCGACCAGCTGGTCTTCCAGACCGAGAAGCAACTCAAGGAGTTTGGCGAAAAGATTCCCGCCGAGAAGAAGACGGCGATCGAAACGAGCCTGAACGACCTGCGGGAAGCCCACAAAGCGGAAGACATCGCGAAGATCGATGCCGCCACGGAATCGCTCACGGCCGCCTGGAACGCCGCCAGCCAGGATATGTACCAGGCACAGCAGGACGGTAATCCTACCGCCGACGCCGGAGCCGGAGCCGAAGGCAACGCCCAGGGAGATGCCGGTGCTAAGGGCGCCGACGATGTCCAGGACGTCGAATTCGAGGAAGTGGAAGGGAAGTAAGCCCCGAAGTTTCCGTTAGCCGAAACATTTAAGCCCCCCGATTCACGGATCGGGGGGCTTTTGTTTTTCCGGGAGTGCATTTAATCCAAATCAAATACGGTAAAACGAAAGATTTACCCACCAATTGCTATTTTAGCCCCTCACTCACCGACGTTCATGCACACCAACACCAACCTGCGCCTCGAAGACCTACGGGGCAAAATGGACAATTTCTGGGACCATTCTGGAAAGAAGATTACCTCCATAGAGAATAACTACGACGACCGGCAGGGCACCCCCGTATTTACGGCCGCCGGACGGTACACGACCCGGGGTTGGACGGAGTGGACTCAGGGATTTCAGTACGGATCGGCGATCCTGCAGTTCGACGCCACGGGCGACGTGCGGTTTCTGGACTACGGACGGGCGGGTACGGTCGACCGCATGGCCAGCCACGTGAGCCACTTCGGCGTTCACGATCACGGATTCAATAATGTAAGTACCTACGGCAATCTGCTGCGACTGATGCGACAGGGCAAACTTCCCCGCAACGACTGGGAGAAGCACTTCTACGAAATGGCCCTCAAACTCAGCGGCGCGGTGCAGGCCCGCCGGTGGACGGACACCGCGGACGGGGGTGGGTACCTCTATTCCTTCAACGGGCCGCATTCCCTCTTCGTGGATACCATCCGCACGGTGCGGGCCCTGGTCGTCAGCCACGAACTGGGTCACGAGCTTATGAGCGACAACGACCGCACTACGAGCTTGCTCGAGCGCGCTGTCCAACACGGTCTGGCAACGGCCCGCTATGCCGTGTATTACGGAGAGGGCCGCGACAGTTACGACGAATGGGGACGTACCGCCCACGAGAGCATCTTCAACACCAACGACGGCAATTTCCGCTGCCCGAACGCCCAGCAAGGCTTCTCGGGCTTCACGACCTGGACCCGCGGCCTCGCCTGGGCCATGCTCGGTTTTCCGGAGCAGCTGGAGTATTTGTCCGGACTCGACGACACGGCGCTGGAACCCTTCGGAGGTTTTGCCGAGGTCGAAGCGGTGTACCTGCGCGCCGCCCGGGCCACCTGCGACTTCTACCTCGCCCATACCGCCGAGGACGGTATTCCGTACTGGGACACCGGTGCTCCCAAACTGCACCGCCTGGGCGACTATACCGCGAAGCCCGCGGACCCCTACAACGCCTTCGAGCCGGTGGACAGTTCCGCCGCCGCGATCGGTGCTCAAGGCTTACTCCGACTGGGCCGCTACCTGGAATCGCGGGATCCGGAAGCCGGTAAAACCTACTTTCAGGCGGGCTTAACCGTGCTGAATACTTTACTGGACGAGCCTTACCTCAGTACCGACGATGATCATCAGGGGCTGATCCTGCACTCCATTTACCACCGCCCGAACGGATGGGATTACGTGCCCGACGGCGCGAAGATCCCCTACGGCGAGTCGAGTATGTGGGGAGATTACCACGCCCGGGAAGCCGTGCTGTACGCCGGTAAGTTGCTGGAAGGCCGGGATTACCACTTTTTCGATTGCGTACGTTAACCGCCGCCATGCCCAGAACCCTCTCCGACCTCTGCGTACACACGATCACGACCAAACCCTGGTCGCTGGAGACCGCCGTGGAAAAGTATGCCGTCGCCGGCATCCGGGGGATCAGCGTGTGGCAGGACGCGGCCGAAGCCGTAGGGTTTGCCCGGGCGGGGCGGATCCTCGCCGATTCCCCCCTGGAGGTGGTGAGCTACGTTCGCGGGGGCTTCTTCCCCCACAGCAGCGCGGAAAAACGGGCCCGGGCGCTCGATGACAACCGTCGCCTCATTGACGAAGCCGCAACGATTGGCGCGCCGCTGCTGGTGCTGGTCTGTGGTGCCGAGCCGCAACAGTCACTGAGCGAAAGCCGCCGGCAGATTCAGGCGGGCATAGAATCCCTGATCGACCATGCTTCCGACCAGAACGTGCGCCTGGCGATCGAGCCGCTGCATCCCATGTACGCCGATACCCGGTCGGCCATCAACTCGCTCGGACAGGCCAACGACATGACCGAATCCATCGACCACCCACAAGTAGGTATTGCCGTCGATGTGTATCACCTCTGGTGGGACGACCAGCTGGAAGGGGAGATCTTGCGGTGCGGGAACCACGACAATCTCTACGCCTTCCACATCTGCGACTGGAAGGTGCCGACGACGGATATGCTGCTGGACCGCGGACTGATGGGGGAGGGGTGCATCGACGTCCCCCTCATCCGCTCCTGGGTTCAGGCCGCCGGGTTCCGGGGGTACCACGAGGTGGAGATCTTTTCGAACGAATACTGGGCCCTGGATCAGGATGTATTCCTCGATCGCATCACCGAAGCCTACCGCAATCATAGCTGACCACATCCCATTACTAATAATCATGCACCAAACAACACCCCAAACTTCCCCGACCTCCGCACCCCCCGACCGCCATACGCTCGGCATCATCATGAACGGGGTAACGGGCCGGATGGGTACGAACCAACACCTGCTGCGTTCCATCGTCGCCATACGCGAACAGGGTGGGGTAGCCCTCCCCGACGGAAGCACGATCTACCCCGAACCCATCCTGGTCGGCCGCAACGCCACCAAACTGGCGGCGCTCTGCGAACGTACCGGAATCGACCGGATGACGACGGATCTGGAGGAAGCCCTGGCCGACGACTTCTACCAAATCTACTTCGACGCGCAGATCACCGGCCGCCGGTATGCCGCCGTGAAGCGGGCCATTGCGGCCGGCAAACATATATACTGCGAGAAACCTACGGGCACCACCACCGAGGAGGCACTCGACCTGTACCGACTGGCCAGGGCGGCCGGAGTAAAACACGGCGTGGTACAGGATAAGCTCTGGCTCCCGGGACTGCGTAAGCTCAAACGGCTGATGGAAGCGGATTTTTTCGGGGATATCCTCAGCGTCCGGGGCGACTTCGGCTACTGGGTATTCGAGGGAAGCTCGATCCCGGCCCAACGACCCAGTTGGAATTACCGTAAAGAGGACGACGGGGGCATCATGGTCGATATGCTGTGCCACTGGCGCTACGTGCTCGACAATCTTTTCGGGAAGGTGGAGAGTGTATTCTGCCTCGGGGCCACCCACATTCCCGAACGCATCGACGAGCGGGGTAAAGCTTACCGGGCCACGGCCGACGACGCGGCCTATGCGGTGTTCGAGCTCGCCGGCGGGGTAGTGGCCCAGTTCAATTCCAGCTGGGTGACCCGCGTGCGCCGGGACGATCTGCTGACCATTCAGGTAGATGGCTCCCGCGGTTCCGCCGTTGCCGGACTACGCGAATGTCACGTGCAGCACTACGGCAACACTCCCAAGCCGGTCTGGAATCCGGATGTCCCTCAGCCCATCGACTTTTACGGAGACTGGTCGCGCGTACCCGAACAGGAAGCCTACGACAACGCCTTCAAGGTGCAGTGGGAATTATTCTTACAACACGTGGTCCTGGATACGCCCTTTCCGAATGACCTCCTCGAAGGAGCCAAGGGCGTACAGTTGGCGGAACTCGGGCTGCGCAGCTGGGAGCAGCGCTGTATGCTCACCGTCGAAGACCTCGAAGCCTGATGGCCGCGACGAACACCCCGACGGCCTTCGTTACCGGAGGCAGCCGGGGGATCGGACTGGGGGTCGTTCAGGCCCTCATCGACGCCGGTTACGCGGTAGCCTTCAACGGCGTGCGCCCGGAAGCCGCGGTTGCCGAACTCCTTACCGAGTTACGATCCTCGAGCAGACAAGATGTCATCTACGTGGCGGGAGACATCGGGGATTCCGCGGACCGCCACCGCATGGTGGACGAAGTGTATGCCCGCTTCGGGTACCTGAACGTGCTGATCAATAACGCCGGGGTGGCACCCCGGGAGCGCTCCGATCTGCTCGAGGTGAGCGAGGAGAGCTACGAACGGGTGGTCGGCATCAATCTTCAGGGCACCTTCTTTCTGACCCAGGCCATCGCGCGCCGCATGGTGGCCGACCGCCAGTCCGACGACACCTTCACGGCCTACATCATCAACGTCGGATCCATCTCCGCCACCGTAGCCAGCATCAATCGTGGCCAGTACTGCATCTCCAAGGCCGGCCTGGGCATGATGACCCAGCTCTTCGCCACCCGACTGGCGCCCGAGGGCATTCCGGTGTACGAGTTGCGGCCCGGCATTATCCGCACCGACATGACCAGCGCGGTGGCCGAGAAATACGACAAACTAATCGCCGAAGGACTAATGCTGCAGCCCCGCTGGGGATATCCGGAGGACGTGGGGCGGGCCGTAAAGGCGCTGGTTGATGGCGCGTTCGCCTATTCCACCGGACAGGTCATCATGATCGACGGGGGGCTCACCGTATCCAGATTGTAAAGTCTACCGACCATGGAAAGCCAAAGAAACAACCATACCGCGTGGAGGATTTGCTGTACGCTGGCGGTGGTCATCCTGTGTCTCGCCTTCTCCCCGCTATTCATTCCCGCCGGGCAACACGCCCCCCTGCTCCTGGGGCTGCCCTACGCGCTCTGGACGGGCATCGCGCTCTGCGTGCTTATGGTGGTCATTACTTACGTAGCCACCCTCGTCCACCCGGGCAATACTTCACGCTAATCGATCATGCTGCAGTCACTCCTCATCGTCGGATGTATTTACCTCGCGCTCCTGATCGGCGTATCCGTATGGCAACGTCGACTGCGCACCAACAGCAAGGATTACTTCCTGGCCGGGGGGAGTCTGCCGACCGTGCTGGGACTGTTCACCTTCGCCGCCACGCTGTTCAGTACGTTTACCCTCCTCGGGATGCCGGATTTGTTTCGGGTGCACGGGATTGGGGCCTGGCACTTTCTGGCCGTGAGCGACATGGCCCTGATCTTCGGCGTGATCTGGATCGGCTACCACTTCCGGAAGGTGGCCCTCAAACAGGGGTTCTGGGGGATGGCCGGCTTTCTCAACCAACGGTACGGCAACCGGCTGGCGGGCGGGGTAGCCTTCTTCGGCGTATTCGTTTTCCTCATTCCGTATGTAGCCATCCAGATTAAGGGAGTATCGGATTTCGTGGCCCACGCCTTTCCGGACCTGCTTCCGGGGTGGGGCTGGTCGGTGCTCATGGTCGCGGTCATGTTGCTGTACAGCGAGCTCGGGGGGCTCAAAGCCATCGTGTACAACGACGCCATTCAGGGCCTCGTACTCCTCGTGGTGATCTGGATCGTCGGGATCAGTTGCGTTCGCGAGGTAGGTGGCCTGGAGGCGGGTTACGCCAGCCTCATCGAACGCCAACCGGCGCTGGCGAGCGTGCCCGGACCGCGGGGACTGTTTACGCCCCAGTTTCTTATCGGCTCCATGGTCGCGATTCTGCTGATCCCCTTCACCCAGCCGCAGGTCAGCATCCGACTGGCCATTATGCGCGATAACCGCTCCATGTACCGCATGGCCGTCGGGGTGGGCACCTTCGCCATTCTCGTTATTCTACCTACAGCCTTCATCGGCCTGTACGGATCCCTACGGTACCCCGAGCTTACGGCTTTTGAGTTTCTTACCCAGGCACTCATTCACGACCAACCCGCGACCCTGGCGGCCTTCGTGCTCATCGGATTACTGGCCGCGGCGATCAGCACCGCCGATTCTCAGATATTCGCCCTCGGTACCGAGTTGCGTTCCATCCTGAACATTCAGGATGACCGCCGCCTGACCCGCATCACCAAGATCGGGATCGGTGTATTCGCCCTCATTGCCCTGGCCTTTAGTGTCGTGAGCAGCGACCAACTGGCGCTGTTGGCCCGGACCAGTTTCGCGGGGACCTCCTTACTGGCTCCGCTGATCTTCGTGGCCGTTTTCGGGCGGCGCGGCGCGGGGAGCCGGCTGTTACCCCTCGTCACGCTGGCCGGTATTCTCGTATTCGTCGGTTCCCTGTTCGGATGGATTCCCGAGCATCTGCTGGGCTTACGCCTTGATCTGCTGCTCCTCGTGTTGCTGGCCCTGGTAGCGGTGGGCATCGGCTTGCTCGACGAAGGAGAGGAGGAAGCGGCGCAAACAAACTGAGTGATCCGGCGGAAAAATCGTTGGGGAACCGATCTAATCCGGGAATCCCTTAAATTATGTTGTCGTCCGGTTAAGGGACCTCCGTTCCGGACAATCCCGCGTCAAATGCATCGTTTTCGCTGCGCCGAGGCGGCTATACTCACCGCGTAACCGATCGGCCAACAAACGATCAGGCACACCATCATCTATGTTCAGCAACAACTACTTCACCCACACATCACTACTTCCTTTCCGTCCAGTCATTGCACGATCGTTCGGTAAACTGGTATTTATTCCCATTCTTCTACTACTGGGCCTACCGGGCCTGCAGGCGCAAAACAAAACGTTCAATGAAGCCGGTAAGGTGGTGATCGACGTCCGGCAACCCTCCCCCCGCTTGGTCAACTTCCGCCACGGTACCCGCATCGACAGCGTGTACGGACTGCAGGACGGTGCGTACACCACTACCATCGAAGGGACGTCTATTCTACGGGTACCCGCCGAGAATATTGGGCAGGTGATTCTTTACGTACGGCTGATCGGGTCGGCGGATACGAGCATCTTCGTCGACAATCCGAAACTGAAGGGCAGCATCACCATCCTACCGGTATCCGGCGGCAAGGAAGTGGAGGCCGCCCGGGCTGTGTATCACTTCGGCGGCGCGGACACTTACCGTCAGATCTACTATCTGAGCCAAACGATCGGAGTAGATGAGGTAGTGGTCACCTTCGAATCGATGGCCGGCTTTTTCATTCTTTCCCGGGCCGAGATCATTCCCTACACGCCCTACGGCATCGACAATATTCGGAACCAACAACAGTACGACAGTCAGTTGAGCTCAAAACCCGACCGCTACGCCACCCTGCGCGCCGGTTACACCGAAGAGCTGAAACGGATCGAGAGTTACCACAAGGTGTTGCGGGAACTGATCGGCCGGGAAGAAAGCGCCGGTCTGGCGCGGCTGAAGACTCAGGGCTACAACCCCTTCGGCTCGCCGGAATTTCAGCAGTACTTCAACCAGCTGCTCGAAAAAGCGGACGCGGCCGAGCGCGCCGAACTTACCCAGGTCCGCCGCGACATCAGTCAATTCAATTTCGAGGAGATCGCGCTGACCGTCGACAACCTCTTACTCGGCGGTAAATTCTCTACCCTCATCGGTTTGATGGGTAATGCCTTTTCCGGGGGGATGTCACTCGCC
The DNA here is from genome assembly GCF_024297185.1 of Lewinella sp. JB7. Lineage (GTDB taxonomy): Bacteria > Bacteroidota > Bacteroidia > Chitinophagales > Saprospiraceae > Neolewinella. The sequence goes on along the minus strand of NZ_JANCTD010000010.1, from coordinate 117,718 downwards.
GATAGCCGCGGACGTACCCAGAACATAATGGAACTGAACGGTACTCACTACTTCCGCGACGACCGTGGCACGAAAATCAAACTCGAAGCGATCGAGGATGAGGAGGTACTGCGTAGGATCGAGGAGCTCTCCACGAAGAACAAGCAGTTCCAGCAGTACATCTCCATTCTCCAGCAATTCATGGGACAGGATCTCGATCTCCAGAATAAGATCAACCAGGACATCCTCGTTGCCCGCACCCTGATGGGTGAGTTGGAGAAAGTACAGTGGCAGCTTCTCGACGACATCACCGACCGCCCCCGTAAGGAGTTCATCGCCGATAACACGATCAACTACACCGCCTCCTACGACGCCATCGTTCAGGACTTTCCCGATCTGAATGCCGCCTCCCTCGACTTCCTCGACCAGCAGGAAGTGCGGATGCAGTCTATCCGCAGCGAACTACGGGACATCCGTACGAAGTACCAGCGACTACTGGGCAACCTGAAAACGCACTACGATAATCTCTACCAGGACTATCCCCAGGACCGGCTGGCTGCCTTCCAGTCCCTGAACTTACTCCCGGTAAGTCTCGGAGAGTCGTGGAACGATAATCAGCGCCAGATCATCGCTCGCTATAAGGAAAGTTCCCTGTTGCATATGCTCAACGGTGCGTTGTCGGGTCAGTAACCAGGTCCGACACCGATTGGTAAAGCATCTCGTACGCCTGCAGCGTGGGGTGATGGGGAATGCGATCCCCCCGTTCGTTCAGATCGAATAGTCCGCAGTTGGAATAGCTGGTCAGATCGTCCCAGTCGGGTCGGTCCACGACCGGATAGATGCACACTCCCCAGAATTGATCCGTCCGCTCCACGACCCGCTCAATGTCGCCCGCAATTTCCGTTAGCCACCGCGGCCGATCGTCACCGAAGTGGCCGGTTTCCGATAGGAAAAAGGGGCGGTGGTAGCGTTGGTGTGCGTGGAGCAGCATTTCGTAGAGGGGAACCCGGCGGGGAATCGTTTCCGGCCAGGGTAGGGGGACCACCCCATCTTCCCACTGGCCGTTGTAGTAATAATTGAACCCCAGGATGTCGAGGTATTCTTCCTTCCCTCCAAGGTCGGGGCACATACGACCGGCGATGATGTCCATGGCCTGAAACTGATCGTTGTTGAGGTTGGCAACGTGGGCCGGACTGGAATGCTCGGTGGGGTGTACCCGAATGAGGGGTTCGACGGTGAGTATCCGACAGGTGGGGTCGGTCTCCCGCAAGACCCGGATTGCGGCAATGGCCGCCCGGCACAGGTGCCACTTGATGTCCCACCCCGAATGGGTGGCGAAGGGTACCGTGCCGCGCATGTCGCCGGAGTGCCACGACAAAAAGCTGATCTCGTTAATGGGTACTACGAAAAGGGTATCGTTCACCAATTTGCGGTGGTACTGAGCGAAGGCCCGACAGAGGGCCGTGAAGCGGTCCACGAAGCGCGGATGGGTGGGCATCAGATCATCGGGGTAGCCAAAGTGGCACAGGTCCCAAATGATCTGAATACCCTGACGGTGGGCCGCCCGGATGCGGTTTCCTACCTCCGAAAAGTCAAATTCGTAAGGGCGAACCTCGACCGCCGACCAGCAGATACCCTCGCGCACGGTGTGCATCGACAAGCGGGTGAGCAGGGCGTAGTCCGCCTCGGCCCGGAGGTCATGCTGGGTCTCCCGCAATAAATTGATACGGTCCCCGGAGCGGTTGACGTGGTCGGCACACTCAAAACCACCCATGAGGAAGGAGCGAAAGGGATTCACCCGGCGACGGCCTTTGCTCGCATAGTCGCCGGCGCGGCAGTAGCCGGCGTAGGCTCGAGTTCGGAGAACAGGTCCAGGGCTGCCTTGAAGGCCTGGTCCATATTGAAGTACTTGTAGTTGGCGAGGCGACCGACGAAGTATACGTCCTGCAGCGCCTCCGCTTCCCGCCGGTATCGCTCGTAAATCTCCTGATTGCGAGCATTAGGTACCGGGTAGTAAGGATCCCCCTCATCGGTGGTGTACTCCTTAACGATGGTGGTCACCTGTGGTCCCGTCTGGTTTCCGAAGTGGCGGTACTCGACGATGCGGGTGTAGTCAACTTCCCGTCCCGGATAGTTGATCACGGAATTTTCCTGAAACTGTTCCCGGTCAACGGTTTCGGATACGAAGTTGATAGACCGATACTCCAGCTTTTCGTTGAGGCTGTGCTTAAACTCGAAGAAGCGATCGATGGGTCCCGTATAGAATAATTTTTCGGGGCGGCCGATCTCATCCTTCACGTCGAAGTAGTCCGTATTCAGCCGCACGGTAATGTTCGGGTGGTCGAGCAGAGCGGCGAAAAGGCGGGTGTAGCCCCCCCGGGGGAGCGCCTGGTACCGGTCGCTGAAGTACCGGTCGTCAAAGTTAGTCCGTACCGGGATACGGTTAAGCACCGAGGCGTCGAGCTCTTCGGGGTATTTATCCCACTGTTTCTTGGTGTAGTGGCGGAACATCTTTTCGTACAGGTCTTCTCCGACCTTGTGCAACACGGCATCGCGACCGTTGGCGGCGTCGGGGATATCAACCCGCGCGTCCTCCAGCCAGGCCCGCATTTCGGTTTCGTTGCTGATCGACAGTCCGTATAGTGTATTGACCGTCGTAATATTTACCGGAATGGGGACGAGTTTGTCGTCGACCTTGGCCAGGACCTTATGCTCCCAGGGATACCAGTCGGCGAAGCGGTTAACGTAAGCCCATACATCCTCATAGTTGGTGTGGAAAAGATGGGCGCCGTACTTCGAAACCAGGATGCCGTTGTCGTCGACGTAGTCGTAGCAATTGCCGGCAATGTGGTCCCGTTTTTCGATGATGGTTACCCGTTTGCCGCGGGAGGCGTAGCGCTCGGCCAGGACGGCACCGGAAATGCCGGCGCCGATGATGACAATGTCTGAGTATTTCACGCGAGTTGTTTTACGATGATGGATTCCATCCGGCGCACTGTCGCGTCCCAGGATGTTTGCGTCAGAATAGTGGAGTAGTCGGGGGCGGAGGGCTGGTCCAGGGCCCGGCGAATCGCCCGGGCGAAGGCGGCCGGACCGTCGATGATGGGAACGACATCGGCGTACTCACGCACCACGTCCCGAATAGCCGTGGAAATGACGGGTCGTCCGGCCGCCATGTATTCCAGCGTCTTGGTCGGACTGATAAACTTGGTCGCATCGTTGAGGGCGAAGGGCATCATGGCCACGTCGAAGCACTGCAGATAGTTGGGCAGTTCCTGGTAATCGCGCATGCCCAAGTAATGGATATTGGGGCGGCGGGGCAGATCGTCGGGCGAAATTTTGGCCAGGGGACCGATCATTACGAACTGCACGTCGGGAAGTCGCTCGGCCGTTCCGTCCAGTAGGGGCAGATCGATACGCTCGTCGATGACGCCGAAGTAGCCGACGATGGGGCGGGGTAGGGCGGCAATGTCGGGAGGCACCGGAAGTCCCTGCAGGGCACGGGCGAAGTGATCCTGATCGACGGAACTGGGAAAGCAGTGTACTTCATCGTGAAGTTCCGCTTTTGCTTCGTAAAGCGAACGGCCTCCGGTAAAGACCACGTCCGCACGATCAAGCAAGGCCCGTTCCTGTTCGATCAGCCGCGCCGGGGCTCCCCGGAACAGACTCAGTTCGTCCATGCAGTCGTACACCACGCGGTCGAACGACAGATCCCGGAGTACTCCGATGAAAGACGGCGAATAAAACCAGCCAACCGAAGCCGCGGGTCCGGCGTATTCGGCAACGATGGAGCCCACTTGGTCGATATCGTGTGTATTGGGCTGCAGGACATCGAGCCCCTCCCCAACGGAGCGCAGGGTGCTCCCCGACTGGTCCGGCCGGTGCCAGGGCTCCTCCACGAATAAGACACGCTGCTGACGCGCCAGTCGACTGATGATGTGTTGAGGACGTTGGTAGACAAAGTCCCAGCGCAGGTGACAGAACACGACGATATCGTAAGGCCGGGAGGTGGCCAGGGTACCGTGCGTTCCACCCGCCGGGGTGGTAGCGTTGGTCATACGGAAAGGGTATTGAAAAGGCTTGCGGAGGTGCGGTTCCTATCCACGAGTGTCCCGAGGGGGAAGCGCTGAAATCAGGTCGGGTGACACCGGCAGCGAAGCCGTTCGGTACACCGTAGGGGTTTAACTCAAATGTGAGAAGATTGGTTCTGGAATGTTAGGTTTATGTGACCGGAAATATTTCCGGGGGGATAAAACTCCAAAAACTCGCCAAAGTAAACACGGAATCAGGTGAAGACACCGGTCCTCACGGGAACGTTGCATTAGCCGGCTCCCGCGGACCACCGCCTTACGTCTACTTCGGGCGGTGGGTCTTGCCCGTGCTCCAGCAGATCGAGGAGCCAGCGGCTGCCCAATGGGGCCAGGGATGCCCCCTTCGTGCCGAGTCCGTTGAAGATGTACAGCCGTGGTTGATCGGGATGGCGGCCGATGACCATGCGGCGGTCCCGCACCGTGGGGCGGATTGCCGAGCGGTGATCCGTTACCGTAAAGGGTACCGTAAGCACTTCCCGCAGACGGTCGGTCAGATACTGACGGGCGGTTGGGGTCGGTGTATCGTCCGTGAAATTATTTTGGCTCGTAGCTCCGACCCAGTATTCGTGCTCCGCCTGGGGTACCAGAAACACCCGGTGCTTGAACAGTCGATCGAGAGTCGCTTGCTCCGTGGTCACGTACAATACTTCTCCCTTGTTCCCACCCGACGGAAGGAAAGCGAAGTAGGGATTGAAGCGCGAGCGCCAGCCTTCGCAGAAGATGATGCGGTCATAATCCTGCGGTAACCGGGCGTAGTCTACGGCCCGCGCGATCAATCGATTCTCGGCGGCGATAAGATCGCGAAACGTCGATACGAGCAGACTAACGTCCACCCGGGCGCTGTGGCGGACGCCGGCGTAAGCGAAGGCCGGTTGGGTAATGTCCGGTATCCGACCGAGCGGGGGGTGGTCGTCCAGGTAGGTCGCGTATCCCGCATCGGCCGAGCGGGCTAACCAATCGTTTTCGTCTCCGCGATTGAAGAGGGTCCGGACGAGGGGCAGATCGTGCCACAATTTCACCCCGAGCAGGCTGGCTAGTTCTCCGTACAGGGCGCGGGCCTCGGGGAGCAGCTCATCAATACGCCAACTCTTGACGAAGCGACGGCCGGTAATGGGATTGACGATACCGGCGGCGACGCTACTGGCCGCGGTTTGCTCCGGCGCATCCTGATAGTGCACCAGGTGCCCCGCCCGTTCGAGGCGAAATCCGATGAGGGTGCCGGCCAGTCCCTGGCCGATGATGAGGTATCTGATGCCGCAATTTGCGACATTATTTGATGGTAGCCATGAAAACGGATCGGGTACGGCAGACCAGGCCCGATCGGTACAGACATACGTAGCGGTGCTCCGGCATCCCCGCCACCTAGGGTCGGGTTACCTTTGCGACAACTAAGCCGATCAGTATGCACACCATTACCCTCTCTAAAGGCCGCGAAGGCGCTATTCAACGCCGCAACCCCTGGGTGTTCTCGGGTGCGGTACAGCGCGAGGAAGAGGGCGTGGCGGATGGCGACACCGTGCGCGTGACCGACCATCAGGGCCGGCAATTGGGGGTCGGCCACTATCAGGCTGGCAGCATTCGGGTACGCCTGATCCACTTCGGCGACGCGGACATGCCCGACGATCACTTGTCCCGGCAACTGGCGGCCGCAATCTCCCTGCGCGCGACGCTGGGCTTATCGGACGATCCACTCACGAACGCATACCGACTGGTGCACGCCGCGGGTGACGAGCTGCCGGGATTGATCGTCGACCGCTATGCGTCCGTGGCGGTCATTCAGTGCCACAGTATCGGTATGCACCGCCAGCGGGACACCATTGCCGCGGCCCTGCTCCGTTTGCTGCCGGGCGTCATTACGTCCGTCTACGACAAAAGCAGTGCGGTGCTGCCGGATCGCTACGCCACGGAAACCACCGACGGGACGCTGGCCGGGGAGCCCGTTACGGAGGTAGTGGTGCTGGAGAACGGCCGTCGCTTTCACGTCGACGTAGCCGGAGGGCAAAAGACCGGGTTCTTCCTGGACCAACGCGAAAACCGCTGGCTACTCGCAAGTTACGCCCAGGATAAGCGGGTCCTCAATACCTTTTGCTACACCGGAGGGTTTTCCGTGTACGCGCTTCTGGGCGGCGCCGCGCAGGTGCAGAGCGTAGACCTGAGTGCGAACGCTACGGCACTGACCGACGAAAACGTTCAACGCAACGGCGATTTTACCGCCCATCACGAGACCCATACGGCCGACGTCATGGAGTGGCTGAAGGAGAACGCCGAAGCTCACGCTTACGACATCGTGGTGGTAGACCCTCCGGCATATGCCAAGAACAAACACCGGCGCCACAAGGCCGTGCAGGCCTATAAACGCCTAAACGCCCGGGCGATGGCGGCCATCAAACCGGGCGGTTTACTTTTCACCTTCAGTTGTAGCCGGGTGGTGGACCGACAGTTGTTCTACGACACCATCGTCGCGGCCGGACTGGAATCGGGCAGGGCGGCGCGGGTGCTGCACCGCCTGGGGCAGGGACCTGACCATCCGGTCAGTCTCTATCACCCGGAGGGGGAATACTTAAAGGGGCTGGTCCTGCGCATTGATTAGCCAGGCCAGCCCCTTCAGGAACGGTGGATCCGTAGAATGAACTAGGGAATCAGAGCCGTCAGCGTAAAGTTGGCGGTCGTGGTGCTGCTAGCATCCACGCCGATGCCGAGAAGGTTCACCCCGGCCAGCGCGCTGGCGGAGAAGGTGCCCTGCATTTCGATCTCACCGTCGCTGTCCGCGTCCCGGTAAGAAACCGCCACTAATTCGTAGCTGCCGGCGGGCAGGAAGGCCAGAGTGTAGTCGCCGCTCGCCTTGACCGTGGTGCTGGATACGGCCTGAAGGAAACGAGCGTCCTCGTCGCCTTCCGCTTCCTGATCGGAGTACGACCCCTGGGTGTAGGCATATACGACGATCGTTCCGTCCGCGTCCGTAGAATTGGTCACTTTCCCGCTGAGGGTGCCCGAGCGATCCCGCTGGACGAAGCGCACGGAACTCTGCAGGCGGCTTTCGCCGGCGAAACGGTATTCGGACGACTGGTCATCAGCCCGCACGAGGGCTTTGCGGAGGTCAAAATCGACGACGGCGCGGACGGCGCTGTTTTGCTGGACGTCCATGGCGGAATTCTGGACCCGAATAACACCGTCGTTGGCAACGGCGAGCGCCACTTTCTGATCGTCCTGATCGAGCACGTAGCAACCCGGGTGACCGTTTACCTCCTCATCCTCGAGTACGATCTCGAGATTCGAGTAAGATTTTGCGTCGAGTTGCCCGGAAAACAGGGTGGCGGTACGCCCTTCCGTGAGGGCCGAAAGCTCAACCGTTGACTGGCTGAATCCTTCCAACGATGCACCGTCGACGCGAACGTCCGCGACGGTAACGAATACGGCTTTGACGTTGGGATCATCGACGGGGGCGTCGGTCATTTCCAGGGTAAATTCACCCCGGCTCTCCGCGGTGCTTTCTTCCTTTTCACAGGAGGGAAGGAACAGGGTGAGGGCCAGGACCGGTACGATAAGTTTCGGTAAGTTGGTGGTAAACATAGATTAGAACTGAATGAAATAATTGGACATCGGGAAGGTCCGGTCGGAACAGGGGTCACGTCCGGTCGCTACCCGGATATCCGGGATTAGCAGGATGCGATGGGGTATCCGGGACCATAGGGTTCCGAATCGCCCGGCGAACGAAAAGACAAACGGGCACCCGACGGGCTCTATTGCCGGAAAGACGTTAATCTTGCTCCCTTCACCCCGGTTGTGGTCTCCGTGACTTCCCCCTTCCACCTTTCCCTCCTATGAACAGCCCTCCCACCGAACCTAGTAAATCGTTGCCGGTTCTAAGGCGGTAACCCCCGCACAAGCAAAACCCCCTTTGGCAGCAAGCACCGGTAAGAAGATAGGTAGGTTCGTATTTTGGTTGATTGCCTCCTTACTGGGGTTGATCGTCCTGCTCTTTCTGTTGGTCCAGCTACCCTTCGTGCAGCGCAAGATCACGACGGAGGTCGAGAAGATCGCGCGCAACACCTTACAGTCGGACGTCGGCATCGGGGACATTAGTATCAAATTTCCGTCCGGGCTGACCGTAGACCGGGTGTACGTCAATAATCCCGCGGGGGACACCATTGCCCGCTTAGGACACCTCGGTATCGGCATCAATATGTGGTCGCTTATCCGGTCGACGGCCGAGATCAATACCATCGAGATCAACGACGTTTACGCGAACGTCATCACCACGGAATCTAGTAGTAATATTCAGTTTTTGCTCGATGCCTTTCTACCGGTAGATACCGTCGCGATGGCTGACTCTCCACAGGCGGATTCGGTAGCCAGTAGCAGCGGTGGCTGGCTCGTCGATCTCAACGGGGCTTCGCTCTCGCTTACCAACGCGGATATCTATTACCAGGATGATCCAACGGGGATTCTGGCGGACGTAACCGCCCGGCAGTTGCTGGCGGAGATCAACGAAGCCGACCTGAACGCGATGCGCTTCGACATCGACTACCTCGACCTTAACGGAACGGACATTGCCGTCGCGATCGGGGAAAGCAGCACCCCCGTAGATTCTACCGCTGAGGCCGTACCGATTGAACTAATGGCCGGGCGGATCACCGTGGCCGAGAGTTCCTTCCGCATGGCGATGGACAGCCTGGACCTGGCCACCGAAATTCCGTACTTCAATCTGGAAGGTTCGGAGCTGGTCATGGGTGACAGCATTTCCTACCGCGGAGAACTTTTTCAGCTGCGGGAGTTCGCTTTGCGGATGGACACGCCGGCCCCGCCGCTGAGCGGACCGGGAATGGACTTTAATCACATCGCCCTCAGCGACGTGGAAGCCGAAGCCACCGACATCGCTTACATCGTGGATTCACTGGACCTGCGTCTCCGCCAACTTAGTGCCCGCGAGCGTAGTGGATTGACCATTCAGCGAACCGAAGGACACATCGTGTACAACCCCAGTTATCTGGGATTACAAGGTTTCGTTCTGCAAACGCCGCACAGCGAACTACGGAGCGACGACACGGCCATTAAGTACGACTTTACGTCCTCCGATCTTGAACGGATGGTGGCCCGGGCCCAACTGGACGGACATCTGGGACTGCGGGACATCGCGCTGCTTGCCCCGCAGTACGCCACGGAGAGCATCGTACGGAACAATATCGGTCAGCAAATCGACTTTTCGGTACGCGCAAACGGGACGGTCGCGCAGTTGGAAATCGGCCGCATCCAGGTGGACGGTCCGGGAATAAAAGTTCGTGCCAGCGGCTCGGCCACCGATATCCTTGACTCGGAGCGGGCCGGTGGTCGCCTGTTCCTGCGGGAGTTTAGTATAACTCCCGGACCCCTGCTGCCCCTCGTACCCGAAGGTACGCTGCCGCCCGGCATCGACTGGCCGCAACGCATCGTAGCGGAAGGTACGGCTACCTACCGCGACGACCGGTTGGAACTCGATTTGTACGCCCTCGAAAATCGGGTGTTCGGTAACGGTCTGAATAGCCGGGTGCGCACGAGTGGGGTGATCAATGGCGTACAATCCTATCCCCGCACCCGACTCAACGTTCGGCTCGACACCCTGCTCGCGACCCGGGCTACCATCCTGGCGTACGTCCCGCCGGGTACGCTGCCGGAAGATTATACCCTTCCAGACTTCGTGCGGGGGAGTGGATCGGTGAGCGGTCCCATGGACAACCTCGACGTGAACTTGCGACTCAACCTGCCGGGTGACAGCACCTACGCCCGCATCAACGGAAACGTACGTAACGCCCTCGATCCCGACCAACTGGCGCTGGACCTCGAAGTGAGTGATCTGGGCATCAACATCGGCGACGTACGATCGATACTGCCCGACAGTATGCTGCCGGCGAACCTGAACCTGCCCGATCTGCGGATCCGCAACGCGCGCATTTCCGGTTCACTTACCGATCTGAATTTTGACGTTCCCCTGGAAACTTCGAACGGCGACTGGAATTTACGGGGGCGGTACGATCCTACGGATCTGAACGTATCGGCGCGCATCACCGGGGTAAGCATTCCCGATTTATTCACCGGACCGCTGCGGGACACGCTCCAGCAACTGCAGCTTGGGTTACTAGACATCCGGGCCGACGTGACCGGGCAGCTAGAACCCGCCATGGACCTCAACATTGCCGCCTTCGTGGCGGAAACGGACGGTGACTCATTACTGGACCTCACGGCACTGGTCACCGACCGACGGTACGAAGCGCGTTTCGACCTTATGCATCCGGATATGCTGGTCAACGGGAGCGGTAGGTACCTGCTACACGAGGACAGCACGGCCTTCGTCGAAGCTCTCGTGAACGTGGAACGCGTGGAACTGCAACAGTGGGGGATTACGCCACAGCGGATGGAAGTATCCGGCAACCTTGTGGCCCGCAGTGAGGGAATAGATCCTTACGCCCTGGATGCCTTCTTCCGACTGGACGATTTCATCCTGCGCGGAGCGGAGGGAAGTAGCTACGTGGATTCTCTCCTGCTGACGGCATCGATGCACGATCGGGAAAACGAAATTTATCTGCGCTCGGACGTGATGGACGGTGACCTGGTGGGCACCTTCGATCCGCTCAAAACCCCCGAAAAACTGACGCAGTTTATCACGGGCTACTGGGATCATTCGATCCGTCAGCCCGACCCGGTGGAAGACGGCAGCAAACTCGATTTTACCTTTAAACTGAAACGCCCGCAGGTGCTCACCGGCGGACTGGTGGCCGGGCTGACCCAGTTGTCCCCGATGAACATGTCGTTGTTGTACCGCGACGCCCGACCCGAACTCCTATTCAATTTGGACCTGGGAGAACTCGTGTTTTCGGGAGTAGAAGCCCGCGATCTACACATGAAGGCGATCGGAGATACGGCTTCGTTGAATTTTACCGCCGACTGGGGGGACATTAACTACAACGATCAGGTGCAACTGGGCCGCACGGTCATAGCCGCCGAAACGGTGGACGAGGAACTGCTGGTCGAGCTAAAGCTGTATACCGAGGAAGATAGTTTGCGTCACTACCTAGGGGCCTTCATCGATCAGGAGGGCGATTCGCTGACGGTTCGTCTGGAGGAGGAGCAAATTTTGAATTTCGAATCCTGGATGGTGCCGGCCACCAACTTAATCGCTATGGCCGGGCCGAACCTCATCATCAATAATCTGGCGCTGCGTCACGGAAGTCAGGCCCTGCTGGCGGAGACGTCGGACTCCAACACGGTCCACATCGCTTTCGAGGATTTCGATCTGCGTACCCCCAGTCGCCTGGTGTTCTCGGAAGAGGAAGTCGCCGGCGGTATTCTGAACGGGACGGTCGATCTGGATAACGTGCTTACCAATCTTGGTATCCGCACCGATCTCACCATCGACGATTTTTCCTGGTCGGGTTCCGTGGTTGGCGACGTGGCGGCGGACGTTACCAGTGATGACCAGCAGAATTACCGGATCGACGTGGTGCTCACCGGCGAAGGAAATGCCGTGGAAGTAACCGGAAACTATGCACTGAACGGTCCCATGGACCTTCTCGTAGACCTCGAAAGACTGCAACTTTCCAGTGCGGAACCCTTCAGTTTAGGATACCTGACGGAGACGGAGGGCTACCTGGCGGGTGAAATCGGAGTGACGGGAACGATTGACGCCCCCGTACTGGACGGCAGCGTGGCCTTTCAGGACGCAAGCCTGGTGATTAGCCTGCTTGGGGAGCGCTTCCGGATGGGAGAAAATCCGATCACCTTCTCTAATCAGCGTATCACCTTTACCAATGGTTTGTCCGTTTACGACAGCCGCGGCAACGATGCCGTACTGACGGGTAACATCTTGCTGAACAGCCTCACTGACATCCGGCTGGACATGCTGCTCGTGGCCGAGGATTTTACCGCAATCAACTCCACCGACGACGACAATCCTGACTACTACGGCACCATGTCGGTCGACGCCCGGGTGGAAATCGGCGGCACCGCCACGCTTCCCGTGCTGAACGTGGATGCGACGACCAACGACGGATCGGACATCACCTACATTTATTCGGTACCCTCGGAGGGACTGGTCGACAATGAAGGTATCGTTGAATTCGAGGAGCAGTACCAGTGGGCCGACATTATCCGCCGCGATACGAGCATAGATACCGATTCCCTGGTGGCCGCACGTACGGGCGTGGATATGACGATCAACCTGGACATCAAACCGAATCTGTTGGTGACCGTGGTGGTGGATCCGGCGACGGGCCAGACCTTTACCGGGCGGGCCGAAGGGAACCTGACCCTTAAGATCAATCCCGACGGCAGTCAGGAGGCCACCGGGCGGGTGGAAGTGGTCCAGGGCCGCTACGATTTCATTTACCAGGTCATCAACAAGGAACTCGACATCGCAAAGGGCAGTACGGTCACCTTCAACGGAGACATTACTAATCCGATCCTGGACGTCACGGTACGCTACGCCGTAAAAACATCGCCGCTACCCCTAGTAGAGGCCATGAGCGGCGGGTCGGTCTCCGATGCCGGTACCCTGCGGCGCAAACAGACCTTTTACGCTCTGATCGGCCTGAAGGGGGAATTGCTGAACAGTAACCTGACGACCGACGTCGTCTATCCGGAAGACGTTTACGGCAACCTCGGCATCAGCTCGATCACCAACGCACTATCGACCCTGCGACAGGACGACAGCCGCCTCACGACAACGACCTTCCAGTTGCTGGCCTTCGACGGCTTCAACATTCCGCTCATCGACCAGGGTGGGGGAGACGGAACGAGCCTGGCCAACACGACCCTGAACAATGCCCTGGGCGGTTACCTGAACAATCTGGCTAACAAGTACGTCGGCTTCGTCGAGCTTGACTTCGGTCTGGACAGTTACCAAGATGCGGACGGTCAAACGAATACGAACCTCCGGGTCAGTTTGCGCAAAACCCTGTTCGACGACCGGGTGGTCATCAGTGTAGATGGCGTGACGGGGAACGAAGCGGACGAAGCCGCCGGAACCCAGCAGACCTATCTCGACAACATCACCGCCGAATACCTGATCAACGACGACGGTACCTTCCGCCTCAAGTTCTTCAACGATCGTGACCGGGACATCCTGGTGGGTGGTAACGTTCTGCGCTACGGGGGCCGCCTGACCTTCAGCAAGGATTTCGACCGCTTCTTCTGGACACCAAACAAAACCCAAAAATGAGCATGCGACTGACCATAGCCCTGCTCGTCCTGACCGTGACCGGATGTAAGGTGACGCAGTTCCTGCCCGAGGGAGAACTGCTCTACCGGGGTGCATCGCTGACCGTAGAATCGGCGGACAGCGTGGATACCGAACAACTGGAAATCGAACTCACCACTACCCTTAATCAGAAGACCAACAGCAAAATTCCGCTGATCGGCTACCGCAACATCTGGCGCTACTACAAATTCGAGCAAAAGAAGGCCCGGAATCCGGAAAAGTACGCGGACGATCCCGACCAGATCAAGGGCGAGGAACCTATATTCTTCGACGAGACGGTGGTAGAGGCCGTCAGCGAACTACTCGAGAATCGCTCTTCCAACAACGGTTATTTCCAGAATGAAGCCTCCTACACGCTCGACACGAGCCTGGAGGCGCGGGAGGTGGCCGCGGACTATACGGTGACGGTAGGTACCCCGTACACGATCGATTCCGTGCAGTACTTCTGGCGCGACACGAGCGTTGCCCGGATCATCGACAGCGTGCGGTCGAACAGCGTACTGCAGCGCGGCATGCGTTACGACCTCGATGCCATCAAGGCGGAGCGCAACCGTTGGCAAGAAACGCTCAAGCGAGCCGGATACTTTTACGCGAACGGAAACGACTTTTTGTTTCTTGCTGACACCGTGACCGGAGATTACCAGGTCGATCTACTCGCAAAGCTCAAGACGGACGTTCCCCCCCAGGACCTGCGTCCGCAGCGAATCTCTCAGGTCAATATTTATCCAAACTTCGACCTGGCCGATACGGTCGACCGGCGTCAAATAACCCAGACGGAGATCAACGGCCTTAATATCCGGTGTGAAGACTGCCCGCTACGGCCCAAGATCATCGATGAGGCCTTCTATATGCAGGCCGGGGACCTGTATAATCCGGACCAGCACCGGAAGACCCTCCAACGGCTGGCCAGTTACGGGACCTTCCGCTACATCAGCATGGACTACGAGGACGCCCCCGGCTCCGATTCCAGCCTGATCCTTAACGCCTACATGGACCCTCTGCCCAGACACCGCTTCGAGGGAGAACTGGGTATTACTTACAACAGCGCCCGGTACGTAGGACCCAACGTCCGGCTGGCGTATACGAACCGAAACCTCGCACGGGGCGCGGAGGAGCTACGCCTGGAGGGTGATTTCAGTTACGCCGTTTTCCTCGGCAACCGCGACCAGATCCGGGTACCGACCTCCGGAATTTACGGACTCAGCGCAACCCTGAACGTTCCGCGCTTGTGGCTTCCCAAACGCCGTAAATTATTGCCGCGTGTAATGAGTAGCGGCACCGTCATCACGCTTGGGGGAAAAATGGAGAGTCTGTCCCTGACACTAAACAAATTCGCCCCCGAAATAGCCTCACTCAACCTCACCGATCTGGCCGCCGAGCTGGAACAGGATCCGGACGCGAGCGAATCGGTAAGTCTGTTGCAGCTGCGTGCCCAGTACGGCTACACCTGGCGCCGCCGCGTCAAGAAGAGCCACTTGCTTAACCCGCTCTCCGTGCGGCTCCAGGATCCCATAGTCAGCAACGACGAAGTCCTCGACATTGCCCGGAACCTCGGCCTTGCGGACGGGACGACGGACTCCAATACGGCCGCGGCCAGTCGCTTCGATCGCATGATCGTGTACTCCCCCAACTATACGTTCACGTACGATACCCGACTGGACGGAGAGGACCGCAACAATCTATTCTGGCAACAGTACTTATCGATGAATTTTAACAATGTCTTCCCCGTCGGCAGCGGCACCGAGGACATTGGGCGGGTATCGAGCATCTACCCCCAACTGGAGACCGACCTTCGTTACTATCTCGGTCTGACGCGATCACTGCAGTTGGCAACCCGCCTGCACGGGGGCGTGGCCTATCCCATTAGCGACCGGGCAATCGTTCCATACTTCGATCTGTACACGATCGGCGGACCGAACAGCCTCCGTGGGTTCGCACCGCGACAATTAGGACCCGGCCGGACCGCCCCCAGCAATAACAACCTACTTACCACCGCCGGCTACGGCAACCTACTGCTGGAAACGAGTATCGAACTGCGCCAGGAAGTAACTCCGTTAATCGAGCTGGCGGCCTTCGTGGATGCCGGTAACGTCTGGACGTACAAGACGGAATTCGAACCCCTCGATACCGATTTTAGGCAGCAGGATTTCATCAATGAGCTGGCCATGAATTACGGCATCGGCTTCCGCTTCGATCTGACCTTCCTCATCTTCCGGATCGACCTGGCCAAGCCCTTCCAAATCCCCTACGAAGAGACCGTCAGCCAGTTCCAGATCCCGCAAAAATTCGTGGGTGATCCGGTGGATAAGAGCCTCCGTTTGGTGGTAGCGTTTGGTTATCCCTTCTAAGTATAACTTCGTCCGTGCTAACACTGCACACGGACGAACTTCGCCGGGTGCTTTTCCTATAGATAGAAAACGCACCCATGAGAGCATTAACCTATCACGGACAGGGCGACGTACGCGTCGATAATCATCCCGATCCGCGCATCGAGCAGCCAACCGACGCGATCATTCGCATCACGTCGACCGCGATCTGCGGTTCCGATCTTCACCTCTTCGACGGCTTCGTGCCGATGATGAAAGCCGGAGATATAATCGGTCACGAACCCATGGGGATCGTCGAAGAAGTCGGATCGGCGGTGAAGAATATTAAAAAGGGGGACCGGGTCGTCGTCAGCTTCACCATATCCTGCGGTAGCTGCTGGTTCTGCGAACAGACGCTGTACTCCCTCTGTGACAATACGAATCCGAAGCCCGAGAATGCCGAAAAAGCCATGGGGCACTCCCCGGCCGCGGTATACGGATACTCCCACCTGCTCGGTGGCATACCGGGGGGGCAGGCGGAGTTTCTGCGCGTTCCCCACGCCGATCTCGGAACCATCAAGATCGAAAGCGATCTGCCCGATGAGAAGGTGCTCTTTCTCAGCGACATCTTCCCGACCGGATATATGGCGGCCGAAAACGCCCAGATCGAGGAAGGAGATACCGTAGCCATCTGGGGATGTGGTCCCGTAGGACAATTCGCTATACAGAGTGCCTGGATGATGGGCGCCGGTCGCGTCATTGCCATCGACCAAGTGGCCGAGCGATTAGCTATGGCCCGGAATCACGGCAAGGCCGAAACGATCGACTTCTCCGAAACGGACGTACTCGAAAAGCTTAAGGAAATGACCGGTGGGCGCGGACCCGACCGCTGCATCGATGCGGTAGGTGCCGAGTCGCACGCCGCCAACCAGGTGACGGCAGCCGCCGATGATCTGAAGCAAACGCTGCACCTGCAATCCGACCATCCCTACGTGCTCCAGCAGGCGATCATGGCTTGCCGGAAGGGCGGGACACTATCGGTGCCGGGCGTATACGCCCAGGCCGTCACCATACCCTTCGGAGCGGCGATGAACAAGGGGCTGACCTTCAAAATGGGACAGACCCACGTGCAACGCTACTTACAACCCCTGCTCGATAAGATCATGGCCGGGGAGATCGATCCCAGCTTCCTGATCACCCACACCGAACCGCTCGAAAAAGCGCCGGAAATGTACAAGGCCTTCCGGGACAAAAAGGACGGCTGCATCAAGGTGGTCCTGAAGCCCTAAGCCTACTTGACCACCAGATCGGTTTCGGCTTCTACTCCGTTTGCGCGGACGATGAGCCGGTACGTACCCGGGCGCAGGTAATAAGCTCCGTTGTCGGCCGCCTCGATACGGACCGGTTTGGTTTGGGGCTTGCGGTCTTTATTGAGTTGCTCTTCCAGGGCCGCGAATTTATTCGCATCAAAAGACAGGTCGTAGGTTATACTATTGATGCCGGAACTTAGTGATACGGGTTTGGTAGTCAGCAATAAACCATCATTGGTCTTCACCGAAATAGTGGCTCCTGCGTCCCCGCCCCTGGCGTATATCTGTACATTCAGCGTAGGCGTGGTATCGTCCGTGAACCAGCTGTGCGAACCGTAGCGTTGGGAGTACCGCTGGGTAGGAATGGAGGAAATAACCAGAGTGGAATCAGGCTCGCCGGCTATGGCTTGCAGTAAACCGACGTCCGCCCGGTAGAGGCTACGACCGTGGGTGCCGACGATGAGGTCACGCTGTGATTGCTGAACGACGACGTCGTGGACGGCAACGGAAGGAATGTCGCGTACGGCCGCGAAAGTGCGACCGGTATCCTGGCTTACGTAGAGCCCGTGATCCGTCCCGACGTAGAGAAGGGCGGCATTAGCGGGGTCTTCCTTGATTACGTTCACCGGCTCAACGGGGAGGTCGGTACCGATACGTTGCCAGGTGGTTCCCCGGTCGGTACTCCGGTAGACGTGGCTGGAAAAATCGTCGTCCCGGTAGCCGTTGAGCGCGAGGTAGACCACCTCCTCCCGGTGGTGGGAGGCCTGAATGCGGGCAACCCACAGATCTTCCGGAAAGCCCGTCAGCCGTTCCCAGGTGGTGCCTCCGTCGGCGCTCCGGTGGACCCGTCCGTCATCACTCCCCGTATACAGCAATCCGAAGCGAAGGGGACTTTCGTCAATGGTGGTGAGGGTCCCGTAGGTGACGTCTCCCCGACGACCACCGCCGGTAAGGTCGGGACTGACGGTGGTGAAGTCATCGCCCCGGTTAAAGCTCCGGTGCAGGTGATTGGACCCCATATAGAAGATGTCCGGCTGGTGGGGACTGATCAGAATAGGCGCCTGCCAGTTCCAGCGGAAGGGGCGTTGGCCGAGTTCGTGCTTCGGGGTGAGGTAGGTCCGTTTGTTTTCTTGCGGATTAAGGCGGTAGTAGTTGCCGAACTGAAAGCCGACGTAGACCGTCTCGTGGTCACGCGGGTCCACCTGTACCTGCATTCCGTCGCCCCCGAACAGCATCTTGTAAGGGTACTCGCCGCGCTGCTGCCACTCGGTGCTGGCCTCGTAATCGTGGGGCCCGCGCCAGGTTCCGTTGTCCTGGAGCCCGCCGTAAACCCGGTAGCCATCCGGATGATCGTCCACGGCGATGTTGTAGAACTGGCCGACGGGTGGCACGTTGCACTTGATCCAGTGCTGACCACCGTCGTAGCTGATGTTGACGCCTCCGTCGTTGCCGTTGATCAGGTGAGCGGGGCGGTCGGGATTGATCCACATAAAGTGGTGGTCGGCGTGAACGTTGTCGCCATTGGCTCCTTGCCAGGATTTGCCGCCGTCGGTCGATTTAATGATCGGTACGCCCATGGCGTAGATTGTCTGGGGATCGTCGGGATGCACGGCGATCTGCCCGAAATAGTAGCCGTAGCTGTAGTAAACGTCGTCGATGTAGTCGTCGTGGGTGCGCGTCCACTTCCTGCCGTTGGTACTGTGGTAAAGTTCGAAGCCCTTGACCGGGACATCGAAAAGCTGGCTGTTGGCGTCCTCCAGATATTCCACGAGTTGCAGCGGACTGATGCTGCCGGACTTCAGTTGTTTCCGGACGGTAGCGGCCGTCAGTTCCCGGGGGAAGTCGTTGGTGCGGAGAAAGTCTTCGAGCAAGTACGTTTCCAGACGCAGTAAATCCTCCTTCGGCATTGTCCGCAAGCGATTCTTGGTCAGGGCATCTTCGTCTTCCGGCTCCGCTTCCCGGTGAAAGTAGTTATCGATACTGGCATAGAGGTGGCGGTCCCCCCGGGCATCGTAGCTCACGGCGAGTCCGATACGCCCGGCGCCCCGGCCGGTGGGAAAGCCCGCGTTTTCGGTGGACAGTAACTTCCACGTCGCTCCCCGGTCCTGGCTGTGGTAAATTCCGGAACCCGGACCACTCTCCGTGAAGTCCCAGGCCTTGCGTTCCCGCTGCCAGGTAGCGGCGTATAGCTCATCCGGTTTGCGGGGGTCGCGCACCAGATCGACGGCGCCCGTACTGTCGTTTACGAACAGGGTCTTTGCCCACGACTTGCCCCCGTCGTTGGTGCGGAAAACACCCCGTTCCGGATTCGGTCCGTACAGATGACCGAGTGCCGCCACCCATACGGTGTTGGGATCTTCGGCATCGACGATGAGCCGGCCGATGTGGTGTGTCTCGTCCAGACCCATGTGGCTCCAACTGTTACCCCCGTCATTGCTGCGGTACACTCCGTTTCCGGCGTAGGAACTCCGACTGCTGTTTACCTCTCCCGTACCCACGTAGAGCGTGCCGGTAGGCCAGTGCACATCGATGTCACCGATGGTCATGACGGCTTCGTTGTCGAATAGCGGCGTAAAGCTGGTCCCGTTGTCGTGGGTTTCCCACAAGCCACCGCTGGCGTAGGCGACGTAAAAGTGGGTGGGATCGGTGGGGTCGACGGCAATATCCGTAACCCGACCGCTCATAATGCTCGGACCGATGTTCGTAAAGGCGAGCCCCGCTACCGGGGAGTTCTCGAGTAGTGCCCGCCGCTGGGTGTAGCCCGCCGATCTCTCCGCGGCGGCAGTGGGTACCTGGGCAGAAAGAATTCCCGGGACGGTTAACGGGAGCACAAAAAACAGTAGACAGCTTAAACGCTTCAGCATATTTGGATGGCTTAGGTCCGGTAAGGTAAGCGACCCGCATAACATGCCCGACGGTTCCGGTGTAACGAAAATGGCCACTACCCGGGTAGGGTAGTGGCCATGATCAGAAGCGGTAGCTTAGGTAGCTACGATTACTGCTTCGGCGTCAGGACGGTGTCGATCACGTGGATCAGTCCGTTGCTGGCGGCGACATCGGTCGAAGTGATGGTAGCCATCTCGCCGTTTCCGTCGGTAAGAATCACCTGACCGTCCTTCATGGAAGCGATCAGACTGTTACCGTCGATGGTCTGAATGCGGAAGTAACCCTTGTTGGCTTTGATTGCCTTCTGCAGGTCTTCGGCGGTAATGCGCGAAGCGACAACGTGGTAAGAAAGAATACCGCGCAGTTGCTCCTTATCGCCGGAGTTGAGGGCACTGCCGTTCTCTCCCTGCGAAAGCTTATTGAAGGCCTCGTTGGTGGGAGCGAATACGGTGAATTCACTCTCGCTGCCGAGCACGTCGCTCAGTTCGGCGGTTTCGACCGCACTCATCAGGGTGCTAAAATCCTCGTTCTGTCCGGCGACATCAACGATCGAATTGTTGGAGGTGCCCCGGCGGGTGGTGTTGCTCATGCGGTCGGTAGTAGTGTTCATTTCCCGACGTACGTCGTTGCCTACCTCGGTAGTGGTCCGCTGAACGGCCTGGCTGGTTTCCTCACCGGCACGCTCGATTTCATTGGCCACTTCCTGACCTTCTTCTTCGAGTTCGTTACCCATTTCGCGGGCACCTTCGCGCATTTCATTGCCCATTTCACGAGCACCTTCGCGCATTTCGTTACCCATTTCGCGGGCTTCGCCCTTCATTTCGGCGGCCATGGACTGGGTGCTGTCGAGCATCTCGTCGCCCATTTCCTCGCCTTCTTCCATCATGTCGTCGGCTTCTTCGTTCATGGCACCCATCCGGTCGTCCATCTTCTTTTCGTGATCCATACCGCCGTGCATCAGCGCGTCTACGTCGACGTTAGCGGGAATCAGTACGTGGTCGATCAGGTGAATGACACCATTGGAAGCCATCACGTCGGCCTGGGTGACCATGGCGGTATTGCCCTGAGCATCCCGGAGTTCGACGGAGCCATCCATAAGGGAAGCGGAGAAATCACCGTTCATGGTCGAGGCCATAAAGGGAGTGTCGTCCGTGGCATTTTCGATACCCTGGGTCACGTCGGCGGCAGCGACTTTACCGTCGGCTACGTGGTACTTGAGGATGTCGACCAGGGCCTGGCGGTTTTCGGCCTTAAGGAGGGCGCTGAATACTTCGGGAGGAAGGGCACGGAACGCATCGTCGGTTGGTGCGAATACCGTGAAGGGACCTTCGCCCTCCAGGGTAGACACCAGATCAGCAGCCTTGAGGGCGGCGACCAGTGTAGTGAGATCGTTGTTCTCACTGGCGAGTACTACGATGTTGTTTTCTTCTTGCTCCGTAGCCTGTGCAAGGGCCGTAGTGGAGGTAAAAGCCATCACGGCAAACAGTGCCATGAGGTTAAAAATTAGCGTTTTCATCTGTAAAAAGGTTTGTTGTATAAAAAGTAAAGCGTGCGGGCGATTGCCCGATGTTGGTGCTACTAAAACGTCTGCCTTCCGGGCATGTTCGGAAATTGGGCCAAATCCGGCAATGCACAATTCCGGTCGTCAGCCGTATCTATGCCGAACCAACAACCGTACACGCCATGCTGAAACAACTCAATCCCACTTCGACCCTCGCCTGGAAAGAACTCGAGATCCACGCCCACGAAATGCAACAGCGGCACATGAAGGATCTCTTTGCCCAGGATCCGGACCGTTTCCGGCGTTTTAGCCAAACCGTGGGAGACATACTGGTTGATTATTCAAAAAACATCCTGACCCAGGAAACTCTCGATCTACTGTACAAACTGGCCGAAGAGTGCGGCGTGAAGGAAGCCACGGAAAAGATGTTTACCGGCGAAAAGATCAACGGGACCGAGGACCGGGCCGTGCTGCACGTAGCCCTGCGCAACCGCGGTGGAGCGGCCATCACGGTAGACGGAGAAGACGTAATGTCGGAAGTGAACGAGGTGCTGGACCGCATGAAGACCTTCACCGACCGCATCCATTCCGGAGACCATAAGGGGTACACCGGCAAGCCCCTCACCCGGGTGGTCAATATCGGCATCGGGGGTTCGGACCTGGGGCCCGTCATGGTCACGGAAGCCCTGCGGCCCTACTGGATCGACGGAAGGGAGGTGTACTTCGTTTCCAACATTGACGGTACGCACCTGGCGGAGGTTCTCAAGCGCGTGGATCCCGAAACCACGCTGTTCCTGGTGGCGTCCAAGACCTTTACCACCCAGGAGACCATGACCAACGCCCGCAGCGCCCGGCAGTGGTTTCTCGAGCAGGGGGGCAGTCAGGAAGACGTGGCCAAACACTTCGTTGCCCTGTCTACGAACGCGGAAGGAGTGAAGGACTTCGGCATCGCCGAGGATAATATGTTCGGCTTCTGGGACTGGGTGGGTGGCCGTTACAGCCTTTCGTCCAGTATCGGCATGAGCATCGCGCTCACCATCGGCTTCGACAACTTCAGCGCGCTGCTCGACGGCATGCACGATATGGACGAACACTTTCGCCATACGGAACTGGCCGACAATCTGCCCGTGAAACTGGCGCTCATCGGCATTTGGTACACGAATTTCTTCGACGCCGAGACCGAGGTTATTCTGCCCTACGACCAGTATTTGAGTCGTTTTCCGGCCTACTTCCAGCAAGGAAATATGGAAAGTAACGGTAAGAGCGTGGACCGCAGCGGAGACCCCATTGAGGATTACAATACCGGTCCCATCATCTGGGGAGAGCCGGGCACCAACGGCCAGCACGCCTTCTACCAACTCATTCACCAGGGCACCCGCCTCATTCCCGGCGATTTCATCGCGCCGGCGGTTTCCCACAACCCCATCGGCGACCACCACGCCATTCTGCTCAGCAACTTCTTCGCCCAGACGGAGGCCCTGATGAACGGGAAGTCCGCCGCCCAGGTAGAAGCGGAACTGCGTAAGGAAGGAAAATCGGACGAGGAGATCGCCTCGCTCGTACCCTTCAAGGTCTTCGACGGCAATCAGCCGACGAACAGTATCCTGGTAAAGCAAATCACGCCCTTCACCCTGGGGCAGCTTATTGCTCTTTACGAACATAAGATTTTCGTGCAGGGAGTAATTTGGAACATCTTCAGCTTCGACCAGTGGGGCGTCGAGCTAGGTAAGCAACTGGCCAAGGCAATCCTGCCGGAACTGGACGGAGCGGAAGAGGTAAGTACCCACGACAGCTCCACCAACGGATTGATCAACAGCTACAAACAGTGGCGCTAGGCTATGAAGGACCGCACCTTTGCCGGTAATCTCGTATTCGTCCTCTTCGAATTGACCATCCTGATCGGTGGGCTCTATCTGATCCAGTTCGACAACGATCTGCTGTGGGCCGAAGGACGGCCCGATTTCTGGCGGGTGTTGTTGTACTTCGCCATGACGGTGGCCATCCTCAACGTCACGACCCGTTTCGTGAAGTGGCTCTACCGGCGCCGCAATTACGCCAAGCGGCGGGGAGCCAAAAACTTCGTGTACGGGGTAGAGAACATCCGCAAGCTCCTGCTGGGGGCCGTGGTGATCTTCACCATCTTCTCCCTAATCGGTATCGATTTCCGGACCCTGTTTACCTCCCTGAGCATCGTGGCGGCGGCGATCGCCATCGTCTCGAAGGACTTCGTAAACGACCTGATCGTCGGAATTTACTACAGCTTCACCGATGTATTCGAGGTAGGGGACTACGTCCGCTTCTACACCTACCGGGGCCGGGTGGCCGATATCGGCTTACTGAAAGTCAAGATCCTTAACGACAACGACGACGTAGTGATTCTCCCCAACGGTAAGGTATACAGCAACGAGATCATCAACTACACCCGCCGTGACGTGCGGCTCATGAGCGTGGATTTCGAGATGGATATTCGTGCCATTAAAAACATCGATCAACTGGAAGTGGAACTGCGCGAAAGCATCAATGCCTACGCCGAAATGATCGAACACGATTCCTACCTCCTGAAGATCGTGGAGGTAAAGAAGGATTTTATGGAGCTCAAATTTCAGTTCCGCCTCAAGAGCTTCGATCGCGCCCAACAGCGGGAAATCAAACGCAAGGTCGTACGGGAGATCTTCAGCTACGTCAGTTCCCACAAACCGGCATAAGTCCGAGCAGTAGTCTTAATTGATACTACCAGCCGATTATTGCCGTTCGCCAAGCGTACACACCCTTAGTTTGAACTTGTAAGTCGACCGGCTTTTTCACGATGCTTTGAAAAAGAGCACCGGCGCAGCAACTTCCTTTTGGGAGCTCACATGAAACAAACCTTGATCGCAGTGCTCTTGCACTTGTGCCTGTACGGCTATGGCGATGCTCAGGACGCCCTCGCCCAACACTTCCGGGGACACGAATCGACCTATAACCCCGCCTTCACCGGACAGGTAGGCGCCACGCGCGTCACCGCCGGAACCCGCAGCCAGTGGGGAGCGACCAGCCGTGGGGGCACGGCGGCCGTACCCGGCTACAAATCTTATGTCGTCAACTACGAAGAGGGACTACCGTGCCTCTTCTTCGATTACGGTCTGTTCGCGCGCCAAAATTCCCAGGGGCACGGGCAGTTAGTGACCAGCGAATTCGGCGGCCGCGTAGCCGTGGCCATTCCCCTCACCCAGAGCGGCGCTACGGACCGGGTGACCAACCTGCGCTTCGGACTGGGTATGAGCCGCGGACAGCGGCGCATCGACTACAACGGACTCGTCTTCCTCGATCAGCTGCACGACGTGACGGGGCTCATCGACTGGAATGGTGATCCCAACACATCGTCGTTCGTTCCCGCCGGCCCGGGGCAGAGCCCGTGGTACACCTCTACCAGTCTGGGCGCGTCGATCAAGGGCGGGATCCTCAACCGACAACACCGCACCGGGGAACGCCCGATCACCTACGATATCGGCGTGGCGGTACACAACTGGAAGGGATTGGTAAGCCAGGACGGGAGACAAACCGCCTCCCTCAACGGGAACGACACCGCTCTGCGGGAGCGCTGGGTAGTCAGCGGGAACGCCAGTCTCGTGGTGGCCAAACGGAATCGCCGGTACTGGTCGGTTCACCCCCTCGTCGTCGCCCAACGGCAGGGCCGCTTTGCCTACGCGGAAGTGGGCGGGGGATTATCCTGGAACCGCAACTTCGAACTCGGGCTATACCAACACCTCGCCACCACCGGAGAGGCGGGGACGAACTGGACGACCGTCCGGACCGATGTCGGAACGGTACTGCCCGACGGCTACACCCGCGTCGACTTGGGCCTAGGCTGGTCCTTTCAGTACGGCAGTCTTAAAAATCACGTGCGTGCCCCCTTCGAACTGACGGCCACGTTCAGTTTCGGCAAGAGCATCAGCTGCCTGGCTACGGGCGGCAATTACGACTTCGTGTCCTCACGCAAGCAGAGCTGCTACAGCTTCGGCACGGCACGGAACCGCATTTACGACAACATCTGGTACCAGAATTGATGGATTTTATGCTCATCATCCTACGCACGACGCGCGCACGGTTTTACCTGACCGCTCTTACTTGGATCTTTCTCAGCACCTGCGTCCCCGCCCAGAACCTCCCAAACTGTGACGCCCGGGACTGCGGCGATCTTCACCTGGAATTCGACACGGTGGATGAGATCTTCGCCTGCTGGGGCGAGGCCGTAACCCTGGTTAATCAGTCGGAGGCGGGATTCGACTTTTTCGTGGTGGACTGGCGGGACGGTACCACCGACACCGTCCGACACGCCGGACCCATAAGCCACGTGTACGAGGTACCCGATGACGATTACTGCTCTCCGGCCATCACCTACCGGGTAGCTCTGCGGGGTGTAAAGAACTGCGGAAGCGGAACGACCTGCGTAACGACAAATGTTGCGATCGAGGTTGTTCCGGACCCCACCGCCGACTTTTCCGCTCGCGAAGAGGCCTGTGTCGGAGAGGAGGTAATCTTTCTGGAAGAATCGTGTAACGAGAGCAACGACGGGTATTACTGGGATTTTGGGGATGGGACCACGAGCACGCTGCCTAACCCCGGACACGCCTTCGACCGACCCGGCACCTACGACGTTCGCCTGCGCGTCTCCGCCCGCGGAGGATGTGGCGAACGCACCGACGAGATCGTGCGGCAGGTTCGGGTGGTCGCTCCGCCGGACCCCGCCTTCGACATCAGCGAGGAGGATCTGACGGTGTGTATGGGGGAGACCATCACCTTCACCAACCGGGCAAACGACCACACTAAAATACGCTGGACCATCTCGTCGCCCGATGAGTGGGAATTTACCGATCCGGATATGGATCCCACCACGGACGTGATCGGGGTACGCTTCACCGGCGTCGGCGATTACCGGGTCCGACTTACCGGAGAAAATGCCTGCGGCAGCGAAATCGCCGAAACCTCGGTGCGCGTCCGCTCGTCACCGATCGCCGAACTGCACGCGCCGGAACCCTCCTGCGGCGCCCTGTCGGTCTCGCCGGACGACTTCGGATTCTGGCTCGGCGGCGAATACGATGGCGTGTGCTGGGTGTTCGACCAGGCCGGGCGCACTGATACGATCTGCGCGGAAGACTTCGGAAGCTACACCTTCGAGTCTTCCGGTACGGCGGAAGTGCTCATTGCCAGCAGTTGCGGCACGCAGTCGTGGTCCGTAGACGTAACGGTCAACGTACCGGAGTCGCTGCACCTTTCGGCCGAAGCGACCTACTGCAGCGGTACCGCCCCCACCGAGCTCGGCACGTCGATCGCCGGGGGCAGCTGGTCGGGCCCCGGGATCGTCGACGCGGGTACCGGGCGTTTCGACCCCGGGAGCGCCCGTGTCGGAGAAAACGTGATCACCTACACGGTAGACCGCGATCACTGTACCTACTCTGCCCAAATCACGGTGCGGGTGGTGGCCAGCGAACAGGTCACGACCCCCGACGCGACCTACTGCGCGGACGACTCTCCCCAGACCCTGAGCGCCTCTCCCGGCGGGGGCAGCTGGTCGGGGGCCGGCATCACCGACGCCGCCGCCGGAACCTTCGACCCCCGCCTGGCCGGAGCGGGAACCCACACCCCCGTATACACTTACAGCGACGGCAGCGGATGCCGGGTAGTGGGCCGCCCGACGATCACGGTGACCGCACCGCCAAATTTCACCGTACCCGACACGGTAATCATCTGCTTTGCCGACGCGGATTTCGACCTGAGCGAAGTCGCGGGACTGTCGGAGCACTCCACGGCGGGAACGTTCCGGTGGACCACCGACGGCAGGAATATCTCCGGTGGCAAGTACAATCCCCGGCGGGAAAGCGGCCGGCCCGGCTTCGTCTCCCTACGGATGCGGTATACCCGGGCGGCATGTTCCGTAGAGCGGGATGTCGTGTTGCACGTGACGGAACCCGTCGCCGTAACCATCGCTCCGGTGGACGAAGTCTGCATCGACGCGGCCACCCATCAACTGACGGGCTCCCCCACGGGCGGCCAGTGGAGCGGGCCGGGGATCGACGCCGTCTCGGGCGTGATCGACCTCTGGGCTACGGGCGGCGGTGTGTTCATCTACCGTTACACTCTGGATGCGGGCAAGAACTGTGAGCGATCGACAACAAGGGAAGTGACGGTTAGCAACCCCGGTCGGGAACTGCATGCGGGGCCCGCTCAGCAAATCTGCGAGGGGGAGGCACTGACCGTTTTATTGGAAGGGGCGGAGCCGGCCGACGGCACCTGGAGCGGACCGGGCCTGGAGGGAAACACCGTCAGGCTTGCATCCCTGGTACCCGACTCCACCTACGAATACACCTACACCCGCACGACGGAACGTGGCTGCTCCGCCTCCGTCACGAAACTCCTGACCTACGACGGTCGCCCGCACGCAAGCTTCGGCACCCCCGACTCCCTGTGCGCCGAGACTGACTTTCGGCCGGCCGGTGAAGACCCCGGAGCGACCTACCACTGGGATTTCGGAGACGGGACCACCTCCGACGAGGTTACACCCCAACACGCCTATTCAGCAGGAGGCAGATC
The DNA here is from genome assembly GCF_024297185.1 of Lewinella sp. JB7. Taxonomy (GTDB): domain Bacteria; phylum Bacteroidota; class Bacteroidia; order Chitinophagales; family Saprospiraceae; genus Neolewinella. The sequence continues at coordinate 89,846 of NZ_JANCTD010000010.1, read as the reverse complement.
TTACGTGCAGCAACTGAGCGTCACTTCGGCGGCGGGCTGCCGCGTCGACACCCAACGAAGCGTGTACGTCACGGCTCTGCCAACGGCCGACTTTACTCTGGACAGCGTCATCGGCTGTGCGCCCTTTCAGTTGGATCTGCAGGGTCAACTGACGGGGGAGGACATTCGCACGGCGTGGTTCATCGGCCGGGACACCATCGGCACCTTCCCCTCGGTCCAACATACCCTGGGTGGGTTCGTGAAGGATACCACCCTGACCGTCACCCTCGTAGCGGAAAACGGCTGTGGGGCGGGGACGCGGGAGCAGTCCGTCACCGTAAAGCCGACGCCCCGGGCATCCTTCGCCATGGCCCTCGACCACGGCTGCTCGCCCTTCGCACCCCGACTGAATAACCGCAGCGTCGGACAGCCCACCGGCTACCAGTGGGTTTTCGGCAACGGAGAAACCAGCGAGGCCGAGCACCCGGAAGTGCCCGCGTTCACTACGGAAATGGACACGTTCCGCACTTACCGGATCTCCCTTACCGCTACGAACGCCTGCGGACGGAATACCTTCTCGGACGAGGTAACCGTACATCCCCCCGACGTACGAGCCCTCATCAGTCTGGACGAAACGCGGGGTTGTCAACCCTGGACGTTCAGCCCGCGCAGCGGATCCACGCCGGGTGCGGCCCTGGCCTGGTCGGTGCTGGATTCCCTGGGCCGGGAAGTCGCCACGGGAAGGGGAAGCGAACCGCTGATCACGCTGCGGGAAGCGGGCCATCACCGGATCGTCCTCCGGGCAAGTCGTTGCGGTACGGCTACGGACACCGCCCACGTATGGGTCACCCCCACTCCCGCATTGGCAATCGAAGTGCCGCAGTCGATCTGTGAGGAAGAAGAGCTGACCCTGGAAACGCACGGGGGAACCTTCGTCAACGCGCAGTGGCGGGTGGGGGGCATAATCACCAGCGACGAAAGAAGCCCGACGGTACACTTCAGCCGCCCCGGGCGCCACGTAATCTCCCTGGCCGCGGAAGCTCCCCTGACGGGCTGTCCGGTACAGGCCTCGGCCACCATCGACGTGCTGCCGCAACCGCTGGCTCGCCCGGCGGCCGTCGACAGTAGTAGCTGTCCACCCTTCACCACCACTTTCACCCCCGGTGCCGACGATAACGATCAGTTGACGTTCCAGTGGAAATTTGACGACGGCGGCAATGTTTCCGACCGGAAGTCTCCTACCTACACCTACGAGCGATCCGGGAATTACGAACCCAGCGTGACGGTCACCGACACGAGCGGCTGTAGCACGACGGCCGTGCTGAGTCGCATCCGGGTGCACGCCGTACCCGCCGCCGATTTTACCGTGCCGGCCACGGAATTTTGCGGTCCCACGGCGCGCGTCCCCTTCACGACCGGCGCACCGGACGCCGCCGCCTACGCCTGGACCTTCGGCGACGGAAACCGGTCTACCGAGGCACGACCGGCGCACGTTTATAGCGCACCCGGGACATACCCCGTCGAGCTCGTTACCCGGTCAGCCCACGGCTGCGGCGATACGTCCTCTACCATCATTTCCGTACTGGCGGCGCCCGAAGCCGACTTCGATCTTCCCCCACCGGTGGTATGTGCGCCCTTCGACTTTAGCTTCCGGGCGAAGGACACGGAAGCCTCCCGCTACGAATGGTTCCTGGACGGGGAAGATACTCCCTTCGTCGGTCGACGCTTCGAGGTGGAATTAACGGAAGCTCGATCCTACGATCTGCGGTTGGTGGCCATCAACCGGGACATGTGCCGGGATACCCTCACGGTACCCGACGTGGTGCAGGTGGAGTCGACGCCGACCGCTGACTTCTTTCCGTTCGTGGACGAAGACCCGGTCAGGGTAGGGGAGGTCCGCTTCGACAACCGCAGTACGGGGGCCGACGCATACCGCTGGGAATTCGGTGACTCGACCGCGTCCACCGAGCTTTCTCCGCTGCACGTGTTCCGGCGGGGCGGCACCTACGACGTCAAACTTACGGCTACGGCTCACCACGCCGGCGGATTCACCTGTGCGGATTCGCTGGCCCGCCTTGTCCGTACCGAGTCTTTCGGCCGCTTCTTCGTGCCCACTGCGCTGTCGCCGGAATCCGGCTCCGAGGAAGTGCGACAGTGGGGCGCTAAGGGCATGCAGATCAGCGCTTACACCCTGGAGGTGTTCAGTCCCTTCGGCCAGCGGGTGTTCGTTACCGACGCCCTCGACGAGGGGAGACCCGCGGGCCGGTGGGACGGCACCTATGCCGGCAGCGACGAAGTAGTCCCGCAGGGGGCCTATACCTGGCGCGCCCAGGTTACTTATCACGACGGGCGCACCGAAAACTTACTCGGTACGGTTACGGTAATTCGTTAGCACGGGGCGGTATATCTTTAACCGCTATGCGCACCACCGTACTTGTAATCTTTTGCTGCCTCGGCTGGACCATCCGCGCCGAAGACGGCTACCGACTCTGGCTGCGGTACGACCGTATTCAGGACGTTACCCTCCGGGACGCTTATGCCCGTCAACTCGGCACGCTGTCCCTGTCACCCGGCATCGATACGACCGACGTGCAAGTTGGGGCGGCGCTTAAAGAACTGCGTACCGGTTTGGATGGCTTGTTGGGGATCGACCTGGCACCCGCGTCCGCGCCCCCCGGAAACACCGGCCTGCAGCTTACGCTTTTACCCTCCGGTCGGGATTCATCAGTGGGGGAGGAAGGGTACCGCATTCATAATGCTGATGGACGGTTAACGCTGGCGGCTCGCGACGGGAGCGGTCTGCTGTACGGAACGTTTCACCTACTGCGCCTGCTCCAGACGGGTCAGGTACTGGAGGGCATTGACCTGGTCGAAAACCCCGCTTACGATCTCCGCATCCTTAATCACTGGGATAATCTGGACGGCACGGTGGAGCGGGGGTACGCCGGCTTTTCGATCTTCAACTGGCATACCCTGCCGGAGGTGATCGACCAGCGGTACGTCGATTACGCCCGGGCGTGCGCTTCGGTGGGTATCAACGCCACCGTCGTCACCAACGTCAACGCCAACTCCCTGATCTTCAGGAAGGACTATCTGCGCAAGGCCGCCGCCCTGGCCGACGTGTTTCGGGCCTACGGAATCAAACTCTACCTGACCGCCCGCTTCAGTTCCCCGGTAGAACTGGGTGGACTGGAAACGGCCGACCCCCTCGACCCCGCCGTGATCGCCTGGTGGCGGGCCAAGGCCGACGAGATTTATACCCTCATCCCGGACTTCGGCGGGTTTTTGGTCAAGGCCAACAGCGAAGGACAGCCCGGCCCCAACGAGTACGGTCGTAGCCATGCCGAAGGAGCCAACGTACTCGCCGACGCGCTGGCCCCCCACGGAGGTACGGTGATGTGGCGGGCCTTCGTGTACGACAGCGACCCGGACGCCGACCGCGCGGCGCAGGCCTACGAAGAATTCGTTCCCCTGGACGGTAAGTTCCGGGACAACGTCCTGCTGCAGGTTAAGAACGGACCCATTGATTTTCAGCCCCGCGAACCCTTCAGCCCCATCTTCGGCGCCGTGCCGCAGACGCCCGTACTGCTGGAAGTACAACTGACCAAGGAATATCTCGGGCAGGGTACCCACCTGTCCGGACTCGCCCCCCTCTTCGAGGAAGTGCTCCGGGCCGACACCTACCGCGCTGGGGCCGGCACGACGGTGGCCTCCACCCTGAGCGGCATCGCCGGTGTGGCGAACGTCGGTACGGCCCGTAACTGGACCGGCCACCCCTTCAACCAGGCCGACTGGTACGCCTTCGGCCGGCTGGCCTGGGACCCCGGTCTCTCCTCCCGGGAAATCTACGAAGAGTGGGCCGCCATGACCTTCAGCGATCCCGGCGTGCACGCCACCGTCGTGGAGATGCTCCTGCGTTCGCGGGAATTCGTGGTGGATTACATGACGCCCCTGGGGCTGCACCACCTTATGGCTACGGGGCACCACTACGGACCGGGACCCTGGGTGGATGATCTGCACCGACCGGAGTGGAACCCGGCCTACTACCACCGGGCCGATTCCGCGGGCATCGGATTCGACCGTACGGCGAGCGGGAGTAACGCCCTGGCCCAGTACGCTCCGGAAGTCCGGGCGACAATCGGCGACCCCCGGACCTGTCCACCGGAACTCCTGCTTTGGTTCCACCATCTGCCGTGGGACTATGAAATGCCCGACGGCACCACTCTCTGGAACAGCCTGGCCCGGCGCTACGAGGCCGGGGTGGCCGGAGTACGGTGGATGGCTGAGGAGTGGGCCGGAATGGCGGGAAGCATCGATCCCGTTCGCCACCGCGAAGTCACCCAGTACCTCCGCATTCAACTGCGGGAGGCCGAGTGGTGGCGCGACGCCAGCCTGGCGTACTTTCAGTCGCTTAACGGTCTTCCCCTGCCGGTCGGGGTGCCGGAGCCGCCGCACTCCGTTGACTACTATAAATCGCTGGATTACCCCTACGCCCCCGGTATTCGCCCCCGGTGGTGATCACTTTTCTTACCGATCAGCTCCTCCATGTACCGACTCGCCCTCCTGCTCCTCGTCCTCTGCGCCTGCTCGGACGGTCCCCCGACCACTCCCGAAACCCGGCCGGTCGAAAATCCGAATGCGGGGAACACCGCCATTTACGACGTGGATGCCGACGACCCCTACGAGATCGGCGACGGCGCCTTTCTGGATATGCGGCCCGGCGCTCCCGTCGCTACCTTCCGTAAGTTGCTGAAGGAGGACGGCGGGCGATACAACATCCGGGGCCGGCGCAGGGACCGCCTGGGCTACGTCCTTACGGACGCGTCCGGAGAAACGATCGCGAGCATACACGTCACTTCTCCCGACGTGGTCACCCAAAACGGGATCCGGGTCGGCCTTACCCAGGATGAACTGCGCGAACGGATCGGTCCGATCACCCCGGGTGCCCCGGGACCCGACGGTCTGCGGTGCGTAACCCAGGACGCGCTTACGTACTGTCTACAGGGGCCGGCCGACGGTACCCCGGCCACCATCGTGGAGATCGTCCTGCAACCCTAATCGTTATGAATCCCGCCCTGCTCATTCTTGCGGCCGGCCGGTCCCAACGTATGGGGCAGCCCAAGCAGTTGCTACCCTGGAAGGGGGGGACCCTGCTCCGCCACACCGTACGGCGGGTGCTGGAAGCAGGGGAGGGCGAAGTATTCGTCGTACTGGGTGCTCACGGGGCGGCGGTGTCGGAGAGTCTGGCCGGACTGCCGGTCGAACTATTCCATAACCCCGCTTTCGCGGAGGGCCTGGGATCGTCCCTGAGTGTAGGGGCCCGAAGGATCGCGGCACTGGACCGCTTCACCCACCTCCTGGTCATTCTGGGCGACCAACCCGGTATTAGTCCCGACTACCTGCGGGAGATGCTGAACGAGGGACGCGAGCACCCCGACCGGATCGTGGCCACCGCTTACGGAGAACGCTCCGGGGTGCCGGCCCTCTTCCCCGCGGCGTATCTTGCCCGTCTCGCGGAAGGTGGCGGGGACGCGGGAGCCGCGCGAATACTGAACGCAAACCCTACGGACGTACTCCGGCTTACCCCACCGACGCCCTTATTCGATATCGATACTCCGGAAGATTACCGGCGCCATGAAGGAGATTAGAAACATCATCGAGCTATACGATCGCTTCCGCGAAGCCGGCACGGCCTGTGCCCTCGCTACGGTCGTTCGGGTGGAGGGATCTTCCTACCGTCGCATCGGAGCGCGCCTGCTCGTCGGTGCGGACGGTCGCTACACGGGGGGCATCAGCGGCGGCTGTCTGGAGGGCGACGCGCTGCGCCGGGCCCAGCGTGCCATTCACCAGGGGGCACCGACCAAGCGGGTGTACGATACTTTGGACGGGGAAGACCGGGAGATCGGCATCGGTCTGGGGTGCAACGGTCGCATCGAGGTTCTCTTCATTCCACTCGACTTCGGGGACGAATCGAACCAGATCGAAGTGCTGCGCCGGCGGCTGGACGTCCGCGAACCCCGTCTGCTCGTGCAGACCGTCACGGCTCCGGCCGGGGAACCACTTGACGGGGCGCTCCGGGAAGTCCCCCTGGACGCCGTCGATCTGCCGTACGGCAGGTCGCGGGTCGTAACCTTTACCGACGAGGACGGAAAGCGCAGCGAACGCTTGTTCGAACTGCTGCGGCCCGAGCTTCACCTGATTGTCGTTGGCGATAACTATGACATTCCGCCCCTGGTCACCACGGCGCTTCATCTCGGTTGGCGCGTGAGCGTGATCGGCCACCAACGCAAATTTTCGACCGGATTCGGGGATATCTCCCGTCACCTGTATGATTACGCCCGGGTGCATGATTTATTCGTGGACGACTACACCGCCGTAGCGTGCATGTCCCACGATTTCGATCGCGACGCTGAGATGCTAGAGCACTTCTTACCCCTCTCGCCTCCCTACCTGGGCCTTCTCGGACCCCGCAAGCGGGCTTTGAAACTCGACGGGCTGCTCCGGCAGAGGGGTGGAGCGGCCTTGCTGGACTACGCTCACCTGTACACGCCCATCGGACTGGACATCGGTGCGGAGACTCCCGAGGAAATCGCCATGTCGGTAGTGGCCGAGATCATCTCCGTTTTCCGGGATCGCGACGGTCGTTCCCTGCGTGGTCGACCGGGCACGATCCACCTGCGGACCGGGGAATGATTATTCGGCTTTCTCCTCTAGTTCGAGTTGCTCGGCTACCAGGGTCCGCTTGATCAGGTGATAGGTCTCTTCCTGACTGCGGATCGATAGGTCGCTGCCCCCACGGTAGTAGGTGTTGGCCTGCTGGTCGCTGAGCAGTCTGGCCTTCACGTTATCGGCCAACTGAATATCCAGGATCTCGAAGATCTTATCCTTCAGCTCCTCGTCGTAGACGGGGAAGGTCGTTTCTACGCGGTGACTGAGGTTACGGGTCATGAAGTCGGCCGACGAAAGGTACACGCGCTCCTCGCCGGAGTGGTGGAAGTGAAAGACCCGGGCGTGTTCCAGGTAGCGGTCGACGATACTGACGGCGTGAATGTTCTCGCTGTATCCCTTGCGCCCCGGCACGAGGCAGCAAATGCCCCGCACGATGAGGTTGATCTTTACCCCCGCCTGGCTGGCCTGGTACAGTCGCTCGATCATGGGTTCGTCCTGCAGGCTATTCATCTTCAGCGTCATGGCGGCCCGCCGTCCGGCCTTGGCTTCGGCGATCTCGTAGTCGATGAGTTCCTCCAGTCCGCTGCGCAGATTGAACTGTCCGACCATAAGGTGGCGGAAGGGTTGGTCGGGAATCATCACGTTTTCCAGGAAGCTGAAAATGCGCGAGACCTCGCTCGTAATGCGGGTATCCGCGGTAAATAGTCCGAAATCGCTGTACACCTTGGCGGTGTCCTCGTGGAAGTTGCCGGTGGACAAGTAGTTGTAGATCTGTTCTTCGCCGTTTTCCACCCGACGGACGAGCGCCAGTTTGGAGTGCACCTTCACGCCCGGAAAGCTGTAGTGCACGTGTACGCCGGCTTCCTCCAGTTTCTCACCCCAACGGAGATTGGCCTCCTCGTCGAAGCGGGCCTTCACCTCAATGAATACACTGACCTGCTTACCCAGCGTGACGGCGCGCATGAGGGCCTGCATGATGCGCGATTTCCGGGCCACCCGATACTGCACGATCTTGATGTGGGAGACGGCGGGATCTTCCGCGGCCCGCTCGAAGAACAGCACCACCGATTCATACTTATGGTAGGGATACACCAGGAGGTGATCGCGCTCCCGGATGGTGGCCCAGTAGTCGGAGGCTTCTTCCAGGGCGGGGTAGGGCAGGGGCGGCTGGGGCGGGTTTTGCAGTTTCGTCATCCCGAAGTTCGGGAAGCTGAAAAAGTCGAAGTTGTTGTGGTAGCGTCCTTCGGCCAGGATATCGTAGCGCTCCAGTTCGAAGGTATCCTGCAGGTATTCCCGCAATTCCGCCGGCATGGTGCGGTCGTATACGAAACGACTGGCGGGCCCTACGTGGCGGCGGTTCAGGCTCGTCTTGATCTTGGCCAGCAGATCACCGGAGAATTCATCGTCGATGTACAGCTCGGCGTCCCGGGTAAGCTTGATGCTGAAGGTATCCTCGATGTCGTAGCCGGGGAACATCCAGGAGACCGAATGACGCACGATGTCGTCGAGCATGATCAGGTTATGGTTGCCGTCCGTGTTCGGCAACTCGATGAAGCGCGGCAGGTGGTCGCTCGGGATCTTCACGATCGCGTAGCTGGTCTTGCCCTTCGCCTTGTCCTTCATGTAGATGGAAAGGTACAGCTGGGCGTTGTTCAGGAAGGGCCGCACCATATCCTTGATCAGTAGCACGGGCTGTACGTAGGGCAGCATGTACTCCCGGAAGTAGCTCTCCACGTAGGTTCGGTCCTCCTCGGTGAGGTCGAGTCGCCGCTTCAGGTGAATTCCGTGCTTGGCGAGTTGGGGAATGAGCTTCTTCTCGAAGATGCGGCTGAATTCCACCTGCTGGCGGTTCACGATGCGCTGGATGGTCCGGACCGTCTGCTTGGGACTGATGTCCAATTCCCGCTTGGTTTTCTTATTCACCCGCAGCAGGTTCCGGTGGTTAGCCATACGGACGCGGAAGAACTCATCCAGGTTAGAGGAATAAATGGCCAGAAACTTCAGGCGTTCGAACAGCGGCAGCGTGGGGTCCTTAGCCTCCTGTAGCACCCGGTGGTTAAAGGAGAGCCAGCTGATGTCGCGGGGTATGGCCGGAAAGTCTTTCATATTGATCGGGGGGAATAATACCAGTAGGCTAAAAAAGGGTCATTTGCTCCGGCCCCCGGTGGGGCGATGGGCCCCGGGTCACGGCGAAGTCCATCGCGGCAAGATGATCGGCCAACCAGGCGGAAGCATCGGGGGCCAACACGTTCTCGGGTTCGTGGGGAAAGATAAACGATTCCGGCAGATTCCATTCCCGCAGCTTCTCGGCCCAACTGGCCAGACGGCTGTAGTCGCTCTCGATCAAGCCGTTGCCAACGAAACGAACTACGGTGCGCGGGGCGGTTACGTAACCGTGCAACACGTCGCGACGACCGGCCACGTCACTGATCACGGCCGCGACGCCCCGGGCGGCCAGCGCATCCATCAGCGCTTCGGTAGCGTAGGGGTCGTCGAACCAACTGGCGTGGCGCACCTCCACGGCCAGGGGAAGCAGCCGGGGCCAACGGTCCAGAAACCGCTCGACTACCGCAAGCCGGTCGGCTCCGAAATAGGGGGGCAGTTGAATGAAGGCGCAGCCCATCTTTTCGCGTAGGCCATCGAGGGCGGCTACGAATCGCGGCAGGGCGTCGCCCCCGGCGCCGAGGTCATTGACGTGGCTGATCGACTTCGGCACCTTGGGGCAAAACCGGAAGTCTGGCGGGACGGTAGCGTACCACTTTTCCACCGTCTCCGTAGTGGGGATGCGGTAGTGGGTGGTATTCAATTCAATGGTATTGAACTGCTCGCCGTAGTAGAGAAGAAAGTCGGCGGGCTTAGCGCCCTCGGGGTACCACTTTCCCACCCATTCCTTCATACTCCAGCCGGTGGCGCCGAGATAGATATGGGGGCGGCCCTGGTCCGCCCCCAGCTCGAACCGATCAAGCCGGGCGGCATTGGCAAGGGGCTCCACGGGCAATTCGTAGTGGATGGCTGCCGGATCGGGGACCTGACCAAATTTCATAACACAGGAAACTTTTAATATATAATGTCCAATAACATATGGAATGCTAAGTTTTAAGGAAAGTGGGCTTTTACTCACATTTAAGCAAGTTTGCCTGATTGCTTAGTCAACACCTTTAACTCACCCCGTATATGTATTTGCGCATCGGCCAACTATTGTTCGCCCTACTATTCACCTGTACCGTCAGCGGGCAACCGGAAAAAATAAAGTTCGGACGCATCTCCGATGAAGACCGGCAACTCCTTTCCGCGCCGGGCGATTCCGCCGCGGCCGCTTACGTGCTTTACGACGGTCTGCACCTAACCTTTGAATATCTCCAGGGCAAGGGCCCCGTTCGGGTAGAACGTTTTCACCGGCGCCTCAAATTACTGAAGCCCAGTAGTTTCGACCGGGCCGACATCATCCTGCCCTACAACCGGGACTATCAAGACATAACGGGCGTAGATGCCGTAGTCCACCTTCCCGAAGGCGGTACCGTCAAACTATCGAAGCGCGACATCATTACCGAAAAACGCGCGGACAACCGGGAAGCCATCAAATTTACCTTTCCGCAGGTCAGTCCCGGGGCCACGATCGAGTACGAATACACGCTGCGCTCCGAAAGCATTCTGGTGCCGACCACTTACCAGTTTCAGGAAGACATCCCCGTACGCTGGGCCGAGTACACCGCCCGCATCCCCGTGTACTATAAGTACGTCAGCCTGGGCAACCAGGGGCAGTACGCGATTAACGACGTTTCAATGGTTCGTTTAGCGTGGAACGGTCCGCGGTTTTCGGTCCCTGGTGCCTACAGCAGCGGCAATGCCAACGTCATCGAACAATCCAGCATCCACTGGGCCATGGCCGACATACCGGCCTTCGAGGACCAGCCTTACACCAACAATTTCTCGGACTATCTGCCTAAGGTCCGCCTGCAACTCCAGTCCGTGCAGTACCCCAATCAGATGATCACCAAGATCTTCAGCGACTGGACGACTACCGTGAAGGACCTGCACGCTCGCCGCGATTTCGGGAAGTACTACCAGCGAAAGGGCAACTACGGAAAGCTCTGGAAGGAAGCCGAAGCGGTAGTGATGGCCGGCGCTACCGACCGGGAGAAGATCGACGCCGCCTACTATTTCATCTGCCGCCGCCTCAAGTGGAACGGCCATTATGGCATCCTGGCCTCCGAAAGCCCGAACGACGTGTTCGAGGGCGGCGGCGGCAACAGCGCCGACCTCAATATCGCCCTGCTCGCCTTACTCAACGAAGCCGGCATCGAGGCGCAACCCCTGCTGGTCTCCCTGCGTGACGGTGGAGCACCCATTGAAATTTACCCCCTCATTACCCAGTTCGATCACCTCATGGTCTACACCGAAGTCGACGGACAGCCCTACCTGCTCGACGCCAACGGACCCGATCGCCCACCCGGACTGCCCCGGGTGAACGCCCTCAATCACCGGGGCTGGATCGCGGACGAACTCAATCCCCGGTGGGTCGACGTAAACGTCCCTTCCGCCCGGCGGACCGTCATGGCCGATCTGTCGCTCGGCGCGGATGGGTACGCCGAGGTAAGCCTGCAGAGTCGCATGGACAGCTATTTCGGCTTCGACGCCCGCTCGTGCCTGGATGAGATGGAATCCGGTAACGATGCCCCCCTGGCCGAGGAGATCCGGACGGTGTTCCCCGAGGCGGAGATCGTCAGCCACGAAGTCCTGAAGGGTGGGGACAACTCCAGCGAACCCCTGGCCTACCGCATGAAAGTCAGGATACCCGCCGCAATGCCCAGTGAGGATTACCTCTACGTACAGCCCATCCTGCTGCCGGCCCTCGACAGTGAACTCGACGACGTGGAAACGCGGCTTTATCCCATCGACTTCCCCTATCCCCAGCGCTTGCAGTATATCAGTAACATCCGCTTGCCGGAAGGTTACGCGGTCGAGGAACTCCCCCAGTCCGTGAACCTCGTCTCCGAGGATGGAGGAATGAGCGCGAAGTACGTAGTGGAAAGTAAGCCGGGACAAATGATCAGCCTCATCTTTGAGGTCGAGCTAGACCGCACGCTGTATTCCGCCGCCGAGTATCCGGTCCTGCGTGAAATGTTTCGGCGCGTGATCGAGATTCAGGAATCCGCCATCGTCCTAAAACGCGCCAAATGATCCGACTTTCACTCCTTTGCTGTCTGCTCTGGGCGGGCGCGCGGGTGCAGGCCCAATCCGATGTGCCGAGCCTGCTCGTCCTCGATTCCGTCCTCCGGCAGAACGCTAACTCCACCGTGCTGGAATACGACGTGGTATTCCGGGTGAAGAGCGACCGGACGGCTACCTACGGCTACCGAAAGGTTACCGGCCTACTCAACGACCGCCACGAGGACGAAGACCGGCTGGTGGAGAACTTTGACGGTGACACGAAGATCACCACCTTTCGGGCCGCCGTCCATGACGTGTTCGGCAAGCAAACCTTCTCGTCCAGGAAGAAGGACATTGCAGTGCACCGCTACAACGATCAAATGTCGTTTTACCAAGATCTCTGGCTACAGGGTGTCCAGTCCCCGTGTCCGACCTACCCCTGTACGGTGACGCATGAGGTCGAAAAGGACCTGAATGACTTCGGTTTGATGGGCGTTAGCCAGTGGCGACCGGTCGGTCGGGAACAGTCCCTCGTGTCCGCCTCCTTCACCGCCTACGTACCCCTGGACAACGAACTGCTGTACGACAGCAATCTCCTGCCCGATCCCGAAATTACGGTCGAGGGCAAGGAACGGGTATACCGGTGGAAGGTCGGTCGGCGTGCGGCCCAGGTTAGTGAAGCACAGGCTCCGCCCGTAACGGAAACGCTCCCGTATCTCCGGGTCGGGCTGGCCAACTTCGAAATCGACGGCTACCGGGGCAGTTTCCGGGACTGGCAGTCCTTCGGGCGTTTCATTGGCGACATCTCCGCCGGCCGGGACGAACTGCCGGACCAGCTGGCCGCCGAAGTGCGGGAAAGCATTGCCGGGATTGACGACGAACGTACCAAGATCGACCGCCTCTACCGCCTCATGCAGGCCCGTACGCGCTACGTAAGCATTCAACTGGGACTGGGGGGCTGGCAGCCCTTTTCCGCCGAATATGTCGAAAGAAACCGCTACGGCGACTGTAAGGCCCTTAGCAACTACATGGGTGCCCTGCTGGCCGAGGCGGGTATTGAATCGTACCCCGTACTCATCCACTGGAGCCGCCGGGCGCCCTACGATCCCAAACCGGAATTCGCCGCCTCCCCCTTCAACCACATGGTGCTGTACGTACCCTCCCAGGATATGTACCTGGAGTGTACCAGCAGCGACGCCCCTACGGGGTACCTAGGAGAAGGCAAGGAGGACCGCAACGTGCTCTGGATCACGCCCGAAGGAGGACAGCTCCAGCGCACTCCGGCTCCGCGACCCGCCGATAACGGGCACACCCGGACCGTCGATCTGCACATCACGGACAAGGACAATGTCGGCGTCAATTTGAGCGCGACCTTTTACGGCTCGAAACAGGAAGATTTTCGCTCGCTGGGTGCCCACATACCCGACCGGCAGGACCAGATCGAGTTTCTCCACGAGAAGGGTTTCTTGCCGGATATTTCGGGGGAGGCCTACAGCTTCTACAGCGACCCCGACCGGCCGGTAGCGCGGGTCGACTACCGGACGCAGGTAAGGAATTACGTTCGCCGAATGGGTAAGCGCTACTTCGTTCCGGTCAACCGCTATTACGCCTACTCCTGGGTACCGGAGGTTGGTGAAGATCGCCAGCTGCCCATCGATTTCACCGCTTCAAGCTTTGTCGTCGATACGGTCAACGTGGTGCTCCCTCCCGGATACGCGGTCGAAAGCGGTCTCAGCGCCGAGGAGATCGTTTATACCCACGAAGTGGGGGAATACCGCGCATCCCTGCGGAAAACCGAGGACGGCGTGCAGTGGATCCGTACACTGAAGTTTCAACCGACCCGCCTCCCGGCTACGGCCTACGCGGATTACCGGCAGTTCTTTATTGACGTGAGCAAGACCGAAAGGATACAGCTGGTCGTAAAGGAAGGGCAGACCAAGTAGCTCACGGGCCGAAGCGTACCGACTGGTGCTTTTTGTCCGTATCCAGCCCCTTGTACAACCATTCGGAAAACAGGCTATCCATGAATGGCGTGATCACGTAATTCAGCAGGGGTACCAGGATGGCGGTTTCCAGGATGAGTTTGAACCACAGGGGCTCGATGCCCGCCCACTGCAGGGCATAGGCGATGATCAACAGGGGAGGAAACAGGCCCAGCCATTTTACTAACATCAACTTCCAGGTAGGAGGTGCCACTCCTTCGTTTGGATTTCCCATGCGCCTGACTTTTGTCCTTTAAACCCGGTACGCGGTCCGGGGTTGCACACGAAAAGGGCCGGCCGGATCACTGATCCGACCGGCCCCCTTCGTTCGGCGAGCAACGCTGCGGTCTAGTAGCGGTAGTGGTCCGGCTTAAAGGGACCGTTCTGGTCTACACCGATATACTTGGCCTGGGCCTCGCTGAGGTCCTCCAGTTCTACACCGATCTTAGCGAGGTGCAGGCGGGCAACCTGTTCGTCGAGGTGCTTAGGCAGCATGTAGACCTTATTCTCGTAGTCTCCGCTGTTCTTCCACAATTCGATCTGCGCCAGCACCTGGTTGGTGAAGCTGTTCGACATGACGAAACTGGGGTGCCCCGTGCCGCAACCGAGGTTGACGAGCCGGCCTTCGGCGAGAACGATGATGTCATTGCCGTCGATGTTGTACAGGTCGACCTGAGCCTTGATGTTGTCCTTGGTGTGGCCGTAGTTCTTATTGAGCCAGGCCATGTCGATCTCGTTGTCGAAGTGACCGATGTTGCAGACGATCACCTTATCCTTCATCGCCCGGAAGTGGCGCTCGCTCAGGATGTTGAAGTTGCCCGTAGCGGTCACGATGATGTCGGCCCGGGGAACCGAGTTCTCCATCCGCTTCACTTCATAGCCGTCCATGGCGGCCTGCAGGGCACAGATGGGGTCGATCTCGGTTACGATCACCCGGCAACCGGCTCCGCGCAGACTCGCGGCCGTGCCCTTACCTACATCGCCGTAACCGGCCACGATGGCCACCTTACCGGCCATCATCACGTCCGTGGCGCGGCGGATCGCGTCTACGGCCGACTCCTTACAACCGTACTTGTTGTCGAACTTCGACTTGGTTACCGAATCGTTCACGTTGATGGCGGGCATGACGAGGGTACCGTTCTTCATCCGCTCGTACAGCCGGTGGACGCCGGTGGTGGTTTCTTCCGACAGTCCCCGGATGTCGCTGACCAGCTCCGGATGCTCGTCGAAAACCATATTGGTGAGGTCACCGCCGTCGTCGAGGATCATGTTCAGTGACTTTCCGTCGGGGAAGGCGTACAGCGTTTGCTCGATCGCCCAGTTGAACTCCTCTTCGGTCATGCCCTTCCAGGCGAAGACCGGGACTCCCGCGGCGGCGATGGCGGCGGCGGCGTGGTCCTGGGTGGAGAAAATGTTACAGCTGGACCAGGTAACCTCCGCACCCAGTTCTACCAACGTCTCGATGAGGACGGCGGTCTGAATGGTCATGTGCAGACAGCCGGCAATGCGGGCG
Source organism: Lewinella sp. JB7 (assembly GCF_024297185.1). GTDB lineage: Bacteria > Bacteroidota > Bacteroidia > Chitinophagales > Saprospiraceae > Neolewinella. The sequence continues at coordinate 74,552 of NZ_JANCTD010000010.1, read as the reverse complement.
CCCGCCAGGGGCTTACTCGGACCGTACTCCTCCCGGAGGGCCATAAGTCCGGGCATTTCGGCCTCGGCCAGTCTGATTTCCTTGCGGCCCCAGTCGGCCAGGTTGATGTCCTTTACTTTGTAATTCGGACGCGTTTCGGTTGCGGGCATACTACTTGATTTTTACGGCCGCAAAGGTACGGCTCCGTGGGAGAAAGCGTATCCCGCCGGGATGGTTCATACGGGCAAAATTTCCGTCGCTCCGACGAGAACGGAAATGGATCGCACCCGGAAGGCAAATTCCCGTTGATAAACCGAAGGACCAGTCGTCCCGTATCTTTACGTCCGCGGAAGTGTTTCCGCCCCGCCCTAAGCCGTGTATATGACTCTCAGAAATCTACGCATCTTTCTATTCCTCGGTATCATCGCCGCCGTTGTTTATCCTTCCTTTCCGGCCGGTAGTTACCCCATCGACGGCTTCGATAATACCGGTATTGCCCGGCTGGTTCGGCTAACTAAAATGGACAGCGCGACTCTAGTACGCACCATACCCTACGGGGGGAGGCACGGCCTGGAATACGTGCGCCTGAACCTCATGGGCAACCCCATCGATTCCCTGCCTACGGTCGATAGCGAGCTGCAGCGCGAAATCGAACGGATCTTTCCCAACATGCACCCTTCGTACTCCGTCGCCGTTTTCGATATGACACCCGGCCGGCCCTATCGCTACGCCGAACGCAATCCTACTGCGGGCTACCAGCCCGGTAGTGTCGGCAAACTGGCCGTCGTGACGGCCTTCTTCTGCGAACTCGAAAACCTTTACCCCACGGAACCCGAAAAGCGGTGGGAATTGATGCGCACCAAGGTCGTAAAGGCCGGTCCCTTCGGCGTCTACGATCACCACACCATCCCCCTCTACGATACGGACACCGAGCGCTACGCCCGCAAGCGGGTGGACCCCAGCGACGAATTCAATCTGTACGAGTGGGTGGACCATATGCTATCGGTCAGCAACAACGGGGCCGCCAGTATCGTCTGGCGGGAAGCGCTGCTGATGCGCGTTTTCGGAGACCGGTATCCCGCCCTCGAATTCGACGAAATGATGGCTTACTTCAAGGAAACCCCCCGGGACTCCCTGCGCAACCTGGGCGAGGACATCGTCAACGGGCCCCTGCGTGATATGGGCATCAGCGGCGACGAGTGGCGCCTCGGCACCATGTTCACCCGCGGGGCCAGCGCCATCGTCCCCCCGAAGGGTGGAAGCATCGGCACGGTGCGCGGCCTGATGAAGTGGCTCGCCGCCCTCGAATCCGGTCGGGTGGTGGACGCCCCCTCCAGTCTCGAGATCAAACGGCTCATGTACATGACCGATCGTCGAATCCGCTATGCCCATGCCCCCGCCCTGGATTCCGCCGGGGTGTACTTCAAATCCGGCAGCCTCTACGGGTGCAAACCCGGCACGAGCTGCGCGAAGTACAAGGGCAACCGCATGAACTACATGAACTCGGTCGCCATCGTCGAACAGCCCGACGGAAGCCGTTACATGGTGGCCCTCATGTCGAACGTCCTGGGACGAAACTCGGCCTACGATCACCAGGTCCTGGCGACTCGCATCGATAAAGTCGTCCGACGCACCAATGCCGCCGATCCCCGCGAAAGCATTGGAACGGGCGAAGACTCCAATGAATCCGGGAACGACTAGCTTAAGTGGCGGCTTTCTGAGCGGATCGTGAAGACCCCAAGGTCGAGGCTTTCTAAGCCGACCCTGTTACTCAAAGGTTGAGGCTTTCTAAGCCGACCCTCGCCCACCTGTCTTGCCGGGTCGCCCCAGAGGAACTCAATCTTTTATTACCCTAAGGCTGAGGCTTTCTAAGCCGACCCTGTACTGCCCGCCTTTCAGGGTCGCCCCAGAGGGACTTGTCCTTTTACTATCCTAAGGTCGGGCTTTCTAAGCCGACCCTATCCTGCCCGTCTTGCAGGGTCGCCCCAGAGGGGCTCAACCTTTTGCTACTCTAAGGCTGAGGATTTTCAAGCCGACCCTGTACCGCCCGCCTTTCAGGGTCGCCCCAGAGGGGCTCAACTTCTTATTACTCTAAGGCTGAGGCTTTCTAAGCCGACCCTGTACTGCCCGTCTCGCCGGGTCGCCCCAGAGGGGCTCAACCTTTTGCTACTCTAAGGCTGAGGCTTTCCAAGCCGACCCCGCCTCGCCTGTCTTGCCGGGTCGCCCCAGAGGGGCTCAACCTCTTGCTCCCCTAAGGTTGAGGCTTTCTAAGCCGACCCTGGCTCGCCCGTCTTGCCGGGTCGCCCCAGAGGGGCTCAACCTCTTATTACTCTAAGGTCGAGGCTTTCTAAGCCGACCCTGTACCGCCCGCCTTTCAGGGTCGCTCCAGAGGGGCTCAACCTCTTATTACTCTAAGGTTGAGGCTTTCTAAGCCGACCCTATCTTGCCCGTCTCGCCGGGTCGCCCCAGAGGGGCTCAACCTCTTGCTACCCTAAGGCTGAGGCTTTCTAAGCCGACCCTGTACCGCCCGCCTTTCAGGGTCGCCCTAGAGGGGCTCAGCCTCTTATTACTCTAAGGTTGAGACTTTCTAAGCCGACCCTGTCGCCTTCCGTCGCCACGCCAATTCTAAATGGTACCTTAGAAACTGTAAATGGTAAATCCCTACCCCGGCTGCGTAGGTCTCACCTCCACCTTGCTCGGCAGCGTGCGTGCGGGCATCTTAAGCAGATCGACCACCAGTTGTCCCAGATCTTCGATCTGAATTTTCCACGAGTCGTCCTTGTCCGGAGTGTTCCCGTTAAAGTGGGTCGCCACCGATCCGGGCATAATGGTGGATACCTTCACGCCCTCATTGCGTACGTCCAGCATAACGGCCTGGGTGAACCCGACAAGTCCGAACTTGGATGCATTGTAGGCACTGCCCTTAGCGAAAAAGTTGGCCCCGGCCAGACTGGCGATGGTGATCAGGTAGCCCTTACTCTCGATCAGGGCCGGCAGGGTAGCCTTCACGGTATTGAAGACACCGGTCAGGTTAATATCGATGGTATCCTTCCACTGCTGGGGAGTGAGCTCCTGGATGGGGGCAAAGTGCCCGACCCCCGCGTTCGCGATGACAATATCAATCCCGCCGAACTCCTGGTGGGCCAGGGCGATGGCCCGTTGCTGGCTCTCCAGATCCCGCACGTCAGCCTCGAACGCAATGCACTTTCCGGGGTGGCCGAGCTGATCCAGCTGATCCACTGCCTTATTGGCGGACTGTTGGTGCCGGCTCGTAATGATCACGTTAACGCCGGCTTCCATGAGTTTTTCGGCGACGCCGTATCCGATCCCCTTGCTGCCGCCCGTAACGTAGGCGGTCTTATTTTGTAAATTTTCCATGCCACCACCAACGCGACATGGCTTTAAAGGTTGGGCCCTGAACCTGCGCGCGCCGCCGCTTGTCTGTACGTATGATGGACAAGTTGAGCATCGGTATCACGCTTTCGGGCGGCGGGGCGCGGGGAGCGGCGCATATCGGGGCGCTGCGCGCGCTACTGGAAGCCGGTATCGAACCGACCCGCGTCGTCGGCGTCAGCGCCGGCGCGCTCGTGGGAGCCATGTACGCCGCCGGCGTCACCCCCGACGATATGATGGCCTTCGCCCTGCAATCCTCCATCTTCCGCTTCTACAAATTGGGCATGCCACTGACCGGACTTACCAGCAGCGACTACCTCAAGGAACGCCTGCGGACCGTTATCCCCGACAACAGCTTTTCCGGATTGCGCTACCCCCTGCACGTCGGTGTGACGAACCTCAACACCGGACAGTTGGAGTGCCGTGACCACGGTCCCCTCCACGATATCGTAGCGGCGAGCTGCGGTATTCCCTTTCTGTTCCGGCCGGTGGTGATCGACGGTGCGCAGTACGTGGACGGGGGAGTGATCGAAAATATGCCCGTACGTCCCTTACTCAGCCGCGCGGACTTTATCATCGGTAGCAATCTGATGCCCTACGAGAACCTGAAACCCGCCGACGTCAAGACAGTCATCGGAATCGTCTGGCGCTGCTTCGACTTGTCCATCATGGCCAACACCCTGCCGTCGGCGGAGCTGTGCGACGTAGTACTCGAACCCAGCACCTTGAATGATTATCATATCTTCAACCTCAACCGGCTTACGGACCTCCACGATGTCGGTTACGAGCATACGGTGAAGCGATTACCTTACATCAAGCGTTCCCTCGAAAGTAAACGAGAATTGCTCGAAACCCTGTCGTAGAGAATCCGTCGCGTTATGTTGAGTCTCGTCAATTCCATCTTTAAGACCTACCTGGGCCGGTACCGCCGTGAACTCCACGAGCACTACGAATACCCCCTGGAGCTGCAGTCCCGGGTACTCCAAGAGATTCTGCGCACCAACCGGAATACTGCCTTCGGCAAGGAACATCATTTCGATCACCTGCTGCGCCAACCCGACCAGTTCGGATCGCGGGTTCCCGTCCGAAGTTACGACCTACATAAGCCTTACATCGACCGGATACTCGCCGGCGAGGAGCGGGTACTGACGCACGACCCTCCGGCCTGGATCGCTACCACCAGCGGGACCACCGGATCCGTCAAATACCTCCCCATCCCCCAACGGGCGGTGGCGGAGATTCACCTTCGGGGAAGCTGGCTGAGTCTGGCCGCCCTGTACGAGAAGGACGAACAGTTACAGGTCTTCAGCCACAAGAATCTTCTCATTGGGGGTGCCTTTAAGGGAATCCACGAGGGTCTGCAAATCCCGAAAGCTGACATCAGCGCGGTGATCATCCAGAGTATTCCACGCATCATGCGTCCGTTCTACATCCCCGACGTCGAATTAGCCACTGCCGTCAACTACGAAGAGAAGATCGAAAAGATCGCTCAGCTGGCGGCTCACGAACCCGGCATCACCATCCTCGGCGGCGTACCGACCTGGAACCTGCCCCTATACCGCCGCATCCTGGAAATCCACGGCGGGGATCACATGCTCGACGTGTGGCCCCAGGCCTCCGTATTCAAGCACGGTGGCGTGAATTTCGCGCCCTACCGCGCGCAGTTCGAGCGCCTGTTCCCGAAACCGGGCTTCCTGTTTCAGGAGATCTATAATGCAACCGAAGGATTTTTCGCGATCCAGGACAAGGATGCGCTACGCACCATGCTCCTGCTGCTCAGCAACGGCATCTATTACGAGTTCGTGCCCTGGGAAGCGTACCAGCGGGATGACTATTCAGCCGTTCCCCTCGCGGGAGTGCGTGCCGGCGTCCCCTACGTCATGCTCATCACGACGGTTGCCGGTCTGTACCGGTATCCGATGGGCGACCTGATCGAATTCACCGAAACCGACCCCTACCGCCTGGTTATTCTCGGGCGGACCCAGGAGTTTATCAACGCTTTTGGAGAAGACCTCCTGCGGTCGGAGGCCGAACACGCATTGATGGAGGCGGCAAATCGGACCGGGGCCCTGGTCCGCGATTTCACGGTGGCCCCTCAGTACATCGAGGTCGGCCGTCAGGGTCGTCACCACTGGCTCATAGAGTTCGATAGAGCCCCCGCCGACCTGGAAGTGTTCAACCGGGAACTGGATGTCGCGCTCCAGGCCCAGAACAACAACTACGCCGCAAAACGAGGCAATGACTTCGCGATCGTCCGCCACGAGCTCACCGTGCTGCCCCGCGGCTTCTTCCACGAGTGGATGCGGGAGCGCGGCAAGCTGGGTGGACAGCATAAGGTCCCCCGCCTCGCCAACCACCGGAATTTTTTGGAGGAGATGCTGGCCCGTCTTTAGTCCGCACAGGGCAGCTCCACCACCGTAAGCGGCCCGATGCTGGTCTCGCCACCCCCTCCCGGATTGTAACCCCGGGCAATCACCGTATCCCGGGTGTCCGCCTCGGACAGTCCCGCGTGCCAGTTCCCGTACCAGCTCTGCAGGAGACGTATAGGGACGTCGGACGTTTGGTCGTCCAGGCAGCCGGGAAGGTCCTCCACGTTGCGGAAGCGCGGGGTGCCGCCGTCCGTCTCGAAGGCGCTAAAGTACCGACCCAGGTTCTTCGTCACCTCCGAACCGTAGTATACGGTCTCGCCAGCCGTGCCGTCGATCAGCTCCCGATAAGCATCCTTCACGGCGGCATATCCCAGTGTGCGACCATACAGGGCCTGCTCGACGCTGGTCCACAGCAGCGCCACGATCAGCAGTCCGAGACCGATCCGGAAGGAGACGCTACCGGTGTTTATCCGGTTGCGGCGGAAAATAAATTCCAGCGACCTGACGGTGCACACCGCCAGGATCGGGGAAAACAACAGGATATGGCGGGGATCGAGACAGACCGGATTATAGGAGGTCAGGGATATCGTCATGAAGTTGATCGCTAACAAGGACACGATCACGGTAATTGGATAAAACAACGGCGGCTGCCTGCCTGCGCTTTGCCGGCCGAGCAGGACCAGGGTGGCGCCGGCAACAAATAAATGGACCCAAAGTCCCGCGTCGGTCAGGAGTTGCCCGTACCCCCGCGTGAGCCGGTCGACCATCGCGGACCACGGAAGGGAGTCGTAGGAACAAGGATTCAGATAGTGGGAGCTCGATATAGCGGTAAAGCGGGTGACGGGGGAACCTGTCAGGAGCCAACAAACGATAAAATAGGCGATCAGCAGGGTAGAGGAGGAAACCACTAAACCCCGCCAGTAAGCGGTGCGTCCCCGCAGCACGTCGTCGATCACGTATATGAGAAATACGGGGATCAGCAGGATCACGGTCCCCTTGGCGTTGAAGGCGAGAAAAAGCGCAAACCCCGCCAGCAGTCCGTACCGGACACGGTGGATCTCGCGACTTCGCGAACGCTCGTATAGCGCCCAGGCCACGAAGGCGAATGTACTGACGAAGATGTCAGGCATCAATTTGTCGGAGTAGAACAAGTTCCACTTCATTCCGAAGTACAGCGTGATCGCCAGCAGCAGCTTCCACCAGGCTTCCTGCCGGAAGAGTCGGTAAAGGGTATACAGTATGAGCGCCGAGCAGCCCATCGCGGGAAGGGCGGAGGCCAGGTCGGTGACACCTAGTAGCCAGTAACTCAGTCCGATCAGTAGTAAGGGCAGGATCCGGTAACTGTAGGGGTTGGTGACATCAAAGTCGCCCCCGTACAATCGATAGGCCAGCTCCGCATAGTGCAGATCGTCGAACCCGAAGTGACCGTAGTAAAAGAATACGTGATGCACCACAAGCACCAGCCATCCGCCGATCAGTACGATGAAGTTGGCTTTCACGGAGCGAATACTTAAAATTGATCGGAGTGCGGAGGCCTAAGAAAGGTGAAGATATGCTTCAGAGCCGACGCAACGCGATCATCCCCGTTGATGATGTGGGCATGGGGCAACAGTTGTTGATAGCGCCGGAAAATGGCCCACCGGTCCTCCGTCGCCGGATGTTCGCGCTGGGGGTCGTACGTCCAGGGCACGTCGGGTGCGCACAGTAGTACCAGGTCGTAATGCGTCTCCCGAAATGCCCGCTCGATAAATGGGTCGACCCGCCCGTACTTTACGGCCGACCAGATCAGCAGTACTTCCGGTCCCGTATCGCAGACGAGAAGGGAGGGATTCAGATTAGCCGCCGCCGCTTCCGCCCGCAGTTGGCGAGCACAGATGCGGGGCAGATCGTCCGGACCGTAGTGGTTTCCGCGTTCGTGGAGGTAAGCACGTGCCTGCTCGTCGATCCACACGCCGTCAAGGCACCAGGCCAGCGCGCGGGAGAGGGTGGATTTGCCGGAGGATTCCGGACCGGTAATGAGTACGCGCAATTATCGCTTCAACTCGATCTTTTCCCGTTTCTTCTGGGCCTTCAGCTTGTCGCTGGTGGCCTTCATTTCCTCGCCCATCTGCTGGCTGGCGACGAAGCTTGCCGTCATATTCGCCAACATGTCGGAACCCGCGGTGGGGGCATTGGGTAACATGATCAGGTTGGAGTTAACGTTTTCGCCCATGCTCTGCAGGGTGTCGTAATGCTGGGTAACGACGATGAGCGCCGAGGCTTCCTGGCTGTTAATGCCCACGCTGTTGAGGATATCCACGGATTCTTCCAGGCCCTTGGCGATCTCGCGCCGTTGATCGGCAATACCCTGACCCTGTAGGCGCTTGCTTTCGGCCTCGGCACGGGCCTTGGCTACGATACGGATACGGTCGGCTTCCCCCTCGTACTCAGCGGCGAGTTTTTCCCGCTCCGCGGCGTTGATACGGTTCATGGCCACCTTCACCGTAGCGTCGGGGTCGATATCCGTAACGAGCGCCTTGACGATGTTGAAGCCATAATTCTTCATGGCATCCTGTAGTTCGGTCTTAATGGCATTGGCGATGTCGTCCTTTCTTTCGAAGACATCGTCCAGCTTCATTTTAGGAACCTCGGCGCGGACAACGTCAAAGATGTACGAATTGATTTGCTCGTAGGGGTTGTCGAGTTTGTAGAAGGCATCGTAGACGCTATCGGCGCTGACGGCAAACTGTACCCCTACCTTGAGTTTAACGAAGACGTTGTCTTTCGTCTTGGTTTCCACGTTCACGTCGAGTTGCTGCACCTTCAGGCTCACCTTCCCGGCCACCCGATCGAAGAAGGGTAGCTTAAAGTGAAAGCCGGGACCGCGGATCGACTGAAACCGGCCGAGCCGCTCCAGGATCGCGGCGCTCTGCTGACGGACGGTGAAAAAGCTCCCCGTAATGATGAGCAGCGCGAGGATGAGGGGAATGAGATAGAAGAGGGACATACGTTGAGCTTGTGTTGCCGTAATATAACCACTTTCCCCTAGGGTGGTTGCGTTAGCTTCCCTGCAAGGAATTGCGTATCTTCGCCCTGCGCTCACGGGAGTCGCACGACCTGGTAATGCCTTAAATGGCATTACCGGGTTTTCTTTTACTGATCTAAAACGAACGTCATGTACGAACTGAACGATACCTATAAGGCCCACCTCGACGCTATTGCCGACGCCATTCAGGCCAGCCCCAACCTTGCCCAGTACCTGGAGGAGGAAGAGGACGAGCACTACGAGGCGCTGAAGGCCGAGTTCGAACCCCAGATCGAGGCGGCCCACGAGCAAATCAATCACTACTCACCGTTCGAGATCGAATCCTTCGAGCGGTACCTGATGGACGACCGCTTTGAGGGATTGTTTCTGCCGCGCGTACTAGGCTACAGCGTCCTGCGCCCGGAAATCAATCAGATGTTCTACTACGCTCGCCAGAACGATCACTTCGGTAAGTTGCTGACTTACATCGCCGGTAACATGAACTTCGATCAGCTGCGGACGCGGATCGGTCAGGCCGTACAGGTCGGTTTCGCCCTGAGCAGCGACATCTACGTGACTGGACTCATTGACGCCATACCGACCAAGCGCGTGCGGCAATTCCTCCTCCAGCAAAAGTCCGACGATGCCCGCACCGCCGACGGTCGCCGGCAGATATTCAACCGGTATAAGCGGCAATTCGCGAGCCGTAATTACCAATATGCCCCCTTCCCCCAGGAAGCCGGCGAACTCGTTTCCCACACCAATCACGCCGTAGCATTTCTGTTGCAGCGCGTTTCCAATCCGGAACTGAACAACGATGCACTACCCGCGCCGCTGTACCACTGGGTTACGAATCCCGACTTTGCCGAACGTAAGGAGATCATCCGACCGCTGGTAATCTACGGGGCCTACCTTCCTCCCCAGGAGGACGCCAAGACGGCCGTGACGGAAGTCTTCAATCGGGAGCGCAAGGCGGATGCCAAGCGAGTATCCGATCAAGTCCTGTCCTTCATTCTGGAACTGAAGAACGACCCCCAGGTCATTTTCGGCAAAGAGCAGGAGGCCAACCTCGGAGCGATTATCGACCGCAGCATCGACGACGATCTCACGGCATACTTCGACCTGACGGACCGCATCCACGCCGAAGGCTACGATAACCCCGAAGTGCAGGAGGCCATCCAGGAAGAGGTGCTCAAGCAGGAGGGCCTGAGCGATTTTAACGAGAACATCCGCCGCACCATCCTGACCTACTTCGACGAGTTAGCCGCCCGGCTCGGCAGCGATGAGTACAACGAGTGGTTTGCCACTACGGGCAAACTCTTCCCCGTCTACATGAAGGTCTTCGCCAACGAGCAGTTCAACCAGCACCTACGTAAGCTGGCGATCCGCTACACCAAGCGACTGATCAAGGTTCACACCAACAAACGCGGAAAGGACTACCGGGACATCAAAAAGACCACGGTATCGACCTGGACGGACTACGGCTTCATGACCGAAAAGCAACTGAAGGAATTCTTCAAAACACCGCGGAAACGGAAGTCCGCGCAGTAAACGCTACGGCCAGTACATCGGCGAAGGTGGCGGCGAAGTGTGCCGTCATTCCTTCCTTGATGTAATCATCCAGCTCTTCGAAGTCCTGGCGATTCTCTTCCGGGAAGATCAGGGTATCGATGCCCACGCGGCGGGCACCGATGGTCTTCTCCTTGACTCCTCCGATGGGAAGTACCCGACCGGTAAGGGTCAGTTCGCCCGTCATGGCCAGATTGTCCTGGGGCGGTCGACCCGTGGCCAGGGTGTAGAGCGCCAGGGCCATCGTGATGCCGGCGCTGGGGCCATCCTTAGGGGTAGCTCCGGCCGGGACGTGGAGATGGACGTGGTGACGGTCGTAGTAGTTGTTGTCTTCGGCACTCAGAATGGACTTTACGTAGGTCAGCGCGATCTGCGCGCTCTCCTTCATGACGTCCCCGAGTTGACCCGTCAGACGGAAGCCGGCGGTATCCGACGGGATTCCCTGAGCTTCAATGTAGAGCGTTGCCCCCCCGAGGGCGGTGTAGGCCAGGCCCAGGACCACGCCTGGTAGCGGCCGGTCGTACAGTTTCTCGGTGGTGAACCGGGGACGACCAAGCATTTCCTCGACCTGGGCGGGGGTGATTTCAAAATTGTGCTGGTCCGATTCCGCCTGCCTGAGGACGAGTTTGCGAATGATCTTCCGGAGTTGCTTCTCCAAATTCCTTACGCCGGCTTCCCGGGCGTAGCGATCGACGAGAAAGTCGAGGCTTTCGGGCGTGAAGCTTACCTCGTCCGTGGCAAATCCGTGCTCCTGCAGTTGCTTCGGAATCAGGTACTGCTTGGCGATCTGAATCTTTTCTTCCTTGATATAGCCACTCAGGCGAATCACCTCCATCCGGTCGACCAGGGGCCCCGGGATCGTGTCGAGTTGGTTGGCCGTGGTCAGAAACAGGACGTTGGAAAGATCGTAGGGAACGTCGAGATAGTGGTCGACGAAGGTTTCGTTTTGTTCCGGATCCAGTACTTCCAGCAGCGCCGAGGCGGGATCGCCGTGACCCGTACCCAGCTTATCGATCTCGTCGATAAGGATCACGGGGTTGCTGCTCCGGGCGCGGTCGATCGCCTGAATCAGTTTTCCGGGCATGGCACCGATGTAGGTGCGGCGGTGGCCCTTGATCTCGGCTTCATCCCGCATTCCTCCGACACTGAAGCGGTAGAACCGCCGGCCAAGGGCACGCGCGATACTCTGTCCGATGCTTGTCTTTCCGACGCCGGGAGGGCCGACCAGACAGATGATACTTCCCGCCACCGAACCGCGCTTGATAATCGTGGCCAGGTACTCCAGGATGTTGTCCTTGACGTCATCAAGCCCGTAGTGATCCTCGTCCAGTACCCTACGAGCCTCGGCTATGTCATTGGTGTCGGGGCTATACACTCCCCAGGGGAGTGCCGCCAGCGTGTCGAGGTAAGTCCGGGTCACGTTGAATTCCGGGCTCTGGCTATTGAGCGATTTGAGTTTACTCATTTCCCGGTCGAACACTTCCCGGACCTCCGGGGGAAGTTCCTTGCCCTCGAGCTTTGCCAGAATGCGTTCGGTGATCGATTCTGCCTCGTCCTGCTCTTCCCCGAGTTCGCGACGAATCGCGGTTAGTTGCTCGCGTAGAAAGTATTCCTTCTGCTTGGCGCTGACCCCTTCCTCGATCTGCTTGTTGATGCGCGACTGAATCTTGGCGACCTGTAATTCATCCTTGATGATGCCCAGCAATTTCTTGGCGCGGGCGGATATGTCCCAGGTTTCCAGCAAGTCCTGCAACTTCTCCTTTTCCGAACTGACGAGATTGCTGATGACGTCGATCGTCTGTCCGGGTTTCTCGTAATTCAACTGAGTGACGACCATGTTCACCTGTTCCTGGAAGAGCGGATTGAGGGCCAGCAGGCTCTTGATGTCCGAGCTGATCGCCAGCATGTAGGCCTTCAATTCCGGGTCAGGCTTCGTAGCCGGTTGATTATCGTACTGCACCCGCCACCGTAGGCTGGGTTCGGTCTGTACGACCCGCTGCAGACGGAACCGCTTGATGGTCCGACCAAGTACCTGCACGCCGGTGGACCCCATGGGCATCACCTTGATGATCTGGTAAACGGTGCCTACTTCGTGGTAATCCGACTCGCGGTAATCCTCCGGATTGGTCTCCCGTTCGAGGACGGCGCCGATGAATCCGTCGTGCTGCTCGACCGCGATTTTGATGGCGGTAAGCTTGTCCGCGCCCGAAAAGGTCATGGGTAGGGCGGTGCCCGGAAAGATCGGACGCTGGGACAGCGGCAGGATGGTCAGAAGCTGCGGGAGGCTCGGGTCGACGAGCTGCATGGCGGCTTCGGGGATCGATTGCGTAGGATCGGGTTGGCTGAATTCTTCTTCCAAGGGGGTATCTTTAGCTTTCGGTACAATACTTTTTACCCCCGCGATTTGTTCGGCACCTTCCGCGCGCCGCACCGGCCTTACCGCTTACGGACGGCGTGCAATCTGCGAAAAGCCGCCCCGAGTTGAAGGATGAGGTCTTCGGCAATCATGCTCTCCTGACCAATCGCCTGGGCAGCCAGGTCACCCGCCAGTCCGTGCAGATACACGCCGAGCTTAGCCGCCGCCTCGGGGGTATACCCCTGGGCGAGCAGACCGGTAAGGACGCCGGTGAGGGCATCCCCGGTCCCGGCGGTGCCCATTCCCGGATTGCCCGTCGTGTTGAAGTGCATCCGGCCATCGGGGGTAGCGACGGCGGTATGCCCGGTTTTTAGGATTATGGTAATAGCCAGCTCCTGCGCCCGCGCCCGTTGCAGCTCCCACCGCTGAAAATCGTTTTCCGTTTGTCCGAAAAGTCGCTCGAACTCCTTCGGGTGGGGGGTCAGAATGCTTCGTTCCGGTAGTCGGGACAAGTGTTCCGGATGGCGCGCCAACAGGTTAAGGGCATCGGCGTCGACCACCATGGGCTTCCGGCAGGCGGCAATGGTACGGAACAGGCCCTCCCGGGTGGCGTCTTCCTGCCCGATTCCCGGTCCGATGCCCACTACGTCGTATCGCTCCAGATCGGCAGCTCCGGTGAAGTAATGCTGGTGTTCGTCCACCCGGCACATGGCCTCCGGAAACGCCAGTTGCATGATCTGGTAACCGATACGGGGGAGGTGAGTGGTTACCAAGCCGGCACCGGACCGGAGCACCGCGCGGGCCGCAATGACGGCTGCCCCCATCTTTTCGTAGGCACCGGCGATCAGCAGCGCGTGACCGAAGGTACCCTTGTGGTCACTGCCCCCCCTCACCTTCAGTAGGCGCGCAATGTCCGGCTCGGTAAGCATGATCTTATCGTCGGGAAGCGTAGCGACGTACCCGTGGGCCTGGGCAAAGGGGACCAACTCCCAGTGTCCGAGAAAGGGGCTGTTGGCGGGAGCGAACAGGGCAAGTTTTGGGTAGCCCAGGGAGAGGGTGCGGTGGGCCCGTACGACGGATCCCGTAGCCGGTTGATCGGCAGACATGCCGCTAGGCAGATCGAGCGCCACCCGCTCCACGTCCAGCTCGTTTACGTGACCGATGAGTTCCGCCCAGTACCCGGTAACGGGTCGGCTGAGTCCCGTTCCGAACAGGGCGTCGATAAGAAGGGAACCGGCGGGAATCACGGGAAAGTCATCACCTTCGTGGAGCTGCCGCAGGGGAACACCGACATCTTTGGCCCGGCGCAGGTTAGCGTCATTGTCCGGTGAACTCTTGCCGATCGCGGCCCAGATCACGTTGACCGTATAGGCCTCGAACCGTAGTAGGCGGGCGGCGACGAGGCCATCCCCGCCGTTATTTCCCGGACCAACCAGGACGGTGATGCGCCGGCGCTTGTCCGGATAATGCCGCTGGAAACGTGCGGACCAGGCGGTGGCCGCCCGCTCCATGAGATCGAGGTTACTGATGTCCTCCTGGCGCATAGTGGCCTCGTCGAGGGCATGGTGCTGTTTGGCCGAGAGGATGCGCATGGGAATTATTCTTCGGCTGCTTCGTCCTTGCGGTCGAATTTGAGTACCCGCTTGCGGCTCTTGAAGGGCACGTAGCGGTAGGGGCGTTCCTGCAGGTCGCTGAGCAGGGTATCGGCCGCCACGCTGGCGCGGTTCAGCCGGTTGTAGATTTCATCGTCGGTGAGCAACTTGCCAAGGGTACCTTTTCCGCTCTGGACGTCATTCATTACGGCGGTGACCCCACCTAGGGCCCGGTCCGCCTCATCCAGGGTGCCCCGGAGCCGTACGATGCTGGTGTTGACTTCATCGACCGTCTGCTCGAGCTGGAGCCCGCTGAGGTTGGCGGACAGGGTATCGGCGTTCGCAATAATATTCGCGATGCTTTCCTGACGATCGCTTAGCGTCCCGGTGATGCTGGCCAGATTGTCGAAGGTGGTATTGATTTCCCGGCTATTCGCATCCATCAGCGTCTGCAGACGGGCGGTGGCGGCCTTGAGGTTTTCCATGGTCACGGCCAGGTCCCGGGAAGATCGCGCCAGTGGGTTGTTGCTTTCCTCGCTGAACAAGGTCCACCGGATGCTGTCGACCGCCTCGCTGATCTGCCCCTTAATGCCCGCGGCCGGATCGGCGTCGGGATCGGTCCCCAGGAAGGAGGCCAGAATGCCTTTAGAAGATCCTTCGAGGTAGCTGCCGCTTTCCGCGCAATCCCCGTCGCCAAAACAGGGGCGATCGTACTCCAGTTGAACCGCCTTCTCTCCCAGGAGGCTGATGGTACTGATGTACGCCTGGGTCTCAACGGGAATGTTGACGTTTTTGCGGACCTCCAGGGTCACGACGACCAGTTTCTTGACCTGATCCAGGTTGATCTGCTTAACGGTGCCCACGGTGACCCCGGCAATCTGTACCGGAGTGCCCACGGTCAGGCCGGCGACGTCCTTATAATCGACGTAGTACGTCTGGGAGGAAGAAAACAGGTTACTCCCCTGGATAAACTTGAATCCCCAGAAGGCCAGTAGAATGGCGACAACGGCGAGGATTCCAATCTTGACTTCGTAACGCATAAGGGGGGAGGTAACTAGATGTGAGGCGGCTGGCGCGGGGTCGGTGAAATACCCGACTGTAACGTAAGGTCCTTGCGATTGGTTTGCCCCACGGGCAGCCGGGTAAGCGCGGATGGTGGACGGAGTGGTTTACTCCACGATTTCGTATTCCTTGATCTTGCGGTACAGCGTCCGTTCGCTGATGCCCAGTTCGGCGGCGGCTTCCTTACGCCGCCCGTTGTGCTTCTTCAGGGCTTTACGGATAAGCTCCCGCTCGGCGTTCGCCAGACTGAGGTCCTCCTCGACGATCTCGCTCCGATCGTACGCCCGCTGCATACTCGTATCGACGATGATGGGATCCTCGGTAGCGGCCGAGCGGAAGTCCGCGGTGTCGACGCCCGCGCGCCGGTCGATCTCTTCGGCGGCGGCGGGGTAGGCCCCCGGAAGTTGCAGGGCGCGAATCTTGCCCATGTCGGGCACCCGGAGGTCGTTGCTCCGGATGAGTTCGAAGATGAGTCCCTTCAGGTCGTTCAGGTCGGCCTTCATGTCGAAGAGGACCTTGTACAGGATCTCGCGCTCCTGCATGCCGTCGCCGCGGCCGTTCTTCGTGATGGCCGGCAGGTTCCGGTCCCGCAGTTTGGGCATCATGGTGAGGAGATCCGCCGCGGTGAGTTCGCGCTTCTCCGCCAGGATGCTCAGCTGTTCGGCTACGTTCTTCAGCTCCCGGATGTTACCCGGCCACTGGTAGTTTTCGAGTAGCCACCGCGCCTCGTCGTCGATGCGGACCGGGTCGAAGCCCTGCTGCTCGGCAAAATTGTTGGCGAAGTAGCGGAACAGCAGGTAGATGTCCTCGGCGCGCTCGCGCAGGCTCGGTAACTCGATGTTTACGGTTGCCAGACGGTAATACAGGTCTTCGCGAAACTTGCCCGATTCAATCCGCTCGTTGAGCTTGCGGTTGGTGGCGGCAACGATGCGCACGTCCGTGCGCTGTACGGTGCTCGATCCCACCCGGATGAATTCTCCACTCTCCAGTACGCGCAACAGATAGGTCTGGGTGTCCAGGGGCATCTCGCCGACCTCATCCAGGAAGATCGTTCCTCCGTCGTAGGATTCGAAGTACCCCTTGCGGTCGCCGGTCGCGTTGGTGAAGGCCCCCTTTACGTGACCGAAGAGTTCACTGTTGATGGTCCCCTCGGGAATGGCTCCGCAGTTGATGGCGATAAACTTCTCGTGCTTCCGGGGACTGTTGTCGTGGATGATGCGACTGAAAACTTCCTTTCCCACTCCGGATTCGCCGGTAATCAGGATGGATAGGTCGGTCGGGGCGACCCGCAGGGCGGTATTCAGGGCATTCTCCAGGGCGGGGGAGCGGCCCACGATGCCGTAGCGGCGTTTGGTGCTGTCGATGGCTGCCATACCGTTAGCGGGGGTTGTGGAGGTGACCGAGCAGGGTGGCGGAAGTAGCGTCGGTTACCGTTACGGTCACGTAGTCGCCGGGGCGGTAGGCCCCCGTCTTGGGAAAGATGATCATCTTGTTCTGGGTGTTGCGCCCCTTCCAGTCGTCGGCGGATCGCTTGGACTCGCCCTCGATCAGTACCCGAAAGGTTTTACCGATGTCCTGTTGGTTCAGTTCGTGGCTGATGCCGGTCTGCAGGTCAATGATCTCCTGGAGCCGCCGTTTCTTGACGGCCAGGGGTACGTCGTCGGTGAACTTGCGCGCCGCCGGGGTGCCGGGTCGTTCGGAGTAGTAGAACATATACGACATGCTGTAGCGAGCGTAGTCGATCATCGACAGCGTATCTCGGTGTTCCTCCTCGGTTTCGGTACAGAAGCCGGTGATCACGTCGGAGCTGATCGCGCAGTCGGGCATAATCTCGTAGATACGGTCGACCTTCTTCCGGTACCACTCCCGGTCGTAGGTCCGGTTCATCAGGTCCAGGATGCGGCTGTTGCCGGACTGCACGGGCAGGTGGATGTATTTACACACGTTGGCGTGGTCGCGCATGGTGTAAAGTACCTCGTCGGTGATGTCCTTTGGGTGGCTGGTACTGAAGCGAATACGCAGATCGGGATGAACCTCCGCGGTAAGCCGGAGCAGTTGGGCAAAGTTGACCACCGCGCCCGTCTCCGGGTTCGTCCATTTGTAGCTGTCGACGTTCTGGCCCAGCAGGGTGACTTCGCGAAAGCCGCGGTCGAAAAGGTCCGTGGCTTCGGCCACGATGCTGAAGGCGTTACGGCTGCGCTCCCGTCCCCGGGTGTAGGGGACTACGCAGAAGGAGCACATGTTGTCGCAGCCCCGCATAATGGAGATGAAGGCCGTTACGCCGTTGCTCTGCAGGCGCAGGGGGTTGATGTCGGCGTAGGTTTCTTCCCGGCTGAGGAATACGTTCACGGCCTTGTCGCCCTCCTCGGCGCCCGCCACCAAATTCGGCAGATCGCGGTAGGCATCCGGGCCCACCACCAAGTCTACCAGCTTTTCCTCCTCGAGAAACTTGGCCTTCAGACGCTCGGCCATGCATCCGAGTACGCCCACCATGGTGCCGGGCTTGCGCTGCTTCACCTTGTCGAAGACCCGCAGGCGCTTGCGCACGGTATCCTCCGCTTTCTCCCGGATGGAGCAGGTATTGATCAGAATGAGGTCCGCCGCTTCCAGGTTACGCGTAGGTCCGTAGCCCGCTTCTCCCAGGATGGACGCCACGATCTCGGAGTCGCTGAAGTTCATCTGACAACCGTAGCTCTCGATGTAAAATTGCTTGTCCCGGGGCGCTTCGGCAACGGCGGCTTCCCCGTACACTTGACCCTGGGCGGACTCGTCGATCGTTTTGGCGTTCAGATCCTGAAGGGTCGGATTATCGTTGTACATGCTTCTATCCGGTTAGACCCGCAAAGGTAAGCGGAATGGCTGACATATTGTCAGTAAACCGAACATATTTTGCTCCTTCGGGCGTAGATCGCTTTACCGCATTACCTTGCTCTTGGTCACGACCACGGCACCCGCGGCCCCGCCCCCCGGAAACAATGGTCGGTGGCAATCGTTTTTTTGCAAATCCTTCCTCCATGTTGCGCCTGACTCTCCTTGCTTCGATTCTGCTCACCCTGGCCGGATGCACCTATACGGCCAAGATTACGGACGGATCAACCGCCGTGGACCGCAAGCAGTACGACGTAGCGATTCCCATGCTCGAGCGCGAGTACAAGCGGGCGAAGTCGCGGGGACAGCAGGGGGACATCGCGCTGAACCTCGCCGTCAGTTACCGGGAAACCGGCCGGGACGCGGAAGCGGAGGCCTGGTTCCAGACCGCCTACGACAACGGGGCCGGCCCCGACGCCCTGCGGGAACGGGCGGCCGCGCTCAAGCGACTCGAACGCTACGAGGAGGCCATACAGGTGTACACCGATCTCGGCTTCGAAATCGGTTCTCGCTACGAATTCCGCCGCGACATTGCCGGCGCCGAACTGGCCATGCGGCAGAAAGCCCGGCTGGAAGCCATGGAAGTTAAGGAGTTCGACGTCAGTCCGGTAGCCTTCAACAGCGCGGGAGCGGACTACGCGGCCGTGGCTTACGGGGATGAACTGATATTCACCAGCGATCGCAGCTCCGCGACGGGAGACGAAACCTACAAGTGGACGGGCCGCAACTTCAGCGACCTCTTCCGCGTGGACCCCCGGGCCGCCTCCGTCGAAGGCTTCAATGCCGGACTCAACACCGCCGATAACGAGGGGACCGTGAGCTTCAGCGCGGACGGAAACACGGTCTACTTCACCCGTTGCAGTCCGCCGGCCAAGCGTAGCGATGCCTACTGCGGCCTGTACCGCAGCGAGCGGGTGGGCGAGGGTTGGGCGCCCGCGGAAAAACTCCCCTTCGTCACCCCGGAAGCCAATTACATGCACCCCGCCCTGAGCGCGGACGGAAAGACGCTCATCTTTTCGGCAAACCTGCCCGACGGCTGGGGCGGCTACGATTTGTACAGCGTTACCCTGGGCGCCGACGGCAAGTGGAGCGAACCGGACCTGATGAACCGCGCCATCAACACCGAAGGCAACGAACAGTTTCCGACCCTCGACGGCGACACCCTATACTTCTCCAGCGACGGACTGGAAGGACTCGGCGGGCTGGACATCTTCCGCACCTGGCCGCTCGGGGACGGACGGTACAACGCGCCCAAGAACCTGCGCATGCCGATCAACAGCGGCGCCGACGATTTTGCCTACACCATCCTCCGGCGCAACGGCACGGGCGTAGGCTCTACCTCTACCGGATACTTCAGCAGCGCGCGACCGGGGGGTGCCGGCGGGGACGACATCTACGCCTACACCCGCACCGTGCTGCCCCCACCGCCGCCCGATACGACCCCGATCGCGTACCGCAACGTACTGGACGTCACCGTCGTGGAGAAAATCTACGAAGACCCCACCAACCCCGCCAGCCGGGTACTCGGCCTGCGGCCGGTGCCCAACGCGAGCGTTATCGCGCAGGTCGGCGAGCAGAGCCGGACGGTCACCACGAACGAAGAGGGTCAGCTGAGCCTGGTCCTGGTCGACGACCAACGCTACGAATTCCGGGCCGAGCGACCGGAGTACCTCGCGGCGGAGGGACGCTTCAGCAGTCGCAACCTGCCCCGCGACCCGGAGGCGCCCGAGCAACGCTACGAACTCGAACTGGAGATCGAAAAGATCTTCCGTAACCGCGAGATCGTCCTGGAGAATATCTACTACGACCTTGACGAAAGCTTCATCCGCGAAGACGCCAAGCCGACCCTGAACGAGCTGACCGACCTGCTGACCCGCAACCCGGACATTCGCATCGAACTCGGCAGCCACACCGACTGCCGGGCCACGGACGCCTACAACGATCGCCTGAGTCAGGCCCGCGCCAAGTCGGCCGTAGACTACCTCGTCGCCCAGGGCATCAGTCCCGACCGCCTCACCGCGAAGGGCTACGGCGAATCCCAGCCTGTAGCCGAATGCATCTGTCAGCGGTGTACTGAGGAGGAGCACCAGCGCAATCGCCGGACGACCTTCAGGATCCTGAACTAGGCAGCCTGACCGCCTTGATCATGTAGCCCTCCGGGCTTTCCCAGTCGTAAAGCTCGATGTGGGTCTGCTCGATGAGGATATTGACCAGGGAATAGGTGGTGCCGATGGCGTAGCCCTTATTGGCCAGGTACTGGGTGACGAACCACTTCAGTCCCACGTAGGTCGTGAAGTTGAGGTGTAGGGCCTCGTGCAGCTCATCCATAATTTCCTCCGCCGTGATGACCCGGTAGCCGGGGGGAGCGGTATCCCGGTAGGTGTTCGTCTTATGCTCGAGTTTGATCTTGCCGATGATCTTCGGGCCGGTAAGTTTCACCCGGTGATCGTGATCCTTCGGGGTCGTGGAACCGGCGGTCAGCACTGTCGGCTCCTCCACGGTCTGGTGGGGGCGGCCGCCGGCGATGTCCTGCGCCTGCTGTACGGCGGCTTCCTCCTGTTCCTCGCGCACCACTTCGGCCGCCGCCTGGTGAATGGCCTGCTTTTCCTTCAGGGAGAGCACGATCTCGTCGATGTGGTATTCCGCCTCCTTGATGATGGAGGTGAGTTCGGCCGAAAGCTCGATGCCCTTGCGTAACTCACTGTGGAAGAAGGTCGCCTGGTGGGCCACCTTGTTGCGGATCTTCGACATCTCCTTCCACAGTCGCTCGAAATTCTTGTCGCGGAAGAAGGTCTTAAAGTACTTGGTGTAGTTGCCTTCGAGGTTCGACTTCAGCTCCTGCAATTCCTCCAGGGTGTCAATGGTGCTGAGGCGTTCGAGCACCTTCTCGGGCTCGTTGAAGCCGGTGGACTGCTTGTAGATGAGTAAGCCCAGATCGTCAAAGTCGGCAAACTCGATGTCGCTGTTGATGAAATAGCTGAACTGATTGGAGCGGTTGCGCTGCCGGGCCTTGACCTTTTCGATCATTTTCGGCGTGGCCGTCACTTCCCACCAGGACATACCTACCCGCTGGAAGAAGAACTTGATGAGGTAGCGGCGGAGCAGGTTCTCCACGGCATTGATCTTGGGGTAGAGCTGGTTGGCGATCTCGCTGCTGATGTCGTCCTGCAGGACCCGGAGGTGGGCGAAGCGCAGTTTATCGCTGAGGTGCCGCAACAGGCGTTGACGGAAGGGCTCGAGGGGTTCGAAGAGTTGACTTTCGACGCGGAGTACGAAGGCGGCCTCCACGAGGTCGGTTAATATTTTACTGGTGTCGACATTGATAACGGTGACGGTAAGTCCGCTTTCCCCCTTGATGTAGTCGTTGCCGTTCTTGTCTTTCGTAATGATGGGCGAACGTCCGTTCCATACGTCGTTGCTGTAACTGATGGCGTGAATAAAGCCCCGCTGATCGTTGATGTCGTCGGGGTCGATGCAGAGCAGTTCGAAGATGAAATTGGATGGCATATCATAGATAATTGACTAGAAATTGCTAGAAATGGATTCCCGGAAATATACCCAAATTCGTCCTGGAGACCTAACACGGACCCAAATAGATGCCCCATCCGCGGCCAACTGTCGTACTTTTGCCGCCCTTACTTAATGAACCGTTAAAGGCCCCGCTAACGAACCACGGATGAGCCGCCCGGGTCGTTAGTCCAAACGGAGACCTACACCGCATTGACCAAGCTTTTTTCGCACCCGCGCACCGCCGCCCTGCTTTACTGCCTGCTCTTCGTAGCGGTTCGGGCGGGGGCGCAGGTGGATAGTATTCCGGAAAGAGCCGTCTTTTCGGGAAGCACGGCCGATTACCGGATGAGCCCCGACAGCCTGGACGCGCCGGTCGAGTACAGCAGCGAGGACAGTATGGACGTCGACCTGGTCAACCAGCGCATCCACCTGTACGGAAACGCCCGCGTCAACTATCAGGACGTCAGCCTGGAGGCCAACCACATCGTACTCGATTACGGGCAGAACGTCGTCTCCGCGGAACCCTGGCCGGATAGTTCGGGAACCCAAGTAGGCGATCCTAAATTCAGTGATGGAGGTCAGGAGTTTACGGCCAAGGGATTAACCTATAACTTTAAGAGCCGAAAGGGGATCGTGACCGAAACGGTCACCACCCAGGACGACGTGTACGTCCGGGGCGGCAAGTCCAAGTTCGTCAGCGGCGGTATCGCGACCAACGACAGTACCCGCTCCGACGTGATCTATACCGAGGGAGCCATCTTTACCAGTTGCTCACTCGATCATCCCCACTTCGGCATCCGCACTCAGCGCGCGAAGGTAGTACCCAACAAACTGGCCATCATCGGGCCGTCCAACCTGGAGATCATGGGGGTCCCCACGCCGTTCTGGCTTCCCTTCGGCTTCTTCCCCCTCAAGAGCGGCCGGAGCAGCGGACTGCTTTTTCCCAGCGACTACCAGTACAGTCCGCAGTGGGGCTTCGGGTTTCAGGGCATCGGCTGGTTCTTCCCCCTGGGCGAACACGTGAATCTGACGGCGACCAGCGATATCTACCTCAACGGCACCTTTACCGTCAACGCCGCCTCCAGTTACCGGCGTCGGTATAAGTACAGCGGCAGCGCCAATTTCAGCTACCGGCGGCTGGTAGACGAAACCTCGGTATCCGAAGGATTGCAGCCGATCGTCAACCAGGGCATCACTCTGGGCTGGAGTCACCGCCAGGACCAACGCGCCCACCCGACCTTCAATTTCGGCGGAAGCATCAACTTCCAAACAAACCTGGCCGACCAGCGGTACCTGAATACCTACGAATCCGCGAGCACCAACATCATACGCTCGTCGATGAACATCACCAAGTCTTTCCCGAAACTGAAATCCACCCTCACCGCCGGACTCACCCACAGTCAGAACAACCAGACGGGAGCGATCTCGGTGAGCTTCCCCGATGCCAGCTTCCAGACCCAGACCATTTATCCTCTGCGCAATCTGCCGGGCAGTCAGCGGGCCTGGTACAAGAAATTGAGCTTCCGGTACAACAGCCAACTGAAGACGGAATTCGCGGGGCAGGATACGAGCTTCTTCACGCAACAGACCTTCGACGAGGCGCGCTACGGCTTTCGGCACGACGTGAGTACCGCCCTCAGCCTCAACGTGCTGAAGTACTTTAACGTAAGCCCCAACGCCAGCTACGCCGAAGTCTACTACGGCAAGACCCTCGAGTATTTCCTGGATCCGTCGACCATCGATACGGAGCCCGGCATCGACGAGGACGGTAACGTCACCGTCGACACGATCTCCTTTGCCTCCATCAACAGCCGACTGAACCCCGGGCTGGCCAGTTACCGGACCTACAGCGCGGGGGTGAGCGTCAGCACCCAGCTGTTCGGAACCGTGCGGCTCGGCGAACGCGGCCTGTTCGGCCTGAAGGGACTTCGCCACGTCATGAAACCCACGGTAACGGTGGGATACTCGCCGGACTACCGTAACGCAACGGACTTTATCAGCGGGACGCCCTACTTCATCCGGGAGACGGACATCGATCCCGTCCGGGGCAACGCCAATCGTTTCGTGACTCCTTTTCAGGGGCAGATCTTCGGAACGCCCAGTTCATCTCAGGAGAGTTTCGGGGTGAGCTACTCCATCGCCAACCTCTTTGAAGCGAAAGTCTATAACCGCAAGGACAGCACCGATAATATCGTCAAGCTATTCCAGAACATTGCGGTCAGCGGAAACTACGAACTCACCGCCGACAGTCTGCAGTGGAGCGCCATCAACGTATCGGGGGGTACCAGCTTCTTCAAGGGCCTCACCCAGGTGAGCCTGCGGGCCAACTTCGATCCCTACGTGAGCCGCTACGATCCGGTGACCGATCAAGTGGACCGGATCGGGATCACCACCCTGCGCGACCGGGGGGCACCCGTGCAATTGAACACCTTCAACGGAACGATATCGACCAACCTGACGGTCGCGAAAATCCGGGAATTGTTCCAGGGGCAGGAGGAAGAATACGTCACCGACGTGGTCGAGGAGCGCCGTCGCCGTCGGGAAGATGAGAATACCCTGTTTGAGGAAACGGACATCCTTAGTCTCTTCGAGAAGTTCAGTATCCGGCACACCCTCAACTACCGCCTGGACCGGGAAGTCTCCGCCGTGCCGGGCACTCGCGACACCCTGCGCTTCAACACCCACGCTAACAGTATCGAACTGCGGGGGGCACTGCAGCTCACCGAGAACTGGAGCGTCAACATCGGCCAGATCGGCTATGATTTTACGAGCAAGAGCATCACCTACCCCTACCTCAGTTTCGCCCGCGACCTACACTGCTGGGAGATGCGTTTCAGCTGGGCGCCCCAGCGCAATACCTACCAGTTTAGCATCGCGGTCAAGCCCGGTACCTTCGACTTCCTGGAAGTGCCGATTAACCAGAACCGGTACGACGGACAAAACAGGTTCGGAAACTAAAACGACCCGTAACGCGCGGTGCGGTACGGGTCGTTGGATCCACTAGCGTAAAACCGGACTACGGCCGATCGTGGGCGGATGGGTTGCGGTAGAAGTTACTGTCGTAGAAGGCATCGTCCAGCCGATCGGCGTTGCGGAAGTTATCGGTAGCGTAACGGCTGCGATCGTGGTTCTTACCGAACTCGTGGAAATCGGAAAGGTAGTCCGTCGTATCGATCTCGTGGCTGGTCGTGTACCCCCGGTCGCGTTCGTACCTCGGATAGTTGTTGAAGCGATCGTAGGGAATGCCGGATACGACGACCGACCGGTCGTCCTGGTCGATCCGGATAAGCCCGACGGGCACCAGCACGTGGCGGTCCTTCTCGTTGTACAGGTCGCGGTCGTGGCGCTCGATGATGTCGTCATCGATCTCCACTTCCACGTAGCGGACCAGTTTAGCATCGGTATCGGCCAGCAGGCCTTCCACTTCACCGATGGACTCGCCCGATTGCAGTTTGACGGTATATCCTCGGGGATCTACATCGTCGTGGTGCACCTTATAACCGGAAATTTCGTCGAGAAACTTCAGGCGGCTGTTGGCGCGGATGCGGTCATCGTCATTTACTGTGGTGTTCATATCTGAGTATTTTGTGGGTTAGGGAGGGTAGGAGAGGGCGTGTTTAGCTCATCCGCTGCAGCACCATGCGGGCCTGACGGAAGAAGGTGCGTACGTCCTCTTTCTGGTTTAGGGTGAGCGTTTCGGCGCTCATGGCCTGGGCCTCCTGCCGGAGCTTAGCGAGGTCGGCGGCACTCTGACCGTCGTAGGCCTCACTATCGATGTCCTCCAGAACTTCGGTGATCAGCAGGGCGGCCATTTTGATCTTATCGGCGTGATCACCGGCCATGGGGTCTTCCATGATCTCATTGGCCAGGCGTTCGATGCGGTCGGTCTTTTCCTTGACCGAAGCCTCGCTCGTGAGCCCCTTATCTTCGGCGATCGCCCGGGTGGCCATTGCCAGTTCGGTCAGCGCCCGGTGGCTAAACTCATGATCGATACCCATTTCCCCCTCCATATTTTCGGTGGTGGATAGGTAGGTCGTGACGGCGCCGGTGTAGTCTTCGTCGGGCGTTTCGTAGTCGTTGTAGTTGTTATTCTCGTCGATGCCGGTAGCGACGCCGGCTACGCTGTCGTCATCCTCCAGGACCTCCTCGGTGTACACCTCTTCGGATTCGTCGAAAGCTTCGGCTACTCCCCAGATGATGACTCCCAGGAGCAGGAGGCCGATGATCCACGGCCAGATCGGGGTGCCGCTTTTTTTCTCTTCAATACGTATTTGTGCCATGGTTACTTGGTTTTTGTGGTGATGGTTGCGGGGAGACTAGCCGGCGTCCGTGGCGTATGCTACCCACGACTCAGGAGTTACCCCATCACCTATAGATGTTTCCCGGGGTGGTCGATGTTCTAAAACCGGTCAGAAACCGCCGTACGGGGGAGACGAAAAAAGAAAAGCCCCCGACCGTTTGACGGGTCGGGGGCTCTTTACGAACGGGCGCCGGTGATGGCGCGGCCGAACGGATTACTTGAAGGTATAGCGTACCCCAAGCTGCATGGTCCAGCGGCTGCTGCGCAGGCCGGAGTCGTCCAGGTTGTCGTCGAAGATCTCGTCGGGCTTAGCGCCGTTCACGATCTCGCTGTTGACGGTGTAGGTCGGTACGCCGTCGTCGGAGATGTCATCCAGATTCACCAGGGAGTAGGTACCGAAGCCGAGGCTGTTGATCTGTCCCCACTGCTTGTTCAGCAGGTTGTTCAGGTTGAACACGTCGAGGGACAGCTGCAGGGTGTTGCGGTGACCGTTCTTGGTGTTGATGTAAAAGTCCTGCAGGAAGCGGGCGTCGAAGATGGTTTTGAAGGGCGACCAGTTGCTGTTGCGCTCGGCGAATTGGCCGCGGTTGTCCTTCAGGTAGGGATCGTCCTCAATGAATGCTTCCAGGGCGGCGTACTGAGTGGCGGGAGAGTTGCCGTTACGGTCTTCCACCAGATTGATCTCGGAAGCGTTGGCCGGAATGAAGGCCACTTCGTTGAAGCTGAAACCGAAATCGTTCACGAAGTCGCGATTTGAAGCTCCGACCACGTAGGTGTAGGCTCCCCGGCTGTCGCCGTTCATAAAGATCGAGAAGGTCTGCTTGGTATTTTCGGTACCCTCGAAGGCGTAGCTGGCCGATCCGAAGATACGGTGGCCGGCGGCGAAGGCGGAACGCTGTACGGGGCCTTCGTTGTTACGACCCTCCGGGTTGTAGTAGCTCCGCCACTGGGAGGAGTTCTGGCTGGAGGTGCCGTCGAACAGGCTGTAGCTGTCGCCGTAGGAGTAGCCCAGGGTTCCGATGAATCCGTTGCTGAACGGCTTCTGCAGTACGGTGCTGAAGTTCCAGCTGTACCCCTTGTCGGTGTTCGTACCGAGATAGATACCCGTGTAGGTGCGGTCGAGCGCGGAGGAACTGGTGTAGTACACCCGGTTATCGGGAGTGCCGGTCAGGCGCGCGATGTTGCTCGGATCGAGGTTGAGGCTCTGGTAACGAACGTAGTTGTTGAACTTGGTGTAGAGTCCTTCTACCGTTAGGATGAAATTGTGGGGCAGTTGGTAATCCACGGCCAGGTTCACCTTGGTGGTCTGGGGCAACTTGAAGTTCTGAGCGAAGAGGTCGATCTGACCCGAGGGGGCGGGGTTGCTCAGGTTGATGTCACCCGGAGGCTGGCTGTTGACGTCGGGGTTGAACATCACCTCGTCCCGGAGGCGGACACCGCCGATGTTGAAGCCGTAGTTGTTGTAAGCTCCACCGGGCCATACCAGGGGAATGCGGCTGGTGAAGATGCCGATGCCGCCGCGGAGTTGCAGGGTCTTATCGCCCAGCACGTCGTAGTTGAACCCTAAACGGGGGCTAAACAGGATGCTCGACTTGATGAACTGACCCGTGCGGGCACCCTCGAGGTCGTAACCGGCCTGGTCCAGCAGGGGGATGGTCTCGCTGTTGAACTGATCGTTTTCCGGCACGTCGTTGGGCCACACGGGCACGTCGATCCGCAGTCCACCGGTCAGGCGCAGCTGATCGTTGACCTGGAATTCGTCCTGTACGTAGAAGCCGATCAGGGTCTGCTTGATGGTGGCGATGGCCGCGCTGCCGTCGCCCGTGATGTTATCAACCTGGCTGTAGCTGCGATCGAACTGATCGGCGGGTTCGCCGGCCAGGAAGCGCTGCACGCCGGTGAGCGAATCGCTGTCGAAGTACTGGTAGGAACCGAAGTTTTCCCGGATAAAGAGGTTACCCGCCTTGAAGTATTCGAGGTTGGCACCTACGAGGACGTTGTGGCGACCGGCGTAGATGGTGTAATCGTTCTTGATCGTGAGGATGTCCTGGTTCAGCAGGTTGGCCGTGGAGAAGCGCTCGGCTCCGAGTTCGATGTTACCATTATTGCCGTCCTGCAGACGCAGGGTGGGGAAGTCGGGTCCCAGGGGGTCGCGGTCGTCCCGCACGCTGGTGAATCCGATCGTGAGGTTATTGGCGGAGTTGCCGAAGAGGCTGTTGAGTTCGACGGCCGAGCTGTTGGTCTTCGAAATGAAGAATTCCGATCCGTTGAGGAAGTTAATGTTGCGGCTGCCGGAGTTGCGGGCTTCCAGGTTCTCGGCGGTAACGTAGCTGTGCCGTACGGAGAGCTTGTGGACGTCACTCAGGTTGAAGTCGAGCTTACCGAGCAGCTTGTCGCTGTTCAGGTAGGCGGTATTATTGTCGTACGCACCGGGGTCGTAGCCGTAGGTATTCCGGATCGTGTTGGCCAGCGCACTCAGGTCGCCGGCGCTGCTGTTGCCCTGGTAGTTAGCGATGCTGAAGGGTTGGGGCGTCTCGTCGCGCTGCAGTTCGGCGTTGACGAAGAAGAACACCTTGTCCTTAATGATCGGTCCGCCGAGACGGGCGCCGTAGGTCTTGGCCGAAAATTCGGCAATGGGGTCGAAATCGAAGCCGACATCATTCGTAAATCCGGCGTCACGGGTAAGACCGTCGTTGCGGAAGAAGTAGTAAGCCGATCCCTCCAGGTTATTGGTTCCCGACCGGGTGACCGCGCTAATCGACCCGCCGGCGAATCCGCTCTGACGGACGTCGAAGGGAGCCACCGCAACGGTGAACTGCTCCACCGCGTCAATAGAAATGGGCGAAACGCCGGTCTGGCCACCGTTCGTGCCCGATCCGGAAAGACCGAAGGCGTCATTATTTACGGCTCCGTCGATGTAGATGCTGTTGAAGCGGTTGTTCTGACCGGCGATCTGAATGGCGAAACCGTCGCCCTCTTCGATCTTGGCCAGCGGGTTGAGGCGGGCGTAATCGGCGATGTTCCGGTTTACGGTGGGTAGGGCGTCGATCTGCTGCTCGCTGATGGTGGTCTCCTGACCGGTACGCTTCCCGTCGAAAACGGCGCCCCGGGTGGAGGTCACGGTAATTTCTCCCAGGTCGACCGCTCCCTCGCTGAGGGACTGGCTGAACTGGAAGGCCTGACCGAGGGACAGGAAAATGTCGTCCTGTACGATCGGGCTGAAGCCGGTGTAAGTAACCGAGATGGTGTAGGGGCCACCGACGCGCAGGCCGGGTAAACGGAAAAAGCCCTCCAGGTCGGTTACGTTACCGTAGGTCGTACCCGAGGGGGTGTGCACGGCCTGCACCGTAGCGCCGATCAGGGGTTCCCCCGTCCCGGCCTCGGTAATTTGCCCGTAGATGGAGGAAGTGGTCACCCCCTGGGCGGCTACCCCAAGCGGCAGTAGCATCAGCACCAGGCAGATGGTGAGAAGGTTGGTAAAAAACCTCATACTTAGAAGGATTTGGTTGATTAGGTTCCGGGGCGAGACCCCCTAAAGTTGGTGCAAAGGTCTATTGATTTTTTCACCTTCACGTTAACCCAATGTTAACCTTTCCAGAATCCTCCCGCCCGGCGCGGGCTAAGCTACTTGTCCTGGCGGGCGAAGACTTTACGCAGCAGTTCGGTGTTCCGCAAAGCGGGGTTCTCGCGTAATTCCGTTTCCTTGACCTCGATCAGACCGAACATTCCTTCCAAAGCCCGCGCGGTCACGTAACGGTCCAGTTCGGGCTCGGTTTTTTTGACCAGGGGAATTTTGTTGTAGGCCGTAACCGCCTGAAAGTAGAGTTCATTGGCCTTCACCTCGTCGAGCGCGTCACGAATCACCGGCCGGAAGGCACCGGTCAAACCGGTGGTCGTACTCGTCTCCAGGTAACGGGTCGCGGCATCTTTCTCACCCATCAGCAGGTTGAGGGCATCCTTGAAGGTAAGTCCGCGGATAGCGTCCACGAAGATCGGACCGGCCTGCTTAGCCGCCAGTTCGGCGGCGCGGTTAATGCGCTCGACGAGGTCCCGCTCAAGATTACCAAAGCCCGGGAGCGCGCTGACGCGGCTGACGACCGTGCGGGCCTCCTCCGGCAGAAGAATCTTATACGGACTGGCCAGGTATCCGTCCTGCGCCGATAGGGATGTGACGGCCTGCCCGACCCCCTGATCGAGGGCTTCCTTCAGGGCGGTACCGATCTCGTCCTGCGACAGGGGAGTCTGCCCGGTGACGATACCCTGTGCCTTATCGGCCAGTTTGCCCAAATTGCCGAACTGGGCGGCGGCGGGGAGGGCAAGTCCCAGGGCCATAAATAGAATGAGGCAAGAACGGATCATACGGTAAGGGCTTTGTTCCCCTAACAACGCCTGCGGGCGGCGGAAGATTTGCGCCGGCGGGTTAAGGGAAGCCTAAGGTTAGGCCAAGTCTTCCCGGGTCACGCCCGCGACTTCCATGATCAAGTCCGGACCGTATACCCCGGCCGGGGTGCGGTAGCCGGGCTCCATCTCCCCGTCGAGGACCCGCCGGACGATCATCAGGGCGGTTATCGCCGTGAGGGTATAGCCCTCCGGGGTGCGCAAGCGGGCGGCCACCGTTTTTCCACTCACGTCCTTCACTTCTCCGTAGACGTAGGCTTCGGCGCGTTGCCGCTGCTCGTCGTCGGGACCCGCGGGACGGGCCTCGATCTTTTTCGCCAGAAACTTCTGCACGATCCCCAGGCGTAGTATCGGCCCCAGGTAGTTGCTGCGTTTCATCATTTTGATCTGCGCGGGCGGCACCGCGAAGTAGGTCCTGATGTTCGGGATCCCCGTCGTAAAGTAGGCCGTGAAAACATCGCCCCAGGGAATGGTGACGGCGTTTAGGGTAGCCTCTTCCGTAAAGGGGAACGACCGTTCGTCGTGGGCGGCCGGCACCGGTACGATCTTGCCGTTGCGCCGAACCGCCCCGCCCCTGCCCAGGCCGCCGAGCATGGTTTTGGAGGTGCCGTGACTGATCATGCCACCCTTCCAGGCGAAGGCGAGCACCAATTCGGTTGCTTCGGGCATGCACCGCTTCAGATAGGCGGCCAGGCAGTCGGTAGGGACCACGTCGAAGCCCACCCCCGGCATGAGCATCACCCCGGCCCGCTCGGCTTCCGGCCCGCGGCGGGCGGAGGCCGCGAATACTGATATTTCCCCCGTGATGTCCAGGTAGTGTACCCCGGTCGCTAAACAGGCTTTCTGCATGGGGGCCGCCGTCTCCGCGAAGGGACCCGCCGCGTGCAGGACGACCTTATATCCTTTCAGCAGATCGTGCAACTCGGTCCGGTTTTTCAGGTCCACCGCCCGGTAGTCGTAGCCGAATTCCAGGCTCATGGCTTCCAGTTTTTGCGCGTTCCTCCCACTGAGCAGGGGGCGTAGGCCATATTCGGCGGCGGTGCGGGTAATGAGCCGGCCGGTGTAGCCGTAGGCGCCGTAAAGAATGAAATCAGCCATGGAACCGAATTTTTAGTGGGGGTAGGGGAGCGGCAAGTTGCTAACTCCCCGCCCCGGCGGAGGTTCGCCGGTGTCGAAATTGCAAATTGCCGGCGGGAAATTGAAATTTCTTCCTACCTTTCCGCCATGCAAATGAAAACCTCCTTCAGCTGGTGGCTCAACCGTACTCTCCCCTGAGCACGCGCTAGCCCTTTTGCAAAGATTTAAAGGCTCGTCGGTTGCTCCGGCGGGCCTTTTTCGTTAGCGCCCGCCCGGCCACCGTTCCAAACATCGTTTATCCGTGTCCACATCCACCCTCACTCAGGAAACTACCCGGCTCCGCGTCATCACCCGGCGGCTTACGGCCGACCAGTTAACGCCGGTCTCCCTCTACCTCTCCCTCCGGGATAAGTTCACCGACCCCGTCCTGCTGGAATCCAACGAAACTCGCCACAACGAACACTACTTCAGCGTAATGGGACTGGAAACCCTGGCCTATTACCGCGTGGACGACGGGATGATCCGCCGCGGTCGGGCAGGGGGGGCGGGGACGCAGGTGCCGTGCAACGACGCCCAGACCGTCAGCCGCGACCTCAGTGTCTTCCTCCGGTCCTTTGAGCTGGACTACGGCGACACCACTCCCCTGATCCGGCAGTTCAACGGACTGATCGGCCACACGAACTTCGAGGGGGTTGCCTACTTCGATACGCTCTCCTTCCGCAATCCACGGCTCCTGCGGGCCCCCGCCCTCCGCTATCACCTATACCGCTTCGTCCTGGTGTTCCACCACTACCGCGACGAGCTCCTGCTGATCGAAAACCTTCCCGAAGGCGAGCAAAGCCGGTTGGATGAAGTAGAGAACGCCATTCGCGCGGGTGGCACCGTGCACCCCTTTCGTACGGATGGCGACGAAAGCAGTAACCTGACCGACGACGAATACCGCGAACTGGTAGCGCGCGGCAAGCACCACTGCCGGATCGGCGATGTCTTCCAGATCGTTCTCAGCCGCCAGTTCCGCCAGGGATTCACCGGCGACGAATTTCAGGTGTACCGGGCCCTGCGCAGCATCAATCCCTCCCCCTACCTCTTCTACTTCGACTACGGCGATTACCGCATCATGGGGTCGAGCCCGGAAAGCCAGATGGTCATTCGCGACGGCGTGGCCCGCCTTAATCCCATCGCCGGCACCTACCGCCGCACCGGCGACGCCACACGTGACCGGGAGGCCACCGAACGCCTGCTGGCCGACCCCAAGGAAAACGCCGAACACGTGATGCTGGTCGACCTGGCCCGTAACGACCTGAGCCGCCACACCCGGGACGTCACCGTGCGTAGTCTGCGCCAGGTGCACTACTACAGCCACGTTATTCACCTGGTGAGTACCGTGGACGGTAAGCTGGGACGCGAGGATCAAGCCGTCCGCATCTTCGGCGACACCTTTCCGGCGGGCACCCTCAGCGGGGCGCCGAAGTACCGGGCCATCGAGCTGATCGATAAGTACGAGAATCAGCAACGCGGCTTCTACGGCGGCGCGATCGGCTTCATCGACTTCGACGGGGGCATGAACCAGGCCATCCTGATCCGTTCCTTCTTCAGCCAGGACAACGTACTCTACTACCAGGCGGGGGCCGGCGTGGTGGCGGCCAGCGACGAGGAGAGCGAACTGCAGGAAGTCTACCACAAACTCGGCGCCCTGACCAAGGCGATCACCAAGGCGGAAACCTACTCCGCGAGCTTTTGAACCCGTTGGACGGTGTCACCCCGTTGGACCGCTGTAATAAAAAAGTTCCGAAATGAAAATTCTGATTCTCGACAATTACGATTCCTTCACCTACAACCTCGTTCACTACATCGAGGAGGAACTCGGGCAGTCCGTAGACGTGTTCCGCAACGACGAGATTGATCTGGCCGCCGTAGCCGCTTACGACCTGGTCGTGCTGAGCCCCGGACCGGGACTGCCCGCAGACGCCGGCATCATGCCGGACCTGATCAAGCAGTACGCCGGCCAGACCGTCATCTTTGGGGTGTGCCTCGGTCACCAGGCGATCGGCGAAGCTTTCGGGGCTTCGCTGCACAACCTGGAGCAGGTACACCACGGAGTGGAAACGGACATGCAGCGGACCGTAGCGGAGGACGACATTTTCACCGGCGTGCCCGCCACCTTCCGCGCCGGCCGTTACCACAGCTGGGTGATCGATCCGGCCACCCTGCCCGCCGAGCTGGAGATCACGGCCACCGACGACCGGGGCGGAATCATGGCCATGCGCCACCGCAGCTTACCTATTTTTGGGGTGCAATTCCATCCCGAAAGCATCATGACCGAGCACGGCCGGCTGATGATCAAGAATTTGCTCAACTACGTTAAATCTCGACAAGCCACTACGGTATGACCAATATTGCTATTGACGAGCGCGGCTACTACGGCCGCTTCGGAGGAGCCTACATCCCCGAGATGCTCCACGCCAACGTCGAGGAACTTCGGCGCAGCTACGTGACCATGATGGGCGATCCGGAGTTCCGGCGGGAGTTCGACCTGCTGCTGCGCGACTACGTCGGCCGGCCCAGTCCCCTGTACTACGCCGAGCGCCTGAGCAAGCACTACGGGACGAACCTGTACCTCAAGCGCGAAGACCTGAACCACACGGGGGCCCACAAAATTAACAACACGATCGGACAGATCCTGCTGGCCGAACGGCTGGGAAAGAAGCGCATCATTGCCGAAACCGGTGCCGGCCAGCACGGCGTAGCCACCGCCACGGTCTGCGCCCTCAAGGGCCTGCAGTGCATCGTCTACATGGGCGAGGTAGATATCGAGCGGCAGGCCCCCAACGTGGCCCGCATGAAGATGCTCGGCGCCGAAGTGAGGCCCGCCCGCAGCGGTAGCCGCACCCTAAAGGACGCGACCAACGAGGCGATCCGCGACTGGATCAGCAATCCGGAGGATACTCACTACATCATCGGATCCGTCGTCGGTCCTCATCCCTATCCCGACATGGTTGCCCGCTTTCAGGCCATCATCTCGGAAGAAACCAAGTGGCAGTTGCGGGAGAAGATCGGTCGCGACTACCCGGATGCCATCGTCGCCTGCGTGGGCGGGGGCAGCAACGCGGCCGGAGCCTACTATCACTACCTCAACGACGAGCGGGTGCGCCTCATCGCCGTGGAGGCCGCCGGACTGGGCGTCGACAGCGGTGAATCGGCCGCTACGAGTCAGCTCGGCAGCGAAGGCATCATCCACGGCAGTCGGACTCTGCTGATGCAGACCGAAGACGGACAAATCGTCGAGCCCTACAGCATCAGCGCGGGTCTGGACTATCCGGGTATCGGACCGCTACACGCCTTCCTCATCGACAGCAAGCGCGCCGAAGCGATCAGCGTAACGGACGACGACGCCCTGGCCGCGGCCCTCTTCGTCGCCCGGCAGGAGGGCATCATCCCGGCCCTGGAAACGGCCCACGCCTTCGCCGCCCTCGATCAGATGAACTACGGTCCCGACGACGTGATCGTGGTGTGCCTGAGCGGGCGGGGCGACAAGGACTTGGCGGCCTTCTCCGCCTACCTCGATTCCGAACCCCTCAAACCGGCATAACGCCCCGCGCAAGCAGCAGCAATGAACAGACTATCCCGGCTCTTCGCCAGTAAGCAGAAGGACATCCTTAATATATACTTCACGGCCGGCTACCCGACACTGGACAGCACCGTACCGATCATTCGCAGTCTGGCCGAGTCTGGTGCCGACCTGATCGAAATCGGCATGCCCTACTCCGACCCCATGGCCGACGGGGAAACCATTCAGGAAAGCAGCTCCGTCGCCCTCCGCAACGGCATGAACCTCAAACTCCTCGTGGAACAGATCGAGGAAGCCCGGCGACACACGCAAATTCCCCTGGTACTCATGGGCTACTTCAACCAGGTCATGCAGTACGGTATGGAGCGTTTCGTGGGCGCGGTCGCGGGAGCCGGCATTGACGGACTGATCCTGCCGGATCTCCCGGCCTATGAGTACGAGCGCGACTTCCGCCAACTGGCCGAGAGGGCCGGCCTGCAGGTCAGTTTTCTCATCACGCCGCAGACCTCCGACGAGCGCATCCGGGAGATCGCGGGCAGCAGCACCGGCTTCCTGTACGTCGTATCGAGCAGCTCCATAACCGGGGGCAGCGCGGAGATCAGCGACCGTCAGCGGGCGTACTTCAACCGGATCGAGCGGCTGAATCTTCCCAACCCGAAGCTCATCGGGTTCGGCATCAGCGATGCCGCCAGCTTCCGCACGGCCTGCGAATACTTCAACGGCGCCATCATCGGCAGTGCCTTCATCCGTTCGCTGGCCGGACAGGAGGATAGGGTAGCGGAAGCCTCCAGAGAATTCGTCGACGCCATTCTGCAAGCTGAAATACGGTGATGGGAAAACGGGTGCTCGTCATCGGCGGTCCGACGGCCAGCGGAAAGACCCGACTGGCCATCGAGGTGGCCCGGCACTACGGCACGGAGATCGTGAGCGCGGACAGCCGGCAGTTCTACCGGGAAATGCGGATCGGGAACGCCCGCCCGACCCCGGAGGAACTATCGACCGTTCCTCACCACTTCATCGCCGACCGGTCCCTGACCAGCCCCCTGTCCGCGGGCAGGTACGCGGCAGAAGCACGGAACCGACTGGACGGGATATTTTGTAATCACGATATCGCCGTGGTCGTGGGCGGCAGCGGCCTTTTCATCCGCGCCCTCTGCGGGGGGCTCGACGAGTTTCCGGAGGTTTCGGAAAATGCCCGACGCCGGGTGATGGAAATCGAATCCCGCGACGGACTCGAGGGCTTACGGACTGCACTCGCTCAGCACGACCCCGCCTACTACGACCGGGTAGACCGCCACAACGGTCGTCGGCTACAGCGCGCGTTGCGGGTCTGCTTCACGGAAGGGAAGCCCTACAGCAGCTACCTCGGCAATGCCGCCGCGCCCGACTTTTCGCCCCACTATTTTTGTCGCAGTCCCGCACGCGATGAACTGTACGCCCGCATCGAACGGCGGGTCGATCAGATGATCAACGAAGGACTGGAAGCGGAAGCCCGGCAACTCTTACCTCACCAGGACTTACCGGTGCTGCGCACGGTCGGTTACCAGGAGTGGTGGCCCTACTTCGCGGGGGATTACGGCAAGGACCGGGCCATTGAACTCATCAAGCGCAACAGCCGCCGGTACGCCAAGCGGCAGTACACCTGGTTCCGGGATTACGCGAGCGTGGCGAGCGTGCGGGACATTCAGGACAAGTTGGGATAGCCTGATGCGGCGGTCTCCCAGCGCACGCAATCTCATAAATGCGGAATGCCCCCGCCGACTCGGGTCGGCAGGGGCATTCCAAAAATATTTCATGCTCCGTTTAGTCGCGACTGTAGATGGACTGGCCATTCTGTAGCATGTCCGCAATGTCGTCCCGATCGGCAATGTAGCGGTAGCGGGTATTGGTTGCGCCGTTGGGGCGGTCACCGATGATGTAGTAGCGAACGTCCATGTCGGGTGCGTTGACGACGACCTGGTCGGAAACGCGCATCATTTCCCCGTCGCTTAGGCGTTCCCCATCCTTGTCGAGGCGGGCCAGGACGATCATCCGCTTGCCGGTAGTATAGATCTCTTCGATCTCCAGTTCCGCCTCCTGGTCCACGTCGGCTTCGACCATAAAGGTCGTCTCCTCGGCATCGCCGTACTCATCGGGCCAGGACACGTCCAGTACGGGCACCTCCACGGGTTCCTCCACCATTTGTACGGTGACCTTGGGTACTTCGACCATGCGGGTGGTCGTATTTACGTCTACGTCGACCCAGTCCACATCATACTCCGGCAGTTGACCGGCTTCGGTATCGACGTCCACGTCGATTTCCGGGAGGTCGCCTTCCTGCGTTTGGTCGACGTCGCAGGCCGTGAAAAGGAGGGAAAAGAATAAGAGGATAGGTAAAAATCGGAAGGTCATTTCGGCGTATTAAATTAGGAAATCGGGGTGGACGAGGGCCACGCTTCCCTGTTGCAACGGTGTGCGGGCGGGGGGATGTTCGATTGTCCCGGACGTGCGCCCCTGCCGTAAATTCCGAATCCGGAGGGGGGGAGGCTACCGCCGGGACAGGTTTTCTCTACGAACATTGCACCTGCGGCCCCGCCCCGCGTTAGCTTTGCAAAAAAGCAACAGCATGTCTAGAGTAATGATCATCGGCGCCGGAGGTGTCGGACGCGTGGTAGCCTATAAGTGTGCCGAAAACCCGGAAGTGTTCACCGAATTTATGCTCGCCAGCCGTACGAAGAGCAAGTGTGACGAGATCGCCGCCGACATCAAGGCCGACCTGGGCTACGATAAGATCACTACCGCCGCCGTGGACGCCGAGGACGTGCCCGCCCTCACCCAACTCATCCGCGACTACGATCCCTTCATGGTCGTTCACGTCGCGCTGCCGTACCAGGATCTGACCATTATGGACGCCTGCCTCGAAGCCGGAGTACACTACCTCGACACGGCCAACTACGAGCCGAAGGAGGAGGCCAAGTTCGAATACAGCCACCAGTGGGCCTACCACGATCGCTTCAAGCAGGCGGGACTGACGGCCATTCTGGGCTGCGGTTTCGACCCGGGGGTCACGAGCATTTTCACCGCGCGGGCCGCTACCCACTTCTTCGACGAGATCCACTATCTCGACATCGTGGACGCGAACGCCGGCGACCACGGCAAGGCCTTCGCGACCAACTTTAATCCCGAGATCAACATCCGCGAAATTACCCAGCCCGGTAAGTACTGGGAAAACGGAAAGTGGGTCGAAATTCCCGCGTTCAGCATCCGCAAGGACCTTACCTACCCCGACATCGGCCCCAAGCCCAGTTACGTACTCTACCACGAGGAGCTGGAGAGCCTGGTCAAGCACTTCCCGACCCTCAAACGCGCCCGCTTCTGGATGACCTTCGGCGATGAATACCTCACCCACCTCCGCGTCATTCAGAACATCGGCATGGCCGGCATCGAACCCGTCAACCACAAGGGGGTCGAGATCATCCCGCTGGAATTCCTCAAGACCGTCCTGCCCGATCCCGGCGGGCTAGGCGAAGGTTACAGCGGACAGACCAGCATCGGATGCCGCATCCGGGGCATCAAGGACGGAGAGGAGCGCACCTACTACATCTGGAACAACTGCAGCCACGAACGCGCTTACCGCGAAACGCGGGCGCAGGGCGTTAGCTACACCACCGGGGTACCCGCCATGACCGGCGCGATGATGCTCATCCAGGGCAAGTGGGACGGCCACGGCGTGTACAACGTGGAGCAGTTCAATCCCGATCCCTTCCTCGACGTGCTGGGCAAGCACGGCCTGGAGTGGCACGAGGAAGTAGGGGTGGATCTGGAGGTATAGGCCCCGTAAGCTTCCCCGGCCAAAAAACCGAATCGCCGCCTATAATAATAACGGCGGTTGTGTTACCTTTGCGCCTCATTTGAGGGACAGCAAAACTTCCCAACGCATGACGTCCAGCGCTCGCTACCTTTTTCTGTTCTTGTTCTGCTTTGGTTTTGGCCTGATTTCCGCACAGGAAGTCAACGATCACGGCACCGCCGCGGATCACGGTACGGCAGGTGACGAAACCGACGTACATCAGAGCTGCGACGCCCACGGCGACGACTACGATCCGGCCGGCGTGATCCTGCACCATATCGCCGACGCCAACGAATTCCACGTTTTTGGCGACGTGTCCATTCCGCTGCCCGTCATCCTGTACGCTCCCGAGCACGGCTGGACGGTCGGACTGAGCAGCATGTTCCACCACGGCGAAACCGCCGTTGATGGTTACGTAATGAACCACGGACGGGTGAACCGCATCGCCGACGCCCGGGCGACCGTACTGGAAGGAGAGCACCCGGTCGAGTGCATTGCCCACCGGCAGGAAACGGTCGACGGGAAGACCAGCGACATCTACTACGCCAAGGTCAACGGCGAGGAGTACCTGCTCGACGCACCTTCCGTCGGCGACGGCGGACTGCTCGGCGGCGGCATCACCAGTTTCTACGACTTCAGCATCACCAAGAACGTCTTTACGATGCTCCTGGCCGCGCTCCTCCTGATCCTTCTGTGGGGGGCGGTAGCGGCGGGCTACCGGAAGAACGAGGGTAAAGCCCCTTCGGGTGTGCAGAGCCTGATGGAGCCCTTCTTCGTGTTCCTGCGCGACGAGATCACTATCCCGATGATCGGGGAGAAGCACTACGAACGGTTTCAGCCCTTCATCATGACGGTGTTCTTCTTCGTCCTCTTCTGTAACCTGCTCGGGCTGGTGCCCATCTTCCCCGGCAGTTCGAACGTAACGGGCAACATCGCCGTGACCATGGCCCTGGCCGTCATCGCGGCCTTCGTGGCCTACTTCCACGGCAATAAGCACTTCTGGGCCCACACGCTGTGGATGCCGGGCGTACCCGCCGCCATCAAGATCTTCATTCTCACGCCGGTCGAGATTCTCGGGCTGGTCATCAAGCCCTTCTCCCTGATGGTACGTCTGTTCGCCAACATTACGGCGGGCCACATCATCATTCTGAGCCTCATCAGCCTCATCTTCATCTTCGGCGCGAACGGAGAGAACGTGGTGGGCGCGGGCGCGGGAGCCGTGGTTGGGGTAGCCTTTACCCTGTTCATGAACTGTATTGAATTGCTGGTTGCCTTCGTGCAGGCCTTCATCTTCGCGATCCTTTCAGCCAGCTACATCGGTGCGGCCGTGGAGGACGCTCACCACCACGACGAACTCGGCCACCACGGCGAGGAGAAGATCGCCGAAGGCGGAGCCATGGGAGGTGCCGTTACCGGTATGCACACCGCCGCAAACTAACTGATAGTAAGAATTTTATTTACCCATAAAATCATTCAACATGGGAGCTCTTGGAGCAGGTATCGCCGCCCTCGGCGCAGGACTTGGAATCGGACTCATCGGTAGCAAAGCCACCGAAAGCATCGCCCGCCAGCCTGAGGCAGCCGCCGATATCCGTAGTGCAATGATCCTTACCGCCGCCTTCGTTGAGGGTGCCGCGCTGTTCGCGATCATCGTAGGTCTTCTGGACAAACTGCTCTAGTCAGCAGTCTGGCCCAGGCCACAACACCAGCCGGTGGCGAACTGCGCTTGGCAGCGCCACCGGCTACTTTCGTCTGATGAATTTGCCTTCGCCAGTACGAAAACCACCGTTCGTCCGACGAATAAATAATATCAACCATGTCCACCCTTTTTCTTGCCGATTTCAGTGTAATCAAACCCGACTTCGGACTGATTTTCTGGACCGTCGTCATCTTCCTCATTCTGTATGCGATCCTGGGTAAGCTCGCCTGGAAACCAATCCAGAAGGCGCTGCGCCGCCGCGACGAGGAAATCCAGACCAGCATCGACGAGGCCAAGCGCGCCCGCGCCGAAATGGAAGCCCAGGCCGCCGACAACCAGCGCCTACTGATGGAGGCCCGCGAGGAGCGTACCCGCATCATCGGGGAGGCCGAGCGCCAGAGCAAGGAGATGGTCGCCGCCGCCAAGAACGAGGCCCGCGAAGCCGCCCAGAAGGTAGCCGCCGACGCCAAGCGCGACATCGAGAATATGCGCAAGGCCGCCATGGTCGACCTGAAGAAGGAAGTAGGAACCATGGCCGTCGAAATCGCCGAAAAGATTCTCCAGAAGGACCTGCGCAGCGACGCCAACCAGGAAGCTTTCGTCCGCGAGCTCGTGAGCGACCTAAACTAAGCCCCGCATGACCAACCCGACGGTAGCGACCCGCTACGCACAATCCCTGATCGAACTGGCCCAGGAGCGCGGCCAGCTCGACCAGATCAAGGCCGATGTGGATTCCATTCTCGCCATGGGAAAGAACCGCGACTTCGCCCTGCTCCTCAGCAGCCCGGTCGTCAATCCCAGCAAGAAACAGGCCATCCTGAGCCAACTCCTCGACAAGGCCGGGGTAGACAAACTCGTGCGCCTCTACGTCAAATTGCTGATCGATAAGGGCCGGGAAGTGGACATGCTCGGCATCCTGAAGGAATTCAACGAGCAGTACAAGAAGATCAAGCACATCTCCACGGTGAAGCTCACCAGCGCCGCGCCGCTCTCCGCCGACACGCTCGCCGCCGTGCGCCAGCAACTCATCGCGAGCGGCAAGACCGAAAGCAAGATCGATATGGAGACCCGCATCGATCCCGACCTCATCGGCGGCTTCGTGCTGGAATTCGACGGGCAGGTCTACGACGCCAGCGTCGCCCACAAGCTCAAGAACATCAAGTCCGAGCTGAGCAAACCCAACCTTTACGTAAACAAAATCACGGACTAGCCGCCGGCCGGTCCTCCCCCCACGGAATCACCCCGCTGGTTCCGACTACAACAATAAGTAATCAATAAGCCATGGCTGACGTAAAACCTGATGAAATCTCCGCAATCCTGAAGCAACAGCTCTCGGGATTCGACACAGCGACCGAACTGGAGGAGTACGGCACCGTCCTTCAGGTAGGTGACGGTATCGCCCGCGTCTACGGTCTCAACAACGCCCAGGCGGGTGAGTTGGTGACCTTCGAGACCGGTACCGAAGCGATCGTACTGAACCTGGAGGAGGACAACGTCGGTGTCGTACTCATGGGCCCCGCCGCAGGCATCCACGAGGGCAGCCGTGTTTCCCGTACCGGCCGGATTGCCTCCATCGAAGTCGGGGAAGGGCTCGTCGGCCGGGTGGTGAACTCCCTCGGTCAGCCCATCGACGGAAAGGGCGACATCACCGGCACCACCTACGAGATGCCGCTGGAGCGCAAGGCCCCCGGCGTCATCTACCGTCAGCCAGTGAACGAGCCCCTGCAAACGGGCGTAAAGGCCATCGATGCCATGATCCCCATCGGCCGCGGCCAGCGGGAGCTGATCATCGGTGACCGCCAGACCGGCAAGTCGGCCATCGCCATCGATACCATCCTTAATCAGAAAGAATTCTACGATCGCGGAGAGCCCGTCTACTGCATCTACGTAGCCTGCGGACAGAAGGCCTCGACGGTCGCCCAGGTAGCTAAGACGCTGGAGGAGAACGGAGCCATGGATTACTCCATCGTCGTTGCGGCCTCCGCCTCCGAGCCCGCACCGCTCCAGTTCTACGCTCCCTTTGCCGGAGCCGCCATCGGCGAGTACTTCCGCGACACCGGTCGTCCCGCCCTCATCATCTACGACGACCTCTCGAAGCAGGCCGTCGCCTACCGTGAGGTATCGCTGCTGCTGCGTCGTCCTCCCGGACGTGAGGCTTACCCCGGTGACGTCTTCTACCTGCACAGCCGCCTCCTGGAGCGCGCCGCTAAGGTGATCAACGACGACACCATCGCGCAGAGCATGAACGACCTTCCGCCCAGCCTGAAGGATGCCGGCATCGTCAAGGGCGGTGGTTCGCTTACGGCCCTACCCATCATCGAAACCCAAGCCGGTGATGTTTCCGCCTACATCCCCACGAACGTGATCTCGATCACCGACGGGCAGATCTTCCTCGAATCCAGCCTCTTCAACAACGGTATCCGCCCGGCCATCAATGTCGGTGTATCCGTATCGCGGGTAGGTGGTTCGGCCCAGATCAAGCCGATGAAGAAGGTATCCGGTACGCTTAAGCTCGACCAGGCTTCCTACCGCGAACTCGAAGCTTTCGCTAAGTTCGGTTCCGACCTGGACGCCTCCACGATGAACATCCTGGAGAAGGGTAAGCGCAACGTAGAGGTCCTGAAGCAACCCCAGTACAGCCCCGTGGCGGTGGAGAAGCAAACGGCCATCATCTACCTCGGTACCAAGAACCTGATGCGCGACGTCCCCGTCGAGCAGATCAAGGATTTCGAAAAACTCTTCCTCGGAGAACTCGGTCGTAAGTACCCCGAAGTTCTGGAAAATTTCCGGGCCAAGAAGTACCAGGACGAAGACCTCCAGAAGCTGGAGTCCCTGGCCGCCGAACTGACCCCCCAGTTTAAGAAGTAACCCCCACCCGCACCATGGCAAACCTCAAGGAAGTACGCGAACGCATCCGCTCGGTAAAGAATACCCAGCAGATCACCAGCGCGATGAAGATGGTATCGGCGGCCAAGCTCCGCCGCGCCCAGCAGGCCATCACCGAACTGCGGCCCTACGCCGATAAGCTCGACGAAATGCTGCGCAACATCCTCACCAACCTCGAGGGAGATGCCGATACGGTGTTCAACAAGGTGCGGCCCGTTACCGGTGCCTGCGTCGTCGTCGTCACCTCCAACCGGGGGCTCGCCGGAGCCTTCAACACGAACGTGATCAAGGCCGCCGAGGCCACCATCCGGCAATTGGGCACGCTGTCCGGCCCGCTCGACATCATCTGCATCGGACGCAAGGGCGCCGAGTACTTCCGTAAGCACTACGGAAAGCGCGACAACGTCAAGGTGGTAACCGACTTCCAGTCCCTGTTCGACGACCTGAGCTTCGATAATACCAAGGAAGTCCCCGAGCTGATCATGCAGCGGTTCAAGTTCGGTCGCTACGATCGCGTATACATCGCCTACGCCCGCTTCAAGAACGCCGCCGTCCAGTACGCCACCAGCGAGCAGTTCCTGCCCGTGGAGGAACAGGTCACCGAGGAAGTGGCGGACGCGAATCGCTCCCACTACCGGGCCGACTACATTTT
Source organism: Lewinella sp. JB7 (assembly GCF_024297185.1). Taxonomy (GTDB): domain Bacteria; phylum Bacteroidota; class Bacteroidia; order Chitinophagales; family Saprospiraceae; genus Neolewinella. Next base: position 30,441 of record NZ_JANCTD010000010.1, on the reverse strand, counting down.
CGAGCCCGGTAAGGAGGAACTGCTTGCCTACCTGGTACCCAGTATCCTGGAGACCAAGTTCCAGGCAGCCCTGCTCGATACCCACGCTTCCGAGCACGGTGCCCGGATGACGGCCATGGATAAGGCCACCGAGAACGCTCAGGAGCTGCTGCGCGAACTCAAGATCAGCTACAACAAGGCCCGCCAGGAAGCCATCACCAACGAGATCCTCGAGATCGTCGGCGGTGCCGCCGCCCTGGAATCCGCCTAGGCTACCCGCTACGCAGTCGCGCTTCAGTACCGGCCGCGCCACCGCGGCCGCCGGAAGTACCGGAAGCTCAGCCCGAACATCGCCACCCAGTACACGATCTCCACGCTCCACGCGAGGGTAAGATTGCCCCATCCGCTGCGTACTACCACGAAGATGAGCACCATGTAGAGCACGGCGCAGCTGGTCTGGTAGATCAGGGCTTTCTTAGTCTGCCCGGCGCCGATGAGCCCGTTGAAAAAGATACTGCCGAAGCTGAATGTGACCAGAATGCCCAACAGCACCCAGAACACCGGGTACGCTGCTTCGATGAGGTAGGCCCGCCCGTCCCCCAGAATGGGGTAGAGTACCTCCCGCGGAAATAGGATGATCGGCAGGCCCATCATCAGGGTCACCCCCAGGCACATGTAGGCCGTTTTCCAGAGCACGATCTTCACGTTGTACCGCTCCCCCCGACCTACGAAGTAACTCACCAGGGTATTGATGCCCGTAGAGAAGCCCCAGGCGGGGATGGAAAAGATGAGGTAGGCGATGCGCACGATATTGGTCACCGCCAGCGCACGCTCGCCGAAGTTTTCGACCAGGCCGAAGAAGAAAAATGCACTACCCAGTCCCACCACCGACATGGTTACGATGGGTACCGATAAGCCGATGATCTCCCGGATAATTTTACGGTTCCACCCCGGCAGCCGGTTGATTTTGTACACCCGGTTCTTGCGGTCGACGAGCATGTACACCAGAAATATACCCAGGGCTACGTACTCCGAAATCGTACTGGCCAGCCCCGCCCCGGCAATCCCCATCTCCGGAAACCCGTACTTCCCGAAGATCAGAGCGTGATCCAGGAATATGTTGGTGATCGCCAGGATTACGGTATCGACCACGATGAAGACCGGGCGGGCGATTCCGGTGTACAGCGCGATACAGGCAACCCCCAGATAGCTGGCGAAGACCCCCCACTTGCGCGTTTCCAGGTACTCCAGCGACTTATAAAAAATGATGTCGGAATCGACCAGGGAAGCAAACAGCCAGTAAGCGCCGTAGGTCATAAACAGAAAGACGCCCAGGGCCAGGGCCAATTCGAAGTAGACGGTACTGTAGAACGACCGACCCACGGCGGCCGGCTTGCCCTGTCCGGCACAGTGGGCAATCATGATCTGGCCGCCCCGGCTGAACCCGAAGCCGATGGCGGCAACGATGATGTAGAAGGTCGCGACGAAACCGATGGCCGCGAAGTCGTCTTCGCTGCGGTAGTAGAGGAAGACCGAATCGGTCATCGCCACTACGTTCTGGGCCGCGCTACCGATGATGATCGGTATACTAACTTTCCAGATGCTGCGGTATGAGGTACCTAGTTCCAAGGGCGCCAAAGCTACGACAAGCGCCTAGTTACCGGCCCATAATTCGAAGGGCGTAACCGGCAGTCCCTCCTTACTGTAGAGATTCGCGTCGTCCGGATTGCTGGACCAGGCATACCGCACCGCCGTGATCGTACTTCCCGTCGGATTGACCACCGTGATCGTATGGTCCGCGGCGTGCAGGGTGCCCACCGCCCAGTGCCAGTTTCCGTCCTCGGCCCGCACGGCCAGGGCCTTCACCAGCGGGTACCGTTCCCCGGATTCCTTCAGCATCAGGCCCCCGCCTACTTCAGTAAACCGCACGGTGGCTATGGGTCCGTCGACCGTCAGTTCGTCCGCCACCGGGCTACTCGCCTGTACTCCCTTGCCGTATATGTTCTTCAGGGCGTGCAGGGATAATCGACGACCGACCTCCCACTTGTTTTTGGGATGAATGTCGCCGGCCTCCCCAATGTCTAAAATGACGGCCTGCCCCGTCCAGGGTACGTCAAGGGCAGCCGTTTGGCTGCTGCGTAGGATGGCCCATCCCGGCTCGTCGGGCCCCACGGGCGGCGCCTGGAAGTTCGCCAGTTGCACCCAGTAGAAGGGAAGTTCCGGCCGTTCGAAACGTTCGCGCCAGGACCGCACCAGGGTACGCATCCGGTCGGCGTAGGCCACCGCGTCGTCCGGTCCGGCGTTCGACTCTCCCTGGTACCAGAGCACGCCGGAGAGCGGCAGGTTGCGCAGGGGAGCGATCATGGCGTTGTACAGCAGGGTAGGGGTCTGGTTGGCCTGACTGGCCGCGGCGGTCGACATCTCCCCGATACGGTAGTGAAAGGTGCCGGCCAGGGCCACCTTCCCGGCGGAGGTTGCGAGGTACATGGCTTCCGGCGATCCCGTAAACCCTCCGCCACCGCCACCGTCGGTCACCCGCACCGCCAGACTGTTCCGCCCCGCCCGCAGCACCCCCGCGGGGACCGCGTATTCCCGGTGCTCGGCGTAGGCATTCGGCGTCTCGCCTACCTGCTGGCCGTTGATGTAGGTCAGGTCCCCGTCGTCGATGGGTCCGAGGTACAGAGTAGCCTCTCCCCGGGCCTGCGCCTCCGTGAGGTCGAAGGTCCGGCGGTAGTAGAACACCCCGTCGACGTTCGCGTAGCCACGACTTTCCCACACGCCGGGTACCTCTACCGTAGCCCAGTCAGTGAGGGGAATTTCGTCACCGAGGTAGCCCATCTCCCGTCCGCGATCCTCGGTGGGTGGCATCGCGCCGGCAAATTCTTTAGCGTAAAATTCGGAGGCTTGTCGGGTAACCCGCTCGTGCTCGGCCCGGCGGTTCTCGGTGATCTGCTGCATGTCGACCCCGAGTTTCTCGGCACTGATCCACGGCTCGATCCGGCTACCCCCCCAACTGGAGTGGACCAGTCCGATGGGAACCTCCACGCCTCCATCCCGTAGATAGTGAGCGAAGTAAGCACCCACCCCGCTGAAGTCGGCGATCTCCCGGGTCACCCCCGGCCGCCAGCCTTCGTCCAGTTCCACGTGATCCTGCGGCGCCTCGGCATGGGTTTTGGCGACGAGCACCTGCCGGATGAGGGGATCCGCGATGGCCCGGGCGCGACTACTGTCGGGATCGGAGTTCGCCAGCTTCCATTCCATATTCGACTGGCCGGAGAGCAGGTATACGTCCCCGAAATAAATGTCTTGAAGCTCAATACTCTTGCGTCCGGTGGAGATTGACAGCGTATGGGGTCCGCCGGCGGGCACGGGGGGCAGCGTAGCCGACCAGTTGCCGTCCCGGTCCGTTTTTACCTTCACGGACTTACCGGCGATGGAGACTGTTACCGTCCGGCCCCTGCGGCCCCACCCCCAGATGGGGTGTTCTACGTCCCGTTGCAGTACGGCGTGGTCGGTGAACAGTTCGAAGACGGCAAGGTCCTGGGCGGCGAGCGCGGGAGCCAGGCAGAGCAGGAAAAAGCAAAGGATTTGGGTGCGCACGATCGGGGGTTTGACCGGGAATATCGCAATTATTCTCCGGTCCAGATTCGCCAGCTGGCTTCCGCCTGTTTGTATAGCATTCCCAGGCCGTTCGCCGCTCCCGCGCCCGCGCCCCGGGCCGTCCGCAAAAACTTCGTCTCGGCCGGGTTATACACCAGATCGTAGCAAAAATGACGCGGGGTCAGGTGATCGTAAGGCAGGGGAGGAGCGGTATCCACTTGTGGACTCATCCCCAGGGGCGTCGTATTTACGATGAGGTGGCAGGCGCGCAGGGAATCCGCCGTGAGCTCGTCGTACACCACACGGCCCTCACCGCGGCGCCGACTGACGTAGGTCACCCGGACACCCAGGCTTCGCAGGGCTTCGCGTACCGCGAGAGAGGCACCCCCGGTCCCGAGGATGAGTGCCTGCCGCCCCGCAAGATCCCGTTCGTAACCCTGGGCGGTCATCTGCTCGAGGAGATCCTCCCGAAAGCCGGTGAAATCGGTGTTGTATCCCTTCAGGCGACCGTTGCGCACGACGATGGTGTTGACGGCACCGATCCGCTCGGCTACCGGATCCAGCTCGTCCATCAGCGTCATTACGTTGCGCTTGTGCGGGATAGTCACGTTACAACCCAGTAGATCAGGATACTCCTCCAGCTTTTGCTTTAATTGATTAACGTCGGCCAACTCAAAGTTCACGTACTGGTGGCTACCGCTCAGACCGAGCTCGGCGAATTTCTCCGTGAAGTAGCCCTTACTGAAGGAGTGGGAGAGAGGATAGCCGAGCAGGGCGAAGGTGGGCATGCGAAACGATTGATCAGGGGGTGGTTTGCTCCTTGCGTTCGGTGGCAGTGGCTTCCAGCAGGAATACAACGGCCAGACCGGCCAGCACCGCGAGAACGACGGCAATAACGTAGGGTTCTCCCCCCAGGTAGTGGGCGGGCAGCACGTTGGCTTCGAGCACCGGGACCACTTCTCCGCTGCTGTTGGTGCGCGTGGTGATGGCGTTGCGCCAGGGCCACAATTTATTGAGCGAGCCGATCATGAAGCCCGTGAGGAGGGCGAAGGTCCGGTTGGGGTAGGTCTTGAAGGTCCAGGTAAGCAATTTGGCGAAGAGGGCCAGCCCCACCAGGCAGCCCGCCGCGAAGCAGGCCACGATGAGGAGTGCGCCGTCCTGTCCCGTCGTCAGTCCCTGCACTGCCCCGAACACCACGGTGTACATCCCCAGCAGGACCAGGATGAAGCTGCCCGACACACCGGGAAGAATGAGGGCCGAAATAGCGATCATCCCGGAGAAAAACACGAGTAGGGGAGAGGTGCTCCCGGCCAGGGGATTGATGGTCGTGAGCATATAGGCGACCACCGCCCCGACAATCAGAAAGGTGACGGTCGAGGAGCGCCAACCCTGAATTTGCCGACCGACGTAGATCGCCGAACTGATGATGAGGCCGAAGAAGAATCCCCAGACCACCGTTGGATAATGCTCCAGCAGATAGGTGATTACCTTCACCGCGAAGGCCAGGCCGATCAGCATCCCCCCGAACAGTTGCAACAGGAAGCCCCCGTCGGCCGCGTGCCAGGCCGGCCGAAAACCCTCCCGCCGGAAGGTGCCGGCCACCCGCGTACCCAGTATGGCCCCGATGGCGGTCAGCAGGCGCTCGTATATACCGGTTATAAAGGCGATGGTACCGCCACTGACACCGGGTATGGCCTCGGCAATGCCCATGGCCATCCCCTTCAGGATTAGACTGATCTTCATCTACCGGGCGGGTTTTACGCTGTTGTACATCGTTTCCACTTCGGGTAGCGTAAATACGCCGTCGAAGGAGTTCTGAAACACGATCTCCCGGTCGCCGCGGTAGACGATGTAGCGGAAGCCGTAGGCGGAAATGCTGTCGATCTTGTTTTCGAACACGAAGCCCTGGGGCTCCTCCGTGACGATCCGCTCGAAGTAGCGGTTGTCGCGCACCAATTCCAGTTCCTCGGCCTTCAGGCGAGCCATATCGTTGGTGGCGGCGGTACTGGCCAGAATTTGTACGGCGAAGCGATCGGCGGGACTTTTGACCGTGATATCATCGATCACGCCGGAGAGGGTGCCGGAAACCACCTTCGCACTGTCGGGTGCCTGAATGGTGACGGGAATATTATAGGCCGTAAGATCGAGGTCGCGGTAACCGCTGCGACCGTCGTTTCCGCAGGCGGAGATGATGAATAGGGTGATTAAAAGTAGGGGCAGACGCATCCGGAGAAGTTTAGCGCGCAAAGATACCCCGCCGCCCGTAACCCTTCATCGGTAAGCACTTGCCATAACAACATTTTGTTGTTCCATTCGGGTGCCATAGCTTTGTCGCATAATGATGAATTCCACCTTCTATTTCTGGTTTAGCTTTTACTGCCTACGCGAGTAGGGGGGCGCTGAACACACGAAACAGAAGTAACAGCACGAGCGGTCCCCCACTGATGGGTACCGCTTTTTTATTTTAATCCTTCCATGCCTCCAGCTACCGCAACCCAGCAAATCCGCGTCAGTATCCAGGGCTACGCCGGAGCTTTTCACGAAGCCGCCGCCCGGGAACATTACCGCGACCGCGAGGTCGTAACGGTACCCGGCCACACCTTCGCCGACGTGATCGGACAGGTCGAAAGCGGGGAATCCGACGTGGCCCTCATGGCCATCGAGAACACCCTGGCCGGTAGCCTGATGGCCAATTACGATCTGCTCCACCGATCCAATGTCCGCATCACGGGAGAAGTCTACTTACGCATCCGCCAAAACCTGATGGCACTGCCCGGCGTGCGCATCGACGAACTGCGGGAAGTCTATTCCCACCCCATCGCCCTGGTACAGGTGCGGGAATTCTTCAAGGCCTGGCCGAAGATCAGACTCGTGGAATCGGTCGATACGGCCCTCAGCGCCCTCCACGTCCGGGAAAGTAACGACCGCACCCGCGGAGCGGTAGCCCACACCCTGGCCGCCCGCCTCTACGGACTGGAAATCCTGGCGAGCGGCATCGAGACCAATAAGCTCAACCATACCCGCTTCCTCGTCCTGGAGCGCGGCCGCGAAACGCAGCAGGATGAGGGTAACAAGGTAAGTATGAGCTTCTCGGTAAGCCACGAGGCCGGTAGTCTGTCCCGCGTGCTCATGGTGCTGGATGCCTACAAGATCAACCTGACCAAAATCCAGAGTGCCCCCATCGTCGGTCGCCCCTGGCAGTACCGCTTCTACGTCGATTTCCTGCTCAACGGCTCGATTACCCTGACCGAAGCTCTCGCCGGAATCCGCCCGATCACCAAGGAACTACGCATCCAGGGAGTATACCCGGCCGGCGAAAAACCCTGATTCCCATGAAAGATACCGCACCCCCCCCGGCCGTACGCCCCGTGATCCCGGTCAGCGACCGACTAGGCGACACCCAGGAATACTACTTCAGCACCAAACTGCGGGAGATCGCCGCGCTGCGCGCCGCCGGTAAGGACATCCTCAACTTAGGCATCGGGAGCCCCGACCTGCCCCCGGCACCGCAGGTGATCGCCGCCCTAACCGAAAGCGCGCACCGCCCGGACAGCCACGGTTACCAGCCCTACGTCGGCACTCCGGAGCTGCGCGCCGCCTTTGCCCGTTGGTACGCTAACTATTTCGGCGTTCCCCTCGACCCCGCCACCGAACTCCTCCCGCTGATGGGCAGCAAGGAGGGTATCATGCACATCAGCATGGCCTTCCTCAATCCCGGCGATGAGGTGCTGGTCCCCAATCCCGGATACCCGACGTACCGGTCGGCCACCGAGCTCGCCGGTGGGGTAGTGCGCGACTACCCGCTCAACGAAGCCGGCGGCTGGCTGCCCGATCTGGAGGCGCTGGAAGCCGCCGGCCTCGAGCGCGTCAAGATCATGTGGATCAACTATCCGCACATGCCGACCGGTGCCACGGCCCCCCCCGAATTCTTCGGCCGGCTCGTGGACTTCGCCCGCCGCAACGGGATCCTGTTGGTCAACGATAACCCTTACGCGTTCATTCTCACGGATTCCGTGCAGAGTATCCTCTCCGTGCCCGGAGCCCGGGCGGTAGCCCTGGAGCTTTCCAGCCTGAGCAAGGCGCAGAACATGGCCGGTTGGCGCGTCGGCGTGCTGGCGGGCGCGGAAGCTTACCTGCGGACCGTACTCCGGTTCAAGTCCAATATGGACAGCGGCATGTTCCTGCCCGTACAGCGGGCCGCGACGGTCGCCCTGGGCCTCGACCGGGACTGGTACGACGGACTGAACGACACCTACCGCGACCGTCAGGCCGCAGCCTTCCGAATCATGGACGTCCTGGGCTGTACCTACGACCGGCAACAGGTCGGGCTGTTCGTCTGGGCCAAATGCGCCGGCTCTTCCGATGGATACGGGACCTGCGACCGCGCCCTCTACGACCACGACGTTTTCATCACGCCGGGAGGCATCTTCGGTTCCGCCGGAGAAGCTTACGTACGCATCAGTTTGTGCAGCCCCGTAGCGGTACTGGAGGAAGCCCTGCGGCGACTTTCGCCCCGGAGTGCCGTATCCGGCGATGTCTCCAAAAGCGAGCGATCATGGTAGTCGGCATTATCGGAATCGGCCTGATCGGCGGATCGTTGGCCATCAGCCTGAAGGAGAGCGGACTGGCCAGCCGGGTGATCGGCATGGACGCCAGTCAGCATAATCTGGACAAGGCGGTACGCCGGCGGCTCATCGACGACGATATGCCCCTGGAAGCCGGCGTCGCGGAGGCCGATCTCCTCGTACTGGCAACGCCCATGGACGCCATGCTGACCCTGCTCCCCCGATTGCTGGACCGCATCCGGCCGGATCAGACGCTGGTAGACGTGGGCTCCACGAAGGAGAGTCTCCTCGACGGGGTATGCGGCCACCCGAACCGCGGACGCTTCGTGGCCTGTCACCCGATGGCGGGCACGGAGTTCAGTGGGCCGGAAGCTGCGGTACCCAATCTGTTCGCCGGCAAAACCTGTGTCATTGTAGACGCTCAGGACAGTGATCCGGACGCCGTGGATACGGCCAAGCGGGTGTTCAGTTGCGCGGGCATGAACTTCACCCACCTCGATCGATCGGCCCACGACCTGCACTGCGCTTACGTCAGTCACATATCCCACATCGCCAGTTTCGCGCTGGCCCTGACCGTGCTCGAAAAGGAGAAGGACGAGCAGCGCATTTTCGAGCTCGCGAGTTCCGGCTTCGGTTCCACGGTGCGGCTGGCGAAGAGCTCCCCCGATATGTGGGTGCCGATCTTTCGGCAAAATCGCGACTACGTACTCGACGTACTCGACGAACACATCGAGCAACTCGCCCGCTTCCGCACCCAGCTCATTAAACGTGACTTCGACGGCTTCTACGAACGCATCCGTCGCGCCAACCAAATCGAAAAGATCCTCAAGTAACTTTGAACTATTCCTGCCGGAAGCTCAGGCTACACTACTCAAAATCAGTAAAATAACTCTACCATGGAAATGAATATCAAACAGGTCATCCCGCCTACACCCGGACGGGGTATCGTGATCGCCGGACCTTGCAGCGCGGAAACCGAAGGGCAGGTCATGCAGTGCGCCAAGGACCTGGCCAAACTCAATCAGGTCGATCTGTTCCGCTCCGGGATCTGGAAACCCCGCACGCGTCCCGGCAGCTTCGAGGGCGTCGGCACCGAAGGACTCTCCTGGCTCAAGCGGGTAAAGGAAGAAACCGGACTGAAGACAACGACCGAGGTAGCCAAGGCCAGTCACGTATACGACTGTCTCAAGGCCGGTATCGACGTCCTCTGGATCGGCGCCCGCACCACGGTGAATCCCTTCAGCGTGCAGGAAGTGGCGGACGCCCTGAACGGAGCCGACGTGCCCGTTCTCATCAAAAATCCCATCAACCCCGATCTCGGACTCTGGATCGGCGCCGTCGAACGGATCTACAAGGCCGGTATCACGCGCATTGGCCTGATTCACCGCGGTTTTAGCTACCACGGGGAAACCATTTACCGCAACGTACCGCGCTGGCAGATGGCCATCGACATGAAGCGCCGCTTCCCCGATCTGCAAATGGTAGTCGACAACAGCCACATCTGCGGGAACCGCCACATGCTCGCTGAAGTCGCTCAGGAAGCCCTGAATCTCAAGTACGACGGTCTGATGACGGAAGTCCACCCCCGTCCCGACGAAGCCTGGTCCGATGCCTCCCAGCAGATCACCCCCCAGGTTTTCGGCGAACTTCTCCAGAACCTCCGCCTGCGCAAACCCACCGTCGACGAGATGGAAATGGAACCGCTCACCGAGCTCCGCCGGCAAATCGACGAGATCGACAGCGACCTGATCGGCATGATCGGCCGCCGCATGAAGTTGTCCGACCAGATCGGGGAGTTCAAAGCCGAACGTAACATCGCCGTCCTGCAGGAAAACCGCTGGGAAGCCATCCTTCAGGAAGCCTCCCGCGCCGGAAAAGCCCACGGACTCAGCGAAGCCTTCATGGAGAGATACCTACGGGCCATTCACCAGGAAAGCATCGATCATCAGGACGCGATCGTGAATAAGGTTAGGTAGCAATGTGGTAGTATGGTAGAGTGGTAGGGTGGTAATATGGTAGGGTGGTAGTATGGTACCACATTACCACCCTACCATACTACCACCCTACCACCCTACCACCCTACCACTACTCCACTACATCCGCTTCCATCACCTCCGGCTCACCTTTCCAGTACCGCTTGATCTGACTGTGAAAGGCGGCGTGCTCGTCATCGGCGACGTGTTGCTCGAAGTGTTCGTAGGTTTCCCAGCACTCCATCGTGGCGAACTTGGCGGGATTTTCCCGATCACGGATCAGGTAGAAGAATCGGCACCCGGGCTTATCCCGACTGGCTGCGGCGTGGGCGGCAAACGTAGGGGCGAACTCATCCGGCTGGTTCAGTTCAAACTGGGCGATAAGGTACAGGGGCTTAGACATAAGGCAACGTTTCCCACCTAACCCGGCCCCCCGACTCAGGTTCAACATCCACTCACCCAACCCCTCTACACATTAAACCTAAAGTGCATCACGTCACCGTCCTGCACCACGTATTCCTTACCCTCCACGTTTAGTTTTCCGTTGTCGCGTGCCGCCGCTTCGGAACCGTAGGTGACGTAGTCCGCGTAGTGAATGACCTCGGCGCGAATGAAGCCCTTCTCAAAGTCGGTGTGGATGACCCCGGCGGCTCCGGGTGCTTTCGTGCCGCGGTGAATCGTCCAGGCGCGTACCTCCTTTTCGCCCGCCGTGAAGTAGGTGATCAGGTCGAGTAGCTCGTAGCTGGCCCGGATGACCTTGTTGACGCCCGGTTCGGTGAGCCCCATCTCCTCGATGAATTCAGCCCGCTCCTCCCGGGTTTCCAGTTCGGCAATGTCGGCCTCGATGCCCGCGGAGATCAGGATGACTTCGGCGTTTTCCCCGGCCACGGCCTCGCGGAAGGCGGCGGTGTGGGCGTTGCCCTCCTCGATGCTGTCGATGTCGACGTTGCAGACGTATAGAATGGGCTTGGCGGTCAGCAGCAGCAGTTCCTTCACGACTTGCTCCCCGTCCTCCGTGGTTTCGAAACTGCGGGCGGGCTTTTCGCTTTCCAGGTGGGCCAGCAGGGCTTCCCCCACGTCGACGACGCGGCGGGCTTCCTTGTCGCCACTCTTGGCAGTCCGGCGGAACTTATCTACTTTCTTCTCGACGGTCTCGATGTCCTTAAGGATCAGTTCGGTGTCTATGATCATCTTGTCGCGCACCGGATCCACGTTGCCGTCTACGTGCACGACGTTGTCGTCCTCGAAGCAGCGTACGACGTGCAGGATGGCGTCGGTCTCGCGGATGTTGCCCAGGAACTGGTTACCCAGGCCCTCGCCCTTGCTCGCGCCCTTGATGAGGCCGGCGATATCTACGATATCGACGGTGGTGGGGATGACCTTCTGCGGATTGACGAGCTCTTCCAGCTTATCCAGTCGGGGATTGGGGACGGTGATGACGCCCAGGTTCGGATCTTTCGTCGCGAAGGGGTAGTTGGCCGCGAGTGCCTTGGCCGATGTCAGCGCATTGAACAGCGTTGATTTGCCCACGTTCGGCAGGCCCACGATGCCACACTTAAGTCCCATATCTTCTCAGGTTTTGCTAAAGGACCGCAAAGGTACGAAGCAGGCCGGTGGTATAGGACCCCCGGAATCCGGGAAGAAGGCGAACCCCTAGAAATTAGGCCCCTGCGGCTGCAGCAGACGCGCTATGAACTCGATCATGAGTCCGGGCTCGTAGGCAAGCGAGAGCGATACGTAGGCCACGAGTCCAAAGACGGCCCCCCACAGGTGAGCGTTGTGCCCGACGTTGCTGCCGCCCCGTTTGTCGGCATAGTGGGAGTAGGCGATGTACCCGATGCCGATGAATATGGCCGGCAGGGGCGGGAAGATGAACCAGGCCCACGGCATCCACATGATGTAGGGCCAGATCATGGCCGCCACGCCCCCCGAAGCGCCCAGGCTGGCGTAAGCCCGATTGTCCTGGTGCCGCAGGTAGTCCGGAACGCTCGCCGCTACTATCGCCAGACAGTAGAACAGCAGATAAGCCACCTTCCCGAAGGCCGGACCGAAGAGGTACAACTGAAAGATGTCCTCGGCGGCCTGCCCGAAAATGTACAGCGCCCACATATTGAACAGCAAGTGCTGAAAATCGGCGTGCACGAAGCCGTGGGTCAGAAACCGGTAGTATTCCCCGCGGTCCTTCACGGCGGTCGGAATGAACATCAGCCGACTCCGCAGCTCGGGATTGTTGAAGGCCTGCCAGGAGACGAAAACGGTGATGAGAATGATGATAACGGTCATAGCAACGGGTTGGCGCGGGGGAAGTATCTTGGCCGCGTACTTAAGCTAACTCAATGATCTACCCAGCGCAATTGTTGCCTTTCCTGCTTATTATCGGACTAGCCGCAAGCGGCTGCGTAGCCCAGAACGCCCAACAAACCCCTATGTCCCAGTCCACCGATCCCGGCATGGCCCATACCGTGTACTTCTGGCTCAACGACGGCCTTTCCGCCGCCGAGCTGCAGTCCTTCGAGCAGGGTGTCCGCGACCTCAAGAACGCCCCCACCGTCCGCCGCGTGTTTCTCGGCAAACCGGCTACGACGCCCTCCCGCGACGTGGTTGACAATTCCTTCGATTACTCCCTCGTCCTCTGGTTCGATGACGTCGCGGGCCACGATGCCTACCAGGTCTCGCCGACCCACCTCAAATTCGTCGAGGACCACGCCGCGAAGTTCCAGACCGTCAAGGTGTTCGACAACTTCGTCTTACCCTAGTTTCTCCCGCATTTTCAACAGCAGCGCGCGCTCGTCGGCGCTCAGTTTAGCGGCCAGTCGCGCCCCCCGCCACCGCCGAAAATCGTCGACCCGTTCCAGCGACCACCGCGTCAGCAGGGTGGAAACTACCAGATAAGCGGTCATCCAGAAGGGCAGGATAAAGAGTAAAGGCAGGTACAGCAGCGTGCCGATCGCTACCGCCGCGAAACGTACCGAGCTGTAAAATTCAATCGTTTTAGGTCCCCGCAGGGCGATCACCTCCGCCAGCGTCCAGAGCGGGAGTTGGGGCAGGAGTAGAATGACCGCCGGAGTAACGGCCCGGGGAAAACCAGGCTGCCCCGCTACCAGGTCGCGGTCCGCAATACCGTGTTGCGCCAGTCGGACGGCGTAGCGCAGGGAGCCATCCTCCCCGGAACAGCCGGCCACCGCCGCAAGCTCCCGCCCGACCCGGTCCGCTTCCCCGGCCCCCGCGTCTTTGTCGCGCAACACGCGTACGTGTGCCTCGTAGAGATGGTCCGTCACCCGGTCGGGAAACTGCACCACGTGGGCGGACAGCGCATCCGTCAGATCCTCGGTCAGCGCGCGGATGCCATTGGCCTCATTGCGCCGGTATTCGGCCAGGTAGCGACTGGCCAGGAGGGGTTCGCCGCAGCGGATGTACACCGACGACCGGACGCGGGCCGCGGCGGTGAAGTTGATCCCTACGGGGACGATGTACACATCCGGGATGGCGGCATCGGTGTCCAGGGCTCCCAGCGCGATCCGGGCGGTACCCTTGCGGAGGCCGCGCAGACGTTTCTCGTGAATACACCGCCCCTCCGCCATAATCATGAGGGCTTTGCGCTGCCCCAGTGCCGCGTAGCACTCCCGGAAGGTGGCGTAGTTCTCGGTCAGCCGGCCGTACCCACCGTCCTGGATCCGGTACACGGGAAGCATGTGCAGCCCGCGCAGCACGGCGGTCACGAAGCGGTTCGCGAACAGATCGCCCCGCGCCAGGAAGTGCAGCGAGCGGGACTGGAAGCAGGCCATGATACTAGGCTCCAGGAAGGCCGTCGGGTGGTTGGCCGCCAGGATCACCGGCGCGCCGGCGGGGATCCGGTCGAGCCCCGAGATATCGATTTCGCGGAAGTAATAAGCGAGCACGTGACGGGCAACCGGGCGTACCAGATAATACAGCATCAGGCTTCGTTGCGCCGCGCCGCCAGCAGGTACAGTACGGACATACGCACCGCCACCCCGTTCTCGACCTGTTGCAGAATGATGCTGTGGGGAGAATCCGCTACCTCGGTATCGATCTCCACCCCGCGGTTGATGGGACCGGGGTGCATGATGACGATCTGCTTATCCAGCCGGTCCATCCGGGCCCGGGTGATGCCGAAGTGGCGGTTGTACTCCCGCAGGCTGGGGATATATTTCGTGTCCTGCCGCTCCAGTTGAATGCGCAGCACGTTAGCCACGTCGCACCACTGCAAGCTGTCCTGGACATCATAACTCACCTCTACGCCGAGGCTCCCGATGTGCTTGGGAATCAGGGTGGGAGGGCCGCACACCCGCACCTTTGCGCCCAGCCGCTGCAGACAGAAGATATTCGACAGGGCCACGCGCGAGTGGGTGATGTCCCCGAAGATGCAGATTCTTTTACCCCGCAATTCTTCCCCCAGGGCATCCCGCATGGAGTAGGCGTCGAGCAGCGCCTGGGTCGGGTGTTCGTGGGTGCCGTCACCGGCGTTCACGATGCTGGCGCCGATCTTGCCGGCCAGGAAGTGGTGGGCACCGGGTGCGGGATGGCGCATGACGACCATGTCCACCTTCATCGCCAGGATGTTATTCACGGTGTCCAGGAGGGTTTCCCCCTTCTTGACCGAGGAACTGGAAGCGCTGAAGTTTACGGTATCCGCGCTAAGGCGCTTCTCCGCCAGCTCGAAACTGATGCGTGTCCGCGTGGAGTTTTCGAAGAATAGGTTGGCGATGGTAATGTCGCGCAGGCTCGGAACTTTTTTGATCGGCCGGTTGATGACGTCCTTGAACTCGCGGGCGGTGTCCAGAATAAGCTCCACGTCGGCCGCCGTGAGGTACTTGATGCCGAGAACGTGTTGGGTAGATAGTTGCTGAACGGAGGCCATCGCGGAGTTTAGGAGCCGGTGAGGATGATCTGATCGGTACCGTGGGTTTCGGCCCACTGCACGTCGACGTATTCATCGGTAAGGGTGTCGACGACGAGGCCGCGGTAATTCGCTTGTACGGGGAGGGTACGCCGGAAACGCCGGTCGACCATGACCAGCAACTCCACGGCGGCGGCCCGGCCGAAGTGATTGAGCGCCGTCATGGCACTCAGCACCGTCCGCCCGCTGAAGAGCACGTCGTCGACCAGGACTACGCGCTTGTTCTCCACCAGAAAATCGATCTCGGTGGGGTGGGCGGTCAGCGGACCGGCCTTGGTGCGAAAATCGTCGCGGTAGAAGGTGATGTCGAGCTTACCGTAGGGCAGGCTGGTGACGCCGAGCTCCGCCAGCCGGTGGTGCAGGCGCTCGGCCAGCTGCACGCCGCCGGTCTGGATGCCGATGAGGCAACTGTCCGAAAAGTCGCCGTGCTCCTCAATCAGGTGGCGGCACAGCCGCTCGATGGTCAGGCCGAAGCGGGCGCTGTTGTGTATGGTGCGGGTATCGGGCACGGGGCGAAGGTAGCGGTTTCGGTGAACGGATCGACGAATTAGCCGGCCAGATTTACGCGCGGCCGGGAAGACGGACGAACTACACCCTGGCCGGGTCGTTATCTTAATCGCTAAAGTAAATCTTCTCTACGCACATGCAGTACCGTCCCGGCAAGGAAAGCGATTTCGATCACCTGGAGACCTTCGTCTGGCAGGCCATCTTTCCGGCCTTCGACGTGCCGGGCTTGTCCGAGGACCAGCGCGCCGAAAACGATCAGCTGGTCGCCGAAGCCCGCAACGAGGCCATCGCTTCCCTCCACCGATCGGACCGCCTGGTACTGACGGCCTGGGACCACCGGCGTCGCAGCCTGGTCGGCTACCTGATTCTGTCGTGGGGCACCGGCAGCTACAGCGAGCTCGTACGCCTGATCGTCAAACGGGGTGCGTGGGGAGTGGGCGTGGGCCGCGAACTACTGATGAAGGGCCTGGAGCAGGTCAGTGAGCGGCAGTCGGTCGTGCTCGCCATCCGTCCGTACAACCAGCGCGCCATTGCCTTTTTCACCAAGCACGGCTTCGTCGATTCCGGGGAAGCCGCCGGAGACGCCCGCGGCACGGACCGTATCCTGATGATCCGGGAGGCCGGACTGGGCACGGGCGATGGGGCATCTGTAGCGGTCGAAGCCGATCCCCCGGAGGACGATTTTCCCACCGAGGCCGACGAACCCTACTTCGAGGCCCTGCCCGATTACCGCCTGGCCACCGAAGAACTGTCCGAACCCGTCTTCGACGCCGAGCATTCCTCGCTGGACCGGGAACAGTTTACGGAGCTCGAGGACTTCATCGCCCGCGCCAAGGCCCAAAAGGCCCGGCAGGCGGAAGGAACCCCGGAAAAAAAAACGACCGCCCGAACGGCTAGGCCGACCCCCACTACTCGCCATCCGGAGATCGAGCTGGAAATCGACTACGGCGAAGCTTCCGCGCCCCGGGAGAAAACCATCACGGAGCCTACCGGATTCAGCTTTGCTTTTGACCCGGAAAATGCCGCTCCCGCGTCCCCGCCAGACGAAGAACCGCCAACGACGGAGGGCGGCGGCGCGCAGGAGCCAACGGAGGAAACTCTGGAGCTGAAGGACATCCCCCCGGAGATCACCGTGGCCGAATTACGGGAGGAACTCGAGGATCGACTCGGCGATCGGCTGACGGCATTCTTCGGAGCCGATGCTCTTCCCGATTACCTAAATCTGTACCGCAACGACGACAATTTTCACCGGATCCGCGACGTGAGTCTTACCGCCTTGAGTACCTGGCTGAACGCTCATCCCCGCAATGCCCGCTCCGCCCGCCGTCGCCGCGGCGTGCTGGCCGACCTGACGGAGTATTTCATGGTGGAAACCGGGGCCGGGCTGCACGATAACCTCTTTCCCCAGCGGCTGCTCCGCTACCAAGGACGCGACTGGCGGGAGATCGACCTGTTCCGCCTCGTGATGGCCTACCTGGACCTGGACATCGATGCGGAATCCGTATACACCGACTTCGTCGCGATGCCCGCGCGCATCCTGAAGAACGCCACGGCGAGTTACCTCCGGGCGGGGCGGGACGAGCGGGTGTTCTTTATTTTTGATCAAAGTCTGTTCGGTAATGGTAAACAGGGCTTTGCGCTGACCGACAGCGCCCTGTACTGGAAGAACGTGCTCCAGCCCCCGGGGGCGGCCACCTACACCACCGTCCGGAGAGTAGACGTACACGGCGATCACCTGATGATCGACGGGCAGTACTTCGACGCGGGCCGCCGGCTCAACCTCCGCGTGGCCCTGTTGTTGGATAAACTGCGCGGGATGGACCTCTCGGATTGATTACCTTTGCGCGCCCAAACGAGCCGACATGCATTACCTGACCCGTCGTGAGACCTTTAATGCCGCCCACAAACTGGCCGTCAGTGAGTGGCCGGACGACAAGAACCGTGAGATCTTCGGAAAGTGTGCCAACCGCAACTGGCACGGGCACAACTACGATTTACGTGTAACCGTTAGCGGCACCCCGGACCCGATCACCGGCTTCGTACTGGACGCGAAAAAGCTCTCGCAGCTCATCAACCGGGAGATCGTCGACCACCTCGACCACGCCAACCTGAACATGGACATCGACTGGTTCGCCGACGGAAAGCAACCCACCACCGAAAATCTGACCAGTCAGATCTTTCAGCGGCTGGAGGCCGGCGTGACCGCCCTGGGTGCCACCCTGCACCGGGTCCGTCTCTACGAAACCGAAAACATTTACGCCGACTACTACGGTCCGGCCGGAATAAAATAATCTATGCAGCCCAATACTCTCCTTGACCAGCAAGCGGATACCACCACCGAATCCCTGAGCGACCACTACGCCGAAATCATCACCGGACTCGGCGAGGACGTTCAGCGCGACGGCCTGCTTAAGACCCCGGTCCGGGCCGCCAAGGCCATGCAGTTCTTCACCCAGGGCTACGGCATGGACGCGGAGAATATCCTGCGCTCCGCCATGTTCGCCGAGGACTACTCCGAGATGGTCATCGTGAAGGACATCGAGCTCTATTCCCTCTGCGAGCACCACCTGCTGCCCTTCTTCGGGAAGGCCCACGTGGCCTACATCCCCGACGGCTACATCGTGGGACTGAGCAAGATCCCCCGGGTGATCGAGGTCTTTTCGCGCCGCCTACAGGTACAGGAGAGACTGACCGACGAGATTTTGCAGTCCCTGCAGAAGACCCTCAATCCCCTCGGCGTGGCCGTGGTCATCGAAGCCCAGCACATGTGCATGATGATGCGGGGCGTGCAGAAGCAGAGCAGCGTCACCACGACCTCGGCCTTTACCGGTGCCTTCAAGTCGGAGCGTACCCGCAACGAGTTTCTGAAGCTCATCACGAGCAACCTACACTAGCCCCTGGCGCCTTCTTCCTTTCTGCGCATCACCGGCACGTCCTTGACGACCATCTGTAGGGTCAGGGGAAGCCGGCCCTCCAGCATATTCACCTTGCCGCGGCGCAGGCTCTCCACGACGTCAGGCGTGTAGTGCCGGATAGTGATGAGTTCGAGATCGCGGTCGACCGTGGTCTTGAAGTTCTCGTCGATCAGGGTGCAGAAGCGGGCTACCCGGTCGTCGATGTCGTTGACGACCACGTTAAAGCTGATGGCCGTATTCTGCATCATATTGACCTGCAGGCGGGTAGTGGTGATGTGCTCGAAGAGTTCTTTAATGTGGTGCTCGGCTACAAAGCTGAAATCGCGGGTGCTGATGTTGATCAGTGCCTGGTCGCGCTCCACGGCCACCATCGGCGGGTAGGCATCACCGGCATCGTCTGTGACCAGCGTGCCGCCGAGTTCGGGCTCGATGAAGGAACGCACGTACAGGGGGATGCTCTTGTTCTGCAGCGGCTTGATGGTCTTAGGGTGGATCACCTTGGCTCCGTAGTAGGTCATCTCGATGGCTTCCCGGTAGCTGAGGCGGTCAATCTTCGATACGTTCTCGAAGATGCGGGGGTCGGCGGTAAGTACGCCCGGTACGTCCTTCCAGATGCTCATGGCCTCGGCGTTGAGGCAGTAGCTGAAGATGGCGGCCGAGTAGTCGGAGCCCTCCCGCCCGAGAGTAGTGGTATAATTTTCGCTGGTGTTACCGATGAAGCCCTGGGTGAGCACGAAGTCGGTCTCGGCGAGGAGGGGGGGCAGCAGGCGCTCGGCGCGCTCCTCTGTTTCCGGCCACTTGACCCATCCCTCACGGTAGGTATTGTCGGTTTGAATCACGTCCCGGGCATCGAGCCAGCTGGTGGGTAGCCCCACGGCATTTAGGTGGGCGGCTACGATGTGGCTGCTGATCAGCTCGCCGAGACTCACGATCTGGTCGTAGTCGAAGTCGTACTCTTCGTTGGGGGTTTCGTCCAGTGCCCATTCGACGGAGACGAAGAGGTCGTTGATGGAAGCGGTAAGCGATTCGGGCACCTCGGTGAAGAGATCGCCGATGATGGTGGTAGCGGAGGCGTGAATCGCGCGCAACTTCTGCCGCGCCTCTTCCGGATTGCCGTGCCAGTACGCGTGGGCGACCTCCTCCAGCGCATTCGTGGTTTTGCCCATCGCCGAAACCACGATTACCAGCGACTGGCCGGCAAAGGATTGCATGATCTTTCCGACGTGGCGGATCGCATCGGCGTCCTTCAGCGATGCACCACCAAACTTGAATACATTTACCTTCTTCTGCATAGTCGCGCAAAGGTAACTTTACTGACTTTTTATCGGTAATCCAATCCCCCGTTTTATGCCCGCCGTTCGTCAATCCTTCCTTGCCGCCGCCGTACACTTCCTTCAGTGGAACCGGGACAGGATCGCCATCTGCCTGCAGGAACTGACGGAGGAGGAAGTCTGGCTGCGCCCCAACGAGCAGTCCAACAGCGTAGGAAACCAATTGCTTCACCTCAACGGCAACATCCGGCAGTGGATCCTTACCGGACTGGGGGGCAAATACGATGACCGCATCCGGGACGCGGAGTTTTCGGCCACGGAGGGGAAGAGTAAGGAGGAGTTGTATAGCGCGCTGAACGCGACCATAGCCGAGGCCATTGGGGTCGTGCAAACTCTGGACGAGGCTACCCTGACGACGGTGCGGCCGGTACAGGCCTTCGTTCACGACGGAACCTTCATCGTTCTGCACGTCGTCGAACACCTGAGCTACCATACCGGACAGATCGTTTTCTGGACCAAGCAACTTCGCAACAAGGACCTCGACCTCTACGGCGGAGTAAATTTGAATCAAACGAACTAGCCCGACCATTCAGCGAATTTTCGCTACCAATCTTTGGAGTGCCCGGCGCGACCGGTTACCTTTGGCCGTATGGTACAGTCGATCGTATTTGCGGTGGTGGCCCTGCTGGCACTGGGTTTTGCCTATTTTCAGTTCAGCAAGGTCCGGGCCAATATCCTGCTGGGGAAGGATGAAGAAGTGAAGGGACCGGTGGCCGAACGGGCCAAAAACACCCTGCTCGTGGCCTTCGGACAGAAGAAAATGTTCAAGCGCATCGTGCCCGCCGTCCTGCACTTGATGCTTTACGTTGCCTTCGTCTTCACTCAGATCGAGCTCATCGAGATCTTCATCGACGGTATCTTCGGCGTCCACCGCTGGTTCCTCGGTCCGCTGGGCGGCATGTACAACTTCGTGATCAGCACGATTGAGGTGCTCAGCATTCTGGCCTTCGTGGCTACCGTCATTTTTCTGATCCGGCGCAACGTGCTCTTCATTCCCCGCTTCCACAAGCCCGAGATGCAGGGGTGGCCGAAACTCGACGCCAACCTTATTCTGGTATTCGAATTGATCCTGCTGGCGTGCATTTTCACCATGAACGGCACCGACGTCGTCCTCCAGGATCAGGACCCGGATCACTACCGGGCGACGAACTTCGCCGTCAGCGGCCTGCTGGGTCCCGTCGTCTTCGGCGGCATGGATGCCTCTACGCTCTACGTACTCGAGCGGGTGGGCTGGTGGGGCCACATTCTGATGGTCTTCGTGTTTCTGAATTACCTGCCGAAGTCGAAGCACCTGCACATCCTGCTGGCCTTCCCCAATACCTACTTCGCCCGACTCAAACCGAAGGGTCAGATGCTCAATATGCCGGAGGTGATGAACGAGGTAAAATCCATGATGGGCCTCGGCGACCCCAACGCGCCGGAACCCGACATGACGGCGGAACTCCCCGAATTCGGAGCCGACGACGTCACCGAAATGAGCTGGATCGACGTACTCGGCGCTTATTCCTGCACCGAATGCGGCCGTTGCACCGCCGTGTGTCCCGCCAACATCACCGGCAAGAAGCTTAGTCCCCGTAAGATCGTAATGAACGTGCGCGACCGAGCGGAGGAGATCGGGGATAAGATCCGCTCCGGCAACACCGAGTTCGCCGAGCGGGCCGACGAGCCCCTGAGCCGAACCAACTTCCAGGACGGCCGCAACCTCTGGGACTATATCACCCGCGAGGAAATTCATGCTTGCACGACCTGTAACGCCTGCGTGGAAGCCTGTCCGGTACTGATCAACCCCCTGGAAATGATCAACAAAATGCGCCGCCACGAGATCCTTACCGAAGCGGCCGGCCCGGCGGACTGGCGCCCCCTCTTCAATAGCATCGAAAATCAGCAACGCGCGTGGAGCGTCGGAACCTCCCGCACCGAGTGGGTAAAGGGATGATCTGCATATTTCAATCTCTTCTGCTTCCCCTAACCCCCCAAATCCTTCCTGACCTATGACCGTAAAGACCATGGCCGAATTTGCCGGCGAAGACAAGGCCCCGGAGATCCTCTTCTGGGTAGGTTGTGCCGGATCGTTCGATGACCGGGCCCAGAAGGTGACGCGCGCCTTCGCCGAGATCCTCAACGCGGCGGGGATCGAGTTCGCCATCCTGGGCGATGAGGAAGCCTGCACCGGCGATCCCGCGCGGCGCGCCGGCAACGAATTCCTGTACCAGATGGTGGCCCTCCAGAATATTGAGACGCTGAATATGTACGGGGTAAAGAAGATGGTCACGGCCTGTCCGCACTGCTTCAATACCATCAAGAATGAGTATCCCGCCCTCGGGGGGCACTACGACATCGTGCACCACACCCAGTTGCTGCAGCAATTGATCGACGATGGCCGCATCAAGCTAACGGATACGACCACCTTTAAGGGGAAGCGCATTACCTACCACGACAGTTGTTACCTGGGTCGGGCAAACGGCATCTACGAGGCGCCCCGCGAGGTGCTCCGCTCACTGGACGGCCAGCTCGTGGAGATGAAGCGCAGCCGCCAGAACGGACTCTGCTGCGGTGCCGGCGGTGCCCAAATGTGGAAGGAAGATGAACCCGGGGATAAGCGCGTCAACGTAGAGCGGACCGACGAGGCACTCAGCTTGCAGGCGGACGTGATCGCCGTCAATTGCCCCTTCTGCCTCACTATGATGACCGACGGCGTGGCGGCCCGCGAAAAGCAGGGCGAGGTGATGGTCTACGACCTGAGCGAACTCATCGTGAGCGGCCTGCGCACCGCTACCGGAGAATAAGCACCTCTCCGGTTCGGGTAATAAGCTCGCCGCTGATCAACCGAAGAGTAATGGTATACAGGTAAACGCCCGCTCCCGCGTTCCCGCCGTCCCAGTGATTTTGTTCTTCACCGGCGTAGCTCCACACTTCCGTCCCCCAGCGGTCGTACACCCGCCAGTCCGCGATGGCGGACACCTCCCCGCCGAAGCCGGGAACCCACCGGTCGTTGGTCCCGTCCCCGTTCGGACTGAAGGCCGTGGGAATGAACGAGCGGGGCGTCGAATCATCTACCCGCACGTACAGGCTATCGGAAGCCACACACCCCGCCGCTGAGGTAAGCGTGAGCGAAATCAGCGTATCGTATGGCAGCAGTATACCGTTCACCGCGCAGGATGGACAATCGCCGTAGGTGGCCGGTGACCACCGATAAGATTCCCCCGCGGCGTTGGGAGATGTCATGATCGTATAGCCGATCCGATCTCCCAGTCGGACGACGGACGGGCCCACGATACCCACCGTAAAGGGCGGAGGATCCGGAAGTCGAACCTCCCGGTACACCTCGCAACCCGTGTCGCTGCGCAGGATGAATGGATATACCCCCGCCGGAAGCCCGTCCCGTCGGTCGGCGGTGAAAACCGTATCGGCGAGCAGGCGCAACGATCCGCTTCCCACGGGCGAGAGTACGATGGCACCGTCCGTACCTCCGGGACAGCTCGGTGGCTCCACCGCGACCGTGGCGACTACGTTAGTTGTCGCGCTTACGGTGACGGGCAGTACGAAGGGACTGCAGCCGGCCCGATCGGTAACCGTAACGGTATAGGTGCCGGCGGCCAGCAGGGGAGAGCTGCCCTCGATCCGGGCTTGCGACCAGCGATAGGTATAGGGAGGTACGCCGCCGGTCGGTCCGATCGTGACGCGGGCGCTGTCCTGTCCGCAGGAGCGATCTTGCTGGTAAGTGGCGGCGGGGCCGGCCGAATGCAATACCTCGGTGATCGCTACCGAATCGCAGTTCGATCCCCGTCCCGGGATGGTATCGACGAAAATTCCGGGCCGATCGATCCACCGACCGGCCACGAAGACTGAATCCCCGTCACAGATAGCCCGACTGGAGAAGGCAGTCGTACGACAGCTTTCACAGGGAACGTCGCAGTCGTCGAAGGTCACGATCGACGGCTCTCCTACGGTCGCGGACATTTCTTCCCAAGGAGCGGTGAACTCGTCGGCGCTAAGTATAACATCCGTCCAGATGGCGGGAAGGACACTGGGCGACGCGGTTAGCGGACCGTACTGCAGACACGCATTATTGGAATTCCCGCTCTCATTTAGCCGTAGCAAAAGACCCTCGTGGGGTCGGCTGCCGGAAAAACTGTAGGTGGCGCTCAGGAAAATGGCCCCGGCCCGATTAACCGCCAGCTGCTGACTCGCCCGCTGGTATACTTGCGCACGACCCGGCAGAACGTAACGGTTTGTCCACCGGACGATACCCTCGCGGGTGAGGCGGAGGAGAAATACGTCCCGTTCGCCGTCGAGGCTGAAGCCGTGGATCAGTAGGTCGCCGTCCTGAACCACCATTTCCACCCCCGCTTCGCCCGTAAACTCATTGATGTCCAGCCGGCGGGTCCAGCGCGGCTCCCCGTCCAGGGTAAAGGTCGAGAGAATGACGGAAGTGTTGCGTGCTCCGGTGATCACGCCGATATCACCCCACTGAAGTAGGTACACGGTGCGGTCGACCACCTCGACGTCAAATCCGAAAAGTCGAGCATTTTCCGCTCGGGATACCGGTCCTGATTTGGCCCACAGGGTATTGCCCTGCGTATCGGTACGAAGTAAGAGGGCCCGGGTGGAGCCGGCACCGCTGCCCTGCGAAAGGTTCCCGGCAATCAGGTATCCACCATCTGGATGGGGTAGGAGATCGAGGGCATTCTCCTCCCCGTCGAGATCCAGCAGTGTGCCGGGGGCGGTGGGCCTGCCGCTGCCGCGATCTACCCGTTGCACCAGCAGGCGGGAAAAGAGGGGAGACGGAAGATCCAGTATGGCGCCGGTGAGGAGATAATCGTTTCGGTCGCCTTCCCGGATGCCCGTCAGTTCGCTCTCCACGCTAGGGCGAATCAGGTAATGCAATTCATCCTGCAGGGGATCGTACCGGAACAGGAAGCCCCGCTGGCGGTTGGCGTTGAAGGTATTGCCGACACCGGCAATCATGCCTTCCCCGTCGATCAGTACCGAATTCAGGGTCGTTAGTTCGCTTCCTTCGCTCCCGGTCACGAAGCCACGCCGCCACCGGACCTGCCCCTCCGCGCCGATGCGGGACAGGAAGACCTCGCCGTCCGCCATCCCCCCGATCAGCAGGTCGGAAGCACTCCCCCGGTAGGGGAGAATTACGGTGAGCCGAACGTTCTTGCCCGTCGTGTCCTGGTATAACTGGGCGAAGGTCGGGCCCGTACATCCGTTATCCTGGGCGACGAGCACGACGCACGGACTTAGGATAAAAAGGAGGAGGCCAAACAGGAGGAACGGGCGCACCCGAACAAGTTAGCATCTCGGGGGAAATGAAAAAACCGGCGACGAACACTTGGTCCGCCGCCGGTCGATCTCTTTCCCTGTCTTCTAGAACAGGATCTTCTCGCCGCGCTTACGCTCGGCCTCACGCAGGAGGGTCTTCCGGAGGCGAAGGCTTTCGGGGGTTACCTCGACGTACTCGTCGGCCTGGATATACTCCAGTGCTTCCTCGAGGGAGAACTTGCGGGGAGGCACCAGACGGGCCTTATCGTCGTTGCCGGAAGAGCGCATGTTGGTGAGCTTCTTCGTCTTCGTCACGTTGATCACCAGGTCAACGGCGCGGCTGTTCTCGCCGATAACCTGACCTTCGTAGATCTCTTCGTTCGCGTCGATAAAGAAGCGGCCGCGGTCCTGCAGGTTGTTGATGGAGTAGGGGATGGCCTTGCCGTTCTCCATGGAGATCAGCGATCCGTTGAGACGACCGGGGATCTCCCCCTTGTGGGGCTGGAACTCCTTAAAGCGGTGCGTCATGATGGCCTCGCCCTGGGTAGCGGTGAGCATATTGGAACGCAATCCGATGATGCCCCGGCTGGGGATCTCGAATTCAAGCACCACGCGTTCTCCCTTAGGAGTCATGCTCAGCATCATGCCTTTCCGCTGGGTGATCATATTGATGGCGGTGCCGGACAGTTCTTCCGGCAGGTCGACCGTCAGTTCTTCCACCGGTTCCTGCTTCACGCCGTCGATTTCCTTGACGATTACCTGGGGCTGACCGATTTGCAGTTCGTAACCCTCGCGACGCATGGTTTCGATGAGCACCGAAAGGTGCATGACGCCCCGGCCGAACACGCGGAACTTATCGGCGCTGTCCGTCTCCTCCACCCGCAGTGCCAGGTTCCGCTCAAGTTCGGCGGTCAGGCGATCCTTGATGTGGCGGCTGGTGACGTACTTGCCCTCCTTACCGAAGAAGGGGCTGTCGTTGATGGTGAACACCATGCTCAGCGTCGGCTCGTCGATGTCGATCGTCGGCAGGGCTTCGGGGTTCTCGCCGTCGGCGATGGTATCCCCAATCTCGAATCCTTCCACGCCGAACACGGCACAGATGTCGCCGGCCTGTACTTCCTCGACCTCCACGCGGCCGAAGCCTTCGTAAACGTAAAGGTTGCGGGCACGCGCCCTGGTTTGTTCTCCCTCGCGGTTGATCAGCGTCAGGGGCTGGTTGGCGCGCAGTGTGCCCCGGCTGAGTTTACCGATGGCCATCCGGCCGATGTACTTGCTGAACTCGATGCTGGTGACCAGCATCTGGGTATTTCCCTCCTTGATGCGCGGTTCGGGGACGTGCTCCAGGATCGCGTCGAGCAGGGGCAGGATGTTGTCGGTTTCCTCGCGCCAGTCGGTGCTCATCCAGCCGTTCTTGGCCGAACCGTAGATGGTGGGGAAGTCGAGCTGCTCCTCGGTGGCATCGAGGCTGAACATCAGATCGAAGACCATTTCGTGCACCTCGTCGGGGGTACAGTTGGGCTTGTCCACCTTGTTGACGACGACCAGCGGGTTGAGGCCGAGCTTCAGGGCCTTATCCATCACGAAGCGGGTCTGGGGCATCGGGCCCTCGAAGGCGTCGACCAGCAGGAGTACGCCGTCGGCCATGTTGAGTACGCGTTCTACCTCACCACCGAAGTCGGCGTGACCGGGGGTGTCGATGATGTTGATCTTCGTGCCCTTGTAGTTAATGGACACGTTCTTGGCCAGGATGGTGATGCCGCGCTCGCGTTCCTGGTCGTTGCTGTCCATGATGAGCTCGCCGGGGCGCTCGTGATCGCCGAATAACTGGCCGGCCAGCAGCATTTTATCCACCAGTGTGGTTTTGCCGTGGTCGACGTGAGCGATGATGGCGATGTTCCGAATTGACTGCATACCTAAGGATTTTCCGCGGGGGCCGCGTTTAAGCGCGCAAAGGTACGGGTTTCTGGATGGATAGGCTCCGTTATTTTGTTAAGGGAAAGTTTTCGTCCGGCGGCGGCGCGCAGGAGCCAGGCAATTACGGTATCCAACGGGGCTTGGTAGGGAGTGACTTTGGTTCCCGGGAGCGGCGAATCACTGACCGGCGCCCGGGAATCCTTGCCGGATATATTAAGAAGTTTATATTGCGTTGTGTCGCGGTCGCACCCACATCGACATGGCTGAACTGAACGGGCATTCCCGACACAGAAAGGGCGAAGCCGTAGGGCTTTGTAAACATCTATATTCGATTATAAACGGTTAAGTTGCGACTATTGGAGAATGTTTTCCGTGTATTGGCGGTAAATATTCTCCATGACCCCCATTCTTATCCAGAAAGTCACTGGACGTACCACGACCCGGTACGTGTTTTGTCCTCAGGAATACCTGCCGCACTTTACCTCTCGTTGCCGGGGGGTGCCGGACATCCGCTACCACGGCGAGGAAAAATACTGGTCCGCCCCGGCGGTGCCTGAGACCTTGGTTGCCTTATCCGCCAGCTTTGGCCGGCGGTCCCTGCAGTGGACCTATGATCTTATTTCAACGGAAAGGCGCGCGCGGGGCTTTGGTGGCTCTGTCCCGAACGAGCCGGCTTCGGACCCGCTTCCTGATTACTGGGCGGACAAGCTCATCCTCGTCGAACAGGAGCTGCGCGTGCTGCGCTATAGTTGGCGAACGGTGAAGAGCTACGTTTCCCACCTGCGCTCCTTCTTCTCCGCTCACCGTGATCAGGAGGTGGATGCTATCGACACGGAAATCGTCAAGCAGTACATTCTTGATCGGACTGAACGGAGGCAATGGTCAGCGGCGACGCAGCACCAGTTGCTCAACGCGCTGAAGTTCTGGATGGAACACGTGGAGAAGCGCGACAAGACCTTCATCGAGTTACGTCCGCGCTCACCCAAAAAATTACCACAGGTGCTGAGTGTACAGGAGGTGAAGCGGCTGTTCGAGGCCGTCGATAATCTCAAGCACCGGTGCATCCTTAAACTCCTCTACGGCGGCGGGCTCCGGCTCGGGGAAGTGTGTCAGTTGCGCGTTGGCGACATTTTGGTTGATCGCCTGCAAATATTCATTCACTCAGGAAAGGGAAAAAAGGACCGATACACTACGCTCCCGCGGGCGCTGCTTACGGAGCTTGACGACTACCGCAGGCAGTACCGTCCGGATCATTGGTTGTTCGAAGGGCAGAGTGGCGGACAGTATTCCCGGCGAAGCGTACAGGCGATCCTGAAACGGGCGGTTCAGCAGAGCGGGATCAATCCGCACGCCACCGTCCATACGCTGCGTCACAGTTACGCGACTCACTTACTGGAGCGGGGCGTGAGTTTGCGCCACATCCAGGAACTGCTGGGTCACGCGAGCAGTAGGACGACGGAAGTGTATACCCATGTTTCGAGCAAGGAGAAGCGACGAATCATTAGTCCGCTCGATGATCTGTAGGGAGGGTAGGGGATTTGCTTGGTCATTTGAGACCCTGACCGAAATTGATAATGGACAGATTCGGCAGTGCCCCCTCCGCAATATGCCTTCCGTGCCGAAACCCTGACTGAATGTGTTCCACGATAGGAGTCAATAATAGACGATCATCCACAAGCCCTGGGAAACGAGGAATGTCATTTATTGGCCCTCCGTGTGAACGCCACCGAGAAGTTACCAGCGGACGATGGCTTATAGCGTGTCTGAAAATTTTAGGGACTCAAATTAGCGATCGACGATAGAACCAACTGTATGTTGGCTACGAGAACATAGCCAGCGGAATTTTCTACCGTCCCCTCGTAATCCTTGACGACTCCGCGGTACCAACTCAACCAGGCGAAGGTCCTTTTGACTACCCAACGCTGGGCTTCTATTAGCCTTCCGTGTGAACGCCAACGAGAAGCAACCAGCGGACGATGGCTTATAGCGTGTCTAAAAATTTTAGGGACTCAAATTAGCGATCGACGATAGAACCAACTGTATGTTGGCTACGAGAACATAGCCAGCGGAATTTTCTACCGTCCGCTCGTAATCCTTGACTACTCCACGGTACCAATTCAACCAGGCGAAGGTCCTTTTGACTACCCAACGCTGGGCTTCGACTACAGAACCCCGCTGGGCAGGATCACGTACCGGACACTAAAAAAAACTCGGTTTACGCGAGTCATGGTTTGGGCAAACTGCCCGGCATAGGCACTATCGGCCAGTAGCTTGCATGCGCGCAGCAATGTCCGTTAAAGTCCGGGTAGATTAAGTCCAGCCCCGCCACCCCATCATGCACATTGGCGGCATGTACCTCGACGCGCCTGATCCTGCCCCGGGTGTCGGTCAGGATGCTCCGCTTACGTCCGTTGATCCATTTGCCTCCATCGGTGCCCCGGTCTTGACCGATCCGGGGTAGCAGTCGAGCACTCTGTGCATCAACCAGTAACAGGCTGGGAGTGGTCTGCCGCTCCGGCAAAAGGTCACGTTCGCGTCGGTTGACCGCATCGTTAAGCGTTTCCAGAGTATGGTCGCGCGACCACTTGCTAAAGTAGTAGTGGACAACCTTCCAGGGGGGAAACTGACGGTCCAGGTTGCGCCACTGGCACCCGGTCCGCGTTAGCCAGAGAATGGCATCGAAGACCGCCCGTAAGTCGTGCTTGCGTCTGCTAGAAATAGGTAGCTAGACTTTAACTTCATCTGACTGGCTGTCGGTCAACCGAGCTTCCTGCTGGGTCATGTTCTGTATAGTTTGGCGACTTACAAAACAAGACTGACAGCCTTTCATCCCATCACATAAAGAGGATCATAATTTTTGACAAGCTCTTAATGACCTACGGGGAGAGGGTAGAGCCTTCTCGCTCTTATCGGGTCCTTTTTAAACCAGGTCCCGGACAGTAATTAGCGCTCACTTATTAAGAAAGACAAACCGATCGAAAAGTTAACTGGAAGATGCGCATCAACCCCTCGCTGAGTGTAGTGAAGATTTTTATGTTCCAAGACTGCGGGGGAAATTTCAAATCTCAAATGACTGGAAAGCGACTGGATGGCTGACTATATGCGTGGTAACTACATGTTAAACGCGCAATCACGTCAATTGTATGTTTTCCGCATGCCTTCGGTAGGTCACCACTGGATCTGCGGGCTGGCAAGAGATTAGATGCGCAATCACGTCAATTACGGTGTTCCCGTCAATTGGTCCTGGCGATACGTCACGCTACTTCGGATAGATAACACGAAGGATGATCAATCACGTCAATAATTTCACAGCCATTGTGGTTGGAAGTGCAATGCGGGGAGGGTGATGCTGGGCGCAAGCTTCACCAGATCAGAATAGTAGGCTATGCTGGTTAGGTTTCCTTAAGCAATGCAAGCGAGTCTTATTTCCTCCCGATCCGTGAAGTTGTAGTGCTAGTGAATGGTCCTTGG
>NZ_JANCTD010000001.1:569395-957471 GCF_024297185.1 Lewinella sp. JB7 | reverse complement strand
CGAACCGCATCCATACTACGCTAAAGGGCCTAACGGTCCGGCAGGCCTACGCGTTAAAAACGAAACACCTCAACTAATCAGGCTTTCAGCGAAGCTGCTGTCTAATATTTTGAGCACCTTCAGACAAACCGCTAACCGCCTAACTACTAACCACCTAAACTACTAACCGCCTAAACTACTAACCTACTTCCTCCTTTCCTCATCAATCGCCTGCACCAGTGCCTTTACTTCGGTGGTAAAATCCTTGTCCAGGATCCACTTCAGGTAACTTGGTTCCTTAGCGAAAACTTCGGCGACGGGCTTGCCGGCGTGTTTTCCGAAATTGAATATGGGAGTTCCGTCGGGTCCGCGCTTGATGCGGCGGGTGGCGTCGAGGAAACGGTTGTCTTTACAGAATTCGGCTACGCTGTCCAGGCTTTCGAAGGGTTGAATCTCCGTGCCATCGTCCTTTCGGTAGGTTGCTCCCGCATAGTGCTTCAACTGACCCCGAAATACGTCGACCGTAGCCCGTACATCGGCAAGGGCGTCGTGGGCGTTCTCCATTTCCTTACCCGCGTAGAACTTGAGGGCGGCGCCGAGGGTGCGGGGCTCCATCTGGTAAAAGATATGCTGGGCGTCGATCAGTCGGCGTTGGTTGGTATCGAAGAACAGGCCCGCCCGGTAAAATTCTTCCTGTAGTAGCGGGACATCGTAGCGGTTGGAGTTGTATCCGGCCAGGTCCGCGTTGCCGATGAAGTCATAGATTTTACGGGCAACGTCCGCGAAGGTCGGCTCATTTTGCAGATCCGCGTCGGTGAGTCCGTGGATGGCGGCCGCCTCCGCGCTTACGGGTACCGTGGGATTAATTTTCATTTCCAGCTCCTGCGTGGGCCGCCCGTCGGCAAACATTTTGATCATGGCGATCTGTACGATCCGGTCGCGGGTAAGGTTCAGGCCGGTCGCTTCCAGATCGAAGAATACGAGGTCGTTGGTTAAATCAAGCATAAGACTGTTTCAGAATAAACGACCGCCGAAGGTTGTGGGTCGAGATGCGCACAAGGTACGCTGTCACTCCGCTACCAGCCGCAGGTAAAGCTGTTCGTAAGCGGAGATCATCCGGTGCAGGGGGAAGCGGCTTTCCACGAAGGAGCGGCAGTTCCGGGGGTCGAGCATACTCGCCGCGGGAATAACGTTCGCGAGCCCCGCTACGTCACCGACCGGGACGAGTCGGCTGACGTCGGGCGACATTAGTTCGGGCACCGCTCCACTGGCGAAGCCCGCAACCGGAACACCGCAGGCGAGCATCTCAAGTAGGACTAAGCCAAAGGGTTCGTCCCACACGGAGGTGAACAATCCCACCGACGACCGGGCGGAGAGTTGGGCGATGGCGCGTTGATCCAGGTGTCCCAGATAGGAAGCGTGATCACCCAGCCCCGGCGCGATCTTTTGCCGGAAGTAGTGATCGTCGTTGATGGGGCCCGCAATTTGTAGGTGGTACCCGGCCCGACGGCAGGCTTCCAGGGCGAATTCGGTACCCTTTTCCGGAGTAATGCGTCCGTACCAGATAGCAGTTTGCGGTCGTGCCCGGGGAGCGTAGGGCCATTCTTCGGTATCGATCCCGTTGTGAATCACCGTACACGATTTGCCGGTATAGATGCGCCACCGTTGGGCCAGGTGTTCGCTGATGGCGACGAAGGCCGATCCCCGCAGGAGGCGGGCCGTTAGGATTCCGGGCAGTTGCCGACGGTAGGGCGGCGTATGCAGCGTCGTGACCACCGGACAATTTACCCGATAAGCGAGGAAGGTAGGCGTGCCGTTGATACTATTATTATGCAGCAGATCGAAGCCTTGTTCCCGAACGAAACGCATCGCCTGACGGTAACCGGTTAAGTGAGTAACTACCTCCAGTCCCCCGATAGGCGGTGAGCCGGGGCGCGCGATCAGCGTTACGTCGTGTCCCAGCCGCCCCAGTCCCGTAGCCAGTTGTACGGTGTGTTTTTCCAGTCCGCCGGCGTAGGGTTCGGTGAGGGGGTATTCCAGGGGGGCAAGGACGGCGATCTTCACGGAGGGTCAGGCCATTAGCTGCTTCACCCCTACGGCGATGTGCTCCCGTTCAAACCCAATTTGCAGTTCCAGTTGGCGGGCGACGGCCAGTCCGGCGGTCAGTTGCTTCGGCGTCAGGGTGGCGGCGTAGCGCGGGTTCCAACGTTCCAGGAAGATATTCTGGGTCCGGTAAAAGTTGGGTTTCAGATTGAGGAGCTGCAGCGATTGCACGAGGAACAGGATCCAGTCCCACAAATCGGGCTTCTTGAATGCCTTGGTGGTCAGGGCGTACAACCGGTGAGCGGCATCGTTTTCCAGCTTTTCGGTTTCTTTCCAGCGGTGGTTCCAGTGCAGATGATCGGTGACGAGCCGCTGCAGGCGGGGCCGGTCGGGCGTAAAGTCTCCGGTGAGCAGGTCGGTCAGTCGTCGGCGAATCGTGAAATCGATGGCTGCCAGGTAGCTGTCGGGTAAGGGCAGGTCGTTGGCCCGCATCGTACTCATCAGCTGGTAGTTGTCGTAGTAGACATCGGAGAAGCTGGCGGCGGCAATGTCGAGGGTCCGGTCCGTCATTTTCAGCAGAATCTTGCGCTTTTCATCGCGGAAGAGGTGCCAGATCGAGAAGCTCTGGGTGCCGAAGTTGTCCTTCATCAGGTTGATCACTTCACTGACGTGTCCGATCCGGAATTCCCGTTCCAGTTCGGGGAGCAGGGTTTCGAATTCACCCTTGCTCATGTGCTGGCAAATCTCCCCGATCATGGCTTGCTGCCCGAGGTAGAGCACGGCGAAGCTGAACTCGGCGTAACTGTTCGTGATGTTGGACAGGATCGTCATGCGACCGACCGACAGGCGAAAGTTGCCCGCCCGGAAGTGGTGAAGGGAGTGGTTCTGGCTCCGGTAATTAAATAGCTCCAACTGGGTGGGTTCCTCCTCGAATAGGCTGGAGGCGGCGAAGTGCATACCTACCCGGAGGAGTCCTACCCGGGCCGGGACCACCGTTCCCCGGTAGGCGGCGGCGGCGTTCGGCAGCACATTGCTTTCGATCTTTTCCAGGGCGGCGATGAATTCGGGCTGGTAGTCCTCGCCGGTGATAACCTCACAGAGATGCAGCGCGCGGTTTGCGTACTGGAGCACCTGCAGGGTTTCGATACCGGAAACTTCGTTGAAGAACCAGGCGCAGCTGGTGTACATGAGCATGGCGTGGCGTTGCATTTCCAGCAGCCGCAACATCCGTATCCGAACGTCCGCTTCAATTTCGCGCTTGATCGCCCAGCGATCGAGGAAAGCTTCCGGTTGGCCGGGAGACCGATCGAGAACGAGATCGATGTAAGCATCCCGGGCGGCCCAGCAATCGATAAAGAGTTTACCCGCCTCCCGATTGTAAACGGTAATGAGGCGATCGCGTACCCGGTCGAGGGCGGCGCGGAGGGGGGCCCGCCAGCGTTGGTGCCAGCCCGGGGCGCCCCCTGTTTCACACCCACAGTCGCTGCGCCAGCGCTCCACGCCGTGTACGCACGACCAGGAACTGTTTTCGTGAATCCGGGCCTCCCACGTAGGGGGGAAATGCTCCAGAAACTCACCGTAGTTGGTGAGGTGATAGTCCGGGCTTTTTTCCACTACGTCGAGCGCGGCGGCAAGCGCCATTTCTCCCTTGGCGTGGTGGTGACCGTAGCTTTCCCCGTCGGTAGCAATGTGGGCGAGCTGCACTTCTTCGCTGCCGTCGAGGCTGTGCATCATACGTTCGGCGAGGTAGCGACCGTCGTTCAGCAGACCTTCGAAGGCGACGGCCTTAGCCACGTTCCCGTCGTAGAAGAACAGGGCGATGCTACGGCCGCTGGGCAGCTCGCAGCGGTAAGCCCTCCGGGGATCCACGCCGCCGCCGACGTGATCCCAGTGTTTCTCTCCCGATTGCCGCACGGCCTGGCACTGGCGGGGGGCGAGAATTGTATATGAGATGCCGTTATCGACCAGGGCCTCCAGGCAGGCGGTGTCGACGGCTGTTTCGGCCAGCCACATTCCCTCGGGCTTGCGGCCGAAGCGGTGTTCGAAATCCGCTACGCCCCACTTAATCTGGGTCTGTTGGTCGCGGGTATTGGCCAGGGGCATGATAATGTGGTTGTAGCTCTGGGCTACCGCCGAGCCGTGACCACCGAACTGCTCCTGACTGAGGCGATCGGCCTTCAGTATCCGTTTGTACGTGCTGGGGTCATGCTGCTCCATCCACGACAACAGGGTGGGACCCATGTTCCAGCTGATACGGGCGTAGTTGTTGGTGATGGATTCGATCCGTTGGTCGTCGTTGAGGACGCGGGCCGTGGCATTGGGGGCGTAGCATTCCTCGTTGATCCGTTCGTTCCAATCGTGGTAGGGCGCGGCGCTATCCTGAATCTCAATGGTTTCAAGCCAGGCATTTTCCCGGGGGGGCTGATAAAAATGACCGTGGATGCAAACGTATTTCTTGGGGCGACTAGACATAAAGGCAAAGATAGCGCGACAAGCGGGGTATGGGCGTCCGGGCATCCCGGATAAGTCCGCCGTCATTCATTTCGTGGCCGAACCCGGTAAAGATGATCTGGGTTGCAGTGTATGTATCCCTCAAATAACCACACTCTTCAATCATGAAACGCGACTTCGTACGGATGGGGTTCTGGCTCACGCTGACCTACCTGCTCTTTTACTTCGTACTTACCATCTGAGTTCGCCTAATCGGGGGGCGAATACACCGGACGGTCAACCCAGCAAACATTGCTACGTTGTAACTGCGAAGCGCGGCACCCGCGTGCCCGCCCCATACTCTTAACCCAAAACACAGCTAAACTATGTTTAACCTACCCGATCTACCGTACGCATACGACGCCCTTGAACCCAGCATCGATGCCCGGACCATGGAAATTCACCACACTAAGCACCACGCCGGTTATACTTCAAAGCTCAACGCGGCACTCGAAGGTTCCGACCAGGCCGGAAAAAGCATTGAGGATATTCTCGGGAACATCAGTTCCTCCAGCACCGCGGTACGCAATAACGGTGGTGGATTCTACAATCACAGCCTATTCTGGCAGATCATGGGCCCTAACGGTGGGGGACAGCCCAGCGGAGAGCTCGCCCAGGCCATCGACAAGGCCTTCGGCAGTTACGATGCGTTCAAGGAGAAATTTGCCGACGCCGCCGGCAGCCGGTTCGGTTCGGGTTGGGCCTGGCTGATCGTCAAGCGCGACGGTACGCTAGCCGTTACGTCCACGCCTAACCAGGACAATCCCCTGATGGACGTAGCCGACGAGCGCGGTACGCCGATCCTGGGACTCGATGTCTGGGAACACGCCTACTACCTTAACTACCAGAACCGCCGGCCGGATTACATCTCCGCCTTCTTTGACGTCGTGAACTGGGACGAGGTAAGCAAGCGCTACGCGAACGCGAAGTAATCCATCGCCGTATCCAATAAAAAAACCGCCTCCCGGTCTCCGGGCGGCGGTTTTCTTTTATACCGATGTACGGTATTTAGGAAGCCATGGCTTCCCGGGCATTGGAGCGGTACATTTCCATTTTATCGCTGTCCGCATTACGGTAACGGGGACCGCACTTTTGCAGGACGTCCTTCATCTGATCATCGTTGAGCTGGGCGAACTCCTCGATGGTCTTCACGCCGGCTTCCTCGAAGCGGGCGGCCATGGTGGCGCCGACGCCGGAGATCTTGGTCAGTTCGCTGGCCGGACCCTTGGTGGAGGGGCGACCCCGACGGGATCCGGTACCGTTGGAAGTGGTTTTGCTGCGACTTGCGGTTTTGCGGGCCGACTTTGCGGCTCCCTGCGTCTTGCGGGGACGGCCCCGACGTGATTTGGGGGCCGACTTTTCGGCGGCGGCTTCACTTACCGAATCGGGGGCGTCCGACACGGCCTGCGCCATATCCTCGCCGGAAACGTTATCGGAGGTAGCCGTAGGGGCTGACTTCTTCGTGCGGCCACGACGGGCGCCGGTCGACTTGGTTTCTTTCGACTTAGTATCCTTCCGCTTGGGTTGGGGCTGTTCGCCGGCGGCGGTTTCGGGAACCTTGCTGGCCTTCTTCTTTGCCACCTTGAGTTCCTGCTCGAGGCTCGCTACCTTTTGTTGCAGACCCTTGATTTTCGCCTTGGCGGACTTGAGTTTTTTCTTCGTTTTTTCCTGTTTGGTTACGCCGTCGGCAAAAGCTTCCTGCGCGGCGTCAAAACGGGACATGATCGCCTTCAATTCTTTCTTAAAACTGGCCATGATTGATAGATTTGAGTGAATAGATTAGATACGTCGCGGTCCTCCATAATGGCGGATCGCGTACCGGATGTGTAATGAACTGGTATTGGTTAGCCCTTTAATATCAAAACAAGTTTGATTATTTCTTACGGGGTTTAGTGTTTGTGTGGGGGAGGGCGGGATATCTATTGGTGCTTCGCCCGGGATAATCTATAAAGATACTTAATGCTACTATTGTTCTAACTCAACGGCAAGTATATGAAATTAATTCGAAATTCCGTCCATACCTAATGGCACCGGGACCCTCACGAAACATATAAATTACCACCATATCACTAGATCTAGGTATGTTCTATCATCTAATGCCGGGTCACCGGGAGTACTCTGGGTGAGTTACTCACCCGGATTAGTATACTTATCCGTATTAACCGCCCTATTTTCCTAATATTAAGCAAAAGGACTGCCAGCACGTATGAAAGTCAGGGTTGTTAATGATTTCTGCGATCTTCCCCCCAATTTAACTTACCGCGCAGGGTATCCATGAAGGTAATGTCCGGCAATTTGACCAGATCGATACCAAAGTCATTCTTACGTACCGCGAGTTCGTGAGCGGCGGTAACGGTTTCGAAGCGGGAATCGAGGGTGGATAAGAAGTTATCGGCCCGTCCTTCAATCTGGAAGCTGATAACGGCATCGTCGCTGATGACGATGGGTCGTACATTGAGGTTGTGCGGCGCTACGGGCGTGACGACGAAGTTTCCACTCCCGGGAAACACGATCGGCCCGCCGCAGCTCAGGCTGTAGCCCGTACTTCCGGTAGGCGTGGCGACGATGATACCGTCGGCCCAGTAGCTGTTCAGATACGCACCGTTGATGTACGTATGTATGGTAATCATGGAGGAGGTATCCCGCTTGAGGAGGGTAAAATCATTCAGGGCATACGGCGTGTCGCCGAATACGGGCAGATTACTTTCCAGGTAAAGCATATCGCGTTTTTCGGTTTCGAACCGCCCCCGGGCGAGTAACCGCATGGCTTCGCACATCTTACTTTTCTCTACCCGAGCCAGGAAGCCCAGTCGACCGAGGTTGATTCCGAGAATGGGAATCTTGTAATCCTTGATCATCAGCATGGCGCTGAGGATCGTTCCGTCGCCCCCCAGGGTGATGAGCATATCGAACTTCTTAATGCGAAAATCCAGATGACTTTCGAACACGCCGACGTCGCGGGAGAAGTGAATGTGGGAACGAATTTGCTCCAGGTAAGGACCGTAAACGTAGGTAGAAAAATTCTCCGAGGCCAGCAGGTCGAAGAGTTCCTGGACCGGTTCGCGGTCGGACTCTTTATAAACCTGACTGTAAATGACAACCTGCATGGCGTGGAAACTTGAACGCGCAACAAGGTTACGAAATATTACGGCAGTCGAAGGCCCACCGCCCCGCCGCTCCGCTCAGAAACTGAGGTTCAGGTTGAGGTACACGCCGTCTTCGCCCAGGTGATTGCGGTTGTACTGTACGCCGGCCACCATATCGTAGTAAAGCACGAAATCGATACTGGCGCCCATACCGGTAAGCAGGTTATTATTTAACTGATTGGTCCCGTCGACGAAGGGGGCATTCGCAATACCCTGGTTGAACTGTACGGAACCGAGTATCCGCAGGGGTATGTAGCGAAAGGCATCGATGAACACGAGTTTACCCAGGTCCAGTTTGGTTTTAATGAACTCCCGGCGCAGGCCCAGACGCCAGATGACCATATCCAGCCCGTCCACCACGTAGAATTGGTAACCGATCAGGCCATTGTTTCCGAAGCCGATGGCCCGATTTTCGAGAAAGGGCTGGCGGGTACGAATGAGGCTATACTTGGCCGCTACCCCGTAGTTGAGGGAATATCGCTTTCCGAACGGAATAAATTCCCGGTAATCCCCGTGCACTTCCAGGCCGTCTCGCTGTCCGTATATGCCCAGGCCCTCCTTGGCGATACCCACCGAAAAGTATTTGCCCTTCCAGGGATAATTGCGAATATCACGGCGGTCATTCTGAAAATCGTACGCAATGCGGAAATACTTTTGTTGCGTGCGTCCGCCCCCGAAAAATTCGGGATTCAGTACCCTTCCGATGATATCGGCAATTTCGGATTGCCGCCAGCCGAAGGACAGGTAATGGGATACATATATTTTTTTCCGGTAATTGATGGTCAGGTCCGCATTAGACCGCCGGTAAACGAAAGCGTCCGGATCGGAATAGAATATTTGGCGATTATCGAGTGTCAGGTAATTCTGTTCCCGGCGGCGCAAATAGCTGAACTCCAACTCCATCCCGACGGAGCCGGCGCGGTTTAAGTACGGAAGTCGGTAGCCTGCCTGTAACGATCGCGTATACCCGGTCGTGAACCCCAGCTTGAGGCGGTCACGTTGGCCCGTGAAATTGTAATACGTCAGCTTCCCACCTACATTTACCCGGTCCAGGGAGCGGTTTTCTTCCGTCCACCATACGTTGAAATTGCGATCGGCGAGCTCGAAGACCGGTACGGGATAGATGTACCATGTTTCCCGCATACGGACGGTGAAGGCTACCTGACCACCCGCCCGTACCTGAGTACTGTCGTACGTAATCTCGACGGAAGCGAAGAGGCCGGAATTCATCAGGTTATTGTAGCTACGCGCGACCACGCGATCGAGATCGTCGACGGCCAGCCGGTCACCCCGGCCGAAGGTCATTTCCCGAAAAACGACCCGGGGGCGCGTTTTGCGGTGACCGATCAGCTCCACTTCCGCAACGGTGAGGGAGTCGCCGGGTGCCGCCCACGACAATAGCGGGGCGAAGAGCAGTAAAATTATGGCGACTAGCCTCATGCAGTATACGATACGTAGGCAGTTCTAAGTACGCAAATATGCGGCGGTTAGTTTGTCCCGTCACTTACGCTTGCTGAGAAAGACGCCCAATAGCACGAGCCCGATGGCCGGTACTTGTAACAGGGTAAACCGCTCGTGGTCGAGTAACCCCCACAGCAGAGCAACGATAGGGATCAGGTAGCTCACGGTGCTCGCGAATACCGCCCCCGTCCGCTGCACCAACCGGAAGAACACGAAACTTGCCAGCACCGTACTTCCCACGGCCAAAATGGTGACGTAACCAAGGGCCCACCACCCCGGCGTTCCGGCTTCCCGGATCGTCCCTACTACGCCGCCGAGGGTGAAAGCGTAGATGAGCGCCGGCAAACCCACCAGAAAGAAGCTGGTCACGGTGATGGTAAGGGACGGCAGCTTGCGGAAGAAATTACCGACGATATTCGCCGACGTGCCGTAACAGAGGCAGGCCAGCAAAACCAGTCCCGCGTACGCCAACTGGCTACCCTGCCCTCCCCGGCCCGGCGTTACGTACGCCAGCATCACCGCCCCCATGAGGCCCACCACGATGCCGATCACCTGCTCGCGCACGGGCCGGTTGCGGAACACCAGCCAAGCAACCAGGAACGTACAGAGCGGGGTCAAGCTGCTGAGCGTACCGGTCAGGCTACTGCTGAGGTGCAGTTGGGCGATCGGGAACAGAAAAGACGGTATGGCCGTTCCCGTCAGCCCTACGAGCAAAAGGGTGGGCACCTGCGAGGAGCTGATCCTGCGCAGGTGCGTAAGGGCGAAGGGAGCCAGAGCCAGGGCCGATAGCCCCAGGCGGAGCACGGCAATCTGCTGGGCGGAAAACACCCCCAGCGCCCACTTGATCAGGATGTAACTGGTGCCCCAGATCAGGCTCAGACCGATCAGGGTAAGAAAGTCCGCTATGGTCGGTCGTTCCTGCATGCGGCGAAGGTAATGGACGGTGAGGCAGCGGTTGGGCGGCTATAGCGGTTGGACGGCTATAGCCGTCGGACGGGGTCACCCCGTTGGACCGCTGTAAGCAATCTCCTCCGCATTTCCAAATAAATCTCCCCTACTCCCCCGCGTACCTCACCCCGATCCGCCGCCGCACCTCCGTCAAAGTCCTGTGCAACAGTAAACTATCCTCCAGCGACCACCGCTCCGACTCGCTCCGGCCGGCGCGCACGTCCTCCATCACCGCGCGGGCCTCGAAAACGTAGCCCTTCCCCTCAAAAGGGTAGTAATGATTCTCCGGTGGCTCATCCTTCCCCCGCAGAATACTGAAGCCCCGCGACTCATGAAAGCGCGGATGAATGTGCAGCGCCCCCTCCGTTCCCAGGACCAGGGCGTCGCATTTCGTAATCCCCAGCAGCGTGGAGTAGCAGTGCGCCAACTGACCACCCGCGTACCGCAACGTCACCTGGGTATCAATATCCGCACCGGACTCGGTCACCCGCGCGGTCGCGCTGATGTCCACCGGAGCTCCGAAAACGTACTGCGCCAGCCAAATCGGGTAGATGCCAATATCGAGCAGGGCACCCCCACCCAGCGCGGGATTGTATAGCCGGTCACGGGAAAAATCGGCATGCGGTTCCCCAAGAAAACCAAAGTCGGCCCGCAGACCCTCAATTCGGCCGATGGCGCCGGCATCCAGCGTCCGCTTCATTTCTTCCAGCGCCGGGAGAAAGCGCGACCACAGGGCTTCCATCAGGTATACCCCTCGCTCCCGCGCTACGCCGACCATTTCCTCCACCTCCGCGTAGCTCATGCCCAGCGGCTTCTCACAGAGCACGGGAATCCCCCGTTCGAGACACATCAGCGTAAGCTCCCGGTGTCCGGAATGGGGCGTGGCCACGTACACCGCATCCACGCGCGGTCCGTCGAAAGTTTCCGCATAGGTACCGGCGGCGTGGGTCGCCCCGTACTGAGCCGCGAATTCCCGTGCCCGATCCAGCGATCGTGATCCGACCGCAACCAATCG
This sequence comes from Lewinella sp. JB7, assembly GCF_024297185.1. GTDB lineage: Bacteria > Bacteroidota > Bacteroidia > Chitinophagales > Saprospiraceae > Neolewinella. The sequence goes on along the minus strand of NZ_JANCTD010000001.1, from coordinate 946,389 downwards.
CGCGTCTTCGATCAGCGCCAGGTCTTGCGCAAATTTATGGGCGATCTTTCCGAGGCCGAGAATGGCCCAATTGAAGGTGGCGATGTCCGTATTTTTTGGTTGCAGCCAAGGTAACAATTTGTGGGGGCGGGTACGCAGGTGCCGTGGAAACCCGGGCGCTGCGCGCGCAAGCCAACCGGACCCGATCCGCCGTGCCTTAACTTAGTTTTACATTTAAGCAAAGCAACCTATCCCGCTCCTACCCGTTATAGTTTCGTTTCTTACCACCAAATACACCCCTGATGTCCGTCGAAATCGATTTCGCTACAAAGAACCTGAACCGCCGCGGGTACCTGGACATAGACGTGGACCCCACGCTCGATCTGGCCGCCGAGATCAACCGGCTCAAGCGGGAACGCAACGCCGTCATCCTCGCCCACTATTATCAGGAATCCGAAATTCAGGACATTGCAGACTACATCGGGGATAGTCTCGGCCTTAGCCAGCAGGCGGCATCCACGGACGCGGACATCATCGTCTTCGCCGGCGTACACTTTATGGCCGAAACCGCCAAGATGCTCAGCCCCCAGAAAAAAGTCCTGTTGCCCGACCTGAAGGCGGGCTGCAGCCTGGCGGACTCCTGCCCGGCCCCGGTCTTCGCGAAGTTTAAGGAGAAGTACCCCGATCACATCGTGGTGAGCTACATCAACTGCACCGCGGAACTGAAAACGCTCACGGACATTTGCTGTACCAGCACCAACGCGAAGCACGTCATCGATTCCATTCCTAGGGACCAGCCCATCATCTTCGCTCCGGACGTCAATCTCGGTCGGTGGCTTATCAAGGAGACGGGACGGGACATGGTGCTCTGGAACGGCAGTTGCATGGTGCACGAGATCTTCAGTCACGAGAAGATTACCAAGCTTAAGATCGCTCATCCGGAGGCGGCCTTCATTGCTCACCCCGAATGCGAGGCCCACATCCTCGACATGGCCGACCACGTGGGCTCCACGTCCAGTCTGCTCCGCTTCACCCGGGAAAGCGCCTACAATGAGTTTATCGTAGCCACGGAACCCGGCATCATCCACCAGATGGAACTGGCCGCACCGGACAAGACCTTCTACCCCGCCCCGCCGAACAACACCTGCGCCTGCAACGAGTGTCCGCACATGAAGCGCAACACGATGGAGAAGCTCTACCTATGCATGGAGTACGAAATGCCCGAGATTACCCTACCCGAATGGGTCATCGAAAAGGGGGTGAAGAGCATCGACCGAATGCTCGAAATTTCCGCCCGGGCCGGTCTATAGGCCGAAGGTCCCTATCCTTTAGTTACCAGAAAGCGGATCAGTCGCGTCGTGATCGCCAGTCCCGGTACCAGCACGAATAACCCGTAAACGACGGCGAGGATTCCGAAGAATCCGTCCCGTTGCCACCCCTCCAGTGCGGAAAGGGTAAGGCTCATGCTCGCATTGACTACGAAGAACGACAGATACTCCGGCCAGTTGCTTCGCCCGCGAAAATCAACACCGCGTCGGAGTGCCTTCACGTACTCCCCGATCACTGCTGAATGTCAAAGTGGTATTCGACAAGTTCGATGACCGGTCGGCCATTACGATCGCTCTGCTCCAGGAAAATATCGATGCCGATGGTTTCGGCCTCATCCTTGCTACTGCTGTCGAAGACGACCTCCAGGGTACCCCGGTCACCGGGTTGGTACACGATCGAGTTATCGTGGGTCACGGTGGTACATTCGCAAGCCTGAATCAGCATGATCTGGGCGGGTACCCGGCCCTCGTTGACGAAGGTGTAAGTGAACGATCTCGTATCGCCCTTCTTCACGACGCCGAGGTCGATTTCGCGCCGGTCAAATTGCAGGATGGGCAGGCCGTCGATCTCGGATGGGGACTTCCCGTGGAGCGTACTTTTCGGACTGATCGAATCCCGGGGCTCGGCGTTGCGGTCCGGTCCCTCGATGGCCCGTTCGATGATGTCCCGCCGGATAATGATCGTGGTGGGACCCTCCAGCACTTTAAATTCGGTGCGTCGGTTGAGCTGGTGGGCCACCTCCCGCTGCTCGTTATTCGGCAGTGCATTGATGTACGCCTCACTGAGGGTGTCTCCTGCCTGAAAGATGCCGGTTCGACCGGCCAGTCGCTCCGAAACCACCAGGGGCACGGTTTCCCCGTAGCCCCGGAATTTGATCCGGTTGGCGGCAATCTCTCCTCTTGCAATGAGCCAGCGGCGGGCGGCATCCGCGCGGCGCTTACTCAGGTTCAGATTGTACTCGTCTACGCCGCGAAAGTCGGTGTGGGAGCCCAGTTCGATGACCAGGTCGGGATATTGCTTCATCAATTCGGCAAGTACGCGTAGGTCGCCTTCCGCGTCTTCCCGGATATTGGACTTATCCAGATCGTATAGGATATTTTCCAGGGCAATCGACTCCTCGATCTCGATGGTATCGTAGACCGGGATCGTGGAAGGATCCACCGGAATCGGCTTGAGGAAGAATACCTGCTCGAAACTCTTGCTCTCCTCCAGGCCCAATGTATTCAACTCCACCGTATCCGGATAGTAGCCGGGGTGGCTGGCGACCACCTGGTATTCGGTTTCCAGGGTAAGACCGAAATCGAAGCGGTTCCCGTCGTCGCGGGTCTTCTGGGTGCCGGGGCCCTGCGACTGCCCGTTGCGAATAGGCTGCAGCTCAATGGTGCCGTTAGTCAGCGGTTGACGGGCCTCGCTGAAGAGTCCCACGACGAGATTGGCGTACAGACTCGCGATCTCGAAGTTATAGATATCGTCGCAGCAGGTCTTGCTCTTTACGGATCTCCCCTCCCCGGGACGGTTACTCGTCATGAAGCCGATGAGGCCGTCACCGTACACGCTGAGACTCTGGTCGTCAACGCTGCTGTTGAAGCCGGGTCCCATATTCGCGGGAGTACTCCATTCACTTCCGTTCCAGGCGGAGTAAAACAGGTCGGTCCCCCCCATCGTGGGCAGGCCGTCGGTACTGTAGTAGAGGGTACCGTCGAAGTAAAAGGGCGTCATGTCGTCTCCGACCGTGTTGATCGTTTCGCCGAGATTGACCGGGCTACCGTAGCGGCCGTCTCCCTGATAGGTAGCGTAGTAGATGTCGAAACCACCGAATCCACCATCCATGTCGCTTACGAAGAACAACACTTCCTCACCGAAGAGCTCTCCGGTGGCGGGTTGCAGCGCCAGGTGGTCGTCGCTATTGATTCCCGAGACGGGATTCCCGCTTTTCCAGCCGGCGTCGTCCACATCGCTGAGGTATATTTTCGCCTGGGCGATCTTATTACTGTTCATGCCCAGCCGGTTGTAGTACAACCGACGCCCGTCGGCACTGAGGCTCGGGTTGGCGGTGTGCACCCCGGGGCGGTTCACTTCCCGTCCCAGCGCTTCCGGCCGCTCCCACTCACCCTCTTCGTCGCGCACCGCTTTAAATATGCGCAAGAATTGCTTCTCGTCGTTCGCGTCCGTCATTTCCACCGGCGTGGTCGCCTGCACGGTAGCATAGTACAGGGTGTTATCGGCGGTGCTGTAGACGGGTGAATACTCGCTCCATACCGTATTGATCTTGCGGTCGAGAATCTCCAGACTCACTTCTCCGGTTTCCGTCATGGCGTCCCGGTACAGACGTGCACCCTCGATTTCGGCCCGCGCAAGTTGCTCGAGTACGGGGTCGTCGTTGTGCTGCAGAAACTCCGTGAGGTAGGTGACGGCCTCATCGTACTGCTGATCCATTTTCAGTACGCGGCCGTAGTAGAAGCGGTGGATGTTATTGGTCGTATCCCCGGCTTCGGTACGGCGGAAGGTCTGCGTATACCCCCGAATGGCCGCGGCCACGTCGCGCAGTTCATAGTTCATCTGCGCCATAAGGGGCAGCAGGTAATCCTCGTCGTTCTTCTCGTACAGTTCCCGGTAGTTATCGAGAGCAACGGTCCAGTTGTAGGTAGCGCGGGCGGAATCGGCGGCAGCCAGTAATTGTTCCTCGTTGGAACTACCGGCCAACGGTTGAGCGAACAGGGGCAGGGAAGCCACTGCGATAAAAATCGTGGCCAGCAACGACCGCGTGTCCCGTAGAGTGTCCGTATGTATCCGTATCATGGAAGCGGGGATGAGTGATTAAAAACGCGACCGGCGGTGCCTAAATTTTGGGACAAAGCATCGTGGGCACGACGGTCGGCTTCTTATAAATATTGAATATATACTGGGCCGATAATTCGAAGCCCCCCTGATAATTCGTCACCGTCCGGGATTGACTCAGGGTAATATCATAACTCAGCGCTGCCCGAATTTGCTGGTAATCCAGTCCGATCAGCACCTGCGCCGCGTCGCCCGTCCGGTAGCCCAGCCCCATACGGAGATCCACGTCGGGCTTGAGCGACCGACTACCCCACGCCTGTATAGAGGCCGTCGTATTAGACGCGGAAGACTGTACGTAAAGCGAGGGTTGAAAGCGCCACTTTTCGCTGACCTCCAGATCAAGACGCGCGTGCCCATGTAGCGTAGACCTCCGCCGCCGTGCATCCTCTCCCGCCCGGGTGCCCACGGTCGTTGTATCGATGCCCGTCGTATCCGTACTGGCCGTAAGCAGCGTGGCGCGTTTCGGACCGTTTAGATGGAACATACTCACCCCTACTTCCAGCAAGTTCTCCTTTTTCGGATCGAGAACGGACCGCAGCATCACACCGGCATTGATGTCGTTATAACTGTCGTTACTCCCGCTACCCTCTCCGGTGGTAGGTTTAATTTCGCCCTGTGACTGTCCGCCACCGCCCAGGGAGGGGTCGATGGTCAGTTGCTGCAGCAGACTGGCCGAGCCTACGTCGAGGCTGTAAGTAGTACTTCCGTACTGCGCTCCGAGCGTGAATACGTTGCGCCGGTTATCGTCGAGTGCCAGGTGGTAGGCCGCCGAGAAGCCAAAGTAGGTGGACTTAAACCCCAGGTCACCACCCGCTCCAGCCTTGTCGCTGATAAGATTCGCTCCCACCCCGATCCAGTCATACTTGCGCAGGCCGCGGACGATCGGCGCATCGGCGTACGCACTCGGGGTCGTGATCCCATTGAGCGTGTACCACTGCCCCCGGTAGATGCCCCCGATACGCATCGACCCACTGTACGCGCCGGTCTGGGCCGGATTCAGCCACAGCGGATTATAATCGTGCAGGGTAAAATGCGTATCCTGGGACTTCACCCCCAGCGAGCAACATAAAAACAGGAATGCAAGCAGGTAGTGACTCGATCGCATGGGCAAGGTTTAAGGCCCAAGATAAGCACCAGTATTTACTTCCTGACCAGGGGTTGTTTGTATACCGGCACCGTACTGCACGGCTCGCCGAACATGATGGATCGTGCCACCGGACGCAATTTTGCGGTGATCTCCAGATAGGCGGCGGCCGGCACTTCCCGGTCGCCGCAACCCTTTACGACGATCCGCTGCCCGGCAAACTCCTCCGGATCGAGCTGGGCGACTTTCCGCCGGTAGTGGTCGCGTAAGTATTCTGCCTCGGTGCCCTGATATATATCGGCTACGTAGGGCGCGGCCGCGGCGGCGACCAGCATGTACGCCCACGCGGGGATGATGGCATCGGCGGAGCAGTAGACGAGCAGTATCTGGCCCCGGTACTGGCCGAAGTCGTGCGCTTTAATGGCTTCACGGAAGTCTTTTTCTTTCAGGATCAACTCCATAAAGAGGTAATCCTTCAGGTCGAAAGCGACCAGGGGTTCCCGGGGCCAGTAGTCTTCCAGTTTTAGCGTGATGAGGCCGGAGGCGGCGACTTTGTTGACCATGATTGCGTATTAATCGGCTTCTTCCCCAGCTTCAACCATGAGTTCGTCGGGGTTGCCGATCGAGTGTTCCGGCAGCTTGAACTCGCGGGGCTGGGGCAGATCGGCCATCGACCGGATGCCGAAGTAGTCCATAAACTTCTCGGTCACGCCGTACAGGAGGGGCTTACCTACGCTTTCGGAGCGACCGGTAATGGTAACAAGCTCCTTTTCCAATAGTTTCTGCAGGGCGTAGTCGCAACTCACTCCCCGAATTTTCTCCAGCTCGGACCGGGTCACCGGTTGGCGGTACGCGATGATACTCAGCGTCTCCAGCGCCGACCGACTGAGCTTTTTCGTGCTTTGTTGCCGCAGATGGGTTCCGATCGTCTGGTGGTACGCCCCCTTACTCATAAACTGGTATCCACCGGCAATTTCGAGCACCTCGAAACTGTGCTGCGCGTGGTCGTACCGCCGCCGCAATTCGGCGATGCTCTCCAGCAATTCGCTGTCCGAAAACCGCAAGCCAAAGCTTTCTTCCAACACCGCCTGTATTTCCGGCAGCGGAATAGGTTGGGGGGAAGCGAAAATAAGAGCTTCGACGTGTTGAGCCAGTGATTCCAAGGGTACGGTAAATATTTACGCTAATCTTCTTCACCGAAATTGCTCCGGATATGTCCCAGCAATTCCTGTAACCGCTCGTAGTCCGTCTCGGAAAGCCCCTGCCAGGTCTGGCGGCGCAGCTTCCGCACGGCAGGCATGATTCGTTGGTGGACGTTTCTGCCCGCTTCGGTGATCACCACCTGGTACCGGCGCCGGTCGTTCGGAAACCGACGGCGCTCTACGAGTTTCTTCTTTGCCAGCTTATCGATGATGCGGCTCACGGTCGGTGCGTCCTTGAAGGTCCCGTTCGCCAGGTCCGTCTGGCTGGCGTCCCCTTCCGTATACAGGCGATCCAGCAACACCCACTGTTCGGTGCTGATGTCGATGCCTTCTTCCCGAAAAGCACGTAGGTAATGTTGCTTGAGTAGGCGGGTGGTACGGTCCAGTACCGTTCCGACGTTTGGATAAGCGAGTGGTGACACGCGGCTAAGGTAAGGCAGCCACCAAACTATTTCGGTAGTATTCCGCAAGTAACTGTTCCGGGAGCCAGTGACTGCCCGCATAGTGGTGGAGGGTGACGGAGGGAAGCGGTTCGTACATACTGCTGAGCCGATCGTGGTGCAACAGGGGATCTTTATCGCCGACGAAGACGGTACACTGCATGTTCCGCTCGCGTAATGCGCGCTCGAACGCCGCCGGGCGGGGCGGAAATTTTAGTACGCTCCGTAAGGTACCGGCCAGGCGCCGGCGGAAGGGCCGGTCGTTGAGGTTGTACTTAAGGTATTCGGCGGAGTAGCGATTAATAATTCCCCGTTTACTGAGCCACTGGCTCATGCGCAAAATCGCCCGGGGCCGCTCGGACAGCCGCGCCAGCGGTTTTACCAGCGACGCCGGCAAGGTATCGATCCAGTTGGTGTACCGCCCGCCGGCCCCGTCGGGGGCCACCAGCACGAGGTCGCGCAGGTGATCGTGGTGCAGCCCCGCCAGGCAGGAACTCAGGTACCGTCCCCCCAGACTATGCCCCATCAGGTATACGGGCCGGTCGGGGTACCGATCCAGCAACTGTTGCAGCAGGGCGGTAAAGTCGGATGTGGAGTATCGATCGCTGAACCATTCGGAAGATCCGTGGTACGGCAGGTCGGGAGCCAACATCGTAAAGCGGTCTCCCAGGTGCAGTCCGAGTCGTTCCATACGGGCCCCGTTGCGCCCGAAGCCGTGGACGGCGATCAGCACGGCGTTACCCGTACCGTACTGCCGGACGTAGAGCCGGTCATCGGGGGCGGCGGGATCGCGCTTCGGACGGTTGGCCGTGAGCCAGAAGTGGGTAGTCATACTTTCACTGCTTAGGAAGGAGGTAACAACGCCGAAGCCGGTGCAGTTGGAGCCGGGGGGGCTACTGCCACTTCCCTCGCTCGGTTTCCTCGTCCGGAATGAGGCTCAGTCGGTCCAGAAATTCCGTCCGTGGTATGGCCTGCCCCCCCAGACTTTTAAGGTGGCCCGTTTCCTGTTGACAATCGATCATGCGGTACCCCCGGCGCTCTAAACGCTGTACCAGAGAGATGAAGCCGAACTTACTCGCGTTGGGTCGCTTGAAGAACATACTCTCCCCGAAAAAAACTTTCCCGAGGGCCAGCCCGTACAGCCCGCCCACCAACTCCTCCCCCTCGTATACTTCCACGCTGTGGGCGATCCCGAGCTCGTGCAGGGCGACATAGCCGGCAATGAGCTCGTCGGTGATCCAGCTGCCCCACTGCCCGGGCCGGTGGAGGCTGCGGCACTCCTCCATTACCCGGCGAAAGTGGGTGTCGTACGTGACGCGATACTTACCCTGATTAAAGTAGGGGCGCATGCTCTTGCTGATCCGCAAACGATCGGGGTAGAGAACGAAGCGCGGGTTGGGGTGCCACCACAGAATGGGCTCTCCTTCCGCAAACCACGGAAAGTAACCCAGCCGGTAAGCGTTAAAGAGTCGGTCGGGTGAAAGATCGCCTCCAAAACAGGCGGGACCCTCCCCGTTGACCCGCACGGGGTCGGGAAACAATTCCGGAAACCGGGGATCAAGACGATACAGGGGCATCTACTGCCCTTTCCCCTCAATCACGGCGCTAAGCCCGCGGTCGCACAGCGCGTCTTTTTTCGGACGCAATTCATTAAAGGCGGCTGATTTCACGGTGGCCTTCCCCTTCAGGTGGATCATGAGGGCAAGCTGTTCGGATTGTTCGGTCGAGTGGCCCAGAACGTCCACGAAACTCTGCATGACCCAATCAAAGGTATTGTGGTCATCGTTGAACACGATCAGATCAGCGGGTTCGCCGATGCTGACGTCAATGTCCTCATCGAGTAAGACGTCTTCCTGGCCGGATGCATATATGCTCATAACTTTACGCGCTAATTCTTGAAAAACTACTGGAGGCCGGCCAAAGTTTCTTTAATTGCCGAATAATCAGGCTGATCCCCGGCCGACTCGAGAACCTCGGCGTACCGTACTACCCCTTCAGCGTCGATCACAAACGCGGCCCGCTTGCTGACGCCCTCCATACCCAAGGCAAAGGTATCGTACAGGGCTCCGTACTGCCGACTGACCTCCTTATTGAAGTCACTCAGAAGGGGGAAGTTCAGTTGCTGGTCCGCCCGGTACCTTGCCAGCGTGAATACACTGTCTACACTAATGGCCGCCACGGAGGAGCCCAGCTGATTGTATTCCGGCAGCGTGTCCCGCATGGTACACAGTTCATCGGTACAGACACCGGTGAAGGCGAGGGGGAAGAACAGCAGCACCAGGTGTTTGCCACCGTAATCCGCTAATCCGACCTCCTTTTGCTCGTCGTTGTACAGTTTGAAGAGGGGGGCTTTGTCGCCAACTTTAAGGGCCATTCGTTGAATTGTTTGCGTACCTAAGACAAGTCCGTCCGGCGAAGGTTGCAAATCCAAGGTCCCGGTAGTAACCGTAGGTTTGAGTAAATTTGTGCAACCAAGTATTTTAAATATGGGCATACTCTCCGCACAAAGGGCCCACAACGTCCGCGTCTCCGGCAATCCGGAAGGACAGCCCATGGTTTTTGCCCACGGCTTCGGGTGTGACCAACATATGTGGCGCTTCGTAGCCCCCGCTTTTGCGGATCGGTACCGAATCGTCCTGTTCGATTACGTCGGCGCCGGCGGAGCCACACGTCCCTTCGACCCCCAACGGTACGCCAATCTGGAAGGTTATGCCCGGGATATTGTACTCATCCTCGAGGAGTTGGACCTCCACGAGGTGATTTTCGTCGGCCATTCCGTAAGTTCGATGATCGGCCTGCTGGCCGCTAAGTTAAATCCCGATCGCTTCGCCAAAATGGTCATGGTCGGTCCCTCCCCGTGCTACCTCAACGACGGGGATTACCCGGGAGGATTTAGTCAGGAGGATATTGATGACCTGCTTGCTGATTTGGAGAGCAACTTCGTCGGTTGGTCCGCAAGCTTCACCCCCCAGGTTATGGGTAACGCCGACCGCCCTGAACTCACGCAGGAATTAAATGAGTCCTTTTGCCGGATGGACCCCGAAGTAGCTCTCCACTTTGCCCGGCTCACTTTCCTGTCTGACAACCGCACCGACCTGGTCAACCACTACATCCCCACCCTGGTCCTGCAGTGTGATGAAGACGTCATCGCAAATCGGCAGGTCGGTCAGTACACGTGTCAACAACTGCCCGACTGCACGATCGATTATTTGCCCAGTAAGGGCCACTGCCCCCACCTGAGTGCACCGCAGGAGACCATCGATGCGATCAACCGCTTCCTGGACTCCTCATCGTATGACTGACCCCACCCCCCTATCCAATCAGGCGATCTCGCGCCGGATCGAGGAACACGCGGGCAAGTTTTTCGAAGTAGCCCCGTGCGGTTACGTCTTCACTTCCGCGACGGGCGATTTCTTGCGCATCAACAAGACCTTCTGTGACTGGTTGGGCTACTCGCCTGCTGAACTCGTGGGCAGTCATTCCCTGATTGACCTGGTCACCCGGGGGTCACGCATCTTCTTCGAAACGCACTTCTTTCCCGTTCTTAACCTGCAGAACTCCGTAGAGGACATCAACCTGACCCTCCAGTGCAAGAACGGTAGCCGACTGCCGGTCCTCATCACCGCTACCCGCCACCACGACGATGCCGGACGCTTTCTCTTCACCAGCATGGTGATCATCAACTTCACCGTACGGAAGAAGTACGAAACGGAACTCCTGGTAGCCAAGAAGCGGGCCGAGTCGTCCGACCGGGCTAAGTCCTATTTTCTTTCGACCATCAGTCACGAGGTCCTTACCCCCCTGAACGCCATCGTAGGCACCTCGGACCTCCTCAAAACCACCGGTCTGAACGCTCACCAGGCCCACTTACAGTCCATTCTCGCCAATTCCGCGACCCATATTCTTCAACTCTTTAAGAATATTCTCGTAATCAGCAAGGTGGGCCTCGGTAAACTCAGAGTGGCCAACGCCCCCTTCGACCTCCACGAGTTGGTGCGTTCCGTAGTCAATAGTTTCCACTTCGATAGCCGCAACCGGGGGCTGGATCTCGACGTCACCGTAGACGAAGCCCTACCGGCTACCCTGGTCGGTGACCCGACCCTCATCAGCCAACTTCTCACGAATCTCATCGGCAACGCCGTCAAATTTACTCCCGACGGAAGCGTAGCCACCACGGTGAAAGTCCTGGACTCTACGGAAAAGCGCGTACGGATAGAGGTAGCGGTGACCGACACCGGCATCGGTATTGCCCCCGATAGACTGCAAAAACTGTTTACGCCATTTACTCAGGCCTCGGAAGATATTCACGCCAAGTACGGAGGATCCGGGCTCGGACTCGCCATCAGCAGCAGCATCCTGGAAAAACTGGACAGTCGCATGGAGGTATTCTCCGAAGAGGGTAAGGGTTCCCGATTTTCCTTCGAGTTGTCGCTGCCCGTCGCCGACCCTCCGGACGCGGCCGGGCAGCCGGGTGGGGAGTTGCCCCCCATTCGTACCGGCAGAGTGTTACTCGTCGAGGACAATGAGACCAACGCTTTCCTCGTATCCCGCTACTTTCGGCGGTGGCAGGTTCCCTTCGATCTGGCTCCGAACGGAGCGGAAGCCATCCGCCACGTACAGGCCAATCACTTCGACCTGATTCTCATGGATCTCCGCATGCCGGTCATGGACGGCTACGAAGCCGCTACCCGGATCCGAAAACTCTCGGGACCTCGCTCCGAGATCCCCATCGTCGCGTTCTCTGCATCGGCAAGTTTTACGATCAGTGAGCGCATGCGGGAAGCCCGCATCGACGATTTTCTCCTGAAGCCCTTTGACCCCGCCAGACTGCACGGCATCATCAGCCGCTACCTGGGAGGTCCCGTCGCCCAGTCAAAAGCACCCACTACCATGCCCTTCATTACCCTACGGGAAGCATTCGATCATGATGCCCGCGAACTTGCGGCATTCTCCGTAATTCTCCAACGCGAACTGCGCGGCGCCGCCACCGAGCTCGACACCGCCATCACCGCCGGCAACGCGCGCGCCGTCGGTGACCTTAAGCACAAACTAAAGACCAGCCTGCAACTACTCACCGCGGACCGGCTGACGGATCAACTCGCGCGCATCACTCAGGATTTGAAAAACGGCACGTCCGTCACCGCCGAGCGACGTCAGGCCGTAGTGAACGAAGTGCGTAGCCTGGCCGACCGCCTGGGCGACGAGAAGTGGTGATCAATTCACGTCCCGCCCCCGCATGGCCGCCGCCACGTTCCGGTCAAGGGCCTCGTGGGCCAGCGGCGTGGTATAGGTATTCAGTTCCGCCATCCGTTCGTTGATGGCATCCTTGTCATCACCCGCCACGCTGGCGGCGAGTGCGTCGACGAAGCGGCCGATCTCCTGCACCTGTTCCCCCGAGAGCCAGCTTTCGTTCTGCCGAATAAATTTTCGTGCGCTGAGGAGCACGTTGTTCGCTTCGGTTTTCGCCTCCGCCAGGCTCCGTGCCCGCATGTCCTCTTCGGCGTGGTTGAGGCTGTCGATGAGCATCAGCGCCATCTCCTCTTCGCTGATCCCGTATTGTGATTTGATGGTCACGCTCTGTTCGGTACCGCTGCGGTGTTCGGTTGCCTTTACCCGCAGAATGCCGTCGGCGTCGAGGTAAAAGTGGATTTCAATCTGGGGAATGCCCGCCGGCATGGGCGGAATATCGTTCAGAATGAACTCGCCCAGTTTGCGGTTGTCGGCCACCATATCGCGCTCTCCCTGGTACACGGCCACCTTGAGCCTGACCTGGCCGTCGACACTCGTCGTATACTTCCGCCCGACCTTCGTAGGCACCTTCGAGTTGCGGGGGATGATGGGATCCATCAGACCACCCACCGTTTCGATGCCCAGGCTCAGCGGTGTAATGTCCAGCAGCAGGACGTCCTGTTGGTTACCGGCCAGGACGTCGGCCTGAATGGCGGCACCGAGCGCCACCACCTGGTCGGGGTCGAGCGTATCGTTAACCTCCTTTTCGAAGAACGCGCTGACTTGCTCCTTGACCAGCGGCACGCGCGTACTACCGCCCACCATGATGACGTGGTCGATGTCACCCTTCTCCAGTTTCGCATCGGCGAGGGCGCGGACGCAGGAGCTAAGGGTTCGCTCGATGAGCGGTGCAAATCGGTCGTTGGCCTCGGCGCGGGTGAGGGAAACGCTCGTTCCGCGGAATTCCGCCGTAAACGTTTGCTCCTGCGACAGCGCCTTCTTAGCCCGTTCGGCCAGCAGGCGGATCTCCCCGCGCTCCTGGGTAGTGCTGAGGGGTAAGCCGTAGTTTTCTTGCCAGTAGCTGACGATCGCCTGGTCGAAATCGTCTCCGCCCAGAAAGGTGTCCCCGTTCGTCGCCAACACTTCGAAAATGCCCTGCTCGATCCGCAGAATCGATACGTCAAAGGTGCCCCCGCCTAGGTCGTAAACGGCAATGGTCCGCCCCTCGTCCTCCTCGGTCAGGCCGATACCGTAGGCGAGGCTGCTCGCCGTCGGCTCGTTCACGATGCGCAGCACGTCCAGTCCGGCAAGTTTTCCGGCGTCACGCGTGGCCTGCCGTTGGGCATCGTTGAAGTAAGCCGGCACCGTGATCACGGCCCGGCTTACCGGACTTCCGATCTCGGCCTCCACCCGCGCCTTCAGGGCCTGCAGGATGCGGGCGGACAACTCCACGGGGCTGTAGTAACGCTGACGACCGTCACTGCCGGGGACGGCAATCTTTACCAATCGATCCTCGTCCTCGTCGATGATCCGGTAACCGAACTGATCCTTAACGTCACTGAGGTCGCCAAAACTCTTTCCCAGTAATCGCTTGACCGAATAGATGGTCCGCTCCGGGGCGGTAGTCAGGTAGGGCTTCGCCGCTTCACCCACGACGACGCTGCCGTCCGGACGGAAGTGAACGATGCTCGGCACCAGCACCTGTTTGCCGTCTTCCCCGGCCACGGCGACCGCCCGGCCGTCCTTCACCCGGGCCACCAGGCTGTTAGTAGTGCCCAGGTCAATGCCTACGATTATTTCTCCGACCGAGTTTACGGCCTCGTCTTCCTTTACTTTTCCCGCCTGTAGATCAATGCTGTACTTTGCCATGGAGCTAATACGCCTAAGGTCGCGGACTGGTTTCACCCTTCCGGGCCAGCCGCCGCTCCGACAGATCGCTCACCTCTCCTTCCGTATCCGGAACGAAGGCGTAGATGTTTTTTCCTAATACCGCGTTTACCCAGCGCACCAGCTTATCCCGGGTGCGGGACGATTTCCCGTAGATGGGCAGGACTCCGAAGTCTACCCGGCCCGCCGCGGCAAGCTGCTCGTCCAGGCTCGTCGCCCGCAGGTGATGTTCCAGAAAGAAATCCGCCGTATACGTATTCCAACCTTCCTTGTTTCCCCAGTAATGGCCGATACAGAAGTTGGCGGCGGCGAGTCGCCCCGCAGACGCCAGGGCCACCGACAACGCGAATTGCTCGATCAATCGCCGGATGACGCCGGCCGCGCACATGTCGTCGCAAATCCTCAGGGCGATTTCTACCGCACGCGCAGCTCCTCCCGCCGATAGGCCCACCACCCCGGCGTTGTACATGGTGCTCGCCCCGTCCACGGTCAGGCCACCGAAACTGCGATTCTCGCACTGTTGCCACATCCTGCGTTCCGTACGCGTGGGCAGCTCCGCCAGTGTGCCCTCGCGGGCGTGCATCAGGTGGGTTCCCCCGTCGAGCAGGGCCCGCATCCGGGGTAGCGATCCGAAACAAAAAGTATCCGCGTCCAGGTAAACGAGGTGCTCCTCCGGATGGCGCCGGGCGAGGTCCTCCAACGCCTTGATCTTAATTCGCCAGAAAAAGTCGTGCGGCCCCCGCCAGTCCCGTAATTCCGCGGCGGAGGTGACCCTTACCGTTACGCGGTCCCCCAGAAAGCGGTAATATTCCGGCGCATCGGTAAGTACGATGATGCTCACCTCCGGCCGCGGCGCCCCCAGGATGGTCATTGCGGAGAAGACGGCCTGGCGGTGAACTTCCAGATTGGGGCCGAAAGTCAGGTAGAAAAAGATCACGGACGGTGGTTTTGGGTGGGCGAAGATAAATTGCCCCCGGCGGGGGAGGATGATTGCGAACTACGGGCCGCGAACTACGCTTAAAGTCAAAAACTTCGTCGGATTGCCATCCTCGTCCGGTGGCCCCCGCCGGAAACCGCCGGGCGACGGTGCTCTCCGACAGATTTTACGAGATTAACGCTTCTCACGCCTATATTGCCGCAAAAACCTGCCCATGCTCGTATCCATCAACCCCGACAATCCCCAACCCCGCCTCATCAAGCAAATGGTGGACATCCTCGAGGAGGGCGGCGTCATCATCTACCCCACCGATACGGTCTACGGTATTGGCTGCGACATTACCAACAAGAACGCCGTGGAGCGGGTAGCCCAGATCCGGGGAATCGACCCCAACAAGGCCATGTTCAGCTTCATCTGCCAGGACATCAGCCAGGTCACTGAATACTCGGCCACCATCAACAACGATATTTTTCGGGTCATGAAGCATAATCTGCCCGGCCCCTTCACCTTCATACTGCGGTCGAACAACCGCACTCCTAAAGTCCTGAAGAACCGCAAGGAAACCATCGGCGTCCGCATCATCGACAACAACATCGTCGACGCCCTCGTGCGGGGACTGGGCCGGCCCATCCTTACCGCCAGCGTGAAGCACAGCGATTCCGTGATGGAGTACTACACCGACCCCCACGATATCCACGAGGCCTACGGCAAGCGCGTGGACGCGGTGATCGACGGTGGCATCGGAGGTAACGAAGCCAGCACCATTATCGATTGTACCGGAGAGGAAGCCCTGCTACAACGGGAGGGCGTCGGAGTACTGAAATAAGACTTGCGGGCGGGGGGCTAGATTTCCTCCCGCTCCCAGTCCGTTTGCCCCAGGTAGATCAGGATCAGCCCCACGACGATCATCAGCAGGCGTAGTCCGAACGAAAAGGCTACGCCCAGGCCGTAAATCCAGGACATGAAGAAAATGTCCACGCCTACCAGGTTCAGCAGTACGGACACCAGCCCGAAAAAGAAGAGCAAAAATCCGATTACGGTAAGGGTGGTGGCGTGCTTGAGCATCGAGATGGGCTGGATTAGTCAGTAAGGAAAACTACCGTCGGGGCGGGGGTGTTGTCGCAACAAGGGTAATATTACCCCATAAATACCACCGCGGTGTCAGAAGTTAAGCTCATAGAATGTCCACGCGACGCCATGCAGGGTCGCCACGACTTCATCCCCACGGCCGTTAAGACCGCCTACCTCCAGCGTTTGCTCGCCTGTGGTTTCGACACGCTTGACTTCGGGAGCTTCGTTTCCCCCAAGGCCATCCCCCAGATGCGCGATACGGCTCAGGTGGTCGCCGGCCTCGACCTCACCGGCACCGCCACCAAGCTACTGGCCATCGTCGCGAACCGGCGGGGGGCCGAAGCGGCACTGCAGTTCCCGGAGATCGATTACCTGGGCTACCCCTTCAGCGTCAGCGAGACGTTCCAACTCCGCAACACCAACGCTACGCTCGCCGACAGCCTGGAACGGGTCAAGCAGATTCAGGACCTCACGCTAGCGGCCGGCAAGGAAATGGTCCTTTACCTGAGTATGGGCTTCGGCAACCCCTACGGAGACCCCTGGAACGCCGAGGTAGTGGAGCAGTGGCTGGCCCGCCTGGCGGAGCTCGACATCCGCATCTTCCAGCTCAGCGACACCATCGGCGTGGGGTCGGCGGCCAGCATATCCTACCTGTTCTCCAATCTGATTCCCCGTTATCCGGAGCTCGAGATCGGGGCGCACCTGCACACTACCCCCACCACCTGGCAAGAAAAAGTCGTGGCCGCCGCCGAGGCGGGTTGCCGCAGGTTCGACGGCGCCATCCGGGGCTTCGGGGGCTGCCCCATGGCCCGCGACGAGCTCACCGGCAATATGCCCACCGAGCGACTCGTTGAGTATTTCGGAAGCGAACGGACGGGCGTCAATGCCCAGCGGTTCTCCGACGCCATGGAGGCATCCGCAACCGTGTTTGGTCCCTCTCTCGCCTGATTTTTCGGCAAAATCAATTACCTTACGTAACCCACCTTCGCACCATGCGCACTTTTCTGCTCGGTTCGTTCTTTTTCCTGCTCGCGCTTTCGGTAGCGAGCCAGACCGGTTACACGAAGGTCGACGGCAAATATTATCCCTACGCCCTCGACGATTGCGGAGATACGCTCATCATCGCCCAGCTCAATGACGTGTCCGTCAGTTCTCCCGAAGTATTCAACAGCGAGGAAGAGTACAAGCTATACCGCCGCTACCGCATTTACGCCCAGCGCGCCTACCCCTACGCCGTCGATGCCATCCGCATCTTCCGCGAAACGGAGTACATGACCCAGAACATGAGCAAGCGCGATCGCCGGAAATACATCAAGCGACTGCAGAACGAGCTGGAAGAAAAATTCGAGGAGCCCCTCAAAAAAATGTCGAAAACCCAGGGCAAGGTGCTCATCGCCATGATCGAGCGGGAAACGGAAGAGCCCATCTACGACCTCATCAAGGACCTCCGGGGAGGACTCACCGCCCGCTACTGGGCCACGCTGGCCGGCTTCTACGGACATAAGCTGAAGCAAAAATACACGATCGGCGAAGACCGCATCCTGGACGCCGTACTGGATGATTTCGACGTCAGCTACGAGCTTCCCGAGGCTACGGCCGGTCGGCAACGCTCCAACAACCCCACCCGCTAGGATAGGCTAGCCCGGCGACTCGGGCTACTGCGTTCGCTCTTCCTTACTCCTCGAGGATCGCGATCTCCTCGATCAGAAATTCCAACGGTTCGTTCGCCGGCACCAGGGTATCCCCGTTCGGAGCGACCAGACCCTCCGGACCGTAAGCCAACGCGCTGGGAGTCAGAATACGCAGCCGGGCACCGGGTCGGACCCGTTGCAGTCCGAGGTTCCAGGCCGGAATCAGATCGCCCACCCGAAACCGGAGTTTATCACCCCGGCGGCGACTCCCGTCGAATTGCTTCCCGTCCAGAAAGTTGCCCGTGTAGTGCACGCTGACGATATCCCCCTCCGCCAGCCGGTTGTACTGCCCCGAATCAAGCACTTCGTAGAAGTAGCCCTCCGGCGCGGCGTACACGTCGTAGTTGCGGTCGATGGCCCGGTTTATGATCGCGTTGCGCTGACGGCCGGCCAGATCGTCCGACGGACTCAGTTCCGTAATGAGGCGTTCCTCGATGGCACTGCGCTCACTTTCGTCGCGCAAGGGTTCGTTGGTGTCCTGGGCAGGGCCGCAGGAGCAGAGTAACAGCACAAGGCCGATGAGTACGGGATTGGTCATGGGTAAGCTAGGTTCGCCGACTTATTCCTGAGTAGCCAGCAGGGAATCCGCGTGGGCGAGAATGCGGATCAGGTCCTCCCGGCGTGCGGGTTTAAGCCCGTGCTCTTTGATGAGGGCGGTCAGTTCGTTGCGGAACCCCAGATCACTAGCCAGTCGACGCGGCTGTAGATTGAGCGATTTGAGTTCGCCATCGATCAGTGCGTAGGATGAGGTGCGAGCCACGAAGCGGATAGGGTCGGCGGAGTTGCGGATCTTCTTTCCCAGGGGTTGGTCGGTTATCGTTTCGTGGAACTGCGTGGCCGTCAGATAATCCCCGTGGTAGATCAACTCGGCGTATTTCCCGGGGTGATTAGGATTTATCGACCAAGCGTAGGTGTGTTCCACGCCGTCGTCGTCCGCGATCCGTGCCCGCAGGAAGCGGTTTCCGATCAGCTCACGGAGCTCACCCGCCGACCAAAATTCGAAGCGACTGGTATGGCCGTTGAAATTCAGGGAGTCGACGGGGTACTCCAGGAGCACCTCATCAAAGAGGACGCCCGGCCGAAATGTGGGGTACCGGTAAGGCGTACCCTGTACGTCCTGGTACCGACCGCCTTCCACCGCCACGCTGTGGCCCTGCAGATAGTCGACTTCCGTCTCCTGGCCGGCGACGGGTGCGCCGGTCAGCCATACGAGAACCAAGCCGAAGATCGTTTGCCTGAACATGGGTTAATTTTCCTGGGTTAACTGCCGCTTCCCGGAGCGGCTCCGTTACGAAGTTAATACATCGACATGTCACCTACCCTACCCGCACTGCTTCTCCTGATCTTTCTCTGCTCCTGCGGCCCCGCCCGCGACCTGGAAGAAGAAACGGACGCCCTGGGCTTTCGCACCGAATACGAAGTGGATCCCGCCACCGGCCAGCGCCAGGGATACGGCCGGCGGTACGACCCCGCCGGCAATCTCGTAGCGGAGGAAAACTACGTCAACGACCAACTCGACGGCACCCGCACCGCCTACTATCCCGACGGCAAACCCGAAATCGTGGAAAACTACCGCAACGGCCGATTTGAGGGGGAATACCTCACCTACGATTCCCTGGGGCACTTGCGCATGCGGGGCACCTACGTCGACGGCGCCATGGGCAAAGTCTGGACCCGCTACTACCCCGACGGCGGCGTGCGGGAGGTGGTCACCTTCGCCGATAACCGGGAGAACGGCCCCTTCCGGGAGTGGCACGAGAACGGTCAGGCCAGCGCCGCCGGTGCCTACCTCGACGGCAAGGAAGAAGGCACACTCTTCGTATTCGACGCGACGGGCAGCCTTACCGCGGTACGTGACTGCCGGCAGGGCGTCTGCACCACGCAGTGGCGACGGGAAGACGGCGGCGACCCCCCCGCCACGCCGCCCAATATGACCCGCCCCCCGGGTGCGGATGCCACGAATTGACCGCGCGCGGCATCAGGCTTGCGTAACTTGCGGCGTATGCGAAGTGTAGCCCTGCTGGTCCTGTTGGTAATTTCCCTCCCCGCCCTGGCGCAGATCGGAGGCATCTCCGCCTATGAGTTCCTGAACCTTCCGAACTCGGCTACGGTAGCGGCCATGGGAGGGCACCACATGGCGCACATGGACGATGACCTAACCCTGGCGGCCCGCAACCCGAGTCTGCTGAACGAGGCCATGGACAGCCGGATCGTACTGAGCCACGCCTTTCTGCCCGCCGGCATCAACAACAGCTACCTGGCCTACGCGCGGCACCGCGAAGACCTGCGGACGACCTTTCAGGCCGGGCTGCAGTACGTAGGTTACGGCAACGACCTGATACGCCGCGATCCTACCGGCCAGGATCTGGGCACCTTCAGCGCGGCGGACTTCGCCCTCACCGTCGGGGCCGCCCGGCAGATTGAAGAACGCCTCAGCGTGGGGGCCAACCTTAAAATCATCGCTTCCCAACTCGCCGGCTACGGGAGTCTCGGACTCGGACTGGACGCGGGCGTGCATTACCGGGACACGAGCGGTCGCTTTCAGATCTCCCTGCTGGCCCGCAACTTCGGCCGCCAACTCAGCCACTACAGCGGGACATCCGGGCGGGAGCCCATGCCCTTCGAGCTGCAACTAGGAATTACGAGGGAGCTCCGGTACCTGCCCTTCCGCTTTTCGGTCATCTATCGCTATCTGGACCGCTGGAACGTCCTGTACGACGACCCGACGGTGGAGGACAACTTCACACTGCAACTGATCGGCGAGGAACAAACGGGCGGACGGGGCGCGGGAGCCGTTTTTTTGGACAACTTCGCCCGTCATTTCGTGATCAACGGCGAACTGCTGATCGGTAAACACCGCAATTTACGGGTCCGGGCGGGCTATAATCACGGGCTGCGTCGGGAGCTGCGTTTGTCGGACTTCCGCTCCGGGGCGGGTTACAGTTTCGGCGTGGAGTGGCAGACGCGGCGCTTCCGGATTGCCTACGGACGGGGAACATATCACCTGGCGGGAGGGGTGAATCAGTTGGGGGTGGGGGTGGAGATTTAGGTTAGGGGGTAGGGGGTTAGTAGTTTAGTAGGTAGTATGGTTGGGTGGTAGGGTGGTAGTATGGTAGGGTGGTAGGAATACGGTAGGTTAGTCGGTAGTGGGGTGGTACGGGGGGCTAATGGACGAGGCCGAGTTTGAGGGATTCGTGGTCGGTTTCGGTGATGTGCTGAAACATTTTGGCCAGATTGACTTCGGGCACTTCATTTTCGGTGGCGTGGCGGTGGAGATAGTCCTGGAGGGCGCCGCGGTCAATGCTGAAGCGGTTGGTGCCGCACTTGGCACAGAGGTCGCGTTCGCAGAGGCGGCCCGCGTCACTGAGTTGGCGCAGGCGGCGGTAGGGGGCGTCGTGCCAGATGTCGAATAGGCTTTTCTCGCGGACGTTGCCGAGGACGAGGCTGCGTCGCCAGTCGTGGCAGCAGGTGACGACGTCGCCGTTGAAGAGGATGCCCATATAGAAATAGAGGGCCGGGCAGCCGCTCATGTCGTACTGCAGCAGCTGGGCGCGGTTGAAATCCTGGTCGAAGGGCAGCATGTCCTCGAAGTCGGCCCCGGCGATGTTGCCGGCCCGGTCGTTGAGGGGATTCATGTAGAAGGTGATGCCGCGGCTCTTCCAGTAGTCGCGGGCGGCGAAGATCTCCTCCCGGGTTTCGCGCAGCAGGATCGAGGTCACGATCACCTGGGTGCGGGCGCCGGCCTGGCGGAGGGCGTCGTGGAGCTGGTTCACGTTGCGGAGTACGGAAAGTCCGTCGATGCCCATCGTGCGGCGGTAGGTGGCGGGGTGGATGCCGTTGGAACTGATGTGAATGGTTTCGAGATCGAGGGCCACGAGTCCGGCCGTGGTCTGCGGAGTCAGGAGGTAGCCGTTGGTGGTGATGTTGAGGCGGACGTGGGGAAGACGCTCTCGGAGATAGGCCAGCCGGGGCACGATACGCTTGTCCATCAGGGGGTCGGCCATGAGAAAAGGTTGCACCATGGCGACGGGGTGTTCGCTTATTTCGTCGACGATGCGCCGGAAGACTTCCTCGTCCATATTGCCCATGGCCTGCTCCTTCGACGTGACCGGATAGGGGCAGAAGCTGCACTTCGCGTTGCAGTAGGCGGTCGTTTGGATCTGAAAATTATTGGGGAAGTGCAGGGCATTCATGGTCGTTAGTTGAGGGTGTAGGAGCAGTTGCCGCAGATGGGGATCTCCGCGTCGCGCCCCTCGGTGTGCAGCCGGCGGATCTCGCGGTAGGCGGCTCCGTTCCAGATCTCGCGGATGCTCCGTTCCCGGACGTTGCCGAGCACTACGCTGCGCCGCCAGTCCATGCAGCAGAGGATGCAGTCGCCGTTGTGGAGGATGTACATCTTATAGTAGACGAGCTCACAACTTCTGACGGGCACTTCGCTAATCGCCTGGTAATTGAGTTCGGCGAAGTTCTTCACGTTTCCGCCCCGGTTTACCAGCGGTGAAGAGCCTGCCTGTACCCCGAGCCGTCGCCAGTTTTCGATATTTTCGTTGATCTCACCGGCCATCAGTTCCGTCTCGATCATATTGACGTAGACCTGGAGGTGGTCCGGTTTATTCTCGAGCAGGTACTCGATGTTGTGCATCACCTTTTCGTAGGGGATGCCCATGATCTTTTCGTAGGTCTCCGGTTTGGCTCCGTTGAAGCTAAACCAGATGGCGTCGATGCCGGAAGCGATCAGGCGGTCGGTCACCGCCGGCACGAGGGGCGTCCCGTTAGTCGTGACCGTAACGGCGGCGTGGGGCACGGTGTCCTTGGCCAGCCTGATCCATTCGGGCACCCGCTTATCGATGAAGGCTTCGTTCATCAGGAAGGGTTCGATGCGGCGCAGTCCGGGCTCCCCGGCACATTCGTCGAGGATCTTCCGGTAGAGCTGCTCGTCCATGCGGCCGACGGGAAACTCCTGGGAGACCTCCGGATAGGGGCACATGACGCAGGTAGCGTTGCAGAGCGTGCTCGTCTGTATCTGAATCTCCAGCGGAAAATCGGGCAGCCG
Source organism: Lewinella sp. JB7 (assembly GCF_024297185.1). GTDB lineage: Bacteria > Bacteroidota > Bacteroidia > Chitinophagales > Saprospiraceae > Neolewinella. The sequence goes on along the minus strand of NZ_JANCTD010000001.1, from coordinate 923,649 downwards.
ATCATACCGTTCCAGGTAGCTTTCGTGATCCGAAGGAAGCGTGGCCACGGCTTCGGCGAACAGCGCCTCCCACCGGGGTACCACCGTCGCGGCGGCGTATTCCCGTTCCGTTTTGGCCCGCAGACGGTCGCCGAATCTTTTGCGCAACTCCGGCTTCCTTGCCAACTCGCGAATGGCTTCGATCAGGGCTGCGTCATCTTCCGGATCGTATAGAATGCCGGCGTGGCCGCCGTTCAGCTGGGCGGAGGCGGCCCCGTCGCGGGTGGCGACTACGGCGAGTCCCGCGGCCCCCGCTTCGTTAATGACGTGCGACATCCCCTCCCCGGTTGCGGGCAGCACGAACACATCGGAGGCCAGTAGGATGGCGTTGACGTCCGTTCGTTCGCCTACGAAGAGGAAACGATCGTCGTCGGGTAGGCTTCGTTCCGCTTGTTCCCGTAAGGCACCGGCGTAAGCGGGCTGAAAGGCATCGTGCCCGCCCACGATCAGGAAGCGTAGTTGCGGAGTAGCGGGCAGTAAAGCGGCGGCGGCCCGGATCAGTTGCTCGACGCGCTTCTTCGGGTCGAGCCGGCCGACGAAGGTCACCACGACCTCATGCTCCGCAATGCCGTAGCCGGTCCGGAATTCTTCCCGTTTCGTCAGATCGTAGTCGGCCAAATCGACCATGCTGGGCAGGTAACGGGCGTGGGTCGGATCGGCCATTTGGGGCCGGGCGGCATTGCGAATGGCCGGGGATACCCCGACGTAGCGGAAGGTGTGGTGCTTCGGCGTGACCGTCGCTTCGGCCACGATGCCGCCGTGCTCGATTAATCTACACCGACGGCGGGGAAGGTGATCGAATAGCTGGTGGGCGAAGCGGGCGTCCTGGCAAGCGACGACGATCGCAATCTCCTCCCGTTCGACCATACCGATCAGGTAGCCGGCCTTTTCGTTCCAGTCGCTCAGTTCGTGGCACGCTTCGTCGATCTTAACCCCCGCTTCCCGGATCCGGCCGGCGGCGGGGCACCCTTCATCCGTGGCGAACAGGCTCGCGACGTGCAGCCGGTACTTGCTTCGATCCAAATACTTGCTCAGAATAGCGAGCTCCGTTTCCTCTCCGCCGGTGCGCAGCGTGTTCATCAGGAACAGTACGCTTACGGGTCGTCGGACGGAATTCCCGGTATCCGGAGCCGAGCGTATTAGGGCAAGCTCTTCGGTAAACAGCTCCGCCAGTCGGTCCGTATTCGTCTGCAGGTCGAAGCGTGTAATGACCCGCTCCCGGCCCCGCCCGGCCAGGCGAAGACGGAGGGCCGCATCACCGAGTAGGCGGTTCACGGCCTCGGCCACGGCACGAATGTCGTGGGCCGGCACCAGTAAACCCGATCGCTCGTCTTCCACCAAATCGGGGATGCCCCCAATCCGGGAAGCGACGACCGGAATACCCATGGCCATGGCTTCGACGAGGCTGTTGGGTAAGCCGTCGGCCAGGGAGGGGTGGCAGAGCACGTCGGTGGCCGCCAGCAGGAAGGGAACGTCCTCGACGTGTCCGAGGAAGTGTACGCTCTCCCCCACCCCGAGTTGGCGAGCCAACGTACGCAGCCGGTGGTCATCGTCCCCCGTCCCGGCGATCAGGAAAGTGGCCGAGGGGTGCTCCCGCAGGATCTCCGTTGCGGCGAGCAACAAGTTGTCCTGCCCTTTCTGCGGAGCCAGTCGGGCCAGACAGGTGATTACCGGACTTTGCGGGTCCAGCTCCCAGTGGCGTTTGGCCTCCGCGCGATCCATGCTGGCGTGACTGAATTTGGACAGGTTCACCCCTTCGCGGACCGTCTGGATAAAGCCTTCTTCCCCCGGTTGCCAGGCCAGAAACTCCTGCCGGACCCGTTCGCTGACTACGTGCAAGCGCCGCACCCGCGTACCCGCCCCGATCCCGTAATGCCGGGGGGAAAGTCCGCCCATCGGCGGCAGCCCCGTCTTGAGGATGAGCGCCATCCGCCGGTCGGGGGTACGGTCGGCATTGATGCGGTCGACCATCGCCCCCAGTACTTCCGCCTCGTTAAACTGACCGATGACGGTACAGTACAGCACGTCGATATCGTGCCTGCGCAGGTAGTGGTAGATGGGTTCGTAGAACGGGACGATGCCCCCCCGCGAAAAGCCGAAGAGCCGTCTGCCCCGCCGCAGGCATTCGCCGTAGATCGCGGACCGCCACGGACACATGACGTGCACGGTATGCCCCATTGTTTCCAGTCGCTCCGCGGCCTTCAGGACCCAGAGTTCGCCGCCGCCGAGGACGTGGATGTCGTTAAAGAAGCAGACGTTCATACCGGTTCGTTTTGGAGGGTGAGTACGCCCCGGCGCGCCAGTACTTCGGATGCCGCGTCCATGACCTGTGCGGGGGTGAAGTCGTGGGGGTCACCGTAGAGGACCCGGCAGTTGGTGGCTTCACTCGGCCGGGCCCACCCCGGGGGCATGAGGTGGGAATACAGCATCACCAGGGGAGCATCGACGGCGTGGGCGAGGTGGCCGATACCGTTCTCGAGGGTCATTACGCAGGCGGCCGATTCCAGCAGAGCCCCGACGGTCTTGATGGGCAGGCCGTAGAGATTGCGCCAGCCGGGCGATCCGTACCGTCCGTCGTACTCGGATCCGGTCGCCACGATATCCGCGATGCCGCCCGCCCGCAGCAGCGTACACAGTTCGAGCCAGTTCTCGATGGGCCAGTCCTTCTTGCGGCCCTTGCCGTCTTCCCGCTCCGGGTTAGAATTGGAGTGAAAGCTGAGGACGACGTAGGGTTTTCGCACCAGGGAACGCGCCATCTTACGGTCGGCCGCGGTGAGGTAGACGTAAGGCCGTTCGCGGTGGGGTTCCAGTCCGAGAAATTGGGTAAAGCCCCGGGAAATGTGCTGCTGAAAAACCTCGTGGTTCGTACAGAAACGCTTCATGTCCATCACGTGGACCGTCTGGGGCTCGCTGAAATCGAGCGGCAGGGTATGGATCCACTCCTCGCTGAAGTCCTTCAGTCCGTCGAACAGCATCTTGTCGTTGTAGAGCAGGAAGTCGATGTCGGGATTTCCGTCGAGCACGCGGGTATAGCCGGCGCTCTGGGTAACGAAGGTGACGTAGCTACGGGGGTGAGCCAACTTAAAGGCCCGCAGGGCGCAGGTGATGCAGAGGGTATCGCCGAGGGCGTTGTGACTGATGAAGAGATAACGGTCCATGCCGTTGGTTTGGGAAGGTGTAGGAAATGGCCGGGCACGCGGCGGGGTGCGCGGGTGCCGGGAAAGTGGACGTCGATGATCGTGACCGAAGGCTAGTTGCCGCCCCCGGGCCCCACGGGAGGTCCGCCCGGAATGGGGGGATCTTCCGTGATGGGAGAAACGATGGTCAGGGGCGTTACCAGGGAGGGTACGACGGTCAGAACCGGGCTGATCGTGGTAAGCACCGGGCTCAGATTAGTGACGACCGGCGTAAGGTTGGTGACCGTCGGCGACAGCGTGGTGATCGGTGAATTGACGGTGGTGATTGTCAGCGGCGTCTCCAGGGTGGTGATCGTTAGCGGCGTGTTGATGGTCGTGATCGTCAGCGGTGTCTCCAGCGTAGTGACCGTCAGCGGCGTTTCGAGGGTAGTGACCGTGAGGGGAGTCAGGATCGTGGTAACCGTGAGGGGCGTGTTCAGGGTAGTTGGGGTAATCGCCGTATTGAGCGTAAGGGGCGGAGACAATACGGTGAGCGGCGTGAAGGGTGTTAGCGGTGTAGGCATGGGAATGGCGGTTGGGTGAAGGGAGAATGGGTGTCCACGGCAGCAGGCCCGTTTCTTCCTTAATATACCGGCAACATGAATGTGTTACAACACATTATTAAACTTTCTACCCTACATTAAAGCCCTCCGCTTGTCGTTCGGTCTGGTTTTTCTGCTAAGAAAAGTCTACGAAGTGGAAGTGGCGGGGACGCGGGAGCGGGCGGTTACGGTCCGACATTGCGCATCGGTGATTACATTAGGCGCGTGCTTCTCCGGCACGTCACTCCTAATTTCAGCTACGCACTCCTATGATTTTGTACACCGGCGAACTTATCGGTACCGCTATTCTCATCCTGCTCGGCAACGGAGTCGTCGCCAACGTACTCCTGGCGAAAACCAAAGGACACGATAGCGGGCTGATCGTTATTGCTTTCGCCTGGGCGATCGCGGTATTCACCGCCGTATTCATTACGGCCCCCATTTCCGGGGCCCACCTGAATCCGGCCGTGACGATCGGACTGGCCCTGGCGGGAAAGTTCGACTGGTGGTTGGTGCCGGGGTACGTGGTGGCCCAGCTCATCGGCGCGTTCATCGGACAGCTCCTGGTCATCCTTGCCTACCGCGACCACTACCGGGCTACCGCCGATCAGGGGGCCGTGCTGGCTACCTTCAGTACCGATCCGGCCATACCGAATAATCTGTCGAATGTACTCACCGAAGCCATCGGCACCTTCGTGCTCGTCTTCGCCGTGCTCTACATTACGGGGCCGAAATTTGGCGATTCGCCGGGCAGTCTGGGTGCCCTCGACGCTTTACCCGTGGCGCTCGTAGTACTGGGCATCGGGCTATCACTCGGCGGGCCTACGGGCTACGCGATCAATCCGGCCCGCGACCTGGGACCCCGGATCGCCCACTTCTCCGTTCCCCTGCACGGCAAGGGCGACAGCAACTGGGGGTACGCCTGGGTGCCGATCGTCGGGCCGGTGCTCGGTGCTCTGCTTGCGGCGGGCCTGTGGCACCTGGTACCCGTGGCCCTCTAACATTACTCGACCCGGGCGCGGATCATGTCCGCAAGCTCGGGCTCCCCGCCCCGCATACCGCAGCCGCTGGCCATGATGAGGGAGCCGTCGTGGTGAATCGCGCCCGTGCCGTGGCGCCCGCGTACGAGCGGTGGCAGGGCGGTCCAGTCGCCGGAGGCTACATCGAGGGCTTCCACCTCCGCGTGGGCGGGTTCCTGGGTGTCGGACTCCCCACCGATCACGACTACCCGTTTGTCCACGGCAATAGCCGCCGTTCCGGCCCGCCGGGTAGGCAGCTCGTTGGGGAGAGTGATCCATCGCCGCGTCTCCGTGTCGTAGACATCCACCGCGCCGATCGTGTTGGCGAAGGGATTGGTCGCGGCAACCGTCGTGCGCCCGGCGGCGGCGTAAATTTTTCCGTCCACCACGGCGGCCTGGAAGTGATCGCGGGGGCGGGGGGCATCCGGCAGGCGTTCCCAGTCACCTGTGGTGGGATCGTAGACGTCGAGCCAGGTCTTATGGTCGCCGCGGTGCCCGTCGCGGATACCGCAGATGAGGTATATGCGTCCGTCGTGCTCCACGGCCCCGGCTCCCCCGCGGCGGCGGTCTTCGGGAATTTCGTGGCCTCGCCGCCACTCGTCGCGGTCCGGATTATAGATATAGACGTGCGGGAGGGGCGTTTCTCCGGGGTAGCCTCCCGTCATGGCGCCCAGCAGATACACCTCCCCCCGGTAGACGACCGGTTGGAAATGATGAATTTCCACCGGGGGTGGCGCTCCCTCGGTCCATTCGCTGGTGGACTTATCGTAGATGGATACCGGCCGGATTCCCCGGCCGCCGAGCAGGTAATAGCGATCACCGACGGATACGAAGGCCGCTTCGTGGCGGGCGACGGGCTCCGTGGCGGTTTCGACGTAGGTCCACTCCGAGGTTTGTACGGACTGCCGGTGCACGGCACACGATGCCAAGCCCACTACGAGTAGGAGCAGGGCGAGGCGGGGAAGATGAGGCATGGCTGGAGGGGGGTTAGATTTTGCGCAGTTCGATATCGCGCCACCGTACCTTGATCCCACCGCCGTCGTGGATCTGCAGAGCGATAGAGCCCTTTCCTTCCCCGATTTTTTCGTCCTCAAACTCGACCATTTTCTGCCCGTTGAGCCAGGTGGTCACCTGATCCCCTTCGGCGCGGATTTTGAGTTGGTTCCAGGCGCCCATTTTAAGATAGCCGTCCTTTTCGGGATCGGGCTTGATGAGCCAGCCCCGGCCGTAGGATTCGTAGATACCCCCGGTATCGTGGCCCGGAGGAGCCACTTCCACCTGCCATCCGCTGATCTTGGTTCCGTCGATGGTGGAGCGAATGAAGACTCCGCTGTTGCCGTCGGCTTCCTGCTTAAACTCCAGGGTGAGTTCGAAATCATCGTAGTACTGGTCGGTGGCCAGGTAACCGTATTCGGCGTCGGGGCCACTTTCGCAAATGATCTCACCGTCCTCGACGTACCACTTTTCCGTACCGTAGGCCGTCCACCCATCCAGGTTCTGCCCGTTAAATAAGGAGGTGGTGGGACGGCTGCAACCAGCCAGAATGCAAGCACAGAGGAGAAAGGCGTAGTACTTCATGATGTATGTTGATGAGCTTGCCAAGGTAAGTGCTTGTTCGGACATTCCGTACCCGGCCGCTACGCCGAGGACGGACAACGGGTGCTCGTAGCCATTAATAAGAATTCCGGGGCAGTCGTCCTGTCACCCGATCGCTACGCGGAACTGATCGCTAAAGCCACCCGGGCGCAGGGTATCGACGGCCACTCGCGAAGCATCGCGGATGGCCTCCCGCTGCCCGTTCGCTCGGCTACGGTGTAGGTGCTGGAATAGGTACGGCACGTTGGAATAAAAGATTGCACCTGCGCGCCGCCGCCCGCGTTACTAGGATTATGAAGCAGCCTTCGTTCCCCCTCCGTCGTACGGGTAATCACCACGATACCTTGAGTATGTACTGCCACGATACCCCCGCGAGTGCCCGGGAAGCCTACATCCGTGCGGTGCAGCACCTGTACAACGTGAACCACTGGCGGAAACTGAACGATGCGGTAAAAACCGATTTTCTGCTCTGCGATGCCCGGGGGCAGGCCCTCGACCGACCCGCCCGTACGGGAGACCTCATTCGTATCGACGTGGTTGGGCCGGGAAGTCCGAGTGGTGGCGGGTACGACTGGGTATCGATCCAACAACTGGAGGAGGTAAACGGGGATACGCCGTACGCCGCCATGACCGTGGTGCCCTGCCCCGGTCCTCAGAGTGACGACCCGGCGGTGGCTCACTTCTTCGCCGAGGGGGCCACGAATACGTTCGTGGTGCGCCGACTGGGAAATTGCGTTCTGGCCGAAGTGCACGGGCGCAACGAGCGGCCCAATACGGACGCTCCTCCCCTACTCGATCGCGTGCGCAACGAAGCGGTGGCCCTACTCGGCACGGTGGGCCTGAGTAAAATACAGTGGAAAGACTGGACGGCGGGCGTGGTATCAGTTGTCGAGGTGAAACCGCAGGGATAGACCGGCCTCTACCTGAACCTTGGCCGAAGTCGTGGTTTCGAGATTGAAGCGGGTGGGTACGTACGATAGGTAGGGTTCCAGTCCCACCACGATCACGTTGGACAGGTAGCGCTCGTAGCCACCGAAAACGGTCACCGTGTGCCGGGGATAATCGACGAATTCCTTCACCCCGCGCCGGTGGAAAAAACTGGCGAAGGCCCGGGGGTTGCCGCCCCAGCGATTTACCGTGGTCCCGATTCCGAGCAAAAAGCTGTCGCCGTTCGGGAGAAAATCGAAGCGGTACAGTACGGACAGGGGCAGTTCGATGCTGCTGTACACGATTTGATTGGTGCCGGAGATGGTCGAATCGGACTCGACGAAGGTTTTGCGGACGCCATATTGGTTGCGTTTATAGGAAAGATCCACGCCGCCCCGTACGAACCAGTTCGGGGTGATCGCGTACTCCAGGTACACACCCGCGCCGATGCCTAAGGAGAGGCCGTCCTTGCCGGAAGTGAAGGATCCGGTAGTAGGCACCTCCACGCCCCGGTCCGCGGAACTGATGTAACGGAGTTGGGGGGAGATGTGTCCGCCCACGTCCAGGGGCGACTGTGCCGAGACGGGGACCGACAGCAGGGCCAGGAAGACCAATAACATCGGAAGGGGGCCGCAGAGGCCCGGGGGGGTACAAGATCGTTTCAAGTGGTTAGTGTTTGGTAGGGTTAGAACGTCGCCGTAGACAGAATATTCACTAAACAGGGAAGGATAACCGGCCGGAATGTCGCCGCTCGGATAGTAGAGACGGTGGCGGACGGCATCGGTCACTCAGATGAAGTTGCGATACTTATCTAACACGGAATACCGTCATATTCCCTACTGGAGCTCGCGATTTTTGCCGGTCGGCGGCACCCCCGGAGGATGGGGCTAAGTTGTTGCGGCTAGGGTCCGTATATTTGCGCCCGCTTCGCAAACCGGGTCTGGGAGGCCCCGGTTGCGACGGCTTCAACCATCCTTCTTCAAATTGGTGGTCCGCCCGACTTCCGACGGCGGCTCCGCCGGAACCTAAATTTTTTACTATGCAAGGCAAGGGACTGATTAAGTTTTTCCTTGTGGTCATGATCCTCGTGACGGTTGCGCAGTACATGTTCGTCATCCCCACCAACGCGGTGGAAAACGATGCGGACAACTACGCGCAGAACCTCACGGGAGAAGACTCAGGCGAAGCTTACCGCATTGCTCGCGCGTCCTATCTGGACAGCATCTCCGATCAGGAGGTTTTCCGACTTCCGCTGATCAAATCGTACACCTACCAGGACCTCAAGGCCCAGCAACTCGCGCTCGGTCTGGACCTCAAGGGCGGCATGTCCGTCGTACTGCAGGTCGACCTCCGGGAGTTCCTGATCTCACTGGCCCGAAATTCCAAGGACCCCACATTTGAAGAAGCCATTACCGCCGCCTCCCAAGCGCAGCAAAGTGCCGACGACGATTACATCACCCTCTTCGCCGACGCCTGGCGGGAGCGGGCCGACGGCAAGCAACTCAATACCATCTTCAGCCGCAACGACGCCCTGCGCGACCAGATCGGCACCAACACCTCCGACGCCGAAGTCGAGCGGATCCTGCGGGAGAAGGCCGACGAAACGGTAAACCTCACCTACGTCATGCTGCGCAAGCGCATCGACCAACTCGGCGTGGTGCAGCCCAACGTCAGCCTCGACGCCGAACGGGACCTCATTCTCGTAGAGCTGCCCGGCGTAGAGAATCCCGAGCGTGCCCGTACCTTCCTGCAGGCCGCGGCTAACCTGGAGTTCTTTGACGTACTGAATATCGACCAGACCTCGGTGAACGCCCTGGTTCAGGCCGATCAACTCCTCGAACGCCGGCAGGCACTGGCCGCCGGTCGTGACAGCGCGGAAATCTCGACGACCACCACGGTGCTGGACACGGTCTACGCCCAGGACGAATTCGGGAATCTCACCGACAGCATCGCCTCGGTGGAGGAACGGGAAGTACCCCGGCAGACGGCCGGCCCCCTCTTCTCCATCCTTACGCCCAACAACGGAAGCTTCGGCCCCGCCGTAGTCGGTATCGCCGAGGCCGGTAACCGCGATCAGGTGATGAAGTACCTGAGCGATCCAGAGATCAAAAGGCTCTTCCCGCGCAACGCCAGTTTCCGCTGGTCGGCTACCCCGCTGGACGCCGACGATCAGGGAACGCCCGGCAATCTCTACCAGCTCTACCAGCTGGAACTGCCCCGAGGTGGCGAAGCGCCCCTGACCGGCGAGTACGTGACCCGCGCCGGTTCCGGCCCCGAGCCGAACGGACAGGTCGCCGTCAACCTCAGCATGAACTCCGAAGGCGGTCGCATTTGGGCCCGCATGACGACGGCCGCCGCCGCCGACAACAACCGGCAGGTAGCCATCGTACTCGATAGCCAGATAGTTTCCGCCCCCCGGGTAAACGGACCGATCACCGGCGGCAGCACCAGCATCACGGGTGACTTCACCGTACAGGAAGCTACCGACCTCGCCAATATCCTGCAGGTAGGCCGCCTGCCCGCCCGTACGCAGATCATCCAGGAAAGCATCGTGGGCCCCTCCCTCGGCGAAGCCAACATCAACAGCTCCATTACGGCCCTGCTGATCGGCTTCGGTCTCGTCCTGGCCTTCATGCTCTTCTACTACGGAGGCGCCGGCGTAGTGGCGATCGTTTCGCTGTTGCTCAACCTCGTGTTCATCTTCGGTGCCCTGGCCAGCCTCGGAACCGTACTGACCCTGCCCGGCATCGCCGGTATCCTGCTGACCATCGGTATGGCCGTCGACGCCAACGTGATCATCTACGAGCGGGTGCGGGAAGAGCTGCGGGTCGGCAAAACCGTGCCCAACGCGGTGCGCGACGGTTTCTCGAACTCCTATTCGACCATCATCGACGCTAACATTACCACCATTCTCGTGGCGGGGGTACTGGCTTACTTCGGTCTCGGCCCCATCAAGGGCTTCGCCGTGGTGCTGATCGTGGGCGTTATCGCTTCCGTATTCACCGCCGTACTGGTGGGTCGCCTCATGGTCGACTACTGGATCGAAAAGAAGGGAAGCATGACCTTCTGGACCGGTGCCAGCGAAAACCTTTTCTCCGACATCAACGTAAACTGGCTCGGCTTCCGGAAGACGGCCTACGGGATCAGCGCCGTCCTCGTACTGGCGTCCCTGATGGCGATTTTCGTCCGCGGCTTCGACCTCGGCGTCGATTTCTCGGGAGGATACAGCTACACCGTGGTGCTCGACCAGAACGTGACCGCCCAGGAACTACGCAGCGCCCTGGAGGGCCCCTTCCAGGCTACTCCGACCATCAAGTCGGTGGACAGCGACAACACCTACAACATCGTCACCAAGTACCTGATCGACGAAACCGAACCCATCGACGGTCAGGAACCCCAGGACGTCGTACTGGCCGCGCTGTACGAAGGCGTGACGGCCGCTACCGGCGACAACTCCGTCACCCTGGCCCAGTTCAGCAACCCCGAATTTACGGGGGGCACCCACATCACCAGCGTGAGCAAGGTGGGCCCGACGATCGCCGACGACATCAAGCGTTCCGCCCTGGAGGCCGGCATCGTGGCCCTGCTCGGCATCTTCCTCTACCTGCTGTTCCGCTTCAAGGGTAAGCGCTTCTCGATGGGTGCCGTGGCGGCCCTCTTCCACGACACCATTATCACGATGGGCGTCTTCGCGGCCTGCTGGGGCTGGATCGGCTTTAACATGGAAGTTGACCAGGCCTTCATCGCGGCCATCCTCACGGTGATCGGCTACTCGATCAACGATACGGTGGTGGTCTTCGACCGTATCCGCGAATACCTCAACAGCTACACCAAGCGGGATGCTAAGTCGCTCATCAACGACGCCATCAACAGCACCATCAGCCGGACGGTGATGACCTCCTTCACGACCATTCTCGTGGTCCTGGTGCTCTTCCTCTTCGGGGGTGCCAGCATCAAGGGCTTCGCCTTCGCCCTGCTGGTGGGCATCGTGGTCGGTACCTATTCCTCCATCTTCATCGCCAGCCCCATCGTGTACGATCTCTCCGGAGACCGGGACGCCAAGGAGGTGAAGACCGAAACCGACAAGCCGGTTACCACTACTTAGAACCCTGACCTCCCACAGGATTCTTGCCGCAGAAGCCCCGTCCGACTATCTCGGGCGGGGCTTTTGCTATTCATTCGGGCGGGGACGCAGGAGCGGTGATTTCACCCGCGGACTTTTCCCTATACTTGTCGCCCAAGCGGAAAATATAGAACATCATGCAAAGAAAATTAAGAATGGGAATGGTCGGCGGCGGCCGGGGAGCCTTTATCGGAGGCGTTCACCGCTTCGCCGCCGCGCTCGACCAGCAGATCGAACTGGTGTGCGGAGCCTTCAGTAGCGACCCGGAAAAGTCCCGCGTGTCCGGCAAGGATTTTTATTTGCCCGCCGAGCGCGTGTATGGTTCCTACGAGGAAATGATCCGAAAGGAGAAAGAACTCCCCGAAGGCGATCGTATGGACTTTATCTCCATCGTCACCCCCAACCACGTACACTTCGGGCCGGCGAAAATGGCCCTGGAGAACGGCTTCCACGTCGTGTGCGACAAACCCCTGGCCTTCAGTGTCGACGAGGCCCGGCAATTGGTGGATCTCGTGGAAAAGACCGGACTGGTCTTCGCCCTTACGCATAACTACACCGGCTATCCGATGGTGAAACAGGCCCGCCATATGGTGAAGGAGGGCAAACTTGGCAAAATCCGCAAGATCGTCGTCGAGTACCCCCAGGGCTGGCTCGCCAACGCCAAGGAAGAAACGGACAATAAGCAGGCCAGCTGGCGCACCGATCCCAGCAAATCGGGCCTCGGCGGTGCCATGGGTGACATCGGCACCCACGCCGAGAACCTGGCGGAGTATATTTCCGGCCTGAAGATCACCGAGGTTTGCGCCGACCTGACCGCCTTCGTGGAAGGGAGGCGGCTGGACGATGACGCCAACATTCTCCTCCGCTTCGAGAAGGAAGCCAAGGGCGTACTGCACTGCTCCCAGATTGCCGTCGGTGAGGAAAACGGCCTCAACATCCGCATCTGGGGAGAGACCGGCGGCCTGGAGTGGCACCAGCAGGAACCCAACACGCTCATCTACAAGCGCCACGAACAGCCCGCGATCCACTACCGCACCGGCGTCGGTGAGCTCTCCGCCGCCGCCCTGGCCGCCCAGCGCGTACCGCCCCCCGGCCATCCGGAGGGTTACCTGGAAGCCTTCGGCAACATCTACAAGAACTTCGCCGCCACGGTCGGCGCCCGGATGGAGGGCCGTCAGCCGACGGAGATCGAAAGCGACTTTCCTACCGTGCACGACGGCCTGCGGGGCATGCGCTTCGTGGAGATCGTGGTCGAGAACTCGCGGAGTAACGAAAAGTGGAGCAAAGTCTGAGGCGCGGGGCTACCGGCTAGCCAGCGCCCGGCGGTCGACCTTTCCCGTAGAATTCCGCGGCAGAGCATCCACGAGCGTAATGCGTTTCGGCACCTTAAAGCCCGCCAGTCCCAGCCGGCAGTAGTCACTGATTTCCTGCTTTGTCGTGGAATGACGCTCAACGAGCACGAGGTAGGCGTGACCGACTTCTCCCCAGCAGGGGTCGGTCACGCCCACTACGACGGCCTCCGCAACGGCCGGGTGGGTTTCCAGGTAGCGCTCCACTTCCGCCGGATAAACGTTTTCCCCGCCGGAGATGTACATTTCCTTGATCCGACCCACTACGTAGAAGTAGTCTTCCGCGTCCCGACGAACTACGTCGCCCGTACGGAACCATCCGCCGTCGAATACCTTTTCCGTCGCCGCTGAATTTCGCCAGTAACCTGGCGTGGTCATCGGGCCCCGTAGCCACAGCTCGCCCGCTTCGCCGGGGCGGCAGTCGGTTCCGTCGTCCCCCACCACGCGTGTCCGCACGTAAAAATTGGGTCGGCCGATCGATCCCTTCCGGTCCAGTGCGTCGTCCTCGTGGAGGGAAAAAAGATTGGGTCCCACCTCCGTCATGCCGAAGCCCTGCCGAATGGGTACCCCCCGGTCGTGCCACCGCTCGATGAGTGTCGGCGCCAGGGGTTCTCCCCCGACAACGAGGTACCGTAAATGGCTCAGATCCGCGGATGCGAAGGCCGGATCATCCGCCAGCAGCCGGACCATCGTCGGTACCGCCATGAACACGGTCGCCCGTTCCGTAGCGAACAGGCGCAGCACCTCCGCGGCGTCGAATCTGCGGAGCAGTCGGGTGTAACCTCCCCGGTGCAGAAGCGGCGTGGTGAGCACGTTCCAGCCTCCGGTGTGGAAAGGAGGCATCACGTTGAGGGTGCGGGTGGCCGGCCCGATTCCCAGGGAGAGCACCGTGTTCTCGCTGTTCCAGAACAGCATCCGGTGGGTGTAGAGCACGCCTTTGGGCAGGCCCGTCGTCCCGGAAGTATAGAGGATGAAAATGGGATCGGTGGCTGTGGGACTTTCCGGGGGCGTCCACTCCGTGTCTCCCCCTTCACCGGCCTCCCCCAGTTGCCGGAGTTCGTACCGACCGACCGTCGGCACGTCAGCCCGGGCCACGGGCAGCAGGTGGTGATAAGACTCCTGGTACACGATCAGGGCGGGATCCGCGTCCGCCAGGATGGAGTTTACTTCCCGTCCGCTGAGTCGGTAATTAATGGGCACCAGCACGAAGCCCGCCTTCTGGGCCGCAACGAAGAGCAGTACGTAAGACAGATCGTTTTCGGCAATGACCGCGATGCGGTCCCCCTTACGAAGTCCCCGGTCGGCAAGGAGGCGCGCGAGTTGTCGTCCCGACCGGTGGAGCTCGGCGTAGGACAGCGACTCCTGACCGTCGCTGACGGCGATGCGATCGGGGGTGTAGCGGGCCCAACGGGCGGTCCAGTCGGTCGGAGCGAAGTTCATCCGGGAAAGTTACAGGCGAAAGGCGGCGCTGGCGAAGGCTAGTCCGCCGCCGGAGCCGATAAAGTACACCAGATCGCCCCGTCCGACCTTACCCTTCTCCACCGCGTCGTGCAGGGCCATGGGAATACAGGCCGAACCCGTGTAGCCGTACTGGTGCATGATGGTGTGGGCACGGCCGGCGTCAACGCCTAGCCGGTGCAGCGTATCCCGGATGGCGTTCACGTTGATCTGGGTGATAAAGTAGTGATCGACCTGGGCGGGTGGCGTACCGATGCGTTCGGACAATTGACGCGCCATGTCACTCCACGTTTCGGGATTCAACTCTGTGGGAAAACGACGCACGAATTGCAACTGGTGATCGTGCTGGGTGATGGCCTCGCAACTGACCGGCCGGCGCGTCCCTCCACCGTAAATGCCCATCCACCCGTGGTACTCGCCCCGGGAACGGAGCTCGCTGGCCAGGAACCCGCGCCCGGCTTCCCGGCTGCTTTCGAGCACCACCGCTCCGGCCCCGTCGGCAAAAAGGGTGACCGTCTTCTTATCCTGCATATTCAGGTACTTGCTCATGGCGTACCCTCCGATCACGAGCACCCGGTCGTAGCGTTCATCGCCGCGGATGTACTTACTGCCGATGTCCAGGGCGGTCACGAAGCCGGCGCAGGCCGAGTTTACGTCGAAGGTTCCCGCCCGCGTAGCTCCGAGACGATCCTGTACGACCGATGCCGTAGAGGGAGAGATGAATTCGGGCGTATCGGTGGCGACGATGATCAGGTCCAGATCAGCGGCGGCCACGCCGGCCTTTTCCAGGGCCTGGTGGGCGGCGGCAATGCAGAGGTCAGCCGTGCTTTCGTCAGCGGCGGCCCAGCGTCGCTCGAAAATCTCGACGTTCTCCCGCAGCCAGGTATCGACGTCCTGGCCGAGTAGGTCATTGAAGTAGGCGTTATCGATAACGCGTTCGGGCGCGTAGGCCCCGGTGCCGGAAATGATGGCGTTGCGCATAAATTTTTAGGATTGTACCGGTTGGGTAGCGGCACGGCGGTAGCGTGCCAGTAGCGTAAGCAGAAGCGTGGGCGGAACGGTTACCAGCAGAGCTATGGTAGCCGTAACGCCCGGATTGGCAAAGGCCGGGCCCGCGTCACCGAAGAGCCGCTCACCGTAGCCGTACAGCCCAAAGTGAATCAGGAGGGCCGCTATGGAGAAGCACCAGACGGTGCGCAGATCAACGCGACGAAAGAGTACCCCGGCCAGCAGGGGCGGCACGGCGGCCAGTACCAGCCCGTACACGCCCACCTGGCCGAAAATGCCCAGCAGGGGCGGCGGATGCAGCGCGACCAGGAATGCCGCCACGGCGACCACTATGAGTACCCCCTGGCTGACCCGCATCGCCAGGCGAAACCGCGCCGCTTCGTCCAGTCGACTACGCGTACGCCGCAGCAGGTTCAGGACCAGGTCGTTGGCGGTGATGGTGGAGATACCGACCAGCAGCCCGTCAAGGGTGGACATCGCGGCGGCGAGCAGCACCACGCTGATGACCGTGAACAACCACGTCGGAAACTGCTCGCGCAGGTACACCGTCATCACCAGGTCCTGACGAAAAGCACCCGTAGCCGGGTCCAGCAGTGCGGCCTCTGGTAAGGAGACCCGGGCCCAGAAGCCCGTCAGAAGCAGCATGGTAAACAGAAAATAGACGACCGAAAAGATGGCGATGTAGCGGCCCACCTGCCGGTCGGTCTTCACGTAGAGCGCCTTGGTGAGAATGTGCGGCTGGCAGACGAGTGCTCCGCCGATGCAGAAGCCGGCTAGGTAGGTCGAAAAGTAGTCGTTATAAAACGCACTCCCCGGATTGACGGCTGTTAACAGATGTTCGCCGGCTCCCGCGACCCCGCCCCAGAAGTCCGGGTGGTCCAGCATGACAACTACCCCGGAACCGATGATGAGCAGGGTGACGCCCACCATCAGGAAGCCCTGCAGCATATTGGTATATACGTGGGCGTAGGTACCTCCGATGAGGACGTAGCCGGTCACGAATACGAGGGTAATGATCAGGGCTACAAGATTGCTGATCCCGAGTAGCTGCTGCATGACGATCGAGATGCCCCCCACCAAGAGTACGATGAAGGCAAAGCTCAGCAGGTTGATGACGGCGAAGTACAGGGAGAAATTGGCCGAGCCGTAGCGCTTGCCGATCCAGTCCGGAATCGTGAGCGCCCGCATCCGCTCCCCCATCTCCCGGAAGCGAAAGGACAGCAGTAGGAGCATGAGCACGAAGCCCAGGTAAACGGCCAGTCCGAGGTGCATGAAGGCGGCCAGTCCATCGACGTACACGAAGCCCGGATTGATGATGAAGGTGGCCGCCGAAGCCGTAGCCGCCGCCAGGGTGACGCCGACCTGCAGGGGGCTCAGGTCACCCTTACCGATGGCGAAGCTGCTGAAGCCGTCCGTCTTGCGCAGACCGAGCCAGCCCAGGTAGGACGTTCCGAGTAAATAGAGAATGAACAGGGTCCAGGCCAGCATTAATCTTACTTAGCGGTACGTCGGGGAGGAAGGTTGAAGCGCAGTTCCAGCGTGTAGAGGCCGCGCGTAGGGGCACTGGCCGTGAACTCCCGCAGTTCGGTATTGAAGAGGTTGTTGGCGGCTACCGACAGGCTGACCCGCTCGCTGAACCGGTAGCCCACGTTGGCGTCGAAGGTCACGAAACCACCCAGGGGGCCGTAGTTGAAGCTGTCGGTACTGCGGGCATTTTCGACGATGGGCGTGCCGCGGTAGCTAATCCCCGGGTGGCTGCGGCTGGCGATCTGGAAGCTGCTGAAGTAATCGTAGGCCTGCACCCAGCGACCAAACAGGCTACCGAACCACTGATCGCCGCTGTAGGACAGTCCCGCGCCGACTTTGTGCGTCGGAGCATTCACGAGCACGTCGAGGAAGTTGACCGTCCCGTCCTTATTGAAATCGTTGCCGGGGTCATCCTCATCCACGCCGTAGTCGAAATAACTGTAGTTGAGGAAACCGTTCAGTTGGGGCGTAAAGTAGTAGTTCAGCCCTACGTCGAAGCCGTACGTATTGACCTGCCCGAAGTTGATGTAGGTAGCGACCAGTCCCTGGTAGATGGCAAAGGCATCCTGCACCTCCTCGGTCGGCGTGTCGCCGCGGTGGGTGGTGACCCCGACGACCGTGACCGGGCTCAGGAAGTCCTTGCTGATGCTGTAGTACGCATTGGCGTCGAGGAAGAGCTTGTCCTTTTCCAACTGCCCCCGGTACCCGAGTTCGAAGGTGGAGATCTTCTCTACTTGCTGGGGGTTCACCATGCTGCCGTCGGCCAGGGTGAAGCCTTCGGCATTACCCAGGATGAGCCCCCCGAAGAGGTTGCCGAACATATTGAGGATGGTGGGCGCGGCAATACCCTGCCCGTAGGTCAGTCGCCAGGTACCGCGCTCACCGATGCGCAACAATCCCAGTTTAGGGACGAGGTTGAAGTCGTAGATCTCGTGGTTGTCGGCCCGCGCGGCGGCCAGGGCCCGCCAGCCACCACCAAAGTCGTAGGTGAGGTGAGCGTAGGCTCCGATCTGGTTGACGGAGATGTAATCGTCGTCGTTCTCGTCGAGCAGATAGGTTCCCCGGCTGTTGGCCCGGTCGAGTTGGTACTGCACGCCCCCCACCAGCTGCAACTCACCAAATGAGTTGTAGTACTGGGCTTCGGCGTTCCAGCGTTCGGAGGCGTCCTGGAAGAGCGCCCCCGTGGCGTAGGAAAGAGGTCCGCGGGCTACGGCCTCCGACTGACCGGCATCGAGGAGGCGGTAGTACTGCTTGGTCCGGTCGTCGATGGAGTAAGTGCTGTCGGTGCGGGAAGCCGTGTAGTACACCTGAGCGAACCAGTGCTCTCCGCTGGCCCGCAGTTGCAGGTAGCCGATGCGCCAGTCCTTGATCTGGTTGCGGCCGACGTTGGTGGCCGACAGGTAGGTGCTGTTGCTCAGGCCGCCCTTCAGTTGAAAGCCGACTTGGTCGCTGGGGTCGTAGTGAAGGGCGAATTCGCCGCGGAGAAATTCCACGTCCCGGTCGAGTTCCAGTTCTTCGTATCCTTCCTTGATGCCATCCGGCATGGCGTTGCCCTCTTCGTCTTCCCCGCCCCGGCGGTCGATGTATACGGAATCCACGTAGTCGAATTCCGTTCCCTTCGTGTACTCTCCGGTCACCTTGAAGGCCCACCGATCGTTCAGCGCCTGGGCGTGGCGGACGCGGGCACTGAAGTAAGCATCGCCGTCGCCCGTAATGCCCGGATTGAGGGTCACCATCGTACCGGGGTAGCGGCGGGGGTCCTTGGTTATGGTGTTGAGCAAACCATTATGCGCATTGGGTCCGTACAGGGTAGAATTAGGTCCGAGAATGATCTCCACCTGTTCGATATCTTCCTTGATGGTGGTATTGAGGGGGCCGAAGGGTAGCCCGGTGGCAACCAACGTGCTGAAGCGGCCGTCGGTAACCTGCAGGTTCTTAGCGTTGAAGTTAGAGTTGAAGCCCCGGATATTGAAGGCGGGCGCGGCTAGTCCGGCCCGGAAGTAGTCCACCCCCTTCTGGCGGGCAATCAACTCGGCCGGATTACCGGCGTACTCCAGAATTTCACGGCTGAAGATCGTCTCGATGGTGGCCGGACTTTCGGTAATGCGTTCCGGTCGCGCGGAACCGGAGACAACCACCTGATCGAGTTCGAGTCCCTCGGCAAGTTCGAAATCCAGCGTAACCGTCTGTCCGGCGCTCAGCGTTAGCTCCCGCTCCAGCAGCGCGTACCCGACGAAGGTGGCCCGCAATTGGTAAGTGCCGGGGTCGAGGGACAGCGCGTACGTTCCGTTCGCGTCGGTGAAGGTGCCCGTAGACACACCGGCCACCCCGACGGCGGCGCCGGGAAGAGCCTGGCCGTCCTCGGTGGTCACCTGACCCGTGACGGAAGCCGACTGGCCGAAGCCGGTCACGCTCATCAGAAGAAAAAAGAGGTACAGGTAGTAGCGCATGATCATTGACTTAGCTAAGGCGGATGATTATTCCGAACGAACGCCGATTAACGGCCAGGATTCTTTGTCCGGCCTCTCCGGCGAAATAATGTTCAGTTGCCAATGTATACGATCGGACTGCCACCTCGCTTCACCAAACGGAACTAAGGGAGGTTGACCGAGCCCCCTGGTTACCGGATTGTGTGGTTGGAAACTCCCATATATACGACGATCTTGTTGTCGTTTGGGGGGGGTTGACCGACTCACTTCTCCTCCGCCATGAATGCCCGGACCAAATCGTTGAACCCGGCCGCCCGGTCCCACTGGACAAAGTGGCCGGCTGCGTGCAGGTACTCCACGCGTACCCGGGGGATCCCGCGTACGGCTACCATTCCTACATCCTTCACCGTAAGCCCGGGATGCAGTGCCTGATTGGGGATCAGCCGGTCCTCGTGTCCGAACACAACCAGGGTCGGGACCGACACTTCTCCCAGTTTGTGCCTCACGGGACCGGCGAGCATCCCGGCGACGCTACCGGCGATGAGGTGAGTGTATTGCGTATAGGCGGCGGAATCTTCCCGGAGCGTCATACGATCGTCAATCATGAAGCGAGCATCGGCCGGCGTTCCCCCGTGGAAATTCAGGTCAAAGTTGGCCTCGATCTGTGCGGGCGTGAGCGCCTGGATAAATTCCGGACGGACGTAAGTAGCAAAAAACTGCCGGTCCTGTTCGCTGAAGGTTTCCAGTCCGGCGGGCGCGGCCAGCACCAGGCGCTCCAGCCACCCCGGCCGCCGACTGGCGAGTTCGAGGGCGATCTGTCCGCCCATACTGTGCCCGATCAGCGTAAGGGACGGTAGCCCCAGTTCGCGGATGAAGGCCTCCACCTGATCGGCGTAGTACGTCACGGTAGCGGGGTGTTTCTCCCGACTGGAATGGCCATAACCGGGCAGGTCGACCGCTACGCAGCGGAAGCGATCACTCAGGCCGGCGATGGTCTTGTCCCAGGCCCGCAGGTTGGATCCGAGGCCGTGTACGAACAGCAGGATTCCGTCGCGAGCTTGCCCTACGTCGGTGTACGCCAACTGAAGGGTGTCGTTCAGCTTCACCTTCCGGATCGTAAGTGGAAATTCTGGAGCATTCACGGGTGCGTCGGATTGAGCGCTGGAGCGGGCGGCGAACAGAAGGACGAGCGCGATGACAAGGGAGGTATAAACGGATTCGGTTCGCATACGATGGATGTATACCGGCAATTTAGGGCGGGGAACGCGGGAGCCGTGCATGCGGACCAGGATCAACGCTCATACGGTCCACCCCCTACCCTTTCTAAATAAAGTATTGATTAACAAGACTATTTTCCCTGGATAGCTACCTGAGTCGCCCGGCCATAATTCGGGTTACGCTACCGCTTCGGCTATCCGTGGCGGTAGCTTTCCCACCCTTACCGTACAAGTCATCCAAGATTATGCAAAGATTTACAGACCGAGTAGCCATCATCACCGGGGCCGCCCGGGGTATTGGTCGCGTCACCGCCCGGCGCTTCGCGGAGGAGGGGGCCGCCGTAGCCCTCTGGGACATCGACGAATCGGGTCAACAACTGGCGAAAGAGCTGAACGCCGCCGGCCACCGTGCCCGATTTTACGCCGTCGACACCACCGACCTGGCCGCCTGCGAGGATGCCGCACGCCGCGTTACGGAAGAACTTGGTGGCGTTCACGTACTGGTCAACAATGCCGGCATTACCCGCGACAGCAGCTTCCAAAAGATGCGGCCGGAACAGTGGCAGCAGGTCCTGGACGTCAACCTCACCGGAGTGTTCAACTGCACTAAAGCGGTATATCCCTATCTGGCGGAGGCGGGCTACGGCCGTATCCTGAACGCCAGTTCGGTCGTGGGCCTGTACGGCAATTTCGGGCAGACCAACTACGCCGCCACCAAGGCCGGACTGATCGGCATGACCAAAACCTGGGCCCGGGAGTTCGGTCGCAAGGGAATTACCGTCAATGCCGTCGCCCCCGGATTCATCGCCACCGAAATGACGGAGGCCATGCCGGCGTCGGTACTCGACGCCGTGCGCGACCGGACGCCCCTGCAGCGACTCGGGCAGCCGGAAGACATTGCCGGCGCCTACCTCTTTTTGGCAAGCGAGGAGGCCGGCTTCATCACGGGCAGCTGCCTGAGCGTCGATGGGGGCCTCGTCCTCTAGCGACGGCGGCGTTGTACCTTCCGGGGCCCATACGCCCGAGCCAGTGCGCGACCGCCTACGCAAGTTTACCGCCTTTACCGAACGGCTGCTGCCGCACGAAACGGCCTATCTTCTGCGCCACCACCAGCTGGAGGACGACGAGCGGATCGCCATCCTGGAACGGGTAGAGCGGAACAGCCGGGAGGTGACGGACTTCATTCCCTACGACGCATCCATCGATAAGCGTAAGTACCATCACCTGCGCAACTGGATGGAAAAGAAACTGGCCGCCATCGATGTCGACGAGCGTCACGCCTGGCTCCTGCGGCTCGAACGGTTGATCGTCACCGATTCCATTGAGCACGAAGACGAACGTCAGCTGTTGCGGGCTATCCGCCATTACGAACACCCCGGCTTCTACTTCATGAAGTTCTACGAAGTGCTGGGGCAGTACCGCCACTTCCTCCAGATAAGGATGCGGTACCGCGACTATGCCCTCGTGAATGACTTCCTGGCCACCCACGCCGAAGCCTACGACCGGAGCAAACAAGGATTCGACCGGCTACACGCCGTAACGCAGGACGTAGTGGAACAGTACGCCCGCCGTGGTGGGGAAAGCTGGCAGTGGGCCGAAAGCCTGGAGCGTGTATTCCTGGATAAGCAAATGGACGGCCTGAACCGCTACCTGGCCCTCGTACGCCTCACCTTCGTCAGCTTCAATCACCGGGAGTACGACCGCATCCTCGCCCACTTCGACCGCATTGATCGCGCCTTCCGCGACGGGCGCAACTATTCCCCCCGGCTGCTGACCAACTACTACGGTAACCGGATGCTGCTGCACGCTTACCGACGGGAATACGAACGCGCGCTGTACTACGGACGGTTGTCGGTGCGATCGCGTAATTACGACCACCTATTCTACGTCAACAACCTGGCCTCTCTGCTCCTGCGGCTCGACCGGCAGACGGAGGCGCTGGAACTCCTGCAGGGGGCCAAGCAGGCCGCGAAGACGACCGTCAATTCCTACAACCGTATCGGTTATACCGCCTTCTACCTGGAGGCCCTGCTGAAGACCGGTCGGCCGGAACAAGCGGAATCGTACGGCGACAGCTACCTCCGGGCCTACCGCAAGGAAATTCTGCGGTATCGCTGGCACCTGTTCTTCACGGTTTACCTGCTTGCCCTCCTGCGGCGGGGGCAGGCCGCCCGGGCTCTACGCGTGATCCGAAAATTCAAACTACCGGACCGCGACGCCGCGGCCGCCCACAAACCCGGATACCTGCCCACCATTCCCACGCTCTCCGAACTGGCTCGCTGGCGGGAGGGCCTCCTGACGGACAAGGAGTTTCACGCTTCCTTCCGCGAGCGGCTCCACTCCCTCCCGGAAGCCACGGAAGAAAGAGAACGCTTCGCCGCTTTTTGTCGCGAATTGGAGCCGCTGCTGCAGTGAACGAACCAAGGTGGAGGCCCCCTCTGGCCTGACCCTGTTCTACCCGAGTTACCGGGTCACCCTGGAAGGGCTCAAGCTTTGCTGCGGGGTCGCCTGGAAGGGCTCAAGCTTTGCTAAATACTTCGGCAACGAAGGCACTAAGGTTGAGGCCCTCTGGGCCGACCCTGTATTACCCGCGGTACAGGGTCGCCCTAGAAGGGCTCAACCTTAGCTGCGGGGTCATTACCCGTGTTACTGGGTCGCCCTGCAAGGGCTCAACCTTAACTAAATAGTTCTGACCGATCCTAGCTCACCAATTCCTTCTGCAGGTCCTCGAGTTCCACGCCCTTGGTTTCGGGCATCAGGAAGTAAACGAACGCTAACTGACCGACCATGCACAGGGCGAAAAGCGCGAAGATGGGTCCCTCCCCGAAGGTGCTCGCCAGCCAGGGAAAGTTGCCCCCGATCAGCGCGGCGAAGATCCAGTGGGTAGTGCTGCCAAGGGACGCTCCCAGTCCGCGCACCTCGTTGCCGAAGATCTCACTGATGAAGACCCAGATCACCGCCCCCTGACCGATGGCGTGACTGGCAATAAACACGAAGAGCCAGATCGGAACGATCAACCCCTCCAAATTGCCGGTAAAGAATGCCCACGATACGGCCGATAGGGAGACCAGGTAGCCGAAGGTGCCGATGTACATCAGTTTTTTCCGGCCGCTCCGGTCGATCAGGTACATGCCGATGAAGGTGAAAATCACGTTGATGACCCCGATGCCCACCGAGGAAAGCAGCGCGCTCTCCGTCCCCAGGTTAGCGGCCTCGAAAATGCGGGGAGCATAGTAGATGACCGCGTTGATCCCGGAGACCTGGTTGAAGAACCCGAAGAGGAAGGCGTACAAAATAGGCCGGTTGTACTTGCCGCTGAAGAACTTGCCGAGCGCCACCGTCTCCCGGGTCGTATTGGAAGCCTCGATCTGGGCCAGCTCGTGCTCGGCGGTCGTCGGGTCGATGCGTTGCAGTACCGCGCGGGCCTCTTCCCGAAAGCCCCCCTTCGTGATGAGCCACCGCGGACTGCGCGGTACGAAGAAGAGGAGTACCAGAAACAGCAGGGCGGGAACGACTTCGACGCCCAGCATCAGTCGCCAGTCGACAGTTTCCGTCGCCCCTACGATGAGGTAGTTGCTGAAGTAGGCAATCAGAATGCCGAGTACCAGGTTCAACTGAAAGGCCGCCACCAGCTGACCGCGCACCCGCGCCGGGGCAACCTCGGTAATGTACAGGGGCGCGACGACCGAGCTGGCCCCCACCCCGAGACCGCCCAGGAAGCGGAAAATATTGAGCTGCAGAGGATCCGCCGCCAGGGCTGATCCCGCGGCGGAAATCAGGTAGAGCACGGCGATGGCGATCAGGGTAACCTTACGGCCGTACTTGTCGGCGGGCACCCCCCCGAAGATGGCCCCGATGATGGTTCCGTAGAGCGCCATCGCCACGATCTGCCCGATGGCCAGGTCGCTGAGGCCGAATTCAGCCTGGATGGCTTTCTCCGCGCCGCTGATGACTGCGGTGTCGAATCCGAATAAAAAGCCTCCCAGGGCCACGGTGATGGCCCAGGTCCAGACGCGTGCAGTGTTCATACATGATCGAGTTAAGCCCTAAATGTAGTTCACGCGAACGGTCCGCACCCCTACTGGCCCACGGCTTGTATGCCAAAAATGCCCGGCATTACCATGGAACGGCCCCGCACCCGCGCGCCGCCGCCCCCCTCCCGCGCGGTAGTATCGGTGGCCGGCAGGTGATAAAGACGATACTCCCCGCCCTCGTCCAGTTGCCAGCCGGCCCGCACGAAATACGGCAGGGCACTGCTCAGCTCACTCTCGTAAGCCTCATCCGGTAACCGCAGCGTAGACGGCTCAATGTCCGCCTCCAGGAGGCGTGACGGCCAGGTCCGCTCGGCTTCGAGGTAGGGGTATACCTGCACCCAGAAGAACATTACGGTAAGCATACCGGCAAGCACCGATCCGCCGATGGCGAAGTCGCGCCGGTCTCCGAAAACGCCCAGCGTAGCCAGTAAACTGAAGATCCAGTACGCCGCCGCCATACCCAGCGCCGCCCGGAATCCCGCGCCCGGAAACGCCAGTCCGCCGCCGAGCAACAACAAAAAGACGGCTACGAAGGCCAGGATCAGGTGCAGCACGAAGGTTGTCTTGACGTAGTTCTTCCAGGGATAATTGGCTTCCCGGAAGTACAATTGCATCTGCTTACCGGCCACGAGCGACAGCAACAGCATGAAGAGTAGCGACTGGGCAAGTAAGGTACTTACCAGTGCCATCGCGATGATGAGTGAAAATTGCTCGAACTTCTGATTTTTATAAATAAGGTCACGGATCCCCGCCACCAGCCATCCGGCCAGGGGAAGCATACCGAGCAAACCGTAATACAGTAGATCGAGCACCCGGCTGTCTTCCTGTCCGTAGTACCAGTAGGTGTTCGCTTCCTGGGGGCCCTGCACGAGCAAAACCAGGCAGGAGATCCCAACCGATAGTCCGGCCGGCGTCTGCCAGTTGTAGTCGGTGCGCTGAAAAACGGTGAGGATCACCAGCATCAGTCCTAGTAGCAGAGTCGACACCGGAGCGGCAATGGCGGCCAGCATCACGAAAATTCCGAAGGGCAGCATCTTGCGGGTATCGCCGGCTAGTCCGTACAGCATCACGGTCCAGAACATGCCCGCGTGTCCGAGCAGGGCCAGGGCATCGGCTGACGCTACCTTACCGAAGAAGGGCAGAAAGAGGGAGGCGCCCGCGCACAGCAGGGTCAGTTCGCTTACCTGGCGCCCGAAGAGTCGTTTCGCCCAACGGTGGGTGAAGAAGCCCGTCAGCAACAAACAGGTCGCCGATACCAGGCGGGGAAACAAGAAGATGGCGTCCGTTTCGGTATCGATGGAAAGCCCCAGCGGCAGGAGGGCGTGATTGAGGGCGGCGGGCAGGTAAGCTCCCCAGTCGTTGCCGACGGCCTGGGCCAGGGCGAACCCCTCCGCCCCGGGCCAGGCGGTGATCACGTCCAACCGGATGATCAGGGCGGCAAAGAAAAAGAAGGCGCACATCCACACGAAGAAGCGCCACCGGCTCGAGACGGGGGCGGAGTCCGGCGGGGAGGTGGGGACGGCGGCGGTCTGGGGGGCCTTGCGGCGTTTTTTTCGGCTCACTTGGTAATCTTCTCGCCGTTCTTAAGTAAAAACTCCTCGGCGAGGTTGAGAAAATTGTTGGCTCCGCGGCTGCCGGCGTTGATCATCACCACGGGCATGTGCATATTCGGGGCCTCACTGATGCGCGCGTTGCGGTGAATGATGGTGTCGAACACCTGATCCCCAAAGCCTTCGCGTACCTTCTCCACCACCATATTGGCCAGCCGCAGGCGCTGATCGTACATACTCAGCAGGATACCCTCGAGCTTGAGCCGGGGATTGAGTTGCTGCTGGACGAGCCGGATGGTATTCTGCAACTTCGACAGCCCCTCCAGGGCAAAGTATTCACACTGGACGGGCACGATGACGGAGTCGGCCGCCGTCAGGGCATTAATGGTGAGCAGGCCGAGGCTGGGCAGACAGTCGATCAGGATGTAGTCGTAGTAGCTGCGCAGGGGCTCGATGATGCTGTTCTTGATCACGTCCTCCCGGCGGAAACGGTTGATGAGCTCGACTTCGGCGCCTACCAGGTTAATGCTGGAGGGAATGATGTGCAAGTTGGGGGTCTCCGTTTCGTAGATCACCTCGTTGACGTCGAGCCCGTTGATGAGTACCTCGTAAATACTGGCCTCCAGCTCGTCGGCCGGGATGCCTACGCCGCTGGTGGCATTCGCCTGAGGATCGGCGTCGATGATCAGCACTTTGCGTTCCAGGATGGCCAGGGAGGCTCCCAGGTTGATCGTGGTCGTGGTCTTCCCCACCCCACCCTTTTGGTTCGCAATCGCAACGACTTTTGCCATGGGCGCGAAGGTACAAAACAGGAAGGGACGGCGGGGACGCGGGTGCAACGACAATTCCCCAAGAGCCGTGCCGGCCGGTGGAAGGTCCGCGATGTCGCCCCCGGGTTCAACCACCCGGTGCCCAATGCGTTAACTACCCTTGAAACCACGACAATATGGGCAGGAAAGGCCGTAAGATGATTTACAAGACGCCCGAGGAAATCGAGCGCAGCCGTGCTGCCTGCCTGCTGGTGTGCGAAACCCTGACCGAGGTCGGCAAGATGCTCCGCCCCGGACTTACGGGTAAGGAGATCGACACTTTTGCCGAAACTTACATCCGCGACCACGGGGCCGTGCCGGGCTTCAAGGGGCTTTACGGCTGCCCGTCCACCCTGCTGGTCTCGAAGAACGAGGAGGTGGTGCACGGCCTGCCCGACCAGGATCAGGTATTCCGCGACGGCGACATCCTCTCCATCGATTGCGGTACCGTCGTGGATGAATTCTACGGTGACGCGGCCTATACCTTCTGCGTCGGCGACGTGGCCGAGAACGTCATGGAACTCTGCCGGCGCACGAAGCACAGCCTTTATCTAGGCATCGACGCCGCGCGCCACGGCAACCGGGTCGGCGACATCAGCCACGCCGTCCAGCAGTACACCGAGCGGGAATGCGGTTACGGCGCGGTACGCGAACTGGTTGGTCACGGTCTGGGCCGCAGTCTGCACGAAGCTCCGGACGTACCTAACTTCGGAAAGCGGGGACGTGGCCCCGTGCTCAAGGCCGGCCTCATCATCGCCATCGAGCCCATGATCACCCTCGGCAAGCGCAGCGTCGTGAGCCGGGAGGACGGCTGGACCATCATTACCGTCGACGGGCTTCCCGCGGCTCACTACGAGCACTCCATCGCTATCCGCCCTGACGGCGAGCCGGCCGATCTGATGAGCGACCACCGGCCCATTGAGGAGGCTATTCGCCAGAATCCAAACCTTAAGGTAGTCGATAACATCGACGAAGAACTGGTGGCCCGCTACCAGCCGCTGGTCATGGCCTAGCTCGCAGCGAGGGCACCTAATCCACTTGAATGTCAACTACTTCCGTTCGCTAAGCCTTTACTTAGTGAAAACAAGTTCGTAAACCATTTGGGTGGTGAGAAAAATAATCTTACCTTTGCCCTCCGAAATTTAAAACATGTCCAAAAAAGACCTGATCAAGCAGGATGGCGTGATTGAAGAAGCCCTCTCGAACGCTATGTTCCGGGTACGGCTGGAAAACGACCACGAAATCAAGGCAACGATCTCCGGAAAGATGAGGATGCACTACATCAAGATTCTTCCCGGTGATAAGGTAGCGGTGGAGATGAGCCCCTACGATCTAAGCCGGGGACGCATCACTTACCGTTACAAATAGACTGTCGCACTGCCGCTGGTCGTAAATTCTTTTACTATGAAAGTCAGACCCTCCGTAAAGAAGCGTTCGGCCGATTGCAAGATCGTCCGCCGCAAGGGAAAAGTTTACATCATCAATAAGAAGACCCCCAAGTTCAAGCAACGTCAGGGATAAGCTAAGCTAGAGTTACTATGGCAAGAATTGCAGGAGTAGATCTGCCGCGTAACAAGCGCGGCATTATCAGTTTGACCTACGTCTTCGGCGTAGGCGACACCCGGGCCGGCGAGATCCTCGACCGCGCTAACGTCGATCACAACACGAAGGTGCAGGACTGGACCGACGAGGACATCCGTACCATCTCCAACCTCATCACCAATGAGTATAAGGTAGAGGGTGATCTGCGGACCGAGGTATCCACTAACATCAAGCGTCTTATGGACATCGGCTGCTACCGCGGCCTCCGCCACCGCAAGGGTCTCCCCCTGCGCGGACAGCGTACCCAGACCAACGCACGTACCCGCAAGGGCAAGCGTAAGACCGTAGCGAACAAGAAAAAAGCGACTAAGTAATGGCTAAGAGACAGGCAGCCGGCCGCGTAGTAAAGAAGCGCAAAGTAAAGGTTGACAACGAAGGACTGGTATACATCCAGGCTACGTTCAACAACATCATCATTTCCATCACCAACAAGCAGGGTGATGTCATCAGCTGGGGCAGTGCCGGTAAGGAGAAATTCCGCGGCAGCAAGAAAAGCACCCCCTACGCCGCTCAGGTAGCTTCCGGTAACGC
Source organism: Lewinella sp. JB7 (assembly GCF_024297185.1). Classification (GTDB taxonomy): domain Bacteria; phylum Bacteroidota; class Bacteroidia; order Chitinophagales; family Saprospiraceae; genus Neolewinella. Next base: position 894,713 of record NZ_JANCTD010000001.1, on the reverse strand, counting down.
CGCCCGCGTTGCTTACGAAGCCGGTCTGCGCGTCGTGGAAGTTTACGTGAAGGGCCCCGGCAGCGGTCGGGAAGCCGCTATCCGCGCCATCGACGGCGCCGGTATTCGCGTAGCCAAGATCAAGGACGTTACCCCGATGCCCCACAACGGCTGTCGTCCGCCCAAGCGTCGTCGCGTTTAAGCACTTCGCTGTTCCGGGCTTGCCCGCTTCCCGGTCAAGATGCTAATCCGTTTCCCGTCCCGGAGGAAACCATTCCGCAACAACTAAAGACATTACGTCACTATGGCTAGATATACTGGTCCTAAGGCTAAGAAAGCCCGCGCCCTCGGCGAACCCATATTCGGCTACAGCCGCGCCTTCGAGCGTAAAAAATACAAGCCCGGTCAGCACGGCAACAGCCGCGGCCGTCGCCGTCAACCTTCCGACTATAAGCTCCAGCTGACGGAGAAGCAGAAGGCCAAGTACACCTACGGGGTGCTGGAGCGGCAGTTCCGCAACCTGTTCGAAAAGGCCGCCGCTTCCCGGGGCATCACCGGTGAGTTGTTGCTACAGTTCCTGGAAGCCCGCCTCGACAACGTCGTGTTCCGTCTCGGCCTGGCTCCTACCCGCCGCGCCGCCCGCCAGCTGGTTTCCCACCGCCACATCATGGTCAACGGTCGCCTCAACAATATTCCCTCCACCCAGATCCGCCCCGGCGATACCGTATCGGTACGGGGTAAGTCCCAGGGACTGGAGGTCATTCGCGACACCATGAACGGAAAGAGCGACGTGCGCAACCACGGCTGGCTCACCTTCAACTCGGAGAAGATGGAAGGTACCTTCGTCGCCTACCCCGAGCGCGAGAACATCCCCGAAAAGATCAACACCCAGTTGATCGTCGAACTTTACTCGAAGTAATTCGGGTTGGGGGTGGCCGTATTCCGCCACCGGACGTACGGCCACCCTCCATTTTTAGCCCTGATTAGGCCCGTGGCCGGTTGGGGCATAATAATTTACAGCAGAAATATCATATGAGCAGTATCCTAAATTTCCAGAAGCCGGACAAGATCACGATGCAGAAGTCGGACGAGTTCCACGGCAACTTCGAATTTAAGCCCCTGGAGCCCGGGTTCGGTCAGACCATCGGTAACTCCCTGCGTCGTGTGCTCCTCAGCAGCCTCGAAGGATTCGCCATTTCCGCCGTGCGCATCGCCGGTGTCGACCACGAGTTCGGCACCATCCGCGGCGTTGTGGAGGACGTCGTCGAGATCATCCTCAACCTGAAGCAGGTCCGCCTCAAGCAAGTCATCGAGAACGACGACATGGAGGAGGAAAAGATCTACCTCACCATCAGCGGTAAGGAACAGTTCACCGCCGCCGACATCGACGAGCACACCAACGTGTTCAAGGTGATGAACCCTGAGCTGCTCCTCTGTACCATGGAGACCTTCGTTAACCTCGAGGTCGAACTCACGGTCACCAAAGGATACGGCTACATTCCCGCAGACGAAAACCTGCCCAAGAACGCCCCCATCGGTGTCATTCCCGTAGACGCGATCTACACCCCGATCAAGAACGTCGCCTACCGCGTGGAGTCCACCCGGGTAGGTCAGCGCACCGACTACGAAAACCTGATTCTCGAAGTCAAGACTGACGGCACCATTCACCCCGAAGACGCCGTTCGCGAAGCCGCCCGTATCCTGATTCAGCACCTGATGCTGATCACCGACGAGCCCATCGAGTTCCAGAGCACCGGTACCCGCGAGGAGACTATCGTCGACGAGCACATCCTGCACATGCGCAAGTTGCTCAAGACCAGCCTCGAGGACCTCGATCTGTCGGTACGCGCCTACAACTGCCTCAAGGCCGCCAAAATCAACAGCCTCGGCGAACTCGTTCGCTACGACACCCACGAACTGCTCAAGTTCCGCAACTTCGGTAAGAAGTCCCTCGTCGAGATCGAAGAGCTTCTCGTGGAGAAGGGCCTTACCTTCGGTATGGATCTGAGCAAGTATAAGCTGGATGAAGAGTAGGTTAGTATTTTAGTTCCTTAGTCGCTTAGTACGTTAGTGTACCCCTAAACTACTAACGTACTAGACGACTAAAGAACTCCCCCCGGGTCATCAATCACGATGTAGTTTTCCTTAAACCACCTCGGCAAATTACCCCTCCCCCTCGCAGTTGCCCGATCTGCAATGAGTCGGAGGAGCGTGTTGCCGGCCAATTTTTCCTGACATGCGTCACGGTAAGAAAGTTAATCATTTAGGTCGCAAGAGCGCCCACCGGAAGGCTCTGCTGCGCAACCTTACCATTGCCCTCATCACGCACAAGCGCATCAATACGACCCTGGCGAAGGCCAAGGCCCTGCGCAAGTACGCCGAGCCCCTGATCACTAAGTCGAAGACCAACGATACCCACAACCGGCGTACCGTTTTCAGCTACCTGCAGAACAAGGATGCGGTCAACGAACTGTTCAGCACCGTAGCCGAGAAGGTCGGTGACCGTCCCGGTGGCTACCTGCGCGTGATCAAGACGGGCTTCCGGCTCGGTGACGGCGCCGAAACCGCCATGATTGAACTGGTTGACTTCAACGAGGTCTACAATAAGGATGGAGCGAAGTCGAGCGGTAAGACCCGCCGCAGCCGCCGTCGTCGTGGAGGCACCAAGAGCAGCAACACCGAGCAGAAAACCGCCGGTACCGCCGCCGCTGCAGCAGCCGCTACCACTCCTGCCCCACCCGCCGATGCTCCGGCATCCGGTGAGGAGGAATAATCCCAATAATTGCTGTACGAAGCCCGAACCTCCCCGAGGTTCGGGCTTTTTTGTTTCCGGCAAACTCTATCCGGCCCCGCCGGTTGAGGTAGCAAACCCCAGTCATGGAATTAGGATTTGACAGTTTCGGCTCCGCCGTCCTGGAGGAAACTACCGGAAAGGTCCTGCACGCCGAACAGTCGATGGCCGACCTACTCGACCGCATCGTCCACGCCGATCGCGCGGGCATCGACGTATTCGGCATGGGGGAGCACCACCGCCCCGACTACTTCGACTCTTCCCCGGTCACCATCCTGGCTGCCGCCGCCGCCCGCACCGAGCGCATCCGCCTTACCAGCGCCGTGACCGTACTCAGTGCGGCCGATCCCGTCCGGGTATTTCAGAGCTTCGCTACCCTGGATCTAATCTCCCGGGGGCGTGCCGAGATGGTCGTGGGCCGGGGCTCCTTCATCGATGCCTTTCCCCTCTTCGGCCACGATCTGGCGAACTACGACGATCTCTTCACCGAAAAGCTGGAGCTCCTACTCAACATCCGAGACAATCCACGGGTGACCTGGTCCGGACGCTTCCGCCCCGCCTTGCAGGATCAGCCGGTGTATCCGCGGCCTAGTCAAGATCCGCTACCGATCTGGCTCGGCGTCGGGGGTACACCGGCTTCCTTCGCCCGCGCCGGAACGCTCGGGCTTCCGCTCATGGTGGCGGTCATCGGCGGCGAGACCCACCGCTTCCGGCCGCTGGTTGATCTCTACCGCAACGCCTGGGCGGAGGCGGGTCACGATCCCGCCGGGGCCCGCGTAGGTCTCCATTCCCTCGGGTACGTGGCCGAAACTACCGAACGGGCAGTCGAGGAATTCTACCCCGGCCACACCCGCACCATGAACAAGATCGGTCGGGAGCGCGGCTGGCGGCCCCAGAGTCGAGCTCACTTCGACGCCCAGGCCGGTCCGCTCGGCGCCCTACTCGTGGGAGGCCCGGAGGAGGTAGCCGAGAAGATCCTGCGGCATTCGGAGGCTCTCGGGGGCATCGATCGGCTCACCTTTCAGATGGACAGCGCCGAACTCACCCACCAGCAAGGTCTGCGGGCCATCGAACTCATCGGTCGGGAGGTTGCCCCGCGGGTCAAGGCCGGCTAAGCGACCCTACTTCGTTCATTCTACTGATATCTTCCCCCCCGTGGCCGACCCCAAAGCCAACCGTTTCTTCCTAATTCTCGTCCTCGGATCGCTGACTACCATCGGACCGCTGTCGATCGACATGTACCTACCCGCCTTCGGGGGCATTGCCGCAGCACTGGGTACGGACATCAGCCGGGTCTCGCTGTCGTTGTCAAGCTTCTTCGTCGGCCTGGCGATCGGTCAGCTGATCTACGGCCCGTTGCTGGAGCGTTTCGGCCGTAAGCGTCCGATGTATATCGGCCTGCTGATCTACGCCCTGAGCTCCGTGGCCTGCGCGTCTGCTACTACGGTGGAGGCGCTCATCGTTTTCCGGTTCTTTCAGGCGCTGGGTGCCTGCGGGGGTCTGGTGGCCTCCCGGGCGATCGTCCGCGACCTTTTCGAGACCCGGGAGATGGCAAAGATCTTCTCCCTACTGATGATGGTGATCGCCGTGTCGCCCATCATTGCCCCCACGCTGGGCGGTTTCATCACCGGAGCCTTCGGATGGCGTTACGTCTTCGTGGTGCTCACGGTGCTTTCCCTGAGTATTCTGGCGGGCGCTTACTTCCTGCTCGCCGGCTTTGAGCGGAAGAATCGTCAGTACTCCCTGCGGCCGGCCGCCGTGCTGGAGAACTACGTATCCATCATCACCGACTCCCACTTCCTCCTGTATGCCCTGACCGGCGCTTTTTCCTCCGCCGGACTCTACGCCTACATCAGCGGCTCGCCCCACCTTTACTTGGAGCTGTTCGGGATCGACGAACAACAGTACGGGATCGTATTCGCGATCATCGCGGCCGGCTTGGTCACGGCTACCCAATTGAACAACCGGGTGCTGCGCAACCGGTCCAGCGAACGTATCGTATGGCTGGCCCTGCTGGGGCAGTGTACCGTAGCGGTACTGCTGGTACTGGACGTACTCCTGGGTTTTGCCGATCTGTACCTCACCACCGCGCTCATCTTCGCTTACCTGTTCTGTCTTGGTTTCATCTTCCCCAACGCCTCGGCCCTTTCCCTCGATACCATGCGCCGGTCGGCGGGGAGTGCTTCGGCACTGATGGGTTCCCTGCAGATGGCCGTCGGCGCGGTGGCTTCCGCCCTAGTGGGCATCCTGCAGGGGGGGTCCGCGCTCACCATGGTCGGCATGATGGCTACGTGCGGCTTCATCGCCCTAGCGTTGCTCTGGGTGGGTACCCGCGGAAGAGGCGTGCAATCCCGTACGGTGTAGCCTATCTTTCGCGCCATGTCAATTCGTTTTTCCCGCGTGGGCCACGTGCTCGCTTCCGCCGGTGCCGCCATCGGGGTGGCTAACCTGGTCATCTTTCCTTATCGCGTACACTACTTTGGGGGGAGTGCCTACGTGCTGGCCTTTGTCGCCTTCACGCTGCTGTTGGGTATTCCGCTCATGATTCTGGAGAATGCCATGGGTAAGCGCCGGGGTACTGACGCGACCGAAGCCTTCAAGTTGCCGGGGGTGTCCCGCAAGTGGGTCGGCGTGGCGTGGCTCGGGATACTCACTACTCTCCTGGTGGCCTCCTTCTACCTGGTTCTGGCCGGCTGGACGCTCGAGTACGTGTGGCAATACCTGACCGACTACGCCACCATGGAAGTAAGTCCCGCCGGACCGATCTTCGGCGAAGCGATCGGGAATATTCCGCGTGCCCTGTTATTTACGGGCGTATTTACCTTCCTGGTCGCCCTGGTGTGTTCGCGCGAACTGTACGCGGGCATCGAGCGGCTGAGCAAGTTCGCCATGCCCCTGCTGGGAATCCTGCTGCTCTTCCTCATCGTATCCCTGCCCCTGCTGCGGCCCGAAGCGGTCGATTACTACAACCTCCTGAAGTTTGACTGGCGTGCGTTGCTCTTCCCCTCCTCCAACCAGGAATTGGGCATCCTGCACGCCCTAGGTCAGGCCTTCTTTAGCCTGGGACTGGGAGCGGTAGCGATGCTCACTTTCGCCGCCCACGCCGACCGGGAAACCGACGTCCTGCGCAGCGCCCCGCAGATCGTACATCTGGATACCGGGGTAGCCATCCTCGGAGCCCTGCTGGTGGTGCCATTGCTGGGGGGTGTGCAGGGCGACATCTACGGGGGCCCACCCCTCGTCTTCATCAATCTCGTGGAGATCTTTAAGAGTTACGGGGACGCCGGCCGCTGGGTAGGACTTCTCTTTTTCCTGCTCCTGGGCGTGGCCATACTTACCTCCGCCGTTTCCCTCTTCGAGCCCGCGCTGCGGACGATGACCGTTCGCTACGGTTGGCGCCGCAGCTGGGGCGGCTTCGTGATCGGCGGGCTCGTGTTCGTCCTGTCCATCCCGGTAGTCGTTTCGTGTTCGCCCGCGGGGCCGGAGTGGCTGACCGATTTCGCCGGCATGGGCGATCCGGGCCTGGGATACTTCAACTTTTTGCTCGAATGGTTCGGCAGTATTTCGCTGCTCGTTGGTGCGCTGTTGCTCTGTGGTTTCCTGCTGACTGCATGGGGACTGCCGGCACTGTACGCGGAACTAAGTGTAGGGGGACATTTCATCGCTCCTGCGCGCCGCCGTCGGCTGAGTTTGGCTTACCGCTACGTTATTCCGGTAAGTATCTCGCTATTGCTGCTGGCAAAACTGTGGACGCTGCTGCTCTAAACTGCGGGCGGGGCCGCAGGAGCCGTGTAAACAACTTAGGAGCGGAGAATTTTGGCTTTCTCCCGCTTAAACGCATCCTCGGAAAGAATGCCGTCCTCCTTCAGTTGCGCCAATCGCTCGATGCGGGTAATCAGGTCGTCGGAGAGTTCCAGTGTTTCCTCGGGTGGGGTTACGGGATCCGGCGACGGGGCTTCGTTGCCGGGCAGTCGGTAGCTATTAGACTTGAACGCGAAATACTGGGGGGTGGACCGCAGGAACGACAGGTGGTCGTGGCGATCCAACTCATCAAAATCGTAGAAGCCGTTCTCGATGGCCTTATTCAGGTGAAAGAGTGCCGTGTCGGTATTTTCGTGGATGGAGTGCAGACAGGCCAGTTTGAAGTGGACCTCGGGCTGGCGGGGATCGACGTTGAGGGAGCGGCGGTAATCGCGGATAGCCCCCTCGAAATCGTACTCCTCGTAGGCCTTATCGGCGCTCAATTGGAAGGGGTCCTTTTTCGGAACCCTGGCTTCTTCCTTGGCTTCCGGCGGGGGTGCCGGGACGGACTGGGGCTGGCCCACGTGGTTATTAATCACGATGTGCGGCTGCTGCTGATACTGTTGCTGCATCACGTAATCGCGGTTGTACTTCAGGTTGAAGGCCTCTTCGCTCTGGGTAAGAAATACGATACCGTCGATCAGGGAGATGATGGTGGGGATGAAGGTCCAGATAAAGATCAGGTAGAGAAATCCCTTACCCGGCTGACCGAGGTAAAACCGGTGCACGCCGAGGCCACCGAAGAAAAGGGCCAGAATGCCCGCCGTGGTTTTATTCTTCATTTAGGGAATATCCGTCTTCTTAAGTCTCTAAAGATCGAAAAAATAAGGGAGGCGGGCAAGTGGGGTCCGACGATTTAGACCGACGGTCGTCGCCTCTCTACTGCCGTCCGTAAAACATCTACATTTGGTCCTGACCTATCCCCGCCCGCCCATGATTACTTCCAAGACGACCCACCGCGTCCGCTACGCCGAAACCGACCAAATGGGGTACCTCTACCACGGGCACTACGCCCTGCTGTACGAGATCGGACGGGTGGAGATGTTGCGGGAACTGGGTCGCAGTTACGCTACGCTGGAATCGCGGGAGGGGGTGATGATGCCGGTAATGAGCATGAACCAGCGCTTCATCCGGCCGGCGCACTACGACGAGGTACTTACCATCACCACCACCCTGCGGCACGTGCCGGAGCAGACCATCACCTTCCACTTCGAGATTCACAACGAGCAGGGAAAACTGGTGAACGGCGGATCCATCAAACTCTGTTTCGTGGAGGTGGCGACCCAGCGGCGGGTGTCGGCGCCGGAGTACCTGCTGCAAATCATTCGTCCGTACTTTGAGTAAGTGAAGAAATTCAATATCGGCAACTTTAAGCGATTCTTCACCGAGCACCCCGTGGTGATCGGCCTGCAGAAGTACGCCCGGGAAAACAGCTTCATCGGCTTTCACGGGGTTCCGATTTACGACGTGGTGGTTTTCGTAATCAACGAGGCTACCCGCGACGATCTCTTCACGCGGGCTAACAGCGTGGCCTTCAGCATTTTTCTGTCGCTTTTTCCGTCCATCCTGACGCTCTTCACCCTGGTGCCGTTTGTCCTCGACCTCCTGTCCATCTGGTTTCCCGCGCTGGAGAACTTCAACATGACGCTCTACGAGGAGATCAAACGGGTGATGCCGGGGCAGGCGGGCGACATCGTGTTCGGCTTCGTACAGGAGATCACCAATTCGCCCCGGATCGGACTGCTGAGCTTCGGGTTCATCCTGGCCATTTACTTTTCCAGTAACGGGATGATTGCCCTGATGCAGGCCTTCGAGAAGAGTTACGTGAAGACCTTCCGGCAGCGGGGTTTCTTGCGCAAACGGATGGTGGCCGTGGGCCTGACCTTCCTGGTGGGGCTGTTCATCGTAGCCAGCGTAGTGCTGGTAATTCTGGGCGACAGTATCATCGGGTGGCTGAACTACTGGATGGGTATGGGCCGGTTTGCCAGCTTCCTGATCAACATGCTGCGGTGGATCACCATGCTGGCGCTGTATTACATTATTATCGGCACCTTGTACCGCTACGGGGCGGCGACCATCAAGCGATTCAGTTACGTGAGCCCCGGGGTGACGCTGGCGACGCTGCTCAGCTTGGCGACCTCGGTGGCTTTCAGCTTTTACGTCGATGGCTTTAATCGCTACGACACGTACACCAAGTTTTACGGTTCGATCGCGACCGTCATCATCGTGATGCTGTGGCTGCAACTCAACGCGCTGATCCTCATCATCGGATTCGAGTTGAATGCGGCCATCGCGGTGCACCGGGATCTTACGCTGGTGGAGGAGGAGTGAGTGGGGGGTGGGTGCGAATAGCGGTCCGACGGCTATAGCCGTCGGACCGCTATAGCCGTTGGACGGTGTGCCACCGTCCAACGGGTGAACATACCGGCACCGATGAGGCCCAAAACTTGCTGAACGCCCCCCTTAGAGGGGTTTGTAGCCAACATTTATACACTTGAAAGACTACATACGTAGTTATATCCACCATTTGTTGGTAGATTTTCTTTTAATGGTGATTGTTAGTTACAGCGGTCCAACCGCTATAGCCGTCCAACCGCTGTCGAGCGCCCCAAATGTCATGTATCCCACTACCCCCAAAATTTCACGATCTTTGCCCGCTTAAATTATTACCCCATGAACCGCCCCCCACTCTCCGAAATATTCGCCGAGCGCATCCTGGTGCTGGACGGCGCCATGGGTAGCCTCATCCAGGGGTATCAACTCACCGAGGAGGACTACCGCCACGGCCACTTCGAAAACCATCCCAGCGATCTGAAGGGCAACCACGATCTGCTCGTCCTCACCCGGCCCGACGTGATCGGCGAAATTCACCGCGCATACCTCGCCGCCGGCGCCGACTTGATCGAAACCAACACCTTTAGCGGCACCTCCATCGCCCAGGAAGATTACGGTACCCAGGATTGCATCTATGAGCTTAATAAAGCCGCCGCCCGCGTAGCCCGCGAAGCCGCCGATGCTTTCTCCACCCCGGATAAGCCCCGTTACGTGGCTGGCGCCATCGGCCCCACTAACCGGACCCTCAGCATCAGCCCCGACGTAAACGACCCCGGCTACCGGGCCATCACCTTCCGCCAACTCGCTACGGCCTACAAAACCCAGATGGAAGGACTGGTCGACGGCGGGGTCGACTGCATCCTCATCGAGACCATCTTCGATACCCTCAACGCCAAGGCCGCCATCTTCGCCCTGGAGGAAGTCCGGGACGAGCGCGGCATCGAACTCCCGGTCATCATCTCCGGTACGATCACGGACGCCAGCGGACGAACGCTGTCGGGGCAGACCGTCGAGGCTTTCTACATTTCGGTCGCCCACGCCAAGCCCCTCTGCATCGGCCTCAACTGTGCCCTTGGAGCCAAAGAGATGCGTACCCACCTGGCCGCCCTCGCCAGGATCGCGGAGTGCTACGTCCACGCCTACCCCAACGCCGGCCTGCCCAACGAAATGGGAGAGTACGATCAGGACGCCGAGGAGATGCAGGAATATATCCGCGAATTCGCGGCCAGTGGCTTCGTCAATATGATCGGAGGCTGCTGCGGCACGACGCCAAATCACATTGCTGCCATGGCCCGGGCGACCCAGGACCTGCGCCCCCGCCCCCTCAACGGTCGCTCCGTAAATACGCGCCTTAGCGGACTGGAACCCCTCGAGATTCGCGCCGAAACGAACTTCGTCAACGTCGGCGAACGCACCAACGTCACCGGCTCCCGCAAGTTTGCCCGCCTCATCAAGACCGGCGACTACCCCACCGCCCTCGACGTCGCTCGCGATCAGGTAGAGGGCGGCGCCCAGGTGATCGACGTGAATATGGACGAGGGACTGCTCGACAGCAAGGAAGCCATGGAAACCTTCCTCAAGCTCGTGATGGCCGAACCCGACATCGCTAAACTGCCCATCATGATCGACTCCTCGAAGTGGGAAGTGATCGAAGCCGGGCTACAGTGCGTGCAGGGCAAGTGCATCGTCAACTCCATCAGTATGAAGGAGGGGGAAGCGGAATTCCTCCGCCAGGCCCGTCTCGTCCAGCGCTACGGAGCTTCAGCCGTGGTGATGGCCTTCGACGAGCAGGGGCAGGCCGACAGCATCGACCGCAAGGTGGACATCTGTGTCCGCGCCTACAAATTACTGACCGAGCAGGCGGGGTTCCAGCCCCAGGACATCATCTTCGATCCCAACATCTTCGCGATCGCTACCGGCATCGACGAACACAACAATTACGGCGTAGACTTCATCGAGGCCACCCGCCGCATCAAGCGACTCTGCCCGGGCGCCAAGGTCAGCGGGGGCGTGTCGAACGTGAGCTTTTCCTTCCGTGGCAACGACGTCGTCCGCGAGGCCATGCACTCGGCCTTTCTCTTCCACGCCATCCGCGCCGGCATGGACATGGGCATCGTTAACGCCGGACTCATCGAGGTATACGAAGATATCCCCAAGGACCTACTGGAACGGGTGGAGGACGTGATCCTCAACCGCCGCAACGACGCCACCGATCGCCTCATGGAGTTCGCTGAATCCCTGAAGGAGGTGGGCGGCCGCACCGTACAGCGGGATCTGGGGTGGCGCGAGAGCAGCGTGGAGGAGCGCTTGCGCCACAGCCTGGTCCGCGGCATCACCGAGTACATCATCGAGGATACCGAGGAGGCCCGCCGGCAGTACCCCCGGCCACTGCACGTTATCGAGGGGCCGCTGATGGACGGCATGAACGTCGTCGGCGACCTCTTCGGCGCGGGCAAGATGTTCCTCCCCCAGGTGGTCAAGAGCGCGCGCGTCATGAAGCAGGCGGTCGCCTACCTGCAACCCTTCATCGAGGAGGAAAGGGAACTGGCGGGGCCGCAGGAGCAGACCGAAGCGGAAGAAGAGCAATCCCGTTTCAAGGGCAGCATTCTTCTGGCTACCGTGAAGGGCGACGTGCACGACATCGGTAAGAATATCGTCGGCGTCGTGCTCGCCTGCAACAACTACCGCATCCACGACCTCGGCGTCATGGTACCGGCCAATAAGATCCTGGACGAAGCCGAACGCCTGAAGGTAGACGTGATCGGGCTCTCGGGCCTCATCACGCCCTCCCTCGATGAAATGGTGAACGTCGCCGCGGAAATGGAACGCCGGGGCCTGAAAACGCCCCTGCTCATCGGCGGGGCGACCACCAGCAAGACCCATACCGCGATCAAGGTCGAGCCGGCGTACTCGGGCCCTACCGTGCACGTACTCGACGCCAGCCGCGCCGTCACCGTCGTCGGCGAGCTACTTAATTCCGAGGAAGACGCTCGGGAAACCTACCGCCAAAGCATTACGGCCGAGTACGAACGGGTACGCGTCCACCGGGCGGGCCAGCAGTCGAATAAAAAGTTCCTTCCCATCGCCAAAGCCCGGGAAAACGGCCTCAAGCTCGACTGGGCAAACTACGATCCGCCCGTCCCGACCTTCACCGGTACCCGGGTCTTCGAGGACTACCCGCTGGAGGAGCTGGTTCCCTTCATCGACTGGACGCCCTTCTTCACCAGTTGGGGGCTGGCCGGTAAGTACCCCGAGATCCTGACGGACGAAGTGGTCGGCGAACAGGCCAGCCAGTTGTACCGCGAGGCCCGGCAGATGCTCGCTAAGTTGGTGGAGGAGAAGTGGTTACGCGCCGCCGCCGTCATCGGCTTCTTTCCGGCAACGGCTGACGTCTCCCGCGATACCGTACGGGTGACGACCGCGGACCGGATCTACGAACTCTACCAACTCCGCCAGCAAAGCAAGAAGGCGGCCGGACGACCCAATCAGGCACTTACCGATTTCATCGCTCCCGCGGACAGCGGTAAGCAGGACTACATCGGTGCTTTCGCCGTGACGGCGGGCATCGGGATCGAGGACCACGTGGCCCGCTTCGAGGCCGCCCACGACGATTACAGTGCCATTATGGTCAAGGCCCTCGCCGACCGGCTGGCCGAAGCCCTGGCCGAAGCATTGCACCTGCGCACCCGCCGCGAATTCTGGGCCTACGCCCCCGAGGAAACGCTGGAGAACGATGACCTGATCTCGGAACGCTACCGGGGTATTCGTCCGGCCCCCGGCTACCCGGCCTGCCCGGAACACACCGAAAAGGCCAAACTCTGGGAACTGCTGGACGTAGAAGCCGCAACCGGCATTAAATTGACGGAAAGCTTCGCCATGTACCCGACGGCCAGCGTAAGCGGCTGGTACTACAGCCATCCGGAAGCGACCTACTTCACGGTCCGCGGTATTCAGCCGGATCAGGAGCGGGACTACGCCCAGCGTAAGAAGTGGGATCCGGTGACGGCCGACCGGTGGTTAAGCCCGATCCGCGGGTGACCTGCCGGCGGCGGCGGTATTAAATTTCGGGGCGCCGGACAAACTATCGGCCGCAGCACCTAACTTAGAGGCGCCTTGAACACCGGCGGTATGCTGAAAACAATTACTTGCCTGATCCTGCTGTTCGTAGGGGTGCAGACCACCGCGCAGATCACCCTCACCAATGCCTACTTCCCGGCGGTCGGGGATACGCTGCGGTATGGGGTAGCGGACAGCACCTTCACGGTCGACTTGCTCAGTCCGGGTCCGGCCCGGCAGTGGGATTTCGGCACCCAAGCGGCCGCCTCCACCCGTACTCAGGTGGTGAGTGCCGCCGCCGACACCACCTTCACCGAGGCTGACGTGGCCGTAGACCTCGGCGACTCGACGGTTGGCTTCTACCGCCTAACGGAAACCTCGTATGACCTGATAGGCATTCGAAGCACCATAGACCTCTTTCCGGGATACCAATTTGCCGCGCCCTTCTCCCCCGCCCGCGCCGAACGCCGGGCTCCCTTGCGTTACGGCGACCTCTTCAGCTCACTGACGAACAACGTCCTGGTCATTGCCCGCGAGGAAATCCCCGAAGAAGCCCTCGAACTCGTAGGCGATGTCATCTCCAACGTAGATTCCATCCGGATTACCTCCGAGAGCAATCGTGACGACGAGGTAGATGCCTACGGTACCCTTACGCTCAACGGACAGACCTACGAGGTTCTCCGGGAACGCCGCACCGAGACGGTCAATACGACGATCGAGGTAAAGAGCGGATTTCTTCCCTACCTCAACGTGACTTCGCTCGTCCGCGCCCAAGTTCCCGAGACGACTGAGTTTTTCGGCCAGCAGCCGCCCGTCACTACCTACTATTACTGGACCAACGGGGAGAAAGAGCCCGTTGCCGCCGTCACCGTAGACGAGGAAGGAACCCCCTCGGAAATGACCTTCACCCGCGGAGACGCCACGAACTCGGTCGGCGGGCCGCTGCTGGCCCAGGCGCAGGTCAGGGTGTACCCGAACCCGGCCAGGGGGCATACCACCTTCGAGGTCAGTGGCCTTGACCCGGGCACATATACCCTCTCCGTGATTAACGTGCTGGGCCGGAAGGTCTCTACCACCCGGTTTAGTCCGGTCGGCACTTCCGCTGAAGTATGGGTAGACGTGAGCATGCTCCCCCGCGGTCCCTATCTGTACAGCCTGACGAACGAGCGTGGCCGCATTCTGACGACACGTCGCCTGTTGGTCGGCCGTTAGCCGGGTAAATTCGGTAACTTTCGCGTATGGAAGCGATCATTTCCTACTTCGAAACCATACCCAGCAGTCACCGGACGCTTATTCTGGTGGGCGGACTGACTATTTTCTGGCTACTGGAAAGCGCCGTCCCCCTGTTTACGGCGGAATACAAGAAATGGCGACACGCCGGCATCAACTTCTTCTTCACTTTCACGACCATCATCGTTAATTTCCTGCTGGCCTTTATCCTCGTGAAGGGAAGCCAGTGGGCCGTAGCGGAGCAATTCGGTGTCCTGCAGTGGCTCGACCTGCCGCTCTGGGCAACCGCCGTCGTGGGTCTGCTGCTGCTCGACTTCTTCGGAGCCTACCTGGCGCACTGGACCGAGCACCGTGTCCCCCTCCTCTGGCGGTTCCACCTCGTGCACCATACGGATCAGAACGTCGATACGACCACCGCTAACCGTCATCACCCCGGGGAGAGCGTGATCCGGTTTGCCTTCACTACCGTGGCGGTCGTCTTGTTGGGGGCTCCCATCTGGCTTGTATTCCTGTACCAGAGCATGAGCGTGGTATTAAGCCAGTTCAATCACGCCAACATCACCGTGCCGCGGGGACTCGACCGCGCGCTGCGCACCGTCTTCGTCACGCCGGACATGCACCGCGTGCACCACCATTATCAATTACCCTATACCGACAGCAATTACGGTAACATCTTTAGTCTGTGGGATCGTGCCTTCGGCACCTATTCCGAACTGGATAACAACGAATTAATCTACGGAGTGGATACCCATATGGAGGAAGACGATCACCAGAGCATTCGCCGGATGTTGGGGATACCGTTTGGGAGGAAGTAGGACAGTAGTTTAGGCTGTTAGTAGGTTAGGTTGGTAGTCTGTTAGTTCTCCAGGGTGGTAGGGGGGGTTGGGGGGGGTATAATGGTAGTGTGGTAGTCCTTTAGTCGGTTAGTCCGTTAGTACGTAGTCTGATAGTTCTCCAGGGTGGTAGTGTGGTAGTTCTTTAGTCGGTTAGTCGGTTAGTATGTAGTCTGTTAGATTTCTTGTGAGCCGGATTGAGGCTGTTTAACAAAGTGCGTCTTCATTAGGAACAGATACTCTTCACTATGGCTAAGCACGAGAAAGAAGCTCGCACTTGAAAGATTTGGTGGCATATCCGGAGCAGCTTGCCGGGGCTATTCAACAAAGTGCGTCTACAGTATTATTGACAAATACTCTTCACTATGGATAGGCACGGGAAAGAAGCCCGCCATTGGAAAAATTTGGTGGCATATCCGGGGCAGCTTGCCGGGATCATTCAACAAAGTGCGTCTACAGTATTATTGACAGATACCTTTACTTTGGCTAAGCACGAGAAAGAAGCCCGCCATTGGAAAGATTTGGTGGCATATCCGGAGCAGCTTGTAGGGACCATTCAACAAAGCGCGTCTACAGTATTATTGACAGATACCTTTACTATGGCTAAGCACGAGAAAGAAGCTCGCACTTGAAAGATTTAGTGGCATATCCGGACTAATTTCCCAGGATGCAAGCGCGCCGCTACTCCCGCCGTCCACTACTGGAACAAGGCGGGGGGGGGGGTATCGCCGAACTGTTGCAGAAAGAGATTTCATGCGAGCCAAATTTGAATGAATCCATCGCTCGAAACTGCTCCCCACTGACCGCCTGACGCACTAAACCACCATTCCACAGGTGCCTAACGTGCCCACAGACCATTGTACCAAACTACCATCCGCCTAACCGCCTAACGTACCAACAGACTAACGTACTAAACTACCATCCGCCTAACGTACCAAACTCCTCCCCTACCTCACCACCTTCCCCGTACTCAAGTTCACCATCTTCCCGCCCTTTTCGCTGACGTAGCGCTGAATAATGCGCGCCGTATCCGGATACGTGACCGTCCGCTTCACGCTTTCGATGGCCGTGTGAATATCGTGACACTGCTCCTTATCGATGTATCCGAAACCCTGGTATTTCCCTTCGGCGACCAGAATGACAGACGCTTCGTCGTGGGTCCGGCCGGCATCAAAGAGTAGAAAATCGTCGTCGAAGACGTTGCGGAGATGCAGTCGGGCTTCTTCCGCTCGCAGGTTATACTCGTCGGCCTCCTCGTGTCCGGCACACCCCCCACGGCACTGCTTCAGATGGAAGTGAAAGCAAGCCGATTTACTGGGATAAATATTGGTGAACGCGCTGCATAACTCCAGGTGTTTCCGCACGAAGTTCAGGCGGCCCTTGGCACGGCTGATCGACGGGTACTCGCTGATGATGTCGAGTTCCTTGCGGGCCTGGGCCGTATTTCGCACGATATCGAAGCAACGAAAGCCGCGTTCGTTGACGTAGCTGTAGATCGCGTGGCTGAACCGTCTGCCCCGCTGCGCCCGGTTGATGCGCGGTTGCAGCCGCTTGATCTCCTCGCTCTCCAGGAGCAGGGCGACCAATTCACTACCCGTGACCTCGTAGGTGATGTCGGCTACTTTCTCGGCGATGCGGCTCCCCTTCGAGGTGTGATCATTGAAGTGCTGGGCGATGCGCTTGCGGATGTTGTTACTTTTCCCAACGTAAACCACGTCGCCGTTGACGTCATGAAAGTAGTAGACGCCCGTCTCCTCCGGGATCTCCATGATCTGCTCGAGCTTGATCTGCTTGGGCAGCCGGGTTTCCTTGATGCCGTGGTTAATGAGGCGTTTGGCTTCCTCGGCGCAGTCTTCCCCCTCGAGACAGAGGGCGAGCAGTTCCGTCGTTGCCCGGGCGTCGGCGAGCGCTCGGTGACGGGCATCCACGGTGAAGCCGAAGTGTTTAATCAGGTTGCCCAGACTGTAACTCTTCAGTCCCGGAAAGCACTTGCGCGCCAGCCGGACCGTGCAGAGTTTACGCCGTGAGAAAGTGTAGCCCAGCCGGGCGAACTCCTCGCGAATGAAGCCGTAGTCAAATTTGGCGTTGTGAGCGACGAAAATACGGCCCTCGGTCAGCTCCACCACGCGCTTGGCAATCTCGAAAAACTTGGGCTGCCCCTTGACCATTTCCTGCGTAATGCCCGTCAGCTCCACGATACCGGCCGGGATGTACTGTTCGGGGTCGAGCAACGTCTCGTAGGTTTCCGTTACCTTTTCGCCGTCGAAGATCACGATGCCGATCTCGGTGATCCGCGCACGGGAGGCACGGCCGCCCGTCGTCTCGATGTCTACGATCGCGTATTCTCTCTTACTCATAGCTTACGTCCGCACTCCACGGCGGTCTTCAATGCACTGTAATGGCCAAGGTATACCTTATTATTTGTTTTACCTTAACGCTTACCGCAAATTGTTTTAAATCGGGCGGGTCCGCGGGAGCCGTGGAAACCCGGAACGAGCCGGCCGACGTAGCGGCGGAAACCCAGGAAAACAGCTCTTCAGGTACGGACGCCGGACCCGCGTTCCCCGCCGCCTACCACCCCGAATCCTACCTCCCCGTACTGGAGGGAAAAACCCTTGGATTGGTCGTCAACCAGACATCGACCGTGGGCAATACCCATTTGGTGGATACCCTGCTGGCTCTGGGCCTGGACGTGCGCCGCATCTTCGCTCCCGAACACGGGTTCCGGGGAGAAGCGGACGCCGGTGCCGAGATCACCGACGGGGTCGATACGCGTACGAACCTCCCCATTCGCTCCCTTTACGGCCGGAATAAGAAACCCGCCGAAAGCGACCTGGCCGATCTCGACCTCATCGTTTTCGACATTCAGGACGTCGGCGCGCGCTTCTATACCTACATCTCCACCCTACACTACGTCATGGAATCCGCCGCCCGGGCGGGCAAGCCCGTGCTGATCCTCGACCGACCGAACCCCAACGGCCATTACGTGGACGGACCGATCCGTAAGCCGGGCTTCGAGAGCTTCGTAGGCCTGGACCCCATCCCCGTCGTTCACGGGCTCACCGTGGGCGAATACGCCCGCATGGTCAACGGCGAAGGCTGGCTCGGCGAGGGATTGCGCTGTGACCTGACGGTAATTCCCTGTCCCGGCTACACCCACGAGGCGGTGTACGAACTCCCGGTCGCCCCCTCCCCCAACCTGCCGAACCAGCGGAGCATCTACCTCTATCCCAGCCTCTGCTTCTTCGAGGGTACGGCACTGAGCGTCGGGCGCGGTACCAACCGCCAGTTTCAGCTCTACGGCCACCCCCAACTGACCGGAGCGCCCGACTCTTTCACCCCCCGGCCCGGACCCGGTGCCGCGGATCCCAAGCTTAACGGTCAATTGTGCCACGGCTACGACCTGAGCAAGGCCCCCGCCGCCACCTACCGGGGCTCCCGGATCGACCTGACGCCCCTCCTGAGTACTTACCAAGTACTGACCGCGCAGGGACAGACTTTCTTCACCCGCCCGGATTTCTTCGACTTACTGGCCGGCACCGATGACTTACGCAAAATGATCGAGGCGGGACGGTCGGAAGCCGAGATCCGGGACAGCTGGTCCGCGGAGTTGCGCGCCTACCGGGATATGCGGAAAGGCTACCTCCTGTATCCGGAATAAGTTACCCCGCCGGTCGCGTCCGAAAGTAATTGCCCGCGCCGCCCGCAGAACAGCTACCTTCGCCGCCACGCGCTACTTCCGACTTTGGTCGTTCGCCAATTTTAGTGAATGCACCAATACGAAGCCCTGGCATCCATCACCGATGCCCTCCTGGACGATACCACCGGGCCCGAACTCCTGCGCGAAACCATCGACCGCTACCGGGACCTGCTGCTGACCGCCTCGGGCATCGATCTCGGCGAAGACGAAAGCATCGGCCACTTTAACACCGGAACCGGCGTTGCCATCGGGGCAACCTGGGCCGCGCTCTGCGTCGACGACCTGATCCGTACCCAACGATTCGTAAGTGGCCTATACCGCGCCGTGCGGGACGTAGCCGCGCGGCGGTCGGGTCCCGTGCACGTTCTGTACGCGGGTACCGGTCCTTTCGGTACCTTGGCCGTGCCCCTCATGACCCGCTTTACGCCGGAGGAGCTGCAGTTTACGTGTCTGGAGATCACCGGCCCCAGCTACCGGGCCGTCCGCCAGCTCTTTACGAACCTGGACGTCAACGCGTACATCGTCGGGGTCATCCAAACCGATGCTTCCACCTACCGAATCGGCGAGTCTCCGGCGGTCGACATCATGCTGAGCGAGACGATGCAGTACTGCCTGATCGACGAGATGCAGGTGCCCATCGCCCTGAATCTGATGGCCCAACTCCCGCCCGAGGTCATCATGATCCCGGAACGGATCACCCTGCGGCTTGCCGCCCTCACCGATGATGCCGAGCAAACCGTGGCGACCGACCTGGGAGAGATCCTGACCGTCGACCGGGCTACCCTTCACGCCTACCGGCCGGGGCCGAATACGACCGACTGGCCCACCGTCCGGCTAACCGTCCCTTCCCTCCTGCCGGGACAAGAGTCCGGTCCGCTGGCCATTCGCACCCTCATCGAGGTGTACGGCGGCTACGGGCTGACCGATTACGAAAGTGGTCTCACGATCCCGAAGATCATCGACGATTATCCGGACGCTACCAATCCCCTGGAGGCCATCGACTTCACCTACCAGCTGCACCCGTCACCCTTGCTGTGGATGGATTTCGTAGTCCCGCGGGCCGTAGCGGCGGCGATCTGAGGATTGTGAACAATTGGGAATAGCTTTGTTTGTAAATCAAACTAAGCGTATGCCCACCCATCTTACCTCCGTTTACCGTCCGGATTTCGGCTTGCTGACCGATCTGTACGAACTCACCATGGGGTATGGGTACTACCGGCAGCGCATGCAGGAGCGTAGGGCGGTGTTTCACCTATTCTTCCGCCAACCTCCCTTCGGCGATCGCTTTGCCCTGGCGAGCGGGCTGCCGCTGGCGATCGACCTCATACAGCGGTTTCGTTTCAGCGTGGACGACGTGCAATACCTGGGGAGATTGAAGGGAGTGAACGGACAGCCCTTGTTCAACGAGCCCTACCTGAACTACCTGCAGCGCCTCCGCTTCACCGGCAACATCGATGCCGTTCCGGAGGGGGAGATCGCCCTGCCCCACGAGCCGTTGCTGCGGATCGAAGCTCCGCTTATCCAGGCGCAACTGCTCGAAACGGCCCTGCTCACCGTTATGAACTTCTCTACCCTCGTCGCCACGAAGGCCGCCCGCATTCGTGCCGCGGCGGGGGACGACCCGGTGATCGAATTCGGTCTGCGACGGGCCCAGGGGATCGATGGCGGCCTCACCGCTTCCCGGGCGGCTTACATCGGTGGCTGCGACGGCACGAGCAACGTCTGGGCGGGCCGCTACTACGATATCCCCGTACGGGGCACCCACGCCCACAGTTGGGTGATGGTCTTCCCGGACGAGTACACGGCCTTTGCGGCCTACGCCGAAGCCATGCCGAACAATGCCATCTTTCTCGTGGACACCTACGATACGCTGGAAGGTACGCGACAGGCCATCGCGGTGGGCAAAGCCATGCGGGAACGCGGTCACGAAATGCTGGGGATCCGGCTCGACAGCGGCGACCTTACCGCGCTGTCCCAGGAAGCGCGGCGCCTGCTCGACGAGGCGGGATTTCCCGACGCCCATATTCTCGCCAGCGACAGCCTCGATGAGTACGCCATCCGGGAATTGAAGGATGCCGGGGCACGCATTGGTGTATGGGGCATCGGTACGCGTCTGGCAACCGCCTATGATCAACCCGCGCTGGGGGGCGTGTACAAGTTAGCGGCTATCCAGAACGAAAGCGGCGAGTGGGAACCGCGAATGAAGCAGTCCGAGATCGCCGCTAAGGCTAGTAACCCAGGGATGCTGGCCGTACGCCGGTACTACGCGGGCGACCGCCCCGCAGCCAGTCAACTTTATAACGCTCTGCACGGCGAACCACCGCCTAACATTACGGATGCTGACGGCCGCGACCACGCACTTTCCGGCGAACCCCGGGAGTTGCTCGTCCCGGTCTTCCGCGACGGCGCTTTGGTACACAGCCCCACCGACATCCACCGCACCCGCGACCGCGCCCTACGGAACTGGTCGCGCTGGCACCGACCGGATGTTGATGACTTCGTCTACGGCCTCACCCCCGAGTTGCTGGCGCAAAAGCAGACTTTGCAAATTGAAAATTGAAAATTGCCCATTTGAAATTTCACTACCCCTGGTCCCGTGCCACACGAGCGCAGCGAGCATCCATGTAAATTGAAAATTTAAAATTGCACATTTAAGATTTTACCACCCCCTATCCGTGCCCCACCGGCCCATCAAGTACATCCGTAAATTGAAAATTCCACATTTCAAATAGCCCCCCCGGTCCCGTGCCACACGAGCGCAGCGAGCATCCACGCAAATTTGAAATTGAAAATTTTACATTTAAGATTTTACCACCCCCTATCCCTGTCCCACGAACCCATCAAGTACATCCGTAAATTGAAAATTCCACATTTCAAATTGCCCCCCCGGTCCCGTGTTATACGAGCGCAGCGAGCATCCACGCAAATTTGAAATTGAAAATTTTACATTTTAAATTTTCAACCCGAGCACCGCGAGCATCCACGCAAATTTGAAATTGAAAATTTTACATTTAAGATTTCACCACCCCCTATCCGTGCCCCACCGGCCCATCAAGTACATCCGTAAATTGAAAATTCCACATTTCAAATTGCCCCCCCGGTCCCGTGCCACACGAGCGCAGCGAGCATCCACGCAAATTTGAAATTGAAAATTTTACATTTTAAATCTTTACCCCGAGCACCGCGAGCATCCACGCAAATTGAAAATGGTACATGCCAAGTTGTAAATTGTAAATTTCAAACCCCACCCTCTTGCCCACCTACCAGCACCCCCGCCCTTCCGTTACCGTAGATGTCGTCGTATTCGGCTACGACGGCGGCCGCGATCTGAAATTGCTGCTTATTCAGCGGGGCGGCGAACCCTTTAAGGGGCAGTGGGCACTGCCCGGCGGCTTCGTCGATATGGAGGAGGATCTGGCAACCAGCGCGCTGCGGGAATTGCGGGAAGAAACCGGGGTGAAGGATCTTTTTCTGGAGCAACTGTACACCTTCGGGGCGCCGGACCGTGATCCGCGGGGACGGGTCATCAGCGTTGCCTATTTCGCCCTCGTCAATCTGACCGATCATCCCGCCGTGGCCGCCTCCGACGCCGAGCGCGTCGACTGGTTCAAACTACAGGAGCTTCCGGAACTCGCCTTCGACCACGCTACGATCATCGAGATGGCGACCGCCCGCCTCCGGGCCAAGGTGCGCTACCAACCCATCGGATTCGAACTCCTGCCCGAGGAATTCACGCTGGCCGAACTGCAGGCACTGTACGAAACCGTACTCGGCGTCCCCCAATTCAACAAGCGCAATTTCCGTACCCGCATTATGAAGACGGGCATCCTGCAGGAGGTCGGCCGCCAGCAGAACGTCGCCCACCGCCCCGCCGCCCTCTACCGATTTAATAAAGAAACTTACCATCACCTGGTGGAGCAGCGCGATTCCGCCGTTCTGCGCCGGGCCCTGGATTTCGAGCTTTAACCCCCCCTCCCCCATGCTTTCCTGCCGCGGCACCCGCAAAGCCACCCAGCCCCTACGCCCCGACTTCGCCCTCTTCGACCGGGCAATGGAAAATCCTTACAGCTCAGACCAACCGGACGGCGCCATCACCCTCTGCATCGCCGAGAACCTGCTGCAGTGGGACGTTTTGCGGGAGAAACTGCAGGACATTGCCGCAAGCCGTCCGTGGCCGGAATGGATCGCCGCCTACGCTCCCCTGGGCGGTCACCCCGATTTCCGGACGGCCGTCGCGCGCTTCGTGGGCAAGCACATCGCGCGGCGGGAACTTAAGCCGGATAATTTCTGTGCATCCGCGGGGGCTACGGCGGTCATCGAACTTACGGCACTAGCCTTGGGAGATCCCGGCGACTGCGCCGTCTTCCCCGCCCCCGCTTACCAGGCTTACCTGCCGGACATCAACAGCAAGGCCGGACTGGAACGCTACGACATCACCACCTATATTAATCCGGGCGACGGGCAATTTCACCCCCTCTCCGTCGCGGATCTGGACGCTGCCCGGGCGGAACTCGGTGGTGCCTTTCGCCTGCTCGTACTGACCCAACCCGACAACCCTACCGGAGCGGTATACTCCGCCAGACAGTTGGAAGCCATTACCGACTGGTGCATCGATCACCGGGTACATTTGGTCGTGAACGAGATCTATGCCCTGAGTCAGTTTCTGCCGGAGGCGGTCCGCAACAATGCTCCCTTCACCTCCTTTCTTCCGCTGCTGGAACGTCGCGACAGCCCCTACCTCCACTGGTGGTACTCCTTCAGCAAAGACTTCGGAATTTCCGGATTCCGGGTAGGACTGCTGTATACCCGCAACGGCGACTTACGCAGTGCCTACGCTAACTTCAACGCCCCCCACCAGATCAGCAACCTTACGCAGTGGCTGCTGGCGGAGGTGCTCAACGACGACAGCTGGGTCACCGCTTACCAAAAAAACAATCAGCTACTGCTCACGGAGGCATACACCACCGTCACGGATGCTTTAGACGGGATCGGCGTACCCTACGCGCCGGCGCGGGGGAGCCTGTTCGTCTGGGCGGATTTCTCCCGCTTCCTTTCCCGGCCTACCACCGGAGAGGCCGAAGTCCTCTGGAACGACATCTTCGAGCGTACGGGCGTACTGCTGACCGCGCCGGGGGGACTGGGTCAGCCCACGGCCGGTTGGTACCGCATCGTGTATAGCTGCGTTCGCCCGGAGGCGCTTAAGGAGGCTATGCGCCGGATCACCGCGTACTTCGCTTAGCCAGCTACGGTTACGGCGGCGGCCAGGGCGGCTTCCAGATCCTTAACGAGGTCTTCGGCATCCTCCACCCCTACGCTGAGTCGGATGAGGCTATCGGTAAGGCCTACGCTGAGTCGCTGCTCCCGGGGGATGCTGGCGTGGGTCATCGAGGCCGGGTGCCCGATGAGGCTTTCCACTCCGCCCAGGCTCTCCGCCAGGGTGAAGTAGCGGGTATTCTTCATCACCTCCGTGGCGGCTTCCATGGTGTCTTCCTTCAGGTCGAAACTGACCATGCCGCCGAAGTCGCGCATCTGCCGCGCCGCCACTTCGTGCCGGGGGTGATCGGCCAGGCCGGGGTAGTATACGTTGGCGACCAGATCGTTATTCTGGAGCACTTCCACGATGCGGCGGGCATTCTCGCAGGCCCGCTGTACCCGTAGGTGGAGAGTCTTGATGCCGCGCAGGACGAGGAAGCAGTCCTGGGGACCGGGCACGGCACCCACCGCGTTCTGGAGGTAATAGAGGCGCTTGGCCAGTTCTTCGTTGCGGGTCACTACGGCGCCCATCACCACGTCGCTATGGCCGCCGAGGTACTTCGTCGCGCTGTGCAGCACGAGATCGGCCCCCAGTTCCAGAGGCTGTTGGAGGTAGGGACTGGCGAAGGTATTGTCGACGCAGGTCAGCACCTTGCGTTCCCGGGCCAGGGCGGTGAGCTCCGCGATGTCGACGATGTTGAGCATCGGGTTGGTGGGCGTCTCGATCCACAGCAGCTTGGTTTCGGGGCGGATCTGTTCGGCCAGGGCGGCGGCGTCGCGCATGTCGACGAACCGGCTCTTGATGCCGAAAGTGCCCAGGACGGCGGTCAGGAGTCGGTAACTGCCGCCGTAAAGGTCGTCGCTCGCCAGGATCTCGTCACCGGGCTGAAACAGTCGGATGATCGCGTCCATTGCCGATAGTCCGCTGCTGAAGCAAATGCCGTGTTCCCCCCCTTCGATCGCGGCCAGGTTCTGCTGCAGAGCGGTGCGGGTTGGGTTACCGGTGCGGGCGTACTCGAACCCCTTATGCACGCCGGGGGCCGACTGGGCGTAGGTCGAGGTTTGGTAAATGGGGGTCATTACCGCTCCCGTTTGGGGGTCGGGCTGGAGGCCTCCGTGGATGCACTGGGTACCAAAGTTGGCGTTGCGATCGGCTTTCATACGTTCGGGTTTAGGTCGGATAACGTCGCGCGGGGGGCGGGAGTTGTGGCGGGGCCGCGGGTGCGGTGTTCTACGGAAAAAGCAAGCAAGCACGGTAGGGGTTCCGCGCATTTTCCGATCTTCCGACAATGAATCGAAGCCTTTTGCTCCTGGCCGTGATCTGCTCACTTCACGGTTGCCGGAATACCGCCGATGAAACCGTAACGGGCGACTGGGCCGACTATCTGGGCGACCCCGCTACCACTCAGTACAGCGGTCTCAGCCAGATCGACACGGCCAACGTCGCGCAACTGGAGGTGGCCTGGTCCTACGCTTCCGGCGACCGCGACAGCCTCCACCGCAGCCAGATCCAGTGCAACCCGCTTATCGTGGACGGAGTGCTGTACGGCACCAACCCCCAACTGAAGGCTTTCGCCCTCGACGCGGCGACGGGGGCCGAACGGTGGACCTTCGACCCGGCCGTATTCAGTAAGGATCTCTTCGGCATGGGCACCAATCGCGGCCTGAGCTACTGGACCGACGGCGACCGGAGCCAGATCTACTACCCCGCCGGCCCCTACCTGTACGCCCTGGACGCGGCGACCGGGCAGGCTGTCACCACCTTCGGGGACAAGGGTCGCGTGGACCTCCATACCGGACTGGGTGATGCGGCCCGGGATATGTTCGTCATTTCGACCAGTCCGGGCATCATCTTCGAAGACCTGATCATCATGGGCGGCCGGGTAAGTGAAGACATCGGGGCGGCACCGGGTCACATTCGCGCTTTCGACATCCACACCGGCGAACTGGTCTGGATCTTCCGGACCCTCCCCGACGACGCCGTGGGCGGAGCCAACGCCTGGGCGGGCCTGAGCCTGGATGAGGAGCGGGGCTATGTCTACGTCCCCACCGGTTCGGCCTCCTACGATTTTTACGGCGGCAACCGGCCGGGCGACAACCTCTACGCCAACTGCGTACTCGCCCTCGATGCCCGCACCGGCGAAAAGATCTGGCACTACCAGACCGTGCACCACGACCTCTGGGACCGCGATCACCCGGCCACGCCGGTCCTGGTGACCGTGAACCACGCCGGCCAGGATCGCGATGCCGTGGCGCAGGTCACGAAGGGGGGATACCTCTTCCTTCTCGATCGCGATACCGGCGAGCCGCTCTTTCCGGTGGAGGAACGGCCCTACCCCGCTTCCGACCTGACGGGCGAGTGGACCAGTCCCACCCAGCCCATGCCCGTACTGCCGCCGCCCTTCACCCGTCAGCGGCTGACCGAGACCGACCTATATCCCTTCGACACCACCATGCGCCGGGAGGCTCAGGAATTGCTGGCCGCCTCCCGCTACGGGGGTCCCTTCATTCCCCCCAGTGAAGAGGGTACGATCATGTTTCCCGGCTTTGACGGTGGGGCGGAATGGGGCGGGGCGTCCTACTCACCGTCGGACCGGCTGTTCTTCGTCAACGCCAACGAAATGCCCTGGATGCTGAAGATGAACGCGGTCGATCAGCTCGACGGTGCCGACCCCGGACAGTCGGTGTATACGATTGCCTGTCAGGCCTGCCACGGGGCGGATCTGAAGGGTGGCGGGGTGTTTCAGAGTCCGTCCCTGCTCGGACTGTCACCCCGGCTGGATGCCCCGGCGATCACCCAGATCGTACAGCACGGGCGGGGAGCCATGCCCGCCGTCACCTGGCTGGAGGAAGCGCAGGTTACCGCCGTGGCGGAGTGGCTGCTCACCCTCGACGAAGAGGGTCCGGAGGTCGCGCACGATCGCCCGGTCGAAGCCGGGGAAAAGGTGGAGGCCGGCGGGGAGGGAAGCTGGCCCTACCCCTACATCATGGATGGTTACAAGCGGTTGCGCACCCGCGACGGCCACCCGATCACTTCGCCGCCCTACGGCACCCTCACCGCCATCGATCTCGACGCCGGCAGCATCCGCTGGCAGGTGCCGCTGGGCGAATATCCCGACCTGGTCGAGCGAGGTATCCGGAACACGGGATCGGAAAATTACGGAGGGCCGGTCGCGACGGCCGGTGGCGTGGTGTTCATCGCGGCTACCCTCGACGAAAAGATCCGGGCGTTCCGGGCCAGGGATGGTAAACTGCTCTGGGAAGCCCCCCTGCCGGCGGCGGGCTACGCCACGCCGGCGGTGTACGCGGTGGATGGCGTGCAGTACGTAGTGATCGCCTGCGGCGGGGGCAAGTTGGGTACCGATTCGGGCGACCGCTACGTGGCCTTCCGCCTTCCCGCCCGCTAGTCCGCTGGCCCCGGCACGGGGCGCCGAAAGAAGGAAAATCCGCCACGCTGGTAAAGCAGTTCGGCGTCCGGCACGTCACGGCGGGCCCGGTCCGTGAGGCGCAGCGGACTGGAAAAATAGACCGGGTGACGGATAGGCCCGTAAAAAGCTTGCTCCCGGGTAATTCCCCCCAGCTCCTGCGTCCCCGCCCCGTAGAAAAGCGGGGTGTACGACTTGTACCGGCAGGTTTCCAACAGCACGTCGCGGCCGGCGAGCCCCCGGTAAAACTCCACGGCGGCCCCCTGGGTGTACTGCTGAATGCGGGGCGCGAAGACCGGCAGAGCGAGCAGGCAGAATACGCCCATCGCGAGTAAGTGCAGGGTTGCCCGACCGGAAACGGGAAGGTGTAAGTGCCCATCCAGCACCAGCAGGGCGACCACGACCACCGCGGGTAGGACGGCGTACCACGGCCAGGTTACGGGCATTTCCAGGCGGGATCGTAATTCGGGATCGGTGATCAGGGGCAACCAGTGCTCCATCGTCCAACCGGCCACGGCGGCCAGCAGGGTGGCGGTGAGGTAGATCGCCCAGACCGAACGGAGTCCGAACAGTAAGCGAG
Source organism: Lewinella sp. JB7 (assembly GCF_024297185.1). GTDB lineage: Bacteria > Bacteroidota > Bacteroidia > Chitinophagales > Saprospiraceae > Neolewinella. Next base: position 866,731 of record NZ_JANCTD010000001.1, on the reverse strand, counting down.
GGGGGAAGATCGCCTGCGGTCCGACCGCGACCGTCCACCGGGCAGCCAACCAGGTGAGGGGAAAGTAGCAGAGACTCGAGTAATGAACGATCTTTGTACTTACGATCGAGAACAGTATGAGGGTGACCCAGAACAGCACCCGCATGCCGCGGTCCGTAGCCGAAGCGAAACGGCCACTTCCGAAGAGCGCCGGCAGGGCGAAAAAGGACGCCGGAAAACACCCGATGAGCAGGACCACCACGTGGTAGCCAAAGAACCCGCCGTGCCCCGCGTCTTCCTGGGTAAACAGACGCCACTGGTAGGCGAAAAAAGCCCGGACGAATCCCCCGTCGGCCTGCCACATCGCCAGGAGCCAGATCGCGGCCGGTAAAAGTGAGAGCAGTCCGATCGAGGCGTAGGCCAGCACGTTTTGTCTCCGTCCGCGCAGCAGGTACCAGCCGGCGACGAGGCCCACGATCAGTCCGGCTACGGGACCCTTCGTGAGGATGGCCAGGCCGAGGAAGAACCCGCTCCGCAGCACCGTGGGAGTGGTTAACCGGCCGGCCGGAAACAGGGCCGCCACGGCCAGGAGAATGAAGAGGTTGAACCAGGGGTCGATAATGCCCGAGCGGAAGTAGAGGGAGGGCAGTAGGCTGCCGGCGTAGAAGGCCGCCCACCAGTAGCCTACGCCGCGCCGGTGGCCGTAATACCCGAGGAAGGCCAGGGTGAGGGCGCCACACAGGATATTGGGCAGGCGGGCGGCGAACTCCCCCACGCCGAGGGCGCGAAAGGCCGCCCACTGCATCCAGGGAAAGAGCGGGGGTTTCTCGTAGAAGGGGAGGAAGTCGATGGTTGGTTGGAGTAGGTTGCCGGTCCGGACCATCTCCCGGGCGATCTCGGCAAAGTTGATTTCGTCCCAGTCGAAGAGGTCGAGGCGGCCCAGTCCCCAGCTCCACAGCAGGCAGGTCAGGAGGAGGGCGCCCAGGGCCGGCCAGATTTCCTTACCACTATTCACGGAGCTATGCGTTAGGTAGGTAAAGTTACCGCCTCGCCTATGATCCGCGTTCTCGTGCTGCTGCTCTTCCTCTCCGGCTGCTACGCCGACGAAGTCAACCCCGCCACGCGGCCGGAGCCCTTCTTCGATCTGGCCGGCTACATCGACGCCCAGGTGGACAGCCTTACGGAGCTGCGGCCTACCGTGTCCAAGACCATTGTCCTTAACGGCACTACGGAAACCAAAGAGATGCGCGATCTCAACTTCGCCAACGACCTGCGGGTATTCCGCAACGCCGACATCAACAAGCCCGCTTACCTGGATAAGTACCGGCTCGACCGGCATGAATCCGGCGACACCCTTATCCAGACGTATACCGCGACCGACAGTACCCTCGAAACCCGCGAACTGGTGGTGTATACGGTAAGTCAGCGGCCGGAGCGAATTTCGATCCTACGGCGGACGGGCACCGTGCTCTCCGACGGGCTGCACCGACTGGACTATGATCCCGGAGCGGGCTACCGCATGCGTACCGAGCAGACCAATCGTTTCGGTAAGGATCTCGACGCGGTCATTACCGTAGGGTGGTAAAAAAATGAGGCAGTGCCACCACAGCACCACCTCAGCCCTAACCAAATAAAACCAAATTATTCTAAGTCACGCTAACGGCCTTTCGGCTTTGCGTTGATTCAAATATAGGAACTTATTGTAACAAAGTTCATAACCTAAACGCGAAAATGCGTGAGGAATTAAATTTTGGCATTTCTCGCTATCGTATAAATATCGTGTGGAGCCGGACATTTTTGGGCAAATTTTAGATTGTCTAAGCAACGAATTTGCTGTTTGCTTCCCTGCGTTTCCGCAGGATTGTCGGCTTGACGAATATGAATAAAATAATATTTGGTGATACCCGAATTATTCGTTTCATGCTTCCAAATGGGAGATGATGGTCTATGCTTTGCTTACGGGGCCAATCTTCGCCTTTAGCATTCGGTCATTTTTTGGGATCGTAAAACAGCCGGTATTTTTGCGCACGCTTGCGTACCTCTAACTTCCCCCCATGCTACCACCCGACCGCATCAAGCTGCACGAATACTACTTCCGTCCCTTCCTGAGTCAGGCGGTCATTCAGGAGCGGGTCACCGAGTTGGGCAATGAACTGAATGCGCGGCTGGCCGCCGGAAACCCGAGTTTCGTCATTATGCTGAAGGGGGCCTTCATATTCGCGGCCGACCTGCTACGGGCCAGCCGCCTGGGTGGGGAAGTTTCCTTCGTGCGTACCAGCAGTTACGTCGGTACGGAAACCGGCGGGGAGGTTAAACTGCTGCTTCCTCCGGAAGAATCATTGGTCCGGGATAAGGACGTCGTGCTCGTGGAAGACATTGTCGATAGCGGGCTGACCATGCAGGCCTTTCTGCCGAAGCTACGGGAACTGGGTCCACGCTCCGTGACCCTGGTCACCTTGCTCCACAAACCGGAGGCGCAGCGTGCGGATATTCCCGTAGACCTGGTGGGATTCACCATTCCCCCTAAATTCGTAGTGGGCTACGGTCTGGACTACGACGGACTGGGACGTCACCTGCCTGCCCTCTACCAACTCGAAGAAACGTACTAATCACCGCATGCTCCACTTACGTCCCATCACACCCGCCGACAATGCCGCCGTGGCCCGCGTCGTGCGAACCGTCATGCCCGAATTCGGCTGTGTCGGCGCAGGATATTCCATCAACGATCCCGAACTGGAGGATATGTACGCCGCCTACGCGCAGCCCCGGTCGGCCTTTTTCGTACTGACCGAAGCTTCCCCCGCGGCCGGGGTGGTGGGCGTCGGTGGGTACGCCCCGCTTGCCGGTGGCGACGGTACGGTGTGTGAGTTGCGTAAGATGTACCTGTTGCCCGCGGCCCGGGGGAAGGGCGGGGGGAAGCTTCTCCTGGAACGGTGCTTAGCCGGCGCCCGTGCGGATGGTTTCGCGAGTATGTATCTGGAAACGGTGGCCTCCATGGTCACGGCGGCGCGGGTATACGAGAAGTACGGATTCGAGCCGCTGCCCGCCCCCCTGGGAAGCACCGGTCACGGCAGTTGCGACCGTTTCATGATCAAATCTTTTCGGTGAGGTACTTCCAGTAGCGCTTGGGAACGTGCTGCAGGTGGAGTTTGAGGTTCTTCCGCTCCGGAATATCGACGGCCCGGAAGTACGTCTGCCAGAGTTCCTGGTAGTCGGTTTCGCCGGCCTCCAGTACATCGGCAGACAGACTACGCAGGCGGCAGTCCTGTTGAGCATCTAGGGTAATGAATTCCGCCCGTTTGGTCGAGCTGTTCCAGTAGAGCCCGTAATGGCGACCGGTGTCGTAAATCAGCCACTCCATCGCCGGATACCGGGCCGCGAAGTGATCCCCGATCAGGGGCAGACAATTGAAGTCCGGATTGACCAGGGACACGTACATACCGTCGGCGGTCTGCTGAAAGCGGACAAAGGCGTGCATCCGGTGCACTTCTCTTCCCATCTGCTGCTTGAGCCGGAGTATCCGCCGGATACGCTCGTCGCCGGCATCCTTGCTGATGTCCAGGCCGTGCACGGCCATCTGACGCTGAACGAAGTAAAGGATCAACCGCTCCACCTCGGGTTGCTCCGTCAGGTAGACGTGCCGCAGCAGTTCGACGATCCGATCGTTACCGCTCCTTTTTTTGAGTCCGGCCATAACGCGGGCGGCGTGTTCCGGTTGGGTGTCGACGTAGGTTGCCGCCGCGAAGAGTTGTTGCTGGTACCGATCTTCGGCGACGATGTCGGTCACCTCCGCCTTTAAGCGGTAGGCTTCGAAAATGGCCGACAGGAGGCCGGAAAAAGTACCGTCGTACGTAAAGATCACCCCAGCAACTGTTCGAGAGCCTGACTCAGTTCCGGATAGGCGAAGCGATAACCGGCCCCTTCGATCTTGGCCGCCGAACAGCGGGTGCTGTCCAGGACGGTATGGCTCATTTCCCCCATCGCCAGTTCCAGCGCGGCGGCCGGTGCCGGCACCACCAGGGCGGATTTGTGGAGGGCGGGACCCAGCGACTGGGCGAAGGCCCGGCTGCGGACCGGGTTGGGGGCGGTTCCGTTATACACCCCCGTAAGTTGGTTTGCGATAGCGTAGGCGTAGATGCCCACCAGATCCTCGATGTGTATCCAGCTGAAGAACTGCCGACCGTTGCCGAAGTAGGTCGAGGTGCGCAACTTCAGGGGAAGCAGCATCTTTTCGAGGGCCCCGGCTTCGGGGTGCAACACGATGCCCGTGCGGTTGATGAATACCGGTACGCCCAGTCGGGCTACTTCTTCTACGGAGTCCTCCCACAGTACGCAACTGTGGCTGAGAAATCCGTTGCCGGGGGCTGCCGCTTCGTCCAGAATCTCTTCTCCCCGGTCGCCGTAGTAGCCGATGGCGCTGGCCGAGAGGTACAGTTTAGGCGTGACGCCGAGGCGTGCCAGCGTCGTGGCCAGGAGCCGCGTGGAGTCCGTGCGGCTCGCGATGATCACCTGCTTGCGTTCGGCCGTCCAGCGCTCGTCGGCGATGCCCGCCCCTGCCAGATTGATCACGTAATCGATGCCGTCGAAGGCCGCCGCGTCGATGACCCCCGTTTGGATGTCCCAGATAAATGTCGGGAACTCCGCGTCCGGGCGGGCGCTGCGACTCAGGTGCCGCACTTCGTAGCCCGCGCTGCGCAACTTACGCGATAGATGCATGCCGACAAATCCACTTCCCCCGCCGATGAGTACCGTCTGCATACTCATCAGGCGTTGGCGGGCACGAACTCGTAGTAGTAGGGATCATCGCCGTCCTCTTCGTAGGCCAGGGCCAGTTCGCGGTTCTGCATTTCCACGAAAAAGACTTCCCAGCTTACGGGGTTGAGGTCGAAGTCGTCGTCGTTGTCAATTTCGTCGAAGTGAATGCGCAGCGGCTGGCTGTTGTAGCCGTCCTCCACCTGATCGACGATGGCCGGAAGCCCGTTGCGTGCGTTAGCAAAGGCCCGAATGAGGTTGTGGTCAATAGTTTTTATCGTCTTTGCCATGCTGGTGGAGGTTGTTTCCTCCTTTTAACCGCCCACCAACCGGTAAATGTTTATTCGCTCCGCCCCTGGTCAACGCGCGGGAGTGTGGCGTCGACGGGCAAAATGCTACCTTGTTCCGGAGCCGCCCCCGCGCCCCGCGGCACTTTCTCACCCCCTGTCCACGCTTCGTATGGCCGAACAACTCGGATTTCTTACTCTTCTCCCCCCCGTTATTGCCATTATACTGGCTATCCTGACCCGGCAGGTCTTTATTTCCCTCCTGGTCGGCATCTTTCTCGGCTACGTGATCCTGGCGGGGGGCAACCCGTGGCTGGGTTTCCTGGATACCCTGCAGGGCCTGGTGGACGTCTTCGCCGATGCCGGCAATACCCGGACAATCATGTTCTGCGCGCTCGTGGGGGCGCTCATCGTGTTCATGCAGCGGAGCGGGGGCGTTAATGGCTTCATCGCCAGTATCGATCGTCGCCTGCGCGCCTACGAAGAACGTAGGGACGGTTCCAGCCGCATCGTCGTGCAGTTGTTGGCCTGGCTGACCGGACTGCTGGTCTTCGTGGAGTCAAGCATCAGCGTACTTACCGTCGGCACCCTCTACCGTCCGATCTTCGACAAGCTCGGTCTCAGTCGCGAAAAGCTAGCCTACATCGCCGACTCCTCCTCGGCCCCCAGTTCCATCCTCATTCCCTTCAACGGTTGGGGCGCGTTCATCATGACGCTGCTGGCCGCGGAGGGTTTCGCCAATCCCTTCGGCACCATGCTCCGGGCGTTGGGCTATAACTTCTACGCCTTCGCCGCACTGGTGCTCGTGCCCATCGTGGTACTCACCGGAGTGGAGTGGGGTCCCATGAAAAAGGCCGAACAACGGGCCCGGTCCGGTAAATTCCTGAACGAGGGTGCCCAGCCGGTGGTCGACGAATCCCTCACCAGCGTGGAAGCTAAGGAGGGCATCCGGCCCCGGGCATTCAACATGGTGGTGCCCATCGTGGTCATGGTCATCTGCATGCCGTTCATGTTGGCCTATACGGGCTGGGCCGATGCGCGGGAAATTCTGGGCGGGAACGCGGGAGCCGACGTATCAACGGGAGCCATGATCTTTCAGTCCATTGGCAGCGGAAGTGGGTCTACGGCGGTCCTTACGGCGGTGACCATCTCCATACTGGTATCGATGGTCATCTACAAGGCTCAGGGCATCTTCGGCATTCGCGAATCGGTGGACCTGGTGCTAAAGGGCATCGCCGGACTCATCCCCCTGGCCCTCCTCATGTTGCTGGCCTTTGCCATCGGCGCGCTCTGTAAGCAGTTGGAGACCGGCATCTACGTTTCGGAGCTTGCCCGGGGGTGGCTCTCTCCGGGTCTGGTGCCCTTCCTCGTGTTCGTGGTCACTTGCTTCATTGCCTTCAGCACGGGGACCAGCTGGGGCACCTTCGCGATCATGATCCCGATTGCCGTTCCCATGGCCCGGGAGATGGACGCGAACGTTCTCATGGCCATCGCGGCGGTACTGGGCGGGGGCGTCTTCGGCGACCATTGCTCTCCAATATCGGACACCACCATCCTTTCGAGCCTGGCTTCCGCTACCGACCACATCGACCACGTCAAGACGCAGTTGCCGTATGCGGGCCTGGCCGGGGGGGTGGCGGCTGCCCTGTATCTGATCCTGGGTTTGGTGTGATAGCGGTTGGACCGCTATAGCCGTTGGACGGTGTCGCACCGTCCAACGGGGTCAGCCCAGGAAGGCCAGCAATTCGCGGAGTTTTTCCTCCGGCATCACCTTCGGAAATTTAGTTTTTCCGCCCCTCTCCTTGGTCCGTTTCGGGAATGCGTACTGGCGATCCACGGGCCCCACCCGGATCCGGGTGACACCGGTCCGACCGCTATAGCCGTCGGACCGCTATAGCCGTTGGACGGTGTCGCACCGTCCAACGGGGTCAGCCCAGGAAGGCCAGCAATTCGCGGAGTTTTTCCTCCGGCATCACCTTCGGAAACTTGATCTGCCCACCCTTCTTCTTCGTCTGTTCCAGGAAAGCGTACAGGCGATCCGCCGATTCCACCCGTACCCGGATGTCCTTCAGCGCCTTCTTACGGGCGACGGCATAGTTCTTGTTGACTTCCTGCAGGTGAGCGTCGAGTTCCTGCTTAGCGGTTTCCGCGTCAAGCTCACCGGATTCCAGTCCGAGCACCCACTGGTGCACATACTCACCATCCTCTTCTCGCTTCAATGCCCCGACGGTAAATTCCTTGACCGTAGCGCCGGTTTTTTCGTTCAGCACCCCGATCGCTTTATTCAGCTTCTCCTCGGAGAGTTGACTGCCGACCACGTTCAGGAAGTACTTCGTGCGACCGGTAATCACGATCTCCATCTTCTCCTTATCCACGAACTTGATGGTGTCACCAATCATGTAGCGCCAGGCACCGGCGGGGGTGGACACGAGCAGCGCGTAGTCCACATTCTCCTCTACGTCCCGAAAATCCAGCACCAGCGGTTTTTTAAGCATGGTGCCTGTCTCGTCAAAGCCCCGTTCGTCGTGGGGGATGAACTCGAAATACATACCGTGGTCCAGGGCCAGTTCCATGGCCATAGTGCCCGGGCGGGCGTTGAAGGCGAAAAAGCCCTCGCTGGCCAGATAGGTATCCATGATGGTGATCGGATGGTCCAGCAAAGCCTCGAAGGTCTGCCTATAGGGCTCGAAGGCTACGCCGCCCGTGGTGTAGATCGACAGATTAGGCCAGATCTCATGGATGTTCTTCAGCTTATTGTGCTCGATGACTTTGCGCAGCATCATCACCATCCAGGAGGGAATTCCGGCTAGGGCACCTACATCCCACTTCGGCGCCTCCTCGGCAATGCGCTGTACCCGTTCGTCCCAGTCGGCAATTTGGGCGATCTCCAAACCAGGCTTGTACACCCCCTCCATAAATTCGGGCAGGTTGCTCACGTTGATTCCGCTGATCTCTCCCTCCAGCCAGCCATCTTTCTCGTTCAGGTCCGCCGAGCTGGTCAGCATCAGAATGTCCTTTTCGAAGAGTTCGGCCGGCAGATCAAAATTGGCCAGACACTCGGCCTGGGCCCGCCCTACCCGCTGGGTACATTCCAGCATTTCGTCGGTCACCGGAATTCGCTTACTCTTCTTGCCGGTCGTGCCGCTGCTTAGGGCAAAGAACCCGGGACGCCCGGGCCAGGTAATGTCGGGATCGTGGCGTTGCTTCTTCCACCACTCCTCGTTCATGGTGTGATAGTCGAAAATGGGCACCTCCTTGCGGTAAGTTTCCCGAATGTCCTCGGCGTCGAGAATACGCGCGAAATTGTAGTACTTCCCGAAGGCGGTGTCCTTTGCCGTTTCCAGGAGATTCCGCAGTTGATCTTCCTGGGCGGTGGCCGGATCGTTCGGTTCGTGGGGTAAGAGGGTATGCTTGGTCTGAATTAACGCTTTGATCACGTGTCCGTAGAAGGCCATAAAGGAGGGGGTATAAACTGTCAGGATATTCCCACCAAACACCCCCCGATCACGGGTGTTCGCAGCGTACAGCCGAGCTCATACCCTCAGATCGGTCGTTAGCCGCCCCGCAAGCCGCCCTTAGATAAACAGTCTCCGCACCACCACTCGCAGCCCTACCTGGTAATAGTTGCGATTGGCAATCGTGGTGGCGTCCGGTCGCAGGTTACCGTTCAGAAAAAACTGGAAGGTGGGCTGGAAGCGAATGGCCCAGTCGTTCGACAACTTGCGGTCGTAGCCTATACCCGTCGTAAGGGAGGTGATCAGGGGCCGGTAGTCTATGTCGTCGTTGGACAGTACTTCCGGGTCGGAGGCAGCCCCGTTGGTGAAGGTGGTCCGTTCCGTACGGGTGCCCAGATGATACTGCACGGCAACTCCGAGTACGAAGAGCACCCGATCGTCCTCCGTCACGTCCTGGTAGAAGTTTAGGTCGAAGGGAATGGCCAGGTAATGCGCGGCTATTTCATCGCTAAAGGTATTGCTCCCGCCCGCCGCGGCCTGTTCCAACGTGGCGTATCCCGCCCGGGTGTACCGTAGCCCGGTAGTGTACCCGATCCGGTCGATGCGCGACTCATACAGCAGCCCGATGCCGTAGCCGAATCCGCCGTGTTCCAAGCTATCCAGCCGTTCGAGTTGGGAAAAGGTAGCGCTATTGGTGCCGGATATTCGGCTTTCGCTGAGCTGCGGACTCAGCTCCAACCCAAAACTCCGTTCCAGCGTCTGAGCGGAAAGACTCCAGGAGAAAAGAACGAACAGCGCGGCAAGCCATTTTTGCATCGTCACTTTTTCTTCCTACAACCGAAGCGGGCCGTGACAAATTGCGACGTCCTACGTCTGGAAGAAGCTAAAAATGGTCTTTCCGTACTTGCGGACTTCCGTACACCGGTCGTCGCCGGTAAAATCGTGGTGGGGATTATGCTCGAGTACGAAGAGTCCCTCCGGCGCGATCAATCCCGCACCGAATACCAGATCCGGCAGTTCGGGTATATTCGGCAATGGATAGGGCGGACCGGCGAAGATGTAGTCGTATGGCTCACTCACGGGTCGTTCCAGAAATTTGAACACGTCCAGACGGAAGATCTGGATGCAGTCTTCCACGCCCAAAGTCGCTACGGTTTTCTTGACGAAGGCAACCGCCGGTGGATGCTTATCTACGTAAGTCACGTCGCAGCAGCCTCGGGAGATAAACTCGTAATCGTGACTGCCCGTCCCGCCGAACAGATCGAGCACCCGCAGATCTTCGAAGTACAGCCGGTTATTGAGGAGATTGAACAATCCTTCCTTCGCATAGTCGGTCGTCGGACGGGTAGGCCAGTTATCCGCGGGCGGACTAAAGCGACGCCCTTTAAACTTTCCGGAGATGATGCGCATGGTAGGTGGTTTTGGCGGTCTAACCCAGACAAAGCAAATCGAAGTAAAGATGAGCCGGAAGCTTCGCTAACTCCGGGGGCGTCGCCGGAGGAGCCGCGTATTCACTAAAGCGAATATCCTCCACGTACTGATAGACCTGACTATACAGCTCCCCCTCGGTGGTTACTTCCCCGCAGAGGTATAAGGGGATGCGATCCGGCGTCCAGCTGCACTGATCGTAGGCCAGCAGCAGAAAGTAAATACCGTCCTGCGCACTTCCGTAGGTGAAGGTATTGTAGAATTCAAGCGCGCCGTTGTGGTGCCCGGCCACGAATAGCCGCTGCCCCCGCACCGCACAGGATATGGCCTGGTGCCCGAGACGCCGCGACCGGGCCGCCCAGGCGGTTAGCAAGCTTCCCGCGAAATGCTGGCTGCCCCCGGTACTCAGCCGCCGCTCGGCCGCGGCCAGGTGATCGCGGCGCGCGGAATAGATGAGTTCGGTATTGAGCTCGTGCAGGGGCTCATGACGCACTTCGTCCTCCAGACCGACCACGGTCAGTTGTTCCAGGTACGTGCGGCAGTGCGCTTCGTTGAAGAGGGGAGCGGGCACGAGATCCAGTACGGGAGTGTCCCACGCCAGGGTGACCTTGCCGTAGCGGGTGCCGTTGAGCTTTCCGTCGGCGGCCACCAGTCGGTCGAAGGCCGCGGCCCAGTCCCGCCGCTCCTCTCCGCTGAAGGCATAGGAGCGGTAAGCTACGAGTCTGTTCTCGTTACGATCCCGGATGATATACGCAAAACTGTCCATCCCCGTAAGGATGGACAGTTCGTAATCTTGCGTGCGGTCCGTGCGGAACGCCGCCGAGGTTATATCGTAATTGCTTATTCCCAATTCCCGGACAGGCTGGGTTTGCTCAGATCGCCAAATTTAAGGGGAGCGTTGGGGTCGTACCGCTGGTCGTAGCGCTTAAACCGCTCGTCGGCGAAGCGATCCATGAATTCCTTACGGGCGATGCCCACCTGTACCACGGGCACTTTGGTCGACTGGTAGTCGATCGTGTCGGCGGCAATGTCAAATACCTTGTTATCGGTGAAGGGAACGTACTCCAGCCGGTCCAGGTCGATGCCCAGGGCATTAACGCTGTCGATGGCAGGCGAATACAGGGTATCGTAGGCACTGGTGGGGTCGAAATCGGGATCATCCGGATCACCAACGATGCGGACTTCCATAAAATCCTCGTTGCGGAGGACCTGCTTGAGGGTATCGAAATTGGGGGCAAACATGCCGGTAATATCACGGTACATCTCCTGCGTGGTCCGGATCACCTTTAACTGGTCCGCCACGGCATCCTCCCTTACGGCGCGCTCGTCGGCGAAGGTGATGGGTTCCTCAATACTGCGGTACAGCAGGAAGGCCAGGACGAAGGCCAGAACCAGAAAGGCCAGACTAAATAATTTACGCATCGTGAGCAGTTAATTTGTGCAAGTATAAAACATTTTCCTTTGGACCCCGAAACGGCCGGGGATAAATATACGTTTCCCTCCACGCATTCCGTTAGCCCGAATTGCCACCATAGGATGCACCGCCGCCGGCTTTTGGTGCGGGGCCACCCCGCTTTCTTTTATCTCCCCTACTTTTGCTCGCCCTTATGCCCACCATCCTCGCCATCGAGTCCAGTTGTGATGATACCTCCGCCGCGGTCGTGCGCGACGGGCGGGTCCTGAGCAACGTCACGGCCGCCCAGGAGATTCACGTCGAATACGGGGGCGTCGTCCCGGAATTCGCCAGCCGGGCCCACCAACGCAACATCGTACCTACCGTTGAAGTCGCCCTGCGGCGCGCATCCGTCAGCGCGGATCAGGTGGACGCAGTGGCCTTCACCCGCGGGCCGGGACTGATCGGCTCCCTTATGGTCGGGGTAAGTTTCGCCAAGGCCTTCGCCCTGGCCCGGAATATTCCGCTCATCGAAGTTGACCATATGCAGGCCCACGTGCTGGCCCACTTCGCCGAAGATCCCAAACCGGAATTTCCCTTTCTGTGCATGACGGTTTCCGGCGGACACACCCAACTGGTCGTCGTCCGCTCCCCGCTGGAGCAGGAGATCATCGGTCGTACCATCGACGATGCCGCCGGCGAAGCCTTCGATAAATCCGGTAAACTTCTCGGTCTACCCTACCCCGCCGGCCCCGAACTCGATCGCCTGGCCGGTCTGGGTACCCCTACCCTCAGTTTCGCCCAACCCGATCCGGGAGCGCTCGACTTCAGCTTTAGTGGCCTCAAAACGAGTATCCTGTACACCCTCCAGAAGAAGGTAAAGGAGGACCCCGACTACGTCCGTAATCACCTAAACGACATCTGCGCCGCCGTCCAGGATGCCATCGTCACCACCCTGATGAATAAATTGATCGCCGCCGCCGAGCAAACCGGACTCCACCAGGTCGCACTGGCCGGAGGCGTCTCGGCCAACGGAGAATTACGCCGCCGCCTCGCGGAGGAAGGGCGCGCCCGGGGCTGGCAGACCTTCGTGCCCCGCCCCGAATACTGTACCGATAACGCCGCCATGATCGGCGTCACCGCCACCTTCAAGTACGAACTCGGATACTTCGCCGACCAGTCCGTGGCCCCCGCCGCCCGCTTTTAATCCTAACTCCCCACTACGGGAAGAGGAAAGACTGCTTTATAAAATTTGTTAGTTTAGTCTAACTTATTTACTTTTGTGCATCGAACTGCGTTGGTTCGGCCAAAGCGCGGCGCTATGAACTACCTATTATTCTTCCTCGCTATTACCGGAAGCTGCATCCTTTCCGCCCAGACGGGGAATCTGGGGGGCGTGGTGCAGTCGGACCACCAGGGCTTACCCTTCGCGACGGTACGTTTACCGGACCTCGATCGCGGACAAATCGCCGACGCCGACGGTCAGTTTCTGCTAACCGACATTCCCACGGGCATCCACCGGTTGGAGGTGCGCATGATCGGCTACTCTCCCTACCGGGGGGAGGTGGAGGTGACGGCGGGCATTTCGACGAACCTGGAGATCGAACTGGCGGAGAATATGTCGGCCCTCAATGAAGTGGTGGTCACCGCTACCCGTACCGCCAAGCGACGCCTGGACGCCCCCGTCATCGTCAGTCTGGTAGACCGCAAACAACTCGATCGTACCGCGGCCATGACCCTCTCTGACGGACTCAGCTTCCAGCCCGGCTTACGGGTCGAGACGGATTGCCAGACCTGCAACTACACCCAGCTGCGCATGAACGGTCTGCAGGGCGGTTATTCCCAGATATTGATCAACGGCCGTCCGATATTCAGCCCCCTCACCGGACTCTACGGTATGGAGCAGATCCCCGTCAACATGATCGAGCGCATCGAGGTCGTGCGGGGGGGCGTTTCGGCCCTGTACGGATCCAGCGCCATCGGGGGTACGGTCAACGTAATTACGCGGGTGCCCGTCCGCAACGATTACAGTCTTTCGGGCACCTTTCAGTCGATCGATGGACGTACGAACGACCGCATCCTTTCCGGCAACGCCACGGTCGTTAATAGCGGCGGGAACGCGGGAGCCAACGTTTTCGTAAACCAACGAAATCGGGAAACCTACGACGCTAACGGCGATAACTTTTCAGAGCTGCCGGCACTGAAGAACTCGGCGGTGGGCACCAATCTGTTCTACCTCCCCACCGAAAACCAGAAGCTGGAAGCTAGCCTGAGCTATTTACACGAGTACCGCTACGGCGGCGAAATGGTGGATCGCCCCGCTCACCTCACCCGCCAGGCCGAGGAACGGACGCACCGGGTTATGATGGGCAGCCTCGACTACCGGGTCGATTTCAACGATGATCGCAATGCATTGATTTTGTACTACGGCGGACAGCGCACCGCGCGCGATCACTACACCGGCATTCAACCCGACACGGAAGATGAGCTACGCGATTTTCGCGCTACCCCACCCTACGGCACCTCCGTCGTCACCACCCACCAGGGAGGGCTGCAATTCAATAACGGATTTCCTGACTTCCTGGGGGGCAAGGCCGTACTTACCCTCGGCGCCGAGTACGTGTACGACGATGTTTTCGACGAAATTCCGGCGTACAACTACCTCATTGATCAGACCACCACTAATCTCGGCGTGTTCCTGCAGCATGACTGGGACATCAGTCCCCGGCTCGCCCTGCTGGCGGGCTTCCGGATAGATAAGCACCGGATGGTCGACCACGCTATCTGGAGCCCGCGCCTGTCGGCCCTCTATAAAGCCGGTGAAACCACTCAGTTCCGGCTGGGCTGGGGTACCGGGTTCCGGGCACCGCAGGCCTTCGACACGGATCTGCACATTGCCTTCGCCGGCGGGGGCGTATCGCGCATCTCCCTGGCCGAAGAGCTCCGGGAAGAGCGCTCCCACAGTTATACGGCTTCGGTGAATTACGATCGGGCGACGGAGCACTTCATCGCCGGCTTCACCCTCGAAGGATTCTACACCCGGCTGCGGGATGCCTTCTACCAGTTCCCGCTCGGTCGGGATGCCTTCGGCGAACGATTCGAAAAACGAAACGGCGCGGGTGCCACGGTGCGGGGAATCAGCCTCGAAACCCGGGCGAATTTCGATTACCTGGTCCAGATCGATGCCGGCTACACCGTTCAATCCAGTCGCTTCGACGAGGCGGTGGAAAACATCGCCGGTCTCCCGGCCCGCCGCGCATTCCTACGCACTCCCAATCAGTACGGCTACGCCACGCTGACTTACACCCCGACGGCCGACTGGAGCCTTTCGGCCAATCTCGTCCATACCGGAACCATGCAGCTGGTACACTTCGCCGGGGAGGGCACCGGACAGTCTACTGACGAATACTTCGACTCCCCCACCTTTACCGATCTAGGGCTGCGCCTAGCGCGGACTTTCCGGGCCGAACGCCGGGGAGCCGGTCTGGAAGTCTTCGGCGGGGTGAAGAACCTATTCGACGCCTACCAACAAAACTTCGATACCGGTAAGAATCGCGACAGCAACTTTATTTACGGACCGGGCCTGCCGCGCACCCTGTACGTCGGGCTGCGGCTCAAATCCCTGTAAGATGGCCCGCCGGTTATCCCTACTATTTGCTATTCTCATGGGCGTGGTCATCCACTCCGCGAACCTCACCGCGCAGACCGCAGAACCAGCCGTACGCTGGCTCGACTTCCCGGCCCTCGAACTTGCCCTCGCGGAAGAAGCCCGGCCGGTGCTGGTGGATTTTTACGCCGATTGGTGTGCGGCCTGCCTGCGAATGGACAAAAGGGCCTACCGCGATCCCCGGGTCGTGCGGCTCCTGAACGAGCGCTACTACGCCGTACGAATGAACGTCGAATCTCCCGATACCATCGTATTCGGCGGTCGGATGTACGTGAACGAACGCCTCGGGCGGGTAAATCCCGTCCACCAGATCCCCCTGCTCCTGGCCGGACGGCAGGACAAACCCTTCTCCCTGCCCGCCATTGTTCTCTTCGACGATGAGTTCACCGCTACGGATCGCTATTTTCAGTACCTGAGCACCGATCAATTACTAAAAATTCTGAGCCCCTAGGCGGGTGGTCGATCCTTCCAGCCGGCCTTAATGCCGAGTACCGCCGCACTGCCGACAGCTACCAGATAAACCGGATAGATCAACTGTACCGGCAGGTACCATCGCATCAACTCTTCGTGACCGTAGTGCCGGCACACGGATCGCAACAGGACGAAATCGACAAGCCCCTTCAAGGACCAGGCGGTGATGCCGGCCAGTAGAAAGACTGGAGAGAATAGTCCGACGACCAACGCCCCGACAATCCCCAGCGAGGTAAGGAAGGCCAGGACCTGCGCCAGATTAAGGGCCGGACTGGTATAATTGCCGGCTTTCCCCGCCCACCGGAGGCGCTGCCACCAGAGTGCCCGCCAACCCCGCACCGGGGCGGTCGTGACCAGTCCGGCGGGGTCCGTTACGACCGCGATCTTTAGTGACTCGTCGTGCGCGAACTTGTGCAACAGCAAAACATCGTCCCCCGACGGCAGGTGATCGACCCCCGCGTAGCCCCCCACCCGTTCGAAGGCTGCGCGGCGAAAGGCGAAGTGCGCTCCGTTCGCCAGGGCGGGGGAATCGGCCGCGATCGTAGCGGCCGTGAAGAGTTGAAAACCCGCCAGGTCCAGGGCCTGAAAGGCGGTACCCAGGTCGTAAACGGGAGATACGAACACCGGCCCTAACACGACATCGCTACCCTGGCCGAAGGCACGTCCCAATAGGGTCAGTGTCTCGCGCGGCCAGCGACAATCGGCGTCCGTAGTGACGATCACTTCGGCGGTGGTCCGCGAGATTCCCATGCCCAGTGCGGCCTTCTTGAAGGCAACGGTCCCGGGGGAAGGTGGATCGTCGGCCAGCCGAAGGAGAGTTAGCTTTTCGTGGGAAAACAGGGCACCTGCGGCCCCGCCGTCGGTAGAAAAGTCGTCCACCAGAATGATCTCGAAGCGATCGGGGGGATAGTCTTGCGCCAGCAAATCCTTGACCAGATCGGGCAGGCGGGCGGCTTCATTACGGAAGGGCACGACGATGGCCACGGTGGGCAGGGGTGGCGGGACGGCTTGCGGGGTTGCCGAAGAGGTCCGTAGCCAGCACGCATAGTTGTAGTACTGCCAGCAAACGTAGGCCAGGGAAATCAGGAGCGGGACGGCCGCTAACCAGGGCAAAACTTACTTAAAGTATTCGTCGTACCCGGGTTCGTCGCGGCGGCGGGGTTGGGGCGGCGGCGGGGGCGGCAACTCCTCGTAGTGGGTATCCAGATCGACCGGCTTGTCGGGGAGTTCCTCGTAGTCGACCCACTGTCCGTTCCGGCGAACGTCGGCTTCCCGGCGGGCTTCCCGGACCTTTTTCTTGAACAGGGCCATGCCCAGAAAGTACAGAAAGACGAAAGGATAAAAGATGATCGTGAGGGCCGAGGCGACCAGGCCGTAAATGGCGTTGCGCTTAAACAGGCCCTGCAGTGCCCGGAAAAAACCCAGCACCACCTTGTAATCGATGATGAGAGCGGCGATCAGGATCAACCAGGAAAACTTATAGAGCAGAGAAACCACCCAGCCGACAATGGAGAACATGACGTACAGGACCACCAACGAAATGATGATGCCGCCGATCGTGGCCAGGGGAGAACGTTCGAAGGGGGAGCGGAAAGATGCCATACGGGGTAAACAGTCCATTTGCTTGTGGGGTTGGCCCGGCAGCGTTTGGGGTAGGCCAATTTCGTCGGATACCGTCGTTTCATCGGCAAACGGCACCCCCCGCCGGGCGATGGTCGGGGAATCGCGGGCGGAATCCGTAAATTCGTGAGATGAAGTGTACCGCCGTCCTATCGCTGCTGTTTTCCCTTACGCTGTGCGCACAGACGACCGCGACCCTAACCGCCGAAGTGAACGGTTGCGAGCGCGCCCCCCAACTGTATGCCTTTACGGGATTCGGCTTCGAGGTCGTGGCTTCGCTGACGGGAGAGGAGGGCCGCTACCGCCTGGAGCTCCCGGTGACGGAACCCGTCTTTCGTTACCTGGGCGACTCCCCCGGCAACGCCCTGCCCGTTATCCTGTCCGCCGGCGATACCCTGACCATATCGGGTGACTGCCAGCAACTGCGGCAGGCCTCCGTGCATGGCAGTCCGGTCAATACCGCATACGCCGAACTTAAGACGACCTTCGACCGGCATAATGAACTGTACTCCACACTGGTCCAGGACATCGAAGTGATCCGCAACGAACGGGTCAATCAGGAGGGAAGGGTGGCCATGGGCGAACTCGACGAAGAGAAACGGCAACTGGTCGCGGAGCTCAAGCAAAGCTTCCCTATTCTCGGACGGATCGCCAGCCTGAACACTTACCTAAGCCATTATTCGGCCGAACCAGGGGCTTACCCCAGTCAGCTCGACCACTACCTCGCTACCTATTTCCAGTTCGTCGACTATGACGACCGGGGGTTTGACGATCTGGCCTGGACCTACGAAGGTTACCGCAACTTTACGGGTAACATCCTGCAGATTATCCCCGCGGATCAGCTGGCGGACGTGCTGCTGGAACAGACCGGTCGCTTCCCCGCCGCGAGCCGGGCCCGCTTCCTCTCCCGTAGCGGTGCTCTGGCCGCCCTGCTGCCCAAACAACACCCGGCTGCCCTGCGGATCGCCGATAGCGTGATCAAGGAGTATGCGGACACCTACCCCGGACCGGTCGCGCAACTGCGTCAGCAGTCGGCTGCCCTGCCGAGTTTTGCCATCGGTGAGCCGGCCCCTCTATTCACCGCCGAATCCCCCGAGGGAGAGCCCATCAGTCTGGAAAGTCTGCGCGGCAAGGTCGTACTGCTCGATTTTTGGGCCAGCTGGTGCGGCCCCTGCCGTCGGGAAAACCCCAACGTCGTGCGGATGTACAATAAGTACAAGGATCTGGGCTTCGAGATTTTGGGCGTGAGCCTCGACGATCGGAAAGACCGGTGGGAAGCGGCGATCGCCGCGGACAAGCTGTCCTGGCTGCACGTTTCCGACTTGCGCGGATGGCAGAGCGAGTACGGTCGACTGTACGGCGTAACGAGTATTCCCCAGACCGTCCTGCTCGACCGGGACGGCAACATCTTAGCCCGTAACCTGCGCGGTGCGGACCTGGAGCGTAAGGTCGCCGAAGTCCTTACGGGCAAGTAAAACCCGGCCAGCAATTAACTTTGTGCGGATGAAGACTTTTAAATCACGGCTGTGGGTCGTACTTACCGTCATCGTGATTTCGGTGGGCCTGGATCAGTGGACGAAGTATCTGGCGACCGTCCACCTGCAGGGGGAGCCCGACCAGTTTTTTTTCGGAAACGTTCTGCGGCTTACGCACGTGCACAACACCGGGGCCTTCCTAAGCATCGGTTCGGGACTGAACGATTTCTGGCGTCCCCTGCTGCTCAATCTCTTTCCGGCCCTGCTGTTAGTGGCTCTACTGTACTACATTTTCCGGGAGAAACTGCTCAACCGCTGGCAAGTAGTAGCCCTGGCCCTGATCGTGGGCGGTGGGCTGAGTAATATCGTGGACCGCCTGCTGTACGGTCACGTAGTGGATATGCTGCACCTCAAAGCTTTCGGTCTGCAAACCGGCATCTTCAACGTCGCCGATATGGCCATCATGGCCGGTATGTTCATCATGTTGCCCTTCGCTCTGCGCCCCCAGAAGACCGAAGTAGTACACGCTCCGGAGGAAGAGACCTCCTCGCTATAGGAAATCGATGTTGCGGCGCAGTCCGCTGAACTTGGTCCGTTTGACGGCCGACTTGCGGAACACGCGCCGGAACACCTCTTCCGTCATTTCCCGCCACTCCCGTTCGCCCATTCCCGGCAGTTCCGGGTGGGGCGCGAAGGCGGGTTCCTCGTGGGGTTGGCTAAAGCGGTTCCAGGGGCATACCTCCTGACAAATATCACAGCCGAAGGCCCACCCTTCCATCCGACCGGCAAACTCTTCCGGAATCGCTTCCCGCAACTCGATCGTGAGGTAACTGATGCACTTGCTGCTGTCGACGATGTAGCCTTCCGGGCTGATGGCCTCCGTGGGGCAGGCATCGATACAGCGGGTACACGTGCCGCAGTGGTCGCGGATGCGGCTATCGGGGGCGGGATCAAGATCGGAGATCAGCTCGGCCAGAAAGAAGTAGCTGCCGGCTTTAGGATTGAGTAAGAGGGTGTTTTTACCCGTCCATCCGGTACCGGCCCGGGCGGCCCAGTCGCGCTCCAGTACGGGGGCGCTGTCAACGAACACGCGCCCGTCGATGGGGGCGCCCAACTGTTCCTCCAACCGGTCCACCAACTCACGTAGTTTGCCGCGCACCACCCGGTGGTAATCTTCCCCGTACGCGTAGCGGGCCAGTTTCGGGGCTTCCCGGCTGGGGGTATCGTCCTCCGGAAAGTAATTATAGAGCAGGGAGACGACGGAGCGGGCACCGGGCACCAGCTTGGTCGGGTCTACGCGTTTGTCAAAGTGGTTTTCCATCCACCGCATGGTGCCGTGGTGGCCGGCATTGAGCCAGGCTTCCAGGCGTCGCTCTTCGGGTTCCATACGTTCCGCGCGCGCGATGCCCACGTAGGCGAACCCGAGTGCGCGGGCCGTTTGCTTGATGTGAGTAGCGAGTTGGGTAGGATTCATGGCAAATGCAAAACGGCCGCCCCCGGGATGGGGAGCGGCCGTTAAGTTAGCGGGATTTCAGCCGCCTAGAAGTCGTTGATGGAGCGACCGGTGAACGACATGACGTTGCGGAAGCCAATGTAGGACTTCGTGGTGTCCTGGTATTCGTAGGTGCGGGTGCCGTTCTGGAGGTAGAAGCTGATGTCCTTCCAGCTACCGCCGCGGATGACCTTGCGCTTGTAGGAGATCGGGTCGTCGTCCTTCGCGTTGTAGCGGATGTCGGGGTTGAAGTCGTGAATGAAGCTGGTAGCGTTCTCCTGGAAGGCCGTGATGGTCCATTCGGCGACGTTGCCGGCCATATTGTACAGGCCGTAATCGTTGGGGTAGTAGGCGTCGACGGGGACGGTGTAGGAACCGCCGTCGTCGGCGTAATTACCGCGACCGGGTTTGAAGTTGGCCAGCAGACATCCCTTGCTGTTGCGGGCGTAGGGACCGCCCCAGGGGAAGGGAGCATTTTCCTTACCGCCGCGGGCGGCGTACTCGAACTCGTACTCCGTGGGGAGGCGGAAGTTCTCGATGAGGGCTTCCTCGTTGTAGGTGTTCCAGAGGGTCGTGCGCCAGAAACTAAAGGCGCGGGCCATGTGCCAGTCGATACCGACGACCGGGTAGTTGTCATAGGCCGGGTGGCTGAAGTATACCCGGGCCATGGGTTCGTTGTAGGCGTAGGCAAAGTCGCGTACCCAAACGAGCGTGTCGGGGTAGACGTTGACCGTTTTTTCGGTGATGTAGTCGGTGATGCCCTGTCCGTCCACGCCGCGGGGGCGGGCCATGGCGGCCTCCGTCCAGTCTACTTCGGAGTAGGTGTACTCGTAAAGGTTGGTGTTGACCTGCTTTTTGCCGGCGTAGTACTCTTCGAGGTAGAGTTCGGAGAGCGTCTCGTCGGTGTAGTCGATGGGGAGCTCCCAGTCGATGTTACCGTTTTCGTCGACGTCGCCGAGCAGTACGTGGGCGATGGAGTCCCGTACCCAGTTCATGAACTGGCGGTATTCGTTGTTGGAGATCTCCGTATCGTCCATGTAGAATCCGTTGATGGTGACGGATTTGGGACGTTGAATGAAGGTGCCCGTGATGTCCTGGTCGTTGTTGCCGATGTGGACGGTACCCGCCGGAACGTAGACCATCCCGTAGGGCTGGACGCCTTTCCAGGTGGGGCGATCGAGATCGCCGACGAGCTCGCCGGTTTCCCTACTACCGCCGCAACTGGACAGCGCAATGGCCAGTACGGAGACGGCGAAGAGTGTTTGTAGAACAGTTTTCATACGCGAGACCGGAATTGTCCTCTGAATTTTCAATGGAGCGGATAGTTGTGGGGGAAACGAAGGTAAAAACATGGTTAGTATCGTAGCAGCAGCCGTGGAACAAAGTTTAACAGATCGTCAGGCAAAATCGCGGCGGGGCGACAAATGAGGATCATTGTTTGGTCCGTGGGTTAAAAATGATGGGCGGCGGCACCCCCGCGCCGATCCGTTGCCGGAGGTTGTAATTGAGGGTGATCTCGTGGCTACCGTCCTGCACGCTGCGCAATTCGGAAACGGTGAGATCGTAAGCATAGGCCAGGGAAATCTTGTCGGAAAGATTCAGACCGGCCATTAGTACAATCGCGTCCGAGGTCTGATTATTGTAACCCCGGTAGGCTAGGCCGGCAAAAACATTCTCATTGTAACGGGCGATACCACCAAAACTCAACTGATGCTGGGTGCCGTCGCTAACGGCGAAGACCATGGGAGAAACCTCCCAGGCGCGCAAAAGATCGAAACGGGCGCGTAAATATCCGTGGTACTGCCGGCCGAGTTGGTAATCCAGTCCGGGAAACGACAGTACGCCCTCGGAAAGATTGCGCACCGACAAGCCCCCCTCGATCCGTTCCGCCTGGTAGTACACGCCGGCGGTGACCGTAAAGGTTCCCGCCCCCTCGTTACCCGTGGGCAGCAAATCGTCGTTGTGAATGATGAAGCCCGGCTCGGAATAGTCGCCCTCCGGAGTGCGCAGTTGCGCCCCATTCAGGCTCATTTGCAGATACCGCCCGGAAAGCCCCACCGACCATACGGCATTGGCTCGCACGAGTTGATAGTTCCAGGTGACGCCGAAGCGGTTGAGCTGGCGAGCCCCGATATCGTCGCGCTCGGCTTCCACGCCGAATCCGCTGCTGAGAAAGTATACCGGCAGGTGGGCGCTGATCCGCTGTCCGCTGGGCTGGCCGTCCAGGCCCGCCCACTGGGTGCGGTAGGTGCCCGTGACGCTCAGGCTATTGTCTAGGCCGGCGTAGGCGGGATTGAACTGCACCGGATCCAACCAGTACAGACTGTACTGGGCGAATTGCTGCGCTCCCGCGGTCCCGCACAACAGGAGCAACATAAGGGCCGGAAGTAATTTTCGGATCATGGACGATCAGTTCAAAAGTTGGCGTGCCGCGTCGCTGTTATCAACCGGGACGCGGCAGGTCTGGTTCTCGCACACAAAGTAGCGAAGTTCAGTAAGGTAGCGATTCGCGAGCAGGGGAAGGTCTTCCCGGGGCGCCCCGGACGCGACGATCAGTAAGCCGGGTCGGTAGTCCGACAAGAATTCACGGGCGGCGTCACGTGCCCCGCTTCCGGTGATGACGAGTTCGCGGGTATCGGTATTTAGTAACAGGGCCGTGAGCCCCCAGCCGGCGAAACTGGTGGGGTACCGTTCGATGGCTCCGGCCATGTCGCCGATCATTTTCGCGGCGCGGCGCTCGTAGCGCTCCTCCCCCGTAAGTCGGCCAAGGCGGTACAGATTGTGCGCCATCTGGGAATTGCCGCTCGGCAGGGCATTGTCGTAGTAGTCCTTCGTCACTACGGGCAATTCACTCTCGGTAGGTGGCCGGAGGTAGAACATGCGGTCCGCATCGTCGGAGAAGTTGTCGAGTACCAGATCCACCAGCGCGCGGGCATCGCGGAGCGCGTAATCCAGCTCGAAGGTGACCTCGCTCAGGTCCAGGGCAGCGGTGGCCAGGGCAGCGTAATCGTCGAGGAAGGCGGGCGCGCCGAGTTTGCCGGAAGTCCGGTTGCGATACCACCGTCCTTCGTTGTGGAGCTGCTCCCCGAGACTACGATACAAGGCAGTAGCCAGCGTGAGGTAGCGATCGTCGCGGGTAGCCCGGTAGCACCAGGTCCAGCCGGAGACCAAAAGGGCATTCCACTGCAATATGAGTTTATCGTCGGCCCCAGGGGGAATACGCATGCGGCGGGCGTCGGCCAGGATACGGCGGGCGTTAGCGATCTTGGCGGTCGCGACATCGACGGGCAGATCGGTCACGACGGGTAGCGGCCCGGGGCGGTAAGGGATGTTCGTCCGTTCCTCCTCCCAGTTCCCCGCGGGGGTGATGCCGTAGAAGTCCGCGACCAGTTCGGCATCTTCGGGCGGTAGCAGGCTACGGAGTTCGTCGTACTGCCAGACGTAGTACTTCCCCTCCACCCCTTCGCTGTCCGCGTCGAGGGCCGCCCGGTAGCCCCCGTCGGAGAGGGACATTTCGCGTTCCAACCAGTCGGTAGTTTCCTCAATAGCCTGCAGGTAGCGGGGATCCGGCGTGACGAGCTGCAACTTGCCCAATAGCCGCAGCAACAGGGCGTTGTCGTAGAGCATCTTCTCGAAGTGAGGTACCCGCCAGTGGGCGTCGACGGTATAGCGGCTGAAGCCCCCGCCGATCTGGTCGTAGATCCCCCCGGCCAGCATGGCCCGCATCGCGTGGCCGGCCTGGTAAACGTCGTTATTGTTCCCGGAGAGGATACCGTTGGCGAGCAGGAGTTCGAGCGCCTGGCTCATAGGGAACTTGGGCGCCCCGCCGAAGCCGCCGCGGGCGCCGTCATAGTTTTTGCGCAAGTTTTCCATCATGGCGGTCACTCCCCCGCCGTCCTCGCGTTCGATGCCGAGTAAGCGGTCGCCGCCGCTGCTGATGTTTTGGATCAGATTACTGGCCTGTTCTTCCAGGCTGCCCCGGTCCTCCCGAAAAAGCTTAGCGAAATGCAGCAGGAGTTCGGTCCACGAGGGTCGGTTGTACTTCCGTTCCGGGGGGTAGTAGGTGCCGGCGTAGAAGGGGCGGGCGTCCGGAAGCAGGAAGGCGTTCAGCGGCCACCCTCCCCCGCCGGTGATGGCCTGGCAGGCGTCCATATACACCTGATCCACGTCGGGTCGCTCCTCCCGGTCGACCTTGATGCACACGAAATGCTCGTTCATCACCCGCGCCGTAGCCTCGACCTCGAAACTTTCCCGCTCCATGACGTGGCACCAGTGGCAGGTGGAATATCCGATACTGACCAGGATGGGCTTGTCTTCCCGTCGGGCTCGCTCCAGCGCCTCGTCGCCCCAGGGATACCAGTCGACCGGGTTACCGGCGTGTTGCAGGAGATAGGGGGAGGTTTCGTATTGGAGACGGTTCATCGGCGGTGCTTTAGTAGTATAAGCGAAGGGGCTGTTCGGAGTTCGCTCACCCCTTATCTCCCCTGCGCGGACGGCACCGTCCGGCGGGGTACGCTTCCGTCCGGTAATTCCCAGGGGCGGATCGGCTCCAGCGGCATTTCGTGCAACCGCTTTACGGTGAGGCTGGCGGCATTGCGGTAGGGGGGCAAGCCGATGGTGATCGCTTCCTGGGGCACGTCCGTGCGACGGGTACCGTGGATCGCGTCCCAGAAGGGGAAAACCACCCCGAAGTTGGAGTTGAACTCTTCCTTTACGATGCTGTGGTGAATGCCGTGAAGTCGGGGTGTAATCATCAGTTGTGAGAGGCCGCGATCCACGGCGTCGGGCAGGCGCAGGTTACTGTGGTGGAAAGCCGTACAGCCCTCGAAAACGGCTTCGTACAGGAGCACCAGGCGGGCCGGCGCGCCGATGAGGGCGATCATGCCCCCGCGGAAGAAGATTGAGAACACCTGCTCCCCGAGGTGAAAGCGGAAACCGGTGGTGACGTCCATATCCAGATCACTGTGGTGCACCCGGTGCATGCGAAAGAGCAGCGGCACGCGGTGGGTGAGCACGTGCCAGAGGTAGTTAGTGTAGTCCAGCAACAGAAAACTCAGGGCATACCGTGCCGGTCGCGGCAGTCCCAGCCAGCGCACCAGACCGAAACGTCGGCGGTCGGTCAGTTCGCCCGCCCACACCATCGCCGGCAGCAGGGCCGCCCGTACCACGGCAAAACCGGTGGCGGCCACCGCCGTATTCACCAGGGAGCGCTTCAGTTTTGACTGTCGCTGCTCGCGCAGGACCAGCACCTCTTCCAGCAAGTACAGCCCCGCTACCACGCCGGCCAGCACGGGGAAGGCCCGACGGTCGAACCAGGGGAAGAAAAATTTCAGTTTAGGCATACCGTCTGAATGCGGCCGGCCCCGCGGATGTTTTCTCCACCCGCCGTAGTACAATGCGGCCTCCGGCCGCGAAGTACAAAGCGGTCTCTGACCGCGAAAGCACAATGCGGTCTCCGACCGCGAAGTACGATGCGGCCTCCGGCCGCGAAGTATAGGGCGGTCTCCGACCGCGCCGCTGCCCCTCCAGATCGCCCGGACCGGCACCAGAGTCCCTATATTACTATCACCTGATAAATCCTCACCCTCCGATGAAATCTCCCCTCCTGCCGCTTGTGCTTGCGCTGCTGACCACGACCACCCTCCGCGGCCAATCCCCCATCCCGAACTATACCCCCGTCGACACCCAGCTGCACCAGACCATCCTGGCCATGGACCAACGATACTTCGATGCCTACAACAACTGCGATCTTACCACCCAGGCCGCGATGTATACCGACGACTTCGAGTTCTACCACGACCGCGGCGGGTTAGCGACCTCGAAGGAAGATCTGATCCAGGCGCTGAAGGCCAACATCTGCGGCAAGGTCACCCGCTACCTGCTGCCCGAAACCGTGGAGGTGTATCCCATTCCCGGTTTCGGCGCGGTTCAGCTGGGCTACCACCGGTTCGAGAACGCCGCGGAACCCGGTGCGCCTTCCGTCCCGGGCCGTTTCGTGGCCGTGTGGCGGCAGTCGGGGGAAAAATGGCAGCTGCACCGCATCATCAGTCTGCACTGATCTCCGCCGGCTCTCCGTCACCGTCGTCCTTCCGGTCGGAAGTGGCGGCGTACACTAAGCAGGGTTGCAGGCGGGAACGCGGCGGCAAGCGCGGATGAATGAACGCCCCCCGGTAGTGCATACCAAGTTGCTGCATGATCCGGATGGAAGGCAGGTTGCGGTGGGTCGTTACGGCGATCACCTCGCCTAGTTGCAGGGTTTCGAAAGCGTGGGCCAGACACGCCCGGGCGCCCTCCAGCGCGAGTCCCTGTCCCCACACTTCCGGGTGTAGCCGCCAACCGATGTCTACGCAGGGGGTAAAGTAGGCGGGAAAATCCTGTCGGGCAAGACCGACGAATCCCACGACCCGCTTATCGGCGTGCTGCTCGGCGGCGAAATAACAGAAGCCGTGCTCCTTGTGGTGCGCACGAAATCGTCGTACCTGGGCGTCCGTTTCCCGCTTATTCAGGGTGCGGGGGTAGTGCTCCATCACCCGGGGGTCGGCATTGATGGCGGCCAGCGACGGCACGTCCTTGATCATCCAGGGGCGCAGGTGCAGACGTTCGGTTCGCAGCATGAGGGTCAGGTCTTAGGTACGGCTGGCGGCGGGGCGCGGGAGCAGCGATTTGGGCAAAGCAGCGGACGAATCCGGTAGTCCTAAGGTAAGCCCTGCGGCCCACTTTTTCATCGGCGGTGGCCACCGTAGCTTTACGGCAAGGATGCACGGCGGGAAATAGATTACCCACCCTGTCACCTACATTCACCAACACCCGTTGGACGGGGTGACCCCGTCCAACGGGTGTTGAGCTTAAAAGCAACAAATTGATGGGCATTAAATTCCTACTCCTGCTGTTCGTCCTCCATCTTCCCGTATTGGTACAGGCCCAGAGCGCACCGCCCGTTCGCTACCAAAGTCCGTCCCTAGAAATTCATTCCCTTACGCCAACCACCTTCGTCCACGTGAGCTACCTCGAGGTCGAGGGTTACGGGCGGGTGGCGTGTAATGGTGTGCTCTACGTAAGCGGCTCGGAGGCCGTGGTCGTCGACGCGCCCACCGACGATGCCGCCACCAGCGCCCTCCTTTCCTGGATCGATACCGCCCTCCAGGCTAGAGTGACGGCGGTGGTAGCCACCCATTTCCACGAGGATTGCGTAGGCGGGCTCGGGGCATTCCACGCACGGGGCATTCCGTCGTACGCTCTCCACGAAACGATCGACCGGGCGACGGCGGGCGGAAATCCGGTCCCGCGACACGATTTCGATTCCACCCTTACGCTGACCGTCGGTGAGCATCCGGTTATCAACCGTTACTTCGGCCCCGGACATACCACGGATAATATCGTCACCTACGTGCCAGAGGGGGAAGTGCTCTTCGGCGGTTGTCTCGTTAAATCGTGGGGCGCGGGCAAGGGGAACCTGGAAGATGCGGACGTCAGCCAGTGGTCGGCCACTATCGAACGTATCCGCGAGGCCTATCCGAATGTTCGGCACGTCGTACCCGGCCACGGACCGGCGGGAGGTCCGGAGTTGCTGGACTTTACCATTGACCTCTTCGCGGCCGATAAGCAGTAAGGCCCCGACAGACTCCCCGGGTATGTACAAACGCCCCGCCCGTCACCGGAGTCCGTTGCTTTCTTATACTCCGTAGCACCCGCGCGCCGCCGCCCAACCCCCGCGCGTGATCTGACGTTGATAACAAAACATCTACGAAGAATGGGCGCCGACCTCCAAACCAACACCTACCTTTCTCCCGGCATACAGGCAATGCTTCCGTTTCTGTACGCGGCCTGGTCGGACCGCCACCTAAGCGTACCGGAAATCGAATCCTTGCGGCGGGAGGCGGCCCAGTTGCCTTTCCTGACGGAAGACGACCGCAGGGTGCTGAGCGACTGGAGCGATCCCGTGCATCCGCCCAGCCGGGAACGGTTTCAGCAGTGGCTGACCAATACGCGCCGGGCCGCCGAAGCCCTTCCCACTGATCGCACTGCCAGTCTGGCCGAACTGGGCACCTGGCTCGGGCAGGCCGCCGAAAGCGATCCCGAGGCCCGGGCCGACTACTGGCGGGAGCAACTTCCCGCCCTCCTCCAGATTGAACAGGGGCTCGGCGGCGTACGGGAGGACACCTACCGTAGTCTCTTCCCCCGCTACGATGAACGGGAGAAACTGAACGAGGCTATCCGGGAATCGAGCGTGGATCCGGCCCATTTGCAGCAAATTCTGGAGGGGCCTCACGCCGAGGTCATCCGGCGGGTGAAGGAGATTTTGTTACGCCCCTCCTTCGAACGCACCATCCTGCGCATCAAGGAAGACTACCGTGAACAGGTCCTGCGCTGGTGCAAGGAACTTGCCCGGGAAGGCATCGGCGCCCTGTCGTATCCCCGCGAATACGGCGGTCAGGGAAGCATGCAAGACTACGCCGCGGCCTTCGAGACCATCGCCTACCACGACCTCAGCCTGACCATTAAGTTCGGCGTCCAGTTCGGACTCTGGGGCGGCGCGATCTACAATCTGGGCACCAAACGCCACCACGAGGCCTACCTCCGCGAGACGGGCACGCTGGAACTCCCGGGGTGCTTCGCCATGACCGAAACCGGCCACGGCAGCAACGTACGCGGACTGGAAACCACCGCCGTGTACGACCACGAGAACCGCGAACTCATCGTACATACGCCCAGCATCACGGCCGGTAAGGAGTACATAGGGAATGCCATGCACAGCCGGATGGCGGCGGTCTTTTGTCAGTTGATCGTGGACGGGGAAAGCCACGGCGTACACGCGGTGGTGGTGCCGATCCGCGACGAGGCCGGACATACGCTGGCCGGCATCCGGGTGGAGGACAATGGCTATAAGCTCGGATTGAACGGCGTCGACAACGGTCGGCTGTGGTTCGATCAGGTGCGGGTGCCGGTGGATAATCTGCTGGACAAATACGGCGGCATTAGCGCGGAGGGGAACTACGAGAGTCCGATCGAAAGTCCGAGCCGTCGCTTCTTTACCATGTTGGGCACGCTTGTAGGTGGTCGCGTATTCGTGCCGCGGGCCGGACTGAGCGCCGCCAAATCGGCCCTGACCATTGCCGTGCGCTACGGACTGCGGCGGAGGCAGTTTCCCGGGGAATCGTTGCGCTCGGAAACCATTATTCTCGACTACCCGAACCAGCAGCGGCGTTTGTTGCCCCTGGTGGCGAAAGCGTACGCCGTGCAGTTCGGACTCGATCACCTGCTGGACCGCTACGTCAACCGCACGGAGGAGCAGATGCGCGAGATCGAGGCCATGGCCGCCGGCCTGAAGAGCTACGCCACCTGGTTCGCGACCGCCGCCATCCAGGAAGGCCGGGAGGCTACCGGCGGAAAGGGCTACCTGGCCGAGAACCGCTTTGCCGACCTGAAGGCGGACACCGATATCTTCACCACCTTCGAGGGGGATAATACCGTACTGATGCAGTTGCTGGCCAAAAGCCTGCTGACGGAGTTCAACAAGAGCTTTCAGGAAGACGGGAACATCGCGGTGCTGAAGTACCTCGGGCGGCGGGTAACCACCATCGTCACCGAACAGAACCCCTACGTAGTACGGCAAACCGACCGCGAACACCTGGAGAGTCGGAGCTTCTACCAGTCGGCCTTCCACTTCCGTGCCCGACGGCTCGTAAGCACTCTAGCCCAGCGATTACGGGCATACATCAAGGACGGAAAGAGCGCGTACGAAGCTGGACTGCTCTGCCAGACCCACATGATTGCCGCCGCCGAAGCCTACGTAGAGCAACTGGTGCTGGACGAGAGCCTGCGGCGGGTGGACGGGCTGGATGGGGCGCGACATCCGTCGGAGGGTTCGGAACCATCCAACGGAGCCGCGCAACTTTTGGAAAAAGTGATCACCCTCTACGCGGCTCACACCATCGAGGGTCACGCGGCCTGGTACCTCGAGAGCGGCTACATCAGCGGGCCGAAGAGCAAGGCCATCCGCAAGCTGGTGGACATCCTCTGCGCGGAGTTGCGGCCGGAAGCCGGCGTGTTGGTCGATGGTTTCGGGATACCGGACGAGTTGCTGGGTGCGCCGATCGCGCTGGCGTAAGCTTTCGCTTCTTGAGTCATCGGAATCCTCCGTGGCGATTTCATGTGCCGGACCGGGTCGGGTAACCCCGTTGGACGGCTATAGCCGTTGGACCGCTATAGCCGTTGGACCGCTGTAGCCCTCCAGCGCCATTTCCCCGTCACCCCCGTGTAAATATTCCCGTGTACCTACATCAATCAGAACTCCCGACCGGGTGACCCCGTTACACTGGCAAACCCATACCCATGCTAAACCATCTCCTATCCGAGTATCAACTCGGCAAGATCACCCTGAAGAACCGCGCCGTCATGGCCCCCCTCACACGCTCCCGGGCGGAGGGCAATGTGCCAAATTCCCTGATGGCCACCTACTACGGCAACCGTGCCGGCGCCGGTCTGATCATCAGCGAAGGCACCTCTCCGAGCCCCAACGGACTCGGTTACCCCCGCATTCCCGGCAATTTTTCGGCCGAGCAAATGGAAGGCTGGAAGAAGATCACCACGGCCGTGCACGAGCAAGGCGGCAAGATCTTCATGCAGTTAATGCACTGCGGCCGCGTGAGCCACCCCGACAATCTACCCGCCGGGGCCCGCGTCCTCGCCCCCAGCCCCGTAGCCTTGACCGAAACCCAGATGTACGTCGACGGTAAGGGTATGCTCGATATCCCGCTGGCGGAGGAAATGAGCATCGAGGACATCACCGCTACCGTCGAAGAATACGCTCACTCCGCCAAGCTCGCCATCCAGGCCGGTTTCGACGGGGTGGAACTACATGCCGCCAACGGCTACCTGCTCGAGCAATTCATCCATCCCAGGACCAACCGGCGCAGCGACCAGTACGGCGGATCGGTAGAGAACCGTCTGCGCTTCCTGCGCAACGTAGCGGAGGCCACCGCAGCCGCGATCGGGGGAGACCGCCTCGGCGTACGGCTGTCGCCCTACGGCGTCTTTAACGAAATGGGAACCTTCGATACCGTGGATGAGACCTTCACCGAAGCCGCCCGGCTGCTCGACGAGATCGGCGTTACTTACCTCCACCTCGTGGATCAGGAGGATATGGGCGCGCCGCCCGTACCCGATGCCATCAAAGCCAAAATCCGCGAGGTATTTAGCCGCAGCCTCATCCTGTCGGGTGGTTACGACGCTCACCGGGCCGAAGAAGACATTAGCACCGGACGGTGCGACCTCGTCGCTTTCGGCCGGCCCTTCATCGCCAATCCCGATCTGGTCGAGCGGTTCCGTGAGGGTACCGAACTGAACGTCCCGGATTACGACACCTTCTACACTCCCGGCCCCGAAGGGTACATCACCTACCCCACCCTGGCGGAATCCGTCTGATTCAGGAGGACCCGCTAGAATGATAAAGGCCCGATCGTCAGTTGACGATCGGGCCTTTTGCTTGTTTCGAGTAGTCTCGGTTCCTTGGCTACCGGTCCGCCTTAAACTTTTCCACTTGCTTGCCGAGGTCGTAGACGGCTACGCGGTCCCCCAGCTGTTTCCGTAGAATGCTGGCTCCGATGGCCGACTGGTATCCTCCACCGCAGTGTACGACGATGGGCCGGTCTTGCGGTATTTCCCGCCACCGGTCGCGCAGTGTCCACACGGGCACGTTGAGGGCTCCGTAAAACCGGGTATCCTCCACGGCGGCTGCCGGTGGGCGTACGTCCACGATCGTGTACTTCCCCGTATGGTGTTCCTTCAGATCCTTCAGGTCGAGCGGGGTTTCTATCCGTTCGTTCAGTCCGCCGGTCCAGCGGACGACCCCCTTTACCTGCCGGTCGTAGCCGATCTTCGCGATGGACTGTGCCACCCGGTAGGCATTTTCTTCACTATCGACCAGTACGTAGAAGTCCTCGCCCGGCCGCACGATCGATCCGAGCCACAAAGCAAAAGGACCTTCCGCCTGGATGTTGATGGCATTCAGCGCGTGCCCGGCCCGAAAATCCACGGCGGGTCGGGTATCGATGATCAGGGTTTCTTCGCCGAGGGGCAGGGCAACGGGCGCGGACGCGGGTGCAACGTTTTTTCCGGAAGCGGCATCCTCCGGTGTCAAAATCACGGCACCTCCCTGGCTATTTACGATCGGTCGGTTCAGTTGCAGCGCCTGACGGTGGTCGTCTCCGATGAGTTCGCGGAAGGGCGCGAGGGCGACGGCCCACACGGGATACCCCGCCGAATTGTTTTCCCGACAACCCTTGACGTAGGCGGGAACGAAGGGGTAATCCTCCAGCAGCCAGTCGGCGAAGAGGTCCGCCGTTTTATGCTGAAACGCGGGATTCTCCGCCTGCGCTTCCGTGAGGTTGAATTGGCCGTGGGTGGAGCTTTCCATCTTACTGAAGTGAGCGTCCTCCCCGAAGCCCGCGTACACGGTTGCCCGGGGCGCGAAGCCCTTGATGATGTTGTGGATGCTGGCGTACATCTCCTTGGCATAGGTACGTTTGCCGTGCAGGGGGTTCATATCCTCCGGGCGGGGCAGCGGATAGCCCACCCCTTCCTTCAGCAGGGTCTGACCGGTAAAGATGCCCTGAGTGTCCCCCTTTTTGTCCATGACCACCAGACTGATGCTATCGGCCGTGTATCCAGGAGTCAGCTGGGTCATTACGTGGCAACCGTCTCCAAATTCGATCATGGTGGCCCGTCCGGCCTGACGGTAGCGGCCCTCTCCGTGAAACTGGTAAGTGGAGGCACCGATTACGTCGGCTCCGCTAAGCTCCCGCAGTTCGGCCCACCCGCTCGCGAAAGTTCCGGGAAGGTGGGTGAGGACAATGGCCCGCAGGTTGAGTTTGTGGTCTTCCAGGTACTCCAGATAGGGCCCGACGTTGCGGTTAGGGTCTACGCATACGGCCTCACTCCCGTCGGAAATGAGGTAAGAATACTGATCAATGGTCTCGTCGTGGAATCGTTGTACGTGCATACCCAAACAATCGGCCCCGGGGGGGCGGATGTTTAGTACCGCCGCGTGATCATGGGGGAATGCGCCCCCGGTCCCCCCGGCCGCTTCCGCAGCTCGTCCAGGCGGTCGCGGCACTCATTACAGGTGGCCAGGTGCTCGCTGATCTGCCGGTAGGCCGAGCGGTCTTCTTGCTTCGTTACTTCGTTCCAGTAATCCAGCAACTCTTCATCGTCGGGGTGACGAAAACTACCCATCACCTCCCTGCCGATGCGGAAGATGATGTAACCGGCGACGGCGGCGATGATCAGAACGTCCATACCGACCTTAACGATGTTTGCCCGGCCCCGGTTGGCCGCCCCCCCGCTCATCCGGTCAATTAATCCGTTCGTAGAAATCCGGCGGCCATCCCGTGGGGGCTCCGTACTTTACCCCAATGTCCGTTGCTACCAGAGAATCATCCGGCAGCTACCTCAGCGGTTTTGCCGACCGACTGGGCAGCACCCTCGTACGCCGGCCCTTCTACCACGGACTGGGGTGGCTGGCCTTTTTTGCCATTCTCGTTATTCTACAGCTGCAGGCCGGAGAGTACAGCATCGGTCTGGTGCTGATCAACGAGTTGATTACCATCGTGGTCTTCATGGTCGTGGTGTACACCAACCTGCTCTTTCTTTTTCCAAATTACCTGAAGCCCGGTCGCTTCTGGATCTACCTGGCCGCCCTCGTCGGGCTGTCGGTCATCTTCACGCCGATGGAGCTGGTAATTAAGTACTTCCTCTTTTCCTACCGGGAAAAGGTGCAGATCGATCTGCTCAACAATATGGAAGCCTACTTCCTCGGCAACTTCCTCATCGGGGGCGTCAGCTCGATGGGCAAGATCATGACCGACTGGATCGCCGAAAACCGCAAAAAACAGGAGGTCGAGAACGAGACGATGCAGTCCGAACTGCGCTTCCTGAAGTCGCAGATCAACCCCCACTTCCTCTTCAACACCCTTAACAGCCTTTACGCCCTTACCCTTAAAAAATCCGATAAAGCCCCCGACATCGTCATCAAGCTCTCCGAGATGATGCGGTACATGCTTTACGAATGCAACGAACCCCAGGTACCTCTGCGCAAAGAGATCAACTACCTCCGCAATTATCTCGACCTGGAACGACTCCGGCAACGCGAGGGCATCGACATCACGTTGGAGGTGAAGGGACAAGTCGTTGATCAGCAAATCGCGCCCCTGCTGCTCATACCATTTCTCGAGAACAGCTTCAAGCACGGCATCAACGCGGCCATTCGGGGCGGATTCGTGCACGCCATCCTTCAGGTTGAGGTAAAGTCCATCCGCTTCGACCTAGAGAACTCAAAGGGGACCGTTCTTCCCCGCTCCCCCGACACCGCCCGTCCCAGCGGGGGCATTGGGCTGGTCAATGTCCGCCGGCGCCTGGAACTTCTCTACCCCGACCGCCACCAACTCGACATCACCGAAACTCCGTCCACCTACGCCATCCACCTAACTTTACAGCTTTAGACCCTCACATTTCCACACCTCTACACATCCCCCTTCCCATGATTCACGCCATCATCGTCGACGACGAGCCCCTCGCCCAAGATATCCTCGAAACTTACCTCGAACGCATTCCCGAAATCGAACTGATCGCGAAGTGCGACAACGCCTTCGAAGCCAACGACGTACTCAAGCGGGAAGACGTCGATCTCATGTTCCTCGACATCAACATGCCCCAACTGAGCGGCACCGACTTCCTGCGCGGACTCACCGATCCCCCGGTAACCATCTTCACCACCGCCTACCCAAATTACGCTCTGGACGGGTTCGAGCTTAACGCCCTGGACTACCTGGTCAAGCCCATCAGCATGGACCGTTTTCTGCAGGCCTGCAACCGGGCCGTCGACCAGGCCGCCCTCAAGCAGAAGGCTAAGGCCCTTCCGGTGGAGGATGGCGGCCCCGGTTACTTTTTCGTGAAGGCCGACAAGAAGCTCGTTCGCGTCAATATCGATGAGATCGTCTACATCGAAGGCCTCAAGGACTACGTCATCATCCGGCTCCCCGACGACCGGGTCATCACCCTCCAGACCATGAAGTCGCTGGAAGAAAAACTGCCCACCGCCGACTTCCAGCGCATTCACCGCAGCTACATCGTCAACCTGCGCCGCATCGAAGCGCTCCAGGGCAATATGGTCGAAGTCAAGGAGAAAGGAAAGATCACCTCCCTACCCGTCGGTAAGAGCTACCGGGACATACTGGCCGATCGCATCGAGAAACTGAAACTGTGAGTGGTGGTTTAGGTCGCTCACTGCGTTCGCTGGTAGTTCTTTAGTTTCGCTCGCGGGGCTCGCTGGTAGTTCTTTAGTCCGCTCACTGCGTTCGCTGGTAGTTCTTTAGTCTGTTGGTAGTATGGTAGTATGGTACACGTAGCGTAATCTGGTCTTGTATTACGGTGATCTGGCAGTATGGGAAGTGTTGCAGGAATCGCCGGATCGTTTACTACCGCACTAACCACCAACCATACTACCCCCTAACGCACCAACTACCTACCATACTACCCCCTACCATACTACCCCTAACGCACCAACTGCCTACCATACTACCCCCTACCATACTACCCCCTAACGCACCAACTGCCTACCATACTACCCCCTACCATACTACCCCTAACGCACCAACTGCCTACCATACTACTCCCTAACGCACTAACGGCCTACCATACCACCCCCTACCATACTACCCCTAACGCACCAACTGCCTACCATACTACCCCCTAACGCACTAACGGCCTACCATACTACCCCCCACTATACTACCCCCTAACGCGCTAACGGCCTACCATACAACCCCCTACCACACTACCCCCTAATGCACTAACTGCCTACCACACTACCCCCTACCATACTACCCCCTACCATACTACCCCCTAACCCCCTAAAGTACTAACCCCCCCCTACTCCACCACCACCCTTCCCCCGGCGGTATTGCCTCCGAATTCCGGCGCGTACATACATTCCACCCGCCCCAGTCCGCTGCTGAAGTTGCCGGCGTACGTTGCGAACAGATCGTACTCCAGCACGTATGTTCCCTTCGGCAGATCACTGATGAAAAAATTGGTGGCCAGATTCCCGGGTGCGAAGTAGTAGCCGAGGCCATTGTCGTAGCGATAGACTGACAGAGCGTTTACCGGCTCGAAGGTGGCGGCGCGACGGTCCTTTACGTGGACGTAGTCCATATCCCGGTCGCTGCGGAGCGTCAGCCGGACGGTGATGCGATCGCCGTGATGGAGCGGCTCCTTCTCCGTGATTGCTACCAGTTGATCCGCTTCCTTTCGGTAGAGTTCCCGTTCCAGCGACAGCGGTCCGGCTTCGCTTTGGCGTACCCGGTCGGCGCGTTCCGTATACTGCCAGTAGATGCCTCCCCACACGAGGTCGTTCCCGCGATTTTTTACCTCTACGGTAGCCAGTTCCTTGCTTACCTCACTGGCGGGCAGGCGCAGGCTGAACTCTCCCGTAGCCGCTTCGGCCGTTTGCTGCAGGGCGCGGACGCGGGAGCTGAGGTCGTTCCCGTCGGTCCCGGGCCAACTGGCATCGATCGTTCGGCCGTTATCCCGGGCGACGAAGCGCTCTCCGCCGTTCAGTATAGCGTAGACGGCGGCGGCGGTGGCTTTCGTCGTAGGCCAGTGGTTGGTCCGCTTGTTGGTGAGCAGCCAAAGGCGCATCTCGTCCAGTTCCTCCTGAGGCGCAGCGACCGACCGAAAGGCTTCCAGGATGCGGGTATGCGTTTCGATGGGCAGGTTGTTCCACCGGTAACCGGCTTCGTATTTCCAGTACATCCCGAATTCATCCGAGTGCAGCGCGCGCTCCCGCAGACTTTCGATGACGGTCATAGCGAGGGTGTTATCCGTGGCCTGAGCCGTTAGGGCAATCAACGCTTGTTCATACAGGCCGTAACGCTTCCATCCGGCGAAGGCGCGCTCGCGATAGAAATCCAGCGGACGGGCATCCGTGGGCGCTTTTACCTTGCTCATGGCCCGAGCATACAGATAGTGCACCTGGAGGGCGGAGGGCTGGTAAGTCTTACGGAGCTCGCTCCCGTCGCTCTCGCGGGCGAACAAGCGCTCAAAATCGTCCGCGAGTTGCTGATCGAGATATCCGACGGCGGCCTTCGTGATGCGCTGAACCGTTTCTTTCTGATTATCGGCGATCACGCCGAGCTGGCGCATGCGGGCCAGGGTTTCCAGTACGTACTGCGTCATGTACCGGTCGGGGCGACCGTCGGGGAACCAACTGTACGCGCCGTCACTTCCCTGGCGGGCCGCCAACTTATCCAGGGCCTGCCGCTGTTCGACGGCCAGTCGCTTCAACTGGAAAAGATCGGCGATGCGGGCCCGCTGGGCGGATTCCGACTGGGCCTCCCGGACCCAGGGCGTTTCGGTAAGCAATGCGTTCTTCAGCTCGAGGTTTTGTTCGAGTTCGCTGAGCAGGGCGGTACTGTCGGACTGCCACTTGCGGAATACTTCCTCCAAGATGGGTCTTCCCGCTACCGTCACGTACGCGAGTTGATTAGCGAAGTAGCGATTAACGACTTGCTCGGTGCAATCGTAGGGATATTCCATAAGGTACGGCAGCGCCTTCAGCGCGAGCCAAGCCGGATTGGTGGTGGCCTCGAAGGTGTAGCTTACGTGAGTGAGGGACGGACTCATCTGATCGGCCAGACCGGGGATAGTAAGTGACTTGTCGTCCTTACGCCGCAGGTAAAAGGGTTTGCTGACAGTCACCAGGGTACGATCGGTCAGGATGGGGACTACGTTTTCCTCCCCATCGCTGAAGTTTCCGGCCCGGGCAATGATCCGGTAACCTAAGGGTCCCCTCAACGCGGCCCCCTCCGGAACGGTCAACGGGAAACGAAGGGTGACCGAGCCACTACCCGTAAGCTCGGCTTCTTTACGGAAAGGCGCGGCACCCGCGGCCCCGCCCATGTCCGTAATCGCTTCGTCGGTCAGCGGGTCGAAGAGTTCCAGCTCCACGGTGGCCAGCATCGCCTCGGGAGTGGTATTGGATACGCGGACCGTCAGGTCGATGGCGTCGCCCTCCCGCAGGAAGCGGGGCACGTTGGGGAGCACCATGAGTTCCTTCTGGGTGACGATCTCCCGCTCGGAGATCACGTAGTTCAGTTTTTTATCGTGGGCAAAGAGCCGGAACTTCCACGCCGTGAGGGCCTCCGGACTGGTGAAGGACACCTCCAGGGAACCATCGGGGCCGGCCGTCATTTCCGGTAGCCAGAAGGCGGTCTCCTGCAGGTTGGTACGAATCTGTACGGATCCTTGTTCTTCCTCTCGCATTTCTTCCACGGCGGGCGGCGGCGGCGGCGGGGCGGGAGCCGCTGCCTGAGCGTCGGCGGCCATGGCCATCTCGGGGGCGGCATTCATGCGCATTCGGGCCCGGCCCTCGACGGCCACGCCGTACACTTTACCCTGCAGGGTTTCTCTGAGCCCGTCGAACAGAATCAGGCGGGGGAGACCGGGCAGCGTATCCTTGACCACGAAATCGGTGGGCGCGCCGAAAGACCGCCCCCAGTCGCTTCCGAAGCTGGCCCCGTTCAGCAGCGACCGCCCTCCGTAAAAGTAGGGGTAGGGCGAAAACTGCCAGTCCTGACCGGCATAGAGTTGGTCCAGGCTCGCATCGTACATCGTAGCCAGGGCGGCCGCGGCGGCGGGCAGACTGTCGCTCGACTTCAGCCGAAGGGTCCACCGTTCCGGCATTCCGGGGCGCAAGCGGTCGCGGAAGGTAGCGTAGGTGACGGTGAGCTCGCGATTCTCCCAGGTCAGGGGTAGCATCCGGTTCTCTTCGAACACCCGGTTGGCACGGACAAAGGCCAGCTTGAAAGATAGCCCACCGCGGTCGGCTTCCGAAGGAGTATAGAGAAAGGTGAGCCGCCGCCCCCGGGTGCTGTCACGCCCCGTTTCGATACCGCGCCGGCTCTGCCACTGGTGGTGCACCAGGGGCAAATCGATCGCCGAGATCAATTGAAGTTCGAGGAGCTCCCCTACTTCCACCCCGGAAACCTGGTCGAGCTGGAACAGAACCCCGGCGGGCAAGTCGGCGGTCGCCGAACTGTATACGCTAAAGGTGGTGGGCTCCCCGCCGGTTCCATCGGCGTAGGTCCACTCGACGCGGTAGTGGCCCACCGGGAAGTCGGCGGGTAGCGTCACCGTTGTCTGCCCGTTTCGGACGGTAACGGCGGGATCGGCGTGTACGGCGGCCCCGGTAACCGGCCACGTCGCCAGGTCCGGAACGGGGGCGTAGGCGAGGTAGGGGAAGTTGCGCTCGAAGGTCCCGCGCTCGATGACCGGTCGGTCGGGAATGCTCCAATCGCGCTGGAGGATGGCCGCGTTGGGTTTTTCTACCGGAACGATGCGCAGCGCGATCCGGAGGCTGGTGTCCCTGCGGTCGCTGAGGACGTCGAGGTGTAGGCTATCGCCGCGGTCTACGGTTTCTTGCCGTGGACTGACCATGATGGCCGGTCGTTCGCCACGGATTCCGAATCCGGTCGTTGCCTGGTGGGTTTCACCGGTAGCATCGGCGACGTCCGCCTCCACCACGTAGCGGTAGCGTCGGTAGCCGTCGGTCTGCAGATCGGTGGGGGTTATCACCGCGAAAGAAAATCGTCCGTCGGGCCCGGTGATCGCACGACCACTGGTCACCAGTTCACGATCTCCGCCGCCGCCGTCGCCGTTTCGGAAGTAATGGAACATATAGCGGACCTCCTCTACGAAGACCCGATAATTGACGCGGGCATCCGCCACGGCCGGGCCGGCGTAGGTCATGGCCCGGCCCGTGATGGTTACTTCCTCGCCGGGCGTAGCGGCATCGGGCCCGTCCAGGGTAACCTCGAAGCGGGGACGTTTGTATTCCTCGACGCGCAGGCTCACGCTGCCGTTATCGGTCTGGATGCTGAATTCACCGGTCAGTCCGCCCGCCGGCAGGTCGAAGCCGCTGCTGAACCGGCCGTAGGCATCGGTAACGACTTCCCGGGTTGCTACTTCCTGATAATTGGCGTCGCGTAGGGTCACGGTTACTGGTTCGTTCGGCAGGATGGAGGGCATTAGCTCCTCGTCCGTCTGGTAGCGAAGGCCATACACGTGGATCGTCTGGCCGGGGCGGTAGATCGGCCGGTCGGTCAGTAAGGTGGTGTAGGCGGTGCGCCGGTTGGGTCCGGCATCGTTCGCGTACTCGCCGACTTCGGTAACGAGGCGATCGGCGGAGTTCGGATCGGTGAGAATGAGTTGGTAGTTATTGTAGCGCTCGATGCGGGGGAGGGTGAACGTTCCGGAAGCATCGCTGCGGCGGGTTTCGACCTGGAGGTAGCTGCGGTTGCGTCGGTTTTGCTGGCGAATGGCTACCGCGATGCCGGCTCGGGAAGCTCCGGTGGTGCGGTCGACGACCTGAACGATGTCCTGTCCGCTGCCGGTAAGTTTGACTACGGCCAGATCCGTTACCTGAAAACTCGTGGCCGTCAGCATGCCGGATTTGGTGCTGAAATCCGGCTCACTGGAAATGATGAGGTGGTAGCCGCCTGCGGGCAGAGGATTAAGATCCAACTCGGTAAGGTGCTGGTTATGATCGTCGTTGGCTACCAGCCGTTGGCTTCCGGTAGTGACGGGGCGGCCCTTCATCAGGGCGGCCAGTCGCTCGTCGTTACGGTAAGATCCCGTCACCTCCTCCGCCGGGTCGTAAGCGTATACCCGGTAGAAGACGCGTTCGACGTTCCGGTAGGTGAGACCAACGAGTAGATGCCGGCGCCGGGGATAGTAGGACTGGTTCTGGCTCTGTAGGGAGGGAGCCGTGATGGATGCGCGTAGTTGTCGGGCTTCGACGCGGGCCAGTTCGTCCGCCGTTCCCACCCGCTCGAGTAATTCGAGGGCCCGCACCCGGGGGCGTGCGCCGAGAGCTTCGTCCTCCCGGTCGAGTAGGCGAGCCATCTCGGTGAGTATCCGGTCACGTTGGGGCGTGCCGGCGTAGGCTTCGTACATTTTTTCCAGCGCGGCGAGGTAGATCGTGTCCGGCGCTCCGTTGCGGTGTACGAAGCGCATGCGTTCCAGATCGGCATGAAGCAGGGCCGGGCCACCCTCCTTCAGGTGGTAAGCGATCCACTGTTGGTACAGCAGCAGTTTGCGGGGCGTGCCTTTGGTGAGATTGTAGTTTTCCTCCAGCTTCAGACGAACGAAGGCCGGGGCGGATTGCAGCAGGCGCGTGGGGTTGGAAAGTCGCGTGTCGGTCACCGAGCCGAGTGAACTACCTAAAATCTTCATCGCCTCATCGATGAGCAGATCGTAGAGCGTGGGCAATTCGGCGGTCCGGGTTTGTCCTCCCGCGACCAGGGCGGGAATGCGACCGAGGGCAATCTGATTTTCGCGGGCGAGGTCGAGTCCTTGGTACAGGTAGTCCCTGCCGGCCACCAAAAGCTGTTCCATACTGTAGTCGGCCAGGGCGGTCGAATCCCCTACCCTGGCACCGGCGATAGTGGTGGCGTCGCGTAGTCGGTAACTGTTCCGTTCGGCGAAGTCATGGAGCGTCCGGCCGAGCATGACGTGGACGAGCGCCGCGACTACCGGTTTATCGCCGTGTTCGCCAAGTTCCCCGCGCAGTAGATCGACTACGGCCTGGGAACCGTCTTCCTCCAGCATTTCCGTGTACGCTACCCGGTAATTCAGGGCCTTGACCATCTGGTCGGCGTGGCCCGCCCGCTCCGCCGCCGTAAATATTTCTTCGGCTACGGTCCGGGCGCTGCGGTACTTACCGGCGTCGGCCAGGTCGCTGAGTTTTCGGTACTGATCGGAGTATTGGGCCATCAGGGAAGTTGCGAAGAACAGGGCGAGGAGGAAGGTCAGGTAGCGCATAGTGGACGGGATGTCGGGAGTACGGAGTGCGGTTTGCTTGCCCCCTTGATGCACGGGACAACCCGATTGCACGGACTACGTACGTTAAGGAAAGTATAAATGAACAGGGGGAACGAAGGTTGGTGCGCAGAATGGCCGCCGAACGGCGCGAACACCCCGGCATTAAATCCGATATTTCCGGGGTGCAGAACTTCTTACTTCGCCGCCGTTCCAGCTTCGATCCTCCACGATTTCAGGGTTGGGGCCGCAGCCGGAACTACTTCGAAGGCTGGTACTTCAAGATCGTCGTGCCCGAACGGGGACTGGCCTACGCCTTCATTCCCGGGGTCAGTTACGGCCGGAACGGCGACAATCACGCGTTTCTACAGGTGCTCGACGGAGTCGCCGCTACGTCCGCCTATCATTCCTACCCGATCGAATCCTTTGCACCGGCCACCGACCGGTTCCACATCGACCTGGGACCCCACCAGTTCGCTACCGACCGGCTGCGGGTAAGCTTGCCCGATCTGGACGTCGATCTTAAATTGGAGGAGGTCACTCCCTGGCCCGCTCGCCCGCTGGCTCCCGGCGTCATGGGCTGGTACGGTTTCGTACCCGGGATGCAATGTTACCACGGCCTGGTGAGCCTGCACCACCGGCTTAGCGGTATGATTACCCGGAACGGACACCCCGTGGACATTAGCAGTGGAGTGGGTTACACCGAAAAGGACTGGGGTACGGGCTTTCCCGACGCCTGGATCTGGACGCAGAGCAACCACCTTTCCGGGACCGACCAGCCGGCCAGCCTGATGGCCAGCGTAGCCAGCATACCCTGGCTGGGTTCGAGTTTCACCGGATTTCTGTGTACCCTCCTACTCGACGGTCAGCTATTCACGTTCACCACCTGGACGGGCGCGCGGGTCGACGTTGATTTTCCGGCAGACACCGAGGCCGTCCGCATCGTTTTTCGTGACCGGCGTCACCGGCTTACCCTTACCGGCTACCCGGCGGCGGGCGGGCGCCTGGCTAGTCCCATCGCCGGAGCCATGACGGGGAAGATCAACGAAAGCCTGCGGGCCGAATTGGAGGTAAGCTTAGCAACCGATGGCCGGGAGTGCTACCGTGGACGGGCCAGCTGGGCGGGACTCGAGGTGAGCGATAATGCACGTCGCCTCCTGGCCCGCTAAGCCAATCGATCAGGTAAAGTACAGGACTTCCGCCTCCGGAAAGTCGCGCGCAATGCGCTCCGTGAACCACTCCTTTAGCTCCTTCATCTGCTCCCGGGGGTAGA
The DNA here is from genome assembly GCF_024297185.1 of Lewinella sp. JB7. Classification (GTDB taxonomy): domain Bacteria; phylum Bacteroidota; class Bacteroidia; order Chitinophagales; family Saprospiraceae; genus Neolewinella. The sequence goes on along the minus strand of NZ_JANCTD010000001.1, from coordinate 823,566 downwards.
CAAATTTGTGGCTGCCGAACTTATTCAGCTTCTTCGAACGGCGCTCCTCGTCGAAGTCCAGGGAGGTGTTGGGGTACCAGTCCAGGAGGATCTCCTTCGAGCCGGGGGTGAAGCGGTGCGTAATGAGTTCGAAGGTGAGGTCGGCCCCGTCGTCGAGCGTGTTGCGGAGCTGATCAAGCAGGTCCCCGTAGTCGACTCGCCAGTTGTCGAAGGGCATCAGCGGAGCGAGTACCGCTCCGACCCGGTAGCCGGCATCGGTGAGTTTGCGCATCGCGACTAGCCGGGCTTCCAGATCGGCCGTCCCTCCCTCGAGTCGTTGAGTGACCCAGTCGGCGTTGAGGCTGATGCGGCAGCGCGTCTGTCCGTTGTGGGGCAGGTTCAGCAGGGGGGATACGTCGTCGTACTTCGTCACCCAGCGCAGGCGGGCGTCGGACTGCTCGCCGAACCAGGTGATGGCCCGGGAGAGGGAGCCCGTGAGGTGTTCGATGCCGAGCGGATCGGTATAGCAACTGGCCTCGAAGGTCGTCAGTGCACGGTGGGGATCGATGTAGGCGGCGAGATTGTCGAGGATCTGATCCAGATTCGCGTAGGCACGGGTTACCGGTGCTCCGGGCAGGCTCCCGGCGAGGTAGCAGTACTGGCAGTGGGCCGGGCAGCCCTTGGCTAGGTGAAACTGCCAGTCGGCCGAGGGGGGTATCGGGGTGAGCTTGAACTGCCCGGCCGGCGCGTTGACGATCGCCAGGGTATTCTTGGCCTTGCGGTAGGTTTCGCGGGTGGTCGCTCCCCCCAGTTTGGGGAGCCGGTTCGCGGACATGACCTCGTATTCCACTCCCAGTTTGGCAAGCCGTTCGGCAATGCGGCGGCCGTGCTCTTCCTGCCAGGCGGCGGCGGTGAAGTACACGTGTTTAGGCTTCCAGGCGCGCGCGGAACGGCCGGCATGGCGGCGGGGCGCGGGAGCAAAGGTGGATACCGGGGGCGCATCGGCCTGGGAGATCGGACGATCAGCGTGGTCTTGCGGCAGACGGCCACTGATGTGGGGAGCTTGGGAGAGGGGGCGGGGCACGGACGACTACTTTCCCTTACAATGGAAACGGTCATCATCTTGTTCCGAAACGACGGTGGATCCCACCGACCGCGCCCAACCCCGCCCCACCGGGTGCGCGGGGCGCCTAGTAATCTTCCAGCTTGCGGCGAGTTTCCTCTACCCTGCGGACCTGATCTTCGATCTGCTGTTGCTTCGTTTCCTGGTCGACGATGTTGCGCTGGATGTCGGCTTCCAGTTCGGCAATGCGTTTCTGGGCGTCGACGATATCCTTCTCGGCACGTTCCTTATCGCGGCGCAGGCGATCCAGGTCCTTTTCCAGTTCCTTGAGTTTGTCCTCTTCGCTGTCCACATCCTGCTTGACCTGCTCCTTACTCACCTCGAGGGCGAAGCGCATGAGCATTTTCTCGGCTTCGAGGTACTGCCCCTGGTTCAGGTCCGGGCTGACGTAACCGTCGGGGGTGGCGATCCAGACGGTCAGTTCGCTGCCGTTTCCGACTTCCTTCACGGTGCTGTACAGATCTACCTTCCCACCGGCGCTGACGCCGGGCAGGCTGAAGTTCAGCGACGAGAGTTCGCCGTTGCGCACTTTTTTGGTCTTACTGGTCTTGACCCGGTAGTTGTCCTTAAGCCAGTCTTGCCACAGGTCGCTCACCAGTTTTTCTTCCGCGCTCGGCAGTTCCAGGATCAGGGCGTCGTTGTTTCCGCGACTCATCATTTGCTCCTGGCTGGTAACCTGGGCGGTAAGGCGGGCTCCGGCGAAAACGAGCAGGGCGATGAAGGTGAGGGAGTAGATGAGGTCTTTCATTTGGACAAGTGTTTGTGAAGTGTCGGCCGCGAATCTGACGACCGGCACTCCCTTTAGACGAAAAATAAGGAAAAGGTCACCGTGCCGTCGCAGAATCGCCCATTCATCGCTTTTGGTGCGGGTGGCGGCCCAGGAATAGTGAACGGTACGGGATGATTGCATCCGAGCTTCCAAGGAAGAAGGTCGAAAGGTCCGATACCGGCTTTATTGCCAAATTTGCGACCGGTAGGGCCGGACGAAAACTACGGGCCTCCCCCGTGACTTCTGTACCTTTACCTCCCAACCAATTACCTCTCCTTGACCAACACTTCCCTTACCTCCACCGAAATTCTTGCGCACCTCGTATCCTTTCCCGTGCTCGGCGGCCAGAGCAACCTCCCGATCCTTCGGTGGATCGAACGCTATCTGACCGACCTTGGGGTGGAATACACGCTGGTGCCGAATGCGGACGGTACCAAAGCCTGTCTGCACTGCCGCATCGGCCCGGCCGTGGACGGAGGCGTGATCCTTAGCGGGCATCTGGACGTGGTTCCGACCGAAGGGCAACCCTGGGATACCGACCCCTTCACGCTCGTCCGGAAGGACGACAAACTCTTTGCCCGGGGTAGTTGCGACATGAAGGGATTCATCGCCTGCTGTCTGGCCTCCGTACCCCGCCTGCAGGCTGCCAATTTGCGGAGACCCGTATACTTCGCCTTCAGTTACGACGAGGAGATCGGCTGCATGGCCGGAGACATCATCGCCGGTGCGATCCGTGATCACTATCCCGAACAGCCTTTGGGAGCTATTATCGGTGAGCCGACGATGTTGCAACCCATGGTCGGTCAGAAGGGCATCATGGTGTACACTACGGAGGTCCGGGGAAGCCAGGGACACAGCAGCCGGATCAAGGAGGAGGTGGATGCCGTGCACGAAGCCGCCCGCCTGATCGTATGGCTGGAGGAAAAAATGGATGCCCTCATCGCCGCCGGGCATACGGACGCCCGATTCTCCCCCGACCATACCAGCATCCACGTCGGTAAAATCGCCGGCGGGTCGGCCTTCAACATCATTGCCAATCACTGCCGTTTCGAGTGGGATTACCGCACGATCCCCCGCGACGACGCCGACCAACTTTTTGCCGATTTCCTCACTTTTTGCCGGCAACGGGAGGAACTACGGCGCAAGATCTATCCCGATTTTTCCATCGAGCACTTCCCCCTCCACCCCTTCGTGCCCCCGCTCGATACCGCCGAGGACGCTCCCATCGTCGATTTGGTCAAGGATATCAGTGGGTGTTCGCGGACCGGCACCGTTGCCTACGCCGCCGAAGCCGGTCAGTTTTCTAATGCCGGCTTTCCCAGCGTGCTTTGCGGTCCCGGTGACATCGCCCAAGCTCACCGCGCCAACGAGTTCGTAGCGATAGACCAGCTGGAAGGGTGTATGATGATGATCGGGCGGCTGATCGATCGGTTGAGCAGTCAGCCGTAGCGTTCGATAAAGGCGGCCTTCTGCCGGAGGTATTCCGGATGCACCTTTGCCTGGTCCCACTTAGCCTTAAAGATTCTCGCCGATTCCGCCTTAACGGGATCTTCCGGTTGCCGCTCCAATTGATCGCGCCCGTGAGCGCCGCTCTGGCCTTTCTTGTCGTCCGGGACCGGGCCGTCATACTTTTTTCCCCCCCGGTAGTTGGCATACCGGCGGCTACGGGTATACCCCATCTGAAGAAATTTGCGAGCCATGTCCGCGCCAACGAATTCCCCCCGATCAAGGTAATTGAGGAACATTTCATAAATTGTATCAGCGGACGCGGTTGCCGCGGGCGGGTCGCGGAAACGCCAGTGCGGCAGTATCTCGGACTTATAGGGCTCTACCAGTAATACCCCCTGCTCGCCGCGCCCGATGGCGTACAGCTCCGGCTGCGAACGCAGATCCAGTTCCTGGTAATTGCGGGTATAATCGAACTTACGCACCCGACTGTAACATAATTTTTGCACCAATTTGTTGACTCGCACGTTAGGCTTATACTATGGATGGGATGTAGCGGGCACCTGCGTGATCGCACATCGACACAACTGAAACGAGATGCGTTATTTCTATTTGTCCTGCTTGCTGCTGCTCGGTTTTGCGCTTACCGCACAGCCAGACGGCACCATTACGCTGGTCAACCCCTCCTTCGAGGACATGCCCCGTGTCGGTGCCGCTCCGAAGGGGTGGACGGACTGCGGCTTTCCGGGCGAGTCGGCCGTCGACATTCAACCCGATCCCCTGCGGGAGTTTAAAGTGGTCAAACCCGCCCAGCACCAGCGCACCTACTTAGGCATGGTGACGCGGGACAATGACACCCACGAGCGCGTCGGTCAGCGGATGAACGTCGCGATGGTCGCCGGCCAGTGTTACGAGCTGCGGCTGCAACTCGCTCGGTCGGAGCTGTATATGTCCAAAAGTCGCCTGACGGATAACGACGAGAACTACGTAAATCCCATCAAGCTGCGTATCCGGGGTGGCTTTGACGTATGCGATATCGGCGCGGTGATGGGCGAAAGCCCCCTCGTGACCAACTGGAACTGGCGGGAGTATCGCATTAAGCTAAAGCCTCAGCAGAACTACACCTACATCGTGCTGGAGGCCTTCTACAAGCAACCCATCCTATTCCCCTACAACGGTAATATTCTCCTCGATAACGTACAGCCCATCACCGTGGTGGCCTGCGACGAAGCTCTCGACGCGCCCCGCCCGGAGGAGCCGGATAGTGACGAGTCGCTCGCGGAGCGGACACCCGAGTCCGAACGATCCGGTACTACCCCATCCGGAGCACGCCCACGCTCGGCGAATGAACAGAAGCCCCAAACACCCAAGGCCCCGGTCGTCGAACTCGGCAACACCCGCGGCGAGCTGAAGATCGGGCAGGTGTTCGAAATCGAAAACATCACCTTCCGGGCCAACAGTGCCGAGCTAGAACCGGAAAGCGAGGCCGCGCTTACCGAGATCGCCGAGTTCTTGCGCCACAATACGGACGTGGTGGTCGAAATTGGCGGGCACGCAAGCTACCGGGCCGGACCGGTGTACGCCAACCGCATCAGTCAGGAGCGAGCTATTTCCGTGATCGACTACCTGCAGTCCCTCAACATCGGCACTTCCCAAATGCTGCCGCGCGGTTACGGAAAGACACGTCCCGTCTGCCTGGAGGACTCCGAGGCGTGCAACCAGCGCAACCAGCGCGTGGAGGTAAAAATTCTTAAAGTCCGCTCAAGCCGGTAGGTTATTGTTGCCCGGATCAGCGGCCCGCCCCCTTGTCTCCCCAACTGCCGCGATCCAGCGTACGGAAATTGATAGCTTCGGCGAGATGAGCCGGCTGAATTTCTACGGAGGCGTCAAGGTCCGCCACCGTACGGGCGACCTTCAGGATCCGGTCGTAAGCCCGGGCACTGAGTTGCAGCTTCTCCATGGCCGTTTTCAGTAAACGATTCCCGGCACTCCCGAGCCGGCAGTACTGACGTACCAGGCGACTGGGCATCTGGGCATTGCAGTAGATTCCGTTCTGATCGGAAAAACGGGATTCCTGAATGAGGCGGGCGGCCTGTACCCGCCCGGCAATGGTAGCGCTGTCTTCCTCTCCGGCGTCAACCGTGGGCATCGTCAGCTTTTCCAGCGGCACGGGTGTCACTTCCACGTGGAGGTCGATACGATCCAGCAGGGGACCGCTGATGCGGTTGAGGTATCGTTTTACGATGCCGGGGGCGCAGACGCAGTCTCGGTCGGGGTGATTGAAGTACCCGCAGGGACAGGGGTTCATGCTGGCAATAAGCATGAAGCTGGAAGGAAACTCAACGGTGATCCGTGCGCGGCTGATGACGATTCGACGTTCTTCCATGGGTTGCCGCATTACTTCCAGGGCGGAGCGCCGGAATTCGGGCAATTCATCGAGGAAAAGTACGCCGTTGTGGGAAAGGCTGATCTCGCCCGGCGAGGGAAAGCTCCCACCACCGACCAGGGCCACGTCGCTAATCGTATGGTGGGGTGCCCGAAACGGTCGGGTCGTAATGAGGGCCGCGTCTTCGCCGAGCGTACCGGCTACCGAATGTATTTTGGTCGTTTCGAGGGCTTCCCGCAGACTCAGGGGCGGCAGGATGGTCGGTAGGCGACGGGCGAGCATGGTTTTGCCCGCCCCGGGCGGACCGATCAGGATCACGTTGTGCCCACCGGCCGCGGCGATGGTCAACGATCGCTTGATGTTTTCCTGCCCCCGTACGTCGCTGAAATCGACGTCGAAGGACATGCGATCCCGGAAGAATTCTTTTCGGGTATCCACCGTAGTCGCGGGGACCGGTATCGTCCCGGTGATAAAATCTGCGGCTTCCCGTAGGGTGCTAAGTCCGTGAACCTCGATCCCGTCCACGATAGCCGCCTCCCGGGCGTTTTCCCGCGGAAGGAGCAGCCCGCGGTAGCCCATCTGACGGGCCTTGATGGCGATCGGCAGGGCTCCCTTGATGGGTCGCAGTTCTCCGCTCAGCGACAACTCCCCCATCATGAGGTAGTTGTTCATCCGGTCGGAGTGGATCTGGCGAGTAGCCCGTAGATACGCCACGGCGATGGGTAGATCGTAGGCGGCCCCTTCCTTGCGCACGTCGGCGGGAGCAAGGTTTATTACCGTTTTGAGGCGAAGGTTCCTGAACCCACTGTTGCATACCGCGGTCTCTACCCGGTAGCTGCCTTCCCGGATGGCGCTGTCGGGAAGTCCGATCACATTATACCAGGGCTTGTTATCGGGTACCAGGCCACCGGCATTGACTTCTACAATGATGGGTTGCGCGTCCACGCCCTGGACGGCACTGGCAAAGGTCTTAACTAACATACGCTACGGTTGGCAGCGCGTTCTCTTCACCGACAATTATACGTCCAATTGTTTTTAATTTCAAAGTTACCCTACAATTAATTTTAAACTACTTTTGCACGTATGCCGAAAGCCCTCTCGGAAAGGTTCATTCAGAATGCCGTCGCCGAGCGGCTGAACGAGACGTACTACCGCCGTCGGTCCGCCTACGTCAGTACGGAGGTATATACCCGACTGAAGCGTGCCGACGTTCTGCTGGCATTTTTCCGCACCCGGGGCCGGCCCTACGTGGTGGTCGTGGAGGCGAAGGGCCGCACGACCATTCACCAACTGAAGTTGCGGGACAATCCGGACAAAGCCGCGTGGACGGGTCGGCTACTCGCGCTGATACTGATCGCCGGACTGTCCGGATTCCTGGGCTACGAATGGTACTTCAATGCCGTGAATACCGCCCTCCTGATGGCACTCTTCGTCGCGGGGACGCTCGCGATCACCGCGTTGATCAAACGATTGCGACTCAGCGTTACCCGGTCCATCTCCGCCATCGAGCAGTTAGGACGTTACCCCGCCAACGAAAGCTGGATCGCGGTCGGTCACGACACCTTCGTAAATCGGGGTGAGTTTACGGTACTCCGCGCTCAGTGCCGTAAGAACGGGGTGGGCCTGCTGGTCGTCGACGAGCGGGGGCGCCTCACGCGCCACGAATTGCCCCGGCCCCGCCATATTTTTAACGACTATCTGTCGCGCTACGGCCGGCGGGAGGAGATTCTGCAGGTGATGGAGCGAAGCCCCGTCTACGGCCCTACCCCTCCGGAGCGCAGACAGAACCGGAGACGGTTCGCTAACATCTTCCTACTGCTATGCACTACCGGCCTCCTCGTGCTGCTGGTGTACGAGCGGAACTACGGATCGGTGGTACCAGACCCCTTTGCTAACCCCCGTTTTGATAGCCCCGAAGCGGTGACGATCGGTGAACGGTCTGCGGAGCTACCGCAAGCATCTCCCCCGAGTGACGGCACGGCACCCGCGGCCCCGCCCTCCGCATTTTGTCTTTCCGACGGGCAGCAGCCGGCGTACGTGGTAGTGGATGCGATCTTGCCGCGGGAGGAAGCCGATGTCCGGATCGCGCAATTGACGGCCGCCGGCCTACGGGGACACCGGCGCCTGGACGGAGAATGCTTGGAGGAGGGCAGCGCGCCCGGCATGGTTGTCGTGTATACCGGGAAGACGTACGCTACGGCGGCGGATGCCGTGTTCGCGGCGGAGCGCTACGGAGCATTGCTGAGGGATCTCGGACAATCCGTTCTACTGGGAGAAAGTCGGGAAGTGCGGTAAGGGGGCGATTTAGGTCCGTGCAGCCAATATTTAGGACCGAAAACGGGTTAGTACCCCGAACCTGCTACGTCCATATTTGGATCCGCAGCTTCGCATAAAATTCTTGCTCGTGAACGTTTTTACCTTTCTTACCCGGGCATTTGCCCGCTTGTTTCCCACGCATTCTCCCGTTTGTCCGGTACGTCAACCGATCCGCGATAGTCGACAACACGGACCGCTTCAGCGCCGGCCGCAGCGGTAAGGCTCACCATCTACAAAATTCCCCAGTGAAGGGACCGTCCGGAGAGCAAAGTCTTACTCCGGGTAGTTAGCGTAGTGGCGATTGCCGTGCACTTGCAGACACTCGCCATCGTCTTTGGGGATGCACAAACGACACTTATCGCTATGTGAACGCGATATTTGTTACGACAAATGATCCGCAGGCTGAACTGGGAACAAAAAAACGTCCGCCCCGAATCACGGGGCGGACGCCGTTAAGTTTAAAACCGAAATTTGTTCAAAGTGTCAAAATGTAGCCTATAAAATCTTACACAAAGAACAGGATTTTCGACAATCTCCGTATTCACAATTGTTAAAAACAGGGTAGAAATATGACCTATTTCATACTTTGTTTGATCCGGCTGAGGGACTGCGGGGCTACTCCGATGTAGTTTGCGATGATTCCGGCGGGAATATGGGCCGAGAACAGGGGATGACGTTCCCGGAAGTAGAGGTAGCGGTCGCGGGCCTTTAGCGGCAGCATGGCCGATTTTTCGTTGATGAGGGTGATGAGATGCCGTATGGCGATATCCTGGAGGAAGGTGAACGTCTTCAGATCGCTCTTCACGACCGCCTGATGGTGTTGGTCGATCACGACGAGTTGGCAGTCGGTGATGCACTCGGCGGTAAGTTCCGAGGGTCGTTGGTAGAGGATGGCGCTGACGCAGCCTACGAAATCCCGGGGTCCGGCAAGGATTTTTTCTATCGTATTCCCGTTTTCGTCGGTGGCGTAGAGGCGTACGTAGCCGGAGAGCAGGTAGAACGCATCGGGCAGGGCATCCCCTTCCGCGAAGAGCACATCCTTACTCCGACAGCGGCGTTGGTGCAACTGATGGGCAAAACAATCGGCGAGCGCCGGGTCCACGCCCACCCGCACTAATTTTTCGATTATCGGTCTGAATACTTCACTGTTCATCCTGTGTCAACTAATACTCTAGGACCGCCAACACTGACGGCCCGGGTGATTCGACCGGGCAAAAGCCACCGCTCGAAATTACAAGTTACGCAACCTTAACATTACCACATTCTCCACGTGGCTCGTGTGCGGGAACATATCGACCGGCCGCGCCCGTTGCACGACGTACTTCGGGTCGAGAGCCGCCAAGTCCCGCGCCTGGGTCGCGGGATTACAACTGACGTACACGATCCGGGGGGAAGCGAGTTCCAGAAGCATATCCACGACCTTCGGGTGCATTCCCGCGCGGGGGGGGTCGGTGATGAGTACGTCGGGGCGACCGTGGCGTTCGGCAAATTCGGGGGTAAGGATGTCCCGGACGTTGCCGGCGTAAAAGGTGGCATTTTCGATGCCATTAAGCGCGGCGTTGGTATTCGCGTCGTCGATGGCGGCTGCGATCTCCTCAATTCCAACCACCTGGCGGCAGCTATCCGCTACGTAGAGCGCGATGGATCCAATTCCGGTGTAAAGGTCGTATACGTTCTCCTGGCCCGTCAGTCCGGCGAAGTCCCGGGTGATGTTGTAGAGTTCCTCGGCCTGGGCCGTATTGGTCTGGAAGAAGGACTTCGGCCCGATCCGGAAGTTCACGTGGCCCAACCGTTCGGTCACGTAGGGCGGACCGGCGTAGGAGATCATCTCCAGGTCCATTAAATATTCGTTGATCTTGGGGTTGATGCAGTAGAAGAGGCTGGTAATCTCTTCGCCGAAGCGGGCGAGGGCGGCGTCGAGAAAGCGCCGGATCGTTTCCTGGTCGTCGGTGTAGAAGGCGATGACCAGCATACACTCTCCGGTCGTGGTGGTGCGGACCATCATCTGGCGGAGCAGGCCGGTTCGTTCCCGCATATCGAAGAACGGTACGCCCAGTTCAGTGGCCAGCGCGCGCAGTCCGTTGCGGAGCTCATTACTCGGACCGTGTTGGAGGTGACAGTGCTCGATCTGGATCAGTTTGTCGTAAGCCCCCGCCTTGTGGAAACCGATCACGGGCACTTCGTTCGTGATGTCGGTCCCCACCTCTTCGGAAGTTAGCCACCGCCGGTTGGCGCAGCCGAATTCGAGTTTGTTGCGGTAATAGCGGGTGTTTTCGCTGCCGAGGATGGGTTGCCACTCCTCCACGTCTACCTTACCGAGGCGACGGAAGGCGTCCCGTACGATTTGTTCCTTCTCCCGGAGCTGACCCGCGTAGCTGAAGTGTTGCCACTTGCACCCTCCGCATACGCCGAAGTGTTGGCAGAAGGGTTCCACCCGTTCGGCGGAGCGCTGGATGAAGCGGGTGGGCGCGGTAAAGAGCACCTTTTTCTTTTTCCGGAAGGGCCGTACGTCCACGACGTCGCCCGGGGCAACGTCCTCGACGAAGACCGTCATCCCCTCCGGAGTTTTGCCCACGCAGAAGCCCTTATCGGCCAGGGCGGTGATGGTTACGTTTTCGATGCGCTCGGGCATCCGGTTTTTTCTGCGGCGGGCCATAATTCGGAAATATGCGGGGCGGGGCCCGGTACTGGGGGGCAAAAGTACTATACCACGAACTGCCGCAGGTAATCGTGGCTCTGCCGCAGCGAGCGCTTGCGCAACTCCAGGTCCCCTTCGTAGGCACGGTCCTCTACTTCGACGCACACCGGTCCCCGGTAGCCGGCGTCCGTTAGGTGACTGAAAAACTTGCCCCAGTCCACGTCGCCCAGACCGGGCAGTTTCGGGGTATGCCACTGGCCGGGGTGGGAAAAGATGCCGTGGCGGTCGAGTCGGTCGCGGTCGATGCGCAGGTCCTTGGCGTGAACGTGGATCATCCGGTCGGGGTAGTCCCGGAAGGGACGGGTGTAATCCATGTGCATCAGCACGAGATGGCTGGGATCGTAGTTCAGTCCCCAGTTTGCCGAAGGGATGTCCCGCCACATCCGCTCCCATATTTCGGGACTCACGGCCAGGTTGTTGCCGCCCGGCCATTCATCGGCGGTAAATCGCATAGGGCAGTTCTCGATGCCGATGCGCACGCCGAGCTCGTTCGCCCGCGCGACGATGGGCCGCCACACGGCGAGGAAATCGCCCCACTGGGCCTCCACCGTGCGGTCCTTGTCCCGGCCCACGAAGGTGGTTACCGTATGGATCCCGAGGTCGGCGGCCGCCTGGAGAAGGTCGTAGAGGTGGTCGATGGCTACCTGAGCCGCTCCCGCGTCCGCGCCCAGCACGTTCGGGTAATAGCCCAGGGAAGAGATGAACACCCCGTGGCGCTCCTGCAGCTCTTTGATGCGGTCAATCTCCGCGCGGTCGAGACGGGAAATGTCGATGTGGGTAACTCCCGCGTACCGGCGTTCGGCCTTTCCGGGAGGCCAGCACATTACTTCCACGCAATCGTACCCGATGTCCGCCGCGGTTTGCAGTACTTCGTCGAGGGACTGGTCGGGGAGGATGGCGGAAACGAAACCGAGTTGCATGATTATTTAGTTTGTCCGAGGGCCACCAAGTTAGCAAAGAGCCGGTAGGCACCGGGGACGCCCGCGGGCAGTTCGCGGAAAAAGCTGTAGCCGGTATACACGAAATGACCCGAACCGTAGCGTGCTACCAGCAGTCCACCCGCGTGTTCCTCCTCGCCGGGATCACTACTGCCGAGTAGGGGGGTATACTCCGGCGCCCACTTGTCGGGGAAGTACAGTCCGCGCTCCTGCACCCAGCCCTCGAAGTCGGCCGCGGTGATCTTGTTGGGAAAGTTGAGAGCGGGATGGTTGGGTGCCAGAATCTTCACCGGCGCTTCCTCCACCGTCACCCGGTCGCGGCTCAGCTCGAGGGGAAAGGGGCCCAGTTCGCTTTCCTTGACCCGCAGCCCCCGGTTGGTGTTGTACTGCACGATGAGCGTCCCGCCCCGGCGTACGTACTCTAGTAAACGGGGTTGGTATACGGGCATACGGGACAGGGTGTTGTAGGCACGTATCCCCACGACAATGGCATCGTACGCACTGAGGTCGCCGATTGATGCCTCCGCATCGGTGAGGATGGTCACGTCGAGCCCGATGGCCGCGAGCGCTTCGGGAATGGCATCGCCGGCCCCCGGCAGGTAACCCACCGTACGGCCGGCCGTCTGGAGATCGACGCGGGCCACGGCGGCGGCGCCACTAAGGTCGGCCAGTTGGGTGGGAATGTGGGGGTGAGCGATGGTCACGAGCTTGCGGGAATAGACGGCGCCGGGGCGGTTCGCGAGGCGTAGTGCCGGGGCGATGCGGCCCTGTGACTGGCCGGATGGGGGGCTCAGCTGAAAGGTATAGAATTGCTCCTGTCCCCGGCGATCGAATTCGATCGACTGCGACGCCGGCTCCGCGCGCCAGCCTTCCGGCACGTCCAGACTCAGGTTGCCCGTGACCCCATCGGTAGCCGCGGTAACCTTAACCGTTACCGGCGCCGCCTGCTCGCTGGTAAAGAGATAACTGGATTCGGTGACCTCGACGAAAACCGGGGGCAACACTTCGAATGGCTGAAATTGCTCCCCGTCCACGGGGTCGGTGTAATGGTAGCGCGCCGGGCGGGTCAGGTGGATGGGCTGTCCGTTCACGTCGATCGTGAATTGAACGTTGACGGGATCTTCCCCCTCCGCCCGGCCGCGCAGGCTTTGGTCGGCCACCCGGTACATCCCCAGTTGCCACTCGTCCTGTAGCCAGTAGGGGCCACTGAGCTGATCGTCCCGCAACACCGTATGTAGGGTATCGCGGTGGGGACGGCCGGCGGCGAGGCGGATCTGCGGAGCGGTAGCGGACTTCGGATCCTGCGCTTCCGCGAAGGCGATCCGCCGGAGCTGCACCCGAAGGTCGCTGCGGTTAGTGACTTCCACCTCTACGGTCAGGGTATCCCCGGGGGCGGCCATACGGGAGTCCACCGTAGCCGCGAGATAGAGACCCAGTGCACCGGCAATGATGTCGTCGAGCTCGGCCAGTTTAGTCGTTTTCCAGAAGCCGTCGTCCAGCACGGCGATCCGCCGGCGCACCTCCAGCAGGGCGGGTACCGAAGCCGCCGGATCGTCGAAGTCGAAATCGTGCTCGATCTTCTCGAGCGCCGGACCGATGGCCCGTCCACCGGCTACCCGGGACCAGTCGGTCGTGATCCCGGCAAAGGGGTCGTTGTCCACCCCGTTCGTGCTTCCGGCAAGGCGTTCCAGGCGTTCGGTGTAGGGTTCCCGGCTGCCGGACGCGCCGAAGCCCTGACTCTTGTGCTGGCTCCGGCTGCGGGCCGCAATTTCCGCTACGTTCTCTCCGAGTTTCGGCAGGTAGGTACCGATATCGACGGTAATGACGTCGTTAGAATCAACATAAGCGGGCAGGGTATCCCGGCCCCAGCTGTAGGCATTCCAGAACAGCCGTTCGGGCTGCCAGGGCTCTACGTACGCCAGCTGTTCGGGAAAGGCTTCGGGATCGCCGGCCAGTTCGAAGGCTTCGCGACCGATGATGGCCGAGGCCGTATGGTGGCCGTGGGTGGAGCCCGGGGCGCGGGGGTCGAACCGCAGGATCATGATGTCGGGGCGCTGCTGGCGGATTACCCACACCGCGTCGGCGAGGACTTCCTCCTTGTCCCAGATATTAAAGGTTTCGTCGGGGTGCTTGGAGTAGCCGAAATCATTGGCCCGGCTGAAGAACTGCTTCCCGCCGTCGATTCGGCGTGCGGCCAGCAGCTCCTGGGTACGCGTAAGTCCCAGCAGTTCGCTGATGTCGGGTGCGATCAGGTTCTGCCCCCCGTCGCCGCGCGTCATGCTGAGGTAGCCCGTTTCCACCTTTTCCACGTTGGCCAGGTAAGCGATCATGCGGGTATTCTCGTCGTCGGGATGGGCGGCCACGTAAAGGGCCGAACCCAGCACCCCCAGTTTCTGGATGGCCGCGTGCAGTTCCCCGGAGGTCGGTTGCCGGGGGGGCTGCCCCGGCAGGGCGGTCACGAAAAGGAGGGCGGAAAGTAAAGAGAGGATGCGCACGCTCGATGAGTTAAGGACGAAAACAATGGGGACGGTACTTCCGTAAAGGTACTTTTAACCCAACACTGCACCACCGGTTTAGTATATCCATGCTCAGTCAAATCAAACGATCTATAGGGGATGTCGCTCAACTGCCCGCCTACTGGAAGCAGTGTCGCTCCGCTCGCCGACGGATGTCGTGTACGGTGCGCCGGATTGCCTACGGTCCCCACCCGCGGCAGTATTACCTGCTGCTCGAACCCGCGGACGCGCAGCCCGACGACGAACGCCCCTGGGCCTTCTACCTCCACGGCGGCGCCTGGACCTTCGGCACCCCGGAGGCGTTCCGGCCCGCCGCCCGGCCCTGGCTCGCCCGTGGCTTCCGGGTGGTACTGCCCAGCTACCGCAGGCCGCCCCGCTTCTCCCTGGCGGATATCGTAACGGACTGCCGGGCGGTGATCGCCCACGTCGCGGCCGGCGGCTCGCCCCTGTCCGTACCCCAGATTGCCGGCATCAGCGCCGGGGGTCACCTGGCCGCCCTCCTTGCCCTGCATCCCTCGTGGTGGACGGAAGTCGGCTGGCCCGCCGGTCCGGACCGTGCCCTGCTCTGCGCCGCGCCCCTCGATCTTTCCCTCCTACGACCGGCCGCCCTCTTTGGCCGCCACGCCGACTGCGACCCCCTCCGCCTTCTCGCTCACGCCGGTGCCGTCCGCTGGTTTCTCTTACACGGTACGGCGGACGGGATGGTCGACTACGCGCACGCCCGGTCTTTCACCAGCCGGGTGCCGCATGCCAGTCTCCGCACCATCCCCGGTGGGGGACATCTGGACGCCGGCCGGTGGACCTACGACGATGCCGACCCCCACGCCGGGCCCATCGCCGATTTTATCCGTTGAGCCGGGCCAGTCCTTCCTGCGCCAGGGCAAAATCCGGGGACATCCGCAGGGCCGTTTCGTAGTCACGCCGGGCGGCGGCGGCGTCGCCCATCAGTTCGCTCGCGTAGCCCCGGTAGAAGTACGCGCGAATGTGGATGGGGTCGTTTTTGATGGTAATGTTAAACTCGTCGTGGGCCCGGGCTACGCTATCCAGTTCCATCAGGAGCAGTCCGGCGTTGAAGTTACCGGCCACGTACTGGCGGTCAATCGTGCTGGCGCGCCGGTACTCGGTAATGGCCAGCTCCAGGTCGCCGGCATCCCGGTAAAAGTCCGCCCGCGCGTGGATGGCGATCACGTCACTCGGGTCGATGTCCACCGCGGCGTCAAAGTAGTCGACGGCGCGGGGGTCGCCCCGTTCGGCCATCAGTTGCCCGAGCAGCAGGTAGGCGTCGGTCATATCGGGATCGATCTGGGTCGCTTCTTCGGCGGCGTTGGTGGCCCGTACCGTATCGCCGGTCTCCGCAAAGACCTGGCTCAGCAGGTAGTAGGCTTCCGGATTACGGGGATCCAGGCGTACGGCCTCATTCAGACTGGCGATCGCGTCGTCGTACTGCTTCAGGATCAGTTGCGTTTCGGCCAGCCGCAGTTGGGTCTCGAGCGCGTCGGGGTCAAGTCTGGCGGCCCGTTCGAGGGTGCGGAGGGCCAGCCGGCTGCGGTAGTAATCGAGGTATACGTCGGCTAGCCGGTAGTGGTAGTCCAGGTTCGTGCTGTCGAGGGAGAGGGCCGTAGTCAGGTCGGTGATGGCGTAATCGTAGTTCTCCAGGTCGTAGAACATCGAGGCCCGCTGAGCATAGAGATCGGCCGATCCGGGCCGTTGCTGGATGAGCGCGCTCAGGCGGTTGATGCCCGGATCGCCGGAGGCGGGGGCCGGCGCCGGGTCCGTTTCTTCGCCGCCGCAGGCCAGCAATAGCAGGGTCAGGAAAAGCGGAAGGAGGCAACGGTAAGGCAACTTTGTGTTTTTTTGGGTTATGGTTTTCATGCGGGTCGGTCAAGCAGTTAACGCCCGAGCAAAATAAATTCCTATGCCGACTTCCGACGCTCCCCTCATCGAATGCGTAGCCAACGTGAGCGAGGGGCGTAAGCTCTCCGTGCTGGACCGGATGTCGCGCGCGATCAACGAGGTGGAGCATTGTCACTTGCTGCACCGGGACGTCGGTCACGGCGCGCACCGGACGGTATTCACCTTCGCCGGTCCGCCGGAAGCGGTGTATGAGGCCGCCTTCCATCTGTACCGCGTTGCCGAGGAGGATATCGATATGCGGCAGCACCGGGGCGCTCACCCGCGGAGCGGAGCCGTCGACGTGTGCCCCTTCGTGCCGGTGGCAAACATTTCGCTGGAGGAGGTGGCGGCGGGGACGCGGGAGCTGGCCAACCGGATCGGTGAACGATTCGGACTTCCCGTTTACCTGTACGAAAGCAGTGCCTCCAAGCCGCACCGTAGTAGTCTGGCAGCCGTCCGGCGCGGGGAATACGAAGGCCTGACGGAGAAGTTAAGTCATCCCGACTGGCAGCCGGACTTCGGACCCGCCCTGCCCCACCCTAGCCTGGGGGCAACGATCATGGGCGCCCGCCCCTTTCTGATCGCCTGGAACATCAACCTGGCGCCCGAAGCTACCCTGGCGCAGGCCAAACAACTGGCCGCCCGCCTGCGGGGCAGTGGGGGCGGCGGCAGACCGGGACTGTTTCCGGGACTACGCGCCATCGGCTGGTACATAGAGGAATACGGATGCTGTCAGATCAGTTGCAACGTGGTGGACGCCGAACGCGTCAGCCTCACCCGGGTATACCTGACGGCTACGAATCTGGCCGCCGAAATGGGTATCAGCGTCACGGGTTCCGAATTGATTGGATTAGTACCCGCACGGCACCTGCGCGCCGCCGCCCGCAACTTTTGCTTTTCCGGAGGCTACGAAGCGGAAATGGAAACGGCGGTCACCGTGCTCGGCCTGAACGATCTGATACCCTTTAACTGGCGTGAGCGTGTGTTGGAAGAGGTATATCGTGCTGCCGCGCAAAGAGCTCATCGGAACCAATGAAATACGTCTGTCCGTTCCGCATGCGGATGCACACGCCGCGACGCCCTCCGAAGTCGATGCAACTGAAACTGGAAGAAGGATGCGCCAGGGCACCGGACCAACGGGCCGAGGGAGCGACGTCGACGAACTTACAGTCGACGATTTCCGAGGTGGGGAGTTTGAGCTTACGTCCCAGCACGCCCTTCAGGCGAACCTTAAGGTGTTTGTCGTTGATCTTGATGCGCAAACGGGAGCGATAAACCATGTACCATCCGGTCGCGATCGCCAGCGCGATGAGGCCCGTCATGGCCCACTCCCGCGCGTCGGCACCCGCAAATACGGACATTCCGATGCGGTATCCGACCAGGCCGGTCATGAGAAAAAGCAAAATGAGGAGCCCGGGATTGCGAAAGCGCTGTTCTTCTTTATAGTAGGTCATGGGCAGGGTGGTTGCGTACTGGTGAAGTATTACAACGTTACTGCTTTAACCTTAGTTTACCTAGAGTTTACATTGAGTTAACATTAACAATGTCGTAACCCTTGCCGTCCGACAACTAATCCATCCGCGGACCGACCTAGTTTTTCACGATTCGAAGTTCCACTCCTCCCCACCGCAGCAGGTACATTCCCCGGGGAAGGGCGGCGGTGGCCAGGACGATCCGTTCATCGGAGCGCTCCCGTAACTCCACCAGATGGCTCACTTCGCGTCCCTGCAGATCGAAAATGCGGGGGGTATCCGTGACGGCACCCACACCCTCCACGGTTAACTGATCACCAAAGGGGTTGGGAAAGGTGGCGATGGAGCCCGTGGTTTTCCGCCAGGTGACTTCCACCACCGTACTGAGGTGCTCGGTGCCGTCAAAATCGACCTGCACCAGGCGGTAGAAAGCGTTGCCCGGCAGCGGATCGGCATCGGTAAACGTGAAGGCGGCGTAGGCTTGGGTAGTCCCGTTACCGGCGACCTCCCCGATGTCCTTCCACGACTTGCCGTCCGGGGAGCGCTCGATCCGGAAGTAGTCGTTCTCCGTTTCGGCGGCTACGTCCCAGAACAGCTCTACCGACGTAGCCTTCCCCTCTCCCCGGAAGGTAAGCCAATCGACGGGGGCGGCGGCATCGACTACCGTCAGTGCCAGTACGTTTCCGCTCAACTGGAGGCACGCGGGCGTACCGCCGTTGTCCTGAATGCTCGTGGGGGTTTCGGTAATGAAGGACTCTTCCTGCACCAGCAGCGTATCGTAGTTGACGCCGTGGATTTCGTAGTTCCCGGTCGGCAGACTGCGAAAATCGCCGGTGGGGCTGATGGCCGTGATCGCGTTGCCGTTGGCGGTGTCCGCGGCTATGTAGATGTAATCGTAGTTGGCGGCGAAGTCTTCCCCGGTATACATCACGGGGTCCGCACCGACGCTCGCTTCGATGTCGAGCGAGTAGGAAAAGGGATAGCTCGGCATTCCCGAGGCAGTGGGGGCCACCATGACGTAGTAAGTGGTACCCAGTTCGAGATCGACGGTGACCTCCAGACGGTTAATGCCCGTCGCCTGATTAAAGCTGGCCGCCAGCCAGTTGGGTCCGCAGTCCGCAGTGGGATCGAAGGAGTCCTTAAACACGGTGAACAACAGGGTATTCTGGGACCCCGGATCCTTGCTGAAGGTCACCGTCGCGCTTCGGTTGGGAATGAGCCGGTACACGTCGTAGCGGGTGTTATGCGACGCTCCGCTGCGATCGGCGACCAGACAGGCCTCGGGAGACCCGCCGTCGGATTTAAACACTTTCGTGGTCTGGAGGTCCGCCCCGTCGACCTGACCGCTGAGGGGAAAGCTAACGACGGGACCGGTCTGGTAGCCGAGGGTCAGGTTGGTTTGGTCGCTGCCGCTTTCCGCCGCGAAGGGCAGGTCATCGGCGGATATCTGACTATCGACCGCGTCGCAGGGAGGTTGGGCGGATAGCAGGGAGAGAAATAGAGAGAGGACGGCCGTCGCCGACCATTTGGGGTTGTGTATGCAGTTCATAGTAATCTGTACAAATAAAAACACCGCGTGCGAGGGACCAATAGGGCCGTTTCGCAATCCGGGCCGCAAATTACTAACAATACGATAGGGGGCTTCCCGGGTTGGCCGCAGAAGTGTTAAACTTGTTCTTTAATCGCCCATCCATGAAGATATCTTACCTCCCGTTCCTTGTACTCTGCATAAGCTTAGTCGCCTGCCGGACAGAGACCCCCGTCGGAAGTCAGTCGACCATCGTCGACTCCGCCACGCCCTGGCTGACCGGCTTCGAGAAGCCGGCGGAAAACCCCATCCTGAGGGCCGACAGCAGCTATTCTTTCGTGGATCCCATCACGGAAAAGCCGGTGCGGTGGCAACGCGCGGATGTGTTTAACCCAGGCGCCGTCGTCAAAGGCGATAGCGTGTACCTGCTCTTCCGCGCCGAAGACAACCCCCGCGCCATCCTGGGGCGCCGCACCAGCCGGATCGGCCTGGCGGCCAGCGCCGACGGTATTCACTTCGAGCGCCACCCCCAGCCGGTCCTGTACCCGGACCGCGACAACAACCGGGCGTTCGAGGAACCCGGCGGTTGTGAGGACCCCCGCGTAGTGGAAATGAAAGACGGCCGTTACCTCATGCTGTACACCGGCTGGAACCAGGACGTTGCCCGCCTCTGTTCCGCTACTTCCGACGACCTCCGGACCTGGGTAAAGCACGGCCCCGTCTTTCAGGAAGCCTACGGTGGTAAGTTTCACGATACCTGGTCAAAATCCGGCTCCGTGGTCTGCAAACTCGACGCCGACGGACACCTGGTCGCTACCCCGATTAATGGTAAGTACTGGATGTACTGGGGAGACGCCGTAGTGGGACTCGCCCATAGCGATAACCTCCTCGACTGGACCCCCGTACTTAATCCCGACTCCACGCTCTACGATCCCCTACCCCGCCGCCCCGGCACCTTCGACAGCGGTCTCAGCGAACCCGGTCCACCCGCCCTACTGACCGACGCGGGAATCCTGGTCCTGTACAACGGCAAGAACGAAATGACGGATTCCCTGCGCTACATGGGCGCCGGCCCCGGAGCGTACTGCGGCGGACAGGCCCTGTTCAGCGCTTCCGACCCCACCCAGTTGCTCGACCGGATGGAAGAACCCTTCATCTGCCCCTCCCTTCCCCACGAGGTGAGCGGGCAGTATGCCTCGGGTACGACCTTCATCGAAGGTTTGGTGTACTTCAAGGAAAAGTGGTTTCTCTACTACGGAACGGCGGACTCCATGGTCGGCGTTGCGGTCCGCGATTAATATTGCCGGCCGTAACAAACTCGCCCTAATTTTGCCACCTTTCCGAACACTCCGGTAGAAAATACCGGAAAATGCTCATTTTTTAGAATTTTGGAGGGTAACTTGCGATCGTCAAATGACGCCTAACCAACCCTTCTCTCTATGAAATTGAGACCTTTACTCATCCTCGGCCTCGTGGCCGTTACCAGCTTCCTGTCCGCCCAGCGCAACTGCGGATCCATGGAATACCTGCAGCAGCAGATCATCGACAATCCAACCCGGGAGCTGCAACTCGAGCGTATCGAACGCTTTACCGAACAGTACGACACCCGCATGGAAAAAGCACTGTCGGGGGGTATACTGACGATACCGGTGATCGTGCACGTCGTGTACGGGAACAGCACCGAGAACATCTCCGACGCCCAGATCGCCAGTCAGATCGCCGTACTGAACGATGACTTCCGTCGCCTCAATGCCGACCAGAGCAATACCCCGGCCGACTTTCAACCCGTCGCCGCGGATACCGAGATCGAATTCTGCCTCACCCAGACCATCCGCAAGTCCACCACCCGGAGTAGCTTCGGAACGAACGATGACGTCAAGTCATCGGCAGCCGGAGGTTCCGATGCCGTTACGCCTACCCAGGCCATGAACGTCTGGATCTGCGAGATCGGCGGCGGCATCCTCGGCTACGCTCAGTTTCCCGGCGGGGCGGCCGCTACCGACGGTATAGTGCTCGACTACCGCTACGTGGGGACCACCGGCACCGCCACGGCCCCGTTCAATCTGGGACGAACGGCCACCCACGAGGTCGGCCACTGGCTCAACCTACGCCACATCTGGGGCGACGGTGGGTGCAACGTCGATGATTTCGTTGCCGACACCCCCACCGCCGGTGGCCCGAACTACACCGGCGGAAGCTGTACCTATCCGGGTCCCAACAGCTGCCGGCCGAAGGGTAAGAACGGCGGGGACGACCTGCCCGACATGTTCCAGAACTACATGGACTACTCCGACGACGGCTGCATGAACCTCTTCACCACCGGCCAGAAGGATCGCATGTGGGCGGCCATCTCCGCGGCCCGCCCCGAGCTCATGTCGGCCACCTGCGACGGTACCACGGCACCCCCGCCACCGCCCACCGAACCCCCGACGGCCGAGAACTGCGACGCCCCCACCGGACTGAGCAGTTCGCGCGGCAAGGGTGGTCGTGAGATGACCCTGTCCTGGAACCCGGCAAGTGGCGCGCTTAGCTACTACGTGGAAATCTTCGACGGCGGCAGCCTCTACGCTTCCGGATCGGTCAGTGGCACCTCGGCTTCCGTCAACGTAAACAAGAATACGACGTACACCTACCGGGTCCGGTCTACCTGCACGGCGGGCGCCGTTTCCGGCTGGACGGAAGGCAGCGGCAGGACCGCGCGGCTCACCGCTACCTCCGAGCGGGAACTCGGGGTTTTCCCCAACCCGACCGACCGGCACGAGGTCACCGTTACCTGGAGTCTGAACTCGGCCACTCTTGCCACGCTCGCTCCCACCCTGACCTCCGGTCCGGCCGGCCGCATCCGCGTGGAACTGCGGGACCTGACCGGTCGCCTGTACCGGGAGTTGAATGTCGCGGATACCGGACAAACCTCGGTGAGCGTCGGTGATCTGGCCGGCGGAGTTTACCTCATCACCGTCAGTGACGAAGAGGGATATAGCGTAAGCACCCGTCTGGTGAAGCTGTAACGCTGCAACGAACACCTGACCTACGGGCCCCGCCGGTGCGATCGCACCGGCGGGGCTTTTTTGTGTCCGGCACGACTCCGATGATCGTTCCCTCACCGAACGTGCCCCCGGCCTCGCCGGTTAGAGGCGCAAACGCCCCTAACCAATGCATATACTTGTCATCAATGCCGGCAGTTCTTCCCTCAAGGCCGCGGTCATCGAAGCGGCTACCGGAGAGCGCGTGGCCGAGCTCAGTACCGACCGGCTTCCCGACCGCGGTGATCACCGCGCTACCTTACACCCCTTCATGCTGGAACTGCGGGAAAAGGTCAGCGGAATCGCGTTGCACGGGATCGGCCACCGGGTCGTGCACGGGGGCGCGGAATTTACCGGAGCCACCCGGCTCACGGACGCGGTAGAAGCCAAGATTGAAGCCCTGAATGACCTGGCTCCCCTACACAATCCCGTCAACCTGGCCGGCATTCGCCTGGCCCGCGAACTGTGGCCGGAGGTGCCCCACTTCGCGGCTTTCGATACGGCCTTCCACCACAGCTTGCCGCGGCGCTCCCAGACCTACGCTCTGCCCCGTGACTTAATGCGGGAGCACGGCATCCGCCGCTACGGGTTTCACGGACTGAGTCATCAGTACGTCGCGGGGCGGGCGGCCACCTTCATGCGGGGCGATTACCGCAGTCTCCGGCTCATCAGTTGTCATCTCGGCAACGGATGCAGCGTGACGGCCATCGAATTCGGCCGCAGTATCGAGACCAGTATGGGCATGACGCCGCTGGAAGGACTGGTCATGGGCACTCGCTCCGGCGATATCGACCCCGGCATCCCCGCCTACCTTCACCGAAAGACCGGGATGGACACGGCGGAGATCGACGCGCTGCTGAACCGGCAGAGCGGCCTCGCCGGACTTTCCGGTGCCGGCAACGATATGCGGCACATCCTGGAACGATCCACGGAGGGCGATCCCGACAGTCAGCTCGCCCTGCAGGTCTTCACCCACCGCCTGCGCAAGTACATCGGTGCCTACGCGGCCGTTATGGGCGGAGTGGATGCCATCATCTTCACGGGCGGTATCGGGGAGAACAGCAGCATCGTCCGCCACCGGGCCGCCCAGCGACTGGATTACCTGGGGGCCGTGATCGACGAAGACCTGAACCACTCCGCCCGCCTTACCGCGACCGAGGACGTTATCGAGTTCAGTCGTAGCCACAGTCGCGTAAAGTTGCTGGCCATTCGCACCGACGAGCAATTGGCCATCGCCCGCGACTGCGCGAAACTGCTGCGGAAGGAAGACGAGGTGAATACCCTGCCGACCATCCCCATTGCCATATCCGCCCGCCACTGTCACCTGACCCGGGAGACCCTCGACAAGCTCTACGGTCCCGGGTACGCGCTCACCGTCAAAAAGCAACTTTCCCAGCCCGGTCAGTTCGCGGCGGAGGAAACCGTGACGGTTGTCGGCCCCCGCAATCGCCTCGAGCGGGTACGCATCCTCGGCCCGCTACGCTCCGTCGATCAGATCGAAATATCGCGGACGGATGAGTTCTTTCTCGGCCTCGACGCGCCGGTGCGGGAATCCGGCAAGGTAGACAACACGCCCGGCTGCCAGTTGATCGGACCCGCGGGATCGGTGGACCTGGAGGACGGTGTGATTTGCGCGTGGCGGCACATTCACATGACCCCCACGGACGCGGAGCGGTTCGGGGTGCGGGATCGTGATACGGTAGACGTGGCCGTAGACGGTCCGGAGCGGGGACTCACGTTCGGCAACGTGCTTATCCGCGTGTCGCCCGACTACAAACTGGAGATGCACATCGATACCAATGAGGGCAACGCCGCCAAGATCGATTCGGGAGATTCCGGGGTGCTGCGGGGAACCCACCATGCGGGGACCCTACGGCGGCGGGCTACGATGGTGACGTAAGCAGGATTTCGGCGGGCTGAAAAGAATCGCCCGCATACTGCCAGACGGCCTCCACGCCCAGCGCACGCAAACCGGTATAGGCTTCCCGGAAGCCGCCCGCTACGTGCTGGGGGCGGTGAGCGTCTGAATTGACCTGCAGCCGGATGCCGCGTTCGACCGCCCGGCGTACGATCCAGTTGCTGGGGTAAGTATCCGCAATCTCCCCGAGGTAGATACCCCGGGTATTGACCTCCATGATCAGACCGGCCCCCGCGATCGCATCCAGCGTTTCTTCTACCGCGGCTACGTACCAGCCGGCGTGTTCGTCCCAGTACCGGCCGTTGACGTTCCTTTTCTTGATGCGGTCGAGGTGAGCTACGACATCCGGCGGGTAGTTTTCGACCATCTCCCGCACCAGGGCGTAGTAGCGCTCCACCATACGGCGGGAATCGTTGGCGAAGATGGTGGCGATCCCCCGCTCGAAAACGGGGTTCGGACGCTGAAAGCTCCACGGCTCCCCCTTGCCGAGGTAGTCTACGTAGTGGACGGCCCCGACAGTGTAGTCCAGTCGCGCGGCCTTGATGTGCGGGCTGTCCACGTTCATCACTCCCGGAATGTAGTCTACTTCCAGGCTCTTGTACAGATCGATCCTGCCGGCGAATACCCGTCGTAGCCGGTCGATTTCCGCCCCGTAGGTCGCGAGTTCGTGCAGTTTCATGGAGCCGATGTCACCGGCCGGGATGGGGGCATGATCGCTGAATCCGTAGGCGGTGAATCCGGCGGCAAGGGCGTGCTCCACGTATTCGGCAGGCTCACCTACGCCGTCGCTGAAACGGGTATGGGCGTGGTGGTTCGTTGTCATACGACAAAGATAACCAACCACCCCCGCCGGCTGCGGCAACTTAGGTTAAGCCCGCGTCAATTACCCCTTTAGCTGTCGTGGACGGGCGTAGGGTTGTTCGTATACCCGCTCCCCGGAAGCCCGGTAGATCGCATTGGCCAGTGCCCCGATGACGGGCGGCAGGGAGGGTTCTCCCAGACCGGTCGGCGCGATCCCGTTCTCCACGAAGTGGGTGTGGATGGCCGTGGGAGCTTCGGAGTGACGGATCAGTCGGTAGGTATCGAAATTTTGCTGGTCGGGCTGGCCGTCGGTGAAGGTCAGGGCACCGTAGAGCGCGTGACCGATCCCGTCGATGATGCCGCCTTCGATCTGGTTCAGGGCACCCTCCGGATTGACCACGATTCCGCAGTCGACGGCGCAGTGTACCTCGGTCACGCGGGGTTCACTGCCCTTCATTTCCAGCTCGAGCACCTGAGCGACGTAGGAATTGTGGCAGTAGTACGCCGCCACTCCGCGCTTGTCGTCACCGGTATTCCAGTTGGCCTTATCGCGCACGAGTTCCAGTACGCCGGCGTAACGCTCCGCGTCGTAGTCGTTGTCCTCTCCGACCGGATCGCTCTTCGCCCGGTCGAACAGTTCCAGTCGGAAGGCGATGGGATCCTTACCCGCGGCCTCGGCCACTTCGTCGAGGAAGGACTGCTCGGCTCCGGCGATGAAGTTCGAGCGCGGGGCCCGCCAGGCGCCGGTGGAGATATTGGTATCGGCGCTCAGGTTTTCGGCCAGGTAGTTATCGACCGTTCCCGCGGGGAAGCGATTGGCGAATACCGGGCTTTCGTTGGCCCCCGTTCCGCGTACGTGGAAGGCGATGAGCTTACCGTCCTCGTCCAGTCCGGCGCGGTAGCGCACCAGGTATTCGGGGCGGTAGGTACCCTGGGTCATATCGTCCTCCCGGGAGTAGACCAGTTTGACCGGCGCGCCGGCCGCCTTACTGATCAGGGCGGCCTCTACCCCGAAGTTGCCGTAGAGCCGACGTCCGAAGCCGCCGCCCATCCGGGTCATCATGATGCTGATCTTGTCTTCCGGCATGTCCAACAGGGCGCTGACCGTTTTGCGCAGGAATTCCGGCGTCTGAATGGGCCCCTCCAGTTCCGCGCCGTCGGCCGTAACGTTGGCGTAGAAGTTCATCGGCTCCATCGTATTGTGGGGCAGGAAGGGGGCGTAGTAGGTGCGTTCTACGACCGTCGCGGCGCGGGCGAAGGCGGCTTCGGGGTTCCCGTCGCGACGGGCTTCCTCGGCCTTACCGTCGTTGAGCAACGCTTCCAGGGCACTGCGGTGTCCTTCGCTCGATTCCGGTTCGCTGTCGCGTTCCCACTCGATCTTCAGGGCCTTGCGGGCATTGAGCACGCGCCAGGTATTGTCGCCCAGGACGGCCACGAGCTTCGGAAAGGCGTTCACGTCGGACCACTGGGGCTCCAGGCCTTCCGGACGGGCGTCAATGGTCACTACGTCCCGGATGCCCGCCATGCCGCGCACGGCGGAATCGTCGACGGACTTAAGTGACATACCGAAGGCGGGCGGGTGCACGATGGCCGCGTACAGCATTCCGTCGCGCTGGACGTCCAGCCCGTAAAGCGGCTGACCGGTGACGATCTTGCGGGCGTCGACGTTCTTCTTGCCGTGGCCGATGATGCGGAAGTCGGCCGGGTCCTTCAGCGTTACTTCTTCGGGCGGGGTGAGGGTGGCCGCCAGGGAGGCGACTTCTCCGTAGCCGAGGCTGCGGTCGCTGCCGTCGTGGTAGATCACGCCGTTCTCGGTCCGCAGTTCACCGGCGTCCACCTCCAGTTGCTGGGCCGCGGCGGCTACGAGCAGGTGACGGGCCATGGCGCCGGTCTTGCGCAGGGGTTCCCAACCGTGGCGGATGGACTGGCTTCCTCCGGCGAGTTGGCGGGTATAGTTCTCGGTATCGAGGCCGGCCTGTTCGACGACCACGTTGCGCCAGTCGACGTCCAGTTCCTCGGCCACGATCATGGGCATGGAGGTCTTGACGTTCTGACCGATCTCCGGGTTGGGCGACATTATGGTCACGACCCCGTTGTCGCCGATCTTCAGGAAGGCGTTCACGGTGACCCATTCGGCGGGCATCACGAGCTCGGGGTTTGCCTTTTTCGCCTTGTCGCTCTCGCACGAGGTGAGCCAGCTGAGGCCCAGCATAAGCCCGCCGCCGGTGGCGGCCGAAACCTTGAGGAAGGACCGACGGGAATTGTTCTGCACTACCATCTTAGCTCATTTTATTGGCGGCCGTTTTAACGGCGGCGTGAATTCGGGTATAGGTTCCGCAGCGACAGATGTTGCCGCTCATGGACGCGCTGATCTCGGCATCGTCGGGGCTCGGGCTGTTGCTGAGCAGGGAGGCGGCGCTCATCATCTGGCCGGCCTGACAGTAGCCGCACTGGGGTACGTCGTGCTCCAACCACGCCAGTTGCACGGGGTGGTCGCCGTTCTCGCTGAGCCCCTCGATGGTGGTGACCGCCGCGCCGTCGACTTGTCCGATCGGCAGGGAACAGGAGCGGATCGCCGCGCCGTCGAGGTGGACCGTACAGGCGCCACAGGCCCCGATGCCGCAGCCGTATTTGGTGCCTACGAGGCCGAGTTCGTCACGCAACACCCACAACAGGGGCATTTCGGGTTCGGCCTCCACGCTGCGCGCGGTACCGTTTACGGTAATGGTATAGGTTGCCATGTGGTATTCATTGATCGTTGGTGCTAAAGATAACGGATTTTACGGCGGGTACGCAGGTGCAACGAAATTAGCCAAAAGCCACGTCGGTAGATCACCCTCAGTCCCGGTCCAGGAGCAGGTCGATCATGGCGTTTGCCGATGCTTTCCCCTTCCGTTCCACGAAGTCCCGGTCGGTGTCGTCGCCGATCTCGTAGGTGATACCTTCGGCGTTGAACTGAGTCTTGAACCAACCGGAGGAGGTGGGCCGACCGACCGGACCGGGGGATTCGTTGACCTCAAACCCGTCACCGATACGCTCCTCGATTCCCCGCAGCCAGGCGTCCTTGAACTCCGGGAGTACCGAGGGCGGGGTGTCTTCGTCGAAGGTGTAATAGACGTCGTGCCAGGTAGAGTGAAAATCCATGCCCAGGATCACCTGCGCTTCGTTCTGGCGGGCTTTCTTCACCACGTAATCCGCTACCTGCCGGGCTTCGGGCTGGTGGTAATAAGCCCAGTCCCGGTTCGAGTCGATGCCGCCCGCCGTGTGTCGCCAGTGTCCCATATCGACGCCGTCCGGATTCAGGATCGGAAAGATCATCAGTTGGTAACGTTCCAGAAATTCCCCGATGCGGGGATGATCGACGATTCCCTCCACGAAGGCCTGCAGGGCCAGGTAGCCCGTCACCTCCGGTGGGTGCTGCCGACTGAAGAGCACGATCATCGGGCGCTTGGCGTAGCGGTTCTCGGCACTCAGGCGCATAACGGGAATCGGCCGACCGTGGGTACTGCGCCCCACTTCCTCCGTACGCACGTAGGGCTGACGAAAGCTCGCCATCCAGTCCATCACGTCGCGGCTACTGACGATCTCCTGACCGGCCAGGTAGCTTTCCCCCTCCTCTACCGCCAGCCGCACCGACAGTCCCGTACTATCGGCGTTGTAGGTCAGCCGGCTGCTGCCCACCGGAATCCACGCCTCCCGATCCCGGCTTAGCTTGGGGAAGTACCGGTGACGGGTCCCGGCCGGATAGGCCAGTCGGACCGTGAGCTCCCGGTCGCGATCGGATACGATGCGCATCGCGTACCACGGACTCGGATTGATGGGCGAATTCTCGGGCAGGATCGTCGCTACGTAGGTGCTGTCGTTCAGCCGTTCCAGATTGTTCAGGCGGGCCCCGTCGAACTGGTTGTCGAAAGTCAGGCGACCTGCGTCGAAGGCGTAGGACCGCTTCACTTGCTCGGTGATGGGATGGTCGGTGGTATCCACCGGACTGGGAAAGTCGTAGGGTTGCGCCCGGCGCCCGCAGGAGACCACCAGCACGAACAGAAGGGCTGAGAGGGAATACTTCATCCGGTGAAGGTAAATCGGCTCCGCTTTTCCTAACCTGTATTGCTCCCGCGCGCCCGCCCTACTGATCCCAGAAGAGGGGGTCCGTCATCGTGACGATGGGGACGTTGACGGCATTGCGGTCGGTTTCGGTATTCGGGTACTGGATGCGCACGGGGAAGGTGTTCAGGGCGGCGTTTTCGGCCAGTTCGAAGTCGGCGTAGGCGTAATCGTAGCGCCGCGCGTCTACCCAGGTTTCGGGACTGAGGAACAGCGCGACGTACTTTTCGCGGAAGATGTCGTCGCGGGATACGTCGTCGTCCGGGTAGGCCTGATCCAGGTACTGGTCGGCGGACTGATCGTCGACCCCGATTTGCGCCATGCTGGTCCGTACGCCGGTCGCGAAAGCCTCATTGGCGCGCTCCTGATCGCCGGCGGCCAGCGCTGCCTCGGCTTCAATAAACTTAAGCTCGGCGAAGGTGATGATGTTGAGCGGACTGGATTCCATGGAAAAGGCGCCCTCGAGGACCAGGTAGGACTCCAGCGTCTTCGTGCCGTCGCCCTGCCGCCCGGCCCCGTTGGGCGTTCCTACGAATTCCCCGTCGTCGTTGCGGTTGGTCAGCAGCGGTAGGCGGGGATCTTCCACCCCGTAGGTCGTGCCGTTCAGCGCGTCGATGAACTGTTCGGAAAGCCAACCGCCCAGCAGGAGGTTAGCGTTGTTTTCGGCGACCTGCGCCCAGGGGTTACGTACCGTGAAGCTGGTCACGGAAGCGTCCTGTTCCGGACCGGTAAAGCCGGCGTCCACGGCGGCCAGCACCGCGGTCGGGTCATAGGCGGACGTTTCGCTGAGGTGGTTCAGATAGCGGGCACGCAGGGAGGCCACGGCGCGGGACCACGCATCGAGATCGCCGTTGTAGACGAAGTCGCTACCCTCCCGCACGGCCGGCGCGTCCCCGGCGGCGGACAGTTCGGCGCCTGCTTCGTCTAGTAAGCGAAAAATGGTGGCGTACAGCTCTTCGGCGCTGTCGTAGGTCGGCCGCAGCGTTTCCCCGGAAAAGGCGTCGGAGTACGGCGCATCGCCCCAGTTATCGACGACCAGGCCGAGATTGACGGCCATCAGCACCTTAGCAATGGCGACGTGGCGCCCGAGCCCGTCTTCCTGACCGAAGCGGATGAGGTCGTCCAGGTCGGTCATGGCGTCGTAGAGTTCGCTCCACGCCGTGCCGTTACTGATTTCGAGGTAGGTGTCCGTAGTATTGCCCTCGTTGGGGCTGGCCAGGTACTGGACGTAGTAGGCGGAGTGGCCGTTACTTACCCGGAACTGATTCTGGGCGGTGTTGTAGGAGGCACTGGCCAGGAGCCCGTCCAGCGGTGGCCGCGTGGCTACGTTGGGGTTGTCGTTGACGTTGAGGTAGTCAGCCCCGCAGGCGGTCATGAGGAGCACGACGCCGGCAGAGATCAGGGAAGAGAGGATGGTCTGTTTCATGGGTCGTCGGGTTAGAAGCCAAGGTTCAGGGTAACAAAGAAGCTGCGCACGCTGGGGTAGGTAAAGCCCCCGAAGCCGTCATCCCCGTTGCCGTTCCCGCGGTTCCCTTCGGGATCGAAGCCGCTGTAGGGGGTTTCGAGCCAGAGGTTATTACCGGTGAGGGTGAGGCCGGCGGTGCGAATGAAGACCGTCTCCAGCAGTTGGGCCGGCAGTTGGTAGCTGAGGCTTACGTTACGCAGGCGGAACCAGTCGGCGTCCTCGACGAAATTCTCGGTTGAGCCCCGGTAGCGGTTGCGGTAATAGCCGGCCCCGTAGTTTTCGCCGTCGGGGCCGGTACCCTGTCCGAGGAAGACCGGCTTCGTATTCGGGCTCCCGTCGGCGGTGACGCCCTCGAAGACGATGGTTTCGTTGCGGTTCAGGGTGTAGGGTGCCGTTCCGAAGGCGGCGAAAAAGTTGCCCTGTTGGTTGTACTTCTGCACGCCCTGGCGGGTATCGAATTGGAACGACAGTCCGATGCCCCGGTAGTTCAGGGTATTGGTCAGTGCCCCGAACCACTTGGGTTGGGTGTTGCCGAGGATCTTCTGGGTGGTTTCGATAACCGGGAACCCATCGTCGCCGATGAGCAACGGCTGGTTGTAATCGATAAACAGCTCGTCGTCGCCATCGCCGTTAGGATCGTAGCGGGCGTAGCTCCGGCCGTAGATGTTGCCGTAGGGTTCCCCCCGGATCAGGCGGATGCTGGCCGAAGACCCCGCGTACCCGAAGGAGCTGCCGATGAGGATGTCCTCCACGCCCTCGAAGATGGTCAGCACCTCATTGCGGTTGCTGGTGTAGTTGAGGTTGACGTTCCAGGAAAAGTCCGCCGTCGCCACCGGGGTACCGCGCAGGGCCAGTTCCACGCCCGAGTTGCGCATGGAGCCGGCGTTGAGGATGAAGGTCGAAAAGCCCGTCGCGTTGGACACCGGCACCGGGATGATCTGGTCGATGCTCTTCGCGTTGTAGTAGGTGAAATCGATGCCCAGCCGGTTGCTGAGGAAGCGCAGGTCGGCACCGAACTCCAGCGTATTGGTGCGTTCGGGCTTCAGGTCGGGGGCTCCCTGCTGGTCGTCGCGGGTCCAGCCCGTAACGTTATTGATGGGAAAGCCCGCGGCGTTGCGGTACACGATATTCGTCCGGTAGGGATCGGTATCCTTGCCGATGCCGGCGTAGGAGGCGCGGAGTTTGGCGAAGCTGATCGCTTCCGGCAGCTCCAGCAATTCCCCGAGGAGTACGCCCAGGCTGACGGAGGGATAGAAGAAGGAGCGATTGGCCCGGGGCAGGGTGCTCGACCAGTCGTTGCGGCCGGTGACGGTAAAGTAGACGGCGTTGCGGAAGTCCAGGGACATTTCCCCGTACAGCCCCAGCAGGCGGCGGTCGACGAGGGCGGCGCTGGTACGAATGTCGGCGGCGTTGTTGAGGCTGAACAGATTGTAGATGTCCAGATCGTTGCCGGTCGTGGTGACCCGGTCGTAGCTGGAGTCGAAGGCATCGAAGCCCCCGAGGAAGCGGAGGCGGATGTCCGGCGTCAGTTCCGCGTTGTAGGTAGCGTTGATGTTGGAGGTAACGTCGCGGCGGCGGATGCTGGTTTCCACCACGAAACCGTTCCCGTTCGAGAGGTTATCCTCGAAGTTGGGGGCCCCGGCGTACACCGAACCCTGGCCGAAGTTGTCGCGGAAGTCGCTGTACTGATCCAGCCCGAGGGTGTAATTGATGCGCAGCTGGGGCAGGGGCGAGTAGCTGAAGTTGAGGTTACCGATGTAGCGGTCGACGTCGTCGATGAATTTGTTGGTCGCTTCGCCGTAGACGGGGTTGTTCCCTACGGTCCCCTCGTTGCGGTAGCCGATCATGGAGCCGTCTTCGCGGATGTAATTGTTGACGTCGGCCTGGGGAGCCCAGTATACGAGTCGTTCGTTGAAGCGGTCGGCGTTCACCCGGTTGCCGCCGCTGCGGATGTAATTGATGCCTCCCCCGAAGCTGAATTTATCGGTGGCCGCGTAGTTGGCGTTGATCCGAAAGCTGGTATTATCGTAGGTGCTGAACGGCAGTACCCCTTCGTGGGTCAGGCGCGAAAGGGATGTGCGAAAGGTGGCTTTCTCGTTGCCGCCCGAAACGCTCACGGTATTCCGCCACTGGTTGCCCTGGGTGTAGGCATTTTCGAAGTTGTTGAAGAGGTCGTTGGGGCGGGGCAAACCGTTTTCGGCGGCATACTGGCGGGCTTCCTCCACCGTAGGTCCCCAGCTGGGCCAGAAGCTGTTGGGGTCATAGTTGCCGGCAAAACCCTGGGTGTACGTCTTCTGGGTTTCGGGAAACTTATTCACTTCTTCCGTACCGTAGGTGGACGTGACATCTACGGAAACGCGCCCGGCCTTACCGGACTTCGTCGTAATGATGATGGCACCGTTGGCGGCCCGTAGTCCGTATAGAGCGGTGGCCGGTCCGCCCTTCAGCACCGTCATGGTCTCGATGTCCTGGGGGTTGATGTCGGCGATGCGGTTGGAAACATTGCGGCTGCCGCCACCGCCGACCGTCAGGGTTTCGTTGGATACCGGAATGCCGTCGATAACGAAGAGGGGTTCGTTGTTCGCATCCGGGTCGAGGGAGTTGACCCCCCGAATGATGATACGGGAAGCCTGACCGGGCCCGCCCCCCGCGCTCGATACCTGCACGCCGGCTACCTGCCCCTGCAGGGCGTTGACGAGGTTGTTCTGTCGTGTCTGTACGATCTCTTCGCTGTTCAGTTCCTCCACGGCGTACCCCAGGGCCTTACGTTCCCGACTGATGCCCAGGGCCGTGACCACCACCTCGTCGAGTTGGGCGCCGGCCTGCAACTCGACGTTGATGACGGAACTCGTGCCTACCGTACGGGTAACGCTGCCGTAGCCGGTGTAGCTAAACACCAGGACGTCGTCTTCGGAGGCGGTGATCGAGTAATCTCCCTCCGCGTCCGTAACGGTCCCGCTGCCCGTTCCCTGGATCAAAATACTCACCCCGATGAGGGGCTCCCCCTGGTCGCCGGTGACCGTGCCGGTGATGGTGGACTGGCCGAGCAGACCGGCACTCAGCAGCAGAAAAAATAACGGGCTCGTCAGCCCATTGCGGATAAAGGGTTTCATAGGTAGGTGATGTTGGGTGATCGCTAAGGAGGGCGCAATTGCCCTTTGGCACCCAAAATAAGCGGCCGGGGCGGCTTATTCTAACGATCACCCGCAAAATGTCCTCCCCTAGCGCCCTTCCGGCTCCGTAGCGACGTCGCTCACGGGCAGGATCTGCACCGGCGTCTCGTCGGCGGGGACCTCCTCCACGACCTGAACGGGGGGCACGAACTCGGCGCAGCGGAAGCTCCGCCGCACGTCGTCCGGCACCTCCGGAAACTCCTCTCCCAGTTGCGCGACCAGGGCCGTATCGCTTTCCATATTCTGCAGGAAGTACGCCCAGATGGGGAGGGCCGAACGGGCACCGTTGCCCATTTCTCCCGAGCGGTAGCGCACTCCGGTGTTCTCTCCTCCGACCCAGGCGCCGCCCGTGAGCGCGGGCGTAGATCCTACGAACCAGCCGTCGGCCATATTCTGGGTCGTGCCGGTCTTACCGATGCTCGGGCGCAGCACGCCGTACTCCCAACGCAGGCGGCTCGCCGTGCCCCGCTCCACGACGTTGCGCAGTAATTGCACCATGGTGGCCGCCTGGACTTCGTCCATTACCCGGCGCGCCGTGACCTCGTGTTCGTAGATCACCTCGCCGTCGCCGTTCTCGATGCGGGTGATGAAGTAGGGTTCCGCGTGCTCTCCCCCGTTGGGAAAAGTAGCGTAGGCCCCCACCATTTCGTACAGGCTGCTTTCTACCGTACCCAGCGCGATGCTGGGAATGGGGCGGATCTCCCCCCGGATACCCATCGCGCGGGCGATATTCACGACCGGCTCCGGAGTGGTTTCCATGATCATCTTCACGGCGGCCACGTTGCTGGAGTGCGTCAGGGCACCGTGCATACTGTACGTGCCTCCGTGTACCCAGTCGGAGTTGTGGGGCGTCCAGGGGCCGTCTTCATCCGGGTAGGTACGCAGGGCGTTGCTAAGGCGGTGGCAGGGGTCGTAGCCCTCGCGGAGGGCGGCGGCGTAGACGAAAGCCTTGAAGGTGGAGCCCGTCTGCCGGCGACTCGTCACGTGATCGTAGTGGCTGAACTTGAAGTCCGCGCCCCCCACCCAGGCACGCACGGCCGCGTCGGCGTGGTCGAGGACCAGGAATCCGGCGCGCAGAAAGGACAGGGAGTGCTTCACGCTATCGAGCGGACTGTACTCCCCCACCAGCGGCTCCCCGTTAGGGACCGGAAGCTCCATGGAGATCTTGGTGCGGAACGATTCTTCCAGGGCCAGGCTGTCCAGGCCGGCCGCCCGGCCGCTGCGCCAGCGGTCGCTGTTGCGGACGGCGCCGCGCAGGGAGGCGTCCGTTTCCCAGGGGTCCCGGCCCCGCAGGTGACGTTCGAAGTCCCGCTGCAGGATTTTCATCTGTCGCTCCACGGCCCGTTCGGCGTGGGCCTGGTAGCGCAGGTCGAGGGTGGTGTAGATCCGCAGGTTATCGGTATAAAGGTTGTAGGGTCGGCCCTCCCGGTGTTGCTGTCCCTCCAGCAGGCGGGCCGTCTGCTTCTTCATTTCCTGGGCGAAGTGGGGGGCCTGAATCGCCCGTGCCGGCTCGCGGTAGTACACCATGCACAGGTCGTCGGCGCGGGCCTCGGCCACTTCCTCGGCCGTGAGGTAGCCGGCCCGGCCCATGAGGCCCAGGACCAGGTCGGTGCGGCGGGCGTTCCGTTCGGGAGCCCGCCGGGGATCGTAACTCGAAGTACCCTTCAGGGAGGCCACGAGGCTGGCGGCCTGCCGCACGGTGAGTTCTTCCGGCTCTCGCTGAAAATAGCGGCGGGAGGCGGCGGCGATGCCGAAGGTATTCCCCGGAAAGCTGACGGTATTCAGATACCGTTCCATCACTTCTTCTTTCGGCATCACGGCCTCGAGGCGGCGGGCCAGGATACCCTCCCGCAGCTTATGCAGCAGAAGATCTATCCGCGAGTCGTATCCCAGATCGGGACGACCGTAGGCGTTCTTGATCAGCTGCTGACTCAGCGTGGAGCCCCCACCCTGGTCGCCCTCGCCCTGGAGGATGGTTTTATACAGTACCCGCCCGTATGCTTCCCAGTCGATGCCGGAGTGGGTGTAGAAGCGGCTGTCTTCCGTCGCGATCAGCGCCTGCACCAGGTGTTCGGGCAGGTCATCGTAGTCCGTCTCCTCCCGGTCCTGTTTGTAGTAGCGCCCGAGGGATACCCCGTTGACGTCAAAGGCCTCGCTGCCGATATCGTTGCGGTAGTCGAGCAGTTCCTGCTTCGAGGGCATGTGCCCGAAGGCCCCGTAGTTGACCGCCAGCAACAGGGCGACCACGGCCACGACGCCGGTAAGGGACAAGGTCAGCAGTGCGGCAAGGGCGTAAAAAGTCTTAGGCCGTTCGCTGCGCCAAGTACGAATACGCGTTCGGGCGCCGGCCAGGCGTTGGGCAATAGGATTCATCGGCTCGGGGGAGGTGCGTTGCAATAGTGGTCAAACATGAAAACAAGCAAACCGGACGATGGTTTGGCGCCGCACGCATGTATCCGCGCTAGTTTCAGACGCGGATGCCGACCGGGGTCACACGTCTTACCTAAAAATTAACGCACGATCACCCGTCGGTAGTTGGCCGTCTGCCCGTCATCTACCCGCAACACGTATAATCCCGGAACGTAGTCCGCAAGGTCGAAGCCAAGCCGGTTCCTGCCGGCCCGTGCGGCAAAGTTCCGTTGCTCCAGCAGGCGCCCCGCCCCGTCGATGACGGTCACCGACAGTTCCCGCGCCCGGGGAGTAAGGTAATCGAGCGTCACGCGGCGATCGCTCGTCGGATTGGGATAGGCAAGTCCGAGCCGGGTATCGTCCACCGCGAACTCCACCCCGATCACCGGACCGTAGGTGACGCTGCCGTCGAAGTCGACCTGCCGCAAGCGGTAGTGGTTGGTGCCGGCCGTCGGCGTGGCGTCCCGGAAGGAATAGCTCGTCTCCCGGTCCGTAGTCCCCTTACCCGGCAGTCGCCCGATCGCGGCGAAGGTGGATCCGTCCCGACTGGCCTCCACGTCGAAGGCGGCATTGTTCACCTCCGTGGCGGTCAGCCATTCCAGTTCCACGCCCCGCTCCCCCGCAGCCCCCGTAAACGAGATGAGCGTCACCGGGGCGGCCGTGGCGGCGGGCCACCCCATGTTCTGCATGACCACCGCCGCATTGCCTACGTCGTGGACGGCGTTGCCGTACGAAAGGGAGTAATACATGACCTCGGTATTATCGTTGAAGTGGCTGAAGGAGCTGCCCGGCTGGAAAGTAGCGGGCGTATACAGTTGAAATGTATTCGTCCCGACGGCGAATTCATCCAGATTACTTTCGTCGTAGAACACCCCGCCGCTGCCCCCGGTAAAGGCCGTAGCGTAGTCGGGGCCGGGGTGGGGGGTGATGGACAGCAGGGCCGTCTGATCCGAACCGCGGTCGGCGAAGATGTCGTAGATCGTCGGATAGTACGCGGCCCCCGTGCCCGTCGGGTCGAAGAAATACCCTAAACAGCCACTTCCGTTCACCCCGTCACATTCGGTCTGAGCGCCCGTTCCGGTGGTGTCCACGCCGTCGTCGATGCGGGCACTGCCGGAAAAACCCAGACCGTGACCGAGTTCGTGGACGGTGAGGGTTACGAAGTCGATCTTGTCGTTCGGCGGGGCGGCGTCGGTACCGAAGTAGAAGTTGGGCGCGAAATTCGCGTTGATGTACACGCTGATGTCGGCGCCCGACAGCGAGGTATTCAGCAGGTTTTCCGCCAGCGCCTGGGGGTATACGACGTAGTCGTAACTCCCGACCGGCCCGATCGCCCGCAGGCTTGCGGAAGCCGATCCGAGGGTGCCGCCGCTGAGGTCCGGAGAATAGCAGGCATCTACATTGATGGTTTGATCGTTCTGGAGCACGTCGGACCAGATGGAGGTCCCGTACTCAAAGGCCGTTTTGGCGGCTTCCGGCCAGGTAGTACAGTTGCGTCCGTTGAGTTGACCGCCGTCGGCTACGTAATTGATGGAATAGGTCAGGGCCTTCGGACGAACGGCGTCCCGGAAGGCGTACGGACGACTGATCGTATGCTCGCTGACGGCCGGCGGCAGGTAACAGCCCCCGTGCTCGGTCAGGGGTTGCGATATTATTTTCTGAGCGGAAAGCGCGCCGGGCACCCCGAGGAGTCCCCAGAGGAAAAATAGGTAAAAGCGTTGCATGTTCTGTAGGTAGTCGAAAGCTAATTCATGAGAATCAAGTCACCGAATGTCAGCGACTTACGGGCAAGGTACGCCAGCCGGTAGAAGGTAGCAAGCGTTTGACTGGCCGGCTCCCGCGTTTCCGCCGAATTGACAGCTCAGTGTCACAACGTGCGGTGGCGCGTGCGCGGGAGCAACCGGCGTTCGGAAAAAGCCAACTTTCATTTCCGTCGGGGCGTTAGCGCAACTCAATCCCCGAGGGGCCGATAGCGCCCACCCGAAGAACCGTATTTCTACCGCCCAGCAATGAAGTCCGACCCCTGCCACCGGCCGGACCGAGAACGATTTCCGTATGAAATTTTCGAATCTCCTCCTCCCCCTCCTGTTCGTGGGGTCGGTACTCGCATCCTGTACCGACGACGACGCCGCACCTACCGCCGCCGCCCCGGCCGGTCCCCAGACCTTCGCGGTACTGACCGTCCCCACCCAGTCGGTCACCATCGACCGGGAATACCCCGCCCGCCTCACCGGCGTGGTCAACAGCGAGGTACGCGCCAAGATTTCCGGCTACGTCACCGACGTGCTGGTCGATGAGGGGCAGGCCGTACGCCGCGGTCAGCTCCTCTTCCGCCTGGAAACCCAGGCCCTGAACCAGGATGCCGCCGCCGCCCGCGCCAACGTGCACGCCGCTCAGGTGGAAGTCGACAAGCTGGAGCCGCTGGTGGAAAAGAACATCATCAGCAACGTCCAATTGGAAACCGCGCGCGCCCGGCTTCAGCAGGCCCGGAGCGGCCTGGACGGTATCGCGGCCAACATCAATTACGGGCGGATCGTGAGTCCCATCGACGGATACCTCGGCCGCATCCGGCTACGGAAAGGATCCCTGGTCAGTCCGGCCAGCACGGAACCCCTGACGACGGTGTCCGACATCAGTCGGGTGTACGCCTACTTTTCCCTGACCGAGAGTGAGTATCTGGACTTCTTTCAACTTACCGCGGGAGAAACGATGGACGAAAAGATCGCAAATCTGCCCCCGGTGAGCCTACTGCTGAGCAACGGCAGCACCTACACGGGAGAGGGAAAGATCGAGGCGGTCATTAATCGCGTCAACGACCAGACGGGTACCGTGCAGTTCCGGGCCGTCTTTCGCAACCCCGCCGGTCTGCTGAGCGACGGAAGCAGCGCCACCATTTTGCTGCCCCGCACCTACCCGGGGGCCGTCGTGGTCCCCAAGACCACCACCTACGAGCAGCAGGGAAGGACCTACGTGTACCGCGTCAACGAGGACAGCACCGCCGTGTCCGTCCCCATCACGGTGGCGGCTGAGGTAGACAACCTCTTCGTCGTGTCGGCCGGCGTGCAGGCGGGTGACCGCATCGTGGCCAGCGGCGTAGCTAAGCTCCGGGGGGGAACCAAGGTGAAGCCCGCCCAGATCGCTTTCGACAGTATTGCCCAACCCCTCCCCACCGTATTCCGGTAACCGCCCCAGCTCCCTCTCCGATGCTTAAGACCTTCATCGATCGCCCGGTGCTCTCCACCGTGGTCTCCATCATCATATTGATTCTGGGTTTTCTGGGACTGTCGCAGCTCCCGATCACCCAGTACCCCGACATTGCTCCCCCGACCATTACGGTCGCGGCCAGCTATCCGGGCGCCAACGCCGAGACGATCCTGGAGAGCGTAATCATCCCCCTCGAGGAACAGATCAACGGCGTGGAGGGAATGACCTACCTCACCTCCACGGCGACCAACAGCGGCACGGCCTCCATCACCGTGTACTTCGATCAGGACGTCGACCAGGACATTGCCGCCGTCAACGTCCAGAACCGCGTCTCCCGGGCCAATCCCCTCCTGCCGCAGGCCGTCATCCAGACGGGCGTCACCGTACAGAAGCAACAGACGAGCGCCCTGATGTTCATCTCGTTCTACAGCACCAACGCGGATTACGACGACATCTTCATTCAGAACTACCTGAAGATCAACGTCATCCCCGAGCTGCAACGGGTCAACGGCGTCGGCGACGTCAACGTATTCGGGGCCAAGGATTACGCGATGCGCATCTGGCTGCAACCCGATAAGCTCGCGGCCTACAACCTGATTCCCGGCGACATCACCGCGGCCCTGCGCGAGCAAAGCCTGGAGGCCGCCGCCGGATCGCTCGGCGACAACAACGGCGAGGCCTTCAGCTACACCATCAAGTACAGCGGTCGCTTCAAGACCGAGCAGCAGTACAGCGACATCATCGTCAAGGCCCTCGGCGAGGGAGAATATCTGCGGCTTTCCGACGTAGCGGAAGTGGAGCTCGGAGCTCAGTCGTACCTCGGCGGATCGCTCACTAGCGGCTATCCGGCCGTGAATATGGGCATCTTCCAGATCAAGGGTTCCAATGCCCGCGACATCATCGACGAGATACAGGTGCGCCTGGACGAGATCGAGGCCGAACTGCCCGAGGGGATGGAGATCTTCGTGCCCTACAACACCAATAACTTCCTCAACGCTTCCATCGAGAAGGTCGTGGAGACCCTGGCCGAGGCCTTTCTGCTGGTCTTTATCGTGGTATTCATCTTTCTGCAGGACTTTCGCTCGACGCTCATTCCCGCCATCGCGGTGCCGGTATCGATCATCGGCACCTTCTTCTTCCTCAACCTCTTCGGTTACTCCATTAACCTACTTACGCTCTTTGCTCTGGTGCTCGCCATCGGGATCGTGGTGGACGACGCCATCGTAGTCGTGGAGGCCGTTCACGCCAAGATCGACGAGGGGGAGAACGACGCCCGCGTAGCCACTGAACGGGCGATGGAAGATATTTCCGGAGCCATCATTTCGATCACCCTGGTCATGGCCGCGGTGTTCATACCCGTCACCTTCGTGCAGGGCCCCACCGGGGTGTTCTACCAGCAATTCGGCATTACGCTGATCGTGGCCATCATCATTTCGGCCGTTAACGCCCTTACGCTGAGTCCGGCCCTCTGTGCCCTGTTCCTGAAGGGTCACGACGAGAAGGCGGGGGTTGACGGGCGAAAACTGAGTCAGCGGTTCTTTGCCGCCTTCAACCGGGGCTTTGACGCGACGGTCAACCGTTACGGCCGCTCCGTGCACTTCCTCTACCGCCACAAGTGGATCACCGTCGTCGTCCTACTGGCGGCCGTCGGGGGCGTGTGGTGGTCAGCCGGGCAGGTACGGACCGGCTTCGTACCGAACGAGGACCGGGGCATCATCTTCGTCAACGTGGAGTTGCCGGCCGGTGCATCCATCGACCGCACCCACCAGGTAAACGTGGACTTATACGACAAGATCAGCCGTATTCCGGGCGTACTGCGCGGGTCGCTGGTGGAGGGCCGGAGCTTTCTCGGCGGCTCGGGCAGCAACTTCGGGCTCGGCTTCATTCGCCTGCTCGACTGGGAGGAACGGACCGCCGACTCCCTGTCCATCGAAACCATCACGGGCAAGATGTTCGCCGCCGCGGCGACGATCCCCGAAGCCAGCATCGTATTCTTCGCCCCGCCGAGCATCCCCGGATTCGGGCAGGCGGCGGGGGCGGAAGTCAACCTCCTCGATCGTTCGGGGGGCAGTTTCGAGGAGCTCGACCGGGTGAACCAGGAATTTATCGCCAGGCTCACCGAGCGGCCGGAGATCCAGTACGCCCAGTCCTCCTTCAATACCGTCTACCCCCAGTACGAACTCGAGATCAACACTCCCCTGGCAAAGGAAACGGGCGTGGAGATCAGCAGTATATTCTCGACGCTGCAGGGCTACATCGGCAGTCTGTTCGCCGCCGACTTCTCCCGCTTCGGCAAGCAGTACCGCGTGTACATTCAGGCACTGCCGGAGGACCGGGCCGACGAATCCGACCTCGGCAAAATCTACATCCGTACCGGGAGCGGAGAAATGGCGCCCATCACCCAGTTTGTCTCCCTGAAGCGCGTCTACGGTCCCCAGTTCGTCTCCCGCTTTAATCTGTTCAACGCCGCCAAGATCACCGCGGCGACCAATCCGGGCTACAGTTCGGGCGACGCCATCGCCGCGGTGGAAGCGGTCGCCACGACCCTGCCGGCCAACTATACCACGGCCTACTCCGGGCTTACCCGGGAGGAGGTGAACGCCGGGGACCAGACCACCACCATATTTCTCCTCTCCCTGGTGTTCGTGTACTTCCTGCTGGCGGCGCAGTATGAGAGTTACCTCACACCCTTGTCGGTGCTGCTGTCCCTACCGCTCGGGGTATTCGGGGCGTACTTCACGACCCAGTGGATGGGACTGGAGAACAACATCTACTTCCAGATCGCCCTCATCATGTTGCTGGGCCTGCTGGCGAAGAATGCTATCCTGATCGTGGAGTTTGCCGTGCAACGGCGGCGCAACGGAGAATCCATCGTGCACGCCGCCGTCGCCGGAGCCGAGGCACGACTGCGCCCCATCCTGATGACCTCATTCGCCTTCATTCTGGGTCTGATGCCCCTCGTGCTGGCCAGCGGGGTCGGGGCGGCCGGCAACCGTTCCATCGGGACGGGGGCCGTCGGAGGCTTGCTGGTCGGGACCATTCTCGGCGTCTTCGTGATTCCCATCCTGTTCATCTTTTTTCAGTGGATACAGGAAAAGATTACCGGCGCGCCCGCCTCCGCGCCCATCCTTGAATTAGAAGAAGAGTAGGACCATGACCCCATCATTCACTCCCCGTTTCCTGCTGTTACTTGGGCTGCCCTTGTTCCTGACGTCCTGCTATACGGCGAAATCCTACGTACGTCCCACGGCGGAAGTCGTAACCGCCGCTTACTACCGCACCGACAGCCTGGCGCGCGACAGCCAGTCGCTGGCTCTCGTTTCCTGGGCCGACCTCTTCACCGATTCCTACCTGCGGGGATACATCCAGGAGGGGCT
Organism: Lewinella sp. JB7; assembly: GCF_024297185.1. Classification (GTDB taxonomy): domain Bacteria; phylum Bacteroidota; class Bacteroidia; order Chitinophagales; family Saprospiraceae; genus Neolewinella. The sequence continues at coordinate 781,028 of NZ_JANCTD010000001.1, read as the reverse complement.
GGACAGCAATATTGACATCCGCACCGCCATCCGGCAGATCGCCATTGCCCGGGCCTATCTCGACCGGGCGAACGTCCGCAACCGGCCGACCCTGGACGGAACGCTGCAGTACAGCCGTTCCCAGCTGTCCAAGAACAGTCAGTTCGGCGGGTTCTTCAGTTCCCTCGATCAGTTCCAACTCAGCGGCACCCTCTCCTGGGAGGCGGACATCTGGGACAAGATCAAGAGCGCCCAGCGGGCGCAGGCGGCCCAGTACCTTCAATCGGTCGCCGCCCACCGGGCCGTCAAGAGCCGCCTGGTAGCCAATATCGCCTCTACGTACTACGACCTGCTGGCCGTGGACGAGCAGCGGCGCATCACCCAGGAAACCATCGCTAACCGGGAAAACAGCCTCGAAACCACCCGCGCGCTGAAGGAGGCGGGCAGCGTGACGGAGGTGGGCGTACAGCAAACCGAAGCCCAGATCTATACCGCGCAGGCCATTCTGATCGATCTGGATCTGCGGGTTCACTTGTTGGAAAACACGCTATCGATCCTGCTGGGCACCGATCCACGGGCGTTTCCCCGCTCGTCCCTGACGGAGCAACGCCTTACCGATGAGCTGCGCTCCGGCGTCCCCGCCCAATTGCTCGCGAACCGACCCGACGTAGCCGCCGCGGAGTACGCCCTCGTGAACGCCTTCGAACTGACGAACGTGGCCCGGGCCGACTTCTACCCCGCCCTGCGGTTATCGGCAACGGCCGGTCTGCAGAGTCTGACGCTCGGCGACTTCTTCAGTCCCAGCTCCATCTTCGCTACCCTGGTGGGCGGACTGACGCGGCCCATCATCGACGGACGGCAGATCAGGACCCAGTACGCCGTGGCGGAACTGCAACGGGAACAGGCCTTCCTGGATTTCCGCTCGGCCGTACTGGCGGCCGGTAAGGAGGTGGCCGACGCCCTCTACAACTACGAAGCGGCCGAAGCGAAGATTGGGGTGAAGGAGCGGGAACTAGCCGCTTACCAACTGGCTACGGAATACTCCGAGGAGTTGCTGGCCAACGGCTACGCCAATTACCTGGAAGTCCTGCGGGCCCGCGAGAATGCCCTGGGCACTGGCCTCGACCTCGTTTCCGTCAAAAATCAGCGCCTGCAGGCTATCGTGGATCTGTACGAAGCCCTGGGGGGAGGGTGGCGATAGGCGATCCGAGCGGTGCGTAACTAATAGGTGTTAATATTTATTGTCCGGCAATGACATAAATTATTTGCCGTTTTGATCATAAGTTTCCGCGGTAGGCTAACCCGGAAGCGAGGCACGGATTACACTGTTTTTACGGTGCAATCCACAGGTTTACGATTTCTACTCAAGATCCCACCAGAGTTCACTTTTTTGGTCTATACGTTGCGGCTACTGGCTAGGTAGCAGACTGTTTTTGCTTTTCAAGACACATCAGCAATACACACGATCACCGCTCTAACGGGAGTGGCGTCCGCAATTTTGGCACAAAGTGGCTAGGTGACAAAATTTAACCATGGTAAGATTTTACCTGCTCCTTTTTCTCCTACCCGGGGGGAGTGTCCTATTGGGCAATAACATTCAAATCACGGGTTTAAACGTCGACTACGAAGTCGATAATTCCGGCTTTGCCCTTCTGACTTTCGACCTTTCCTGGGACAATTCCTGGCGCACGAGCGCGGCACCCGGCAACTGGGACGCGGCCTGGGTCTTCGCTAAATTTCGCCCGGACACCGACGGCGAATGGCAACACATCGTGCTGACCACTCCCCCAGCGGCCCCTACGGGCGCTACCATCGACATACTGGACGGGACCGGGGCGATGATTTACGCGGCATCCACTACGTCGGGCAGTGTCAATTACCAACAGACACGCCTGCGCATGAACCTGGCGGCCAACGGCGTCGACTGGATCGAAAACCTCGAGTTCCAGGTATTCGGCGTCGAGATGGTGTACGTTCCGCAGGGAGCGTTTCAACTAGGTAGTGACAGCTGGGGTACCGAAGTGAATCAATTCTATTCGGGCAGTCACCCCTGGAAACGGCCACCCTACTCCGTCAGCTCATTCAATGCTATTACCGTTGGCAACGGCAAAGACATGCTCAATTTCGAAGTCGGAACCGCTACGAACGTTCCCACCACGATTCCGGCCGGCTTCCCGAAGGGCTACCGGGCCTTCTACGCCATGAAGTACGAACTGTCGCAGCAACAGTACGTCGACTTCTTCAACACGCTGACCCCCACCCAGAAGGCACTGCGCGATCTCACCGACAGTAACGGGAAGGGTACCGATGCGGTACTTAACCGCAACGCGATCGCCTACGACGACCTTGCCGGGGGCGATGCATCCACCACCGCCCCCCACGTCCCCGTCGGTTACGTTTCCGTAAGCGATATGTTGGCCTACCTGGACTGGTCCGGCCTGCGCCCCATGACGGAGATGGAGTTCGAAAAGCTCTGCCGGGGTCCGGAAACCCCAACCGTAGAAGGGTTCGCCTGGGGGACTGACGCCATTGCTGGTTGGGCCCTCCAGCCCGCCCTGCTCAACAGTCCCACCGAAAATATTACCAACCTCAGCTTGTTCCTGCCCGAAACGGGTTATGCCGGATACAACAACACGATGCAGGCGGGCTCCGCCGGCCCCCTGCGGTCGGGCATATATTCCGCCAGCCTGACCCTGAACAGCACCCGCGTATGGAGTGGCGCCGGTTACTACGGTAACATGGAGCTATCCGGCAATCAGGCCGAAGGAGTGATCACCGTCAGCCATACGGACGGCACACAGTTTACCAACGCTCACGGTGACGGCGCCCTGACCACGGCCGGGTCGGCCAATGTACTTACCTGGCCACTCACCCAGCACGGCGTCGGCACCCGGGGCGGCCACTACGGCTCCGCCGCGGTCTCACTCATGGTAGCCGACCGCAGTTCGGCGGTCACAACTGACACCAGTCCCGATATCCGGCACGCCTGGCTACAGTTCCGCGGTGTCCGCGGCCTTTAGGCCAGCAGCCACTTTAATCAACTAGACACTATCAACATCATGTACAATATTTCCCAAGCGCCCACGCGCCTCCGCCCCTTATTCCTTCTCTTCGTCCTCATCCTTGCCGCCCCCTCCCGGGCCCAGTACAGTGGCGGGAGTGGCAGCGGAGTAGCTTCCGACTCCTACAGCGCGCCGGCCGCCATGCCCCTCACGCTGCTGGACTTTTCCGCGCAAGCCGCAGAGAACAAAATCGTCCTGCAGTGGACGACCGCTTACGAAAGCGGAACCGATTACTTTCTCGTCGAGCGCACCGTCGACGGTCGTAGCTTTGCTACCGTCGGGCGGGTCGCCGCCGCCGGCACCTCCCTGCAGGGGGGAAGGTTGAACTACGAACTGCTCGACCTCACGTCCTTCACGGGGGTAGCCCACTACCGGCTAAAGTCGGTGGACCTGGACGGCACCCACACGTACTCCGATTTAGTGGAGGTTAAGCGACGGGCAGAAGATTCTACCCCGCGGTTCGTCATCCATCCCAACCCCAGCACCGGACACACCATCGGAGTGGACGTGCAGGATCTGAACGGCAGTGAGCCGGTGAACGTAGAAATTCTGGATGCCGCGGGTCGCCGCATGTTCACCCGCCGCGTGCACGTTGGCTCCGGCGAATACTTTCAGCTTCAACTCGGGGAACGGCTCCCCGCCGGAACGTACTTCCTCCGAATGAGTCAGGCTTCCTTCGGGTCGCACACCCGGCGTTTACTGGTTTCGCCTTTCGGGTAATATCCTTGAATAAGAGTTCTCTATCGGATGGCTTCCGCTCCCGCTTCGGCGACCAGCTGATCGTTATCCACCGTGCTGCCTGATACCCCGACCGCGCCGATGACCTCGTCGCCGTGTTTGAGGACGATGCCGCCGGGAAAGGTGATCAGACCGCCGTTGCTGTGTTCGATGTGGTAGAGGGGCTGGCCGGGCTGTACCAGCGGACTCAGCTCGTGGGTACCCATGGTGAACCAGGCCGCCGTCCGGGCCTTCTTGATGGCGATGTCGACCGAGCCGATCCAGGCGCCGTCCATCCGGGCGAAAGCTACGATGTTGGCGCCGGCGTCGACGACGCAGATGTCCATTTTGGTACTGATTTCCGCGGCCCGTTTCTTGGCGGCGGCAATGACCGATTCGGCCTGGGAGAGGGTAATGTTCATAGCGCGATGGGTTTGCTCCCTAAGATAGGGGGAACCGCACCATCCGCGATTTACGCCGGCTTACAGGCGGAAGAGCGCGCACTGGTCCATCATCCCGTCAAAACTGAGATCGCTGAGCTGTTCCAGCAGTTCTCCGCGGGTAGGGGCTACGGCGACGACGGAGTTGTTGTACACGGCGAAGTGGCGTTCGCGCACGCCGTTGGCCTTTAATTCCTTTTTGATCGCGCGGGCACTCAGCTTGGAGTACATCTGCATATAGACGTCGTGTAATTCGGGGTGCTTAGCGAGGATCTTCTTGATGTCGTCCTCGTGCTTATCACGGGTGGCGGCCGACTTGAGGTACTGCCGCAGCTGCTTTTCGGCGCGCTGGGTGGCGGGGCTGGCCTGTTTTTCCAGCATCCGGGGGTCGAGGGTTTCGGTTATTCCGCGCACGTCTTTGATCTGTTTAAATTCGTATTCAATATCGCTCCGGCTGGGGCTTTCCGCTTCGGCGGGAGCTACCGTAAGTTCTTCCACGACGATCCGGTTGTCGAAGGGCCGCAGCACGGCCTCCACGCGAACGGGCAGTTCGGTCTGCACCGCGGATTCGGGAGACTGCCGCGTACCGACCACGCCGTAGAGGGTGTAGTCGTCCATCAGCACGGCATACTTCTTATATTGTTTGACCAGGTAGAACCGCCCCTGCTTTACGGTGCTGAAGTTGCGAACCTTACGGCGCTGTTTTTCGGTAAGCCCGGCCCCGGCTTCACTGGCGAGGAAGCGCTCGATGAGGTCGGGATTCCCGTACACCGACTGCCGGCCGGCAAAGGCCAGCAGGCGCTCGTTAAGGCTCGTAAATTCCTCGCACGCGGCGGGACTAAGGTGCATAGGTAAGGTCATTAATACTGTTGATGCGGGCGGGGTCGCGGGTTCTTTTGTTGATTAACGGATAGCAAGCCCATTTGGTTACGAACCGCGAAATTTCGGCTTGGTGCACACCTTCCCCACGATTTGACCCCGTACGCCCGTAAGTCCGCTACCGCTTCACCGCGACGACCTCATACTCCACCCCGGGGCCCGGCGTAGTACCAAAACGCGCATTAACGGCGTAGAGCGTGGATCCCTTTCGGGCGACCGTAGTCGGCACCCGAAAGGCGGGGTCGGTGATGATGTCCGTCACGCGACCCGATCGGTAGTCGGAGCTCAGCTCAATTTCGGCGATCTGGTTCAGGGCGTTCTGTACGACGTAGAGCGTTTTACCCACCAGCAGAATGCCGTCTCCGTTCACTACGGTCGCGCCGTTCAGCTCGATCCGCGTGGCCACGCCCGTAGCCGGGTCGGTGAGGTACAGGGTTCCAAACGTGCTGTTGACCACGATCAGAGCCTTACCGTTCGGCGTGGCGGTAATCCCGTTGGCGTTGAACGCACCGGCGCGGAATTCAAAATCTCCCCCAAGTTCCAGGGTAGAGGTCTGTCCGGTCGGGGTACCGTTGGGACGCAGTTGCACGACGTAAAGCTTCGGTTCGAAGGAGTCGGTGAAGTACGCCGCGTCCGTGGTTACGGTCACGTCGTTCACGAAGCTCCCGCCAAAGTCATAGCGGGCCACTTCGTTCCGGGTACGCGTATCGAGTACGTAGGCCATCCCCGTCGGGCCACCCGCTACGTACAGATATTTTGTGGAGGCATCGTAGGCTAGTCCGACCGCTACGCCCCCGCCGTCCGGCGTATAGATCACCTCCCCACTTCCGTCCTGAAAGTTTCCGCGGTAGATCGACCCGTCGGCCAGGGAACCGACGTAGAAGGTGTTCCCGTCGCCGGCAACGATGCCCTCGGGCGCGAATCCGTTGGGCAGGGGCAGTACGTCCGGAAAAGCCTTCCGAAACGCTACTTCCTGGTTAGCGAGATCGACCGCTTCGGTGCGGTCGCAGGAAGTGACGAGGAAGAGGGCAAAAAGGAGGAGGAAGGTCGTTCTTAGTATTGTCATGGTCTGTTAGTGGCTACGGAGGAGTTCGGACCGGACCGGTCCGTTGGTTCCAACGGTAATTGCGCCGCCGCTGTTCGGGTACTTTACGGCTTCCGCCCGAACCGTTAAACTCCCGTTAAGGCGCATCCCTCCCGCCGGCTTCCTGTTTCCGGAGTATGCCCTCCAAGACTAGCACGCTGAGACCCCTGCTCCTGCTGGCGAGCATCCTCCTGATGATCGCCGCCTGCCACCGGTACTTCGGCGGGGTTACGGAGGCGGTCGAGAATATCCTCACTCCGCGCACGCCCCGGCAGGACTTCGCCCACGACAGCCTGCGCAGTGATTCCGGAGACGCCCTCGTGGCCGCCTGGGACTCCGCCTACCTCCGTGCCCTCACCGATACCCTGCGGGTCGACCTACCCTACCGGGAACGATTCCGTTACCCCGCGTCGCTGGAACTCTCGGCCTCGTCGGTGCGCTTTTACCTTCCGCCCGGTCGCCAACTGACCGCGACGGTACGCCCCGACAGCAGCGGCGGACCGGTCTTCGGCGAACTGTTCGCCGTCGGGGACCCCGCAGTACCGGACGCGCGCGACGCCCTCCTCCGCTGGTCGCCCGACCGGCCCCGGATCACGTACGAATCCGACCGGGTCGGCGGCCAGGAACTGCTCCTCGTCGTGCAGACCCCTCCGGGCAACGGCAGCCACTACGAACTTACCCTTCAAACCACTCCGGCCCTGACCTTCCCCGTAGCGGACGCCTCCGTCCGCAACATTCAATCCTTCTGGGGCGACAGCCGCTCCGGCGGTCAGCGACGCCACGAAGGGAACGACATTTTCGCGCCCCGCGGCACGCCGCTCATCGCCGTTGCCGACGGGCGGGTGCGGTCTACCAAGACCGGCGGGCTCGGGGGGAAGACCGTCTGGCTTCGCGACGGCGAGGGGCGCGGGCTAACCTACTACTACGCTCACCTCGACAGCCAACTGGTGCGGGCCGGGCAGTCGGTCAGCCGGGGCGACACCATCGGCCTGGTCGGCAACACCGGTAACGCCCGCACCACCCCGCCCCATCTGCACTTTGGCATTTACCGCAACGGTGCCCGCGATCCCTATTCCTACTTACGCGGACCGGACGGCGAGGGCCCCACCGTCCGCTACCCGCTACAGGACCCGCCCGATGCCGTTCCGGAACGGGGTCGCCACTACCTGCGTTACCGGCCGGACCGGGACCGCACGGTCGTGGTCCGGGAACTTACCAACACGGAACCCATCACCGTGCTCGGGGTCACGGAACGATACTACCGCATCCGGACGGCGGCGGGAGAAACGGGATTCGCCAACTTCGACTGATCGTTGGACCTGCGTCCCCGCCCAAAAAAAAAGCCGGCACGCTCAGGCGTTACCGGCTACGGGATCAAGTGTTCGTAAGGAATTATTCGATGTCCAGCGGAGCGTCGCTGCCGTCGAGCGAAAAGCGTGTCGGCAGGGTCTGGGGCGTCAGGTAGGGCGAAAGATCGAAGGTGTACGTCTCGACTATCTGAGCCTGGCAGGTAAAATCGCCGGCGGGAACCCCGTCGTCGAAGATCAGGCGGGCGGACGTCTGGGTGGGCTGGCTTTCCGCCACTTCCCCGAGCGTGTGCAGTTCCATCCGCCATCCCTGGCTGCTGCAACCCGTCGCTTCGATGGTGACCTGTAGGCACAGATCCGTGATGCGGGCTTCCAGCAACTGAAAGTCATCGCCGGTGGGATCGACGATCACGTCCACGATTTTAATGTCCGGCCCGCAGGCCAGGCGGGGGATCGCATCGTCTTCGCCACAGCTCGTGCAGGAAAGACCGAGGATCAGCGCAAAAAGCATAAGTGACTTCATGGGGGCACATTTGATTGATGTACCGGGCCAAGACGGTGGGCCGGGCAGATCCGTTGGCCCCCGGAACGTTAAGAAAACCTGAAAGTTACAGGCTGTCCAGAATCCCCTTCTGCCGCTGACCGAAGCTGAGGGCTTCCATCAGGGTGGCGCTCATCACGTCCTCCAGATTTCCGTAGTGGGTGGCGTAGTCACGCTGGCTGCGGCGGATCACTTCCTGGGCTTCCTCGCGACCGTAGGTGTGGGTGATCTCGCACTTGGGCGCGATGCTGGGGAGCTGTTTGTAGGTTAGGAAGTAGTGGCGCAGACGATCAAGGATGGAGGGAGGCAGATCGCTGACGTCCTCCCAGCTGCCGTAGACCTCGTCGTTTTCGAGTACGGCGATGATCTTGTCGTCGGCCTCTCCCCCATCGAGCATGCGGAAGCCACCGATGGGCTTGGCCTTCACGATGATGTTACCGTGGGTCACTTCCCGCTCGGTGAGTACGCAGATGTCCAGCGGGTCGTCGTCGCCCTCGATGCCCTCGCGGCCGGTCTTTTCCATACAGAACCTGGCCACCTCGTCCTTGCAGTAGGTTTGGGGAATGAAGCCGTAGAGGGCGGGTACGATGTTGGAGAACTTCTGCGGGCGGTCGATGATGAGGTAGCCCGACTTCTTATCGACCTCGTACTTTACCGTATCGGAGGGGATCACCTCGATGAACGCGCTCACGATGCGCGGGGCGCGGCTGCTGATGTCGATACCGTGCCAGGGGTGGCTCTTGTACCGCAGGCCGATCAGTTTCCAGAGTTTATCGTAAGCATCGGGCACCATACTGGGGTCGTTTTGGATTGGTGGCGCAAAGGTACAACTTGGCGGGGGCGCGGGAGCCATGAATCGACCCCATTCCTCCCCCCCGGTTCATTTAGGGCGTACCCGGTTGGCCGGCAACCTTACCTAAACGTCCTGGTGGTAGCAAAAGCCGGCATCCTGGGTTAGCACCCGTGCTGCCTCTCCGATTATTTGTGAAATAATTTCACGTCCGGGTGTAACGTCCGGGGGCGGACGGAAATAAAGTACCGTTCACCACCCTTCATCACCTTTTACCACCATCATCATGGCTTCACAGCTCGAAGACGTATTCACCGACGTTAAAACCAACGAAAACGGCGACGGTAAGACCGCCACCCAATCCACTACCCTCCCCTTCACCGAGCCCGGCAGCGCGGGGCAGGGGTTCGAACGCCTCATGGAACTCGGCCTGGAGCCCATCGCGGAAAACAGCGCCCTGGAAGAACTCTCCACCGAGGAGGGCTTCGACGAGCAGGCACCGGAGTACGACGAGGTCAGCTCCGAGGAGTCGGCCCCTGAACTGCAGCTTCCCGAAACCGACCAGGAAGAAAGCTTCCCGGATGCCTACTTCGGCAGCTACGACATCGACCCTTCCGAAGCGCGGCAGGAGGCCGATGAGGTCGTCATCGGTACCGACGACCGCATCCGCATCACCAACACCTCCAGCTACCCCTGGCGCGTTCATTGCTCCCTGCGTATCCGCACCCGTACCGGCAAGACCTACATCGGTACCGGCTGGTTCATCAGTCCGCGTACCATCATGACGGCCGGCCACTGCGTCTACCTCCACAACGAGGGCGGCTGGGCCCAGTCGATCACCGTAATGCCCGGACGCAACGGATCCGCCCTACCCTACGGCGCCCACACCGCGACCCACTTCCGCAGCGTGACGGGCTGGACGAACAGTCGCCAGCGGGCCAACGACTTCGGTTGCATCATCCTGCCCAAGAACAACCGCGTGGGCTCCCGCACGGGCTGGCTCGGCTTTGCCTACATGGGCGACAGCGCGCTCAAGAGCAAGTACGTCAACCTGAGCGGCTATCCCGGCGACAAGCCCGCCGGCACCCAGTGGTACCACGGGCGCCGGGTGAAGGCCGTCAGCAGCCGGACGATTACCTACGAGATCGACACCGCCGGCGGACAGAGCGGATCGGCCGTTTACCACATCAAGAGCGGCAAGCGTTACGCCGTAGGCATCCACACCAACGGTCACTCTTCCGGAAACTCCGCTACCCGGATCACGAAGGGGGTATTCAACTTCATGAAGACCTGGAAGGCCATGGGCAGCTAAGGGCGTATGAAATTTCTTCTGATCCTCTGGCTGGCGGTCGGTGGGTGGTCGGGCTGTACGCAGTCCGCCACTCCCCGGCCACCGGTCGTTAATGACCCGACGATGCAACACTCCTTCGAAGGCCGCGTGGTGGATGCCGGCGGCCGTCCGGTACCCGAAGTGTCCGTTTCCATCCGCGACGCCCCGGCCAGCATTCCCGACCTGGCCACCCTGACCGGCGACGACGGACGCTTCACCCTCAACAACCTGCCGGCGGGCGAATACGTCCTCCGCCTCGTCCCCCCGACGGGCGGCACCCGCACCGCGGCCGTCACCGTCGACGGCCGCGCGGAAGTGACCGACCTGCGCGTCGGCAACTAGGCCCCCGGGGCCGAACCGGGAAAAATTCCGAAATTACCTTGGTCCACCCACCGCCCGCCCATGCCCGCCGACCCGACCCGCAACCCCCTGTACGCCGCCAACGCGGTGCCCTCCGATGACTTTGAAGGCCTCAGTCCCAGCCAGGTCCACCCCCTGCTGCGTGATTTTCTCGGCCCCGGCAGCGTGGTGAAGTTGCGGGAAGATCCCCCCGGTGCAGACGCCGACCGCGTCCCCCTGGTCCGGCTCACCCGCCACCTCCTGACTGCCCTCGGTGCGGGAGAGGCCCGCCTGACCGCCAAGGGGAACCTGCCCGTGAAGCTGGTCCGCGAGCTCTACGCCACGGGGGCCCTGCCCGACGACTACATCGAAGAGGGCATCGTGAAGCTGCGGGGGGAAGACGACTACCTGCCCGCCCAGGTCGTCAAGTACCTGCTGACCATCCTCGGGTGGACCAAAAAGCGCCACGGCAGGTTAAGCCTGACGAAGAAGGGGCACCGGGCCACGCAACTTTCCGGCGCGGAGCTCTTTGGCCGGCTCTTCCGCGCTCACCTGCAACGGTTCAACCTCGCCTACGCCGACGGCTACCCCGAGAGCGGTGAACTGCAGTACCTCTTCCCCTACTTTGCCTACCTACTGCTCATCCTTGGCCGTAAGCCCCGCTCCGTGGGGGAGTACAGCGACCGAATGCTGCGCGCCTTTCCGATGCTCGACCTCACCTACGGCCCCCTTCTGCCCTCGGTCCTGGAAAGGCGGCTGGTCAACAACTTCCTTGCCCTCTACGCGCTACTTCCGGACGCCCCCCCGGGGATCAACGCGGATGTAGAGGAGTTGCGCCCCACGGAACTCTTCTACGAGCTCTTTTACCTCGACCGCGACGCCCGTCCGGAGCCCCCCACCGAGGAACAGGCGTACACGAATCAGTTGACCGCGGCCCTCTTCGACGCCGAAATGGGCAGTCATACCCACCTGAGCGACGACATGCCGCCGGAGCTGCTCCAGCAGTTTCAGCAACAGATCCGCGATTTCGAGCAACAGCGCGCGGCCGGCAAGCTGGTGGCCGTCGGCGATTTACTGGGCGACGTGGCGCTGGTCCCACCGGAGGAGATCACCGACGACGCCCTCGCCCGGCGGGAAGCGCGGCGACTGCTTGGGTTGCTGAAGAAAGTCGGCATCCTCACGGACGACGCCTCCCAATTGGAGCCACGCCCCTACTACACCTTCCTGCACGACATGTTGCTGGCGCACGAAGTGGTGCCGCCCCGCGCCGGCCAGCAACTCTTGCTGCCCCTCCGGGAGGTACTCCGGCAACACGTGGATCCGGTAAAGTCGGTGACCGAGTACTTCGTCTTCCACCTACTCAATCTGGAGGAGGCCTTCCCGATCGAGGTCCTCAACGACCGGATGCGCCTCAACGGACGGGTGGTTGGCCCCATGGAAGTAATGCCACACTTGCAGGCCTGGCGAGCGCGCTTCCGCAAGATCACGCCCATCGGCTTTGAATTCCTGGAGGACTCCCGCCTACCGGAGCGTACCGAAACGGACGCCGTGCAGTTGTTCGTCGTCGAGTACGCGGTGGAGTACCGGGACGGCGGTACCGACAACTTTGTCGGCCCCGGCGTGGTCGAGCTGGTATTCGACGGGACCGACTGGCGGGTATCGGGCGCCCACTTCGCCGGCTTCGAGCTGTGAGGGGGCGGCTTTTGCCCATAGCTAAGCAACTGCCCCCCCTTCCCCAGCTGCCGCGCAAAGGGGGAGGAAGCCGTTATCGGTACGCCGGCTTTTGCCCCCCGGCCCCCAAAAGGGGGGGAAGCCGTAACCACTACCGGGATTTCCGGTACTCAATCTAAATCCAGTCCGGTCGCCAACCGCCGTAGGTAGCCGGCCGCGTTGCGCATGGCGTCGTCGAGGTCGGTGGCCAGCGGACGAATAGCGCCGACGGACCGCAGCTGCGGATGCCGCAACCGATCGGCGGACAGGGCATTGTTCCCTACCAGCAGGCTGCAGGGCTTATTGTGGACGGCGCAGTGCTCCAGTAGGCCACCGACCACCTTTCCCTGCAGCGATTGCCCGTCTAGTTGACCTTCCCCGCTGATGACGTGATCGGCCCACCGGACTTGATCATCCAGTCTGCTGAGATCGGCTACGGTCGCGAAACCGGCCTGCAGGGTAGCGCCGAGCAGCGCGACCAGTCCGGCGGCAATGCCCCCGGCGGCCCCGCCGCCGGGCAGGTCGAGTACGGAAGTGGCCGCGTAAGCTTCCAGTAACCGACCGAAGGAAAGCGTTCCGGCTTCGAGGGTTTCCACCGCGGTGGGGTCTGCACCCTTCTGGGCGGCGTACACGTGGGCCGCACCATTGTATCCGCACAGGGGGTTCTCCACGTCGCACAGCAGGACGATGGATTTATCCCGCCAGAGCCGGTCGGCCGGAGGAACGATCTTGCGGATAGCTCCGAGATTCGCGCCGATGGGCGGCAGCTCCCCACCCCGCGCATCCAGGAACCGGAAGCCCAGGGCGTGGGCGCATCCCGTTCCGACGTCGTGGGTGGCACTGCCGCCGATCATCAGGTACACGCGTTCGACCGGCTGGTGCAGCGCGTGGGCGAGCAGCGTACCGGTGCCTACCGTGGACGTCCGGAGGGGATCGCGCTCGGTGGGGTCGAGGAGGACGAGTCCGCTGGCCGTTGCCATTTCGATGAAGGCGGCTTCCTTGCCGAGCAGGTAGTGACCGTCGAGGGGGCGGCCCAGCGGATCGGTGGTGGCCACCCTCACCCCGTGGAGGTCCAGGTGGTCGCCGAGGACCTCCAGGGTGCCGTCGCCGCCGTCGGCCAGCGGATGAAAGCGAAGTTCGGCTTCCGGCCACTTAGCGCTGATCCCCTCCCCGATGGCCGCGCAGACGGCGTGGGCGGAAAGCGAGCCTTTGAACTTGTCGGGGGCGATGAGGATGTTCATGGACCCTAAAGTAAACCGTGTAGGGCGGAACGTGGCGGGAAGGGAACCGGGTAATGGAGGAGGTGAAGTTCCAGCGGGAAGAGATAGACTTACCGGGCTACCTCCAGCCTCCGCTTAATCTGCTGGAAAGTATCGGGGTTCCCTAGCTGATTCCAGTAAAATTTTTCGGAGTCGTCCTTAAAGAACGAGCCGTTCCGGCGCTGGTGCAGACAAATGCAATTTTTATCCGCGATAGCTATGAGTTTACAGTTCAATCTTAATCCATAACTCCGGGCCTGATCGAAAGCCTCGGCATAGTCCTTAAAGTGTCGAATCTCCAATTTGGTCTCAATTAAAAACCTCATCCTATCTGCTTCGTTGGACGAATGGTCATAGAATACGTAGTCGGGATATTTGCTCGCCCCCCTTCCCATTTTTAGGGTGTATTGCCGTCCCCAGTCGACCGGACCGAAGCCCATACTACGGATGAACGGCTCGACAATCTTGACCTCGACTTCCCTCTCCGACGTTAAATCTCTATTTAGTTCGAATGTTGGACTCCATGGTTGTGGTAATGCGTCGGTACGGAAATTTTCATCCTTCGCGCGAAGCATTCGGAGCAGGGCACGGTAGTCATGACCCGACAACCGATAGCCATTCAACCCCTGAAGATTTTTTCGCACGAGTGGGTGTGTGGCGAAATGAGCGTCCGTCCGCAGATCGGCCACCGTGATTCGGGGTACTCTACTGATAAACGTGATGTGGACCTGACTATACCAGTGAAAAAATGGATCGATGTATCCATCGGTGATCGTCCGCCAGATGGAGTGAATGTAACTCCGGGGGGACAAACAGTACATCACTACGATATCTCCCTTTCTGGCCCGTTTATTCCCCTGCCAGAACGACACCGTTCCGGATTGCGCCTGGTCCAAAAATTTAAAATCACCACCATTTTTGTTACCGCCTACGATCCAAACATTCGCAGGGTCCGGCAAAGATGAGTTAACGTGCGTATTATCCGCTGACCGGGGTACGAAATCAAGGATAAATGCCATGAACTCCTCACTCTTCAGGCCGATCTCACGTCTGTAATCATGCAACACGCCACAAATCTTCCCATAATAGCTCCATCGTTCCTCCCAGTCTCTCCTTTTCGGCAGCGGGGGTGAATCCAGGTTCAGGTAATCCAATATCCGGTAGAGAAGGTCTATTTTATTGATGAATATATAGGGTATATACCGATCCGGATATTGACAATATAGTAGCGTAGTAACGAGCCTAAAGTCAAATGAATAGTCAAAGTCATTAATGCTTACGGTATAGGAATCCCCCTCGTAGGTAACCGGAAAACCCTTTCGAAGAAGAAAGATGAACTCGTTTCCTTCATCCGGAACCTGAGCCAGTGACCGTGCGATTGCGTCCCTATAAGCCTGAATACTTTCCCGACTGTAAGAGCACTCCAGGATCTCCGCCGGATCTAAGGAAGCGTACCTCCTGATCGCCGAACTGCCGGACTTACTTTCCTTATAAAGATTCCAGTGAAATGCATTATACATTATGGCTCATAGTTTTACCCCAAGGAATTTCATCGCTTTCTGGCAATCACATTCGCGCCCATTACTTCATTGCAGTGGCTAAGGTAGACATTCAAGACTTTTACATTCATTCCGAAATACAAAGTACTGTGATGCTTCATTGATTTACCGCCCTCGACGATAATCGCCTCAAGTAATAATCTTGACATAAATCCTTTCGGCTGACATCAATCGGTTGTCTTGATCGGTACCGGACTCCACGCAAACCAGTCTATAGCATTGCCAGGCAAAACTTAAATGCCGTGAACACATGAAGTGCTTGTAGTCGAAAGCGCCCCGCCGCCCACTTTCCCACCGCCCAAAACACCCCCAAATACGCAACCAAGCCATCCCCACAAGCGTTTACATAAGCTTGTCCACTACCCAACGACCGGCGCATTTATCACCCCAATTTTTGCCATGCCGCAACTGAAACGCCAACGCACTAAAACCCTGACGGTCAAGGACAACGGACGCTCCGCCGACTACGTCACGCCCAACTTTATTTACGGTTGTCTCGGGGGCTGCCGCGACAGCTACTGCTACGTGATGCGCTATAATCACGACAAGGTATTCATCAACGAAAATACCGAGCAGATCCTCGGTCGCGTAGATGCCCACGCCGGCAAACTCGCCTGGCCTAAATCACCCAACCAGACCGACCCGACGTACTATACCTACGACATCGGCTGCAGTACCGACATCGGACTGCACTGGAAGCATTACGACTGGCAGCAGGTATTCACCTTCTTCCGCGACCACCCGACGGCCAAGGCCACCTTCGCCACGAAGTACGTCAACCCCAAAATGCTCGATTTCGATCCCCGGGGCAAGGTGCGCATCCGCTTCAGCCTGATGCCCCAGAATATGAGCGACCTGGTGGAACCCAAGACCAGCAAGATCGCCGACCGCATCGCCGCCATCCCCCGCTTCATCGCGGCGGGCTACGACGTGCACGTCAACTTCAGTCCCATCATCTTCTGCGAGGGCTGGCTCGACGACTACCGTAACCTATTCGAGCAACTCGCTGCCGCCATCACCGACCCCGCCCACCGGGCCATGGTGCAGGCCGAGGCCATCATGGTCACCCACAACCCCTGGCAGCACCAGCGCAATCTCGCGGCCGGCATGACCGAAAGCGAAGCCCTCCTCTGGCGACCCGACATCCAGGAACACAAGCGATCGGGCTACGGCTCCAGCGCGGTACGCTACAAACGCGACTTTAAGGCCCAGCTCTGCGAGGAGTGGTTGGCGGTCCACAACGAAGTGATCCCCTGGAACACGGTACGTTACCTGTTCTAGCGCCGCGCCGGGAGAAGTCGGGCGGGGACGCGGGTACCATGTAAGCAATAAGCAGCAATCTTCTTTGGGTAAAACGACCAATCCGGCAGTATCGGAAGTGCCCCCCTGGGCTCGGGTTGATAATTTGGCAGGTAGTATAGGCGGCAATATGCGGGAAGTATTTATCGGGTATACCGCGGTAATTGCGGGCCGCCTGCGTAATTTAGTCAGTTAAGAGCACGGACCTGCTTCCGCCGCTATTCACCAACGCACCTACATGAGACTGACATTCATCGCCCTTACGGCTACCTTATTCCTGCAACATTGCGCAATCGACGACCCCGATCCGGCCGTGGACATCCCCGAGCAAACTGGCGACACCCTCGTCCTGCGTACCCAGAAGGTAAGGGGTACGGACCTGTTCGGCTTCGGGGCCGGGTTCCTGGACTTCGGGAGTACGGACGGTCTGTTCCCCTACCCCGTCACCTACCCATCCGACCTCTCCGGTATTGAGGGTGCCCGCACCAGTCCGGACTTTCGCGACGAGGATCCGGACTATATCGACATCATTACCGGAAGCCGGGACGGTGAGAAAGTATTCGTTGTCGATCAAAACAATAACCAGGACTTTACCGACGACCCCGTACGGTCTTTCGCGCCGGTGATGCCCGACGGTAGCCAGTCCCTGCTGTGCTACTTCCGCCGGGGTCAGGGGACGGAGACGATCCGCGATTCGTCCTGGATACAGATTGCCACGAGCAAACTACTCGGTCCCGAGGCGATCCTGTACGCCCGGGACGAGCACCTCCGGGCCACGGTAACCCACGACGGGATCAGTTACCAACTGGGCGTCGTCGATCCCTTTATGTCGAGAACATTCACCTACTCACCCACGGCCGAACTGGCAATATTAGCCATTGACGGCACAGGCCGGGACTCGCTCTCCCGCCATGACATCGTAACCACCGGGGAGTACCTGAAACTCGGAGACGATATGTACCGCTTCGACAGCATAACGCACTACGGCGAGTACCTCACTCTCGTACGGGACGGCAAGTTCGCCCATACGGAAGGTACGCAGGTGGGTATGCTGGCGCCCGCCTTCACCTTCCTGAGCGTAAGCGGCGATACGGTCAGCAGCGCCCGGCTTCGGGATAAACCGACTATTGTCGCGAATTCCTGCGGATGCGGCGGCGATACCCTATCCGGTGCCGCCTTCACGGACATCCGTAACACCTACGGCCCCCGCATCCACGCGCTCCGTCTGGACAGCGGGCTCGGCGAACCGACCGGGCAGTGGACCGTCGACTTCGCGGAGCCCTACAACAAGGATCTTTTCCAGCATTACCGTGGGGAGTACTGCTCCCGCATCGCCTACCTCATCGGGGAAGACCGGCGTATCCTGGAGAAATTCGATATCGGGGACTGGTCCAGGGCACTGGCAAAACACCTGCGTCCGTAATGGCGGCAGAAGTCCCGTAGTGGCTTCCGTTCCGGTGAAGGCACGGCTTTCGTTTTCCGCATTGCTCCCGCGCGCCCGCCCCCCTGGAGCGGCAGGAACCTCCCGTAAGTCCTACTTCGTCATCATCACGTCCGCGCCCGTCCAGTCCGCCGGCACGTCTTCGGTGATCAGTCGCGCGGCGTTGTTGAAGTAGCGTTTGATGACGGAGTCTTCGGGATAGTGCTCCAGGGCACGTTTGAAGTGAAACAGGGCCTCGATGAACTCACGGTCGAAGTAGTAGACCAGGCCCCGCTGAAAATCGGGATCGGCCGCCAGCTTGAGCGCCCTTTGCTGGGGTATATCCCCGTTAAAGACTTCGTACACGGGGAGGGCCGTTTGCTTACCCTTGACCTGCACTTTTCCCAGGAAGCGATGGTGGTAGTCTTCGTGGGACTCCAGGCTGTCCATAACCGCCTGACTGATGATGATCTCGGCGTAGTAAAACTTGGTCAACCCCTCCAGCCGCGAAGCCGTGTTCACCGTATCGGATACGACGGTCGCCTGCTGGTGGTGAGCATCCCCCAGAATTCCCAGCATGGTGGTCCCGGTGTGCATGCCAACTCCGATACGAATGGGTTGGCGACCCTTACGCGAACGCTCCTCATTGTAGGTGCGCAGTCTTTCCTGCATGTGCAGGGCGGCGCGCAGGGCATTTTCGGGCCGTTCGAGAAACAAAGCCATAATGCCATCGCCAAAGTACTGACAGATGAACCCATCGTGTTCGTTGATCGCCGGAGCCACCCGTTTCAGGAAAGCGTTGAGGAAGTTGAAGTTCTCCGCCGGACTCAGGGTTTCGGATAGCCGGGTATAGTCGCGGATGTCCGAGAACAGTACGGTGATCCGCTGGTGCGACTGGTCGCCTAAGCGGACATCCAGGATACTTTCCTTACCGAGGGTACGCAAAAAGGTATGGGGAACGAAGCGGCTGTAAGCTTCCGTAATTTTGAGTTGCTTCTGTAGCGCGCCGTCGAGATTCTTGTACAGCAGGGCATTATCGATGGATATGGCGATCTGGGCGGAGAGCGACTGTAGGATTTTCAGACGCTGCTCGGTGAATACACCCGTCGACAGATTATTTTCCAGGTAGATCAGGTGACTCAGTTCGGTCTTGCGGAATATCGGATAGCATAACACCGACTTCGGGCGGACTTGCTGAACGTATATATCGTGCGAAAACCGATCTGACCGCGTGGCGTCCTGCAGCACCAGATACGCGCGGCTGTTCAGTACGTAGTGAAGGATTTCGAAGGGTAACCGGTGAGTGTTTGACCCACTATCCGCATCGTAGATTTCCACGGTGTCATTGACCTGAGCCCGGGCGAGTAGCGTGAATTGTTGGCGTGCGATGGACAGTAGATATCCCCGTTCCGCTCCCGCGTTTTCAATGACAAGGGGCAACAACTTGGCGATGAGGTTGCTGAGCACGATCTCCCCGGAGAGGATTTGGGAAGCCTTCAGCAGACTCGCCAAATCGAGCAGTTGCGGGCTGCGGCCCGTGGTGGCGGGTGTTCCCGCGGGGGTGTCCTCGCGCAGATAGGCGGGGAATTCCTCGGTCAGGCGGTCCGCGACGTAGTCGGCCTGCCACCGTCGGTAGGAACGACGGGCGTGACTGAAGTGGATCCGGGCATATTCCGTGGACGAACGTCGGTGCCAGAACCGGCCGAAAAATTCGTGGGCCAGGGCCGCGATCGCCGGAAATTCGGATTCTTCGGCCGTCGTGATCGCCTGCTCGTAGCGACCGATGGCCCGCAGCGTGGGTTTCTTCCGGCTGGCGAACAGCGCCTCCAGCAGGTGGTGCTTGTGAGCGAAGTTAGCGGGGCAGGCGGCGGCCATTCCGCCCAGGCGTTCCCGGCATTCCGTCAGCAGATTTCCGTCCTGCTCTTCTACCTCCGGTTCCGCGGGCGGTGGGGAAACGAGTAGGCTTACGCCGAGAAAAAAATAGTGATCGGCCCACAGAATATTGGACTCGCAGGCTTTAATATTTTCCCGGTAGACTGCGTACGTTCGTATCACCTCCCGGTACTCCCGGCACCAGAAGTGCTGGGCCAGTTTGCAGTGTCCGAGCCAGCCGTTATTGATGTGCTGCTCGTAAAACGTCAGGCTAGCATCTTCCGAAAAGGTGTCGCGCAGGCGGTACTGCTGCTGTCCGGTCCGCAGGTAACTCAGTTTATACCTTTCCTGAACCGTGTACACCAGTAGGGGACTGAACTGCATTTTCCGCGCAAACTGCTCGAATTCCTGACATTCCGCGATGACGGACTGGATGGGAGAGCCCTGGCGGGAACGGTGTATAATGATGTCGTACTGACAGATGGAGACACCGATCGTATTGCCGTTTTCCAATCCGATCCGCTGCCCCTCCTCGAAGAAGGGAATAAGGTGGTCCAGCCGATCGCCGTATATCCTGCACCACAATCCCGACCGGTTGATGTACTGCACCCGGGCGTGGAAATTAGGGTAGTCAAGCGCCAGAGTGTCCGCTACCCTGGCGATCTGGTACGCCAGCGCCGGTCGTCGGTGCTTGGCGGCCAGGATGCTCCCGAAGTGCGCCAGAATGGGCAGCAGATTAGGGTTCTTCCCGTGCGCGAGGCAGAACAGCACGGAGCTGCAGACCGTAAAATAGTACTGCGTGAACCGGCCGATCTGGTGGTTGAGCGCGAACAGGAGCTTCGGGAGGATGCGCATACCCAGGCGACTTTTCTCGTCGGTCATTTCCGCCAGCTGAAGAAAGACTTCCGGACCGTCCCGGATGATTTGTTCGACCAGCCGTTGTTCGAGTCCGGCTAATCGCCGGCCGAGTACGGCCTCGTCTTCGGGCAGGTCAAACCCGCACAGCGCCAGCACTTCGCTGGCCGTGCGGATACCGCTGAGGTCGGTGAATTCCAGCAGGCTGATCCACAGGAGAAACTCGGCCATTTCCGCTTTTTCCGCCAGGTGGCGGGCCCTTCCGAAGGCCTCTTTGAAGACAGCCTCCGCCCGGTTGAAGTGCAGGGTGATAGCCAGTACTTCGCCGAAGTGACGATAGAGGGCGTACGTCAGCTCGTAATCCTTATCCCAGGGGTCCTCCCCCAGCAGCTCCAGTCCGGTTTGCAGATAATGAAAGGCGGAATCGTTGGCGATGGATTTTTTCGCCTGTATACCGACCCGCAAGTTCAATTTCGCCAGTTGCGTGCGCTCCTCGGGCCGCTCGATCAGGCGCCGGCCGGTGTTATAGTGGTTGACGACATCAATCAAGCGATCGGCCGCGATCTGCTTGTTTTGCAGTCCGGCCAGGAGCAGTTGTCCGATCTCGTAGTGTACGCCCTCGCGCTTTTCTTCCGGCACCCGCGAGTAAACCGCCTGCCGGATGCGATCGTGGGCGAAGGCGAACTGGTCGGCGGTGGGTAGAATGAACCCTTCCCGCAGGGCGGGTTGGAGGTGATCGAACGTTTCGCTCTCGTCGCGTTGGTACACCACCGAAAGGATTTGCAGGGGAAAAAGGGTTCCGATGCAGCTAGCCAGATCCAGTACGCGCTGGGTATCTGCGGGCTGTTGGCTGATCTTCTCGACCATGAGTTCCACGACGTTGTCCGTAATTCTGAGGGCCGTTATTTTCGCCATATCCCACTTCCAGCGCTTACCCGTCCGGGGATCATCTACCGGTTCGATGCCCCCACGCTCGTAGAGGGATTGTAGCATCTGCCGCAGAAAAAACGCATTGCCGTTGGTCTTGCCGGCCAGTAGGTGGCTGAGCGGTCTGGCCTCTTCTACGGTACAGCCTACCGTATCGGCGATCAACCGATTGATATCGGCGGTACTGAGGCTTTCCAGGGTGATCTCCGACACGCGACAGTCCGACTCTCGGATCCGACGGATGCACCGCCGAAACGGGTGGTTTGTCGGTACTTCATTATCCCGAAAGGCGCCGGTGATAATGAGCGCACTATCCGATGACCGGGTAAGCAATTCCAGAACTTCCAGGGAGGGGGCATCCGCCCACTGCCAATCATCGATGAATACGAACAGCGGATGCCGGGGCCGGGCGACGGTGCGAACGAACTGAGTGAGTACCGTATGGAAGCGCTGTTGGTTTTCCCGCGGGGGCAACTCCGGTAATTCCCGTTGCGGCCCGATGATCTTTTCCAGCGACGGAATCAGTTCGGTCAGTACCCTGCCCCGCCCGGCCAGTGCCCTCAGAAAGGTACGCTTCCACCGCTCCAGCCGGACCGGGGACTCCGTCAGCAGCAGTTGGACCAGATTATCGAAGGCCTGAATCCAGGCATAGTAGGGAAAATTGCGCTGGTACTGGTCGAACTTCCCCTCGATAAAGTAGCCCTTACTTTCCGTCAGCGGTTTGTGGATTTCGTACACCAGGGCGGACTTTCCCACCCCCGAGTGTCCGCTCACGAGGAGCAATTGAGTAACGCCCCCGCCGGTTTTGCGGTAGGTATCGATCAGGAACTTAATTTCCGCTTCCCGTCCGTACAGCTGCTGCGGAATTTCGAACCGTTCGCTGAAATCACCCCGCCCCGGACAAAAAGCCGCGGCCCCCGCGGGACGATCGATATTCGATCGGCACCAGTCGAGGTCCGCCCGAATGCCCCGCGCGGATTGGTAGCGATCTTCCGCGTTTTTGCGCAACAACTTTTGGAGGATCCGGGAGAAAGCCTCTTCGGCGGCGTCGATCGGTTTGCGGCGGGCAATCCACTCCCGCGCCTGCGTGGGTACCACGGCCAGATGGCAGTGTACGAGTTCGAGCGCGTCGGAGGAGAGAAAGGGCAAGCGGCCCGTCCATAGTTCGTACAGACATACGCCGAGGGAGTAAAAGTCGCTGCGGTGATCGAGCGTCCGGTTCATACGTCCGGTCTGTTCGGGAGAGATGTAGGCCAGGTTACCGGCGATGTGTTCGGGGCTGCCGAGATAGGTGGCCTTCACGTTCAGGCGGGTGGCGATCCCGTAGTCAATGAGCCAGACTGCTCCGGAAGCCGTTTCGACCATTACGTTGTCCGGACATACGTTTTTATGAATGATGTCCGACCGGTGAAGCTCCTCCAGAATTTCGCTTAACTGGATCGCGTAGTCCAGCAGGGTCGCAAGGGGCATAGGTTCTTGCGCCACTTCCCGCAGCGTCCTGCCTTCGATGTAGGCCAAACGCATGGCCGGCTTTCCCCCGTAGGTCAGTTTTTCCAGCACCGGCCGGATACCGGGACGGTCCACCGTACGCAACACCCGCCATTCGTTGTAGAACTCGTGTACCTGCTCGGCGGTGGGATTGGGTAGATTCAGCACCTTCAGTACCGAGGCTGCCCGTTCCGCCTGCGCGGGTACCCGGAGAATCTGTGTCCGCTCGGAGTGGAACAGGAGCTCGGGTGTAGGAGAGTCGGTCGGCATGATGAAGGGTTGAAGGGCGCGCAACGGTGTTCCCTCGGTGAACCCATGACCGATCATCGATACGGAGGGCAGGATCGGGGCCGCCGTAGCGTATTCGGGTTCGGGTGCCGTCGGCGTGTGGGATCGAATGAGAGTTCGGACGGTTCTAGCGCGGTAAGGCCACCGGTTGATTCCGGGTCGACCACTACCGAAGTTCCCTCTCCTCTAAAGATACAGGCCGGGGGCTTTCCCTACAATAGCCATCGTACCTCCCCCGCGCTACGAAAAAACCCGCATCCCCTTTCGGAGATGCGGGTTTCGTAAAAGACTGCCGACGATGCCTACCGCAGCGCCGCGTACAGTTTCTCCGCCACCTCGTGCGAACTGGCCGGGTTCTGACCGGTGATGAGGTTACCGTCCTGCAGGACGTGTACGTTCCAGTCGGCGGCCTTGGAGTAGATGCCGCCGTTTTCCTTAAGCATATCCTCCACCAGGAAGGGCACGACCTCGGTCAACTGCACGGCCTCCTCCTCGCTGTTGGTGAAACCGGTAACCTGACGGCCCTTCACGAGTGGCTGGCCGTCGGTACCCTTGACGCCCTTGAGCGCGGCCGGGGCGTGGCAGACGAAAGCCACGGGCTTCTCCTGCTCATTGAAGGTTTCGATCAGTTTGATGGAGGTCTCATCCCCGGCAAGGTCCCAGAGCGGACCGTGGCCGCCGGGGTAGAAGACCGCATCGAAGTCCGCGGCGGAGACCTCGCTCAGCTTTTTGGTGTTGTTGATCACCCGCTGAGCGGCTTCGTCCTGCTTGAACCGCTTGGTGTCTTCGGTCTGGGCGTCTTCGGTATCGCTGCTGGGGTCGATGGGTGCCTTACCTCCCTTCGGGGTGGCTACGGTGATATTGACCCCCTTATCGAGCAGGGTGTAGTAAGGAGCGGCGAACTCCTCGATCCAGAATCCGGTCTGCTTACCGGTGTTTCCCAGCTTATCGTGGGAGGTGAGTACGAATAGTACGTTCATGTTGAATGGATTGATAGTTTACGGCGGGTTATGCATGGATGGCTCCTGCGTTCCCGCCAAAATGGTATGCACGGAAGGCTCGGCTCAGTAAGCCATTTTCACGATCTGCTCCGCGTCGGCAGGTTGGAGCGTCTGGTGCTCCCCGAGTCCCTTCCAGCCTCGCTCGTTGAATCGCTTGGCGACTTCCTCGCCCGTGCCCTCGTAATCGTCGGTGTACTGCGAAAGTTTGGTGTCGATGCCGAGTTCGTGGAAGAATTCTTCCGTCCGCGCAATGGCGGCCCGGGCCTTTTCTTCCGTGGTTCCCGCGGTGATGTTCCAGACGCGTTCGCCGTACTGCGCCAGTTTCTCCTTCTTCGCTTCGAAGTTGTAGGTATAGTGGCTGGGGGCGATCACCGCCAGGGTGCGGGCGTGGTCGATGCCGTAGAGGGCGGTAAGCTCGTGGCCCATCATGTGCACGGCCCAGTCGGTGGGTACCCCTTTGGAGATCAGTCCGTTGAGGGCCATCGTGCAACTCCACATGAAGTTGGAGGCGGCGGTGTAATCGGTTGGGTCTTCCAGCACTTTGGGCGCTACTTCGATCAGGGTCTGCAGGATGCTTTCCGAAAGCCGGTCCTGGAGGTAGGCTCCGGTGGGATAGGTCATGTACTGCTCCAGCACGTGGGTGAAGGCATCGGTAATGCCGTTGGCCAACTGGCGTTGGGGGATCGAGTGGATGACCTCGGGGTCCAGGATGGAGAAGGTGGGAAACAGTCCCGGTCCGCCCATAACCAGTTTTTCCTTGGTTTCGGCGCGGGTAATGACGGAGCCCGAATTCATCTCCGAGCCGGTGGCCGGCAGGGTCAGGACGGTCGCGAAGGGCATTCCCTTTTTGGTGGATATGTTCTGAGTAAGGATATCCCAGGGCTCGTCACCTTCGTACAGCGCGGCGGCGGAGAGAAATTTAGCCCCGTCGATCACCGATCCTCCGCCGACGGCGAGAATGTAATCGATATCGCGGGCCTTGATCACGGCCAGGGCTTCCATGAGGATCGCGTATTCCGGGTTAGCGGGGATGCCACCGAACTCTTCCACCTTGCGGTCGCCGAGGGCGGAAATGACCTGATCGTAGATGCCGTTGCGCTTGATGCTGCCGCCGCCGTAGAGCAGGAGGATATTAGCGTCGCGAGGAAGCTCATCGTTCAGCTTGGCGATTTGCCCCTTACCGAATATGATCTTGGTGGGGTTCTGGAATTGAAAGTTGTTCATAGAAATTGAAAATTTGAAATTTGAAATTGAAAATTTTACATTTTAGATTTTCACCACCATCTTGCCCGTATTCTTGCCGTCGAAAAGGTCGAGGAAGGCCTGGGGAATGTTGTCGAATCCTTCGCGGACCGTCTCGGTATGGGTCAGTTTATCTTCCCCTAGCCACTGGGCGAGTTGCTTGATGCCGGCGGGATATTTGTCTGCGTAATCAAAGACGATGAAGCCCTGCATCAGGGAACTGTTTTTGACCAGGAAGGGCTGTACGCTGACGCTCTTCGGCAGCTCGGTGTTGTTGTAGACCGAGATCGCCCCACAGTTGATGGTGCGCGAGAATTTGTTGATGTTGAACAGTACCGCGTCGGAGATCGGACCGCCGACATTGTCGAAATAAATGTCAACCCCGTCGGGGCAGGCGGCGGCGATAGCCTTAGACATGTTCTCCGTCGTGTTGTAGTTGATGCCCGCGTCGAATCCAAAATCAGACTTCAGCATCTCCACCTTCTCGTCGCTTCCGGCGATGCCTACGACCCGCAGTCCGAGGATTTTGCCGATCTGTCCGACCACGCTGCCGACCGCGCCGGCCGCTCCGGAAACGACGAGGGTTTCACCGGCTTTGGGCTTGCCGATCTCGGTCAGGCCGAAGTAGGCGGTCAGGCCGGTCATGCCCAGTACGCCGAGGTAGGCGGATAGGGGTGCCTGGTCGGGATCTACTTTGATAAGGCCTTCGGCACCGGCCACCTGAGTTTCTTTCCAGGCCAGGGAGCCGGTCACGTAGTCTCCCTTAGTGAATCCGTCGTGCCGGGATTCCAGCACCTCCGCGACCACGCCGGATACGATCGGCTTGCCTAGTTCGAAGGGCGGGACATAGGAGGGTACGTCATTCATGCGACCCCGCAGGTAGGGATCGACCGATACGTAGGTCGTGCGGAGCAGTAGTTGTCCGTTATCGACGGTAGGGACTTCCTCCGTAGTGAATTCGAAATTCGCCGGCGTCGGTTTTCCGGACGGGCGACTCTTGAGGTTGATGATCTTAGTGGTACTCATGATGATGGGGGTTAATTTTTGATGCTGTTCCAGGCCATGCGGTAGGCTTCGTCTATCTCCGTCCGGCTGAGCTGGTAGAGATCGCGTTGTTGCATGTGCAGGAGGAAGGCGATGGGGTAAATGGT
The DNA here is from genome assembly GCF_024297185.1 of Lewinella sp. JB7. Classification (GTDB taxonomy): domain Bacteria; phylum Bacteroidota; class Bacteroidia; order Chitinophagales; family Saprospiraceae; genus Neolewinella. Next base: position 754,489 of record NZ_JANCTD010000001.1, on the reverse strand, counting down.
GAAGGCGTAGAGCACGTAGGGCGATACGGGCCTGATGACGCCCCGGGCCTGCCCCCGTTCCCAGAGTTCAAGGAGGGGGCGCAGGTGCTTCAGCCCTTCCCGGCGACTGTCTTCGTCGACCATGGGCGTATTGTCGCACTGGGACAGGAAGACCGACTTCTCCACCTCGCGCAGCTTAAAATCGGCGATGTTGTGCCAGATCTTCCGGAAGTCCTCCTCGACGGAATCGCCGGCCACGTAGTCCCGGAAGGCCGATTCGCTGAAGGATCGCTTCACCTCGATGTAGACCTGGTTGATCAGGTCCTGCTTGCTGTCGAAGTAGCGGTAGATCGTCCCGGCCGCTACCCCCGCCAGCTTGGCGATCTTGGCCATGGGCGCGGCGTGGAAGCCGTTGTTGTTGACCAGGGTGATCGTAGCCCGGACGAGGGCGTCCCGCTTCGCGCGGCCTTTGGGGGGGAGAGGATTGGGAGATTGAATGGGAAGAGGAATGGGTGAGGGGAGATTTAGGAGACTAGAGGTAAGTATAACAAAATGAACGTTCATTCAGTTCGCTGGGTCGGTTGTTTCTTTAGGCGGGAACGCAGGAGCGGGCTAAGCAACAAAAAGCCGCAACTACTCTGGGAGCAGTCACGGCTACGTATGATTCTTTAAGGACGGGAAGGGATGCGATCTTAGTTTCCCGGATGCATGGCTACCTGAATATTGGCGCAATAGCCGGTCTCGTCGGAGTCCGGGTGGAGGGTCGGCCCGGAGGGGAAACCCGTGGTGCAACCACCGTTCATGGTGTTGATTTGGTCCGGAATGATTCCGGGTTGGGCGGGCCCGTGGGTACGCAGGGCCAGGTGTACTTCGGCCGTCAGCGGGTTATCGAACACGGTAAGGTTGATCGGCGCGTCAAATTCGTCCCCGACGCTGAGATGGCCGGAAAAGTTGCCCTTGCCGCTCTGTCCGACGATGTGGCCGGCCGCGTAGGTGGAAGAGGGGGGCCCGGGGGCGTCACCGAAGACCACGAACCAGAGGGTATAGGCATTACCGGGAATCAGGTGATCGGTCTTGAAGTTTGCCGTAATGCCGTTGGCTGTGCGGTGCAGACGGGAAGAAGCTCCGGGTATGATCATCCATTCTCCGGCCGGGTTCTCGTAGATTGCGGTGGATGAGACGGAGGAACTATTCATCCGTTTGGCGTCTGCTCGCATTTCACTCTTCCGGACGTCCTGTAGTAAGACGTCGGATCGGAAGGATTCTTCCTGGGTACAGGACGTGAGTACGAATAGTAAGAGCGGGAAGAAAATTTTTGGTGTCCACATGATTCGCTGCTTTAGGTTAAACAATGGAATGATAACCGCCGGCAGTAGTACCCAGCACCGGTTGCTAACGTCCGGCGAGAGTTATCTATGCAGCGGCTGTTTCAAAGCTATCGGGACTGGAGAGCACTTACTTTCGGTACCGTGGCAATACTTTACGCTATTGTTGAGAACGCCCCTTACGGATATTCGCGACATTGTTGCACGCCGACGAGAAATAGCTCATAATTACCTTGCTATAAGCTACTTACGTGTCGCACTCGGACTTTCCCCAAAGGTTTCCTTGAATACCTGCGAAAAATAAACCGGCGTCCGGAAACCGACCCGGAAGGCAATCTCCGCAATACTCAGTTCGGTGGATCCGAGGAGTATCCGGGCCTGTTGCAGCCGGATATGCCGTACGTAAATGGCGGTCGACATCCCGGTCAGGGCCTTCAGCTTCCGGTGTACCTGTGACCGGCTGAGGTGTAATTCCCGGGCCAGGTCATAAACCGAGAAATCTTCATCCTCCAGATGATCCAGGACGATTCGCTCCACCTTTTGAATGTAAGTATCCTCCCGATTTTCGGTGGATACGACCGACTGGTTGCTGATCAGAGTGCTGCTATATTTCCGCTGCAGCGTTCGCCTAACTTCCAGTAACTTCTCCAGGCGGATGGTCAACTCTTCCTTATTGAATGGCTTGACCAGGTAGGCATCGGCTCCCCGCGCCAGTCCGGCGACCTTATCCTCCGAATTTGCCTTTGCGGTGAGCAAAATGATGGGAATGTGACTGGTCCTATCGTTATTTTTCAGAATGCTGCACACTTCGAATCCATCCAATTCCGGCATCATTACATCACAGATGATTATGTCGGGCAATAACTCTAGCGCCCTGTCGACCCCATTTTTTCCGTTTCGGCACACCAGGATTTGATACTGCTCCTCCAGGCAGCTCTGCAGGTAGTAGGCTACGTCGGCGTTGTCCTCAATAATCAGCAGGATGGGTAGATCATGCGGGTCAACGCCGGCTTCCCCGTCGTCCGCTAGTTGTGCGGTGCCGTAAGCGGGTGGCGGAGTATACGTATGATGGGCGGATTCCGGACCGACGGGTGCAACGTCCGTAATCGGAAGATCGACCGTAAAACTGCTGCCCTTGTCCACCACACTTTCCACCCGGATGCTTCCGCCCATAGTGTGTACCAGGTCCTGGACCAGGGCCAGTCCAATGCCGGTGCCCACTTGTCCGTATCCGGCATTGACCCGGTGAAAACGGTCGAAAACATGGACCAGCTCCTCCGCGGCGATACCGATGCCGGTATCTCTGACGGTGAGCCGAAGGACGGCCCCCTCATCCCTGGTAATTTGTTTAATGGCAACCGTGACCTTCCCGTAGGCCGGTGTGAATTTGATCGCGTTGCTCAGCAGGTTGGTCAGGACCCGTTCAAGTTTTCCGGCATCAAAGTCCATCGACAAGACGGGCACCTCGGCATAGAATTGAAGGCTGAGCTGGTGCATGCGGGCAAATGACTCGTGCATCTCTACGAGGGATCGGAGGAAAAGGACAACGTCGGACTGCCGCACGTCCGATTCCATTTTACCAGCCTGGAGTTTGGACAGATCGAGCATCTGATTGACGAGGGTCAGAAGGTCCTGGCTGTTCTTCCTGATGAGGTTCAGTCGCTTCCGGGTTTCTTTTTCCGGATGCTTTTCCAATTCCGCGGCCATTCCTTCGATCACGGTGAGGGGCGTCCTGAACTCATGGGTAATATTAGAATAAAAGCGGCTTTTGAAGGTATCCAACTCCTGGAGGCGGAGCGCTTCGGACTTCTCCTTTTCTTTTTCGATCTCGACGCGTGTAATATCCTGCTGTAGTCGGTTGTACTTGTCTGCCAGGGCGAGGGAGAAAACGATCGATTCCACGGCACCGAAGGCAAAGGTCGCGGAGGGCGTTCGGAAGTAGTTGACCAAAGCGGTATCGGGAAGCCAGGCCAGCGCGTCAGCGCCCGCGTAATGGAGGGAGGTAATCGTTATTCCTCCCAGCAGGAAAAACTGTCCGAGAATGAAGAACCGGGCCCGGCTATACCCCTTGACGTAACTGGAAATAGCCAGAATGAACCCGACGATGACCGGCAAATTCCAGGTAGTGATGCGGGCCACTCCGGTAAAGTGGAATGCGCCCGTCAGGTTCAGCATGAACTGTATTCCGATAAGCCCGATGCACGCCTTGAGTACGCGGTCCCAAACCGGATGTCGGATGCGGGTGACTAAAAAATTTCGCACGAAATTCGTGTAGGCTATCCAAATGACCGGGTCCGCAATCTTTTTAATATAAAATGCCAGTTGCGGATATCCGGGCGAAAAGTACTGCGTCCATTTGGACGGTGCCGAAGCGAATAAGGTCATAAAACTGAGGGCGAAGGAGAAAATGTATACCGTATACCATAGGTACGTTCTGTCCCGCAGGGATAGGTACAAGAAAAGATTATACAGCGCCAGGCCGAACATGATCCCGAAGGTGATCCCGTCCAGGTAATGCGTAAAAGATTTCCCCGCCAGGGCGGATAGCGATGGTTTTATAACAAGATTTATCCTGTCTTCCCGGCGAAAACGACCACTGGATTCGAAGTTGGCAAGTACTGCGTACTCGGCGTTCGGGCGGGCGAGAAAGGTGTTGATGTGGGGGTGGCCGAGTATGCCCAGATTAAGCCGCGACACGTGCCCGGTTGAGTCCCGGAAATACAGCCTGACGTAATCCCAGTAGTAAGACTCAAAAATTATCCACTGTTCCCTTTCCGTTGGATTGACCAGTACGAACCGGGCCCAGTAGTTCGACAACGACGGCCTGGTTTTCGTGGTGTTGGGCCCGAACAAACTATCCGGAGCGACGAAGAGATTGGTAGCTGTCCAGGAGCCGTCTTCGTCGGCCATCACATCCAGCTCTTCAACGAGTACCCTCGTCCAGTCACCGTGGGCGGAAATTTCGACCCGAGTCTGAGCCCCCACCCCGTGCGTCGTACAGCACACCAACGCGCCAAGGAGGAGACCATGGAGCACGGAAACGGCATCTACGGAAGTTTTCATCGCGGCACTAGGTGTTCACTTAATATAGTGCCTATGCGAGGGAATCACTACCCTAATCGTCCACCATGACCCGGACCGCCCCCCCGGGTACCCCTATACTGAGTTTGTCAATCGTACCGGCCGTCCCCTACCCCTCAATAATCAGTACCGGGTTCTTGATCAGGGTCTGGCTCGGGATCACCAACTTCTCCTGGTCGTTCAGTTGTAGGGTGACCGACAGCCCGGTGATGGACACGACCCGGCCACGCTGGCCCGCGACTTCAATGACCTGGCCCACCTTCACGACCCGGCGGTTGAAAAAGCCCGCCAGAATGTTAGCCATCACCTCCCGCGACGCAAAGCCGTAAGAAATAGCGGCGGCCAGCATGATGGCCCCCACGATGACCAGCATATTGGAGGTAATGATCCCCGTATCGACCCCGGCCTGTTCCAGGGCGGTGAGGGATACGATCAGCAGCAAGAGGTAATAAATGACGGAGCTGATGACGCGTCCGGCACTGATGCCGAGACTACCCGTTGCACCGCGTATCGCATTGCGGATAAAGGTGACGATGTAGAAACCGATGATGAAGAAGATCACGGCCGCCAGCAACTGCGGCAGGTAACTGAGCAACTTCGAAATTTCCGTCGACACGGCGGACCAGCCGATGGTATCCGCAGCCGTAATGATGACCACGAGCATCAGCACCCAGTAGATAAAGCGGCCGATCAGGTCCGAGGGGGTCCGCTTCACGTTGGCGCGCGCGATCATCGTATTGGCACCTACGCGGTCGGCGAGCGCGTCGAACTTGGCCACGGTGAGCAGACGCACCACCCCCCGCGAGATCAGGCGGGCGAGCAGCCAACCCAGCAACAGGACCACGATGGCCGCGAAGACCCGGGGCAGGGCCACCATGAAGGTTCGCCCCATGGCCTGGAGACTGTCCACGAATAGGAGAGAATAATCGGTTGCTTCGTTCATCGGATTTGGGTAAGTGATATGGGGTAAGGGCGTGGAAAGGGGGAGCGTCGTTAGTCTTCGGGGTGCTTTTCTCCGTCCGGATCGGTCAGCAGATCCAGAAATTCGGTGGCGGCACCGCCGAATTTGCCGGTGAACAGATCACCTACCTCGCCCATGAGATCGATGAGATCCAGGGTGCGGAACACCTCCTGCCGCAGTTCGGGCGGGGGCCCCGGGCGGGCTGCGGCTTCCTCCTGGGCGAGCTGCTGAAACCGGGCCTCCAGCAGGAGATTCATGGTGGATTTCTTGCTCATGGGCAGGGCATTGGGGCCATACGAATATAGGGACTGCGGACCGGCCGCCGGGCAGTGTTCGTCGGTCGGTTCATGCGTTCTCTATTTGTCGGTACAGATCGGCCAGATGGGCGCGGCTGCGCTTCAGCCGCATCTTCACGGCGCTTTCACCGAGGTCGAGGAGGCGGCCGATCTGTTTCACCGAGAGCCCTTCCTGGTACTTCAGTAGCAGGATGATCCGTTCCTCCTCCTTCAACTGATCGAGCATCCGGGCCAACTGCGTAATGCGGATCTCGCCGAGCATTTTTTCGGTGAGTTCCCGCTCGCCGGTATCCGCCGGCTCCCGCTCGGGCTGAATCTCCTCGAAGCGGAGGCGTTTGTTCTGCCGCAGGTAAGTGACGCAATGGTTGTAGGTGATCGAAAATATCCAGCTGGTCAACCCGCCGGGATTTTTGAGTTTATCCAGGTTCGTAAACACCTTGATGAACACGTCGTGCGCCAGGTCGTGGGCCACCGCGTCGTCCTTGACCATCGATCGGCACTTGAAGTACACCCGGTCGGCGTAGCGGGTGTAGAGTTCGTTCAGGCACTCCTTGTCTCCGGACCGGCATCCGTGCACCAGCGCTTCGCTCGTGGGCTCGATGTTACCTAGGGTGGAGAGTTCCAATGTGCAGGGAAGCCGGGTATGGTGATGGAGTAATCGGCGGCACCTTGAACCGCAGTCGGGGGCAAGTTAGTAAACCTTTCCCTACCCCCTCACCCTATCCGCCGCCGCCGCTCACGTCCACGATCATGCGCCGGTAGGCAGTCAGGCCGGGAGTTCCTTCATCCCGCATTTCCAGAATAAAGTGCAACTGCTTGCCCGCCGCGTCTTCCGGAATGCTGATGCTACACCGGGCGGCCGTGCTATCCCCGACCGCAACCGGTCCGGCGTAGGTGCCGGGTGCCGCGTAGTACGTCCACCGGTAAGATAGATCGTCGCCGTCCGGATCGTGGGAGCCCGCCGCGCTCAGCGCAAGGGAGGTGCCGGGCGCGGCCCGGGTAGTGAGTACCCGCCGGGACGTATCGCCGTTCAGCAGCGCTACCGGGTGGTGATTGGCGGCCGTGTAGTCGTCGGTGACGGTCCAATCCATACGGGCGGCAAAATCGTCGTGAATGGCGTCGCTCCAGCGGTCCTGGGCTTCGTTGGTCAGGGTATTTCCGTACATGTAGTAGGGGTCGTATCCGGACTCGGCCCCTGGGTCGATCTTGGCAACCTCCGACATGCCGCGGATGCCCGCCTGCTTGTCGAAGCTGAACCGGCCGCCCCAGCCCCCCTGATCGATCCGCTCCGGATCGTTGAGACCGTTGGGGTATACGTGCAAAAAGGCCGGCGAATCGCCTTCGGTGGCCCACACGCGGTCGGGGTAGACGGCGCCCAGCGGTCCGTGATTCTGAATGTGCTCGTCGAGGTAGGCGTCTGTGGGTTGCCAACCGTAGACCTTGGTGGCACGGATGTAGAACACTCCGGGAAAGGTGCTGGCGATCCAGGCCCCGGCATCGTCCTGCCCCAGGATGTCGAACAGGCGGAGTTTACTCAGGAATGCCGCCAGCGCCGCCGGGGAGCGGGTTTCGCGAACGGTCCAGATGGCCTGGGCGACGGTGTTCATACCACCCCAGCCCATCACCCACACGGGGCGGGGATCGTCCCGGTCAACGGAGGCGATGATGAGGTCCGAGCCCGGACTATTCTTGCCCGTGCCCACGTCCCCCATTCCGTAACCCGTCTGTCCCAGTACGGAGATGGACTTTAGGTGGTCGGGAGTGGGAAATCCCGGAGCGTGGACCCGCAGATTAGGGTATGCCTTGCCGTAGGCGTCGACCAGTTTGTCGAGCATGGCGGTATTATCCTGCTCTTTCTTCCAGCAGCCGGTGGCGACGATCAGGCCCTCGATGTCATACAGATCGGACGACACCAGCTGGCGCACCAGGGACTGCTCGTCGTCCGGATCGGCCCCCAGATCGGTGGTATTAATGATCCGCGGCTTTACGAAGTCCTGCTGGGCGGCGAGCAGGGGACTCAGGCAAGTTAGCACGATGAGCGCGAATGAAAAGGTAGTTGGCATGACCGCTTATTAGTGTAAGCATTAAACTTACTTCCGTTTGTATGGAGAAACAAGCCGGTCGCGGGGTCCTGGTTCATCTACTCCGCGGCCGGCGGGCGGGTAGCCGGTATATTGCGGTGTTCTCCCGCGAATTATTGCAAATATCCCTCCATGAAGATCGCCGTCACTTCCGCCAGTGGACAACTGGGTGCCGCCACCGTAAGATCACTGAAAAAGATCGTAGACAGCAGCGACGTCATCGCAATGGCGCGGACGCGGGAGCGGGCCGATGCCTACGCCCGGGTGCTGACCGACGACCGCCACAATGGTCAAATTTACTCCCTGGCCGGTCCGGCTATTACCCAGCACGAATTGGTCGACTGCCTCAACGAGGTATTCGGCACCACGCTGCATTACGAAGCCGTAAGCGTCGAGGCCTACCGCCGGGATCGCACCGCCGAACTGGGCGAATTCATGGGAACGATCATCGCCGGCATATATCAGGGTATTCGAAATGGCGCCATGGACGTCCCGTCCGATTATCCGGCCGCCGCGGGCAGGGAACACATTAGTATCCGGGAAGCGATGCGGCGCTTCCGGGAAGGCGCGGCGGAATAGGTAGCTTTCCGGTAAAATCGTCGGCTCCCGCGCTCCGCCGCAACCTAAATTTCCGTCTACCGAGCACGGTGAGCGGGTGCTCCACCGCTAATCCTCCCCGAAGGCAAAGAACAGTTCCCGTCCGATCTGCCGCACCCGCTCGTCGTAGCGGTCCGCTTCCTGGGGGGTGCCGTCGGCCTCCTTAGGGTCGTCGTAGGTAAGTGGCAACCGCAATTGCGCGCCGGGAATAAAGGGACAATTCTCGTCGGCGTGGGAGCAGGTCATGATGGCGGCGAAATCCTTAGCGGGGTTTGCCGGGTCGTCGAACACCTTGGACCAGCACGTCAGCGGTGGGGCGTCGGGCGAGAAGCGGACAACGTAGCGCGGATTGTCGCCCCCCGGATCGTCGATCGCGAAACCGGCCCGCTGCAGGGCGGCTACGGCCCGGGGGTTGAAGGCGGTCGCTTCCGTCCCCCCGGAAAACGTCTGGACGTGCGGTAAGTCGTAGTAATGCGCCGCTACCGAGGCCCAGATCTGCCCTAGGTGACTGCGTCGGGAGTTGTGGGTGCAAATAAAGTTGAGGGCGGCCGTGGTGTCCGATTTTTCGTGAACGAAGCGCCGGAGTCGCCGCAGGCGTTCCTTCCGATCGGGGTCGATAAGGTTCGCTGCCGTTAACAGCCCGGACACGTAGTCCGCCAGCCGTGGAAATAATTCGCTCGCCATGGTATCCCTTTTTTTGGCGGCAACGCGCGGGAGCGGGCTTAGTTCTTAAGAGCAAGCTAAAACCGGCCCTTTCGGTGACCCTTTTCGGCGCGTCCACGTCTTAATGGGTGATGCACGTACTCCTTATCTTTCTCGTACTCTTTCTGCCCTATGGACTCGTCGGTCAGTCCGACTCCCTGCTGCGCGCCACCCCCTGGCAGGAGGAGGGTACCGGATACGTACTGCGGTTTACTCCCGACGGGACCTTCGAGCAGGATTACGGCGAGGACGCCCGCAACGGCCGCTACCTGATGGGCCGGTACGCACTGGACAGTACGCAGCGGATCGTCACCTTGTCGGTCGATTATTTTCTGGGAAAGACGCGCGTACCGGTGCGTTACCGTCGCGGGCAGGATTTCTATTTGGACTACCGCATCGAGGCGCTCGACTCCACGACGCTCATCCTCACGGATCTGCTGACGGACAAGATCCGCACCTTCGTGGCTATCCCCGAAGATCGCGAAGATCCCGCGCTTCGCCGTATCCCCAAGCCGCCGGTGGGCAAACTGAAACTGCCGGAGGGCTGGGGCATGTAGCGACGGCTTGAGCCGTCACGCTGACTGTACTACGTTACGTGTAGCGACGGCTTCAGCCGTTACGCTGCCCCTACTACGTGCAAGTGACGATCACGTGTAGCGACGGCTTGAGCCGTCACGCTGTCCGTACCACGTGCAAATGACGGCCACATGTAGCGACGGCTTCAGCCGTTCTGCTGCCCCTACCACGTTACGTGTAGCGATGGCTTGAGCCGTCACGCATCCACCCGTTTGCACGTAACTGGATCGTGGTGTAACTTGGAATACCACACCTGAGCCATGCCTTTTTTCCGTCTCTTGCCCTCGCTTTTCACGTTATGCCTCTTAGCAATGGCCTGTAGCACCGACGAACCCATAGACGGTAATTCTGACGTGCTTTCCGTCCGCGACCAAGTGCTCCGTACCGAACTCGACAGCTTGCGGGCATCCTACGAAGCTCTTGAACTACCCCACGCCCTCGCGCACGCCCGCAGCCTGCGTGCCCGTCTGGATGCTACACCAGAACCCGTGTCCGGGGCCCTGCGGGCGGAGCTGTACCAATACCTGGCGATGTTGCATTTTGATCGGCAGGCGTTCATAGATTCCATTGATTTCTACGTTAATGCTGCCGCTCCCCTGGTATCCCTTTCCTCACCTCCCGTGTTGCGGGCCCGGCAACTCCTGTGCCAGGCGTATAACGGCTTCGAGGATTTTACCTGGTTGGAAATGCAACTATACGCTCAACTTGGTCGCCAACTACTAGAACGGAATCGGGACGAAGCCTCCTGCCTGTACGGTCTACTATTATTGATCGAGGGGCGGGCGGCCAAACAACATGCCCGGACCGTTAAGGAACATCGCATACAACGTATGTTCTGGAGCATCAGCGACAAGCGCATTCGTCAGGCCTGTCGGATACTGGCCGAGGTGGGCACACCTTGGGAATACTTTGCCCGGGAACATTTCATCCTGCTACTGATTAATCACCCCGAAAACGATCCCGCCATACCCGTACTAGTCGATGAACTGGCAGCGGAGATTGATCAGTTTTCTATTCCCGCCCGTCACCTGCACGTCCGTAATCGCCTGTTGGGGTACTGGCACAATGCTCGCAATCGTCCCATCAGCGCGACTTACGCCTACCGCGGACTGATGGCAAGCGACTCCGTGTTCATGGGGAAACGACTCGGCGAAGCCCACTATTTGCTAAAACTGCACAGCCTGCAGCGAAATGACTATTCCGCGGCGCTGGATCTCATCACCCGCAATATGGAACAAGAGCGTTGCTGTCCACCGGATATCGATCCCGCTTCCCCCGACGCGGTGTTAGATTGTAAGCAGCAGGGTAGCTGTATTCACTTCATACGGGCGCAGGCCGAGGTGTACCAACAATGGGCGGCTACCGAAGATATTCCTGCCCACGGCAAACGGGCTTTTCATTACGCCCAGGAAGCCCTGCGGGGCTACGAAGGGTCATACCGACAGTTTCGGGAGGAATCGGTCCTTAACAAGAATCTTGGCCTTGGCGACCGCATCATTACTGCTGCCCTGACAACCGGCGCGGAACAGGCCGCTAAAGCCGGTGGAGAAGGCTACCACGAGGCCGTTCTGCACGCCATGGAATTCGGAAAGACCCTGCTGCTCACGAGAGAAATGCTGGACGCCACCCGGGCCATTCTCAACAACCGGAAGGACGGTACAATGGACAGCCTGCGCCAAGTGGAAACGGAGATTCTTCTGCTGAAAAACACCTTCCACCGGTCAATGAACCTATCCCTGACCGACTTGCTTCGCTTCAACCGATTCACCCAGGATGCCACCCAAGCGAAGCGTCGGCTGGAACGCGCAACACGGGCGAGTGTCTACCCAGTGGAGCTCTCCGCAGGCGTACCCTCATTAGCGGAGATCCGGAAAAGCCTGACACCCCAGCAGGCGATGATCCAGTACGCCGAAACCAAGACCGACCTGTATGCGCTATACGTTGATGTGGATACCAGCGTGGTGTTTTCACTGCCCCGGCAGCGTACAATTACCCTGTCGGACAGCCTGTATCGCGTACTCAGTCAACTTACGGCTTGCCCAAAAGAACAGTATGCAGCCCTTGCCGCCCCCCTATTCAAGGTACTTCTGGGCCCCGCATGGCCCGCACTGCGCCGGCGATCCGAGTTGTTGGTCGTGCCCAGTTCGTCACTCAGCGAACTCCCCTTCGCCGCACTTGTCGTAACGAACACTACACCGATCGAATCGGCTTCCCCACCTTACCTGATTCAGTCGCACCGCATTCGCTACCTCGCCAGTTGGCGGAGCGAGCAACAGCGCGCGGTACTCCGTCGGGCACTCGAGCATCCCGGAGACCCCATAGCCGGTGTCTGGACCAACCCGGATTTAGACCGGTACTTATCCGGCCTGGCGAAAATTGTCCTGGAGGGTACGGGTAGTGGAGGGGTGCATTACGAAGGCAACAATTGCACGAGCAGAAGCTTCCTGCGCGACGCAGGTCGCTACGACTGGCTGCAGCTCTCCGTTCATGCCCGGGGTGATGCCGGCAGTATCCACGGCAACCATCTGTACCTAAGTCCACGGGACAGCCTAAATGGAGTGTTCATCGGACAAAAGATTCTGCGGGCACGCTTGGTCGTTCTCGCCGCCTGTTCCACCGCCAGGGGGTACGCCAATCGTTTGGAAGGCACCTATAGTTTGCGCCGCAGTTTTCACCGCGCGGGAGTGCCGGACGTAGTTTCCTCCGTCTATAATATTCCCGCCGGGGCGACGGCCGGTCTGCTGTCGCACTTCTACGGCTCGATGTTTTCGGGCGCTACGCCAACCTCCGCCCTGGCCGACGCCCAGCGCAGTTGCCTGCGCGGTGAACTGGGTCCACGCTGGTCCTGGCCGGGCTACTGGGCAGGCATGGTGGCGGGTTAGATGCGCGGGAGCCACGGCCAGTTGTGGAGCTTGCAAATCCAGATATTCGGTCCGTCAAGGTAGGTGGGCCAGTAGGCGACTAAGGAGTTGCTGTCTTTTTTTATGCGGTCCAACTTAATTTGTCCCCTCTGACCTACCGCGAAAATTGGTGCCCAGAGAATAGTTCGGTCAGGAGCTATTACCGCTACCATCACCACAGGCGATTGATTTAAGCCAAAGAACCTGTATCTGAGTTTACGGTATAGCCCGGGTTTGTCCTGGTTATCCTCCAATGCCCGCCTCCAATCCCATTCACCAACCAATAGATTACCAGCTTCGTCCATGACGGGTAATACGCATGGCCTGGTCTCCTCATTTGCAAATACAGTGATCCACATATCCGCCCAAAATCCCTTCAAGGAGTCCCTACCATGACAATGTTCATGTTGTGCATAACTACCTTTGGTGTATGTAGGTGGTTCGTCTTTCCTCAGATTATTCAACAAAATAATTTCACCTGAAAGTGAATCTTCGTCCCATTCGACCATATTCTCGCGTGAGGAAAAGTATTTACGCACTCTGCTTGGATTTTCGAGCTCAAGCACTCTCCGCATATAGCGTGGCACAGCCATTGGGGTAAGTTGGCAGTAATAAAAATTATCTGACTTCGCAGCGTCAACACCAGTTGCGGCGGTGGTGCCAGTTGAAGCAGTCTCTACGTTCTTCCCTGGTGCTGATCGCAGGGCAAAACACGTCTCATCGGGGAAGTAAAACTCCTGAAATACGGCCGGGTCCACTTTTGGGGAAGTCGTTGCGGATGATCCGGACCGACCCGCTGCAGTGGATCTCGTTTCCAATTTAATGTGTTCGTACTTATCGTGGTGCATATCAATAGTGGTTTTAGGTATTAGCCTACCAGCCGCCCCCGGGAACGGAAGTGGATATATCCTGGATGGTATGATACAGGCGTCTAATACCGGCGGATCGCCGCGCCCGATTCAATGGGTATTCGTTAAATAATGCGCATAGTGAAACGCTCTAAATCAATATAGGGGCATTAGTCCCCATCACGCAAGAGCGAGACCTGTTTTTCATACCGAACGGTAGATGAAAATCCCGCCCGTCGCCGCATCCCCAAACCGCCGGTGGGCAAACTGAAACTGCCGGAGGGCTGGGGCGTGTAGCGACGGCTTCAGCCGTTATGCTGACTGTACTACGTGCAAATGACGACCACATGTAGCGACGGCTTCAGCCGTTATGCTGTCCGTCTTGCTTTTACGAATTCAGCCCGACGGCTCAAGCCGTCGCTACACGTAGGAAGAGCAGCTTGACGGCTCAAGCCGTTGGTACTCGGCAGCTCTACGGCTCAAGCCGTCGCTACACCACAGCCCGACGGCTCAAGCCGTCGCTACACGTCGGTGAGGCTCCGCAGGAGGAGACCGAGATCGGGGGAAAGACCGACGACCGGGATATCGTGTTTGCCACCGAAATTGGAGCGATCGGTGAAGCAGGTGGAAAAGTCGCGGATCTTACCGACGGAAGCGCTGACGCGCCGGCGGAGTGAATCGTCGGAGGCTTCCGAAAAGTCGTAGGTCGGGATGGTGGAGGTAGGGACGGAATCGTTCACGGCGTATAGGAATTTGGTAGTGGCGGGTCGGGGCGGCGTTTTCCTCTTTCGTACGCTGGTTCATCGGGCTTCACCCCCCGAAGTAACCCACACGATCGTATTTTTGGACCTCCCGACCAGTCGGACCCCCTGACTACCAGTGCGTTTGCTCCCGGTTCCGCGGCAAACTCCGCTCTACTAATTCGGGTTCTATCCAGGCACCCGCTCTACCCCATGCTGAAAAAGATCCTTCTCTGGACCGCCGCGCTTGTCACCCTTCTCCTGCTCGCGGCGGTCGGTGCGATCTTTGCCCTCGACCGCTACCTCAACACCCACGAGGAAAAACTGCTCCACGAATGGCTCCCCACCGCCGGACTGGAGGTAGCTTTCCGCCGGGTCGACGTACGCCTATGGGACTCCTTCCCCCGGGTTACCGTAGCCGTAGACAGCCTGGTGCTACGGGACACCCTGCGCCCGGCGGACGTCCCCCCCCTCCTCACCCTGCAGCGCTTCCGCACCGAGTTTTCGGTTGCCGAGTTACTGCACGATTCCATCGAACTGCGTAATCTCGACCTGAGCCACGGTCGTATTCATCTGGCGACCGACTCAGCGGGGTACACCAATACCGGTCTGCTCTTCGACCGTGATACTACGGCTCCCGCGTCCCCGCCCAAATTTCACGTCAAGTGGGACGGACTCACCATGCAGCTGACGGACATCGACGTGGTCTACCTCCACGCGCCCCGCCGTAAACACCTGGAGGCCCACCTGAATTCCGTGCGCGGTACCGGTCGGCGAGCCCCCCGCGGCGGCGTAGACCTCTGTACCGAAGTCGATCTGCACGTGGCCGGGCTGGCCTTCAACACCGATAAGGGCGCCTACCTGACCGATAGTCGGGTCAGTGGCGAACTCGACGTGCGCGTCGACCGCGAAGGGTGGAACGTAGCCCCTACCCGTCTGCGCATCGGCGATCAGTTCTACGAGGCTGCCGCTCACATCGCGGCCACCAAGGGGGAGCCCAATCAAATCCGGCTGCGCAACGATTCTACCGACTACCTCGCCTCCCGGGCGCTGCTCCCCCGCGAACTGCAGGAGAAGCTGAGCGAGTATACCATCCGGGGCCGGTTCCCGGTACGCGCCGAGATCAACAGCACTTTCCAGCGGGGTGAGAACCCGGAGGTAAACATCGACTTTCGCCTTACGGGGCAGGACGTTCAGCTCAAGGGTTACGCCTTTCGGGATGCCAAGGCCACGGGCCATTTCGTCAACCGCCTGGACGAAGCCGCCGGCGGTATACCCGGCAGCCGCAAAAATTTGCGCTTCGATCTCGACAGCGTAAGTGCCTACCAGGGGCGACTACACATCACCATGCCCCGTGCGACCGTCATGTCCAGCGATACGGACACCCGACTGCTGGCGCCGGTGCGCGTGTCCGGCCCCGCTTCCGCGGTGAGTCAGCGCCTGAAGAATCGCGACTTTTTCTTCGATCGCGGACGCTTCGCCTTCACGACGGAAGCGGACGTCTCCCTGCTGGCCTCCATGCAGGACCTTCTGACGGCCAGCAACGGTATCCTGCGGTTCAGTGACATCGACGTGGTGTACGAACCGGCCGACGTTCGCTTTCCGTTCGCCTTCATCCAGGTGGGAAAAAGCGGGCAAGACATCGGATTTCACCTGCACAGCGGTCCCCTACCGACCGGGGTGTCCTTCGAACTTATGGGCAACATCGACAACCTCACCCCCCTGCTCTTCGACCGCCCGGGAGAACAGATTCACACCGACGTCACGCTGCTGGCTCCCCGGATCGCCTGGGAGGATTTCCGGTCGTTCTTCGGCCAGGACGGGGTCTTTCCGACCGACACCGTAAGCCGGGAGGAACGGGAGGTGCAATCGATGAAAACCGCGCTGCTCGGTCTGCAAAACACCTTCCGCCCCCGCGTGGACGCCCGAATCGACACGGTGGCCTACTACGACGTCTTCACGCTCCACGACCTGCGTACGGGCCTCTACTTCGCCGCGGACACCCTCATCCTCGACCGTACCTCCTTCGACTGGGCCGGCAGTCAACTCGCCTTCGGGGCGCGGCTCGATCTCGGCCAAGCGGGCCGCACCCCCTTCGACCTGCTCATGCAGGCCGATCACCTCAATTTGAACCGTCTCCGGCCTACGCTGGATTACTTCGGTCCTCAGTTGCCCGCCGAACTGGATACCCTGCCCGACGATCTGTCCATCCGTTTCGCCCACCGGGGGATCATTGAGGATACCGTCGGCATTTCCCCGGATCATAATTCCGGAAGCCTCGCCTTCGATGACGGCCGCGACCGCCTGTTTTCCGGTGAGCTGACATACCAGCCCGGGCCCCTCGGCATCGAAAGCCACACCCGCCTACGGGGAGACCCCCTGATCGTCAACACGCTGTTTCGGGCGGAAGATTTCTTCTTCGGTACCGGCAACTTCACCATCGACCTCGACCTGCAGGGAACGCCGGCAAATATGGAAGAGCTGATCCGGACCGGCCGTATGCAGCTGCGCATCGACAGCAGCCGGGTAGAGTACCGGCCCGGCCAGATCTACGTGCCGATCCGACGGTTTGCCGTCGATGTCGAGGACGAGCGCGCCCGCTACCACCTGGAATTGTTCTCCGACTCCATCCAACGCTCCGTGGAAATGAGCGGAGAGCTGGACCGGCTCACGGGCTTCCTCTTTCCCGAGTCGGGCCGGGGATTCAGCGTACGCACCGACGCCCGGGCCGCCAGCCTGCACTGGTCGGACCTCAATCAGTTCGTCCGCCCCGAAAAGGTCGACACCTCCGATTTCGATCTGCAGTCGTGGGTATCGGCCACGGGGGGCGTGTTTAACACCTTCCGCCCCAATCTGAGCCTGGCCATCGACACCTTCTGGACCGGCCGCCAGGAACCCATCCTGGATCTGTATTCGGGTCTCCGGCTGCGGGATTCCACCCAACTGATTCTCGAAAACTCCGGCTTCACCCTCGGCGAGGGGCGGGTGCAGTTTGCCGCTACTTATGCCCTGGACGACCGGCAACGGTCACCCTTCACGCTGGAATGGCACAGCGACTCCCTGTCCCTGGAACAACTCGTGGACCGGCTCGGCGAGCTGGATTTCCGGCTCCCTGACGGAGCGGGCAAGCTCCGCGGCCGCCTGTCGATGAGTGGCTTTCTCGACGGGCAACTCGACGAAGGAACCCAGCAAATCGTGTACGATCGTACCCGGGGCACCATCAACTATGCACTGACCGATATGGAGCTGGTCGAATGGCCCCTGCTGACGAACATCGGGCGTAAGGCCTTCATGGAGAAGCGGTTTCGCCATCTGCGTTTCGCCCCCCTGCGCGGAGAAATTCGATTAGACAGTGGCCGGGCCGTTATCCCCCGGATGGAAGTACAGTCGACCGGTTTTCAGGTTTTCGTGGAGGGTGAGTACGATCTCGCTACCGGTCCCGATCTGCTGATCTCCCTGCCCCTGCGCAACATCGGTCGCGGCACCATGGACGAAGCTCCCGAACCCACCGGATACGCCCGCTCGGGATGGAAGGTCTATTTGCTATCGGTCGCCGGCAAGGAGGGGAAACCAAAAATGAAATTTCGCCTCGGCCGGCGCCGCTACTTCAAAGACCGCGGTCGGTTGCAGGAATTCCTCGAGTTGCGGGCTAAGTGGCGGGAGGAACGGCGGGCGGCCCGGCGACGGTGATCACTTAGATTCGGTGGAGGGTGGCGTAATGGTGTACCCGAGGTCGTTCAGAATAGCCGCTTCGTTAAAGTAACTGCGGTCCTCGACGATCTTTCCATCGTCATCGAAGGTCAGTACGGTCATTCCGTGGGTTTCGATGGATTTGCCCGTTGGGGGGACGTCGCCGAAGTTGCCTTCGTGGGTGCCTCGCGCCGACCACGACGTGAATACCCGGTGATCGTCGATGACCTGAATTTCGTGATCGTAGGCCACGTCCGGAAAGGCTACCCGGAAGTACTCCATGAGTGATTTCATTTCGCTTACACCGCCGACCAACTCCCCGTTTGAATAGCGCTGGAAGTTCGGAGCCAGGAGAGCGTCCAGTTCATTCATTTCGGTTTCGGTCCACATCCCGAAAATTTGGTCGTTGGCCTCCCGCATGGTTTGTTCCAGGGCCTGCCGGTCGGGCTCGGCTTCCGGCCCGGTGGAGACTTCGTTATCGGTGCAGGCGGACGCGGCGAGGAGAAAGAAGCAGAGAGCTGCCAGTAGAGAAAAGGATCGCATGTAACAGTGTGTGGGTGAGTGAATCAGCCTTAATATAGGTGTTACACGGCGTATTCACCCGGTTGCTTCCGGTTTTACCCTTATTCCAGCTCCTTTACCCGGCGCAGCAGGGATTCCCGGCGCAGGACGAAATCCGGGTCAGCGGGGGCCGCGACGGTCAGTTGCTCCCGTGCGGCGGCCACGTTTCCGAGCTTCAGTTCGGCCAGTGCGAGGTAGTAGCGCACGGCAGCCTCGTCGAAAGAGCCGTAATTGCCGGAGTCGAGCAACTCGCGCAGCAGTTCGCGTGCCCGCTCCGGTTCGCCGGCTCCGAAGGCGGCAACGCCGGCGTAGAGGAGGTTAAGGCTGTCCAGCGTACCGTTGGCTACGGCCGCGATTATTTTCGGGTAGGCTTCGGCGTAGCGACTGTTGTCGTAAGCTATGACGCCGGTAGGATCTTCATCTCGTTGCGGACCGAGTCGGGCATCATCCCGGATGAGCCAAGTAAAATTCTCCTCGGCCAGGCGTGCCGCCGGGTCGGGACGCGGGAGAATCCACCAACCGGCCGCCAGCAACAAGAGTACCGCTGCTGCCACGGCCAACCACCGACGAACGGGCAGCTTACGGACCACGGCCGGGGGAGCGGCGGTTGCCATCTCGGCCTCGAAGCTACGGAAGGTGTTCCGCAGATCTTCATCCTCCTGACTAGCCTGGTCGCGAAGTCCGTAGCGGTAGACGGCTTCCCACTCCGCCACCTGTCGGGCGAGCGTTTCGTCCTGCCCAAGACGTTCGCGGAGCCGGTCGGCGGCTTCCGTTGGTAGCTCCCCGTCGTAGTAGGCCTCGATCTGGGCCAGTAGTTCCGGTGTCAGCCTATCCGGTGGGGTCATGGTTGGTGCATTTATTTGGAAATTCCGTACAGGGCACGCAGCCGCACCATGCACTTGGCTTTATTGTTCTTCGCCGAGGCCGCGTTCTTATATCCCAGGATATTGGCGATGGTTTCCCAGTCCAGTTCCAGGAAGTAGAAATGGGACAAGAGCTGCCGGCACCGAGTGCCCAGCTGTCGCATGCGGGCGTAGAGCAACTTGCGGACTACGTCGCCGTCCACCTCGTACTCCGGAGTGACCAGCGGGGCAGGCAGTTCTTTGGCTTCGCGGTATTGCTCTCGGTCGCGTCGTTTAAGTTTCAAGTATAGGTTACGCCCTACGGCGTTTAGGTAGGTATCGAGGCGGGCCGACAGTTCGGTCAGGCGCCCCGAGCGGACGTTCCTCACCAGTACGATCATGGCCTCCGTAAAGAGTTCAACGGCCAGTTCGCTCCGGTTGGGACGATCACGGTCGATGACCCGCCCGAGCAAAAAACGGAGACAGGATTCACGATATGTGCCGTACACCGATCGAAGCGCGGCGGGATCTCCGCATCGAATGGCCTCCAATATTTGCGCGTCGTTTAATGCAGTCACCTGTTGATACCGGGGTTTAGCTATGGTAACCTAATGTACAGACATTTTAACAACTGGGGCCGGTCCGAAAATCGTCACCGACAATTTGCTGAGTATAGGTTACTCATAATCGCCGCGGGGTATGAATGCCGTGAACATTCAAATTCCAACACATGCGAACCCCCTTCCCCCTTCTCTGGCTGAGCCTCGTACTTGCCTCCGCCGCGATGACCGCGCAAACTTTTCCCGGCCTCACGGCGGACAATTACGCCGGCGTGCACGGGCTACTGCTTAATCCGGCTAGTATTGCCGGCTCCCGCACCGCCTCCGAAATTCACCTCGGCAGCGTTGCCGCAACCGTGAACAACGATTACCTCACCTTCCGAACCAAGGAGCTCGGCGCGAAGCTGGACGATGAGTTTGAATCCCTCGTACTCCAGCGCAATCCCGGAAGCGATCGCTCGCTTAACGGGGCTGTCGACGTACTCGGTCCGTCACTGCTCATCAGCTTCGGCAAGCACACCGGCGTCGGTCTGCTTACCCGCGCCCGCACGATGTACAGCGGCCGCAACTTCAGTGGCCAGCTTATGGAGGGCATCCAGGGCAATCTGGGCGACTTCAACGATTTCTCCTTCGATCAGCGCGATCACCACACTACCCTCCACGCCTGGGGGGAGGTCGGTCTTGCCATCGCCACCGAGATCGTGCGGCAGGAAAAGCACGTCGTGAAGGCGGGCGCCACCTTTAAGTATTTACAGGGACTGGGGGCGGTATTCACCTACGGCGACGCCCTCACCGGAGCGTACGACGCCAACCGCGAGGAGCTGGATATTTCCGGCGACGTCACCTTCGGCCGCAGCCAGCAGTTCTACGTCGACGATCTCACCTTCGACAACCGGGCCGGCGGCTTCGGCCTCGACCTGGGAGTCATCTACGAGTGGCGCCCTACAGCTGGAAAAGTCGGAGAGGACGGTCAGCCCGGGTACCCCCACCGCCCCTACCGCCTGAAGGTGGCGGCCTCCCTCATGGACCTCGGCAAGATCTCCTATGACGACGCCTACATGGCTGACTATCGCGTCAACGGCACGATTCCCCTGGAACAGGCCGAGCGGGGTGACGTCGAGGCCGTACTGGACGACAACTTCGGCGGCACCTACCGGGAAGCTATGGTTGCTATCGGCCTGCCCACTACGCTCAATCTTCTCGTGGATTACCGCGTCACCGAAAAGCTGTACGTAAGCGGACTGTATACCTCCCCCGCCGGGCCCACGGAACGACTTTCCACTAATCTGACGCCGACCGTCACTTTCGCGCCGCGGCTGGAGGGCCGGGTCGCCAGCCTCTATCTGCCGTACTCCATGCGCGCCGGACAGGACAACACTCTCGGGCTGGGTATGCGGTTCGGCTTCCTGACAGTCGGGTCCGGTTCCATCGTCAGCTCCTTCCTCAGCGACGGTGCGCAGGCCGCCGACGTGTTCGTGGGACTCAAATTGCCGTTTCACCGCAAATTCAAGAAGGATAAAGCTTCGAAGGGTAAGGGCGGGGACGCGGGAGCCGTGGCGTTCCGGTAAGCGGTATTCTTCCAACGCACAGCAATTTGACGGAAGCTCCACCACCGAGCGGGCCCGCACCACGATCGTGCTGCGGGCCCGCTCCCTATATAAGGTTAGGAATGAACGCTATTAGCTCACTACTTTATTCGCAGTGTCACCATACGTTCAAATTAAATTTTTTCTTTAGTCATTCGATTGCTACTTTAGTCGGCAGACACCCATAAGTCTCCTTTAGAACACTAATCAACTAAGTCAACTTGATCATGCGAATTTTACTCCCCCGCGGGGCGGCCGCCTACCTGATGGTGGTGGCTTGCACCTTGTTTGCTAATCTGCTTTCCGCCCAGATCACCGGCACGGTAGTGGATGCGGATACCGGCGATCCGCTCATCGGCGCCTCCATTTTGATCAAGGGCACCACTTCCGGCGTCGTGACCGACCTGGACGGGGCGTATTCTATCGACGCGGAACCCTCGAGTGTCCTGGTCATCAGTTACACCGGCTACCAAACCCAGGAGGTGCTGGTCGGCGACGCCTCGGTTGTAGACGTAACCATGACATCGGGCGAACTGCTGGAGGAGGTCGTCGTAACGGGCTACACAGCCCAGAGTAAACGGGATATTACCGGCGCCGTGGCTACCGTGGATTCCGAGGAACTGCTGGCCGTTCCGGCCACCACCTTCGCCCAGCAGTTGCAGGGGCGTGCCTCCGGCATCACCGTGGTCAACGACGCGACGCCGGGGGGAGAGGCGACCATTCGCATCCGGGGCTACGGTACGGTAGGCAATAACAGCCCGCTGTACGTGATCGACGGGGTACCTACCCGCAACCAGAATAACCTGAATCCGAACGACATCGAATCTCTACAGGTGCTCAAGGACGCTTCGGCCGCCTCCATTTACGGATCGCGGGCCGCCAACGGAGTGGTCATCATTACCACCAAGAAGGGCAAGCTGGGTAAGCCCACCATATCCTACAACACCTACTACGGCCTGCAGAACGCGGCCCAGGACGTAGACGTACTGAACGCCGAGGAACTGGGGCGGTACCTGTACCTGGCCGATCTGTACGCCGGCAAGGATCCCTCCCACGGCCAGTACGACTTCGGACCGAACGGGGAGGTAAGTATTCCAAACTACGTCTTCCCCAGCGGCGCCGAGACCGCCAACGAAGCCGAGTACTCCCTCACGCCCGAAAACATCAACGCCATCACCCGTTCGGCGGATACCGACTGGTGGGACGAGGTGACCCGCTCCAACGCCCCCATTCAGAACCACCAGGTCTCGGCAACCGGAGCTACGGAATTCGCGCGCTACGCCTTCAGCCTGAACTACTTCGACCAGGAAGCCATTACGCGTTTCGTTTCGTACGAACGGATGTCGCTACGGGCCAATACGCAGTTTTCGGCCATCGGCGACCGACTGCGGATCGGGGAAAACTTCACCATGTCCTTCGGCAACCGTAAGGGGGGATTCAGCAATAACAGCGAGCAAAACGCCGTATCCGGCTCCTACAAGCACCACCCGCTGCTGCCCGTCTACGACATCGCCGGAAACTTCGCCGGAAGCCGCGGGGCCAACCTGGGCAACAACTTCAACCCCTACGCCGTACTGGCCCGGGATCAGGACGATCGCAGCTACAATCTGCGTGCCTTCGGCAACGTCTACGCCGAACTCGACATCATCGACGACCTGACGTTTAAGACCAGCTTTGGCCTGGACGCCAACACCAACCGCAACCGCAACATCGGCCGCCCCCAGCCCGAGTACGTGGAGGGTAACTTCATCAACAGCCTCGGCATCGGTGAATCGTACGAGTACGAATGGGTGTGGACCAACACCGTCAGCTACGCCCGGGAACTCTCCTCCGACCACCAGATCTCCGGCCTGGCCGGCGTGGAAGCCATCAGTGGCTTCGGAGAGTTCTCCAACGCCAGTCGCCAACGCTTCCCCTCCGAGGACAATTCGATCATCTCCTATCTTAACCTCGGTGACCTGACCACCGCCAGCAACAGCGGCGGCACCTTCAAGGACTTCTCTCTTTTCGGGGTCTTCGCCCAGGCCAACTACGCCTTCCGCGATCGTTACCTCGTACAGGTGATCGGACGTTACGATCAGTCGTCGCGCTTCCTGACCGCCGATAACGCCGCCTTCTTCCCCTCCGTCAGCCTGGGCTGGCGGGTATCCGATGAACCCTTCTTCGCGGGACTCTCCGGCGTATTCAGCGACCTGAAACTGCGGTACGGCTGGGGACAGACGGGCAACCAGGAGATCGGCGATTACAACAGCTTCACGACTTACCGCTCTAATATCTTCAACGCCGGTTACCCCATCGACGGAAGCACCGGCTCGCCCGTCATCGGCTTCGACGCGGCCAGCTTCGGTAACCCCCTGGCGCAGTGGGAAACAACTACCTCCAATAACCTGGGCTTCGACGCGGCCATGTTCAACAATCGGCTGGACGTGGAGCTCGACCTCTGGAACCGGACCACGACCGACGTACTGTTGCAGGTACCCATCACCTTCAGCGCCGGCGATGCCTCCCCCCCCGCCTTCAACGTCGGAGAGGTATCCAACAAGGGTGTGGACCTCGGACTTAATTGGAACGGCGGCACGGGCAGTTTCTACTACAGCATCGGCGGTAACTTCTCTACCTACCGCAACGAAGTGGTGGCCCTCAACGATCCCGATGCCCGCATTTTCGGCTTCGGCTCCCGCGTGCCGTCCATGACGGTTACCCAGGCCGGTCAGCCCATCTCCTCCTTCTTCGGTTTTAAGACCGACGGAATTTTCCAGAGCCAGGCCGAGGCCGATGCTCACCCTGCCTACGGCAGCTACAACGCCCCCGGTAAGTTCCGTTTCGTGGACGTCAATGAGGATGGGGTGATCTCCGACGCCGACCGTACCATCATCGGTAACCCCCACCCCGACTTCACCTACGGCGTAAACCTGACCCTGGGCTACGGCAACTTTGAGTTGAACATCTTCGGCAACGGCTCCCAGGGCAACGACATCTTCAACTACACCCGCTTCTTCGCCGACTTCAATACCTTCCAGGGCAACCGTTCGAAACGAGCACTGTACGACGCTTGGCAACCCACCAACCCCACTGCGCCCCGCGAACAGTGGGTAGCCGCCAACCCCGGCGCGACCTCACCGATCATGGACGCCAACGACCAGATCAGCAGTCAGGTCTCGGATTACCTCATCGAGGACGGAAGCTTCTTCCGCATTCGGAACATCCAGTTGACCTACAGCTTACCGACTGACCTGGGTTCCCGCCTCGGCCTGTCCAATGCCCAGGTATACATCCAGGGGCAGAACATGATCACCATCACCAAATACAACGGCCTTAACCCGGAGATTCAGTCCAACACGGACACTACCCTGGGTTTTGACGGCGGCTACATGCCCGTGTCGAGAACCCTGCTCTTCGGCCTGAACGTCAGTTTTCAGTAGGCCCTCCAACCGGACCGGGCGCCCCGACGCCCGCCATAATCTAACCACGATATAAACGCATATAAAATGAATAGTTTCCGCGTAATAATTCCGCTAGTGGCGCTAGCCCTAGGCTTATGGAACTGTAGTGAGGAGTTCCTGGAACGGACGCCCCAGGGGCAGATCAGTACCGCCTCTACCCAAACCCCCGACGGTGTGGAGAGTCTGCTCATCGGCGCCTACGCCATGGTCGACGGTACCGGACTCGACGGCCAGGCCGCCTGGAATAACGACATCACCAATTGGGTTTTCGGCGGCATCACCTCCGACGACGGCCTCAAGGGCACCGACGCCGGCGACCAACCCGAGCAGTCCTTTCTGGAGCGCTACGAATTCAACTCCTTCAATGGTCACATCCGTAATAAGTGGCGCGGCCTGTATAAGGGGGTAGCCCGCACCAACGACGTCATTACTACCGCCCGTAACGTGGAGGGACTCACGGAGGAACGTCGCGCCCAGATCATCGCCGAAGCCCGCTTCCTGCGGGGTCTCTTCCACTTCGAAGCTCAGAAGATGTGGCGCTTCCCTATCTACGTCGGCGACGATGTCTACAACATCAACGACGTGGAATCCACGAAGGTCCCCAACGGCGGCAAGATCTGGGACAAGATCGAGGCCGACTTTATGGCCGCCGCCGACGTACTGCCTGATGACCAACAGCAGGTCGGCCGTCCTACCAGTTTCGCCGCCAAGGCCTTTCTGGCCAAGGCCAAGATGTACCAGGGCTGGGATATCGATAACGGCACTGCCAATACCGCGAAGCTCCAGGAAGCAAAACCCCTACTGGAAGAGATCATCAACAGCGGTCGCTACCAACTCGCGCCCCGGTTTTCCCATAACTTCCTCGTGGAAACCCGTAACAACGAGGAGTCCATCTGGGAAGTCCAGTACGCCGTAAGCAGCGCCACCGGTGATGCCGCTACCCAGGGCGTCGGACTGGCCCACCCCTACATCGCTCCCTGGGGATGCTGCGGATTTTACCAGGCCTCGCAGAACCTCGTCAACGCCTTCCGGACCGACAATGACGGGCTGCCCCTCCTGAACTCCTTCGACGACGAGGATGTCACCTACGAAACGGAATACACCGAGCCGCTGGATCCTCGGCTGGACCACACCGTCGGACGTCCCGGTATCCTGTACAAGAACTTCCAGATCCACCAGACCGACTTCATTCGCGACCTGTCTTACGCCGGACCCTTCTCTTCCATGAAGCACGTCGCGGAGCCGGAAGGCTTCGGGGTGACCGGCTGGGGCAACCTTTCCGCCAATAACTACCGCATCATGCGCTACGGCATGGTCCTGCTGTGGCTGGCGGAGGTCGAGGTGGAACTCGGCAACCTGGAGCGGGCCCGCGAGCTGGTCAACCAGATCCGGGAACGGGCCGGCAACGAGGAAGACTTTGTGCCGAAGGTTGTTCAGGGGGAAAACAGCCGCCAGGAGTACTCCTTCGTACCCGACCAGGTGGCCGCCAACTACCGCGTAGATACCTACGACGACCCCTGGACCGATCAGGCCATGGCGCGAGACGCCGTCCGCTTCGAGAGTCGTCTGGAGTTCGCTCTGGAGGGCCACCGCTTCTTCGACTTGCAGCGCTGGGGCGTACAGTCGGAAGTCCTCAACGCTTACCTCGACAGCGAGGAGGAGCACCGCGTCTACCTCCGCGGCGTCACCTTCGACGCCCCCCAGGATCAGTACTTCCCCATCCCCACGGAAGCCATCGACCGCTCCATCCTGGAAGGACAGGCGACGATCACCCAGGATCCGAATTACTAGTCCTTACACTTATTATTCCTCCTGACTTCAGCGGGCGGGGCTTGTTCAGCAAGCCTCGCCCGCTGATTGTTTATACAGGTGAGGAATGCAGCTGAATCACTAAATTGGGGGTAGGACGCTATGTACTACCTATTGATCATTCTTTGCTGGCTATGCTTATTCTTCAGTGGTTGCTCCGGAGAACCGACCGCGCACCCGTTGACCCAAGCGGAACGGCTGTTTCGGCTTCGCCTTGATTCGATCGCGTATTCCTACGGGAGAATGCAGCTTCCGGATGCGTTGGAGGCAGCGCGGCGATTACGACCCAGTATGGAAGACCTGGCTATTCGGCCCGATCTACGGGCTTATACATGACGCAATAACCCCTTGCTCCCGCGTCCCCGCCCCCTTCCCACCAAAAGACCCGCGACGAACAATCGACGCGGGTCTCGTGAATGTGGGGTTAACAAACTCAGTAGCCGGTGAACTCGGGCGCTTCACCGGCCGCTCGTGGGTTTAGGCCGAGCAGGCAATACAGTCCGGGTCGTCCAGACTGCACGCCTTGCCCACTTCGGCGGTCTGGGCGGCGCTGAGGTCTTCGAAGCCGGCGGCTCCCGTCGCGACGGCCTTAGCCGCGCGGTTGTCCTTCACTTCCGGTACGGAACCGGTAGCGGCCGGCGGCGTGGTGCGGTTCCCCTGCTTCACCTGTCCGTCGCCGTCGTCGCTCTGCTTGATGAGCTGGTCCTTGTCGACGGTGAACTTAATGGCGTCGCGGGCGGCCTTGGTGCGTAGGTAGTACATCCCCGTCTTGAGGCCCTTCTGCCAGGCGTAGAAGTGCATGCTGGAGAGCTTACCGAAGTTGACGTTCTCTACGAAGAGGTTCATCGACTGGCTCTGGCACACGAAGGCACCGCGGTCGGCCGCCATGTCGATGACGATCTTCTGGCTGATCTCCCAGACGGTCTTGTACAGATCGCGCAGGTGCTGCGGTACGTCGTCGAACTCCTGGATCGAGCCGTTGCTCTGCATCAGGCGGTTACGCATCTGGTTATTCCACAGGCCTAGACCGATCAGGTCCTTGAGCAGGTGCTGATTGATGACCACGAACTCGCCAGAGAGGGTACGCCGGGTGTACATGTTGGAGCTGTAGGGCTCGAAGCACTCGTTGTTGCCGAGGATCTGGCTGGTCGAAGCCGTCGGCATCGGAGCCACCAGGAGGCTGTTGCGCATACCGTACTTGGCCAGGTCTTCCTTGAGGCCGGCCCAGTCCCAGCGGTCGGAGGGGGTCACGCCCCAGAGATCGAACTGCAGCTGGCCCTTGCTGGCCGGGGAGCCCGGGTAGCTTTGGTAGTGACCGTGCGCCTTCGCCAGGGCGATGGATTCGGTACAGGCCGCGAAGTAGATCGCCTCGAAGATGTCCTTGTTCAGCTGACGGGCCTCGTCGCTGTCGAAGGGCATACGCAGCATGATGAAGGCATCGGCCAGGCCCTGCACGCCAAGTCCGATCGGACGGTGACGCATATTGGAGTTGCGGGCCTGCTCGATCGGGTAGTAGTTCCGGTCGATAACCTTGTTCAGGTTACGGGTAACGACGCGGGTGATGTCGTACAGCTTCTGGAAGTCGTACTCCCGCGTCTGTTCGTTCACGTACTTGGGCAGGGCCAGACTGGCGAGGTTACACACGGCGACTTCGTCGGCACTGGTGTACTCCATGATCTCGGTACAGAGGTTGGAGCTGCGGATGGTGCCGAGGTTCTGCTGGTTGCTCTTACGGTTAGCGGCGTCCTTATAGAGGATGTAGGGCGTGCCGGTTTCGATCTGGCTGTCCAGTACGGCGAACCACAGGTCCTGGGCCTTCACCACCTTGCGGGCGCGGCCTTCCTGTTCGTACTGATGGTAGAGGGCCTCGAACTCGCCGCTGTGGGCGTCGAACAGCCCGGGGGCTTCGTTGGGATCGAAGAGGCTCCAGTCGCCGTTCTCCTTCACGCGTTGCATGAAAAGGTCGTTGACCCACAGCGCGTAGAAGAGGTCGCGGGCGCGCATTTCCTCCTTACCGTGGTTCTTCTTCAGGTCGAGAAATTCGAAGATGTCGGCGTGCCAGGGCTCCAGGTAGACGGCGAAGGCACCTTTACGCTTACCGCCGCCCTGGTCCACGTAGCGGGCCGTATCGTTGAAGACCTTCAGCATCGGCACGATGCCGTTGGAAGTGCCGCCGGTGCCCTTGATGTAGCTGCCCGTGGCCCGGATGTTGTGGATGCTCAGTCCGATGCCGCCGGCACTCTGGCTAATGCGGGCGCAGCGCCGCAGGGTCTCGAAGATGCCCTCGATCGAGTCGTCGGTCATGCTCAGCAGGAAGCAGGAGCTCATCTGCGGCTTGGGCGTGCCGGAGTTGAACAGGGTCGGCGTAGCGTGAATGAACCACTTTTCGCTCATCAGCTGGTAGGTCTCGATGGCGGCGTCGATATCGTCCTGGTGAATGCCGACGGCCACGCGCATGAGCATGTGCTGGGGGCGTTCCACGACGGCTCCGTCCCGGCGCATCAGGTAGCTGCGCTCTAGCGTCTTGTAACCAAAGTAGTCGAATTCAAAGTCGCGGTCGTAAATGATCGCGGCGTCGAGCTTCTGTTTGTTTGCTTCGATGACGGCCATGGTGTCGTCGCCGATCAGGCCGGCCGGCTCGCCGGTCTTGGGGTCCACGTAGTTGTACAGTCCCTCCATGGTGGCGCTGAACGACTTATCGGTCTCCTTATGTAAGTTAGAGATGGCGATGCGGGCGGCCAGTTGGGCGTAGTCGGGGTGGACGGTCGACATCGACGCGGCGGTTTCCGCGGCCAGGTTGTCGAGCTCTACGGTGGTGACGCCGTCGTACAGCCCCTGGATAACCTTCTTACTGACATCGATATGGTCGACGAAGGTTTCGTCCAGCCCGTAACAGAGCTTCTTGATGCGGGCGGTGATCTTGTCGAAGGAGACGTCCTCGCGGGCGCCGGATCTTTTTATTACTTGCATGAGTGGGCATTGGAAGCGACGACTTTAGTCGTCGGGCTGTTTATGAGTTGAGATAAAAGGCGGGGACGCTCTCGGCTTTTGCCCCGGCCCCCCGGCCCCCAAAGGGGGGAGAGGGGCCAGGGCCAGTTAGATCTAAAAGTCCTCGTCCAGCGTGAACACCTGCTTGTCGCGCTCCGAGGTCACGCCGGCCTTCTGGTACTCCCCTACCCGCTTTTCGAAGAAGTTGGTCTTTCCCTGCAGGTTGATCATATCCATCCAGGGGAAGGGGTTTTCGGCATTCCACACCTTAGCCTGACCGAGTTCGACGAGCAGGCGGTCGGCCACGAATTCGATGTACTGACACATCATGTCGGCGTTCATGCCGATGAGGTTGACGGGCAGGGAGTCGCTCACGAACTCCTTCTCGATCTCCACGGCGTCCTTGATGATCTTGGTTACCATGCCCTCCTCCAGCTTATTGACGATGTGGTCGTTGTAGAGCAGACAGGCGAAGTCGCAGTGCATGCCTTCATCGCGGCTGATGAGTTCGTTGCTGAAGGTCAATCCGGGCATCAGGCCGCGCTTCTTGAGCCAGAAGATGGAGCAGAAGGAGCCGCTGAAGAAAATGCCCTCCACGGCGGCGAAGGCGACGATGCGCTCGGCAAAGCTGCCGTTGTCGATCCAGCGCAGGGCCCATTCGGCCTTCTTCTGCACGCAGGGCATGGTTTCGATCGCGTTGAATAAGTGGTTTTTCTCGGCCGCGTCGCTGATGTAGGTGTCGATCAGCAGACTGTAGGTCTCGGAGTGGATATTCTCCATCATGATCTGGAAACCGTAGAAGAACTTGGCTTCCGTATACTGCACCTCGGCCACGAAATTCTCGGCCAGGTTCTCGTTCACGATGCCGTCCGAAGCGGCAAAGAAGGCCAGGACGTGCTTGATGAAGTAGCGCTCGTTGTCGTTGAGCTTATTGTTCCAGTCGTTGAGGTCGGCGCTCAGGTCGATCTCCTCGGCGGTCCAGAAACAGGCCTCATTGTCTTTATAGTAACGCCAGATGTCGTCGTGCTGGATGGGAAAGAGGACGAAGCGGTTGGGGTTTTCAACCAGGATGGGCTCGAGATTGGCGGTCATGGCAAGTTAGTTGTGCGGCAGCTCCGAAAGCAGTCGGGCTACTGCGGTTAGGTTATGGTAGCGTGACGGTGGCCCGTTCCCCCTCCGGCGTGGAAAGGGGAATAAGCGGTAACAACCGTACGTTTTTTGTGGTCAGTTAACTAAGGCGGCACCCAATCAGCGGGGCGCCGCCTTAGCCTAAGTGGTATCAGCAAGCCGGAGCTCCGGGGTCTAGCAACCAATTTGTTGTTTTCCCCCGTATAAGTGCCAAGATAGGGGCGCTGTTGGGTGATTCTAAAGTCAATTTATCCACAGTGTGTGGAAAACGTTTGTTAAGTAACTAATTACCAGATAATTAACATCTTTAGCCGATTTATCCACATTGTGGAAAACACGAACGCATATGTGGAAAACCCATGTGCTTATCCACATATTTCGGTGGAAAACAAGTATTTGCGGGGACGCGGGTGCTATGTTATGGTGGAAAAGCTACAATTTTTGGGTTTTAAACCGCACCGATTCCCCCCTCCCGGATTGCTACCATTGTCCGTAACCCCCGTGAAGCTCAGTGGGCTACGTCCGGACCGCTGCTTCAACCATTCCACCGCGCACCAACGGACCGGTAACCAGAATAATAAAAAACGCCCCGACCGGCAGGTGCCGATCGGGGCGCGTCACGGATCGCTTCCTTCCGGAAACAATCCGTCGGAGCAATTACCGCTGAATCAACAGCCGGCGGGTGACCCCTTCTCCGTCCGCGGCGAGACGCAGCGAGTACACACCCGTAGCGAACGCACCGGAAGTCAGGTCCAGTTCGACGCGGGCCTGACCGGCGGGTACGGAACGGACCATTACCACGCGGCCCAGCGGGCTGTAAACGGTGAGCAGCGCATCCATGGCTACCGGACGGAACGCGATGGTTACGCGATCCGAGGCCGGATTCGGGAACACATCCACCTGCTCGATGCGGGGGGCGGTCTCCACCGCTACCGTCGTCGTAGCCGGGGTGGCGTTCATTGACTTACCGGAGCCCTTCATTCCGTGGATCACGATGCTTCCGCCACCGATCGTGGTCGTTTCGTAGCCCGTGTCGTCCTTACCCATCTGGTTGTCGTAGACTACGGCATCGGACGCCATATCCCAGATCTTGATGCGGAACTTGTCGTCGTTGTCCTTCCCGTCGCCATCGACGCCGGTCAGCATGAAGCCATAGTGGCCACCACCGTTGATCTCTCCGGTACCCTTGAACTTAAGTTTAGTGCCCGAGACCACGAGCCACTCGTAGTCAGTACTCTTAAACTTGAACTTCGCGGCGTTAAGCTGGAAGGTAGTGTTTCCTTCGGGTACCGACTGTCCCTTCTTGTACTTAGCGACAAAGCCGAAGTTAGCCTTGGCCTCCAGAGCAGGATCGGCCACGTAGGCACCGGCGGGCGACCAAATCCAGCCACCACCGGTCACGAAGCCGGCACTAGGATCGTAAATGACCACGTAGGTGGAACTGAGCAGGGAGTGGCTGTTTCCACTTCCGTCGGTGACCGTCACCTGCACGTTGTACACGCCGGGCTGAGCGTAGACGTGGGCGCCACCGACGGCGTTGACCGCCTGATCGATGGTACCGGCCGAAGTCGTGCCGTCTCCCCAGTCGACCGTAGCCGCGTGGTCTTCCTTATCGCAGTCATCGGTAAAGAAGGCGTTGACGTGCGATTCGGCACCCAGCATCTGGGGATCGGCCATCAGGTTGATGTTCGCTACCACCGGAGCGGTGGCGTCGAAGACGGTCACCGTCTGCACCTGGCTGCTGCTGTTGCCGCTGGCGTCGGTGTAGGTCCAGGTTACGGTATGGTCGCCCAGGGTCGTATAGCTGGTCGGGTCGGTGGTCGTGGCCGTAATGACGCCGCCGCAGTTGTCGGTGGCCGTGGGGGCCGTCACCGAAGCACTGCATTCGCCGCTGACCGACGCCAGCGTAGCCACGTCGGGCGTCGGGGCGGTGGCGTCGTAGACGGTCACCGTCTGTACCTGACTGCTGCTGTTGCCGCTGGCGTCGGTGTAGGTCCAGGTCACGGTATGGTCGCCCAGGATCGTGTAGCTGGTCGGGTCGGTGGTCGTGGCCGTAATGACGCCGCCGCAGTTGTCGGTGGCCGTGGGGGCCGTCACCGAAGCGCTGCATTCGCCGCTGACCGAAGCCAGCGTAGCTACGTCAGGCGTCGGGGCGGTGGCGTCGTACACCGTTACCGTTTGCACCTGGCTGCTGCTGTTGCCGCTATCGTCGGTGTAGGTCCAGGTCACGGTATGGTCACCCAGGGTCGTGTAGCTGGTCGGGTCGGTAGTCGTGGCCACGACGGCCCCGCTGCAGGCATCGGTCGCGGTAGGCGGCGTGACCGTGACGGTGCATTGTCCTTTTACCGCGGACAGGGAAGAGACATCCGGGACCGGAGCTTCGTTGTCCGGCGTGCCCGCGCCCTGGAAGGATCCGCCGGGCATCGACAGTCCACCCTGAATGGAACACGGGAAGTCGGCATCCACGACCCGTACCAGGGTGGCGTTGCTCGTTCCGTAGGGAGCGGTTACGTTGACGATAGTGGTGATCTGACCGCTGCGGTAGCTGAAGGGTCCGTAGGGCACGTTAGCTCCGTTAACGTCGAAGACGAGGGAGAACTTTCCGTCACCGGTAATGCTGGCGCAGGAGCCGTGGTTGACGGTGATGGCTACCGGAATGCTGTCGTCGGTCGCATCGCAGCTGGTACCGTTGTCGCTCGGCGTGCCGGTAGTGTTGCTGATGCTACTGACGGGGCAGCTGGAGCAGGTGGGCGGCGGCGGCGGCGTGAAGCTGCCGTTGCCGGTTGGGAGATTATAAAGCGGAGCCCAACATGCATTCGTTGAGTAAGCCTGTACATTCAGCGTACCGGGGATGAAGGGGGTAGTCACAATCGCGTAACTGGATCGGGTGTACCAACTCTGGTGGGGCGACGCAACGGAGAAAACGTTCGCGCTCCGCGTAGCCGCACTACCGCTGTACGATGCCTGAATGGGGTAGTTCACGCCATTGATGCGGACGCCGGAGTTCGCAAATCCGCACTGGTTGTTCCCGTGGTACGACTGCATGAACCAGGTCAGCGTCCCGTCCTGGTTCTGGTTGACGCGGATCTCCCACGTGTGGGCGAAGGAGGGCAGCGCAAGGAGCACGAAGAGGAGGAGTAAGCCGACGCTGCGTACCACCCGGGCCGGCGGCTGCCAGCGGTGGCGGGAAGAGGAGTAAATCTTAAGCATACGAAAAGGAATTAAGGGTGAGTGAAGTGTGGGCAAAGCGCTGCCGTTCGGCTTGCGCGCCGGCCCGAGGAAAATGAATAGTGTAGTGGGAGGAAGACCGAGTTGTTACCGGTGGCTAGCCAGTACAGCTAGACACGGGCATCCGGTTACGGCAGTCCCGGTGACCCGCGCAAACGGGTCGATCTGGTGGTGTAAGTCATTGAGGGTAAATGTGTTATGGATAGGCATGCGGGAGCAACCTGACGCATGCGTCAGTCGGAACGCCCACAAGGGGAAGGGAGAACAGCTGGTGGTCGGGGGGGGCTATCGGTTGCGACTGAACCGTTCTATGTCCGAACGATGGAGACCCCGGCGGCCCTGGTAACGGGCGCGTAACGTAATGTTTGTCATAGTGTAATAAGGTGAGGGCTTTCGCTACAAAAGAGCGCTAGCCACAGTATAAAGCCTCTAACATGATCTTAACTACAACTAATGTACCCACATTACCCTTTCCGTACCCTATTTTTTCTCAATATTTTTAAATTTTGTGTATTCCGCCCCTATTTCAGGGGATAAACGGCTTAATTACAGTTACGTACCTTCGGGAGATTGTAGCCCGGACGCCCTTCCCCACCCAGCAGATTTTCGCCTATGGGCTTGTTTATCAATTCATTGTCTTAGCGTGCAGCGATTCCGAACCACGGCGATTCCGTTGGGTGTGCCTCCCGCTGGATCATCTCCCCTCCGTCCGGCTATCTTCACGGCATGAAGCCGTACTTGATTGCTCTTTTCCTAATTCTCAGCACCTGCGTCCGCGCCCAGTACTATCCTACGCCGACCGACTGGGCGGAACGCCCCGCAACGCAAGCCGGCTTCGACGGGCCTGCCCTGGATTCCGCGGTCAGCTTCGCCCGCACCCATGAATACTCCGGCGCGCGCGACCTTCGGTTGGCCATCCTGGAGTCGTTCCGTCGGGAACCCGGCCACACCCTGCGCGGCCCCACCAAGGAGCGCGGCGGACCCGCCGGAATGATCCTCAAGGATGGTTACGTAGTAGCCCGGTGGGGCGATACCGAGCGGGTGGATATGACCTTCAGCGTCACGAAGAGCTACCTCTCAACCACCGCCGGCCTAGCCCTCGATGACGGTCTCATCGAATCGGTAACCGATACGGTGGCCCGCTACGTTTGGGACGGCACCTACTCGGGCGATCACAATAGCGGCATTACCTGGGAACATCTGCTGCACCAGACGTCGGACTGGTCCGGCAGCCTGTTCGGTATACCGGACTGGACGGACCGGCCCGACCCCGCAAGCACCTACGACCACTGGAAAAACCGCGAACTGCACGCGCCCGGAACCCACTA
This sequence comes from Lewinella sp. JB7, assembly GCF_024297185.1. Taxonomy (GTDB): domain Bacteria; phylum Bacteroidota; class Bacteroidia; order Chitinophagales; family Saprospiraceae; genus Neolewinella. Next base: position 719,240 of record NZ_JANCTD010000001.1, on the reverse strand, counting down.
TAAGTACAACGACGTGCGGGTTAACGTACTGGCCTACTCCCTGCTCCAGGTCTGGCGGAAACCCCTTCCACAAGTCCTTAAGGAACGCATCATGGATCCCATCGGCGCCTCCCCGACCTGGCGCTGGCACGGCTACGACGACAGTTGGGTCGATCTGGATGGCCTGCGTATGCAGTCGGTCAGCGGCGGCGGCCACCACGGCGGCGGCTTATTCATCAACACTCAGGACCACGCCCGGCTCGGACTCCTCTTCGCCCGTCGCGGAAAGTGGAACGACCGCCAATTGATTTCCGAACGCTGGGTGGATATGGTACGCACCCCTACGCCGGCCAACGCCAGCTACGGGTACATGTGGTGGCTCAACGCCGGTGAGCGCGCCTGGGAAGGGGTGCCGGATCACGTCTACTACGCCGCCGGCTTCGGGGGTAATTTCATTGTGGTGGATGAAGAACGCGACCTGGTCATCGTTACCCGCTGGCTGGAACCCGGCGAGATCGGGGAATTTGTTCGGCTGGTGTACGCCGCCCTCTGACTAAGGATTTGCTGGGCACGGGTTATTTATTAAGGTTTATTGGATGTGTGTATGCGTGTAATAACGCGTATATTATGGGGCTAAGCCCCCACATTACTCATTCCTTAATACACCGTGCCATGAGACACGTATGCCTTCTAATACTATCTGCCGTCCTGTGCAGCGGTTTCCTCAGCGCCCAGGAAGAGGCGCCCCCCGGCCCGCTTTACTACCAAATCACGAAGCTCCATCATTCCGGTGGCAACCTGATGGACGTTGAAACCAGACAAATGCTCCCCTACTTTCAGGCCCGGATCAATGAGGGTAGTCAGGTGTGGCACGGTCTTTACCGCCTTGAGTCGCCCACCGGCCGTCAGGCGGATTTCGATTACGTATCGGTCGACATATTCACCAACCTCACCGATATGAACCTTCCGGCCGCGGGACAGAATATGATCATCGATAGCATATTCCCCCACGCCACGCCACAAGAATTCTGGGCCAGGGTGGAGGAGGTTTCCACGGTACAGAGCGTGGAGACGTTCATGTCCGTAGGCGGACTGCCCGCCGGGGTAGGCGTACCCGCCCAGGGCGAGCCGCAGCTGATCGCCGTGAACTACATGCGGGTACTTCCCGGCATGGAAGCCGAGTACCTCGCCATGGAGAACGATATGTTCAGGCCCATTATGGAGATCCACCGCGGCGCGGAGAATATGCAAAACTGGACGGTCTTCCAGCGGGTGCTGCCCGACGGGACGGATTTCGGTGCCAATTTCGCCACCGTGGATGCCTTTACCGACTGGGCGCAGATGGAGGCCTACGAACAGAACTTCTTCGCCGCCGCGGAGAAAGCCCACCCCAACCGCGACTTTAGCCAGATCGCCGAGCGACTGGTCGAACTGCGGGAACTCCGGCGCAAGGAGGTCTGGAAACTGGTATCCGAAGCTACTCCCGCCGCCACCGAAGAGATCACTTACCGGGTCGTGAAGGAAGGAACCGGTCCCAAACCCCTCCGGGGGCAGGAGGTGACCTGGTCGGGAAAGGTGATGAACGCCGACGGAGAAACCCTCTTCGCCACCAGTAACCTCAGCGACAACTGGCAGTGGTGCGTGGGCTGCGACCCTTACCTCCCCATTTGGAACGAAGCCGTCATGATGGTAGGTGAGGGAGGAATCGTAGAGACCACGGTCCCCGTCTCCCGACAGTCCTACGACGAACGCCGCTCCAACGGCGGGAGTGTCGCGGTCCAGCGACTCACCGTGCACAAGGTCGGGCCACCGGTAAACTACGGTCACGACAAGCTCCGCGAAATGCTGGGTGAGCACGGACTGGAAGCGACCAAGCAGTGGTACGCCGGCCTGAAACGGGACAATCCCGAAGGCTACGTCTTCCGGGAAATGCAAATGAACAACCTGGGGTACCAACTGATGGCGGAGGGCAAGAAGGAGGAAGCTATTTACGTCCTTGACCTTAACTGCAAGAACTATCCGGACTCGTTCAACACCTACGACAGCCTCGCCGACGCCTACAGCAATGCCGGTGATGACTATCACGCCAAGCAGAACTTCGAGATGGCCCTGCAGAAGAATCCGGAATCGTCCTTCACCGCGGAAAAGTTGTCCAAATTAAAGTGAGTCGGCCGCCGGCGTCGACCTTTTTTCCACCGATCGGGTTGTGAAGCCCATGGACATCCGCTTTATTCCCCAGGCCGAACTTGATAAGCAACTCTACAACAGTTGCGTGCACTTCGCCACCAACGGCAGCCTCTACGGCTACGACTGGTACCTCAATGCCACCGCCAAGGAATGGGACCTGCTCGTGGAGGGCGACAATTACGTCTCCGCCATGCCGCTGCCCCGCACCCGGAACTGGCTGGGCCGCACCTACCTCACGCAGCCGGAGCTCGTCCCCGACCTGGCCGTGTACAGCGTGAAGCCCCTTAGTCCGAAGCGCATCCAGGCCTTCTGGGACGCCATTCCGCAGGAGTACCGGGGGGGTGAGCTGACCGTCGAACCCGCGTCGGTGCCGAAAGAATCCGGCCGTTTTACCGTCACCACTGCCGTCGGGGGGGCCATTTTCCTCGACCGACCGTACGAAGAGATCACCGACGATTTCCCCCCGGCCTACTACGAGCGACTGGCCCGGGCCGAGCGCGCCGACTTGCTACCCGTCCCCTCGCTCAAGCCGGAAGCCCTGGCCGATTTCTGGTTAGCCGTACACGGCAAGTCCGTCGACAACGAGTGGAAATACCACGCCATGCAGCGCATCATGTACCAGATCCTCCACCGGAGTTGGGGCAACGCGGCCGGCATCCAGACGCGGGACGGAAAATTACTGGCCGTATCCTTCAACGTGTACAGCCACAACCGCGTGTTCCCCCTCTTCCGGGCCGAAAGCCAGGCGGGCGCGGACGCAGGAGCCATGACCTTGCTCGACGACACCCTTCTGCGCAGTCACGCCAACCGCTCCCTGAAAATTGCCCGCGAGATCCTATTGAATACGGAATAGCCCTACCCCCCACCATTCTACCCCCCTACCATACTACCATGCTACCCCCCCTACCCGCGAGCCCCGCGAGCGATCCTACCACCTAACCTACTAAATTACTACCTGACTACCCGCGAGCCCCGCGAGCGATCCTGAACTACTAACCTACTAAATACCTACCTTTACCCATTATTGTATTTCTTACACTAACTATCGACCGCAAACCATTCTCATGACCGACCACCAGAATACCAAGATCGTTGCCACCGTAGGCCCCGCCTGTAACACGTACGAAGGATTGATGAGCCTGGTGGAAGCCGGCGTGGACGTGTTTCGCCTCAACTTCAGTCACGGCAACCACGAGGATCACAAGAAAGTCGTGGACCACGTTGTCCGGATCAATAAGGAGAAAGGTACCCACGTGAGCCTGCTGGCGGACCTTCAGGGACCCAAATTACGCGTCGGTAAAATGGAAGGCGACGGCCTCGATCTCGAAGCCGGGCAGATCGTCACTTTTACCAACACCGAATGCGTGGGCAACGCCGAGCGGGTGTACATGAGCTATCCCCAGTTCGCCCAGGACGTGACCGTCGGGGAACGCGTACTCGTTGACGACGGGACCCTGGTATTCGAAGTCGTCGACACCAACGCCAAGGATACCGTCAAGCTGAAGGCCCTGTACGCCGGCAGACTGAAGTCGAACAAGGGAGTCAACCTGCCGAATACCAAGATCAGCCTGCCGAGCCTTACCGAGAAGGACCTGGAGGATCTTCAGTACATCCTCACCCTCCCGGAGATCAACTGGATCGCCCTGAGCTTCGTCCGCCAGGCCCAGGACTGCAAGGAACTGCGTTCGCACATCGACCGCGCCGGTCACCAGGCGAAGATCATCTCCAAGATCGAAAAGCCGGAGGCGATCGAGAACATCGACAAGATCATCAAGCACTCCAACGCCATCATGGTGGCCCGCGGCGATCTCGGCATCGAGATGCCCATGGAGCGGCTTCCGATCATTCAGAAAGAGATCATCAAGAAGTGCATTCAGCGCGCCCGCCCCGTGATCGTGGCTACCCAGATGATGGACTCGATGATCACGAACCCCGGCCCCACCCGCGCCGAGGTCACCGACGTAGCCAACGCCGTCCTCGACGGCACCGATGCCGTCATGCTGAGCGGAGAGACGAGCGTCGGCCGCCACCCCGCCCTCGTGGTGAAGTGGATGAATAGCATCATCGAGGAAGCCGAAAAGATCTACGAGATCGGCCAGAAACGCCCGAAGTCGAACGCCAAGAGCGGCACCTTCATCAGCGACGTCGTAACGTCCGCCGCCGCCTGGGCCGCCCAGAACGTCGGGGCCCGTGCCATCACCGGTATGACCCGGACGGGCTATACGGCTTTCAAGCTGAGCAGCTTCCGCCCCTCGTCGAAGATCTACATCTTCAGCGATCTCCCCCAAATCCTCAATACCCTCAACCTCTGTTGGGGTGTGCGCTGCTACCACTACGACCGCTTCCAGAGTACCGACCAAACCGTCGAAGATGTCACCGGCATCCTGAAGGACAACAACCACGTACAGGAAGGCGACACCATCGTCAATACGGGAAGTATGCCCCTCGAAAAGCGCGGCATGCTGAATATGCTGAAGATTACGGTAGTGGAGTAGGGGATGATTGAATGAGTGGATGGGAGGATTTGCACTAGCCGAAGAACCGCTGACGTTGTTAAGTCGTTAGCTTACTTTCTACCCGTCATGCGCTACCTGCTCCTCCTCCCCCTATTCGCTCTCGTCCATTTCCTGGGTGCCCAGGGAGCGGTGAACGAGCGCGAGGTCGGGCTGGAGGGCCGCTTCATCGAAGCCATGCAGGAAGCATTACTCGGTAAGACCGACGAAGCCATCACCAAATTCCGTGCCCTGCTGGAAGACGACTCCAGGAACGATCCGGCACTCTTCGAACTGGGGAGATTGGAGTACGCGGCGGGCAATACCCCGGCGGCCATTGAGGCACTGCGTTCCGCTTACGGCCTGCGTCCCAATGAGGTGTATGCCGCCTTTCTGGCGGAATTGTACCAGTCGGCCGGACGGTACCGGGAAGGGGCCGACCTGTACGCGGAGCGCATCAAGGTCAATCCGGCCGAAACCGGGAACTACCTCGAACGTGCCGCTTTTCAGGTGCGCGATCAGGACATTAAGGGAGCCGTAAAGACCTACGAAGACCTGGAGGGGCGCATCGGCATTAACCCCGAAGTTACCCGGCTAAAGCATGCGCTGTACCTCGGGACCGGCGATCTGAAGCGGGCCGAGCGGGAACTCACCCGACTGGTGGAGGCCTTCCCCGACCACGTAGGATTCCGGCACCTGCTGGCGGGTTACTATTCGAGTCAGAACGACGACAAAAATGCCCGGGAAGTGTACCGCGCGATTCTACAACTCGAGCCGGATGACGTACGTGCGCAACTCGCGCTCCAGGACGCCGCCCCGCGTGCCGGCGCAGGTACCGGTGACTCGGAGCTTATGGCTTTACTGGGTCGTGCCGACGTCGATCTGGACCTGAAGGTCGGTAAACTGCTTCCCCTCGTACAGCAGGTGGCCACTACCGGCGACCGGGACCTCGCCGACCGGCTGCTCGTGCTTACCGGCGAACTGCGTCGCGTGCACCCCGATGCCGCCAAAGCTTCCGCCATTGAGGGGGATCTGTATTTCCATTCCGGTCGCCCCGCCGAAGCCGCCGATGCCTACCGCGCTACCCTGAAACTCGACGATACCGTCTATCCAGTCTGGGAACAGCTGATGGCCAGTCTTTACCTCAGCAACCAGATGGCCGACCTCCGCAAGTACGGGGAGGAAGCGCTGGATATATTCCCCAACCGCCCGTCGATCTACGTGCACTACGCCCTGGGGGAGGCCTTCCGGGGCGACTTCGCCGCCGCTAACAGTCTGCTCCAGCAGGCCCAGTTCATGGTGAGTGCCAGTCCGGAATCCGCCGCCGCGCTGGAGGAGCTGACTACCGCCGTTGCCCTGCTGAAAAAACCGGTCGCCAAAATGGAGGTCGATACCGATCGCCTTCCGGGTGGAAATAATGGTCCCCTGGCCCTTTACCTCCGTCAGGTAAATGAACCGGACTCCGCAATTCTTTCCGCCGCGGACAACCCGCTCAACACCAACGCCCTCCTTCTCGAACTCATGGGCGACGCGCGGCAACGGGCCGGCGATCGGGACGCGGCCGCAGACTTCTACACCCGGGCCCGCGCGGCCGGCAGCAAGTCCCCTACTCTTTCCGAGAAGATATCCCGGCTCAAAAGCTAATGCTCTCCATGCGATCTACTCTACTGGCCTTACTGGCTGTTCTACTGTTAGCCAACTGCAACCGTAAAGTGGCCGGCCCGTCTGCAGGCAACACTGATCTACCAACGGGCAAGTTGCGGCTAGCGCAGGTGCTACGGTCCATCGACGACAACCGAACCACCGCCGAATGGCTGGACGCGAAGGCCAAAGTCGATCTCGACAGCGAGAAGCTCAGCATCGGTGGCACGGCCTACATCCGGATCCACCGCGACGAAGCCATCTGGATGAGCGTTAAGAAATTCGGTTTCGAGGGCGCACGGGCGCTTATCCGCCCCGACTCTTTCTTCCTCTACAACCGGTTGGAGAACGAGTACATCGCCGAGCCCCTCAGCTACATCGAAAAGAAGTATAAGATCCCCGCCCGCTTCGACTTGCTGCAGGAGATCTTTTTCGGCAACGCCGTTTTCCTCACCGAAGACCTCGAGGTCGACCGGGCCGATAATGCCATCCGGCTCACGGGCCGTAATCGGGAATTCGCCACCGATTACCGCATCGATCCCCTCACCTACCGTCCCCTTACCATGGAACTCCGGGAACTCGCCCAGGACCGTACCCTCACCGTCACTAACGGCGACTACGCCGCCGCCGACGGCCTGCGGCAGACCTTCCCCCGCTCCCGTACCGTCGTGATCAACGGCGGCAGCGAGGGTACCGCCGGCATGCAGATCGACTTCACCGACCTCGAGTTCGGCAAGGCCGTGGCCATGCCCTTCTCCACCAAGTAGTACAATGCGGCCTCCGGCCGCGAAGTACAATGCTGCCTCCGGCAGCGAAGTAGGAAGCTGCCTCCGGCAGCGGAAGTACGATGCTGCCTCCGGCAGCGACAGTACAATGCGGCCTCCGGCCGCGAAAGCACGACGCTGTCTCTGACAGCGATGAATGAAAACCGTTCTGGCCTATGACAATCCTCTCCGATCGCTGGTAAGGTTCCGATAATCATACTCACCGCGACAAAAAACACCCTCGCCGGATTGATCGCGAGGAGTTGCGGGAGCCGTCGGAGACGCCCCCTCCACAAGCTCGCTCATAAAGGATGGCCCCGCCGGGGCCAGTACCCCTCCCCTTTTGGTGCCTGGTCGGCAACCAGCAAGTCTCCGCGGGAACTATAACGGACGAGTTTGCGCACTGAATTTAGTGACATGTGCGGCGGTGCTATTTTACTATGCGGCGGCCCTCGGTAGTCACGGTACGTATTGCCCCTACCCCGGATAGCTACCCGACCCGCACCCCGCCCCGGACGACCTCCGCCAGTTCCGGCAGCCAGTGGGCGTCGCGTTCCAGTCCGTTGCCGACCACGATCAGGTCCGCGCCCGCATTCAGGGCCTGGCGGGCGCGCTCCGGACTGCGAATGCCGCCGCCGACGATAAGGGGTAGGTCTACCTCAGCGCGGACGGCCCGGATCATGCGGGCGTCCACGGGGTTGAGGGCGCCGCTGCCGGCGTCGAGGTAAATGAGCCGTAGACCGAGTTGCTCGCCGGCCAGGGCGGTCGCGGCGGCGATGGCGGGCTTGTCCGAAGGTATGGGAGTCGTGCCGCTCATGTAGGTGACGGAAGTGGGCCGGCCGCCGTCGATCAGGATATATCCCGTAGGGATGGGCGTCAATCCCAGTTGCTTGATCCGGCCGGCTACCGTGACGTGGTGCCCGATCAGCAACTCCGGATTGCGTCCCGAAATGAGGGAGAGCAACAGCAGGGCATCGGCCTGCTCGTCGAGTTGGTACACCGAGCCGGGGAAGAGGAGCACCGGAACGTCGGTGATCGATTTCAGTAGGCGCAAATAGTAGGAGGATTCCCCTTCGTTGACCAGGCTTCCGCCCCAGAGAAAGTAGTCGACCAAACCCTCATTAGCGTAGGCTCCCAGGGTTTCCAGATTTTCGCGCGAAGCCTTGTCGGGGTCGACGAGAACGGCCAGTAGTTTGCGGTGCTGACTGCGGGCCCGGAGGAGTGCGGGAAGGATCATGCGGTAAAGGTAGAGCTACCCGTCGCGAATCAAGGTAGCGGCGGGCACGGATTACACCCGGATCGGCGTACCCGCAAAATAACGCACATTCCCGAGGAGACAAACCGCCCCGGACGGCCGCAAACAAAAATAGCCTCCCCGGATCACGGAGAAGCTATTCGTATGCGTGCCCAGGACAGGAGTCGAACCTGCACGTCCGCAATGGACACCAGCCCCTCAAGCTGGCGTGTCTACCAATTCCACCACCTGGGCATAGGGTGTGTCGCTGGAAGCGGACGCAAAAGTAAGACGCACCCGTGGAATCTGCAATTTAAATGGTCAATTTAAAATTGATTGCTCCCGCGTCCCCGCACAAAACTTTTTACCTTCTCACAAATTAATGTAGGTACAATAATTATCCCCATGAATCTGATTGAAAGCCTCAAGTGGCGCTACGCCACGAAACGTTTTGATGCCTCCCGCCGCCTCAGCCCCGAGCAGTTGGCCACGCTCAAGGAAGCTACTAACCTCGCCGCCTCCAGCTTTGGTCTCCAGCCCTACCGCGTAGTCGTGATAGAGGATCCCGCAGTGAAGGAACAACTCCGGGAAGCCAGCTACAACCAGCCGCAACTGACTGAGAGCTCCCACGTATTCGTTTTTGCCGCCAAGCGCGATATGTCCCCGGAATACATCGACTCCTACGTCGACCGGATCGCCGAGGTCCGTGGTGTTCCGCGCGAAAATCTCGACGGTTACGCCGAATACATGAAGGGCTCGGTGGCCGGAAAGGATCTGGAGAGCGTCCAGACCTGGAACCAACGGCAGGCATACATTGGACTGGGCACCCTACTGGCCGCCGCCGCCGAAATGGGCATCGACACCTGTCCAATGGAAGGATTCGACGTCGCCGCCTACGACCGTATTCTCGGACTCGAAGCTCAGGGACTGACCGCCACGGTGATCGCCCCGGTCGGCTACCGCTCTCCCGAAGACGCTACCCAGGAACACGCCAAGGTGCGCTTCCCGGTAGAGGAGATGTTTACGACGGTTTAAAATTTCAAATTTTTAATGTGAAATTTTAAATTGGTTATACGTGTCCGTTGTCTTTAGTGGCGACACTGACCCTTCGTGATCGCTTGGCACAAGAGGACCACTTTAAAATCAACGGACGAGCGCAGCGAGCAAAGCCGCCAAATTCGACATGGTACTTCAGAAATGGTAAATGGTAAATCCCTTACCATAGGGCTCCTGTACCTATTCATCAGCCGAAAAAATGTCCCGGCCGCAACCACGAGCGCAGCGAGCAGAGCCGCCAAATTCGACATGGTAATTCAGAAATGGTAAATGGTAAATCCCTTCCTGGGGAGTCCCCATCGCCTATCTCGGTAGTCGGAAAAAGCCACAGCCACGAGCGCAGCGAGCAAAGCCGCCAAATTCGACATGGTACTTCAGAAATAGTAAATGGTAAATCCCTTCCTCGGGAGTCCCCATCGCCTATCTCGGTAGCCGGAAAAATGCCCCGGCCGCAACCACGAGCGCAGCGAGCAAAGCCGCTAAATTTGACATGGTACTTCAGAAATGGTAAATGGTAAATCCCTTCCTCGGGAGTCCCCATCGCCTATCTCGGTAGCCGGAACAAGCCATAGCCACGAGCGCAGCGAGCAAAGCCGCTAAATTTCCAATCTTAAATTTCAAATTGTAAATTATAAATTTTCACTCTTCATAAAACCTAACCTCCCGCTCTCCTCCGGCCTTCAGGTAGCCCCGGTACATTCCGGGAGTATTAAACGGCATGGCCACGTTCCCCCGGGCGTCGAGCGCGATGAGGCCACCGGTGCCGCCCTTTTCGACCAGCGTCTGGTGGATAACGGCATCGGTGGCTTCCTTTAACGAAGCTCCGGCGTAGGCCATGCGGGCGTGGACGTCGTAGGCCACGGCGTAGCGAATAAAGTACTCTCCCCAACCCGTGCAGCTGACCCCGCAGGTAGCGTTGTCGGCGTAGGTACCGGCGCCGATGATGGGACTGTCGCCCAGCCGGTTGTAACGCTTGTTGGTCATACCCCCGGTGCTGGTGCCGGCCGCGAGGTTACCATCCTTGTCGAGGGCAACACAGCCGACGGTTCCGTGCTTTTTATCGACGTCGACTTTTTCCTGTTCCACTTTTTCCCCGGCGAGCGCGCGCTGTAGCGCGTCGTACCGCTCCTGCGTAAAGAAGTAGGCGGGATCGACGACCTCCAGCCCCGCTCCGGCGGCAAACTCCTCGGCTCCCTTTCCGGTAAGCAGCACGTGTTCCGATTTCTCCATCACGGCCCGGGCGGCACTGATGGGGTGCTTCAGATTGGTGATGCCTCCGACGGCCCCGGCGTTTTGGTCGTGACCAGTCATGAAGCTGGCGTCAAGTTCGTTGATGCCGGCATTGGTGAACACGGCTCCCTTCGCGGAATTGAAATAGGGGCTGTCCTCCATGACCCATATGGTAGCCTCCACCGCGTCCGCCGCGCTGCCCCCGTCGCGCAGGACCGCCTCCCCGGCGTCCAGGGCGGCATTCATGGCGGCTTCGATGGCCGCGGCACGCTCGTCGGTCATATTTTCCTTGAGGATGGTGCCCGCCCCGCCGTGGATAACGAGCGCGTAGTCGGGTCGGTCTGACTCCGCGCTTCCGTCGCGCGACTGGGTGGCGGCCCGCAGACCGGTGTCGCTGCTGTCCTGACAGGTACAGAGCGCAAGACCGAGACAAATCAAAAGAGTAAGGCGGATTATTTGGTGCATGGCAGGGACGACTTGGGTACCCGCTAAAGGTAATACAACCGTCGGTTCGTCACGGCTACTCTACCACAAAGCCGATGCAGTAGTCCGACTGCGGGTAGTAAGTCTTACACTCCCCCGTCTTGAGCTGGATATCGTCGATGGAGATGACGAAGCCCCGGTAACTCACCGCATCCACGATACCCAGGGAATCGGAAACGGTGACGTCGGACACCATCAGCGTCGTGTCTCCGTCGGTAAGCGTAGCCTGCAGGTAGCCGGCCCAGACGCATACGGCATCGCAGGGGCAGCGGTTGTCGCTCACTCGCACCAGTTCCAGGGCCGTGTCGTCGGGAAGAATGATCCGGTCTCCTACGCTGATCAGACCGGTCGGACAGTCCAGTCGGGGGGCATCTTCACCGCAGGCGAAGAAGAGCAGGGGGAGTAAACAGATCAGGTAACGCATGGGAATACGATTTCCCCGTAGACGAACCCCGGCGGCCGGACGTTGGCGGATTTCGTACGCTGAATACCGGAATTCGACTTAGTCGTGCGCGTGACGTTGCTTGAGCGCATCTTCCCGCAGGCGGCGCAGGAAGGGACTGGCGAAGATGAAGTCCTGCAGTACCTCCTTATCGGTTTCGAGTACCTGCGACTTATCGCCCTGCCAGACCAGGTGGCCGTCCTTGAGCAGGACGATATTATCACCGATGCCCATGACGGAGTTCATATCGTGGGTATTAATGACGGTGGTGATATTATTCTTGTAGGTAAGATCGCAGATCAGTTCGTCGATCAGAATACTCGTCTTGGGGTCCAGGCCCGAGTTGGGTTCGTCGCAGAAGAGGTACTTAGGCTCCAGGACCATGGCGCGGGCGATGCCAACCCGCTTTTGCATACCCCCGGAGACCTCGGAGGGGAAGCGATCGTTGACGCCTTCCATGTTGACCATTTCGAGGCACTCATCGACCCGCTTAGCTTTCTCTCCGGCTGTTTTCTTGGTAAACATGTCCATCGGAAAACGGATATTCTCGCCCACCGTCATCGAGTCGAAGAGGGCATTGCCCTGAAAGAGCATTCCCACCTTCATCCGCACTTCGCGAATGGCCTCGTCATCGAGGGAGAACAGGTCGACGTCGTCGTAGAACACCTTTCCCGAAGTGGGTTTGAACAATCCTACCAGAAGCTTGAGCAGCACCGTCTTACCGGCCCCGGAACTGCCGATGATCAGGTTAGGCTTTCCGTCGTAGAACTCGGTAGTGATGCCCTTCAGGACCTCGTTCTCACCGAACGATTTCGTGATGTCTTGCGTACGGATCATGCGGGGCGGATTAGGTTAGCAGCAGGGCAATGAGAAAATCGAAAACCAGGATCAGCACGTCGCTGACGACCACGGCGTTGGTGCTGGCCTGACCGAGTTCGATGCTGCCGCCCTTGACGTAGTAGCCCATGTAACAACTGACCGACGTGAGCAGAAAGGCGAATACGGCGGCCTTGACGAACATCATAAAGACGTAGCGGGGAACGAAGAAGGATCGCAGTCCCAGCACGTATTCCGTATGGGATATGGTACCGGGCACCACCGTACTGATGTACCCGCCTATGATGCTCACGAAGGCCGAGATGGCCACCAGCATAGGAATGACCACCACGGCGGCAATGATCTTCGGCATGATGAGGTAGGCGGCGGTATTGACCCCCATGATCTCCATGGCGTCGATGTGTTCCTTCTGGCGCATCCCCCCGATCTCGGCTGCCAGGTTAGAGCCGACCTTACCGGCCAGCACCAGACAGGTGATCGTCGGGGCCATCTCGATGATGGTGATGTCCCGGACGATGTAGCCGATGTAGTAAGATGGTACGAAGCTGTCGCCCAGCTGATCGGCAAACTGCACGGCCGTCACCATTCCGATGAAGACCGAGATCAGGAGCACGATGAATACGGAGCCCACGCCGATGGCGTCCATCTGCCGCATCGTCTCCTTGTAGTACATCGAAAATTTCTCCGGCCGGGCGACGGACGAACGCAGCAGGGTCACGTAACGACCCAGATTGTAGAGCATGTTGTCAATGACCATGTACGCGGGGTGGGGTTCGAGGTGTAACGCCGGCTACCGGCGATTGGTTTGTATCAGTTTCCGGCTTGCCACTCCAACGCGCCGGCATCCGGCCGCTCGGCGTCACGCTCCGCCCCCTCCAGGTCGCGGGGAAGTTCGGGCAGGAAGACCGCCCGGTTGCGGGCTACACTGAGGCTGTCGGGGTGATAATCGTCCTGACTGATGGAGACGAAGAGGGGGTCGCCCGACTGGTAATTGTAGCAGTCGGTACAGTCGGTACCGTAAAAATCACGGAAGATGCCGTCGTTGCTGCGCAGGAATTCATCGTCGGTCCGCACCACCGAGTGGCTGATCTTCACGTCAAAAAAGCCGGGTTGCTGACCGTTGAAGCCGTCGGCGAAGAGCAACTGATTCGTGCGTGCTCCACTGATGATGCTGTTAGTGACCCGGGCGGTAAGGGGCGCGGCCAGGCAGACGTCGTTGTCGTCGCAGCTGAAATTGAGCAGGGCCAGGGCCGCGGCATCGGTTCCGTAGTTCGCCAGGGTGCAGTGCTCGAGCGTAAGGCTGCCCCCCTTCAGGTACTGGATCGTATTTCCGTAGTTGGAGTGGAACAAACTGTTGCGGGCCGTCACGGTCGACTGGTACGTACTAATGGCCGCGCCACTGCTATTGGCGATGATCGAATTTTCGACGGTCACCTCGGCCAGACTGTCGGCGGTGATGCCCACGATCGAATTGTAGATCCGGGTGTGTTCGATGCGGTTGCCGGTGCTCTCGGGACCGAAGATGAGCCCCCGATACGCGCCCCGGCTTTCTTCAAAGTCTTCCTCGAGGCGGTCGGTAGCCAGTATGACCGGATTGTCCAGCGTCCCCAGCAGGTGCAGCCGGCCCTCCGGAAGGGTGTAGATGAATCCGTCGTTGAAGATGCCGTTCCCGCCGAGGTTGAGATTGCGCTGAATGCCGCCGTGGAAGTAAATGCGCGTCCCGGCCAGCGCGCGCACGGTACAGCTATCGATGATCATGGAGCCGTAGATAACCGTCGGCAGATCGACCGGCAGGGTGAAGGTGCCGTCCTGACAGATGGGCTGAAAGAAGCGTCCGCGGTTAAAGCCGTTCAGGTAGTTGGCGTTCTGTCCGTAGGCTTCCAGCACGACCTCCGACCGCCTGTCGCCGGTCTCGAAGATGAGGAGATCCTCGGCGATAAAGGGGCTCACCGATTCGGGCGCCGTGGGGTCCACCTCCGCTTCCACGAAGACGAAGATGCTGTCGCGGCCCCAAATCACGACGTCGCGGGCGTCCGGGCCCATGGTGCCGTCCACGTTGAAGGTAAAGTGAACACCGGTCATGCCCGCTACCGAGATCCGGTCGATCCGTACCGGGTCGGCGGCGTCGTTGTAGACCTTAAAGGATTGCGTAGCACTCCCCCGGGCCGTAAACACCGTATCGAACCGCAGAGTATCCACTCCGAACCGGAGGTTTACGGCCTCGCCGGTGACGAAATCGCGATCCACTTCGCAGGCCGCGAGGCACGTCAGCAAAATTCCGAGCAGTAGGGATAGGCGCATAGGCGGGGAGGGCAAAGCTAATGAACTGGATTGGGGACGGGGGTATTGTTTGCGCGCTAGCGCACCGTGGTGCCCGGCCATTCACTTTCCAGTAGTCGGTGCAGGATACCCGGGCGACGTCCGTTGCCGATCATGACGGGAATGCCGGCCCGGGCCGTTTCGGTCGCGATCCGCAACTTCGTGGCCATACCGCCCCGGCCGCCGCTGGTCTTGCGGGCCTGCACGTAGCGGTCGGCAGTAGGATCATCCGGATCCACCCGGGTGATGAGGCGGCTTTCCGCGGCGTCCGGCGGCCCGTCGTAGAGTCCCTCCACGCTGCTGAGGATCACGAGGGCTTCGGCGCCGACCATACGGGCGACCAGTCCCGCCAGCTCGTCGTTGTCGGTGAACATCAGTTCGGTGACGGCCACCACGTCGTTTTCGTTCACGACGGGGACGATCTGATCCATCAGCAGGGCCCGGAAGCAGTTGAGCATATTGTCGTAGTGCAGATCGTCCCGAAAGTCGCCCTTCGTGGCCAGCACCTGGGCACAGAGTAGGCCATGGCCGGCAAAGAGTTGGCGGTACAGTTCCATGAGCCTGACCTGCCCGATGGCCGAATACACTTGTCGCTGGGCCACGGCCCCGTCGTCGGTTCGGTTCGGCAGCAATTCCTTTCCCGCCCCTACCGCTCCGGAGGAAACGAGGACCAGCTCCACGCCCCGCTGTTTGAGATGGGCGATCTGGTCGACTAGACTGCTGATGTTGGTGATATCTACCCGGCCGTCCGCCCGCGTGAGGACATTGGTGCCTACCTTTATGACGATTCGCTGATACATGGCGTAAAGGTAGCCCGGAGCCGGTCTTCGTCGTCGCCTCCGTATCCGCCCGGCCGTCGACCCATCATTGCTCCCGCGCACCCGCCCCTTTGCTTCCTTCCCCCTCCATCCACCGCTCCCTCTCTCCCTGGCTGACCCCGGCGGTATTTATCCTCCTGGCCCTCCTCCTCCGCTGGGGATCCTTCTTCATTTCCGTGATCAACCACGACGAGAGCACCTACATCGTGATCGCCGACGAGTTGCTGCGGGGGGAAGTGTACCTGCGTGATGTCATCGACACCAAGCCGATCGGCATCTTCTGGATTTACGCGGCGCTCATCAAGCTGACCGGCGGCAGCATTTTCCTGCTTCGCGCGGCCGCCAGTGTATTCGTCGGTCTGGGGGGCTGGCTACTGTCTTTGGCCACCCGGAGGGCCGGAGGGGGAGCCGTAGCCGGTTGGGTGGCGGGCGGCGTGTACATCTTCATGTGCAGCGTGTACACCTTCTACGGAATATCGCCCAACACCGAGATATTCTTCAACGTATTCACCCTCGCGGCGGTGACGCTGGCGGTGGCTCCCCGTACGCGGGATCGGTGCCGCGATCCCTTCTGGCACTGGCCGGTGGCGGGCCTACTTCTGGGCCTCGGTTTCATCATTAAGCCCTTCGTGGCGGCCGAGGCACTGGCTACCGGACTTTTTCTGGTGCACTTCTACTTCCAGCGTGGAGAATACCGAAGGCTTTTCCTCGGTGGCCTGGCCCTGGTCGCCAGCTTTTCCCTGCCGCAGCTGGGGGTGGTGGCCTACTATACGTACCACGATCTGTTGTCGGCTCTATGGTTCTACACCGTGGAGGTGGGCGGGGCCTATCCCATCGAGCTGCCGTGGTACCTGCGGCTGAAGTATATGGGGGATTACCTGCTGCGCTACGCGCCTTTCCTGCTGCTGGGCGGTGTCGCGCGGGTGCGGTATATGCGGAAGAAAAGCCATGATTTCCGGACGTGGGAGCGATTCCTTTTCCTGCTGTTCGCGCTCGTTACGGTCGTAGTGCTGCTGACCGGTAAGCGATTCGGGCACTACCAGATCCAGTTGCATCCGGTAGTCGCGCTGTGGGTGGGCCTGTTGGTGGGTCGAGCCTGGCACGACTGGCGCCACTGGCGACGGGTGGCGGCGGGAACGGTCGTCGTAGCCCTGGGAATCGGGGTAGGCCACGCCCTCTATTACGCCCGGAAAAGCGACGAGCCCCGCCAGATCGCCGCCTACCTCGCGCCGCGATTGGACCCCGGCGTGACCTTCTTTGCCATCAACGGCTTTCAGATCGCCTACCACTTGCTGGACCGGCCCGTGCCTACGCCCTACGTGCATTCTTCCCTCCTTTTCTTCGACCACCACGTGCGGGCCTTCCAGATTGACGAGCGGTTGGCGGCCCGGGCCATCATAAACAACCCCGACGTGCGCTACCTGGTGGGTCGCGTGCACGATCCGGAGGCCGATACGGCCCTCGGCCGGGAACTGATGGAACACTTCCGGGTGGAGGGCGACATCAACAACGAGCTGCGGGTATGGGTACGGCGGTAACTCCTCCGGGCTAGCGGGATACCAGCAGTTTAAGGGTTTGCCGGTCACCGCCCTGACGCTCCACAATGGCAACGTACGCGGCCGGAGACAGGTACAGGGGCAGTCGCAATTCACTGGTTGCCCCCACGGTAGTATGTACTTCGGTATGGAGCAGCCGGCCCGTCATATCCGCTATACGCACCGTGATCGGCTCGCCACCGGGAAGGCCCTCCAGGCGCAGGGCTATTCGGTCGCTACCGGCGGGGTTAGCTGCCGCGGCCACCGCCCAGGGGGCGCCCGGAAATTGCAGGTGACGGAGCGTGGAGTACCAGTAAGAGCCGTCGGCCTCCACTATCCGCAGTCGGTAGTAGGCAATCGTACCGTCCGGTGTCGGTAGCTGGTAAACGTACTCCCCTTGTCCGCCCCGGGCCGCGGTAGAGGCGCGCCAGCCCACCTCCCGGAAGTCGTGCCCGTCCGGGCTATATTCCACGGCGAAACCGGTAATGTCCGTTTCCTGAGCGGTGCGCCACCGGATGATAACCCTGGAGGGTTCACGGGAAGCGGCGAAGTGAACCAGATCGACGGGCATGGCGCTTTCGGCAGCCACCTGGCTATCGTCGCCGCCCGCCACGCCGCCCCGGTACATGGGTTGTTCGGCGGCGTTTTTATCCAGGCCCTTCCCCGTGGCCTGCCCCAGGCCGATGGTTGGCGAGAGGGTAGCGAGAAAGCCTATAATAAGGGCAAGGAATAGGTTTTGGGTAAAGGTGAGATACATATGTTTCTTTTGGGATAGTGAGAGGGAGGGTAGGGGCAGACCGTTTTACAGCGGTGCGGTCCGCACGCCGCGGAAGCCGTGGACTTCGCCCGCGGTGAAGTTGGTTACCGCAAACTCCCGCGAGGATACCCGCAAACTGGCGCGCGGGAGGGCGAACGACCCGCCGCGACTACCGTAGCCGGTGCCCGACAGGGGCCAATCCAGGACGGTCGGCAGCCCGGAGGAGGACAGGGTGCCGTCTCCGTGCGCACCGCTGAATAACCGGCCGACGGGGTCGCCGACCGTAACGACCAACTCACCCAAGTTTCCCGACAGCTCCATGATTCCGTAGTAGCTGCCCCCGCTGCTCAGGCGGGTATAGCGGGTGCCGCTGCCCGCGAAGGCTCCGACGCGGATGGGGCCCTGAAGCGGTACCAGGGATATCCGCAGGGCATTACCCAGGTATAGTCCGTTGCCTTTCGTTTCCGATATCTCGTCCGCATTGACCACCCCTTCGTTACCGGCATCCTGGTTGGTCACCTGATAGTGATCCAGATTGATCTCGGCGTTGCCCCAGGCATATTCATCCGGAATCGGATAGCCGGGCCCGCGACACGCTTTTTCGTACTCCAGTTCCGTCATGGGCCGCAGACCCGTCCAGTCCAGGTAGGCCATCATCTGGCCCGCGGACAGGAAAGTGACCGGGATGTAGGGGTTGGAGGTGGTCACTTCGTTTGCTCCGGTCCAGCAGAAGGAATTACGAAATAATTCCAGATCCGCGCAAAGCGTACCCAGTCCGGCCAGGTCCAGCAGCGACTTTTGCGCGTCGCCGGCCGTATTGAAAAATTTCACGTACTGCTGCTGGCTGGTTTCGTACTTCATGCAATAGAATGCCCGGTATCCTTTCGGGAAACTGACCGGTAGGGTGCCGAAAAGATCACCCGCATAGGTGGCACCGACGAAGTTCAGATCGCCATTTAGCGCACCTATTCGGATGCTGCCTTCGGAAGTTACGGGATAGGGGTCCCGTTCCAGGGGGAGCAGCGACTGGTGGTGGTAGAATTCGAGCAGGCTGCTGCCGTCGGAGCCGAGGTAAAAGGAACCCTGGGGCACGTAGACCATCTCGACGGCGTAGACTTCGACGGTGACGAGAGCCGAATCATCCACTCCGTCGCTGCGATATTCCCAAACGGCCTGAATGGCGTTGTGGGCGACATTACCGGAGCCCTCCGCCGTTCGGTACACGAAGAGCCCGACGCTGTCGGCGGTCGTCTCGGTAGTGGTAAAGGAGGTGCCGGGAGTGGCCGCAGAAAGGGTGGCGTGGGACCAGGTGCCGTCTTGTTCCTGGAATTTGATGAAGATCCAGGCGGCATCCCAGTTTGCGGGGGCCGCGCTGACGCGCCAGGAATTTTCCCAGCCGACGTCGAATTGGATGATGCGGGTTCCGTTAACCACATTTCGTTCACCCAGGGTTACGTTGGTGACGTCAATGTTGTTGGCTTGTCCGGTGGTGGCATAGGCCACCAGGACGAGTATCGTCAAAAAGGATTTCATGAGGGATTATAATCTTACCGACCGAAGGTGGGCCGGCGTCTTAGTGAGTCAGGTAGTTATCGATCAATTAATCAGATGCAGCAAAAACTGACGGAATCCCCCTCGTATTTTTTATCGCCATATATAATTACCGGAAATCGCCAATTTTAACATTTATATTCTTCCTTTGTATTTATTGTTCATACACTATATGGGGCGTGGGAATTTTGCCGAATATCGTTTTATACACGAATAGTGCGTGTATATGTCACATATTATTCCCTTTACGCAGGTTATTTCCGGCAGTACCGGGAAATATAGTCTGGCGACGGTATGTCTACCCCACCTACCGGAACTTTTACGCCCTAGACCCGCTGGTTCGCGGAAAACTCGCAAGAATGCCTAAGTTACTTGCCTATGCGATCCTCACTGATGCCAACTGCTCCCGCCGCCTCACTCTGTGCTTTTCTGGCGGCTGTCCTGCTCCTTACGTCGTGCACAACGCCCGCCCCGTCACCGCTTTCCCCGGAAACCTCGGTCATCACCCGGTGGCAGGGGGATAAGATCGGTGCCGTATCCCTCACCTTCGACGACGGCATCATCACCCAGTTCACGGTGGCGCGGCCGATCCTGGATTCGCTCGGACTATTAGCCACCTTCTACATCATCACCGGCAAGGTGGAAGGGTCGGAACGGGGTAAATTTATCGGGCGGGATCCGGAGCTAATCATCGCCGAAACCGCCCGCACGCCCACGGATTCCACCAACTTCTTTGAGCGTGCCTCCCTCATCGCCTTCACGGGTACGACCGAAGCGATCACCTACCATTCCGATGCCGGCGCCCGCTACGAGGCCGGACAGATAGCGAAAGCCCACCGCCTCATCGACGAGGCCTACGCCAAACTGCGTGCCGGCACCCTCAGGAACACCGACGATGTAGTATTTCACGACAACCCGGTAGATACTACCACCTGGGACGACTACCGCGCCTACCAGACCGCCGGCCACGAAATTGCCAGCCATACGGTCACCCACCCCCGGCTGGCCGTCCTCGATGCCCCGAACCTCCGTTACGAACTGGAACAAAGCCGGGCCGACATCGCTAAATTTCTGGGAGAGCCAGCCACTTTTTCCGCGGAGGGGCCCTACGGAACCGAGGACGAGCGGGTCATGGAATTTGCCCACCGGGTCTACCCCGCTTTGCGCAACCGCATGCCCGCGCCCTACCTCGCCGAACTAAACCGGGGCAGTCGGGTGGCGCCGGGCTCCGTACGGCAGGAATATGTCCAGTGGCAGCGCGGCCCGACCGATAACACCAGTCTGCAGGCAATGAAGGACTGGGTCGACACCACTCTCGCCCACGACAACATCTGGCTGGTGGAGGTTTTACACGGCGTCGACGACTATGGCTGGGCGGCGCGGCCGGCGGCTGAGCTACGGGAATACTTCGCTTACATTAAGGAGCGGGAAGACCGCCTTTGGATAGCCCCCTTTGCCACGGTGACCAAGTATATC
The DNA here is from genome assembly GCF_024297185.1 of Lewinella sp. JB7. Taxonomy (GTDB): domain Bacteria; phylum Bacteroidota; class Bacteroidia; order Chitinophagales; family Saprospiraceae; genus Neolewinella. The sequence goes on along the minus strand of NZ_JANCTD010000001.1, from coordinate 698,439 downwards.
AGGGAGCGGGAGAACAGCCGGGTGGAGGAACGACGGTCGGAAGATGAGATCACCGTCCACGTCCGGTGTACGCTGGACCCCGCGGTGTATAACGTACCGCTCACGCTCCGAACGGTCGTTCCGGAAGGTTGGACTTCGGTACAGGTTAAGCGTTCCAACGACGCGGATGCCGGTAGTCCCTTGCAGGTTGTCAGAGACGGAGAAGGACCGGACTACGTGCGCTACGCGGTCATGCCGGGCGAGCGGGTTATACTCGTGGGGCGGTGATGTTTGACACCCATACGCGGTCCCCCGGAGCAGTTGAGACATGGCTGATTTGACACGCAGCGCGGGGTCGTTTTGAGAAAAAAAGGATGGGCCCTTTTAGGGCGACCCATTAACGCAGTCAATTCCCAGTGCAGGGTCGGGCTTCGAAGAACAAAGGATGAGCCCTTGTAGGGCAACCCTGTAACACAATTACTCGCAGGACTGGGTCGGCTTAGAAAGCCTCAACCTTAGACTCTACCTGCGATACAAGGTCGGGTTTGGAGAACAAAGGATGAGTCCCTCTGGGGCGACCCTGCAACGCAATCAACCCGCAGGACTGGGTCGGCTTAGAAAGCCTCAACCTTTGACTCTACCTGCGATACAAGGTCAGCTTGGAAAACCTGCGAAACCCCAACCCCGGGGTATGGCAACCCGGCAACTCTTACCCGGCTCTTCCCCCGTAAACCCTGCACCCGCGCGCCGCCGCTATACAAACAAAGCTTGCTACCTTCGCCCCCTCAACCCAACGACCCATGTTTCGTACCCACAACTGCGGCGAACTCCGCCTCCAAGATGCCGGAAAAGAAGTAACCCTCAGCGGATGGGTGCAGGCCGGCCGGGATTTTGGCGGACTCACCTTCGTCGATCTGCGTGACCGCTACGGCATCACCCAGGTGGTGTTCGACAGCGACGACGACGCGCCCCTGGCCGAAAGGGCCCGCAAACTAGGCCGGGAATGGGTCATCCAGGTTACCGGCGCGGTCCGGGAACGGACCAATAAGAACCCCAACCGCCCCACCGGCGACGTGGAGATCCTGGCCCGCGAGCTCACCGTGCTCAATAAGTCAAAGGTCCCCCCCTTCACCATCGAGGACGAATCCGACGGCGGCGACGACCTGCGTATGCGCTACCGCTACCTCGACCTGCGCCGCGGACCGCTCCAGAAGAACATCATCTTCCGCAGCAAACTCGCCCTGGCCGTACGCGCCTACCTAGGCGACCAGGATTTCGTGGAAGTGGAAACCCCCAACCTGATCAAGAGTACACCCGAGGGCGCACGCGATTTCGTGGTGCCCAGTCGGCTTAACGAGGGGCAGTTCTACGCCCTGCCGCAGAGTCCGCAGACCTTCAAACAGCTGCTCATGGTAGCCGGCTACGATCGCTACTTTCAGATCGTGAAGTGCTTCCGCGACGAAGACCTGCGGGCCGACCGCCAGCCGGAATTCACCCAGATCGACTGCGAGATGGCCTTCGTGACCCAGGAGGACGTGCTCAACACCTTCGAAGGGCTCACGCGCCACGTGTTCCGCGAACTGAAGGGTACCGAGCTCGGCGAATTCCCCCGCATGCAGTACGACGAAGCCCTGCGCCGCTACGGTTCCGACAAGCCCGACCTGCGCTTCGGCATGGAACTGACCGAGCTGAACGAGCTAGCGCAGGGTAAGGGCTTTAAGGTGTTCGACGAGGCCGAGCTGGTCGTGGGCATCCGCGTACCGGGAAAGGCGGACCTCAGCCGCAAACAGCTCGATGCGCTTACGGACTGGGTCAAGCGCCCCCAGATCGGGGCGAAGGGCCTGATCTACGTCAAGTTTAACGAGGACGGCAGCGTGAAGTCGAGTGTCGACAAATTCTTCGATGCCGACGCACTGCAGGCCTGGGGCGCGGCCGCGGGAGCGGAGAAGGGCGACCTTATGCTGGTCCTGAGCGGCGATGACGAGAAGACCCGCAAGCAACTCGGCAGCCTGCGGCTACACGTGGCGGCGGAGTACGACATGATCCCCGCCGGCAGTTTCAAGCCGCTATGGGTGGTCGACTTCCCGCTACTGGAGTGGGACGAAGAGGCCGGCCGCTTCCACGCCATGCACCATCCCTTTACTTCGCCGAAGCGGGAGGAGGTCGACCGGATGCTCAACGGCGATCACGAAACCATGAAATCGCTGAAGGCCGACGCCTACGACCTCGTAATCAACGGAGCCGAGATCGGCGGCGGGTCGGTACGGATCTACGACCGGGGCCTGCAGGAAAAGAACTTTCAACTGCTGGGCTTCACGCCCGAGGAAGCGGAGGAGCAGTTCGGCTTCCTGATGGGAGCCTTCGAGTACGGCGCCCCACCCCACGCGGGCATCGCCTTCGGTTTCGACCGCCTGTGTGCCGTCATGAACGGACAGAGCTCCATCCGTGACTTCATCGCCTTTCCGAAGAACAACCAGGGCCGCGACGTGATGATCGACGCGCCGGCCCGGATCGACGCTCAACAACTGAGCGACCTCAATCTGAGGGTAACGACGGCAGAAAAAAGGGAATGACGCTTCGCTTAGATCGTTAAATTTTATTTCCGCCACAATGGGAATAAATAGCCCTACTCCCTTATTATGGGCATAAACGGCACAGCTTAGTGAACGATTAGATCACTTTGGCGGAAGTATCGTGAGGAAAACAGCATCTACCGATAAACTTGCTGGGGAAGCAAAACAGATGTCAACGGGACAAATATCCTGACTAAACGTCCTTTGCGGCCCGCCAACGTAAAGCACGTTAGAGCATAATGCCCCCGGGCACGGTAGTATTTAATTCCCAAAAATTAGCGGCACATAACTACTCCCTAAATACTGCCAAACGTTAAAATTTGATTTACCCTAGAACAAATCGGTGTAGAAACTTTTTAATCCCACAAAGCGCCGTACATTTGTATCGCAAGCCGGTTATACGAGTTTATTACGTCGACCGCTCCTGCTTTTGACTTATGTTAATAGCACTTTGCTTTACCACAGAGGCTATGTTTATTTACTTTATCGATGACTTATGTCCTGATCTTTTGATCGCTCGGTAATATTCAGTAAACACTGTGGCTTGGCTCTTTATCGATTTTGGACATTATGTCCGTATTGTAGACACTGAAAAACAACACAACATTGAACTCCCCCCGCGCGCTGCTTACAGCAGCGATCTCCCCCCCTCCACTTCTGTAAGGTATCCTTCCGACGGTACTATCGTGCCGTCCGGAACGAAGTGCCCTGCTATGCTCATTCGAATATCGGATTAAGCGGGCGGGTCCAACGATCTATATATTGGCTACACGACACTATTGACACATTTGAACGACACAACACTTCCTTATCTTTTTCAAGTTTGACATTTAAGCACCGTTGTATCAGTACAAGGGACGTTATATTGATTTGAGACACAACGGCTACATAACCCGATTCTGACACATTTGAACGACACAACACTTCCTTATCTTTTTCAAGTTTGACATTTAAGTACCATTGTATCAGTACAAGGGACGTTATATTGATTTGAGACACAACGGCTACATAACCCGATTCTGACACATTTGAACAACACAACACTGTATTTTACCCCTTTTTGAATAGTTTGTATTTATTGGTATTCGCACCAGCGACGAGACACCCGGATCTATTGGTCCGATTATTCTGAACACTATTAACAACAAACTCATGATTAAATCTATGGTGGCCGCGCTGCTTGTGGCAGCGCCCCTCCTCGCCCCCCAATCCGTTTCCGCACAGGAATGCAACTGCCTCATCGAGCGCGTTGATGGCCAGACCGTCCGCTCACCAGGTTGCTCCCGCCCCGACCTCGTCTGCAGCCTCGAGCTGGGAGCCGGCATCGGAGACATCGATCTCCGCGAATTCACCGACCTGCGGGATATTACCGTGTACATCGGCAATCATGCCTCGCCCACCTTCCGCGGGGCTACCTTCTCTTCGAATGCCACCCAATTTTCGCTCCTGAACGGCGGGGGCGGCGTGGTCATCACCATCATCGATGATCAGGGTACCACGCGTACGATGGGTCCGGGCGGGGGTAACAACCCTAACGGCATACGGGCCTACAATCAGGAATTGCAGTCGTGCGAGGGTACCTGCACCCTCTGGGGTCCTTCCGCACCGGCCTTGCTTCCCGTCAGTCTGCTATCGTGGAATACCAAAGCATACGACAACTACGTCGAACTCCGCTGGAGCACCATGTCCGAAAAGGATAATGCCTACTACCTGCTTCTCCACAGCCGGGACGGGCGCACCTTCGAGGAGATCGCCACCATCGTAGGCCGGGGCACCACCGACCAAATTAGTGACTACACCTACCGGCACCTCGCGCCGGCCACCGGAATAAATTATTACCGCATCGAGCAGATCGACTTTGACGGAAGCAATACCGCCCTCGGCGTACAGTCGGCCTCCTGGAACGACATCGCGGCGGTCGCCATGCGCTCCGCTACGCCGAACCCGGCCCGGGTGGGCGACCGGTTGAACCTGAACCTGCCGGGTACGGAAGGCGAGGTGGCTCACCTGATCGGACCGACGGGTCGCGTTCTCGGCGAATACCGCCTGCAGGGGGGCGGCTTCACCCTTCCCGAACTCGCCGCGGGAACCTACGTAGTGCGGGTGCGGGGCCAAAGCTCGCGGTTCCTGGTCGCCAACTAAAAGTTTAGTTTTCTTTCTACCATTGTAAGTCGACGGGGCGTTCCGGTACATACCGGGGCGCCCTTCGTCTGTTTTAGCGGGTGCGGCCTACGAGGCGGTAGACCGCCCGGAAGGTGTCGTCGCGTACGCCGTCCTGATCCTGGTCCACGATGCCCCTCAGCAACATACGATCGCCCTGCAGGTCGTGGTGGTAGGTGTAGGTGATGTTGGGCTCGATGACGAAGAGGCTATCACCCTGGGCTTTCCAGATCCCGTTCGTCACGTTGGCTACCTGACCGGTGCGCAAACGGTGCGTCCTGCGCAGCTTTCCGTCGGCGGAAAACACCGTACTCGGCGGGCGAACGCCAAACTTGCGCCCCCAGTCGGCTTCCCGGATGTGCTCCACGTAGGCCGTGTCCCCACCGAGGTAAGTCTGGTAGTTCACCTCGTACTCGATGGTCTCCCAGGTGCCCAGTAAATCCGAGGTGAGGTCGACCGGCTGCCGGCCCGTCGGTTCCTCCTGGGCATCGTTACAAGCTAGGAACAAACCAAGACAGATGATCGCCGCGGGAAAGAAGGTATACTGCATAGTGCCGCAAATATCCGAAATCCCCGTCAAAGCCATACTTAGGCCCACGCCCCCCGGTCGAAGCCGCGCCTGTTGGTAGATCCGGCTACCCATCACACTTTCCCCGGAGGGGGAAAAGAATCTACCATCCGAAGACCAAAGAAGAGCCAATTAAATTGATGTCCCTACACACGTAAATACCGGCTAGGTGGACACCCGTAAAACAAATTTCGGATAATGCACAATAAATTGAAATTTAATGCTCACGGGGTGAACTTCGTACGATATTTTTTCGTATATTGAGGTAAGAGATTAGCTGGAATACGGTTAATCTAAGCGGCAGTCTAACCCGGCTGCCGGACGATTATTGTAATCGGCATCTACCACGCAAGTACCGTACAGTTTTGTACTCCGTTCGCTTGCTGTTCGTAGCTGTCACTTTAGGATAATTGAATAGTTTTGACTAAATACGCGCCGGCTTGGCTTTAGCTACCTGTCGCGATTGTGTTTTCCGCATTTAAGCAATATCTCCAGGCATCGCTGCCGCGAACGACCGGTTCATACGGTGCGCTTCGCCACGCTACCCTCCCGGAGAATGGTTGTTACCCTATTTATTCTCACAACACCGCACCACTATGCACACACAACAGCCCGCTCGGGTACACCGCGAGCACCGTCCCCCTCCCAACTATATGGTTAATTGGTATTAGTTACCGATAGCCGATCGTGACCGGATACTGCTCCGCGTCGCTTCTCTGTATTTAATCGGATAGCATCCGGCCGCGGGATGGCTTTGCGCCACCCTGCCCTTCCGCCCACGCGGATGACGGATTCCGTATGCTATGAAAGTATCTGCCTCTATCCTGGCGGGACCCCCAACCACCTTACGTGCGGGGGACCGGACCCGCCGTGCCATTATGTTCAACGCAAATCCTATAACGACACTATTATGCATCACCTGTACCTAACTTCACTATTACTATTAGCCGGTCTATTCGGTCAGCCGCTGCGGGGCAATTCCTATTGCCACTGCGAAATCGAGAAAGCTGACGGTCAAACAACCTATTCCGCAGCTTGCGACCGACCGGAGGACATCTGCGCTCTCACCATCGGCGAGGGACTCGGAGAGTTAGAACTCTACCAGTTTATCGACCTGCGGGGCGTAGACGTTGTCGTCGGAAAGAATAGCCGACCGAAGTTTCTGGCATCCACCCTGGTCAGCTCCGGCTCCAAGTTCACCTTCGACGGTACGGAAGCCGGTCTGGACGTTATGGCCGGCGGCAGAGCGACCTCCTCACTGGCGGGTCCCACCGGCGCGGCCATCCTCAACGGTATGCTGCTCGATCTTGACGCCCTGGTATGCCTGAGTATCCGACTCAACCTGTTCGGGCCTGCGAGTCCGCCCTCCGGCCCCTGCACGCTGGGAGAATCCGGTAACATGCCGGTAGACCTGCTGTCCTGGACCGCCCTGCCGGTCGCGCGGGGGATCTCTCTGCGGTGGGAAACCGCAGCGGAAGCCGACAACGACTTTTATCGCCTGCTCCACAGCACCGACGGGCAGTCCTTCCGGGAACTTCAGCGGGTAAGCGGTCAGGGGACTACCCGGGAGTCCACCACCTACGAATTTTTGCACGAGCGGCCGTCCCCGGGAACAAATTTTTACCGTATCGACCAACACGACTACGACGGCACGGTCAACTCTCTGGGCATACGGGGAGCGGAATGGATGGGAAGTACCGCCGCCGCCATCGCGGTAAGCCCGAATCCCGCGACTGCCGGGGCACTCATCCACCTTGATAAATCGCGGTCGGAGGGACCCCGGCACCGCCCGGTCGCCCAACTGGTCGACCAGATGGGCCGGCTCATCGGCGAGTATCCACTTACCGCCGAGGGTTCCCTCCACCTACCTACAGATATCCCAACGGGCCTTTACGTCCTGCGTTTCGCCAACGGCGCGGTAAAGGTCATGGTCGAAAATTAGTGTAATGTTCAGTGTTCTCAATTTACGGAGCCGTACCGATAGCGTTGGTACGGCTCCTTTTTTACCCCACCGCCCGCGCTTACCTTCGCCGACGTGCATGCTTCCCGTCCCGGCAACGTTCATCCTTACTGGCTCCTGCTGGCCTGGTTCCTGCTGAACCTGATCCAGGCCGCGGTAACGCCCCTCGATCCCGACGAGACGTACTACTGGATGTACGCTTCCCGGCTCGACTGGGGTTATTTCGACCACCCGCCCGCGGTGGCTCTGCTGGTAAGTCTGGGCATGGACTGGCTTCCCGGCCCGCTGGGAATACGGTTCGGGCACGTACTGGCCGGCACGGCTACGGTAGCCGCCCTGTACCATTTACTCGAGCGGCCCCGGGGAGCCGAACTCACGCTGGCGGCCGCCCTGATCTTTGCCCAACCCATGTTGCAGGTGTACGGCTTCATCGCGACACCCGACGGACCCCTATTGCTCTTTACGGTACTTTACCTCCTGGCCTACCGGCGCTTTTTAGCGCGCCCCGACGGCTGGTCGGGACTGTGGTGGGGGCTCACTATGGCGGGCTTGCTCTACAGCAAATACCACGGCATCGTACTCATCACCTTTTCCGTACTACCCAAGCTCGGGTGGCTGCTTCGGCAGCGGGGGGCCTGGATCGCCGCCCTCTCCGGTCTGTTGCTCTTCCTGCCGCACCTATACTGGCAGTATACCAACGATTACCCCTCCTTCCGTTACCATTTGGGGGGCCGTGACGATCCCTACCAGTTCAAGTTTACGACCGAGTACATTCTGAATCAACTGCTAATCTTCAGCCCGCTACTGGTATACCACTACGTAAAGGCCCTGTGGAAAGACCGGGCGCACGATGACTTTGAACGTGCCTGCAGGTGGTTGATCGCCGGATTTATGCTTTTCTTTCTGTACACCACAACCAAGGGGGGTACCGAAGCGCAGTGGACCGCCCTGCTCAGTATACCCCTGGTATTTTTGACTTTCCAGGCGGCACGGCGCTTCCCGGCGTGGCAGGGTTCCCTGCTACGCCTTTGCTACCTCAGCGGTGCGCTGCTGCTCGTGGCCCGTCTCCTGATCGCCGCGCCGCGGGACTGGCTCCCCTTCGATAAGCCCTTCGATCATGCTCCCTGGGTGGAGCGACTTGCCGCCAGGGCCGGCGATCGACCCGTGATCGTTGAGAACAGCTACCGCCTGGCCTCCCTGTATACCTTCTACAGCGGCGGTCGCCCGGCCTGGACATTTACCGACGTGGAGTACCGACCCAGCCAGTACGATATCTGGCGGGGCGATACGGCCTTTCACGATCGGCCCGTGGTCCTTTTGGGGCAGGCCGACTGGAAGACGGAGGGCGCCCTGCCGTTCCGTACCCAAAAGCGGGATATGTTGCTCCGGGAGATTGAACACTTTCAGGTGGCCGCGCACGTAAGCCTTTTCCCGTCGGAGCTCCCAAGGTCGGTCCTTCTTCCGGGGCGGAAATATTCCATCCGGCTTCGCGCGCTTTCTCCCCAGGCGGTCGATTTGCGTGGTGAACTGCCCCTCGATCTGTTTGCTATTCTCTGGGATGCGGACGGTGGTAAACGATACTGGGCCCTGGCACCGGTGCGGATCAACGACTTGGCAGCGGGAGAGGAGGTACTACTGTACGACGGTCCGCTGCATCTCCCGCCCGATCTGCCCGTCGGAGAAGGGGTGTTGGAATTCGGCCTGGCGTACCGTGGCATGCCCCCGCTGCGGGGACAGAGCGGCTCACAGAGCGTGACCATCGGCGTACGTCAATAGCGGATACCGGACAAATACCGGCCGAACATCGTATTGGTCTGCTATCCAATCACGTTACCTTTATTGTTTGACTGCTTCTATATTAGTTGTTCGGCGGTTTTCCGGACAAAAAGGATCCCTATGCTGCGCACGTTTACCCTCCTGTATACCCTTCTCTCATCGCTAGTCCTGGTCGCCCAAGTGGATACCGAGCACGGGGAGCGATTCGGTAACGAGTGGTTTGCTCCCGGCAGTTCCTTTCTGAAGGTTACCGTGGTGGAAGACGGGATGTACCGCATTGATGCCGCTACGCTCAACGCCGCGGGCCTTTCCCCGGGGGGAGACGTGGGCAGTCGCTTAGTCATGTACCACCACGGAGAAGCCATTCCCGTGGAAGTAACATCCGATGCGGTAAGCTTTTACGGCCGCCGGAGCCGGGGGGAACTCGATACCTACCTCTTTACCGATCCCGCCGCGCAACAATTGAATCCGCGCTACGGCATGTACACCGATACGGCTGCTTACTACCTCGGTTTGGCGGAGGCGGGGGTACCCGTGCCCCGGTTTACCTCCGGGCCGGGAACGGCAGCGGGTCCGAACAGCACGGTGATTCAGCGGACGACCGAGCGGGTATTTGGAGACCAGCAGAGCAAATTCTTCCGGCGCAGCAGTGGTACGTCCATTTATTTTTCTCACTACGAATTAGCCGAGGGGTTCGGCTCGCGCGGGAGCAGTGATCTGCTGTCGAGCAACGGAACCACCGTGACGGACATCGACCTCGCACTACCCGATGCTACGGGGGCGGCGGGGACGCTGGAGCTGCGGTTTGGGCTGGCCTTTGGTAACGAGCATCTGCAGCAGATTAGCGTGGGCGGACAGTTACTGGGGGAAGTTAGCGGTACGGAATGGAGTATGCACACCGCCTCCTTTTCCTTTACTCCATCGGGTCAGCGGGCGGCGGTTCGGATCGCCGGTACGGCGGATGACCAGGACAAGGCCAACCTGGCTTACGCCCGGGTGACCTATCCGGCTACGGCGGTATTCTCCGGAAATCAATTGGCCTTCACCCTTCCGGCCGGGGACGCCCGCACGCTCACTTTCGCGGGGTCACTGGCGGGAGCGCGGCTGTACGACCTGGACAACGACCGGGTGTACGTACCCAGCGGAAACGCCTTTCTTCTGCCCGCCGCCGCCGCGGAGCGCCGTTTTCGGCTCGTTGGTACGTATATGGCTCCTGCGTCCTCCGCCACCCTACAATTGCGGGAACTACTGCCGGAGTCGAGTGCCGACTACTTGGTGCTTACCAGCCGACGACTAGCCGGTGCCGGAATGGATGCGCTGACCAGCTACCGGAGTTCCGCGGTCGGGGGAGGCTACCGGGTACACCGGGTGTACGTGGAGGATATTTACGATGCCTTTGGCTACGGCGTCAGCCGCCACCCGCAGGCGCTGCGTAACTACCTGAGCGCGGCGATGGAAAGAGCTCCCGGGCTGGCTTACCTTTTCATCGTAGGGAAGGGACGGGAGTACGACGAATTACGGACGGAGGAGCAGCTGGCCAGGGCCCGCGAAACCTTCTTTGTTCCCAGTTTCGGCCTACCGGCCTCCGACAACCTCCTCACGGCCGTGCCGGGCGACGTGACGCCCCGACTGGCCACGGGACGACTGGCCGCGATCACACCGGAAGAAATCAGCATCTACGTGACCAAACTGAAGGCCGTGGAGCGGCAGGTTACCGTAGCCTCTCAGACCACGGAGGACCTGGACTGGATGAAGCAGGCTCTCTTTCTCGGCGGAGGCCAGTCGGCCGGGGAGCAGGCGTCCATCCGGTACAACCTGGGAACGATGGAAAACATCTTTGAGAAAAGCACCTGGGGAGGTAACGTGACCGGGGTTTTCCGTACCAGTACCGATCCTATCGAAACGACCCGCCAACAGATCATCTTCAACCGGATCAACGCCGGCGTCTCTATTCTGACCTTTTACGGTCACTCCAGCAGCCAGGGTTTCGACTTCAACATCGACAATCCCGACAACTACAAGAATAAGGACAAGTACCCCTTCATGATGAGCCTGGGCTGCTACAGCGGCGATGCCTTTACCGAGGCCCGCAGCATCAGCGAACGTTTCATCTTCCTGCCGGAGGGGGGAGCCATCACTTTTGCGGCCTCCAAGGGCCTGGGGTACATCAGCGCGCTGGGCACCTACGGCCGGGCCGTATTTAATCACCTTGCCAACGATAACTACGGCATGGGTATCGGGGACGCCATCAAATCGACCGTAGCGGACTACGCGGGCACCAGCAACTTTACGATGGGCATTCTGCTCGAGCAGTTTGCGCTGAGCGGTGATCCGGCCTTCCGTTTTCATCCCCGGCCCGGCCCCGACCTAGTGGTCGATCCGGCGTCGGTAAGTTTCACACCCTCCGTCGTTGCGGCCCAGGATACGGGCTTTCGTATCAATTTACGGCTGCTTAACCTGGGGACCAAGGATGAATCCGTGCCCGACAGCATGACCCTTCGCTTCCGGCAGCGCCTGCCCTCCGGCGAAGTCCGTGAACTGACGAACATGGTGGTCGCGGTGCCTCATTACGACGAGTCCTTGACCCTTCCCCTCCCGAATATCGGTTTCGACGCGGTAGGGCTTAACCGCCTGTTAGTGACGGTCGACGGAGAGAATACGATCGCCGAACTTCCCGCGGCGGGTGCCGAAGGCAATAATGAGTTGATCGTGGGCGGACAACCCGGCGTACCGCTTACCGTGATCGCCAATACCGCCCGGGTGGCCTTCCCGCCGGACTACGCCGTAGTGGGGCCGGGCGTGGAACTCGTCGCTTCTTCTTCCGACCCGCTGGCTCCCGAGCGGAAGTATCGTCTACAGATGGCACTCACTTCCGATTTTGCCCAAACCCTCGTCGACGACGAAATCACCGCCCCGGGTGGAGTGATTCGGTACCGGCCGACAATATCCTTTATGGATAGTACAACGTACTACTGGCGTATTAGTCCCGATAGTTCGCGGACCCAGGACGTTGGCTTCATTTGGTCCCGAAGCAGCTTTACCTACCTGCGGGATCATCCCGAAAGGGAGGTGGCGTTCGCCCTGCAGCACCCCGGTCAATTCGTCGACGGAAACGCCGAAGACATAATCATGCGCGCCAATGACCCGAAGTGGACCTTTGGTAGGAACACGAACGACATTCAAATATTCAACGGGCTATACCAGGACCGCAATATGCCCCGCCTCGTGTGGAACGGCACCCGGTTCAACTCTCCCCACCCCTGGAGGATTCGTGCCGGTATTCAGGTAATGGTCGTGGACAGCACCAACAACGGTATCTGGTATAAAGCCGGCGACGGATCCTACAACACGCCTACCGGGACTGCCACCCCCTGGAGTTTTGACACCCGCACCGACCGGGGCCGGGAGGGACTGATCGACTTTCTGGAGAGCGGTATTGCGCCCGGGCGGTACGTGTTCGTCTATAGTGTACAACGGGGCAGTGACATAGAGTACCACCACGAAGGATGGGCCCAGGACTCGCTCCGCCTCGGAAAATCAATCTACGACGTTCTGGAGGCCGAGGGTGCCGAGCAGGCGCGACTGCTGATGCAACTCGGATCTGTACCCTACACTTTCGCCTACCAGAAGGGGCGGGGCCCGCTGGGCGAGGTGATCGCTACGGAACAGACGGCCACGACCGAATTGCTCTTTCCCATTCAGGAAAACCGTGAGCGGGGCATCTATGCCACCCAGCCGGTCGGCCCCGCCCTGGAGTGGAAGAATCTTCGGCTGCGGTTCAGCACCCAGAATATCGGTACGGCGGACAGTTGCTATTTCCAGCTTTACGGAGAGGACCCTACGGGTGAGCGTACCCCGTTGACGGGAGAATCTCTACCCATAACTACGACAAAGGTGTTCGATTATGACCTAAGCGGATATAGCGCCGAAGAGTATCCGTTCATGGTCGCCGCGGTAGAACTGTTCGACGAACAGGACCGTACGGTAGCCTCCGTTGCCGAAATCTACTTCGATTACCAACAGCCGGGCGACGTAGCCATCAGCCCGTCCGTAGCCTACTCCGTGCCCGACAGCCTCGAACAGGGGCAGGTGGCTCAGCTGGAAATCGGTTACGAAAATGTCTCGTACAGCGATCTGGACAGCCTCCTGGTCGAGCTGAACGTGACGGACGTGAACAATCGCGTAACGGTGCTGAGCAAACGTCAGGCGCCACTCGCGGCCGGCGCCACCGACAAGGTAGCCTTCACACTGCCCACCGACGCGGCGGAATCCGGTCTGCGACTGCAGCTTACGCTGAACCCCGCCGAGGACCAACCGGAGGACGTTCTGTTCAACAACGTACTTTCCACGAATCTGGAGGTATCCGCCGATCGCATCGCCCCGGACCTGAAGGTGTACTACGACGGCCGGCGGATTCGCGACGGGGAACTGGTCAGCGGAAGACCGGAAATTTTGATTCAACTGCGCGACGAGAGCCCCTACCGCCGCCTCAACGATTCCAGCGCTTACGTCATTCAGTTGATTAGCCCCGACGGAGCGACCCAGACCGTCGCCCTGGCCGACGAACGGGTGGAATTCATTCCCGCTCCCCCGGACGGTGAAAATAAGGCCGAGATCTACTTCCGCCCCGATCTGCAAATGGACGGAAAATACAGTCTGGTCGTACAGGCCAGCGATCGCTCGGACAATGCCGCCGGCCAGTTGGAATACCGACAGTCCTTTGAGGTGATCAACCAGCAACTGATCAGCGACGTACTAACCTACCCCAACCCCTTCACCACCCAGACCCGCTTCGTCTACACCCTCACGGGTAATACTCCCCCCGACGTGTTCCGCATCCAGATCATGACGGTGGCGGGAAGGGTCGTACGGGACATCGACCTGCTGGCGTACGAGAACATTACCATCGGGACCCACCAAACGGACTTCACCTGGGACGGCACGGACGAGTACGGCGATCGCCTGGCGAACGGCGTATACCTCTACCGCGTCATCACTTCCGATGCCGGAGGCAAAACCCTGGAATCTTACGATAACGGCACCAGCGCCTACTTCCGTAACGGACTCGGCAAGGTGGTCATTCTCCGGTAGGCCGCAGGACCAGTTCCTTGACCCACAGTCCGGTTTCCTCCCCCGTCTGAACGGGTGAGGCGATCGTGATCCGATTGGTTCCGGGCGGTATTTGAAGTACCCCCAGGACCGCTTCCCCCCAGGCTCGTGGGTACACCTCCTTGCGGGGGACCCGGTCCGCCACCGGTAACTCCTCCGTGCGGGCGGGGGGCAGGGAACCCAGGAGGCGGGTGCCCGCGTCGGTCGCTACCGTGATGCTGCGTGGGACCGGGGCATCCAGGTGATACCTGACCACCACCTCAAACTGCCGGCTCCGTGCGGCGGTGACCGGCCAGTAAGCTCCGTCGACGCCGAGATCGACGAAGTAATCATTCGCCCAGCCGTAGTCGTCCCGAAAGCGGGTCCGGCCCGTAGGTTCCCCTTCGTGGGCCAGTAAACGGACGGTATCCGGTGCGGCCAGTAGATCGATGGGCGGGGCGACCAGCTCCGGGCGACCGATGGACGTTGCGAATTGTCGGTAGGTAGCGGCCATCCGGGGACCGATCTCGGTTTCAGCGTACAAATCGGTTTGCTGGCCGGGGTCTTCGAGCAGATCGTAGAGTTCGTGGTTATTGCTGTCCCGCGCTACGTAGAGGTAACGGTCATTGCGCATGCTGCCCGGGTAACCGGTATAGTCGTATCCCTGGCCGAAGGCGTACACGTAGCGTTCCGGGAAGTTACCTCCGCGGAGAAGGGGTAGTAAACTCATGCCGTCTACGCCGGCGGGGGCCGGCCCGCCAACTGCCTCCAGGAGGGTCGGTAGTAGATCGATGTGGGCGGCCGGGGTGGAAATGATGCGGCCATTGGCGGGATTGCCCGGTATACGGATACCGAAGGGAACTCGGACACCCCCCTCGTCTACCTGGCCCTTCGTCCCCCTCAATCCTTGACGGTAGCGATCCCCGTTCGGCCCGTTGTCGGTGGAAAATACAATGATGGTATTCCCCAGTTTTCCGTTCCGTCGCAGCTCCTCTACGAGTCGGCCGATCTGTTGGTCGACGGACTCTACCATGGCGTAGATGCCCGTGTTATAGTCGGTGAGTCCCCGGGGCCGGACCGCGTTCCAGCGTTCGTCCGTCACCTGCACCGGGGTGTGGGGGGCCTGGTAAGCGAGCATGCAGAAGAAGGGGCTGCTGTCCCGGGCCATGAAGTGCATGGCGGAATCGGTGAATATCCGGGTGAGGTCGCCTTGGAAGGGAACGGCCTCGTCGCGTTCGTTGCGCAGCCTACCCGTGAAGTAGTCGTTGAAGTGGCCCAGGGTAAAACCCAGGAACTCGGTGAATCCCTGGCCGGCGGGGTGATAGGGAAAGGTGGCTCCGTTGTGCCACTTACCGAACAGCCCCGTCCGGTAGCCCGCTTCGCGTAGGTATTCGGCGATTGTCGTCACGCCGGCGTCCATGTTCTCCCGGCGGCGGGTTACGAAGACCGCGCCCGTACGGGGGTGATACATCCCGCTCAGAAAGCTGGCACGCGTGGGGGCGCAGACCGGACTTACGTAGAACCGATCGAAGCGCGCGGAGCGCAGGAGCAGTGCATCCAAGTTCGGCGTACGGATGCTGTCGTTGCCGTGCAGCGAGAGATCGCCGATGCCCTGGTCGTCGGTGAGTACGAAAAGGATGTTGGGGCGCTGCTGGGCGACCGCCCCCCGATCGTGACCGCAGCAGAGGAGAAGCAAGATGGTGAAACAAAGGTGGCGCATGCGGCATAAGATAGCGCATCCCCTACTGCGGTCGTCACGTATTCCACCGCCGACCTCACAACAATGGGACCGCGAGTTGTTCTATAAACTGATGTTACGTTTTCTCCTCGCGACGATCCTGCTGTTGCCCGTTGTCTCGACGGGCCAGGGGCTGCTCGATACCCTAGCGGTCGAGGTGTGCGACTGTATGACCACGGCCCCCGAGATCGTATACCCCCGGGTGCAGGCTACGAATTGCGTCACCGTGGTTGCTACCGCACACGCCGTTCGCATCCGTGCGGAGCTGCAGCTCTCGGCGGCGGATGCGGGTGATCGCCAGCAACTCGGCGGCCTGCTCGTCGATCGTCTGACGGCGGATTGTCCGATCCTCCTGGGTCTGGGTCCCGGCACGGTCGAACCCGAGCTGCACTACAACGACATTGCACTCGCCGAGGACGACGTGGCGATCTCCCTTCCCAAAAATCCGCCTCCGGACTCGCTGGAAACCACCGCCCGGGAGGGTCGGGAACTGTACCAGACGGAGGGCACCTACGCCGGGATGACCCCCGACCGGGAGTTGTTGTTACGCCTGCACTCGGGGGAATACCTCACCTTCCTCGCCCGCCCCCGGCAGTTGCGCCGACTTCCCCTCCGACCGGGGCAAGCCGTGCGGGTGGTCTATCGTTACTACTGGCGCGGCGGCGGGGAAATCCGACGACAACTGCTGACCGTAGAATAAATTAAGTTATTTACTTTCAGAAAAAACTGAAAGTTGGCCGGGGTGTTCTACCCTTACCGTCAACCCCATCTCTTATGCCTTCCACCGGCCTCACCAGCATACTTCGCGATACCCAATTGCCCCGGCACCTGCGCTCCGCCGCCCAAAAAGTGGCCGACGGCACCCGACTGAGCCCCGCGGAAGGCCTGATGCTCTACGAAGAGGCCCCCCTCGGCTACCTGGGAGCCCTGGCGAATCACGTCCGCGAACGCAAACACGGCCACCGCACCTACTTTAACCGGAATTTCCACGTAGAGCCCACCAACGTTTGTCTTTACACCTGCACCTTCTGCAGTTACAGCCGCCGTATGAAGAAGCGGGAAGACGGTTGGGAGTATACGATGGACGAGATGCTCGACATCATCAAAAAGTACGACGATCAGCCTGTCACGGAGGTGCACATCGTGGGGGGCGTGCTGCCGCAGTATGATGTCCCCTTCTACACCGAGCTCTTCCGCCGGATCAAGGCGCACCGCCCCGGCTTGCACATCAAGGCCCTCACCCCGGTAGAGTACCACTACATTTTCAAGAAGGCCAAGATCAGCTACGAAGAGGGGATGCGGCTGATGCGGGAGGCCGGCCTCGACAGTATGCCCGGCGGCGGCGCGGAGATCTTTGCCGACGAGATCCGCGATCAGATCGCCGGCGGCAAGTGTTCAGGTGAACAGTGGCTACGTATCCACGAAATCTGGCACGAACTGGGGGGACGCTCCAATGCCACCATGCTGTACGGCCACATTGAGAATTACGGTCACCGCATCGACCACCTCGAAAAGCTGCGGGCCCTACAGGACAAAACGGGGGGCTTTCAGACCTACATCCCCCTGAAGTTTCGCAACGAGAACAACGAGCTCAGCCACTTGCCGGAATCGACGGTGGTGGAGGATCTGCGCAACTACGCGATCGGCCGCATCTACCTGGATAATTTCGACCACGTAAAGGCCTACTGGCCCATGATCGGTCGGACCACCGCGCAGCTGAGTCTGGCCTTCGGAGTAGACGACCTCGACGGCACCATCGACGATACGACTCGGATCTACTCCATGGCCGGTGGCGAGCAGCACCCCGCCATGAGTACCGAAGACCTGGTGAAGATGATCCGTGCCGTAGGCCGCCAACCCGTCGAACGCGATACCCTGTACGGCGTCGTGCAGGATTACACCGACGTGGAGTTTGCCAGCGAGCGGGAATACCGGGGCTACACCGCCCTGCCGGTGGTGTAGCATTCATCGTTCCAGCAGCTAAGCTCCCCCCAAAACCGCCCCACCCTATGGCAAACTGTAAAATGATCTACATCGTCCGGCACGGACAAACCGACTTCAACCTGCGCGGGATCGTGCAGGGCAGCGGAGTAGATTCCAGCCTGAACGAAACCGGGCGCCACCAGGCCCGGCATTTCTACGAGCGCTACCGCGAGGTCCCCTTCGACGCCGTCCTCACCAGCAGCCTGAAGCGTACCTGGGAAACCGTAGAGGGCTTCATCAACGACGGAATTCCGTGGGAAAAGCATCCCGACATCAACGAGATGTGCTGGGGCAGTCACGAAGGTAAACTCGGCACCCCCGACAGCATCGAAGAATACCAACGCATCAAGAACGGCTGGGGAGCGGGCCAGCTCGACGGCCGCATCGGCGGGGGGGAAAGCGCCCGCGAACTGGGTGAACGCCTGGAACGCTTCATCGATCACCTGCGCACCCGGAAAGAAGAACGCATTCTGATCTGTAGCCACGGTCGTGCCATGTGCGGACTCGTCACCCTCATGATGAGCCGCCCCCTGCCCCGGATGAACGAGTTGCGGCACAGCAACCTGGGCCTGTGGCTCGCCCGGCAGGAACCGGATCAACGCTTCGAATTTGAACTTCTCAACGATCGCGGCCACATTCCCGAGCCGCTCAAGACGGACCAATGGTAGACCCTTACCGACTCGTCGCCGTCAGCTACCTCAACACCAAGCCGCTGCTGTACGGGCTGCTGCGTAATCCGATCAGCGACCGGTTGCGGATGGACCTCGCCATCCCCAGTGAGTGCGCCCGTCGTCTTGTAGACGGAGAAGCGGACATCGCCCTCGTACCGGTGGCGGTGCTGCCGGAACTTCCCCGCTACCAGATCATCAGCGATTACTGCATCGGGGCGGACGGGGCCGTAGCTACCGTATGTCTGTACGGCGAGGTTCCCCTCGAACAGATGACCCATATCTATCTGGATCACCATAGTCGTACCTCCGTAATGCTCACGCGCTTACTTCTGGAGGAGTACTGGCAGCACGAGGTGGAGTTCATGGACGCCCGGGACGGCTACATCGATCACATCAATGGCACCATTGGCGGCCTGGTCATCGGCGACCGGACGATCGGGCTCGACCGTCGCTTTCCGTACGTGTACGATCTCGGTGCCGCCTGGAAAGATCACACCGGACTGCCCTTCGTCTTCGCGGCCTGGGTCACGACCCGTCGCCTGCCGGCTTCCTTCATTACGGAGTTCAACGGTGCCCTGCGGGAGGGGCTCGAGCATCTTCCGCAGTTGCAGTTATTGTTGCCGTCCCCTACCCCGGAATTCGATCTGACGACTTACTTCACCCACCACATCGACTACGCGCTCGACGAGAGAAAACGAAAGGCTCTCGATCGCTTCCTGGCGTACGTGAGTAGTACCGATCCGGTTGGCTTAGTGCCGCTGGCGGGTGGTCGCTAACCCGGGTGGGCGACGACCGTAAGGGTCGTACGTACCGGTGCGACGCGGCGGGGGAAGGTAGGGTAGGCGGCGGCCGTCGCGCGGGAGCAATCCGATTCCGAACGAGCGCGCTCCCGCTGCCGGCGACCCTCCGCAAGGTAGTGTTCCCGCATTTGCCGGGCGGCGGCCTTCTTTTCCGCAATGGCGCGCTCCGTCCCGTGGTTCCAGACCGGATCCGTTGCTTCGCGCAGGGCACCCCCCCAGGAATCGTTCTTCCCTTCACCGGATAATGCCTTTTTACGTTGTTCCAGCTCGCGGAGTGCGTCGCGAAGTTCGCGTTCCCGTTCTTCAATATCCTGCAGGTCGAGTTCCTGCACGTCGAGCTCCCGCAGCTGTTGCCGGAAGGGCTCGATGCGGAGAAGATGTTTGGGGACCAACGAATCGAAATCGAATTCATGGAGCCTGATCATCGCATCCCCGTCACCATCGCCGAAGCGGTAGACGTGAGCGAGTTGTCCCCGGAGGGAATCCATTTGTTCGGCGAGCCCTTCGAACTGAAATTTAAAGTGTTCGGGATCGATTTTTCTGGCTTCCGCAAGTGCCCGATCCATTATTTCCCGTTCCGCCGGCCCGAAGCGGCGGACGATGAGCTCGCGGGAATCCCGGTCCCAAACGCGGTCGGGGCCGGCATCAACGCCCAGCAGTCGCTCGGCCGTCGTCTCGTGGCGATCGAACTCTTCGGGCGGAATCACCTGGCCCTTGAGTTGGAGTTCGGTGATCTTACCGTCCTCTACCCGTAGACGGGTCGTCTTCCCGTCGGAGATCTTGGTGACCTGGTGTGTTCCCCGGGGTAGGGTATCCGGAGCTACTACTACAGCCTCGGGAGTCAGCGGTGGCGCGTACAGGCTTGTACAGGTGTCCTCCGTGATTTCCGCGGGTACGTAGGCGGCGGTGGTGACCAGAGTTAACGCGGCCAGTAGGGGCAGGAATAATAATTTGCTGTTCATGGTGTACTTGATTTCCTGGTGATCGATGAAGCGGCGAACCCGCCCGAGCAGGCCGCCCCCGTCGGTAAGGGACAGGGCGGCCGTCGCCGGAGCTCGCTGACTGAAGTAAAGGAGTGCCCGGGCGTAGGGCAGGCGCCCCGGACCGTAGCGAAGCACCAGATCGTCACAGCAGTGTTCGCGTTCTTCCCGGACCCGTTCGCTGATCCAGTGAATGGCCGGATGATAATAGAAGAGCACTTCCACCAGGCACTGTACGGGGTGAAGCAGGTGATCGTAGCGGCGCAGGTGAGCCAGTTCGTGCAGCAGGACGGTTTCGGCCTCGTCCGTCGTGAGTTCGTTGACAAGAGCTACGGGGAATAGCAGGAGGGGCTTCAGGTGTCCGACGAGCATCGGTCCGTTGATGTGTTCGGAGAGCCCTATCCGCAGCGGTCCGAAGTAGCCGATTCGGTGGGCTAGATGGCGGGCGTGTTCATAGAACGGGGCGTAACTGCCGTCCGGTTCTACCGGTACGGCCGCGAGGGCCATGCGGCGAACTTGTCGGTACGACCACGCCAGGCGGGCTCCGCCCGCCGCCGTACTGATGGCCCAGCAGGCAACCAGTGCATTGAGCCAGAAATCGGGAGTGTGCCAGGCCGCCGTTTCGGCATCCGGGGGGGAGGAGCCCGCGGTTACGATTGAATCGGCAGCAACGACGAAGGTGCCGTATGCCGCGGTCCCCACCGGGTCGTAATAGGTGAAGAAGGTGATGATGGCCAGCACCACCTGGGCTACCAGCAACGAACATCCGATGGCGTAGCGGGGATGCGCACTGGAGTACGATTGTCGCGAATACAGCCAGAGGACCAGCGCCAGCAGGGAAGCCTGCCAGAACGAATGCAGGACGGTCATGCCGGCGGCCGACAGCAGGCCTGAATCGAAGAATTGCTCAGTCATGGCTCTCCTCTTTTTCGAGTTGCTCGATAAGTTGTTTGATCTGGGCCAGCTCGGCGGGGGATGCACTACCCTCCCCCAGTGCGCGGAGCACCAACTGCGTACGCGAGCCGCCGAAGGTCGATTCCACAAACCGACGCAGCAGGCCCTGCTGGGTGCGTTCCCGTTCCGCGGTGGCTGTATAGACGTGGCTGCGTGCTGAGGTATCGCGACTGACCAATCCTTTATCGGCCATAAGCTGCATCAGTTTCAGGGTGGTCGTGTAACCGATCGATTTGTCGCTGTCTTCATTCAGGCGGTCGTTGACTTCGCGGACCGTAGCCGCGCCGCGCCGCCAAAGCACGCCGAGGATAGCTAATTCGCCTTCGGTAGGGGGTTGCATCTTACGAATGGTTTCGTACAAATATATACGAAGGGGTTCGTAGTTGCAAATTAGGGGATGTTAAAATCCGCCCAGCCGTTGGACGGTGTCAGACCGTTGGACGGTGTCAGACCGTTGGACGGTGTCGGACCGTTGGACGGTGTCGGACGGTGTCAGACCGTTGGACGGTGTCAGACCGTTGGACGGTGTCAGACCGTTGGACGGTGTCGGACCGTTGGACGGTGTCAGACCGTTGGACGGGGGCGGACCGTTGGACGGTTAAGGTCGATCCGCTAGAAGATCACGCCTTTGCCAGCGTGATCCCGAACGTCGAGCCTAAACCCGGCGTACTGCGCACATTGATCGTTTGTTGATGCGCCTCCATGATATGCTTCACGATGGATAGGCCCAGCCCACTTCCCCCCTTCATGCGGCTGCGACTTTTGTCCACCCGGTAGAAGCGATCGAAGACGTGGGGCAGGTGTTTTTCCGGAATACCGATCCCATTGTCCGCGACTTCGCAGAGAATGTAAGACTCCATATCGTAGAAACCGAAGCGGGTGGCCCCGCCGGAATTGCCGTACTTAATGGAATTGGTGACCAGATTAATCAAAACCTGCCGGATGCTCTCCCGGTCGGCGGAGACCATGAACCCGGTATCCGCACCAGGTTTGAACCCCAGTGCGATGCTCGCCTGACGGGCCTTCAGATCCACCTCCTCGATCACCTCCTGCGCGAGTTCCTTGATGTTGAATGGTTCGGGGTCGAACATAAGGTCCCCACTTTCCAGTCGGCTGATGGCGCTGAGGTCCTCCACGATGGTTTGCAGGCGCTCAACGTTCTTAGCAGCCTTCTTGATGAATGACTTGGTAATCTTCTCATCCCCGTAACCGTGATCCATCAGCGTATGCAAGTACCCCTGGATGTTGAAGATGGGCGTCTTCAGCTCGTGACTGATATCCCCGACGTAGCGGCGGCGATACTCGGCAAAGCGTTCGTACTGATTTAACTGCTCCTGCTGGCTTTCGGCCCATTCGGCTACCTCCTGCTCGACCTCATCGATGATGGGTTGGTCGGCATCGATACCCTCTCGCTTGACGTCCGAACTTACCTTCTGACTGTGAATGGTCTTGTAAATCAGTTTGATCTTGCGGTAGATGTAGTGATCGAGGGTGGACAGTACAATGTAGTAACTGATCAGGAAGGTGGAGGGGGCCATCAGCAGCACGATCCACCAACTAAACGGAACGCCGGGCAGGGCCATGATCACCAGCAGCATACCTTCGGCAGCCAGAGCGATGAAGAGGCTGGTCCGAATCGAGATCTCGCGGGGGGTGCTGTTCTTGAGCATGCTTAAAACTCGAACTTGTATCCGATGCCCTTAATGGTCTTGATGTAGTGGTCGCCGAGTTTTTCCCGCAACTTGCGGATGTGTACATCGATGGTCCGGTTACCTACGATGACGTCGGTGCCCCAGACTTTATTGAAAATCTCCTCCCGACTGAAGACCTTACCGGGTTTCGAGGCCAACAGGGTGAGCAGATCGAACTCCTTCTTCGCTAGCTCGATGCGTTCCTCGCCGCGGCGTACGACGATCTGCTCGAGATCGATCTCCAGATCGCCGATGCTGATGGAACTGACGGCTTCGTCCTCGTCGTCCTGGCGCACGTTCCTGCGCAACAGTGCCTTTACGCGACTGATCAGTACCCGGGGACGGATGGGCTTGGTGATGTAGTCGTCCCCGCCGGTGTCGAGGGCGGCAATCTGGCTGTAATCCTCCTCCCGCGCCGTCAGGAAAGTGATGACCGTATTGTTGAACTCCGGCTCGGCCCGCAGTTGCCGGCATACTTCCACGCCGTCCATGATGGGCATCATAATGTCCAGCACGATCAAGTCCGGTCGAAAGGTGCGCGCCAACTGCAAGCCCTCCTCCCCGTTCCCGGCGGTAGCGACCTCGAAGCCCTCCTTGCGCAAATTGAACTCGAGAATTTCGAGAATGTCGGGTTCGTCGTCGACCAGAAGTATCTTCGCCGGTGTAGCATTCATACGTGTAGGGTTAAATTGAGTGCAAAAGTAGGCCTAGCATATGGCTTGCAGCTTAAATACGCGTTAAGTGCAGGTAAAGCAAAGCAGTAAATCTCCGCCGTGAAACAAGTTTATTTTATCCGTCACGCCAAGAGCAGCTGGGCCGACATGAACCTCAAGGACCACGATCGCCCCCTCAATTCTCGCGGCAAAAAAGATGCGCCCCACATGGCCGCCCGCCTGGCCAGGCAGGGAATCAAGGTAGACGGCATTCTTACCTCCAGCGCCAAACGCACCCGGCAGACCGCTCAGGCATTCATCGAAGCGTTCGGACTCAGCAAGGACGACGTTAAGAAGGAGAAAAAGCTGTACCACGCCGGCCCCAAAACCATCGAACGGTGCATCCAGGACCTCCCCGACGACTGGGATACCGTGCTCGTATTTGGTCATAACCCCGGATACACCGAAACCGCGAACCAGTTGCAGAACGATTCCTACATCGGTAACGTTCCCACCTGCGGCATCGTCGCCAGTACCGCCCCGGTAAAAAAGTGGTCGAAGTGGAAACTCGCCGACGCCCAGCGCACGGCTTTCCACTACCCCAAGGAGGACCAATGAAGTGGACACTGATCCTCGGCATCCTCCCCCTTCTGATCGGCTGCGCGAACGTCAACCCCGGGCCCCCACCCGTCGATACCGCCCGGATGTCTCTGGTGCTGGCCGATCTCCACGTCACCCAGGCACTCAGCGGCGAAGTTCCCGTGCTCGTTCGTGACTCCATGGAAGCCGTCTTTTACGACGCCGTCCTCGCTGACCACGGACTCACCCGCCAGGAATTCGACAGCATCATGTGGATCCTGCGCCAGGAACCCGTCTGGATCGATTCCGTATACTCGAAGGCCGGCGAGATCGTCTCCCGCAAGATGCTGGAACCCATCAAGGAATAACGCCTCCACGCGCAGGGCGATCGGTACCCCCACCGCAAGGTCCAGTGAACGACTATCCCTATCTTCGCCCCAATGAGCAAATTCGTCGTTTCCGCCCGCAAGTACCGGCCCGTCCGCTTCGATGAAGTCGTCGGGCAGCGGCACGTTTCCCAGACGCTGAAGAACGCCCTGCAGACGGACCACCTCGCCCACGCTTTTCTTTTTTGTGGTCCGCGGGGAGTTGGTAAGACGACCTCGGCCCGCATTCTGGCCAAAGTGCTCAATTGCCAGAACCGTACGGAGGACTACGAGCCCTGCAACACCTGCGAAAGCTGCGTAGCCTTCAACAACAACGCCAGTCTCAACATCACCGAGCTGGACGCGGCAAGCAATAACTCCGTCGACCACATCCGCGCCCTCACCGAGCAGGTTCGTTTCCAGCCCCAGCAGGGGGAGTACAAGGTGTTTATCATCGACGAGGTGCACATGCTCTCCCAGCAGGCCTTCAATGCCTTTCTGAAGACGCTGGAAGAACCGCCGCCCTACGCCATTTTCATTCTGGCCACCACGGAGAAGCACAAGATCATTCCCACCATCCTCTCCCGGTGCCAGATCTTCGATTTCAAGCGGATACAGCCCAACGACATCATCGAGCACCTGCAGGGCATCTGCCGCCAGGAAGGTATCGTCGCGGACGAGGACGCCCTCCACATCATCGCCCAGAAGGCCGACGGCGCCCTCCGCGATGCCCTCTCCATCTTCGACCGGATCGTAAGTTTCAGCGGCGACCGCATCGCCTACGAAGCGGTGATCGAGAACCTTAACGTACTCGACTACGAATACTTCTTCCGGGCCGTGGACCACATCCTCACTGAGGACCGGGCGGGCATGATGCTGCTCTTCGACGAAGTACTGCGTCGGGGCTTCGACGAAGACCTCTTTTTGAACGGACTCGCCGCCCACATCCGCGACCTGCTGGTATGTAAGGACCCCGCCACCCTCCAGCTGCTGGAAGTCGGCGACCGCCTCCGGGAACGCTACCACCAACAGGCCGCCATCACTCCGCCCGACCTGCTGCTCACCGCTCTCGACGTAGCCAACGACTGCGATCTTGGTTTCCGCCTCGCCCGCAACAAACGGCTACACGTGGAAATGAGCCTGCTGCGCATGGTGACTATTCGCCGGGCCTTCCGGAACGAACCCATCAGCGTTGCTCCTCCACCGGCGGATGCGGCACCCGCGGCCCCGCCCCCGGAAAAAAAAACGCCTGACGTAACGCCGGCCGCCGCCGCCCCGGCCGCTCCCCCGCCACCGGACACCCCGCCGCCCGCCGCCCACCAACCCGCTGCCGCCCCGCCGGCAACGAATTTCGCGAGCGTGGACATGAGCAGTCTCATCGCGGAAGCCGAAGGTGAACTGGCCGCCACCGTACCCAGTGAGGACCTACCCGAACTCGACGACGAATCCCTGCACAAGGCCTGGGATGCCTTCCTGCTGGAGCAAAAGGGAAGCACGCTGGCGATCTTTCTGAAACAGGCCCTGCCCCTCGTCCGGGGAGACGACGAAGTGGTGGTAAAGCTCGGCTCTCAACGCGCCATCGCTTCCCTGCGGGACGATGAAACCCTGGTCGCCTTCCTGCGGGAGACCTTTGAACGGCCCAATCTGGTCATGATCCTGGAGCACGACGAGCGCATGAAGCCCGTGCAGACCAAGGTCAAGAAACGACTCTCCGCCAAGGATAAGTTTCTGAAAATGCGGGAGAAAAACCCGGCCCTCGACGAACTGCGCCGGCGCTTCGACCTTCGTCCGGAAGAGTGATTCCGGATAACCCTTAGCCCCGGCCGGACCGCAGTTTCGCACCGCGATTCTTGTACTGCGGACCGTACAGTCGCGGCGCGGGTTTACGGGGCAGCAGCCGGGCGGACGTGCGCACCCGTAGCTCTTTTCCGAATGCCGGACGCGAAACCCGGGCGCGCATCACCGGGACCGGTTTGACCCGAGCGGCCCGCCGCAGGGTACGGCCCCGGCCCGCGGCCAACCGGTTCTTCCGGTGAGGGCCGTGCTTGATCAACGTGCGAATGCGCTTTTCCTCGGCCAGCAGCGCGGCCTCCCGGACCGTCAGTACTTCGGAAGCCGCTGCATCCACGACTTCCACCACCTGCGCGGTGCTCAAATTGGGCAGTACCGCCAGGGCGGCAAAGACAAAAAGAAAGGAAAGGGGATTTTGGCGCATCGCCGGATCTTTTGGTGCTATACTCAGGCAAATATAGGGGAATTGGCCGTTCTCCCGCTCACGCGGCTACCAAGCCGGCAAATGCCCTAGCTTTACCCCCATGCAAGCAACCCTCGACTGGCTGCGGGAGCACTCCGCGTCCCACGTTAAAGTAGCGGTGACGGACATCGACGGAATCCTCCGCGCCAAGTACATCTCCCGGGAAAAACTGACCGGCACGCTCGAGCACGGCTTCGGCTTCTGTAACGTGGTGTTCGGCTGGGACGGGCAGGATACGGTATACGGCAATCACGTAGCCGACGCCGGTTTTGCCGACGCGAGCGCCCGTCTCGTACCCGAATCGCGCCGCACGATTCCCTGGGAAAACGATCTCCCCTTTTTTCTGGCTGATTTTCGTGATGATGAGGGTCCCGCAGGCGCGGCCTGCCCGCGGTCACTGCTGCACCGGGTAGTTGTCAAAGCGGAGGGGATGGGATTCACGGCTCGCTTCGGTCCGGAATACGAGTGGTTCGCCTACCGGGAAACGCCCGCGACCGCTGCCCGCAAGGGTTACCGCAATCTGCGCCCGCTTTCCCCGGGCATGTTCGGATATTCCGGGCTGCGTACCGCCCAGCAGGCGGGTCTGATGCAGGACCTTTTCGACAAGCTCGCCGCCTTCGGGATCGAATTGGAAGGTCTGCACACCGAAACGGGGCCCGGCGTACTCGAAGCCGCGATCGCGCACCGGGAAGCGATGGAGGCCGCCGACCGCGCCGTCCTCTTCAAGCAGGGCGTGAAGGAACTCGCCTACCAACACGGGCTCGTGGCCAGCTTCATGGCCAAACCCTCCGCCGATCTGCCGGGCTGCGGCGGTCACCTGCACCAGTCGCTATGGCGGGGAGAGCAAAACATCTTCCACGATCCGGGCGGCCGCCACGGCATGAGTACGGTGATGGAGCAGTACGTGGCCGGGCAGATCGCCCTGTTGCCCTCCCTCATGCCCTTTTTCGCGCCCAACGTCAACAGCTACAAGCGCTACGTTCCGGGCTCGTGGGCGGCTACCCGGGCGAACTGGGGGATCGACAACCGTACGACGGCCCTGCGCGTAATTCCCGGAGGGGCCTCAGCTACCCGGCTGGAAACCCGCGTGCCCGGCGCCGACGCCAACCCGTACCTGGCCATCGCCGCCGCCCTGGCCGCCGGACTCTACGGCATTGAGAACGAGCTTGCCCTCGACCAGGACCCGGTGCGGGGCAGCGCCTACGATCAGACTATTGGCGAGCCGCTTCCCGTACATCTGGGCGGGGCCGCGGGTGCCATGCGAACTCCCGAAGTAGCCGACCTTTTCGGCCAGAACTTCGTCGACCATTTCCTCCGCACGCGGGAATGGGAGTGGCAACGGTACCTGGGTGCGGTTACGGACTGGGAAGTAGGCCGGTACTTCGAATTGGCCTGAGTTCGCGGCGCCGTCGATTCGATCGTGGGTGCTTACATTCGTGACCGCCCGCCCTAACCGACAAACCCGCATCGCTTGCAGAACTACCAGAACATTCTCCGCTACGCCTGGCGCGCCTACGATCACACCCGCAGCATCCGGTCGATCGAGGACATCAGCGCCCAGGTATCGACCAACCACGTGTTTAAGTTGATCATGGCGGACGGCAACGTACTCATCGCCAAGGTCACCTACTTCGGCTCCTTCGAGGGTTTCGCCGAGGACCATACCATCATCAACGTACTGGCCAACAACCTGCCCGTACGCTACGCCAACTTCCTGAGCCGCGGACTCATGAAGGGCAACCAGTTGTTTTTCCACCGGCACATCGACGAGGATCAGGACGCGTGGATCATCTTTTACCGCCCGATCCAGATTCAGGAGAACCCGCCCAAACGGCTGACGATCGAGCAGGTCCGGCAACTGGGCCGGGAGATGGCCTACTTCCACCGCGACTGCACGCTGGTCACCAATACCCTGCCCCGCAGCGACCGCGACATGACCACCGACGTCAATGCCCTGATCACCTCCGCCCGCACCGACTACCCCGAACACTTCGACCTGATCGAAGAACACTGCCGGAAGTTTCTGGAGAACACTTTCCGCATCAACGTGTACGGCTTTCAGAAGATTCCCGTATTCGTCGACTGGAACATCGGCAACTTCAGCGTCGACCAGAACGGTCGGCTAACCAGTCGGTGGGATTACGACTGGTTCCGGGTTTCGACCCGGGTGGTGGACTTCTACTTCCTCAGTCGGGTCGTTAGCGAAGTGGGGGACAAGACCGTTTTCACCTACGAGGTGGATCGGTTGATGGAAGAACGCTTCCTGATTTTCCTGCGTGCCTACCATGACATCTTCCCCCTCACCCGGCCGGAGGTGCTGTTCATCAAGGAAGCTTACCGCTTTTTCTTGCTCAATTACGTCCTGCGGCTGGGTCGCTACTTCTTCCGCCCCGAATTCGCCGAAAAACTGGCCCGGGAAGTTCTCAACGTACACCTGCCCACCCTGGACGAAAAGTTTGATTCCGAACCCATCCTCGCCGCTCTCGAGTTATAAGCTATTTACCCCATGAACATCAGTGCCTTTCAGGACGTCGCGTCCCAGTTTCCCGTGATCTTTTTCGACAGCTATGGCGTGCTCCGCAACCACCGCGGCCCCATTCCCGGGGCACTCGAAACCGTGAGCCTGCTGCGCGACGCCGGCAAACACATTCGGGTACTGACCAACAACGCCGCCCGCAGCCCCGAGGCCGCCGCCGCGCGACTGGCCCACTACGGCCTCCGGGGGATCTCCTCGGCGGAGGTGATCACCAGCGGAGCCACCACCCGCCACTTCCTGGAACAAAAGGTCAAATCCGGTAAGGTGGCCTACCTCGGCACCCCCGCCTCCGCGGAATACATCATCGGTGCCGGCCTGGAGGCGATCCCGATCGGTGAGGTCGACTTCGAACGACTGGATGACATCAAGGCCGTGGCTTTCCTGGACGACGAGGGGTACGACAAGAACGTCGACATCAACCTGCTCATCAATATCCTACGCCGCTGCCAGGTGCCCGTAGTCGTGGCTAACACCGACCTCCTCTACCCCACGACGGCCAACGACGTTGCCCTGGCTACCGGTAGTATCGCCCGGTTGGCGGAGTACGTGCTGGGACGTAAATTCGTCAAGTTCGGCAAGCCGGCCAGTCAGATGTTTCAGATGGCCCTCGACAGCGTTGCGCTGGAGATGCCGGAAATCTGTCCCGGGGATATCCTGATGGTAGGCGATACCCTGCACACCGATATTTTAGGCGGTAACACCTACGGTGTCGCCACCGCCCTGGTACTGAGCGGAAACACCCGCCCGGAGAGTGCCGCTACGGAGATTGCCGCTTCCGGCATTATTCCGGATTTCGTTTGCCACTCCATCGGGGAGTAACTTACACCGACAACCACACCGATCATGCCCGAGCACACGGAAAACGACCAAATTTTCATTCGCCTCCTGCGGAGCCAGCTGGGGCAGGAATGGACCCTCGCCAAAGCACATATCCTCGCGCAGCTGCCCGAGCACGTCGACCCGGCGGAACTCGGTAAGTACGTCGACGAAAGTGCCGAACCCGGCATTCACATCAACGCGTGGGGCGTCGAACCCCGCTTCTACGCCCACCGCAATTCCCGGCGGCTGCTGGAATTCTATCAGATCCGGAGTCTGAAGTATTAGTTGAGCATTAACTGCAGCAACTCCTCGGCCGCCACCCCGATGTTGGTTCCCGGCCCGAAGATGCCGACGACGCCCGCATCCCGTAGGTAACCGTAGTCGGCCGGGGGGATCACGCCGCCCACCACCACCCGAATATCGGCTGCGTCCTGCTCGGCGAGGGCGGCGATAACCTCCGGCACCAGGGTCTTGTGCCCGGCGGCCAGGGAGCTGATTCCGAGTAGGTGTACGTCGTTCTCTACGGCCTGGCGGGCGGCCTCGGCGGGGGTCTGGAAGAGCGGACCTACATCCACGTCGAAGCCCAGATCCGCGAATCCGGAAGCGATGACTTTTGCCCCGCGATCGTGGCCGTCCTGCCCCAGCTTAGCGATCAGAATGCGGGGGCGCCGGCCCTGGCGTTCGACGAAGCGATCCGAAAGCTGACGGACGCGCTGCAGTTGCTCGGCGTTGGAGTGGCCGGCGTACACACCGCTAATGAGTTGGTGGCTGGCCCGGTAGCGGCCGAACACGTCCTCGAGGGCGTCGCTGATTTCTCCCAGGGTGGCTCCCGCGCGCGCCGCCCCTACCGCGGCATCCAGCAGATTGTCCTCGCCCCGGGCGGCGGTCCGCAACAGGTCCAGAGCGCGGTTTAGTCCATTGGCATCGCGGTTCGCTTTCGTTTGATCGATCCGGGCGAGTTGCTCCTCCCGGACGCGATCGTTGTCCACTTCCAGCAGCTCGAAGTCAGAGAGCTCTTCGGTGCGAAAGACGTTCACCCCCACGATTTGTTCCCGGCCGGCGTCGATGGCGGCCTGCTTGCGCGCGGCGGCTTCCTCGATCCGCAACTTGGGCAGGCCGGTTTCGATGGCACGCACCATGCCGCCGGCCTCCTCCACCTCCCGCATGAGGCGACGGGCCTCGGTGATCAGGCGTTGGGTCTCTTGCTCCAGATCGTAACTGCCCCCCCACGGGTCCACGGCCCCCGTGATGCCCAACTCGTTCTGCAGATAGAGCTGGGTATCGCGGGCGATCTTGGCGCTGTAGTCGGTGGGCAGGGCGATGGCCTCGTCGAGCGCATTAGTGTGCAGACTCTGGGTACCCCCGAAGACCGCCGCGAGGGCCTCGATGGTGGTGCGGGCCACGTTGTTGTAGGGGTCCTGCTCGGTGAGGCTGTATCCGCTGGTCTGGCAGTGGGTACGTAGCATGGAGCTTTTGGGGTTCTTCGGCTGGAAGTCAGCCAGGAGCTCCGCCCACAGCTGGCGGCCGGCCCGCAGTTTGGCGATCTCGGTGAAGTGGCGCATGCCAATGCCCCAGAAGAAGCTCAGGCGGGGAGCGAAATCGTCGATGTCCAGTCCGGCCGCCACCCCCGCCCGTACGTAGGCCAGACCGTCGGCCAGGGTATAGGCCAGTTCGAGCTCGGCGGGCGCACCGGCCTCGTGCATGTGGTAGCCGCTGATGCTGATGCTGTTAAAGCGCGGCATGTGGGCGGCCGTGTAGGCGAAGATGTCCGCGACGATGCGCATGCTCGGTCCCGGGGGATAGATGTAAGTATTGCGCACCATGAACTCCTTCAGGATGTCGTTCTGGATCGTGCCGCTCAGTTTTTCCGCCGTTACCCCCTGCCGCTCGGCCGCCACGATGTAGAAGGCCATGATGGGTAGCACGGCCCCGTTCATGGTCATGCTCACCGACATCTTCTCCAGGGGGATCTCCTCGAAGAGGCGCTGCATATCCTCTACCGTGTCGATTGCTACGCCGGCCTTCCCGACGTCACCGCGGACCCGTTCGTGATCGCTGTCGTAGCCCCGGTGGGTAGCCAGATCGAAGGCGACGGAAAGCCCCCGCTGTCCGGCGGCCAGGTTGCGCCGGTAGAAGGCATTGGATTCGGCGGCGGTACTGAAGCCCGCGTACTGGCGGATGGTCCAGGGCCGTCCGACGTACATACTGGCGTAGGGACCCCGCAGATAGGGCGGCCGGCCGGCGACGGAAGCGGGTGCCAATTCGGCTACCGGCGTGCGCTTGCGGGCGAGGGAATGATCGGGGCGGGGCGGAAATTCAGGTCTTTTCATGCGGTTAGGGTCGGGGGTAAAATACGATAGGCGAAGCTGGCGAACACTACCCGGCGGCGCCACCTTTTAGAGGAAACCCATCTCTCGTGGCTAAAGAAAACATTTTTGGACGGGTCTGGTCCTTTACGAAGGACCTCTTCGCCAACTTCGGCAAAGACGACGCCTTCACCCTCGGCGCCGCCCTGGCCTACTATACGGTATTCAGTTTTGCCCCCCTGCTGGTGGTAGCCATCGCCGTAGCCAGCTACTTCATGGGAGAGGAGGCGGTAACGGGCCGGCTGTACGGGGAACTGGAAGGACTCCTCGGTCCCGATGCCGCCGCTACTCTACAGGAGATCGTCAGCAACGCCTACTCCACGGGCGACAGCCTCTGGGCCACCATCATTGGCGTAGCCACCCTCCTCTTTACGGCGTCCACCGTATTCGCTACCCTTAAGACCAGCCTCAACCGCATCTGGGAGATCGAGGCCCGGCCCACCAACAACATTCTGGGCTTCTTAGTGACCCGCCTGCTGAGCTTCAGCTTCGTCGTCGGACTGGGTTTTCTGCTGATGATCACCCTGGTCGTAAATGCCCTCATCATCGGGTTCATGGACAAGCTCGCGGGCATGCTGCCGGCCCTGGGCCCGGTGGTCCTGGCCACGACGAGCTGGATTCTGGCAACGGCCGTCACCGCGGTGATCTTCGCTCTGCTGTTCCGCTACTTGCCCGATGCCCGGGCCCGCTGGAAGGACATCTGGGCGGGGGCCATCTTCACCGCCCTCCTCTTCGGCCTGGGCAGGTTCCTGATCGGCTTCTACATCGGCAATTCCGACTTCAGCAGCACCTACGGCGCCGCCGGGGCACTGGTAACCCTGCTGGTCTGGACCTACTACAACAGCCAGATCCTGTTCCTCGGCGCGGAGTTCACCGCTACCTGGGCCAAACGGCGGGGTTTCCCCATCCGGCCAAATAAGCACGCAGTGCGGGTGATCAAGGAGGTGCGCAAGATCGACGGTATCAAGGTGTAGCGATCCATCCCTCGGCTATGGCGAAAATTTCCTCTTGGCTCATGCCTCCGTCGCGTACACCCGCGGCCCCCTGGCTTTTGGACAGCTTTTCGCCCCCCACCGTCAGCAACGGATGGTGAATGAACCGGATGCGTTCCGCTAGTTTCGGGTAGCCCAGCAGGTCCGACACCATTGCCTGGGCCGCCGTGCTGTCGCGCAGATCTTCCCCCCGTGCGCATGCCGTGACCCCGAAGTGGCGGTCGTCGACCGTGCAGGCCAGTTGGTAGCTCGGCCGCCCGTTCTTTTTGCGGACCACGAAATCTGGTATGGAAGCGTGCAGAGGGGTGCCGCGAGTGTTTATCCGCCAGGCCACCCCCGCTTCACTTAGGGAGATGTTCGCGTTCAGGCAGTCATGTGCGTGCACGCCGTCGGCTAATTCGGTCCGGGAGCAGGGACAAGCGAAAACGTGGGCGCGTGCGCGGGAGCGAAGGGTTTCCAGCGCGGCCACGTACAGGGGCATCCGCCGTTCCTGCGACCAGTGTGCCGCGAAATCTGCCGGATCCCGCGGACCGACCGTGGGCGCGATGCCCAGCCATTCCAGTACGTCGAAGATATCCTGTAGGTATTCCGGTCGGAAGCGTGCCCGGTCGAGGTCGTCGATCCTTAACAACAGATCGAGCCCCCACCGGCGGGCCAGCAGCGCGTTGGCCGCGAAGTTGGCCGCGTTACCGAGGTGGAGGTAGCCGGAGGGGGTGGGCGCGATGCGGGTCATAGGTCGAGGCGTTGCACGCCGAGCATTAAATTGTGCAATCCAAATCTAAGCCCGTAATTTTCTTTCCTCATTCTCCACGAAATGACTTAGGTATGCGGGATTAACGTATGTTCCGTGCCAATCCTCCCATCTATCGACCATTCGTGCCTTCACCGGATTATTCAATACGTACCACATAGCCGTGAAGAACTTACCATTCCGAATCGTTCGATCAAAGTAGTTAGGCGCCCAGAATGCTTGCCCGGTAGTGTCTAAAATGAGATTACAGGCACAAGCCGTGTAGCGTTTGTGCCTGTTCATAATTCTGGATAAACAAACCTTTTCACTTCCAGTAGGTGCGCTGAGTATCACGTGTACATGGTTTGACATAACACATACAGCATAGAGTTTGATTTCTTCATAATCGTGCAGAAAGCGCCACGATACAACAATTACTGAACTGATTGTCGGACATTTAAGGTGCATAGGACCGGAGTCCCAACGATGCAGCAAACGTTCTATTTCTGATTCCACTTCCCCAGATATGCGTTGCATCTCCTGCGTATAAACTTCAGTGGACAGCCATTCAGGTTGTCCACGAAGCTTATGACGTAATGCGGCAACTTGCTCGGCACGCCGTTGAGCAATGCGCCGTTTCTCCTCCATTGGAATACTGCCCGCCAGCCGGTAAGTGATGTGTACCGGTGTTACTCCCAGTGGGAAGTGCGACACGTTGATGTAGGATTTCATACTGTTCTCTCTGAGGGAGGAGGAATATATGATTGTTTTTGTTCTATTTAACATGATTATAAAACTTTTATTTTAAATCTCGGCGTACAACGCCTCGACCTGAGTACTCGCCTTAGGTCCTTTAATCGGCGTACAATGCCCCGACCATGGAATACTCGGTGTGTCGTGCCTTAGCCTTGTCATAACTCGGCGTGCAACGCCTCGACCTGAGTACTCGACCGGAGTGCTCGACCTGGAAGCTCGAATCGGCGTACAACGCCTCGACCAATACATACCGGAATATTTACTTTCACCGTTAATCGTTGATAAGTACCGCCTACTATGCCAATGCCCCGCCTGACCACCCTGCTCTTCTTCGTTTTGCTTGGCTCCTGCGTCCGCGCCCAACAACCCTACGGGGCGGCCAAGAGCGCCGAAACCCTCCAGGGACTTAATGACCTCGCCGCGATCGACCAGATGATGTTCTACATCCCCGGGATCGGCAGCCCCTCCCGGGAAGAACTGCTGCGGCAGAACATCAAGAATTACATGATGCCCATCCGCCAGGTACCCCAGACCGGCATGGAATGGGCCTACGCCCTGGCCGATTGCCTGGAGTACTACGTCAACCTCAACAGCAACTTCAAGGACAACCTGAGCCCCGACTACATCGTCATGAACCTGGCCAACGCCGGCCGGCGGCCCAACCTCGTCGACGGACTCGGACTGCTCATCAATTCCGGCACGGTCTCGGCGGCCATCGTACCCTACAACAGCAGCACCATCCCCAATTCGGTGTACTCCGTAGCGCGCTTCGGCATCACCAATTTCGGTTACCTGTTCCGGGAAGAAACCCGGGGGCGCAATCGCGTCTTCGAAACCCGCAAAGCCCTCAGCCGCGGTAATCCCGTACTGGTGGAAGTAGCCACGGACGCCTCCTTCACCCGCCTCCAGGGGGGAATCTACGAGCCCACCGGCCCGACCACCGAAACCCACTTCCTGACGGTCATCGGCTACGACGGCGAGAAGGAAACCTTCGAACTGCGCAGCTCCCTCGGCCGCAACTGGGGCAACGGCGGCTACGTAAGTATGACGTACGACGATTTCGGTGATTTGGCCCGTACGGGCTACGTCCTAATTCCCCGGGAGTAGGCTACCTTCGCCGGCATGAAGTGGTGGTGGACGGCCCTCTGGTTGCTGTACATTCAGGCGGCGGGCGCGCAGGAGCAAGGCGGAACGGAACGGCAAACCCTCCAGGTAGCGGACACCAGTGTTTTGCTGCATTCGGCTACCGTCGTCGGTCGCCGCAATGAGCTCGCCAGCGAACTTCCCTACCAGATCGAGCTGATCGCCGCCGCCGATCGTCGCCGGGTGCAGAGCCTTACCACGGCCGACGTGCTCAGTGATCTTTCGGGAGTATACGTGCAAAAATCCCAGTTCGGTGGCGGAAGCCCCGTCGTGCGCGGCTTCGAGGCCAATCGCGTACTGCTCGTCGTCGACGGCGTGCGCATGAACAATGCTATCTACCGGAACGGCCACCTCCAGAACGCCATCACCGTGGACCCCAACGCGCTCGACCGCGTCGAAGTGATCTACGGCGCCGGTGCCCTGGCCTACGGCAGCGACGCCCTCGGCGGGGTGATCCACTTCCGCACCCGGCAACCGGAATTTCGGGCGCGCCCCGGACTGAACGGCTACGCCGAAACCAACTACGGCTCCGCCGCGAATGCCGTGAACATCGCCACGGGACTGGACTACGGCAACACGAAATGGGCCGGATACACGGCCGTTTCGTTCAATCGCTTCGGCGACCTGCGGGCCGGCGGCAACCGACCCGAAAACTACGGTGACTTCGGCCTGCGGTCCACTTACGTGGATGGCGATGAGGTCGTTGACAATCCCCGGCCCGCCGTGCAGGTCGGGAGTGGGTACGAACAGTATAACCTGCTGCAAAAGCTGCGTTTCCGACCGGCCGCAGGGCTCGAGTTAAATGCCAACCTACAGTATTCCACGACCGGTGACGTTCCGCGCTACGATGCCCTCACCGAGATGCGCGACGGTCAGTTGCGGTGGGCCCGCTGGGACTACGGTCCGCAGACCCGGCTGCTCGGCAGCCTGCGACTGGACGACCGCCGGACCACGTCGCTGTACGACGTAGCCAGCTACCTGGTATCCTACCAGTTCGTGGAGGAGGACCGACTGCAACGCCGGCTGGGCAGTTCGGTGCGGGAGGCCAGTCTCGTCGACGTCGGCAGCTGGAACGCCCAGTTCGATTTCGCGAAGGAGATCGGTCCGGCCACCCGCTTGCGTTACGGCTTCGATCTGCGTCACGACCGGGTCGCCGCCGAGGCCATGCCGGCGGGGGAAGCAAGTCGCTACCCCAGTCAGGGAAGCGGGCTGGCGGGCGCCGGTGCCTACCTCGATATGAGTCATACCCTCACCGAATTTTGGCAATTGCGCGGCGGACTCCGGTACGGTCTGCAACGACTCACGGCTACCTTCGGCGCCGACGATCCGGTCGAGTGGCCGCAGCCGTACCTCGACGGCATCGTCAGTTCGTCCGGTGCACTGACCGGTGCCCTGGGCGTGCATTACCGGCGGGAGGCCCACGGGCTGCGCATGCTCATCGCGCAGGGGTTTCGTGCGCCCAACGTCGATGACTTCGCCAAGTTCCGGGAACAGAGCGGACGGATTCAGGTGCCGAACCCTGACCTACGCCCCGAGCGGTCGAATACCGTGGAAGCGACCTACAGTCGGCTCGAAGGTCCTCTCCGCTTCGAGTTCACGGCCTACGCCACCCTGCTCTCGGACGCGATCATCCGACGTGACGGAAGGCTGCCGGACGGTAGCGAATTTTTCGTCAGCCACGGGGACACCCTCTACGTAGATACCAACGTCAACGCGGAAAAAGCCTGGATCTACGGCTTCGATCTGGCGGCTGCCTGGACGTTCGCTCCGGGATGGGAACTGCGGCCCGAAGCGCACTGGCTGCGTGGACGACGGCGGCAGGAAGCTCCGGACGGTCACCAACTCACCCTCCCCCAGGATCACATCCCCCCGGCCTACGGTCGGATCGGATTGCGCTACACCACTGGAGCGTGGGATGTCAACCTTCGCGTAGACGCCCAGCGCCGTAAACGGCTTGAGGACTACGCCGTGAACAGCATCGGCGGGACGGCCGCCACCGGATACACCTTCGAACTCGTGGGGAGTGCCGACAATCCCGAACTGACGCCCTACGGAATGGGTACACCGGCCTGGTGGACCCTGAACGTCTACACGGCATACCGGGTATCGGACCGGCTATCCCTGCAACTGAAGGGGGAGAACCTGCTGGATCGTTTCTACCAACCCTTCGCGAGCGGTATTGCAGCTCCGGGGATCAATATCGGGATCGGTGTCGTTTGGCGGGGGTAGAAAATGAGAAGGTCGCGGCCTAAACCGCAACCTTCTTATATATAAACACCTATGAAACACACCAATAGATCCGACACCGTGGGCGTCGGACGCAAATATTCTGTATGGATTTGGTGAGGTTGGATTTGCATCCCTTCCGCGGGGCCGTGAGCTACCTGCGGGTAAGTGGGCTGAGGAAACGCTACTGCAGAATTAGGGGGGGTTCGTGCTCCGGCTTAGTGATCTAGATCACATAAAGCTTGTTAAGCCTCCGAAATCGCATATTTTATAGAATTATTTGACTATCCGTCCGCCTTTCCAAACCAAAAGGACCTCCCGCAGCACGGAGATATTCTCCGTGGGGTTGCCGTTGACCAGCACCAGATCCGCGAGTAGTCCCGCTTGTACACGCCCTACCCGATCGCGGATACCGAATACCTCCGCGTTTCCGGAGGTCACGGACCGCAGGACCTCTACGGGCTCCATTCCGTAGTCGACCATCAGCTCCAGTTCGCGCACGTTGTCGCCGTGCGGAAACACGCCGACGTCGCCTCCCGCTACGATGGTCACTCCGGCGGCTAAGGCATCGGCAAAAGAGCGACGTTTTCCCACGATGCGGTCCGGCTCCGGGTCCACGCCCTTACGCCATCCTCCGTACTGAAGAATAGCGTCGCCCGCCGCCAGGGTGGGACACAGGGCTACTCCCCGCTCGGCCATCAGGGCGAAGACTTCCGGAGTACCGCCGTCGCCGTGTTCGATGGTCGATACTCCGGCCAGCGTAGCACGGCGCATACCCTCGGCGGTCGCGGCGTGGGCGACCACCCGGCGTCCGCTACTTTCGGCTACCCTGACGATCGTTTCCAGCTCTTCCTGCGTGAAGGTGGGCCGGGCGGTGCGCTCCGGACCCCAGCGGTAGTCGGCGTAGACCTTGATGACGTCCGCTCCGTGCCCGATCTGGTCGCGGACCACCCGGGTCAGCCCTTCATTTCCGTCGGCCGGCTCCGCCCCCAGGGGAACGGCCACGTGGTCGGCGAAGCCGGCAGGGCCATAGCTGCCCGTAGCTACGATTGCCCGGCCCGCCACGATCATGCGCGGTCCGGGGATGACGCCCTTTTCAATTGCCTGTTTGAGTCCGACGTCCGTATATCCCGCCCCCTCGGACCCCAGATCGCGTACCGTGGTAAATCCGGCCCGCAGACTTTCCCGTGCGTGTACCCCACCCCGGATGGCGCGTTCGGCGTGGGATTCCCGCAGCACCTGGTCGTTCCAGGAGGTTTCGTTGTAGGGATGCAGCAGCAGGTGGGCGTGCCCCTCGATCATTCCCGGCAGCAGGGTTCCCTCCGGGAACGCTTGGACCGCGCAGCCGCCGGGAACGGACACTTCCGCGACCGGCCCGACGGCCGCGATGGTATCGTTCACGATCAGGACTACCCGGTCGGACAGCAGATCCGTCCCGTCGAAGACGTAACGGGGGACGAGCAGGGAGCATGAATTTTCCTGGGTGCGGGCGACCGTGGCCGAGCACGCGAGTACGACGAGGAACAGCGTGCGGAATGCGGAAGTGGACATGCCCGAAGGTAACCAAAACAGCGTACGGCGCGCAGGCCGTACGGCACCCGACAGGACATTAATTGTTCCTACTCCCTATCTGCCGGAGATGTTATATTACCGTATTGACTATACCTACCCTAACCCAATCTCGTTCCGGTATTACCAGTTTTTGTTTACAGTCGCCGGATCGCCCTGGTTGAACGAATAATTTTTATGCCCTCATGGATTGCGCGGTGCCTTCTGCTGTTGCTGCCGACGGTGATGGCGGCACAGTCACCTACCGACAGTACCGCTACTCTGCTGCCACAGGCGTGGTCGGCGATAGCGGCCGAGTTGGGGGATCCCCGGGAAGCGTCGGATTTCACGATCATCGACCGGGCGGTAGCGCAGGCCTGTGGCGACGACCCCAATTGTCGGTTTCGGTTCCTCGACCAGCTTATTCTGAAGCTGGAGGATATCTACCACCTCCCGGCCGCCATCCACGCCGTACAGCGGATGTTGACGATCGCCGAAGCCGGGGGACAGCCCCAGCGGCTCGCTAAATCGTATCTGCAACTGATGCGCTTTTACCACGCGCTGGGCATCGACGAGCTGATGATCGCGAATCTGGAGAACGCCCTCCACTACGCCCGGCTTGCGGGCGACCACGAACGGGTAGCGTATCTGGAGTTCATGAAGCTGGAAAATGCCGTCGATCCGGTGAATCCCGGCCCCGCCCTGGCGGCTATGGACTCCTTCCTGCTAAGGGCACGGGACAGGGGGGATTCCGCCTCCGTCACCCGTGCTCATCTGCGACTGGTAAACATTAAGCTACACGCAGGTCGGATTCAGGAAGCCGAGCAGCATCTGCGGGCCCTCGAGGATCTACGTATCGTTCCCCCGACCACCCAGCAGGAAGCTACGATCGCCCTTACCGTGGCCATCGGGCGGGGAGATATCGCCCTCCGGCGCGACCGGCCGGAGGCCGCCCGGACACATTATCTCCAGGCCCTCCGTCTTACCCGTCAGTTCGCCAGTTTCTGGTTGGAAATCGCGGTCCTGACCTCCCTCGCCGAGGTGGAGTGGAAAACCGGCAACCACCGGCTCGCCCAGGAATACCTGGACGACGCCCGGCAAAAAGCGCACGACCATGCTCTGCACGATCTGCTGGCCGAGGTGTACGGCCTGTCCGCACGGATCGCCCAGGATCAGGAAGATTATCAACGTGCCCTGCACAACTTCCAACAACAGCTGGCTCACCGCGATACCTTCGCCCGCCGCAGTGAAGGGTTCGATCTGCAGACCTACTACCTCAACCGGGAGAAGGAACAGCTGGCCACCGCGCGTAAGAATCAGGAGTTACAAATGGAGCTACAGACGACCCGCTACCGCATTCTCACGGCATCCTTCGCGGTGGTGTGCGCTCTGGTCATCGGTCTGATGTTGTTCGTGCGCTATCAGCAACGCAGCCGCAACCGACTGGCCGAACAGAATGCCGTCATTGCCGCCCAGACGGAGCGGCTCCTGGAACTGGACCGGACCAAATCCACCTTCTTTACCAACGTAAGTCACGAACTACGCACCCCCCTCAGCCTCATTCTTGGTCCGGCCGGCACCCTACTTGCCGAGAATTCCCTGCCGGACCGTCAACGCGGCCTCCTGCAAATGGTGCAACGCGGCGGCAAGCGACTGGAAACGCTGGTCAACGATATCCTTAACCTGAGCAAGCTCGAATCGGACCAGCTGGAGCCGGAGCCTACCCTAACCCCCCTGCCGGACTTCTTCGACCACTGCCTGGGCGAGTTCACCAGTCTCGCCGAATCTCTGCACATCGATTTACGTTACCGCCTGAGTCTTCCGGCGGGCAGCACGGGAATGCTCGATCGCGAAAAGTGCCGCCAGATCATCGACAACCTGCTGTCCAATGCCTGCAAGTTTACGCCCGAGGGGGGAAGTATAGCGGTGGACATCGATCACGACCGGGGGCAGTTGCGGATCACCGTCAGAGACTCCGGACGCGGGATAACCGCCCAGGACCTGGCACGCATCTTCGACCGCTACTTCCAGTCCTCCACTTCCGACTACGGGGCCGAGGGGGGAACGGGCATCGGTCTGGCTCTCAGTCGTCGGTACGCCCGTCTGATGGGCGGCGATATGGAAGCGGAAAGTACGCCCGGGCGGGGATCGACGTTTTGCGCCTACTTCCCGCTAAAAATCGTTGCGGAACGAGCCGGCAGCAGCGGCGCCCCGGGCGGGGAACCGCTCCTAACCGCCGGCACCGGAACCCTAACGCACGGCAAGCCCCACATACTTCTCGTGGAGGACAATGCGGAATTACAGGAGTACCTACAACTGATCCTGGAGCCGGACTATCGCCTCACCCTGGCACGCCACGGCCGGGAAGCCCTCGATGTACTTCACCAGGACCGGCGGATCGACCTTCTCCTGACCGACCTTATGATGCCGCTGATGGACGGCTTCCAACTCATCGAGGAAGTAAAGCGCGAGGAGAGCCTGCAGGATACGCCCTTAGTGGTACTCACCGCCCGCGCCGATGCCCATGCTCGATTACGGGCTTTGCGGTTCGGTGTCGACGACTACCTGCTGAAACCCTTCTCCCAGGACGAACTGCGGGCCCGCCTGGCCAGCCTGATCGCCAACCGTCGTAAGCGGGAAGCCTACCGCACCGAGGTAGATACGCCTCCGAATCAGGCCGACCAGGAATGGCTCGGAGAATTCCAGGCGCACGTCGAAGCCCACCATGCCGACATTGATCTTGACGTACCCTCCCTGGCCCGCACTTTCACCATGAGCGAATCCACCCTTCTGCGTAAGCTCAAACTCCTCACCGGACTAGGCCCCAAAAAGTACCTGCAGGAGGTCCGGCTACGGGTAGCGAGACGGCGGCTGGAGGATCAGGATTTTACCTCCCTGCAGGAATTAGCCGAGGAGGTCGGCTTCCGCACCGCCCGCAGTTTTTCGCGCAGTTTCCGTCAGCGTTTCGGCAAAAAACCGTCAGAATACCTGACTGACTGATCCAAACCTCGTGCCGCGGACAGTTTGCCGGAAATTGGCACCTAAAAGAATCAAGTTGCCGGATTAGGGAACCAAGTTGCCGGAAAATTGCGGGGGAGATGAGCCATATTTGTTTCACCAAGCCGGAAGTACCCGCCGTACGCTAACGCTTCCGGAATGGTGTGAATTAGGTAAAGAGACACCCCCCAAGCGACGCTATACAAATTTAAACACGCTTTTTAGAGGCTACCCATACCGTCGCCGCACAAATTTTTTCTTTCGTTGACACTATGAACACACGCATTTCGGAAGGCTGCCCGCGGGCAGCCTTCTTTTGTTGGGGCACCCCGCCCCCGCTCCCTCACCGGGGGTATTCCGCGGGGATATGCCAGGTATTCATCGACGTATCTACCCGCCCCCCCAACTCCCGCTCCACTACCCGGTCGACAATCGATACGCCCGTAGCCGCCATCGCGGAGAACGTATCCACACCACCATTCGGAAAGTTCCGGCGCGTACGGTGAATGTGAAAGCGGTCCGACAGGTCGGACCCGAAGGCCGCCTCCACCCCCTTCCGACCGATCATGAATCCGATCAGTCCCCCCCAGGTCGCCGTGGGGTTGTCGGCATCCCAGCCGGCCAGCGTGCCGATCCGGATGGTCTCCCGCAGATCGCCGTTTCCGTAGAAGAGGCTGACGAGGCTCGCCGCGTAGTTGATGCCCGCGGCAAAGCATCCGTTGCAGTACAGCTTCCGGTCGGTCATGTCGTAACCGTCGGCCTGCCGGATCTGGTAGCGCACGTAAATACTATCCCGGGCGGCTTCCCAGCTTATTCCCGCGGCGTGTCGTGCCTTCACGTAATCGTACATCGCCGCCGCGTAGGAACCTTCCGGGAGCTGCCGCCGGGACTGATCCGCCATCCACCGTAGTCGTTCGCCTACCGATCGGGTAGTATCCGCCGCGGAAGCCAGGGCATGCATGCTCACGTAAAACTCGGAGATCCAGGCCGCATCCTCCCGTGCCACCGTACGTACGGGAAGCCAGGACATCTGCAGGGCCACGTCGGGGCGGGCCGGCGCGAAGAGGCCGAAGATCTCCGTCGTCAGTTGGGCGTCGATCATCGCGTAGTGCTCGTTGTGCGCGGGGCTTCCCGTATCCGGCGGCAGCATACCCTCCCGCATCAGGTCGAAAGCCCGTTGGTTGGCTACCCATAGGTAATTTTCCTCTTCCGGACGGATGTGTCGCAGCCATCCATCGCGGATCTGTGCGGGCGACAG
Organism: Lewinella sp. JB7; assembly: GCF_024297185.1. Classification (GTDB taxonomy): domain Bacteria; phylum Bacteroidota; class Bacteroidia; order Chitinophagales; family Saprospiraceae; genus Neolewinella. Next base: position 654,296 of record NZ_JANCTD010000001.1, on the reverse strand, counting down.
GATCGTCGTCTGCAGACTGTCGAGCAAATGCTGGTACATGTACTCGATGTCCGTATCGTCGTCGGCTCCCCAGACTTCCCCCCGGCGGCGGATGACGAAGTCGATAGTCTCCGACAGATCGCTGGGTACGCCCTCCGCCCAGATGCTCGGCTGATCGGGTTGACCCCAGTCGTGGCGGGTGTAGAACGCGCCCGTCCGAATATCACCGACGTCGCCGATCTTGTCCATTTCGGTCACCAGGCCGGTCCAGTTAGCGATGCACTGCCCCAACCAGAATCCGTATAGCCGTTCCGCGTAGTCGGCCCGCGAGATCACGATTTCCGGCGCGGCGGCAGGGGGGGCGGGGGGATCCGGCGGACGCGCGCAGGAGCAAACACCGCTCAACAGCAGCGCAGCGCACACGGACAGGCGAACAACTTCAGTCATCGGAGGGGGGTTGTACGTGACAAGATAGGTCTTCTAATGCGCGCTCCCGAAGGCTCTACGCACCCACCCTACCCCGACTACCGTGCCGATGGCCAGTGCCGCCGCCAGTCCGTTAAAGACCATGTCGGCCGGGTCAAATACCCGGTCCGGCACCAGCAATTGGGCGCACTCGTCCACTACCCCGAGCAGTACGCTGATCAGCAAGGCGTACAGGGCCGCCCGTGGGTGACCCCGACCCCCGCTCATCCGTTCGTCCAGGGCGGCGTGCAGCAGTACGGCCAGTACGGTAAACTCCATGAGGTGGCTGCGCTCGGGCATTCCCAGCCGCAGAAAGAACATCACGTACACGGCCCCCATACCCACCCACGCCGCTCCTTCCACCCGACCCGGCCGTTTCTTCAGGGTATAGATCAGCACCGTGGCCGCGATCAGCCCCATCACGAGCAGGAAAATCGCCGCCCGGACGTTCTGATCTGCGAATAGGTCCGCCAGCGGTTGCCCGACGAAGAGCGTCGCGGCGATCGTAATGACCACGGCCGCTACGCCGTACCAGAGATGCTTTTCCCGTCGTGTAGTGAAGGTGGGCATACGCGAGTCAGAAATCGGATGGGGGGTGGGTACCCATAAACTACGCTTTTTTTGGTACGTCTCCGCACCCGCGTCCCCGCCCGATTGTCGCCAGCCGTCATGCTCCCGCAATGAAACCGAGCAAAACGGGAGCGCGTACGTTTATACCGTTAACCCCCTACCGTATGTTACGCTCCGCCTTGTTTCTTTTCCTGCTTGTTTGCCTTTTTTCGTCCTGCGGCCGCTACCAGCCCGCCGACGATTACGTGTCCATGGACGCCGAAATGACCCCCAACGTGCTCAGTCAGGAATTGCTGGAGGGCCTGCGGGGCAAGCGCGACGTTTCCGACCTCGTCAGTGAGATTGCCCGCCTGGAACCCCGGAAACTGGCCGCCGAACTGGATACCCGCGCCAAGAAGGAAGCCTTCTGGATCAATATTTACAACGGTATGGTGCAGTACCTGCTCACCGAAAATCCGGAGTTGTTTGACGACCGGAGTGCCTTCTTCAGTACACCGGCCTTTACGGTTGCCGGACATACACTGAGTCCCAACGAAATGGAGCACGCCATCATCCGCGGCGGCGAGAATCGTTTCGGACTGGGCTTCGTACCCCAGTTGTTCTCGAACAAATTCGAGCGTACGTTCCGGATCCGGGGGGGTGACTCCCGGGTGCATTTCGCCCTAAACTGCGGCGCGAGCAGTTGTCCGCCCGTCGAGATCTACCGCCCGGGCACCTTCGAGGAACAGATCGATGCCCGCGTACGCAGCTACCTCCGGGAGCACAGCGAAATCAAGACCGTCGACGGCGAGCAGGTCCTCGTCACTTCACCGCTCTTCCAGTGGTTCAAGGGAGACTTTCGCGACCACGACGGCGTAGACGATTTTTTGGTGACCTACGGTATCCTCACGGAGGAGAATAAGAACATGAAGCGTACTTACGAGGAGTACGACTGGACGCTGGAGACGGGTATCTGGGCGAAGTAGGATGCGTTAAAATCAAACATTTTGTTGCACAAATCGGCTTATTCGTCGTTTTTGCAACAGTTTTGGTTTTTACTCACTCCGTACGACATGTATCAACGAGCCATCCTTCATTTGGATATGGACGCCTTCTTCGCGTCCGTGGAAGTCAAGAAAAATAGTGCCCTGGCGGGCCTGCCGTTGCTGGTGGGCGGGGCCGGGGGGCGGGGCGTGGTCACCTCCTGCAGCTACGAGGCGCGGCGTTTCGGGATCCATGCGGGTATGCCCATGGCCATCGCATTGCGGCGGTGTCCGGACGCGAAGACGATACGGGGCGACTTCGAGAGCTACGAGCAGCATTCCGACATCATTACCGAGATCATCGCCGAGGAGGGGCCGGTGTACGAGAAGGCCTCCATCGACGAGTTCTACGTAGACATTTCGGGGATGGACCGTCACATCGGCTGCGTGAAGTGGAGCGGGGAATTGCGCGAGCGCATCATTCGGGAGACGGGGCTACCGATCTCGGCCGGCCTATCGACAAACAAACTGGTTTCGAAGGTCAGGGCCGGGGAATCGAAGCCCAACGGTTCGGGGTGGGTGGCCGACGGGGCGGAGCGGGCCTTTCTCTCTCCCCTACCCGTGCGCAAGATCCCTTCGATCGGGTCCGTTACCGCCCGCAAGTTGAGTCTGATGGGGATTCGCAAGGCCGGTACGCTCGGTCAGGTGCCCGTAACCCTGCTGGAACGGGAATTCGGAAGTATGGGACGGGAATTTCACCGACGCGCCAACGGGATCGATCACCGGCCGGTGGTGCCGCACGCGGAACGCAAGTCTTTTTCGAGCGAGCATACCTTCCAGACCGACACCATTGACGTGGAATTTCTGCTCCGCAAACTGCGCAGTATGACGGCGCAACTGGCCTTCGACCTGCGGCAGGCGGGCCGGCTCGCGGCGGGGGTGACGGTAAAGATCCGCTATACCGACTTTAATACCTACACCCGTCAGCGGCGCATCCCCTACACGGCCCACGATCAGCAGCTGATACCGGTAGCCGAGACCCTCTTTCGTGAACTCTTTACGCGCCGACAGTGCATCCGCCTCATCGGGATCCGCTTCGACCGACTGGCCACCGGCCACACCCAGCTCAATCTGTTCACGGATACCCAGGAGAACAGTCAGCTACTACTCGCCATGGATAAAGTGCGCAAGCGCTTCGGGAAGGCGGCCCTGGGTTAGAAAATTTCAAACTTTAAATGTCAGATTTGAAATTTTTAGGCGGCTTCCGCGGAGGAAGTGGAATGGACGGGCTTCTCTCCCTCCGAGATCCGGGCGGCGGCGTACTTCTTGAAGATGTGTCGCTGCATATACCGCCCGATGCTTGCTACGGCACGGATGCGTTGCCAGTGCTCGCTGGGTACACCGAAGTAGGCGTAGACGGCCCCGTTGTTGCGGAACTTGACGAACAGGGTATTGGCGGCACGTAGGTATCCCATCTCGGAGAGCATCTGGGAGTTAACCTTTTGCATGACGATCGGAAGTGCCATAAGGGAATGATTTTCAGTTCACTACTGTAAATTGAAAACACCCCGAAAGCCCGAATGGTTGGACTTTACAAACTTTTTGTTTCATGTTTGGTCCGGGACCGGACGCGTTAAAAGAAGGCGCGGACGCGGGAGCAAACGTAGGCCAGGGTATCCTCCTCCAGTTCGCTGTGCATGGGTAGGGAGATGACCTCCTTGCACAGGGTATCGGTGACCGGCAGGAAGTCGATCGCGTTGGCCGCGGTGCCCCGGAAAGCTTCCTGGTCGTAGAGGGGGACGGGGTAGTACACCATACTCGGGATGCCGGCCGCATGCAGGTGTTGCTGGAGAGCATCGCGCCGGTCCCCGTCGATGCGCAGGGTATACTGGTGGTACACGTGGGTACTGGCCGGCAGGCGGGCGGGGGTGAGTAGACCGGGCAGGCTGGTCAGGTGCTCGTCGTAGTAACGTGCCGCGGCCCGGCGACGGGCGTTGTAGTCTTCCAGGCGGGGCAGTTTGCAGTTAAGGATCGCGGCCTGTACCGAATCGAGGCGGCTGTTGCAACCGACGACATCGTGGTAGTAGCGGCGGTTTTGTCCGTGATTAGCCACCATGCGCAGGCGATCGGCGAGCGTGTCGTCGTCGGTATTTATGGCACCGCCGTCGCCGTAGGCCCCCAGGTTCTTACTGGGGTAAAAGCTGGTGCAGCCGATATGCCCAAGGGTCCCCGTGCGGGCCGTACGTCCGTCGGAGAAGGTGTATTCGGCTCCGATGGCCTGGGCGTTGTCTTCGACGATGTAGAGGTCGTGCCGCCGGGCCAGCCGTACGATGGGCTCCATATCGCAGCTCTGCCCGAAGAGGTGGACCGGGATAATGGCCTTCGTTCGTTCGGTGATGGCCGGCTCGATCAGTTCCGCCGTCACGTTGAAGGTAAAGGGGTCGACGTCGACCATGACGGGACTGAGGCCGAGCAGGGCGATGACCTCGGCGGAGGCGACGTAGGTGAAGGCCGGTACGATTACCTCGTCTCCCGGCTTCAGTCCGAGGGCCATGAGGGCGATCTGCAGGGCATCGGTGCCGTTGGCGCAGGGAACGACGTGTTTGCACCGGAGGAAATCCTGCAATCCGGACTGAAAGTCCTTCACGGCCGGTCCGTTAATGAAAGCGCCTCCGCGAATAACTTCCAGCACCGCTTGATCGACCTCCTCTTGCATCCGCTCGTACTGGGTCTTCAGATCGACCATTTGGATGTTGGGTGCGGCGGGTGACGGCGAGCGGTCGCCGGTGGTGGAGGAAGGGGGCATGGATACTTTTGGGGTAAAAGTAAGTTACGGGCTCAGTAGTTCAGCGATGAGCGGGAAAGGTATCCCGCCCACAAAAGACGGCGGCACGATGATGATGGCAGGAAAAGTGATGATCGGCTTGATCGCCCTCCTTCACCTGTATATTTTGTGGCTCGAGATGTTCGCCTGGGAAAGCCGGGGGCCCGGGGTGTTCCGTGGAGTACCGCGGGAGCTGTTCCCCCGCACGAAAGTGCTCGCGGCCAACCAGGGACTGTACAACGGCTTTCTGGCGGCCGGACTGGTCTGGTCGTTGCTAATTCAAGACGGGGAGTGGAGCCGGCACGTAGCCCTGTTCTTCCTCACGTGCGTAGCGATCGCGGGCATTTACGGCGCGGCCACCGCGGCACGGAGCATCCTGTACGTCCAGGCGGTCCCGGCGCTGCTGGCGATTCTTCTCGTACTGCTGGCGTAGGCGCCCGCTCGCCGGGGGTTCAGAATCTCATTTCCTGGATCTCCACCCCACCCGTATCGAAGAGGGAACGGTCGAGGTCGTCGCCGAGCCTGATGTCAGTGATGTACATTTCGGTGGTGGTTTTTCCGTCGGTGGTTGTAGACCGGATAGGCATGCCTTCCAGGACGGCGGGAGCTCCGCCGGGGGTCTTGAACTGCTGCTTTCCGACACCGGAGAGATTGGAAAGTCCTCCGAACACGTCGGCGTAGGTGAGATCGACGTCCTGGGTTACCCACGACTCGGTGGTGGTGTTGTGCTTGTTGTCGGTAACGATAATCTTTTCGCAGTCGTAACCGTCGATGGTCTTGCGTTCGCCGGTGCGGGAGATGGTAATGTACTCGGCCATTTCGTCGGTAGTGGCGGCAATAACGTTACCCAGTTTGGGCATGCGCATGCGGAAGCCCTGTTTGCGGCCTTTCTTATCGGTCGTGACCATGGTGGTTTTCCGGTCTTCGGTATTGTAGATCATCTGGCTGACTACGCCTTCCCCGTCGTCGGTGGAGATCAGGGCAAAGCGGTCGTCCAGGGCACCCATGCGAATAACGGCTTCGTGGACCTTACCGTTCTTCTTTATGTCGCGGATGGTCATGACCAGGCTAAAGTCCTGGGCTACGGTGAATCTATCCGCCCCGCCGCCCGGTGGCAGGGGTTCGGCGGATACGGGGGGCGTGACGGAAAGGGCGCAGAGGGTGGTGGAGAGCAACAGTCCAAGAGTAGGTAGGAGCATGGCGGGAAGTGATTGATTGTTGCCGCTTAATGCCCCGGCGCGCGTATTCGTTACGGGCGGTCGATAAAACAGTGCCCGCTATGGTTAAAGTCGGAATTGAAGCCGAACCCCGTCGTTCATTAAGCAGTTTTACCCATAACACAGTCTTTCCGTTTTTTCAAGCATACCCCATGAAACGTTCCGCAGAAATTGGCGGTGATTTTCTTCGCATCGCCTTCATCACTTTCCTGGCCCTCGCTCTGCTTTCCCTGTTCTTCATCCCCGCCCTGGCTAAGCTCGTTTAGCGCTGGTTAGCCGGATGGAACGACAGGATCGTCTCGCGCAGGAAATCCGTATCCAAATGGGTATAAATTTCTGTGGTCAGGATCGATTCATGTCCCAGCATTTCCTGGACCGCCCGTAGATCGGCTCCCCCCTCGATCAGGTGGGTCGCGAAGGAGTGCCGAAACGTGTGCGGGCTGACCGATTTTTCGATGCCCGCCTCCGCGGCGTACTTCTTTACGGCGGTAAAAACGGAAACCCGGCTCAGCCCCCCGCCCCGCCGGTTCAGGAATACGGTGTTCTCGTCCCGTATGTGGGGCAGCGCGTTGCGCACGTGCCGCAGGTAGATCTCCAGGTGGCGAATGGCCCCGCCCGCGATGGGGATGATGCGTTCCTTATTTCCCTTACCCGTGACCCGCAGAAATTCGTGTTGCAGGTGCAGATCGGACAGGCGCAGACCCGTTGCCTCGCTGACCCGCAGTCCGCAGGCATACAGGGTTTCCAGCAGGGCACGGTCACGCAGACCATGATCGGTACTCAGGTCAATAGCTCCAAGCAGCGCGCGGACCTCTTCGTAGGATAACACTTCGGGCATTTTCCGGCCTAGCTTAGGCGACCGGAGCAGTTCGGTAGGATCGTGTTCGATGACGCGCTCATCGACCAGGAAGGCAAAGAAGGTTTTCAGTGCCGAAACCAGCCTCGCCTGAGAGCGGGGAGCCAGTCCTAGTTCGGCCAGATACTGAATGAACCCGTCCAGGTGCATAGGTTCGATCTCCCGTACGCCTAGTTTCCAGTCCCGCAGTTCCAGATAAGCGGTCAGTTTTTCCAGATCGCTTCGGTAGGCCGACAGCGTATGCTCACTGTATCCCCGGGTGAGTTTGAGGTAAGCGGCGAAGGAGCGGAAGAAGGGTAGCCAGGGATGCATCGTCGCCTTACTGAGCCAGGAGAAAATCCCCCTCGGGTCGCCGCTCCACGGAGAGCCCCCGGAAGTCTTCCCGGAAGGCGGCAACGTTTAGCCCCGCGAATTCTTCCCGCAGGTGCGTAGTGGTCAGCACGACGACGGGGCAACCGGCATTATTGGCGGCGCGCGCGCCCGTTACGCTGTCCTCAAAAATGAGGCACTTCTCCAGAGGTACGCCGATGCCTTCCGCCGCCTGGCGAAACACCTCCGGATCGGGTTTACCGTTCGTCACCATGCCGGAATGCACGACGTGCCCCATCATTTCGCGGATGCCCAGTCCGTCGATCACGAAAAAGGCGTTCTCTTCGGGACCGGCCGTGGCGATCGCCATCGGCACGTCTTCCGCGAAGGCCCGCCGGATGAAGTCCAGTGCGCCGCCGACGGTGTTTTCCGCCAGTTCCGGAGCGAATATCTCCCGGTAGGCCGCTTCCTTCTCCCCCGCAATACGCTGCCGCTCATCGGGAGAGTAGCGATCTCCGAACAGTCGCTCCAGGATTTCCAGGTTCACGCCGTGAATCTCCGCCTTTACCCGATTAAGGGTATAGTCCAGGCCGAGCTCCCCCAGTTTGCGTTGCCAGGCGCGGTGGTGGACCATCATGTTGTTAACGAGGGTACCGTCAAGATCGAAGAGGATACCCTGAAAGGAGATGGGGGTCATGGGGAGGAGGTTTGGGGTTTAAAATTGGGAGTTTAAAATGTAAAATTTGTGGGCAAGCAGTTGCTGCGTTTGGGGGGAAGGGGGGGGTGATTTAAAATTGAAAATTTAGTATTTAAAATTTGCCGGCATACACTCGCTGCGCTCGGAAGCGGGGTATTTACCATGTACCGTTTACGATGTACAATGTACCATTTGCGGGCATGCACTCGCTGCGCTCGGAGGAAGGGGGGGGCAATGTGAAATTGAAAATTTAATATTTAAAATTTGCCGGCATACACTCGCTGCGCTCGGAAGCAGGGTATTTACCATATACCGTTTACGATGTACAATGTACCATTTGCGGGCATGCAATCGCTGCGCTCGGAGGAAGGGGGGGCAATTTGAAATTTAAAATTTAAAATTTGCCGGCATGCACTCGCTGCGCTCGGAAGCAAAGGTGGGACAATGTGAAATTTAAAATTTAAAATTTGCCGGCATACACTCGCTGCGCTCGGAGGGTTACATCGATTAAACTCGACGCTTGATAAGCATTACGGGTCATAACAATTTTACATTGAAAATTTTAAATTTGAAACACTTCCCAGTATGTCGGTGGTAAAGAGCATTCCCACCAATTAAGAAGCCAGGGGAACCGTACACATGGTAAATCCCTAAACCCTACGGCTTCCGGTAGATCGCCGGCTTCACCAACGCCCACTTGGCAAGACGGTGCAGAAGAGAAACTCGCAGTACTCCGAAACCGTACTTGCTGCTCCGTAAGAAATTGATGCTGCTGGCCTCGGCAAAGTACTTCGTGGGGCAGGTCACTTCGGCAATGTCGAAACCGTGAAAGATGATCTGCGAGAGCATCTCGTTATCGAAGACGAAGTCATTGTCGTTGGCATTGAAGTTGATGGACTCCAGCACCTCGCGGCTGAAGGCCCGGTAGCCCGTGTGGTACTCGCTGAGGTGGTATCCGATCAGCAGATTTTGCAAGACGGTCAGCATTCGGTTGGCTACGTACTTGTAGCGGGGCATTCCGCCACGCAGGGCCCCTTTTCCCAAAATTCGCGAACCGAGGACTACGGGGTAGAGCCTTTCCCCGATGATGTTGCACATGGCGGGAATGAGTTTCGGGGTATACTGGTAATCCGGATGCACCATAATGATGATGTCCGCTCCGATTTCCAGTGCCTTGTTGTACAGACTCTTCTGATTGCCCCCGTATCCCCGGTTACTGGAATGAATGATGACGTGCTCCACCCCGAGTTGGCGGGCCAGCACGGAAGTTTGGTCGCCACTGGCATCGTCGCACAGGATCACCTCGTCTACCAGATCGCGGGGCACTTCCCGATAGGTTTGCTCCAGCGTCCGCGCCGCATTGTACGCCGGCATGACAACGACGACCTTCTTGTCCTTATACATCGTCCGTAAATGTAGGCAACCCGCCCCATCCACTCATCCACCCCTCCGATCATCCAGTCCCTCCTACCCCTGCGAAGTAGGTCGCACCTGCAGTTCGTTGATGTGCACCCCGTCTGGCTGGGTGATGGCGTAGTGAATGGCGTTGGCAATGTCCTCGCTGTTCAGAAATTCCAGATTTTCGAAGAAGCCCTTGATGTCTTCCATCAGTTCATCATCTGTGATGGTTTCCGTCAGCTCGGTTTCGACGGCCCCGGGCTCGATGCAGGTGACCCGGATGTTATGCTTCGGAGCCAACTCCTGCCGTAAGCCGTCGCTCAGGGCGCGTACCGCGAACTTGGTGGCGGAATACACGGCGCTGCCCATCATGACCTCCCGGCCGGCCACGCTGGAAATATTTACGATGTGCCCGCTCTTCCGCTCGACCATGTCCGGCAACGTTTCGGCCAGGCAGTGAAGCACTCCGTTCACGTTGACGTCGACCATCTTCAGCCACTCCTCCACGTGCACGTTCTTCATGTAGCTGAGGGGCATGATGCCGGCATTGTTGACGAGGATGTCGCAGGGACCGAAGGCATCCTTCGTCTGCTGGACGAGCCGCTTTACGTCCGCGGCTTTCGTGACGTCGGTTTCGACAACCAGGGCAGACCCTCCCGCTTTCTCTATTTCCTTCTTCAGGTCGTTGAGGCGGGCGGCGCGGCGGGCTGCAAGTACCACCTTCGCGCCATCGGCAGCGAGTTTCTTGGCGGTGGCTTCCCCGATACCACTACTGGCTCCGGTGATGATGGCTACTTTTTCGGATAGGTTCATATTGGTTTTCTTGTGCAACTGTACCCGACCCCGGCTTGTTCCCCAAAACCCCATCCGCCCCTGTTTTCGGCGGCCTAATGTAATTTTGCGGCATGTCTACGATCGGTACCGTCTCCTTCTACACCCTGGGTTGCAAACTCAACTACAGCGAAACTTCGGCCATCGGCCGGCAATTCGAGGCGGCCGGCTACCGGGAAGTTCCGTTCCGCGAGGGCGCCGACGTGGTCGTGATCAATACCTGCAGCGTTACCGAATTCGCGGACCGCAAGTGCCGCAACGTCGTACGCAGGGCACTGGGCGGGAACGCGGGAGCCAGGATTATCGTCGTCGGCTGCTACGCCCAACTCAAACCCGACGAGATCGCCAACATCGAGGGGGTCGACCTGGTCCTCGGTGCCGCGGAGAAGTTCCGCATTCTGGACTTCATCGACGGCATCGGCGGCGGCGCGGGTAAGGGCATGGTCCGGGCCGGGGAGGTACGGGAAGCCGACCGCTTCGTCTCCAGTTTCAGCTTCGGTGACCGTACGCGTTCATTCCTTAAGGTGCAGGACGGCTGTGACTACAAGTGCACCTTTTGCACCATCCCGCTCGCCCGCGGCGCCAGCCGGAGCAGTACGGTGGAGCAAATCGTCAGCGATGCAGAGGCGATCGCGGCCCGGGGGGTGAAGGAGATCGTCCTGACCGGGGTGAATATCGGCGACTTCGGCAACGGCACGGCCGTCATCGAGGGGCAGCGGCCGCGGAAGGAAGCCCTCTTCGTGGACCTGGCCCGGGCACTGGACAAAGTAGCCGGCATCACGCGTTTCCGCATCTCGAGCATCGAACCCAACCTGTGCACCGACGAGGTGATCGAATTCGTGGCCAATAGCGAGCGTTTCGCGCCCCACTTCCACATGCCGCTACAGAGTGGCAACAATAAACAACTGGCGCAGATGCGTCGGCGCTACCGCCGCGAGCTCTTCGCCGAACGAGTGTCCCATATCCGGAAGGTCATGCCGCACTGCTGTATCGGGGTTGACCTGATCGTCGGTTTCCCGGGGGAAACGGAGGAGGATTTCCTGGAGACCTACCGCTTCGTACAGGAACTCGATATTACTTACCTCCACGTGTTTACCTACAGCGAGCGGGCCAATACTCCGGCCGCCGACATGGAGGGAGCCGTCCCCCTCAGCGAGCGGCGGCGACGAAACAAGATGCTGGGCATTCTGAGTGAAAAGAAACGCCGGGCCTTTTACGAGCGCCACCTGGGGGAAGTCCGGCCCGTCCTACTGGAAAAAAGCAAGACTGAGGGACTGCTGCACGGCTTCACCGATAATTACGTCAAGGTCGAATTTCCGGCCGACGACAGTTGGGTCAACCACCTTGTCCCGATGGAACTTACCGCGGTCGGTGCCGACGGCCTGGTCGTGGCGGAGGTAGCCGACTCCGTTAGCGTATCGGGACGCTAAGCAACGGCCCTCGGTATAACCAAGATCGATCAGCGCATCAGCTGGATGGTCCAGTCGGCGCGCGTCCGTAGGGTAATGCCGTAGTCGGCGTTGGAATCGGTCTGATCGATGGAAGTGCGTAGGGCGACCTGCCGGTCCTTATTGAAGGACGTAATGATGCAGTCCTGTTGCTGCTCGAAGCGACCGTTTCCGCTGTAGTTCTGCATACCCTGTAGCCAGAGGGTATCGCGGCGGAAACTCCAGCGGCCCTCGCCCATTCCGGACTGTTCCGTGGTTTCACTATCGCCTTCGGAAGTGACGGTTAGGAAATAGCTGCCGCTCGAATTCCAGCTGCCGTCCTCTTCCAGTTCCAGCCGGAGGGCGCTGTTGCTGATGCTGCTGGTACCGTTCTCGTCGACGTCTTCGCCGAGGAAGACCCCACTGACGTTGTAGGAACTCTTGAACTGATCGACATCCCAGCTACCGACCAGGTCGGCTTCCGTGATTACGTACTCTCCTTCTTCTTCCGGGCGGCAACCGGAAAACAGCAGGACACCGATGATGAGGGGAAAGAGTAAATATTTGGACATTGAAAGGAGGTTAACCCCGCAAGCAACCGCTTACCGGGACATTCGGAAGTCGTCCATGTGTCTCAAGGGAAAAACTAGGGCATTAACCGATTTAGGTTGGGGCGTGGTATAATACACTGCATAAAACCCTACCAAACCTCACTAATGTTCGGTAATTCAGCTGTCTAAACATTACTTTAAGCTAACTCCTGACGAATTTTATTCAGGGCGCTGCCCGCGCGTACCCAGTCGATCTGCGCTTCGTTGTAGGTGTGAGCTACTTCAAAGGTGTCCCGCGACCCGTCGGCGTGGGTGAGTTGAACGGTAAGGTTCCGCCCCGGTGCCATGGCGTGGAAGTCGGTAATGCTCACCTTGTCGTCCTGGCGGATCTTGTCGTAATCGTCGGGGTCGACGAACGTCAGCGCCAGCATGCCCTGCTTCTTCAGGTTCGTCTCGTGAATGCGGGCAAAACTCTTGACCAGCACGGCGTGGACGCCCAGGAAGCGTGGCTCCATGGCGGCGTGCTCACGGCTCGATCCCTCTCCGTAGTTTTCTTCACCCACCACGATCTGTCCTACGCCGTTGTTGCGGTAGGTAGTGGCACTATCGGGCACCGCCATGTACTCGTTGGTGATGAAGTTGATGACGGAGTTGGTCTTCTCGTTGTACGCGTTGATGGCACCGATGAGGCAGTTCTGGGAGATGTTCTCCAGGTGCCCGCGGTAGGTCAACCAGGGGCCGGCCATGGAGATATGGTCGGTGGTACATTTCCCTTTGGCCTTGATCAGGACACGCATATCGTTGACCTGCTCCGGACGGATCGGCTGGAAGGGTTCAAGCAACTGGAGGCGGTCGCTGCTTTCGCTCACCTTCACCTCGATTCCGCTACCGTCCTCGGCGGGTGCCTGGAATCCGGCGTCTTCTACGGCGAATCCATTAGGGGGCAGTTCGTAGCCGGTGGGTGGGGACAGCTTCACCTGCTCGCCCCGTTCGTTGGTCAGGGTATCGGTGAGGGGATTGAACTTCATACTGCCGCTGAGTGCCATGGCCGTTACCAATTCGGGACTGGCTACGAAGCCGCGCGTCTGGGGGTTGCCGTCGTTGCGCTTGGCGAAGTTGCGGTTGAAGCTCGTGATGATGGAGTTCGCGCGGTTGGGATCGTCGGTGTGGCGGGCCCACTGTCCGATGCAGGGTCCGCAAGCGTTGGCGAGTACGATGCCGTCGATATCTTCGAAGGCACTGAGGATACCGTCGCGTTCTACCGTGTAGCGGATCTGCTCGGAACCCGGAGTCACCGTAAACTCGCTCTTGAACTTAAGCCCCTTGGCCTTGGCGTCCTTGGCGATATTGGCGGCCCGGTCGAGGTCTTCGTAGCTGGAGTTGGTGCAGCTTCCGATAAGACCGACCTCCAGGACCGGGGGAAACTCGAACTTATCCACGGCCGCGGCGAATTCACTAATGGGGAAGGCCCGGTCGGGGGTATAGGGCCCGTTGATGTGGGGCTCCAGGGTATTCAGGTCGATCTCGATCACGCGGTCGAAGTAGGCTTCGGGGTTGGCGTAGACCTCGGCGTCGCCGGTCAGGTGCTCGGCGACCTGGTCGGCCAGGGAGGCCACGTCCGCGCGGTCCGTTGCCTTCAGGTAGCGGCTCATGCTTTCGTCGTACCCGAAGGTCGAGGTCGTGGCGCCGATCTCGGCACCCATATTACAGATGGTGCCCTTACCAGTGCAGCTCATGCTTTCGGCTCCTTCGCCGAAGTACTCGACGATGGCACCGGTGCCCCCCTTTACGGTCAGGATGCCGGCTACCTTCAGGATCACGTCCTTGGGGGTGGTCCATCCGTTCAACTTACCCGTGAGCTTGACCCCGATCACCTTGGGCATCTTGAGTTCCCAGGGCATACCGGCCATGACGTCCACGGCATCCGCGCCGCCGACACCGATCGCTACCATACCCAGGCCGCCCGCATTGGGGGTGTGGCTGTCGGTACCGATCATCATGCCGCCGGGGAAGGCGTAGTTTTCCAAAACGATCTGGTGGATGATGCCGGCGCCCGGCTTCCAGAAACCGATGCCGTACTTGTCGCTGACGGTCGAGAGAAAGTCGTACACCTCGCTGTTCTCGTCGTTGGCGCGGGCCAGGTCGGCCTCCGCACCGGTTTCGGCCAGGATGAGGTGGTCGCAGTGGACGGTGGAGGGGACGGCGACCTTATCGCGGCCGGCCATCATGAACTGCAGCAGGGCCATCTGGGCGGTGGCATCCTGCATGGCGACGCGATCGGGCTGAAAGAAAACGTAATCTTTTCCCCGACCGTACTGCCGCAGGGGGCTCTCGGGGTGCAGGTGAGTGTACAGGATCTTTTCGGTGAGGGTCAAAGGCTTACCCAGTTGCTGCCGGGCTTCGGCCACTTTGGCCGGGAGGTCTGCGTATACTTTCTTGATCAGCTCAATATCAAATGCCATGGTCTGCTGTTATTTTTTAGTTCGGTCGCTGCGAATGCGGTGCTGTAGGGTGAACGCCGTGGCGCCGGAAAAAGTCAACAAATGTAGCAGGTTTCCGGCAACTAATACATAGGACAACCGCACCCCCCGGCCCGACAGCCTTCCAGCAGGAGTACGCTCAACGCGAGTAACAGCAGCAAGCCCCGGTACTTCATACGTGCGAAGGTAACATTCCGGGCGGCGATGCGCGGGAGCAACGTACACTAAAGGGGTGCGGTGCGCGGTTATTGCTTTACCGGCTTCTACTCCACTATGTAGTGGCAGAACCGCTTTAGATCGCCCGACCCGAACCGCTTTATGTACTACTGGCCCGTCACACCCCGTCTGCCGTCGAATACTTTCACGTTTCTCGTTGTCACCCGCGCCGGTATTGGCAGTCTGTCGGCGCCGGACCGCGACTCCGCCACCGCCGCGCTCAAACAGCTCGGACGGGGGGAACTCCCCGAGTCCGTCAGCCTCATTCCCATGCACTTGCTGATGCGCGTTCAGTCCTACCAGGGAAGCACCAGTTTGATCGTACGCCAGCACGCTGGTAAGTCCAGGCGCTTCCAGCTGCCGTCGGTGGCCTGCCGCGATGAAGCTATGCGGGCACTCCGCGACCACCCCGCCGTGAAGGAAAGCAACATGCTGGAACAACCCCTCATCGAACGCATCACGCCCCGCCTGGCCGCCTGTACTCTACTCAGCGTCCTGGGCTGGATCGGCTACGAGGTATACCGCTCCGGCGACGGCTCCGACGGCAGCCTAGATCACCTATCACTGGGTATTTTCACCGAACTGCCCTTCGTACTGCTGCCCATCACACTGGGTCTTTTCGCCCTGGGGGCTGTCGCCTATACGACGTGGCAATCCCGCCAGACCTCTCCGAAGATGGAGGAGGTGCTGTTCATGTAGTCCGCCGGCACTTAACCAGTCTTCCACCCCACAGGACCGCAGTCGTACGGAGGTAAGTGAGGCCGCGGCCACGTGACAGGAATGGTCGGGCGTAAGGGCCAGTGACTTCACGTCGTACGACCGGTTCCCCACCGTGATCCGTTCGGCCAGGGCGTCGATCGTGCGGGCATCGAGGTGAAAACCCCGACCGTCCGCCTTCATGACGGACTCCTTACGGGTCCACAGCCGGTAGAAGTCCTCCAGCAGATGCTCTGCCGCCGTAAGCCTCCCGTATTCATCGTCCGTGAATACCCGCCGAAATTCCTCGAGTCGAATCGGTAACCGGCGCTCGACGTCCACCCCCACCCGACCCGCGCCCACCGCGCCCACGCACACCACCAGCCCATCGGTGTGGGAGATATTGAAGTCGAAATCGTGATACCCCTCCAGCCGGGGTCGTCGGTAAGCATCGTGGGTCAACCGCCCGAGATCCGTGGGTTCGCCCAGCAGTATAGTGCATACGGTGCGCAACAATAGTTTACCGAACAGTGAGGCCTGGCGATCCTGCCACCGGCGGTACCGCCCGGCCTGCTCCCCGATCTCCGGGGGCACTTGCGCAAGCAGTCGTTCCCAGTTAGCGGGAGCGAGTTCCCGTTCGTTGCGTACGTAAGCTAGGAACACCCTTCCCGGATGTACTCCTCGATGTAGCGGGCGGTTTCCCGCACCGCGGGCGTTTCGAACAGTTCGTGGTGCTCACAGTCCACGTCGCGTACCGTAAGCTGTCCGCCGGATATTCGGTCCCAGGTCGCCATAACATATGCGTAAGAATCCCATTGCTGCAGACCCCGGCTCCGGATCAGACAAATGGGTTGGTCGTACGTCTTTTCGCGGTAGTCCTCAAAGACCCGCACGAGTCCCTGCTTGAGACGACGGGCCCGTAGGCGGAGGCGCATCTCGTCGCCGATCAGGGCCGCGGGGATAAAGTCGGCGGCTACCTGCTCCCGGAGCTCGGTCCAGCGGCCCAGGCGCAGGTGGCCCCAGTACCAGCTCGGAGATCCGGGCCGCCGGATCTTCGGGGCGCCGGGACGGAAAAACAGGCCCGGCGGATCGATGTCCGCACCGATGAAGACGGGTGCCGGCCGGCCCGCCGCCACCAACTGCCGCCCGATCTCCAGACAAATGGTGCCGCTATAGCAGTAAGACACCAGGATGAGGGGGTCGGGAGCTCCCAGCCGGTCGATCTCGGCCAGGTAGTGGCGGGCCATTTCCTCGATGCTCCCGTCGAGTTCCGAGACTCCGTCGATGCCGTTCGGCTGTAGGGCGTACACGGGTCGGTCGGGATCCAGAAACTCCGTGAGGGGCCGGTACATCAGCACGTGGCCCATGCCCCCGTGAAAGCAGAAAGCGGGCGGTAGCCCTCCGCTTACCCGCTGGGGGACCAGATTATTCCACTGGGTCTCCGAGGTTCCGGAGTCCAGTACCCGGGCGAGTTGGCGGATCGTCGGGTTCAGCAGCAGGCTACTGGGCGCTACGTTCTCCCCGGTCAGCCCCTCTAGGCGGGCGAACATGCGCAACGCCCCCATCGAGCTGCCCCCGCAGTGGAAAAAATTATCGTCGATCCCCACCCGCTCTACGGACAGCAGCTGCTCCCAGATGCCGACCAGGCGCAGCTGAGTAGGATTGGCCGGCGGCACGTATGCGGGCCGGGGTCCGGGATCCGCGACCCTACCCTGCTCCTTCACCTGCGGCAACGGCAGGTTCCGGGAATGCCCGACCACGCCCGCGAACCCGTCGGTACTTACCCACCGGATCAGGGCTACGTACCCCTCCAACAACCAGCGTGCCAACGGCTCCGCCAGGTTCTCCGGGTACCGGATGGATACTTCCCAGTCGTCGCGGGGCGTCACGACGCAGGTGACGGGATACCGGGAGGTAATGTCGCCAGCAAATTCCGCTACCGACAGGCCGCCGCCCGTCAGGGCCGACCAGGGATAGTTCTGCACGGAGAGCATGGTATTGAAGGGCAGGCGTTCCCCACCCACCGGGCTCCATTCGGCGATCTGGTCCAGACTCACATATTGTTGAGCGGTGTCCCGGGCGCCGTCCTGCTGAATGCGCCGGAAGAAGTCAGCGTCCGATCCCCCCGTGATCACTTTCGGTAAGATCCGCGCGAACATCCCGGCGGCCAGCTCCGCACCGGCGATCTCGGGGGGGCGGCCGTTGACGGTAATTCCGAAACAGACCGCGTCCGTACCGAGGTAACGGGCTAGAAGCAGGGCCCACAAACCCTGTAGCGCGGTATTCTGCGTCACTTGCCCCTGCAGACAGCTTTTGGCGAATCCCTCCCGCGTCGGCTTATCCAGGCGAACCGTCAGGTCCCGCTGCCGACCCTCCGCCTCGGGCAACCAGGATGGCCGTGTCAGCGGTGAGAGCCGGTCGCGCCAGTAAGTGGCTTGCCGGTCCGCATCCTGGGTCTGCAGGTGCCGCAGGTACGGGCGGAAGGCGGGTACCTCCGGTAGAGCGGCCGGCACGCCCGCCACCTCCTCCGCGTAGAAGGCCATTACGTCGCGCAGTACTACGCCCGCCGACCACCCGTCCAGGAGTATGTGGTGGCTGGTCCAGTTGAAAAAGTGGACCTCCGGCCCGAGCCGAATGAGCGTAAGCCGCACGGCGGGCACCTGATGTAAGGGGAGTCCCGCTCGCCGATCTTCCCGTAAATGCTCCGCGATGTGCTGCCGTTGGGTGGAATCGTCGCTATCGCTCCAGTCCAGGTAAGTAATATCCGGCTCAACGTGGGGGTGCACCACCCAGACCGGCTTTGAGACCTTTTCCCAGTGCACGGATGCCCGCAGGGCTTCGTGTCGCCGGAAAGCCGCCGCCCAGGCGGCTGCGTAGGCCGGCCGGTCAAGACGGCCGAGAAGCCGGCCGCGCGTCTGCACTAGTCCCTGATCGTCGGATTTGGCCGACAGGTGGTGAAACAGCAGGGCCCGTTGCAGGTGCCCCAGGGGATAAATGGCCTCGATCTTGGGCTGGCTGACGTTCACGTTATAAGTTTAATTCACTGAATAATCCGTCCAGGTCCTCCGCGCTCAGGTCGGCCTCCGGAAAATCGGAAGGTGTCACGGTAGTTTCCCGGCGTCCCAGACAGTGAGTGACAATGGTCTCCAGGTACTCCGCGGTCGAAGCGAGGAGGCGCTCTACGGTCGTCCGGTCGTGGAGTTCCGTTCCGTACGACCAATGGAATTGTACTTCCTGGTCCACGACCTCGACGTTGATCTCCCAGACGCGGTTGAACTCGCCCCCGGGGTGCCGCAGTCCGCTGTTCATGAACCGGCCCCGCTCCAGCGCTCCGCCGCCCGTTACTGAGCGCTGCCCCAGATAGTTGAAGTAGATCGCCGGCGACTGGGCGAGTTCGGGCCGCGGGCCGAGGTAGCGCAGTACTCCGTACCCGATGCCGTTGTTCGGCACCGCCCGCAGGGTTTCCTTTACCGCTACGACCGCCCGCTGGGTCTCCGTTTCCGGTCCGATGCTGAAGGTCAGCGGGTACGACACCGTGAACCAGCCCGGTGTTTCCTGAACGGCCAGCCCGCTGTCCAGGGGTTCCCGGCCGTGACGCTCCAGGTTCAGTCCGTGAACGTCGGCCTTGGTTTCCCGGGCAACCGCCAGTAGTACCGCCGTGAGGAGCAACTCCTCGGGCCGCGTTCCGTAGGCTACGTTGGCATCCTGCAACACCGCCCGCGTGATCCGGGCCCCAACGGTACGGCAGTCCGTAGCTACGGTTTCCTGACGCACGGGCAGTCGGGTTTTCTGGTCGTCCAGGACCGGCGGACAGTGCTGCGCGGCCCAGAAATCGAGCTCCGGCAGAAACTTGCCCGCCGTCGCCCACTCCTTTAGTTGGCGGGCCCAGAGGTGGTAACCGGCACCGTGGATCAGGGGAGCGGGGGGCGGGGCCGCGGGAGCAAGCGCGCTGGAGAAGGCAGCCACCACGGTGGACCACGATACCATATCGATCACCAGGTGATGCGCAAAGAGCAGCACTACCGGTCGGCCGGGGGGATCCGCGGGGAACAGCACCACCCGAAACAGGGATGAGCGGGAGAGGTCGAGGTCCGCCTGCAGACGATCCAGGAACGCCGGCAGATGCTCGTCGGTGGTAGTGTAGCAATCGTGACTGCCCGGCGCCGCGATCGTCGCCGTCCATTCTCCTCCGACGCAGGCGAAGTTCTGACGTAGGCCCTCGCTTTCGTCGTAGACCCGCCGGGCGACGGCCGCGACCCGCGCCGGGTCCGTACCCTCGCCCAATTCGAAACACCAGGCGTGATTCCAGTGGTGGGGGGCCGTACGGTGTTCCGCGAAGAACCAGTGTTGGATCGGCGTGAGAGGGACGGGGCCGTGATAAGCCTGAGCACTCGCCGGGGTTTCCCGGGCCGATACCGCTACGGCCGTCCGGGCCAGTTCCCGCACCGTTTGCCGGTCAAAGATGGCCGTAGGGGACAATTCCCACCCCGCACGACGCGCCCGGGCAATGATCTGGATGCTGAGAATGGAGTCTCCGCCGAGAGAAAAGAAGTTGTCGGTCACCCCGATGTCTTCCTGTCCCAGGGCCGTCCGCCAGACCTCGAGCAGGGCCGCTTCCGTGGCATCGGCCGCGGGGACGGGGGCGTTCGTGGGTTTAGCGGCCGGGGTGGTAGTGGCCAGTGCCCCGCCGTCCACCTTCCCGTTGGGCAGCCGGGGCAGCACTTCGAGGGGCTGGATCACGGGTAACAGGTAGGTTGGCAACTGAGCGGCCAGTCGGGCCTCCAGGGCGTTCGCCGTAGTCCCGGATTCCAGGACCACGTAGCCGAGCAGGCGATTTCGCTGTTGGTCGACTAATACTTCGGCGTCGCGGACTCCGGGGTCGGCCAGGAGGACGTTGCGGACTTCTTCCGGCTCCACCCGGTAACCCCGAAGTTTTACCTGCCGGTCCTTGCGCCCGAGAAAGATCAGGCTACCGTCGTCGCGGTACCGGGCCAGGTCGCCGGTCCGGTAGGCACGCGGCTTAGTACCGTCGGGTAGGGTGAGCGGAGCGAACCGTTCGGCGGTGAGGTCCGGCCGGTTTCGGTAACCGCCCACTACGCCCGCACCGGCCACGCACAGCTCCCCGACTACGCCCGGGGGGAGGATGCGGCCGTGATCGTCCGTCACGTAGATTTGGTAGCCGGGAACGGCCCGACCGATCGGCACGCTTCCCGCCGCCCCGTCTGCCTCCGTCACGCGGTGAACACTCGACCACACCGTAGCCTCCGTAGGACCGTATTCGTTAAAGAGCCGGACGTCCGGCAAACGAGCAAAGTGTTCGCGCACCATGGTGGGACTACAGGCCTCCCCGGCGACGGTCACCGTACCCAGACTGGCGAGCCGGGCGGGTTCGCCGTACTGCAGAAGATGGCCGTAGAGGGTGGGCAACAATAGGGTATGGGTCACGCCCCGCTCGGCGATGAGCCGACTCAGACCCCGCATATCCTGCTCGGCCCGTTCCGGCGCGATCACGAGGCATCCGCCGCCGGTGAGGGTCCAGAAAATGCCGGCCACCGAACTATCGAAGGAGAAGGAAGACAGCAGCAGGAAAACCTCCGGTGCCGCACCGTACACCGCCCCGCGGGCAAGGGTACTGTGGAGCAGGTTGCGGTGACTCACCACGACCCCCTTCGGGGACCCCGTACTGCCGGAGGTGTAGATGATGTAAGCGGGATCATCCGGAGACCGGTCGGCCGGCTCCGGGGGGGCGTCCACCGGGGAAAGGCGGTCGAGGTAGACGGTGGACACACCCTCCGGGCCGGGAACGTCCCGTGCGGCGGTATCGGCTACGATCCACCGCGCACCGCTGTCGCCGATCATGAAGTCCAGGCGATCCGCGGGGTATTCCGGATCCAGGGGCAGGTAGGCGGCGCCCGCCCGCAGAATGCCGACGATTCCGACGATCATCTCCGGTCCGCGACGGGTATGCAGACCGACAATTTCCCCGACCCTGATGCCCCCGGCCGTCAGTACGGCGGCGAGGGCGGCGGAGCGACGGTCCAGTTCCCGGTAGTTCAGGTGCTCGGATCCGGCGGTAGCGGCGGTGGCTTCCGGGCTGGTCCGGGCGTGGTCGGTGATGAGTCGGTCCACGAGCGTCGCGGGTGGCGTGATGCAGGCCGCGTTCCAGTCCCGTAGTTGGTCCCATTCTTCCGGTACGATCAGTTGCAGATCGGTCAGGGGCCGGGTGGGATCGGTCGTTACCTGGTCGAGCAGCGTACGGTAGTGCGCCAGTAGGCGCTCGATCCGTGCGGCGCCGTACCGTGCCGTGGCGTATTCCGCCGTGACCCGGTACCCGTTTGCCGTCTCCGTAACCGAAAGCGTCAGGTCAAACTTGGCCGTTCCGGGGTCGAGGGATTCATAGGTGGTGACCGTAGCCGGGCCGAAATCCGGCGGCGGCGAAGCTTCCGGGTGGAGGAACATGGTCTGGAACAACGGATTGACGCCGGCCATCCGTTCCGGATTCAGTTGTTTGACGATGTGCTCGAAGGGGGTATCCTTGTGGGCCAGCGCTTCGTAAAAGGTTGCCTGAAGTTGCCGCAGGATTCCATCAAAGCCGGCACTCAGGTCCAGTCGTTGCCGCAGGAGCACCGTTTCATTCATAAAACCGATCAGGGGCTCGTACTCCTTTCGGTCCCGGTTCGTGACCGGCGTCCCCACCAGTAGGTCCGCCTGTCCCGACTGGGCTTCCAGCAGGACGTAGTAGGCTGCTAGCAGGTAGAGAAAGGGTGTTGTTCTGGCTTCTTGGCTCCGGCTTAGTATACGAGCGGTGAGCGCGCCGCCCAGTTCCGCGTGGATCAGTTCACCCGCATAGCGGGAGGTAGGGCCGTGCTCCCAGTCGGCGGCGGGCAGGGTGGAGGTTGCCGGGGCTTCTCGGAGTTGATTTTGCCAGTAGGCGAGGGATTCCGTATGGTCCCGTTGCCGTTGGCGGACGGCCATCGTCCCGTACTGAATGGGTAGCGGGGGTAAGGAGACCCCACCACGGTAACCCGCGGCCAGTTCCGTACGGAATACGGCCATGGCGGCCTCGTCGCTGATGATGTGGTGGAGGACGACCACGACCGTGTGGGTATCCGCCCCTTCACGGATGACCAGCATACGGCTTAGCGGCCCCGCCCCGAGGTCGAAGGGTTGGTGGACGAAGGATCGGATGCGTCCGGCCCGGTCCGTGGCCAACTCGTTGCGCCCGTCCCAAACCTGAAAGTCGGTGGGGCTTTCGTCCAGCACCCGTTGGCGCGGCGTCCCGTCCTGTTCGTAAAATACCGTGCGTAGGGATTCGTGGCGGCGGATCAGGTCCGCGTAGGCGGCCCGTAATCTTTCCGGGTCAAGGTCACCGACGATGCGGTAGGCTTCCGCGGAATTGTAGAAGGGATCGTCGGGAGAGAGTTGGCAGAGGGCCCAGATACGTTGCTGCCCGTAGGTGGTCGGGTAATCGCTCGTATCCCGGGCGGGTGCGGAATTTTTGTCGGTACCTTTATTTCGCCCAAGCCACCGGCTCAGTAGGGAAGTATTGCTCATAGATCTAGCTGCTGAAAAGTAGCCCCGAGCGCGGAAGAACCCGATGCCTAGACCACAAGAGGGTAATAGGAGCCGGCGGAGTGAAGGTCGGCGGGGTTCGGGAAGGTTTGTCTGGGGTATTAATACGCACTCTGTATACGGAAAAGGGTATACGAATAGTTTTAAGGCCGCGACATTTAACCCCTTCGCCAGCCCCTTACGATACGAGACAAGGTACGCGCGTGAATCCGCTTGCTCTCGCTTCTACGAATCTCTCTTTACCCGATCGCCCCATCTCCCCGCTCATGTCTGCTTCCGCTCCGTTGCCCCTACACTTCCGCTCCGTCCCGGAGATGATCGCCCGTCAGGTGGAGCTTACACCGGAGTCGGTCGCCCTCGAGCACCCCGGAGGATGCCTTAGTTACCGCGAACTCGATCAACGCGCAGGCGAACTCGCCGGCCGGCTCCGACAGCAGTTGCCGGAGCGCGGATGCAACGTCTGCCTTCACCTCCCCCGCTCCGCGGACTTGCTCATCGCGGTGCTCGGATGCTGGCGCGCCGGTCACGCTTACGTTCCCCTGCCCCCGGATACGCCCCCGGATCGCCGCGATCATATTCTGCGGGAAACGCAGTGTGCGCTGATCCTTACCTCCCGGACCGGCGACGATCATTTCGGCGGCTCCGGTGTCCCGGTCCTTGCCGTGAATGACGCATTGCTGCCTCCGACGTACGTGGCTCCCGCGCCCGCGCCCCCTTCCGCCGTAGCGTACATCATGTACACCTCGGGTTCGACCGGCACCCCCAAGGGCGTCGTGATCGAGCACGAAGCCCTGGCGGGGTACATCGCCTTCGCTCGCGACCGTTACGTTACCACCGACGCACCCGTATTTCCGTTGTTTACGACCTTCGGATTCGACCTGACGGTCACATCCCTGTTCACCCCACTCACCTGTGGCGGGCGGCTGTTGATCTACCCCGAATCCCGCCCGGGCACGCCGGACCTTGCCGTACTGGACGTGATGGCGGAGGACCGTTGCGACGTCATCAAACTGACTCCCGCCCACCTCGGCCTGCTGCGGGGGAAGGATTACCGCGGACACCGACTGCGCACCCTGATCGTAGGGGGCGAACAATTATCCTCCCGCCTGGCTTGGGAAATGAGTGGCTGCCTGCCGGCCCGTACGGAGATCGTGAACGAGTACGGCCCCACCGAAGCGACCGTCGGCTGCATCGTGCACCGCTACGACAAGCGGACCGACCACGCGGATGCCGTTCCCATCGGCCTGCCGACCGACAATACCTCCGTGTGGTTGTTCGATCACGCGATGCAGCCCACGGTTGCCGGTGAAGTAGGCGAACTCTACCTAGGGGGAAGTGGCCTGGCCCGGGGATACTGGCTTCAGCCCGAACTTACCGCCCAACGCTTCGTGGCTCATCCCACGGAACCCGGGACGCGACTCTACCGTACGGGCGACCGGGCCCGCGTGACGCTGGAGGGCGTGTTGGAGTTCATCGGCCGCACCGACCGCCAGGTAAAATGGCGGGGCTTCCGCATCGAACTGGACGCGATCGAACGGGTGCTGTCATCGGTGCCCGGCGTTACGGCCGCGGCGGTCGACCTTGCTTTGCCCCCACCCGCCAATGGGCAAGATCCCAACCAACGACAACTCACGGCGTACTACGTGGCCGACCGGGGTACGACCCAAGCGGATCTCCGGTACCAGCTGCAGCGCCAACTACCCGCCTACAGTATCCCCCAAACCTTCGTAGCACTGACCAACCTACCCCTGACCCCCGCCGGCAAAATCGATCGCCGGGCGCTGGCCGGGCGTGCCGGGGTGGCCGAACCACCGCCGGGCGGTTACGAAGCCCCGCAGGGGGAGATCGAAACGATCCTTTCCGAACTCTGGTCGGAAGTACTGGACCGGCGTCCGATCGGTCGTCATGACGCCTTTCTCGATCTGGGGGGACACAGCCTCACCGCCATCCGCCTCGCGGCGCGAATCACGGAGGCCTTTGAGCTCGACCTTCCCCTGCCGATGATCTTTGAACTCTCCACCGTAGCGGAGCAGGGCGCGTACCTTGAGGCCACCCTGCTCCGGCTGCTTGCCGATTCCGGGAAGCCCACCTAAACCAATCGTCCGCGTGCATCCCGTAATCTATCTTCTCCTGTCGGTCGTGCTGTGTTGTCCGGCACTCCGCGCCCAGACCGTGTACGGCCGGGTCACCGACGTCGACCGGCAGCCCGTAGTGGGAGCCTACGTGACCCACCTGCAGAGCGAACACCACGCCCACACCAACGAACTGGGGAACTTTCACCTCGACGGGGTCCGTGGCGGGGATACGCTACTGATCGCCTACCTCGGTTACCGGTCGGCCCGGGCGGTGGTACCCGCGGGCGGGGGGGAGGTGAACGTCGTCCTGCAGGAAGCCTTCTTCGACCTGGCCGCCGTGACGGTGCGCCCGACGGTGGCCGCCCTGAACGTGGTGACCGACATCGACGCCCGCCTGCGCCCGGTCAATTCGGCCCAGGACGTACTGCGGCGCGTACCCGGACTCGTGATCGGGCAGCACGCCGGCGGGGGCAAGGCCGAGCAGATCTTTCTGCGGGGTTTTGATATCGATCACGGCACCGACGTCGCGATCTCCGTGGAGGGAATGCCGGTGAATATGGTCAGCCACGCCCACGGGCAGGGCTACGCCGACCTCCACTTCGTGATCCCCGAAACCATCGGAAAGATTGACTACGGAAAGGGACCCTACTTCGCCGACCGGGGCAATTTCGCGACCGCCGGCTACGTCGACTTCTCGCTGAAGGACAAGCTCGACCGCTCGCTGCTGACCGTAGAGGCGGGTTCCTTCAATACGCTGCGGGCCGTGGGCCTCTTCGACCTGCTCGACCGGGAGCGCAGCAGCGCTTACCTGGCTACGGAATACACCCTCACCGACGGCCCCTTCGAATCCAGTCAGCACTTCGGCCGCCTCAACCTCCTGGGCCGCTACGCGACCGAACTGGAGAACGGCAGCCGGCTTTCCTTTCTGGCTTCCCACTTCAGCAGCCGGTGGGATGCCTCCGGACAGATTCCGGAACGGGCCGTCGCAAGCGGACTGATCGGTCGCTTCGGGGCGATCGACGATACCGAAGGCGGCTTTACGGGACGCAGCAACCTGGCCGCCAGCTTCACCCAGATCGTGAACCGCGGCACCTTCGTGAAGTCTGACGTGTACTATTCCCGTTACGCCTTCGAGCTGTTCTCCAACTTCACCTTCTTTCTAGAGGATCCCGTCAACGGCGACCAGATCCAGCAACGGGAGGACCGCCAGCTCTTCGGCTTCCGCTCCGAACTGAACCACGGCCTCGCCGCCCTGGGCGGGGAAAGCCGGCTGCGGGCGGGCATCGGTATGCGGTACGACGACGTCGACGACATTCAGCTCAACCATACCCGCAACCGGCGCGAGGTGCTCCGGCCCATCCAGCACGGCGACGTGGACGAAACCAACCTCTTCGCCTACTGCAGTCTCGAGATCGAAAGGGGGCGGTGGCTGATCAATCCCGCCCTGAGAATAGATCAACTCGTATTCAACTACGTAGACCGGCTGGCACCTACTTACGACCGGCAGGAGCAACGCCGGGGGGCGGTAAGTCCAAAGCTCAACGTCTCCTACAGCGCGAACGAGGCGTGGCAATTGTACGTCCGCACGGGTATGGGTTACCACGCCAACGATACGCGGGTGGTGATCGATCGGTCGGCCGACAAGATCCTGCCCCGGGCCTACGGCGCGGACCTGGGCGCTATCTACCGCCCCGCCGGCCGGATCCTGGTGAACGCCGCGCTGTGGTACCTCCACTCGGAACAGGAGTTCGTGTACGTCGGCGATGCCGGCATCGTGGAACCGAGTGGGCAAAGCCGGCGGGTAGGCGCCGATCTGGGAGTCCGCTACCAGCTCACCAACTGGCTCTTTGCCGATGCCGACATCAACTACGCCTTCGCCCGCAGCCTCGACGCGCCGGAAGGAGCCGCCTACATCCCGCTCGCTCCGGATCTTACGGCCACCGGTGGGGTGCACGTCCTGCGGGAACGACTTACCGGCGGCCTCCGCTACCGCTACGTGCGGGACCGGCCCGCCACGGAGGATTTTTCCATTGTCGCCGACGGGTACTTCCTGGTCGATGCCAACTTAAATTACCGCTTCGGCCCCCTATCGCTGGGCCTGATCGTGGAGAATCTGCTGGACCGCGAGTGGAAGGAGACCCAGTTCGCCACCACCTCCCGCCTCCGGAATGAAGCCGTGCCGGTCGAAGAGATCCACTTTACCCCCGGCACGCCCTTCTTTTTGAAGGGGGCCGTCCGTTACGGATTTTAGGGGACGGGAACGACTCTTATCTTGGGCCCGTGCATACCCTGATCACGCCACTCGACTGGGGACTCGGCCACGCCAGCCGGAGCCTGGCACTGGCCCGCCGACTCACCGACGGCGGTGACCGGATCAGCTGGGCGTGCAGTGGGCCGGCCGCCGCCATGCTGCGCCGGGAGCTCCCGGCCGCGACCATTCACGCGCTGCCCCCCTACGCCGTCACCTACCCTACTGCTTCGATGGTGTGGAACGTGGCCCGACAGGCCTGGCGCTGGCAGCGGACCATCCGGGCCGAGCACCGGGCCGTCGCCGAACTGGTCGCCACCCTGGAGGTAGACCGTATCGTGTCCGACAGCCGTTTCGGCTGCTACCATCACGAAGTGCCGTCCATCTTCGTCACCCATCAGCTGCACCCCATCACCGGCTTCGCGCCGGCCAGCGCGCTGTACCGCTGGCAACTGCGCCACTTCGACGAATTCTGGGTGCCCGACCACGCCGGCCACGACCGGCTGAGCGGTAAACTGTCGGACCCCGCCGGTTACGATTCCGTCCGCTTCATCGGCCCGTTGAGCCGCCTGTCCGCCACCCCGGGCACGGAACCCTTCGACGTCCTGGTGCTGCTGTCCGGCCCCGAACCGATGCGGACGCGACTGGAAGAGATCATCCTGCCCCAGTTGAGCGGGCTCGGCCGTAGCTACCGGGTCGTACGGGGGTTGCCGCAGGAGCGGACCTCCCCTACCCCGGCCCAGCTCGACTTCGCCGACACTCCCACCCTCTCCCGCTTGCTCACCGCCGCCCGCTGCGTAGTGGCGCGCCCCGGCTACTCCAGCCTGATGGACTTACGGGCACTGGGCAAACCGGCCGTCCTTATTCCCACTCCGGGACAGACCGAGCAGGCCTACCTCGCCCAACGCGCCCAACTGCAGGGATGGGCCGTGGCGGTCATGGATCAGGAACAACTCGATCTGGCGGAAGCGCTCGGCCGCCTACCGGGGCATTAGGATCACTCGAGGGCGCGCAGGGCCTCCCGCATGGCCCGGTAGCGGTCGCGGTGCTGCACCACGGTGGGGGCGGCGGCGCGGACGCGGCAATCCTCGATCGGACAGCGTTCGCAAGTCGTATTGACCACGACGTGGGGAATGGCCGGATCGTCGAGGAAGGCGACCTGTCGCCGGAGCTCGTCGGTGACCAGTAGCCCGAGGGTGACGCTGACGTTCATGCCCGGGCGGGGGTAGTGACTACGGGCCAGCGTAATACAGAGGTACTCGTCGTCGGTGCCGTAGTACAGGCTGCGCTGGGCATCGATGCGCAGGTGATTGTCGGGACTTCCGTCGAGCGCTTTGAGCAGGTTGATACTGACCCACCGTCGACAGTAGTGCTCGAACAGCCCATTCTCGTGGGGGTGGTGGCGGCGACTGAGGTGCAGCTCCTTGTCGATGACGAAGTCTTCGGTACCCGTATTGTGGGCGAAGCGGAGGAAGAACAGTTCCGGCAGGCCGAAGAACTGGGGAATCACGTTGGTGAGCCGGTGGTAGAACATCTCCGGCGTGGCGTTGAACCGCTGCATCAGCGCCAGGAAGGCATCCGGGTCCCACCGCGGCAAGCGGAAGAATCGGCCTACCTCCTCGGTGAAGGGCCGGAGGGGCAGGTGGAGCGCGACGCTGAAGTAGGTCGCCTTACTGTGGTTGAGTACCTCTTCGAAGACCCGTCCCCGCAGCAGGCTGCTCGTATTGGAGCGCTCCTTCAGCCGCAGGTGGTTGA
This sequence comes from Lewinella sp. JB7, assembly GCF_024297185.1. Classification (GTDB taxonomy): domain Bacteria; phylum Bacteroidota; class Bacteroidia; order Chitinophagales; family Saprospiraceae; genus Neolewinella. The sequence goes on along the minus strand of NZ_JANCTD010000001.1, from coordinate 625,168 downwards.
AGGCCAGTTCCTTGCCGAACTGGAAGCCGCGCTGTACGTTGGTCAGTTTCCCGTTGAGGAGGAGGCGGCCGGAGGCGGGCAGGTAGACGGAGCGCAGGTCGGCCAGGGCGGGACTGTCGTCCAGGCCGCCGGGCACGATCTCGTAGCCGAAGCGATCTTCCAGCAACTCTCCCAGCAGCCGGGGGGGCAGGGGGCGGATGGCGGGCAGGTCGTACTGCTCGGCGAAAGCCTCCACGGCTCGCTCGAGTTCGGGAAAGTAATTGTCGTTCAGCTCCAGGTAGGAGCGCAGGGCGGCGAAGTAGAAATTTTCCTCCCGCAGGGCGTAGCTGCGGCTGATCTCCAGCAGGGTACTGATGAACGCACCGACGCGCACCGGAGCCGCGGCGATGATCTCGGCTACCTTGCTCAGCTCGATGCCGAAAAGCTCCAGGGGCAGCTCATTGAGGAAATTAGACTGCAGGAGTTGCGCGACCGGAGCCAACTCGCGGCCCAGCTGGGGGTCGGTGAGTTCCCGGGTGGTGGTACCGAGGGCGGCGGCCAGATTATCCACCTTATCGGCCTTCGGAAATTTTTTCCCCTTTTCGATCTCGTTGAGGTAGGACAGCGAGATGCCGGTCTGCTTGGAAAGCTGGTCGAAACTGAAGCCCCGCTGCTGCCGGAGCTGCTTCACCTTTAAACCGAAAATAATGCGCTCGTTGGCGGTCTTTGCCCTCATCGTCGGGGCAATTTACGTTACGTGGGGCGAAAATTCGCGGCGAGCCCGGGACCGGTGAAAATTTCGGCCTATCCCTTGTTCGCCCCTTCCCAGCGCAGCGTTTCCACGATGCGGTAGATATCCTCCTTTACGTAATCGATGACCGGGGCCAGGGAGTCGGGGTTCACCTGGGTCTCGAAGTACAGGGCGCCCCGGAGAAAATGGCGGGTCGTATCGGTCAGAAAAAACTGGAAGGGGCTGGCCGCCGGTCCGGCGATGTCGAAGGCTACGCCGTGGACCCGGGCCGAATCGCGGTGGATTACGATCTCCTCGATGTCGCTCGCCCGCTGGTTGTGCACGCCGACGAGTTCGAAGGCCTCGTCGCGCAGTTCTTCCCACTGGGCGTAGGACGAAACGGGGTAATAGGAGAAATGGATCGTACCGTTGAGGGCGGGGGCCAGCCGGAGGTTGAACCAGCAGGAATCGGCGGGCGCCTCGTCGAAGTAGCTCGTTTCGCGGACCACGCGGGTGGAGGCGGGCCGCTCGAAGGTGAAGGAGCAGTAGTCGGCTCCGAGGGGGGTGTACGCCCGCTGGGGGTAGTCGACGCGGGGATAGGAGCGGGGCTTGGGTACGGGGGGCGTGTCATCGCTGCACGACCACAGAAACAAAAGGAGGCAGCAGGCCGTCAGAAATCGCATGCGACTCTAACGCCTGAAGCCTCCCCGTGGGTTGCCGGCCACCGGAATTAGTTCCAGTCGCTGCACATGATGCCGGCTTCCGTTTTGCGGATGATCTGCCGGCGTACGGTTTCTCCCTTCTTCACGGTGACCACGTAGCGGCCCGCTTCGAGTTCTTCCAGGTTGAAGTTGGTGCGGTAGCCGTTGTGGTTCTTCACGGTGGTTCCGAAGAGCACCCGGTCGTTCTTGGCGTCGCGGATCTCGATCCGGGTCCGCTCCTGTTCGAGGTTGGCCAGGGTGAGGGATAGCATACCGTCTTCGACGACGCTCCGGGTGATCAGAGGCTCGGCGTCAAAGGTCGTAGCGGCAATGGCGGGGACGCAGGAGCAGAGCAGGAACAAAAAGAGCAAGGATCTCATGGCTGAATAATTGTGGGTTAATGATTGTAACCTAATCAGTTACGTGGTAATGACGCTAAAGTGCCGGCGGCGTTGCACGCCCGCAAGAATTACCGATGACCCAAGGCGGATTGTCGACGAATCCGGGAATTATCGGTCCGTTGGCAACCGCCCGCTCCCGCGCACCCGCCGCCGCGCACTTTCCGCCCGAATCCCCGTTAGGCGAAGCATGAACGACTCACGCGACCCGCTGGCCGGTATGGACCGGGAGCGAAAGCTTCAGCTGCTCGGCCGCCTCCTCAACGAACTGCACGCGGAGGGCGTGGTCAGCCGGACCACCCTGATGGGCATCGCCAGCGAAGTCATGACCCTGGATTACCACGACGACGAAGACCTGATCGTCTTCTACCACCTGGAACACGAAACCGAAGAGGAATGAAGCGCGGCGAAATCTGGCTGATCAATTTGGACCCCACCATCGGCGCCGAAATTTCGAAAAAACGGCCGGCCCTTATCCTCAACGAAGACGGTGTCGGTCGGCTGCCACTACGCGTCATTGCTCCGATCACCAACTGGAAGGCCCACTACCACCTCGTCCCCTGGATGCTGCGACTCCCCAGCGACGAGGTCAGCGGCCTCGACAAGGAAAGCTCGGCCGACATGTTCCAGACCCGCAGCATCAGCACCAAACGCATGATCTCCAAGCTCGGGGAAGCCACGCCGCCCCAGATGGCGCTGGCTGAACGGGGCATCTCCGTGGTATTCGGGCTCGGTGACCGACCCAAATAGGGAGTGCCCCTGTTGTAGCAGCATAATCCCCCCCCACCCGTGAAGGAACTGACCAAAACCTCCGACCTGCTCGACCAGCTGCGGGCCTTCGACATCTTCAAGGACGTGGACGATGAGGCCCTGCAGTGGCTCATCGATCGCTCCACCTACGTGATGTACCCGAAGGACGAAAAGATGTTCCGGGCCGGGGACGCCGTCGACCACATGCAGGTGATGCTGCGGGGGGAGTACGTCATCCGGCGCGAAAGCGAGGGGCGGCAGCGGGAACTGGGAATCTGGAAGGCACCCTACGTTATGGGCGTCCTCCCCTTCAGCCGGATGACGGAGGTGATGGCCGACGGCATCTGCACGGCGGACGTGTACGCGCTGGAGCTGCACCGGGACTGTTTCGTGGAAATGGTCAATACCAGCTATCCCCTTACGCAGGCACTGGTGTCGGTCATGACCAACCGCGTCCGCGATTTTCAGCAGATGCGGCTGATGGACGAAAAGCTCATGGCTCTCGGAAAAATGAGCGCCGGACTGGCCCACGAACTCAATAATCCGGCCTCCGCCATGGTCCGCAGCAGTCAGGAGTTGCACAAGCACCTGGTACAGACGCCGGAGCGGTTCAAGCGGGTGATCACGCTGCGCATCGAGCCCGAGTCCGTGGACCGGGTAAGCGAAATTCTGTTCGCCAAAATGGACGGCGACCGGGAAGGCGCGGCACTCGGTCTGATGGAGCGAGAGGAACGTAGCGACGAACTCACCGACTGGCTGGAGGACCGGGGGGTAGGGGAACTCGAGCGGATCGTGGATACCCTTACCGACTGGGGGTTCACCACCGACGAACTGGAACGGGTGGCCGACACCCTGCCCGACGGGGCGCTCGAACCGATCCTGGAATGGATGGAGACGAACCTGACCACCCACAGCCTGGTGAGTGAGATCCAGACCGCCAGCAACCGGATCGCCGAGCTGATCCGCTCGATCAAGACCTACAGCCACATGGACCAGGAGCCGAGCCTGGAGCCGGTGGACGTGCACGAGGGCATACGCTCCACGGTCACGATGCTCAACCACCAGTGCAAAAAGAAGAACGTTTCCATCATTCAGGAGCTCGACCAGGACGTGCCCAAAATCAAGGCGATGGGCGGCGAGTTGAACCAGGTGTGGACGAATCTTATTTCCAATGCCGTCGATGCCCTGCCGGAGCGGGGTGGCCAGCTGATCATCCGGTCGTTCCGGGAGCGCGACTGCGTGTGCGTAGAGGTGGAGGACAACGGTCCGGGCATCCCCGAAAAGATCCGGGGCCGGGTCTTCGAGCCCTTCTTTACCACGAAGGCCATCGGGGAGGGAACGGGCATGGGGCTGGACATCGTACGCCGCGTCGTCGAGCACCACCACGGTTCGGTCGATGTTCAGAGTGAACCGGGCCGGACGGTTTTCCGCGTGTGCTTCCCGGTAGGGACGACCGCGGCCTGAGCTTGCATATTACATCATTGTATTTATCCACGACACTATGGCCAGAGACCGCAAACCCATCATCCTATCCGTCGACGACGACGAGCAAGTTCTCCGGTCCCTGAAGCGCGATCTGCGCAACCGGTATAAGGACGACTACCGCGTCGTCAGTACCACCAGTGCCGCGGAGGCCCTGGAAGCCGTGGCGGACCTGAAGAAAAAGGGGGAGGTGATCGCTCTTTTCCTCTCCGACCAGCGGATGCCCGAAATGCTCGGCGTGGAATTTCTGGAAAAGGCCAAGCCCCGGTTCCCGAAGGCCAAGCGGGTGCTCCTGACCGCCTACAGCGATACGGAGGCCGCCATCAAGGCCATCAACGACGTGCAGCTCGATTATTACCTGCTCAAACCCTGGGATCCCCCGGAAGAAAAGCTTTTCCCCGTCCTCGACGAACTGCTCGAAGACTGGAAGCTGGGCTACCGGCCGGCCTTCCACGGGATCCGGGTGGTGGGTTACCAGTACTCCCCGAAGTCGCATAACGTCAAGGACTGGCTCGCCGGCAACCTCCTCCCCTACCAGTGGATCGATGCCCGCGGCACCAAAGGAAAGGAGCTGATCGAACTGCACCACTGTCAGGTGAAGGAACTTCCTCTCGTAGTGCTCGAAGACGGTACCGCACTGAGCGACCCCGAACTCGACGAGCTGGCCGAAACCCTGGGCATGAGCGCCACGGCCAGTAAGGATCTCTACGACGTGGTCATCATCGGTTCCGGCCCCTCGGGCATGGCGGCGGCGGTGTACGGCGGGTCGGAGGGACTGCGTACCCTGGTCATCGAAAAGCGGGCACCCGGGGGGCAGGCCGGCAGCAGCAGCCGCATCGAGAACTACCTCGGCTTCCCCAGCGGACTATCGGGTTCGGAACTCACCCGCCGCGCCATGGCCCAGACCCTGCGCTTCGGCGTAGAGGTGGTAAGTCCCCGGGAGGTGACCGACATCGAGATCCAGGGCGACTATAAGATCCTGACGCTCGACGACGACAGCCAGGTCAAGACCCGCTCCGTCATCCTGACCACCGGCGTGCAGTACCGGATGCTCGAGGTCGAGGGGGCGGACCGGTTCAGCGGCGCGGGAGTGTACTACGGCGCGGCGATCACGGAAGCGCGGTCGTGCGAAAACCGCAACGTCTTCGTGGTCGGCGGCGGCAACAGCGCCGGGCAGGGGGCGGTGTACCTGTCGAAGTACGCGAGTCAGGTGACCATTCTCATCCGTAAGGACGACCTGACCTCCAGTATGTCGAGCTACCTCATCGAGCAGATCGGGGCCATCGACAACATCCACGTCGAGGGGCAGCGGGAAGTGGTAAAGGTGTGCGGCAACGACGACCACGTCGAACGACTCGTGCTCAAGAACCTGGCGGACGACAGCACCTACGAAGTCGACGCCGACGCCTTGTTCATCTTCATCGGATCGCGCCCCCGCACGGAATGGCTGCAGCGCGGGCAGATCATGACGGACGAAAAAGGATTTATCGTCACCGGCCGCGATCTTCTCGCCACCGCCGAACGTAGCAGGGCCTGGCCGCTTGAACGCAATCCCTACCTGCTGGAAACCTGTCAGCCGGGCATCTTTGCGGCCGGCGACGTGCGCAGCGGGGCCATGAACCGCGTGGCCTCCGCCGTGGGCGAAGGGGCGATGGCGATCAAGTTCGTACACGAGTACTTGGCGGAGAACTAAGGGGCAAAAGATCAACTAGCCCATACGCCCTCATCCGTCCCCCTTACTCACCGCCTCGTAGATCGCGTAGATCGCCAGCAGGACCTTCAGAAACAGGGAGATAAATTCCAGCCAGGGTTTCTTCTCCGCGAGTTTATTGGCCTTCTCCGTGGGAGTGAGGGGATAGGTGACGATCACGACAATGATGTCGCGCAGGCGATCGCGGTCGGCGGGGTCGGGAAGCTTGGTCGGCTTGCGGTCCGGGGTCGTTTGGGAACCGGCCGGGGTTTTGGTATTATGGGTAGGCATGCTTTGAGTTTGAGGCGTCATCTTCCCGTAAGCGGCCCAACAAAAATAAACAACAAAGTCCATTTTTACAAACAATTTGTTTTAAATACTGCCCGTTTGAACACTGAAAAAGTCGTCTTTCCGAACCAATCTGGTCAACTGTTGTCCGGTCGTCTGGAGCTTCCCGTGAACCGCCACCCCCACGCGTACGCCCTGTTTGCCCACTGTTTTACTTGCGGCAACACCCTCACCGCCATCCGCAACATCAGCCGCGAACTGAATCTGGTGGGCATTGCCGTCCTGCGGCTCGACTTTACCGGAATCGGCGAGAGCGAGGGGGACTTCGTCGACACCAATTTCACCACCAACGTCTCCGATCTGCTGGCAGCGGCCGACTGGCTCGCGGAGCACCACGCGTCACCCGCCCTGCTGGTCGGCCATAGCCTGGGAGGAGCGGCCGTGCTCTGCGCCGCGACCCGGATCCAATCCACGCGGGCGGTGGTCACCATCGGCGCCCCCTTCGCGCCGGACCACGTATCCCGACACTTCGCGGAGCAGATCGAGCAGATCGAGCGGGAGGGGAGCGCCACGGTCGACATCGGCGGACGGCCCTTCCGGATCGCCCGGCAGTTCGTCGAGGATCTGGACAACCAGCGGATCGAGGAAAACATCGGGACCCTCGGGGCCGCCCTGCTCATCATGCACTCCCCCCAGGACCGTACGGTCAACATCGACGAAGCCGCGAAACTCTACACCGCCGCCCGCCACCCGAAGAGCTTCGTCAGCCTTGACGGGGCGGATCACTTACTCACCGATGCGGCCGATAGCCACTACGCCGGACGGGTCATCGCCGGTTGGTGCGGACGCTACCTCCCCGTGCCGGAGCGTAGTCCCCTAAGCAGCGACCATAAGGTTGCCGTACGGCTGGGGGCCGAGGGCTTCACCACCGAAGTCATGGCCGGCCCCCACCACCTCACCGCGGACGAGCCCGTGTCGGTGGGGGGCAACGACTTCGGACCGGGCCCCTACGAACTCGTGAGCGCCGGACTCGGGGCCTGCACGGCCATGACCATCCAGATGTACGCCCGCCGCAAGAAATGGGTCGTCGAGGAGGTACAGGTCCACCTTAACCACAAGAAAGACTACGCCACCGATATGGAGGCCTCCAGTGACCGCCCCGCCAAGATCGATCACTTCGAGCGGGTCATTATGCTGAAGGGGGATCTGACGGACGACCAGAAGGAACGGCTACTCCAGATCGCCGATCGTTGTCCAGTACACCGTACCCTCCACGAAACGGTAGAGGTAACGACCGTGCTGAAGGAATAAGCCGCTACTGGTGAGCTTCCAGGTAGCCGGCCACGTAGGTGAGGGGAGCGTTCCAGTTGAGGCAGATCTCGTTGCTGGCGTAGCTGGGGGTCTGGTCGGCCCAGCTCTGCATGGGGGCCACGCCGGGGCGGTAGCGGGTGTCGGCCTTATCCTGCTGCCGCTCGTTGGGGCCGCCGGAGAGCAGACCGGGGACCGGGGCGTCGATGCCGTCCGCCGCGCTCTGGCGGTGGTGGATGAACATCGGGGACCGCGTACCGAAGCCCGTGAGGTAGCAAACGGCGTTGGGGTTGTGCCCCAGGAGGTAGTTCATGCAGTCCCGCATGGCATTGAGGTAGGCGGCGTTCCGGGTCTGCCGGTGAGCCGCCGCCAGGAACATAGCTGCATTCGCGACATCGGAGTTGCTCCCCCACCCGAAACCGGTGATCGGTTGCCGGTAGGCGTTGCCGTCGACGGCGAGCTGCAGGCTGTCGGCCAGCGTGATGACCTGTCCGCGCAGCCGGTCGTGAAATTCCCGCGGTACGCGATCGGGGTGACGCAGCAGGGTGAAGGCGGCGAGGTTACCCATGTAAGCGGTCCACCCCACCCCGGGGCCGAAGCGTACGCGGGGCGGATTTTCCTGGAGGTCGTTGTAGAATTCCTGTTCGCCCGTGGTGGCGAAGAGCTCGGCCGCTGCCCAGGCCCGTTCGTCGTCGGCATTATCGTCGCCGTACTCGCCGGTGCTCACGTCGGGGGGATTGCGGAAGAATTCGGCGGGGTGGGCGATGCCCCACGACCAGGCGTGGCGAGCGGCGCTGAGCAGTCGGTCGGCGTAGTCGGCGTCGTACTCCCGGTACACCCGGGCGGCCTGGGCGGCGGCGGCGGCAAAGTCGAAGGTGGCCGCCGTACTCTTGCCTACGATAAAGCGCGGTTTCGTTGCTCCCCGGGGCATCACCATACCGGCGAACTTCAGGGTCGTCAGCTTGTGGAATACGCCGCCGTCCGCGTCCTGCATCGTGAGTAGCCAGTCGAGTTCGTACTTGATCTCGTCGAGGTAATCGCTGCGGCCGTTACCGCTTTCGGGGATATTGAGGGTGCCGTCGGCGGCCGGGTCGCCGACGTCTTCGTAGAGGGCCAGCAACTGGCCGACCGGAAAGGCACCGTTGACGACGTACTTATTGAAGTCTCCGGCATCGTACCAGCCGCCGGGACTGCTCGTCTTACCGGCCTCCCGCCCGCTCGACGGGTGAAACTGCACCGCGGTATCGGGGTGACCGGCTTCCCGGGCGTACTCCCCGGCGTAGGTCTCGGGCAGAGCCTGTCCGGCGCGTTGGTAGTACAGTCCGCGGACGGAGCCCACGAAGACCTCCCGCAGCACGTTCTCGGCCACGCGGAAGGGGTGGGAGTAGCCGACTTCGGGGATAAAGATGCGGTACTCCCCCGCCGGCAGGGGATCGATGCGGGTCGACTGAGCCACGACCCCCGCCAGCTCACGCCAGTCGAGGGTATCGCCGAGGGTGCCTTCGTGGACCGTGCTGTCCCCGGAAAGATCGGTGACGTAGAAAACGGTTGCCGGTCGGAATTGCAGGGGGTCACCGACGTAACTGGTGTCTGCGTAGGTGAAGCGGATCGGCTGATCGGGGTAGTAACCCACCTGATTGAGCTGAATGCGGGCGGTGGCCCGGTCGGCAAAACTGGGCGGACCCGCGGGCGCGTCGCCTCCGCAGTGCAGCAGTAAAAACAGGAAGGGGAACAGCAGCAGGTAACGCATGGGATCGGTCGGGAAGCTAAACGGAACAATTACGGTATGGGGAAGGTCCGTATATTTTCGCAATGCTGCACCGCCTCCTTCCCCTTTGCCTCCTGGCCGTGGCCTGTTCGGGCCGACCGTCCGCGCCCACGACCACCGAATCCACCGCCACGCCCAACATTGTTCTGATCTTCACCGACGATATGGGTTATGCCGACATGGGGGCCTACGGAGGTACCCACGTGACGACGCCCCACCTGGACGAACTGGCCGAAGCGGGGGTACGGTTCACGAACTTCCGGGTAGCCCAGGCCGTCTGTACCGCTAGCCGGGCCGCCCTGCTGACGGGCGTGTACCCGGGCCGACTGGGCCTGCGGGGCGCGCTGGACCATACGGCTAAGCGCGGTCTGGCACCCGAGGAAACGACCATCGCAGAGGTTCTGCGGGGGCGGGGTTACCGCACGGCCATGGTGGGCAAGTGGCACCTCGGTCACTTCTCCCCCTACCTGCCCACCGATCAGGGCTTCGAAAGCTACCTCGGCATCCCGTACAGTCATGACATGTGGGCCAGCCACCCCGAGGCCTGGGCGCAGAAATACTTCCCCCGCCGCGTACCCCTGCTCGAAGGCGCCACGCTCCGGGACAGCCTCTCCGACTTCACCAGCCTCAACCGCCTGTACAACGAAGCGGCCGTGCGCGTCATCGAAAATCACGATGCCACCACCGGCCCCCTGTTCCTCTACCTGGCCCACTCCCTGCCGCACGTGCCCCTGGCCGAAGACCCTGACTACCTGCCTGCCACCGGAAAGGGCCTGTACGCCGATGTCATGGCCGAAATCGACGCGGGGGTCGGGGAAGTTCGGCGGGCCCTGGAGGCGCGGGGCATGGGCGACAATACGCTCATCATTTTTTCCAGCGACAACGGTCCCTGGCTGAGCTACGGAGATCACGCCGGCCGCACCCCCTTCCGCGAGGGCAAGGCCACCAGCTTCGAGGGCGGCGTGCGGGTGCCGCTGATCACCTACTGGCCGGGGCATACGCCGGCGGGCCGGGTGAGCGGAGCGAACCTGATGGCCATCGACCTGCTGCCCAGCCTGGCGAAATTGACCGGCGCGCCCCTCCCCGGCCGGGAACTGAGCGGCCACGAGCGACTCAGCGACTTTTTGGGCATCACCGCGGGAGACTCCCCCACCCCCTACGCCATCTACTGGCTCGACAGTCTGGAGGCCGTCGTGAGTGCCGACGGTCGGTACAAACTGCACTTCCCCCACCCCTATTCCTCCCAAGAAGGTCAGCCTGCCGCTACCGGCGGCATGCCCGTGCCCTACCGCCGCGACAGCATCGGCCGGTCGCTCTTCGATCTGCGGGAGGATCCGGGAGAAACCACCGACGTAGCCGCACAACACCCCACCGTGGTGAAGGAATTGACGGCATTTGCCGACCGGATGCGTGCCGGGGACCTTCGCTCTTCCGAATAAATGCCGGACCCGCGCGCCGCCGCCCGTACCACGCTTCGTCCGCCGCGCGTATCTTACCTTTAAACTCCCGCCGCGCGTAATGCTGAGCATGAAGGAAAAGGAAATGATCGAAGGCTCCCTGCGGGGAGACGAACGGTGCCAGCGGGCGCTCTTTGATCGCTATGCCCCCCTGCTCATGGGCGTGTGCCAGCGCTACTGCCGTACCCAGGCCGAAGCCGAGGACGTGCTGCAGGACACCTTCGTACGCCTTTTCCACAAGCTGCCCAAGTACGGTTTCCGGGGATCCTTCGCCGGCTGGGCCCGCCGCCTCTGCGTCAACGTAGCCCTGAAAACCTACCAGCGCAAACGCTTCAGCCTGGAACAAACCGGCCTGGAGAATACCCCGGAACGGGCCGGTGCCCCCGCCGCCTACGCCGAACTGGGCGAACAGGAACTGCTGGACCTGATCCGCGCCCTGCCCGACGGCTACCGCATCGTCTTCAACCTCTACGCCATCGAAGGGTACAGCCACAAGGAGATCGGCGAAAAACTCGGCATCCAGGAGGCCAGCTCCCGCTCCCAGCTGCTCAAGGCCCGCAAGGTGCTGCAGCAGCAGATCGAACTCCGTCAACGCATCGCCATATGAGCCCACTGGACGACCTCTTCCGGGAGGGCCTCGGCGACCGCCGGCCCGACGTTCCCCAGGACATGTGGCAACGCATCGCCGCAAACAAGACCGCCGTGCCCGCCGGGGAGGAACTGGACCGCCTCTTTGCCGACAAACTTGCCCACCGCAGCGCGCCCTTGCCGCCGGGGATGTGGTCCCGCATCGTGGCCGCCCGCCGGACCGTGGCCCCGCGCACCTACGCCTATCTCGCCGTCCTGCTGTTGCTCCTCTTTACGGGAGGGCTGGGCTGGTACGCCGTTCAGAGCGAGGCGGGGTCGCAGGAGCAAACCACGAACACCCCCGCCACCCCGCCGGTAGCCGCCACCTTACCGGCGTCCGCCGTGCCTCCCCCGGCCGCGGATGAATCAGGGGCTACGCCGCCGGACGTTATATCCGGGACGGTCGATCCAGCACTTCACCAAACGATCGCCGCTCCTGCCACGACCGAGGATGCGACACCCCCGCGGGACGGAGCCGCCCGGACATCCACGGAAATCTTACCTACGCGACGGTCGGATCGTTTGACCGTGCGGGTCAGCAACCTGGAGCTACTGCCGACCGGTCCGATTGCGGTCTATGCCCGTATCCCGCAACCCGGCCCGATCCTGACGGTGGATGGGGACCCCTTTGTCCGGAGTGGTCGCCGTCGTTTTACCGCGGAAGTCTTGCTGGGGGCTGCTTACGCGAATCAGTCTTTCGGACTGCGGGACGAGGGCGCGCAGGCCCTGCGGAGTGCCCGGGAAGTAAGTGAGTACCCGGAGGTCAGCTTTCAGTTCAGCGCCCGCCTGCGCTACCGACTGCGGAGCCGGCTGCACCTCGTGACCGGACTGACCTACGCCGAACTGCGCAACCAGTTCGAGTACGAGCGGATGGTGGCCGGTAAGCAGGAACTGGTGCACAGCAACAACCGCCTCCGCATGCTGGAAATCCCGGTGCTGGCGAGTTACCGCCTCCCCGTGCGCCGGCTGCACCTGAGCATCAATGCCGGCCCCCTGATCAACCTATGTACGGGTGCCCGCGGCAAATTTATCGACCCCGCCTCGGTCGACCCGCTGGATCTGGACGCGTTCGGAGATTACCGGAGCAACGTCGGCCTGGGCTGGACGGCCTCCCTGACCACCGCCTATACCGTGGGCGGGTCCACGCAGTTGTTGCTGGAGCCTTACTTCAAGCACTACCCGACCTCCTTCACGCGGCCGGACGCCGCCCTGACGGAGCGCTACTGGGTGGCCGGATTACAACTGGGCCTCAGGCGGCGGTTTCGCTAGCGATCGCGTACATTTAGCTCCGCAAAATTGTCCGCGATGCTCACCGATACCCCCACCAGCTTCCCCCCGTCCGACAAGGCCGACTGGCTCAGCCAGGTTACTAAGGAACTGAAGGGCCGGGACGTCAGCGAGCTCGATCAGGAGGTCAACGAACGTATCCGCCTGTCGCCCCTCTACACCGCGCGGGAGGTGGAGCCCCGTCCCCCACTTCAGCGGTCCGCCGGCTGGGAGATCGGCGCTTACGTCAACGCGGGCACCAACCGCGAGGTCAACCGCTCGGCCCTGACCGCCCTGGACCGGGGCGCCGAAGCCCTGCTGTACCGCCTCTACCGCCAGCCCGGCACCGACGACATTCCCGAACTCCTGGCCGACGTGCGCCTCGACTACATCTCCCTGCACTGCGCGCTGCGTTACCCGGGGCAGGACCCCGCCGAGCTGTTCCGCGACCTGGTCAAGTACCTGCGTAAGGCGGGCTACGACCTGGCGGACATCCGGGGCTCGGTCGACTTCGACCCCCTGCTCGATTGGAGCGAACCGCCCTTCCCGCCCCTGCTGCGGTTGCTGGACTTCGTCCACCGCTGGATGCCGGGCTTCCGGGTCCTGCAGGTCAACGCGGCGGGCTTCAACAACGGTCCGTCGCTGGCGGACACCGAACTGGCCCTCGCCATCGCGAAGGGCGCCGAATACCTCCAGCAGGCCCGGGAGCGGGGCGCCGAACCGGCGACGGTGAACAAGCACCTGCAGTTCGCCTTCACGGTGGGTACCTCCTACTACGTCGACATCGCCAAGTTGCGGGCGCTGCGCATCCTGTGGGCCAACGTACTGCGCGGCTTCGGCATCGAGGACGCCCCGCCGGCCTTCATCGCCGCCCACACCGACCACGCGACCCTGTCCGACGACCGCGACGCCAACCTTCTGCGCCTGACCACCCAAGCCCTGGCCGCCGTGACCGGGGGCGCCGACCAGCTCTTCCTCTCCCCCGCCGAGGGCGGCGACCGGCCCGCCACCCCCTTCGGTCACCGGATGGCCCTGAACATTCAGCACCTGCTGCGCCTCGAATCCGGCCTGGACGCCTACGCCGACCCGGCCGCCGGCAGTCACTACCTCGAGAAGCTTACCGAAGAGCTGGTGAACGCCGCCTGGGACCGGTTCCGGACGATCGAGGCCCAGGGGGGATTTGCGGTGGCGGTGGAGGTGTAGGCTCCGATAGTGCTGCTCCATGTGTTATGAGCGATTTACCTTCCGGGTTAATCACTCAAGACCATCATTTGGGACCAAAGGTGCAGAAGAGATCAGGGATGACTGAATATGAACCTCTGGTCACATAATACGGAATTATTCCGTCTATCCGATTTCTTTCCAGTGAATCAATTACTATTGTCACTGTGCTGAGAAATTACATATATATGGTAAAGACTCCATTTTACGAAAGCAAATTGGCATATTCCGGCTCAACAGAAGGATTTATCTCCGTAGTTGGCGGTGACTAGCGGCGCACTTAATGCTGGACAACGTTGAAGTTCGGTTTACATCGCTCGGTCATTTTTCAGTACACTTTGCGCTACTAGATGCAAAAACTCACCTTAGCAAGATGCGATTAATATTCGATTCACAGAATATTCGTTAAAGACATGTAAACGCACAAGACCACACCCCGTAAACGCTTTACATGTAACACATTTGTGTAGCATTGCGCTCAATATTTAGATACCAACTTCCATAACCTGTGACCAGCATTGTCCTAAAGCCTACTAACGATTGTTTACACTTTAATGATCAAATAGCGATCCCTTGGAGATCAACCAATTTAGGAGAGGGGAATTTCAAATTTCGACCACGGGGACAGGTTTACTGGAGAGTTGACATGTTAAATTACGAACGTGAAACTGCAACATTGTACATTTCCATCTTGAACTATGAAGCGACCGCAGATGAATATGCCCCTTATCGGTTAGCCAAAGCTGAGATCAAGACAGTTGTTTTCAAAACACTAGATCGCACTAAGTTTTGTGCTCAAATGTGCTACTATCAATCGGGAAATCTGCCGCTGAGTCCCCAAATACTTCCGACCAAAGTTGATTTATCCACAGAGCCGTTTGTATTCCATAAAATTCCGCATGCACCAGCACAGGACTCTGTAGACCTACCGAAAAGAACTATAAACAAAGGGCCTCAAACGAAAACGGTACAAGTCCAAATTCCAATTGCAGACCTCACCATCAAAGATGGTGGTGTCAAAGGATCATTCGAAGAATATGGTGTCGGTCACCCTTTATCTTTCACCATTGTCAACCAACATCTTCTAAAAGAATTTCACCCAATCCGGGATTTCTTCGCGCGCCGTTTGCGTCGTAAAACCGTGGAGGTAACCGCCTTGCTAAAATTTAGGGCCGACGGTGACCCAGAGCTTTGCGATGTTCAATCTCCCCAGATTGACAAGATTGATGAGGGGATGATTCAAGTGTTGCGAACCAATTTAGTACATGGTTTTATCCGAGCCGATAAAACCGACAAGCGTTTGTTCACACCGGAAGATTTGATGGCTAACTACGCGGAAGATGCACCCGAACGGACGCTCCTCCCCCCGCCTGGCATCGATTTACTTCGAGAAATCCTGGATAAGAAAGCAGTACGCAATGCTGCCCATCTTACTCATCTGTCCAATGTACATGAACGTGGGCAAAAACTTCAATTCGTTGTCTGTCCATGCTTCGGCTTTCTCTTCTTTATACGGGGAGAATTCATGCACCATTTTGTCCTGGAACTCTTAAATAGCCATGCAACCTACATCTGGAGTATGCCTAAAGAAAGTGGAACGCTTGCCGAACATCTTAACTATTTAACCACCGAAATCGAGCATTTAAATTCCCTTGGCCGAAGCAACTATCGCCGCATGAACACTTTTGAGTACTGTTTTAGAGTGATTAACCATGACAGCGTCAGTTCGGAATTCGTAGATGGCTTCCCACGCTGGAAAGCTCGCCTGGAAGAAGGCCTGGTTTGAAATTATGTTGATATCCGTAAAGTATCGTGTACAAGCCGTAGAAACTACTACTTCAGCCCACGGAGTGTAGGTTGGGGCTGAATAAGGTGATTTGATTCACAAAATTTGTGAAGTTTATGGTTCAGGCTAGGACAAGCTCATCAAATTGAGCACTAAAGTTTCGTCACAGCCTTTTGTTTAGGCTGGGTATAGTATTTTACTGCCATATTCTATACGCTCGTGCCTAACAACGCCCCCTTCAAAATCCGCCCCCCCGACCAACGGTGGGCCCCCTCCCAATCCCAGCTAGATGCCTTCGCTGATGCGCACGAGAAGCTTCTACCTCCTCTCGTGCACGAGGTACGGACACGAGTCTTCAACTGGCGCTCGGGTGGATACCAGGGTGTTTCACCAACCACTCGCGCCTTGCTCGAGCACTGGTTCGAAATCGAGCATCCATTACCTGATGGAGAGAACTATTTTCGTTTCTATTTCGCCCAGCGTGAAGCCATTGAATCGGTAATTTATCTGTACGAGGTAGCTGGTGTGCACGATCGATACGATATGCTCCGGCTCGACCCCTCGGAACGCGTTAGTGCGGGTATGTTTCCCGAACGATGGACACGCTACGTCACTAAAATGGCCACGGGCACGGGTAAGACTAAAGTATTAGGGCTCATTCTCTGCTGGAGTTATTTTAATGAGCTCTACGAAGCGGACAGCAAGTTGTCCAGGAACTTTCTCCTCATTGCTCCAAACATCATCGTCCTTAACCGGCTCCGTAAAGACTTTGAAGGCCTGAAGTACTTCTACGAAGACCCGTTTCTCCCCGAAAACGGGTGGCGAGACCACAATTGGCAACAAGATTTCCAGCCGTCCCTTCACCTACAGGACGAACTTAAACCGATCAGTCGCCACGGCAATATTTTCCTGACCAACGTGCACCGCATCTTCATGCCCGAAGAGCGCAAGCTAAGTATGGAAGACTACTTCCTCGGTGGTAAAGCACGCAGTGATGCGGATACGGGACGGGGCCTCGATCTAGGCAAAGTGCTCCGTAGCGACGCGATCCAGGATCTGGTGGTGCTTAACGACGAGGCTCACCATATCCACGACAAAAAACTAGCCTGGTTTCAGGCCATTGAGGACATCAACAATAACTTAAAGCAAAAAACCGGGCACGGACTAGCACTGCAGTGCGACGTTACCGCCACCCCAAAACAGAATAACGGGAGTATTTTCGTTCAGACCGTATCGGATTATCCCCTCGTCGAAGCCATTCGACAAAACGTGGTCAAGACACCCGTTCTGCCCGATAAGGAAAGCCGCCTTAAAATTGCGGAAGTAGAATCGGCCGATTTTGTTGAGCGGTACCGCGAGCACCTAAATCTCGGATACCTTGAATGGGAGCGTCAGTACGATGCACTGAAGGACACCGCCACTCCCCTACTCTTCATTATGGCGATGACTACCAAGGAAGCCGATGCGGCGGCCGCTTACCTGGAGCAGAACTTTCCGCTCCTGCGCAATCGCGTCCTTAGCATCCACACCAATAACAAAGGAGAGATCAAGGAAACTGCTAGCAGCAAAAAGGCAAAGGAAGAACTCAACCGCCTCCGTAAAGCCGCCGATGACGTAGACTCCCCTCACTCCCCCTACAGAGCAATTACCTCCGTACTGATGTTGCGGGAGGGCTGGGATGTACGTAACGTTACGACCATTGTAGGTCTGCGCCCCTTCAGTGCCAAATCCAATATTCTGCCCGAGCAAGCCATCGGCCGGGGGCTGCGCAAGATGTTTTCTTTAGACGTGGAGGAAAGTCTGGTGGTAGTCGGCACCCCGGCATTCGTCAACTTCATTGAGGAACTGCGCGACCAAGGCGTTGAATTTAAGTACGCACCGATGGGAGCCAGTAATGGCCGCCCCAAAAGTCCACTCATCGTTGAAATCGACACGAAGAAAAGCGAGGAGGAACTGAACGCATTGGATATTCCCCTACCCGTGCTCAAACCTCGTATTATTCGGGACTACAACCGCCTGGACCGCATTGATATTACGGACCTAAAGCACCCCATCGCCCAGTGCCAGGATTTTCCCGGTGAAACGAAAGAGATTGTATTCAACAACATTCACGGCGATTTCGATCACCTTACCGAGGTTAATGAATTCACTCCCGACTGGCGCAACGTGCTCAGCTTCTACACCGATGCCATCATGCGGAGCAACCGCCTTTTTCAGGGCTTCGATGTGCTTTACCCCATGGTTGAAGACTTCGTCATCTACCGACTCTTTGGGCGCGAGGTCGACCCCAATCAGGAAAAAGTACTTAAGAATCTAAGCTCAGCGGGTGTACGTAAGATCCTTTACGATGTGTTTAACCGTGCGATCGCTCGTTTGACGATTCACGACACGCACACCACGGAGCTTATCGGCTACCGTAGCCTCCGTGAGGCGCGGCCGAGTCCAAAGTCCGAGCAGCCCTACGTAAAAGCCAGTAAATCGGTCTTCAACCTGATCTTGGGCGACAACGACATGGAACGCGCCTTCGCCGCCAAGTGCGAACACCAGTTCAAAGACGTGGTCGCTTTCGCGAAAAACACGGAGGGCGACGGCGGCGTCCGTTTCCACATTGAGTACCAGAATAAGAAGGGCAGCATCAGCCAGTTCTATCCCGATTTTTTTGTCAAAACTACCGACGGCACCATTCACGTCGTCGAGACCAAGGGCCGGGAGGACCAGAACGACCAACTCAAGATCGCGCGCCTCGTACGCTGGGTCAGGGACGTCAATGAACTACAGGACAAATATCATTACGAGCCCCTCTACGTCACCTGGGAGGATTGGGTAGCGCACGGCGACCACGCCCGTAGCTTTGCCGATCTAGTAGACCTCTACAAAGCCGATACCCTCGCTACGGAACAACAGGTGGGCGGGGCCGCAGGTGCACTGCAAAACCGGTAAAGCAATGCCGCAAGTACCGGATATAGTCGGCGTTTACCGGATTACCCACCTGGATAATATTCCATTGATTCTCCGGGACGGGATCTACGCAATGAATAGTGTCAAACCGGACGCTCATTACCGCTTTATCGCCGACCAGGCCATCATCGATCGGCGGGCAACGAAAGCAGTGCCCGTTGCACCCGGTGGCACGCTGGCGGATTACGTACCATTCTACTTTGGCGAACGATCGGTGATGCTGTATACGATTAATAAGCGCGAAATGGCCAAACAGGAGGAGGTAGTGTATCTGCTCGTCAAACTTGATTCGATCGAGCGACATAATTGTACGTACTGCTTCACCGATGGACACGCCTCCAGCGCGCTCACCACTTTCTACTCGGACCGAGCCAAGATGTCCAAGCTCGACTGGGAGGCCATAAAAGCACACGACTTCAGGAATACGGAGGATGACCCGGACCGCATGCGCAAAAAATCAGCCGAACTACTCGTCAAGCACCACCTGCCACCCACCTGTATCGATCACCTAGTTTGTTACAATGAAGTAGCTTTGCAAAAACTTAAACAATTTGTGTTAGATTCAGGGCTCTCTATTCCTTCCTCGATCCAGCAATCCAGATTCTACTTCTGATGATCCAGTTCACCACCGGCAACCTCTTAGACAGCCACGCAGCGGCTTTGGTTAACACGGTCAACACGGTCGGCGTCATGGGCAAGGGCATTGCCCTGCAGTTAAAGGAAGCCTATCCGCTGAATTACTCAATCTACCAGAAAGCCTGTAAGGAAGGAACCTTCACGACGGGACAAGTGCTTGCCGTAGCGGACGCCGATGCCTTCGGGCCCCGCACCATCATCAATTTTCCCACCAAGCAACACTGGCGGGGAAAATCAAAGTATGCGTACATCGAGACGGGTCTCGATGCTTTGCGCGACTACCTTGAGTCCTCGGCCATCGAATCGGTAGCAATTCCCCCGCTAGGATGTGGCAATGGTGGCCTGGATTGGGCGAAGGTGCGTGCCATTATAGAGGAAAAATTAGACGGTCTTGCAACTTTAATAGAGGTGTACGAACCCAATGTAAAAATAGCCGAACAGCTACGCGGCAAAGCAGTCGGAGGTAAGGTAAAAATGACCCGGGCCCGCGCCATGCTGCTGCAAGCGCTCTATCAGTACGAGGAAGGCGGCGAGCCGATTAGCCTTTTCGTAGCTACCAAACTGGCCTACTTTCTGCAAAAGATGGGTGGCCCCTTCGAGAAATTGAAGTTTCAGCGGTCGCACTACGGCCCCTACGCCGCGGGAATGAATCACTTCGTACGAACCTTCAACGGCAGTTATCTGCGGGGCATGGAACAAAACGAAGCCAGACCATTCGATCCGCTGCCACTCGATTATGCTAAAAAAAAGGAACTCGACGATTACGTAGCAAAGCGTCTAAATGAAGCGGATCGCGAAATCCTTACCCGCCTGGACGAACTGCTGGAAGGCTATAAATCGGCCTACGCCCTGGAGGTACTATCTACGGTAGCCTACATCCGTAAGGATCAGCCCCAGCTTACCACCGAGGATATCCTGGCGGAGGCAAAAGCTTGGTCCAGTCGTAAAGCAAAAATGCTCAGGCCTCGCTTTGTACAGGACGCAGTCCGCAGGCTCGACAGCTACGCGCAAGCACTAATCTAGCTATACTACCTGTTCTCCGGCCCATCTCCGCTCACTTCACTTTGCTTTTCCATATCTTATGAATCTTTCCCCCGCCGACCAGAGCCGCATTATCGATCTCATTAAAGCCGGCCAACCCGTACCAAAGGAGGATCTCTATAAACTGGCTGCCGACGAAGAAGATGTCTTTCTTTTCTGGAACGGCCGCGACGAAGCCACCACCAATGTCGTCCTCCCTTTCCACCACATCGAGCACATCGATGAACCCCGCAAGGAAGCAATGGCCGGTGGAGACAATTTCAGCCTTTTCGACGCGAAGGGGCGCCAAAAGAGTGGCTGGCAGAATAAGCTGATCTGGGGCGACAACAAGTTGATTCTTTCCAGCCTGGCCCACGGCCCACTACGAGCTCAAATCGAGGCGGAGAGCGGACTAAAACTAGTCTACATCGACCCCCCTTTCGCCGTCGGCGCCGACTTCAGCCACACCATCGATATCAACGGGGAAACGGCCACTAAAACTCAATCCGTACTCGAAGAGATCGCTTACCGCGATACGTGGCAGCGGGGAATCTCCTCATACCTAAGTATGATGTATGAGCGGCTGAAACTCATCCATAATTTGATGGCTGAGGATGGGAGTATTTATGTGCATGTGGGCTGGCAAGTGGCTAGCTATGTTCAAGTAATTTTAGAGGACATATTTGGACATTCCAATTATCATAATACAATCAGCTGGAAACGGTCTCATGCCCATGGCGATTCTGGACAAGGCGCACAACATTTTGGTAGAATAACTGACTACATATACATATTTTCTAAATCTGAAGGCTCGATTTGGAATCCACAGTACAGTGCTTATTCGCAGAAGATAATTGACCGTGATTATAAATATAAAGACGATAACGGAATATATAGACATACCCCTGTTGATGGGCCTGGAGGAGCATCTAAAGGCAATCCTTTCTATGAATTTTTAGGCGTTAGAGGTTATTGGCGATACAGCAAGGAAAAAATGCAAAAGCTTTATGATGAAGGCCTAATAGTTTTGGCGGTGTATCAGAAGTAATGGTGGGCGGTCAGATTGCGCTGCCAAAGTAAGTAACCGATGGCGGCCACATGGTTAGCGAGCTTTTTGGAGAACGACACGCTCCGTCGTACTAGCCGACTCACCCTGGCCCGCACCCCGGTAAAGTAGCCTTCAATGTGGTAGGTCAGCGCCTTACTTGCTCGGTGCTGTCGCCTGGGGATGGTTTGGTAGTAGGCCTCCCAGTAGTCCGTAGCGAACCAGCAATTGTCTTGCAACCTTTGCGGTAGCTTGTCGAAAAGCAGCTGGGCGTCCACTTTGCCTCTTCCGCCAACATGGAAGGCTAGAACCTGCTTGATTGCCGGGCAGTAGATTACCCAGATCCACTGTTTGTGCGGCTTGCGATCAACAAATGACCACATCTCATCTACTTGCAATTCAACGCTTTGTAGCTCTTCCTCCGTCAGGTTGTCGAGCAACTCCCAATCAACTCCGAGGTCGGCCGGCGTCCGCTCCCAAATGGAGGCGGCGAAGTCCATCAGCCAAGTCATGCTCACCTGCATCGCCCGGCAGATGGCGCGTAAACTGATCCGCTCGCGCAGCAGCCTTTCGATGTACGTCCGGGTCCGTTCGTCAATCCAGTGATCGTTATGGGCGACGAACTGCCGCTGACAGTCTTTGCACTGGTAGCGCTGCTTTCCGTGGTGAGTGTGGCCATACATGATTATCTTTCCACTCGTGCAGTCTGGGCAGGTGAGCATTCTTTTTGCGTTTAGTCACCTTTAAGATAGTGACCTCGCTCAGGCTGCCGCTTTTCCACTCATCAGACCATTACTTCTGATACACTGCCATAGTTTTATCTTCAACTGGTAAATCATTGAGTAAAAAAAAATATTTAAAAGACGCAAAAGGTACACCAGTAACTGATTTGTGGGATGATCTAAATCGCATTAGCCCCACGTCCAGTGAAAGACTTGGCTATCCTACTCAGAAACCCGAAGCCCTTCTCCATCGTATCATTGAAACCAGCAGTAATGAAGGCGATCTGGTTGCCGACTTCTTTTGCGGCTCCGGCACCACCGCCGCCGTGGCCGAAAAGCTCAACCGCAAGTGGATTACCACAGACCTGGGTCGTTTTGCCATCCATACAACTCGTAAGCGACTGATCGGAGTGCAACGGGAACTGAAGGAAAAGGGGCAGGACTTCCGCGCCTTCGAGTTGCTGAACCTCGGCAAGTACGAGCGGCAGTTCTTTTTGGAAGAGCTCAACGAGGAGCAGTCAGCCGGCAAGGAGGCCGCCTACCTGGGCCTGATTCTGGAAGCTTACCAGGCTCAGCGCGTGGAGGGCCACCGTCATCTCCACGCCCGCCGCGGCGAACGCTGGGTGCACGTAGGGCCACTCGATGTGCCCGTCACCGAACGCCGGGTAGATGATGTGGTAGCGGAATGTCTTAAACTTGGGTACACCCAGGTAGATGTACTGGGTTTTGAATTCGAAATGGGCCTTAATCCACGCAAGATCCAGGAGAGTGGTGATCGGGGAGTCCGCCTCCGCCTGCGGTATATTCCCAAGGAAGTCTTTGATGCCCGTGCAGTGAAAAAGGGGCAGGTAAAATTCTACGACGTCTCCTACCTGAAGGTTACGGCTTCACTGGAAGATCCTGCACCCGCGTCTCCGCCCGCAGCTACAAAGGCCGTAAGAATAACGCTTCGCGACTTCGTAACCAATTACACTCAGGACGACCTCGACCGCGTGGAGGATGGGCTGCGTAACAAGGGTAGCCAGGTCGTAATGGAAAACGGGCAGATCATTAAGCTGAGCAAAGACAAGAATGGCGTACTGAGCCGCCAGCTACTCACCGAAAACTGGCACGACTGGATCGACTACTGGAGCGTCGACTTCAACTACGATAGCAAGAAGGAGATCATCAACGTACCCGACGGCAACGGTGGCTTTGAGCCGCAGTGTACGGGCAGTTACATCTTCGAGAATGAATGGCAGAGCTTCCGCACGAAACACGACCGCACCCTAGAATTTACTTCCGCGCCGCGCACCTACGACAAGCCAGGTAAATACCGAATCATGGTGAAGGTGGTCGATATTCTTGGCGTGGATACCAGTCAGTTGCTGGAAATGGAGGTGAAGTAGTCGGATTGCGGTCACCAAATAGTTATGCAAGACCCAGTTTTCCACACTTGTGGAAAACGAATTGTGGTTTTTTGCATGCGACTGCCAACTATTGACTAGCCCCTTTTGTTTTTTATTCGCCTACTAGGAACTCAGACGTGGATTCCGCGACGGTAGGGAGACAAGTTTATTGTTGTGGCTTTCTAGTAAAGAACATCGACCACTTTCTTTCCGGAGAATAGTTCCACCGAATTTGCTGCATTGCGCTGCTACCTCGAGTGGTGACGCATACATCCTGCAGCATCTCTGCGTCACCACTCGTGGTGGCAACGCTGAGGTGGGTGCTAAGCTGAGACTGGTAAGTTGCGCTAAGCAGCTTACTACAATCAGCAGGTATCTGATCGATAAGGTCCAACGCCTACGGGCCTGGCCTTCTTCTCTTAAGTTTATAACAGTTACTTTCATTATTTGTAACTATTGGCCGGTATCCAGTCATCGTATTTACGCATGGTGGACCAACATCAACCTCATACTGGGGGGTAGGAACTAACGCGGATTTGGCCAAAATCCCATGTTCTACCCCCCATTACACATTCACGGATTATGACCGGTACGGATGCCGCGCGCTACTTCGCCTCTTTAGACGCAGAATTAGCGGCCCTGCAAGAACCTGAGTTGCAGGAAACATTTGTTGCCGAGCAATTCCCCAACTATCACCACATCGGGTCTTATTATGATCCCAGGGAGAAAAACGCACAAGAAGAAATCGTGTCCGCCTTCGAGAAGGAGCTATCGGGTTTCGACTTCACACCTCTCTTGGCCTTTGAGACGCGGCAACCCAAGTACGCTAAGGAGATCCTGCATCCCGACTGCAATTGTTTTCGCCGGGTGGGCATCAAAAAGCGGCCGATCAAAAGCTGCTCCCATCGCGACCGCCTCGTTTACGCCTGTTGGAATCATTACCTCGGTGGACACCATAAGCACTGGGTTGAAGCGAGCGGTTTATCCGGTGTCGTAGCAGCCTACATATCAGGTACCGGCTCATCAAACGTGGACTGGGCAAGATTCGCCTTCGACTACTTTCAGGGCAGGGACCAGTACAGCGCGGTTGCCCTGGACATTAAGAGCTTCTTCGATCAACTGCCGTGGCAATTATTGAAGGACAACCTTATTACGATAGTGGGGCAGGAAGGTGTGCTATCGGAGGTAGATTTCCAACTATTCAGGAAGATCACAAACTATACGTACGTTGAGCGTGAAGATCTGGACAAGGTCAAATTGAAATCAGCTACCGGCATGCTTATGACTCGGCATCCCAGCAACTGGAAAACCCTCAAGCAGGCCGACTTGCTGAAACGGAACGACACCAAAAAGGGTATTCCGCAGGGATTGGCCTGCAGTGGAGTGCTGGCAAACATAACGATGATGGAGTTCGACCGAAAAATGGCAAAACTGGCAAAGGACTCGGAGTCGGTATACCTCAGGTACGCGGACGACATTTTCCTTGGTTGCCCAGATCTAGCAACCCGTACTCGGTTACAGGCATCAGTGGAAGCGGAATTGGAAGTGATGCAACTGCCAATTAACGGTGACAAGACAGAATACTTCGATTACTTTTCAGATTCCCAGAGCCATCCAGTTATTAGCTACTTAGGTATTACTTGTCAAGGAAACCAGGTATCCGTTCGCCGAAACGGGATCAACAAGTTTTATGAGCGAACCAGCAGGTTTATTTATAGCTACGTGAACACCTGTAAGAAACGTGGTATCACCCCGTCCCGTCACAAGATACATGCCATCTTTGGTCACACGGGTAAGCGCAATTATTATGCCTACTTACGGCGAGCCTCAAAGGTATTTGAAGGCGATAAGAAGTACTTACCCAAGGGAATAAAGGGTGTGATGCGCAAACAGACTCCGTGGTTAGATAAGCAGTTTGATAAGGCATTGCTCTCCGAGCCTACGGGAAGTGCTCGGAGGACGGGGCCGAAGTTGCAGTTGTGCAACTGCCCGCTTAAGCGCGACTGAGACAGTGAACAATGTGACACAATAGCCACATATTTTGTCTGTTAAATAATTTGCCGTAAGTTTGTCTTGCTACCGCACACGCCCTCGCTTTACTGGCGACCAATCAATCCCGTGTACGATGGCAACTTTGTCTAAATCAATCAAGAAGCAGCTTAATAGCTTGCTTCGGGCTACTACATTTAGTGCCCAATCTTTTTCCACACTCTCAGATTCTTTACCTCAGGAGGAGGATAAGGAGCAGTTGCTGTGGGAAATATTTACTGACCGAAAACCTATTTGCGCTTCAGTTAGAGCGGGCATCCTTGATACCGTAAGTCAGGACACACGCGAGTGGCCCGTTTCTCGAATGGTGCGAGTGGTGCGGCGTAGTCAAGCTTTTTTACAGGAGGAGTGGGCAACCGCGCTAAAGCAACTGCCGCTAGAGGGTTTGGCAAAGCACCACCAACAGGGGTGGAAGGAGATCAAGCGGCATGAAAATTTGCTGTGGTCACGTGTTGAGGCAACCTTTGAAGTTGTAGATCAGGCAGTTAGTGCGGAACAGCTGCTTGGCGATTTTGCGTCAACGATTAATTATGGTATTAAATTTGTCGAGGACGGCGCCGGCTTTGAAAAGCTTCGTCAACAGTCCGCTTCCACTTATAACCTTTTGGTTTCACTATATTTTAAGCGCTACCGAGGCTTACTAAATTGCCATCCTCAACAATGGTTTGAGGTCGAAACAAGCATGGAATGTTTAGGCCTTTTTGTTGCTATAGATGAGTACTTAGCGTATTATGAGGGCATCGTAACCATCTACTCCTACGATGAGAATTTTGGTCCTACGGCCGATGGGTTAACTTTTGAATACTACAATAAGGCCCTTGTAGACCGCTGGCACGAAGACTGTATACGCCCACTGCTCATCGAGAATTTATATGAGTCTGTATCAAATGATGCCGTGCAGGGAGCACAACGGCTTATCGCGGACACCTGCTGCGAAACAATTATTCATAACAATAAAAACATTGACACGCTGGCGCTAGCCGAGCGCCTAATTGCGCTTTCCAGCGAATGCGAAGGTTTTGATAATCAAGGTATCAAAACTTTCACTCTTGTTAAGTTCCGCGAGTACTTCGATGGCGGTGCGCCAAACAGCAACCTTAGCGAATACGTACTGAATAAGCTGGTCTTCACTTCACCCCACAAGCCAAGACCCCCGAAGACCTTTGACCGTTTTGGTTGGCGGTGTGACGTTGACAAGATGCCGTTTCTTCGAGTTGGCGACATAATTTTCTGTTGTAAGTTCCTTATGGCTACCAATGCCTGGGTCTTTAGCACCGTGCAACTGGCCCTGGAAAGCTATCAATGTTGTGGCCACGGAAAATGCAAGCGTAAATGCACGGGGAACTGCACGGAAAGCATACACAGAACGACTACTGCTCTCGAACTAGAAAAAGTTTTGGGAAGCCATTTTGAGCAAAGGGGTTACCAAGTCAAGTATCCGAACAGCGGGGATTTTGGTCCAAAGGATGGAGACGTAGACCTGATCGTCTCAGATGGCAAGATGGACCTAATTATACAATGCAAGCGATCCTATGTGAGGTCCACTCTGAAGGACGCTAGCTTTGAACGCTCCCGTACGGACGGTAAAGCAGTTCGGCAACTTGAAATGGCAGAAGAGTTTTTATTTAAGCCAAACAAAGTTTATCGGTTAAAGAAAGCTAGTAAGTCCTGGACCGTCTCCACCTCTTTTGAAAATTTAGGAACCCTTATGGACGGAATCCAAAAAGTAAACTACTACGAACTGCATTGGACTTTGCACCTGATGCAGCAGTCAGAAATGCCCCTTTCCGATTTCTGCAAAGCGGTTGAGTCATATTCGCTGGGTAAACAACTAATGACCTGATGGATAGAGGGTGAAATCGCCTGTTTTGGGTTCCCCCCCGCACTCCCCCGCGGGCCAATTAAACCACGAACCCGATGGCCAGCATCACCCCCATTCCCAGCGTTAACTTTCACCTCATCAAGCCCTGCAATATGGGCTGCAAATACTGCTTCGCGCGCTTCAATGACGTAGATAACCAAAAGTTACTGAGGGGCGGTCCCGATCTACACAGTGCACTGCGCATCGTGGACGCCCTGGCCGACTTCGGCTTTCAAAAGATCACCTTCGCCGGCGGGGAGCCAACGCTGTATCCTCACCTGAAGGCGGTAGTGGGGCGCGCCAAGGCCCATGGGCTCACCACTATGCTGGTGACGAACGGCAGCAAGCTGAACTCAACGTTCTATGCGTCGTACGTCGACCTGCTGGATTGGCTCACCATCAGCGTGGATAGTTTGTCCATTGACACCAATCTCCGGATCGGGCGCGCCACCCACGGCGGCCGCGTTTTGTCCCGTGCGGAATATGAGCAGCGGCTATTGGAGGCCAAGGCACAGAAATTCCGGATCAAGATCAACACCGTCGTCAGCCGATATAATTATACGGAAGACATGAACTCCTTTCTCGACGCAGTACACCCCGAGCGCTGGAAGGTGTTTCAGGCCCTGCCGATCCGGGGCGAGAACGATGATTATCGTTCGGAATTTGAGATCACAACCGCCGAATACAAAGGCTTTCTCGTACGGCACAGTCGCCAACCCTCCCTAATAGTAGAAGATAATGATGCCATGAAGGGGTCGTACTGCATGGTCAATCCCGCAGGCGCCTTTTACACCAATGCGGAAGGGATACTGAGAGAAAGTCGCCCAATCCTTGAGGCAGGTGTCGAGGCGGCATACCAGGAGATGGGCTACAGCACCATAAAGTTCCTGGACCGCGGCGGGGTGTATGACTGGGGAAACAAGGGCATTTATAATATTTACGCGCTGCAAATGTCGCGCATGATTCCGCTATACAATCAAACTGACGTTCGAGCCATCCTGCCATGTTGCAAATATTTTTGTAGCATTGTACAATAATGAGCTTATATTTAACTAAAATTAGGAAATATGAGATCGTTATTCACGCTTCTTCTGTCATTGAGCCTCTGCCAGTCATACAGCCAATCAGAAATTCTGAATCTACCAGCAGATATTGGCACTATTGCGGTACTCAAGGCTATTGATCTAGATACCACCTTAGTCGTAGGAGGCAACAGACTATACGATTTTTCAACCCTCGGGTCAGCTAAAAATATCCGGGAATTCGGGGACTATCCTTTAAGTGATATTCCGGACAGCCTATTAATTGGTGTTCAAATCGTAGAGTTGGCTGAGACTCAGCGTGAACTAATAACTATTGATGTAGCCGCCGAAGTTTACGGGTTGAAAATGTTATCTGGGTCCACCGTCGAAAGTGAGGTAGACTCTTCTATAGCAATAGTAGACAAACGGGACAACGGCTACTACTACGCAGGAGGTCTACTCTATCTTACTGACACTTCCGGTTACATAACTCCCGACGCCGGTAGGTTTCCATACGCCCCCAACGGAATACGAGTTGGGGAATCTATAGATACAATGTATTCTGCCGTGGACGGTCGGGACTCATCAGTATTGTACCATAGCTGGGAATACATAGGCGATGTAACGGTAAACACTTGGTACGGGATGTACGAAGACGTTGCCATGTTAGTGCACTCTGAAATTGACACAAATTTTGTCAATGGGCGTATTTCCAACGCTAGTAGAGAGTATACACATAGCCTTGCCTTCTACAGCAAAGACAGTTTTTTGTGGCTTATGGGAGCAGAAGGTGACTACAATCCAGCCGTCAAGACCTACGAGGTGGAATCACTCATTTTTTGGGAACGGATGCCGGGGTTTACCACCAGCGTATCCGATAGGGGAATAACAAAATCCTCATTGCCCATCTATGTGTATCCTAATCCTACAAATGAGAACTTGACCGTGAGAATAACGGTTCAATACCGTCATGAGGTAGAATTAAAGCTTGTCAATAGTTTGGGACAGGCAGTGTTAGACTTGGGTAAAAAAGTCGTCGACCTCGAGGACCACACTTTTACATTTGACGTTTCTGGATTGATGTCCGGAACCTACTACTTGATTTCAGTGACGAAAGGGAATGTGTCAGCAAGCAAACCCATTCTAATACATCGCTAGCTCTTTACGTTGGCACAAGGATAGCATATAAAGTTTTTAGGGATATAAGAAGGTATGACGTGGAGCGTGTATGACAACATTGTCCCTTAGCAACCAAATAAAGGCAAGTAGCCATATCTCAAATCGCCAATCCACAGAATATGACCTATCAGTTCCCACGGTTAACCGATGGCCAGGTGGACGAATTTAACGGCTGTCCACTAGCTGTTCTATAACTTAAGTCCGACCCTCCAAAAAACACCCCCCCCCTTAAACCACTTACCGCCCCCCCCTCAATCCTCCAACCCCTCCCGAGTCTCCGCGGAAAAGGGACCGTAAAGCTCGTGGGACGCCACATCCACTACGAACCAGCAATCGTCGCAGCGTTTACCCTCGTTTTGTAGTTCGTATGTGAATGATTTGACAGGCTTACGGTACTGGGTAGCGAATGCATGGACCGAGCTGGTGTCTATCCGTCCGTCCGCTTTGGCGTATACGAAATTGTCCGGCGACGCAGGGTCGGCTTAAAAAGCCTCAACCTTAGGGCTGGGTAGCGCGATCAGGCATATCGGTGGCCCTTGAAAAGTATCAAGGGACAAGGTACCTGCGACGCAGGGTCGGCTTAGAAAGCCTCAACCTTAGGGCTGGGTAGCGCGATCAGGCACATCGATGGCCCTTAAAAAGTGTCGAGGGACAAGATACCGGCGACGCAGGGTCGACTTAAAAAGCCTCAACCTTAGGGCTGGGTAGCGCGATCAGGCACATCGATGGCCCTTAAAAAGTGTCGAGGGACAAGATACCGGCGACGCAGGGTCGGCTTAGAAAGCCTCATCCTCAGGGCTGGGTAGCGCGATCGGGCACATCGGTGACCGTCGAAAGGTATCGGGGGACGGGCCACCAAAATTGTGTAATTTTCCACGCCCCCGCCACCGAATACATTTCCGGGCGTAGGTAACTAACCTCCCTTCCACATCGCACCACACGTTTAGCCTACTGAGACACCTTGCCTCCTGCTGCCTGCGGTAACCGATTATTCTACCGGGTCCACAATGATGTCCCCAAATTCGATCAGGGTTCCACCACCAAAGATCTTCCACGGGTGAACCGTGCGTAGACGAGCATTCAGTTTCGCCAAGTGGAAGGATTTAGTCAGGTAGCCATACACTCCGGGATCCAGGCCATCAATCCGATCGCTCAGGTTGTTTCGCGCGGAAATGAAAATACCGGCTCGTTTGTGTTTAGGCTTCAGTTTTTTTATCATCTTTAATCCACTTCCATTGGGTAAGCCGATGTCGACGAGGATGCATCCGTACCCAAAGACTCCGGCCTTATGGTAGCCCCCCCGCAGCGTACCCACCATTTCAAAGACGTGGCCGTCGGCAGCTAGGTAGTCAGCGATGGAGGAAGACAGATCGGGTTGGCCTCCGATGAGCAGGATGTTCATAGCGTGAAACTCTCAACCAAATTGGCGATAGTCCGGGAGACTTATCCTATAGTGGGGTCATGCCTAATAATAAATCGTATAGCGTCCTATATTCTCCTGGTGTTGGAACGGTCGTAACAGATCCAGATCGAGCGAGTCCTGCGACTGGTAGCCGATACCAACCGATTGTTCCGCGGCCCAACGGAGGCGCAGTTGCCTGCGGGTATTCGGCTCGGATACGTCATGGTAGTAATTTCTCCAGTTCCTGTTATCTTGCCGGGTGGTATCGCGGCCGATTTTTTCAGCGTACAATAGAGTGGCGGGCTTCCTCAGATCGAAGGTTACGCTTGGTAATCGGCGGTGCAATAGATACACCGGTCGATCGCTGATTCCGCCGGACCTGAGGAACTCCGTAACGGGGGAAGTGCTGTTGACCAATAATTCGTTTTGACTTAAGAATTCAGCGGAAATCGGTAGCAGTAACAGGTTGAACAGCAGCGCCGGCAGCAGTATGCGATAACCCGCAGGCATTCCTACGTCTCCACCCGACGACCACAGCGCCGATCCCGCAAGTACTGCTCCTGCGATCGCGCCCCACAAAAGGTGCAGCGGTCCTACCGGTCCCGTGGCGATGACAAGTGTGGCCATAAGCAGCACCCCGAAGAGGATCGACAGTCCCAATCCGAGTCGACGGTCCACCCGCTCGGACAGGCCCTCTAGTACCGGCACCGAAAGAAGTGCCAGTCCCGAATATATCGGGAGCACGTAAAGAATCAATTTCGACTGAGCAAAAGAATAAAACAGCAAAGGGCCCACTATCCATACAAACAGAAAAACATGCCACCTCTTCCACGGTAATTTTCTTATTCGTACCAGCAGTAGCCAGAACCAAGGCAGTGCCGTTGCCGATACCGTGAGCAGATAAAAACCCCACGGTTGCGCGCGTTGCCACTGATCGCTGGCGTAGCGGTTGATGGTCTGCTCCACCAGGAAATAATACAGAAAGGCCGGATCTTCCAGGGTCAACTTGACGTACCAGCTCAGACCGACAACGGCAAAGATCAGGATGCCCGGCACGTGACGCCCGATCAACTTAAGCCAGCTTTTGGGTCGAAAGAGTAAGTAATAGGTTGGGAGAAGGACTGCCGGCAGGATCACGACACCGGCCCCCTTCGTGAGGCAGGCCAGACTCCAGGCCAGGTAGGCGGTAAGCGTCCACCAGAGTGACTTGTCGCGCCGTTCACCGCGCAACCAGCACCAGACGCCGAGCAGGAGGAAGGTCACCAGGTAGAGGTCAGTCGTAAGGGTGCGCGAAGCGATCAACAGGATTGGGAACGACAGGTAGACCAGTGCAGCCAGCCGCGCCTGTCGTGGGCGGGCATAGATCAGTCGGCCGATACCGTACACGAGCGCGATCTGTAGGAGTAAGGCTATTTGTAGAAAGAAGCGCGCGGCGAAAGGAGAAGGTCCGAATAGCCAGTAAGCCCCGGCGGTGATGGCGTAGGTAAGGGGTGGTTTATGGTAGTGCCGCAACCCCATGAAACTGGGGTGGATCAGATCACCGGTTCGGTAC
Organism: Lewinella sp. JB7; assembly: GCF_024297185.1. Lineage (GTDB taxonomy): Bacteria > Bacteroidota > Bacteroidia > Chitinophagales > Saprospiraceae > Neolewinella. The sequence continues at coordinate 592,883 of NZ_JANCTD010000001.1, read as the reverse complement.
ATCTCCCAGCTCATTTCGGCGTAGCGCGCTTCGCTCGTTTCCAGCACCCCCCAGGAGCCAAGTCGGTAGAAGAGCAGCAGAGTAAATAGAATAACGACCGCAAAGAAAAAACGGCGTTCGGTAATGGCGGACAAGCGGTATGATTAAGCGATTCGCGCCAAATCTCCCGAATGATCTTAGAGACTTTTAGGATGTTGCTTTTTCCGGGTACCTTGTAACGGCTGAGGGAATGTTACCTGCGCCGGCAGCCCCGGTAGCCATCCATAGAATCCAAAAACACTACAGTATTGGTGCTGACATTTGCGCCAAATTCAGAGCATGCGTAATTTCCTCTTGTCTCTTTTACTAGCACTCGTCGGTCATATGAGCGGTCAGGTGACTATCGCCGGTCTGGTGATCGATGGCGGGAACCAACGCCCGGTTGCCTACGCTACGGTGAGTTTGGTGGCCCCCGACAGCAGCCTGCTCGGCGGCGTACTGACCGACGACGGAGGCCGGTTCGTTCTGAACACCGACCGACGCGGCACGCTAACCGTAATGGTTTCCTACCTCGGCTACCGGCCGGTAAATAAAAACCTTTATATAGGGGAAAATAACAACGTGTACGACAGCGGAAAGCTCTCGCTCGTACCCGACGCGCAGACTCTGGAAGCAGTCACCGTAACCGGCGAGCGTGCTACACTTAGTAGCGCCCTGGATAAGAAAACCTTCGACCTCGGCGAGCGGCAGGCCCAGGCCGGCGGCTCGGTACTCGACGCCATGAAGGCCCTGCCCGGCGTTACGCTAACCCAGGATGGTAACGTGCAACTTCGTGGCAGTGACCGGGTGGCCGTGCTGGTCGACGGCAAGCAATCCGCCATGACCGGCTACGGCAACCAGCGCGGACTCGGCAGCATTCCGGCGGCCAATATCGAGCGCATCGAAATCATCAACAACCCCTCGGCGAAGTACGACGCGGCGGGCATGGCCGGCATCATCAATATCATTTACAAGGAAGAAAAGTCAACGGGTTTCAACGGAGAAGTGGGCCTCAGCTACGCCCTGGGGGAACTCACCACCCGCCGCGACGACCTGCCTACCGAGCTGGGCCGCTACCGGCTCAACTCCCACCTGCAGCCAAACGCGGCCCTCAACTACCGCAGCGGCAAGCTCCGATCGTGGGTGCAGGGTTCGGTACTGGCCCAGCAGAAACTGCCTAACAATGAGTTCACTACCAGAATTTACGACGACGGACGGCGCACCATCAGCCAGGTGCCGGAGAACCGGAAGCAGATCCACTACGTCACCCGCGGCGGGCTGGACTACCTCTTTGACGAGCAAAATACACTGAGCATCTCCGGCATTTATGACTACGAGCACCACATCGATACAGCCCAAATCCCCTTCATCAATCTGAACACCGGCGAGCGCTACCGTTACTGGAACTGGAAGGAGGATGAGTCGACCAGCCTCGTCAACGGCCGGGTAGACTTCCAGCACGACTTCGACCAGCCGGGGCACCGGTTGACGCTGGCGACGCAGTTTACGCGCGGTAAGGAAGACGAGCAGTACTTTCTCAACGACAGCACCCGCTTCCGGCAGGCCCAGGATACCAGCCACCTGATTGCCATCGAGAATGTATCGGCCTTCAACGTCGACTACGTGCGCCCACTGGCCGCGGGGCGGATCGAGGCAGGTGGGCAATTACGCTTTCGGAGGTTACCCGTCAGCTACGAGATCGGGCAGGGCGAACGCAGCATCATCTACCCCGGACTGGGTGACGCCTCCCGCTGGACGGAAGACCTCTACGCCGGCTACCTGAACTATGTCTACGAGAGCGCCCACTTCGAGGCCGAGGCCGGGCTGCGGGCCGAGCAGACGGCGGTGACCTACGCGTTGAGCCCCGAAAACGTGTACTACGAAGAAGACGATGCCTACGACTACTTCCGGGTCTACCCTAACGTGCGGCTGACCTACAAGCTGGATGAAACCAACAAGCTCTCGCTGTTCTTCAACCGACGCGTCGACCGGCCCGGGGAGCAGGAGCTGCGCGCCTTCGCCAAATACGACGACCCCGAGCTCCTGAAGGTCGGCAACCCGTACCTGCGGCCGCAGTTTTCGCAGACCGTAGAACTGGCCTACCGCCGCCTCTGGGACGACGGCTCGATGTACGCCGCGGTCTACACCCGCCGCAGCGACGATGCCTTTCAGCGCATCTTCAGCATCGATACCAGCAACCCCGATTACGACATCATCAATCGAATCTACCAGAATACCGGGCGGGCCACCAACCGGGGAGTCGAGCTACTGTACAGCCAGGAGGTGAAGCAGTGGTGGAAGTATAGCCTGGGAGCTAACTTCTACCGCATCGGCATTCAGGAGTACACCGGCACCCTACTCTTTCCCACCGTACGTCCATTCACTCTCGCGGCGAGTAACGATAACAGCTGGGACGTGAAGTTCAACAACCAGTTCACCTTTACGAAGGGCTGGAAGGGGCAACTGACGGCTATTTACCTGGCGGCCCGTAACATCCCCCAGGGGCGGGAGCTGGCGCGGTCGTCGGTGGACTTCGCGGTCAGCCGGACGGTATTCTCGGGTAAAGGGGAATACGTACTCGCGGCCACCGACATCTTCAACGGGTTCGGTCTGCGGCAGGAGATCGATGGGGAGGGCTTTACGGCCGAGTACCGCAACTACTACGAGAGTCAGGTGGTGCGGCTGGGATTTACCTACAAGTGGTAGGCGTAGCTCCAAATTGTCTCCAATAACTACTGCTCTCTTTGCGGCAGCTTGCACCTGCGTCCCCGCCCTTTCTACCTACACTCGTCACCATGTATCTCCCCACTTACTGGATTGGAATAGTGGCGACCCTTGTAGCAATATACACGGGAAGGGTGAGTGCACAAGCCACCCTACAGGACTACCTCGACAAGGCCCGGCTTAACAGTCCCCAACTGACCGACTACCGCAATCAGCAGCGCATCGCGGAACTCGAGATCGACCGCATCAGGCTCGACTACGCGAAACCCAAGGTCTCCCTGACCGGCGACGTGCTCTTCGCGCCCTACCTGTTTAATAATCGTAGGGTTTTGTCGGTTGCGGACGCCCCCGCCGCCTCGGCCATCGGCTATGATGCGGGGGTCACGAATGGTGGTCTCTACGCAGCTTTGATTGGGGCTGACTACCGACTGTTTACCAACCGGATAAGCGCCCCGGAGATCGCCCAGCAGGCACTAGCAACGACAGTAGCGAGTAATCAACTCCGCCTCACCGGGCTCGACTTGGAGCGGCAGGTCACCGCCGACTATCTAAACGCCGTGCTGCTGCAGGAGCAGGCTCGCTACCTGCGGGAGCTGCTTGGCCGGCTCACCGAGCAGCGGGAGCTCGTAAGGAAACTGGCCGACCGCGGCGTGATGCGCGTAACGGATTTAGAACTGCTCAATCTGGAAGTCGGCAGGCAGCGCTACCTCATCGCCGACCTGGAGCTCCAGTACCGCCAGGCCCTACAGACGCTGAACGCTGCCGTAGGCATCAGTGATACCGGTACGGTCACCCTCTTGGTACCACAGTTGGATACGGTACTGATCCCGACCACCTCCGCCTTTACCGAAGCATACCGACTGGACAGCCTGCGGGCCACCAACGACCAGGCGCTGTTCGAAACCCGCTACCTGCCGCAGGTGTCGGCCTTCGCGAATGCGGGGCTCAACGCCGTTACCCTCAACAACATCCAGCGAAAAGTCGGGGTAAGTGCCGGGGTACATCTGTCGTGGCTGCTGCTCGACGGGGGACAACGAAACATCAATAGCCAGGAGAACGAGATCCGCCGACAGTCTGCCGCCCGGTACGCGGCATACACGCGGCAGCAGCTTGCTAATTACCGCAGGAATGGCGTCGCCATCCTGGCCCGGTTCGCGGATAATCTGGCCCTGGTCGACCGGCAGCTCAGCGATTACGAGCGTGTGTTGGTGACCTACCGCAGGGAATTTGCCATGGGCCAACTGGGGGTGATCGAGTATCTCAACGTCATCCGCACCTACGCCGACCTACAGCAGCAGCGCAACCAGCTAACCGTGCAGCGGCTGCAAACGGTCAATGAGCTCAACTACTGGAACCACTAAACGCCCGTCATGACCAACCGACTGATCATAGGTATGCTGCTCGTAGGCTACTTGATCATGGGCTGCAAAAAAGACGCTGCCCTTCCACCGGTAGCGCCGCCCGCCGCCCGCATCGCTACCCAGGTTGTCGTCGGCACTCCGGTGCGTACTACTCTGCGTGATTCTTTTCTAATGAATGCCGTCACGGTATTCACCAACCGCGAGAGCATCCGTGCTACGGTAACGGGCTACGTGGATAAGACCCGGGTGGGCGTGGGCACCTCCGTGGGGGCAGGACAGGAAGTATTCGTACTGCAGACCCGCGAGGCGGCCGTGCTCGGAGAGGAAATTCTGAGCGACTCTTCCATCAACATCACGGGAATGGTGCCGGTGGTGAGCCGCAATACCGGTATCGTCACCCAACTGTTCTACCTGGACGGCGACTTCGTAGTGGAAGGCGATATCCTGGCCGAGCTCACCCGCCCGAGTGCGCTGGCCATAAAACTGTACGTTCCCTTCGAGCGCGGCGACCTGGTGCGAACGGGCAAGCGGGTGCAAATTCGCCTACCGGATGGTCGGTTACTGGCGGGTACGGTCGGCCAGCTGCTGCCCTCGGAAGACATTGGTTCCCAAACCACGCCCTACCTGGTTGCCCTTAACACCGCCACCTACCTGCCGGAGAACCTCAACCTGATGGTTTTCGTACCCGGCCGCGTGAGTCGCGATGCCCTGACCGTACCGGCCTCGGCCATCCAGACCAATGAGGTGCAAACTAGTTTCTGGGTCATGCAACTTGTTAACGACTCACTGGCGGTACGCCACGACGTGCATCCGGGTATGCGCGGCGATTCCCTGGTGGAACTGAGGGGAAGCTCCCTCAACGTAGGGGACCGCATCGTACTCCAGGGGGCGTACGGCCTGGAGGATTCCTCCCTCGTCAGCGTAGTATCCAAGCTCTAGCCCATGATCGACTACGTCAAGTACCGTATCCCCATCACCGCCCTGCTCGCCATCGTCCTGCTGGCCGGCGTGTACAGCTACGGGAAGATGAAGTCGGACCTGTTTCCCGACGTCACCTTCCCCAAGGTCAAGATCATTGCCGAAAACGGACAGCAGCCGGTCGATAAGATGATGCTCACCGTTACCCGCCCCCTGGAGGAAGCCGTAAAGCGGGCCCCGGGGATACGGAACGTGCGTAGTACCACCAGCCGCGGCAGTGCGGAAATCTCGGCCTTTTTCGACTGGACCACGGACATCGATCTGGGGCTGCAGCGGGTGGAGAGCCTCATCAACCAGATCACGCTTGACCTGCCCCCGGGCGTACGGCTGACCATCGAAAAGATGAACCCGTCGATCCTACCCATCGCGGGCTATTCGCTGGAGGGAAATCTGAGCCAGATCGAGCTCAAGGACATTGCGCTGTACACCGTAAAGCCCTTCCTGTCGCAGGTGCCGGGGGTATCGGAAGTGTCCGTTTCGGGGGGTAAGACAAAGGAGTACCACCTCATCCTGCGCCCCCAGCGGATGAGCGCGCTCGGCATCACGCCGCAGGTCGTGGACAGCGTGCTTACCCAGGCCAACTTTGTCAGCTCCAACGGCTATCTGCAGGATTACGACCGGCTCTACCTGACCCTCACCGATGCGGTGATCAACGACCTGTACGACCTCCAGCGGACGGTGATCTTCGCCTCCGCCATGCGTACGGTACGGGTGGAGGATATCGCCGACGTAGTGATTACTTCCCAGAAGGAGTACGTAAAGATCAAAGCCAACGGGCAGGATGTGCCCCTGGTGGCCGTTACTAAGCAGGTCACGGCCAACCTCATCCAGGTGGCCGATTCCCTGGAAACGAAGGTGGCGGCACTCAACGCCCTGCTTCCCCGCGGGGTAGTGCTACGGCCTTACTACCAGCAGGCCGATTTCGTGCGGGATTCGGTGCGGGGCATTGAGGACGTACTCTGGATCGGGCTGGGGCTGGCCATTCTCGTAGCGATCGTTTTCTTACGGTCTCTCCGGAGTAGTCTCGTACTGCTGATAACTATTCCCCTAAGCCTGAGCCTGACCGTCGCGGCCCTGTACTTACTGGGTTACGACTTCAACATCATGACGCTGGGGGCCATCGCGGCGGCCATCGGGTTGGTCATCGACGATGCCATCATTATCGTGGAGCAGCTGCACCGGTCTCACGAGGAAGAACCGGACAAACCCGCCTCCGAACTCGTGAGTAAAACCATCGACTACCTGTTCCCGGCCATGGTCGGCTCGTCGCTGAGTACGATCGTGATCTTCATTCCCTTCGTACTGATGACGGGTATCGCGGGAGCCTACTTTCGCATCCTGACCGAGACGATGATCATTACCCTGGTCTGCTCCTTCGTCATTACCTGGGTCGGTCTGCCGGTTGTCTACCTTCTGCTGAATGCCCGGCGAAGGGGCAAAGCGGAGGAAGAAATCAAGACCGTTGGGGAGAAGCACTGGGTTAAAACGGTGATCCGCTACCCCTTCTTCAGTATCCTCGCGGTGGTCTTGTTGGGCGTAGTGATCTACCTAGTCGCCCCGCGTCTGCCCTCGGGATTTCTGCCGGAGCTGGATGAAGGCTCCATCGTACTGGATTACAACTCTCCGCCCGGCACTTCCCTGGAGGCGACCGACCTCATGCTACGGCAGGTGGATCGAATACTGGACAGTATTCCAACCGTCGTTTCTTACTCGCGGCGCACGGGTACCCAAATGGGCTTTTTTATTACCGAGCCGAACCGGGGGGATTACCTGATCCAGCTATCCAAAAGCCGCAAATTATCCACTGATGCGGTAAGCAGCCAGATTCGGCAACGGGTAGAGGCAATTCTGCCCGCACTGACCGTGGACTTCGGGCAGGTCATCACCGATATGCTAGGCGACCTGATGACCAGCGTACAGCCCATCGAGATCAAGGTGTTCGGTAGCGAGCAACGGGTACTGGACGAGCTGTCGCGCCGGGTAGCTGCGGTAGTCGAGGGAGTGCGCGGCACGGCCGACGTGTTCGACGGCATCCTGATCGCCGGACCATCGGTGACCATCGACCCCGACATTGCTCTGCTGGAAGGATACGGACTTTCCGCGGCCGACTTTCAGTTCCAACTACAGACCCAGCTGGAGGGGACGCTGGAGGGCGGTATCCCGGAACTGAACCAGGTCACGCCCATTCGCATGATCTACCCCAACAGCAGCCGCACCACGGTCAGTGATCTACGCGGGGCAACCATCTTTACGCCACGGGGGCGGCTACTTCCGCTAGAGCGCTTCGGATCGGTAACCGTAGAGGCCGGCACGGCGGAAATTAACCGCGAAAACCTGAAGAGCATGGGTGTGGTATCGGCACGCCTCAGTGGGCGCGACCTGGGCAGCACCCTTGCGGACATCCGGGCGGGGGTGGCGCGCGACATTTCACTACCTCCCGGTTATACCATCGAGTACAACGGGGAGTACGCCCAGCAGAAGCAAGCCTTCAGTGAATTGCTGCAAATCCTGGTGCTGGCTAGTTTGTTGGTCTTTACCGTGATCCTGTTCCTGTTCAAACGCTTCGGCGTGGCCCTGCTCATCGTTCTTCTGGCCGTACTGGGAGCTGCGGGGAGTCTGGCCGCCCTCTACTTCACCGGCACCTCTCTGAATGTGGGGAGCTACGTCGGTATTATCATGGTGATCGGTATCATCGGGGAGAACTCCATTTTCACCTACTTCCAGTATGCCGAAAATCGCCTGACGGAGGGTCGCGACGAGGCCATCGTCTACGCCATCTCCACCCGTATGCGGCCCAAGCTGATGACGGCGATCGGCGCCATCATGGCGCTGCTACCGCTGGCCCTGGCGCTGGGCACCGGTGCGCAGATGCACCAGCCGCTGGCCATCGCGGTGATTGGTGGATTGGGGGTGGCGCTGCCGCTACTGCTGATCGTACTTCCGTCACTGCTAAAATTGATCGAGAAAGAATAGAAAACGGCCCTGATACCCGTCTCTCCAGCCTTTCTACAAAGAGTGGCCGGAGTTTTGGGATATGCAACACGAAGATTGGAAATACGAGCGGTCCTGCTTTCTCACCCCCGAACAGTGGCAGCAGCTAGACGAGGAGGTGAGCACCATCGAGCGGAGTTACAATCATCCTTCCCGCTGGGGTCGGTGCCGCAACTTGTTGTTGTACCTCTACCACCGAATCAGTTGGTTATTTATGATCCTGCTAACGCTGGGTGGTGCTCGCACGTATGCCCAGTCCGGTATAGTCACCGAAGATCAGGTTTGGGCACCGGTCAGGGAAGAAGGCGGAATCACCGTGTTCCGCCGCTCCCGACCCGACCGGTCCACGGACGAAGTGCGGCTACTTGCCACTTTCCCCGTATCGCGTGATCGAGTCATGGCCTTGCTGGGCCAGGTGAGCCGCTACGTAGAGTGGGTCTATAAATGCGATGAGGCTACCCTGGTGAAGCGGCTCAGCGAAGACGAGATGGTGTACTACACCTCCATTGACCTGCCCTGGCCGGTAGTGGACCGGGACATCGTGATCCATTCAACAAGCTGGATCGACCCGGGTACGGGGGACATACTTTCCGAGTCCGCAGCGACAAACGGGAATTATCCTAAAGTAGCCGATCACGTACGGATGGTGGATTTTCACTCCTACTGGCGAATCTCAACTTCGGGGCCGGATGAGACCACCATCGACTATCGGGTGAGTTCCGATATCGGGGGCAGTATTCCCTCCTGGTTGATTAACCTGGGTATTACCACCGGCCCCTTACACTCGATGCAACAACTGGAAGCTCTGCTTACCGAGGGCTCCTAATTTCCTCCAATAAGCCACCGGACCTTTAGGGCGTTGATCCAGCCGATAGCCCCCCCTTGCATGACGCGACTCTACACTTTATTTCATCCTGAAGAACGCGTCGATGCCTACCCGTAATCAAAACCTCTCCCCCATTCTCCGGCCGATCGCCGACCGGGGTGTCGCGGCATTACCCCCGGCGGCCTGGAACAAGCTGGCTCGGGAAGTAGAGCTTATCGAGCAGCGGTTTACCCACCCGACCTTGCCGCGAAAAGCCTGGACATCAGTGGTAGCCAGAATAGATCGACTCATTCGCTTCGGAAGTTACGGAGTTGCCGGAAGGATCACGTCACAGCCGGCACAATAGCAAGTCATGCCCTACCGACCGACTAAAATCACTAAGCGTGCCGGCCGCTACGTGGCTCGCCTGCTCATCACCGAGCTACCCGCCGACCGGCTCTACCATAATCTGCACCATACCATCGACGTCGTGCAGGGGGTAATTTTGATCGGCCGGGCAGAAGCGATATCCGGTGAGGAAGCCGAAGTCCTCATGCTGGCCGCCTGGTTTCATGACCTCGGTCACATACGCACCTACGCCGGTCACGAAGCCGTTAGCGCTCAGTTGGCACGTGATTTTCTGCGCAGCGAACATTACCCTGAGGACAAAACCACTATTGTCACCAGTTGCATCCTCGCAACCCATGTGCCCCAAAGACCGCGGGGTAAGCTACAGGAGATCCTCTGCGATGCCGAGCTGATCCATTTGTCTCACGCCACTTATCCCCAATCCCGCGACCTGCTGCGCGAGGAGTGGAAGCGATCCCTGGGCAGAGTGTATTCCGATGACGAATGGAATGCGGAAAACGAAAATTTCCTGCGTGACCATCGCTACTTCACTCCCTACGGGAAGACCGCGCTACAGCAGCGCAAGGAGAAATACTGCTTTTAGAAACAAACGTAAATTTTGATGCTCAGTACCCTATTGACGCGAGTCTCCACCTATGTACACCGTGACGACCGGCTTGCGCTGCATACCGTGTTGGCGCTGCTTGCCGGTTATCTCCTACTTACGTTGCTTGTCTATCTTTTGCCCACCTCGCTAATGGACGTAGAGTTTTCCGAAGAAGTACAGGAGCACCAATCGCCCGTTCTCGACGCACTCATGAAAGGCATCAGCTGGTTCGGCAGCAACGTAGGGGCCATCATCAGTATCGCGGTAGCCACGCTGGGGTTCTGGCTGACGCGCCGCCGCCGCGAGGCCCTATTTATGCTGGCGACCGTGGGAAGTCTGCCGGTCATTGCCGCAGCGAAATTGATTATGAACCGCCAGCGCCCCTCGGCGGACCTGGTGCGGGTAGTGTACGAGGCACAATTCCAGAGCTTTCCCAGTGGACACGTTACTTTTTATACCGTCTTCTTCGGCTTTTTAGCCTACCTGATGTACCGGATGCGGAGCTGGCCTACCCCGGTGCGTATCGGGATCGGCGCATTCAGCTTACTACTGGTGTTTACCGTCCCCTTTTCCCGGGTATACCTCGGTGTCCACTGGGGTACGGACGTACTGGCCGGGTTTTTCCTTGGCCTCAGCCTACTTATCGGTTTACTGGTCTGGTACAACAAATCTGGCAAACGCAATGATATTCCCATCTGACGCGCAAGGGCGGGCTGTCTCCAGTATGTCTACAAGTTGCCCCCCGACTTTTACCCCACAGCCCGGATATACAAGCAGTACGTGCGGGCACTCCCCTACCCCGTCGGGGATATTTAACAATCATTAAATACCGAATACTATGCATAAGCTACTGATTTTGAGCCTTTCGCTCTTTGCCTTCCTCGCGTGTACTCCCCGGCAAGCAGTTGCCCAGGACAGCGTACCGGCCGCAGTAGAGCAACGCTTTGCCAGCCTTCACCCCACGGCAAAAAAAGTCGCGTGGGAAACGGAAGCTAACGGCTACGAAGCCGAGTACAAACTGAACGGAAAGGAATACAGCGATACCTATTCCACGAGTGGAGAGTTGCTGGAAACGGAGCAGGAAATTAAGAAAAGCCAGCTACCGGCCACCGTCCTCGCAACGCTTAAGCGAGACTTTGCCGGCTACGAGATCGAAGAGGCAGCCCGCATCACTTATTCCGATGGCCGTACCGTGTATGAAACGGAGCTCGAGGGAGAGGACGAAATGGCCTTCGATGCGCTGTTCCTGGAGGATGGCACTTTTGTAGAGCGCGTCGCTCTAGATGAAAAAGACGAGGATTGATCTAGTGAGGGATTATTTCCGGGCCGGCTTCCATACGGAGGCCGGCCTTTTCATTTATGAAAGCATGTACGACTGGGGGCGGGGACGCGGGTGCAAGGTTTTGAGTGAGCCTAACGGCGCAGCGCCGTAAAGCAAGGCACTATTACTGATTACCAATACCGTCGGGCTTTTCGCCCGTTCCGATCAGCAGGTGGCAATGATCGCGACCGACTGAGAATGGTGGATGTGTCCTGATCATAGCAATTCACTGCATTTACATTGCACCCGCGTCCCCGCCCGCATATACCTCAGAAGCGGTAAGACAGATAGAAGCCGGTTCCCGTAGGCGATAGTACCATGTTGTTTCGCCCGATTGGAATGCGGTGGAGTATCGGCACCGTGTATCCGATGACCGCCCCCAGTACGTAGCCCGCAATCACGTCGCTGGGGTAGTGCTGTCCGGCCCGAATACGGAAGTAACCGGTCAGTGCCGGAAGACTGGCCGACAGCGTCCAGATGTAGGGCTTGAGCTTACTGTCGGGGTAATAATCAGCGAACACCCGACCGAAGAAAAAGGCGGTGGCGGCCGACCCGCTGGTGTGCCCGGAAAGGAAGGCCTCCCGATCATAGCTTCGCACTACCGTGGTCGGGGCCAGGGACGGATCGTGGAGGTAAGGGCGGGGGCGGCGGACGGTATATTTGACGATGTTGGTCAGGCCCCGGCGTAGGGCTACGGTCTGTCCGTATAGCAGTGCCAGTTTAATGATGTCCCGACGGGGGCCCTTGCCCAACAAGAGCGCGAGGGGAAGGTAGGTCGACGCGTCGCGCGTACGGTTGCTGGCCTTACGGGCACTTTCCGAATTGTAATCCACCGCGAACTGGTCGAAGGGGGGAATACGACCGAGTCTTAACTCCGACAGCAATACTTCCGGAACGCGATTGCGTAACTCATTGGCAAATAATACCGAGCCGGCGGCCATACCACTCACCGTGAGGTTGGTTTCCCAAGATAGGCGGTAGGGTACCCGCAGGCTATCCTGAGCCAGCAGGGAGTGGCCCGATAGAAAGAGCAGTAAGATTACGAGGGTCGTAAGGTACGGCCACCGTGAACCGGTAGGCATGCGATTAAAACTAATCAAACCGGTAGCTTAGGTAGATACCCGCTCCGGCGGGGGCCAGGGTGAGCTTATTGTGTGCAGCTGGTTTGCGGTGCAGGGCTGGTACGGCGTACCCGATCACCGCGCCCAGGGCATAGCCGGCAATGACGTCGCTGGGGTAATGCTGCCCGGCCTGAATCCGCAGGTAACCGGTCATGGCCGGCAGACCAGCTCCGAGTACCCAGGCATAGGGTTTGAGTTTGCTGTCGGGATAATAGTCAGCAAAGGCACGGGCGAAAAAGAAACCACCAGCCGCCGCGGTGCTGGTATGGCCGGACAGAAAGGAAGCCCGATCGTTACTCCTTATTATCGTTGCGGGATCCAGGTTCTTATCAAAGACATAGGGCCTGGGCCTCTTGGCGCTTGATTTGACAATGCTGGTCAGTCCCATGTTTAGGGCCATGGTTTCGGCAAATAAAATAGATAATTTACCGGCGTCATTACGACTTCTACGTCCGGCCATCAGCAGCAACGGTAGGGCGGCCGAGGCGTATAGCGCATCATCACTCGCCACGCGCGCACTTTCGGAACTGTTGCGCGTCGCCGCTAAATCGAAGCCCGGAATGCTACCCAACCTGAGGTCGGCCAGCACGATGTCCGGAGTACGGCTACGCAGAACTTCCCCCAAAGCCACGCTGCCCACCGCGCCCCCTCCGTAGAGTAGGTCACGCTTGAGCGACAGGTAGTAGGGGCCGCGCTGCTGGGCGGACGCGATACTCGCGATGCACAGGAAAACGAGCAGCGGAAATAGACGGGCGCGACCCGGAGTGGATACGAACATTTAAGCGGGGGGAGATTTGTGTGGAACACAAAGTTGCCGCCCGATACTGGAGAAATATTGGAGGTCAGAATTGCAGGCTGACGCGGTGCGATTTTTCGAGTTGCTCGTACCGAATCCGGTAGCCGTACCTGGCGCAGATTTCCTTTACCAGGGCTAGGCCTAGCCCCAGTGAATCTCCCAATGTACTATCCTTCCGAAAGCGATCGAACACCTTATGATCAGCTAGTTGGTTGGTGGGCCCCGTATTCTCGATTATTAACTGTTTCCCGCCTAACGTAATTAAGACCATGCCGCCTACTTGGTTGTGACGAATGGCATTACTCAGCAGATTATTCAGTAGTACGTCCGCCAGGGCGGGGGGTAGGAAAATGGTGAGGGGTGCGAGATCGGTGGTTACCGTGATGCCTTTATCCGCTATCGTGGAAGTGAGTTGTTCTAGCTTTTCCCGCAGGAGATTGCTTACCTCGACGTGAGTCGCATCGGGAAACTGGTCATGCTCGATTTTGGTCAGTAATAGCAACGTTCGGTTGAGCTTTCCGAGGCGCGATACAGCTTCGCTAATACGCTGCAGATTGCGGTAATCCTGCTCCGGCCGATCGGGTGTCCGCAGAAGGATATCGAGATGATTACGAATGATGGCCAGCGGTGTCTGTATCTCATGGCTGGCGTTCTCGGTAAAGCGGCGCAGGCTATCGTATTCCCGTTGCATTTGATCGGTCATCCGCTCAAGCTCCTGATTAAGGTCGGCAAACTCGTCCGTTTCGGAGGGCGGGAACGCGGGTGCGGTGGACTGGCGGGCGGAAAACGCCTTGATCTCGGCTACCGTACCGTAGAAAGGTTTCCACAGCCGAATGGATAGGTAACGATTTAGCAAATTAATGGCCAGGAGGAACAGGAGTAAGCCACCAATGACGACGACCAGGACGGTGCGAATGATGTCCTCATTCTCCACCGTACTCAGGCTGATGGATATCCGGTAGGGTATGTCGTCGATCAGGGCATCGTAGGTGTACTTCCGGTAGGGTTCGAACTCCAACTCTGCTTCTTCAATGTCGTAGATTTCAATTAGGGTATCCCGGAATGTCTGCCGGTTAGTGAGTACGGAGATGGGTTGCAGTTCGACGATCTCGTCCATGATCTCCATCCGGGAACTGAGTGGACGAGCCGACAGTTCGCGGGCCAGCGGTTGGCGTGTATTTACCAGTAATTCATCGATGGTGTGGTTAAGGCTGTAGCGCAGGGCGTAGAACAGTGCCAGGGCGATCACCGCGAAAATCAATAGCGAGAAGAACAGGTAGTAGCGGCTGCTTCGTTGGAGTAATTTCATGCTAAGCTATTGCGACCATTTGTAGCCGACGCCGTATACGCTATGAATGTAGTCGGACGCCCCGGCATCCACTAATTTCTTGCGCAGGTTCTTTACGTGGCTATAGATAAAGTCGATGCGGTCGAGCAGGTCGGCGTTGTCACCACTGAGGTGTTCGGCGACGCTCTCTTTAGTGATCACACGATTGGGATTGGCTAAAAAGTAAAGCAGCAGATTATACTCCGAACGGGTAAGGCGCACGAGGCTGCCGGCGACCGTCACGCTTTGCTCCACCGGGTTTACGAGTATTTTTCCAAACTCAATGATGCGCTGCCCATCGAAGGACTTACGCCGCTGTAGTGCCCGAATTCGGGCGTTGAGTTCGGCGAGGTGGAAGGGTTTTGGCAGGTAGTCATCTGCTCCCAAGTCAAGACCGTTAATGCGGTCATTAATGCTGTCTTTAGCTGAAATGATGATGATACCCGCTCTGTGGTGCTCTCTTTTGAGACTGGCAACGAGGTCGAGGCCACTCCCGTCCGGAAGACCGATATCGATCAGAACGCAATCATATTCATAAACTCCTGATTTACCGTAGGCTCCCGCCAGTGTTCGTACCGTTTCGACCAAATACCCATCGGCACTCAAGTAGCTGGATATGGAACTGGCGAGATCGGGCTCGTCTTCGATGAGGAGGATTTTCATGGTGGTGCCTTGGCCTAGTGGTAGATGGCAAAGGTGAAAACTAATTCTGGAGGTAATCTGGATATGGTCTTCGCAAAGGGGGGAATACGGTTGACTCAACCTCAGTCCCCTATCCCCCACGATCACTTTTACACTTCTACACAGAGTGCAATCTATGATGCGGCAGGTTTTGCCGCCGAAAACACCTACGGTTCCGAGTCTTGGCAGAGAAGCGATATTCGTAGGTCCTGTCAGTTACCTGTGGTAACCTAAAGGAAGTATTTCGTCAGTTCAGCGGTTGCTTCATGGTACTCGTACTCCAATTGCAGAAAGTGCAAGCAAGCATTTTGGTACAGGCTCGTTTCCAGAAAGTATTCCATAGTAGTGATCTCTCCGAGGCGGAGGGCCTTGTCGAGCAGCCTGCCGTTGTCCACCAACTGGATGGCCCGGCGGTACTCGTCCAGCGACTGACCGAGCAGGGCGCGGCGGTCATACAACTCCCATAATTCATAGTAGCGGGCGTTAGCATAGCGGGCGAGCTCCAAATCCGCGAGCAGAACCTGCGCCTGCCGCGTTTCCGTGCGGTACTTCTGTTCCCAGAGCGGGAGGGTGACCCCGGCGTGGAGCCCATTGAACCGCTGGCCGAGGATGCCCTGGTAGCGGTACCCCACCTCAAAGCTGGGCAGGCGGTAGAGCCGCGCGACCTCCAGTTGCTTTTCCGCAATCAGCCGTTGCTGTTCGTAGGTTTTTCGCTCGGGATCCGCGGCCTCAAACACCCGTTCGATCGCCTCGCGCGGCGCCTGGACCTCCCAGAACTGTCGCTCGGTAGCCAGACGGGGGTTGTTGGATTCTACGGATTGCAGTACCGTTTGAAGGGAGGATTGGGCGGTGGCCGGCAGCGCCAGGCACACCAGCCACCCCGTTAGGATAATCAGTTTATTCATTAGTTGGTGTCATTGATTGGGCCAGGGGCAGGCCGCCCTGCGGGATGATGGCCCGGTAGGTCGGCGTGAAGAATGCGTTGAGCAGCAATACCCGTAGATAAATCTGCCACTCCGCGGTGACTAAGGGCAAACACGCCACGATGCCCGTGCGGGTAAGGTGGGTCAGGTAGAGAATGCGCTTACACGGTACGCGGTTAGCCAGTACCCCGGTGAAGGAGGTAAAGATGATGCAGGCCAGCACCCGCAGGGTCAGGGCCATGGCCAGAGTGACCGGCGAGCGGTCCGGATCGGTCGCGTAGGCCGGTAGGGCCAGACCTACCCAGGTGAACGCGTCCCCGAGCAGGCTCACGGTCTGTGTCGCGTAGAGCCGGGCGAACGTCCGGTTATGGAGGGCCTGAAAGGGCTCCAGGAGCGTGCTGATCCGGAGCTTCATCGGACGGTTTTCTTACCGGCGTTAATGAGGTAGTAGACGACCGGTACGACCAGGATATTCAGCAGGGTGGAGGTGAGCAGCCCGCCCAGGATCACCTTTGCCATGGGACTTTGGATCTCATTCCCCGGCAGGTCACCCGCAATGGCCAGGGGAATCAGCGTCAGTCCGGCGGTCAGGGCCGTCATCAGAATGGGCGACAGGCGGTCCACCGAGCCCTCCAGGACCGTCTCGTAGAGGGGTCTGCCTTTCTTCCGCAGGGCGAGGTAGTGAGAAACGAGCAGGATGCCGTTGCGGGTGGCAATGCCAAAGAGGGTGTTGAAGCCGATGACCGCCGGGATGCTGAGGATCCCCGAGGTGACCCAAATACTGAAGCCCGCCCGATCAGCGCCAGGGAGAGGTTGAGCAGGATGATCGAAGCTTCCCATTGGTAAGCCTACCACCGGTTAACTTCGCTCACTACATCAGTACGGTACGACTTCTTACGTGGGAATTAGCAAAGGTAGGGATGCTCCGCGCCGACCTTGAAAACGAGAGATAATAAACAACACAGTTGGGAGTCAAGCAGCGCGATTGGTCCCCTTAATTTGGCTAAGCAAAACCCCCTACGGACAGGCCACCAAAATTGTGTAATTTTCCACGCCCCCGCCACCGAATACACTTCCAGGCGTAGGTAACTTACCTCCCTTCCACATCGCACCAAACGTTTAGCCTGATGAGACACCTCGTATTCTGCTGCCTCCTGCTTTTTGCCGCCACGGCCTGCAATACCCCAAAATCCACGACCGCCGCCGCTACTGAAGATGATGGATGGATTCCGCTCTTCGACGGCACGTCCCTGACCGGGTGGAAAGCCAGCGAAAACCCCGCCACCTTTCGGGTAGACGACGGCAGAATCGTCACCGACGGACCCCGCGCCCACCTATTCTACGTAGGGCCGGTCATGGACCACGACTTCAAGAACTTCGAATTCAAAGCCCAGGTCATGACGACCCCCGGCAGCAACTCGGGCATCTTTATCCACACCGCCTACCAGGAAGAAGGCTGGCCCAACAAAGGGTACGAGGTGCAAGTCAACAACTCGCAGTCGGACTGGCGGCGCACGGGCAGCGTCTACGCCTACGACGACGTGCGGGAAGTGCACATGAAGGATAACGAATGGTACACCCAGCACATCATCGTACGGGGCAAGAAGGTCACGGTAAAACTGAACGATAAGACCGTCGTGGAGTACACCGAACCCGCCAATCCGGAACGGTCGACCGACGCCCGGGATAAAGTCCTCTCCAGCGGCACCTTCGCCCTGCAGGGACACGATCCGGACAGCAAGGTCTACTACAAGGACATCATGGTCAAGCCACTGCCGGAGTAGGTTCCCGGGCGTCCCCGGCTGATGGGGCTATCGGGCGGGAGATACCGGACACCGATCAGAGCCTGCGGGTACTCACTGGACTAGAGCGCGCGGAATCCCCGGTACGAAGTACACGATCTCGCCGGTAACAGATTTTACTCCCCCACTGCCGATCGCTGATCTGCCGTTCGCGGAGCAGATAATACAGCCCTGCGGCATACGCGTTTTCGCTAAATTCTTCTTGCGGGGACGCAGGAGCGGACCGGTCAGGCCCCGACTACCCGATCCCCCACCGTTTGCCTTCGCCGCCCCCCTGTACCCTTCCAACGGTCGCAGCCAAGTGAAAAGCAACGGGAAGTGGCGGCGGGAAACTACCCGGCCTGCGGGCGCACGCGCTTCACGCCGAGCCAAAAGAATGCGGCAAGAACTCCAAGAACGAGCAGGAGGGGGGCCAGCGGCGATACCGAAGCTTCGGTGGGCGCGACCTTACTAAGTCGGTAGCCGTCGAAGGCCAGGGCCGCCGTGTGGTCGTTGTCGGCCGTAAGCTCGAATTGTTGCTTCCCGCTACCCTGCTTCAGAATTACCAGGGCGCTCTTGTTGCGGTGAATGTCCGCAAAGGCCGTATTCACGACGCGCACTTCCCGCGCATCATCCGGCAGATCGGTTACCGTGAAGACGACGCCCGTTTCGTGGCCCAGTTCTACGCGGCCCTCCGCCAGGACCGCGGGCTCGTTACCGTTGAAGGTGACCGAGATCGTATTTCTGAGGTGTTGTAGCACCAGCTCGCGGAACTCCCCGGGGGTGGCGAAGGCATGCTCCCCGAAGTGCTCCCGGACTTCATACTCGAAAGCGGTCAGGGAAGTATTGACGTACAGTTGCCAGCTACCGGCCTCCCTTTCCACGAGCATGGTCGTGGAAATTTCCGACTGGTGTGCGGAGAGGCTTCCGGTCAGCAGGAGGGCCAGCAGAAAAATGAATGGTTTCATGGTTTCGAAGTTTGGGTTTACCGGGCGTAGGCTCCGGCCAGGCAATTGATGAAGTTATTGGTCCCGGCACCATCGACGTGGTAGTGGTAGCCCCGGGTATCGTCGTAGTGACCGCGGCAGGCGTCCAGATCGGTGGGTTCGGCACCGCTGTCGTCCAGGCGGGCGTAGAGACCGTGGCCGTCCAGGGCGTATCCGATCATGGGGGCGTGGCCGTCGGTTTGCGGGATCTCCGTCGTCTGGCCGGTGGCGGCGTGGTAGTGGTAGCCCGCGTTGAGGTTGATGTGGCCACCGGCGTCGTCGAAGGGAGCCAGCGTGTAGGCGCTCAGAATAGCGTCGGTGGGAGCCGGTGCGTCAAAGCGAATGCCGTTGAAGGCGAGTCCGCGAACGGATAGACCGCCGCCGCCGGGTCCACCGCCACCGCCGAAGGAAGTGGTCGTGGACAACCGGACCGGAGTGACCGGGATGAGGTAGGTCTGCGTCAGCTCGGTAATGTAGGAGGGCAGGCACTCCACACAGAAATTCCGGTATTCCTCGCCGACGTTGGGGTTGGCGGCATTGGCGCAGTCATTCTCGGTCTCGGTGACGTAGATGTCGCCGTTATCATCGTACATACGCCAGGTATCGTCGTCGTAGAAATCGGCCAGGTTTTCGATGAAGGCGCCGTCTACGTCATAGACCTCGCCGTCCTCGAGCCAGATGCCGCCGGCTTCGGCGCCGTCGGAGATGTGGTCGGGGCACCAGGGGCCCATCTGGTGATCCGAGGGGTCGGAGGCCGCGACGATCTGGTAGCAGTCCGCGGAGCTGCCGTCGGATAGCGTACACGGCACGATGGTCACGGATTCGGCGAGGCTGGCGTCCAGGAAATTGGTCGGATCGACGTCGACAACGACCGTGTCGCCGTCGATGGGCAGCGCGGTGTCTTCGTCTTCGGCACAGGCGCCGAGGGTAGCGAGTAGCAGTACCGCACCGAGGGTGGTGAATAGAGGATGGTGTAGGGGCATTATGGGAATGGGGTGAAGGATTTTACCGCTTAGACCCCGGTGCCCGCTCTATCCTTCGCGGATGCTCGGTTTTTTTTGCAATACACGGCTCCCGCGTCCGCGCCCTTCGTATCCCACGAAAAAAGGGGCCACGTCGTACGGACGTGGCCCCTTGGGATCCCCGGGGGGAAGGTGACGAAGCAATTACAACTTCATGAACGGTTTAGTGATCTGGCGGTCGCCCTCGATCACCCGCAGACGGTAGACACCGGCCGGAAGCCCGGCGGCCTGCAGCGAGTGCTGCATCTCGTCGCTCTGCTTGTCGATATTCAGGGTACGAATGGTACGTCCCGTAGCGTCGGTTAGCAGTACGTCGACGGTACCCCGGAAGTCACTCTGTAGAAGGACGTTGAGGCGATCGGCGACGGGGTTGGGATACAGGCTCAGTTCGGGAGCGACCGTCACGGTCGATTCCTTGGCGAAGGTGGGGGCGGCCTGGAGGTTGATCGCAGCCGGTCCACAGTTGCTGGCAGCAAGACCTACGCCGCTCGGGACCGTGGCCGTGGTCGTCAGCAGTACCTTGTCGAGTAGCGTACCCGGCTCGCGGTTAGCGACCGTGACCGTATGGTTGCCCGCGGTGAGCGGGAAGCTGCGGTCGACTCCGTCGTCGTTTGCCTTACGCCATTCCAGGCCATTCGTTAGGAGCGAGGCACCGCCGATCGTCTTCCACATCTTCATCCAGGGTCCCTGGTCGACGCGAACCCACAGGGAGTTGCGACTTTCGTCGGGTGCACTCAGACGTAAGTAGAGGTGGTAGGTACCGGCCTGCGTCAGGGATACGTCGAAGCGTACTTCCTGGGCGGGTTCGTTCACGGGCGGGGCGGCGGTACGGCGGTCTCCGGTAAAGTTCACGTGGGCGCCGTTGGAGGCGGCGGTGTTCGTGACGACGGACCAGCCACTGCCTACGGTCGCGCACTCGGCTTCCATCCAGAAGTCGGTAACGTCGGGCGTGTCACATGCGTCACCGATACCGTCTCCGTCGCTGTCGTTCAGGTTGTCGGTATTGATGGACGGGCAATTGTCGAGCTGGTTCGTTACGTAGCCGAAGGGTTGGGTACAGGCGTCCTCGAAGTCGTTGGGATCGCCGTAGCCGTCGCCGTCAAAGTCGGCGTAGAACCGGAAGAGGTTCTGGTCGGGGTTCGGTACGTTCGGACAGTTGTCCACGCTATCGGCAATTCCGTCTCCGTCGCTGTCCGGCGGTGCGGTATCACAGTTCGTGGCCTGCTCCCCTACGCCGGTGGGCAGGAGGCCGGTCAGGTTCAGGTGCAGCTTATCGAGGCGCGTGCCGACTTCCCGGTAGGCGAAGTCGATGGTATTGGTCCCCGCGGACAGGGCCAGCATTCCGCCGGGGTACTGGTTCCACTGGAAGCCCGCGCCCAGGGTCATGCCCGACCACCAGCGGTACCAGGATCCGCCGTTGACCCGTACCCAGTACGAATCGTTGTTGACCGTCGGCGCGTCGATGCGGGCGAAGAGGTGGTAGCTGCCGGCCTTGGCTCCCGCTACGGTGAAGCGTACGCGGTTAGCGGGCACGTCGGCCGGGGGGGCCGCCTTGCTTTCGCCGCTGGTGAGTACGACGTACTCCCCGTTGGCGGCGGCGGTGCTCGTAACGGTAGACCAGGTACTACCCACGGCGGCGCACTCCGCCTCCAGCCAGAAGCTGGTCTTGTCGGCAACCGGTGGCGCGGTGGCGTTGATGGTCACTACGTCCGTAGCCTGGGCGCCCTGGTTGTCGGTCACCGTCAGCGTAACGGCATAGGTGCCGGTGGCGAAGGTGGCCGTCGGACTATCACCGTTGGCGGTGCCGCCGGGCCAGGCCCAGGCGTAGGTGTCGATTGTGCCGTCGGGGTCAAAGGATCCGGTGCTGCTGAACTGAACGTTGAGCGGCGAAGTACCCGAGGTCGGCGTAGCGCCGGCCCGAGCAACGGGCGGTTGGTTGACCGGTGGAGTGTCACAGTTCGTGGACTGTCCCCCTACGCCGGAGGGCAGGAGGCCGGTCAGGTTCAGGTGCAGCTTATCGAGGCGCGTGCCGACTTCCCGGTAGGCGAAGTCGATGGTGTTGGTTCCCGCGGACAGGGCCGGCATTCCGCCGGGGTACTGGTTCCACTGGAAGCCCGCGCCCAGGGTCATGCCCGACCACCAGCGGTACCAGGTTCCGCCGTTGACCCGTACCCAGTACGAATCGTTGTTGGCCGTCGGCGCGTCGATGCGGGCGAAGAGGTGGTAGCTGCCGGCCTTGGCTCCCGCCACGGTGAAGCGTACGCGGTTAGCAGGGACGTCGGCCGGGGGGGCCGCCTTGCTTTCGCCGCTGGTGAGTACGACGTACTCCCCGTTGGCGGCGGCGGTGCTCGTAACGGTAGACCAGGTAGTGCCCACGGCGGCGCACTCCGCCTCCAGCCAGAAGCTGGTCTTGTCGGCAACCGGTGGCGCGGTGGCGTTGATGGTCACTACGTCCGTAGCCTGGGCGCCCTGGTTGTCGGTAACCGTCAGCGTAACGGCGTAGGTGCCGGTGGCGAAGGTAGCCGTCGGACTATCACCGCTGGCGGAACCCCCGGGCCAGGTCCAGGAGTAGGTGTCGATCGTGCCATCGGGGTCAAAGGATCCGGTGCTGCTGAACTGAACGTTGAGCGGCGAAGTACCCGAGGTCGGCGTAGCGCCGGCCTGAGCAACGGGCGGTTGGTTGACCGGTGGGGTTGCACAATTGGTAGCCGGACTGCCCGTACCCGTTGGTAGGGTACCCGCTTTCGCGAGGTAGAGCTTATCGAGCAGCGTACCGCCTTCGCGGTAAGCAAAGTCGATGGTATTGACACCGGACACGAGGGTCGGATTGCCACCGGGATAGGCGTTCCAGGCAAATCCGGTACCGGTGGTGCGGGTCATGCCGCTGAACCATTTGTACCAATTGCCGCCGTTTACCCGTACCCAGTAGGAATCGTTGTTGCCCGAGGGTGCACCGATGCGGGCAAACAGGTTATACGATCCGGCCTCCGCGTTAGTGACCGTAAACCGTATCCGGTTAGCGGGCAGATCTGCCGGAGGGGTATTTACGGCATCTCCTCCTCCGGGAAAGACCACGTAGCTGCCGTTGGAGGCACCTGCATAGTCGATGCTCGACCAGCCAGCGCCTACGGTCGCGCACTCCGCTTCGAGCCAGAAGGCCGTGGCGGTACTGCCGCAGTTCAGCCCTTCGTCGGCCTGACCATCACAGTTGTTGTCAATTCCGTCGCAGAGTTCGGGAGCACCGGGATAGACGGTAGGATCTGCGTCGTTACAGTCACCGGCTTGGTCTACGTAGCCGGCCGGAGCCGTACAGGCCGTGATCGTGGCAGCCGCATCGCCGTAGGTATCGCCGTCGGTATCGGCATAGAACGTAGTGGCCTGGCCGATATTCGCATCGGTATCGTCACAGTCCAGGGCGTTGAGGACGTAGCCCGTAGGCAGGAAGCAGTCCTGGGTCGTGTTATTCGGGTCTCCGAGTCCGTCGCCGTCGGTGTCGGCGTAGAAGGTACTGTTGACGTCGCCATCGTCCACTCTGCCGTTACAGTCGTTGTCAATTCCGTCGCAGAGTTCCGGGGCACCGGGATAGACGGTAGGATCTGCGTCGTTACAGTCACCGGCTTGGTCTACGTAGCCGGCCGGAGCCGTACAGGCCGTGATCGTGGCAGCCGCATCGCCGTAGGTATCGCCATCGGTATCGG
>NZ_JANCTD010000001.1:395893-569297 GCF_024297185.1 Lewinella sp. JB7 | reverse complement strand
GGCACCGGGATAGACGGTAGGATCTGCGTCGTTACAGTCACCGGCTTGGTCTACGTAGCCGGCCGGAGCCGTACAGGCCGTGATCGTGGCAGCCGCATCGCCGTAGGTATCGCCATCGGTATCGGCATAGAACGTAGTGGCCTGGCCAATATTCACATTGGTATCGTCGCAGTCCTGGGCGTTGGTGACATACCCATGGGGTACGGAACAACTTTCGGTCATGTTGTTCGGATCCCCCAGTCCGTCGCCGTCGGCATCGGCGTAGAAGGTAGTGGTGGGGGAATCTTCGTCCACCTCGCCGTCGCAGTCGTTATCGATTTCGTCGCAGATATCCGGAGCACCGGGGTAAACGGTGTTGTTGCCGTCGTTGCAGTCGCCGGCCCGGTCTACGTAGCCGGCCGGGGCCGCGCAGGCCGTGATGGTGGCCGACTCATCGCCGTAGGTGTCGCCGTCCGCGTCAGCGTAGAAGGTAGTAGCCTGGCCGATGGTCGCGTCGGTGTCGTCGCAATCCAGGGCGTTGATAACATAGCTTGGGGGTGGAGAGCAGCCCTGGGTCGTGTTATTCGGATCTCCGAATCCGTCGCCATCGGTATCGGCGTAGAAGGTAGTCGCAGTGATATCCTCGTCGATTCTGCCATCGCAATCGTTGTCGATTTGGTCGCAGAGTTCCGGTGCACCGGGGTAGACGGTGTTGTCGCCGTCGTTGCAGTCACCGGCCCGGTCTACATAGCCAATCGGGGCCATGCAGGCCGTGATCGTGGCCGTCTCATCGCCGTAGTTGTCACCGTCGATATCAGCGTAGAAGATGGTGGCCTCCCCGATGGTCGCGTCGGTATCGTCGCAGTCCGAGGTGTTGGTGACGTAACCCGGGACTGGGGAACAGCTTTCCATCGAGTTGTTCGGATCCCCCAGTCCGTCGCCGTCGGCGTCGGCGTAGAAGGTTACGGTGGGAGCATCTTCGTCGACCTCGCCGTCGCAGTCGTTATCTATTCCGTCGCAGACATCCGGAGCGCCGGGGTAGACGGTGTCGTTGCCGTCGTTGCAGTCGCCGGCCTGGTCTACGTAGCCAGCCGGGGCCGCGCAGGCCGTGATGGTGGCCGTCTCATCACCGTAGGTGTCGCCATCCGCGTCAGCGTAGAAGGTGGTGGCCTCCCCAATGGTTGGGTCGGCGTCGTCGCAGTCCAGGGCGTTGTCGACATAGCCCGGAGGCGGCAAGCAGTCCTGGGTTGTGTTGTTCGGATCTCCGAATCCATCGCCGTCGGCGTCGGCGTAAAAGGTTGCGGTGGGCGCGTCTTCATCCACTTCGCCGTCGCAGTCGTTATCGAGTCCGTCGCAGATGATATCCGGGGCACCGGGGTAGATATCGGCATTGAAATTGTCACAGTCACCACTCTGGGCCGCAAAGCCTGGTGGCATCGTACATCCCACCGTCGTGAAGGTTTCGTCGCCGAAGTTGTCGCCGTCGAGGTCGAGGTAGAAAGTCATGGCCTCTCCGATGGTCGCGTCGGTATCGTCGCAGTCCGAGTCGTTGTTAACGTAGCCCGTGGGTACGGAGCAGTCTTCGGTCGTGTTGTTGGGGTCTCCGAAACCGTCGCCGTCGGTGTCCGCGTAAAAGGTCACGGTGGGCGAGTCTTCGTCTACTTCACCATCGCAATCATTATCGATTTCGTCGCAGAGTTCCGGCGCACCGGGGTAGACGGTGTTGTTGCCGTCGTCGCAGTCGCCGGCCTGGGATACGTAGCCGGGCATCTGTTCACACGTTAGGGTGGTCGTATTTACGTCTCCGTAGCCATCCCCGTCCCGATCCGCGTAAAATGTTTGCAGGGGCTCGGCTGCCAGGACATTTACCTGGCTGGTAAGTGCACAACCATACGTGGTCGTTGTGAGCGTGTAGAGACCAGCTGCGGTCACGGTCGGGTTTTGCTGGTTGGAAGTGAACGCGTTCGGCCCGCTCCAGCTGTAGGTGCCGGTGGAGGTTTGGCCGCTCAGCATGACACTGCCGGTATTGCAGTCCAGTTGCTTGGGGAGCCCGTCAGCGTTCGCGTCGACCGTGCACTCGATATCGGGTGGGCCGATGGTTACCGTGGCGCCCGTGGTGTTCTCCAGAACGTCTGTCCCGGCGCTGGTGAGCGCGGAGGGGGCGGTCCCGGAGGTTACGAAGTCAATGCTGGCGATCCCCGGAGCGGTTGCCTGAAAGGTTATACTCGCAAGAGGGAAGCTACCGCTGGGGAAGTCCGAAAATCGTCCCACGTCGTAAGCTATGGTGCCGGCATTATTGTCGATAGCCGGCGGTACAATCCCAATGAAATTATTCAAGGCACTCGCACTCGTCACCTGCACCAGCGCGGGGTCAAATTCCAGGTGTATTGTAGCCGCATCGATGGGTACGGTACTCTCCGACACTTCAACAGTCAGCGTGAAATTTCCGGGTAGTGGATCCGTCATCGAAGAGGTCGCCGGCGTAATGACCAAATCCGCGGTCAGCGGTTCGCCATTACAGGGAATGGGGCCACCGGGATAGGCAAATGGATTGCTGTCGTCGCAGTCGCCGCCCCGGGTCACGTAGCCGGCCTGAGGGTCACAGGCGGTAATAGTATTAGCGTTGTCTCCGTAAGTATCTCCATCCACGTCCGCGTAGTACGTCACCGGCGGGTCGGCTGGCTGGACCGTCACTTCGCTGGTAAGTTCGCAACCGTCCGTAGTAGTGGACAGCGTGTACTTTCCCGCTACGGTCACGGTCGGGTTCTGCTGGCTGGAGGTGAACGCGCCGGGGCCGCTCCAGCTGTAGGAGCCGGTAGAGGTCTGTCCGCTCAGGCTTACGCTGCCGGAAGCACAGTCTAGCTGTTTCGGCAGGCCGTCGGCATTCGCGTCGACCGTACATTCGACGGGGGGTGGAACGATATTTACCGTAGCACCCGTCGTACTTTTCGTTACATCGGAGCCAGCGCTGGTAAGTATAGGGGGGGGTACCTCGGAGGAAATAAAACTAAAATTTGCGACGCCGGGTGCAATGGCCTGGAATGTTATGTTGGCCAACGGGAAGGTGTTGTCTATGCCTCCTGAAAAAGTTCCGACGTTGATGATAATCGTACCGGAAGCGTTGTCGATGGCGGGTTGGATTATATCAATAAATCCGGATTGAGGCGTCGCGCTTATTGCCTGTACCAAGTTAGCATTGAAGGCTATTCCTACGGTTGCACCGTCAATAGGAACGGTGCTTCCCGATACCTGGACCGTCAGCGTGAAATTAGTTGGCAGTGCCCCCGTGACCGACGAAGTAGCCGGCGTAAGCACTAGATCCTGCCCCACAACTGACTGAGAGCTGAGTAATAGGATTAATCCTATCATCAGACTGCTCATAATGGAAGCTGCGTGCTTGACGGAAGAAGTCCATCGAGGGATAGATATATGATGGTTCATTCGTAAATAATTTATAGGCATTTAAATCCGAAGCTCCTGGTGGATACGGCCCCGGTGTGCAGGTAGGTGGATTCCTTACGGATTGAGTCCGCTGGGCACTTCCCCGAGTACGTTGAAGTTGGTTACCAGCAGCGAAAAGTCCAGGATGGTCACTTTACTCTCCCCGTTCAGATTGGCGTTGGGATTGTATCCAGCATCGCCTACATCTAGATTGAAAGAAGTTACCAGGGTAGAAAAGTCCAGGATATTGACGTGGTTATTATTGTTGGTATCCCCGGTCCGCAGTTCACCTATGTCATGATTATCGCCGTTTCCGGTAATGGTGATGACGTCGACCCGCTGCAAGCAATTAGGAAACTTTACGGCCAACTCATAGGTACCCGGAGCAATGCCGTCTACGGTCATTTCGCCGGTAGGATCCGCCGTCGCAACCAGGTCGTAAACCGGCGTTGATCCGTTGACGGCATACAACTTCACGGTATAGTCTCCGCTGTGGTCCGTCATCCCCTGACGGGTGACCGAAACGGTCAGGTCGGGAATACCGGCGGAGGGATCGTACAGTAGCGTAACTACGTTGGAGGTTTGGCTGACGGGCTGGTCCACCGCATAGGGGGCAGCGGACGTCACGGCCACCAGCTGGTTCAGGCCACCGTCCGGAGTAGTATTTCCACTCAGCGTCCGGAGTAAGGTCACGGGGATGTCGACCGTTCCGCCGCCGCCGATTACACCCGTGTACAGGGACTTGCCGGCCATGGCTTCGTTAGCGTAGTAGGTCTCGTCCGCAACTCCGAAGGGGGGATCGCCGGAGGCAATGAACAGCCGCGAATCCATCAGCAGGAGGGATACGTGATCCCCGGGCGTTCCCGTTACCGTGATGGTTTGGTTAGGATCGCTTACGGTTGCCGGGGTGGAGGGAAGACCCGCCACCGCAATGGAAGGAGCTAGTGGTGCGCTTGCCGCGATGACCGCCTGGCTACCGCCGAGGCTACCGTCTTCGTAGAGGCTGCTGACCAGGGTCGAACCATCATTGAAGGTTACGGTCAGGGTAGCGCCCACGAGCTCGTAGCCCGACACGGCACCCGCATTACCGGCACCGTCTACTCCCTGGATGCTGTTGGGATCAATGTCTACCGAGAAGGTGAAGGTCTCTCCCGGATCGAAGTCGGTGTAGGTGGTTGACAGCACGTCAAATCCGCCGTTACGAACTCCGGAGAAAGGACTAGCGCAGGGGGCGGTCGGAGCGACCAGACCCACCGTTGCAGCACTACCGCCGGGCGTGAAACACTGTGCCGTAGCATCACCGCCGGCACCCGTGGGATCGAAGACCATATCGGGCAGGATACCCGTAGAGAGATCGAGTGACACTCCCGTAACCTGGAGCGTACCCGTGGATTGATTGGTGATCTGGAAGTTGCTGTTGCCTCCGAAGGTGGACGCATTAAGACCCATACCAGGGTTTATCTCAAACAGCACGCTGGGTTCGCCGAAGACGGGATCGACCTTCAGGCGCCACACCTCGGAGGTATTGGTCGTACCGATGCCGCAGATGCCGTCGTCCGTCCGGGTCTTGACGGCGACCAGGTGGAAGATGTCCCCGCTGGCGTTATCAGCCAGGGTAATGGGAATATCTACCGTACCGCCGCCGCCGATCACGGCGTCCAGCTCCTGGATGACCTGAACCTTATTGGCTTCGTACGAACCGGGGGTGATACCGGGACCGATGTCCTCGATCGTACTCTCCAGGATGAGCAGAGATACCGCCTCATTCGGGTTGCCACTGATTTGTACGGTCTGGCTTTCACCGCCGACGGTGGCATCGAGGAAGCCCGGTTCGGTGCTGACACCACTTACTCCCAGCACCGTGAGGCCCGGAGCGGTGGATTCGCTCCCCGGGTAGAAGTAATTCTCTGCGCCCACCACACTGCTCGGCTGGATGCGGTACAGTTCGCCGGTGGAGGTAGTGACGGTTTGCCCGTTAGTGAACTCCACGGTCACCGTAGTGCCGGCTAATTCCAGGCCGCTGATGGCACCCGCGTTCCCCGCACCATTGAAGCCTTCGATGCTGGTGGGGTCGATGTCGATGGCGAAATTGATGGACTCACCCGGTTCGAAATCGCTGAACGCGACGTTCAGGACCGAATAGCCGCCGTTTCCTACGACCGCCTCCCCAAGGAAGGGCGTGGTACAATCGGGGTCACTGCCCGACCCGCCGTTGCCCGGAATGGTCAGTCCGACGCTGCCGTCGCCGCCCGACTGGCTTACTATGGTCAGGCACTTAGCCGTGGCGTCACCCGCCGTTCCGACCGGGTCAAAGACCATATTGGGATAGATGGCGGTACTGAGATCGAAGCTCACCGAGGCGATCTGAAGACTGCCCTGGGAGTTGTTGCTGATGATAAATCCGTTCGAGTACGTACTCGCCGTCAGAATATTGGTGCCGGTCGGATTGATAGCCACGTATGCACAGGCTTCGTCGGGAAGATTGACGTTTACCGTCCGGGTAACTTCCTGTGCCGCGTTACCGGCCGCGTCGGATACGTTGTAGGTAACCTCGTACGTACCGGCCACGCTGGTATTGACGGGGTCACCACCCACCACGATTGCGGTGGTCAGGTCGCCGTCTACGTTATCGGAAGCAGTAGCTCCGGGATCGGAATAGGTGCCGCCGACCGTCAGATTAAGCGGGTTATCGCCGATCAGGGCAATAACGGGCGGCGTATTGTCTACCGTACCGGAAAGGTTACAGATCTGAATGCCCTTCAGGGCGGGGTTCTCCATGACGTGGAGGAATTCAATGGTCAGCACATCGTCCGTCACTACGAGAGTAGCGGAGCGGGTGAAGGCCCCCTTCGGACCCGCAATGGCGAAGGGATCAAGGTTGTCGAATGCGGGAAGCACGTTTCCTTCGATGGCCACGTCGAATACCCGGTCCCCGGCAGCGGTAATCCCATTGTAGAGTTCCGCGAAGAGCAGCGTCACCTGCACTTCGGTATTCGGGACCACGGGGAATTCCCACTTCATTTCCGGGGTACCCGGGGCATCATAGCGCTCCGTATTAAAAACCTCGGCGGAGGCGGAGGTGGGCACGGTTGGGTCGGTCATAATGATCGGGCCGGAATGGGCAGCGCCGGAATTCCCGCTGAAGGTGCTGTTCCCCGTAGAGTTAGCGACCAGGTACGGAGAGTTACCGGCATCACCGTAGATGCCCGTATCCGGGCTCCAGCCTAGCGGGGTGGCGTCGGCGGAGGCAACCGCCGGACCGCCGACGTTGATGCGGTAGAGGGTATTTTCGCAAGGATCGGGCAACTCCACCGGACCGGACAGGTCTACCGTGAAGGAGACCATGTCCTGCACGAAACTGGTCGCGTCGTTCGGGTCGGACAAGAACTCCTCGTGAAACTGGTTGGCCGCCCGAATGATAACCGTATTGGTGCCGCTGGTGATGCCGTCCAGCTCCGTCAGATTCCAGGATGTCTGTCCGTTCGCGGAGGCGGTCGATATCCGGGTGTCGGTATCGATATTGTTAGGGTCCGGCGGGTTGACGTAAAGGTGGAAATGCTCCTGCAGGCCGTAGAGCATATCCGTTGCGGTCCACTGCAATTGTACTCCGGTACTCGTAAGCGTGGCATTGGCCGCAGGTGCCGTGATCGCGACCCCGGGAGCGGAGACCGTGACGGTGACGGCATCGGAATTAGTGAGGCCTCCGCCATCCGTAACGGAGGCGATGATGGTCTGGGATCCGGGGGTTACCAGTTGGCCGGTAATACTCGCTCCCACGCCGCTCAACGGATTGGTAGAGAATTGGGGATCGGTGGCGGCCCAGGCCGTACTGGTTCCCAGGCCGGGTTCTTCCGCGTCGGTCACCGTAGCCGTCAGGGTAAGGTTGGCGCCCCGGGTGACGGTGGCCCCGTCAATGGGGTTGCCAATCGTAAGGATTGGTGCTGTGTTGGTCGGTGGATTAACGTTCACCACGCGAATCACTTCAGTGGCTGCATTGTTGGCAGCATCGCTTACATTATAGGTTACGTTGTAAGAACCAATCGTATTCACATCAACCGCGGAGGCATCGATAATAATGTTTGCCGAGATGTCGCCATCCGTTTCGTCAGAAGCTGTAGCGCCTAATTCGGTGTAGGCATCACCTACTGTTAATTCCAAAGGATTGTCGCCGAGAAGGGCAATCACGGGCGGGGTGTTGTCGGCAGCTGTAATCAGGGTAAATTCAAATTCATTGGTGTTGCATCCACCGTTGAAATCGAGCCTGATCTTCTGTAATCCCGGATTGGAAAAAGTGACGTCCGCTAAGTAATCATTGTACGTCTGCCATCCGGTATTCGGAACAGCGACGGTGCCGATTGCGCTAAAACCACCATCGTCTTCGGACAAAGTTACCGTCGTGATTCCGTTATTGCCCTTAGCTCCGCTAAATCGCCATTCGTAGTCACCGGCGGCAGGAATATTTACCCAATACTCAACAAAATCACCATTGTCGATATAGCCAATATTTTTGGCGGCATTGGTTTCTATTGCGACGGAAAACCCTGCTCCCGGTGTTGAACTGCCGTACCATGGAAAAGGATTGTTAAATGTCCGGGACAAGATCGTACCCGGAATTTGCTGGGCCACATCGATGGTAAATGACTGCTTGACCTCTGGATTAATACCATCGTCGGCGACAACGACCGCATAATACGATCGACCTTCACCGGCCGAAGGGGTCCAGTTAAGGGTGTAGTTTCCATTACCATTGTCCGTGAAAGTGTATCCAGATATCGCGGTAGCCGGCATAAAGGGGTTGGTTCCCCCATCGCTCTTATCAAAGATCTGGAGGGTTGCGGCTGGTAAATTATCATCCGTTACGATTACATTCACTGAGATTGCATCGCCTTCGTTTACGGCAACATCCGCAATTGCGCCGATAGTTGGAGGATCATTAGGCCCCGGTTCGGAAATTTCTAAAGTGTATTCCCGAGTAATCGGGGCGCTGGTTCCATCCGAAATAATCGCGTTGATGGTGTAGGTCCCAACCGTGGCAATTTCGGGGGTACCTGTAATTTTCAAATTTGCCAGGTCAAGCGTAAGACCTGCGGGAAGAGATGGGCTCAGTGAAATAGTAAGATTATCGCTTTCCGGGTCGGAGATACCGAGATCAATATCTGCCGGCATGAGCGCTTCGGCTTCCAAAGCGGCAAAGGATGTGGATGGCATTAAATTAGCACTCGGTACTCGGGTAATACAGAGACCGGAAAGTTTGCCGTTATCAACCGTGGCCGGTCCGATTTGCACACTGAGTTCACCATCGGCGACCTGTACAAAGTAGGTACGGGTAATAGCTGTTTGGTTCGAGCTTATTCCATCCTTAACCGGGTCAACCAGATCGTATTCATCGAGAATTAGATTTCCTTCGAGGAAAACGTCAAAAACACGCCCGCCGGAGGATGGGTGATAAACCTCAGCGAAATAAAGGTCAACCGCATAAAAGCCGTTTGCTACGGGAACGTCATAAGTGAAGGCGGGGTCATTACCTCCTAGACCTGTTTTTCCACCGTATATTTCTTCCTGAAATAAAAGTAGCTCTGCCGAATTATTTGTTCCTGCAATAGCACCATTATATCCCGCATACTTCTTACCGTTGGTGCGTGTGGGATGTCCACCCGTAGAACTGTTATCAGCTTCGAAAACCCGGCCGAAAGCTTCGAGGCCTGCAGAACCGGAAGCGATACAGAGTTGAAAAGGCGCAGGATCGTTGGCAGTGACATTTATCGCCGAAGAGGTAGTTGTAGCTCCATTGTCATCCGTCGCTACAGCGGTCAGGGTATGGGCG
Source organism: Lewinella sp. JB7 (assembly GCF_024297185.1). GTDB lineage: Bacteria > Bacteroidota > Bacteroidia > Chitinophagales > Saprospiraceae > Neolewinella. The sequence continues at coordinate 560,053 of NZ_JANCTD010000001.1, read as the reverse complement.
CCCGACGATATATTCGGCAGCGTCACGAAATACGGCGCATCGTTGTCTACGCCAAGCGGAGTGCTCCCGTCAAAAAAGGCGACGCTGCTCACCGTACCATCGGAGTCATTTGCCGAGGCCGTAATGACCACGTCGTCACCCTGGCTGAACACCGCGCCATCGGTGGGTGAGGTGATGCTTACCGTAGGTGGGGCATTGGGGCTGGTGATCGTAAGGCTGGTGCCCGTGGCGGTGCCGAAAACCGGGACACCGATTCTGGAGATCTGGGTTTTGCGGTCGGGAGGTCCGGAGTCAAACGAGAAGTCGATGGACGTCGTTCCTTCGGCGATGGCCGTCAGGTTAATGGTCAGGTAATCGAAGGTTCCGCTAACGAAGGGGCCGCCCAGCAGGCCGGTAGCCGCGTCGATCGTTCCCGACGGATCGAAGTTGGTGGGATCTACAATGACCGTGGGTAATTCGGAACTTGCGTTATATACGACCGAGTTGACGGTTATGAAGGCAGGATCAAAGTCCAAGTGGGCGGCCACCCCGTCGAGTTCCTGACTGCCCGCGACTACCTGTAGCGTGAGCGTAAGGTTGTCGCCGACGTTTATCGTCGACGCGGCGGGAGACATGACTAAATCGGCCTGGGCCTGCATCAGCCAGCCCGGGAGTAAAAGGAGCACCATCAACCAGGTGCGCAAGCCCTTGTCCAAAATATTCACCGCGCGAACGGAGGTAGGTAATGGAGTATTCATAGGTAGATATATTATCGCCGGGGGCGGGATACGTGAATAGGGCCGGGATGAGGTTGGCTTCAACCTCATCCCGGTCGTTTACGGTCTAATTATTACTGATTAAGGGGTCTCCGCTCTGGCCGAAATTGGAAGCCAGGAGGGAGAAGTCCAGGATATTGGTCACGCCGTCTCCGTTGAAGTCGGAGGTCTGTCCGGACTGGCCGAACGTATTGGCCAGCAGCGAGAAGTCCAGGATGTTGACGCTGTTGTCCGCATTCAGATTTCCCGCCCTGAGTTCGGCGAAGTTGGCGGTCGAGTTTCCGCTGCTCAGCGACAGTTGCTGCACCCTCTGCAAGAACCCGCTGCGTTTTACCAGGACCTTGTAGGTGCCGGGGGCAAAGCCCGATACCGTCATCTGCCCCGCCGCGTTAGCGGTAGGCGTGTAGGTGTAGGCGGGAGTGGTCAGGTTACCTAATGTGTACAGCTCGACGGTGTGCTCGCCACCGTGATCACTGCGGCCCTGGCTGGTAGCCGTCAGCGCCAGACTGCCGCCCGACTGCTGATCCACGACATTCCAGGTAAAGGCCGTGGCCGAACTGGATGCGGGGGAGCAACCGTCGGTAACGGTTACTACGACGTTGTAAGGGCTGTTTTCCGCGGCGCCGACGGTGCCGCCCGTAGTGCGGGCGGATTCCGGCAAGCTGAGGCTCTGCGGGTTGCCGGAGTAGCTGGAGTGTGCCAGCACCATCCGGTCGATCACGTGCGACGAGGAGCGGGCCGAGATCATAATGTTGTATACCCCGGGGGCGTCGAAGCGGGCGTAGATATCGTGAGCGTCGTTGTCGCTGGTTCTCGTACTCCAGCTCCAGTTGGTCGCGCCGCTCGAGTAGACCTTGAACCAACCACCCGAGCCGGAACCGTTGGGTGCACTGCCGGTACAATCGTTCTCCGCCGGGTTCGACCCCTTGGGGCAGACGGTGCTTCCGGTCTTCTGCCCGTAAAAGGCGTCGGACTCGATCTTCACCCAGGTATCGTTGTGCTCCGTAGCATTGGTGCCGTTGCCGACTTGGTTGCGCCACTGGAATTTGTACACGCCGGGCGTGGAGATAACTACCGGGTAAGCAATCAATCCGTTGCCGGGCGAGCCCGTGTACTGAGGTCCCTGCCAGATGATGAAATCGCTGTCGCTGGCCCCGGCCGGACTATTGACACTTGGAGAGAATGTAGTACTGTAGTTCGAAGCATCCTTCCAGGAGCCCGGCAGGGTTTCGGCCGACTCCATTTCGATGACTACGATCCCACCGTCCTCGATAAACGCGCCCGCCGGTTCACTGCTTCCGCTGCCTACGTCGAGGGTACCGGAGATCAGACCCGAGGTGGGGTCGATGGAAAGGCTGGGCGGGAGCCCCGTGGCCGCGTAGGTCAGTCCACTACAGGGGTCGGTGTCGGTAGCGGCAATCTGTAGGGATACGTTGTCGCCCTCCGTGCCGAATTGCGACCCGGGACTAGTGACAACCGGGGGGTCGTTATCGGAGATCGTTCCACTACTGACGATTTCGATGCCCTTGATGTTAGGGTTCTGCGTTATTAACAAGAAGTCGATATCCAGATTTCCGTCCGAGACGGTTACCGGAAACGATTCCACCCCGGCCGTATTCCAGCCGTACGCGACGGTTTGGTCGAAGTTTTGCAGTACCGGATTCCCTTCAATCGTTACGTCGAATACTCTGGTACCGGCCGTCTTCGCCCCGGTCCAGACCTCCGCGAAGAGGAGGTTTACGGTGTAGTCTCCGTTGCCCACCGGGAAATCCCACTGCATATTATTGGGATTTGGTGCCGCGCTGTACCGTTCCGTGGAGAACAGTGCATCGGGATAGCCCGTGTTGTTCGTTCCCGTGAACGCAACCCCGTAGGTGATGTCCTGGGCCGGCGACGTCGTATTGTAGTAGGGCGAAGGGGTGCCCGTAGTGGCGGAACCGTTGGCCGTCGAGGTAGCCTGATCCGCGGACCAGTCGGTCGGGTCGGAATCGTTACTGGCAGTGAGCGTTCCACCCGCGTTGACCCGGTACAGGACCGTGCCGGGTGTCTGCGCGGTACTATTCAGCGCGACGACGGCAATACCGGCATTGCCGTACTCGATTTCGAGCACTGCCGTTTTACCGCCTTCGGTGCCCCCGAAACTTACGGCGAGGTCCAGGCTGGCGCCCGGCTCCACCAGGGCGAACTCCACGGGGGTACCCAGGGAGAAGGAGGCGGCCTCCGGACCGGTGATCGCGACGCTGGTAATGATGAGGCCGGTGTTGCCACCGCTACTGGTTAGCGTGACGTTCGTAGATCCACTCGTGCTGACGCTGACGCTGGACGGCACCTGCAATTGGCTGGCGGTGAGGGAGGAGCCGGTCGGATTGTCGGTACCGAAGTACTCCATATTCTTCATCGTTCCGCCGCCGCCCTTGCTGCTGGAGCCGGCCGCTACGTGGATACCACCGCCGGAAACGATGGCCTGGGTGCCGTGCCGTTCGGTCACCAGGTTTGCCTTCGTCGACCAGTTCTCAGTAACCGGGTTGTAGGCTTCCGTGGTCTTCACGGCGTCGCTAATGGTGTTGCCCTGAAGGTCCACGTCGATCTCACCGCCGATAACGTACAGTTCGTTCTGAAAGACCCCCACGGAAGCGGCCGCCCGGGGTGTAGGCAAGGCGGGTGCGGAGGACCAGGACTGGGTAGTGAAATCGTAGACGTCGACTTCCGCGATCAGGGGAGCGAAGGTGCCACCCGGGCCACCCGACAGGCGGCCGCCCGCCAGGTATAGCTTGTCACCGATCACGGCCGCGTGGTAGTGGTCGCGGGGGCGTGGCGAGTCGTTCAGAACTGTCCACTGTCCGGTGGCCGGGTCGAACTCGTCGAACCAGGACACATAACCTCCATTGTGCCCAATAGTGTTGCCGGCAATGACGTAGAACTTGTCGTTGTGTACTACCAATCCGGCCGAGCCCCGTTTGCGGCCATCCGGAATCGCCGGTCCCTGGATCCACTCATCGGTGGCGGGATTATAGGCCCAGACGTAATCGGCGGGCGCTTCGTTGGGGTACGAGTTGTTTTTGAACGCCCCGATCACCCAGATCAGTCCCTGGTACTCCACCGCCTGGAAGTGATTGAATTCAGCGGGTGCGGAGTCGGAGATTTGGCTCCAGGTCTTGGATTGGTAATTGTAAACGTCGAGGGTGGAGGAATTTTCCCGACCGCCGAAGAGGTAGAATTTGTCTCCGGCCTGTACGAAGGAGCATTCGTGGCGGGCGGTATAGTTCTCGTCGTCGCTCTGGTCGTTCCAGCTTGCGTTGCTGACCGGACCGGTGACCGTCCACGTAAAGGAAGCATTGACGGCGGTGCTGCCGGCCTTATCCACCGTGACTACGGAACTGTATACGCTTCCGGCCGCTGCTCCGGTGGCAATGTTGCCGAAGATCAATCCCGTCGTGGGTTCGATCTGGAGCCCCGCGGGTAAACCCGTGGCACTGTATACGAAGTTTTCGTTGGCGTCCCCGCCGGAAGCCGCTACCGTTAGGTTGATCAGGTCGCCTTCCTGGTTGGTCTGATTCGGGATCGGGGTGACCGTAATGGGCACATTGGACTGCCCGGGTACGCCCAGTATCTCGATACCGTTGATCAGGGGGTTTTCTATGTTGTGCTCGAACAGGATATTCAGGGTACCGTCCTCCAGGGTAACGGAATACTCCAGCATGCCCCCGTTCTGGTGACCGAAGGTGGCGACGAGGTCGAGGTCGTCCTGTACCAGTTGATTTTCGATGGAAATGTCGAATACTCGTTCGCCTACGGCCGATGTTCCGCCGTATCCGTTGCCCATATACAAGCGCACGACATACTGGCCGTTGGGCAGACCGAAGGTCCACTCCATCTCCGGAGCGGATCCCGGGTCGTAGCGTTCGTGGGTAAAGAGGGCTTGCGGTACGTAGTCGGGTAGGGAGGCGTGGCGGCCCGAGGTATTCTGGGTAGAAAACGTTCCGGTGTTAACGGCGTAGGTTATCCCGTTATAACTACCACTCTGGGCACCGGCGGCCGTGATGCCCTGCCAATCGGGATAGGGGGCATCGGTAGCGGTAATGGTAGCCCCGTTGGCCCGAATGCGCAGGATGGGTTCCGGCTCGTCGGATACGGTGACGGTAAAGGTCTGCTCTACGAAGAGCCCGCCGGCATCGGTTGCCCGAATGGTGATCTGCGCTACGGCGGCCGAGGCCGGGAAGGCGATGGATAGCGTACCGCTGTTGATACTCGCCCCAACGGCCGTGTTGGTATTGTTCTGAACGGTGTAGGTCAGACTGCCGTCACCCCCGTCGTCACCGAAGTAGTCTCCCAGCGCGATGGTCTGAGTGGTAGCGCCGATCTGTACATCAATGTCCGAAAGGCTCTGCTCGACGTAGGGTTGGGCGCCCTGTACGTGCAGATAATCCCAGGTGCCTTCCACTTCCTTGCCCACCTCATTGGAGGTACCGATCAGGCCTACGGCCAGTGGCGTTCCGCTGTTCTTGATGGCGGTCAGGATACTCCCCGCGGCCGTAATGGTACCTAACGTCTGGATACCCCCGCCGTCAACCGCGTACTGCAGGGTGACGACTCCGGTCGAGGTATTGACCTGGAAATACAGGACGACGTCATCGTTAGCCGTGACGTTGGCGCTTACGGGCGTCTGCGGTACGTCGTTGATCTCCTGGAGGGCCTGTAGCTGCCCGCCCGCCGTCAGGACGAGCTTGAGATAGTTGCTCTGGGTTCCGTCTCCGATGAACAGGCCCAACTCACTGTTACCGGGAGTCGAAGAGTCGTAGAGTTGCCGGGCGGCAGTAAAGTTGAACAGGCGACCTTCGACGGTGAAGGAACCGGCGTTTTCGTCGACGTTCACGCCGTACTGGAAGGCCTTTTCCTGGGTGTTGGTGCTGCCCAGGGCCGTGCCGGAGGTCATCTGCATGGTCATGGCACCGACGGCACCTCCGAGAATGTCATTTGGGTGGGGATCATTGGGATCATCGCGGCGGTCGAGCCAGTTCAGCCAGTTGGGGTTGGCGGCGCCGTTATTCATCAGTCCGGTAAAACCCAGCCCCAGGTAGCCCTTCAATTCCGGATTATCGGAAAGCAAGTCGTTGCTGACCGGCAGATCGAAGGCATCGCTGCCGCCGTCGGTCGGATCGCCCAACTGGAAGGGATCGTTGGCGTCGGGAATATTGTCGTTGTCGTCGTCCGGATCGTTCAGGTCGGAGACGAGGGCACCCCCCGCCGACTTATCGAAATCATCTGGTTGGTTACCGCCATTACAGATCACGTCTTCCGTGGTCTGGGCGGCTGACTTGTTATCGATCTCATCCTGATTGGTGTAGCCGTCACTGTCGTTGTCTGCCGTAGCGGAATAACCGGCTTCACCGGGCAGGATGCAGTTTACGAAGTCCTGGGGCTCCAGCACCTTAATATCACTATTGTAGGTAGCCACCCAGATGGTACCCGGAAATGGGTCGTTGTCGCTATTGCAGGTTACTCCCAGTGCATTGCCCCCCAGGTTGGAGATAAACGAATTGGTCAGTTGTTGCAGGCTTCCGTCGGTATTCAGTTGCACCCGGCGCAGTACCCCACCGTTTTTACCCGCGATCAGATCGCCCTGCATGGCCCCGCCGAAGTTGGAGGCCGTGTACTCGTCGATCCCGTTGGTGTTCGTACCCCAGGTGGTTACCAGTATGTCGTCGTCGCCGTCGGGATTAGAGATCCCGGGGCCGCGCCAGTCGCCTTCGCGGGGATCGGCCTGAGCGAGGGGCACCGGAGGCCAGTTAGCGGGCAGCGCGATGTTGGGGTTGGTAGTGTAACCGGCACCGCGGGAGCCGTCGGGGTCGTAAATAAGGGTACGGAAAACGGAATTGCTGTTGGCGTTGGCCGTCGGGTTGGTGAACAGTCCGGCACCGGCGGGATTCGCCCGAATGGGGGCGGGATGTCCGCCGTAGAAGCTCCCGAAGGTATAGTTCTGGATATCCGCCGTGACCATCGTCAGGTGATCGGCATTGTTTACCTGTTCGCCGCCGATCGAGCTGGAGCTGCCGGGTTCGGAGGAGACGTAGTCGTTGGTGACCGTACCGTCGTTGCCCTCATTAACGGGCAGTCCGCCCCATCCCCCGTTAGCCCCGTTGTCGGTAACGTACACCTTACCGTCCGCGGTAACGGCCAGGTCGTAGGAATTCCGGTAGCCGGCCGAAAAAATCTGCACGGGTCCCCCGGCCACGATCATTGCCTGATTCAGCCCGTCATTGCCCCCCCAGGGATCACCGATATCCACACCGTTGTAGTTCGGGGAGTCGGGATCAGTAATCGCGTTAGCATTCGGCCGAGTGGGGTCGTCCAGCGTGGGCAGATTATATATGAACTGTCTTCCGGAAACGGCGTCCGTCTGCACGGGCATGGCCTCCAACTGGGTGAGGTTGATCGACAGGACCGCTGCGGACAGGGCGTATTCGGTCGTCCAGGCAAAATTGTCGGACGGCGATCCGGCATTGGTGTGACCGCCCGAGCAGACGATGAGGTAGTCGCTGCCGTTGATCGTCACGAATTCCAGACCGTTCGTCGCGTGATTTTCCTCCGAGCGCGAGAGGCCCCGCACGATATCGACCACCTCCCAGGAACCGTTCTTCCAGGTCAGTCGGGTGATGACCCCGGAGTTGGTGTCGAGGTCCTTATCGCCGCTCGGCCCGCCTACTCGATTATCGCTCGACGTAACGTAAATCACCGGTTCCGCGGCGGTACCCGCGACCGTCAGTCCGGTAGCCTGGCGGGTGGTAGCGGAGCCCGCGCTTCCGTCGTCGTTGTGGTTGGGAATATTTTTAACGTCCAGTAGTTCCTCCGCATCGGTGACGACGTAATCGTTGTCCCCATTCCGCTGCACGGAAAAAATATCGACCGTTCCGTTTGAACTGAGTACGTAGAGTCGACCGTCCGGTCCGTACATCAGCGAGGTGGCCGAGGCGACCCCCCCCTTACCGTCGAAATTTAGGCTGCTTTCGCCAAAACTTTGTCCCCACGCGGTACCGGCGAACAAGCACAGTAAACCGAATAAAAAGCTTCTGACGATTATTGGGGTAAGCGGTCTACAGTTGTGGTCTTTGAGGGAGCGTAATAGTGTGTTCATAGGTTGCTGTGTTACTCAATTCCTACCTCAACCGCAGGCGCGGCATCGATCCCCTATAACACGTCAGCACTGGGCACGACGGCTTACGACGTGTATGGACGACACGACGAATTATTACGCATATAGAGGACATACGACGGTATCCGACGAATTACGACGGGACATGACGAATTACGACGCATACGGGAGTACACGCTGAATTACGCAGCATATCGGAGTATACGACGGGACACGACGAGTTACGCCAGGGTATGGCGGGTTACGTCGGGACGCAACGAGCTACGCCGGGATACGACGAATTACAACAAAATTGTGGTAGGAGAAATTTGTGTTATTGATAGTGTGTAAAAAGGTGTCTCTTAAAACGAACTCATTTAATGGGACTCTAAACATACATTATTCCACTTCGTAAAACAAAATTACGGGGATGAATTTATCAAATATTATCACAATACATACGTAAGTGCACCTGCTTGATTCACAATTACCCCTCTTACCGGGCGGATTAGCTACGGCTAGGGCTAAAAATCGGCGGCGTGCCGTACAATGCTTGTAGTGAGCAACCGCAACGATTTAGGCGTCCCGCACCGTGTATGATACACGGCTGGACAGGCGAACCGGGACGTCCCCCGCGCCCTCGGACCATAATTTCATCCTCCCGACCGGCGATCCCTCCCCGTACGCTAAATTTACCGGCCCGTAACCATTCGCTATCTCCACTACTTCCATGCCCACCCTCGAACAGGAATTCTGGGGCGTTGCCCCCGCCGGACGCGTCACCCGCTATACCCTTACCAACCGTGCGGGAAATTCCGTGCGCATCCTGAACTACGGAGGCATCGTCCAGTCGATCCGCGTAGACGGAGCGGAAATGGTCCTGGGCTGCGATGCGCTGGCGGGTTATCTCGACACAAACCCCAGCTACGGCGCCATCGTGGGCCGCTACGCCAACCGGATCGCTAACGCCCGCTTCTCCCTTAACGGCACCACCTATACCCTGGTCGCCAACGAGAACGGCAATCAGCTACACGGCGGACCGGAAGGATTCAACAAAAAACTGTGGACGGGCGAGCCCTTCACCGCGGAATCCGCCGTTGGGGTTAGGCTGCACTACCGCAGTCCCAACGGTGAAATGGGCTACCCCGGAAAGCTCGACGTGACGGTCACTTACTCCTGGAACGACGCTAATGAACTCCGGATCGACTACACCGCCACCACCGATAAGGACACGGTCGTCAACCTCACCAACCATACCTACTTCAACATCGGTACCGCGGACACCATCCTCGACCAACTTCTGCAACTGCACGCCGACCGCTACACCCCGGTAGATGAGCGCCAAATTCCCACGGGCGAACTCCGCCCGGTAGCCGGCACCCCCTTCGACTTTCGGACGGCCAAACCGGTGGGTCGCGACATCGCCGCGGACCACCCCCAGGTACGGGCTGCCAACGGCTTTGACCATAACTTCGTGATCTCCGCCTACGACGGCAGCCTCCGGGAATGCGCCGTGGTCACCGACCCCGCCACCGGCCGTCGCCTGCGCTGCCTGACCACCGAGCCCGGCGTGCAGCTCTTCACCACCAATTTTCCCACCGGGAAGTACCACATGCGCGGCGACACGCCAACCCCCACCCACGGCGGCATCTGTCTGGAAACCCAACACTTCCCGGACGCCCCCAACCAGGAAAATTTCGTCACCCCCCTACTGAAAGTCGGCGAAACCTTCAACTCTACCACCGTTTACCGCTTTGAGTAGTTAATTGTACCACGGCATGACCCGCGAGCATAAACACGTGATCGTTTACGGGGCCTTCGGCTTGTTGCTCGGCGCCAAAATCGTGGAGGTGCTGCTCACCCGCTCCGATACCGGCATCATCGATTGGTGGCTCCTCCTGATCGGTCTGGCGGCCGCCGTCGTGCACTATTTGCCCGTGACCGAAAAGAGCGAGCGCCAGAATGACCAGCACCAGAAAGAACCCACGGCCGATGAGGCGGCATCCGACACCCTGGTGCTCCGTGATCATCCCGACCCTGAACGAGGCCGAAAATCTCGGGAGTACGCTCCACCGGCTGAACCAGACGGCACCGGAGGATTCGTATGAAGTAATCGTAGCGGACGGGGGCAGTACGGATGCTACCCGGGACATCGCGCGCCGCTACGGCGCCCGCATCGTCTCCGGCTCCCGCGGACGCGCCCGCCAAATGAACGCCGGCGCCCGGGTCGCCCGGGGGGAATACCTGTACTTCCTGCACGCCGATACCCTTCCCCCACCCGACTGGCTCGAGCATTTACGGCAGCGCCCGGCCGTGCCCTGTTGCTTCCGGCTCCGCTTTGAAGGACAAGAAAAGCTCCCCTGGCTGCGCCTCTACGCCTACTTCACGCGCTTCGACATCGATGCCTTTCGCTTCGGCGATCAGTCCCTGGGCGTGAGCCGTACCGACTTCGTGGCCGTCGGCGGATTCTCCGACTGGCGGCTGCTGGAAGACAACGGCATGGTACGCAAATTGCGGAGCCACCGCGGCTTTCGCGTACTGGACGCACACGTGACCACCTCGCCCCGCAAGTACCTGCGCCACGGCTTCGTGCGTACCCAGCTGGTGTACGTGCTGCTGTACGCCCTCCACCGGCTGGGAACGGGCCAGGACAAACTTGCCAGAATTTACGCTCGCCTACTTGATTAGCTCCAGTAAGCCCCGCAGGGGAACGGCGGCCTGTTGCGGACGGTAGTTGAGGTCGTAACGCAGTTCCTGCAGCGCCTTTTCGATGCGGAAAGTGTCCAGCAGGACCTCCAGATCGTGCTCGCTGGCGGGCAGCAGACGCGTGCCGGTGGTAGCCTTACGGTAAGCCGTCAGGTATTCGGCGGCCAGATAGCTGTTGGCGGTACGGAGCCAGTCGGCCAGTTGGGTCCTCGCGTTTCGGTTCAGGCCCGCGTATTCCTCTTCGTACACGAGTCCGGCGGCGTAGCTGATGCTGCGCATCATATTGGCGATATCCTTGGCCGGGCTACGGCGCAGGCGGCGCTGACTGTAGCTGCGGTCGGGGTCGCCGTCGAAGTTCTGGATCAGGAATTTATCCTCGCTGATGATGAGTTGCTCCAGAGTGAAGTCGCCGTGGATCCGGATTTTGTCCGATTCGATCTTATGGTCGTAGATGCGCTTGAGCTTCTTGTGCAGCCGGCTTTCGGCGGCAATGAGCTGCTCGGCCAGTTCGCGGGTGTCGCCCTCCAGATCGCCGTTGACGCGACGGATCAGGTCGATCGTGGCCCGCACGTCGCCCTTCAGACCGGCGTAGACGCTTCGCTGGTAGTGCAGGGAAAGGGCCTCGGGGGTGAAGCCGCTCTCGCTGACGTCGGCCAGCACCGTGTGGTAGGCGGCCGTGGCCCGGCCCAGCTCGGCGAGTTTGATCACGAAACTCGGACCCAGGATATCCTGGATGATCTCCGGCATATCCTTATATACGATGGTGTCCGTGACCTGGACGTCCTCCGGGTGGGCCTCCTCGGTCTGCTTATCGAACTGGAGGCGATTGGTGATCTCCTCCGAGAAGCGGCGCAGGTTGTTGAGCACGTACTCCCAGGCGTTGCCTTCGTTCTGGCGGCGCTCCTCGAAGATGGCCAGCGTAGCGTTGAGCCGCTGGGTGGGCGTGAAGTGCAGGGTGCCGAGCACGTTGGGGGCCGAGCCGTAGCCCCGGCGGTTCAGCATCTGCTTCACCTCCAGGTCAGGCACGTCGTTGGCGTCGACGCGGCGGTAAAACTTGATCGTGTAATCACGGCTCTGCAGGAGCATGTACTCAGTGCCGGAGTGAACCAGATTCGCGTCCTGGCGGGGGGCGGCCACCATGCTTTCGCGGGCCAGGAAGCGGAAATCCTTCAGCGTACCGTATTCCTGAAGACCGCTGATCAGGCCGCGGCGGTAGTCCTCGTCGTACAGAGCGTCGATGAGCACCGCCTGGCGATTCCCGTTATCGACCACGGCGATCACCTCCTCCCGGGTGGTGTAGTCGACGTCGTCGTGATAGTTGTGGAAGGCCAGGGGCAGCTGCAGCAGTTCCGGCAGTCCCTCCAGGAAGGTTACCTCCAGCAGCATCCAGCCGAAGTGGCGCTCGGGGGTAGCCTGCATGCGGTAGTCGTAGATCTTCACCTGGTCGAGCTGGGCGGCGCGGGCGCCCATCCACTGTACCGAGCGGAGGTAGTTGGGCAGCACCGTTTGCTCGAGGGCGCGGAGGTTGCTCTTGCTGAAGAAATCGCGGAGCTGGGCGATGCGCAGGGTGGGCCGGCCAAGTTCGCGCTGGTCTACAATGGCGGCACCGGACGACTCCACCTCCAGCCAGTAGTAGCCGTGGCCGGATAGAGTGACCTGGTAGGGGTCGCGGCCCACCTCGTTGAAGTAGGTCCGACCGAAGGCCTCCCGCACCTTACTGCCTTCGTAGTCGCTCAGGTCGAGCTTCACGGCCTGGGGGTGACGGCTCAGGTTGACGATTACCACCACGCGCTCATCCTCGAACTCCCGCACGAAGGCCAGGATACGACCGTTGTCGGGCTTGAGCCAGCGGATCTTGCCCCGCCCGAAGACCTTGAAGCTCTTACGCTTGGCGAGCAGTTTCTTGGTCCAATTGAGCAGGCTGTTGGGGTTCTGCTGCTGGCGGCGCACGTTGACCCAGCGGTAGCTGTACTCCGTATCCCGGATCACGGGCAGGTAGAGGCTGTGGGGGTTGGCCTCCGAGAAGCCGGCGTTTTCGTTGTTGTTCCACTGCATGGGAGTGCGTACGCCGTCGCGGTCGCCCAGGTAGTAGTTGTCGCCCATGCCGATCTCGTCGCCGTAGTAAAGGACGGGGGTGCCGGGCAGCGACATTAGTAGCACGTTGAGCAGTTCGATCTTGCCGCGGTCGTTGTCCATGAGGGGGGCCAGTCGGCGGCGGATGCCCAGGTTGATGCGGGCGGTGCGGTCGCTGGCGTAGACGTTGTACATGAAGTCGCGCTCCTCGTCGGTCACCATCTCCAGCGTGAGCTCGTCGTGGTTACGCAGGAAGGTGGCCCACTGGCAATTTTCGGGAATTTCGGGCGTCTGGTCGAAGATGTCGGTGATCGGGTGGCGGTCCTCCATCTTGATGCTCATGTACATGCGGGGCATGAGCGGGAAGTGATAGTTCATGTGGCACTCGTCGCCGTCGCCGAAGTAGCTGGCGCTCTCCTCGGGCCACATATTGGCCTCGGCGAGGAAGAGGACGTTGTCGTAGTTGTCGTCGACGTGCTTGCGCAGTTTCTTCAGGAAAGCGTGAGTTTCGGGCAGGTTCTCGCCGTTAGTGCCTTCGCGTTCGAAGAGGTAGGGAATGGCGTCGAGGCGGAAACCGTCGATGCCCATGCTCATCCAGTAGTCGAGGACCTTGAAGATCTCCCGCTGCACGTCGGGGCTGTCGTAGTTCAGGTCCGGCTGGTGGTGGAAGAAGCGGTGCCAGTAGTACTGCTTGGCGACGGGGTCCCAGGTCCAGTTGCTCACCTCCGTGTCGGTGAAGATGATGCGCACGTCGGGGTACTTCTCGTCGGTATCGCTCCACACGTAGTAGTCGCGTTCGGGGCTCCCCTTCGGGGCCCGCCGGGCACGCTGGAACCATTCGTGCTGGTCGGAGGTGTGGTTGATGACGAGCTCCGTGATCACCTGCAGGCCGCGGGCGTGGGCCGCGTCGAGGAAGCGTTTGAAGTCTTCCAGATTACCGTAGGGCGGGCTCACGTTGTAGTAGTCCGAAATATCGTAACCGTCGTCCCGCAGCGGGCTCGGGTAGAAGGGCAGGGTCCAGATGGCCGTAACACCGAGTTCTTCGAGGTAATCCAGCTTTTGCTCGAGGCCGGCGAAGTCGCCGATTCCGTCGCCGTTGGCGTCAAAAAAGCCCTTGATGTTCAGTTCGTAAATGATGGCATCCTTGTACCAAAGGGGTTCGCGGCGGTAGGTAGTCGTCATAAAAGTGGGATAGCGGTTACTGGGTGCGGGTTAGAGAACGGAAGGTAGGCAGATTTGTGCGTTGGCGGGCGGGTGCGCGGGAGCGGTGCAAAATAAGCCGGCCGGACGTTTCGGGTGGGCTTCCTTTATACCCCCCACGGACGGCCGTGGGGACTCATCCCAGTTGTGCCCGACACCAGCCGAGGAGGGCGCTGACCGGCCCGCCGGGCCGGGCCAGTTCCTCGAGTTGGTCCCGGTCACGGACGTACTCGATGATGAGGTTGACCAGTTCGCCGTGATCGACTTCCGTCGCGAGAGCCCGCAGGAGGGGCAGGTGAATTTCCTCGGTCGTACACTGCAGCAGCCGCAGCCGCTGCTCGTTGCCGGTCGCCAGAAAGTAGGTGCGCAACTGCCGGCGGGTGAGGGGGTATACGGCGTTGCCGGTGAGGGCCCAATCCACCAACTGGTGCAAATTGCCGGCATGAACGAGCCAGTTGGAAAAGACCACGTCGATGTCGTGCTCCTGCGACAGGCCATCACAAACGGTCATCCAGCTGCGGCGGGCGGCGGTAGCCTCTGCGAGTTGCTCCGGGGAAAGGGGTCGCACGTTCAGGTTTAGTACCTGGCGGAACAGGTGGGTCCGTTCCCCCCGGGATAGGGAGGACAACAGTTCGATGCGCCATTCCTCCCGCGGCAACTGACGGTACCAGCGCAGCAGGATCCGCAACGGCAGGGCGATTTCGCCGATCCGGTGTACCGACTTCAACGTCCAGTCGGGCGGCGGCGGGTTGTTCACCGGACGCTGGTAGGCCAGCAACTGCAGACTCGTATGAAATTCCCCGGGGGCGCAGTTGTACGAAAACGTTCGCCGGTCTACGCAGTCCGTAATCACGGCCCGATCATTACGGCGGGGGTGGGGCGTGAAGGTTCCCAGGCACCACGTGAGGTTGACGGTCTTCACCACCTCCCTGGTGCCGAGCGCCTTCAGGATTTCCGGTGGCGACAGCCCCGCGAACCGACCGTGGCGCAGGCGGTTGAGGTTCTCCTTTCGCTTACCCGGCCCGTGCAAAAATTTGTTTACGAAGGTGACCGCCCCTGGCTCCAGCTCAAAGGGGGGACCCTCGGGTAGCGCAAACCCGCCGACCCGCAGAATCTCTTCGATGACCGCCCGTGTCGTGTGCGTCTTGCGTGCCATTTTAGCGAGCGGGTCGTCGGGTGGATCGGGAAGCGCGGGTGCGGGGGGCGGGGGCACGGGCGGAAGGTGGGGTTCGGTGCGGTCGATCAGTTGTTTGAGCGCGGAGCGCAGGTTGAGGTCGTCGATGGCCGCGTACTGCTGTTCCAGGAAGCGGGGGCCGTGACGCAACTCCGTCAACAGCGTAATGCCCACGGCCTCCCCGCCCGGGTTGCGGCGGTAGGCTACCGGGGTCCCCGCCGTGGCCCGCGCCGCCGCCCCCGCGGCGAAGCCGACCAACCGGTCGTGGTAGCGGACGTCATCGATGTGCAATTCCTCCCGCAGGGGATCCCAGGACACCGCCCGCCCGATGCTCCACGCCTTCCAGATGTCTTCGCGGTCCCGGAGTAGTCGACGTCTGGTTGACTTCAGTTTCTCGGTGAGTGCCCCCGGGTCCAGACCGCTCAGTTGACCCGACCGGAGTAACTCCAGCTTATGGGGCAACCGACACTGGCCGTTCAGGAAGGTCTTCAGGTAGGCGACGGCCTCGTCGGGCCAGCGGGGGTCGGCCCCTTCTTCCGGCGCATAACCGCTGGCCCGCAGTATCTCGGCAATGAGCTCCGGCGACCATTGGTATTTACCGACCAGCAGGGAGAAGGTGACGGGCACGGGGGGCCGGATTGGTGCGACGGACTAAGGTAAGTCCGCGGGGATGTAGGGAATATCACCAGTTTTGGGGATGCGGGAAATATTTGCGTCGACCGATCCTTATGCCCACTTTAGTACCCCTGAACAACACGCTTAACACCATTCACCCTATGCTTACCCGCCACTTGACCGGCCTCCTGTTGCCATGCCTGCTATTCACTTCACTCGCCGCCCAGGATGCCGCCCTCCCCGCCGTGCTCGGCCGGGTCCAGGAGGCGCTCGAAACCGTCGAAACCGATCGCTACCGCTACGACCAGGAACTGTCCTTCGCGGCGGACCGCCCCTGGGAAGCAACGGTCACGATCACCTCCGTGAACCGCAAGAACGATAAGTCCGAAACCCTCACCTACGCACTCAATCTTTCCGACCTCGACCCCCGCCTCATCAACTACCAGGACGAGCGCGACCGCCAACTCGTCGTACTCAAGACCCGTAACCGTCAGAACTTCATTCGCGTAACGGAGGAAGACGGCTCGGTGGACTACGAATCTGAGGTCAGCCTGTGGTCCCCGGAGATCGACCGCGCCAAAACCCTCCGCGACCTGCTGCGGGAAGCTATTCCCCTGGCCGAGTCCGCCTGGGAGCGTGACTTCACCCCCGGCACTACCCTACCCAAACTGCAACGGTGGCTGGCGGATGCCGTGCAACCCTTCGCCGAAGACGGCACTACCCGGGAGGTGCGCTGGAGCCCCGGCGATCCACTCGCCGACCAAGTCACCTTCGAGATCACGGACCCCGACAAGGGGACCACCACCCGTTACCACTTCAGCCTGGCGGACGTAGCGACGAACACCGTGGAAGTACGGGTCAACCGCGGATCCGTCTCCGTAGAAGCGGGCACCGTGGGTGGGGAAGACCTGATCCTGGAAACGGATGGCGAGGGATCCGTGAAGTACACCGACGAAGTGGAAATCCCCATCGCGGGGATTGACGAGGCCCGCCGACTCATCCAGACCCTGACCGCCGCCCTGCCGCTGGCCCGGGAAATCCGCGATGCCCGCATGCCCCGCCCCACCGAAATGAACGAAGCACTGGAATCGCTCGCCGGACTGGTCACCGGTTCGGAAACTCCGGATGCCCGTACCAGCGCCGTCCTTACTCCGGAAGCCCTGTCCACGCTGGAAGTGATCCGGACCGAACGGGACAAGGAGTCGGAGCAGACGTCCCGCTATAGCTTCCACTTCGCCGATCTGGATCCCGGCAAGATCGCACTGAATACCCGGAGCGGGGAACTCGCCGTGGTGGTACCGACGGTCAGGGACGCCGATTACGTGCAGTACTGGCAGGATGGTGAGGCGAAGGGATACGACGACGCGGTAGAATTTCCGGTCTCCTCCATCGAGGACTCCCGGAAGGTCCGCGAACTACTGCCCGTGATCGTCGAGCGCGCCCGGGAACTGCCCACCGAAGCCGGCGATCTTGCGTGGCTGTCCACCGCGCTCACCACGCCGGCGGAGGCAAGCTACACTCAGGAACTGAGCCTGCAGTCGGACGCGGAGGGCGAATGCCAGTGGAGCTTCACCCGCTCGGAATCCGGCCGAAAGACAAAGGAGATCCTCTACGAATTTAATCTCTACGACCTCGACGCCGCCCAGATCGACGTAGCCGTCAGGGGGGATGACCTCAGCCTCCGGATCCCCACCCTATCCCGCGAAAAGATCATCAACGTCTACGAAGACGACGAACCGGCCTTCACCGAGGAAATGCGCTGGAACTTCGGCAACCTGTCCGATGCGCGTAAGGCGGCCGAAACCCTCCGGGCGAGCATCGCGGCCTGCCGCAACTAGTACGATGCGGTCTCCCGACCGCGCAGTACAACGCTGCCTCCGGCGGCGCAGTACAATGCTGCCTCCGGCAGCGCAGTACAATGCTGCTTCCAGCAGCGAAAGCACGATGCTGCCTCCGGCGGCGAGAGTACAACGCTGCCTCCGGCAGCGCAAGCACGATCCAGCTTCCAGCTGCGCCACCGTATCCATACCTTTATACCATGCCACGCAACGACTACTGGGGATGGTCGCGCCGACCCGCCCCCCAGGCCAAAACCGGCAGCTACCGGCGCAAGTACGGCACCAGCTGGTGGGGTAAGGAATTTCTCTCCGCCCTGCAGCGCCTCGACTACTCCGGTCGCCTGAGCCGTGGGCAAACCTACGCGAACAAGGGCCTCGTCGAAGAGATAAAGCAGCCGTCTCCGGGTCGCATCACCGCGGCCGTCCAGGGCAGTATGCCCGAACCGTACGAAGTCACCTTCGACTGGCGCCCCTGGGAGCCCCGGGAGGGGAAGAGCATCGTGGACGAGATCCGTAAAAACCCCGCCCTCCTCGGCCAGTTGCTGACCGGCACGTTGCCCGAGGAGCTCCTGCAGCTGCTGAAGGACCGGGGAATGACCATCTTTCCGGACACCTTCGCGGAACTGCGACCCGAATGCAGCTGTCCTGACTGGGCCGTCCCCTGCAAACACATGGCCGCCGTCATTTACGTCATGGTCGGAGCCATCGACAACGACCCCTTCGACTTGTTCCGGATGCGCGGCCTGGACCTCCGCGCGGAACTGGTCGGCAGCCAGGATGAAGATATCGCCGCATCCGACGCCCCCCCGCTACTCGCGGATTTGCTGCAGCCGGTGGCCGGCCTTCCGCCCTTTCGGTGGGACGAGGAGCTCGCAACGGGCATCGACTTCGGAGGCATTACCGACGGGGGCTGGCAGGCGGTGCGCAGACTACCGACCGATCCGGCCTTTGATTCTGCCGGCGACTTCCCTTCCTTCATCGAGAAAATCTACACGACCTCCGCGCGGTTCGCCGACCGGCTCTGGCTCCGGGACGATAGCGAAAGTGGCGAGGCCGGTGAACTGCTTCCCCCCGGCGGTCAGTTCGAACTGCACCTCAACGCCGACCTACGGCCGACGACCTTCGCCGCCTACAACGACGAGGACGAGCCCCTCCTGGAAATCCGTACCGAAGCGGGCCTGCTCGACTGGCTACTGCAAGTCGAACAACTGGAGCGCCACCAACTCAGTAAGGAGGCCCGCAGCCTGCTGCTCGGTTTTCAACTGGCGCGGACGCTGGTGCAACGTAAGTCGTTCGTGCCGCGCCTATTGGTGGGCTCCGCAGGTGCTTACCTGGTGCAGTACGTGCCGGCTACCGCCGACGACACCTCACGGGAAATACTAGATAAGTTTTACCAGCTCACCGCCCCTACCCTGCTGTACTACGTAGATGCGGACGGGGCCTTTCTCGAGTTTCGTACCGACCGCGCGGGAGAACAGCTGCTCGCTACCCTGATGGGCTGCATCATCCGACGGGGAACGGATAAGTTGACGGGCGACACCCCGGCACGGCGCCTCTTCCTTCTGGGGCCGCAAGAGCAATTCACCCTGGTCGGCACGGAGGGCTTCGGCGCGGCCATTCATCGCTGGCTGGGACAGTTGTACCTGGCGGATCGGCGCTTTCGCCCCATCGTGAAGGTAGAAGAGAACACGGACGGCCTGACCGTAGAAGTGCTGATCGACGACCGGGAAGCGGCCGGAAAGCAACCCCCGGTCCCGCTGGCCGACTGGCTTCCGGAAGCCGAACCTCACGATCGGCTGATGATCATCAAAACCCTTTCGTTCCTCTCCGGCCACTTCCCGGAACTGCACGTCTATCTGGCCGGCAACGGGTACTCGCCCATGCGCTTTACGGTGGCCGAATTCGCCCCCGTGCTTACCGCCGTGCTGCCAAGTATGGAAGCCCTGGGCGTGCGGGTATTGCTGCCGGCGGCACTACGCAAGCTGCTGCGTCCGGCCCTGGGACTCACCGCGCAGACCAAGCCGGGCACCGAAGTCTTCGAACTGTCGGGCATCATTTCCCTGGATAACATCTTATCCTTCAGTTGGCAGGCCGCCCTGGGCGACGAACTCATATCGGAGGCCGAATTCCGGGAGCTTGTAAGTACGGCGAACGGACTCGTGAAGTTTAAGGACAGCTACGTCCTGCTCGACGAAGCCGAAGTCGCCCGCCTGCTCACAGCCCTCGATGCGGGAGAACCCACCCTCAAACCCCACGAGCGGCTGGAAGCCCTATTCACCGAGGAGTACGATGGGGCACCCGTAAGTATCGGTCCGGAGCTACGGAAGTTGATCGACGGTCTGCGGCACGGTCCGGCTCCCGCCCCGCCCGCCGGGCTGCAGGCGACCCTACGCCCATACCAGTCGCGCGGCTACGCTTGGTTGCACACCAATGCCAGACTTGGCTTTGGCTCCGTCCTCGCCGACGATATGGGACTGGGCAAAACCCTGCAGGTCATCACCCTACTGCTGAAGTACACCGAAGAGGGGCTGCTCGATCGGGAGAAAGGGATCATTATAGTACCTACCAGTCTGCTCGGGAACTGGCACCGGGAGATGGTACGCTTTGCTCCCGCGCTCCGCGCCCACGTCTACCACGGCGGTCAGCGCAAGCTGCCGGAGACGGACGAGTACGAGGTGTTGCTCACGACCTACGGCATCGCCCGCACCGAGGAAACGACCCTGGGAAAACTCGCCTGGCGGGTAGTGGTCATCGACGAGGCCCAGAACATCAAGAATCCCGTGGCCAAACAAACTCGGGCCGTAAAGAAGATAAAGGCTCCCGTACGCATTGCCCTGAGTGGCACCCCGGTGGAAAACCGCTTGCTCGATTACTGGAGCTTGCTCGATTTTACGCTCCCGAAATTTCTCGGTTCCCGCAAACACTTTAACGAGCACTACGGCCGCCCCATTCAGGGAGAGCACGACCAAAGGGCCGCGGCCCGCTTTCAGAAGTTGACGGCCCCCTTCGTCCTGCGGCGCCTCAAAACCGATAAAAGCATCATCAGCGACCTGCCCGACAAGGTAGTCCAGACCGAATACTGCACCCTCACCGCCGAGCAAACGGCCCTGTACCAGAGCATCTTGGACGAAAACATGCGACTGGTCAGGGAATCGGAGGACGGCATCGGTCGTCAGGGGCTTATCCTGAAACTCATCACCGCCCTCAAGCAGTGTTGCAACCACCCGGCCCAGTTCCTGAAGCAGGGCGCCGCCGATTTCACCCGCAGTGGTAAGGGTCTGCTGCTACACGAGCGGCTCACCTCAATCCTCGAGAACGGTGACAAGGCCATTATCTTCACCCAGTACCGGGAAATGGGCGAGCTGCTACAGCGGATGATCCGCGACAGCTTCGGACTCGATACCCCCTTCCTTCACGGCGGTACTGCGACCAGGGACCGCGACGGAATGGTCGAACGGTTTCAGACGGACACCGACTGTCCGCTGCTCCTCATCAGCATTAAAGCCGGCGGGACGGGCCTCAATCTCACCGCCGCCAACCACGTCATTCACTACGACCTCTGGTGGAATCCCGCCGTCGAAGCACAGGCTACCGACCGCGCCTACCGCATCGGCCAGCAGCGGACCGTCTTCGTACACCGCCTGGTCACCGAGCGTACCTTCGAGGAGAAGATCGATCAACTCATCCAATCTAAACAGGAGGTGGCCGATCTGAGCGTGGTGGAGGGCGAAAAGAGCCTGGGCAAGATGACGAACCGGGAGATCGGAGAACTGATGCGGCTAGGGTAACACGCGGTCTCAGACCGCGGGAGTAAAAAGCTCCCTCCGGTAGCGATCGGGCAGTGCGCAGCCATAGGCTGCATCGTACTTCCGCGGTCGGAGACCGCATCCTGCATCGCGGTTGCAAACCGCATCGTACTACACCGATCGATACAGTTCATTCCCGATCTCCACCAGCGCTTCCACCAGTCGTACCAGATCGCGGTTCTTCGTCTTGTGGTTTACGATGCAGATCCGGATGCAGAAGATTCCCCCAAGCACCGTAGAGCTCGGACTGGCGATGCCCCGCTCGTGCAGCCGCAGCAACAGTTCCTGGTTAAGGGCATTGCTTTCCAGTTGCGTCATACCGGACCGAAAGTACCGCAGACATACGATGGACATAGAGACCGGGGCCACCACTACAAGGCCCTCCGTAGCTCCTGCGAGCCCGCCCACGTATTCCGCCTGCCGGTTGTTCTGGGCGATGAGCCGGGCGTAGCCCTCCACCCCGTTTTCCTTCAGCGACATCCACACCTTGAGGGCCTTGAAGCCGCGGGAGAGCTCGAAGCCGTAGTTGTTGAGCGGTTCGGGGCCGCCGGCCAGTCCGCGGTCGCTCGATTGCAGGTAGGCCGGCGTCAGGGCGAAACTCCGGCGGTGCAGTTCGCGGTCGCGGATGAGCACGCAGCCCACTTCGTAGGGTAGGTACATCCACTTATGGAGGTCGAAGGCGATGCTGTCGGCGCGCTCCATATACGCTAGCCGATCGGCGTACACCGGATCGAGGCGGCAGAGCGCACCGTAGGCTCCGTCGACGTGAAACCACAGTCCGTAGCGCCGGCAGATGTTGAAGATCGCCTCCATGGGATCGATGGCCCCGGTATTTACCGTCCCGGCGGTAGCCACCACGCAGATGGGCCGGTGGCCGGCGGCGATATCTTCCTCGATGGCGCGGATGAGAGCCTCGTGGTCCATCTCGTAACGGTCGTTTACGGGTACGCGGCGCAGGTAGCGGTTGCCGATACCCAGTATTTCCACGGCCTTCTGTACGCAGCTGTGGGTTTCGGTGGAGCAGTAGACCGTCGTGCGGGGCATATCCGCTCCGAAGCCCTCCTCCCGAAAATCGGTTCCGAGCTGGCTGTTACGCGCCACCGTAAGGGCGGTGATGTTGGCCATCGAGCCGCCGCTGACGAGCATACCGGAGGCCTTAGCCGGAAAGCCCATCAGCTCCTTACACCAGTCGACCGCCTGGGCGTCCACGTACATCGGCATGTGTTCGCCGATGGTGACGTTGGGGTTGAGGGCCGAGGCCAGCATATCGGCCAGCAGGCCGGTCACCGTGCCCGTCCCCTGCACCCAGGCGTAGAAGGCGGGGTGGATATTCTTCTTGTTGTACGGCACGACGTCGCGGAGAAACTCCGCGTAAATCTCCTCGAGCGGCTGCCCGGTTTGGGGGAGGGGCGCGCGCATTCTTTCCTTCACCGTTTCGGGGATTTGCTGCCAGCTCGCCTCGTCGCTTACCCCTTCGAGGTAGGTCATCATATCGGCGAGCATGCGTTGGCCGAGGGCGGTGGCGGTGGGCCAGTCGGTGGGGTCGAAGTCGTATTCGGTGGGGGGTGGGGTCATGGGGTAAGGGTGGGGGGGGGTTGAATGAGCAATCCGGTTGTTGCAGGGGGAGAATTCGAAGATCCTTGTTATATAAATGAACCTGACTCGCTATATAATCTCCTCCTCTATCAACAACCGTTGCTATCCTGTGATGATCGTTACGGCTACCAATCCTCTTCGTATCGATGTTCGCGGTGATATCCCAAAAATGTTTTGTTTATCTGGTGTGCTGAATGTACATGTAACTTTCCCGGCTCCCCAATTAGGTCAAATGTATCTGAAACCGAAAATCCTCCATAGTCAAATCTGACGTGGTGATTTGGACATAAACAAAGTAGATTTGATAAATCATCGGGTCCATTATGGGGAGCTCCTAAAGGCTTTATATGCGCGGCTTCTGCGTACGGTCCAGCATTTGTCTCAATTCGCGTTTTGCAAACCTGACATTTGAAATCATACATTTCTTTTACTTGCTTTGACAGCCTGGTATCCCGAATTATTCTAGTGATACGTGTCTCTACTCTCTTAGGCGCTCCATATTCAAATTCATCCTCGTTGACTTGCCTACTTTGAATTTCATAGATTTGATTGGATAAAAATTTCAACTGCCTCATCCTAAATCGCCAGACTTCAAACCCACTTTTTCCTTTTTCTTTCCAATAATCTTCTACCCTAAATAAACCATCATATCGGTATCCTTTTTGTGGAGAATATTCTGACCTATGGTTTTGCCCTCTTATTACACGGACAGGTAATCCTTGTTGACAACTAACTGCCAAGGCTAAATTACTCCTGGTCAGTTCTTGATCAACAACCTGTTTGCCTGATGGGATATCTCGCCCCCCGTGACCGGTGTAAACAATTACATCCCCAAAGTCAAGATCATCCTCGTACCCTCCACTTAAGACAATCGAATCCGCTCCTTCAGCTTGTGATCCTGAAATCCCGGCCTGCCTCGGTCGATGAACAAGTGATAGTGAAAGTTCAATTCTGTTTTCAAATGTTTGACCTTCAGCAATTCCTGGTATAGCTCCGAATAGCCTCTTACTCATTAATTAGCATAGTATTAGTTAAAGTAAACAGATACGCTTAGTCAATCGCCAAATCACTCATTTTGCTTCTACAGTGCACCACTAACTAGCGCGGTCGGAGACCGCATCGTACTGGACGACCGCAGGGAGCATCCCCGCAAATTTGAAATTGTAAATTCAGCTATTGTAAATGGTAAATTCTAATGTCCCCAGTCAAAATCCGGCTCCTCCCCCACCCGGATCAGCAGGTCTCCACCGCGTATAACCCGGTCGAAGGGTAAGTGGACACTCTCCCATTCCGCGCCGTCGAGCTCGGTAGACTGAATGTATAGTTGCGTCTCCGGCTCCCCCTCCACGCGGATGGTGAAGCGCCCGGCGGGATAGTAGGTCGAGTCGAGGTGTACGGTCACCTCCTTAAATACTGGGGTGGTGATCTCGTAGGTGGGTTCCGCCGCCGCGCTGCCGTCGACACTGAAGAGGCCAATGGCCATGAGAACGCCGAGGGCCCCCATTTGTCCCTGATCCTCGTCGCCGTGGTAGCCGCCGTGGGGGGTGGTTTCTCCGTAGGCGTTCTTGATTTCGCGGACCCACTTCTGGCTGAGGTGGGGCGCACCGGCGAGATTGAACAGGTGGGCCATGCCGGTGCCGGGTTGGTTGCCGTAGTCGACCCAGTTGGCGGCGTGGACCTTATCCGCCGCCTTCAGCCAGTCGGCCTGGGCCTTTTCGAAGGAGCCATTGAGGGAGTCGAGGTAGTTTTCGCGGCCGCCGAAGAGGTCCATCAGTCCGGGAATGTCGTGGGGGACATAGTGGGTGTAGATCGCCGAGTTGGCCTCGCAGAAGCCGCGGGCGTTGAACTCCTCCACCACCGGGGCGAAGTCTTCGATCCAGCTGCCGTCCATCTCGCGGGGGTGCATGAAGCCGGTGGCGGGGTTCCAGATGTTGCGATAGTTTTGGGAGCGCTTCATGAAGAAGGCGTAGTCGTCGTCCTTACCCAGCAGTTGGGCGATCTGGGCGAGGCACCAGTCCTGATAGGCATATTCGAGGGTCATGCTCGCGCCGTCCCGGTGGCCGCCGGGGCCCGGGATGCCCTCCGGCACGTAACCGCGTTCCTCGTAGTACTGCATCCCGCCCCCGAAGGCCGGCGTGCGGTGTTCGTAACCGGCGTGATCGCGGATGCCCCCGACGAAGGCGTTCTTGCGCAGGCCCTCGTAGGCGGCCTCCACGTCGTAGTTGTCGATCCCCTTATTCAGGGCAGCGGCGAAGAAGGACACCGCCGGGTCGCCGATCATCACGTAGGTGTAATTGCCACCGGAGGGACCGCGAGGGATCAGTCCGCCATTCTTGTACATATCGACCATGGTATTGCAGAAGCCGTCCATGATCTCCGGGTAGGCCAGCGACCAGAGTTGGTTGAGCGACCAGTGACTGCCCCACCAGGCATCGAAGTTGTAGTGGGGATAATTATTGGTAGTGGTGCGTACAACGGGGGATGCACCCGTATTGTCGATGTACGACCCGTCAACATCGCTGATGATCCGGCGACCCAGCAGTGCGTGCCAGAGGTCGGTGTAGAATTTGACGTGCCGTTCCTCCGTGCCGCCTGACACTTCGATCCGGCTCAGCATGTCGTTCCACTGCTCCCGCGATTCCCGCCGAACCCTTGCGAAATCCCAGTGATCCAGCTCGGCGGCCATGTTGGCGCGGGCGTTGGCCGGGGAGGTATAAGAGAGGGCCACTTTAAGCTGGAGGTCGCGCAGTCCTGGATCGAAGGTGAGGTAGACGCCGACGTCCTTTCCGGCGATACTGTCCGTCGTTAATGCTTCCACCGCTCCCTTGCGCCAGCCCCCGAAGTCGGTGGCCGCCGCGCTGGTCTGGGCGTAGAAATATAGCTTAACGGGCTTCGGGCGGCGGTGGGTCCGACCCATGATCACGTAGCCCTCCAGTTCGGTGGGCGATACGCGGCGGACCATGGAGTAGTCCGTCGAATCGTGCGCCAGGAAGGCCCCGGTATCGAAAATGAGGTGGCGGTCCCGGTCGTCGTTGAAGCGATACTTGTGTAGACCGACACGGGTGGTGGAGGTGAGCTCTACGTCGACGTCGTAGCGATCCAGGTGCAACTTATGGTAGCCGGGGGCGACCTCCTCCGTATCGTGGGAGAAGGGGCTCTGGGTCGCGTCCATCCCGAGGTGGCCGCGCATCTCGCCGGTCGTGGGCATCACCGGTACGCCAGACATCTGCCAGGCGTGGACGTGGCTGAAGCAGCGTACCGTCGTGCTGTCGTACAGGTAGCCCGATTCCCAGCTGCCCTTTACGTTGGTGTCGGGACTCAGGTTCACCATACCGAAGGGCCGGCTCGCCGAAGAGAAGTAGAACCACCGCGACTTGTGGGTATCGATCAGTGGATTGACGTAGTCGACGGGCTGGCGGGTCTGGGCGTGCAGCATGCCCCCCAGGAAAATGCAGAGGATCAGGTAAATCGGTAGCGACGTTCGGTTCACGGTGTTGGCGTATTTGAACCGGAAGAACGGAAATTTTTGTGGGTTATGGGGTGGGGATCCCTCAAGTATGAGCTCCTTCACGGCGACCCTGTACAGCGGGCGGTACAAGGTCGGCTTAAAAAGCCTCAACCTTGGAGTAGCAAAAGGATGAACCCTTTTAGGGAGACTCTGTAAGACGGGCAGCGCACGGTCGGCTTAAAAAGCCTCAACCTTGGAGTAGCCTGAGGCTGAGCCCTTCCAGGGCGACCCTGTAGAGCAGGCAATGTGGGGTCGGCTCGGAGGGTCTCAACCGGCAGAGAATAGACGATATGGTGTTTGGTCAAAAGTTCCAAAGGAAACGTACCGGTAATTGTCGCCATCCCCACAATCACTCACCCACGGCTCCTGCATTCCCAGCCCGAAGAGATAGTAGTGCTGTTCGGTCAGCAGCCTATTCGTGACGCTACTAGCGGTTTGGGTGATCGCTCCATAGCGGTTTAGATCAGAGAAGGTAGCACGGGAGCTATGAAGTAATGGCTCAAAACCGCACTCCCACCACCTCCCCCCCAACAATATCGCTACCCAATAACTCATCATTTTCGCGCAGGTACCACTCCTTCGTTTCCACCATGCGCACGCCCCCGATCTCAATCTCACCGTCGAGCAGGAGGTATTCGCCCCCCTGGGGGTTGTCGGAGCGGTAAAACTGGTAGGCACCGAGGGCATAGGTAGCGGGATCGAAGAAGAACTCCCAGGTCTCCACGGTGCCGCCGGACTTGGGGTAGTTGACCCGCAGGCGCAGGTATTCCTTTCCGTGAAATTCGGTCGTGACGAAGTCGTCTTCCAGCGGGGTGCCGGGATCGCGCAGCTTCATGGGCAGCCCGTTGAGGTAGGTATGGTAGTCGCGTTTGCGGATCACATTGGCGCAGCTATCGGAGGCCAGGGGCGGCGAATCGTCCCCCAGATCGGTAGAGCGGCACACGTCGCGGTCGGCCACGAAGTACTTCCCGCCCCCGATCTGGGCGAAGTAGCTTTCCGGCAGGTCGATTACGATGGTATCGCTATTGAGTAAGAAGGCCGCGTCGAAGGTCGTCCAGTTGCCTCCGGGATCGTGGTGGGCGATGGCGCGGTCCAGCACTTCACTCGCCGTGGTGGGCGGTCCGCCGGAAGCCCCGTCACCGGACTGGCAACCAAACAGCAGAAGAATAATAAGATAACACGGAAGGAAGGTGGACATGGAAGCAATATAACACGGAAGGTTCGGGCGGCGGGGCGCGGGAGCAGACAAAGTTACGGGAGCGGGGCGGGTACGGCTGATGATGAGCCCTTCCGGGGCGACCCTGTACAGCGGGCAATGCAGGGTCGGCTCAGAGTAGTCTAAGGTTGAGCCCTTCCAGGGCGACCCTGAAAGACGGGCAGCACAGGGTCGGCTTGAAAAGCCTCAACCTAAGAGTAGCCTGAGGATGAGCCCTTCTAGGTCGACCCCGAAAACCGAGCAGTGCAGGGTCGGCTTACAAAGCCTCAACCTTACAGTAGCCCAAGGTTGAGCCCTTCTAGGGCGACCCCGAAAACCGGGCAGCACAGGGTCGGCCTGGAAAGCCTCAACCTTAAATAGTCTTAGATAAAGTGCGAGAGATACTCCGGATTCACGAATGTACCCGGCCACTCCCGCCATTCGCCCACCAAACCCGCTTTGACCGGATTGTTTAAAACATACCACATCGCGATCAGGAATTTTCCGTCACGGATCGTCCGATCGAAGTACTTGGGCGCCCAGAAGGCCTGCCCCGTGCGACTCAACAGTTGATTGCACCGCTTGCCGGTATATGTTTTATGGCGATTCATCAGCCACCCGATATCGAGTGACTCTTCCGCAGAAGTACTGCTGACGATGAGGTGAACGTGGTTTGACATCGCGCAAACGGCATGCAGTTCAATCTCCTTTCGGGCATGTAGATACTTCCAAGAGTCGATTACCGTCTCACGGATTTCTGGTTGTTGTAAGTGCATCGGACCGGTGCGTGCGCAATGCAACGCTTGTTCAACGGCGGATTCAAACTGTTGATTTATGCGATCCATCTCCATGGCAAGGCTTGCTTCGTATAGCGGATCAGGCAAATCACTTAGCGTCGCCTTCACCTCCCTTACCGCTGCTGTACGCTCCTGAAAAATGCGGTTTCGTTCGGCAACTGGTATACTTCCGTGCAGTCGATAATTGATGTGGACTGGAGACCGACCAATTGGGAAATGAGCGATGGGTTTTCGACGGGGCAGAATGACTGAATTTAGACTTGAATATATAAAAGGGGAGATGTTGAATGTGTATGCTTGCATACCGGCGGTGCGGAGTCGGGTCTAGGGCGACTCCGAAAAGCGGGCAGTGCAGGACCGGCTTGAAAAACCTCAACCTAAGAGTAGCCTAAGGATGAGCCCTTCCAGGGCGACCCTGAACGGCGGGTAGTGCAGGGTCGGCCTGAAAAGCCTCAACTTAAGAGTAGCCTGAGGATGAGCCCTTCTAGGGCGACCCCGAAAACCGAGCAGTGCAGGGTCGGCTTAAAAAGCCTCAACCTTGAAGTAGCCTGAGGATGAGCCCTTCTAGGGCGACCCTGAAAGACGGGCAGCACGGGGTCGGCTTAAAAAGCCTCAACCTCACACTAACCTAAGGTTGAGCCCTTCCAGAGCGACCCTGTAAAGCGGGCAGCGCAGGACCGGCTTAAAAAGCCTCAACCTCACAGTAACCTAAGGTTGAGCCCTTCTAGGGCGACCCTGTAAAGCGGGCAGCGCAGGACCGGCTTACAAAGTCTCAACCTTGGAGTAGCCTGAGGTTGAACCCTTCTAGGGTGACCGTGAAAGCCGAGCAGTGCAGGGTCGGCTTGAAAAGCCTCAACCTAAGAGTAGTCTAAGGATGAGCCCTTCCAGGGCGACCCTGAAAGACGGGCAACCCTGGGTCGGCTTAAAAAGCCTCAACCTCAGAGTAGCCCAAGGTTGAGCCCTTCTAGGGCGACCCTGAAAGACGTGCAATACAGGGTCGGCTTAAAAAGCCTCAACCTCAGAGTAGGGAAAGGATGAGTCCTTCCAGGGCGACCCTATAAAGCGGGCAGCGCTGGGTCGGCTTAAAAAGCTTTAACCTTGGAGTAGCCTGAGGTGAACCCTTCTAGGGTGACCGTGATAGCCGAGCAGTGCAGGATCGGCTCATAGGCCCGCAACCTTGCAAAATTAGAACGAGGGAGCGCTTAGTTGCAGTCGACAGCAAAGCACCGTGATCGGATATCCTTATAATTTGATTACGCCTTCGCCAAAGTTCCAGTAACGACCTGGTGGTAGACTTATCAAAAATTCCTCTTTTAAACTATCAATGCCGATTGTTTCACTAAGGGAGTTAGATAATTGAAAATAGAAAGACCCTACGGCGGTATTCTTCTGGGATGCCGGATTCCAATACTTGCGTAAATCTGAATCACCGTATTGGATCCACAAAGAACTTCCGTCGAGTCCATCACTGTTATAATCGACATATACGGAACATTCCCCGAGCTCCGGGAGAGCAAAAGTTATATTCGTTTCTTCAAAAGAAACCTTGCTGGTAACTGACGGGCGCCGGCGACCATAGCGATGAGTGACGAAAATCACTGAACGAAGTCTTCCTGAGTTATCAAAATACAGATTATATGATTTGGGGCTATAGACATCAATCATTACCGTAACATCAGCATCTTCACCCATCAATAATGGATACTCGATATCATTATCCACATCCCGATTTCGACTAAGCCCGCAACCAAGTATCAGCAATAACGGCAGTAGTCTGATCATGTCCTTAGAAAGCTTTTTTGATTCACCCTCCCCTCCTTCGCTTAATGCTATTTGGAATATCGCTTATTAATGACGACCGGTTGACGTTATAACGGTGCCGGATGCTTGAAATTTTGGTGTTCCGCTCGCGGGTAATGTCTCGGCATAAAACGCCTCGACCAATTTAGCCCGCTTTCCCCTAATTTACGTAGGACCCGCGCACCCGCCCTATGAAGATATCCCCCCTGCCCCTGCCGCCCTGGGAACCCGCGAAGCGGACCCTCCATCATTTTCTCCAAATTATCGGGAAGGTGCGCAAAGCCCGCATGCCCGTGCGCAACCACTGGTGGAATTTGACGCTGTACGTCGACCCCCGTGGCGTGAGTACCCGCGGCATGCCCCTCGATGATATCGGCAACCAGTTCGAGATCCGGCTCGACCTGATCGGCCACCGCTGCGAAGTCGTGACGAGCCGGGGGGAAGAAGTCGGGTTTCCACTCGCGCGCGGACTGAGCGTGGCGGACTTTTATCGCCAGGTCAACGGCCTGCTCGCAAAGATCGACGCCGCTACCCCGATCCTCGCCAGACCCTATGATCTGGAAACCGACCGGCCCTTCGCGGAACTGACCGACGTGGCCGACTACGAGCCCGAAGCCGTCAGTAAATTCTGGCGTGCCCTGCTGTGGGTGGATGGCGTACTGAAGGAATTCGCCGGCAGGTTTTACGGGAAGACCTGTCCGGCCCACCTCTACTGGCACCACTTCGACCTGGTCATCACCCGCTTCTCCGGCAAGCTGGCTCCTCCCATGCCGCCCTCGGCGAGCGCGGTGGAACGGGATGCTTACAGCCACGAGGTGATCAGCTTCGGCTTCTGGCCCGGCGACGATAAGGTGCGGGAAGCCGCCTTTTATAGCTATACCTACCCCCTACCGGAGGGCATCGCCGACGAACCCCTGCTGCCCGCCGGGGCGGACTGGGTAGACAGCAACGGCAGTCCGCTAGCTTTCCTACCCTGGGCCGTGCTGGTCGGCGCACCGAACCCCCGACAGGACCTGCTCGATTTCCTGGAGAGTACCTACACGGCCGGGGCGCGGCGGGCGGGCTGGGAGCTGGAGGAGTGGAGGTACGAAAGTTTTGAAGCGTAGTTTGTCACGCGGGTGTAACGAAAACTAATTGGTTCGCAACTTACAGAACTAAAAATACTGTTGCTTCGTTTGGTTTGCTCACTGCCAACCTATGCAAGCTGCTGACTTCCGGGGGATCACCCCGCTTTCCACTACACTTCGTTCCCTGCGCGTAGCCCTTCTCGTCACCGCGTGTCTATTGGTGAGCGTGCTCGCCCGGGGACAGGAATCGCTGCGGGTTTCCCTCCTCACCGACAGCACCGCGGTCACGGAACCTACCCTGGACAGTCTGATCCGCACCGAACTCCGGGCGCTGCTCGGCACCCGCTTCGCCCTGGAGCTGGATACCCGTCCGATCGAGGAACTGGACCTGGATACCCTCTACCCCACTACCGACGTCGTGATTGGGGTTGGGCTCGCCAGCACCCAGTTGCTGATGGACCGGGAGGTTTATCCCAAGCCAACCATCGCCGCCGTGGCCATCGAGCCGAAGGTGGCGGGTGGACCTGACGGCACGGGGATACCGAACTTCACCTTCGTCCGCTCCCCATTTGACATACAACGCGACCTGGATACCCTGGCGCGTCTGCAACCCTACGAGCGGCTGACGGTCGTGACGACCGAAAAATTCCGGGACTTGCTCACCCGCACGGTGCCCGCATATACCGACGCCGAAGTGACCGTGATCACCGTCGGTCCCACGGCCGCATCGACCCTGTCCCGGCTACCCGCCGCTACCGATGCGGTATACTTCACGCCCATCGAACCGGAGCTTTCCCCGGCGGATGCCCGTACGGTGCTGAGCGAACTGCACGGACGGGGCATCCCCACCATGGCCCTCATGGACGACCCCCTGCTTGATCTCGGAGCTCTACTGGCCTTCAGCTCCGCCGACGTACTGCGCCGACTGCCCCGCCGGATCGCCCTGGACGTCCTGCGCATTACCGACGGACTCGACCCGGCCGAATTTTCGACCGAGATCGACGGCTCGCGACCCAGCCTCATCATTAACATGGCGGCGGCCCGGGCCTCCGGAGTGTATCCGGACTTCGACCTGATGCGACGGGCGGTGCTGCTCAATCCCATCGCGATCGAAACCGGTCCCGTACTTACCCTCGAGGGTGCCGTCCTGGAGGGCCTCGCCCGCAACCTCGGGTACCGGATCGACGAATACGAGCTGGCGCTAGCGGGCACGGATGTGGATGTGGCCCGCGCGAACCTACTCCCCCAGCTGAGTGCCAGTACGACGCTGAATTTTCTCGACCCCCAGTCCGTCGCCTCGAGCTTCGGACTCCAGGGGCGGTACAACTGGACGGCCGCGGCCACCCTCAGTCAGGTGATCCTGTCGGAACCCGCCTTCGCCAACGTAGCCATCCGGCGGTTGCTGGCCGAAGGACAAACCGCCGCCCTGGAATCCAGTCAGCTCGACGTCATCCTGGACGTGGGCACGGCTTACCTCAACGTCCTGCAGGCCCGGGAATTCCTGCGCCTCCAGAACGAGAACCTCAACGTGACCCGCACCAACTATAATCTGGCGGTGGACCAGCGGGAGGAGGGGGCCGCGGCCGCTACCGACGTGTACCGCTGGGAGAGTGAGCTCTCCCTCGGCGCGATCAACGTCAACGACGCCGAGGCGCGGTTCGCCCAGGCCCGCTACCAGCTGAACCAGCTGCTTGACCACGACATTGACGCTGAATTTCAGCTGCCGGTCTTTACCGGACAGGATTCCCTCATCGGCCTCATCGGAAAAACCTTTCTGCCCCTCCTCAATACTCCCCAAGACATCGACCGCCTGGCCGATTTCCTCGCCGAGGAGGCCCGCAATAATCTACCCACCCTCCGACAACTCGACCTGGCCATCGCGGCGCAGGAGCGGCAGCAACTATCCCGGCAACGGTCTTTTTACCTGCCCGAAATTGCCGTGAACGGGCAGTTCGGCTACCGCATCGGGAACTACCAGACCGTAGGCCTGCCGCCGGAATTCAACTTTGACTTCGCGGCCGCCGACCGCCCCCGGGGCAGCTACTCCGCCGCGGTGGGCGTAAGCCTTCCCATCTTTCAGGGCGGCCTGCGCAAGGCGCAGCTACAGCAGGCCCGGGTTACCACCCTCCAAACCGCCGCCCAGCGCGAGAACACCGAGAACCAGCTCGTTCAGCGGCTATACTCCAGCGTGGAAACCCTGGTGGCCAGCTACCGCAACCTCAACCTCGCCCGGACGGCCGCCGCCACCTCCGAGCGCAACTTCGCCCTCATCGAGGACCTCTACCGCAGCGGTGCGGCCAATGTCACCTCCCTGATCGACGCCCAGAACGTCGTCCTTCAATCGCGCGTTAACGCCACCAATCTGGGCTACCAGTTCGTCGCCGACTTCCTGACCGTGCAGCGCGCTACCGGCAGCTACCACTTCCTCGATGCCCCCAGTGAGCAGACGGCCTTTCTTCAGCGCTTCCTCTCCTTCCGTTCCCGGTAACCCCCTCCCCATAATCGCTTTTCCATGAAATTGTTACCCCTCTTTGCCCTTCTCCTCGTACTGACCGCCTGCGGCGGCGGGACGGACGAAACCGTCACCGAAGCGCCGGTCCGCGCGATCCGCGCCGCGCCCGTGGTGTTCGACGACGGCAGTAGCAGCCTCGTCTTCAGCGGGGTGGCCGAAGCAGCGGGACGCACGCCCCTGTCCTTCCGGGTCGGGGGCACCGTCCGTCAGTTACCCGTAGCGCTCGGCCAGCGGGTGAGCCGGGGCCAGTTGATCGCCACCCTCGATCCCGCCGACCTGGTGGTGCAGCGCTCCCAGGCCACCGCCCAGCGGCAGGCCAGCCAGGCGCAGTTGGAAAGCGCGGAAACCCAGCTCATCGCCGCCCAGGCCGCCTACGAGCGGACCGCCAAATTGTACGAAAGCAACAGCGTGTCCCTGAGCCAGTTCGAGCAGGCGCGCAGTCAGTACCAGACGTCCCGTGCCCAGGTCGAAGCCGCCCGCAGCCAACTGGAGGCCAGCGGCGCCCAGGTGAACGCGGCCAGCAACCAGGTGGCCTATACCCGCCTGACGGCCCCCTTTGCCGGGGTAATCACCGAAAAGCACGTCGAAGCCAATGAATTCGCCCCTTCGGGGACGGCGATCGTTACCCTGAGCACCGATCACGACCCCGAAGTGAAGGTGAACGTGCCGGAGGACGTGATCGGTCGCCTTTCCGCCGGCCAGTCCGTCGAAGTCAGCTTCTCTTCCATTCCCGACCGCCACTTCCCGGGCACGGTTTCCGAAGTCGCCTACGCCGCCGCCGGCTCGCCCAGCTACCCCATCACCATTACCGTAGCGGACGAGGACGAGGCGATCCGGCCCGGTATGGCCGCCAACGTCCGGTTCTCGTTCACGACGGAGGGCTCGGCTGGCGACAGCCTTCTACTCGCCCCCATCGCGTCGGTGGCCGAAGGTCCCGATGGCAAATTCGTCTTTCGCCTGGAACCCACCGACAGTGCCGACCAGTACATCGCCCGCCGCACCCCCGTCACCATTGGGAAATACTACGCCCGCGGATTCGTCGTACGCGAGGGCTTGGATCCCGATGACCTGGTCGCTACCGCCGGCCTGAAGCAGCTGCTCGACGGCATGCGCGTCCGCCTCCTTCCCCAGTAACACCCCCCTCCTTTCCCCGCGCCCCCAACCGCCGCCCCATGAATATTGCCAAAGTCGCTATTGAAAACAACCGGGTCACCATCCTCTTCGTGCTGGTGATCGCCCTAATGGGCGTGCTCGGCTACAATCAGCTGAGCCGCGACGCCATGCCGCCCTTCACCATCCGCGTGGCCACGGTGGTGTCCAGCTTTCCCGGGGCCAGCGCCGAACGCGTCGAGGAGCTCATCACCGAGCGCATCGAACAGGTAGCCCAGGAACTCGCCGAAGTCGACGAGATCACCAGCGAAAGCCGCACCGGCCTGAGCATCGTGAGCGTCGAGCTGGACCCCGGCGTACGCGCCGAAGACATGCAGCCCGTCTGGGACCGCCTGCGCCGCAAGATCGACCAGCTCCGCCCCGACCTGCCCGACGGCCTGCGCAGCATCGAGGTAAAGGACGATGACATCGGCGTAGTGTATGGCATCCAGGTAGGGCTCACCGGCCCCGGCTACAGCCTGAGCGAACTGGAAGATGCCGCCGAAGACATCCGCGACGACCTCGTCAAGCTCGCCGATGCCGCCGAAGTAGAGATCAGCGGTACGCGCCAGGAACAGATCTTCGTGGAGTTCGACAACGCCCGCCTGGCCCGTTACGGACTCTCGGCCAATGAACTCCAGCAGACCATTTCCGCCACCAACATCGTCTTCGCGGGCGGCGACGTCGGCCTCGGCGACCAGCGCGTCGTGCTCGAGCCTACGGGCAACTTCGAAAATCTCGACGATTTGGCCAGCACCGTTGTACGCCTCACCGGTAACCAGACGGCCAAACTCGGAGAGATCGCGACCATCAGCCGGGGGTACGCCTCGCCGGCCGAACGACTGGTCCGCCTGGGCGGACAACCGGGCATCGTAGTGGGCGTCGCAGTGAAGGAGGGCGCCAACCTGGTTCAACTCGGGGAAGAAATTGACGCCCGCCTCTCCTACTTCAATCAATCTCTCCCCCTCGGCATGGAGGTCCGCCGCATCGCGAGCCAGGACGATTACGTACAGGCGAGCGTCGACGGCTTTCTGTCCAACGTCCTGCAGTCGATCGCCATCGTGCTGGCCGTCATGTTTCTCTTTCTCGGTTGGCGGACCGGGCTGGTGGTTGCCAGCCTTATCCCCCTGGCTATCGTCATGACGCTCTTGCTTATGAACATCTTTGACGTGGGCCTCAACAAAGTTTCGCTGGCCGCCCTGATCATGGCGCTCGGCATGCTGGTCGACAACGCCATCGTAATCTCCGAGGCGATGATGGTCGGCATCGAATCCGGCCTCTCGCCCCACAAGGCCGCCTACCGCGCGACGCGCGAACTCGCCCTGCCGCTCCTGATCTCCTCTCTCACTACCTCGGCGGCCTTCCTCGCCTTCTTCCTGGCCGAGAACACGATGGGCGAGATCATGGGCCCACTCTTCGTCGTCATTTCCTTCGCCCTGCTCAGCAGCTGGATCATGGCCATGACCGTCGTCACGATGCTCGGCGTCGCGTTGATCCGGGTGAAGAACAAGGACGGCGGGGACGCGGGAGCGGAGGACCAACCGGAAGCAGCCAGACGCGGGGGCTTCGAGCGGCTCAACGATCACTACGGCAATCTAATCTACCGGGCCCTCAAACGGCCCTGGCTCACGGTCGGGGCGGTGGTGGTGCTCTTTATCTTCAGCCTGTCCCTCTTCGGTCGCCTGCCCTTCATCTTCTTTCCGGACAGCGACCGCAACCTCCTCACCGTTGACGTGGAACTGCCCCAGGGCACCGACATCGACCGCACCGCGGAGGTGGTCGCCCGCATCGAGGCTTTCATCAACGAGGAACTGCTCGTCGACAACGCCGAGGATTACGGTATTACGGACTTTACCAGCTTCGTCGGGGAGGGTCCCAAGAGCTACGATCTCGGCTACCAGCCCGGAGAGGCGAACAGCGGTTACGCTCACCTCTTGCTGAACACCAGCCGCTTCGAGGCCAACCCCGCCATCATTCAGCGGCTGGAAGCCTTCGGAGACGCCAACTTTCCCGACGCCGACATCACGGTCAGTTCCCTCTCCGGCGGGGGCGGGGGCGGTGCCGACGTGGCCGTACGGATTAGTGGTCCGGACGCCGACCAGCTTTACCGCATCTCCGACGGGGTGAAGGCCCTGCTTGCCGGTATGCCAATCGCCACCAACATCAGCGACGACTGGGGACCGAAGAGTAAGAAGGTCGTAATCGACATCGACCAGGACAAGGCCAACCTCGCCGGCGTCACCAACCAGGACATTGCCGTATCCCTCCGCACCAACGTAAGCGGCTATACCGCCGGCAGTTTCCGGGAGGACGACGAGTCGCTACCCATCGTGATGCGCGGCACGGGAGCCGAATCCTACGAGGTACAGGACCTGGCGGGCCTCAACGTGTACGCCCAGGGTACCGGTAACAACGTCCCCCTGGCCCAGGTAGCCGACGTAAGCGTGGAATGGCAGTACGCCAAGATCAAGCGCCGCGACTTGTTCCGTACCCTCACCGTACAGGCCGACGCTACGAGCGGCAAAACAGCTACCGACATCACTTCCGCCCTCACGCCCCAACTCGACGAGCTGGCCCGCAGCTGGCCGGTGGGGTACAGCTACGACCTCGGCGGGGAATCCGAGCGCAGCCGCGAGGCCATGGGTGCCGTCGGCGATAAGCTGCCCCTGGCCGGCTTCATCATCCTGATCCTACTGATGCTACAGTTCAACAGTTTCCGTAAGACGACCATCGTACTGCTGACCATCCCGCTGGGACTCATCGGAGTGATTCTGGGGTTGTTGCTCTTCCGCAGTTACTTCGGCTTCATGGCCTTCATGGGTATGATCTCCCTGGCGGGTATTCTGATCAACAATGCCATCGTACTCATCGACCGCATCGAGATCGAAGAGCGGGAGGGTAAGACCGAGTTCCGGGCCATCGTCGATGCCTGCAAGCAGCGCTTCCGGCCCATACTGCTGACCACCTTCACGACGGCCCTCGGCCTCATCCCCCTCTACCTCGGCGGCGGGATCATGTGGGAACCCATGGCCGTGGCCATCATGGTCGGCCTGTTCTTCGGCACGGTGATCACCCTGCTGTTCGTGCCCGTCACCTACAAACTTCTTTTCCGCATCCGGGAGCGCCGGTCGGTCGATCCGAGCGCGGACTTCGTTTGATATCTTCCACCCCCACACACCAACAAACCGTCAGTCATGCATCATCAAAACACCGATCCTCCCGCCCGTCAACCAATTCCGGACATCAAGCAACGGGTCGAGGAACTCGGGGTCTTCTTCGAGCAGACCAAGCTTACGCCCATGGAAGCGCGGGTGTTCGCCCTGCTGCTCCTCTCCGATCCGCCGGAAATGGACTTTTACGCCATTCAGGATTTCCTCCAGGCCAGCAAGAGCACGATCAGCAACGCGCTTAAACGGCTGATGGCCGAAGGGCGTGTCGAGTACATCACTAAACCCGGCGACCGCAAGCGATACTTTCGCGTCAGTATCATCAAGTGGTTGGAGCATATACAGCAAGCCCTGGCCTCGGTAGGCCCTTTCGTCTCGACGCTCGATAAAGTCATCACGCTGCGCAAGGACACCAGCAGCCCTGAATTCAACCGGGATCTGCACCGCATTAAGGACTACTTTCTCTTTCTGAAGGAAGAGCTTCCGCGCGTCCAGGCCAAGTGGAACGAGCGCGAGGGATCCGACGACTAAGCAACCGAACCAAATCCTCACCCGCAAAAAATCGAACCCATGCCCCTCTCCCCCATCATCACCGGCGCCAGCGGCATGGTCGGCCGCGCCGTATTATTGGAGTGCCTCGACAATCCCCACGTCGAGCGCGTCGTCATGATCAACCGCCGGCCGGTCGACGTGCACCACCCCAAACTGACGGAGATCATCCACGCCGATTTTTCCGACATCGGGCCCATCCGGGAGCAACTGCGCGGCTACGATGCCTGCTTCTACTGTGCCGGCGTTTCGGTCGTAGGTAAGTCGGAAGAGGAATACACCCGCCTGACTTACGAGCTGGTGGTCTCCTTCGCCCGCACGCTTCACGACGTCAACCCGAATCTGGTGCTGAACTACGTCTCCGGCGTGGGCACCGACGTCAACGGCCGGCAGATGTGGGCCCGGGTCAAGGGACGTACCGAGGTCAAGCTACTCAACGTCGGCTTCCGCGACGCCTACATGTTCCGCCTCGGCATGCTGCTGCCCGAACGCGACCTGCCCATGAAGACCGTCTGGGTCGCCGCCATGTACCGGATATTCAAACCCCTGGCTCCCCTGCTGCGCCGCTTCAGCTGGGCCACCACCGACAAAAAGCTCGGTCGGGCCATGATCAACGTCGTCCTCCATCCACGGGAAGAAAAGATCGTGGAGAGCGCGGACATTAACCGCCTCGGCACCCTGACCTAGTCGATTCACCCCGAGCGGAGGGGGGTCGGCCGTTGTACGCCGATCACGGTCAGGTTCTCCTGCTTGCCGGTCAGTTCCACCGGGGGGTACTCACGCAGGGTATACTCCTTTTCCAGTTGCAGGTGATCGGCCAGGACGGCTGAGATCAGTAACTGCTCTTCGAGTTCGTTGCACTTGCCCTGAATGCGGGCCGTCGTGTTCAGTACATCGCCGTGGTACGCCAGATCGCGTTTCAGGATGCCCACCTCGGCGACGGTAGTGCGTCCCAGGTGGCCGCCGGCCTTGAAGAAGGGTTGCAGTCCGTAGGTGGCCTGGTAGTAATCCGCCCGCCCGGCCAGGGTATCCACGAACTGAAAGAATGCGGCGACGCAGTTGTTGTTTCGCCTCCCCGGTGGCGGTTTCCAGCACAGGATCACCTCGTCGCCCACGTACTGGTAGATTTCCGCCTGGTGGCGCTCGACCGCCTCGGTGATGTCGGCGAAGCAGTCCTGAATCAGCCGGCTGAAGGCCACGTGTCCCAGTCGTTCGGCGATAGTGGTCGAGGAGCGCAGATCGATGAACAGAAAGATCCGCTCCTCCTCGCGGGGGTGGTGGTAGCGGCCCAGCAGCATATTGCCCAGGATCCCCGGCCCCAGTTTGCGCTGCATGCGTTGGAAGAGGGTGATCAGCAGACTGATCAGACTCACGTACACCAGCACCAGGTACATCAGCTTACTGAACAGGAACTCCCGCAGCGTCAAGTCGTTGACGCTCGGGTTCATGAATGGATACAGGTACACGGCTATCGCGAAAAAGACCAGCATCGTCACCAGGATTAGCAGCAGCTTCACCGCGGCCCACCGCAAAAAAGACAACCGCTCGAAGAACGGTCGGTCCATGAGCATCTCGATGAGGAAGTATCCGGTCCCGAGAATCAGACCTACGGAGACGTCAAACCAGGGTTCGATCAGGTCTTCCGGCGACACTCCGAGCTGGCCCGTCCAGCCGTAGTGACGGATGTACCCGAATAGAGAGACGGCTGCCGTCCAGATCACGACCAGCTGCAACCAAAGAACGAACCTGTGCCTGTTATAGATCGCCACTGCCGTAAAGGTAGGCGATCCGCTCCCGCATTCGGAGGGGCGGGGACGCGGGAGCAGCGCACGTCAACGGAAGCGGAGGAATCCGGTAAGCTCCCGTACGCTGATCAACCGCAACAGTAGTGCCAGTCCGAGCCCGCCGACACCCAGGAGCACGAAACCCGTCAGCCAGCCCAGATCTCCAAAGCTAGTGAGCAGGATGGCCGCCCCGGTAAGCAATACCGCCAGCAGCCCGAGCCTGCCCCAGCCCACTACGCCGACGGGCAGGTGCAGCCACCGGTGGGCCAGACCCGCCTGTACCACCGCCACGAAGGACTGGGTCAGCAGGGTGACCGCCGCGGCCCCCGGCGCGCCGTAGCGGGGCAGCACCCACAGGTTACCCGCTACGTTGAGCAGGATCCCCACGGCAAATACGTAGTTCATGCGTCCGATCAGGCCCGTGGCTCCCAGTAAGGCGCCGTAGGCGTAATTGAGGCACTGGGCGACGAAGGTGAGTGCCAGGAAAAGCAGGATGGTTGCCGTTCGCGGCTCGGCGAAGTCGTACAGCACCCCGACGATGGGCCCGGCGTAGGCGGCCACCGCGATACTGACCACCAAAGCGCCCCCGACCAGCAGGTGGACGCTGAAGCGCAACAACTCCGTGACTCCTTCCCGCCGCGCGTGGAGCCGGGCGTACATGGGTAGCAGCAGCCCGGCGAGCAACCAGCCGACCGTATTCACCGCGTCCAGCAGTCGGTAGCCCGCGGCGTAGTGGCCGGCCGCTTCGGCTCCGCCGACGAGCAGTCGCTCGATCATGATCGCGTCGGCTCTGCTGTAGGCGGTCTGCAACAGTATGGCAATCGCAAAAGGAGCTCCGCCCCGCAGTAGCATCCATAAGGTGGCCGGTCTGAACTGGGGCCAGCGGCGCACCAGTTTTCCCCGGAGCAGTATGCCAAGTGACGCAGCCGTGATTAGCCAACACAGCACCTGCGCCCCCGCAAAAAAGTGGATGCTCAGTCGCGCCGGAAAGAACAGCAGTACCGTGCCGATCAGCGCGATCATGCACACTTTATCCAGAATGCTGAACCAGCTGTCCAACGCGTAGCGCCCCAAACCCGCCAGGCTCGAACGCAGATAAAGTACCAGGCTATTGAGGAGCTGACCGGTACCGATGAGCAGTAGAAGTCCGATCTCCGCGCCCCGGTAGCCGAGTCCCCAGCCGGCCAGCAGGAGTGCCGCGAAGAACACCCCGCCCAGGAGGGTTTTCAGCAAAATGAAGTGCGGAAAGTACTTCGCCAGTAATTGCCGGTGCCCACTGATGGTCCGGCTGTTGTACAGTTGCAATCCGAAATCGGCGATGACCTGTAGCAGCATACCGAGTCCGAGCAGGGAAAAGTAGAGCCCGTAGTCCGCCTCCGGCAGCCGATTCTGCACCGTACGTTCGATCGCGAACAGGTAGACGCCCTTGACCGTGAGGTTCAGCAGGAGGACGAGGACGGCGTTGCGGAAGAAGGTGGCGAGCATTTTTAGGAGGGTGGTAAGGTGGTAGCGTGGTACAATAGTACTATGGTGGTGGGTTAGTGAACCGTGTTATCCCCCATAACGGCAACCTTAAAGTTTTCTACCTTCCCATCATCGTCACTGCCACTTACTAATCCCCACCGTACCACCGTACCACCGTACCAAACTACCAAACCACCAAACTCCTACCCCATGCTCCAAGTCATGATCATCAACGGTCCCAACCTCAACCTGCTC
Organism: Lewinella sp. JB7; assembly: GCF_024297185.1. Classification (GTDB taxonomy): domain Bacteria; phylum Bacteroidota; class Bacteroidia; order Chitinophagales; family Saprospiraceae; genus Neolewinella. The sequence continues at coordinate 517,914 of NZ_JANCTD010000001.1, read as the reverse complement.
GGACGGCGCCAGCCGGAGATCTACGGAGAAGATACCTTCGACGACTTTATGATCCACCTGAAGGGTAAGTTCGTGGACTCGGACGTGGAACTCAGCTACTTCCAGAGCAACCACGAAGGTGAACTGCTGGACAAGCTGCACGAGATTGGCTGGAGTTACGACGGTATCGTACTGAACGCGGGCGCTTATACTCACACCAGCGTTGCCCTGGCGGATGCCGTGGCGGCCATCGAGACCCCGGTGATCGAGGTGCACATCAGTAACGTCCACAAGCGGGAGGCCTTTCGCCACCATTCCTTTTTGTCGCCGGTATGCGAGGGCGTGATCGTGGGATTCGGCCTGCGGGGGTACGAGTTGGCGGTGCAGTATTTCGTGTGAGGTAGAACGACTTTTGCCGTCAGGCGTTTTATTGATTAACTAATCTTATCTACATGTCCTTATCCGATCGTTTCAAACAATCCAGTAACCCCATCCTGAGTGAGGAGCGACTGGCTAAATCGGCCCAGCGACCGCTCGACGGCGGTTTCATTACGCGCGCGGAAGACAACGTCATGACCGTCTCCGGTGCCGTCAACAAGACTCTGCTCCTCGGCCTGCTCGTACTGGCCACGGCGCTGTATTCCTTCTTTTACCCCAGCAGCCTCTTCATGTGGGGCGGTGCCATCGGCGGACTCGTACTCGTGTTCATTATGGCCGCTAAGCCGAAACTGTCCGGCACCCTGGCACCCATCTACGCCCTCCTGGAGGGTCTCTTCGTGGGTTCGGTAACGTCCATCTACGTGGCCGGCTTCGGGGTGGGTATTGCCTTCAACGCGGTTATGATCACCATAGCGCTGCTCTTTGCCATGCTCTTTACCTACAAGGCGGGTCTGATCAAGGTGACGGATAAGTTCCGCACCGGCATCGTGATGGCTACGGGCGGTATTGCCCTGGTCTACCTGATCAGCATTGGGTTAAGTTTCTTCGGCATGAGCGTACCCTTTTTGCACGAGGGTGGTCTGATCGGCATCGGCATCAGTCTCTTCATCATTCTGATCGCTACCCTGAACCTGCTGCTCGACTTCGACAACATCGAGCGGGGAGCGGCCATGCGGTCGCCCAAGTATATGGAGTGGTTTTGCGCCATGGGTCTGATAGTGACCCTGGTCTGGCTTTACATCGAGGTGCTGCGCCTGCTGTCGGTGATGAACCGCGACTAAGCGCGACCGGGCATAAAAAACGAGAGGGGAAAACGGTACGTCCGTTTTCCCCTCTTTACGTTACAGCCAATGTTGATCTAGTGAGAATAAAGTGAGGCTGCTGTTACCATCATCAAAACTGACCCTAGAACGGCGGTCCGTGGTGATGCGCTGCCTGCCCGGTAAATTTATTTTAAAGGTTTCGTAACAGGGCCACGTAGAAGTCCGTGGCTTCCTCGATCTCGCGGACGTAGATGAACTCATCCGCCGTATGGCTGCGAGCACTATCGCCGGGGCCGACCTTCAGCGTCGTGAAGGGCATTAGGGCCTGGTCGCTGAGCGTGGGTGATCCGTACGTTCTGGCTTCCGGACGCGCGCGCATGGCCGCCCGCAGCAGGGGGTGGTCCGGGCGGATGTAGCTCGACTGCAGCCGTAGGCTCCGCGGGGTCAATTTCGCGCTCTTGCATACCGATTGTAATTCGGCCACCGCCTCCTCGTTGGTGTAGGCTTCATTGACACGCAAGTCTACGACGAAAGTGCAGCGATCGGGGACTACGTTGTGCTGGGTGCCGGAAGCGATGACGGTGACGGCAGCGCCGGTCGGGCCCAGTTGCTCGCCCGGGCGCACGAAGGCGTAATCGCGGATGGCGGCGATGTCGTCAAGGGCCAAGTACAGGGCATTTATTCCTTCCTTCCGGGCGGCGTGACCGCTCTTTCCCCGGGTCTCTCCGTCGATGACGACGAGGCCGCGCTCGGCGACGGCCAGGTCCAGTAGGGTCGGCTCACCCACGATGCCGGCGTCGATGGGCGGCAGCAGGGGCAGCAGGGCCGCAATACCGTTGGGTCCACTGATCTCTTCTTCCGCGGTGGCGGCGAGTATGAGGTTGCCGTTCAGGGTCGTGTCGTTTTCCAAGGCTACGAAGGCAGCGATGAGGCTGACCAGGGCACCGCCGGCATCGTTGCTGCCCAGCCCGTAGAGTTTGCCGTCGACCACCTCCGCCCGGTGGGGGTCGCGGGTATAGCCGGCCGCCGGTTTCACCGTATCGTGGTGACTATTGAGCAGGATGGTCGGACGATCGTCGCGCCACTGCCGGCTCCTGATCCATACGTTGTTGCCGTGGCGGTGGGGGATGAGGCCCAGATCACCTAGGTAGTGCTCGATCAGGTCGGCCGTCCGGTCTTCCTGTCGGCTGAGGGATGGAGTTTCGATGAGGCGAGCGAGTAGGTCGAGAGAATCGTTCATGGGATAGGATCAGGGGGAAAAGGTATCAAGAGGTACGGACTACCGCAAGTTCTACGTGTAGCGACGGCTTGAGCCGTCACGCTGCTTTCCATCCATGCGGTTTTACGCGTAGCGACGGCTTGAGCCGTCACGCTGCTTTCCACCCGTGCAGTTCTACGTGTAGCGACGGCTTGAGCCGTCACGCTGCTTTCCACCCATACAGTTCTACGTGTAGCGACGGCTTGAGCCGTCATGCTGCTTTCCACCCATGCGGTTCTGCGTGTAGCGACGGCTTGAGCCGTCACGCTGCTTTCCACCCATACAGTTCTACGTGTAGCGACGGCTTGAGCCGTCATGCTGTCTGACCTACCTGGCCGTACGAAGACTAAACAGGGAGATTTTTGACCAGGAAGATGGATGTGATTTGTGCGCGGCACAGCTGGGCGACCGAAGTCGTCCCTACATGTGCGAATAGGAAAGAATAATGGTACGGCACGTACAGCCGGACGACTAAAGTCGTCGCTACACGTGACGACTGTAGGGTAGGTGCTCGGTACAGCCGGATGACCGAAGTCGTCGCTACATGTTCATTTGGGATATAATTATGTCGGTACGTACAGCCGCACGACTAAAGTCGTCGCTACACGCTCGTATGGACGACTATGGGGTAGGTGCGCGGCACAGCCGGACGACCAAAGTCGTCCCTACACGTACGAATAGGAAATAATAATGGTCGGCACGTACAGCCGCACGACTAAAGTCGTCGCTACACGTAGTGCGTTCGTCACCGTATGCCCCGGACGCCGAAATTGAGACCGGGCACCAAGGTGTTGTCGTCAAGTCGGAAGCGCAGCTGCGGACCGGCCTCGACCGCCAGATTACCGGCCGCGAAGCACTGCACGCCGGCACCCCCCGTGAGGTAGGAAAAGTTGCGGTCGTCGCCCCCATCTCCGCTACTGCCGTCGCCGGTCCACACCCTACCGACGCCGGCATCGACGAACCAAAGGCGCTGCTGGCCCTCGTTCAGGTAGTACCGCCCTCCGACAGCCAGATTGAGGTCCCGCCAGACGTAGTTCCCCCCGCCCAGGTCGTAGGACTGCCGGGCGATGCCCGCCTGGCCCGCTACGGCAAAGCGGGAGCTGGTGAAATAGTGACCGCCCAACTGGACATTGACGTCATTGCGAAATTCCGAAGAGCGGAAGCTGGCAACCTGTCCGCCGAGCATCCAATCACCCGGCTCCAGCGTATCGATGGGGGAAACAACGATGCCCGGGGGAGTGAGGTAGGTCTCGATGCCTACGCCAAAGCCAAAAGTGTTCGGCCCCTCCCCCACCCGATAATTCAGCGTGGGCGTCAGCAACTGATTGTTTCCCAGATCGTACTGAATGCCCACCGTCGCGGTGACGGTTTCCAGTGCGGTGAATTGCGCCGCATCGTACGCTATGTCAGTACTGACTTGGCCGAACCCCTGCAGTTGGTCGGATTCTACGGGGTAATACCGCACGTAAGGCGCCACGCGAACGTCCGATCCGCCGCCGCCGTTGCCCAGACTAGTATTGAAGGCTCCCGTCCCGCCGACCACCAGTCGGTCGCGGACGGCTACCCCGTAGTTCCCGCGCAATCGAATGACGGTCCCGTCCCCGGGCAGGTTGCGGTAGATGGAACTCACCGACGCCGGCGGAGCGATATCCTGGGGGGAGATCACCGTGTGGGTAGATTCCAGACGAATCAGCTGGCCCTTGCGCCTGATCTGGGCGTGCGCGAGGGTGGAACAAAGAATGAAAAGGAGGAGAAGTGGAAGGTAAGTGTGTCGCATAGTACGCCTTTATGCGGCCGCCCGTAAAAGTGTTACACTCCTTTGCGGCGGATGATACACCAGCCCGGTCTTCCACCGGCGGTAAACCGCGCACATTCCCATACCTTAGCTGTTGAACCAGAGAACACGGCACCCGCGGACCCGCCCCTATGGCCCCGCTGCCGTATCGCATTACATCAACCAACTACCCGCATTATGATCAAACTTACCACTACCGCCCTGCTTGCTTTCGCCTTCCTCGGTTGTGCCGAAACCGCCGAAGCCGTCGAAGTACCCGCCGCCGTTCAGAGCGCTTTTCAGGCCGCTTACCCCGGAGCCACCGATGTAGAATGGTCACAGGACGACGACCACTACGAAGTCGAATTCGAAATGAACGGCGAAGAAATGGAAGTCGAGTACACCGCTACCGGCGAAGTAATGGAAGACTAATTCCGCCCGCCCCGGTCGATGTACGCCCGCACCCTTCGTTCCAGTAGGGACATAGTGACGGCGCCGTCGGCCAGGATAAGGTTATGAAATTCAGCGAGGTCGAAGTTGTCCCCCAGGGCGGCTTCGGCCTCTTTGCGTAGGCGCCGGATCGTAAGCTCCCCCATCTTGTAGGATACGGCCTGCCCGGGCCAACCGATGTAGCGGTCGATCTCGGAATTCACTTCCCGCAGCGACAGGGCCGTATGGTCGGCCATGTAGGCCACCGCCCGTTCCCGCGACCAGCCGAAGTAGTGCATCCCCGGATCGACCACCAGGCGGCACGCCCGCCACATCTCGTAGGTCAGACGGCCGAACTTCTCGTAGTCCGTCGCGTAAACGCCCATCTCCTCCCCCAGATACTCGCCGTACAGCGCCCACCCCTCCCCGAAGGCGGAGAGGTAGAGGTCGCGGCGAAAATCCGATACGGCTTCCAGTTCCGCGGCCAGCATCATCTGCGTATGGTGGCCGGGTACCCCCTCGTGCAGCGCCAGGGCGGGCAGCGTATAGAGCGGTCGACTAGGCAGGTCGTAGGTATTCACCCAGAATTGTCCGGCGCGGCGGTTGTCGGAGGAGCCCGGACTGTACCGCCCGCCCGTATAGTTAGGAGCCAGCGCCGCGGGTACCGGAGCAACCACCAGCGGCATGCGCGGGAGTTTCGTGAAGTACCGCGGCATCTCGGTCTGAATACGGTTCGTGATCCAGGCGGCCCGGTCCAACAGCGCCTGCGGGGTATCGGCATAAAACTGCGGATCCGTACGCAAGAATTCAAGGAACTCGGCGTAGGTGCCGGAAAACCCCGTGCGCGCAATAATTTCGTCCATCTCCGTCCGGATGCGGGCCACCTCCGCCTCCCCCGTAGCGAAGACTTCCTCGGGCGTCAGTTCGGTCGTGGTGTAGAAGCGGACGCGCTGGCGGTAAAACTCCTTTCCGTCGGTAATTCCGGAAATGCCGATGCCCGCGGGCAGGGCGGGGAGGTAATCGTCGCGCAAAAAGTTACCCAGCCGGGCGTAGGCGGGGTAGAGCGTGTCGCGCACCAGCTTATGCACTTCGGCCGTGCGGGCTTCGTGGTCGGCCACCGGATTTACGAACATGCTCTGCTCAGCCCCGGTCGCCAGCGTGCGGTCGATGAGTTCGATATTGCGCTCGACCACGAGGCGGGGGTTGGTCTTCCCCGCGGCCAGCCCCCGCTCCATATTGACCTGCTGTCCGGCGAAAAATTGCGGCAGCGCGCGCAGGCGGGTCAGGTAATCGGCGTAGTCTTCCTCCGTCCGGATTCGGCGCCCGCTGACCCGGTAGATCACGGAGGCGAGAAATCCCCCCTCGGCGTCCAGCGGAAATAGGTGATGCCCGAAGCGCAGGCGGTAGAGGCGGTCGTCCAGGACGAAGGCGAGCAGCGCCCGGTCGATTCGCTGGGCGGAGGAGAGGCTTTCCGGGGCGGGGACGCGGGAGCGGAGATCGTCCAGAAAAGCAATGTCGGCGGCAACCGTAGCGTCGGTCGCTAAGCCCCAGAGATTAGTGGAGTCGGATCGTCCGTAGCCGGCGTAGTCCTCCAGTACCCGGACGAGGCGTACGGAATCCGACTGCCCGTGCAGGATGGAACAACAACAAAGAAGGATCAGAAGGCGCATAGGTAGTAGGGGCTTAACTTGTGTGGAAGATACTTTTCGCCAGACCTATATACGTATGCGCCTATCCACCATTCTGTTCCTGACCGCCACGATCACCGCTTCCGCATCCGCCCAGGATACTACTTACCTGCTGACGGATAGCGGTCTGACCGGCTGGCAGGTGATCGTGCAGGAGCGGGGTGCCGTGCCCGTAGCGGAGCAGGACTTGTTCGCCTACGAGGGCGGCTCCCTCCACGTGATGGCTCACGCGCCCGATGGATCGCGGCAACCCTTCGCCGCCCTGGTGACGGACGCGGAATACGAGCGCTACCACCTCCATGTGGAGTACCGGTGGGGGGAGAAAAAATTCGCGCCCCGGACGGACGCGGTTCGGGATGCCGGCGTACTCTTTCACGTGTTCGACACCGGAATCTTCTGGCCCAGCGGACTGGAGTGCCAGATTCAGGAGGGCGATACCGGCGATGCCTGGCTGATCGGAGCCCGCGCCACGTCGACCCTGCATCCCGACGCCCATAATTTCGCTTCTTCCGGACACCCGGAAACAAGGGCCGGAGAGCGCTACGCCAAGTTTGCCCGGAGCTTCTCGTGGGAGGTGCCCGGCTGGAACACCATCGATATGGAGGTGGACGGCGCAACGGCCCGCTTTTACGTGAACGGTCATCTGGTGAATGAGCTCACCGGGTCGGAGCGCCCCGATCCGCGGTCCGGAAAGTGGGTTGCTCTGGGTAAGGGGAAAATCGCTCTGCAGGCTGAAGGGGCGGAACTATTCTACCGCAATGTCTGGCTGGTAGAGAAAAGTGTTAACAAACAATGAGGCGGCACTTCTTGCGTTGAAACCCCGAATGCGATCTTCATGATCCCATCGGCTCACCCCCAGAATAGTCCTTACATGCTCAAGTTTGCCACTACCCTTTTCTTCATAGTGGCCGTGCTGGCCTGCGGTAACGTCGAAACCGAAGAGGAGACCATCGATATCCCCGGCAACGGCATCCCCGCCGCCATCGAGACCGCCTTCCGCGCCGCCTATCCCGGAGCCACCGACGTGGAGTGGGACGTCGACGACGACCACTACGAAGTGGAGTTCAAAGTGAACGGCGACAAGATGGAGTTGGAATACGGATTCGACGGGAAGGTGCTCGACTTCGAGGACTGATTCCCGCCCGGTCGGTCGTCTTGCCCCCCCGGTCCTGTAGGAACTGATTAACTTATGCGAAACCACCTGGTTTCGGCATGTTCCAGTTCAACCTCTATTCCTCGCTGTTACTGCTCGGCACGGTACAGGCCTTGGTGTACGCCATCCTGCTGCTCGCGCGCGCCCGGCGGGAATCGAGGATCAGCGAGCTGTTTGCCGGCCATATCCTGCTCACCGGAGGACTACTGATCAGCCAGTGGATGCTGGGTTTCGCGGGATGGTACGATAGCCACGACTGGCGCACGACCCTTATGTTCTACGTCAAGTGGAACAATCTGGCGCTGCTGGGACCTTTGATCTGGCTGTACTTCCGCAGTACGACTAATACGGATTTTCGCTGGTCACCCCGGTACTGGGTCCACTTCCTCCCGTGGCTCATCCTGCTGCTGCCTTATCTCGCGGCCTTCGCTTACGATGTCGGCTACTACCGCGTCTTTTCCGGGCGTGCTTTTACGTACTTCCACGGCACCCGCGGACCCGCCCAGGAATTCCTGCACGGCCAGCTGGGATGGTACGACACCCTGGAAACCGCGGTCGTTTGGGTACAGTTAGCGTTTTACTTGTTCGTTACTATCCGCGGCTATCGTCTGTACCGGCAATATTTGAATCGCGAATTCAGCAATCCTACGCCCGCGGAATTGAGGGGGCTGCGGCTTACGCTTTACCTCTTTGTAATCGGCCTAGGCGGCTTATTCCTACTTCAGGTGGCGCTGGCCGGATTGACGGAGGGCACCTACATCCACCAGTGGTTCTATTACTTCGGTCTGAGTGGCCTGATGTACTTGGCGGCCATCCAATTTTATGCTACCGACCCCGCGGCTCTGGGTGCCTTGCGGTTTGATTCGGCGGGAGGGCGCCACCAGGAAAGTAAAAACAAGGAGGAGGATTACCGGGAGCTTCTCCGCCAACTCGATTCCCGCATGCGCGTTCACCGTGATTACCTGGAGCCCAACTTGCGCCTGGGGGAAGTGGCCGAACGCATCGGAACGAATGCGGCCGATCTTAGTCGGGCGGTCAATTCATCCCTCGGGAAGAACTTTAACGATTACGTCAACACCTTTCGCTGCGGGGAATTCACGGAAAAATTGCGCCGTGGGGAGCACGAGCGGCACACTTTCCTGAGTCTGGCTCTCGACTCGGGCTTCAATTCTAAGTCCACTTTCAACCGCGCCTTCCGTAAATGCTACGGCTACAGTCCTGGGGAGGCCATCCGGCGACTCAAATCAGAATCCGACCCGTCCCAAATCATAAGCTGAAGCGCGGTACACGTAGGGTAACCGTCATTTTGGCGATCAAAATCCCTCCCCATGCGCTATCTAATCTTCCTGCTGCCCATCTTCTTCACCTATTGCAAAAGCACGGCCGGGCTCACCATTCCCGCGCAGCAAGCCTTCGTCCTGGGAGAATATACGGACACCGGCTACCGGGCCGGTCTGACCAATACCGGGACTCACCCCGTTTCCGTTCGGTTGGTCGACCGGGAAGGTGAAGTCGAGGATGCATTCACCCTTCTCCCCGGTGAACGGAAAAGCGTCGTGGTGGGCGGCGGACAGAATGTTCGCCTCGTCAACGCCGCCGAGCGCGAGGCGACGGTGTACGTAGTGATGAGTAGAGGAGTAGAGGGAATGCGGTACGAGCCCCTCGGTGGAGAAGAAATGACCGGCTCCGGGGAAGAAGGCCGGCGCCCCAACCGTCGGGCGGCACCGGTATTCGAAGATCTCGGTCCGGGCCTCACCGCTTACCGTGAGACCATTCCGCCCGGTCAGCAGCTCGTTCTTGGGGAGGGAAGTGCCGGGGGTTTTACGACCACCATCCGCACGGGCAATGGGGAGATCGAGGTGAGCGGCCGGGACAAGCGCAGCGGGGAACAACTGCAGGGCTTCGGCCTCCGGGGGCGGGAGACGGTGACTATTCGGCCCCGGGAAAACCTTCACCTTCTAAATCCCTCGGATCGGATGGTGCGTATACGGGTCACCTTCGACCGGGAGGTGGTTGGCGCGCGCCTGCTGCCGCTGAAGGCGAGCGATCGGTGATGAGCGGGGGAGGCCTTGCAGGAAGTCACGGTCCACAACGGGCCACGGTTCATCGCGGATAGGGCCCGCCTATACTCCGAACTGTCCCAGGTGGTGATCCAGGTGCTTCTGATACATGACGCTCCACTCCTGTGCCGTCATGGGGCCGAAACTCACGTTCTCCTTGCCTTCGTAGGCCGCTTCCCCCTCCGCGGACACGCGCTCCAGGTGAGCGATCAGCTTGGCGCGTTCCCGTTCGAAGTCGCGCTTGTCGGCGATGACGAACTGGGGGGCCGTCCGGCTATTGCGGGGATAGGGATCCGGCCCTACCACGCCGCGCTTGACGAATGCCTTCAGAAAGAAGCGCATCAGGAAGTTGTTCCGGACCGGCAGGGCGCCGGTTTCCATGTCGTAGGCTACGTTGAGGTGGGCCAGCATTTGGGCGGCGTTCATCTTGCCCCACCGGGGTTTGGTCTGTGGGCTTAGCTGATGAATGCGATTGACGTTATTGCGCAACGTATCGGGGGCGAAAGTGGAAGGGTAGGTCATAATCTAAAGTAAGGAAATCCCGGGGGTATTGTGCCCGTTTAGGGTGCCGCGCTTATCTTCCCTCCCATGCGAATGATCATCCTTCCGCTGGTGCTCGCGGTGCTCTTACCGGCCTGCACGGCTTCCACCGCTACCGACACCGAACCCGCGCCCCGCCGCCCGAACATCATCTTCATCATGTCCGACGATCACGCGCAGCGGGCGATCTCGGCCTACACCGACGAGTTGATCGAAACGCCCCACCTGGACCGGATCGCCGAGGACGGACTTCTGTTCCGCAACAGTTTCGTGACCAACTCCATCTGTGCCCCCAGCCGGGCCGCCATCCTGACCGGCAAGTACAGCCACCTCAACGGGAAGATCGACAATCTGAGTCCCTTCAACCCCGATCAGTGGACCTTCCCCGAAGCCCTGCACGAGGCCGGCTACCGTACCTCCCTCATCGGCAAGCACCACCTGCAGGCCGTACCCCGCGGCATCGACGAATTTCGCGGACTCATCGGGCAGGGCAGCTACTACAACCCGGTCTTCGTCCACAACGGTGATACTCTGACGGCCGACACGGGCTACACCTCTACTCTGATCACCGACTACGCCCTGGAGGAACTGGAGCGCAACGCCGCCGGCGACCAGCCCTTCCTGATGCTGTACTGGCACAAGGCTCCCCACCGAAACTGGATGCCGGACACCAGCGACCTGGCCGGACTGCTCGATAAAAAATACCCGGAGCCCGCTACCCTCCGCGACGACTACGCGGGCCGCCCGGCCGCCGCCCACGCGGACATGCGCATTGCCGACATGTTTACCAGCAACGACCTGAAGGTGACCGGCGAGTTTCAGAACCCCGACCCGGGAACGGGTGGCGCTACCTTCATCAAAAACCCCAACTTCGACCAGGTAAAGAATTTCGACCGCCAGCTGGGCCGCCTGACCGCCGGTCAACGGGCCGCCTGGGAGCCCTTCCTGCAAAGGGTCGGTCAGGAATGGCAGCGCGTGAAGGGTACGGACGAAGAACTCGGCTGGCGCTACCAACGCTACATGCAGGACTACCTGGCCAGCGTAAAGAGCGTGGACGATAATGTGGGCCGCGTGCTTGATTATCTGGACGAGAGCGGGCTGGCCGAAAATACTATCGTCATCTACACCAGCGACCAGGGCTTCTACCTCGGTGAGCACGGCTGGTACGATAAGCGCTTCATGTACGAGGAAAGTCACCGGACGCCCCTCATGATCCGCTATCCGGCCATGATCGAGGGCGGCCGCGAAACCGACGCGCTGACGCTCAACATCGACCTGGCCCCCACCCTCCTGGAGCTGGCCGGCGTAACCGCCACCGGGGAGACCCAGGGACGTAGCCTGACCCCACTCTTCACGGGCGCCACCCCCGACGACTGGCGCGATGAGATTTACTACCGCTACTACCAACAAATGGACAGTTACCACCGGGTGGCCCGCCACGAGGGCGTCCGGGGTGACCGGTATAAGCTGATTCACTTCACCGAGCCCGGCTTCGAGGGCTACGAACTGTACGACCTGGAGGAAGATCCGCAGGAGATGGAAAACCGCATCGACGACCCGGCGCTGGCGGCCGAGCGGGAGCGGTTGCAGGGGGCATTGCGGGAGCTGCGGGAGGAGTTGCGGGTGACGGACTAGCCTACTCGTTAATTGCCTTTATCACCGCTTCCACCCGCTCGTTCGGTACCGTCATGCTTAGGGTATAGTGGGCGATCTTCCATGCGCCGCGTTCGTCGCGCTTCACGACGGCCGTGCCGCGACAGGGTCCCATCCAGGTGTCGAGGAGCTCGTCCCAGTAAGCTACGTTGCTGTCGGGATCGTGGAACACGTGCCGTTCGGTGGCGGTGAAGTCCCAGGCCTTGCCCGCTTCGAAGTAGGGTTTGGCGAAGGCGTAAAACTCGTCCCGTGTCCAGTGTTCGCCGGGGTCGGTGCCGATGTAGACGGCGTCGGGGGTGAGGGCGTCGAAGAAGGTGTCCGCGTCCGCCCGACCCGCGGCGGCGTGCCAGCCGGTGGCCAGGTCCTCCAGCTGCTGGGCGACGGGGGTGGTCGACGGCAGGGTGCAACCGCTGGTATCGCGGGTGTCCATGATGTTGACGATTCGCCACCGCTCGGCGGACTGCACGAGCTGGAAGGCATTGGTGCCGCAGTGGTGAATTTCTCCGTTGAGGACGAAGGTGTAGGGCGTCCAGGCGGTGGCCAGTCGACCGTCGGTGCGGATCTCGGTGTAGTGGAGTTGCTCGTCCAGAACGCCGGCTTCGGCCCGGTGCAGACCGGCCAGCCACTGATCGATGCTGCCCGGGGTAACGACGGTGTTCCCCGCCCCGTCGACGGAAACGGACTGCAGGCTAGCGCCGGGGTAGAACAGGATGGCCATGCCGGTAGAGTCTCCGGCGCGCATGCCGTCAAACAGCTGGAGGAGGGTAGCCCGGGGCGTATCCTGGGCGGAGAGGAACGGACTGAGGGCCGTAATTAGGAGCAGGAAAAGGAGGCGGAAGGGCATCGGGCGGAATTATGGCTTGCGAAAGCTTGGTTCGGGGGAGTGGACGAACGAGCGTTATGATGGGCTCGGGTGCTAAAAGTAAAACGAATTCGCTCACGCTGCCTGCCACCCTGGCCAGCGCGGTCGTCGTCGGCACGGCACAACCACCCCACCCTCTTTGGGGTTAGTAGGGTCTATGCTTTCCCCAACGACTACCGCTCCCGCGTCCCCGCCCAAAGAAGCCCCCCAAATCCCGCATACCGAACGCTTCATCAGCGTGATCGGAGCGAAGGAACATAACCTGAAGAGCATCGACGTCGAACTGCCCCGCAACGAACTGGTCGTCATTACTGGCCTCAGCGGCAGCGGAAAGTCAAGCCTGGCCTTCGACACGATCTACGCCGAAGGGCAGCGGCGGTACATGGAAACCTTCAGCAGCTACGCCCGTCAGTTTATGGGAACGATGGAGCGCCCCGACGTGGAGCAGATCACCGGCCTGAGTCCGGTCATCTCCATCGAGCAGAAGACCACCAACCGGAGCCCGCGGTCGACCGTAGGCACGGTTACGGAGATCTACGATTTCCTGCGCCTGCTCTTTGCCCGGGCCGGCACTGCCTACAGCCACGTAAGCGGAAAGCCCATGCTGCGGTATACCGAAGAGCAGATGCTGGACCAGATCGCCGAATCTTACGACGGGCGCAAGATCGTGGTGCTGTCGCCCCTGGTCCGCGGCCGTAAGGGGCACTACCGGGAACTGTTCGACCAGGTCAGGAAACAGGGATACACGAAGGTGCGCGTCGACGGGCAGATCGAAGATCTGAGCGAAGGTATGCAGGTGAGCCGCTACAAGGTGCACGACATCGAACTCGTGGTGGACCGCATCAAGATGGGTCCCGAGCGGCTCGACCGGCTCCGGCAGGCCGTAGCCACTTCCCTGAAAATGGGGGAAGGGCTGGTCTTCATTCAGGATGCCGAAACCGGGGAGACCGCCCCCTACTCCAAGAATCTGATGGACGCCGAAAACGGCATCAGCTACGAGGAGCCCAGCCCCAACACCTTTAGTTTTAACTCCCCCTACGGCTACTGCCCCACGTGTAAGGGGCTCGGGCAGGTGAACAGCCCGGACATCACCAAGATCATCCCCGACCGTTCGGTGAGCATCAATAAGGGCGGACTGGCCCCGCTGGGGGATACCCGCGACAACACCACCTTTAAGCAGATCAAGGCCATCGCCAAGGCCGAGAAGTTTAAGCTTAGCGACCCCATCGAACGGATCGACCCCGAAGCCCTGAACGTCATTCTCTACGGGCGTAAGAGCAGCGGCAGGAAGAAGAAGAGCAAGTACGATAAGAGCGCCCACGATATGGTCTGGGACGTGGAGCAGAACGGTCTGGTCAATATGATCGTGCGCTGGTACGAAGAGACCACCAGCGAGCGCATCCGGAGCTGGGCCGAGGAGTTCATGACCATCGACACCTGTCCTACCTGCGACGGCGACCGGCTACGTACCGAAGCACGACACTTTAAGATCAAGAACAAGACCATTAGCGAACTGGCCCGTATGGACCTGGGGGAGCTCGGCGTCTGGATGGAAACGGCCGAGGAGGGCATGGACGAGCGTACGACGCTGATCGCCACCGACATCCTCAAGGAGATTCGCTTCCGCCTGCAATTTTTGCTGCACGTAGGTCTCGGTTACCTGAGTCTCGACCGCCCCGGCCGTACCCTTTCCGGTGGGGAGGCCCAGCGCATCCGGTTGGCGACCCAGATCGGCAGCCAGCTCACCGGCATCACTTACATCCTCGACGAGCCCAGCATCGGCTTACACCAGCGCGACAACCAGCGACTGATCGCGGCCCTACGCGACCTGACCGACATCGGCAATTCGGTCCTGGTGGTCGAGCACGATAAGGACATCATGATGGCGAGCGATTACCTCCTGGACCTGGGGCCGGGGGCCGGCGTGAACGGCGGCTACGTGGTCACGGCGGGCAAGCCGGCGGATTTTTTGCAGGAGAAAAACGCCGGGAGTATCACCAGCGACTATCTCTCCGGCCGCAAGCGGATCGAACTGCCCGAGAAGCGGCGGAAGGGCAGCGGTAAATTTCTCACCCTGAAGGGGGCCGGCGGAAACAACCTGAAGGGCGTCGACATTAAAATTCCCCTCGGCACTCTCACTTGCGTGACCGGCGTATCGGGTAGCGGAAAATCGACCCTCATCAACGAGACCCTCTACCCCATTCTGCGGCAGCACTTTTACAACAGCGTCAAGAAGCCCCTGGAGCACGGACGGGTGTACGGCCTGCAGCACATCGACAAGGTGATCGACATCGACCAGTCGCCCATCGGTCGCACGCCCCGCTCGAACCCGGCGACCTATACCGGGGTGTTTACCGATATCCGCCAGTTGTTCACCAAGCTGCCGGAAGCGATGATCCGGGGGTACAAGCCGGGCCGCTTCAGCTTTAACGTCAAGGGCGGCCGCTGCGAGGTGTGTAAGGGCAGCGGAATGCGGACGATCGAAATGAACTTCCTGCCCGACGTCGAGGTCGAGTGCGAAAACTGCCAGGGTATGCGCTTCAACCGGGAGACGCTGGAGATCCTGTATAAGGGCAAATCGATCACCGATGTTCTGAACATGAGCGTGGCCGAGGCGGCGGATTTCTTTCAGCCCATCCCGAAGATCTACCGGCGGCTGAAGACGCTAAAGGACGTGGGCCTGGGCTACATCACCCTGGGTCAGCGGGCCACTACCCTGTCCGGCGGCGAGGCCCAGCGCGTAAAACTGGCCGAGGAATTAAGTAAGCGGGATACCGGACAGACGGTCTACATCCTGGACGAGCCCACTACGGGACTGCACTTCGAGGATATCAAATACCTACTCAAGGTCCTGCAGAAACTGGTAGACAAGGGCAACACCGTGATCGTGATCGAGCACACGATGGACGTGATCAAGGTTGCCGACTACATAATCGACATGGGTCCGGAAGGGGGCCGGGGCGGCGGGGAAGTGGTCGCTACAGGCACCCCGGAAGACGTCGCCAAGGTGACACAAAGCCATACCGGTCGCTTTCTGCGGGCGGAACTAGGAAACCAATTTTAATTCTGGGTACGGCGAACAGGTGTAAACGGTTAGTTTCACGGAAATTTTTAGCGTCTCCTTGAAAACTGCCCTCGAAGTTCAGTCGTATGCCCTCGTCCTAGTTGTTGAGCGGGGTGATCTAACAATTACCGCGGCCAGCGATCACGCCGCGGAGTTCTGCGGTGTAGCGTCCGATTGCTTACTGGGGAAACCCCTGAATAAACTGTTTCACGCGGACACCGTCGCGGAATTGCGAGATACGGTACGGGAAGACGCACCGGGGGTCTTCGTGCTCAAGGATCTGGAGAAGTGGCCTAACAACGAATATCAGGCCATCGTGTACGCTTTTGCCAAAGAACTGGTCATTGAGGTGGAACCCCGCCGGTTTTGGCCCCATACCGGAGACTACTCCGCCCGACTCAACGACTTTACTACCGAACTGGAAAGTTCACCGACGATCGACACCCTGCTGCAGCACCTTACTGACGGTCTTACCTACCACCTGGGGTATGACCGAGCGATCGTTATGCAGTTCGATCAGGGGTACAACGGCCGAATCACCCACGAACGAAAGCTCAACGATCTTCCCTCTCTGCTGAATATCATGTTTACCTCGAGCGACGTGCCCGCCGCGTCCAGGTATAACCAAGTCGTGGATACGGTGCATAACTTCGTCGACGATCGTCGCGACCTACCCGGCCTGACCGGGAGCTACGGTCCCGGAGCACGGGAGATCATCCGCCGGCTCATCGCCGCCCGGGAGCCCAACGTGCACTACGTCCAGTACCTGCGCGACAACGGTTTGCGCACCGTAGCCTATCTCTCCCTGATCGTCGACGGAAAGCTGTGGGGATCGGTTTACCTTCACGCCGTAGAGCCGCTCTACCTCGACTACCAAATGCGCGCTTTTCTACGGGTTGTCGGCCGGGTCGTCCAACAAAAGATTGCCTACCATATCTATTCGCGGGCGCTGCGGCTGCGGCAGTCGGCCAACCGGCTGCGGGACCAGCTGCAGGACACGATCGTTAATTCGGACAACCTGGCTTCCGGCCTGACGAGCGGTGAAACCACCTTACTGGACCTACTCGATGGTACCCACGGGGCCGCCATCTGTTCCGACGAGGTACTGACGCTGCACGGCGTCACCCCCCACGAAGAGCAGATCAATGCGATCATGAAGTGGTTGAAGCAGACTACGGGGGGAGAATCCGTCTGGTCCACCGATCACCTTGCCCACCTTTGCCCCCCCGCCCAGGACTGCGCCGAAATCTCGGCGGGACTCTTGTTCCTACCCCTCGACGTAGAAGCCAACCAGTGGATCATTTGGTTTAAACCCCAAATGATCCAGACGGTCACCTACGGCAGTACCGACGATGAGCGTAATCCCGGTGCGCGCCGGTTTCAGCTTAGCGACCAGACGCTGCATGGCTATTCCCTCCCCTGGTCACAGGACGATATCGGTACGGCCCAGGCTATCCAGGCATTCATCCAGGACGTGGTCATGAAACGCTACACCGTTGCCCGCAAGCGCAACGAATTGCTCCGCCAGGCGTACGAGGACCTGGAGGTGTTCAGTTACACGGTAGGCCATGATCTGCGGGCGCCCCTGCGGGGGATCTCCAGTTTCGCCGATATCCTCGAGGAAGACTTCGGGGATGTCCTGGGTACGACGGGAAAATCTCACCTGAAGGTCATTCAGGATAACGCGGAGCGGATGCGGGTATTCATGTCGGACCTGCTGGCGCTCAGCCGGATCGACCGGGCCAACATCATCATCAATGAGCTTTCCGTAGCACAGCTCGTGGAGCGCGTCCTGGCCGACCGTACCACCTCCGAACAGCGAAAGTTCACGTGTACCGTGCAGCCGGACATGCCCCCCATCACCGGTGACCGCAACCATCTCATCACCGTATTCACCAACTTGATTTCCAATGCGATCAAGTACAGCTCGCAAAGGGAAGCCCCCCGAATCGAGGTTGGCTTTACGGGTCAGTACCGGAACGGATGCCCTGTCTTTTTCGTTGCCGACAACGGCATCGGCATTCCGGAGGACCAGTACGGGCGCGTCTTCGACCTATTCACCCGCTCCCCGAACGCCGATGAGTTCCAGGGCACCGGCATCGGGCTGGCCCTGGTCAAGCGCATCGTCAACTTCCACGAAGGAGATATCTGGATCGAGAGCGAGGTCGGCGTAGGCACCCGTTTCTACTTCTATACCTGTCCGGATCAGTAAAGCGAATTCCTACGCCGTCACTCCTAGGCGAAGGTAAAGTCGGCCAGGTACCTGGCTCCGGCCGCCGCGCTCTTTACGGGGGTGGAATTTTCGTAATCTTCCTGCTCCAGGATGTAGTACTCCATGCCCTGCTCCTCGGCTACGGCGAGTATCCGGGGGAAGTCGATGGACCCCTTACCGAGGTCCACGGATGCCTCGTGCTCGTCGGGGCCGGCACCCTTCTTCCGGTCCTTGACGTGGCACAGCCGCCACTTGCCCGGATAGTCGTTGAGCCACTTGACGGGGTCCGCGCCGCCGGTCACTACCCAGTAGATGTCCATTTCGTAGTCGACGGTATCGTCGGTGTTATCCATCAGGTAAGCCTGGGGCACGATGCCGTCCACTTCCTCAAAGGTGTAGGCATGATTGTGGTAGGCGAAGCGGATGCCGTGCTCGGCGCAGATCCGCCCGCATTCGTTAAACTTTTCGATCACGGCGTCCCAGCCCGCCTTTCCGTCCTGGGCTCCGATGTAGGGGCAGATCAGGTATTCGACGCCGATGGAGGCGGCCTGTTGCGCCTTTTCCGCGAAGTTTTCGTTGATGTTGCAGTGGGTAGACACCATGGTAAGGCCCAGCTCATCGAGGTAGTCTTTGAACTCCTGCGGCTCCATACCCCAGAACATACCCTGCGCCCCCTCGTAGCCTTCGATCTGCTTGTACCCCATGTCGGCGATTTGTTTTAGGGTGCCCCGGGGGTCGCCGGGCATCATGTCCCGCAGGGTGTATAACTGAATGCCGAAAGCGCCCAGATCGCCGCCGCCGGCCCTTTCCTCGCTTTCCGGAGGGGTGGTTTCCGTGCTTGCATGGTCGCCGCCGCCGTCGCCACAGGCCCAGAGGGGAAGCAGTGCGGCGGAAGCGGAAAGTCCACCGGCCACGCGTAGGAAGGTTCGTCTAGAGTTGATCATATGCAGTTGGTGTAGTGATAGGCCGGTCAATGTAAAGAAAAGTTCGCGGACGATTCTTTACCCGACCGGCCTTCTACACCCCTGGTAAAATGTGATTCCTCAGTTGGCGCGCACGAAACCCTGCAGCGTGATCGCGTAACGGTCGGTGGCCGCATCGTGAGAGATCCGGTACTTCGTGGGGTAATAGCCGGCTTCCTGCCACGCCTGCGGATGCCGCACCTCGGCCGTTACGTCGGGTTTGCTGCGCAAAAATTCCGTAGTGACCATGGGCTCCAGGAAGTTGAGGTGCCCCGCGTACTTGCCGTAAATGAAGGTATGGGTGAAGCTGCCCTCGCCGCTGATCTCGGGAGACCGGAGGTCAACCACGTGAGCTCCCATGCCGGGGACCCCGCCGGGGGTTTCCAGGTAGTCCACGGGTAAGTTGGCGGCCGGAAGCGGTTGGTTGAAGGCCAGGGAATCGTCCGGACCGATCCGGTCGCGCTCCGCTTCCGACATGAAGTAGAAGTGTACGTCAAAGTGGGGCTTGTCGTAAACGTGCATGGGTTCGTGCCCGTGCTCGTTCCAGTCCAGGGTGACGTGATCGTAAGGGGGCAGATCGACCCCGTCGGGTAGTCGCAGCACGTAGGACGGGGGCGGGAATTGACCCGTGGGAAGACCTTCGAGGGCGGCGGCATCGAATTCGACCGCCAGACTCAGGGGTTGACCCGCGGGGTCGGTGCGGACCGCCATCCACGCCCGCCCGTTGCCGAGCGTGATCTCCGGGCCGGTGAAGAGGGTCCGTACGGCCGCGTCTTCCTTACAGGCCGACAGCAGCAGGATAAAGAGAACGAACAAACTACTCTGGGTTTTCATAGCCATACGATTTAGAAAGTGAACGGGAGTACCCACACGTGTCAGACGAACCGGATGCCGTAGCGCTCGCAGATGCCGAACACGGTGGGCATGTCCGGCGGGCCGGCGGGCAGCCCGCCGATCTCCTCGAACATGGTTTCGATCCCCGACGGGAAGGCCGTCAGGATGACGCGGGTGGTGCCGGTGCCGACGGTCTTCCAGCTGTGGGCTACCCCCCGCGGTCCGAAGGCCGTATCGCCCGCGCGCAGTACGGTGGTCTCCCCACCGACGGTGACTTCCAGTTCGCCCTCGAGTACCCGGAATATCTCGTCTTCGTTGTCGTGTACGTGCGGAGGGATCATGACGCCGGGATCGTTCGTTTCCTCGATCACCGTGACCCGGCCCGCCGTATCCTCGCCGGTGAGTTTGAAGGTCATGCGGTCGCCCAGGACGTTGACCCGTTGGCCCTCGTCGCTGCGCACGATGCGGGGCTCGAGCACGGGGTCGCCCGGGGGGGCCGGGCGGGCGGAGAGGGGTCGGAGGGCCGTTGCCGCGCCGGCGGCCAGGGTGGTTCGGAGAAAGGCAATGCGTTTCATACTATGCGGATATTTGGTGAAGTGATCGGGCAGGAAGCCAGGCTTCACTGCTTTCACCAAATTTGGGCCGCTCCCGCGCGCCGCGCCCCACCCAAATGGGTAGTCTAGCGGTAAATACGGGCTACGAGTTCGGCCCTTCCCGCTACGCCGAACTTCGCGTACAGGTGCTTGACGTGGTACTTGAGGGTGTTCTGGCTGATGAAGAGCCGCTCGCTGATGGCCCGGTACGACAGGCCTTCGATGAGTAGGCGGGCGATGCGCTGTTCCTGCTCGGTCAGGGGTTCGGGGCAGCTGCTCAGGTCGATGCCCCGGGTCTGCCGCAGCCGCTGGTAGTTGCTCCAGGCGACGGTCAGGGTGGAGAGTACCGTATCGTCCTGGAAGGGCTTGACGAGGTAACCGTAGGGCCCCTGCTCCACGGCCGCCTCCAGCGTAGCGGGATCGGCGTAGGACGTAAGGAAGATGTAGGGCAGGCGGTAGCGTTCGCGCAGTACCTCGGCAATCTCCAGCCCGCCGGGGCCCGGCCCGAGGTTGATGTCCAGAATCGCGAAATTGGGTTCGGCGGAACGCAGCAGGTCGTAGGCCTGAACGGAGTTTTTGGCCGCGCCGACGACCGCAATGTCGTGACTAGTGAGCAGCGACCGTAGGTCGGTCCGGATGATCGGGTCATCCTCGACGATCAGGACGCGGAGGGCGGCGAGGCTCATGCGGCGAGGGTATATTCCTTGAGTACGATGTCGACGGTGGTACCCGAGCGGCCGTGTACGCTCAGTTCGCCCTCAAGCTTGTCGATCAGCGCGGTGATGAGTTCGTAACCGTAGCTGTCGGACGTCATCAAGGTGGCGGGGTCCGCCATACCGACGCCGTCGTCCTCGACTACGACGTGCAGCCCCCCTTCCCCCTCCCGGATGCTGACCGTAATGCGGCCGCTCTCCCCGGCGGGAAAGGCGTACTTCAGGGCGTTGGACATGAGTTCGTTCAGGATCAGGCCGAGGGGAATCAGCGTATCTACGTCGAGCACCAGCGGTTCGATGTCGGCGACCACCTCGATGCGGCCGGGGGACACCCGGTAGGTGGCCAGCAGGTTCTGCAGCAGTTTGCCGAAGTAGTCACGGATGTCGATGCCCCTCAGGTTGTCCCGTCCGTAGAGATTTTGGTGGATGAGCGCCATGGTCTGCACCCGGCTCCTGCCTTCGTTCAGGGCATCGCGAGCCGCACGGTCGCGGACGTGGCGCGACTGAATACCCAGCAGGGAGGAAATGACCTGCAGGTTATTCTTCACGCGGTGGTGAATCTCGCGGAGCAGCGTATCCTTTTCGCGGAGGGCCTGCCGGATCACCCGGTGCTGGTCGCGAATGCGGTTGCGCTGCCGCCAGAGCAGGTATCCCAGTAGGGACAGTAGGGCGAGTCCCGCCAGGAGAGCCAGGATCACCCGGCGCTGGTTGGCGAGGCGGGCGGCGGAAAGTTCCTGGCGGAGTTCCAGGTTGGCCATTCGCTGCTCGTTCAGCAGTTCCCGCTGGCGGAAGTCATTTTCGAGGCGCAGGGTCGTGAGGGCTTCGACGTTTTCGGCGTTGAGCAGGCTGTCGCGGAGCGCGAAGGCCGCTTCCAGATGGGGCAGTGCTTTGGCCGGATCGGCGGCGGCGTAGCTCTCGTAGAGACCGTGGTGGGCCTCGTAGGCGATCTGGGGGTTGCCCATGTCGTCCGACAGTTCCAGTGCCCGGCGGTAGTGCGTGCGGGCGTCGGAGAGTTGTCCGAGAGCCCGGTGAGCGCGACCGAGTCCGATGCGGCAGTAGGCGGCGTCGCTGGGGTTATCGTGGGCACGGGCCAGTGCGAGTCCGCGCCGGTGATAATTCAGCGCAGCGGCGTACGCTTGTCGGGCGTGGGCGATCTTTCCCAGATTATTCAGGGTGGTGGCGATCTCCGCGTCGAGTCCGATGGAATCCTTTACGGCGAGGCTCCGCAGCAGGTAGGTTTCCGCGGAATCGGGTTCGTTGCGGTCGAGGTAGGCTACGCCGATGTTGTTGAGGGCGGTGGCTTCGCCGCGGGGGTTGCCGCCGTCACGACTCGCCTTCAGGTAGGCGCCGTAGTGACCGATGGCCTTGCCGTAGTCGCGCTGAGCGTGGTAGACCTGTCCGAGATTGTTGTTCACGATAGCGACCGCTCCGGCGTGCCCGAGTCCCTCGAACAGGTTCAGGGCTTCGAGGTAGACCTGCATGGCGGCGCGGTAGTCGCCCCGGGCGTAGTGGATAAGCCCCAGACTATTGCGTACCGTGCCGCGGGGAAAGCTGTCGGTGCCCACGTCAAAAACCGTCAGGGCCCGTGCGTAGCAGTGGGCGGCGCTGTCGAGTTCGCCCCGGGCGCGGTGAGCGGTACCGAGGTTCGCGAGGGCACGGGCGTAGGCCCGCTCGTCTTCCTCCGGCGTAATCGTGGCCAGAACGCGGCGGTGAAAGTGGGCTACGGAGTCCATCATCCCCAGTCGCTGATAGGCGGCGCCGTGGTAGTGGAGCCAGTCTACCCGTTGCCTGATCGTGCCGTGGGGCAGCAGGTCTTCGACCCCGGCCAGCAGGTGGAGGGCCTGACGGGGCTGCAGGGTGAAAAGGGTGTCCGCCGCTTCCAGCGTCTGGCGCAGGCGGGCGGTATCGGGGGGAAGCTCCTGGGCGGGCGCGCGGGTGCTGAAGATTACCACAAGGAGCAATACCCACCGGAAGTTACCGGTCAGGCTGGTGAGTAGGGGCGTGCGTAAGCGGAGCGAGGACATCCTGCCTAAAGTTAGGGGATCGGGCAAACTTGGCAGGTATCCAGGTTACCGAATGCGGAATCGGGTATAAACGATTTGGGAAAGCCATTCACACCTAGTGCTAGCTAGATAATTTTAATGTTTAAACCTGCACATCCGCCACTTTTCCGGTACTTTAATACACAAACATTTTCTGCTATGGGATTCATGAGCGCACCACACCCCGTAATGAAGGGCAAACAGACCATCAAGAACGTGCCCCAGCAGCACGCCTTCGCGCTGGTGGGCGAACAGACCCTTTTCCTGTGCCACCAAATCATGACGCACATGGAACCCCACTGCTACGAGTTCATCCTGGAAGTGGAAATCCCCCCCGACAAGAAGAAGGTGATCCTGGCGGACCGGAAGTCCACCGACCATGCCCACTATTTCGGCAACCGGGAGGGCGGTGAATTCACCCTGCCGTCCGTGGTCGCCGGCCGCGTGACTTCCTTCCGGGCCGACGTATGGACCAGTATTCCGGACAGTAACCCGCCGGATTCGCTGCCTCAGCCTCCCTGGGGGGAGATGCATAACATCACCCCCTGGTTGAGCGACGTAGAGGTGACCATCGTGCGAACGGTACACTACCGGCACCTCAACCGCAACGAGGTGTCCCGCCGGTTCGAGGAGTACATCCTGTTCGGCCGGGGGAAGGAGGCCCATATCCTGCACTCCGTGCGCTGGCAACCGGACTACGATCACCTGGCGTCGCTAGCCACGGCCCCCGACTGGATCACCGAAGACCAGCTCGTAGCGACGGTCAATCTGTCCGTACCGGGCCTGCCCGTCGACCCGAAAACTCCGAACTGCGCCTGCCCCTTCGCTGACGATTCGGTCCACGAGGTGCTGTATTTCGGCTTTACCGAGTTCCACGACGTGAAGGGGCACCCACAGAACCAGATTCCTAAACTCGAGATCCACGTAGCGCGCAACTGGTGGTATTCCACCAAGATCCTCAACTACTGGGAAAATCAGGCCTGTCCGGACAGTACTCAAATCGACTAAATCCACCACCGTGAGCACACTCATTCAAACCAAGATTCAGGATCTCCGCAAGATCATGTCGGAACCCCAGGGCGAGGGAATGCAAGAACTCGGCGCCTGGTTTCTGGGGCCCCGGGGGGAAAGTCGTACCCTACTCCTATCCCTGCTCGAACGGGCCCTGCAGGAGTCCGTGGACGGGCGGCGGACCATCTACCCCGAGGACCCCGCCTGGGCGGACCCCGGCACGGAGGATTACCGGAAGGAAAGCGAATTCATCCACCAGAATTATCAACACCTGATCGAACAACTGGAGGAACACAGCGTGCCCTTCAGCAGCTATCGCTACCAGGGGCACATGCTGTGGGACCAAACGCTGCCCGCCCTGGCCGGCTATTTTGCCGCCCTGCTCTACAACCAAAACAACGTAGCCGCGGAGGCCAGCCCCGTCACCACCGCCCTGGAAATAGAAGTGGCCGCTGAGCTCTGCAAAATGGTCGGTTACCGGTCGAGCAAAAAGCGTACCCCCTGGGGGCACATCACCTGCGGGGGCAGCATCGCGAACATTGAAGCCTTATGGTCGGCGCGTAACACCAAACTGTACCCCGCAGCCCTCTACGCCGCCCTCCGGCTGGACTCGGACCTGGGGTGCCTGGACGGCATCGAAGTGGTACCGACCGGGCCGGACCGGAAGCCCAAGCGCCTCGTCGACTGCGACTGGTGGGAACTCCTGAACCTCTCCGCCGACGTTATTCTTAACCTGCCCGACCAGCTCACCGAGGAAGCCAAGCAGCTTATGCTCAACAAGGACTTTCTGCAGCGGATCGACCGCTACACCGTGCAGTATTTAGGCATGACCGCCTTCGCCGACCAGCTGGACGATCTCCTGGAGGCGGGAGGCGCGTTCCGGCGGGCCGTGGCCGGCATGAAGATCGTCGGCGCGGCTACCGCTCACTACTCTTTGCTCAAGGCCGCCACCCTGCTCGGACTCGGGGGCGGTGCCTTCCATCGGGTGAAAGTGCAACGCAACGCCCGCGTGGATACCGAACACCTCAGCGCGTGCATCCGCGAATTTTCGGCGGCGCGCGTACCGGTCCTGACCGTAGTCGCCATCATGGGAACGACGGAGGAAAGTGCCGTCGACGACCTCACCGCGGTCCTGAATCTCCGGGACGAATTGCGCGGGGAGGGCACGGATTTTTTCGTGCACGCCGACGGCGCCTGGGGGGGGTACTTCGCCTCCCTGCTCCACAAACCGGAGCAGGGTTCCGCGGGTGACCGGCAGTTGAACACTCACCGGAGCACCGTCGTGAGCACTGGCGTGACGGGCGATCAGCTTGCCGCGCTGGTTGCCCGGGCCCAGCTTGCTCAGGGCGCTGGCTCCAACCGCCACTTCGTGCATACCGTGGAAACCGGTCTGAACGAATACACGGAACGACAGCTCCTCCGGCTGCGGGACGCCGATACGATTACCATCGATCCCCATAAGTCCGGTTTCGCGCCCTACCCGGCCGGCGGTTTGCTGTACCGGGACCGTCGGATGCCGGAGATGATCCAGATCACCGCCCCCGTCGTCTACCACGATGGGAAAGCCCCGACGGTCGGGGTATTCGGAGTCGAGGGATCCAAGCCGGGGGCCGCCGCGGCCGGCGTACACTTCAGCCACAAGATCATGTCGCTCGATCAGGGCGGCTACGGCCGCATCCTGGGTCGCTGTAATTTCAACGCGAAGTTGGCCTTCGCGGAATTGGTTGCCCTCAAATCCGACCACTTCACCGTAGCGGTGCTCACCGATCTCACCGCGGATGAACTGGCCGTAGTCCGGAGTTGGGCGGGGCTCTCTAATGCTGAACTCTGGGACCGGCTCGGTAAGCATCCGGAGGAAATGAAAATCTTCCGCCGCACCGGACCGGACCTGAACATCATCACTTACGCCCTCAACCCCATCCTACCGGGCGGGGCGAATACGGACCCAAAGGAGACGAATACCTTCAACAACGCCATTTTCGAAAAACTGAGCGTCCAGAGGATCGGTGACCCCGTTCCGGAGCTCTACGTGACCAGCTCCACCCTGGACGCCGAGCACTCCGAAGCCCCCATCCGCTACCTGCGCACGCAACTGGGCGTACGCCAGGACAGTCAGTTGGCCATGAATTTCCTCATCACCACGATCATGAATCCCTTTCTGTCCGATACGGACAACGGTACGCGCAACATGGTCCCCGAAGTGATCGGTCACCTGTCACGGGCCGCCGAGGAAGTGGCCCGGGAACTGTATGATCCCAATAATCACCCACCAAAATCCTCGAACCATGCAACCCCTGATCGGTCACGCCACAAAATTTCAGCGGACGCAGACGGCATCGCTCCAGGAATTGCTTGACTTTAACCACGCCTGGGAAGTCCTGTTTGCCTACGCCGGACCGGAAATGGCCCTGCGGGAAGTCGGCCTCGGACCCCTGCCCGGCAAGTTTCCGAGTATGGCGATCCGCCAGGTCGTCATGGATAAGCACGCCGCGGGAAATGCCCGGGCGGAGCAGCGCAGCAGGCCCGCCGACGCCTGCGTACTCTGTAAGCTTCCCTTCGGCTCCCGCTACGACGATCCGAATTTCGGACCCATCGTCATCACCCGTAACCGGCGGAACAAATTCTACTGCAACACCTGCGACCTCTTTTTACGCATTTGTCCGGGACAGGTAACGCTGGAACTCCCGATCATGGTCGTTGACGTCAAGCACTCCCGCCGGATCCGTAACCACCCGGACGTGGACCTCTACCGTTACAGTCGTCTCCTGTCGGATTTTCAGTGCACGACGGCCGCCGTCATTCAGAAGCACCTGGGGCTGGTCCTCAATACCGTCGGGGATGCGGTGATCGGCGTGTGGCCGTCCGGTTTCGTCCCGGTCGAACTGCGGGAGAAGTACGGGTGGGATGACGATCAGCCGGCCCGGGTGTCCGCGCGCCTGGCCCTGCGGGCCGCCCGGGAGCTCGCGGATTTGTCCCCTACCGACTTCACGGGTTCGGCCCTGCCGTTTAAGGGGGCGCTGGATTCGACGGAGATGGTGATCTTTTCCGTCCGTTCCTGCGATAAGGTCGCCCAACTCGACTATGCCGATCTGGACGATGCGCTGGCCGGGCCGCCCCTCATCGACGACGACGGCAATTTGCTGTTCGACGCCCCGCCCCGGCAGGAAGAATACCAGAACGGTCCGACGAGCATCGACGTAGCGGGGGAAGCCATTGAGCTGGCCTCGGAACTCTCCGGATACCACCAGTTGGCGGCGGGGGATTTCGCGGTTACCCGGCGCCTGGATCGGGTAGCCGATCAGCTATCCACCGGCTACCGGGAGGTAGCCGAATTCAACGTACCCTTTCGGGTGATCGGGCGGTAAGGAGGCGGGGGCGGGGCCGCGGGAGCAAACCGGATGCTAAACAGCAAACTTACCCGGGTAGATTTCGCTGAAACTCCCGGAATTTAGCGAGTTCGGCGGACTGGGTGCCGCAGTTCTTCTCGGCGGCGCGTTGGTTGATCTCCGCTACCCGGTCGTCCGGGTTGGGGTGGGTACTGAGGAAGGCGGGCGGGTTGGCGCTGCCCTGGATCATTTCGAAGAAGCCGGCCGCCCCGTTGGCGGCGTAGTCGGTAGCGCAGAGGTAGTCGACCGAGCGATCGTCGGCCTCGGACTCGTCGCTGCGGCTGAACTGCAGGGTGAGTAGGCCGCTGGCGATCTGACTGAGCAGGCCGGGGTCACCCCCGGAGATCAGACTCAGTAGTGTGGAGATGCCGTACTGTTTGGTGAGCTGGTTGGTCGAGTGACGTTCGGCGGCGTGGGCGATCTCGTGGGCCATCACGCCGGCCAACTGGTCGCCGGTTTCCAGGCGCTGCACGAGACCGGTGTAGACGTACAGGTAACCGCCGGGCGTAGCGAAGGCGTTCTCCACGTCCTTATTGATGATGGCAACTTTATAGGGGAAAAGGTCGGCGTAGGGAACGTTACCCTCCGCGACGATCTCGTCGACCATACCCTGTAGGTAGGCGTAGGCTTCGGGGTAGTCCTGAACCGAAAGAATCGGGAACTCCCGGGGCTCGCTGCGGATCTGCTGGTCGGTCTGCTGTCCCAGTTCCAGATCCTGCTGTACGGAAAAGACGTTGAAGTCACCGTCTTCCGAACAGGCGACAGTGCAGATAGAAAGGAGTAGAAAAAGAAGGGGAACAAGGGCGGATTTCACGGACATAGTTTCCTACTGAAACGAGGCAAACCGGGCGGCGTGTTCGGCCGAAAAATAAAGTGAGCGGCCCCGGAGCGCGATATATATGTATTGGCGTAAATTGTTGTTGACACAAGCGCTCACGAATACATTAAACGCCCATTAATTTATCTCCTAACATTTTGAACTGAGCCGATTTACACGTAATTTAAGGAAGCTGATTACACCCCTCCACCGGAAGGCACACCATAGCTGATTTATCGCCTGCGGGCGACTGCACTACCGGAACCCCGTTCACACCCCTCCTACCCAAGCAACCGCACCGAACCCATACATCCGCCGAGTCATCGGCCGGTTTCCGCGTGCGCGTTGCCTTCATCAGTTTTTCGAACACTATTAACAAACCTGCCATGCGAAACTTCTACTCATCACTCACCGGCAAAGCCCTTGCCACGGCGCTGCTGTGCTTCCTCCTCTCCGGAGGGCTGCTGGCCTCCGCGGACTTCACCTGCTTTATTAAATGCCCGCCCAATATCATGCTGGACTGCGGCGCTAATTCTGATCCGGGCATAACCGGACGCCCGTACTTCGAACCGGTCTGCGCAATCCCGAATCCGGGCCCTGGGGACTATACCTATGTCGACGTAGTTGGCTCCCTACCCGGTTACTCTAAAGTAATCTACCGGGAGTTTTCGGGTTTCGACCCTAGCTATGGCCCCAGCACCTGCACCCAGATCATCTACTTCAGGAATGATGATACGAACAATACGCCCCCCGCATTCGAGGACTGCCCGGCTGACGTTACCGTGAACAGCGCAGCGGAAATTCCCCCGGTGGCAAATCCGACCGCGGGTCCGGGGGTCGTAGTGACCTACAACGGAGAAACCATCGACGAATCCTGCGGACCCGAAAGCTACACCATCACCCGGATGTGGACCGCCGTAGACGAATGTGGTAATGAGGCGGTGTGTAAGCAGAAGATTACCGTCAAGAAGAAGCTCACCAACGATTGCTACTCCCTGGAGTACGCGATGGAGTACAACGAGGAAAGGAATACGACCCGCTTCACCTACGAGCTGTGTCTGATCGGGAGAAACTGTAAGGACATTTCCAATATCCGCTTCTCCATCCCCTGCAATATGCCGAAGGAGTATCTGCTGGAAAGCTCGTCGAGCCTGAGGGGCCTTAAAGTGGAGATCAACAACAGGACCGGTCGCTGCGACGGCCGCTACGACGTCCAGTTCGAAGGCTTTGCGGATGGCGTCATGAAGAAGGATCCCAACAAGTGCATCACCTTCAGCTACCTCCTGAAGGGTGACCTCCGGGAGCACGTCACCGACGTGAAGATCAAGGCCGGTAATCAGACCGGTCTGGACTTCCTGGGCCTGCAGATGGACGGCAGCTGCGAGGAAGGTGAGCCTACGGCCCTTAGCACCAGTACGAGCACCGGGCAGAAGTACCGCGGGCGCAGCGGTAAGGTCAACGTCGGCACCCCCGGCTCCCTCACGGAGGGTATTTCGGAGGTAAGCGTCTTCCCCAACCCCACCCGCGAACAACTGACGCTGGGACTTACTTCCGCCAGCGAGCAGCGGGTTGACCTGCAGGTCATCGACGCGGTAGGCCGTACTAAGCTAACGCGCGCCGTAGAGGTGATCCCCGGCGGTAACCGGATCGAATTGAACGTCGCGGACCTGCCCGCCGGTTTGTACCGGGTGATCCTCACCCCCACGGAGGGACAGCGGACCGTTTACCCCTTCCTGCGGATGCAGCGGTAAGCTGATCCGGTCCCGTAGGGCTTGCTGAAGACCCCCCATCCGCCGCGGCGGATGGGGGGTCTTTGTTTTGGGATAGCCGGCTCCCGCGCGCCGCCGCCCCGTAAGTACGACCCACCCCACAGGCTTATGCGTGACCGGACGATAAAGGACATAAAATGCATAGTGATCGAAAAAAAAGCTTTCCTATCCTTTCAATAACAAGTTATAACACTTATATTATAAAGCCGTACCGCCCCGCCCCCCTTACACCCGTTAGATCCTCACCCCCCCGAATTAGAATTTTTTCCTCCCGTGCTGCCGCTGACGGCCGGACCCACCCGTGGTGGCCCTGGTCCGGCACCGGGAAGCGGACTCTGTCACTTGCTAAAACACATTGCTATGGACAACTTCTACTCGATTCGGCTTTACCGTCCGTCCGTTAAAAACAGGCTCCTCCGTGGGCTGTCGCGGATGGGGTTACTCTCGTTGATCGTACTAGCGACAACTACGGTCGGGCGCCCCGGCGCCACGTCCGCTATCCTCCCTTCCAGCCCGCACTCTCCCACGGTTACGCTGCCGGTTAGTACGGAGGCGGAGGTAACCTGTATCATCAGTTGCCCACCGGACATCGTGATCGATTGTAACACCTCTACGAACCCTTCGCGAACGGGTAGGCCATGGTTCAATCACGACTGCGACGACGGTAATTTTACCTACGAAGACGAGATAACCGTTACGGAATGTAGCCGGATTATATCGCGCAAGTGGTCGGGCACCAACTCCGATGGACTCACTACGACATGCACTCAGACAATCACGCAAAAAGATGACAAAATAGCCCCCGTGCCGCCCGTGGCGCCAAAGGATACCCTCGTGCAGTGTGCGGACGATATCCCCTCCCCGGAGTTGTTGACCGCTCAGGACAATTGCGACGGCGGGATAACGGTAAGCCCGACCGATCAGGATACTCCGAGCAGCCCGTGTGAGCACTCCTTTACCCGGACACGCACCTGGACCTTCACCGACAGCTGCGGCAACAGCGCAAGTATTACGCAAATAATTACCGTAAAGGATACCATCCCTCCGGACATGCCTTACGTGCAGCCCGACTCGACCTACAGTTGCATTGAGGACGCACCGATCCGGCTCATCAACAGAACGCTAACGGCCCAGGATAACTGCGATGGATTCATCACCGCCAATCCGACCATCAGGGTAGAGAGCGGAGATTGCGTAAACGATTATATCATATACCGGACCTGGACCTTCACGGATGCCTGCGGCAATAGTGACAGCGTTACGCAAACGTTCACCGTACTGGATACCGTCCCCCCCGAATTGATCGGCTCGGTACCTCAGGATACCATAGTGGAGTGCGCCGACGACGTGCCGGCGGGAATGTCGCTGACGGCCGAGGATAATTGTGCGTCCGACCCCGAGATCACGGTGGAACCCGATCCGGACAAAATCGTGGATAGCCTATGCATAAATCAGTATACGATCCTACGCACCTGGACTTTCACGGATGTCTGCGGCAATTCGAAATCATACACCCAAACCATCAAGGTAGCGGACACCAGCCCCCCGGTACCCGATCCGGCACCCGACGACCTCACGTTTCAGTGCAGGAAGGAACTCCCGGAATCTTTCGGTCCCGATACGCTGACCGCCACGGACAATTGCGACGACGGCGTGATCAAAGCCGTACCTGCTTTGGATACCATTAAGAATGGTATTTGCCCGAATGACTTCAAAATCCTGCGTACCTGGACCTTCGCGGACAGTTGCGGCAACGACACCAGCGTCACTCAGACCATCACTGTACTCGACACCACCCCACCCGCGCCGGAAGCCCCACCCGGTGACCTCCAGTTTGTGTGCAGGGACGAGGTGCCGGACTCCCTAAGTCTTCGGGTACTTACCGCCACGGACAACTGCGACAGCCTGATCATGGCCACTCCGTCGGTAACGGAAATGGACGGAAAATGCAAAAACGACGTCACGCTGGTCTATAAGTGGACTTTCACGGATAGCTGCGGTAATTCCGCCAGCGTCATCCAGAACGTCGTCGTGCGGGATAGCCTGGCACCCGTACCACCCCCGCCGCCCGCCGATACCACCGTAGCGTGCGCGGATGATATTCCCGGCGCTATCCCCTTAACCGCCACCGACAACTGCGACGGCGAGATCACGGTAAGCCCGTCGGTCAGGGATATTCCGGGCGGTTGTGCCCATAGCTTTACCCGGGTCCGTACCTGGACCTTCGAGGACGGCTGCGGCAACAGCGCGGAGGTCAGTCAACGCATCACCGTATTCGACGATGAAGCTCCGGTGCCGCCCGCCGCGCCGGCTTCGCTGTTTTTGGATTGCGTGGATGACATCCCCGCCCCGGTGAACCTAACCGCCCAGGACAACTGCGACGGTACGGTCGCGGGTGTCGCCGTTGATGAGGATTACTTCGGCGATTGTCCGAATGACCTGCTGCGCATTCGCACGTGGACCTTCACGGATGACTGCGGCAACAGCGAAAGCATCTTCCAGTTTTTCTTCGTGTTCGACTTGACCGATCCGGTTCCGCCGCAGGCACCCGGTGATATCGTAGTGGAATGCGCGATCGACATTCCCGCCCCGGCGATGCTCGTCGCTCAGGACAACTGCGACGGGAATATCGCGGGCGTTCCCTTCGACCGGGATATACCCGGCATCTGCCCGAACCGCTTCACCCGCATCCGTACCTGGACCTTTACGGACCAGTGTGGCAACAGTTCCGAAGTAAGCCAGAGGATCACCGTCTTTGATCGTACCGCTCCGGTTCCGCCCGCCGTGGCCCCCTTCGTCAACGTGGAGTGCGCAAAGGACATCCCCGCGGCCGCGGGGCTTTTCGCCTTCGATAACTGTGACGGCCTGGTCTTTGCCGCCCCAGTGGACTTCGACGTGCCGGGTAGGTGTCCGAATAACTTCATCCGCATTCGTACCTGGACCTTCACGGACCGCTGTGGCAACCGATCCGTCGCCCGGCAGGTTATTCAGGTATCCGATAATGCCGCGCCGGCACCCCCCCCGGCGCCCGCCGACATCGTAGTGGAATGCGCCATCGACATCCCGGTCGCCCCACCACTCTTCGCGCAGGACAACTGCGACGGTCTGATTCTTGGCGTCCCGGCGGATATCGATTTTCCGGGTGTTTGCGCGAATAACTTTACCCGGATCCGCACCTGGACCTTTACGGACGGCTGTGGCAACTTCTCCAGAGTCAGCCAGCGAATCACCGTGATGGACCGGACCGCCCCGGTACCGCCTGAGGCACCGGAGGACCTATCACTACTGTGCAGAAATGACGTACCGGATTCCCTCCATTTCGACACCCTCGTCGCTACGGACAATTGCGCCGGTCTCATCATCGCAACGCCATCCGTAGATACCCTCCGGCAGGGAACGTGTCCCAACGATTTCACCCTCCTGCGTACCTGGACCTTCAGGGACGGTTGCGGCAACGACACGAGTGTCACCCAGACCATAAACGTGCTCGACACCCTGGCCCCCGTGCTGATCGATCCCATACCCCGCGACACCGTAGTGGAGTGCGCCGAAGATCTGCCCCCGGCCCAACTACTGACCGCCGTGGACAACTGCGATAGCACCTTCTCGGTAGCCCCGAGCGAGGTAGTGATTCCGGACAGTTTCTGCGTGAATCGCTTCACGATTCTTCGCGCCTGGACCTTCACGGACAGCTGTGGCAACTCCAGCAGTTACGACCAGATCATCCGGATCACCGATACCCTATCGCCGATATTCGTCATGTGTCCCCCGGATACTACGGTGCAGAGTCCGAACGATGTACCTCCCGTTGCTACGCCGATGATCCGGGAGGTATGCGGCTCGGTTGTGGAACCGATTTACCGGGGAGAATCGCAGAGCGATCCGGACGAAAACGGAACCTATACGCTGACCCGGACCTGGGTGGCAAGCGACTCCTGCGAATACCTCGATTCGTGTACCCAGGTCATTACGGTCCATACGGTCGTCGCCCGGGCCAGGGTCAGCCTGTACCCCAATCCGGCCCGCGACCTCCTGACCGTGCGCTTTGGTTCGACGAGCGATCAGCGGATTATGCTGGAAGTCGTCGATGCACTGGGCAGAAGAATCAGTAATCGCGTGGTCCACGCCCTACCCGGCGACAACCAGGTAGAATTGAACGTAGGCAATCTTCCCGGAGGTCACTACCGGGTGATCCTCACTCCCGCGGTAGGACGGCGAAGTGCTCATTCCTTCCTGCGGGTGGAGCGTTAACTCCCGTAAGACGGATCAATCACTGCGCCCCCCCTTGCACCACGGTACAAGGGGGGGCTTTTTGTGGGTGTACGGTCGTTGCTCGCGGTTGAAGTCCGCATTATGCCGGTGCGGTTATCTTAGCCGGGAAACACCCCCGCATGCAACCTTCCATCACCGTCGGCCTGCTTGGCTTCGGCCTTTCCGGGCGCTACCTTCAGTCTCCCTTTTACCGTGCTCATCCGGGGTTCCGGGTGGGTCGGGTCATGACCAGCCGGGCCGCTGAGCTCGCGGAAGTATTTCCCGGGTTGGAGCCCACCGACCGCGCGGAAACGGTGCTGGAAGACCCCGACATCGATCTGGTGAGCATTGCCACGCCAAACGCGACCCACTACGAACTGGCGCGAGCCGCCCTGGAGGCCGGCAAGCACGTACTGGTGGATAAGCCCGCCTGCGCCACCGCCGCCCAAGTCCGGGAACTGCGCGACCTGGCCGCGGCAAAGGGACGGTGTCTGTACGTCTTTCAGAACCGGCGCTGGGACAGTGACTTCCTTACGGTCCGGCAACTGCTCGGCGGGGATTCGCTCGGAGAGCTGGTCAACTACGAGGCCCGGTATGACCGCTGGAAGCCGGAACCGAACACGAAGCCCTGGAAGGAAAAGCCGGGTCCCGGTGCCGGCATGCTTTACGATCTCGGTGCCCACATCCTGGATCAGGCGATCTGTCTGTTCGGCCGTCCGGAGGAGGTGAGTGGCCGGACGTGGACGGAGCGCGACGACTCCACCATCCCCGATGCCTTCCGCCTGCAACTACGGTACGCGGCACCACTCCACGTCAACCTGTCGTGTAGTCTGCTCGTCCGTGAGCCCACCCCCCGGTACACCCTGCACGGGCGGCGGGGGAGTTACGTGAAGTACGGTATCGACGTGCAGGAAGATCAGTTGCGCGCGGGACTAAGCCCCGGAGCGGCGGGCTTCGGGGGTGAGCCGACGGAACAGCGCGGAATGCTCCACACCGAAGTGGGTGGGCTCACCGTACGCGGCCCCGTCGACACCCTGTCCGGCCACTGGATGGGCCTATTCGACAACCTGTACCGGGTGATCACCGAGAACGCCGCGCCCGCCGTCCCCCTGGATGACGTCGTGGCACAACTGGAAATTATCGAGGCGGTTTCCGCGTGAAGCGGGAGCGAGGGAAGGTGCACTTAACCAGGGTGCGCGCGTAACGAAGGTGGGTAGCAGCAGCGACAATTTCTTTGTCGAATTAGCGCGGGGCTTCGCGGCTTTTGTTGTAAGTTACAACACCATTACGCCGCACCGACACCTTTGCAAACCCATCCCACTCCACCAAATTTCGTGTCATGTTTGACATCTCACTCACGGGTGGATCGCCCATCTACCGATCCGGAATGATCAGCGAACTGAAAAATCTGTTTTCCGACTGCACCGTCACGGTCTTGCCCCGGGGAGAATCCCCTTCCCGTTGCTCCTCGGCCCCCGATCTGATCATTGCCGTTGCCCGTAAGCGGCCGGCCCTGCGGGAGCTGGAATCCCTTACCCACTACGTGGCCGAGGGCCACGGCCTGGTGGTAGGGGGCCCGATCTCCATGCGATTGCTCAAGCGCTTACTCTCCGCCGGCCTATGCGGCTATTTACTCAAAAGTGCTTCCCCCGCCCAACTGGAGCAGGCGGTGCGCGAGGTGGTGTCCGGCCGTCGCTTCGTGGATCCCATTCTACAATCGGCCTGGCTCAACCGCGAGCTCAGGCACGGCACCGAAGCCTTCGTCGATCCCCTCACCAAACGGGAGCGGCAGGTGCTCGAGCTCATCGTGCAGGAGTACACAACGGAGGAGATCGCGGGTAAGCTCTTCATCGGTCGCTGTACCGTGGAAACGCACCGCTCCCACCTCATGCAAAAACTCGGGGCACGCAATACCGCCGGCATCGTCCGCGAAGCCATGCGCCGTGAACTCTGCGCCGTATAGGAGGGGAAGGGTTTTCCATGAATTTTAAAAATCATGGAAAACCGGGATGTAACGAAAGCGTAGCGAGCGGAATTTTAGGGTAAACCACTCACCCATTCCCCGATGCCGCGCGTCCAAGACAATGTATCCGATCTGCTGATGGCGATCCGGGGCTTTCTTCAGGATCGCCTCGAGGAAATCCAGACCACCGCCCTGAACCGCACCGTCGTCGGCAATATCGGCCGACCCGAGCTTCCGGGCATCGACGGTAACGACCAGGAGCAGCCGCTGACGGATTCCATCGTACTCACGCTGGTGCGGACGGAGGAGGACCCCAGTCGCAAAAATCAGCGCAACTATCGCGCCAACCCCCTGGCCGCCGATGACTCCACCGGCATTCTCTACCGCAACCCTCCGGTAGGCGTGAACCTCTACGTGCTCATCACCGCCAACCACAACAACTACGCCAACGCACTCACGCTCCTGGCCAACGTGATGGCCGTCTTTCAGCACCAAAACAAACTGACCGACGACGGCATCGTCCCCTGGCCCGCCGGGGGCGTCTACGGCGACCAACGCCTCAAGTTCAGCCTCCTCTCCCCCACCTTCGAGGAGCATAACCACCTGTGGAGCATGCTCGGCGGGAAGCAGTTGCCGTCGGCACTCTACCTGGTACAGACCGCCAACATCGAGCTGCTGCCGGACGAAGACCGCACCGGGCCGCCCGTCACGGAGATCGTCCTCAACGAAACCATCAACTGACCATGGGATTCCGCATCGGCTACCAAAAACTCCTCACCCTGCGCTGCTGGCACCCCGATTACCTCGGGGCCGTCGCCTCCCTCGTACCCGTGGCGGCTACGGATCCCCTGAGCGTCAGCGAACGGAACGATTACCTGAGTTACGATGTGCGTACCCTCCTCGACGTACGCCCCACGCCCGCCGGAGAAGCCACCCTGACGCGCCGCGGTCTCCAGTGGAAGACCTCCACCTTCGGGGGCTGGATGCTGGCGAAGGATACCTACGCGGAAACCGACCCCGCCGTACGGCTGCAACTCGGTGTTTACCTCCGCGATCCCCGGTTCGCGGCGACGACTGATTTCGGCGTAACCACCTTGGAAGGTCGGCTGTTCCACCTCACTAATGCGACCGCTCCCGCGTCCCCGACCTTCGAACTCACCGGAGGAAACCTACGGTCGGTGCACTACGTCGATAGCCAATCCACCCACGTCCGCCTCCCCCAGGTGACGGCCGGCACCGACGGACAGGTGCTGGTCCGTGATCCCCTCCTCGCCGGCAATCCGGTCCTGCGCACGGTCGACGTAGCGGGCGCGGCACCCGATCCCACCACGTACACACTCGACCTGTCCGACCTGCCGGCCGGCCTCTACCGCTTCACCGGCCCCAATATCACCAACGTGAACCTGCTGGTCGGCTTCCGCCGGGACCCCGCCCTGCTGGGAGTCATCGATCTGCGGCTGGCCGACTGGTCCGGGGCCGCCTATGACCTGCGTTTCCAATCCTCTAATCCCTAAGCTGACATGGCCAATTACCGTCGTCCCGGCGTCTACGTCGAGGAAATCACCACCTTCCCGCCCTCCGTGGCCGCCGTCGAAACGGCCCTACCGGCCTTCATCGGCTACACTACCCGCCGGCCGGGCGCGGCGAACGAGCCGGTCCGCATCGGCTCGCTCCTGGAGTTCGAAACCCTGTTCGGGCGCGGGTTGTCGCCCACGATCAACACGGTCGTCCTGGACGAGAATCTTCAGTTCGTACGTGCCGGCCTGAGCCAGTCGTTCTACCTCTACCCCGCCATCCAACTCTTCTACGCCAACGGGGGCGGCGACTGCTACATCGTGCCCGTCGGCAACCTCCTCGCGGCCGGCGCTACTCCGCAACAGGCCGATTTTTTCGCCGGCATCGATGCCCTGCTGAGCTGGACCGAACCCACCATGGTGCTGTTTCCCGATGCCGCCTCCCTCACCGGGGCCCCCAACCAGCTCTACGGGGTACACGATCGGGCCCTCCAACACTGCCAGGAACGCATGGACCGGGTAGCCATCCTCGATCTTCCCGCCGACGCCCTGGACGGCCAGGACTTCCGCGACAACACCGGTACCGTGGGACTCAGCTACGGCGCCGCCTATACTCCCTGGCTCGTCACCAGCCTGCCTAAACCCTACGACGCCCTCTTTCTCGCCAACGCGGGGGCGGTTTTTTCGGTCGGGGACGCGGGAGCCGCGCAAACCCTGCAAAATGCCATGCTGGCCAGCGAGCAACCCCTACTCACGGCCGTGACCGGAGCGGCGGACGCGGCGGCCCGGGCGGTCGCGGAAGCGAACCTCTACCAGCAGTCCGCCACCTTCCGCAGCCTCCTCCGCGGCCTGAACGACACCCCGCTGGCCACCCCGCCCAGCGGCGCCGTAGCGGGGCTGTACGCCTTCGTGGACAGCACCCGCGGCGTGTGGAAAGCACCGGCGAACGTCAGCGTGGCGGGGGCCGACGACCTCACCGCGGTCTTCACCCAGTCGGAGCTCGGCGACCTGAACGTCGACACCATCTCCGGAAAATCGATCAACGCCATCCGGAAGTTCACCGGGCGGGGCATCCTGGTCTACGGGGCCCGCACGCTGGCCGGAAATGACGGGGAGTACAAGTACATCTCCGTACGCCGCCTGATGAATATGCTCGAGGAGTCGATTCAGCTGGCGATCCAGGCTTTCGTCTTCGAACCCAACGACGCCAACACCTGGGTACGGGTACAGGCCATGATCGAAAACTTCCTGACCCTGCTGTGGCGCGACGGTGCCCTCCAGGGAGCTAAACAAGAACATGCCTTCCGCGTAGCCGTCGGACTCGGCCGGACCATGACGCCCCAGGACGTCATCGAGGGACGCATGATCGTCACCATCGCCCTGGCGCCCGTCCGCCCCGCCGAATTCATCATCCTCCGCTTCATGCAACATCTACCCACCAGCTAAATCGCCCGCCTCATGCTTGCTAATCTGAAAGTACCGGGCGTTTACGTCCAGGAGATTACGACCCTCCCCCCCTCGGTCGCCGCCGTCGAGACGGCCATCCCCGCCTTCCTCGGCTATACCCAGTTCACCACCAATACCGCCGGAGATACGCTCGTTGATCAACCCATCCGCATCGGTAGTCAACTCGAATACGAGGCGATCTTCGGCTTCGGCCCTCCCGCGGCCGTGTCCACCGTCACCCTCGATGCGAGTGGGGCCTTCGTCAGTTCCGATCTCGAGGTACGCTACTATCTGTACGACGCCATCCGCCTATTCTATGCCAACGGCGGTGGAGACTGCTACGTCGTGTCTACCGGTGGTTACACCTTTACCGGTACCGGCGACGCGGAGATCCTGGACACCGACTTCACCGACGCCGGCCGCGCCCTGGAAGCCATCGCGAAGGTCGACGAACCTACCCTGCTGCTCTTCCCCGATATGGCGGCCACCGACGCGACCGCCCTGACCGACGTCCAGAAAGCGGCCCTGCTGCAGTGCGGCGACCTACAGGACCGCTTCACGATCTGCGACCTGATCCGCGCAGACACGACCGCCCGGACCGGACCGCCCAGCGAAGCTCCGGGACAAAATTTCCGCGACGCGATCGGCGTCAATCAACTGAGCTACGGTGCCGTGTACACCCCTTGGTTGCGCACCAACCTGCTCCATCCGGTCGATTACGGACTCCTCGAAAACATCGACATCGTGCTGGCCGACGGGAGCACCCTGTCCGGTTTCGACCACACCAGTTTGCACAACGACGACCCCGATATCCTGGCCTTCATGCGGATCGGCCGCATCGGTGCCGCCCACCGCGACATCCAGACCAACACCCCCGCCGACGCCGGCGACCTGACGACCGCCCTCGACGATTTCGAGGCGGCACCACCCGTGACCCCCCTCCCGCCGGAAGTCACCGCCGCCCGCCCCGACCTGGATACCGCCATCGCGGCCTACGACCCGACGGACGCCAACACCCTCACGGATCTGAGCGACGCCTTCGACGCCTACCACGCCGTTCTGGTTACCGCCTTCGATCCGGACGCCAACCTGCGGCGCATCTTCCCCACCTACGGGACGGTCGCTAACGGCATCGAAACCGACATCACCTTCCACCCCCCCAGCGGAGCGGTGGCCGGCGTCTACGCCCGCGTGGATGCGGCGCGGGGCGTCTGGAAGGCTCCCGCCAACGAGAGTATCCTGCGCGTACTCGGCCCCGAAGTACGCTATACGCAGTCCCAGCTCGAAAACCTGAACGTACACACTACCGGCAAGAGCATCAACGCCATCCGCGCCTTTCCTGGTAAGGGAACCCTGATCTTCGGTGCCCGCACCCTGGCCGGTAACGACGGGGAATACAAGTACATCAACGTACGACGGCTCCTCATTTTCCTGGAGGAGAGCATCAAGAAAGCTTCCGAGGCCTTCGTCTTCGAGCCCAACGACGCCAATACCTGGCTGCGGGTCCGGGGAATGATCGAAAACTTCCTCAACCTCCAGTGGCGCGCCGGAGCCCTGCAGGGTGCCCGTGCCGAAGACGCCTACCGGGTGGCCATCGGCCTGGGTCAGACCATGAGCGCCGACGACGTCACCAACGGCCGCATGATCGTCGAGATCAGTCTCGCTCCGGTCCGGCCCGCCGAGTTCATCATCCTCCGCTTCAGCCAGCAGCAGGCCCAGAGCTAATCCACTCCTCCACCCATCTAATCCTCCACCATGGCAAATCTACCCCTACTGAAATTCAGCTTCCTCCTCGAGTGGGGCGGCGAGCGCGTCGGCTTCACGGAAGTGACCGGCCTGGAGTCGAGTACCGAAGTGATCGAGTACCGCGAGGGTGCTAGTCCCGTCGCGTCGAAGCAAAAGATGCCGGGCATGCTCACCTACAACAACATCACCCTCAAGCGCGGCACCATCGCTCCGGATGCCGACTTCTACCAGTGGTTCAATAGCCACCAGTTCAACGCGACCGAGCGGCGGGACCTGACCATCAAGCTCCTCAACGATGAGCTGGAACCCGTCATGACCTGGCGGGCCCTGAACTGCTTCGTGGTCAAGTACACCCCATCGGAAATGAAGGCCGACGCCAACGAAGTGGCCATCGAGACGATCGAGGTCGCCACCGAGGGCATCTCCCAACTGGTCTGACATGGCTGCTCCCCCCGCCCTCGGCTTTCACTTCAGCGTACACTTCGGCTTCGACCGGGGAGACGAGGACGTCCGCTTTCAGAGCGTGAGCGGACTGAACGTGGAGTACACCACCGAAACGATCGTGGAGGGGGGCGAAAACCGCTTCGAGCACGTACTGCCGGTCCGCACCCAGTATACCGACCTGGTCCTGAAGCGCGCGCTCACCCCTAACTCCGCCCTGACCCGGTGGTGCACCCGCGCCTTCTTCGACCGGCTTTTCGCCCCCACCGACGTCACCATTCACCTCCTCGACCCGGCGGGCGAACCCCTGCGCAGCTGGCAGGTCGACTGGGCCTGGCCCAAGAAGTGGAATTTCTCCGATTTCAACGCCGAGGAGAACGCCCTGGTCATTGAAACCCTCGAACTCGGCTACCGCACCTTTCACCCCCTTTAATCCACCCTCCGTGCCCATCGTCATCAGAGAATTAATCGTCGCCGTCAAGGCGAATGAAGAACGGCAGCCGCCCGTTACCCGCCTCCGCCCGGAGGAGCGGGCGCAGGCCCAGCAGAGTGGGCAGGATGCCCTGGTACGGGAGGCCGTCGAACAGGCCCTGGCCATTCTTCACCGCAAAAACGAACGCTAGATCATGCTCGGCCCCCTCGAAAAGATGAAGATCCTGGCCTTTAAGGACGCCGACCGCAAGCAGCCGGCGATCCCGCCCGCCTTCCCGGTGCTGGTCAACCCCGAGACCTACGCCATGGAACACGCGATCGAGTATGAGGTCGACGAAACCGTCCGCGCCGAGGACGGCAGTGAAAGCACCAACACCCTCAAGTACAAAAAGACACCCCCCGGCACCTTCGGCTGCACCCTGATCTTCGACGCCACCGGCATCCTCGACGGAATCGCCCGGCCCGACGTCGTCGCGGAAACGGAGCTGTTCAAAAAGTTCCTCCTGTCCGTAGAGTCCGATACCCACGACATGCGGCACTTCACCCTTATCTGGGGCACCATGATCTTCAAGGGGCGGG
The DNA here is from genome assembly GCF_024297185.1 of Lewinella sp. JB7. Lineage (GTDB taxonomy): Bacteria > Bacteroidota > Bacteroidia > Chitinophagales > Saprospiraceae > Neolewinella. The sequence goes on along the minus strand of NZ_JANCTD010000001.1, from coordinate 475,541 downwards.
TCACGGCGGTCAACTTCACCTTCAAGCTCTTCACCCCCGACGGACGACCGGTGCGGGCCGTGGCCGAGGTCAGTTTTAAGGGCAGCTTCTCCGACAAGCTCGGCGACCTGATCAACAATCTCCTCTCCCCCGACCTCACCCACCGCCGCGTCGTGGTTGCCGGGGATACCCTCGCCAACCTCTGCCAGCAGGTATACGGCAACCTCGACCACGTCCAGGCCGTCGCGGACTTTAATCGCCTGGACACTTACCGCAGCCTGCGGGTGGGCCGGGAGCTGGCCTTCCCCCCCGTCAAAATTCCCGCCGAATGAGCCTCACCGATCGCCTGATCCCTACCATCGCGCCCCCTACCGCGGTGAGTTTTTCGGTCCTGAGCGACGGAACCGACCTCGGTCCGGGGCTGCCTCTGCTGTCCATCGTGCTCGATCTGGAGGTGAACCGGATTCCCAGCGCCACCCTTATCCTACAGGACGGAAGCCTTCCCGACCAGACTTTTCCGCTGAGTGAAAGCGGCACCTTCGATCCGGGTAAAAAGATCGAACTCGAACTGGGGTATCAGGGCACGAACGTACGGGTGTTCTCGGGCATAATTACCGGCCAGCGGATCCGGCTGCGCGGCGACCGCAGTCTGCTCACCGTCACCTGTAAGGACGCGGCCTTTCGGATGACCATCAACCGCCAGTCCCGCTACTTCACCGACCAGAAGGATTCCGACGCGCTGGAGACCCTGATCACGAATGCCGGTCTGACCGCCGACGTGGCCGATACCGGAGAGATCGTTCCCGAACTTACCCAGCACCTCTGTACCGACTGGGACTTCATCGTCAGCCGGGCCGAAGCGAACGGCCTGGTGGTCATCGTGGAAAACGGTCACGTTCGGATCGTGGAGCCCGAACTTACCGATACCCCCGCGCTGCACCTGGAGTACGGCGCCAACCTGATGGCCTTCGACGCGGAGGTAGACGCCCGCGGGCAATTCGCGGAAGTCAGGAGCTACGCCTGGCGGTCCGCGGACGGAGAGGCGGTAGAGGAAGACAGCCCCTTCACGGCAACTACGGGCACTTACGCTACGCCGGCCCTGGCGGAGGTGCACGAGCAATCGCCGTACCGCCAGGTGCACGGCGGGGGCGTGGAGCCGGGAGAGTTGATCCACTGGTCGGCCGCCACGGCCCGGTTCAGCGCGCTTGGCCGGGTACGGGGCACGGTGCGCTTTCAGGGTACTACGGACGTGGCCGTGGGCGACACCGTCAAGCTCGACAGCCTCGGAGAGGTGTACAACGGAAGCGTCTTCGTGAGCGGACTCCGTCACGAACTCAGCGCGGGCGAGTGGATCACCACGGCCCAAGTCGGGTTGCAGCCCGAACGCTTTACCGAGCGGTTTCCGGTGAGCGCCCCGCCCGCGGGGGGACTGCTACCCGCCACCAGCGGCCTCCACATCGCTACCATCGTTCAGGTCCACGAGGACCCGGCCGGAGAAGAACGCATCCAGGTGTTGCTGCCCGCCACCGCCCCCGAGGGGGCCGGAAACTGGGCCCGTCTGGCGACCGGTCTCGGGGGCAACGACGCGGGCCTCACCTTCCGCCCCGCCGTGGGCGACGAGGTGGTGGTCGGGTTTCTGCACGCCGACCCCCGCTATCCCGTCATTCTGGGGGGACTTCATTCCTCGGCCGCGCCCGCCCCCTTCCCGCCCACCGAGGAAAACTCGGAAACGGGCTACGTCAGTCGCGGGGGGCTGCGGCTGGCCTTCAACGACGAAGACAAATCCGCCCTGCTGGAAACCCCCTCCGGCGACAGCCTCCAACTGGTGGGAAAGGACGGTACCATCACCCTCAAGGATCAGCACGGCAACAAGATCGAACTCGGCTCCTCCGGTATCACCATTGAGAGCGCCAGCGACCTCACGCTGAAGGCGACCGGCTCGGTGAAGGTCGATGGAGCCTCCGTGGAAGTCAACAGCACGGCAACCGGCTCCTTCGAAGCCGGAGCCACTCTCACCCTCAAGGGTTCACTCGTACAAATCAACTGACCATGCCCCCCGCCGCCCGCCTCGGAGACCTCCATACCTGCCCGCTTTCCACGCCGGGCACCCCGCCCGTACCCCACGTCGGGGGCCCCATCGCCGGACCGGGCAAACCGACCGTACTCATCGGCGGCATGCCAGCGGCCGTAGTCGGCGACACCTGCATTTGCGTCGGACCTCCCGACTCCGTAGCCACGGGTTCGGGTACCGTGCTCATCGGCGGAACGCCCGCCGCCCGCCAGGGAGACACCACGGCCCACGGCGGCAGCATTACCCTGGGTCTACCCACCGTACTCATCAATTGATCCCACCATGAATCAGGAATACCTCGGTACCGGCTGGAGCTTCCCCCCCGAATTTTCGCGGGTCACCGGCGACGTGCACATGAGTAGCGGCCCCCGGGACGTTGCCGAAAGCCTGCGCATCCTCGTCGGCACCCTACCCGGGGAACGGGCCATGCGTCCCGACTTCGGCGCGGCCTTTCAGGATCTTCTCTTCGCCGGTATGGACACTACCACCCAGACGGAATTTTTCGACCGCATCCGTATCGCCCTGCTGCAGTACGAGCCCCGCATTCTGGTCGAAAAATTGGCCCTCGATACCGCTTTCCTTACCGAAGGGAGGGTAGAACTCGTCGTCGACTACCGGATCCGGGCCAACAACACCCGCCACAACTTCGTGTACCCCTTCTACCTGGAGGAAGGCAGCCTCATCGAACAGATCTGATCCCGCTATGCCCCTCACCGCCACCGACCCGACCCGCAATCCCCGCCCGCTCCTTCCCGACGGCACGTTCCGGGGTGCGCGGCTGCCCGCCGCCCTGGCGGAAGCCTACGTGCGGGTGGACGAAAAGGCGGATACCACCTGGGTGGAATTCGTGCGGCGACTGGCACGCCAACTGAACTACGTCAATGCTTTGGACGCGGTGGAAGGCAACTGGGCCCCCTTCTACGACAAACAGGGGGCCGTGGCCGCCGCCCGCCTGATCACCTGGCCGATTGAGCGACTCGGGCAGCGGCTGGCCGAACACCGGGAACTCATCGAGGACCGGCAGGGCACCATCGACGTGGAACAGCTATTCGATAGCCTGTTCGATCTCCTGACCTCGGCGGCCGTCAACCTGGACCGACTTACCGACCGCCTACCCTCCGGCACGCCGCTGCGCGAGCGCGCCGAAGCCCTCATCACTCACCAACTCGCCCCCGCCCTGCGCCGCTGGTTCGCCTACCACCGGGCCGGGGCGGCGATCTACTTTTCGGGATTCGGGCCGGACGAGGTGCCGGACTACCTCCGCGACGCCTACGCCGCGGGCGGACAACTCTTCGCCACCCAGGACGTGATTGACGGATCGCCTACCCTGAGCGCCCGCTGGACCGGTGGCCTCTCCTGGACCGATTACCTCGCCGAGGTGGGTACGGACGAGGTGGTCTACGGAGACACTCCCAGCACGACCGATGCCGAGGACCAGATCCTGCACGCCGTGGGCCACGTATTCTTTCACGGGATTTACGAGGCTTTCGTCAGTGCGGCATTGCACCTGCGCTCCGCCGCCCAATCCGAATGGCAGCGACTGCAGACCGACCCCCACCACGCTCCCCACCTGGCCCTGCTCCTGGCTTTCCTGCGGGTTCGGGAAGCGCAACGGGACATGCTGAACGGGCTTACGGACCGCCACCTTTCGTTCTACTACCAGCGGGTCCTGCGCACCCTGCCCGCCGCCGCCCGGCCACCCCGTGCCCTGCTCTACCTGGAAGCACGCAAAAATTTGCCATCCACCTACCTGCCCGTGGGAACCGCCTTCCGCGGGGGCAAGGACCCGGTGGCGGGGGGGGAGCGCATATTCCTGAGTGAAGAAGCCGTGACGGTCAGCGAGGCCGTTATTAAAGAAAAACGGGCCGTACTGCGGGTGGCGGACGACCCGACGGTGTATGATTTCCCCGGGGAGAACCGGAAGGTATTCTCCTCCGCGGAAGGCAGCCGGTACTACGCCGCTACCGTCGTGGACAGTGCCGACGGCCTGGGGGAAACGGACCTCCCCGAGGATCAGGAGGGGTTCTACCCCTTCGGCCACCGCAGCGTGACGGATGGTCACCTCGTAGCCGGAGCGCCCGCCGCACGACTGGGAATCGCCATTGCTTCACCCTATTTGTTGCTGCGGGAAGGTGAGCGGATCATTACGTTCCGGTTCCGAAATATGGCCGGCCTGCCGGCACCGGGGGTTACGCTGCGGGTGTATCTAACGACCGCGGAGGGCTGGCACGAAACGACGACCCTGCTCTCCGGCACCGAAGCTACGGTCACGCTCTCCTTCGATGCGCCGGCCGTGGTACCCTATACGGAAGAGATTCACCAGCAGGGGCTCAGTACCCGGCAACCCGTAGTACGGCTCGAGCTGGCCCAGGAATCGCACACGCCGCAGGTGAATCGCCAGCTGTTCGGACGCAACTTCAGCGGCATCGGTATCGGCCTGGTAATCACGGGAATCCGCCAACTGGCCCTGTCGGGAAGCGCGGGCGGCATCGACCCGGCCAAACCCTTCCACCCCTTCGGTCCGCTTCCGCGGAAGGGCGATATCCTGACGATCGGAAACGCCGAGGCCTTCCAGAAACCACTTACCGCCGCCACCTTCCACTGGAGCTGGGCCGACCCCGCGGGTTCCGGCAACGTAACCGCCGACGCCGCCCTGCTGACGCACGGCAGCTTCCAGCCGGTGGGTGGTGGTGCCGTAAGCCTGAACGGCGGGTCTCTCTCCCTGACCATCGGGGCGGACCACGCCACCGCCCCCACGAACCGGGACGATCGTCCCTACCGGGCGGGGGATGCGCGGGGCTATGCGCGGCTGAAGCTGCTGAGCGACTGGGGGCATGCCGACTACCCCACGGAACTCGCCGAGTGGGCGGCGGGGAAGGCAGCCGGGGAAACGGCAAATCTGGGCATCGTACAGAGCATCGCCCAGGAGGCGGCCACTTTCTACCAGGCAACCAACCAGGCCCAGCTGGCCTTTTCCGCCTCGGCGGCCCAGGCCATCGAAAACTTCTCCGGCACGGTGTACACCGCCCTCTCCCAGACCATCACCAACTCCTCCCAGGCTTTCTCGGATGCCGTAGCCGGATCGCTGCAGCCCCTCATCACCTTCGTGGCCGGCCTGCCCGGCAGTGCGATGTCGGCTACGGACATCGACAATCTGGTGAGCAGCCTACCCGCCTCCGTCGAGCTCCTCAAACAAAAGCTCGGGGAGCTCGTAGAGGACCTCAACGCCGGGGCTCCCGGTGCGCTGGAAACCCTGGCCGAAGCCATTCCGGCCGCCATCGACGATTACCGCAGCACCGTCGACAACACCCTGGCCCCGCTGCTCGGCAACGTATCCACCGCCTCCTCGGCCGTGCTGGTCGCGAATTCTTCCGGCGCCCCCGCCGTTCCCTTCAATCCCCTGTTCGCGGAACTTACGCTGGACTACACCGTGGATCTGGCCGCCGCGAGCGTACTCGCCGCCCAGGAGGGCATGCACGAATTGTTTCACCTGACCCCCTTCGGTTCCGATCCCCTGGCCGCCGCGGGATCCCACCCCGTGTTGCCTACTCCGCTGCCGCAATCCGGAACGGCGGTAGGCGCGGACGCGGGAGCGCTGTACTTAGGCATCGAGCAGTGGACCCCCGGATCCCAACTTTCGCTGTTATTACAGATCGTGGAAGGCACCGCCGACCCCCTGCTGGAAAAGCCCGAGGACCACCTCCGGTGGCACTACCTGAGTAATAACCAGTGGGTGATCTTCCCGACGGATAAGGTGGCGGACGGAACCGAAGGACTACTGCGCTCCGGGCTCGTACGTCTCGACCTGCCCGCCGGCATCCGCCCGCAAAATACCCGCTTCGGCGACGCGCTCCAGTGGGTACGGATCAGCGTAGAAGAGAAGATTGACGCGGTAAATCTCCTGCGGGGGGTACACGCCCACGGGGTGGAAGTGGTACAGTCCTTCAGTGGTGCTCAGACCGCGACCGATATCCCCCTACCCGCGGGCACCATCGCCAAACTCGTGCACCCCCTGCCCGGCATCAAGACCGTGGCTCAGCCCTACCCCACCTTTCACGGCGCCGCGCCGGAAAGCCGGGACGCCTACTTCACCCGACTGAGCGAGCGGCTGCGACATAAGGACCGGGCCATCACCGAGTGGGACGTGGAGCACCTGGTGCTCGGAGCTTTCCCCGAAGTGGAACGGGTCATTTGCCTTCAGCACGTCGAATTCGAGCCGGGGGCGGTAGCCGGCACCTACACCTACCACGAACTGCGGGCCGGCCACTTCACCGTGCTCCCCATGGGCACCACCGCGAGTTCGGGCCTGCGCCCCTACGTGAGTCTGAGCACCCGCGAGGGCATCACCGACTTCCTGCGGGCACGGATTAGCTGCCACGCCACCCTGCACGTACGCAATCCACTCTTCGAGGAGGTGCGGGTACGGGCCGACATTAATTACCACGAGGGGACCGACATTAGCTGGGCCGAAACCCAGATTCAGTCGGATCTCATTGACTACATCTCTCCCTGGCACGACGGCGGCCTGCAGGGCATCGACTTCGCCGCGGAGGTGCACCAGTCGGGAGTGGTAAACTTTTTGGAGGAGCTCCCCTACGTCAACTTCGTCAAGAACCTCGTGCTGTTGCACCTCGGTGATCCGGCCCAGAACGGGGCGGAGCGGCTGCGCTCCACCAAGCTGGTGAGCGTGCTGGCTTCGGCCCCCACTCACCTGTTGACGACCGTCTACGCCGATCCCGACACGGGTCCGGCCGAAGTATGCCAGCCGCCCCGCCGGACGCCCCGCCGGACAAGCGTGACCATCACGGACAATCCCCCCATCCAATGAACGTAATCGACCCCCGCAAGCAACCGACGGCCGCGGCCGACTACTTCGCCCTCCGTGGACAGGGGTACGCGGCGGTGGAACAACTCGCCAGCACGCGCTGGACGGACTACAACGCCCACGACCCCGGCATCACCCTGCTGGAGCACCTCACCGACGCCCTGGCCGAAATCGGCTACCGGGGGGAGTTCGACGTGGCCGACCTCCTAACCGACGCGGGCGGGGGCATCGACTACCGCCAACCCTTTTTCACCGCCCGCCGCATCCTGACCAACGCGCCGGTAACCAACGACGATTTTCGCCGGCTGCTGATCGACAGTCTCGGCCTCAGCAACGCCTGGGTCACCTGCAAACAGTGCGCCTGCGGCCCCGTCCTCTACCCCGAATGTAAGGATGGCGAACTGGCCTTTGCCCCCCGCTGGCGTATCCTTCCCCAGCGCTACCCGGGTCAGCACGAGGCACCGGTAATCGTCAGGGGGTTCACCGACGTCCTGATTCAATTCGCTCCCGACACCGAACTGGGCAACCTGAACACCGACCGCGTGGACGGCCAGTTGTTGCTCCCCAACGGAACCGAGGCCCCGGTCGCCATCGATGCTGAACTCCGCTTCCCCGACTGGCGCGACCTCTCCCCCGAAGCCTACCGGCTGGCCGGCGACCCGGAGGCCAGTCTGACCGGCTTTACGATCGACCGCTTCAGTCGCGACCGGACCCTCGCCGAGCCCGTCGACTCGGAGGACCTGCGCCGGGGCCTGCGCGACATCTTTTTCCTCGATCTCTCCCTCACCATTCAGGTCGGCACCCAGACCATCGCCCTCACCCTGCCCGAAGCGACCCTACGCTTGTGGCAACGCGAGCCGCTGCCGGCCGGCACCGACGGCCCCACCCTCACCACCCTGCTCCTGGCGAGCAACCTCGTCGATACCTACCACCGCAAGTTGCGGGCGCGCGCCGCCACCCTAGCCGACACCGAGCAATTGCTCCACGACAATCGTAAGGTGGGCGAAGACTACTGCCGCTTCGACCGCGTCCGGGCGGAAGACGTGTCCGTCTGCGCCGACCTTCACCTCGACCCGACGGCCGACGTGGAAGCTACCCTGGCCCGGTTCTACCGTACGCTGGAACGGCAGCTCAATCCCGGCGTACCCTTCCGGACCCTCGGCGAACTCGAGGCCGCCGGCTACACCAGCGAACGCATTTTCGAGGGGCCAGCCCTCCGGCAGGGCTTTATCCTGCAGGCAGATCTGGACCGGGCGGTACTACGCGCCCGCATTTACGTCAGCGACCTGATCAACGAACTCATGGACATTCCGGGGGTCGCCGCGATCGAGGGTTTGCACTTCACCGTATACGACGCCGAAGGCCGCCCCCTCCCCACGACCGATCTCTGGTGCTTCGACGTGAGCCCTGGCCACTACCCGTCGCTTTACCTCGCGGCCAGTGCCGTTTCGGTGTTCAAGGACGGGTTGCCCCTCCTCCCCCGCCGGGCCGAACTAACCGCCGTACTCAACCAACTGCGGGCCGCCGACCGCGCCCTGGCCCTGCCCGTAAGTCAGCTCGATTACCCCGTCCCGACCGGCCTTCACCGTGGAACGCCCGCCTACCTTCCGGTGCAGCGGACGTTACCGGAAATTTACGGCCTCGGTCACGCCGGTCTCCCCGATCGTGTGACGGACCTCCGGCGTGCCCAGGCCCGTCAACTGGCGGCCTACCTCCTTCCCTTCGAAATCATTACGGCCAGCACCGCGGACCAACTGACCTACTTCGGCGAACTGTTCAGCACCGACGAAAACGTGGAGCGCAGTTACCAACTGCCCGATCTCTTCGCCACCGACGCGCCCCTGGAACACCTGACCGATCTGCTGGTCGACCCTACCACTTTTCTGGCGACCCTCGGCGATCTGCTCGAAGGGGAGGCGGAGTTCACCGATCGTCGCAATCGGTTCCTCGATCACGTGCTCGCCCGTTTCGGGGAGCGGATGCAGGACTATACCCTGCTCATCCATGATCAGTCGACGCGGCGGATGTACGGCGCCGACAAATTGATCCAGGACAAGATCCGTTTCCTCCGCTTCCTGCCCGAAATCAGCTCCCGCCGGGGAACGGGCATCAACTACCGCCTCGGCGAGGCCGTCTGCGGCTACCGCAACCGCGCCGGGCTGGGCGAACGACTGCGGCGTCTGTTGGGTATGGAGGACGTGAGGGCGTACTTCACACTAGACGTACAGCGTAATCCGGACGGCTGGTCGGTCGAGTTCACCCTCACCCACCCCGACGACGGCACGGTATTCATCGATGCCGAACCCCTGCCCGAGCTGTACCCCTCCGCCACCGAGGCGGAAGTCGCGGCCTGGGATGCCATCGAATTGCGCATCGAGGAGGCCAGCGGGGGAGCGGATGCCCTGGCGGATTTCCTGCGTGAACGCCTCTCCCGGGAACGCCTGTTCGTAGTGGAACACATCCTGCTGCGCCCCAAATTTCCGGGCGACGCGCTCATGGAAGTCTGCCTGGCCGAGGACTGCAATCACCGCGGCATGGAAGACCCCTACAGCTTCCGGATCACCTACCTGCTGCCGGCCGACGTCGAACCTTACAGCGAGGATATGGACCTGCGCCGCTACGCCGACCGGCTCATCCGCCGGGAAACGCCCGTCCACCTCCTGCCCAAGATTTGCTGGATCAGCGACGCCAAGGGGGAGAGTGAATACACGCCCGAGGAGCTAGAAGACCTCCTCAACAGCTGCCGCTGCCCCGTACCCGACGAACTGGCGCGGCAACTCAGCCGCTTCGAAGCCGAATGGTGCCCCTGGCTCACCGCCAACGCCGCCTTCGCCTGGACCGAACTCAACGACGAACTGACGGCCGCCGTACTGGACTGGTTGCCCATCAGCGCCACCACCGAACGGGCCCGCCTGCTGCTCGGCTACTTCGGGGAGGTTTACCGGTCGCACGTCGCGCAGTTGGTCGCCACCGACGCCGACACCGGCACCGCCGCCACGACCCTAATGGACGACGTGTGGCCCGAATTCTCCGCTTCCCTGGATCAGATCGGCTCCCGCGACCCCGCCCTACTCAACGCCTGGGGGCTACCCGATGCCGCCCGTCTCGCGGAGCTGCGCGATCTGCTCGAACCCTTCTACACCGACTGGCTCGACGTCAGCGCCCGCCTGCACCGCCTGCTGCTCGTCTTCCAGTCCCTGCGCAGCGCCTATCCCACCGCCACCCTTCACGACTGCGATGATGGCGACGACGAAAACCCCGTACGCCTGGACCAAACCACCCTCGGGACCCTCTAAAGCTCAACCGCCATGCTACCCAACTTCACCGCCTACCCCCAATTCGCGCCCAACCAGATCCTGACCAGCGGCAACCTGAATCAACTCTACGATTACCTGGGCGAGCAGGAGCGGCTGACCCGGACCCACCTGATCGGCATCGGCATCGTGTGTGGACTCGAAGCTACTCTCAACGACGCCGGCACCCAGCTTACCATCAGCCGGGGCTGCGGCGTCACCTCGGCCGGTCACCTCATCATTTGGGACGAAGACGAGCCCCTCGAATTCCGGCGCCCCTACACGATGCCGGACGATATCGATTACGACTTTTTCGACCTTCCGGACAACAGCGGGGACACCTACCCCCTCTGGGAACTGACCACCGACCGCGACGATGACGGGGAGGCCGTCGCCCTGGATCACGACTTTCTCACCGGCATAAATCAGGATACTGATGCCGGGGAGGGCGACGAGAAAGTCCTGCTACTGCTGTTCGAATGCCGGGTGCGGGACAACAGCAACTGCACGCCCACAAGCTGCGACGATAAGGGGCAGACCGTAGAAACGGCCATACGCCCCCTGCTCGCCCGCCGCCGCGACATCGAGGAAATCCGCCGGGTGCTCGCCCTGGACAATCCGGGCGTGGAAGCGTACTACGCGCTCTTCCAGACGCAGGCCGAACGACTGGGGCTGGTCACGCTCCGCGGCCCGCGCTTCGACGTCATGAACACCCGGCCGGCCACGACAAGACAACTATTTGAAGCCTACCGTACGGCCCTGTCCGCCCCCCTGCTCGCCCGCGTGCAATCGGCCCTCGACGCCGCCTACACCGCCCTGGCTCCCCTGCTGAGCGGGCACCCGGCCAATCCCTTCGCGGGCCTGGTGACCGGGCTGAGCCACCTGCACGACGGGAGTCTGCTCCAGAGTGTTCAGGCCCTGAGCTACCAGTACTACTTCGATCACTTGGCCACCATCATCGCGGCCTACGATGAGTTGCGCGACCGCGCCGAAGATCTGTTCGGCCTTTGCTGTCCGGACGACCGGATCTTTCCGCGCCACCTGGTGCTGCACCACTTTACGGCCAACGGAATTTCCAACGATCTGCGACACGTGTGGGTGAGTTCGCCGGTACAAAATCGCCAGTCCGAAGCGGGGCGGGAGTTGGCGTCGCTCTTCGCACGCCTGGTCGCGCTGGTGCAACCCACCGAGTTGCCCACCGCGCCGCTCCGACAAACGATCCGCATCACGCCGTCCTTCCTCGGCCGGCCGCTTTCCGACAAAGCGATTCCCTACTACTACGACGCGAGCGCCGTGCTCACATACTGGAACTACCGCCTCACCCGCCGGGGCCGGGCCGACCAGAACCTGGGTTACGATGCACCAACCTGGAACGCCACCGACGATTTTGTACGCCGGCCGTTGGTGTACGATCCGGAACCCCGCAACTTCCTGCGCATCGAGGGGGCGGTGGGACAACCCTTTCCCATGGTCGTAAAGGAACTGCGGGATCAGATCACGGCCTTTCGTCTCCCCATCGACCTGGTGGCCCTGCGGACCGGTAATCTGGGAGCAGAAACGAACGTAGCGGATCATGCGCTGCACTTCGCCGATCTCGAGAGTCAGTACGCCACCTTCCGGGCCGGATTGCTGGGGCGACTGGCGGAGGTGGCCGTGCGCTTTTACGACACGAAAATCCTGGACGACCAGGGGCAGGCGCAGCCACCAACGCTGCTGGGAACTCCCCGCGCACCCCTGCTGCAGCGGCTGGGAAGCTATCGCTACCTGCGGGGCACCGTCGGCGAATTCTACGAGCAGAACTACGATCTCCATACGGCAGCCTCTCCCTTCGGCACCGGCCTGAACGGGTTTTACTTCGTGCACCTCCTGGCCATCCACCGTATGGTCCGGCTGGAAGACAGCTTCGCCCTGCGGCTACGTGATCTGGACTTTAGCGCCGCCGAGAATGCCCTCTCCACCATTCAGGGCGGGGGCCGCTTCTTCGCCCGCGTGGCCGCACTCGGGCTCAACGACGCCCAGAGCGGGGGCGTCACCACGAATCCGAAGATCGACCTCGAGGAGTACTCCGACCAACTGGATGAGCTCATCACCGCCGGCGACCTGGACGCCCTGCGCGCCCTATACGATACTTACGTAACCCGGCGGAAGGAAGTCCTGGAACGGCAGTTGTTCGTAAAATTCCAGGACGAGCACCCCGGGCTTCAGTTCAGGGCCGGCGCCCCCCCGGGCGGCACCTTCGTGCTGGTGTACCACGGAGAGGGCCGCGGCGACGGAACCGCCCCCCGCACCGGCAGCTTTCGGATCGCGGGCCGGGTACTGATCGGAAGTCAGCCGGTTCCCGGCGTTACCGTCGTGGTCCGGGATGCTACCATCGGCACGGTCACGAACGCCGACGGGCGCTTCAGTCTTACCGTGAACAACCTCCCGGTGACCCTGCGCCTGAGCCTGAGTTTTCTGGTGAGCGCCAGCCGGGAGTACGTCGTGACCCGGGAAGAAGACTTCCACGTCATCGACCTGCTGGGCAACGATCAACCGACGGGCGAAACACCGATTCCGGGCATCAGAACGAATATCGTCATCGCCGATTTTTACCTGCCCTACCGTTGCTGCGGTAGCGGCGCGCCCATCCACGTCTTTCCCCCTACGCCCCCCGAGCCGCCGGCCGAGGAACTGCGGGCGAGTCTCGAACAGGCCGGATGCAGCAGCCAGGTACGGGAGCGGGTAACGGCGCCGGTGCGCTTCACCGCGAGTGGCGGGGTTCCCCCCTACTTCATCCGGGACGCCAACGGTAACCGGCAACCCCTGCCCCCCGATCCGATCGTCCTGCCGAACGGGGCCGAGGTCACCGTGACCGACAACGACGGTCAGGAAGTGCCCCTTACCGTAGCCCTCTTGCCGGTACTGTCCGTCCAGTTAGTCGGCTCCCCGAACTGCGCGGACGATAACCTGACCTATACCCACGACTTTACCGTCAGCGGCGGAAAGCCCCCCTACCAGTTTACCCAGCCGGACGGCACGAGCCAAAGGGTCGAAACCAATGAAGTAGCCACCATCAGCGGCATCCCCAGCGGTAAGGGATTTGATCTAACGGTAACGGACGACTCCCCGGAACCCTGCAGCCAGACCATCGACGTGCCCGCCCATACCTGCGACGTCACCGACCCAGAGTGTGGTCTGCCGTGCGGGGGCATCGCGACCCGCCAGAGCTATCCGCTGTGGGCTCAGCAACCCGTCAACGAATCGGTCGTGTACGAGGACTTCCGCCTCACCGTGGACGATCTACGCCTGACTACGGCCGACGGCAACGTGTTCGCCTTCGACGACCCTACGCTGCGCGCCCTCAACCGAAACATCGCCGTCATCCTGTCGCGTAACCAACCGCTTACCCTGGGGAATTTCGGCAGTGCCATGCAGCCGATCCTCGAATCCATCATGAAGTCGGTGGATGCAGACATCAACGGGCCGATCGGCCTGGAAAACGACGAGCGGTCCCTACAACTGTCCGCCGACGTGGCGGAACGGTTCAATCGCCTCACCGCCGAGTTCTTCACCTGCGACCGCTTCGAGCTCCGGGTATCCGTAGGCTACGTGGAAACCCAGGGCAGCACCGGCACCAAGGTGGAACGGGCCCACGAATATGAATACACCAACGACGGGGTGCGACCCGGCGGCGAGAACGAGCCATTTCCCGCCTTCGACCGCTTCCGGATCGACCGCTGCGACCGGGATGCGGACCCGCGACCCCAGTGCGAGAAGGAACTATCGGTTACGATCGAGTTCGACGCGGACGGCCGGGATTTGTTCCTGGATGCTCAGCCCTCCGACGGAGTGGACGAGCCGGTATTCTGGTGGGACATCCCCCTGGCCGAGCCGGGCCTCGCGATCGGCAAATCCGTCACCTCCCGCTACGCTAACATAGAGGGCCATTCTCTGATTTGGGTACTGATGGTCGACCCGGAAACCGGTTGCTTCGCCGTCGACTCCCACGATGACTTCAACTGATGGCTACCCACCACATCGCCCGTCAGTACCTGACCGCGGAAGCGGCGGGTATAGGCCCGAAGGAGGCGGGGGCGTGGCATGCACGACTGGAGCGCTTCCAGGAAGCGGTGTTCCTTCCGGCCCTGCAACGGCAACTCGACCTTGCCGACTCTTCCCCCGACCGGGTGTACGTCGACCGGCTGGAGATCGAGGTCGGTTTCGACGACTCCCCGCGAGCGATCGAGGAAGCGATCGGCCGGGCATTATCGCACCACCTCCCCGTCCGGGGGACTCCGCTTACCGAGCTCCCCTACTTCGATGCGCTGCTCCACTTTCTCCGTACAGGAAACCTGACCTGGCCCTACGATACCATCGAGCACTTGCGTGCGGGATTGGCGACGTGGTTGCCCGGAGCCGGTGCGGCGGAGTGGCGTACCCTGTTCACCGAGTGGTCGCGGCAACCGGAAGTTGTATTTGGGCGGGCAACGCGGGTGCAACACAATTTCGCGGAAAGCGGGCTTCCCTGGCTGTACCGGCGAATCCCGACCGGCACGTCCGGTGACTCCCCCGATCCTCGTCACCCACCGTCTACGGCCCGGGCCTGGGCCGACCTACTGCGGCGGGCGGGATTCGGGACATCGACGCCGGTGGATGAGCTACCCCGTCCAACGGCTAGCGGTTGGACGGTGGTACCCCGTCCAACGGGGGAAGGACCGGCCGGCGCCCCCACCCCGCCCGCCTGGTTCCCCCGCAATGCCGGCATCGTGTTGCTGCACCCCTACCTGAAGTACCTGCTCGATGCGGTCGACAGTAGCGGTCCCCGACACGCCGCCACCCTCCTGCACTACCTGGTATGGGGAAACGCGGATTGCGAGGAATGGGACCTGCCCCTCACGAAGCTCCTGCTCGGTTTGCACCCCGACGACTACCTCGAACCGCAGCAAAGCCTCGACGAAGCCCACCGGGAAGCCGCCGACGAACTCCTGCGCGACGTGATCGGCCACTGGTCGGTGTTGAAAAATACCAGCATCACGGCCCTGCGGGAGGGATTTCTTCAGCGCGCCGGAAAGTTGGCATCCGTGGACGGCGGTTGGCGGCTCACGGTAGAGCGCCACCCCCACGATCTTCTCCTCGACCGGCTGCCGTGGGCCATCAGCCTGGTCAAGACACCCTGGATGACCCGCATCCTGCATGTCGACTGGTCATGAGGGAGCACGCCCGGGCACAACGGCCGCCGGCCCCACCGGCCCGGCGGCGCGAACCGCTCCTTCCGACCCGCAGCGGACTGAGCCCCCCACCGGAACGCCCCGCTCTCCTGGTGGAACCGGCTCCCGCGGCCCCGCCCCCGGAAATGGCCGTGGAAGTTGCGGAAGCTCCGCCCACGGAGGAGGTGCTACTGGAGGTTGCCGAGGCCGCCCCTCCCGAGGTCGAACTGATCATCCCACCCCCACCGCCCGACCTGGAAAGCCGCACCCAGGCACGTGCGAGCCGGGCGACCTCACGCATGGGTGCCACCGGAACGGCCAACCAAACGCTGCCCGCACCGGACGAAGACATTGCCGCCGCCCGCGCCAACGTCGATGAACCCACCGAAGAAACCACCTCCCGCGCCCAGGGAGCGATCGCGGCTACCTTGCGCGAACAGCCCCAACCCAGTCCGGAAATCGAGCAGCTCTGCGCCGATATTCAGGATGCCATCCAAAACCGGCGTCCGCCCGACGAGGACAGCCTCCGCCGGACCGACCCCGCCGCGGAAGCCCAGGCGGTGGGTGACGCCCTGAACGACGACATATCCGAAGATGGTGATCGCGTTTCCGGAGAATACGCCGGCGTGAACGATCCCGCCACCGGAGAACCGACCCAGGTGAGCGCCCCCCTGCCGGAAACCCCGCGGGAGGTGAGCGCGCCGGAAGTCAACGCCGCCAGCGTAACTCCGCCCGCCGCCATGGACGCCGACGTGAACCTGGACGAGGATGCCCGGGCCACCGCGGCCCGCATCGAGGAAGCCAACATCGACAACGACGTCACCCGGGAAATTCCCACGCCCCCCTTCTCCGACGCGCGGGAGGGGATGACCGAGTTGGAGCAGGTAGCCGCCGAGGACCCCGCCCGGGTGTTGCAGGAACAGGAGGAAGCCATCGCGGCCAGTCGGGGCGAGATGCGGCAAGTGGAAGCCCGGGCCATCGCCGCGCTGGAGGCCAGTCGGGGTACGACGGTCGACGGGGCCCTGACCCAGCAGATCGCCATGGCCGGGTCCGAGGAAGAACAACGCATCGCGGCGGCCCGGGCGGCGGAGACCATCTTCACCACGGCCCAGACGGCCGTCAACGACCTGCTGACGCCCATGGTGCCCGCCGCCATGAGCCTGTGGAACACCGGGAAGGAAAGGATTGCCACCGCCTTCGACAATGAGCTGCAAAGGGCCAAGGAAATGGTCGACGAGCGCCACGAGGGCATCGGGGGGGCTATCGTCTCCATCTGGGACGACGTGACCGGCCTACCCTCCAGCATCACCAATATTTATACCTCCGCGGAGCGCACCTTCGGCCGCGACATCTGCACCCTGATCCGTGAGGTGAGCACCTACGTGAACGGTATCGTAATCGCCTGCGAGGAAATTATCGATAAGGCCGACCGGGATATCGCCGAACTCTTCCGACTGCTGCCGGACAACCTGCAGGACTGGGCCAGCCAGCAGCAGGCCGGATTTCAGGGTCGACTGGACACCATGCGCGACAACGTCCACGATACCCAGCAAAACTTCACCAACGATCTCGTGACCCAGGCAGGCGACGCGGTGCAGGAAGCCCGCGAGCGCATCGATGCCCTGCGGGAAGCGGCGAAGGGCCTCATCCAGAAGGTAGCCGACGCCATCGAGGCCTTCATCGACGACCCGGTACGGGCCATCATTAACGGACTGCTCACCGTAGTGGGGATCGCCCCCGGGGCTTTCTGGGCCTTACTCGCGCAGATCGAGGAAGTGGCCAGCGACATTGCCGACGATCCGATCAACTTCGCCAATAACCTGCTCTCGGCCGTGGGGCTCGGGTTCAGCAATTTCTTCGACAACTTTTTCGGTCACCTGATGACCGGCTTCATCAACTGGCTCTTCTCCGCCATGGGCACGGTCGGCGTACAGTTGCCCCCCGATACATCCCTGAAGAGCATCATTACCTTCTTTCTCCAGTTGATGGGTCTTACCTGGCCGAACATTCGCATCATCCTGGTGCGCCATATCGGGGAGCAGAACGTCGAATTGATCGAGAAGGCTTACGAGCTGCTGACCCTGCTGATCGAAGAGGGCCCGGGGGGCATCTTTGAAATGATCAAGGAACGGCTCGATCCGGCGGCCATCCTGAACACTATCATTGAGGCGGCGGTGTCGTATATGGTCGAAACCATCGTGAGCATTGCCACCGTCTGGATCCTGGGGCTGTTCAATCCGGCCGGGGCCATACTCCAGGCGATCGAGGCGATCTACAAGGTCCTGAAGTGGATCTTCGAAAACGCGGCCCGCATTTTCACCCTGGTCCAGACGATCGTCGGGGGGGTCGCCGATCTCATCGCCGGAAACATCGCCGGTATGGCCGCAAAGACCGAGCAGGCTCTGGCGGGATTGCTGGTGCCCGTCATTGACTTCATTGCCGGCTTTCTCGGACTGGGCGATTTGCCGGAGAAGATCGCCGAGGTCGTGGGGGGATTCCAGGCCGTAGTGCTCGAGGCCGTCGACCGGGCCATCGGATTTCTCGTGGAGCAAGCGCGCGGCTTATTGGCCGCGCTCGGTATCGGAGGAGAAGATGAGGAGGACGGCGGGGACGAGGGAGCGCTGGAAGATACCGAAGTGGGCAAGGAATTCCGGTTCTCTTCCGACGGCGAGGGCCACCGCCTGTGGATCGACAGTTCCGGCGGGCTGGACGTGATGGTCGCCAGCACGCCCACGAAGCTCGACGTAAAGATTCGTGACTGGATCGCGCGGGTGGAGGAGCGCCCGGTGGCCGATCGGAACACCATCCGGGGGCTGCTCACTCAGGCCTCCGCGAAACTGGACCTCACCCTCACCGAAGCCGAGCAGGCCCAGTTAGCGATCGTCGACGCGCTTACGGTAGAGGAGGGGGAAGATGCCGCCGCCGACCGGGCCGTAGCCGAGCAACAGGATGCGGAAGCGGAAGCTAAGGAGGGGGAACTGGTACCGATCCTTACCCAACTGTTCGAATATTACGGCGAGACGTCCCTCATCGTCCTCTACACCGAGGAGCTCGGGCGGTCGGACTCCGTAGCTCAGCCCGACATCACCACCCAGGTGACCGAGCGGGAGGACAGCTACGCGGCTTTCCAACCCACGAAAAACTGGCCGGGCTTCCAGGGTGCCCTGGTCGAGGGTCCCGGGACGATCAAGTCTCTCCACGAAGCTCCCCTGGGCACCGACGCGCTCGAGCGCCCGTGGCAGGCCCGCAACTTCACCCAGATATTCGTGGCGGGCCTCAACCTCGCCCTGCCGATCGCGCGTGCCGAACGTGCTACCCCCCCGACGGACGCTCAGCTCATGGGACCGAATACGACGCCGGAAGCCTTCGCGCGCGCGCGGCGCCGGACCATTCACCGCCGGGAAGCTCCCCCCGGCGAGTCCGGCGCGGTGGCCCTCGGGCAACCGCTACGGGACGAACTGCAACGCATGCTGCTGGCGGGCGGCTCGATCGGTCAGGCCGTCAACCTCGCGAAGGATTACTTCGCCGAAACCCTTAAACTCTCCGCCGAACACCAGGAATACAAGATCGACCCGCCGCCCGTGCCCCGCATCGAGCACAGCAAACTGGTCATCGATTATTCCTACCGTTCCGCCGCGGATCCGGCCGCGAAGACGTTCACGGTTTCCGTGGGCATGCCCGACATCAACGGCCAGATGTTCGAGCACGTGGTCGTGGGCGACAATCTCGTCACCAAGGCCCCGGGGACCCGCGGACAACTCACCGTCACCACTAGCGAGGGCGGGCAGATCGAACACCGCGACGAGCGCATCCGCCTGGAACGCTCGCACCTGATCGCCGACTGGTTCCAGGGCACGGGCTACCGGGATGGTCTGAACATCATCCACACCTCCCGCGACTTCAACCAGGTGAACATGAAGAACATCGAGATCCAGCTCGCCCAGAACCTGAGCAACTGGGAAAATCAGTATCCCGGCTACCCCGTCAATATGCGCCTAACGGTGCGGGCCACCTACGAAGTCCTCGATCACCAACAGACCGCTAATAAGGTCCGTGACCTGATCACCGCCGCCAATGCCGCCGAGATCGCCGACCGTCGCGCGGAGATCGCCCAGCAATTATTCGATATCTTAAGGGGGAAACAGGAAATGAGACTGTGCGACAACATCACCTATTCCGCCGAAATCTACCTCGGAAACCACACCCTCCTCGACGTGCTTCCGATACTGGAAACCGGCCCCGACGAAATGAAGACGGAAAGTCTTTGATCAGCTATGGATAAGATCAGACAGGCGGTTGCTCATTTCTTCGATCTGGAAAGCCAGTTGAAGGTAACCTACACCGCCCCGTCGCCGGAAGCGTACAACGCAACCCTGCAGTCCCTGAAGTCTTACCACCGCCACCCCGGTCTGCGGGCGGTTTACGCGTCCCGGACGGGCCCCTGGCCGGCCGAGCAGGCCGCCCGCTACGCCGCCCTGGCAACGGCCCCCATGCGCCGCCGCTGCTGTAAGATCAGCCGGTATCGGACCGCCGACTTCGGTGAACTATACGCCGTGTACGCCTCCTCCCCCTGGCTGGAGTCCTCCGAGCGGGTGGACTACCAGAAGTGCTTCTGGTGGACCGGGGGAGACGGGAGCGAGCCGGGGATACTGGCCGACTATACCTGGCCCTGGGGGGAAGAGCCCGTGAAGGAATGGTTCTTTCACAGCGGGGATGCCCGGATCACCTTCGCTGCCGTCGGATCGCCGGAAGAAATCGTGCGCCTGCTCCCCCCGACCAGCGACCCCGCGGCGGTCCGGGATTATCTCGCCGATAAATAATCGCCGTGCGTACCCCTACCCCCCACCCGGCCTGTCTACCTACCCTCCTCGAGTATCTCGAATCGCTGCTGCACGCCCGACTGATCGCCCGGTTTCAGCCCGAGCGGGAGCCGAAAGTCGTTCCCTTCCGGGTCCCCGACGATGGGTCGCCCCTGTCGGAATACCTTCTACAGACTACACTTTCCGTCCCCGAGCAGATCATCATCGTGCTTGCCCTCGTTCCGGAGGTGCGGCCGGGGATGCTCGACGCGTGCCTGGCACCCTACCTGTCGGCGGGAGTCGATCTGCCGGCATTCGGCGGCCTCCGCGGCAAGCAACACCGGGGCGTCCTGCCGACGGGAGAGACGGCCCTCTTTCTACTGGGTGGAGACAACCTGCCCCTTCAGTTGGCGCTGCGGGAGTTGCTCCTGCCCCACGGCACGCTACGTCAGCGACAGATCATCCAGCTTCTGCCGCCGCCGCCCGGTGAGCCACCACTAGCCGGACAACTCATCGCTAACCCCGAATTCGTCGAGCGCATGCTTACGGGCCGGACCGCGCTTCCCGACTTTTCTCCCGCATTTCCCGCCCAGCGCGTCGACACGACGCTCGACTGGCGGGACCTCGTGCTCCCCGACCGCACCCTGAAGGAGATCGGTTACCTGCGCAATTATCTGAACCACTACGAAACGCTGGCCGACGATCCGAAATACGGTCGGCACAACCGACGCGGATACCGGGCGCTCTTTCACGGCCCCCCCGGTACCGGTAAGACCCTGACCGCCGCTCTGCTGGGCAAATCGGTCGACCGGCCGGTCTTCCGGGTTGACCTGTCGATGGTCGTATCCAAGTGGATCGGCGAAACCGAAAAGAATCTCGCCGGACTCTTCCGGCGGGCGGAAAGCAAGGGCTGGATCCTCTTCTTCGATGAGGCCGATGCCCTGTTCAGCAAGCGTAGCGACGTGAAGGACAGTCGGGATAAGTACGCCAACCAGGAAACCAGCTTTCTTCTCCAGCGCGTCGAAAACTATGACGGTCTCTGCATTCTCGCCAGTAATTTCCGGCAGAATATGGACAAAGCATTCACCCGTCGTTTCGAATCGATCGTCGCCTTTTACTTGCCCGACGCGGCCGAGCGGTACCGCTTGTGGCGGAATATGCTGCCCGAACACCTCCCTCCGGGTCCGGAGGTCGACCTGACGGCCTTAGCCCACAAATACGAACTCACCGGCGCCAGCATCGCCAACGCCGTACGGCACTGCGTCTACCAAGCGGTAGCGGATAAAAAGGACGTACTGACCGCACCCTTACTGCACTCCGCCATTCAGCGGGAATACGAGAAGGAAGATCGCCTATTTCCCGCCCCCTAGCCCCGGCTCACGAAGCGGTGATCCTTCGACATCCCCTGCCCGTCGAATTCGAGCGCCAACTGTCGCAACTCGAAGTGATCGAAAAAGGTATCCCAGCTGATCTCCCGGTACTTGGCCTCCTTCCGATTCTCCGGCCAGATGATCGCCAGCGGTCGGCTGTCGTTTGCGGTGGTGGCTTCCTCGATGACGCCGGGTACGCCGTTGTGCTTCTTCGTCCAGTTCTTAATTGCTTCGTGATCGGTAGTCATGGGTTAGTCGGTTAGTCGGTTAGTCGGTTAGTCGGTTAGTCGGTTAGTCGGTTAGTCGGTTAGTCGGTTAGTCGGTTAGTCGGTTAGTCGGTTAGTCGGGCAAGCCATTTCGCGGCCTACAGGTTCACAAAACCCCCAACTTCCCTATTAAAAACTTCCCGACCAGGGACCACCGGGAGCGAGACTAACGAACTACCAGCGACCACCGGGAGCGGGACTAACGAACCACCAGCGAGCCCCGCGAGCGATACTAACGAACTACCAGCGACCACCGGGAGCGATACTAACGAACCACTAGCGACCACCGGGAGCGATACTAACGAACTACCAGCGACCACCGGGAGCGAGACTAACGAACCACTAGCGACCACCGGGAGCGAGACCACCCGCGAGCCCAAGCGAGCGACCATCAGCGAGCACAGCGAGCGATACTACCCGCGAGCCCAAGCGAGCGACCATCAGCGAGCACAGCGAGCGATACTACCGATCATACCCAAACCGCTTCAGCCACTGCTCGTCGTCCCGCCAGTCTTCGCGGATCTTCACGTGGGTTTCCAGGAATACGCGACGTCCCAGAAATTCCTCCATCCGCTTGCGGGCGTTCGTGCCGAGTTTCTTGATGCTGCTGCCCCCCTTTCCGATCAGGATAGGCTTCTGTGTTTTACGGCTTACGTAGATCACGGCACTGATACGCGCCAGCTCCTTACCGTCGTTGGTTTCGGTTTCCTCGAAGGTTTCGATTTCGATTTCGACGCTGTAGGGGATTTCCTGGTGGTACTGTTCCAGAATCTGTTCGCGCAAGATCTCGGCTACGAAGAAGCGTTCCGAGCGGTCGGTCAGCTGATCCTCGGGATAGTAGACCGGCCCTTCGGGTAGCGCGGATTTGATCGCCTCGAGCAAGTCGCCCACGCCTAGCCCGGACTGTGCCGAAATGCCGAAAATCCGCTGGGGTTTCACCCATTTTTTGAATTGCCGCTCGAGCTGGTTCACCCGATTTTCGTCCACCAGATCGAGCTTGTTAAAGATCAGGAAGAGGGGGGTGTCCATGCGTCGCAGCTTGCTCACCAGCAGGTCTTCCTCGGTGTATTCCTCCTGCGGGTCGACGAGGTAGAGCATCACGTCAGCGTCCTCGAAGGCGGAGTTGACGTAGCTGTTCATTTTTTCCTGCATCTTGTAGCTGGCTTCCTCGATGTAGCCGGGCGTGTCGCTGAAGACGATCTGGTAGTCCGGCTCGGTGAGGATACCGATGATGCGGTGGCGGGTCGTCTGGGGTTTGGCCGTAATGATGCTCATGCGCTCTCCCACGAGCGCGTTCATGAGGGTTGACTTGCCGGCGTTCGGCCGTCCGATGATGTTGACGAATCCACTTTTGTGCATGCGGCAAAGGTACGGGCGGGAACGCGGGCGCGACGTTTGCGTTAAAGAGCAATGCCCCCCGGTAGACGACCGAATACAACAATCGTCCCTTTGACACTGTACAGCTAAATCGTACGTTGTCCTCCGTAAACGAAAACCGAACACTTTGCAGGCTACCATTCTTACCATCGGCGACGAGATCCTTATCGGACAGGTTGTCGATACCAACGCCACCTACCTCGCCGCGGCCCTAAGCGAGGAGGGCATTACCGTGATCGAACACGTTTCCGTAGCCGATAGCCGACAGGGCATTATGGCGGGCCTCGACCGGGCGCTTCAGCAGTCGGATATTGTCCTCATGACCGGGGGTCTCGGCCCTACGAAGGACGATATCACTAAGCAGGTGCTGGCCGATTACTTCGGTGGCGAGCTGCGTCTTCACAATCCCACCTGGAAGCGATTGGTCAAGATCTATGGCCGCTACGGCCGGGAAGCCAACGAAACCCACCGCCATCAGTGCCGACTGCCCACCGGCGCCAAGGTCCTGGTCAACGAGCGGGGTACCGCCCCCGGCCTGTGGCTGGAAAAGGACGATCGGGTCGTCGTCTCCATGCCCGGCGTCCCCTACGAGATGATGTACCTGATGGAAAACGAAGTGATGCGCCGGCTCCGCAAGCGGAACCTCGACGCCGACCTGTTGCGCTCCGTCACCATTCTCACGGCCGGGGAAGGAGAAAGCACCATCGCCGAGCGCCTGGAGGAGATTGAGAACCGGCTGCCGGAAAATATGTCGCTGGCTTATCTCCCGAATCTCGGTACCGTCCGCCTACGGCTCAGTGCCCGTGGCAACGTAGAGGCCCTCCTGCAATCCCAACTTGATGAATACCGCAATCACATCGAGGGAGCGCTGGGTGACCTGGTCTATGGTTACGGCAAGGACGATCTGGCCTCCGTGATCGGGCGCATCCTGCAAGAAGCCAGTAAAACGGTAGCCACGGCCGAAAGCTGCACCGGAGGCAGCATCGGCAAGATGATCACGGCTCATCCGGATTCCAGCAAGCACTTTATCGGCGGCATAATCGCTTATTCCAACGACGTCAAGGAGTCCCAACTCGGCGTGCCCGCAGCTACCCTGGAAGCACACGGCGCCGTCAGTGAACCGACCATCATCGCCATGGCCGAGGGCGTGCGTGATCGCTTGCGGGCGGACTACGGCATCGCCACCTCCGGCATCGCCGGTCCCGGGGGCGGCACGCCCGAAAAACCCGTCGGCACCATCTGGATCGCCGTAGCCACCCCCGAGCGTACCGTAACCAAGTTGCTTCACTCCGGCAAGGATCGGGAACGCAACATTGAGTACACCACGCTGCAGGCCCTGAATCTGCTACGGCTCGTGCTCCTCGACAAGCCCACGCCCCCTCGCAAACCGGCCCCGAAAAAGGCTGCCGCGAAAAAACCCGCCCGAAGAAAACCGGCTCTCCGTAAGCCCAAACGGCCCGCGAAGTAACTGTAACGACGGCTTCAGCCGTAACGCTGTTCCCCATCCATGCAGCTACACGCGTAACGACGGCTTCAGCCGTAACGCTGACTCTCCCGCCGTGCATTCCTACGTGTAGCGACGGCTTCAGCCGTGACGCTGCTCCCCATCCATGCAGCTACACGTGTAACGACGGCATCAGCCGTGACGCTGCTCTCCCCTCCATGCAGCTCTCCATGTAGCGACGGCTTCAGCCGTAACGCTGCTCTTCCCTCCATGCAGCTCCACGTGTAGCGACGGCTTGAGCCGTCATGCTGACACTCCCCACCCATGCAGCTCCACGTGTAGCGATGGCTTCAGCCGTGACGCTGTTCCCCACCCATGCAGCTTCTACGTGTAGCGACGGCTTCAGCCGTGACGCTGCTCTTCCCTCCATGCAGCTACACGTGTAACGACGGCTTCAGCCGTGACGCTGACTCTCCCGCCGCACAGCTGGACGACTAAAGTCGTCGCTACACGGATGCCGGGATCAGGCCGCACCGAGAGAACCCAACATTTGCATATTTCAAACAAATGTTTTAAATATGCTGCCATAAAACCTCCCCCGTGCACGTTCTCTCCGATTTTCACACCAGTCGATTGCCTCACGTTACCCCGGTCGGTGGGACGTTCTTCGTCACGTTTCGGGTAAAGGACGCTCTTCCCCTACGTCTGATGCAGGGACTGCGCTTCTCCTACGAGCAGGTTTCAAGCTATCCGCCTCCAGCACCAGTCGTGTTCCATCTGGCAGAAGCAGGCGTACGCACGGGCTAGAAAGAAGTACTTTCTTCGGTACGATACGACTTTGGATCGGAGCAGGCGCAGCGGATGTTATTTTCGGGATCCGGTTGCTTGCCGGATCATGGCCGAACGGCTGCATGCGTTCGACAATGACTTGTATGAACTTAGGGCCTACTGCATCATGCCCAATCACGTCCACGTACTATTATCGATGGGCAATCAACTTACGGATGAGGACCATCGCCTTTTGACAATTCCGGAGCTTTCCCTCCGCTACCGCCCCCTGCACGAAGTTATGCGACGCATCAAGGGAGGTTCAGCCCGCTACCTGAACGAACACCTCGGAACAAAGGGTCCGTTCTGGCAGAAAGATAGCTACGACCACTATGTCCGGACGGCCAAATCGTATGACAATATTCTGTATTACATCCTGTATAATCCGGAGAAAGCAGGTTTGGTGAATAACTGGCGGTCGTACCCCTTTACCTACTACGTGTAGCGACGGCATGAGCCGTCCGGCACTGCGTGTAGGGACGGCTTGAGCCGTACGACTGTACGATTAGAGGAATAGCTTCTAACACTCTCACTCTCTACGATGGGAAAATTCGTGGAAGCAGCATGACGGCTCAAGCCGTCGCTACACGGGCACTAACTGTAGGGACAGCTTGAGCTGTCCGACTGTACGACGAAAGGAACAGCACCCAACGCCTTCAATGCCCCCGATGGGAGGATCCGCGTTAGCAGCATGACGGCTCAAGCCGTCGCTACACGGGACCCAACTGTAGGGACGGCTTGAGCCGTCCAGCTGTACGAGTGAAGGAATAGCTTCTAACACTCTCACTCTCTACGATGGGAAGATTGGTGGAAGCAGCATGACGGCTCAAGCCGTCGCTACACGGGACCCAACTGTAGGGACGGCTTGAGCCGTCCGACTGTACGACCAAAGGAATAGCTTCTAACACCCTCACTCTCTACGATGGGAAGATTGGTGGAAGCAGCATGACGGCTCAAGCCGTCGCTACACGGGACCCAACTGTAGGGACAGCTTGAGCCGTCCGACTGTACGACCAAAGGAGGTGCAAAGCTTAGCTGACCAACAAACTAACTGGCGGGTTTGCGGATTCAGCATGACGGCTCAAGCCGTCGCTACACGGGTTCGGACCGCAATGCTGATGGTCTGCAAGCAGCTCGACGGCTCAAGCCGTCGCTACACGGGCGTAAGTCGCATCTGCGGGTTAAATTTGCCCACCCTAACCAAATTACGGCCTGACCAGCCGCTCATAAAACCGTACGCCCCATGGCCCAAGTAGAGCTCGTAATGCCCAAGATGGGCGAAAGCATCATCGAAGCAACCATCCTCAATTGGGTCAAGCAGGTCGGTGATCGGGTAGAGGTAGACGATACGGTGCTCGAGATCGCCACCGACAAGGTCGACAGTGAAGTGCCCGCGCCGGTGGCCGGCACGATAAAGGAGATCAAGTACGAGGCGGATTCCACCGTTGCCGTCGGTGAGGTGATTGCCCTCATCGAGACGGAGGCCGGGGCGGAGGTAGCGGCCAGTCCCACCATTGCGCCACCCACGGCAGCCTCCGATAGCCCACCACAAACGACGGCTCCTTCCCCCGCCCCCACGGCTCCCGCGACCCCGCCCGCCCCCGAAAAAGCGGCAGCGACGGCAGAAAAGTCAGAAAACGGTCGTTTTTATTCACCGCTAGTCCGTACTATTGCGGACAAGGAGGGCATCAGCCAGGCTGAGCTCGACCAGATCCCCGGCACGGGCAACGGCGGCCGGGTAAACAAATCAGACATACAGGCTTACCTGAAGCGACGCGATAATCGCTTCATAACCGGTCCTGGCAAGGCTGCACCAACGGCTGGTACCCACGCGACAACCCTTCCCCCCCGCCCCCCTGTCGCACCAGCCGGCGGCCTTGCCTCCGGTTCTTCCGAAATCATCGAGATGGGCCGCATGCGCAAGCTCATCGCGGACCACATGGTCAACTCGAAGCGCACCAGCCCCCACGTTACCAGCTTTATCGAAGTCGACGTCACGGACATCGTCAACTGGCGGGAGAGCATCAAACGCGATTTCCAGCAGAAGTACGGGGAAAAGATTACCTACACGCCAATCTTCATTGAAGCCGTCGCCAAGGCCATCAAGGATTTTCCCCTGGTGAACGTCTCCGTCGACGGTGATCGCATCATCAAAAAGCACGACATCAACATCGGTATGGCCGCCGCCCTGCCGACCGGAAACCTGATCGTACCGGTGATCCGCAACGCCGACCAGTTGAATCTGCTCGGACTCAGCCGCCAGGTAAACGACCTCGCCGGCCGCGCCCGTGCCAACAAGCTCAAACCCGAAGAGATCCAGGACGGCACCTTCACGGTGACCAACGTCGGCACCTTCGGCAACGTGATGGGTACTCCCATCATCAACCAGCCGCAGGTAGCGATCCTGGCCGTCGGGGCCATCCGGAAAAAGCCGGCCGTGGTCGAGACGGAATACGGCGACCTGATCGCCATCCGCCAAATGATGTACATGAGCCTGAGCTACGACCACCGGGTGGTCGACGGCTTCCTGGGTGGATCTTTTCTGCGGCGAATCGGCGATTACCTGGAAGCCTTCGATCCCCAACGAAGCGACGTGTAGCGAACCTTTTACCCACCGCAGCGCTTCGTGGGAGGAACGTAATCGCATGAGTACCCTATCTTTTTTCCTTGAGGGCCTACGTAATATCGGCACTACGGGCACCATCACCCGCAGCGGTACCGCCCTGTGTCAGGCGGCCATCGACCGCATCGACTTCACCACCGCCCGCACCATCGTCGAGCTAGGAGCCGGAGACGGCGTCATTACCCGCCACATCCTCGAACGCCTCCACCCCGAGGGGAAAGTGATCGCCTTCGAAGTGAGCGAAGACCTCTGCGACGACATGCGCGCCATTGGCGACCCCCGCCTCGTGGTCGCCCAGGACAGTGCCGAAAACATTCGCGCCTGGCTCGACCGGATCGGAGCGGGTCAGGCCGACCACATCATCTCCGCCATCCCCTTCGCGGCGCTCCCCCCCGACGTGGGTCAGCGGATCGTTACTGCCGCCCGCGAGAACCTCCGCCCCGGAGGATGTTACAACCAGGTGCACTACAGCCTGAAAACGAAGAGCTACTACGAACGCGCATTCGGTCGGGTCGACGCCCGACGTGTCTACCGCAATCTACCCCCCGCCTGGGTGCTTTATTGCCGTAAAGAGGGTTAATTGCGGACGAACGAGGATTCGGGGAGGTGAATCCGGCGTTTGTGCAGCATCTTTCCCCACCGATTTCCGCACACTATGTACCGATTACTATTCTTCCTTCCGTTGCTGGCAGCCTGCTCGGACCAGCGAGATGTACGGAATTTCTACTTCCCGGTTCGCGAGCTTACCGACGGGCTGGTGTACGAATACACGAATAAGGGTACGTTGACGGACGAGCCGTCGGACTTTTGGTACTTTCTCGGCATCGACCGTGATACCGCACTGTACCTCAGCTCCACCCACTACGCCGACGGTATGTCGCCCGATCAGGTCGTGCGGGAACGGATCACCAACGACGGCGTGCAGTTGGAACAGCTCATACTCTACCCCCGCCTCGTTACCGGGCAGCCGCAACGCGTTGATGCTCAGATCCTCTACGGCCGCAGCTTTCCCTTCTACACCGACGACGGGCGGGCGACCGGCTACCGAATCGCCTTTATTCCACCGGACAATCCGGATGCCGTCAATTACATTTCCCTGAACCGCCGCTTCCGGGGCGATACGACCCTGACCGTGATGGGAGAATCGCGCCCGGCCCTCCTGTTCGATCTGGAGGGGGAAGTCAGTCAGCGCGATCCGACGCTCGGCGACATCAGCCCGACTTACACCGGTTACGAGATCTACGCCGAAGGACTTGGCCTCGTCGAATACCACCGTGACCTCGGGGCCGGGGGCGTGATGGCCGGAAAACTGGTGCGGCGCATTCCGATGGCGGACTATGCGGGTAAGTTCGAGCGCTAGGTATAGCGTTCCAACCGACGGTCCATAATACTGAACCAGAGAGGGGGAACCAAGGCGAGCAACATACTGCCCGGGTAGCCGGTGGGTAGTTGGGGACTTTCCTCAAACCGCCGCAACGTCTGGTACTTCCGGGTTGATTTGTAGTGGTGGTCGCTGTGCCGGGTCAGTTCGTAGAGCACGATACGCCCGAGTTCGTGGTCGCTGTTCCAGCTGTGCACGGGTCGCACCGGTTCGTAGTACCCCCGCTCGTTCCGATGCCGTAGCAATCCGTAGTGCTCCAGGTAGTTCACGGTCTCCAGCATCAGGAAACCGAACACTCCCGCCCCGACGGCCAGGGCCAATCCCGACCAGCCGAATCCCACGGCGACGGTCGCCAGGTAAAGCAATTGTACGATCGTAAAGCGGCGCATCATCGCCCGGTCTAGTCGCCAGGCACTGAGGTAACCGCCCACGACGCTACGCACCCAAAAAGCATAGAGGCTCTCTCCGCGCCGACTGGTGGCGGGATCCCGGGGAGTAGCAACGTGCTTGTGGTGTCCGCGATTATGCTCAATGTAAAAGTGGAGGTACAGTCCGGTGAGCAATAATGCCTGGGCGATCCAGCGCTCGAAGGGTCGGCTGCGGTGCCCCAGTTCGTGACCGACGTTGATGCCCGTCGTGCCGATCAGGAGCCCGACGTTACCCACCATGCCCGCCGTTTCCCAGGCGGAAAGGTCGCGCGTAGTAGCCGTGAACAAGAAGTAGGCGATGATGCCATACAGGACGGGCAGGTTGAGGTAAAGCAACCAGTCGAAAAAGGGGTTGGCCGCGCGTACCGTTTCCGTAGCGGGCGCGGGATTGCCGGTACGGGCGGGCAGGACCAGCTCCAGCAGGGGGAGGAGCAAAAAGGCAACGTACAGACTACCCGGAGACCAGACCCCACCGAAGTGCACCCCGAGAAAGCCCGCCAGTGGAATGACGTAGGCCAGTAGGTACTTGTAATCTCTCCACATGATCGTATGCGTTAGCGCGTCACCGCCTGATAAGTCGAAATCACGTTACATTCGCCTGCCCCCCCATCCACATGACCCAAACAGCGAATTTTCGCTAAATTTACGGCCAAAGTCCTACACCATGCAATTCCAACTGACCGAAGAACAGCTCGCCGTGCGTGAAGCCGCCCGCGATTTCGCCCAGCAAGTCTGTAAACCCGGCGTCATCGAGCGCGATTCCACTATGGCTTATCCGACCGAGCAGGTCCGGCAAATGGGCGAACTGGGCTTTATGGGTATGACGGTCAGTCCGGAATACGGGGGTAGCGGACTCGACAACATCAGTTACGTCCTGGCCCTGGAAGAGATCTCCAAGATCGACAACAGCTGCTCGGTCATTATGTCCGTCAACAACAGCCTCGTCTGCTACGGCCTGGAAACCTACGGCGCCGAGGAGCAGAAGCAGAAGTACCTGACCAAGCTCGCTACCGGAGAGTGGATCGGCAGTTTTTGTCTGAGCGAGCCCGAAGCCGGTTCTGATGCTACCCACCAGCGGACGACGGCCGAGGACAAGGGCGATCATTACCTCCTCAACGGTACCAAAAACTGGATCACCAGCGGGGGTACGAGCCAGGTGCACCTCGTCATTGCCCAGAGCAATCCCGACGCCGGCCACCGGGGCATCAACGCCTTCATCGTCGAGACGGGCTGGGACGGCGTCGAAATCGGTGCCAAGGAAGATAAGCTCGGCATTCGCAGTAGCGACACCCACACCATCATGTACAACAACGTGAAGGTGCCCAAGGAAAACCGTATCGGCGACGATGGCTTCGGCTTCAAGTTTGCCATGAAGACCCTCTCCGGCGGCCGCATCGGCATTGCCGCCCAGGCCCTCGGCATTGCCGGCGGTGCTTATGAACTTGCCGTCGCTTACAGCAAGGAACGCGAAGCCTTCGGTAAACCTATCTCCCACCACCAGGCCATTGCCTTCAAGCTCGCCGACATGGCTACCGACATCGAGGCGGCGAAGATGCTGGTCTACCGCGCCGCCTGGCTCAAGGACACCCACGGCAACTACGACCAGGCCGGGGCCATGGCTAAACTCTTCGCCAGCTCCGTCGCGATGAAGCATACGGTGGAAGCGGTACAGGTCCACGGGGGCTACGGCTTCGTCAAGGAGTACCACGTCGAACGCCTTATGCGGGACGCCAAAATCACCCAGATATATGAAGGCACGAGTGAGGTGCAGAAGATCGTGATCAGTAGGGGGCTGCTGAAGGGGGAGCTGTATGTGTAACCGGGGAGTAGTTTAAGGGGTTAGGCGGTTAGTCAATTAGTAGTTTAGTCGGGTATTTTAGTTAGTAGTTTAGGCGGTTAGGCGGTTAGTACTTTAGGCTTTTAGCTGGCAAGTCCTCAAGTGAGCCGTTTCACCTCCATAACTACAGCACCGCGAGCGCCCTAACCTCCTATTCCCTACCAGCGAGCACCCCAACGTACTAACAGCCTAAAGTACTAACAGCGAGCCCCGCGAGCGCCCTAACGCACTAAAATACTAACCGCCTACCAGCGAGCCCCGCGAGCGCCCTAACGCACTAAAATACTAACCACCTAACAGCGAGCCCCGCGAGCGCCTACTTCCCCAAATCCAATTCCCTCACCATTTCCAGGTACGTACGACTGAAGTCCGACAGCGAGGCGAAGTCGAGGTGACTCAGGCCGGGCCGGAGGCGCGGATATTCCCGGCGGTGATGCTCGACGATGTCGGTGATGGCGGCGCGGATGGCGCGGCGGGCGGGGCGGCCTTCCCGGTCCAGAAACTCCTGTCGGTAGCCAAGGCGGCGAAAATAATCGTCTTCGGTTATGCGATAGTACAGATGCAGCAGATCGCGGTCGGGCGGCGGAGTGGCGTAGTTGAACAGTGCGTATCCGGCGATGTAACCGGGGATGGCGCGCGCCACTTCGGGGTAGCCGTTGTCCTGGTACCAGTCCATATTGGGCAGCTCGTTAGCGATGAGGCTGCCGAGGCGGTCATGGCTAGCGGGCAGCGTGATGCCGAAGGTCGATTTACCGGCGTACAATTCCTCGGCGAAACTTTCCGGCGCGCGCAGCAGTAAGTGCTGGAGTTCGCCGAGCAGGCGGACATTCTTGTAGGTGACGGCCTGATCTTCCTCCCGGGCGAAGTACATCCGGTGCATACGCTCCAGCGCCTCCATGGTGTGTCCTTCGGGAATGAGCAGGTAGTCGAGGCGGTACACCAGATCGAGTAGGAGGTAGGCCACCGCGCCGGGTTGTTCCTCCGGATTGATGCGGCTGGACGCGAGGTAATCGATCACTCCCTGAATGCGCTCCCGTAGAAAGTCGAGTTTCAGTTGTTTTTCCGGGGCGGAGATCGGTTCCAGGTGGGTGACTTCCACCGGGCTCAGAATGCTTCCGAATTCCTCGAGAAGCAGATCGTCCTGCTTGTCGGCGCGCAGAGCCATTTCCTTGAGTGCGTGGTACAGTTTGTGCGGACTCGCATCGTGTACCGGGGTATCGAAAATAATGGTCAAGCAGTCCTCCTCGTCGAGCGCGAAGCGGCTGTACTTCAGCTCGTAGTTCATATCCGTAAGGCGGCGCAAGAGCTGCGCGTTCTCCTCTTCCAGCCGGGCGATCCGGGCCGTGGCGCGCAGTTGTTCCCGGTCAGCTACTCCGGTGACCCGCTTGCTTCCCTGGTAGAGTTCGAAGTACACCCTGTCCGCCTCCCGCTGCCACTTCACGTTGTCCTCCCGTTCATCGCGCAGGTAGGCCATGAAGGCGGTGCAGCTGTCGATAAAGTCACCCTCCTCGAAGGCATCCAGTGCCTGATCCCAGGCGGCGTAGTTTTCCCGCGATTTATGGGCATCGGTGTAGCGTCCGAAGCGGTGCTCCGGTTCCCCACCGGACCGGGGAGTGGCCTTCCGGCCGAAAAGATTATCCCAGATGCTCATCGGGGGTGAAAGATAGCGCAATACAAAGGTTTCGGCGGGGACGCGGGTGCAAAAGGGACAGCGGAGAGCCGTGTTTCGGGCTAAGCAGGTAACGGAAACAAATCCTATACCGTGCGACTGGCTGTTATAAGCCAAAGCTCGGTGCGTCGATCAAGGTTATGTACCGGGGGGGACCGCTTTTTCCCCTTGTTTCGTTGCTCCCGCGCGCCGCCGCCCGTACGGAACGCTTACCTTAGGGGGCAACGATACGCCCCGATATGCCGCTAAGAACGCGACCCTGGTTAATTCCCCTGTCTATCCTCCTGTGCTTACTCAGCACTGGGTTCCGGGGGCATGCGCAAACGCCCGCGAGACCCAACGTGCTCCTAATCTGCGTCGACGATCTGCGGCCCGAACTGAACAGCTTCGGCGTTCCCCACATTTCTTCCCCCCACATCGATGCCCTGGCCGCGAGCGGCGTATCCTTTCGCCGGCACTACGTCAACGCTCCAAGCTGCGGCCCCTCCCGCTATACCCTGCTGACCGGCCGTTACGGTCCCGCCGGGAACAACGCGCTCTTCCAACGTGCCAAGGATACCACCGGTGTCCCCCCGAGTATGCCGGAGTGGTTTCGCCGGCGCGGCTACGTAACCGTTTCTATCGGGAAAGTAAGCCACCACCCGGGCGGACGGGGAGGCCCCGACTGGAACGACGATGCCCAGCCCGAACTGCCCGGTGCCTGGGATCGCCACCTCATGCCCGTCGGCGAATGGCAACACCCGCGGGGCGCCATGCACGGACTGGCTCACGGCGAGATCCGCGAAGACGCGGCGGCCATGGATGTTTACCAGTCCGTTCCCGGCGATGACGACATCTACCCCGACGGCCGGATCACCGCGGAAGCCTTACGGCAACTAAGCACGCTTTCCGCCGACGGCGACCGTCCTTTTTTCCTCGCCGTCGGCCTACTCAAACCCCACTTGCCCTTCGGGGCCCCGGCCGCCTACCTGGACCACTACGCCGACGTCACCTTCCCGCCCATCCCCCACCCCGCCAAGCCGACCGGAAAGACCACGTGGCACGGTTCCGGAGAATTCAGGCGGTACCATAACTGGGGAAAAGACCCGAACAAAGATCCGGTCTTCGCCGAAGCCGTGCGTCGCCACTACGCCGCCTGCGTGAGTTACGCCGACGCTCAGGTAGGCAAATTGCTCGCCGAACTGAAGCGAAGCGGGGCGGACGCCAACACCATCGTCGTGCTGTGGGGAGATCACGGCTGGCATCTGGGCGAACACGCCATCTGGGGGAAGCACAGCCTGTTTGAGGAGTCCCTGCGGTCGCCGCTGATCGTACGCTACCCAGGCATGGAACAGGCGGGCGCGACCAGCCGGGCCGTAGTGGAAACCCTCGACATCTTTCCTACCCTTTGTGAGTTGACGGGCAGCGAGGCGCCCCCCTTCGCCCAGGGCACCTCCCTCCGTTATCTGCTGGAGGATTCCACGGCAACCGGCCATCCCGCCATTGCCTATACGGCGTCCGCCACCACCGTCCGTACCGATACTCACCGCCTGATCCTTCACGACGACGGTTTCGTGGAGCTGTACGATCACACCAGCCCGGCCGGCGAAACCGTCAACGTAGCCGACGACCATCCCGCCACCGTCGAATCGCTGCTGTCGATACTCCGCGCGGCTGACCTAGCAACCGCAAAGCGATAACTTATGGCCACCCCGCCCCCGTACGGTCATCCGGACCTGGAAGCCTTCTTCGACCCCGCCAAACCGTGGTCGGCCGAACTGAGTCGTCTGCGTGCTATCGTCCTCGCCAGCGGCCTGGACGAAACGTGGAAGTGGCGTACCCCCTGCTACACCGACGCAGACCGCAACGTCATTCTGCTCGGTCGCTTCAAGACAAACTGCACCCTGACCTTCTTCCGGGGCGCGGTCCTGAGCGATCCCCACGGCATCCTCCTGAAACCCGGAGCAAACACCCGGGTCCCCCGCCTCCTGCGCTTCACCGGTACCGAAGAGATTGACCGGCTCGCACCGATCCTGCGTGCTTACATTGAGGAGGCCATCGCGGCGGAGCGGGCGGACCTGAAGCCTGAGCGACGGTCCGCCAGTCCGGAATTACCCGCCGAACTCACCGCCCGTTTTACCGCCCAGCCCGCGCTGGAAAGGTCATTCGCCGCCCTCACGCCCGGGCGCCGGCGTGCTTACCTCCTGCACTTTTCCGGGGCGAAGCAGTCGGCGACGCGTACGGCCCGCATCGAGCGTTGTGCCCCCCGCATTCTTGCCGGGAAGGGCCTGAACGACTGCATTTGCGGACACTCCCGGCGAATGCCGACCTGCGACGGTTCGCATAAATACCACTAAACGGACTTACGTCTCGTCCACCGCGAAGAGCACGTTGCGGACTACCGACCGGGAATCGGCCGACCCTCCGAGCGATCCCGACAGTACGCCCACCGCGGCCAGAAAGATGACGAGCCGGAGGTGAGCCCCCGGAGTAGAACCATCCCGGTCGGACGTCCAGTTGTCCATGAGCGGATCGGGGAATACGAACACGACCACCCCGTACATCAGCAGGCCGAAAAGGAGAAACAGACAGCACAGCGTCAGTACCAGCGCCAGGTAGGTAGCTCCCGCGGTCACGACCGAGCTTTCGGAGATCTTGCCGTTGCGGGTACCCACGAGCTTGAAGGAGAAGGCCCGGTACAGTACGAAGGTCGCCGCGGCAAAGCTGGCACCGACGAACACCGCCAGCTGGCCGCGCGAGACGGAGGCGGCAAAGTCCCACGTCTCCCCGCCAAAGATGAGCAGGACGATCACCGACAGGGCCGTGGCGATCATGGTGGGCAACTTAGTGGCGATGCGTATGGGATTTGCCCGCAGGGCACCGCGCACGATGCGGGATAGGTTGGCCGCCGTTTGTCGCAGTACGAAGGAAAACCGATT
This sequence comes from Lewinella sp. JB7, assembly GCF_024297185.1. Classification (GTDB taxonomy): domain Bacteria; phylum Bacteroidota; class Bacteroidia; order Chitinophagales; family Saprospiraceae; genus Neolewinella. The sequence continues at coordinate 439,247 of NZ_JANCTD010000001.1, read as the reverse complement.
CCCCTCCGAATAGCGGTCGTTAGCCTCTTCCGGCAGGTTGTCGGCCATACGGGCGAACTGTTCCTCGGTGAAATGATGCATCGCGTCGAGATCCTCCGGCACCCGAATGCGGGCCATATAGTTCGTGTTGTCGGGGTGGTAGGGAAGGTTCAGCAGGCGGCCGAAACTGTGCAACATGAGCGTACCGAGTCGGTCGGCGAGCAGCGCATGATCCTTGAGGTCTTCCGACCCGTAGTCCGCCAGCCGGCGCGTCGACAGGATGGCTACGTTGGTCAGTTGGGAGGGAAGTGCGAGCAGGTATGAGAGTGATGAAGCCGTGATTTCGACCTCCGTCACGATGAGCAAGAAAGCCAGCCGGCGCTCGGTCTTTTCGTTGATGCCGATCTGTACGAAGTCGAGGGCACGGTAACCTTCGCGATCCGGCGTCAGGTGGGGCCCCGCGAAGGTGAGGGATTGAATACGGAGCCGGGGCTCCCGGCGAAGCTCCCGGGTGAAGGTGTCGGTGGCCTGTTCGGTTAGTCGGCTCAGACCGCGGGCATCCTCGCCGCCCACGTCGACTTTCATAATTCCAACGGTGATGGTTCGGTCGGTCATGGAGCTATATTTGGGGGGCACGCGCCTCAGGAAAGTATGATACGGAGTATCGGGCGATATCTCCCGGACCAAACTTCCTTACTTTGACGCCCAAATCGACTCCTGGATGAAGCGCAGACAATTTCTTACCACTGCGGCCACGTTGGGCGCGTCCGTCTGCTTACCCGCAACGGTCCTGCCTATGCCCCCCACCCCCCGGTACAAAATGGGACTCCAGCTCTTCACCATCCGCGATGACATGGCGAAGGATCCCGTCGGCACCCTACGGGCCGTGAAGGCCATGGGCTACGAAGATTTCGAGGTGTACGGCTTCGACGAGGAGCAAGGAGCATTTTATGGTTACCCGGCCGCCGAGTTCCGGCGGGTGCTGGACGACCTGGACCTTACCGTATCCAGCGGTCACTTCGGCTTTGCGCCCTACCTGGACCGCCCCGCGGACGAGCTGGACCGCTTCGTCGACCATTGCATTACGGGTGCCCGGGCCCTGAATATGCGCTACGTCACCTGGCCCTGGATGGCCCCCGAGCAGCGCACTATGGAAACTTACCGCCGCCTACCCGGACTGCTCAACCGCATCGGGGAACGGGTCACCGCCGCCGGACTCGGGTTCGCCTACCACAACCACGGCTTCGAATTCGAGGAGCACGACGGTCAGCGGGGCTACGATCTTATCGTCAACGAGACGGACCCCGCCCTGGTCAAGCTGCAGATCGACATGTACTGGGTTATGCACGCCGGGGTCACCACGCCCCGCGAACTCGTCGCGGCGCAGCCGGGCCGCTACGTGATGTGGCACATCAAGGACATGCACCCCGTTTCCCGCGATTACACCGAACTCGGCAACGGCACCATCGACTACACCACCATCCTTCCCGATCCCGCACGGGCCGGTCTCGAATTTTACTACCTCGAGCAGGGCGGTAACTATACCTACACTCCCCTGCGCAGCGTAGCCGACAGCGCCGAGTTCTTCAAGCGCTACGTACAGCGCTTCCTGTAGCGTCGTGCATCAGCCGACCTGCTATTCTTAGCGCGCCCTACTCCGCCGCGAATTCCAGATACTCCGCGAAGAAGGGCAGCATATCCGTGGATACCCGTCCGCCCGGCGTGAAGATGTCGCTGGTGTGGGTACCGATATACTCCTCAGCAAAGTGGGCCACGCCGGCGTTCTCCAGTCGCTGGCTGAACATTTCGCACTGCCGCACGAAGCGGTCGCCGGCATTGCGGCCCCAGTCGAGCTTGATGGCGGTGAGCGACCGCAGGTTTTCGCGGTACGCATCGATCATGTGGACCGGCATCTCCGCGTACCACTTATCGAGTACGGCGGGGTCGACAACGAGCAGTCCATCCGCATCGTAGGCGAAGGGAATGTCGGCGTAGAAGGGTGGCTTGTTCGGGTTGGGTGACCAGGCGCGCCCGAAGGCCACGATCACCTTCGGGAAATAGGATTTCAGCAGCTCGTCCATCGTAGTGATGCCCGCCAATTCCCGGTAGGTATCGCTGTTCGGACCGTACTCGCCGACCACGGTCAGGGCGCCCGGACTCAGAGCGTATACGCTGCTGAATACGTCGGGGTGGCGCATGGCCAGTTTCAGGGCGCCGTAGCCCCCCATGCTGTGCCCGGTGACGCCGCGGCTCAGGCGGTCGGGGCGGGTCCGGTAGTTCGCGTCCATGTGCTTCACCAGGTCGTAGGCCAGGTAATCCTCGAGATTGCCGAAGCCGGAGTTGCTGTAGAAGCTGCCGTCGACCTGGGTTTTACTGTCGGACACGACCAGGATGAAGGGCGGAATCCGTTCCGCGGCAATGGCTTCGTCGAGGGTGGCGATCATCTCGACGGTGAGGGTATGATCGTTGAGAAAGCCGTGCAGATAGTAGATAACCGGGTAACGGACGGTGGAGGTGGCGTAGCCGGGCGGCAGGTAGACCGACATGGCCCGCGTGGTCGGCTCCCCGAAGGCGTTATCCAATCGCGGTGAGGAGAGGGAATCGATGGTTACCGTACCCCCACCGAACTGGGCCGGCAGCCAACCGGCGAGCAGGAGGAATGAAAACAGCCATAGGGAGCGGAGCATACCAGGTTTTTTCCGCAAGGTAACAACCGGACGGTACGGGCTCCGTGCAGTAATTTGACGACCATGTTGACCCCCATGCGCTACACCATCTCATGCTGCCTGCTCGCGGCTTGCCTACCCCTCACCGCTCAGACGGCCGCCGACGAGCTCCTGCGCTACGACCGCCCGGCCCGCTACTTTGAGGAAAGCCTGGTGCTCGGCAACGGCCGCCTGGGAGCATCGGTCTTCGGAGGTACGGGTACCGATACTATTTACCTCAACGACCTGACCCTCTGGTCCGGCGAACCCGTCGACTCTTCCCACTTTCCCGACGTGGCCGGCAATCTTCCCGCCATCCGCGCCGCCCTGGCCGCCGAGGATTACCGCGCCGCCGACTCACTGAATAAAGTACTGCAGGGCCCGTTTTCGGATTCCTACGCCCCCCTGGGCACCCTGCTGCTCGACTTCGACACGCCCACCGGCACTACCGATTACCGCCGCGAGCTCGACCTCCGGACCGCCACCGCCCGCGCGCAATACCGCACGGGGGGCACCACCCTTCGCCGGGAATACTTCGTGTCCCACCCGGACCGGGTGATCGCCATCCGCCTCACCGCTGACCGGCCCGGCGCCGTCAACGCGACCCTGCGCTTCAGCAGCCTCTTACGGTACGCTACTGAGGTTCGGGACGGCGATCTACACGTCAATGGCTACGCCCCCTACCACGCCGAGCCCAGCTACCGGGGCCGGATGCCCGATGCCGTACGTTTCGATCCGGAGCGGGGCACCCGCTTCACTTCCCTCTTCCGGGTGAAGCACGAGGGCGGACGGGTCACCACGACCGATACCACTCTCCAGCTTGCCGGCGTGAACGAGGCGGTGATCCTGGTGGCCATTGCTACGAGCTTCAACGGCTTTGATAAGAACCCCGCCACCGAAGGGCTGGATAACCGGGCCCTGGCCGCCGAAGCCCTGGCCGCCGCCAGCCAGCGCGAGTACGCCGCCCTTCACGACGCCCACGTCGCCGACTACCGAAACTTCTACGATCGCCTCCAACTCGATCTCGGACCCACCGATGCCCCCGACCTGTCCACCGACGCCCGCCTGCGGCGCTACGCCGAGGGGGAGGAAGATCGCGCCCTGGAGGAACTCTACTTCAACTTCGGCCGCTACCTGCTCATCTCCAGTTCCCGCACCCCCGGCGTACCGGCTAACCTGCAAGGACTCTGGAACCCCCACCTGCGTCCGCCGTGGAGCAGCAACTACACCATCAACATCAACGCCCAGGAGAATTACTGGCTGGCGGGCCCCGGCAACCTTTCCGACCTGCACACTCCCCTGCTCGACCTCATCGGCAACATCGCCAAGACCGGCGCCCGCACGGCCCGGGCGTACTACGGCACCGACGGCTGGGTGGCCGCCCATAACTCCGACATCTGGGCCCTCAGCAACCCCGTCGGCGACTACGGCCAGGGCGACCCCAACTGGGCCAACTGGAACTTCGGCGGCGTCTGGCTGGCGACCCACCTCTGGGAGCACTACCTCTATACCCGCGACACCACTTTCCTGCGCGAGCGGGCCCTGCCCCTGCTGGAGGGCGCCGTCCGCTTCGGACTGGACTGGGTCGTGCGCGACACCGCGGGCCACTACATCACCTCCCCGTCGACCTCCCCGGAGGCGAAGTTCATTACCCCGGACGGCTACGTCGGCTCCACCCTCTACGGTGCCACCGCCGACCTGGCCATGCTCCGCGAGCTTTTCGCGAATTACCTCGCCGGTGCGGAAACCCTCCAGCTGCGGAATGACTTCACCTCCCGGGCCCGGGAGGTTCACGACAACCTCCACCCCTACCGCATCGGCAGCGAAGGTCAGTTGCAGGAGTGGTTTCACGACTGGCAGGACCAGGACCCCCAACATCGCCACCAGACCCATCTGTTCGGGCTCCACCCCGGGCACCACCTGTCGCCCCGCCTTACCCCCGACCTCGCCGCCGCCGCCCGCCGGACGCTCGAGATCAAGGGCGACGAGACCACCGGATGGTCCAAGGGCTGGCGCATCAATCTCTGGGCCCGGCTCGGCGACGGCGACCGCGCCTACCGCATGTACCGGACGCTCCTGCGCTACGTCCCGCCCGTGGGGGCCCGTCACGGCGGCACTTACCCCAACTTGCTCGACGCCCACCCGCCCTTCCAGATCGACGGAAACTTCGGGGGCGCGGCGGCGGTCATCGAACTGCTGATGCAATCTTCCGCAGACACCATCACCCTACTTCCGGCGCTACCGGAGGCCTGGCCGTCGGGATCCGTGACCGGCATGGGCGCCCGCGGCGGCTTCGTCGTTGACCTCGAATGGGCCGACGCTAAACCCGTACGTGCTACCCTCACGGCCCGGGCGGACGCGCAAACCACCGTAATTTACGGGTCCACCCAGCGACCGGTCTCCCTCAAGCGGGGGGAGCGGATCACGCTCGACTTTTAGGGCGGGCACGCGGGTGCAACGATTTTTCCATGAGCGAGCAAACCCGGCAGGACTCCCCACCCACCTACGACGTCATCATCGTAGGGGCCGGTCTGTCCGGTATTGGTACGGCCTACTGGTTACAGCGGAAGTGCCCCGCTAAGCGCTACGCTATCCTAGAGAGTCGCGAACAGCTGGGCGGCACCTGGGACCTCTTCCGCTACCCGGGCGTGCGGTCGGACTCCGACATGTTCACCTTCGGCTACCGCTTCCGGCCGTGGCGACAACCCCAACCCCTCGCGGCGGGTGCCGAAATTCTAGACTACCTGCGGGAAACCGCGGCGGCGTACGGCATCGACAAGCGCATCCGCTACGGGCACCGGGTCATCGGGGCCGACTGGGACAGTACCACCGCTTACTGGACCCTCACCGTCGAAAAGGGTGACCACTCTTGCCAGTTCCGTACCCGTTTCCTCTACATGTGCAGCGGCTACTACAGCTATACGGAGGCCCACCGGCCCACCTTCGCGGGCGAGGCGGATTTTAAGGGGGCAATCGTGCATCCCCAATTCTGGTCCGACGACACGAGCTACACCGATCGACGGGTCGTAGTCGTAGGCAGTGGGGCCACCGCGGTAACCCTGGTACCGACCCTCGCCGAACGGGCCGCCCACGTGACGATGCTGCAACGGTCACCCACGTACATCATGACCATTCCCAACCGCAACGCGCCGTACGATCGCATGCGGCGCGTACTGCCGGAGCGCTGGGCCTACCGCATTAATCGCTGGATCAATCTGGGGGGCAGTATGGCCCTCTACGGCATCTCGCAACTGTTCCCTAACCGGATCAAGCGGTGGATCATGAACAACGCCGCCAAACAACTGGGGCCGGAGGTGGACGTAGACGTTCACTTCAATCCCCGCTACGACCCCTGGGACCAGCGGCTCTGCCTGGTGCCCGACGGCGATCTGTTCCGCTCCATCCGCGGCGGCCGGGCGGCGGTGGTTACCGACCGGATCGACCGCTTCACCTCCGGGGGGATTAGATTGGAGTCGGGGCGGGAGCTTCCCGCCGACCTGGTCGTACTAGCCACCGGCCTGAAGATCCGTCTGCTCGGAGGGGCCAGGGTCACCGTGGACGGCCGGGAAATCCGTACCGGCGACATCATGATCTACAAGGGTATGCTCGCCGCCGGCGTACCCAACTTCGCCATTGCCTTCGGCTACACCAACGCTTCCTGGACGCTGAAGACCGACCTGACGGCCAACTACGTCTGCCGCCTCCTGCGCCATATGGACCGTAAAGGGTACCGGGTAGTGACACCCACACGGGAAGCCGGAGTCGACCCCCGTCCCCTACTGGACTTCAGCGCCGGGTACATCCGGCGGGCCGGTGACAAAATGCCCGTGCAGGGATCACGGCGACCCTGGCGGGTGTACCAGAACTATCTGGCCGATGCGCTGCTCACCCGCTACGAACGGATCGACGACGGCGTGCTGGAGTTCCGTTAATCGTGACGACTTTACCCCCGGCTGGCTAGCTTTGTCCGCTACCCTTCACCGGATCACGTGGTTTTGCGCTGCTCCCGCGTTCCCGCCCAAGCCTTTTTCGTGAAACTTCTCTGCCTGACCGGACTCCTGCTTCTTCTCGGGTGTACCGCCGAAATCCCGCCAACCGGAATGATCCAGCGCATCGATGCTACCACCGTTTCCGTCGACTCCCTCGATGCGCGCATCCGACAACTGGTGGAAGCGGCCGACGTTGCCGGACTTACGGTAACCATCGTGCAGCCCGACACGGTCCCCTACCGTCGGGCCTTCGGCTACGCCCACCGTTCGCGGGGAGACACGCTGCGTACCGACCACGTATTCTACGGAGCCTCTCTGAGTAAAGCCGTATTCGGATACCTAGTGGCGGACCTCGTCGAGGAGGGAACGATCGACCTGGATCGGCCGCTACAGGAATATTTCGACGTGCCCATTCCCGAACTGGCGTTTAACCGGGAATGGCGGGGCTTCCGTGATCTGGCCGATGACCCACGTTACCGCGAGATCACGGCCCGCATGTGCCTGGCCCACACCAGCGGACTGCCGAACTGGCGGTGGATCAGCCGCGTCGGTGAATTCGCGCCCGAAGGAAAATTACGGCTGTACACCGACCCCGGCACCGTATACAGCTACTCCGGTGAGGGGATGATGTTGCTGCAACACGCGATCGAGCACGTTACGGGAAGGGGGTTGGAGGAACTGGCCCGGGAGCGCATCTTCGACCCCTTACGGATGGATATGACCAGCTACGTCTGGCAGGACCGCTTCGGGGATGCCTTCTCCTACGGGCACTTGGCGGACGGCAGCGTGATCCCGAAGGATACCGAGGATGAGGCCGGCGCGGCCGGTTCCCTGGAGACCACGCCTGAGGATTACGCCGTGTTCCTGCAACACGTCCTGCGGTCCACCGCCGCGGGGTCTCCCCTGACCGAGCGATTGTTTACCCCGGTTATACGCATCCGGTCGAGGATGCAGTTCGGCCCGGAGTCGCTGGTGAACACGACGGAAAACGACGACATTCAACTCAGTTACGGCCTCGGCTGGGGTATCCTGCAGACGCCCTACGGGAAGGGGGTCTTCAAGGAGGGACACGGGGAGGGCTTTCAGCATTACTCCATCCTCTTTCCCGACCGGGGAATCGGAGTCCTGTTGATGGCCAACAGCGATAATGCCGAGAGCATCTTCCGCGACCTACTGGCCCTGACGGTCGGCGACACCTATACGCCCTGGCGGTGGGAGAACTACCTGCCGTACGTCACGAAGGGCTCCTGAATACCCTACGTTGTCCGGAGCCGCTCCACGATGTCCTCGCAGAGAGCGTGGGTAAGGCGAACGTCCTCAAGCATGGCTGCATCGGCGCAACCGGACCGCACGGTAGCGATCCAGGCATCGAGCATGTCGGAGAAGCCCCGTTTGGTCAGGGTAGGTTCCCAGTGGTCGAAGCCCAGCCTGGTGATTTCGCCGGCGTGGTAATGACTCCCCGCGTGTAGGTTATCCAGGCGCCAGGTATGTCCGTCGGTGAAGTACTCGATTCGTTCTTCGGTCCGGCCGGCAATCCGGTTCATGCCTCCGGTGAGAAGGATATCGCCCTGCGTCCAGTGGACTTGCAGATTGGCCAACTGGTTTGCCGCGTAGTGAGCGTGCACGCGCAAGTTTTCCACGGGGCCGGGGGCAAGGAAGCGCAGGCCGTCCACGACGTGAATGAAGTCGTCAAACACGAAGGTGCGGGGGTCGCCGGGCAGGGCGGTCCGGTTTTTTTGCCAGTGGATATGCAGGGGCGTACCCGCATCCCGTAGCGCACGAATCAGGGGGGCGTACCGCCGATTAAAGCCAACGAACAGCGGCACGTCTTTATCACGGGCGGCCGCTACGATCCGGTCCGCCCCCTCCAGCGAATAGCTCAGCGGCTTATCGACGAAAACGGGGATACCGGCTTCCAACAGGCGGAGCGTGATGGCGACGTGGCTGTCCGTGGCCGCATGGACCATGGCGGCAGCGGGCGGGCGGGCGAGCAGCTCGTCGAGGGAAGCGTACGTCTCCGCAATGCGGTAGCGGTCGGCTAACCGGCTTAACACTTCCGTCTGGCGAGTGCAGAGCACCGGGTCGACATCCGGGTAGGCCGCCATGAGGGGCAGGTATGCTTTCCGGGCAATGTCACCGAGACCGATGAGGGCGATCCGTAGGCGGGTAGATTCGGGCATGGGGTGAAGATAAGTCGGTGCCCAACCCCCTTAACCTTTACCGGGCAACCGTACCGAATGTCGTATACCGAATATTGTCGACGGACACTGTTTGATGACCGGACTTTCCGGATATACCCAGCTCCCGCGGCCGCGCAAAAACATTCAAATATGTATCATATATTAGCAATAGGGCCGGTGAATGACCGTTTACTTGGCGGTACGGTAATCGATACCGGTCAGAATATGCCGAAAAGGACCTAAAACAGAAGTAGGCGCACCACTCACCTTTACCCCTATGATTCAGCGTTTTACCTCCTGTGTATTAGCCTGTTTGATTCTTTTTTCCACCAGTTGCGCGAGTATTGTCAGTAAGAGCAACTACCCCGTCGTCATCGATAGTACGCCCTCCGGCGCTCGCATCACCATTACCGATAAAAAAGGCGTCGATGTTTACCGCGGCAATACACCCGCTACGGTGAAGCTCAAGTCCGGCAGCGGATTTTTCTCCAAGGCCCAGTACGTGGTCAATTTCGAGATGGAGGGTTACGATTCCGGCATGGTACCCATCGAATACAAACTCGATGGTTGGTACTTCGGCAACATTCTCTTCGGCGGACTGATCGGCTTACTCATCGTGGACCCGGCGACCGGTGCCATGTACAAACTCGATACGGAGTTCATCAACCAGACAATGTCGCGGTCCACCGCCGGCCTCCTGCGGGAAGAACTGAAAGTATATACCCTCAACGATATCCCCTCCGACTGGGAACCCCACCTGGTGGAGCTGTCCGAATAACCCATTTCCCGTTGATATTTCAGCGCAGTGTTCCCGGACGGGGGCATTGCGCTTTTTTTTGCGTCATGCTCAGTGTACGAGCGAAGCCGCAGGTTGAATTTATAAGTTGTAATTCTTACGCTTCCTCGGCCATCTGCCGTTCCACGATCTCGCTGTAGTAGCCACCGTTGGCGAGCAATTCCTCGTGGGTGCCCACTTCCGCGACGCGCCCTTCCTCCAGGACGATGATCTTATCGAATTTAAGGTGGCCGTAAATGCGGTGAGTAATGATGATGGCCGTCTTATCCTGCAAGGCCTCGTTGAAGTAGCCCAGGATCTGCTGCTCGGTATTCGTATCGACGGCGCTGAGGGCATCGTCGAGGATAACGATATCGGGGCGCTTGATCAGAGCCCGGGCAATGGACACCCGCTGCTTCTGGCCTCCGGAGAGGGTCACGCCGCGCTCCCCGACAAGGGTGTCAAAGGCCAGCGGAAGGTCGGCAATGTCCTTATACACCGCGGCGTACTTCGCGAACTGCTCGATCTCCTCCAGGCTCGGGTCATGGTCGGCTCCGAAGGCGATGTTGGCGCGGATGGTATCCGAGAACAGGAAGACGTCCTGGGGGACGTAGCCGATACGCTGCCGCAAATTGGCCAAGCCTACCTCGCGGATATCCTGGCCGTCGATCAGGATACGGCCCGAAGTCACGTCGTACATCCGCAGGAGTAGGTCCGCTACGGAAGTCTTGCCCGAACCCGTGCGCCCGATAATGGCGAGTTTCTGTCCGGGTTCGAGGGTGAAATCCAGTCCGTCGAGCGCGCGAATACCCGTGTCGGGATAGACGAACGTCACCTGATCGAAGGTAATGCCCCCCCGCACCGGGCCCCGGTAATCGGGCCGGGGGTCGATCACGGTGGCCTTGGTGTCGAGAAATTCGTTGATGCGTTTCTGACTGGCCGAGGCTTGCTGCACGATGCTCGCGATCCACCCGATGGCCGTCACGGGCCAGGTAAGCATATTCACGTAAATGACGAATTCGGCGATATTGCCGGCGCTGATCTCGCCCGCGACGACCTGCAGTCCGCCGACGTACACCGTCAGGATCGTCGCGGCGCCCACCATGAAGATCATGAGCGGAAAGAACCAGGCGTCGATCTTGGCCAGGTTGACGCTCATGTCCTTGTACGTATCGCTCTGGTTGGCGAAGTACTGGATTTGCTGCCGTTCACGCACGTAGCTCTTCACCACGCGGATGCCCGAGAACACCTCCTGAGCCGTGCTGGTCAGCCGCGCGAGTTGCTGCTGGATCAGGGTGGACCGGGTATGGATCAGGTTGCTGACGTAGTAAATGCTCACCGCGAGCACCGGCAGGGGAATCAGGGTATAGAGCGTCAGTGTCGGACTTACCGCCAGCATACTGAAGATGACGAAGAGGATCGTCGAGATCAGGTTAGCGCAGTACATGACGGCCGGACCGAGGTACATGCGGACCTTGTTCACGTCTTCGGTGATGCGTGACATCAGGTCACCCGTATTGTTGCGCTTGTAGAACTCCAGGCTCAGATCCTCGTAGTGGTCGAAGATGACTTCCCGCAGATCATACTCGATGAGGCGCGACATTACGATGATGGTCTGCCGCGTGAGGTAGAGGAAAAAGCCCATCACGAAGGCCAGCAGCAGGACCAGTCCGGCAAACAGCATGAGCGTATGGCTCAGGATACCGAAGAACTCGGCCTGCACACCAAAGCCGTCGTACAGCCGGTAGCTGTTGACGTAATCGATCACCAGGTCCAGCGCTTCACGGATCACCTGGGGCTGCAGGACCTGGAAGTAGTTGGAAATACAAATGAAAACGATCCCCAGCAGCAGGCGCCAGCGGTACTTCCAGAAGAATCGGTTGAGGTATTTGAGGTCGCCCAAGGGGGAAGGAGAGTTCGGAGATCGTGACTGTGTGAACGCGTCGGCCGGTAGATAGTTGGTGCCGTCAGATGTCCGCGCAGGCTACCTCTAACCAGTTTTTTTCGTCGCCATTCAGCAAGGGCCCGACCTTCTCCCGCACCCGGGCGTGGTAATTGTTCAGCCATTGCCGTTGTGCTTCGCTCAGCAGACTCACGTCGATGAGCCGCCGATCAATGGGGAACAGGGTCACCGTCTCGAACCGCAGCCAACCCTCCTGCTTCGCGGGTTGCACCACGACCAGGTTTTCGGTGCGGATACCGTATTCGCCGGCCGCGTAGTAGCCGGGTTCGTTGCTCAGGAGCATGCCAGGCTCCAGGGGGTGCTGGGCGGATTTCGAACGCGGGTTCGGACTGATGCCCGCCGGCCCCTCGTGCACGTTCAGGAAGAAGCCGACCCCGTGGCCCGTCCCGTGGCCGTAATTCAGTTCGTGCTGCCACAACGGGCGGCGGGCCAGTACGTCGAGTTGTACGCCGCTGGTCCCGACCGGAAAGCGGGCCGTGGCCAGATCGATGTGTCCCTGGAGCACGAGCGTAAAATTGCGGCGTTGCTCCGCGGTCGGTTCCCCCAGGGCGAAGGTGCGGGTGATGTCGGTGGTTCCGTTGTGGTACTGTCCGCCGCTGTCGAGGAGCAGGATACCTTCTTCGCGCAGGGTGGCCGACCCCTCCGCCGTAGCGTGGTAGTGCACGATGGCCCCGTTGGCGCCGTATCCCACGATGGGGTTGAAGCTTTCGCTGACGTAGTTCGGGTATTCGGCACGCAGGGCGGCCAGTTTTTCCCCTACCTCGTATTCGGTGACCCCGGCGGAGAGGGATTCGTCGAGCCACCGGCGGAGGCGGAGCAGGGCGACGGCATCGTGGGTCATCACTTCCCGTAGGTGCTCCAGGGCTACCTCGTTCTTGATCCCCTTCCAGCGGGGGATGGGACTTTCGATTCCGCAGACTTCCACGCCCCCGGCCGCAGTAGACAGGTACACGGAAGTGGTATCCGGATCGAATCCGATGTCGGCGTCGGCGGCATTGAGCTTGCGCAGGTACGCGGCGGCCTCGCCGTAGGGCAACCGCTTCATCTCGGGCAGCTTGGCCACCCAGGGGTCGAGCGCTTCTTCCTGTTCGGCGAAAACGGCGTGATCCCCCCGGCGTCCCACCACGAGATAACCGACCATGAGGGGGTTGAAGTCGACGTCCGTTCCCCGCAGATTGAGCAACCAGGCCAGTTCATCGAGGGCGGAAACCAGGAAGTAGTCCAGGCCGTTTTCGGTCATCCAGTCGGTCAGTTGCCGTAGGCGGTCCTCCCATTTTTCGCCGCTGAAGTCGGAGAGGTGCTCGCTTACGGGGCGGTTGGGCAGCCCGGGGCGGTCCTTCCACACGAGGCCGGGGAGGTCGAGGCCGGTGCGCAGCTGAACGTCGTGTTTTTCCAGTTTTTTCGCCAGCCGCCGGGCGGCCGTTGCGCTGAATACGCGGCCGTCCACGCCCACCGTTTGTCCCCGCAGCAGGTGATCGGCGAGCCAGTCGGCGTACTCGGGCGTGTGGGGTGTCTTCAGTTTCATAAGTTGAATACCACTGTCGCGGAGTTCCGCTTCGGCCTGGAGGAAGTAGCGGCTGTCGGTCCACAACTTTGCTTCGTGGAGGGTCACGACCAGGGTTCCCGCCGAGCCCGTGAAGCCGCTCAGCCACGCGCGGGTGGCCCAGCGCGGGGCGGGGTACTCGCTCTGGTGGGGATCGGTGCTCGGTACTACGTAGGCGTCGAGTTGGTGTTCCAGCATCTGGTGGCGGAGGGCGGCGAGTTTTTCCGGGGTAGTCATCTACGAAATAAGTTAGCGTATTAATGCGTGCGTTTCCGGCTTTTGGCGGGCGCGCAGGTGCAACGTTTTGAACGCGGGAACGGTGCACTCCGGCACTGAACCGCTGCGGGAATTCCGCGGCGAAGCGGCTTCCAAAATCGCTAGCTTTGCCGGTATGTTCGACCTGAGCCGGATCATCGCACCCCAAGTTAGGCCGCTGGAGACTTACCGGACCGCCGACGGCGTGTATAATCTCCTCCCCGACCCGGTGTCGGAAGTCGAGCCCGACTACGTTGCCCACTACCGGGAAGACGCGCTGCAGTTCGATTACTTCGCGCCCCCCACCGACCCGGCTACCGTCCACGAAAGTACGCGCCTCCACCAGGAAATTTTGCGTCACCTGCCGCCCGCGGCCCGGATCGTTCTCGATGTCGGTTGCGGCAATGCGTGGGTGGCCCGGGCGTTGCTCCCCGAGCGGGAGGCGGTCGTCTCCTTCGATATCGCCTTGCGCAATACTACCGAAGCTTTGCGGCGCCATCCCGCCCCTAATCACTTCGCCGTTACGGGTGATGCCTACCGGCTCCCCTTTCTCGACGGCTCGGTGGATGCGATCGTGTCTTCCGAAGTTATGGAGCACGTGCCGGACGTTCCCGCTTACCTCGCCGAACTCTTGCGGGTGGTGAAGCCGGGGGGACGTATCGTCATTTCCACCCCCTACAACGAAACCATCCAGTATTCCCTCTGTATTCACTGCAACCGGCGCACGCCCCTTCATGCCCACCTGCACAGCTTTAATGAGGAACTGATTGCACGGCTACTCGCTCCGTTTGCGGACGTCCGGTACCGTACCTATACGCTGTCGAATAAGGCGCTGCTGTATCTGCGCACGCATTCGGTACTGCGCCACTTACCTTTTCGCGCGTGGCGGGCCGTGGACTCCCTGGCGAACCGGGTGGTGAAGAAGCCCGCACGGCTGGTGATCGTGATTTGTAGATAATAAGGTCGGCATCGCATGTGCAATAGAAGCGACAGGTCGAGCGGCCTCCGGTCCGAGACTTTTTCACCACGGATGGGCACGGATTTCCACGGAAGTCGCTACCGCACGGCTCGGGTCGAGGCGTTGCTCGCCGAGCAGAGCAATAGGTCGAGTGGCCTCTGGTTCGAGACAAGTTTACCACGGATGGGCACGGATTCGACACGGAATTCGCTACCGCACGGCTCAGTCGAGGCGTTGCACGCCGAGTTCGGTAATAGGTCGAGTGGCCTCCGGTCCGAGACACGTTCACCACGGATGGGCACGGATTCAACACGGATTTTGCTACCGCACGACTCAGGTCGAGGCGTTGCACGCCGAGCACAGCAATAGGTCGAGCGGCCTCTGGTTCGAGACGATTTCACCACGGATGGGCACGGATTTCCACGGATTTTGCTACCACACGACTCAGGTCAGGCGTTGCACGCCGAGCACAGCAATAGGTCGAGTGGCCTCCGGTCCGAGACAAGTTTACCACGGATGGGCACGGATTCAACACGGATTTTGCTACCGCACGACTCAGGTCGAGGCGTTGCTCGCCGAGCAGAGCAATAGGTCGAGCGGCCTCTGGTTCGAGACGATTTCACCACGGATGGGCACGGATTTGCACAGATTTTGCTACCGCACGACTCAGGTCGAGGCGTTGCTCGCCGAGCAGGCAATAGGTCGAGCGGCCTCTGGTCCGAGACGAGTTCACCAAGGATGGGCACGGATTTAACACGGATTTTGCTACCGCACGACTCAGGTCGAGGCGTTGCACGCCGAGCACAGCGATAGGTCGAGTGGCCTCTGGTCCGGGACAAGTTCACCACGGATGGGCACGGATTTAACACGGACGGACGTCTTTTCTACTACGGATGTATTCCTAGTCAGCAGACGGGGGCCCGTCTACGGATCTCCCCTCCACCACGAAGAAGGGTGCCCAGTACCGTGGATCCCGCCGCTCCCCCACCGTCGTAGCCAGGTACCGCCGCTGGCTGAGGGCGAGTGCCGCAACTGGCGCTTCTCCACGCAGCAACTGCCTGTGAAATTCCATCATAATTTCCGCTCCGGCATCATCGTCGACCGCCCATAGCGCGCCCAGGACCCGGTGGGCACCGGCGGCGAAGAAGGAGGCCTGAAAACCGAACAGATCGTCGGCTGGCAGGTAGGGAAGATCACGGCCGGCCCCGGGCCGGGTGCCGGCGAAACAGCTGCTCAGCACGACCAGCGGGAAAGGCAGATCCCGCAGCAGCAAATCGAAGCCGTCGGCAACCCCCCGGTGCAGGAACAGACGAGTGTCGAGGGGGGTATCCCCCGGCGCCGCTTCCCCGTGTACGGCCAGGTGAAGGACGGACGGCAGGGTGTAAGGTTCCGCTTCGTACCCGTCGAGTAATTGCACGAGCTGATCGCGGTGACAGTGACTCCCCAATAGTGGATCGGCCCGGAAACCCGCCTCCCGATAATCCGTCACGATCCGGTCGGCCTCCCGTTCCGTGCCGGGAATACGGGGAAGGTCCACGGCGGGGCGCTGGGTATAGTCGGCACACGCCACCACGCCGATGGCGCCGACCTGCCAGAGCGGTCGCTCTTCCAGAAATCCGTGCAGATTCGGAATATAGGAAATCAGGTGCCGCTCGACCAGGTACTCGTCTCCGACCCGCAGGGCGTGAAAGGGAACCTGGTGCAGTTGGCGGTGGGGGCATACGTAAATGCTTTCCTTACCGGCCACCATCTCCCTTATTTCCGGGGGTAATAACCAGGCGGTGAGAGCAGAGCGATCGACGGGGCTGTACTCACGAACCTGCGTGCCGGGAACGTAGCGCGGCGAGCGCGGGAGCGGTAGATCACCATCCCCGAACCCCTCCCCCCGGCTGAGCTGATCAAAGTGCCCGGCACTCTGCTCTACCTGCCGCACGATACACTCGCGTTCCCGCGTCAGGGCGACTACCAGCAGGACCTGATCGGCCAGATTGTAGTAGCTCAGCACGGCAGCATCCGGAGAAATCCGGGAGCGGACTTGTTTGGCAAAGGCGGTCGGCATTTTCTCTAACCGGTCGGGTGAGGGTGGCAGATCGAGCATGAAGCGGTCGAAGAGCCGCTGTCGGTCTTCCAACCATTCCGGGGGCGGTACCGGAGCGGAAGCCAGTCGGTCGGAAATTTCGTGAAGTTCGCGGTGTGTACGCCGCCGGTTTTGGAGACTGCCCCGGTAAGCCAGGGGTTCACCCTTTAGCAACTCCCCGATCCGCAACAACTCGTCGGTATTGCCGAGTTTCCACGCACTGATCATGGCCACGGTATAGTACATCTCCTTATCGGCCAGGTAGGCCGAGCGCTGGTAGGGGCTCCGCAGGGTCGATCGCACGCCTTCCACGTGACGAATCGCACGCATAGCCGTCGCGAATCGCCCCGCCACGTCTTCCGCGGGACGATTCAGCATCAGCAGGCTGAGCGAATGGAGCATGGTATCGTCATCATCCGCCCGTTGCCCTAACGTATAGGCTGCTTCGAAGTGTGCGTGTGCTGCGGACCAGTCGCCGCGCTCCGCTGCCGCCTCCCCCGCTTCCCAGTAAAGGACGGCGGCGGGCGGGCCATTGGCTTGGGTGTCCGCGTCGACCGGGGCCCGGGAGAAAGCAGTCCCCGTCAGAAAAGCCTCCATCGCGGCGTGATCCTCGGTTTCTTGCTCCCGGACCGCTTCCCAAAGTTCCTCGATCACGGTCGCGTACTCTTTCGTACACACCTCCTCGTCCTGGCCATTTAGCCGGGCTTCCAGGCGCGTAAGTTGAAGGTTCAGAAGCAGAGTTTTCATCAACTTCCCCAGAAAATCTTCCTGCACTTCGTGCCGGGGGGCGAGAAGGTCTACCCAATGGTCTACCATAACCGGCAGAGGGGTATTTGGGTCTCGCTCCAGTCCGAGTTCCCCGAGCTGGCGGCGGGCAAGACCGGCGTATTTACGTGCTTCGTAGCGGTCACCCGCCGCGGAATAGGTTTCGGCCAGCAACAGCGTGAGTTCGGCTCCCGGAAGATGCGTGCTCGTGGCCCGTTGCTCCTCCCACAGGGGCAGGATACTCCGCAGT
Organism: Lewinella sp. JB7; assembly: GCF_024297185.1. Classification (GTDB taxonomy): domain Bacteria; phylum Bacteroidota; class Bacteroidia; order Chitinophagales; family Saprospiraceae; genus Neolewinella. The sequence goes on along the minus strand of NZ_JANCTD010000001.1, from coordinate 421,808 downwards.
GCCTCGGCCGCCCCCCGCCCCCCGCGTTGGTGAATCTCGGCCCGGCTGACCTGCGTCTCCAACCAGCGTTCCTCCAGTCCGTGTTCCCCGGTCAGTTTTGCCGCTTCTTCGTACCACTTCAGGGCTTCTCCGTAGGCGGACTGTTGCTTGCAGACCAGCGCGAGATGCCCCAGCACCTTGTTTTCCAGATCCACCAGTTCCAGTCGCTCGTCCTCCTGCTTCCACCGCTCCCGGGCGGCCCGGGTGTCCTTAAGCAGGAGCATACCGTCCGATAGAGGATCCGCTGCCGAACCTAGCCGTAGGTAGCGATCGGTAAGTTCGGTGAGTTCCTTCCGAAATGCCGGGTGGCGGGAGTAGTAATCGTCCACGGAAAGATCGGATTCCCGTAAGTCTTCGAGTAACCGGCCCCTTGCCGGTGCCGACAGCCCGGGAAGTTCCGGCACCACCGTACCCTCCGGTCCGTTCCCTTGGAGTACCTGGACGTAATAAAAGAGCGACCGGCGCTGGGCCGGAAGACTGAACTCCAGTGCGCTACGCCATCCGGAAGTCTGGTCCGCCGGGGCTAGTTCCGCCGTGATCTCCAGGATCCGTATGGCCCAGGCCGCCGGATGCTGCATCTTTGCGCGAAAGCGGGAAAGAGTGGGCGGCTGAAGCATCACGGCAAGCTTACTTTCGGAGGGACCGGGACCTCATCTTCTACCAAAAATTCTTCCAGGATCGCCGTACTGCGGGGATCGGTAAAGTAGTTGAGATGATGTCCGGGGACCTCTCTGGTCTCGCCTGCCGGCTCCCGTCCCGTAGGTACCGATCCGATGCTCGCAATGCTTACGGCCAGGTCGTTGGGCAAGTCGCGGTAGAAGAGCCGCCCCCCGAGTTTATAGAGCTTGTCCAGTAAGCGACGTGTTTCCGCGTGTTGGGTCAGGTAATCGTTGAGATTCCCCGCCAGTACCCGGTAATCGACGCCGGGATCGGGGGCATCTTCCAGTTGGTGCAGATAAGTGCTGTTTGGCAGCATCTGCTCCAGCGTCTTCGTCACTTTTTCCGATGCTTTGAGGGTAGTGCTCAGGGCGGCGGCGGCGGGCAAAGACCAACCGAAATTGATCGCCATGCCCAACAGGATCACCGCGCCATCGCGGTACTTCGTGAGTTGGGCGATCTCGGACCCCGCATTGGGGGTTCCGGCCATGATGAGCCGGTCGACCAGCTCCCCGCCCCGGCGAAGTTCGATGAAGTGACGGGCTACGAGGCCACCCATGGAGTGCGCCAGGATCACCAGTTCGTGCTCCGGTCCGATTCCGGCCTCGCGGCGCAGGGCCTCGCCGAGCGCCCGGGAAGTATCCTCCAGTACGGTCGTAAGGTTCTCGTAGTCAAAGGTGAGCACGAGGTCGAACTTACCCCGCTCCACCAGCGGCCGCCCGAAGGCCGCCATACCCTCCGTATCGCCGATGATGCCATGAATGCAGAGCAGAATGCGGCGTGCCGCGGCGACCTTCGCCCTTAGATCCGTCGTACGCCGGCGCACCTGCGGGCCGGTATAGTCAACCCACCGCAGGCGGTAACCCGGTTGCCGCAGTACGTACTTCAGGAAAACCATCTTCAGTGCGCCGGTCAGGCTACGCCGATCGCCGGCTCCGGGTTCGGGCAGGTGGCGAATATGCAGCGTGTGTCCGGAGCCGCTTTCGGATACCTCCCCGACCGGCAGTAAGTGTTCTCCGTCGAAGGCAACCAATTGCAAATGCTCACCGTCTTGCGTCGGTAAGCGAATTTCCATCTCCAGGGGGGCATCCGCTAACCGCGTGGCGTGATGGATCTGACGAAGCTCGAGCACGGCGTAGGGCATTGCTCCCCGCGTATCACCGGCGAACTGGACGACTTCCGCGCCCCGCTGTGCCTCCAGCAGTTCCCGCAGCCGATCGTTTTCCGGCAAGCCGCGGTGGCCCGCGCCGAGGTGGCCAAGCGTTACCTCCGCGCGAAAGTCGTCGGACCGGGCGCCTACCGTGATCCGCCCTTCCAGCAACACGGCCTCCCGGGGGCCGACGGTGGACGAGGATTCCACCACCCGAATGGGGAGGGTCTGCGCCCACCAATCTGGCTCGGCGGGTGCCTGCCCGAAAGCATCGATACCGGGGACCATACCGCGCCCGCGCGCGCCGACCCGCTCCGTTTCCCCTACGGCAAAACCCGGTCGGTGCATCCCGCTAACGTCGAGTTCGCGCTCGCCCACGAACAGTTTGAGCAGGTGCAGGCTCGAAGGTGCGCCCGAGGCGGCGAAACGGGTAGGTACCCCCTGGAGCACCTCCTCCCAGGCAACGGCACGGGTGCCCGCGGCCACTAATTCGTTAAAGCCGGTGAAGTGAAAAGTGTACTGCTCGGTAGTGAAGAAGAGGGCGGCGTAGAGTGGTTTCTTGGCGTGGGTGTTGCGTACGGACACGCGAAAGGGCAACTCGGCACTGCGCCCGTCCGTGTGGGGAATATGTACGTTTATCGTCCCGCCCTCTTCGGGCGTCAGTTCGGTCCACCCGCCATCCCGTCGCACTTCCAGAATTATCTCCACGGCCCCCCGGTCGGGGCTGCGGGCGGTGGAATCGAGTGTTACCAGGTACTCCCAGCGCATGATGGTGTCCAGGCGCTCCAGCACAGCGGCGACCACGGCGTCCGCGTCCTCCCCCACGGCCGTGTAGAGGGACAGCCCGTCCGCGCGTCGGACGATTTGCAGACCACCCTCCGCTTCCGCGATGTAATAAGGGGATAGGTTGCCGTGCGGCGTCAGGATATAGAAGGGTGACGGCGCTGAGCGGGCTCGCATTAGCCGATCAGACCACGGGTCCCCCACGCGCAACTGAACGGAGGCCGGAGGGCGCGGCGGATTGAGCAATACGGCCCGGTAGGGACCTCCACCGTTCGCTCCGGCGGGGAGTTCGATGATGGTTCGGTCGAAGCCGACGGAGCGTGCCGTAACCGTCATGGAATCCTTACCATCCGTAGATAGGCGAAAGCTCACATGTCCGGGCTCGGTGTCCGGCAGTCCGTCACGGGCACCGATCGCTACGTACCACCGCCCTTCCTCGTCGCGACCGACGGGAAGTTCGGCGTGCACGAGGTCGGTGTCGATCCCGAGGAAGCCCCCCGACCCGTCGAACCCTCCGTAAGTTTCCAGCTGGGGGTGTTGGCGGGTGGTAAAGTCCACCGCGCCCACCGAAATGCGCCGGTACAGATCGGTATTGCTGATCCGGCCGGAGCTTTCCCGGATGGCTTGTTCGACCAGGCTGGAAAGGAGGCCCCGGCGGCTGGGTAGCTCCCGGGCCTCTTCGTCGCGGCGGCAGGCGGCGAGTAGCAGGTGGCGGGGATTCGGCAGGCGGTAAGCGGTTCCTAACTTATCTAAATCCCCGGCAATACGACCCCGGAGGTAGGAGGTAAGGGGGCGGGCCGTAGACCGGTCGGGGGCCCGGCGGATCAGCGTACCGTCACCCGTCGCCGCCCGGGTACCGGAGCCGGCATGACAGCAGTCAAGTACCACCGTCACCTCCGCTCCGCGCTCCGCGAGATCGCCAATCAGGTAGAGCAATTCCTTATCCGCTAGATCCTGCCCGTCCGGTAGTCGGCTATCGTAGCAGACGAGTGTTTCTTGCAACCCCTCGGGAAAGTAGGGAGCGAAGGCCGCCGCCGCGGGTTCCCGGGAGCCGTGACCGGCGAATACGAAGCAGCAGCGGTCACCCGGCGCCACCACAGCCGCGATCTCGCCGAAGGCCGCTACGACCTGGGCGTAGGTGGCCTGTTCGTCCCGCAGGACCCGGCACCGCGCTTCGCCGTAGTAGGTCCGGAGCAGGCTTTCCCACTGCAGCACGTCGTTACTACAACCCCGCAGGGGAGGGACGCCGGATTCCGGGGGATAGCGATCGATTCCGACCAGGAGTGCATGAAGTTTGGACATATATCCAATATACATGCTTTACGGATGTTCCAACAAGGAGCCTTCGCGTTGGGGCCTGCCGCTTCCCGTCCCTTTTCCCGTACTTTGCGGCCGATGAGCCGGCCCTACCCCGCCAAGATTCTTCTGTTCGGCGAACACACCGTCTTGCGTGGCGGTCGCGGCCTGGCCGTTCCCTATCCGGACCGCGCCCTGCGGTGGATCGAGGGTTCTCCCGACGAGCGCTTGTGCGCGTTTGCCCGTTACCTGCGTCAGCCGGATTTTGCCGCTTACCTCGCTACGGACCGCCTCATGGAGGAAGTCTTCGCGGGTCGGCGTCTGACTGGTAATATCCCGACCGGTTACGGACTAGGCAGTAGCGGAGCGGTTTGTGCCGCCGTCTTCGATGCTTTCGCAAGGCCGGAGGCCAAGCAGCTACCCCTACGTGAACTTCGGGCTTTTCTGGCCGCCATGGAGGGCCACTTTCACGGTCAGAGTTCGGGGACGGACCCACTCATCGCATATCTCCGTCGCCCCTTACTGTTGTCAGCGGGCGGGGCCGCGGGTGCCGTAGAACTTCCCGAGAGCTGGGCTCATGGGTTTTTCCTCCTGGACACGGGCCGGTCCCGCAGTGCCTCCGGGTACATCGAGCGTTTTTTGCGGGCGTACGACGACACCGAAGGTGCATCGATCGAGCAGGGTTGGAGCCTTCCGGCCGACCGGGCGATCTCCGCGTTGATCGCGGATGAGCCGGACGCGCTCTACGCCGCCTTCGCCGCCATTTCCAGCTTTCAGCTGACCCGATTTCCGGACTTCATTCCGGAGGATTTCCGTACCACTTGGGATGGCGGGGGGGAGTACCGGCTAAAACTGTGCGGGGCCGGCGGGGGCGGCATGCTGCTGGGACTAGCCCGTAACCGGCAGGCGGTCGAATCGGTATACGGGAAGCGGTTGAGCTGGCTTTAAAATGTGCACATTTAAAATTGCCAATTTTAAATTTATAAGCCACTGGTCATCAGCAGATCGATGTCCGTATGGCGCATTTCGAAGCGCTGGCCCAGGTAGCGGTTGGTGAGGCAGCCCCGGAAGGTGTAGATGCCCTGTCGCATACCGCTGTGGTGAAACAGGAAGTGCTCGAAATTACGCGCGCCCTCCGCCCGCAGCAGCAGGGGAGTAAGGATGTTGCTTACCGCGATGGAGGCGGTGCGCCCCACGCGACTGGCGATGTTGGGCACGCAGTAGTGAATGACGTCGTGCTTGCGGAAGGTGGGTCGGTCCAGGCTCGTGAGTTCGCTGGTCGCGAAGCAGCCCCCCTGGTCGATACTTACGTCAATGATTACGGAGTGGGGCTTCATGGCGCGCACCATGTCTTCGCTGACCACGATGGGGGCGCGCCCGTGTTCGGCGTGGATAGCTCCGATAGCCACGTCGGCGTCGAGTAGTTCCCGGCGCAGGTACACCGGATTCATAGCGGAAGTATAGAGTTGACGGCCGACGGAATTCTGTAGGCGCATCAGCTTATGAATGTTATCGTCGAAGATGCGGATCTCGGCCCCCATGCCCAGGGCCGCCCGGGTAGCGTATTCGGCTACGACGCCTCCGCCGAGGATAACCACCTTGGCACTGGGCACGCCGGAAATGCCGCCGAGGAGAACGCCGGGTCCGCCGTGGCTGGTACTCAGGAGTTCGGCGGCCGTCTGGATGGCGGATACACCGGCCATTTCGCTCATGATGCGCACGAGGGGGTAGCTGCCTTCCTCATCCTGCATGTACTCCATGGCCAGGGCGATAATGCGCTTGTGCTTCAGGCGGTAGAGATATTCGGCATTGATGATGGGGAGCTGCAGGGGGGAGATCAGGATACAACCTTCCTGCATCATCTCGATCTCTTCGATGGTGGGCGGCGCTACCTTGATGATTACGCGGGCCTTGCGGTACACCTCCTGAGCGGAGTAGGCGATCTCGGCTCCGCACTCGCTGAAATCGTGATCGGTAAAGCTGCTCGGGGTGCCGGCTCCGGTTTCGACCAGCACGCGGTGACCACGACTGGTGAGATTATGCACGCCGCTGGGGACGATCGCTACCCGCTTCTCCTGGAGAGTAATCTCTTTGGGAATACCGATGAACAGCTCCTCGGCTTTGGGTTCGACGGCCAGGGTTTCCGTCTGGGTCTGGCCGTAGCCGGAGGTAAGCTCCTTGGGGAGGTCGATCTTTTCCTTTTCCTTACTGCTCATAATCTAGCTTGCGGGGTAGCCGGTATGGATACGTAGTCGGCGCCGTCCCCCGCCTTCCGGATCGTGGTCCAAGCACAGAAAAACAACGCCGGGGGGCAGTAAGGGTTCTATCACGGCGGGCCATTCTACGAAGACGGCGTGGGGGGCCTCGGCGAGCAGTTCCTCAAGGCCGGCGTCGATGGCTTCCTCCACGTGTTCCAACCGGTAGCAGTCGAGATGGTACACGGTACCCCCGGGGGCCGGGTAACTATTCACGATGCTGAAGGTGGGGCTGGAGACGGGTTCCCGCACGCCTAACTGCCGGCACAGCTCCGTCACGAGCGTAGTTTTGCCCGTACCCAGCTCCCCCTCCAGGGCGTAGACCCCGTCCGGGCCGTAGGTGGCTAGCAGTTCGGCGGCAATGCGGGGCAGATCATCCAGCGTATACCAGTGGTCCATCCCGCAAAGCTACGCCGAATTACCGCTTAGCGACCAGATCGAGCTTAAGTCCGATCTCGTCGTTGATCACCTTATCCTTCAGAATGCCCTCGGTAGAACCGGAGTTGTACTCGATGCCCCACTCGGTACGGTCGATGACGAATTCCGGGGTGGTGGCCGTGATCTGCTCGTCTCCCAGGGTGATGTTGGCGGGGATGGTGATGCTGCGGGCGTTACCCTTCATCGTCAGGTTACCGGTCACCGTGTAGTTGTGGTCGTCGGCGTCGGTGGTCGGAGAAACCCCGGTGATGGTGAACTTGGCGGTGGGGTACTGCTCCACGTCGAAGAAGTCAGCACTTTTGAGGTGCCCCTCCAACTTGCCCTTGCCGTCACCGTCGAGATCGCTGTTCTCGAGTCCCGCAAGGTTGAGGGTGAACTCGCCACCGACGAGCGCTTCACCGTCGATCTTAAGGTTACCGGCGGTAAGGGGTACGGTACCGGTATGGCCGCCGCCGATCAGCTTAGTTCCTTCCCAGCTGACGGTGCTGGCCTGAGCGTCGACGGTGTATACCGCGGCGGCTTCGGTCGTGGTATTCTCGGCGACGGCGTCGGACGATTCGACTTCGGTGCCAGAGGGCCCGCAGGCCGCGAGCAGCAGGGAGAAAGTAAGGAGGGAAAGTAAACGTAGCATAGTTTCACATTTGGTCGGAGCCACGACTCGTGACCCGATGGCATGAAAAACCCGCCGCTACAACGCTTGGTTGAACGGCGGGTAAAATTTAATGTAGATACATCTATTTTTTACACTTACCCCTCGGCTCCGCTGGGGGGGTCCATGACCTTGGCTTCCCGGGGAGCGTCCCAGGATGTGTGGAAGATGCCCTTCTGATCGAGCCGTTCGTAGGAGTGGGAACCGAAGTAGTCGCGCTGGGCCTGTACCAGGTTAAGGGGCAGGTTTTCGGTCCGGAAGGCATCGAAGTACTGGAGGGAGGCGGACATGCACATCGTGGGAATACCCCGTTCGGTGGCCTGGTGGATCACTTCGGCCACGCCGTCGCGGCAGGCGAAGAGATCGTCACGGAACTCCTTGGTGGCCATCATGTTCTTGAGTCCCTCCCGCTTACCGTAGGCTTCGCGGATTTTCTCGAGCAATTCGGCGCGGATGATGCAGCCGCCCCGCCAGATGCGTGCGATGCCCTCCAGATCGAGGTTGTACTCGCGGTCGATACTGGTTTCGGCCAGGAGCTGCATCCCCTGGGCGTAGCAGGTGATGAAACTAAAGTAAAGGGCTTTTTCCACGGCATCGGCCAGTCCTTCCCCCTTCAGAGCTACCTCGTCAGGGTGAATGGGCTTGTACAGCTTGCTGTTATCCTGGCGGTATTCCTTGAAGGCCGAGATAGCCCGCATGGTTACGGCGGCGTCGATGGTCGGCACGGGAACGCCGTGGTCCATGGCCGACTGGCTGGTCCACTTGCCGGTACCCTTCTGCTTGGCTTTATCGAGGATCACGTCTAGCAAATGGGTTTCCGTGCCTTCTTCCCGGAACTTCAGAATGGCGGCGGTGATTTCGATGAGGTAACCGTTGAGGCGCCCGTCGTTCCACTTCGTAAAGAGCGCCGACATCTCGTCGTTGCCCATTCCACCGACTCGCTTGAGCACGTCGTAGGCTTCGGCGATGAGTTGCATAAGGCCGTACTCGATGCCGTTGTGGACCATCTTTACGTAGTGTCCGCTGCTGGATTCGCCGATGTAGGTCACGCAGGGTTCGCCGTTCACCTTGGCGGCGACGGTTTCCAGAATGGGTTTGACGTCTTCCCAGGCCGAGCGATCGCCTCCCGGCATAATGCTGGGGCCGAGGCGGGCTCCCTTCGCGCCGCCGGATACACCGGTGCCGAGGAAGCGAATGCCCTTGGCCTTCAGAAAGGCATACCGACGGTCGGTATCGTCGTAGTGGCTGTTGCCGCCGTCGATCAAAATATCGCCCTCGTCTAGGAGGGGCAGCAGGCCTTCGATGACATTGTCGACGATCTTTCCGGCCGGAACCAGCATCATGATCTTCCGGGGTTTACTGAGCAGGCTCACGAATTCCTTCTGCGTTCCTACGCCCTTCACGCGCATGTCCTTTCCTTCGCTGTTGAGGGCGCTGACGGAATCTTCGTCGATGTCCGTACCCAGTGCGCCAAAGCCATCGTCGGCGACGTTGAGCAGAAAGTTGCGGCCCATGACGCCGAGGCCGATCATGCCGAAATCATACAGTTGCTGGTCCATACAGGGGTATATTTTAGGGAGGGTCCGGGAGTTGCCGGGATGTGGTACAAGGTAAAGCGGTTAAAAGCAACGGGCCAACTTTGGTTCGCTTACTTGTAAAAGTAGATGTTGCCGTAGCCCGACCAGGCCGTCGTATCCCGGCTGGAGGTGCGCGATTCGACCCGGAGGGTATGTTTTCCGACGGGCAACCGGTGAGTAGGGATCATGTAGAGCAGCCCGTGTTGTTCCCGTCCGCCGTGAAAGTAAAAAAGGGGATCGACCGCGCGCGTAGGCTCTCCGTTCAGGAACACGCGGTGTAGCCGCCCCATAGCGGCCAGCGTGGCCGGATAGTCGGCACGGTCGTTAAACATTCTGCCCGCGTAAATGCCGCCGCGCAGTTTGACGCCCGGGTAGGCGGTTTCGGTCAGGGTGGGAGCTATCTTTCGGATGACCGGGTCGTTGATGGACGGCAGGTAGGGAATGAACAGTTCCAGATAATCGTGTTCCGGATATTTGGAGTTCAGGGTCGGTCGGTGCAACTGCGCGGCCAGGTCGGTTGCGGTATCGTCGTAATTGTTTGTAGCGATGGCGTAGTGACTGTCCCGGGCGTACTCCGGCTGGAAACTTCCGTTTACGTACTGAACGGATACGGCCGCCATGGCCAGGAGCACGAAAACGGGCAGCAGGCGGGCCAGCCGGCGCCCGAAGCGATTATCTACCAGGTTATGGTACAGGGGTCGGTAGAGATTGGCAAGCGTGATCCAGCCCACGAAGCGGTAGATGGGATAGAAAGCGGCGGCCGTGTAGCGGTTGCGCTTCAGGAAACCCAGGGTGATAAAGTCGATAAAGAACAGGATACCGGTAGGCAGGGTGATCAGCCGGCCCAGTCCGCTGCCGCTGAACAGACCACTCTGGTGCACCTCCTGGCCGAAGAGCCAACTGATGGCGAACTGGAGCGAAGTGGTGAACAGCCCGAAGGCCGTAACGCTGAAGAAGCAGAAAATGATGAGAAAGGCTACCGAAAACACCACGCTGCAGAGGCGTTCCAATTTTTCGAGGTAGTCGTCGAAACTACCGATGCGTCGCCGGAGAAAGCGGGTATACCGCGGGCGGTAGCCAAGCGCCGCGTAGTCGATATCGCCGGAGACGTACCGCAAACCGATGGCGGCGATCCAAATGCCCCGCAGTAGTACGTGGATGACCAAACTGGTGATGAGCACCGAGTAGGCGGTACGCATGATGTAGTAGGTGATCGCGAGGGGTTGCCAGTGGCTGGCATCGAGGAGCAAGCGTTGGACCAGACCGTTGAGTCCGTTCAGGGATTCGTAGCCGGCGATCAGCAGAAAAATGGCGAATCCGCTGATGAGGAGTTCGAGCTGCCAGCTCTCCTGCTGTAGGTTATCGAACCACCCCTTGAGTTGGGATGGTCGGTCCTGATCACTTTGCTCTTCTCCTGATTTCATGGCACCCGCGCTCCGCCGCCCTACTCTTCCAGTGCGGCCACCTTGCCCATCCGGCGCAGCTGGCGGGGCAGTGCCTGGTACTCCGCTTCCACGAAATTGTCGAGCAGTTCGGTGGCCAGGGCGATGCCAATGACGCGACCGCCGAGGCAGATCATGTTCATGTCGTCGTGCTCGACCCCCTGCCGTGCCGAATAGGTTTCGTTGATGAGGCAGGCGCGCACGTTTTTGATCTTGTTGGCGGCAATGCTGGCCCCTACCCCACTGCCGCAAACGGCTACGCCGCGGTCCACCTCGCCCGCTCCCACGGCCCGCGCCAGTGGAATGACGAAATCTGGGAAATCGTCCTGGGCGTCGTAAGTATAGGCGCCGAAATCACGGACGGTGTAGCCCTTGTCTTCCAAATATTTCTGTAGTTGCTGCTTCAGTTCGATGCCGCCGTGGTCGGTTGCGATGCCAATGGTCATGGACTCGGATTTAGTGGATAGGGCCTAAAATTACCTTGTGTGGGGCGTAAACCTTATAAAAAGTACACACCTTTGCTAGAGAAACCCCTACCTATGGCCAGTACAGTAGAACCCCATATCCTCGTCATCTTCGGTGCTTCCGGCGACCTCGCCCAACGCAAGCTGATCCCGGCGGTCTACGATCTGTACCGCGGGGGCTACCTCCCGGAACACTTTGCCCTGCTGGGGGCCAGCCGTACCGACTACAGCGACGAGGACTTCCGGCAAAAGGTGGTTTTCGAAAACGAATTTTTCGACGAGGAAAAGAAGCAGGAACCCAAACTGAAGGAATTCGCCAAACTGCTCTTCTACCAGGACCTGAAGCGGTACGACGGCGAGGACGACATCAAGAAACTCAAACAGCGACTACAGGATCTGAGCAAGGAGTTTACCACCGGTAATCGCTTCATCTTTTACCTGTCGACGCCACCAAAGCTGTACAGCACCATACCCAAGGCCCTGGCCGCGTCGGGACTGAATAAGCCCGCCGACGGATGGGCCCGCATCGTGATCGAAAAGCCCTTCGGTTACGACGAGGCCTCCGCCAAGCAACTGAACGAGGAGATTCAGTCGGTCTTTCCAGAAAACAACATTTACCGCATCGACCATTACCTGGGTAAGGAAACGGTGCAAAATCTCCTGGTCACCCGTTTCGCTAACGGCTTTTTCGAGCCCCTCTGGAACCGGAATTACATCCAGTCCGTCCAGATCACCGCCGCCGAGACGGTGGGCGTGGGCAGCCGGGGGGGATATTACGACGAAAGCGGTGCCCTGCGCGACATGATCCAGAATCACCTCCTGCAGGTACTGGCCCACGTGGCGATGGAACCACCCATCCGCGCCGATGCCTACTCGATCCGGGGAGAGAAGATGAAACTGTTCCAGTCGCTTCGCCCGATCCAGGGGGAGCAGGTAGCCCAGCAGGTGGTCCGTGCCCAGTACACCGCCGGACATACCAAGGAGGGCGACGTGGTAGCCTACCGCGACGCCGAGGGCGTACCGGACGACAGTATGACCGAGACCTACGTCGGGATGAAGTTCTTCATCGACAACTGGCGCTGGGCCGGCGTTCCGTTCTTCATCCGTACGGGCAAATGCCTGCCGCTGAAGGTCACCGAGGTCGTCATCACCTTCAAGAACCCGCCCCAGGCCATCTTCGCGTCGTACGACGATTACGCCATGAAGTGCGACAACCAGCTCATCATTCGCATCCAGCCCGACGAGGGCATGGCCATGGAATTCGGCATGAAAGTGCCCGGTGAAGGGTTCCGCGTAAAGAACGTCGACATGGACTTCTTCTACCGCGACCTCACGACCAAGGACGTACCGGAATCCTACAGCCGCCTGCTCCTCGACTGTATGAAGGGCGATCCCACCCTATACGCCCGCGGCGACAGTGTCGAAGCGGCCTGGGGATTCGTGGATCCCATCCTCGAGGCCTGGGAAAAGAACGAAGCGCCGCTCGTCATGTACGAAGCCGGCACCTGGGGACCGACGGAAGCCGATGATCTCTGGGACGGCGTCGGCAATACCTGGCGCAATCCCCCGGAATCACTGACGGAGGATAAGCACTACACGAAGTTGTGAGGGTAGGATGAGTGAATGAGAAGTTAGTGAATGAATGAATGTTAGGATTATTGGATGGCAGGATAAATCCTGCTGTAATTCATTCCTCCAATCCTGCTTTAATTCAATCCTTCAATCCTGCTTTAATTCTTTCCTCCAATCCTTCTTTAATTCATTCCTTCGACCCCCCCCCATTCAATTCTCCCATGACCACAGACGTACTCATCATCGGCTCCGGAATTGCCGGCCTGAGCACGGGCATTAAGTTAGCGATGCTCCGGCCGGAGCTAAAGATCGACGTGTTGACCAAGGTCAACGAGCGGGAAAGCAACACCAGCTACGCGCAGGGCGGAGTCGCCGCGGTGTGGGACCACGGCACCGACAACTACGAAAAACACATTGCGGACACCCTGGATGCCGGCGCCGGCCTTTGCGACGAGCACATCGTGCGCATCGTGGTGGAGGAAGGTCCCGAGCGCGTGGAGGAAATCATCGACTGGGGCACGCGTTTCGACCTCGACCAGTTCGAGAAGTACGACCTCGGGCGGGAGGGCGGTCACTCCGAGAACCGCATCCTGCACTATAAGGACCTCACCGGCTGGGAGATCCAGCGGGCCCTGAGTGCCAAAGCGGCCACCCTCGACAATCTGGTGGTGCACGAACACTACTTCGCCCTCGACCTGCTTACCCAACATCACCTCGGTCACATCGTAACCCGGCTGACGGAGAACATCGAATGCTACGGTGCATACGTCCTGAATAAGGAAAACTGGGAGATCAGCACCATTCTGGCCCGCACGACCGTCCTCTGCGCCGGCGGCAACGGCCAGATCTACCGGAGCACCACCAATCCCATCATTGCCACCGGAGACGGTCTGGCGATGGCGTACCGGGCCAAGGTGCACCTCGAAAATATGGAGTTCGTGCAGTTTCACCCGACGGCCCTGTACAACCCGGGGCGGGAAAAGCAGGCCTTTCTGGTCAGCGAGGCCGTTCGGGGTTTCGGAGCCATCCTTAAGCGGCCGGATGGATCGGAATTCATGCACGACTACGACCCCCGGGGCTCTCTGGCCCCCCGCGACATCGTGGCCCGAGCCATCGACAACGAGATGAAGCTGCACGGCGTCGAGTTCATGTGCCTCGACTGCACCCATCTGGACAAGGAAAAATTCATCGCTCACTTCCCGACGATCTACGATAAGTGCCGGGAGATCGGCATCGACCCCATGCACGACCTGATCCCCGTTACCCCGGCTTGCCACTACATGTGCGGGGGGGTGAAGGTAGATGAGTTTGGCCGCAGCTCCGTCAATCGCCTCTACGCGGCGGGGGAATGCACCAGTACGGGACTGCACGGCGCTAACCGCCTGGCGAGCAACAGTCTGCTGGAAGCCCTGGTCTTCGGTCACCGCATCGCCCATTCCATTGCGAGTAACATTGATCACGAGGATTTGCGGGAAGACATTCCGCAGTGGGAACGCACCGGCACCACCGAACCCAAGGAACAGGTGCTGATCACCCAGAGCATCAAGGAACTCAAGGAAGTGATGTCGAGCTACGTAGGCATCGTGCGCAGCGATAAGCGCCTGAAGCGGGCCCGGGACCGACTCACCCTTCTACACGACGAAACCGAGGAACTGTACCGCCACAGCCTCGTAAGCCCTCAGTTGTGCGAACTGCGCAACCTCATCACCGTGGGCTACCTCGTGACCAAAGCCGCCTCGCTCCGCAAGGAGAGCAGGGGGCTTCATTACACTACCGATTACCCCGAGCGAGCGGACTTCGTACAGTACTCGGTGCTGTAGACCTGAGACGGGGCGGGCGGAAAGCCTTGCAAAGCTGACAACTTGGGGTTATTTTGAACAACCGTAGTGGCTGCCTACTGAGCGCTGTCCGACAACGTTCGGATGTCCGGTCGGTTACCTGTCCGTCTGCACGGGATAAACAATTGGCCGATTCTCGAGGCCACTTACCCCGGTACGATGATGCGCTACGTACATTTCATAGTCCTGTTATTGCTGGCAGCTTGCACGGAGTCGGAAGACCAAGCCGGCGATCCGCCGTCGCCCTACGTGGCGGAGACCGGAGCTCCCTTACCCGTGCGTCCGCAGCGGGTTCCGCTGGTCGTCACGGAGGTTCACCCCGATAGTGTCGTTGCCGCCCGGGCCCGGCCGGTTTCCGGACGCCCCCGGGTGATTCCGGGTCCCGAGAACGTTCGGGCGGCGGGGCTACCCCGCATAACCGAGATTACGGTACCGCCCGTCGTCATCCGCCCCGGCACTGAGGGCGTTCCGCCTCCCCGGGTCGTGACCGCCCACGCCACCGTGCGTCCCGCCATACAGCGGCGACCCGAACCAACCCCCGCCCCGGGATTGACGCGGAACGCCACCGGCCATTTTCAGTTTCTGGACGCGGGAAGCCTCATGAACGGCGGGCGGATTTACGCCATCGTGCAGGACCGAAGCGGCAACATCTGGTTCGGGCAGGACGGGGGCATCAGTAAGTACGACGGTAACCACATCACGAACTACACGACGGAACAGGGCCTGGGCGTAACCTGGGTAAGAAGTATGTTCGTGGACGAGGCCGGAAACCTCTGGATCGGCGGCGAACCGGGCATCAGCAAATTCGACGGCCGCACCTTCACCAATTTCGCCACGGCGGAGAACATCGGCGACAATCTGGTGCTCACCCTCACCGGAGATCGTCACGGCAACGTATGGGCGGGCACGCGGGAGGGCATTAGGCGGCTCACGCCCGCCAGAGACGGTAAGGAGGCTACCTTTACCCACTTCACGATCCGACAGGGGCTGAGCGATAACAACATCAAGTCCGTCCTGGAGGACCGCCGGGGTAACCTGTGGTTCGGCACCCTCAACGGGGGTGTGATCAAGTATGACCCGGACCGTTCGGCGGCGGCCCCCTACGGCTCCCTGACCCGCTACAGCACCGCGCAGGGGCTGGTAAATAATCACGTCCTGTCGATCCACGAGGATCGCAACGGCCGGCTGTGGTTCGGCTCCGGGGGCGGCGGCCCGTCCTTTGACGTCAACTTCAGCGGGGACGAAAGTGGAGGGGTCGACTGCCTGTACCCGTCCCGGGACGGCCACGGCGACACACTGGCGCACTACGGACGCTCGCAGGGTCTGGAGGGCCAGGTGATCACCGACATTCACGAGGATCGGACGGGCAACCTCTGGTTCGCCACCGCCGACGCGGGCGTCAGCAAATTGCACGATGCCGATGGTGACGCGCCGACGTTCACCAGTTTCACTACCCGACAAGGACTATCGAACAACGACATCACCAGCATTCACGAAGACGGGCAGGGGAACCTGTGGTTCGGGTCGGGTACCAACGGCGCCATCAGGTACAAACCCGGCATCCAGTACTTCACGCGGGATAACGGCTTCACCGCCGGGAACGCCTACATGATCCAGGGCGACCGTAAGGGCAACGTTTGGATCGCCACGAACGGTGCCGGGGTTTTCCACTACGACGGCCGCGACTTTACCCAGTTTACCGAACGGGAGGGCCTGGCCGGCGATGCCGTATTCGCCGCCGCCGAGGATGCCGAGGGGAATCTATGGTTCGGCACCAACGGGGGACTGAGCCGCCTGGATCCCGAAGCTTACCGCGGACGCGGCGCTTTCACCACCTACACTACCCACCAGGGCTTGCGGGGGGATGTACAGTTTTCCCTGCACCGGGACGATAACAATGCCCTCTGGATGGGCGGAATTGGGATCGGAATCACCCGCCTGCTGCCGGGCGAACACGCCGGTAAGCCCCGCATTACCCACTACACCATACCCTCCGACCCGACGGGCACCCCGTCGGATCCCCAGTACCGCGCGTGGGTGAACGCCGTCGTGGATGACCGCCGGGGAACGCTCTGGTTCAACGCCCGTCACGTCGGCCTCTTCAGCGTCGATACCACCGGCGAACAGATGGTTGCCGACCACTACCGCGGGCTCATCGATACGGCAACCGAAAGTCACCGGGTGTTTGCCATCACCCCAGACCGGGCCGGTTCCCTTTGGTTGGGAACCCAGCAGGGCTTACGCTACTACGACGGTGCCGACTTCTACCCCTTCCCGCTGAACGACCAACTAGGAGCACCACTATCCGTGGTCCCCGACGGGCGCGGAAATATTTGGCTGGGAAGGCATCAGGGACTCACTTTGCTGGCTCCCGCGTCTCCCGCCAAATCAGAATCGTCCGCCCCGGTACCGGGGACCGTGTACCGCAATACGCCCTACGCCAAGAACGACGGCTTACTGCACCTTAATTTTTGGCGGGGCGCGTACCTGGACCGGAAGCACCGCCTGTGGTTCGGCACGGGGGAGTCGTTGACCCGCCTGGATCTGAACGAATTTCCCCTGCCCTCCGGCAGTCCACAAATCAGCCTGAATTCTGTCGACATCAATCAACACTTCATTGATTATCACCGGCTTTCGGACACGACCTACTTACGCAGTCTGCCCTTCGGCAAACGCCTGGCGCGCTCAGTAGGACCGATTGCCGCCTCCGCCAATTATCCCCGGAATCTCTCCCTGCCCAGCCGGCTGAATCACCTCAACTTTCGTTTTTCGGCCATCGACTGGAGCGCGCCTCACAAGATCCAGTACAGCTACCGGATGGAGGGCTTAGATGAATCCTGGAGCATCCCCTCCCCTTCTTCCACCGCCGAGTACCGGAACTTACCCTACGGCACCTTCACCCTGAAGGTGCGCGCGATCGGCGAAGGATCGGCCTGGAGCGACCCCCTGGCGTATACCTTCACGATTCTCCCCCCCTGGTACCACACCTGGTGGGCCCGCCTCGGCTACGGTCTGGCCGGAGCCTTCCTTCTGTTTCGCTTCGTGCGGTGGCGCACCGGACGCCACAAGCGCCGCCTGCGCATCCGGGAGCGTGAACTGGCCCAGGAGCGACTGATGACGGATCGGCTTCGGGAGATCGATAAACTGAAGGATCAGTTCCTGGCGAATACGTCCCACGAACTGCGGACCCCCCTCCACGGAATCATCGGTCTGTCCGAGTCCCTGTACGAAACCGCCGGTACGGTATCGGCCGAAAAACAGCGCGTCGATCTCGGCATGATCATATCCTCCGGTAAGCGGCTGAACCACCTGATCAACGACATCCTGGATTTTTCCAAGTTGAAGAACTCCGACCTCACCTTGCAGCAAAAACCGCTCAATCTGCGCATTATCTGCGATATCGTATTTCACAATAACGCCCCCCTGATGGGCGGGAAGACGCTGCAACTCTGTAATGATATTCCCCCCAATCTTCCGGCCGCCCTGGCCGACGAAAACCGGATGCAGCAGATTTTTTATAACCTGGTCGGCAATGCCATGAAATTTACCGAACGGGGTCACATCCGGGTAGGGGCCGTGCTCGTCGACGACCTTATCCGGGTGGAAGTCGAGGATACCGGAGTGGGCATTCCGAAGGAAAAGCACCAATTCCTGTTCACGGAATTCAGCCAACTCGACGGAGCGGCGAACCGGGAATTCTCCGGTACCGGCCTGGGACTCAGCATCAGCAAACAACTGGTGGAGTTGCACGGGGGTACCATGTGGGTGGAGAGCGAAGTCAACCGGGGCTCGACCTTCTACTTCACCGTACCGACGGCCGGGGACGCCGTAGCAACGGGACCTGCTGCGTCCCCTCCCGTCGCCGCATCCGTTCCGGCACCGCAGCCTTCTGCCGTGCTGCCGGCGGAAGGCAGGCCGGGCGATGTCCGCATTCTAGTGGTGGATGACGAGCCCATCAACCAGCAGGTGATGTGCAATCACCTGTCCCACCAGGGATTTCACCTGACGCAGGCGATGAACGGAGAAGAGGCGATCCGTACCATTGAAGAACATGAACCCTTCGATCTGGTACTGCTGGACGTGATGATGCCCCGCATGTCGGGCTACGAAGTCTGTCAGAAACTGCGGCAGACTTACTTGTCCTCCGAACTGCCCATCATCATGGTGACCGCCAAGAATCAACTGAAGAACGTCGTCCAGGGGCTGGCGCTCGGGGCCAACGATTACCTGCCCAAACCCTTCCACAAGCAGGAACTGCTGGCCCGCATCAATACGCAACTCGACCTGCACCGCATCTTCAAAGTAGCCGGCAAGTTCGTACCCAATGCCTTTTTGCACTCCCTCAACCGCAACCGCCTGACGGAGGTGGTCCTGGGCGATCACATCGAACGCGAAGTGACCGTGCTCTTCACCGACATTCGCGACTACACCACACTCTCCGAGGCCATGACCCCAGAGGAGACGTTCATGTTCGTCAACGACTTCAACGGGCGCATCGGCCCCGTCGTCCAGCAGCACCACGGCTTCGTCAATCAGTATCTCGGCGACGGCATCATGGCCATCTTTCCCCGCCACTGTCGGGATGCGCTGGATACGGCCATCGCCATCCAGACCGCCATTCATAAACGGAACGGCGGTCTTCCCAGCGACGGCCAGACTCCCCTGCGGGTGGGCACGGGCCTGCACAGCGGTCCCCTCATTATGGGCATCACCGGCGACAAGGATCGCATGGACGCTACTACGATCGCGGACACGGTGAATACCGCCTCCCGCATCGAAAGCCTGACGAAGTACTACGGCGCTTCCATTCTGCTCAGCCAGGATAGCCTCGACCGCATCGGGGATACGGCGGCCTACCACCTCCGGTACCTGGGTAAGGTAGTGGTGAAGGGCAAACGGGATCCCATCGGACTGTACGAATGCTTCAACGGTGACCCGCCGCGCCTCCTGGAAAAAAAGCTGGTCGCCCAGGAGGTATTCGAGCGGGGGCTAGCCCATTTTTACGACCGCGACTTCGCCGCGGCCGTAGCGGCCTTCGATCAGGTCCTGAAGATCACTCCGGACGATCAACCCGCCCGACTGTTCCTGCACCGAGCCAGTAAACTGCTCGTGCGGGGAACCGACCAGGGGTGGACCGGCGTGGAGGTAATGACCTTCAAATAAATTCCCGGCGGGGACGCGGGAGCAGAGTATGAGGACCCTTAGTTATAGCCGGGGTTCTGCTGCAAATTGGGGTTAGCCACCGTTTCCCGGGCGGGGATCGGGTACACCAGTTCGTTGGCGTTGTAGGCGAAGTTGCCCACGCTGCCCTGCAGTCGCTTGATGTCGTGGATCCGGAAACCTTCGAAAGCCAGTTCGCGGCGGCGTTCGGCGAGAATGTACGTCAGGTCTACTTCGTCCAGATCGTCGAGACCGGCGCGGTTGCGCAGACGGTTGATGTCTTCCACGGGCGTGGCTCCCGTATCCGTGCCGAGGCGTTCGTTGGCTTCGGCCCGAATCAGGTACATCTCCGCGAGGCGCAGGAGGCTGATGTTGGCGAACTGGTTATTGAACTTACCGGTGTAATTGACGCCGCCCCGCTCGAAAAAGAGCGCGAGCCGGGCGTCATCTTCCTCGTACAGCGCCAGGTGGGAGGGCAGTACTTCGATGTCACCGTCGCGTCCGCCGAACTCGGGTACGGAGTAGAAGGTCGTCAGGTTATTGACCCCGTCCTGGGCGCTGACCTGGATCGCGAAGATGTCTTCGGTCGAGTTGCTGCCGTTCATGAAGGCGGCCGCGTAATTGGGGGCCAGGGAGTAAAATCCGCTTTCGATCACGGCGTTGGCGGCATCGCGGGCGTCGGCGTAGCGGTCCATTTGCAGGTACACCCGGGCGAGCAGGGCCGTGGCGGCCTGCTTCGTCGCGAAGACGCCGTTGGAGGTCGGGAGCAGATCGGCGGCCGTAGTCAGGTCGTCGATCACCTGGGCGTACACCTCCTCGACGGTGGCGCGGGAAACGTTACTCTCTTCGCTGATGCCCCGGGTGGGCGTCAGGACGAGGGGCACGCCGAGCTGTCCGTTCGTCTGTCCGGATTCGTAGGGCAGGGCGTAGAAGCGGACGAGGTCGAAGTAGATCAGTCCGCGGATGAAGCGGGCTTCCCCCTCGACGCGACCGCGATCGTCGGCGTCCACGACTTCCAGGGCGGAAAGAACGTTGTTGGTGATGTTGATGGTCTCGTAGCTTTCGAGCCAGGTGGCTTCCGCGTCGGCGTTTCCGGTACTGATCTGTTTGCGCGCGATCTCGTCCGGGCTGTTGAAGGTACCCACGAAGAGGAGCTCACCGGTGCCCCCGAGCAGGTCGGCGTCGCGGAGGTTGTTGCCTCCGTAGAGGTCACCGTCACCCAGCTGATCGTAGGCTCCGATGAGGACGGCCTTTACGGTGGGGTCGGAACCCAGGGCGACGTCTTCGCCGATGCTCTGGGAGGGTTGGAGTTGGAGTTCGTCGCTACAGGAAACGGAAAGCATACCGAGCCCCAGCAGCGTAACGAGGATTGAATATTTCATGATGTTCGTTTGGGGGATGGGGAGGATTACAGGCCGACGTTAATGCCGAAGATGATGGTGCGGGGCTGGGGCGCGGTGTAGAAGTCCACGCTCGTGAGCACGTTGGGGGAGTCGTCGGCCAGGAAGTCGGCGGCAACCTCGGGGTCCCATCCGGCGTAGTTGGTGATGATGGCCAGGTTCTGGCCGGTGACGTAGAAGCGAAGCCGGTTCACGCCGATGCGGTCGACGAGGGTCGTCGGCAGTTCGTACGAGAGGGTGACCGTCTTGAGGCGCACGAAGTTACCGCTGCTTAGGTAGCGGCTGCTGCGTCCGTTATCGGCGTTGCCCCAGAAAAAACGGGCTTCGGGTACGTCGGTGATCGTGTTCTCGGGCGTCCAGGCGTCGAGCTGATCACGGGTTTGGTTGTCGAACCAGCAACCCCCGCAGCTCTGAAAGACGCCGGCGGAATTATGCACCTCGTTGCCAAAGCTTCCCTGCAGGAAGACGTTGAGGGCCACGCCCTTGTAGCTGAAGTCGTTGGTCCAGCCGGCCAGCGTGGTCGGCAGGGCATCGCCCAGGACCACGAAGTTGGCTTCGTTGGCACTGTTGGTGGTGGCTCCCGGATTGATGATGTTGCCGTTGTCGTCGGTTTCGTTGATGTAGTACAGGCCGTCTCCGTTGGCGGGGTCCACGCCGGCGTATTCATAGCCGTAGAAGGCGCCGATGCTTTCGCCCACCTTGACGACGTTCATGTAGCGGCTGCCGCCTTCGTCGATGATGTCCTGTCCGTCGGCGAGGGAGAGGATCTCGTTGTCGTTGTAGGCGAAGTTGGCGCTGGTGCTCCAGCCGAACTCCCGGTCGAAGACCACGGCGTTCAGCAGTACTTCCACGCCCTTGTTGCGGAGCTCGCCCACGTTCTGGAACTGGGTCCGGAAACCGGAGGTGCCGGGGACGGGGACGTTGAGGAGGAGGTCGTTGGTGTTCTTGACGTAGTAGTCGACCTCCCCGCTCAGTCGATTGTTGAACAAGCCGAAATCGATGCCCACGTCGAACTGCGCCGTCTCTTCCCACGTGAGGTCGGGGTTGGCGATCTGGCTGGGCCCGAGTCCGGAGGTAGCGGCGTAGCTGGACGCGTCGTACAGTCCCCGGCTGGCGAAGTTGTTGATGTCGGCATTCCCCGTCAGTCCGTAGCTCGAGCGGAGTTTCAGGTAGCTGACGGCGGAGTTGTCGGTAAAGAAATCCTCCTCACTGATTACCCAGCCCGCGGCCACCGCGGGGAAGAAGCCGTACTGATTGTTGGTACCGAAGCGGCTGGATCCGTCTAGGCGTCCGCTGATGCTAAAGAGGTACTTACGGTCGAAATTGTAGTTGGCGCGGCCGAAGTAGCTCAGGAAGGTAAATTCGGTGAGCTCGGTGAAGCCGGAAGTGATGTCGGCGGCACTGGCGATGGTCCGCAGCTGGTCGAGGGGGAACTCCTGGCCTTCGACGAAGATGTTCTCCGCATCCGATTTCTGGAACTCGATGCCGCCGACGAAGTCCACGTTATGCCCCGCGGCAAAGTCGCGGTTATAGAGCAGCAATGCCTTGGTGTTGTAGTTGACGATGTTGCTCCAGCGGCTGTCGGCGAATCCATTGGTGCTTTCCCCGCCGTCGGTAAGGCGGCCCAGGAAACGATCCTGCTTGATGTTGGCGACGTCGACGCCTGCTTCGGCGCGTACGGACAGTCCTTCCAGCAGGTCGAACTCTCCGAAGACGTTAGCCAGGGTACGGTAGCTGACGGACTTCTTTTCGCTGTTTTCCAGTTCCACCAGGCCGTTGTAGTAGGTCGTGACGGGGCGGTCGAACAGCTGGCCGGGCGCGAAGCCGTTGTAGTCCTCTCCCGTCGTATTACGCACGGGAGTGATGGGTGACAGGGCGATCAACTGCAGGGGGGTGCTGAACTGGTTGTCGTTGCTCACC
Organism: Lewinella sp. JB7; assembly: GCF_024297185.1. Classification (GTDB taxonomy): domain Bacteria; phylum Bacteroidota; class Bacteroidia; order Chitinophagales; family Saprospiraceae; genus Neolewinella. Next base: position 399,168 of record NZ_JANCTD010000001.1, on the reverse strand, counting down.
CGGCTGTTGTCGGAGCGGCTGAGGCCGAGCCGGAGCCCGTAGCGGAAGCGATCCGATGCTTCGGCATCCAGGTTGAGGCGGGTACTGAGGCGCTGGAAACCGTTGTCGACCAGGATACCATCCTGGTCGGAGTAGCCGAAACTGGCGTAGTAGGTCATTTTGTCGCTGCCCCCGCTGGCACTCAGGTCGGCGTTGCGGCTCTGGCCGGTGCGGAAGGCCTGGTCTTCCCAGTTGGTATTGGTTTCGTTGGTGCGCCAGTCGCTGGGGCCGCTGTAGCGGTCGAAGCGTCCCTCGACGAAATCCAGGTACGCCTGGGTGGTGTTTTCGAGGGTGTAATCCTCCTCGGCCAGGCCGAACTCGTTGAGCCCGTTGTTGAAATCGTAGCGCGCGCCGCCCCGGGCGGTTTGTTGGAAGAAGGAAACGAACTCCTCGGCGTTCAGAAATTCCTGGCGGCGGCTGGGTTCGCTGCTGCCGTAGCTGACGTTGACGTTGATCTTGGTGCGCCCGCTCACGCCTTCCTTGGTGGTGATGAGGATTACCCCGTTAGCGGCCCGCGAACCGTAGATGGCGGCGGAGGAAGCGTCCTTTAGGATCTCGATCGACTGGATATCGTTGGGGTTGAGGTCGGCCATAAAGTTTTGGCTGCCGGAGCCCGGACTGCTGAAGGTGCCGCTGGTGATGGGCACTCCGTCGACGACGTAAAGGGGGTTGTTGCCGGCCGAGATGGAGGAGCTTCCCCGTACGCGGACGTTGATGCGCCCGCCGGGCTTGCCGCTTACGGCCTGGACGAATACCCCGGCCGTACGCCCCTGAATGGCCTGTTCGGCACTGGTGACGGGCAGGTTTTCGATGGCGTCCCCCTCGATCTGGGCGATGTTGCCGGTCAGGGTGCTGCGGATCTGTTTACCGTAGCCGACCACCACGACCTCCGAGAGCTGGGCGGCGTCCTCGTTCATGACGATCTCGAAGGTGGTCTGGCCGTTCAGCGGAATCATTTGGGTTTTGAAGCCCGTGTAGGAGACTACCAGTTCTTCGGTGCCGGCGGGGACGTTGAGGGTAAAGTTGCCGTCCAGATCGGTCACCGTTCCGCTGCTGGTCCCCTGGGCCAGTACGGAAGCGCCGATGAGACCCTCGCCGGTTTGGTCGGTGATGGTACCGCTGACGGTAGTTTGGGCCGTCAGACAGAGGGCAAACCCCAGGCTATACAGGGTGAGTAGCAGTCTTTTCATGTCAGGTGCGAATTAATGAACGGCCGAAGGTACGGGTACGCCCAAAAGCGCGAAGATCAAATCCGCCGGTGTTTTGTGACGGTTAACCGACTAGAATGGGGGGTATTCCTACGATAAGGGGTTGATTGCTTATCGATTGCGACCGGATCGATCTGGCTTGTTCACCTACGTTTACTGCTCCCGCGTTCCCCGCCCACCTAACTGCCGTACACCTCCAGCAGCGCCTCCAGATCGTCCTTGGTATTGGCCTCTTCAACCGGTTTGTCGTGACGCCAGCGCAGCATTCGCGGGAACCGGAGGGCCACGCCCGATTTATGGCGGGTACTCCGCCGGATACCCTCAAAACCGATTTCGAAGACCTGCTTGGGTTTGACGCTGCGCACGGGGCCGAACTTCTCGACGGTGTTGCGACGCACCCAGGCGGTGATCTGGTTGAATTCCTTATCGGTGAGCCCGCTGTAGGCCTTGGTGAAGGGTACGAGTTGGTCACCGTCCCACACGCCGAAGGTGAAGTCGGTGTAGAGGTTGGCCCGCCGGCCGTGACCGCGCTGGGCGTACATCATGACCGCATCGATGGTGAGGGGATCCACCTTCCACTTCCACCAGTCGCCCTTCTTGCGGCCCTGTTTGTAGGGACTGTCGCGTCGCTTGAGCATGATACCCTCGCTGTACTTTTCGCGGGCGGTTTCCCGTTCGGCGGCCAGCTCGCCCCAGTCGGTGAAGGGGAAGACCGGGGAAAGTTGCAGGATGCCCTGGGTGTCGTATTCCTCCACGATCCGTTCGAGCAACTCCCGGCGGCCGGACATGGGCAACTTACGGATGTCGCGCCCTTCGTATTCGAGCAGATCGTAGCACATGAGAACCACGGGGGCCTCCTTGAGCAGTTTTTTGCTGACCGTTTTGCGGCCGATGCGGGTCTGGAGGACGTTAAAGCCCAGCGGGCGACCGTCCTTAAAGGGAAGGATCTCGCCGTCGATCACGGTACCGTTGGGAATGGCTTCGGCCAGGATGTGGTACTCGGGGTACTTATCGTTGACGAGCTCCTCTCCCCGCGACCAGATGAAGGCCTGGTCGTCGCGCACGATGAGCTGGCCCCGGATGCCGTCCCACTTATGTTCCGCCTGCCACTCAGAGGGTGCTCCGAGTTGCTCGGCGGGTTGCTCGAGCTGGTAGGCGAGATAGAAGGGATAGGGGCGGGAAATGTCGTCGGTGGCCGATTCGCTGTGGATCAGCTCCTCGAAGGTGGTATCGTTAGGGGTCCAGTTGCCCATCAGGCGGTGGGCCAGGTTGGTTTCCTCGATGCCGGTAGCCTGGGCCAGGGCACGGGTCATCAGTTTCTGACTGACCCCCACCCGGAAATTTCCGGTGATAAGTTTATTGAACAGATAGCGTTCGGTGGTGCCCAGTCCGCGCCAGGCTTCCTGTACCGCTTCCTTCTTGCCGGCTTCGTCGTACCCGGCGAAGCGTTCGATGTAGTCGATCCAGTACGTCAGGGTATGATCGTAATCCGCTTCGGGGGGCGGGAGGATGAGCGCGATGGTTTCGGCCAGGTCGCCCACCACGTGGTAGCTTTCCTCGAGGATCCAGGTGTCTACGCCGCTGAGTTCGGAGGCCCAGGCACGCAGCAGTTTGGAGTTGACGGTCCGGCGCGGGCGGCGGTGGGACAGAAGGGCTACGGTCCAGAGTTTATCCTCATCGGCGACCTGCAACAGGTAGTCGGCGAGGGCTTCCACCTTGGTGTTGATCTTGGTGGTGCGGTCGAGGCGGCGGAAGAGTTCGGCGAAGTTCTTCATTTTCTACCCGCGGATTTTAGCAGTCCGCCGCGTTGGCCCCCCGGCCCCCAGAGAGGGGAGGACGCGGCTACATCGGTGACCGGGAGACTGGCTTCCTCCCCCCTTGGGGGTTGGGGGGCAAAAGCCAGACGGGGTACGGAAATTTCACGGTGGAGTGAGGGTCGCGTTGCAACACGCCGCGTCTGGCCCCCCGGCCCCCAGAGGGGGGAGGACGCGGCTACATCGGTGACCGGGAGACTGGCTTCCTCCCCCT
>NZ_JANCTD010000001.1:0-395794 GCF_024297185.1 Lewinella sp. JB7 | reverse complement strand
CGGGGTACGGAAATTTCACGGTGGAGTGAGGGTCGCGTTGCAACACGCCGCGTCTGGCCCCCCGGCCCCCAGAGGGGGGAGGACGCGGCTACATCGGTGACCGGGAGACTGGCTTCCTCCCCCTTTGGGGGTTGGGGGGCGAAAGCCAGACGGGGTACGGAAGATTCACGGTGGAGTGAGGGTCGAGTTGCAACACGCCGCGTTTGGCCCCCCGGCCCCCGGAGGGGGGAGGACGCGGCTACATCGGTGACCGGGAGACTGGCTTCCTCCCCCTTTGGGGGCTGGGGGGCGAAAGCCAGACGGGGTACGGAAGATTCACGGTAAAGCGAGGGTCGCGTTGCAACACGCCGCGTCTGGCCCCCCGGCCCCCAGAGGGGGGAGGACGCGGCTACATCGGTGACCGGGAGACTGGCTTCCTCCCCCCTTGGGGGTTGGGGGGCGAAAGACGCTCGAAAAGTGAACTGATCAATCCGCATCCGCCACCGCATTTTCCTTATTAGTTTCTTCACTGCCCTTCGTCTCGATCTCGGCCAGTTCGCCTTCGTACTCGGTTTCGAGCTCGACGGCATTGTAGCCCTGTCCGCGGAGGTACTTGCTGAAGATGGAGGTGTAGCCGTGAGTAACGTAGATGTTGTCCGCGCCCGTGAGCCGGATCGCTTCCAGCAGGCTCGGCCAGTCGCAGTGGTCGCTGAGGACGAAGCCGCGGTCGGCACCCCGCCGCCGCCGGGCACCGCGCAAGGTCATCCAGCCGGAGGCGGCCCCGATGGAGGCGTTGCCGAATTTCTTCACCCAGGGCTGGCCGATGGCGCCGGGAGTTGCCACGACGATGTTACCCGGATACTCCTTCTTGTTCACCTCCCGGGTCACGCGGGTCGTCTCCGGGAGGGAGAACCCCTGCTGCCGGATCACCTCGTTGGTGTTTTCGATGGCCCCGTGGGTGAAGATGCGGCCGATGGAGGTATCGAGTCCGTTGAGCAGGCGTTGCGCCTTACCCAGGGCGTAGCCGGTGACGATGGCCGTACGCCCCTCGGCCGCGGTGGCCCGCCACCAGTCGTTGATGTCGGCAAAGAGTTCCTCCTGGGGAATCCAGCGGTATACGGGGAGCCCGAAGGTCGATTCCGTTATGAAGTGCTGACACTGCACGGGCTCGTAGGGCTGGCACAGTCCGTCATCCTCTAGTTTGTAGTCTCCGCTGGCTACCCAGATCTCCCCCTTGTACTCCACGCGAATCTGCGCCGAGCCGATGATGTGTCCCGCGGGGTGGAAGCTGAACCTCACGCCGTTGATGGTTTTCACCTCGCCGTATTCGACGGTTTCCAGCTTGATGTCGCCCAGGCGGTACCGAATTACCGGCGCCGCGGCCCGGGTGCTCAGGTAGTATTTATTCCCCCAGCGGGAATGATCGGCGTGGCCGTGGGTGATGAGCGCACGGTCGACCGGTTTCCACGGGTCGATGTACACGTCGGCGCGCTCGCAGTAAATTCCGCAGTCGTTGAAGGTGAGCAGGGGCATCGGCAGTGCAACGGAGCCGGGGTCGCCTAGGTTTAGGAAAATCTACCGCATCGGTCCTCCGGGCGGTAGCCCCGCTAAAAGTCCGCCATCCAGTCGCGCAGGCCCCGCTGAAAGATCAGTTCCTCCGTACCGCAGGTGACGATGTCGAATCCCCGCTGCACCAGGCCGGCCACATCCGTAGGGCGCGTCGTGAAGATGCCCGTGAAGAGGTTATGCCGCGCGGCTGATTCGATCACGCGATCCAGCACCGCCGAGAGCTGTGGATCGGAAAAGTCCGCCCTGTCGGCCAGCCCCAGACTCACGCTCAGATCGTAGGGACCGATGTACAGACCGTCCAGTCCGGGTGTAGCGGCAATGGCATCCAGTTGCTCCGCCGCAGCCGCCGTTTCGATCATCACGAACGCCAGGGTTTCCCCGTTGGCCGCCGCGAAGTAGTCTCCGTCGTAGTGGAGCGCGGCGCGAAACGGACCGAAGGAGCGGTTACCCACCGGAGGATACTTGGCCGCCCGCACGAATGCCCGGGCCTCCTCCGGCGTATCGACCATCGGGCAGATGACGCCCTCCACGCCGTAGTCCAGCGCCTTCATGGTGAGTTCGGGGCGGTTCCAGGCTAGTCGGGTGAGCGCGAGTCCCCCGCCCGCCCGGATCGCCTGGAGCAGCCCGAGCAGGTGACCGTCCTCGATCGAGCCGTGCTGCATATCCAGCGTGATGCTCTCCACGCCCGTAGCGGCCATCCGCTCGGCCAGGCGCGGGGACGGAAGCGTCATGAACACGTTGTGGAGAGGGGCGGATTGGCGCAGGCGTTGCCGGAGATTCATGGGGGAAGGGGATTAGCGACGGGCCGTCGGGCGTACGATCGGCACCCGTACTACACTGGGGTATTCCCGGGAGTGGTGGATGACGTTACGGGCGACTACCCCCTCCTTCTCGTCGAAGTTGCTGCCGCCCGTATTGAGGTTGCGCTCGAAACGGGGAAAGTTGCTGCTGCTCACCTCGATACGCAGCCGCTGTCCGGCCCGGAACATGTTGCTGGTATTCAGGGGCGTCAGATCCACTTTGTACACTTGCCCCTCCTCCATGAAGACCTCCTTGTCGTAGCCTTCCCGGTAGCGCACCCGCTGGATGGTTTCGTCGAGGTTGTAGGCACTACCGTCTTCCTCCACGACGATGAGCTTGAGCGTCAGGTCGGTGTCCTTTACGTCGCTGCTGAGGTAGAGGGTCGATTCGACGCTGCCGCTCACCTCGGTATCCTCGGCGAAGGGCTCGGAGGTGTACACCAGCACGTCGTTGCGGGCTTCCCGCCGCCGCTGGTCGTAGCTGCCCCCGTCGATGGCGTCACCCGTGCAGCAGACGTTTCCGCCGTAGCTGTATACCGGGTTCATGGGGTCGTAGACGAAGTGGTCGGGGGTATCCCGGGCGGGCATTTCGCGGACCAGCCGGCCGTCGCCGTACAGGGTATTGGCACCCCCGTCGCTGCTGAGGTAGTAGGGGACCATCTCCGCGGCGGGCGGGGGCCAGGCGGGTGCGGTCTGCCATTCATTACTGCCCATGGTGTAGTAAGTGACCCGGGCGAGGGTGTCCGCGTCAGCAGGGGAAGGGGTCCCTGCGGTTAGCCCGGGGGTTTCCTCCTTGAGCCACTTGTCGAAGAAGCCGTAGATCAGGCCGTCGTAGTCGTAGCGGGCGTCTCCGACACTGCGTTCGCCGACCACGGTGTTTTCCGTCGCGCGGGTATAGGCGCAGTGGAGCGTGGGCGCGATCCAGAGGTACTGGTTGTCGCGGGCTTCCTGAGACACCGCATTTTCGCGCACGTGATTGAACAGCGCCAGGTTGGGGCTGATCGATACGTCGTACCAGCTCGTGAACCAGAAGGTAGGCACGTCGAAGGGCATGTCGTCGTGGTAGAGGCCACCCTCGAACCAGGCCGGATCGTTGGGCTTCCGGGCGATCATGTCCTCGTAGATGCCCCGTGGTCCGTGGTTCGCGGAGATGATCTCACTTACCGGCAGCGTCGAGAGCATTTCCGTGGAAGAGATTTCCGGGTACTCCGGCTCCATGTCGTAAAATCGTTGCAACCGCAGCAGGTCTTCCCGGCTCAGCCCCTCCGGCAGCCGGGGTCCGTTGGGGTCGTGCTGCACGTGGTAGAGCCAGCTGGTGAAGAGCATCTGCTGGGCGCCGCCCCGGTACCAGTTGCCCTGCTCCATGAAGTCCCCTACCCGTCCCACGCCGGCGCCGTACCCCATCGGCACCATGGCCTTGAGGGCGGGATGTCCGAGGCTGGCGACGGCCATTTGCCATTCGGCGGTGGAGCTGCATCCGTAGAGGCCGACGTTTCCGTTGCTCCAGGCTTGCTTACTGAGCCAGTCGATGGCGTCGTAACCGTCGGTCAGGGGCACACCCAGAATGTCCCACTCCCCCTCGCTGTAGTAGCGACCGCGTTCGTTCTGCACGACGTAGGCGTAGCCCCGGCTCACGGCTTCGTAGGCGCGTTCGTAATTGCGGGTCTGTTCTTCCCCGTCCACCCAGCCGTTGAACTGGTAGGGGGTGCGCACCAGAATGACGGGGGCTTTGGCCACGCCTTTCGGTCGGTACACGTCCGTCGCCAGCCGTTTGCCGTCGCGCATGGGCACCATGAGCTTTTGCTCGATCTCGGCGATGCTTGCCAGGCGGCTGTAGGCGTCGGAGGTTTGGGCGGGTACGCGGGCGCAAAGAAAGAACAGGAAAAGCAGGCTGATCGGGCGTAGATCCATGGCGTGTCGGTGTTTGTCGTGGTGAATATACAGGTCCGCCGTCCGATCGTCGATGCTTCCGTTTATTCGGGGGCCTCCTCCCGTTGAAACAACTCGATATCCGCCGCCTCACCGACCCGCCGGAAGGCGGCGGGGGGTGAGGTTTCCCGTACGTCTCTGACGTAAAAGTCCGCGGTACCGGCTTCGTCTACCAGCCGAACCTCCCGTTGCTGTAGAAGGTAACGGGCGTAGAAGCCCTCGTCGGTCGCGTAGACCGCCGCCCCGTCCGGAACCGTAGCGAGCATGCGCGCCACGGCGGTGTGGGTGGGCACAATGTCGTAGTAGTAGAGGTGCAGGGAAAAGTAGGTCGGTGTCTTTGCCGCCAGGTACAGCGCCGCGAAGCCGGTGGCCCCCACGGCGACCGGCAGGGCCGGTAGCCGCTGCAGGAACAGAACCACGATGAGGATGCCGAAATGCAACTGGAAGATCAGGCTGCGGTGAAAGGGCACCGCCCGCATCAGCAGGACCACCCCGACGGTCGCGACGAGCAGCAGCAGTTGAAAACGCGCCAGCCTGCGGTAGGTCGCGGAGGAAGACCGCCACCAGACGATTACCGGAAGTACGTACAGGGCGGGCATCAGCCAGACGGACCACGCGGCCAACGCCTGGGTCGCGTAGTTGGCGTAGTCCGGCAGGGTGGGAAGAAAGCGGACCGCGAATTCCGCATACCCTTCCGTCGCCGCCGCCACGTAGCGGTTGGCGGTAATGGCGGAGAGGCCGGAGAAGCTGATGGCCGGCAGGTAGAACAACAATACGGCCACGCCGGCCACGAGCTGGGGTGCCAGCAGCGTCCCGTCCACCCGCCGCCGCCCGATCCAGCCCGTAAGGATCCACGCCAGCAGGGCCAGGTGCGCGTACAGGAACACGGGTACCGCCGCGTAGGCCACGACACAGCCTCCCGAAAACAGCCAGCTCCAGCGTCCCCGCCCGCCGCCTTGTGCGTACCACGCCCCCACGAAGGCCAACCAGCTCCCGAACAGCAGCAAAGCATAGCCCCGGGCCTGCACCGCGAAGCCCCATACCGGCAGCGTAAGCGCGAGGAGGAGCACCACGGCTGCCGCCAGCCACCGATGCCGCTCGAGCACGTCCCGCAGCCAGAAGTACTGCACGACGCTCACCCCCAGGTAGGCACCCAGGGAGAGGAGGCGCCCCGTAAACACCAGGTCGGTGGTCCAGCCGGAGAAACCCGCGTTCAGGACGTTGAACAGGAGGTGGTTGTTGGGCAACATGTAGTAGGTAAGGCTCCGGAAGGGGCCCTCCCCCGCCGCGTTTACCGCCGAAAAGGCCTCGTCGAAGGAGGGCGGCAGGAGCGACTGACCGTACCACCAGGCGGCTACCTGTACCAGGCCGATCGCGCCCAGCGCCCACGCATCGGTACGGGTGAACGCAAAAAGAAGCGGACGGTACGTCCCAACCGCGCACCGGCGCCAACTCCGGTATAGGATCAGCATTCCGGCCAGCCCGGCCGCCAGTCCGCACAGCGCGAACCGGTCGCCCGCCTGTTTGACGGAGGGGGTGAAAAAGTCCGTCGTCCACGCCGCATCCCGGTAGAAGGGCCCGCTTGCCAGGTAGGTTGCCGAAAGTTCGGCGTAGTCTGTATACAGGTACCACGCCGCGTAGCCGGTACCCGCCGCCAGGACGATCACCACGCCCAGGTGCGCCACCCCGACGATGCTTCTCCACAATGCGGCGGACAGGACCATAAAATAATTTTGGCCAAGATAGCGTCTCGGTGGGGGGCGGCAGCCAACCTCCACGGGCGAAGCACCGTTGTCTCCTACATCCGCCTAACCAACGTTTACCACAGTTCAATGCGCGTACTCCTTCTCCTGCTGTTCGTCCTTTCGCTGCCCCTCGCCGCCCAACAAAAAGCCATTACGCTCGAGGATATCTGGGCGACTTACACCTTCAACCCCGATGGCGTCAGCGGCTTCAACTTCTTAAGCGACGGTCGCTCGTACGCCGAACTCGACGATAACACGATCGTCACCTACGACATCGCCACCGGCCGGCGCAGTGGCACCCTGGTCGATCCCGCCACGCTGCCGACCGATTCCGGTTTCAGCGGGCGTATCGACGACTACACCCTCAGCGACGACGAGGAGAAGATCCTCCTGAGCAGTGAAACGGAACAGTTGTTCCGCCGCAGCTCCCAGTCGTTCTACTACGTTTACGACCTGGACGCCCGTACGCTTACCCCCGTGTACCCGGAAAAGAAGATCCGGCTGGCCACCCTGGACCCCACCGGCGAACGGGTAGCCTTCGTGGTGGATAACGACGTGTACATCCGTAACCTCAGGGACGGACGCCTGACCCAGGTCACCCAGGACGGAGAAACCAACGCCATCATCAACGGCGCCACCGACTGGGTGTACGAGGAAGAATTCGGCTTCAGTAAGGCGCTTTACTGGAACACCGACGGAGAGCGCCTGGCCTACCTCAAGTTCGACGAGCGGGCCGTCCCCGAGTTTACGTACACCAACTTTCGCAACGGTATGTACCCGGAGTACGTCACCTTCAAGTACCCGAAAGTGGGCGAACAAAACAGCACAGTGAGCCTGCACGTCTTCGACCTGGACAATGGAAACACGACCGACCTGCTCACCGTCAACGGCTCCGCCGACGACGAGTGGCACTACCTGCCCCGGGTAAAGTGGACCAACGACGACGACGAGCTGACCGCCCAGCGCATGAACCGCCACCAGAACAAACTGGAGCTGCTGCTCTTCAACGTCAACCGCGACGAGCAACGCACCCTGCTTACGGAGGAGAATTCCTACTACGTCGACGTAACCGACGACCTGACCTTCGTCGACGACGGTTTTATCTGGACCAGCGAGCAAGACGGTTTTAACCAGATCTACCACTACGATATGGACGGCGGCCAGCCCCGGCAGCTTACTTCCGCCCGCTATGACGTGACCGACCTGTACGGCGTCCACGACGGTCGGCTGTTCTTCCAGGCCGCCGGGCGCGATCCGATGCAACGGGAGGTGTACACCAAGAGTCTGCGCGGACGCGACCTGCCCCGCCCCCTGGCGGCGGAGCGCGGGTACAACGAAGCCCAATTTTCCAGCACTTACGACTACTTCGTGCTCACCCACTCGACCATCAATCAACCGGCCCGGGTCGTGGTGACGGACGGTAGCGGGACCGAGATCCGGGAGATCGTAAGCAACCGGAACCTTTCCGAAAAGGTCAACGACTACGGCTACCAGCCCGCGGAATTTTTCACCTTCACTACGGAGGAAGGGACCGAACTGAACGGCTACCTGATCAAGCCGGCAACCCTGGATCCCTCCCGAAAGCACCCCCTGCTCATGCACGTGTACGGCGGCCCCGGCAGTCAGCAGGTGCTCGATAACTGGCGCGGTCAGAATATGGCGTGGTTCCAGCTGCTGGTGCAGCGGGGATTCGTGGTCGCGGTGGTTGATAATCGCGGCACCGGCGCCCGGGGGCAGGAAATGAAGAAAGGGACCTACCTCACCCTGGGCAAGCAGGAGACGGAGGATCAAATCAGCGCGGCGCGTTATCTGGGCGCTAAGGACTACATCGACGAGGACCGCATCGGTATCTTCGGGTGGAGTTACGGAGGGTTCATGGCCCTCCACGGAATCCTGCAGGGCAACGACGTTTTTGCCGCCGCGATCGCCGTGGCCCCGGTAACGAACTGGAAGTGGTACGATACCATTTACACCGAACGTTACATGCGTACCTACGCCGAAAACCCGGCAGGTTACGACGATAATAGCCCGATCAACTACGCCGACCGGCTGAAGGGCGACCTGTTGCTGGTCCACGGTATGGGCGACGATAACGTGCACTTTCAGCACACCGCCGAAATGGCGAATGCACTAATTATGCACAACAAGCAATTTGACACTTACTTTTACCCCAACCGCAACCACGGCATTTACGGCGGCCCCACGCGGCTGCACCTGTATACGAAGATGACGGACTTCCTGATGAAGAGCATCGGGCCCGGCACAGACTCCAAATAAGATTTCACCGCTTAGAGCGAACTCCAAAGCTAAGAGGGCAGTTAACCCCGTCACAGTAAAAGTTTACCTTTATCGAAAGGCCCGTCATGACCCGGCGGCGCCTTTCTTTTTTTGGCCCTCCGCAGCGTGCGTTCTTACTTTCCGGAGCGGAGGTTATTTGCGCGCCTGATCCGTGCCTTGTCGGGAAAATATTTAACTAAACGAGTCGGCTTTGTTCAGTTAGGTCAGGCCTCCAGGTACCTAATTTCGTCTAACGGTTCGGGAGCTCCGCCCCCGCCCATACCCCGCGAAATTAATGACCATGCCACCGGTGAACAATACACTTGTTCGCAAGGTCATCGACCGTTTGCGAACCGCCGAGGAACCCTCCACCCGGCAGACCATTCTGGCAACTTTCGGGCACTGGAAGACCACTTCCGCCGGTAAGCATCGTCAATTTCACCGGGTACTAACCCTACTTCATGATGCCGACGGGCCCCGTTCCGTGAGCGAACTTCGCACGGCACTGGGCATCAGCGAACGTCATTTGCAACGTCTCTTTCGCGCTCAGGCCGGAGTGCCCCCGAAGCTTTACCTGCGCCTCCTACGGTTCGAGCGCGCCTACCACTTCTTACTGAACCACCCCCCGCTGCCCAACGCGGAGGTCGCCTTTCGCCACGGCTTTGCCGACGGGGCACACCTGAGCCGCGAATTCCGCTCCTTCTGCGGAGCGACCCCGCGGATGGTACGTACCGCCGCGCCGCTATCCTCCTGAATGACCACAATCCATCCACCATGAACATCGCTACGCCCTGGGTTATGAGCCTTATCCTCATCGCGGGTCCGCTAACCGGCCAGCTGCGCCTCCCGCACGCCCTACAGACCCACCGCGGCGAACTGACCGAGCCGGTCCTGCGTGTCCTGCAGTCCACGTCCACGCTCGAGGAGATGCAACTGGATTCCACGATCACTTACCGGGCCTACGATGCCGGCGGGGGCAATTACATCGAGGGTGCCGTAGAGAAGACCGTCTACGATCCCGTCTCCCCGGGTATCGTCCGGGCCATCACTTCCGTCCCGGGAGAAGGAAGGTGGCACTTCGCGACGCAACTGCGGGTGACGTCGGACGAGCGGGGGCGTACCGTCCGGCAGTTCGCGGAAACCTGGGACCGCCAGCTGAACACTTGGCTGCCGGAGTCCCGCCTAGAGATGTTTTACCGCGGCAACTCTCCGGACCTGTTGGATAGCCTGTACGTGGAAATCTGGTCCGACGAAAGCAGGGAGTGGGTGCGAAGTCTGCTGATCCGCAACACCTACGATAATGACGACCGGATGCTTGGCAGCCTGACGTATATGAACATTGACGGGTATGAACTGGGATTCGAGGATGAATATCTTTACAACGATCAACGCGATAATCACCTGATCAACACTTACCTGACCGTGGACGATGAGCGGACGCTCGCCGGTTTTACCACGATGACGTACGCCGACCACCTTCTCCGGGAAGAGATACAGTTCAGCGCGGACGATACCGAGACGGGCACCCCCGAGTCGCGGACCACCTATACGTACACCGACGCGCTCCAGCAGGATTCGGTTGCCACCTACCTGTGGGATCCGGCGGAAGACGAATGGGCGATTTCCGGCCTGGACAACTACGATTACGGTACCGGCGGGTTGGTCAGTGACGTATTCACCACGGCCTTCGACCCCGACGACGGCGAGGAGAAAAGTTGGATCAATTACGCTTACGTGGCGGGTACCCCTTACCTCCACGAAGTGAAGTTCCACACCCTACCGGAAGGAAGCAACTTTTACTTTCGGAACGAGCGCACTCGTTATTTCTACCAGGACGTCTCCACCGCAGTCACCGAGCGGCCCCGGGCGGCTCTTCCCCTCCTTACGTGGCCGAATCCTACCCACGGCCCGTTAGAAATTAAACTGGAAGAGCCGGTTGAACTTTACCTCTACGATCAGACCGGCCGGCTGCTATCCACCCATAACTGGTCTCCCGGACAGGATAAGCTCAACCTTTCCGACCTTCCGCCGGGCACCTACTACCTTGGTGCCACTACGCGGCGGGCGCACTATACCGCGCGGCTCCTGAAAATTTGAGCCGCGCCATCCGACCCGCCCGGAAGGGGCCCAGCGGCCTTTTTTTAACGTAAACCGGCGCGTTTGTACAATGCGGGCTACGTCGCCCGGGGCTAATTTTAGGGAAGACCACGTTCACCTGCCTGCCTTCCCGCCATGGCCACCGTTACTTCCTCATACATCCGGACCGCCATCGAGCTGCTGCGCGATGCCGAGCGGCACGGTACGCGACAGTTTATTCTGTCCAGTCTGGCGGACTGGCGCAACCACCTTCAGTATACGCCCCGCGGCCACTTTCGTCGGGCCTTGCTTCTCATTCACGGCGGATCGGCGGTTCCACGCTCCGTCCGCCAGCTTAGTATTGGGGTAGGAATTAGTGAGCGCCAACTGCAACGGATTTTCCGCCGCCGAACGGGGGTAACGCCCAAGACGTACCTCCGGTTTTCCCGTTTCGAACGGGCCTTTCTCCACCTTCACCATCCCTTCCGGCCCCCGCTGTCCAGTCTCGCCGACCAGTACGGCTACACCGACGCGGCTCACCTGATCCGGGAATTTCGGGCGTTCGCCGGCACAACGCCCCGCCACCTGCGGCTGGCGGCCGCCAACTGACCGCCGGCCGGCCTAAATCGTTTTGTCATGTCTATCCGTACACCGCTGTTCTTGCTCGTTGCTTGCTTCACCCTTCCACTGTCGGGTCAGGTGGAGCTCTTTTCCCCCGGCCTCCGCTCGCAGTTACCCGCCCTGACCGCGCAAATGGAATCCTTTGTGGACCGGTCGGTAGCCGTCGACGTACTCCGCGCCCGCCTAACCGGTACCCGGAACGACACGATGTACCTGGATTCTACCGTGACCTATGCCCCCGTAGCGGTGGCACCTAACGATACGACCCACGGCCCCGTTGCCCGGATCGTCTATACCGACCGGGAACCCTCGGTGTATTCGGCCCTGTCTTCCAATTACGACGGTGGTTGGATTCCCATCATGGATCAGCACATCACTTTCGACCAACAACACCGGACTACCCTCCAGGTGGTTCACCTTTACGATCAAGCCACGGGCAGCTTCGTGCCGAATTCCCGGTTCGCCAGCTATCCCCGCGGCACTTCCTACAGTCAGGTCGATTCCGTGACCTACGATATCTGGCAACCGGACGACTCTTCCTGGGAGCGTCTCTTTTCGATCTACAATACCTTTTCCGAAAACAGCCGTCTGCTCACTTCCCGGGGGCACGTACAACAGAATTCTACCCCCCTGACGTACGAGGAACGCTACACCTACGACGCGGCGGGCGACAATACCCGGATCCACACCTATTTTGTTACCGATACGTCCGAGCACTACACCAGCCTCGTCGAAAGGTCCTACTCCGACCACTTACTCAGCACGGAAACCGTGTACGCCGTCGAGGGAGATGCGAGTTTACGCCCCCTAAACCGTTCTCACTTTCTGTATAACCAGCACCGGCTCCCCGACACCTCCGACTACGAGTACTGGGAGCTTTCTAACCAGCGGTGGCTCCGCTCGCGCATTCAGACGATCGCCTACGACGATGAACTCCGCGAGTCCATCCAGTTCGACACTTATTACGATTTCAACCGGCCCGGTGAAGTTTCGGCCGGATCGTACTGGGAAAATCAGTACGTGGGCCGGACCGACTACCTAAATAAACGAACGTATTACTCCCTCGATCTCCTGTCAAGTACGTACCTGCCGGACGGGCACACCGACTACCATTACCGCTCTTCCTCCACCGCCGTGTGGAATCGGGGTGGCGACGTACGGCCGCTGGCCGTTTGGCCTAATCCGGCCGCGGAGTGGGCTATGGTAGACCTGGGTGAGCAGGCTACCCTGGTGCTGACCGATCACGCCGGCCGTGAACTGTTCCGCCGCGTACACGCCCCCGGCAATACACGTATCGGTCTGGCGACACTGCCCGCCGGCATCTATTACCTTACGGCCACTACCCGGTCCGGCCTGATCTACCTGGCCCGGCTCGTCCGAGTCGGCCGCCCATAATCTTCGGATCACCGACGGAAGCGTCCACCGGGGGAGCAACTTTTCCTCCGGTCGACGTATTATATCCGAGCTATGGCCAAGAAGAATAAGGAGAAAGAGTTCGTCAACCGTAAGGCGAAGTTCGAATACGAGTTTCTGGAATCCGTAGAGGCGGGTATCAAATTACTGGGTACGGAAATCAAGAGCATCCGGGCCGGTCACGTCAATCTCCGCGACGGCTACTGCGCCTTCGACCGTGGTGAGCTCATTCTGCGATCACTGTACATCGGCGAATACAAACAGGGCAACCAGTTCAACCACGAAGAACGCCGCCCCCGTAAGCTGTTGCTCAAACGCCAGGAGCTGCGCAAGTGGGAAAAGAAAGTCAAGGAAAAGGGCTTTACCATTGTCCCCTACCGCCTGTATCTGAACGAGCGGGGACTGGCCAAGGTCGAGGTGGTCCTCGTCCAGGGTAAGAAAGTGTACGATAAGCGGGAGAGCATTCGGCAGCGCGAGAGTAAGCGCACCCTCGACCGCATCAAGAAGCAGTACCTATAGACTCGCGAAGGCGCGGTAATCCTTCAGGAAGCTCAGCAGCATCCGTTCCTCCAGCAGGCGGAAGTTCCATGCCGGTGAGTCGTACACCAGGCCTTCGGCCCGGCTACCGAGCAGCGTAAGAGCGGGGTCGAAACCCATCAGGGAGGCCGCCTCGTTGGCGACGGCAAGGTTCTCGTCGACGGGCAACTCAACCAGGTTCGGCCGGCCCCACAGCCATTGCTGAACGGCATACTTTTGCTCCCGCGGCACCCGCAAACGGTACCCCCGCGCGCTTGCCGGGATGTAGTGCTGCACGAACATCGGATTCATCCGGATCAGGGTCGAGAGGCGAACACCACACTCCCGGGCCACCTTAGCGAGGTTCGTGTGGGTATACACCCGCACGCTTTCGGTTCCCTCCGCGGCCATCGGCTTCAGGCCGTGGTCGTCGTAGTAATTCACGGCGTAGGCGGCGGCCAGGTAGGCGGAGACGTACCGGCGGGTCTCCCGCGGCAGGTATTTACTCACCTTTTCGTAGTCGTTGCTGCGGGCCGCGCGGATCGCGCGGCGCACCCGTCCCGGACCGGCATTGTAGGCGGCCAGCGTCAGGTGCCAGTCGCCGAACTGCAGATGAAGTTCCTTAAGCATGAGTACGGCGGCCTCGGTGCTTCGGTGGATATCGAGTCGTTCGTCGATGACCTGATCCACTCGCAACCCCATTTCACGGGCCGTAGCCGGCATGAGTTGCCAGAGACCCGCGGCGCGGGCCGAAGACACGGCGTGGGGAACGAGCATGGACTCCGCCACGGCCAGGTACTTCAGGGAAGCCGGCATTTCGTGCTTGCGGAGGTAAAAGTCGAACACGGGAAAGTACTGGTTCGCCCGCCCGAGCATGCGCTCGGTGTTGCTACCGCCACCGCCCATGTACTCGGTGATCTTCCGCTGCACGAAGGCGTCGGAGGTGGCTATGCCGGGGGGGAGATTAAGTCGCTCGAGCCGGTGAACCATCTGGGCACGGCTTCGACTGGTGGAATTTACGGGTGAGGAGTAAGAAGCGACAGCTATGGAGGGGACCGCCACCAGTAGTAAAAAGAACCACTGGCAGAGCATCCTTTGCAGCTTGCTCATTAAAAATAATTTCGTTAGAGAATGACGCTCCGCCGTGCAAAGCGGGGCGCGGGGCGGACGATGAATTCGTCCTGGCAGGCAGGTCTAACGGGACCATTGTCCTGCACCTGAATCGGCAAAACTAGGGCGGTGCACCTACGCCGCGCAAGGGTTTTGGTGGCGGCCGCCGTTTGTTTAACAGTTGATTAGCAACGGGTGTTTATTGTTACATTCTGGCAGCTCTTTCCTCTTCCGACGTATCGTCGGCGCTATCCGGTTCCGCCGTTCATTTCTAAAGGCCGCCAGTGAGCCACGAAATTTAATTGCAGGGGTCCCGGAGGTCTTCCAACGGGAAAATTCTTCCTTAATGTTTTGTTAATAGCCCCACGCTAAGGGTTTTTTAACGCTTCGGATGCCGTCCGACCGCACGCCGCTTCCTTCCCGGCGTTGTGGGCGGCACGACTTAGCTTTGCCGGCACACAACCCATTCAGTATGCTCAAGATCGGACTCATCGGCGTAGGCCACCTGGGCAAGATCCACCTCAAGTGCATCCGCCTGGCCCGGGAAGCGTACGAACTGGTGGGCATCTACGATGCCGACGCCGAACTCGCGGCACGGGTAGCCGCGGAGTTTCGGGTGCGGGCCTACCCCACCGCCGCGGAGCTGATCGCCGACGTCGAGGTGGTCGACGTCGTCACGCCTACTTCCACCCATTTTGCGGTCGTGAAACAGGCGCTGGAAGGCAACTGCCACGTGTTCGTGGAAAAGCCCCTCACCGAAACCCTGGAGGAGGCGCGGCAGCTGATCGAGTTGAGTCAAAGGACTAAGCGTACCGTACAGGTCGGTCACGTCGAACGCTTTAACCCCGCGCTGCTGGCCCTGGAGGGCGTCAGCGTCCGCCCCTACTTCATCGAGGCCCACCGCCTGGCGATGTTCAACCCCCGCGGTACCGACGTTAGCGTCGTCCTCGATCTCATGATTCACGATCTGGACATCGTGCTTAAACTGGCCGACGACGAGGTGAGCGACGTGCGGGCCAGCGGAGTCGCCGTCCTGAGCGAAACGCCCGACATCGTCAATGCCCGCATCGAATTCCGCAACGGAGCCGTAGCCAACCTTACCGCCTCCCGGGTCAGCCTCAAGAATATGCGCAAGGTCCGGCTCTTCCAACGCGACGCCTACATCAGCCTAGACCTGCTGGAAAAAGAAAGTCAGGTGGTGCGCCTGTACGATGCCGAGGCCACCGACGTGCCGGAACGCGGACAACAATTTCCCCTCGAAACGCCCCGCGGCCACCGCATCATCCACGTCGACCAGCCACCCAGTGGCCCCGTGAACGCCATCCAGATGGAGCTGGAAAGCCTGGCCCGGAGCATCCGGGAGGGAAAACCGGCCGCCGTCAGCATCGAGGACGGCTACCGGGCCCTTTCCCTGGCCCAACGCATCTCCGACGCCGTGGCCGACAACCAGCGCCGCCTGCACGACCCCCAAGCCTGACCCCCGCATGCGCTCCCTCCTCTGGCTCCTTCCGGCCCTGCTCCTGACCGCCTGCCCCCCCGACCTGGAGACGGCACCGGCCCTGATCGTGGTGGAAGGATTCGAGCTGAAAACGGAGGAAAACGAGGGTGCCGCCACGGCCGACATCACCGAAGTCTGGGCCTTCGCCGGCGAGGATTTTATTGGTGTGTTCCCCCTGCCCGCCCGCATTCCCCTGTTACGCGTAGGGCCCACCGAGCTGCGCCTGGAGGCGGGGGTTCGCCAGGATGGTCGCAGCGTGACCCCTGAGATCTACCCCTTCTACGCTCCCGTGCGGCGCACCCTGGACGCGGTGAGCGGACGGACCCAAAATCTCGGTACTCTGCCCATCCGGTACCGCGACGACGCCGTTTTCGGTTTTATCGAGGATTTCGAGGCGGGCCGCCCCCGTACCTTCACGGATGTAGTGGCGGGCGACGGCGGGCTCGTACCCCAGACGGAAGTAGTCAGAAGTGGCGGGACCGCGGGTGCCGTGGAACTCCGGGACAGCAACCGTCTCGTCGAGATTGCCACTGCCCAAACCTTCACCGGTCTCGGTACCGTTCCGATCAATGTCTGGTTGGAGGTAGACTATCGCAGCGATGCCCCCGCCGTGTTCGGGGTGATCGGGCAACGCAACGGAATCGGTGTGCGGGTCTTCGACCCCGGCTTCCTGCCGCGGGCGGAGTGGACGAAGATCTACTTTAATCTCGGCCCGGTGATCGGATCGGCGGACCTGGACGAACTCCGGGTAGCCATATCCACCCTGCTGGACGACGCACGCGACCGGGGCACCGTTTACCTGGACAACCTTAAATTGCTTTACCTCCGCCCCCAATGACCCATTCCCTACCCCACACCACCGGTTTACCACCGGATACCGCCGCGCGGCGGCGGCGTGACGGATGGGTCTACATCGCCGGCGATCTGGTGGCCGCCTGGCTGGCGTGGACCCTCTTCTTTTGGTACCGCGGCACCGTAGAGGGTTCCGTGGAGGGGCTCGGGGACATTTTCCGGGACGGTAACTACGCCTGGGGCAGTTTTTTCATTCCCTTGTGCTGGGTACTGGCGTACACCCTCTTCGACCAGTACCGCGACATCTACCGCCTGAGTCGGTTCACCACCCTAATGCACACCCTGGTCCTGTCGGTGGTCGGTACCCTGGTCCTTTTCTTCGCCGTACTGATCGACGATGCGGTGGCGGACTATTCCTACTACGGCCGCAGCCTACTGGCCCTGCTCGGCCTCCACTTCTTTCTGACGGCCTTCGTACGGATGTACCTGCTCACCCGCGCGAGTCAGCGCCTGAAGGCCGGGGAGGTATCCTTCAATACCCTGATCGTAGGCGGCGGGGAGCGGGCCGTGAATCTGTACGAGGAGATCATCTCCCGACCGAAGGGACTGGGCTACCGCTTCGTCGGTTTCGTGGACGGTCGGCAGCGGACGACGCATCCCCTGGCCGACCGACTACCGAAACTGGGCAATCTCGGCGATCTTGGGCCACTCATCGAGGGGGGGAGCATCGAGGAGGTCATCATCGCCGTGGACACCAGTCAGCATAACCGACTGCGCGATCTCCTCGGCGTACTGAGCGTGTACGAAAAACAGGTGCTGGTGAAGGTCATCCCGGACATGTACGACATCATGCTCGGCACGGTAAAGATGAACCACGTCTTCGGCGCCGTCCTCATCGAGATTCGCCAGAACCTGATGCCCCGCTGGCAACGGGTCGTAAAACGGGTACTCGACGTGGCTACCTCCGCCCTGCTGCTGGTTTTCCTCTTTCCCCTATGTGTGTACGTGGCCTTGCGGGTGAAGTTTTCTTCCCCCGGTCCCGTATTCTACACCCAGGAACGAATCGGGCTTAACGGCAGGCCCTTCCGGATCATCAAGTTCCGGTCCATGTTTACGCACGCCGAGACGGCCGGGCCCCAGTTGAGTAAGGACGACGACGAGCGGTGCACTCCCTGGGGCGCCACGATGCGTAAGTGGCGGCTCGATGAGATCCCCCAGTTCTGGAATGTGTTGCGGGGAGAGATGTCGATCGTCGGGCCCCGGCCGGAGCGGCAGTTCTTCATCGACCTCATCAGCAGCCGGGCGCCCCACTACCGCCACCTGCTGCGCGTCCGGCCGGGTATCACCAGCTGGGGACAGGTAAAGTACGGTTACGCCAGTACCGTGGAAGAGATGGTGCAGCGCCTCAAGTTCGATATCCTCTACATCGAGAACCGCTCACTGGCTCTCGACTTCAAAATTCTGTTCTACACGCTACTCGTGCTGGTGCAGGGAAAGGGAAAGTAAGGTCGAACATATTCGTGTACCTACAACCTATAGTAGAAAGCCAAGATTCTACTATATGAGCAATTTATTAGCCTTCCCCCTGTTGTTATTTTCTTTACTAATCTCTATCGACGTCCACGCCCAGGATCAGTCGAAGGATCAACTGATGAAGACCGGTCCCGACATCACTACGACCGATCCCATGGAGATCCGGCCTACGGGTCCCGCCCCCGACTGGGCACCTAACATTGACCCGCAGATGCAGGCCGTGATCGAGCAGCTAAAATCGTACGAGGCACCTAAGTTCGTCGACCTGACGGCCTTCCAGGTACGCAATGCGATGCTTCCGGCCGAAGCGGTAGCGGATCTGCTGAAGAAGACCGGCATTCCCGCTACGGAACCGAAGGTTGACATCTCCCACCGCCTGCTTCCCGTAGGTTCCGACGATGGCACGCTGGTCCGCATCTACAAGCCCCTCGACGCCGGTAACGAGCCGCTGCCCGTCATCGTGTACTACCACGGCGGGGGTTGGGTGATCGCCGATCTGGAGACCTACCAGCCCTCAGCCATCGCGCTAGCCGAACGAGTGGGCGCGATCGTCGTATCGGTAGCCTACCGTCAGGCACCCGAGCACACCTATCCCGTTGCCCATGAGGACGCCTTCGCCGCCTACCAGTGGGTGGTGGAAAACACCGATTCCCTGGGTGGCGATCCGGACCGCATCGCTACGGCCGGTGAAAGTGCCGGTGGCAACCTCGCCCTTGCCGTTACCCTGATGGCCAAGGACCGGGGAGTGAACCTGCCCGTACACATTCTTTCCGTGTACCCCATTGCCGACGGTGACGTACAATCCCCCAGCTACGACAAGTACGAAAAGGCGCTTCCCCTGAATCGCGGCCTCATGGAGTGGTTCTTCAACTATTACTACCCCGACTGGCAGAGCGACGATAACCCCCTTATCAACCTGACCAGCGCCGACCTGAGTGGGCTACCCGCAACGACCATCATCAACGCCGAAATCGACCCCCTTGAAGCCGAGGGAGAAGAGTTGGAGCGCGCGCTAAAGGAGGCGGGCGTAAAGGTGGAGCGTAAACTTTACCGGGGCGTTACCCACGAGTTCTTCGGCATGGCTGCGGTGCTCGAGCAGGCCGTTGCGGCGCAGGAATTCGCCGCCGAGCGACTGAGGAAAGCCCTTGGGATCAAGTAACTGGCGGAACAGCGAAGAGGAGGAAGGCCCGGGAAATATTCTCGGGCCTTTCTGCGTAAGGATACCTACTGACGGAGGATACTGCATAGAATACCCGCTGCTACCGCCGCGTTCAGACTCTCCGCTTGGCGCCCCGGAGCCCGGGGGATGGTCAGCCACCGATTGACCCGCTCCCGCGTCCCCGCCCCGATACCCGGCCCCTCCGCGCCGATCACGAGTACCCCGGCGGTGGGAGGAGTGATCGCGTAAATACTCTCCCCCTCCAGGTCCGCCCCGAATACGGTTAGCCCGGGACGGTCGGCGGTTACCTCCGCGAGCGGCAACTCCCGGTAACTGACGCGCAGGAACGACCCCATACTGGCCTGGATGCTCTTGCTGTTGTACAAGTCCGCGGTGCCCGGTCCGCCGAAAACATAGGGGAAGCCAAACCAGTCGGCGATCCGCAGCAGGGCACCCAGGTTGCTCGGCGACTGAATACCGTCGAGGTAGAGCGACCAGCTGTCGGCCAGGTCGGAGGGAGCCACCGTCGGCTCCGTCGGCATGTCCACGACGGCCAGGACCTGGTTGGGGGTGGTAAGCTGAGAGATCCGGTCCAGCTCGCGGGGGGTGACGATGGTCAGCGGAACATCGGCTCGCCGCGCCGCGTTATCGGCCCAGGTTTCCAGCGCGTAGAGGTGATCAACGCGGTAGCGGTCCTGGGTCAGGAGCTCTTCCACGATGCGGGTACCCTCAACGGCGAATTTATGGTAGTTTTGCCTTACTTTTTTCTGACGCAGGCTGCTTATGAACTTGATGGTACCGGAGCTGATGGGCATACTGGCTGGGGGTCTGCGCCGCGTCGTTCCGGGCTTAGTAGCCGCCCTGCTGCTGACGTCCTGCAATGTTACGAAATACCTCGATGACAGTGAGGAGCTGCTGACCGCCCAGCGGGTGGAGATTCGCAAGGGCAGCAAGATCGAGAACCGCAGCGACGTCCTCTACGAGCTCTCCACGCTGACCCGGCAAAGACCCAACGGCAACTTTCTGTTCCTGTTTCCCCGGGAGCACTTCTACCTGGCCAACAGCAAACCCCGGGATACCACCCGCATCGACCGCTTTTTGCGCAGTACCATCGGTCAGCCGCCCGTACTGTACAGCGACAGCCTGTCCCGGCGGTCAGCGGGTCTGATGGCTGACTTTCTGCGGTACCGGGGGTACTTCAACGCCACCGCTTACCACGAAGCCGACCGGCGGAAGGACCACAAGGTCAGTCTGATCTACCACGTCGACCCCGGCACCCGCTACCTCATCGATACGGTCACCTACAGCAGTCCCGAGCCACAAATCGACAGCTTGCTGCAGGTCCTGAAGGAGGAAAGCGCGCTGCAGCCCGGCGCTCCCCTGAACCTGACCGCCTTCGACGAGGAGAAATCCCGGATCGGCCAGGCGCTGCGCAACGAGGGGTACGCCCACTTCTCGGCCACTTACTTCGACAAGCTGGAAATCGACACCAGTCAGCGGCAGGGGTACGCCAATATTTACCTGAGCATCCTTCCCCCCCAGGAAGACAACGCCTTCCGCAAGTACCGGGTAGGGAAGATCACCGTGCTGACCGACTACTCTCCCGCACGCGACGCCACCGGCTCCGGTTATCCCGGCGATACCATCGTGGAGGGCATCCGCTTCCTTTCTCCGACTCCCGACTTCCGGATGCGGCCGGAATTGCTGGCGGACAATATCTTCCTGCAGACGGACAGCCTGTACAGCCGGGAAGCGTACGAGAAGACCAACCTATCCCTGGGGGCACTCGGTATTTATCGCTTCGTCCGCATCAACCAGCTCGCCGATCCGGAACGGGAGTACGTACTCAATTACGAAATTCAGCTGTCTCCGAGTAAGCGCATGGCCATCGGAGTGGACCTGGATCTGAACTTCACCAACCGAAGCCTGCTCGACAGTACCGGTACGTCGGGCGGGGCCCAGAACAACAATCTGGTCGGAGTCAGCGTGAGCCCTAATTTCCGGAACCGCAATGTATTCGGCGGGGCCGAACTGTTGTCCGTGGCCCTGCGGGCGGGGGTAGAAGTGAATCCTAGTGCCGATAGTTCCGCCCAGTTTTTCAACACCATCGACCTGGCGGCCGAAGCAACCCTAAACCTGCCCCGCTTCAAGGATTTCGGCATCTACGGACTGGCCCGCAGAACGGGCTTGATTTCCAGTGACTTTTACCAGCAACTCTCCGAACGGGCCAGCACCCGCTATAGCCTGGCCTACGAGTACCTACTCATTCGGACGTTTTACGCCTACACCACCGCCAACGCGCGGCTGGGCTACGATTTTCGCCGGTCGGCCACGACCTCCTACCGCATCAACCACGCGGCGCTGGATATCCTCAAGTTCAAGATCGAGCCGCCCTTCGAGATCATTCTCAACAACAACCAGCGCCTCCGGCGCAGCATCAGCGATCAGTACTTTCTGAGCCTCCTGTTCCGTAACCTGGAATATACCCGGATCGGCCGCCCCGACCGGCGGGGTCGCTCGATCACCCTCAATGCCCAGTTCGAACTGACGGGCGCGGAGATCTTCCTGGCCCAGAAGCTCTACGACCAACTCGATACCCGCAACGACTTTGCCCGCTACGCCCTGCTCGTGGCGGATACCCGCTACGCCAAACAGCTCTCCCCCCTGCGCAGCTTCGCCTCCCGCTTTCTCGTCGGCATCGGCCGGCCCTTCACCAGCGAGCAGGAGCTGCCTTACGTGAAGCAGTTCTTTGCGGGGGGTGCCAATTCCATGCGCGCCTGGGCGCCCCGGGGCCTCGGCCCGGGCGGTTACGTGGACACCCTCAGCATCGACGACTCCAGCGGTAGCTTCAACAACAACCTGCGGCTATACCAAACGGGCGACCTGCAACTGGAACTGAACTTCGAGTACCGCTTCAACCTCTTTTCCTTCGTGCGGGGTGCCGTCTTCACCGACATCGGTAACGTTTGGACGGTCCGGGAAGACCCCGACCGCCCGGGCTCTCAGTTCTTGCTGAAGGGGCGAATCCGCCAGGAGGAAGGCTCCACGCCCTTTTACCACCAACCGTTCTACCGCCAACTCGCGGTGGCGGGGGGGACCGGCATCCGCATCGATCTGAGCTACTTCGTTTTCCGACTCGATGCCGCCATCCCCCTGCGGTATAATTACCCCCAACTCGGTGACGGCGAACCGATCCGTCCCCGTGAGCCGATCAACTACCCGGAGAGTGCTTACTGGCGCAGTTTTGACAAATTCGGCCTGGGCGATATTACCTTCCAGTTAGGCCTGGGCTACCCCTTCTGATCAGCGGCGAATGGTGATCTTCACCGAGGTGGACGCTTCCGGTTCGCTCACGCGCAAATGGTAGTGCCCGGCCGGCAGCCCCCCGGCCGCCAGGGTGACGGAATGATCACCGACGCTGAGCCACCGACGCTCCGAGAGCAACCGGCGGCCAGCAACACTCCAGAGTTCAAATCCGACCTCCCCCGCCGATTCCGTACGCAGGGTGACCGTCAGTGGACCGGCGGTCGGATTCGGAAACACCCGGAGGGTGGCGTTCCGGGCGGTCGGATTTACCAGTCCGCTCACGAGCGCACCCCGGTCAACCACCACCCCCAGTTCCGCGGCGCGAGTCGTATCCCGGTCTCCGGCCTCCGTTTGGAGCATAGCGATGCCGTCGTAGCTGAATAGGTCCAACACCTCGACGTTATCGAGCCACCACCCTCCGGCGCCGGCGGATGCATCGGCAATGAATCGCCAGCGCACGTATAGGTCCTCATTTTGGTAATCCGACAGGTCGATGATGGCCTCCCGGTAGCCCTCGCTATCACCCCAGAAGGTGGGCGTGTGGCGAAATTCGGGAGTGCCCCGGGAGCTGATTAGTCCCCGGTAACCGTAGCGCACGAAGCGGTGATCCACGTTCTCCCAGTTTGTCCCGTCGGTGCTCACCTGGACGATACCGGCATCGTAGGCCGCCTCGGTCCGGTAACGGGTATGGAATCGCAGTGCCGGACGTGATCCCCGAACCGCGATCGGTTCGCTTAGCTGCAGTGTGTGATCCTGGGCGGTGGCGGGGTCGACGACGAACCAGGCACGATCGCCGGCGAGGGGCAGGGAGTCTTTGCGTTCCCACCCCTGAGTCCCCCGTAAACTCACGGGGGTGAGGAGTGAAGTATCGGCTTCGGCGCCGTCAAAGAAGAATCGCTCACTAAAGCGCTCCGGATCGGTCGTTGCCGTGTACACGACCACTTCCCGCTCCCCGGCGGCAATCTCGTTGAGCCAGAAGGTGACCCGGTTCCCGTCAAGTTGGAAGGCGTTGGCTCCCCGAATGCTGCCGGCATCGAGCGTAAGGCCGGCGGGCAGTTCGTCGGTGACGACCACGCCGGTAGCCGGATCGGCCTTATCGTTGCGTACCGCGAGGGTGAACTCGATCCGCTCACCGGCCATCACCGAAGTAGTATCCACGGACTTCAGCAATTTGACCGTCGGGATGCAGGCGGGGTTCGGATCAAAGGCCTCCCGATTATCGTTGCGGAGGGTGCTCTCCCCCTGGCTGGCGGAATAACCGAGTCCGCGCCGCTGGAATACCTCCCACAACAGGCACTGGTTGGCGCCGTCGTTTTCGAAGCGGTCGGCGACGAGCAGCGCGTCGCGGCCATCGACGAGGCCCGGACTGCAGGGCGTGTACTTCATTGCCTCGATGACCAGGCGGACGGCGGCGTTGTTGCCCCCCGTACCGCGCAGAAGATCTTCGTCGAATCCGTAAGTATCCACCATTTTCCAGTAGATGTCCCAGAGGACGGAGGCCCAGGTCTCCCCCACTCCGTGGGGTACGGCGGCGGTGATCACGTCGTCGTAGGTATGGGTGTTGATGGCGAAATCGGTAGAGTAGTACTGGGAGCGCAGCCCGCGGGCGCCGACCTGGCCGGACATCGAATACACCCCGATGCCCCGGGGCTCGCGGCCCGTCGGTTGCGGGGTCATCGACCGGGGGGTGGAGGCCAGCAGAAAGAAGTCGGACCACCCCTCCCCCATTTGCTCGTCGTTGAGGAGGCAGGTGTTCGTCTGCGGCCCTCCCACCAGGCGTATGCTGATCCCGTGGCCGTATTCGTGGGCGACGACCCCGTTGTCGAAGGCTCCGTCCAGTGGGCTCAGATCGTTGTCGCGTAGTTCCACGGCAACCGTACCGCCGGCGGCCATCACCCCCCGCAGGGGTTGGCAGTCGCGTTCCCGCAGAAGCACGGCGGGGATCGTGACGGGTATATCGTTGGGTTCGCTCACGCCGGACATGGTCAGGATACCGTTGGCGGGATTAGCGATGATGACGCCCACGGCGCCGGCCTGCTCGGCGTGGTAAGCCTTGAGCTGAAAGGCACAGTTGCCGCGGGTCAGCAGCGCGATCTTTCCCTTCAGCTCCGCGGAGTTTACGAGGGGGGCGCAGCCTTCGTTGGGCGTGCCCGAGTCATCCAGTCCGATGGCCACCTCGGCCCGTAACGGGGTGCCGTCGATCTTTTTGCCGAAGGTGGCACCCCCGGTCGTGCGTAGTCCGACCAGCTCACTCGGCGCGGTAACGCTCAGCAGGCTGTTCTTACGCCACAGGTACATCTGCATGCGTGCGGCCCGGCCGTCCCGGCCCGTATAGAAATTGGCGTTGTTCGATCCGGAGCCGTCCTGCGTCTCGGCGTGGACCGGATCTCCGCCCTTTCCACCCCGGTCGTAGTTGTTGTACTGAAAGTTACCGGCCGCCTCATCGAATCCGTGACGGTAAGCCCAATCGTGGATCATATTGCCCAGATAGAACAGCTGCGTCAGGGAAGATTGGTAAATGCTGTCGGGCGACTGCCGCGGCTGAAACGGGAAATCAAAATCCAGCTCCAGCCCGCCGTCGGCTACGAAACCGGAGTCGGGCTGGTTGGCCTGCATATCGGCGTCGCGGTAGGCGTAGACGTTGTTGCCCCGCGTACTGGTGTACTCCGGGCCCGGCTGCCCGTCGGTATCGTGCCAGCCGTAGGGAGAGGCGAGCGGATCGGCCGGACTCTGGAGCAGGGTCCGCCCGCCGTCGTTGGGGCTTTCAAGACCGAAGGGGAAAACGTGGTACAGCGCCCCGTCACTGTCGGGGGGAGATGCCAGGGTAGTTTGCTTTGCGGTAGTGAACGCGGCACCCGCGGCCCCGCCGGCGTCCGATTCCTGCTCCTCGAACTGGCAGCTGATGGTCAGTGGGGTCCGGTACAGCTCCGTTCCCCGGACGGCGTCAACGATGGAGAGGTAATGCCGGCTGGAATCGACGTTCTCTACGGTCAGTTGCCAGGCCAGCCGAATAGCGGAGTCGTGGGGAAGGGGGAAGTAGGTCAGATCCGCCGTAGCGAGGCGTGCACCGGCTGCGGGATGGGCGATGCGAAAAGCCCGCTGCGCGGTGAGGGTCGGAACGGTAACCGCGGCGCGTTGGCGGATGTCGGCCTCCAGGCTCGACGTATGGTAGCCGACGCGACCGTCCCGTAAGTGCACCGAAGCTTGCGCGTTGAACACGGGCGTCCCGTAGAGATACTGCCCGACGTAAACGTGCTCCACGCCGCTCGGGGAGGCGTAGCGTTGTTCGATACGCAGCTCGCTGAGGTCCCCGGACGTTAGGCCTAATTCGGCACGGTGATCACGTAGAAAATCCAGGGCGGGCACGCTACCCTCCTGGGCGGAAACTGCGCTCAGCCCACAAAGGCTTAGCCAGAACACGAAACATTTCATGAGAGTAAGTTAACGACCGCACCAATTTTCTTACCGGGGGGCCACGGTGACTAACGTCCGAAAAGGTCGCTGTCGTGTAGGCACGCGCTCTCCATACGCGGAATGTCGGCGGTCTACCGCTCGACGTAGCAGACCTGCTCCTCCGCGAAGAGAGGTTTGCGTTGGTAGCGCAAAAACAGTTGGGCGGTGGCTAACACGTCCTTCTCGCAGTATACGGCGATGCGTTCCACGTCATCCTCCTCCCAGAATACCCGACCTACGTCCGCCCCGTCAATGTCGTCCTTGGGACTAGGAAAACCGAGCACGGCGGCCAGCAGCTTCAGGGAGACGTAGGCCTTGCGGTCCCCGAACTTCCAGAGTTCCATGGTGTCCACCAAATGCTTGGTCTCCCAGGGCTTCTTCCCGCTGATGTCGAGCATCGCGGGCAACTTCTGTTGGTGAGTGACCATACGACGACACATGTAGGGGACGTCGAACTCCTTGATGTTGTGGCCGCAGATAAAGTACTTGCCCGGGTCACCGTAGTACTGGTCGAGCATTTCGCTGAACTCGGTCAGCAGCTTGGCCTCGTCACGGTCGGCGAAGGACTTCAGGCGAATCTTCAATTGCTTGTCCTTATCGCGGTATACGGCTCCGACGCTGATGCAGACGATCTTCCCGAATTCGGCGAAGATGCCCGCCTTTTCCGTGTACGAAGCGACCAGTTCTTCCTCGGTCAACTCCTCCCCGTAGCGCTTCAGCGCCCCGGGTGCCTTGTGCGCCCAGAGCTTGCGGAAGGTATCGTCCAGCCGCGCGTACGACGGCTCGCCACTGACCGTCTCTATGTCTAAAAATAGTACCCGGGTTACGTCGATCTGTTCCACCATGTGCGTAAGGTTAGGCAACAAGTTATCAACTTATTGCGAAATATAAAACAAAAGTTAGCAAACTGTTTACTGCTCCCCAATTTGGGTGAGCTTCTCCAGTTCCCGGAGCAAGTTGCCGACGTTGCTGGTAAAGACGAAGTCGATGCGCCGGTTGCGGGTGCGCCCCTCCTCGGTGGCGTTGCTGCGGCTCGGTCCGTATTCCCCCTGGCTGGCGGCGACGATCCGGTTGGGGCTAACGTAGTAGGTGGTGGCCAGTTCGTCGGCCAGCTTGGTGGCGCGCAGGGCGCCGTACTTCCAGTTGTCGGTACCCCGCAGGGGGTTGGGTTGATTATCGGTGTGCCCTACGATCCGCAATTTGAGCAGGGGGTTCTGCTGCAGGGTTTCGGTCACCAGTTTGAGTACGACTTCGTTGCCGTTGGCCAGGTACCCTACCGACCGTGGCCGGAACAGGACCATCTCCTGGATGCTGAGGATAACCTCCCCGGGAGCTTCGCTTACCTCGAAGTCCGTAGGGGGCAGTTTCGTTTCCAGCGAATCGCTCAGACGGTTGGCGGCGCGGCGTAGTCCGTCGGCGTACTGCCCGACGGCCAGGGCCTGAGCGTTGATGAGAGAATCCAGGGTGCGCTGACGGCCGAGGAGGCGCTGTCGTAGGTCTTCGATCTGTCCGCTCATATCGCTACTAGTGGAGCTGAGGCTTCGTTGCAGGCGCTCGATCTCGTCGTCCTGGGCCAGCAGGCGGTCCTGCAGGCGGTTCTGGGTTTCGAGCAGCATATCGTTACCGCCGCGGCTGCGTTCGAGCGCCAGGCTAAGCCGCTGGATGGTGTCGTTCCGTACCTCCACCAGAGTAGCCAGGCTATCGATTCGTGGCTCGTAGCGCTCGGCGGCCTTTTTGGGGGAGATGCAACTGGATAAAAACAGGGCCAAAAGGCCGTAGAGAAGTGGACGCATGGGACAAAATTAGCGGATGGCAACGGGATGGAAACGCAGGGCGGGGCCGTGTTCTTTCAGCCACTCGTCGTAAACCCGGTATTCCGGCAGGGCGCGCGCCACTTCCGCCCAGAAGCGGGGGGAGTGGTTCTGCTCCACCAGGTGGGCCAGTTCGTGGATGATGACGGCGTCGAGCACGGCCGTAGGCGCCAGCAGGAGACGGGTGGCTAGATTGATGTTACCTACGTGGGAGCACGAGCCCCAGCGGGTGTAGGTGTCGCTCAGCCTGACCCGCCGGACGGTGCGCCGGAAGTGCTGATCGTTGAGTTGACGCACGCGTTCGGCGATCAGGGGCAGGCACTGTCCGGCATAGTATTTTGCCAGCAACTTCGGAATTACCTGGGTAGGGTTCGGGCGGGAAACGCGGGAGCTAAGTAGAACCCGTAAGCAAGCCTCCCCGGTACGCTCGATCCGGTGCACGCTCCGGTCGTCGGTCCTGACCTCGATCCGGTAGCTGGTTCCCCGGAAGTCGAAGCGATAGGCATCGGCCGCCGGAGGCACCGCGAAGTGCCGGAAAGCTTCGGGTTTTTCCCGGGCGGTTCGCCGGGCCCACTCGGTCATTTCGGCGATCCGTCGGTCGCGGGAACTCGCGGACAGGCCGTGGGGCAAGCGGATGTAGAGCGCTCGCTGGCGCACGGAAGCGATGGTCGAACGCCGTCCCCGTTCCGTGATGATGCGCACCGGAACGGACAGGCCGTCCAGCTCAAGCGTGGTTCTCGTTTCGCCGGTTTTGCGTGCCATTCCGGTATCTTCTTATTCCCCCGCCGTGCGGAAACCCAGCGAGCCAAGGTCGTCGTAGAAAGCGGGGTAGCTCTTCTCCACCACCTGCGGGTCTTCGATGCGCACGGGGTGCAGGAGGGCGAGGGGGGCCAGCGCCATGGCCATGCGGTGGTCGTGGTAGGTCGCGAAGGTGGGGGTACCGCCTGCGAAGGAGGCTTCCCCCTCCTGGGCGAAGTACTGTACGCCGGTCTTGCCGGCCATCCGGGCGGGAATTTTGTACAAGGACACGCCCAGCTTTCCGAGTTCCGCCTTCATGGCCTTCACCCGGTCGGTTTCCTTGATGAAAAGAGTCTGCAGACCGGAGTACAGCCCCTGCACCCCCAGTCCGGCACAGGTGGCCATCAGCGTCTGAGCAATGTCGGGGCACTCCACGAAATCGTGCTCGAAGAGGGCCGGGGCGGCGGTGCCCCTGGCCTTGGTCATGTGGATACCGGCCTCGTCGTAGTGCGTTTCCACCCCGAAGTCTTCGTAGAGCCGACTTACCACGGCATCCCCCTGCAGGCTTTCCCGGAAGAGCCCCCCGATCCGTAGATCTGCTTCCCCGGCCAGGGCGGCCAGACTGTAATAGTAGCTGGCGGCGGACCAGTCGGCTTCCACGGTAAATTCGCGGGACTGGTAGGTCTGGGGATTAATGATGATGGTCTGCCCCTCCCAGTGGTGGTGAATCCCGAAGTAGGACATGAGCCCCAGGGTCATCCGGATGTAGGGCATACTGACGATTTCCCCCTCCAGGGTCAGTTTCAGGCCGGTAGGCAGCGTGGGTGCCAGCATCAGCAAGCTGGAGATGTACTGACTGCTCGTATCGGCGGCGATGCTGATGCGATCGCTTTTATCCAGGGCGCTGTATCCGATGCGCAGGGGGGGATAGCCCTCCTTACCGGCGTATTCGATATCGGCCCCTAGCGCGCGCAGGGCATCCACGAGAATACCGATGGGCCGTTCCTTCATCCGTTCGCTTCCCGTGAGCAGCTGCGTGCCCCGGCGGCGGCAGAGGTAACCGGTGAGGAAGCGGTAAGTGGTACCGGCCGGTCCGCAGTCCAGGGTATCGTCGTCGGATTCCAGCAGCCGCTGCAGCCGCACCGTGTCGTCGGCCGCGGCCATGCGATGAATGGGGAAGCCGCCCGGGGTGAGGGCCCGAATCAGCAGTGCCCGGTTGGCAATGGACTTGGAGCCGGTGAGTTCGATGCTGCCCCGCAGGGCTCCGCCGGGATGGGTAATTTCGAGGGGGGAATTCATGGCGGCCAAAGGTAGGCAGTCGGGGGGAAGGACAAGCCCGGTGACACGGATCATGCCGAACGATGACGTCGATCAATGTTCAACCACGTTTGCGCGACGAACTTTGGTCTGTCACCAAATCGCCCACGCTATGCGCTTCTACGCTATATCGATCGATCAGATCGTCATCCGGTTTTATCTAATGATGGCCTTCGTGCTGATCGGAGAATTTAGTGGACTTCACTTCATAACGGCTATTGCTTTCCCCATTTTCCTGAGTGCCATATTGGGCATTCGCTATGAACCGATTTCTAAAACTCAGCCTACCACCAAAGTCATCGACCTGCCCCGCCCGACCGTAACAACGGATAAGGTGGCGTAGATCCCGGGGATGTGAGAGGTCCCCGACAATCTTTCTTTGGGGTTTAGCGGGCGGCTGCCGGGTGTACCGGCAGGCCGCCCTTTTTCCGTATTTTACTCCCCCGAAGCAGCCCGCCTACACCCGAAACTATGACGAACGACCGACTAAGCCAGGACGAAAGCCTCCGCCTGAAGGCACTCTTCGAAATGGCGACCGACGGTATCATCACCATGAATAAATACGGGGTGATCGAGAACGTCAACCGGGCCGCCGGCGAACTGTTCGGCTATACTCCCGATGAATTGCGCGGTCAGAAGGTCAACATCCTCATGGCCGAGTACGACCGTACCCACCACGATGAGTACCTCGAACGCTACCAACGTACCCACGTTCCCCACATCATCGGCATCGGTCGGGAGGTGACGGGGCGGTGCAAGGATGGCCGGGAGTTCCCCCTGCGCCTGGCCGTCAGCGAGGTCAGACTGGACAGCGGAATCCTCTATACCGGAATGCTGCACGACCTGAGCAGTTTCAAGTTGGCGCAGAAGCGGGTCGAGGACCTGAACAGGAATCTGGAAGACAAGGTCCGGGAGCGTACCGCCGAACTCCGCCGACGGGAGGAGGACCTGCGGCTGGCCCTGGGTAAGGAACGGGAACTCAACGAGTTGAAGAGCCGCTTTCTAAGTATGGCCAGCCACGAGTTCAAGACTCCCCTGAGTACCGTACTCAGTTCCATCGAACTCATCGAGCTCTACCGCGATTCCGCGCAGCAACCCAAACGGGAGCGCCACATCCACCGCATCAAGGATGCCGTGGGCCAGCTGATCGAGATCCTGAATGATTTCCTTTCCCTCTCTCAGCTCGAACAGGGAGAAGTCCCCTTCCGCCCACAGACGGTAAACCTGCGGTCCATTCTGTCCAGCAGTATCGAGAGCAGCGAGGGCCAGTTTAGTGAGGGGCAGGAAATCAGCCTGCGGGTAGACCGGGCTCCGGATAATATCGTCACCGACCCGAAGCTGTTGCGCCACGCCCTCATCAACCTTATTTCGAATGCCGCCAAGTACTCGCCGGGCGACGGCCGGATCGAGGTGGGGGTCAGCGGCGAAGCGGATCGCGTCTCCATCAGCGTCCGCGATTACGGCATCGGCATACCCGAAGAAGATCAGGCCTATCTCTTTGACCGCTTCTTCCGGGCGCGCAACGTCGAGAACATCAAAGGTTCCGGGCTCGGCCTCAACATCGTCAGCCATTACACCAAGTTGTTGCACGGTGAACTCGAGTTTACGAGCGAACTGGGCACCGGCTCCACCTTCACCCTCCGACTACCCATACAACCCGATCATGGCACCACGGACTGAAACCCTGCTCGTTATTGAAGATAACCAGGAAGTGCGCGAGAACCTGTCCGAGATCCTCGAACTCTACGGATTCAGGGTTATCGCCGCGGCCGATGGCCTCGACGGAGCCCGGGCCGCCATCGAGCACCTGCCCGACCTCGTCCTCTGTGATGTTATGATGCCCCAACTCGATGGCTTCGGCGTGCTGAATCTGCTGTCCGAGAACGAAAGGACCGCGGGCATCCCCTTCATTTTCATCACCGCGCGGACCGAATCGGAGGACATCCGCCGGGGCATGAACCTCGGTGCCGACGATTACATCACCAAACCCTTCTACAAGGACGAGTTGCTCCAGGTGGTCCGTACCCGGCTGAAGAAAGCCGCCACCCGTCAACGGAAACCGGCCGATGCTTCCCCTCCCCTCCACCTCAGCGACCCCGATCGGGGAAACGCCAGACTGTTGCGGTGCTTCGAGGAAGAAGGGCAGCGTAAGGAATTCGACCAGGGAGCGACCATGGTCCGGGAGGGGGAATATCCCCACCACATCTACCGGATCACGGCGGGCCACGTCCACCTCAGCCGTACGCACGAGTACGGTCGAAATTACATCATCGCCGAAGTAGGCGAGGGGGAAATATTTGGGGTAACCAGTGCCCTGGAACGCAGTCCGTACCACTATACCGCCAGAGTATCCAGCGAACGGGTCACCTGTCAGCGCCTGCCCATTGCCAATCTCCTGCAACTTCTGAACACCGACCGCTTCGTCACCGAGGCCCTGATGCGGACGCTCGCCCGGCGCGTCGTGGATTTCAGTGAACGGCTCGTGCATCAGGCCTACGACAGCGTCCGCCGGCGTACGGCGCTGATCCTGTGTGATCTGGCCCAGCAGTACGGCAGCGAACCGATCGACCTGTCCCGTGAAGAGCTGGCCCAGATGGTGGGCACGACGAAGGAAAGCGTCACCCGGGCATTATCCGAATTCAAGCGCGACGGGATGGTAAGGGTAGAGGGGAGGAAGGTATGGGTAGAGGAGCGGGATGCCCTGCACTCCTTGCTGGTCTGAGGGGGCTACTAGCCCGCTAGTTCGCTCGTGGCCGTTCCGAACAACCGCAGAAGATCCCAGAATGCCTCATTTACTTGTCGGGCCCGACCTTCGACCAGCCGGCGGTCCCGCGATTTCACCGCTTGGCGAAAGGCCTGCAGCTGATCCGTAAGTCGTTCCCGGGCTGCCTGGAACTCCCCGGGATCCGCGACGAGGTCGGGGTAGATATACGGGGAGGGGTCCGTGCGACGGGCAATCTGCCAGGCCGCCCGGGCGTCCAGGCCGCAACCGATAAGTTCGTCCCAGTAGGTGGCGTCTTCGGCACGCGTAAGGAGGTGATCCACCTCGAGCCAGAGGGCTACGAAATCGTAAATGCTGCCTACGTAGAGCTCGTTGAAGACGGCGGCGTCACCGACGGAAAGTTCGTAAACCGCCCGGTCAAGCTGTACTTCCGCCAGGGATAGGTCACCGTCCTCAATGCTGTTGCGGGCATCTTCGAAAGCGCACTCCGCCCGGTCCACGTGGTACAGCATCCGATCGAACTCTTCGGTGGCCAGCGGACGGTAGCCGCGGCGGCGGAGTTGTCGCAACGTAACCTCCAGGTCCCGAACCGCCGCGACGCTTCCGCTTTCGTCCCCCGCGTGGAGGTGGTACAGGAGGTCGACGTACTGCCGTTCCGCCTGCACGCCGAGTAGCTGTTGTTCGTCGCTACAGGAGAGCATCAGGAATGCGAGCGGCAGGAGAATGCTCACCAGGCGGCAGGGATGTTGGAGGCGGTTCATACTTCTTCGCTTTCCCGGTACGACTCGAAGGCGGTAGTGTTGCGTTCGTCGTTGGCTGTATGAAGCACCAGCACGGGGATGCGCGAACGGAGGGCGAGATCCTGAGTGAGGGTTGCCTGCAGAAAGGCGCGCCACCGCGTGCGGGTACGGTTCACGATCACGATGAGGTCGGCGCTGATGTTATCCGCATAATCCAGCAGACCCTGGCTGAGGTCCCGCCCCTGCACCGTAGACACCTCGAAGGGAAAGTGGGCGCCGTCATCGCTTTCGACGAGTTGTTCCATCAGTTGCCAGGGAACGAACCGCCGATCTTCGCCGGCATGCTGCACGTGCACGAAGTCCACCTTGCTCCCGAAATGCTCGGCCAACTCCGAGAGCTGCCATAGCGGGTAGGGATCGGCGGTGGCGTGGTTATTGGCAACGACAAGACGGCGAAAGGGCCGGTACCGCATGTGGGGAGGTACGATGAAGACGGGCTTATCGCAGGCTTCGCTTACGGTGGTGGCGGTACTGCCCAGCCATTTTCCCAGTATGGCCTTCCCACTCCGGGGAGCCATGACGACCATGGTGATGTCGGCCCTGGCCGCCCGCCGGATGATGGCGGTAGCCGGGGTAAGGCTTACGTCGGTTTCGAAGCTCAGGTTCACGCCGCTCGGCGGTTCGACCAGGGGGTAACGCGAACCGTCCCCGCTGGGGTAGGCGAACTGCCGGAGCCTTTCCTCAAAGCTTCCCTGAATGCTGCCATCGCCCCCGATGTACAGACTGGTGCGGGGATCGATGGAGCCACTATAGTAGTGCACCAGTACCACGTCCAGATCCAACTCTTTGGCCAGGTGCAGTCCGTAGCGGTAAGCATTGTGGGAAGGGATGCTGAAGTCGGTAGGAATAAGGATGTGAGACATGGCCGAGGCGTTTTGTTTGATTCAAAGTTCATCCCGGCCGGGCGTCGTTGGGGTGTTCCAGATCACCCGGCCGGATGATTCCCGTCATCCGGCCGGGGGTAGGTCCGGAAATACCTTTGTAATTGCCGAATCCTAGCTGCCATGAACTTCATCCGATCAATCCTCGTGCCCGTTGATTTCAGTCCGGCCGCACGCAACGCTTACGTCTACGCCCTGCGGCTGGCGGAGGAACTGCGGGCGGAACTCCAACTGCTGCACGTCGTCCCCCCGAACGTCGACAACCCCGGCTACGGCACCTTCACCGGAGCCGTGAGCACCCTGATGCGGGAAAAGGCCCGCACCCGCATGAACGAATTTCAGCGGGAAGGTTTGCGCCGGGCTTCCCCTGAGTTACGGGGTATTCCCAGCGTGGATGCCTTCATCCGGGAGGGCGATCTGAACACGACCGTTCGCCAGCACGTGAACCGGGAAGATAACCACCTCATCGTGGCGGGAACCGACGGGAGCAGTGGCTGGTGGCGTGACCTGACGGGCACGAATGCTTCCAGCCTCATTCACCACGCCCCCTGCCCCGTGCTCGTCGTTCACCGGAAGTGGGCCTACCATCCCCCGCGCGCGCTGTGCTACGCCACCGACCTACAGGATACGGGTACGCTCTGGGCCGACAATCTATTTCGGGTGTTTGCCACCTTCGGGCCGGTCATCCACTTTGTACACGTCCAGGATAAAAACACCCCGGACGTTGGCTACAGCTTCGACGTTCTACGCAAGCTGTTCCGGGGGAGCGATCTGGCACAACGCGTGACCTTCACACATCTGACCGCCGACGACATTTCCCGGAGCATCCTCGACTTCGCCACCAAACGAGGCTGCGACCTGATCGTGATGACCCGCCCCCGCAAACCCTGGCTTCAGCGCACCTTCGGCGGCAGCAATACCCGTGAGGCCGTCTTACACTCCATCGTTCCCCTCCTTATCCTGAGCCCGCAAGACGTGACCGCCCGGCCGATCCGGGGAGCCTCCGTTTAATCCGGGAAGGGGATAACGAGCAAAGGGACGGCACAGCGCCGGAGCAGCGGCTTCAGGTGGCTGGCCTCGAAGAGACGGTCGAAGAAACCGCGCCGCTCACCTCCCAGTACTAATAGATCAATATCCTTTTCGACTACGTAGGTCAACAAACTCTCCTCGACCTTGCCGTCCGGCAGCGCATCGAAGTGGTATACGTAAGTCGGAAAGTCCGGTCCGTGCGCCAGTTCCCGGAAGGCGGCCCGGTTGCGGCTCTCCTCCCGGGCATCGGGTTTGCGTACGTGGACGAAATGCACTTCCGGATGCAGGGCCTGGATCATTCGGCGGGCGAAGCTTCCCATCTGCCGGATGTCATCCGCGTCATCAAAGGCAATGGCCAACTTGGCGACCGTCGGGTAGCCGTAATCTTTAGGGATGAGCAGTACCGGGCAACCGCCCCGCTGGGCCACGTGCCGGGCCACTTCCCCGAATATGCCGGGTGGGTGCAGGCCCGCCCCGGCACCTACGCCGCCCATAACAATCAGGGCGGTGTCGTCGTCCGTACTCTGCCACAGTATGGTTTGCGCCGCCGTGCCTTCCACCGCCGCCGTCCGGATGGCCGGCAGGGTGTTCAGCCGGCCCTGGAAGGTAGCGAGTACGGGTTCGACATGGTGGCGGGCGAATTCCTCTAGGCGGTTGGCCAGTCTGGTTTGCTCCTGCGCACGCGCCCTCGACGAAATGGTCTGTGAGGTACTGATCATAGTGTCGAAGACGTGGACAATGCGTAGATTCAGATCCATCACCTCGGCCAGATAAGTCCCGAAGCGGACGGCGGCGGCGGAAGTGTCGGAAAAGTCGACGGGAACGATGATATTTTTCATGACGTTTGCATTAGATCGCCGGAGCGGTGAAGGGATAATCGGTCAGGACGGCCAGGTAGTAAAAGAACTGATCGTGCACGTCCTTACTCGGAGCCGCCATGAGTGAATGGTCGGCCTGTTGCAGCAACTGTTCGAACTCCGCCAGGGCGACGTTCATCTCCACCCGCGCGTTTTCGGCCTGGGCGGTGGCGGTGGCGAGCCCGGGGAAAAGGTGGTCACGGTAGGCCATGGCCGGCGGCAGAAAGGCCTGCCACTGCCGGGCGGCGCGGTGGTAGGCGTCGCGGAACTCGTTCCATTCCACCAGGCACATTAGTTGATCGTGACTGATTTCCTCTACCCACTCCCACTGGTAATAGAAATCGTAGAGCACGTCCGCCGGGTGGTTGACCCCGTACTGCGGGCGCAGGTCGTGCAGGGCGTGACGCAATTGTTGCAGGTGCATGATCGTGTTCTGGACCTGGGCGTTGTCAAGCGACGTACTGAGTCCCGCCATCCACAGGTCGAACATGCGTACCATATCCCGCTCCTGCCCGGTCAGCGGCAGGCTCACGTACTTTTCCCGGAGCTGCCGCCAGCTTTGCTGGGCCAGTGCGTTGTAGGCCATTTGGACCGAGGCGTCGTGCCAGTCGGTAGCGATCCAGACGATCATCAGTTGCCGCTCGAGGGAGCTAAAGTCGATGCGTTGATCTTCGGTACAACTGCTTCCCGGTCCGGGAATGAGGCTGACGAACATAAGAAAGGTGAGGGCGCGGAGAAGGAACGTCATGATGGGTCTGGATTAGTGGGCGAAGGAGAGTTGTTCCTGCAGAATCAGGACGGGTACGGGAGAGGTCCATACGGCCTGTCGGGTGTTGGAAGACATCAGCACCCGACTTAGCCAGCGGGAATCGCGGTGGACCAGCACCAGCAGGTCCGCCTTAATCGTACGGATGAACCCCCGGATAGCCTGCTCGACGGTGGCGCCGTCATTGGCCTGGGTAAAGAGGTCGTAGCGGACGTCCTGCAGCAGCTCCTTGATCCGCTTTTCGGGGAATTCGGCGGCCTTCCTGCCCCGGTAGTGGTACACGTTCAGTTCGGTCGTAGCCCGGTCCACCAGGTCAAAAAGCGGAAAAAGCGTTTCCGTGGTTCGCACGGGTACGGCATCCGTTGCCCAAACGATCTTTTGCGGGAACGCGGGAGCAAAGTCATTGGGAACGGCCAGGATGGGTACCGAGACCTCATCCATGAGAGCCGTGGTGGTGCTGCCGAAGAACTTCGCGGGGATGTAGTGTTCTCCCTGGCAGCCCATGACGACGAAATCGACGTCGGAATTTTGAATGATGCTCTTGAGGCGGGCGGTCGGGGTACCCAACTCCACCCGCACTTCGACCCGCAGGCCCCGTTCCCGCAGGTCCGTGGCGGCGTCATTGATCTGGGCCTCCCCGTCGCGGTAGAGCTCGGCGCTTACCTCACCGATCCGCATTGGATCCATGGGCAGGGAGTGGATGTAGGCCAGGGTGACCGAAGCGTCGAACTCCCGGGCAAGAATTGCCGCGTACTGCATGGCGTTGGTCGCGGACTGGCTGAAATCGGTGGGGACGAGTAAGTGTCGCATGGGATGGATTAGTTGGCAGGGGTGGTCAGGGGGATGATCAGGAAGGGGATGGTGATGCGGCTGAGCATAG
Source organism: Lewinella sp. JB7 (assembly GCF_024297185.1). Taxonomy (GTDB): domain Bacteria; phylum Bacteroidota; class Bacteroidia; order Chitinophagales; family Saprospiraceae; genus Neolewinella. The sequence goes on along the minus strand of NZ_JANCTD010000001.1, from coordinate 358,217 downwards.
GCTTAGCCGAGGGGGCGGAGAACAGGCGTTCCATAGCGGACCGGTGACTGCGCCCCATGACGAGTAAGTCGATGGTCCGCTCGGCCAGGTACTCCTCGAGTCGTTGCGCGAGTTTGCCGGGGGGGATGAGGTCCAGGTCGACGGGGTAGCCGGGAAAATCCGCCTTCATAATGTGGTTCAGCAGGTCCATTTGCTGCCGCGCCTCCAGCATCTCGTCGTCGTGAACGACGTGCACGAAGTTGATGGCGGGGTCGAGGTGTTGCCGCCACGCCGCGAAACCGTGATCGATTTGCCGCAGGTCTTCTACACTGTCGAACGCCAGAGCGGCCCGGTCGATGGGTTGGGGAGCATAGCCCTTCGGGACCAGCCATACCGGACAGTGGCTGCCCAGCGCCACCGCCCGGGCCACGCTGCCGAAGAGCACCGGTCGCCCGGGACCGACCCCCGATCCTACGCCGCCCATAATGACCAGTGCCGTGTCGGGCGCCTTTGAAAGGTCATTGATTATCCGGCCAGGATCACCGAGGATTACGCTGTCCCGGAAGTCCGGAAGGTTTGCCTCCCCCCGTCCGTGACTCGGCGTAGGTACCACGAGGTTGACCCGCAGGAATTCATTGAGCTTCCGACGGGCTTTGATCTCCGATTCGGGGCGGCCCTTAAGTTCGATGAGGGCACCATCGTTGGTGAAGCCGTCGTAGACGTGTACCACGTGGAGGCCGTATCCGGCTGCCTCGGCGAGCTCAACGGCCTGGCGCAGGGCGAGGGCAGAAGTAGGGGAAAAATCGATTGGGACGATAATGCGCATGACGGGCCGTTTTGGTATGTGACAAATGTCGCGGCCGGATTTCCCCCGGATGCTGCGCGATGTCAGGGGGGCGGGTGATTTGCGTCAGTTTGCCCCATGCGGGGGGCGACCACCTTTGCCGGAAAATTCCCCATGCAGCTTTCCGTCTGGTTTTTGGTTCTCGCGCTGGTTGCCGAGATTATTGGGACCGTGGGGGGCTTCGGTTCGTCGGTCTTTTTCGTTCCGCTGGCTAACTTCTACTTTGATTTTCAGACCGTGCTCGGGCTGACCGCCGTCTTTCACCTTGCCAGCAACGTGAGTAAAATCGCGCTATTCCGTAAGGGTATGGATCGGGGCTTGATCCTCTACATCGGTATCCCTTCCGTGGCGTTCGTCATCGTCGGAGGCTTGCTCACCCGGGTCCTGACCGGGGCGTGGCTGGAGATGTTGTTGGGAATTTTTCTCGTCGGTTTCAGCCTGCTCTTTCTGCTTACCCGACTGAAGGTGGCCCCCCACCCGCGTCCGGCCATGGTGGGGGGAGCCATTTCCGGTTTCACGGCCGGCCTGCTGGGGTCGGGGGGCGCGATCCGCGGCGTTACCATGGCCGCCTTCGACCTGGAGAAGAGCAGATTCATCGCCACTTCGGCCGCCATTGACCTGGCCATTGATGCTACGCGGACCGTGGTCTATTACCAAAATGGATTTATCGGAGCCACGGCCTGGATCTACCTGCCCTACTTATTCGTGATCGGCCTGCTGGGAACCTGGCTCGGCAAGTGGGTACTCCGCGGGATCACCCAGACGGCATTCCGGCGCATCGCCCTCCTGCTGATCCTGGGGATCGGACTGGTTACCCTCGTGCGTGCGTGGCCGTAGTTTCGGTTCAGGCCGGTGCGTGTTCCTGTCCCACCCCCCGGAGGAGCCCCGCGGTATTGCGCATCATGTCGTCACTGAAATCGTCGGGGATGATAATTACCGGGCACCCGCCACCCTGAGACACCTGTTGGGCGATGCCTCCGAAAAGGTCGAGCTGGCCGCCGATGCCGGTCCCGATTCCTCCCATCACGATGAAGGCGACGTCCGCATCCTGGCTACGCCACTTGATGTACACGGGCGGAACCCCCTCGGCGAGGCGCATCTCGACCGGGCGGGTGGCCAGGTACCGTGCGGCATGGCGGGTGGTAAACCGCTCCAGTTCCTCCCGGAGGGCCGCCCGGACCGCCGCGCGCTCCGTCGGAGTTTCCGGGCGGTTGCTGCCGATGAGGGAATCGAAGACGTGAATAACCACGAGCTGCAGGTTCGTGACGGAGGATAAGTAAGTAGCGAAGCGCAGCGCGGCGGCGGAAGACGTGGAAAAGTCTACGGGGACGAGGATCTTGTTCATGGCGGAGGAATTTTAACCTGCACCGAAATTCGGGGAATGTCTCTTCCCAGCCGTTGATGAAAATCATTTCTGGTTCTGACTCACGTCAGTCGGTTATGTCCGCGGCCCTACGATCGAATGGAGTTGTCGAAAATCAGGCCGGGGGATGACCACCGTCAATGCACGTGAGCGGTAAGGCGGGCAATTTTAGGGCACTCAAGTCAACGCCCGCTATGAAGACCATCACTTCGATTCTCGTACCCACCGACTTTTCACAGGTTGCCACGAATGCGTTCCGGTACGCGCTTCGACTCGCCGACGTTCTCGACGCCCGTATCGAACTGCTGCACGTCATTCCCCCCACTACCGCCAACCCCACCTTCGATGCCTTTATGGACACCCTCACGGCCACCCTGCAGGCCGAGGCCCACGATCGTATGACCGACTTTTTTGGCCAGGGCGTCTCCCCCGTCGAGGGACTCACCCAGCCCCCCGACGTCCAGACGTTCATTCGCGTCGGCGACCTCCGTCACACCATCCGCCAACACGTCGCGGAAGAAGGCAACCAGCTGATCGTGATGGGTACCGCCGGCCGCGACAGTGGCTGGGACGATTTTCTCGGAACCAACGCCTCTTACCTGATTAATCGGGCCCCGTGCCCGGTGTTGGTCGTGCCACGGAATGCGAGCTACCGCCCCCTCGATGCTATTTGCTTCGCGACGGACCTTAACGATATAGGAGCTTTCCGGGCGGGCGGCATCCTGCGGACTTTCCGCCCCTTTCATCCCCGAATCGAGTTTCTGCACATCCGCGGTGGGGAAGACGATGAGGAGACGGACTTCAATTTCGGGCTCCTGCGCGATGTCTTCGACCGGCCGGGAGTAAGCTTTCAGACCAACTATACGGACCGCGTCGCGGAGGACCTGGTCGGTGCGATTTTCGCCTTCGCCTTCGAGCAGAAGTGCCAGCTGGTCGTCATGTACCGACCCGACCGCCCCTGGCTGCACCGCCTGTTGAGCAAGAGCAATACCAGCGCCGCGGTGATGCGGGCCCGACTTCCCCTTCTCATCCTTACGGCGGAGGACGGCGCAACCGATTAGCCGCGGCTCCCCCCACCCAAAACCATGTATCATGTCCCTCGACCCTACCCTTCTGCACCGTCTGGATGCCTACTGGCGCGCCGCCAATTACTTGTCCGTCGGACAAATGTACCTGCGCAATAATCCGCTCCTACGGCAACCCCTCCGCTTTCCGGACATCAAGCACCCGCTGCTCGGTCACTGGGGTACCGTGCCGGGGCAAACCTTCATCTACGTACACCTCAACCGCATTATCAAGGAACTAGATCTGAACATGATCTATATTTCCGGACCCGGCCACGGAGGGCAGGCCATGGTCGCCTGCACCTATCTGGAGGGTACCTATTCGGAAGTATATCCGGAAGTCGGCCAGAACGCGGCCGGGCTCAAGAAACTCTTCACCCAGTACTCCTACCCCGGGGGCATTCCGAGCCACGTATCGCCGGAGTGCCCGGGCTCCATCCATGAGGGGGGCGAACTGGGGTACTCCCTCAGCCACGCCTTCGGGGCCGCTTTCGATAACCCCGACCTGATCGTCGCCTGCGTGGTCGGTGACGGGGAGGCCGAAACCGGACCACTGGCCACTTCCTGGCACGGAAACAAATTTCTAAACCCCGCGACCGACGGGGCCGTCCTGCCCGTATTACACCTGAACGGATATAAGATCGCTAACCCCAGTATCCTGGCCCGAATTCCGCGCTCCGAATTGCAGGACCTGCTGAGCGGCTACGGCTACGACGTTCGTTTCGTGGAAGGCGATGATCCAAGCGTCCTCCACGAGCGGATGGCGACGTCACTGGATGCGGCAATCGGCGATATTCGCTCCATCCAGCAACGGGCCCGGGCCGAACACATACCCACCTGCCCCCGCTGGCCACTCATTGTTCTACGGACGCCGAAGGGGTGGACGGGCCCCGCCGGCGTGGAGGGAAGCTTTCGGGCGCACCAGGTACCCATACAGGTAACACCCTCCGAGCCCGACTCCCTGCACGAACTCGAATCCTGGCTGCGCAGCTACCGGCCGGAGGAATTATTCGATCGGACGGGCAGGTTGCGGGAGGACATTGCCCAACTGGCCCCCACCGGTGATCGCCGCATGGGAGCCAATCCCCACGCGAACGGAGGTCGCCTGCTCCGGCCGTTACGCTTACCCGATTTTCGGGCGTACGGCATCGACGTTCCGGCACCCGGGGCGGTGCGGGCGGCGGACACCAACGTACTCGGTGCCTTCATCCGGGACATCGTGCGGGAAAACAACGATAATCGCAACTTCCGGATTTTCGGCCCGGACGAGACCCTTTCCAACCGACTGGGGAAGGTATTCGAGGCGACCGACCGTCAGTGGATGCTTCCCGTATTGCCCGAAGATGAACACCTGGCCCCCAGCGGTCGGGTCGTCGAGATGCTGAGCGAGCACCAGTGCCAGGGATGGTTAGAGGGGTACTTGCTTACCGGCCGACACGGGCTGTTCAATAGCTACGAGGCCTTCATACACGTCGTCGATTCCATGTTCAATCAGCACGCCAAGTGGTTGGACGTAGCTTCCGGGCTGCGGTGGCGCAGGCCGATTGCATCCCTGAACTACCTGCTCTCTTCTCACGTATGGCAGCAGGCCCACAACGGCTTCACTCACCAGGATCCCGGCTTCATCGACCATGTCGTGAACAAAAAGGCCTCCGTCGTGCGGGTGTATCTGCCCCCGGATGCCAACTGCCTGCTGAGCGTTTGGGACCACTGCCAGCGCAGTAAAAACTACGTGAACGTGGTGATCGCCGGTAAGTACCAGGCTCCCCAGTGGCTATCCATGAACGAAGCCGCCGATCACTGCGCGCGGGGAATCGGCGTCTGGGAATGGGCCGGCACCGCCGCCGCCACCGAACCCGACGTGGTCATGGCCTGCTGCGGCGACGTGCCCACCCTGGAAACCCTGGCGGCGGTGAGTATCCTGCGGCAAGAGCTCCCCGAGCTACGGGTACGGGTGGTCAACGTGGTCGACCTGATGAAATTACAGTCCGCCTCCGCGCATCCCCACGGCCTATCCGACGAAGAATTCGATGCCTACTTCACGACCGACAAACCCATCATCTTCAATTTTCACGGATACCCGTGGTTAATCCACCGACTGCTTTATCGCCGCACCAACCACGCCAACCTGCACGTGCACGGATACCACGAAGAGGGGACCATCACCACCTACTTCGACGTGGCGGTGCTCAACAAGATCGACCGCTTCAACCTGGTCCGGGCCGTCCTGCGCCGCATCGACCCGACGCCCGCCGGCACGGACCTGGACCTCGCCATGCAGGAGCGGCTGGCCCAGCACTACCGCCACATTCGCACTTATGGCAGCGACCTGCCCGCCGTACGGAACTGGCGCTGGCCGGCCACCGTCGATGATACGTATCAACTGCCCGGTTGATCACGATCAGTCCGGTATCCGGTAGTGCGGGAGACCTTTACGGAAACTCAAGATTCCTTTGCGCTCTTCCACGACATACGACCGGCCACTTCCCCATTACGGCGGCTATCCTGACTATTCCGTCTGGGAGCCTGGACCACCGTCCGTGCGGCAGTGGTTGGACGCGCTCAACCGGAGCCTCGCCCGCCGGCCGGAGATCAATTTGTACGTCAACCTGCCCCGCTGCGAAGAAACATACATCGATGCCCTCCTGGGGGAGTTTGCTATTTACCGTAACGCGCTGCTCCGGCGGCCCCGCCTGCGACAACTCTACCTCGGCGGAGCGCCCACCGCCTGGCCCCCGGATTCCCTGATGCGCCTGCTGGACGGACTGCTGGCCGAGGTAGATTCCGTGGCTTCTTCCGCGTTCGTGGTTGCATCCCGTTGTAAAGATCTCCGGCACTCCTCACTCGCCGTGCTTGCGGAGCGCGGTTTCGATGGCCTGACCCTGGAAGTCGACCAACCCCCGGACAATTCCCTGGATCGGACCGTGGCCACGGTCCGCGATCTTGGCTACCGGTCCATCGGCTTCGACCTGGGAAATACGCCGACCGGATCGACGTACGCCGTCAAACGAACGCTTACGCACGCGCTCGCGCTTCGACCCGAGCAGCTCACGCTATCCCGGGAGTGTTCGCTGGTCAGCTCCGGGCCGGAACCCTGCACCACGGCACGGCGCATGCTGGAGGATGCCGGCTACCGGGACATCGGTCTGGATCACTTTGTGCACGCCCAGGACGAGCTCTTGCGGGCACAGCAGCAGGGCCTGTTGCACCATACCCCTACCGGGTATACGACCGCCGATTGCACGGTCAACCTTTCCCTCGGAAGCACCTCCATCGGCGACTGCCCGGATGCTTACGTGCAGAACGAGCGCGAAGTATCCGCCTATCAGTATGGCGTGCTGGTACGGAAAGACCTGCCGCTTTCGCGGGGGCATACCCTGAACCGCGACGAACAAATCACCCGCCAACATACCCAGAACCTGTTGTGTCGGGGCTTTACCGACTGGAAGGATGAATCCCGCCGCTGCCCCGCGCTCGCGCACGCGGTCGATCAGTGGAACGCGATGGCCGTCGATGCCGTCGTGCGGCGCTCGCCCTTCCGGGTGGAAGTGACCGAGTCCGGCCATCCTTACCTACGTGACATCTGCCGCCCCCTGCTACCGGGTGATACGCAGTCCGTGGCGCAAGCCTGACGTGCGTTACCTAGCCCAGCAACCAGAGCAAAAACAGGTTGAGGGGCAGGCCGATGAGCACGCCGGTGACGATCTTCCGCTGTCGGTCCGGGTGAGCGGACCAGCTTCGGCGCAAGTGCGCGATGGACAACAGGGTACATCCGGCAACGAGGATGGCAGCCACGGTGGTCAGGGGAAAAGTCGCCCATCCCAGAAGTATCACCAGCGCATCCTCGAGCACAGAAACGACGAAGATGGCGAGTACGGATATACTCCACTTCGTGCGGAGCAAGAGTCCGGCTCCAGCAATTAGTAACGTACCGTAGAGTGAGATGAGCGTGAAGGTGTCCCAGACGGCGGGGTCTAGGTAGAGCTCCGGCCCTACGTAGCGCTCGAACTGCCGGGGCATCCGGGTGGCGAGCTGGTGGACCAGTAGGCCCGCGGCTACGGTCAGCAAAATCGTCCCGGTGAAGCGCCGGCGGTTTCGCAGGCGTATGCTAGAGGTGACCATCGGTTGATCGGCTTAGTGAAAAAGAAGAGTCGCAACAAACTTCCTTTCCCGGTGCCGTCCCATCCACTTTCATCTACCACCTTCGCGGAATAGTCGACGTCCGGTAGTCGACCAACCGGCTGCGGCGACTACCGTTTGAGTACGGACACCACGCCCGTCCCGGTCTGAATGCGGTACAGGCCACCCGGTAGCCCGGTCAGATCCACCCGGTACTGCCGGGAGGAGACGGAGCTTATCCGATTGCTGCCGGATACGGGCTGGCCGACGGGATTGAAGATCCGGGGCAGCGCCGTGGTTTCCGGTACGTGAACCCGGAATACGCCGTTCGTCGGGTTGGGGTAGGCGGCCGGGGCAACGGCAAGGGTGTTCCCCCCCCTCGATCGTCTCGATTGGGGAGTAGCTGAACGTTTGCCCGAGGTCAACTTGCTTGATCCGGTAGAAAGAGGTTCCGGCCAGGGGGTGGTGGTCCGTGTGGACATACCGCGTCGTTGCCGTCGAAGTGCCCGCCCCCGCGATCCGGGCGATTGATTCCCAGTGAGTACCGTTGCCCGAACGCTCTACCACGAAAAAGTCATTATCCGTCTCGGTCGCGGTTGTCCAGGAGAGCTGCACGCGGCCGGCTTGTGGTGTAGCGGCGAAGTGCGTCAGTTCGATGGGCAACCCGCTTCCGGAGGCGGGCTCCTGCAGCAGTAGATTGTCCATCAGGGCGTTACCGGTTCCGCTGCCGTCCATCAGGGTTCCGATGACGATCTCGTTGTCGCCGGTCCAGCAGAGCTCCTGCCCCGGCGTTTCGGTTCCGGTATTGGACCACAGGACCGTACTGTTTTGGTAGAGGGTGCCCGCCCCCGAGGTGACGTCGTAGGTGAAGCGGTAATTGCGGTATACGTCATCGTTCGGGATGGTAAAGTTCGGAGAACTTATTACCGCCGAACAAGCTCCTCCGGCTTGAGTAACCCGGTACTTGATGTTCATGCCGTTTTCTCCCATGACGAAGTTACCCCGCTTGAAGATAGTGGCCGTCGTCTCGTCCCGCTGGTAATCGAAGGAAATATCGATGCCCGACACGTTGAACTGCGCGACGCTGGGAATCTGCATGACGATGTCCGCCTTGTTGGCTCCCGCGCCCGCGGCAAGCCCCCTGGTGTTGCCGTCCACCCGCGTCTTAGTGACCACATTGGCACCGATGGACGTGGCGTTGGGCCCGATAGCCGCTACTTTGGGGTCCGTATTCTCCCAGTCGTAGAAGAGCACGACGGTCTGCGCCCCGGTAGGTGCGGACAGGACAAGGCATAGCCAGAGGAGGGAAAGGGGAAGGTTGTGCATTGGGATTATAATAACCGGGCAGGCATAACAACTTCACTCCCCCGACGAAGCACTAGCAACGGAGAGTGGTGAACACGTAAGGAACCGTTGATGTACCGGCGCCGCAATGGAACGAAAGGATGTGGGGCCAGATAACCAGCCACCAGTGATCCAGTAATTAGGTGAGTGAATAGGGAATACTGGCTGCTAAACGGCAGTCAATCGAAAAATAATATGTCTTAACGCGATTCCTTCAAGAATTTTAGTACCTCCGCAGCTCCGCCAGCGTAATGCGCCCCTCGTAGATTGCCTTCCCTACGATCACGCCGTAACAGTCCAGGGCCGCCAGGGCATCGAGATCCTCCGTCGTTGCCACCCCGCCGCTGGCGATCAGCTTCACCTCCGGTTGTTCGCGTCGGATACGGGCGTACAATTCACGGGCCGTTCCCTGTAGCAGACCGTCCTTGCTTACGTCGGTACAGATGGTGTATCGGACCCCCTGCCGGACGTAATCCGCCAGGAACTCGAACAGCTCCCGGTCACTAGCTTCCTCCCAGCCACTCACGGCGATCTTGTCGCCCCGCACGTCGGTCCCCAGAATGATCCGTTCGGGGCCGAAGCGTTCGAGCCAGCCGAGAAAAACTTCCGGCTGCTTTACGGCAATCGTGCCCCCCGTCACCTGATGGGCGCCGGCCTCGAAGGCGATTCGCAGGTCCTCGTCGCTCTTCATCCCGCCGCCCCAGTCGATCTTCAGCTTCGTCCCTCCGGCAATCCGCTCCAGCACCTTATGATTGACGATCCCGCCGCCCCGCGCCCCGTCCAGGTCGACCACGTGCAAGCGTTCCAGCCCCGCCGCCTCGAACTCCCGCGCCACCGCCAGGGGGTCCTCGTTGTACACGGTCTTACGGGCGTAGTCGCCCTGCGTCAGGCGTACGCACTTACCGTCGATCAAATCAATTGCGGGGATGATATACATAGCTCTCTTTTTAAGGAAGCGCAAAGGTAGCCCATCCAATCACCCAATCCTCCCCTACTCCACCACCACGTCCCACTGCTTCACCCACCAGCGCGTCACCAGTCCGTTCTGCACGTAGGGGTCCTGGCGGGCGAAGGACTCGGCGACTTCCGCGCTTTCTCCCCGGAATACCAGGGCGGCCCCGTCGGCCGGCTCGTAGGCACCGGCGAGGATCAAACTTCCCTCTTCCCGGGCGCGGCGGGCCATATTCAGGTGGGTATCGCGGTAGGGCTGGCGTCTTTCCACGTAGCCATCGGCGGCTTCGTAGAACAGGATGTAGTAGTTCATATCAGCTAAACAGTTCTTCGCGCACGTGTTCGCGGTAGCTGCCCCCCACGGGTATACGCGCCGTGCCGATGTGCAGGGTGTTGCCCTCGAGCACCTCCACCTTATCCCGGGCCACGATGAAGGACTTATGCACCCGCAAAAAATTGTCCGGCAGTTCTTCCTCCAGTTGTTTCAGGGAGCCCAGGGCCAGGGTGCGGCCGGCCGGCGTGTGGTAAGCCACGTACTCCCGCATGCTTTCGATGTACAGAATGTCGGCGTGGGGGATGCGGTACACCTTACGGTCGGAGCGCACGAGCTGAAAGGCCGGGGAAGCGGCATCGGCGGGCGGCGGCGCGCCGGAGCCGACGGATTCGGAAAAGCGATAGTCTCTGGCCTTACCCACGGCACGAACGAAGCGATCGAAACCGAAGGGCTTGACCAAGTAGTCCACCACGTCCAGTTCGAAGCCCTCCAGCGCGTAATTGGCGTAGGCGGTGGTGAGAATCACCGCGGGGGGGCGGCGGAGGGAACGCAGGAAATCCAGTCCGGTCATCTCCGGCATCTGGATGTCGAGGAACAGAAGATCAACGTCGAGCTTTCGCAGCTGCGCGAGGGCCTCGACCGGATTGGTCGCTTCGCCCACGACCTGAAGATCGGGCAGGCGATCGCAGTAGGAGCGGACCAGGCGACGGGCCAGTTCTTCGTCGTCGACCAGGAGGCAGTTGATCGTACTCACGTCAGTTCCAGACTTAGGGTGATGCGAAATTGTTCCGCCTGGGGTTCCACGCTCAGTTGGTGGCGGTCGGGGTACAGCAGTTCCAGTCGCTTACGGACGTTATCCAGTCCGATCCCACCCACCCGGTCGCCGGAGGAGGATTGCACGGCCGGTAGGCTGTTGGTTACCGTGAACGCAATCCCCCGGGCGCGGGTGGTCAGCGTGATGTGGATGAACCCCCGGTCGAGGTCCTCGATGCGGCTATGTTTGAAGGCGTTCTCCACGAAGGGAATCAGTAGCAGGGGCGCGATGGGCAGGTCGGGGCGGCTATCGTCCAGCTCGGCCGTCACGTTGAGGCCCCGACTGTCCTTCAGCTGTAACAAGGCGATGTAGTTGCGGATGTACTCGATCTCCCGTCCCAGCGGTACGACTTCCGTTTCGGAATCGTAGAGCATGTACCGCAGCATCCCGGACAGGCGTAGGAGGCTTTCGGGAGCTTTCTCGTCGTGCAGCAGCGTGAGGGTATAGATGTTGTTGAGGCTGTTGAAGAGGAAGTGGGGATTGACCTGGGATTTCAGAAATTTCAGTTCCGTAGCCAGCTGTTCCCGCTGGGCCTGTACCGCCTGCTTCTCCCGGTAGCCGGCGTACCGCATGACCTCGATCAGGGTAGACCCCAGAAATGCCGTGGCCAGGGGCAGAAAGAACCGGAGGGTGGCCATGCCGAGTCCGCGCGGACGCGCGCCACGCCCCAGGTTGAGGGGGAAGGATCGGTCGGGTACCGAGCCGTACTGGAGCAGAAAGGTGGCCGCCAGCAAGACGGCGATTCCGGCGACTACGTACCAGCCCCGCCGGCCGGTGAAGTACAGCCGGGGCAGCAGGACCGCTCCGTTTACGATCACCAGGGCGGCAATGGCGATCAGTAAGGGCCCCAACCGGCGGAAAAAGCGAAAGGAGGTATCGAAGCCGCCGCCGCCCAGTACACTAAAGACGATCACCCACAAACCGACCCAGGCCAGCGCCTGCACGGCAATCCGTGAGAACTTCAATCTTTCCATACGGCAAAGGTCGCCCGTGGGCGGCGGGGATTAAAGCCCGATCCGGCCCGTTCATTGATGAAAACGGCCCGTTGGTTGAAAAGAATTGCGGACGGTGGGCGGCGGCGGCACTTTTGTATCACAAACCGCGGGAACGCCCGCTTATCCAATCATCATCAAAACCAAATCAAGATGAAAACTACGAAAGCATTCTTATTCTCCCTCCTCTTCGTGCTGGCCGTCGGCACCGTAAGCGCGCAGCGCGGCGGCAACCACGACCCCGTAGCCCAGGCCGAACAGCAGACCGAACGCCTCACCAAGGTGCTCGAGCTCACCCCCGAACAGGCCGAACGCGTGCAGACGATCAACCTACAGTTCGCCGAAACCGTGAAAGGCGCCCGTGAGGAAATCGGCGACGAGCGCTCGGCCATGCGTGACATCGTGGAGAAAGCCAACGAAGCGCGCCGGGAGGAACTGAAGTCCGTGCTCAACGACGAGCAACTGGTCAAACTCGAAGCCCTCGAAGCCGACCGGGAGAACCGTCGCGGTGAAGGTAAGAGAGGCGACCGCAGGGGCGGCAAGGACCGGAGCTAATCGATCACCCGTACCGACGGCCTTTAGCCGTCACGTGGCCTGGCATACCCAGGTAGCGTGATGGTTGAGGGCCGTCGGTCTTTATGGATAACCGTAACCAACAGCCGGACAGTTAATGGCCGTCGCTAAACTAACAGCGTGACGGCTGAAGGCCGTCGCTACATATTCCCTATGCGAATCACCCTACTCCTACTTATGATTATCGGGCTCCCAGGCGTCGTGCTGAGCCAGACCGTCCGCGGCCGGGTCGTGGATGCCGGTGAGACCCTGCCGCTGCCCGGCGCGTACGTCAGCCTGGTTCCAAGCGGTGCGGAAGCTCCGGCCCGCCAAACCACTACGGATGCCAGCGGTGATTTCGTGCTTACCGCGCTTACTCCCGGCAGCTATCTCCTCACCGTCAGCTTTCTCGGCTACCAAACCGCGGAACGGCCCCTTACGGTAGCGGATAGCGACCTCCAATTGCCCGCCCTGAAGCTCATAGCCGGCATCGAGCTCGGAGAGGTGGAGGTCACTGAATCCGTCGTGCCCGTCCGCCAGCGCGGCGATACGACCGAGTTCAACGCCGACGCTTACAAGACCATGCCGGACGCCACGGCCGAGGACCTCATCGAGAAGATGCCTACGATCACGATTACCGACGGTAAGGTGCAGGCCCAGGGCGAGGACGTCGCGCGCGTGCTCGTGGATGGCCGCCCCTTCTTCGGCAACGACCCCACGGCCGCCCTGCGCAACCTGCCGGCGGAGGTGATCCAGCGCATCGAAGTGTTCGACCAGCAGAGCGACCAGGCCCAGTTCACCGGTTTCGACGACGGAGAGACCACCAAAACGGTAAACATCATCACCCGCCCCTCCATGCGCAACGGTGAGTTCGGCAGCGGGTACGCCGGCTACGGCACCGACGATCGCTACTCCGTGGGCGGCAACCTCAACTGGTTCGACGACGACCGCCGCATCTCCGTGGTGGGACTTTCCAACAACGTGAGCAAGCAAAACTTCTCCTCGGAAGACCTTCTCGGCGTCACCAGTTCGGCTTCAAGCGGCGGCGGACGGCGGGGACCGGGCGGCGGCGGCAGAGGCGGCGGGCAACGCGGGAGCGGAGAAGGTGGCCCCGGCGGTAATTCGGCCGGCGACTTTCTCGTCAGCGACCAGGCGGGGATCGTAGCGTCCGACGCCGTCGGCATCAACTACTCCAATACGTGGAGCGACAAACTGGAGGCCACGGGCAGCTACTTTTTCAACCGCGCGGACAGCTACACCGAAAGCGACATCAGCCGACAGTTCTTCGACGCGGAGGGGCTGCGGGAGACCTACCTGGAGGAAGGAATAACTACCAGCGTTAACACGAATCACCGTTTCACCGGAAAACTGGAGTATACCCTCGACGAACGCAACTCCTTCATCTACCGTCCCCGCCTGAGCTGGCAGGGCAATACCGGCACGGAAAGCATCTTCGGACAAACCCTGGAGGGCGGTCAGTTGCTGAATGACAACCAAAGCGACTACACCGCCGACCTCACGGCCCTCAATTTTTCCAATAACCTCCTTTGGCGCCACCGCTTCGCCACCCGGGGCCGTACCCTTTCCGTCAACCTCAGCGGCGGCATCAGCCCGAACGAGGGCAACAGCTACCTGACGTACGCGGGCACCTCGGCCGCGGATACGCTCGCCACCGAGCAACTCGATCAGCAGTCGCTGCTCGATACGCGACAGTGGAACGGGGGCGTCAACATCCGGTACACCGAACCCCTCAGCCGCTCCGCCATGCTGCTCTTTTCCGCCGCCAGCGGTTACCGCCGGGAAGACAGCGAAACGCTCACCTACGACCTCGACCCCACCAGTGAGGAGTACACCGTCCTGAATCCTACCCTGAGTAACGTGTTCGTCAACGACTACTTCACCCAGGAAGTGGGTACGGGCATCAACTACCGGAAGGGAAGCCTGAACGCCAGCGCCTCCGCCGGACTACAGTACGCCAGCCTGACCGGCGAGCGCAGCTACTGGTCGGTACTGCCGACGCTCCGCCTACGCTACCGGACCGGCAATGCGGGCAACCTGACCGCCCACTACCGCAGCCGCACGGAGCTGCCGTCGATCCTGCAGTTGCAGGAGGTGATCGACAACTCCAATCCGCTCTTCCTCACGACGGGCAACGCCGACCTGCTCCCCGCCACGGACCACAACTTCACGGCCCGCTATAACCTGACCGACCCGGAACGCTCCAGCGTCTTTTTCGCCCTGCTCGGGGGCAGCTACACGGCCAACGCGATCGTCAACAGCACCACCCTGTCCGAAGCGGCCGGCGGCGTGCAACTGACCCGCCCCGTGAATCTGGACAACGACTGGACCCTGCGCGCGCTGACGACCTACGGCTTCCCGGTCGGAGCACTGGGCAGTAACCTCAACGTCGACCTTTCGGCCAATCTGCGCAACGCCCCCGGCCTGATCGACGACCAACTCAACAATGCCCGCACCACGGCCACCGGTCTGGGCCTTACCCTGAGCAGCAACATCAGCGAACGGGTCGACTTCACCCTTTCCTCCCGCAGCAGTATGAACTGGGTACGCAACGATCTGCAGGTGTCCAGCAACAACAACTACCTGCAGCAGAAAAGCCGCGCCCGCCTGAGCTGGCTTCCCGGCGCGAACATCGTGATCCGTACCGACCTGACCCACCAGCTGTACCGGGGGCTGGACGAAAGCTTCGACCAGGATTACCTGCTCTGGAACGCCAGCATCGGCATGAAGGTGATGGAGAACGACCGGGGCGAATTCAGCCTCTCCGCCTTCGACATCCTTGGGCAGAACACCTCCCTGACCCGCAACGTCACCGAAACCTATACGGAGGACCTGCAAACCAACGCCCTGCAACAGTACTTCCTGCTCAGCTTCAAGTACGACCTGCGCCGCTTCGACTGAGTGCCACGAACCGTTGCTCTTCTACCGACCGACGCCGCGCCCGCGCGCCGCCGCCCTAAAGTCCCGTTAACGCACGTCCGTTGTCCAAACAATTAGCGTCCTGGTGCGTCCTACTTGCTTAAACCAAGTCTTGATGTACCGATCCGCGATCCTGAGCCTACTGGCCACCCTGCTGCTGGCCGTAAGCTGTAATACCACCCGACCCGTTGTCGACCCCGTACAGATCGACCCGCCCCCACCCGCGGAGGTGACCTACACGGAAACCCGGGACCTGGACACCATGACCGTAACTCCGGAAGCGAACGGGACCATCACGGAGGAAGAAATGGAAGGAACGGCGTCCCCCGCCCCGGCCACCCGGGTCGAGCCGCGCGCCATTGCCTACACCCGCGTCAACGACTTGCTGCACACCAAGCTGGAAATCTCCTTCGACTGGGACCGGGAAATGGTGATCGGCAGGGCCACGCTGCGCCTGAAGCCGATCTTCAAGCCCGTTACCGAAGTGACGCTGGACGCCAAGCATTTCGACTTTAAGTCCATCACCACGGCCGACGGGAAACCGCTGAAATATACCTACCCCGACGATCAGCAGCAGGTAACCATTCAACTCGATAAGGCTTATACCCGGGGCAAGGAGTTTACGGTAGTTATCGACTACACGGCCATTCCCCACGACGGCGGCGGTGCCGGGGAGGCCATCACCTCCGATAAGGGACTGTTCTTCATCAACCCCCGCGGAGAGGAGGGCGACAAGCCCCGGCAGATCTGGACGCAGGGCGAGACGGAAAACAACAGCCGCTGGTTCCCGACCATCGATAAGCCCAACGAACGCACGACCCAGGAACTCTACGTGACCGTCGAGGACGAATACGAAACCCTCTCCAACGGCACCCTCGTCAGTTCCACCCCGGCCGGCGACGGAATGCGGACCGACTACTGGAAGATGGACATCCCCCACGCCCCCTATCTGTTTGCCCTGATCGTCGGGGACTTCGAGATCGTGGAGGACGAAAAGTGGAACGGCATTCCGGTAAACTATTACATGGAGGCCAAGTACGCCGACCACGCCAAGGCTATCTTTCCCCATACCCGCGAGATGCTCACCTTCTTCAGCGAGCTCACCGGCGTAGAGTACCCCTGGCCGAAGTACAGCCAGGTCGTGGTGCGCGACTACGTCAGCGGCGCCATGGAGAACACCACCGCCGTGATCTTCGGAGAGTACATGAACGGCACGGCCCGCGACCTGATCGACGTGGACCAGAACGAAAAGGTCGTGGCCCACGAGATGTTCCACCACTGGTTCGGCGACTACGTGACCTGCGAAAGCTGGTCCCAACTCACCCTCAACGAAGGGTTCGCCAACTACAGCGAGTACCTGTGGCTGGAGAATAAGTACGGTCGCGACGCCGCCGACTACCACCTCATCAATGAGTGGCAGGGCTACTTCGGCTCCGTCCGCAACGGCGAACCCCACGAGCTCATCTGGTACGATTACGACGACAAGGAACAGATGTTTGACGCCCACAGCTACAACAAGGGTGGCTCGGTGTTGCACATGCTGCGCGGATACGTCGGCGACGAAGCCTTCTTTGCCAGCCTCAATCACTACCTGAACGAGAATAAGCTTTCGGCCGTCGAGATCGACGAGCTGCGCATTGCCTTCGAGGACGTCACCGGAGAAGACCTCAGTTGGTTCTTCGACCAGTGGTACCTGAAGGCGGGCCACCCCCAACTGAACATCACGACCGACTATACCGACGGCAGCGTTTCGGTAACGGTGCGGCAGACGCAGCGGACCGACAACAATGTTCCCGCCGTCTTCCGTCTCCCGGTCGACATCGCGGTATACACCAACGGTACCGCCACCACCCATTCCGTGGTGATCGAACAGCGCGAACAGACCTTCACCTTCCCGGCCGCCGCCCGCCCCGATGTCGTCATTTTCGACCCCGAGCACCGACTGCTGGCCGAGTATGAGTACGAGAAGTCGCCGGAAGAACTGGCCGCCCAGTACCGTTACGCTCCCTCCTTCCTCGATCGCTACAGCGCGGTGGGACGGTTGTCCATGACGGAAGGCAGCGATGAACTGCGCGACGAGATCCTCACCTCCGCCCTCCGCGATTCCTTCTACGCCATTCGCGGTACCGCCCTGCAGAGTCTGGAGGAGCCCACCGATGATCAGCGGGAGATCATCCGCGACATCGCCCGCAACGACGAACACTCCCAGGTCCGCGCCACGGCCATTGCGCTGCTCACCGAAGCGGAGGACGACCAACTGGCCGACATCGCCCGCGCGGCCATGAAGGCGGAATCCTACACCGTGGTTGCTACCGGCCTGCAGGCCCTGGTGGCCACCGATACCGCCGCGGCGACGGCCGCCGCCGCCGAACTGGAGGCCATCGATAACCCCAGCATCAGTGGATCGCTGGCGACGCTGTACAGCGAAACGGGGGCCCTGGAAAAGCTGCCCTACCTGGAACAGCGCCTGGGCTCGACGGACGGCTACGACGCCATCGCTCTCTACACCGCCTACCAAACGCTGCTGGCGAAGGGTCCGGCGGCCCAACAAACGCAGGGAGTGAGCGTGCTGAAGGATATGGCCCTCGACCAGTCGCAGAGCCCCTGGCGCCGCCTTGCCGCGACCAAGGCCATCAACGATCTGCGCAACGATCTTTCGGCCCGCGTCGACGCCATGGAAGAATCCGGCGAGCTCAATAAGCTCATCATGGAAATGGGGACGAGCCTGGAAGCCATCAAGGCCGCTGAAACTAATGCGGAGCTGAAGAGCATCTACGAGCAGCAGTTCTAGCAGCCGGGGAAGGGACCGACCGCGAAGAGGAGCGCTACGCTCTATCTTTGCCGCCGCCTATGCTCACGCCCGCCATCGCTACCCTGCTGATTGCCCTGCTGGCGGTCATTCTGTTCGTCACGGAGTGGCTGTCGGTGGACCTCATCGCCATGCTGCTCGTAGTGGCCCTGGTGGTCAGCGGCGTCATCAGTCCGCAGGAAGGACTGGCGGGCTTCAGCAACGAAGCGACCCTGACGGTGGCCTTCATGTTCGTCCTCTCCGCCGCCCTGCTGAAGACCGGAGCCCTGCAGCAGGTGGCGGGCCGCATGGCGGCCCGGTTTCGCCGTCAGCCGAAGCGGGCCCTGCTGTTCATGATCGTGGTGGTGGCGCTGTGTTCCGCCTTCATCAACAATACTCCGGTCGTGGCCGTATTCATCCCCGTGGTGAACCGCATTGCCGCGACGGCCAAGATCAAGGCATCCAAACTGCTCATTCCACTCTCCTTCGCGAGCATCTTCGGGGGGCTGTGTACCCTTATCGGCACCTCGACGAATATTCTGGTCAGCGGTATCGCGCTGGATCACGGCGGTACCGGCTTCAGTATGTTCACCCTCGCGCCCATCGGATTGGTACTGCTGGTCGTCGGGGCTACCTACCTGACCTACTTCGGTAGTCGGCTGCTGCCCGACCGCGACGGCGACGACAGCCTCGCGGAAAAGTTTGCCCTACACGATTACCTGGCCGAAATCGTCATCCTCGACCATCCCGATCTGGCCGGGAAGCGCATCATGGATTCTCCGCTAGTACGCGAATTGGACATGGACATCATCGAGGTAAGGCGGGAAGATCAGGCCTTCGTACTCCCCCCCGGCGACTTTCGCCTCGTAGTGGGCGATACCCTCAAGGTTCGCTGCGACCGCAAGAAGATCCTTAACCTGAAGGACTGGGTGCGGCTCGTGGACAATTCCGGCAGCGTGCGGGTCATGGGCACCGGACTGGAACGCGATAACAGCAGCCTCATCGAAATGGTGGTGACGCCCGATTCGGAATTCATCGGTAAGAACCTGCGGGAGGTGGACTTCCGGCGCAGCTACCGCGCGGTCCCCCTGGCCATTCGTCACCGCGAGGAAACGATGCACGAAAAGCTGTACAACCTACCCCTCACCCCCGGCGACGTGATCCTGGCCGAAGTGAAGAGTCACTACCTGCACGAATTGCAGCGCATCGAACAGCAACAGGACAGCCCCTTCATTCTGTTGTCGAGCGACGCCATCACCGATTTCAACCGCGGTAGGTTTTACTTCGTCAGTGGACTCATTTTGTCCGTCATCGCCCTGGCTACGTCGGGTCTACTTCCGATCAGCATCGCCGCCCTGCTGGGCGTATGCGTGCTGGTGCTCGGCCGTACCGTGACAATGTCGGAGGCGTACGAATCCATCGACTGGAAGATCATCTTTCTACTCGCCGGTGCCCTTAGTCTGGGCCGGGCCATGAGCAACAGCGGACTGGATGCCGACATCGCTACCCTACTGACCGGTTCGATTTACGCCTGGGGTCCCTTTGCCCTGGTGGCCGGCCTGTACCTGGCGACCAATCTGCTCACCGAAATGATGAGCAACAACGCCACGGCGGCCCTCCTCGCGCCAGTGGCCCTGGCGTGTGCCGAGCAGGTGGGCATCGACCCCATGCCCCTGCTGGTGACGGTTGCCATTGCCGCTTCCGCCAGCTTTATGACGCCCGTGGGGTACCAGACCAACGCCATGGTGTACAGCGCCGGTCGCTACCGCTTTCTAGATTTTACCCGCGTGGGGGCGCCGCTGAGCTTGATTTTTTGGCTAGTGACCACGCTAGCCGTCCCGTTTTTCTTCGGTATGTACTAGGGCGGGGACGCGGGAGCAAAAAAAAAGCCAAACTGCGGAGCAGTCTGGCTTCGGAAGGGTCGGGATGACTGGATTCGAACCAGCGGCCTCGTCGTCCCGAACGACGCGCGCTACCGGGCTGCGCTACATCCCGCGCGGGGCAAATATATGGCACGTAAGGAACTTTCTTTCTCCCGTGCGAGACAAACAGGGAACCCCGCGAGCAACTCCAACTATCCGGTATCGATAGGGTGAAGCCCGGGACCACGGTGGCCCGCCGGGGCGGCCCGGGTGTACGTGTTGATCGACGGAGGGGTGGACCGCCAGGTACCAAACGAAAAGAGCCGACACCCTGAACGGATACCGGCTCTTCTCCAAACATGGGGGAGCTTTGTCTACTCGAGTTTGAACTTCACGGGGAGGTTAAACTGTACGCGAACGTTACGTCCACCCTGTTTTCCGGGGCTCCACTTCAGGCCTTTCTCATTCATGAGGTTGACCACGCGGAGGGCTTCCTCACCGGTTTTAGCACCGGGGTTGCGGACTACCTTGGCGTCGGTGACGGTTCCGTCTTTCTCGACAACGAAGGAGACTACGGCCATTCCTTCCACGCCGTTCTCCCGGGCGATGGCGGGGTACTTGATGTTGCCGTAGATGAACTCGAGCATCTTCTTATCCGCACAAGCCTTCTTCTCGGCGTAGCTGCCCAGATCGTCGCAGCCGGGGAAGAGCGGCATTTGCTCTACGACCTTGAAGATCTCCTCCACTTCGGGGGCGGGCGGCGGTGGCGGCGGTGGCGGCGGCGGTGGCGGTGCCTTATCTTCCTTCACTTCGGGGGGTGCTTCCTCAATGATGGTTTCTTCATCGACGGAGGTATCCTCGAACTCGGGGGGATCTTCCTCGATCAGTTCCTCTTCCGGCACTTCCTCGATGACGGGGGGCGGCGGGGGCGGGGGTGGCGGCGGGGGCTCGGCCGTACGGGGCGGCTCCATTTCGATTTCTTCGTCCAGCTCCAGGGCACCCTCGGGGATTACGATCTCGGCGGAGTACTGCGTCCAGGCGAAAGCGAGGAGGGACAGGCCCACGGCGAGGGCCAGGCCGAAGTTGAAAAAGGTGGAGCTGAGGCCGAATACGTCTACCCGCTCGTACTTGGCGCGGTTCTCGATGTACGAGGTGTTTTTGTCGGCGGCTTCGGTGTACTCACCGGCGATTCCCTTTTCGGTTCTGGTCTTGTACACATTGCGCATCATGACGATGAGCCCAATGAGTGCCGCCAGAATAGCTGCAAGAGTGATCGCCAGGGCACTACCACTAATTGATAGGTCTCCCATGGCAAAAATTTAAATAGTTATCGCTACGACTTCACCGCTGTGAAGTACTGTTTCATACTTTGCGGGAGGGCAAGGTAGAATGCTCCCCCGAGAATAGCCCCGATCAGGTTGGCGACCATATCGACGGGATCGAAATCCCGGCCGGTTCCGGCAATGCCCTGTAGCACCTCCATAATCGCTCCGAAGAGCGCGGCGGCCGCAGCGGCGGTAACCGCAAGCTTCCACCGGGAGGTTGTCCTGATTGAGAAAGACAATAATACTGCAAAAATGGCGTAAGCGCCAAAATGTGCAACCTTATCCGGCGAAAATAGCCGTCCCCAGTCAAAAATTCCCGGAATGCGTTGCCCGGGGGCAAGGCTCACGTAGGTTAGCAGGGCGGCGTAGGCCAGACAAACGTACCGTTGTACGCGCAGTCGGGGGTAAGATGTTGCGGTGGCCGACTTTGGTGGGTGGCCCATAGTTTTTTTTTAACCAATCAGTTGCTGGTACGCGGCGGCGTCGAGCAATCCCTCCCGATCCTCGGGGGCGGTAAGCTCCACCTTCACGATCCAGCCCTTTCCGTAGGGATCTTCGTTGACCATGGTCGGGTTGTCGCCTTCGTTCTCGTCCAGTTCACGGTTGAACTCAATGACCTTCCCGGCGACGGGCATGAAAAGATCGCTCGTCGTTTTGACGGCCTCCACGGTGCCGAAGACCTCGTTGCGGTCCAGGGTTTCTCCCACCGTATCGACCTCCACGTACACGAGTTCGTCGAGCTGTTCCTGGGCAAAATCCGTAATACCGATCGTGGCGATACCGCTCTCGATCAGTACCCATTCGTGTTCCTCGGTGTACAGGAGGTTAGCGGGGACATTCATATTTGGCTTGGCTTAGGTTGGTTATTTATCTTTTACCTGGGCTTTGACCCAGTCGCTGGTTACGGACTTGGGGCGTTCCAGGGGCATGCCCAGAGCGCGGCTCCAGATGCCGGCGGCCAGTACGCCGAGTGCCCGGCTTACCCCGAACAGTACGGTGTAGTAGCTGAACTCGCGGAAGCCGTAGTGCACGAGTAACGCGCCGGAGTGAGCGTCCACGTTCGGCCAGGGATTCTTGACCTTACCCAGTCCCTGCAGGATCGGCGGTACCACGTCGAAGATCTTCCAGACGGTAGTGATCAGGTCGCTGTCCTTGATGTACTGCTCGGCGAAGCGGCGCTGGGCGGTAAAGCGGGGGTCGGGTTCGCGCAGCACGGCGTGTCCGTAGCCGGGGATCACCTTCCCCTCGTCCAGGGTTTGCTGGACGTAATCCGCGATCTGCTGCTCGGTCGGCGTTTGGGTGCCGAGAGCGTCGATCATTTCGAAGATCCACTTGATGACCTCCTGGTTGGCCAGGCCGTGCAGCGGTCCGGCCAGGGCGTTCATGCCCGCGGCAAAGGAGAGGTAAGGGTCGCTGAGCGTGGAACTGACCAGGTTTACGGTATGGGCCGAAGCGTTGCCGCCCTCGTGATCGGCGTGAATGGTCAGGTACAGGCGCATAAGACTGCGGAAGTCCTCGTCGTCGCTGCCCAGCAGGTGAGCGTAGTTGGCGCTGTAGTCCAGGCTCGTATCGGGATCGATGTGCTTACCATCCTTAAAGGCGCGGCGGTAGATGTAGGCGGCGACGCGCGGGAGCCGGGCAATGAGGTTCATGCTGTCCTCGTAGACGGCATCCCAGTATTCGGATTTCGGCAGCCCCTCGGCGTAACGGCGGGAAAAGACGCTGTCTGACTGCATCGCCATGATGCCGATGGTGAACTGCGTCATGGGATGGGTATCGGCCGGCATGCTGTCGAGGGTGGTGTACACCTGCTGGGGT
The DNA here is from genome assembly GCF_024297185.1 of Lewinella sp. JB7. Taxonomy (GTDB): domain Bacteria; phylum Bacteroidota; class Bacteroidia; order Chitinophagales; family Saprospiraceae; genus Neolewinella. The sequence continues at coordinate 335,191 of NZ_JANCTD010000001.1, read as the reverse complement.
ACGTCCGCCCGGCGGTGCCACTCCTGGGTCAGGGCGTCAACCTCTTCGGCGGTGGGAATCTCGCCCGTGAGCATCAGCCAGAAAAGTCCCTCCGGTTTGGGCTCACCCTGTGGGCCGCTGGGAAGCTGTTCCTTAATTTCCGGAATGGAATAGCCGCGGAAGCGAATCCCCTTATTGGGATCGAGTTGGCTGGTTTCCCAGAGCATCATTTTGATCCCGCGTGCTCCGCCCAGGACTTGCTGCAGGGTAACTTCATCTACTTTAAGGGAGCCCTTTTCTTTCGAGATGGTGCGGAGTTCTTGGTAGAGGGAGAGGGCCTTATCGGCGAATTTTTGTTTAAGGGCTTCCATTAACGAAATAAGAATTTGAAAGATTGGTCACGATCGACTTCCCGCCCCGGGCGGTAACAGGCTAACGCCCCGGCGGTAGTAGGGTTCGTCGGCGGACCATCACTTGCGGCCCGGTTGGCAAATAACGGAAATTTGCGGGGATTGGATGGGCTTAACCCTCCGAATCGGCGATCTCCGACTCGCGGGGCCGCATGCGTTCGCGTTCCCGTTTGGTGAGTGATCCCTCCCCTTCCTCGCTTATGTAGAGGTCCGTAGCCGTTTGGTTGGGGTGAGCGATCAGAATGATATCGCGTGCCGCCTGGTACAGCAACAGGATGATGGTGATCATGAACCCTCCGATGATGGCGGCGTAGGAGATCATCGCGTAATACACGGCGTTGTAGGTGCCCCAGAGTTTTTCCTCGGCATTGTTGATCGGCACGTTGAGAAACATCAGCAAAATCAGGGCGGCAATAAATACGATCGCCGCGAAGCGCGCGATCCACCAGATTCGGTCGTAGTGATATCCCTTAAGCTGCCGGTCGGCGTTCTGGCTGAACGACAACAGGGTAAGCATCAGGGCCAGGATCGTGGCGGTGGACGTCATGGCACCGCTCGCCGTAAAGCGCAGCGTCGGCCGGATCTCCCGCAGGTTGTTGATGGCCTCCGCGTCCGTGATGTTGCCCAGAAAATAGGTGCCCAAAAAGATAATTACCGCCGAGATCGCCCCGCCCGCCAGGGAAGAACGGAGGATGGAAAAATGCGATCTACTCATGTCGGTAATTTAATCATTCGTAGCGGCAATGCGTACCCGGTGGACGGCGTCGATTCCCTCGGATACTAAAAGTCAAAGTCGTGGGGGTCGGGTCCGAAGCGGTGGCCACGCTCCAGATTGTCTATATCGACCATATCGCTCTCCGCCAGTTCGAAATCGAAGAGTTGGCCGTTTTCGACGATTCGCTTCTGGTGAACGCTCTTCGGGATGACGATCACGTCATTCTGGATGCACCACCGTAACACTACCTGAGCCGCGGTCCGGTCATAGCGTTTCGCGATCTCGGCAAACAGAGGCTCCTGCAGAAATTTCCCCTGCATCAGTGGGCTCCAGGCCGTAATCGCGATGTCGTATTCGTCGCTCGTGGAAATAGCGTCGGCCTGCACCAGATAGGGGTGGTATTCGATCTGATTGACCGCCGGCCGCACGTTGCCCGCTCCGATAATCTTGCGAATGTCGTCCTCCATAAAGTTACTCAGTCCGATGCTGCGGACTTTTCCCGCCTCCAGGGCGCGTTCGAGTTCCTGCCAGGCCGCGACGCTGCCGTCTACCGGCCAGTGCAGCAGCAGTAGGTCGACGTAATCGGTATCCAGCCGTCGTAAGCTTTCTTCCAGCGCCGCGGTGGCCCGTCCCTGCCGAATGTCGTCGTTCCAGATTTTGGTCGTGAGCCAGATGTCCTGCCGGGGCAGATCGGCCTGCTTGATGGCCTGCCCCACCGCCTCCTCATTTTTATAGATGCGGGCGGTGTCTACGTGGCGGTAGCCCGCGTCGAAGGCCCAGTGAATGGCGCGAATGGCTTCGGTCCCGTTGTCGGTTTGCCATACGCCGAGGCCGAGGCGAGGAATCTCTAGCCCGTTATTAAGTCTTTGCATTCTCATACCGCCCATAACGGACGCCGGGGGGCGGAGTTCTCACCGGCTCTCCGTTCCCGCCAGATATTCTCCGAAGCGCTTCATCACCCAGGAGTGGGCGGGGGCCTGCGTATTCACGTATACGTACCAGGGAAGCGAGGGTATGAAGTCGTGAATGGCCGATATGACGTAGTTGCCGTCCAGCACGCTTCGAAACTCCAGCCACCCCTTATTCTTGCGCTGTACCAGCAGGCCCCCGTCGATGTAAAATAGTTGGCGGTGGTCGTCGCTTCGACTGGGAATGAACGTAAGCTCCAGCAGCGGAAGGCCCAGCACCCGGAAGACCGAATGGTCACCCTCACTCTTCACGCCGATCAGGGCCCGGAAAAAAACGGGCAGCCAGCGTTGGTAGAGCCGGGCCACGTAGGTGGCCGTATGTCGCCGTGGATTCGGGAGCCGCTGCACGCTCCGCACCGTGTTCTTTTCTTCCCGTACGGGGACGCGCTCCGGTAGGGGGGGAAGCCGCTCGGTAGTAAAGAGTGCGTGGCGGGCCGCGGCCGTGAAATCGAGCCGATCGGGGAAGGCATCCAGTACGTCGCTGCCGGCAGCTACCATGCGGTGACGCAAACTTTCCACCAGCGGTTTCACGAGATCCGGTGAGGTATCGGTGAAGGTGCTCACCCAGTAGGTAGACAGTCCGGGGCTAAAGTAGCGGACGCGGCGCAGGAGCCGGGGTTTGTTCAACAGACCGGCGACCGTACGGAGCATTTGCATGTAAGTCGTCGTCTCGGGCCCGCCGATATCGATCGCGCGGCCGTAAGTCGACGGCCGCCCCAGGCAGTGATCGATGATACGTAGGGTGTCTTCCAGCGCAATGGGGTGGGTCTCGGATTGGCACCAGGCCGGACAGATCATTACGGGAAGGCGCCGTACGAGCTTCTCGATCATACGAAAAGACGAACCCCCGGGCCCCACGATGATGCCGGCACGCAGGGTCGTGACCGGCACGTCCGTGGAAGCCAGTGTCACCTCTACTTCTCGGCGGCTGCGCAGGTGTCGACTATACTGCTCGGGGACCTCATCACTCGGAAGCAGCCCCCCGATGAAAAGGATCTGTTGGATACCCGTCTGCCGGGCGGCCCGGGCGAAGTTATCGGCGAGCAGCAGGTCGGTATCCTCGAAACTTCCCTGCGATAGTCGCGTCGACGGCGACATGGAATGCACCAAGTAAAGGGCCATGTCCGCCCCGCGAATGGCCGCTTCGGTGCTGGTGATGGAGTAAAGCTCTACCTGTCGCCATTCAGCCTTGGTATATTCCGGCCCGGTCCGCATGGCACTACGGCTGAGGGCGATGATGCGGTACTGCCGGTGGTAGCGTTCGATAAACCAACGACCGATGAAGCCGGTGGCCCCGGCGATGACAAGCGTTGGTCGTTCCATGCTGGTCAAACGGGAAGACCGCTACTTGGTTTTACCGGCACGGCACCCGCGGCCCCGCCCCCCTAAAAGCGAAGGTCCTCGACGTGGTAGCCGGGAAACTCGGCTTGGCGGAAAGTAAAGGTCCCGTCGGCGAGCGGAGCGTTGCCCCGGGGTGTATCCAGATGGAAGGTATAGGTACTTCCGTCCCGACTGAAGGCCTTTACGGAGACGATCTCCTTCCGCCCTTTATTGGCCAGGAGCCGCAATTTGGTAAAGTCGCTGGCGTCGCGGTCGAGGGGTTTCATTTCGATCACCTGCAGGCGTTGTCCGTTCACGACCTCCTCCCCCTGGAGAGCAAGAACGTACTGATCGCCCTCGTAGAAACTGAAGAGATTTTGCGGGGTAAGCATACCGGTCGTTTCGCCGGGGGCCGGCAGGTCGTTGATCTGGACCTCCTTGCTGGCGTGAAGGATGAAGTAGGCCGCCTCCTTATTGATGATCCCTTCCTGGTCGCCGAGCTTGAAGCGTACTAGGTCGCCCTGACGGCTCAGCGCGCCCTGTTGAATCTCTACCGGTTGTCCGGGAAAGGCAAGCTCCAGACTGAAGTCAGCCGCGAGGGTGTTAAAGCCGTCGTACTTCTCACGAATCTGTTCTAAGATCCGTTTTGCCGCCGGGTCACTATCCGCGGAAGCACGGTATTGTTGCGTCTGCGCCCGGAGGGGCAACAGGGCCGAAAACAGAAGGGCAAGGATCAGGGAAGCTTTCATAATTTGGTTTGGCTTTCGGACAATTAAACGTCAAATGGTCGGTGATGTCCGTTGCCGGAGTCTTAATTCCACGTTAAAGGAGATTTCCCCAAAGATCGAACGAATGGGTAGTTTAACGCCTTATACTTGTCAGACCACCATTTCTTCTCGAAAATGTGGTAAGATTTGCTAATATATCAGAACATTTGCCCCGTCTTGTTACCTTTGTATGTACTTTCCCGGTAAATTCTTTTCGTTCGTACCCAATTACATCAAGCCCTAACCATAATGAAAAACGAAGATTTTGGACGAAGCGCAATCGTCTCTGATGATATGTTTCGGGATTTGCGTTTCAACATCTTGCACAGTTGCAGCTGGATCAACAACAGCATGCGGCAGTTTCTTCAGCCCCACGGCATCACCCCCAAGCAGTACAACATCCTGCGCATCCTGAACGACCGCTCTCCGGAGTCGCTCTCGATTCAGGAAATCCGCGACATGCTCGCCGATAAAATGTCGGATGCCAGTCGCTTGGTGGACCGCCTGGAAAAGAAGCAACTCATTGCCAAATTCCCCTCCGATCAGGATCGCCGGAGCAATCGCGCTACCGTCACTCCGCAGGGACGATCACTGTTGTCGACCATCAACCGCGACAAGCGGCAGCTGGACATGATGATCAGCGAGCGGCTGACGGAGTCGGAGATCGACAACCTGAATAATCTGCTCGACCGACTGAAGTAGTCAGTCGGCACTGAACTACCTTTGGGGCATGAATCTTTCCGCGCGGATGGCGTGGCGGTACCTTTTTGCCCGCAAGTCAACGAACGCCATCAACATCATCACCTTCGTAGCCGCCTTCGGGGTGGCCATCGGTGCGGCGTCGCTCATCATTGCCCTGAGCGTATTTAATGGATTCGAGGACATTTTCGTGGGGATGTTCAACAACCTCAACCCCGACGTGCGCATCACCGCGGCGCGGGGAAAGACCTTTGTCGCCGACGACGAACTCCTCGCGCGCATCCGCAGAGTAGAGGGCGTCGGGGTAATATCCCAAACCCTGGAGGAGACCGCCCGCTTTCAGTATCTCGGTCACCAAGCCTTCGGCCCACTGAAGGGCGTGGACAGTGACTACGCTACCATCAACGGCATCGATACGATGATCGAGGAAGGGCGCTACGACCTCGACTACCCCCAGGTAGACGCGCTGGGTGCCATCGTGGGACAGAACCTCGCGCAGGAACTTCTGATCGACCCCCTGAATCAATTCAACGCTCTTTCGATCTACGTTCCCCGCCCCCGTACCCGTGGCGGTGGAACTATACTGGCCTCGGGGCGTCTCCCCTACCAGGTACGGGAGGTGCTTCCGGTAGGAATCGTCAGAAGTCAGGAAGCTTTTGAAAACCAGGCGGTGCTCATTAAACTCTCCCTGGCCCGTGAAATCATGGGCGTGGAAGAAGGAGTGGTCTCCGGCCTGGAGATCAAGTTACGGCCCGGGGCCGTCGCGGAAAATACCTACCACCGCATACGGGAGGCGGTCGGGGAGGACTTCATCGTCCAGAACCGCTTCGAGCAGGAGAATAGCATCCTTAAGCTGATGCGGGTGGAGAAGTACGTAGCCTACGCCATCGTGACCCTGATGATGATCCTCATCAGCTTCAACCTGATCGGTGCCCTGTGGATGATCGTGCTGGAGAAGCGCAAGGACATCGTCATTCTGCGTAGCCTGGGCATGGTCGGCCGCGATATTCGCAACGTTTTTCTGCGGGTAGGACTGCTCATCTGCGCTCTCGGATTACTTTCCGGCTTTGGATTAGCCACCCTTATCTACCTCGTGCAAACTCATTACGGTATAGTAGGCTTACCCGGGACGCTGGCGGAGGCGTATCCCCTATCCTTTCGCCCGCTGGACTTCGTCGTGGTCGCCGCCACGGTCCTCTTCATCGGGTTGCTGGCCTCCATCCTTCCCGCCCGTCGCGCCGAGCAGGTGGAATTGGCGGTGAAAGAGGGTTGACCCCACGGGCATAAAACTCGGCGACCCGCCCGAAAGGTGATCGGAGCGGGTCGCTGAAGACTGTTTATCTGTCGGGTATCTTCCCTAGGCAGCGAGGCGGCTGCCCTCACTGCGGTAAAATTCCCGGAAGGAGATCATCCGCTGTTTTTCTTCGTCCCAGAGTTTATTGAACATCAGGGGAAGGCTCTGCAGGAAGGTGATCTTGGTCACGTGACGCTGCAGCACGGGGTTCTCCTTAGCGCAACGACGCAGGTTGTAGTTCGGAATACGGCTGCTCAGGTGGTGGATATGGTGGTAACCGATGTTGCCGGTCAGGAAGTGCATAACGCGCGGCAACTTATAGAAGGTCGCTCCCTTGATGGCCGCGGTCAGGTAGTCCCAGTTCTTGGACCACTGCATGTAGGTATGGTCGTGCTGGTGCTGCACGTAGAAGAACCAGAACGCGATGATGCCGAAGAAGAAGATGATGCTTCCCTGTACGATCAAAAAGGCTTTCCAGCCCACCAGGAAACCTAAGCCGACGTAAGCGGCCAGGATCAGGAGGTTATTGATTTGTTGCTTACGGATGATGGGTGACCAGCCGGGGAAATTGATCCGGGGCATACGCAGAACGACGCCCAGGTAGATCATGGGCAGCAGGATGAAAAGGACCACGGGATTCCGGAACACGCGGTACTTGAACCGACCCCAGGCATTCAGTTGCCGGAACTCTTCGACGGTGAGGAAGTCGATATCGCCGATATCGCGGTGCTCGAGCTGCCCCGTATGGCCGTGGTGAAAGCTGTGGACCCGGGCCCAGTAGGTGTAGGGAATGGAGCTGAAGAAGGAACAGACGAAGCCGATCGCGTCGTTCATCTTACGCTTCCCGAGGAAGCTGTAGTGCCCACAATCGTGCTGGATAATGAAGATCCGGACCAGGAAAAAGGCGTTCACCATACCCAGAGCCAGGGTAAGCCAGATGGAATAGTCGACGCTGAAGTACATCGCTACCCAGAGTGCCAGGAAGGGCCCGAAACTGCTGAACAGCTGCCCGATGGCGCGCCAGGTATTGGCTTTCTGGTACTGGGAAATGATGGTTTTCCAGTTCTTAAGGGATTGGTGGATGTCATCCACCCCGTTCTGAATATTTACTTGCACGTTGGTAGTTTTGTTGATGGAACTCATGATCGTAAGAGGATGAATAGCTGCGCCGAATATACTACGGACGAAGTTTAGACCCGAGTCCTACAAGCTGCTTAACGCGGGTGGCCGTCCGGTGTTACACAATGAAACGTTATCGTTGCGTCAAATTACCCCAGGGAACCCCTAGCGGAAGCCGTACAGCAACTTCATCTTATCGAAGATCGCCGTGTTTTCGTAGATGCCGGAAAAGCGCTCGGCACCCGGACCAAAGGCAAATACGGGAATCAGGTCGGCCGTGTGGTAATCCGACGTGAACTGTCCGTCGATACTCCCCATCACCGAGCCGTTGTTTATGGCGTAGCCGCCCGTCTCGTGGTCGGCGGTCACGATCACCAGGGTTTCTCCGTCGCGCTGCGCGAAGTTGAGGACTTCCCCGATGGCCTGGTCAAATTCGATCATTTCGGAGATGATGTACGCGCTGTTATTAGCGTGCCCGCCCCAGTCAATCTGGGATCCTTCGATCATGAGGAAAAATCCGCGATCTTCCTTGTCGCGTTCGTCCAGATAATTCACCGCGAGCTTGCTGGCGGCCACCAGGTAATCCCGGCCCTCACTAAAGGGTACCGGCTCTCCGTCGGCGGTGTAGTACGCGAAATTTTTCGCGCGGTTCACCTTGAGGTCCTTCATCTCGGTATCGACGAAGGAGCGTACGTCGTTGCCCCGCTTCCGCAGTTCGTCACTCAGGTTCCGGGTATCCATCTCGCGGCGTTCGAAGAACTTGGCCCCCCCGCCGATGAACAGATCGATGTCGGTATCCATCAGGTCCGCCGCGATCTCTTCGTAATTCTGACGGTGGTTCGCGTGAGCGTAGAAGCTGGCGGGAGTAGCGTGCACGATGGAAGAAGTGGCCACCAGGCCCGTAGGCAGACCCGCCGCCTCGGCCATTTCCAGGATGGTCGGCACCGGCATCGTATCCATGTCGACGCCGATCGCTCCGTTGTACGTTTTTACGCCCGCGCTGAAGGCTGTAGCTCCAGCGGCGGAATCCGTGATCAGGTTATCCCCGCTGTAACTTTTGTGCAGGCCGACCACCGGAAACCGTTCCAGGTTCAGCCGGTTACCGTTACTGTACAGGCCCGCGGTAATCTGGCTGATGCCCATACCGTCGCCAATCATTAAGATGATGTTCTTCGGTCCGCCCGTCGATCGGGTCAGCGCCTCGGCGGCCGAAGGGATGGCCGTATCCCCGGGTCGGGTCTGACCGGTTGTAGCCGTGGTGTTCTGGGGAGCGGGCGGGCAGGCCGTGTACAGGAGTACGGCGAGCAGCCCGAATAGTACGCGCGAATAATTCATGGCCCAAAGATAGAACTTGCTCAGACCCCGCACGTCCGCTTTAGCCCAAAATAACATCGGGATAAGGAAAGCCCGCTGTCACTCAACCGGCTGACATTCGGTACCGGTGCCCCGGCAGGGCCGTAATGGCGCCCTTCATTTCCAGCGTAAGCAGGGTGGCGGCGAGCGTTGCCGGTGGTACGCGCAACCGCCGAAGAAAATCGTCGATTGCCAGGACCTCCTGGTTATCCAGCAGTTTCACCAGTGTTTGCTCATCGGGGGTCAGGTCGAATAGTTGCAGCTGAGGACCCGCGGTCGATGGTCCCCAGTTAAGCAGTTTAAGCAGATCGTCGGCCCCGTCAATAAGTTGCGCACGACCGGAACGGATCAGGGCATTGCAACCGGCCGTACGGGCATCCCCGCCCCGTCCCGGGCAGGCGCCGACCATGCGCCCGTAACCGTGGGCCATGTTCGCCGTGATCATGGACCCTCCGGAGGTGTCTGATTCGACGACCACCGTAATGTCAGCCAGCATGGCCACAATGCGGTTGCGGGCCGGGAAGTGTTCGCGTTCGGGCGACTGCCAGGGGGGATATTCGGTGAGGAGTCCCCCACCCCGCTCGGCAAATTTTCGCGCCACGGCCGCGTGCTCGCGCGGATAAATATGTTGCAGGCCGCTACCCAGAACGGCCAGGGTGGGCAGTCCGACGTGCAGTGCGCGCCGGTGAGCGGCAATATCCACGCCGTAAGCCAGGCCGCTAACGATGAGCACCCCACGCGCCGCGAGTGGATCGATGAGCCGTTCTACCTGCCGCGCGCCGAGTGAGCTCATCCGACGGGTACCCACGATAGCCACCATCCGGGGGGCGAGGAAGTCAGTCCTGCCCTCGTGGTACAGTACGGGGGGAGCCGTATCAAACTCCCGTAACGGCGCAGGATAAGCATCGCTGCCAACGTGCAAAATATTTACGCGGTGGGCGGAGCAGTACTCCCCGATGCGATCCGCTTCCCGCAGGTAGCGCTTATCCGCGAACTGAGCGGCGGTCTTCTCCGCGATCCCATCAACCTCCAGCAGCTCCGACGGCCGGGCACTCAGCACGGCGGAGGCCGTTCCGAAATGATTGACGAGTGAACGGAATAGTTTAGGCCCGATAGCCGGAACACGACTGAGGGCCACGGCGGCGTACTCCTCCGAAGACATACACGAGAAACTGAAAAATTCAGACGATTGGTCGCGGTAGAAAACAGGCGGGACGGGAACGAATCATGGGCGGAGGTGCGCGACGGATCAAATATACGCTATTCAAACAGAATGTTTCGTAAATGCGTTTTAAATTTGCCCCACTTCCGGAGGATTGGCGGAGTGGTTGAACGTGCCTGATTCGAAATCAGGTGTACCCTCACGGGTACCGGGGGTTCGAATCCCTCATCCTCCGCAAAGGGCTCCGGCCCGATCCGCGTAGCGGATCAAATGTTGACGCCCCGCACCCGTCCGAAACCACAGGTTTCGGTTAGGGTGTGGGGCGTCAACATTTTAAGCCCCATAGGGCGGGCTGGAGTCCTTTGCCGCCCCCCCCACCAGGGATCACGCAGTCATCCCTCCAAGATCGTCATTCGCACCCGTCCGAAACCACAGGTTTTGGTAAGGGTGTGAGGGGGGGATCACGCAGTCATCCCTCCAAAACCGTCATCCGCACCCGTCCGAAACCACAGGTTTTGGCATGGGCGTGGGGCGTCAGCACTTCAAGCCCGCCAGGGTGATTAAGGAGTTAAGCAGTCGTCGTCTCCAGCACACGAAAGCCCCGTATCCTTTCGGATACGGGGCTTTCGCGGGTATGGCTTCCCGGGGTCGTTCGTTGCTCCCGCGCGCCGCCGCCTAGTTGGCCATTTCGCTCAGGAACTTGATCCGTACGAGTTTGATCTCCTCGATGGTTACGTCTTCTTCCTGCAGTTGCTGAAAGGCCAGGTCCGGGTCATCCGTCTCGGCGTTCATGAAGTATTCGTAGGTTTCTTCCAGGCTGTACTCGTCTACTTCTTCCTCGATGTAGTAATCAATGTTCAGTTTCGTGCCGGAGGATACGATGACCACCATTTCGTTGAGGAGCTCGTCCATGCTCAGCTGATTGCCGGACGCGATGTCTTCCAACGGCAGTTTACGGTCTACGCCCTGGATGATGTTCACCTTGGTCTTGGACTTGTTCGCAACCTGCTTGACGACGAAGTCGCTGGGCCGATCGATATTATTCTCCTCACAGTACTTTTCGATCAGTACCAGGAAGGGCGTAGCGTACCGACGGGCCTTACCGATGCTGACGCCGTGGATATTCTTCATCTCCTCCAGATCGACCGGGTAGCGGGTGGCCATATCCACCAGGGAGGGGTCCTGAAAGATCACGAAGGGCGGAATGCCGAGGCGCTTAGCTTCCTTCTTACGTAGGTCCTTAAGTGCCAGTAGCAGGGCTTCGTCGAGCACGACGGCCTTAGCGTCGTCCGCCTCCCCGCGCATGTCCTCGGCGAGTTCCTTTTCGAAGTCGTGGTCGATGGGGATCTCAAATTTGACCGGCTTCTTCAGAAAGGCGCGACCCTTATCGGTCAGCATTATGGTGCCGTAGGATTCGATATCCTTGCGGACCAGATTGTTCAGTAGCGCCTGACGGAACACCGAGCTCCAGAAGACTTCCTCCTTACCACTTCCCTTACCGAAGCCGGGCAGTTGGGTGAATTCGTAGTCCTTCATCTGCTTCGTCTCCTGACCGAGTACGAACTCGATGAGCGTCTTCAGGGGGTAGTTCTCGTCCAGCGTCTTTACGGACTGGAGAGCCTGCACCATTTCCTGAGTGACCTCAACCCGTTCGCGGGGATGACGACAGTTGTCACACATCTTGTTGCAGTTCGCCTCGTCGTATTCCTCCCCGAAATAGTGCAGCAGGAAGCGGCGGCGGCAGGCGGTGGTCTCCGAGTAGGACATCACCTCCTGCATAAGCTGGGCCCCCATTTCCCGCTCCATCAGCGGCTTGTCCCGGAGAAACTTTTCTAGCTTCAGGATATCCTTATACGCGTAGAAAGCAATGCAACGGCCACCCAGACCATCGCGGCCGGCACGGCCGGTTTCCTGGTAGTAATTCTCGATCGATTTCGGAATATCGTAGTGCATGACGAAGCGGACGTCGGGCTTGTCGATGCCCATTCCGAAGGCGATCGTAGCGCAGATGACGTCGACATCCTCCATGAGGAACTGGTCCTGCGTGCGCGAGCGGGTCTTGGGGTCGAGGCCGGCGTGGTAGGGGGCGGCCTTGATGCCATTCACCACGAGGGCCTGCGCGATCTCCTCGGCGGATTTACGGCTCTGGACGTAGATGATGCCGGACTGGTCGGGCATCTCCTTCACGATCTTAATGATCTGCCGGAAGGTGTATTCCTTCTTTCCCTTGGGCCGGACCTCGTAGTACAGGTTATCGCGGTTGAAGGACGACACGAAGGTATTGTGATCATCCCCCATCCGGAGGTTCTTCACGATGTCCGACTGTACCTTCGGAGTGGCCGTGGCCGTAAGGGCAATGATGGGGATGTTGTGACCGATGAGATCCAGCATCTCGCGGATGCGGCGGTACTCCGGTCGGAAGTCGTGGCCCCATTCGGAAATGCAGTGAGCCTCGTCGATGGCGACAAACGAAATGGTCGCCTCACGAAAAAAGTCGATGTTCTCCTCCTTGGTCAGGGTTTCCGGCGCGACGAACAGGAGTTTGGTCTTTCCGGAAGTAATGTCTTCCTTCACCTGCCGCATCTGCGTTTTGGAGAGGGAAGAATTGAGGAAGTGGGCGATCTCGTCGCTTTCGCCGTGGGAACGGATGGAGTCGACCTGATTTTTCATCAGGGCGATGAGCGGGGAGATGACCAGGGCGCACCCGTCCATCATGACGCCCGGCAACTGGTAGCAGAGGCTCTTGCCCCCACCGGTGGGCATGATTACGAAGGTATCTTTCCCGTCGAACAGCGACTGGATGATGGCTTCCTGATTACCCTTGAACGTATCGAAACCGAAGTTTTCGGCTAATGCTTCTTCAAGAAAACTAACTGACGCTTTAACAGTCATTTGATGTATCACTTTGCTCCGACCAAACTACACGCATGTGTCTGCCTTCTCGTGCAAAAGCCACGAGTTCTACGACAGCGCAGAAAGAAGATCGGATTCGGATTTATTCCGCAGTTTTAAGGTTAAGTTATCCTATACCCATTAAAATAGTGCTAATTCCGGTTTCCAACTCATGAGACGATAGAATTTACCAAAAGTCATCCTCAACTTTGCCGTTCGCCTCCGAGCGACCAAAATACAAAGCGACTTGAATTATCCCCACCCCATATCTGAAACGGCCCGCCAAACGTTGCGCATCGAAGCCAGAGCACTGGAGCAACTGGCGGACAGCATCGGAGAGGACTTTACCCACTGCGTGGAGGCCATTTTCCGGCGGGGTGATCGCATCATCGTAACCGGTGTTGGTAAAACCGCCCTAGTAGCCCAAAAGATTGTAGCTACCCTTAACTCAACCGGATCCCCCGCGTTTTTTTTACACGCAGGCGACGCGATCCACGGCGATATCGGTATGGTACAACCCACTGATTTCGTACTTGTTCTGAGCCGAAGCGGAGAAACTGCCGAGATCGATGTGCTTTCCCTGCTCGTTCGCAATATGGGCAACACCCTGATCGCCATGACCAGCAAAAGGGAATCCACCCTCGCCCGCCGGGCCGATTATCTGCTCCTGACGCCCTTCGAACGCGAGGCGGATCCTAACGAGTTAGCCCCCACCACCAGCACCACGCTGCAAATGGCCATGGGCGACGCACTGGCTACTTCCCTGCTCGCCCTACGGGGGTTTACCCCAGCCGACTTCGCCCGGTTTCATCCCGGTGGGTCACTGGGGAAGCAGTTGTACCTTAAAGTAAGTGATCTGTATCCGCGCAACGAGCGACCCCTGGTCTACCCGGAAACCTCGCTGAAGGATACTCTGTACGAAATGACCAGCAAGTGCCTGGGGGCGACCGCCGTCATCGATCCACTCAGTCAGGAACTGGTGGGCATCATTACGGACGGCGATCTGCGAAGAATGCTCAATCGCCACGCGAACCTTGACGGCATCGCTGCCCGGGATATGATGACGACGTCCCCCAAATCGGTTCACGATGACGATCTGGCGATCACGGCCGTCACCCGTCTAAAGGACGACAACATCAGCCAGTTGATCGTAACCGACCGGCGGGGGGCATATTTGGGATTCGTTCACCTCCACGATTTCATGCGGGAGGGAATGGTATAGGACCGAGAATCCCGTAAGCGTTTGGGGAGGGAGGAAGCTTATTCCTGAACGATCTCCATCTCCATCTCCTGAACCACTTCGGGGTGCAGGCGCATGGTGAAGGAGTAGGTACCGAGTTCCTTAGCTTCCTCGGGCAGCACGATCTTTTTGCGTTCTACGTCCACGCCAAACTGCTCCTGGAGTAGGTTGCGGATCTGCAACTGGGTGATGGAACCGAAGATGCGGCCACTGGTACCGGACTTGGCACCAACGCGCAGGGTCTTGCCCTCCAGTTTCTTGGCGACTTCGCGGTACACGTCCAGTTTCTTCTGTTCCTGAGCATTTTCCCGACGGACCATCTCATTGAGGCGGCCCAGGTTGGAGCGGTTGCCGATGATGGCCAACCCGCGGGGAAGGAGGTAGTTGCGGCCGAATCCGGCCTTTACCTCTACGACTTCGTGCTTATCGCCGACCTTCTCGACGTCCTGCAGCATAATTACTTTCATGGTATGAAATTTAAAATCTCAAACTTCACATTTGAAATTTATTATGGTGTCCCGGCCTTTAGGAGCGGTGCCCCGTACGATACGCCGGTTAGTTTAAAAAATGTGTGGAGGAATGAATATTCAGAGAGCATCCGGTAGCCAATCATCCCGTGATCCTATGACCACGTGATCCTGTCACCCGCTCATTCCGCTTCCATTCCTCCTACCCTACTTCAGCAAGTCCGTAACGTACGGCAGCATCGCCAAGTGACGGGCGCGCTTGATGGCCGAGGCGACCTTGCGCTGGTACTTCAGGGAGTTGCCGGTGATGCGGCGGGGCAGGATCTTACCCTGCTCGTTGACGAAGGTCAACAGGAAATCGGGATCCTTGTAATCGATGTACTTGATGCCGAACCGACGGAAGCGGCAGTACTTCTTTCTACGTCCTCCGATCTTCGGATTCGAGAGGAACTTGATATCATCGCGACTGGCCATGATGGATTGTTTAAAGGGTTGCTACTGTGGTTATTCCTCTTCCTTGAAGGATTCGGCATCGCCCGAGGGCACGCCGGTGAGGTGGGGGCTATCGGCCTTCTTGCGGCTGATGCCGTGGGCGGCGGGCTCGGTCTTGGCCGGCTTCTCCTGCTTATGACGCTTAGCCTTGCCGATCTTACCGGCGCGCTTGTCGGCGTTGTACTGCACGCCGTACTTGTCCAGGGCAACCGTCAGGAAGCGCAGGATGCGTTCGTCGCGGCGCATGCCGAGTTCGTAGTTTCTCAGAAAGGCGCCGTTTGGAGCGGTGTACTCCACACAGTAGTAGACACCGTTGTTGCGCTTGTTGATGTCATACGCCAGCGTACGCAGGCCCATCTCATCGACAAAAACAATCTCACAGCCCTCCTTCTGGAGGTTGTCTACGTACGCCTGAGCTGTCGCTTTGATCTCATCCCCCGACAGCACTGGGTCTACGATAAAGGTAGTCTCGTAATTTCTCATCGGATCAGGTGTACTGATTAGTTAAAAACAATGGTTTCGCACGCTTCAGTCCCGTGGGTAGGTCCAAAGCGGGTGCAAAGATACCCTTTTCTAGCTTTTCTGCAAGCGTTTCGGTGGAAAGAAGCAAACGGCCATGGGGGCGGGGCCGCGGGTGCGGTAAAAATTCCACGGAAGCCATCTTCGGTAAAAACGCAAATGGGGCAATCACCAAAAGGTGACTGCCCCAAGTTGGATGGTTTGTAAAAAATCCCGGTTATTCGTCGAAAGACATATTCATCTGGCGGGAGGCTTTCACCAGTTCGCGGTACTCTTCGGTGGTCAGTCCATCGTAGCAGTACTGGATAGGGTCTACCCGTTCGCCGTCTTTCTCAATTTCGTAGTGCAGGTGATCGCCCGTGCTCTGGCCGGTGCTGCCCACCAGGCCGAGCAGGTGGCCCCGGTCCACTTCCTGTCCTTTCTTCACCTTGATCGCGCTCATGTGGGCGTAGCGTGATTTGAAGCCGTAACCGTGATCGATCACGACGCAGTTTCCGTAGCCCGCGTGCTGACCGGCGGATTCCACGACCCCCTTACCGGTCGCCTGAATTTCGGTCCCCTTTCGGCAGTTGAAGTCGATGCCGTAGTGCATCTTGTTTACCCCGAGCGTGGGGTGTACCCGGAAGCCGAAGCCGGAAAGGTTCTCCATCTTACGGCTGAACTGATCGCCGCGGATGGGCTTGATACTCGGAATGGAAGCCAGCATTTCCTCCTTACGCAGGGCTACGTCGGCCACTTCGTCCATGGAGCGACTGTGGAGATCGATTTGGTAGCGAAGGCGATCGACCCGGGCGCGAAGGTCGGCCATCTTATCGCCGACGTTCGGAAAGCTGCGCAGGTCGTCGTAGGCATCGTGTCCCCCCTTACCACCCAGAAATACGTCATCGTCGACTGGATCCATGCGCAGGGCTAGCCGTACGGTATTATTGCTGCGATCGTGTAAGTGAGATACGACTTCGGAAAGTTCGTCGTACCGGGCGGCCAGCGCGTCGTTTTCGGCCTTAGCGATCTCCAACTCCTGCAGGAGCATGCGCTCTCCCGGGCTGGGGAAGTACCGGTGAATGATCGCGGTGAACAACAGACCGGTTAGTAGGGCAGCACACAGAAACCCAAAAGACTTGAGTAAGGTGAGGTTAAGGGACTGTCCCAGCCGATCGTACTGAAGGGTACGCGGATTAAAAACAAATTTTTCACGCCTCATTGACGAAATCTTGAACCAAAAAAAACCGCTGCGGAACGGACTGTTGGTTTGCGAGTCCTTCCCTAGCGGGGTGTGTGACCGGCCACTCGGGGAGTGACTCGTTTGACACGGGTATGCGGCAAAGTAAGTCGCCGGTTTGTAAAGCTACAACTTCAAATAAATAAAGTTCGGCTTCATGTCACCATACGATTTACATAAACCCCGGATTTAGGGGTCAATGCCGCATTGTTTCACCTATTTGATTCAGTAAGACCGGAAAATTTAAGATTTAGCTAACGGCTAAAGGGCGGCGGGACGTTCACCGATGAGCGCTTTCAACTTTTTGCGGGCCAGAAAGATGCGGCTCTTGACCGTTCCGATGGGGATGTTCAGGTAACTGGCGATTTCCTTGTACTCGTAGCCACGGTAAAACATCAGGAAGGGCACGCTGTAGATTTCGCTGATCTGACGGAGCTTGTCTTCCAGTTCCTCCATGCGCATGTTCATCTCACCCCCGTTGGCGATAGCGCTCTTGTTTTCCACCGCGAACAGAAAGCTTTCTACGGGTTCGTTGACGTGCTTGCGGCTTTTCATCTTGCGGTAACGGTTGATGTACGTGTTGCGCATGATGGTAGAAGACCAGCTCTTAAAGTTGGTGCCCATGGCAAACTTATCCCGGTGCTTGTAGGCGCGGAAGATGGTCTCCTGCATGAGATCCTGGGCGTCTTCGTAATTGCGGGTTAGTCGGAGTGCGAAGGAAAATAGAATGTTCTCGAGTCGGTCCATTTCGGACATGAACTGCTGGTTGGTCATATTAGTGTGTGTAAAATGTATGTAAGGTGGTGAATTGCACTCATACACTATACATCAAACATTATGCCATAGGTGTATATAGCTGCTATTAAACAAACAACATATTTAATTTTCTATATAACACACACTCAATTTCACGAAATGACTAAATACAGTAAGTGGGCCAAAGCCGATTTCCGGTGGAGACGCTCATCCATTCCGGTGACTAGCGACAAATTCCGATCTTGGCGAACAAGCTTCGTTCGACCTCGTTACCTCGACCAAGGATTGTCATAACAAGGTCGCCCTACCCGGGCCCATTATACACTGCTGCCTTTTGCTTCACCCGGATTGAATCTGGAACTTTATCGATGCATAGCTACACCCTAGAGAAATTTGATGATGCGAAAATCAACGAGCTTCTGACCCGTCCGGGGCTCTCTCTCCTGCTGATCACTTCCTCCTGGGATGGTCACGGCATCATCATGCGCGCCTTACTGGAAGGGCTGGCTAAGCGTTACGGTAAGGTCCTCTTTGCGGTAGCCGATGTAGAGGACTCTCCCCGAATCTGTAAAATCTTCAACGTCACCAATCCTCCCGGCCTGCTCTTCGTGCGGGACGGGGAACTGATCGACCGGGTACAGGGTGCCGTGGGCGGCAGCAGTATCGTAGAACTCATCGAGCACAATTCATAAGCTAAATCATACCACAACGTGAGCGACGAAATATTTAAAGTATTTGTGCTGGAGGATATGCCCGTCGACCTTGAACTGGTCAAGCGGCAGGTGAGAAAGTTCAACCCGAATGTCCTGTTCGCCGTGGCCCGCCACCGCGCGGAGTTTGAGGACAAGGTCACCATGTTTCAGCCGGACGTCGTGCTTTCGGACTACAACCTCCCGGACATGAACGGGCTCGAGGCGCTGCTGTACGTGCGCGAACACCTGGACAGTACGCCCTTCATCTTTATCACCGGCATTCTCAACGACGAGGAAAAGGTGGCCGAAGCTATTCTGACCGGGGCCTCCGGTTATCTACTCAAGGAGAATCTGCGAAACCTGCCCGAATTGCTCACGGCCGTCATCAAGCAGAACGAACAGGCCATGGCCCAGCGTGAGATCGAGTGGGAGCGCCGCCGCGACAATCAGATCAAACTCGGAAAGAGTATTGCCATGATCCGTCAGTTGAACGTTCCCGGCAGCGACGAGATCGCCCTAAGCCTGCAGGAAGTGGCCGATAATCTACGGTAGGCGGTTAGCCCATAGAGTATACCGCGGAAGACGCATGAGCGTCCTCGTCGACCCGCTCGCCCATAATGGAATCGGAGGTAGGGTTCAGGCTATTCTCGATGAGACGGTTGTATTCCGACATGTGGTTGATGAAGACGAGAAAATTGTCAATGTCGCCGTCGGTTGCCAGGGCGGAGCCGTCGTTCATCTCGCGTTTGAATTCGTAAAAGACCTTGAAGCCATCCAGCATGCGCTGAATCTTTTCGGAGACTTCTTTGATTTCCTCGATGGTGTTTTGGTTAAGTACGCGGTTCAACCCGTTGATCACCTCATCCTCGGAACCTAGGGAAGCGATGTCGGTCACTACCATATCTTCCAGGGGAACGGAAAAGTAGCGCGCCATATCGTTAATAAGCGACAGCCGCGGTTCGACGTTTTTAGTTTCGTAAGCAGCAATATTGCTGCGCTTAATGCCCAGATCGTCAGCGAGCTGTTGTTGCGACAACTTCCGCCGTTTCCTTAGAAACCGGATGTTGCTGGAGAGAAAATTCACTTGTTGGGGTTTATTTGGTTGAAGTGTCACCACAAGATGATCACGAAGATAGCTCATGAACGGCAGTTCGGTTGCCAACGATATGTCGGCAGGTAATATTAATCACAACCACCCCATGAAGTGGGGGTGTTTCACCCCAAATTGCCCCTTGAACCGGGTGTAATGAACATTTCCACCCCTCCTCACGATCTATTCACTGAACGTCGTTTTGATGCTCACTAACTTAAATTATCCACAACATGAATGACAACAATAGTTCCGGAAAAGGGTGGGCGCTTGGCTTTGGTCTGCTCGCAGGTATCGCGGTAGGCTACTACCTCAATTCTAACGAAGGTCGTACCATGCAACGCAAGGCACGTGCCCAGTTTGACGAGTACGGCAATCAGATCAACGACTACACCCAGCAGGTTTCCACCAAGGCCAACCAGTTCGTAGATACCGCCAAGACCAAGGGTCAGGAATACCTCGACCAGGCAAAGGCGAAGACCAATGACCTGACCACCCAGGCTAAGGCGAAACTCGAAGAAGGCAAGCAGTGGGCTTCCACCCAGGCGGACGCCGTAAAGCAGAACGTCGAGCAAAAGGCACATGCCGCCGGCGAATCCGCTAAGTCTACCGCCAGCGAGGCTGAGAGCAGCTTCAACCGGGGCGTCAATAAGGCCGAACGGAAGATGGACGAGAACCGCGAAAAGATCGACCGTACGACCAAGAGCTAATCCGCCATAAGCTGCCGATTCACCTAGCTTTCAACACAACGGCCATGCAATGAAACCTTCACTGCATGGCCGTTCCTATTTAAAACATCCCAAAACATGCAGGCAAAAGAAGAACTGCTCGAACAACTCGGCGAGAGCTATGGCTACGTCAACCGACTGGTTGAGAAGAAAATAGAGTACTTTAAACTTAATCTGGCGGAAACTTCCGCCGGCGTGATTTCCGGCGTTCTGACGGCGGTTATTCTCGCCGTGGTCGGGCTGATCACCCTGCTATTCGCCCTTCTCACCCTCGGCTTTGCCCTGGCCAACGCCTTCGACAATAGTGTTTACGGGTTCGGAGCGGTGACCATCATCCTGTTGCTCATTTTTCTGGTAGTCCTTCTCCTGAAGCGGAGCCTGATTACCGACCCCACGGTCAGCAAGGTGATCAGTAAGTTTTTTCAGCACGACGGAAAAGAAGTTTAGCATGATACGCAAATCAAAAATCACCAGCCTGGCGGAACTGCAACAACGGAAGAAACAGGTCCGGATGGAGACGGAGCTCGCCAAGCGCGAATTCGCCCACAGCATCGGAACCACGAAGGGCAACGCCGGCAACTTTCTCCTCAAGAAGGTGGCACTGCCCGCCGGTGGGGCCATCGTCGGTCTCATGGTACTCAGTAATCTTCTCTCTTCCGGCAACCAAAAGGTTCCCGTCGTAAAGGAAACCAAGGTCATCCACGAGTATCCGGACGGGCGGGCCTACGACGGAAGCAAAAAATCGCGTCGTAATCGCGCCAAAACGCTCACGTCGATCATCGGGCTCGGGCGACTACTGATCCCCATCATCCAGGCGATCATCGGTGCCGTGAACACCCACCAGGCTAAGGAAGCGGCACATACCGCGAAACGCGCCGCGGTCAGAAAGTAGCTTCGTTGGAGACTCCCATCTTTTCCCTTTCCTCCGTGATTGGCAGCGAAGTCCGGTCGGCCGTCGGTGTGGATGTCGCGGTGCTGGAGGACATTGTATGCAACAAGGACAACGGGAAGATCACCTATTTCATCCTCTCCCCCCTGGGAAAGGAAGAGGATGACGACATGCCCCTGTTTGCCGTCCACCATTCCTTTTTCTACTTCGACTCAGTAGCGGATACCTTGGTGTTCAGCGCTAAGATCGGCAAGGACGACCACAGCTTCTTCCTGGACCTCCCTCCCCACTATAACGACTCGGAGGTAGAAGACGTAGCGAGCTTCAATCGTTACCTGGCAAGCCACTCCTCCGTTGCCGGACACCGCAGCGACAACGACTGACGCCGCTCCCGCGCACCCGCCCTACACCCGCACGTTTTCCACTTCCTCCGCACGGAACAAGGGTCGAAGGGCATAGCCCGCGGGAAATATCAGCATCAGCAGACCTACCGGACCAATCACGGCGGGCGCCGAAAACCAGTCGCCGAAGGAGAGAACGGTCAGAATGACCACGGTCGAAAAAGGCAGGGAAAAGGCCAGCACGTTGAGCCCCAGATCAAGATCGAATACAGCGGGGGCGCCCTCTTCCCGCAGGGACTCCACGGCCGACATGTGCGCGAACGGCCAGAAACTGGTTGCACTCTGTGCGAAGACCACGGTGAGCAGGGCCATGGCCCCCCCAAGCCCGCCCAGCAAAACAAGCGTAGCGCTAAGCAGAAAGGCGAGACCCGAACGGAAGCAAAGCACCCGCAAAATCTGCGCCATCTCCCGGCGTCGGAACCGGACGGCCATACCGATGAACAGCAGCACGATCGGCGTCATCAGGGCGGCCAGGCGAGCTACCGTGTCCTCCACGAAAAAGGGAAGGCTGCTCAGGTCAAGTCCCGCAGCCAACATGGCCAGCGCGGCGATGATCACCAGATTTACCGGTTCCTTCAGCAGGGACATCCCCAGATCTTTCAGTTTAGAAGCCCGATCGGTGACTTTTGCGTGGGTTCCCCGACTGCCGTAGTACCACCGCATAGCGATCAGATAGAGGACGATCAGGACGAAAACCTTGTTCCCGACGTCGGCCAGGGCGGCCAGGGCAAGCGGTTCGTCGCCCAGGTATTCCAGAATAAAGGGGAAGGCGCTAAGGCCCGGTGCCAGGGAGGGAACGAGCATCATCATCGTTCGCCATTCCTTATCCCCGGACCGGAACCCCAGGTGGGGCAGAGCCCGGGAGGAGATGAAGTAGAAGCCGGCGTTCAGCAACAGGGCGAGCGCGGGCAGCAGCAGCAGGCGGGGCGATATGCTCACCTTCAGCAGGGCGACGAAGATGGTGGCCGGCAGTATGACGCTGAGGATGAGCACCTTGACCCCGGCGAGATCCTGTTTGCCGCGGATCTTGTGCTGCAGCAGATAACCCGCCAGGATCAGTAAGGCGAAGGCAATGGTTTTTTGTACGGCTGGGTTCATCAGTCAATTGGGGGGGTTCGGTAGTCAAAAGGTGCTCCGGGCACCAACAATGATGCCCGGAGCGGAGTAACAAAAAGATTACACCAAGACATCTTTCAGGGCGCCGAGAAACAGGTCGACTTCCTCGGGCGTGCCTACGCTTACGCGGCAGTAGTCCTGTCCGTGGACGTGGAAGGACCGTACCCCGATCCCCTTATCGAACATGCCCTCCAAAAACGCCTTCCCCTCCATCTGAATGGGGAAGAGAATAAAGCTGGTAACGCTGGGTACGTACGTCAGACCGAGACCGGTGAGCCCGGCATAGGTTTGCTCCCGAAAGGCGGCCGTTTGCTGCCGGCTGATCTCCTGAAAATCCGTATCCCGCATACTGGCCATGGCACCCTCCAGGGAGGTTTTGCAGAGGCCCATGTTGCCCCGACTGATCCGGTATACTTTTTCCAGGGTTTCGGGAAGGGCAACCGCGTAACCGATGCGCAGTCCGGCCATTCCGTGGATCTTCGAGAAGGTACGGGCGACGATCACGTTCTTGCCCTCCCGAATCAGGGGGACCATCGTCTGGGACTGGTAATCGGGCAGGAATTCCAGATAGGCTTCGTCGACGAAGACCGGAACGGTATCGGCCACGTCCCGACAGAACTGCCGGAGCTCCGCACTGTCCGTAAGCGTACCCGTGGGGTTGTTAGGATTACAGATGTACACCATCTTGGTGTCCTCGTTGATGGCCGCTTTCATCGCGGGCAGGTCATGGGCCCAGTCGTCGGTCAGTCTGACCTTGTTCCAGTCACCCCCCATACCCATGCTTACTTTGATGAGTGACATGTAGGCGGGATCGGCCGCTACCACGTTGCCGCCCTGCAGGAAGTGAACGATGGCCATTTTCTCCAACACGTCCGAAGATCCGGGGGTCAACATGATGTGATCCTCGGGCACGCCCTCCAGCGTGGCGATCATCTGACGCAGTTCCGCGGCGGCCTCGTGTTGGTAGCGGTTACCCGCCGCGGCGGAGGCGGCAATCGCTTCGATGGCCAGTGGGGAAGGTCCGTAGGGGTTCTCGTTCGCCAGCATACGAGCCTTCAGGGCGGGCTGGCCGGTCCGTTGGTGCTCCCACTCCAGCTGGGGGAGGTGCTCCCGGAAAGCGGTCGGCGTCGCAACCGATCGGGCGCTTAGTGGAAGCGTGGGCAGGGTTGCTAGACCGGCCCCGGTGAGGGCGGCACGGCGTAGCCACTGGCGGCGGGTTGTAAATGTTGTCATGCGTAAATAATTGTTGAGTGGGTGGGAGTTAGGGCTGAGGGGGGGCGGTGGTTACAGGTTAGTTATGATCCGGAAGGCCGCCCCGTCGTAGGTACCCGACCATTCCAGGCGCGTTACGCCGGTAAGCGAGGCGGCGGGCACCGAAAACAGGGTTTGGCCGCTTGCGTCGGTGGTGAGGGTTTCGAGCAGGTCCTGGGTCTGACTGAAGATCCGGAGTTCGAGATCCACAACTGGCGTAGCGATGATCCCGACATTGACGTCGAGAATGCCGGTTTTATCCAGTTCGGTGAAGGTGGCCCGGTAGGCGACGGTCCCGTCCGGGGCATCCGCAACCCGTTCGATGTCGGCGTTGACCGGCGAGGCGACTACCGTAAAGGCCAGCTCATCGTCCAGGCAGGCGGTGAACAGGAGCATGACGGGCAGCAAAAAGAGCGTGCGAAGGGATTTCATAGTACTAGTTTTTGGGATTATTCCGCCCACCACAGTTCGGTGAGCTTGTTGTCGGGGCCGCCGTTCATGGCTACCGCCGCCGTGACGTTCGCGGAGTTGAGGCTGTATTCGGATTCAGGGTAGCGCAGGCGGGTGGGTACGTGACCGTCATTCTCCATAACGGCACGGGGGTCCGGCTCCGGCAGTACGGGGAAGCCCGTCCGCCGGTATTCGGTCCAGGCCTCGATGCCCTGCGGAAAGAGGGCCTTCCACTTTTCGGTAAAGATGGTTTCCCGGCTCACTCCGCGACCGGCGACGTACCCGGTGGGTCGCTCGAGCCCGTAGGCGGCAAAGTTGGCGTCGATGCCGGCGTTGAGGTAATCGGTGGCCCCCAATCCGTCGGTGTAATCACCGTCCATGGCGGCCTCGGCCAGAATAAAATTGATCTCCGCGAAGGTGATGATCGGTACCGAGGTGGTTTCCTGCATGAAGAAGGTACCCGGCCGGCTGGCGGTCGTGAAGTAGGCTACCGCGTCACCTTCCGGCAGTCCGTTGGGTGCTCCGGCGTAGCGGCCCGCCCGGTCACCGGCCTGTGCGGGCTGGGCGTAGACGGCGAGGCGGGGATCGGTTGCGTTGCCGTCGCCGTCGGTCATGGCGTCGATGAGGGTGGTACTAATGGACCAGTCCTCCCGGCTGTCGAAGACCATGACTTCATGCCAACTGTTGTTGTTCTCCCCGTTCTGCCGCGCGGTTGGCCGGAAGAAAGAGGCATCGTCGTTGGAGGTGATGATGGGATACTGGGCCGGGTTCCCCATGATCTCGGCGAAGATGGCGCGACTTTCGGCCGGTACTTGCGCGGCCTGACGGTTGGCGAGGCGCAGGCGCAGGCTGTTCGCGAATTTCTTCCAGGCCATGATGTCCCCGTCGAAGAGAATATCCTTATCGATGGGTGGCCCAGCGGGGTCGAGCTGGTCGCTGGCCGTCTTGAGGTTGGCGAGAATGCCCGCGTACACCTCTTCCTGGCTGTTGTAGACCGGCGCGAGATTCCCTTCCGTCGATCCGGTCAGGGCCTGATCGTAGGGGATGGCACCCCAGACGTCGGTCATGATCGAGTATACGTACTCGCGCATGATCAGGGCGGCGGCGGCAAAATTCTCGTTGAAGTAGATGCCCTCGGGATCGGAAGTGAGGTTGATCACCGTCTGCAGGTTGACGAGGCTTTCGGTGTAGAAGCCATCCCAGGTACCGTTGCGCAGGGTGGCGGCGGGGTTATAGGTATCTCCTTCGTTCACGTACTGGTTGCGGGCGAAATACTGCATCCACAGCATGCCTCCGTCGAGATTGAGGCGTTGGTTGCGGTCGCGGTGACCGTGAATACGGTCAAAGGTTTCGCGCACGGCCAGGGGAAAGACCGTGGCCGGGGGCACGAGTTCGGGCTCGTTGGGGTTGGCGTTCAACTCCCCGAAGCCTTCATCGCAGGCGGTGGTCAGCAGGAAGAATAGCGCAAGGGGAAGCAGGGTATAAATTGCTTTCATGGTAGTTAGTTTTTGCGGGTACGCGGGAGCGGGGCGAACCCGGTCAGAACGTAGCGTTCAGGTTGACGCCGAAACTGCGGGTACTGGGGATGGAAGTGTAGTTCAGGGCACCCTGCAGGTTGCCGCCGTAGCTGTTGAATTCGGGATCCACCTGGCTGTGGTTGCTGTACAGCATCGCCAGATTGCGGGCGATAAGGCTGATGCTGGCGGCCCGGAGGAAGGGAATGCGGTCGACCAGGACCGTGGGCAGGGCGTAGGTGATGCCGGCCTCCCGCAATTTCACGAAACTGGCATCGAAGATGGCACCCTCGTTGGCGTAGCGGACACTCAGGGCACCGACCACGTCGCGGGTTTCGTTGACGACATCGTTGACGACGTATTCCGGTGCTTCCTCGGTACCGATGTTGCGGGCACCGACACCGATGACTCCCTCTTCCCGCCCGACGGCGGTCAGGGCGTATACGCCGGTCTGCATACCGATCGAAGAGCTTTCCTCGGCGATGTTGCCCCCGAGCTTCGCGTCAATCAGGAAATTGGCGCTGAAGGCCCCGATGCGGAAGTTATTGCGAATGCCTCCGATCCAGTCGGGGGTTACGTTGCCGAGCACCTTCAGGTCGGGATCCTTGACGGGGATGCCGTTCTCGAAGATGACCTGCCCGGCGAGGGGCCCGTCCGGTACCCGGGCGAATCCGCTGCCGAATAGGGTGCCGAAGGGCTGCCCCACCCGTGCTTCCAGACTCAGCCCGCGGCGGCTCTGGAGTACGATGGTCTCCAGCTCGTTGCCGCTCTCGTCGGTGTAGAGCTCGAGGACCATATTGTTGTTCTTCGCGTAATTGACGGCTACGTCCCAGCCGAATTTCGGCAGATCGACGACCGCTCCGGTGAGGACCACCTCTACGCCCCGGTTACGCACCTTTCCGGCGTTGATGAGCTTGCTTTCGTAGCCCGTCGCCCGGCTCACGGCAATGTTGATGATCTGGTCTTCGGTAGTCTGTTCGTAGCCGGTGACGTCCAGAGCCAGGCGGCCCTGCAGGAAACGTAGGTCGACTCCCACCTCCTTGCCGGTCGTACGCTCCGGCCGCAGATCGGTGCTGGCGATGGTACCTTGCTCCCGGAAGACGGGAGTCGTGGCGTTCCAGGGGGTGGTCGGATCGTATACCTGGCGCAGCCGGTAGGGGTCGGTATCGGAGCCTACCTGCGCCCAGCCGGCCCGGATCTTCGCGTAACTGAGCACGGAAGAACGAATATCGAAAGCGTCGGTGAGCACGCCGCTCAGGCTGACGGAGGGATAGAAGTAGCTGTTGTTCGCTGCGGGCAGGGTGCTCGACCAGTCGTTGCGGGCGGTCAGGTCGAGGTAGAGGAAGTTTTTATATCCGAAGCTGGCGGCCCCGAAGAATGAGTTTACCTCCTTTTCCTCGATCCGGCTGGAGTTGGTGTTCTGGCTGGCGTTGTTGGCAACATTGTAGAGTCCGTTGATCGTGACGTCATTGACGGCAATGTAGTTGCGCTTATAGTAGTTGGTGCGGTGATTGCCCCCGAACTGCGCGTTTACGCTCAGGTTTTCACCGAAATAATTGTTGTAACTGAGGATGAAGTCCAGGTTGGTTTCCTGGCGGCGCAGTACGTCTTCACTGAAGGCCTGGGTGCGTTCGGTGCCGCTCTTGATGCGCTCCGAGCGGTTTACGGATATCCGGGTGTCCGTCCAGAGATCGGTGCCGCCGCGGACCATCAGGCTGAGGCTGGGAAGGAACTCGTAGGTGAAAGCGATATTCCCGAGGAGGCGGTCCTTATCGTTGCCGTTGGTGAGGTACTCCTGTTCGTAAAATCGATTCATGGCGAAGGAGTGCTGCCAGTTGGCGTAGGGATACTCATCGCCCTCCCGCACGATGTGCACGTCCATGAACTGTTCGTAGTCCCGCAGGAGTCCCCAGTCGTCGTGACGGTGGTGCCAGGTACCGAGTTCCCAGAGGGCGGGTTGCTGGCGGTTATCGCTGCCGGATTTGACGTATTCGGAGCTTACGCTGACCCGGAATTTGGGAGCTAGTTCCTGATCGAGGTTGAGCCGGAAGTTGTCGCGTCGGTAGTCATTGTTGTACATCAATCCCTGGGCTTCCACCCGGCCGAAGCTGAAGCGGAAGTTGCCGGTCCCGTAGTTGTTGGAGATGCTCAGGGTATTGTTAGCCGTTTTTCCGGTGTCCCAGAAATTGCTCCAGCTGTCGGGTACGGGTACCAGGGGAGCCACCTCCTCGCCCGACCACCAGTGCCGTACGAGCCGCCCGTCCATGGGTGCGCCCCAGCTTTCGTCCACGCCGGCCGTTCCCACCAGGGGCGCATCGGGGTACGCACTGCGGAATTGTTCCACGGCCAGGGGGTCCGTGATTCCGCCGTTGCGGCCGTCGGCGTACCAGGTCACCCCTCCGGTTCCACCACCGTAGATGTTCTGGAATTCGGGAGTGACGAAGGGGTTTTCTATCGTATAACTTCCGGCGTAGCTTACGGTGAGCCCGTCGGCGCCCTTTCCACTTTTAGTCGTAACCAGGATGACCCCGTTGGCGGCACGACTACCGTAGAGGGCTGCGGCATTGGCCCCCTTGAGGATGGTCATCGACTCGATGTTGTCCGGACTGATCTCAGAGATGCCGCCTCCGTAGATGTTGTTATCCACGGCACCGTCGATGGGGGCGGCAAAGTCGCTCTCCATGGGGACGCCGTCGATCACGTAGAGGGGTTGGTTGTTGCCCAGGACCGAGGAATTACCGCGGATGGTGACCTGCGACCCCCCGCCCGGCACGTTAGCCGCCGTAACCTGGAGGCCGGCGACCTTTCCCGAAAGACCATTCACGACGTTCGTACTGCGCGTTTGTTCGAGGGCCGAACCGCTGAGATCCTGCACCGCGTAACCGAGCGACTTCTTTTCCCGTTTGACCCCAAGGGCGGTGACCACCACTTCGTTGAGATCGAGGGCGGATTCCGCGAGCGTGACGGCCAGTTCCGTTTCCGCGCCGAGAGGTAGAGAGAGGCTTTCGTAGCCCGTATAGGTAATGAGGAGCCGCGCGACGTCCTCCGGCACCCGTAGTTCGAAGTGGCCGTCGTAGTCCGTCACGGTTCCGATGGTCGTGCCTTCCGCCATGACGGTGGCTCCGATAAGGGGCCCTTCGGCGTCGGTTACGGTGCCGGATATCGATCTTTGCTGGGCCAGTAGCCCGCCGGAAAGCAACAGCAGGCTGACGAGTTGAGTAAGCGTTTTCATATACTAGGTAGGATACTGCCCGGTGAGGCGTGAGTAATGTCTTTTGCAGGATCCCGATCGGTAAAACTGTTGATCAAAGTTCACCTCGGCGCGGGGCGGCATTCAAATCATAAAGGCAATCATTTTGTGATGGCTTACCTTCGCCCGTAATCCGGCTATTTGCTCCCAATCCGTCCTCTCTTCCGGATTATTTTCCCCCTACCGGCCCGAACCGGTTGATTTAATGCGTTCAGACACATCCTTCCCTTTCTCCCCCACTCACCCACTATTTTGTTATGGCTATTGCCAAAAAAGAGCTGCTGATCGAACTGATTAACAGCCTCGACAGCTCCGAAAAACGGTTCTTCACCCGCTATACCAATCAGACGGCCTCGGCCAATTCCGACAAATTCTACCGCCTCTTTCGCCACCTCAGCGATGGCGGCAGCCTGGACGACCCGGGCCTGACCCGCCTCCTCGACCTCAGCGGCCCTACCCAACTGGTCAATATTCAACGTCACCTCTACGGCCGCATCCTGGATGCCCTGCGCCTGCAGCACCGCCGCCGCGATCCCGGCGTGCAGGTAAGGGAGCAGATCGACTACGCGAATTTGCTTTACGACCGGGGGTTGTACCTCCACGCCCTGAAGATCCTGGCCCGGGCGAAGGAACTGGCCTTCACCTACCACCTGGATTTGCACCACCTGCTGATCATCGACTTCGAAAAAACCATCGAAAGCCGCCACATCACCCGGGCCTCTACGGAGCGGATGACCTCCCTTACGACCGAGAGCCGCAAGCGACAGGAAGTGATGAGCAGTACCGTGCGCCTGTCCAACCTGCAGCTTACCCTGCAGCGGCACTTTATCCTGCACGGTCACGTATCTTCCGCGGAGGAGGCCCGCAAGTTTTACGAACTCTACCACCACTACTTCAGCGATCCGATACCGGTCACGGCGACCTTCAAGGAGCGGATCCTCGGCCACCAGTGCCGGTTCTGGTATTACTACAATCAACTACAGCTCGACCGGGCGCAGGAACACACCGCCCAGTGGACGGCGATCATCGAGGCCCGCAACGAGCTGCGCGAGCGGGACAACAACTCCTACATCAAGGGAATGGACCGGTGGCTACTGATCGCCTTCCTACGTGACGATGCCGAAGGTCATCGTGCCCTTTACGCCCGGCTGCAGGAGTTCGTTTCCCACACCCGCAATACCCAGCAGCAGCGAAACAGTGAGATCATGGCCGATATCGTGCTGTTTCGTGCCGAACTCGACCGCTATTTACTGGATGCGGATAGCTCCTGCGCGCCCGCCCAACTGCAACAGCTCGGCGAACGGATCGGGGCGGTTACGGGGGTTGACCGACACAAACAACTCGTGCTGTACTACAAACTGGCGGTGCTGCACGTACTCAACGGCCGGCACCAACCGGCGCTCGACTACCTGGACCCCATCCTCAACGACCGCAGCACGCTGCGCTATGACCTGGTGGTGTACGCACGCCTGCTGCAACTGTGGTGCCACTACCGCCTGGGGCATACCGAGTTCGTGGATTACGGCGTCAACAACCTCGCGCGCTACCTCGGCCGCATCGGGTACCGCAGTAATTACCCCGCCCTGATCCTGCAATTGCTCCGGGGAATGCTGCGGGGAGACGAGGCGGCAGCGCGGGCCAACTTCGTGCAACGGGTAGCACCGCTGCGGGAAAATGTCTTTCACCTACGGGAACTCCGGTACCTCGATATGGCCCGACTCAAGTGACCATAAGGGGCTATATTGTCGCGCTTTACGTCCCCCCCCGGGGGAAGACGACGCACACACCGCTTAAAGGAATATCATGGAGTTAGGTCAACTGGGTACGATCGATACGATCATTTTCGCCGTATACATCGTAGCCGTCATCGCTTTCGGCGTTTGGATCGCCAACCGCGAAAAGACGAACACGGCGAGCGATTACTTCCTGGCCAGTCGCAGTCTTCCCTGGTGGGCGGTCGGTGGCTCCCTGATCGCGTCCAATATCTCCGCCGAACAGATCATCGGCATGAACGGCTCGGGCTTCGAGCTCGGGATGGCCATCGCGACTTACGAACTGATGGCGGCCATCACGCTCATCCTGGTCGCCAAGTTTTTCCTGCCGGTATTCCTGAAGCAGGAGATTTATACCATGCCGCAGTTCCTGGAGGAGCGGTATAACGGTACGGTACGGACCATCATGTCCGTCTTCTGGATCGCGCTCTTCGTCTTCGTCAACATCGCCACGGTGCTCTACCTCGGTGCCCTGGCCATTCAAACCCTGCTCGGCGTGGACCTGTGGATCGGTATCGTCGGCCTGGTCCTGTACTCGGCCTCCTTCTCCATATTCGGTGGCCTGAAGGCGGTGGTGTGGACGGACGTGGTGCAGGTGATCGTCCTGATGGTAGGCGGTACGGTCGCGGCCTACGGCATCCTTTCGGTGGTCGGCGACGGCAACTTCCTGGTCGGCATCGAAAACCTCTACAATGCCCTGCCCGAACACTTCGAGATGCTCTTCGAGCCCGGAGACACCTACCTCGACGTGGCAAATGCCCACGAACTGTCCACCGGTGTGAATCCGGATGGGGAGGCGACCGCCCTGGTGGCGGGCGACCAGTATAAGTCATCCTTCCAGTTGCTTCCGGGCATGGCCCTGCTGCTGGGCGGTATGTGGATCGTGAACAGCTACTACTGGGGAAACAACCAGTACATCATTCAGCGGGCCCTGGCCGCTAAGGATCTGCCCGAAGCCCAGCGGGGCGTGGCCTTCGCCGCTTTCATGAAGCTGTTCATTCCCTTCTTCGCCGTTCTGCCGGGTATCGCCGCCTGGTACTTACTGCGGGAACAGGATCCGGCCAATCTGCCCATCACCAAGGCCGACCAGGCATTCCCCTGGGTGCTGGCCAATTACGTGGGCGTAGGCTTCAAGGGACTCACCTTCGCCGCGCTGGTGGCGGCCATCGGGTCTTCCATCAGCTCGATGGTCAACTCGACCTCGACCATCTTCACCATGGACATCTACAACAAGTTCATCAACCCCCGCGCGACCCAGGGTCGTCAGGTTCGGGTAGGTCAGATCTCGGCTGCCGTAGCCCTGATCGTCGGTGCGATGGTGGCCCCCGCCCTGGCCAACGCGGGGCAGGTCTTTCAGGTAATTCAGGAATATACCGGCTTCATCAGTCCCGGCGTACTGACCGTCTTCGTCTTCGGCATGTTTTACCGGCGGGGCACCTCAGAGGCGGCGCTCGTGGTCGTGCTGGCGTCGGTACCTCTGTCGTGGGGCTTCCAGACCCTGATGCCCGACCTGCCCTTCCTCGACCGGATGGCCTTCATCTTCCTTCTCTCCGCGGGCCTCATGATCATCGTCAGCGCGCTCACCGCCAAGAGTGAAAAACAACGGGTGGCCGAGCAGGAGAAGGTGAGCGGCTACGGCGAGCAGCAGAAGCGGGACCTGAGCGGCAAACTCATCAAGGACACCAAGCTCCGCAACGGCCTGAGCATCGCCGTGATCGGCGTCGGACTAGCCACCGGTATCCGATTGTTGCTGCAGCCCGTACCGGGAGTCCCCCAGCTCATGGCCTGGATCTTCGTCGTCCTGTCCGTAATCGTCATTGCTTTGCTGTACACCGACAAGACGGCGGACGACTACAAGGCCATCGATCTCGATCCGGCACTCTTCCGTACCCGGATGGGCTTCAACATCGCGGCCATCAGCATCATTCTGATCCTAGCCTTCGTCTATACCTTCCTGGCGTAGACCCGAAAACTCGGCCGGGGGCACGTAAAAATCCCCCGCTCACGGTCGTGAGCGGGGGATTTTTACTAAATCTTAAGCGGGGTGGCCCGTTAGAAATTCGCGTCCAGCGACGCGCCGGCACCGACGGAGCTGACGGCCAGGGCAGTAAGGATACAGAGAGTAAAGAGCGCGATGGCCAGTCCCCAGGTCACCTTCTCGATAACGTCGGTAGAACGGGAAGCGCCCAGCATCTGATTAGCCTGACCACCTCCGAAGGTAGAATCGATACCACCACCCTTGGGGTTCTGGATAAGCACGACGAGCATGAGCAGCAGACAGACTACGCCGGTCAGGATGGTAAGGAGGTTGACCATAAGGCTATAATTTTTCCTTCAATTCTTTTATGAGGCCGGCAAAGATCGTCTTTTTCTCCGGATAAAGCAAAATTAGCCGCCGGTACATCTTGATCGCGTTGCGGTACTGCTCCTGCTTGACCAGCAGTGCCGCCAGGGTTTCGCTGACCACGGCAACCTTGTCTCCCGCGCCACCGCCGCTACTAGCGGCCGTGCCGTCTGACTCCCGTAGCCGACGAAGGTGTTGCAGCCGGGCCCGTAAATTGTCCTTACTCCTTCTGCGCTCCAGGATGGCCGCGAAGCGGGCCGGGTCCTCGGGGTGCGGCGGCGGAGTCCGTACTTCGGCCGCTACCGGCTCGGAGCGCGGCGGCCGGGCGGCAACCACGGCGTGGAAGGCCGCCGCCACGTCGGTCCAGTCCGCCGCCGCCGTACCGTCGTCGGTTACGGTGGGGTCGGGTTCAGGGATCACGGTCTTCGCGCGGTAGGCCGGCGCGGATGGCGGTGGTGGAGGCGCCGGAGTGGGGGGCGGTATTTCGTTCAGGCGAGACGGCAGTTCCTCGAAGGGGTCCGCCAGGGGGGCCAGTTCGAGTTCTTCCAGTTCCAGTAATTCGAGGACTTCCCCCCGCTCCTCTTCCGTGCGTTTGATCGACTCCAGCAGATCGAAGAGGTGGGGTCGGTCGAAGGTGGCCGCGGCGTAGCGGTTCAGGTATCGCTCGAAATCAGGATCGTGTTCCTGCTTCGCTTTCAGTACGACCAGCAGCCGTAAGTTCGGGGAGTAAGGGTAGTCGCGCACCATCTCCAGCAACTCCTCCATACCGACCTTTGCCAGCAGTGCGGGTTGTTGTACGTACTGAAGAATGGATTGCTGATTCATGGTTCGCGGGGCGAGGGCTGAAGGTCGGTCGAAACCGCTAACTGTGCAAATGAGGCGGGAAATCCGAAATTTTTAAGAAAAAATTGACGCTTTAGTTAACTTTTATAGGTAAATTGAACTTTAAGTTACTATCTTTGTGATCTCACCGAAAGAAAGAAATCGCACCACCCTAAAGATCTTGTGTTGTTCATAGTGTTTGTTATGTAGCCTTTAACCTAACCGTTAAAGGCTTTTTTTTGCCCCTGACTGAGTTGACATTATTCTCATCCGTTGGAGGCCTGCGGATATGAGTTATTGTTAACGTATATCCCAGCATACGATGCTCGATAAAGATCAACATACTCAACCCGAAAGCGGTGGTGACAACGTAAACATTGACCCCGATCAGCTTCGCCGTGCGGTGTTGCTGTTGCGTGCCGTCAATCATGACCTGCGCCAGGCGATCATCGATCTGCTCAAGCCGACGGAAAAGCTTACCGTAACCGACATTTTCGTCGCCATGCGCATTGAGCAGTCCGTCGCTTCCCAGCACCTCGCCATTCTCCGGAAAGCGGACATCGTGACCGCCGAACGCGACGGCAAGTACATCTACTATTCCCTCGACCGGGAAAAGCTCGCCGCCATCGTTCGCCTGATCGACGAACTGAACCGCTAGCGCCGGAAGGACCGCTCGAAGATCGTTTCGTTACCCCGGGCATCCCGCAGCAGCAGGGAGAACCGGTGGTTCCGCCCCGCTTCGATACGGTTGCCCGCGAAGGTGTGCGTCAGGCGACCGTCCTTGGCGTCGTATTCCAGCAGGACCCACTTTCCGTCGACTTCCCCCCGAAAGGTGATTTCACCCCCCTCGTCGTTTTCCACGAGCAGGCTGAAGGCGTTTGCCCCACGCAGGTCCGTTCCGAAGCGTTCGATCCGGACCCGGGGGGGGAAAGTATCGATCAATAGTGCGTAGTCCCCAAAGCCCCGAATGCGGGTCGACATGCGCCCGTCATCCAGCCACTCCCCTCCCGCACTTGCGAATGCCCCTCCCGGACCGCAGCGTCCAACGTACACCTTTTCCCGGAGGTCCGGAGGCACGGGCGTGCGGGCGCGCAGGGTTAGAATGGCACTACCGTGCAGCGGAGTTTCCTCATCCTGCAACTGATGGGTATCGCTCAGGTAGTCCGCGGACTCGTCGCTCAGGCGTACGTAGCGAAAGCGCAGGGGTGCGTAGAGGGCATTCCCGTCCAGCTCCAGCCGCATGGATCCGGTATCGATGATGCTGGCTTCGCCATCGGGTAGAAAGTACTGGAACGCCCGGTTCGGCGGGGACGCGGGAGCCATGCGCCGGTCGTACACCACCACGAATGAGACCACCGACTCGTTGCCGGCATAATCGTACCCCACCACGTCCACGGCGACCGGCCGGTCCGGGAATAGCCGTAAAATGCCGGTATCGCTACTATCCGCCTCCGCCTTCCAGAACACGGCCTTCGGCGTGCGGGCGTGCAGCAGGTAAAACCAGGAGCGGTTCCGCTTCCACTCCGCGTAATCGGTAAGGGCGTTCAGGTATTCCGTCTTGTCGTAGGGGATGCGGTCGTAGGCGAAGGAAAAGAGCGGAAGGGAGTCCGCCAGTATCCGGGCTCCGTAAATGCCGTTCCGGTTCGGCATGGCATTCTGCCGGTCGATGGCCTTCACCGCGAACGCCACGCGTTCGGACCCCACCCGTACGGTATCCGGCAGCTCCCGCCCCGGCAGGTCGAACGTTTTGGTGGTTACCGGCTCCCCCGCGCCGCTGACTTCGTACACCCGGAGCTGCTGCAGTTCGGGTTTCCGCGTATCCGGTACCCGGAAGCCCAGGGAAAGCGGATTGAGCGGGGCGTCGGTGGCTGACTCCCGGATCTCAAAGTGAAGGTGCGGTCCGAAACTGAATCCCCGATTACCCACCGCGCCGATGCGTTGCCCCGCGGTAACGGGAATATCCCCGGGGTTCAGGGCCAGATCGATCTCAAAGGTCTCCCGCGCATACTGCAGGGCGCGTATCGTATCCAACAGTTCCGGAGTCAGAGACTCGAGATGGCCGTAGACGCTGCGCT
This sequence comes from Lewinella sp. JB7, assembly GCF_024297185.1. Lineage (GTDB taxonomy): Bacteria > Bacteroidota > Bacteroidia > Chitinophagales > Saprospiraceae > Neolewinella. The sequence continues at coordinate 299,426 of NZ_JANCTD010000001.1, read as the reverse complement.
TGCCGTCCGGATGATCCAGGTACACGGCCTGCCCGTAGCCACCACCGCTTATCCGGATGCGACTGACGTAGCCCTCCCGCACGGCGTAGACGGGCGTGCCGACCGCTGCCCGGAAATCCAGTCCTGCGTGAAAGTGATCGCTGCGTAATTCTCCGAAGGTACCGGTTACGAGGAGGGCCCCGCGCAGGGGCGGCGTGTACTGAGCGTGCAGCCCGCAGGTTAGAAGTAGCAGAAGCAGGAGGGTGCCGAAGGGCCGGGTCGGGGAAGGAATAGCGTAATTCATTGGTGTTAAAGAGACAAAAGTATTGAAACGATCGTTTCCGGTAATGGGGAATGCATTTATTGCTCCTCGATTTCCACCTCCCTATGAAACTACTCGGCTTCTTCCTTGCCTGCTGGCCCTTTCTACTCCACGCCCAGGCCGACACTACCCAGTATCCCTTCGTCGCGTACTGGTCCGTGGGGGATACCTACAACTTCGAGGTGGCCAAGATCAAACTGGACTACCGGAACGATACGCTGACCAAGGCCGATACGATGCGTTACCGGTCCACCTTCGAGGTTCTGGAAGAAAACGACAGCAGTTACCTGATCCGGTATTATTTCGGGACCGACATGGAGATGACGCAGGTCATTCCCCCGCCGATTACGGAGATGCTTTCCGCCTATGATCTGAGCAGCATTACCTACCGGACCAACGAAGTGGGCGCCTTCCAGCGGCTGGAAAACTGGGAAACCTTCGCCGACGCCATGCAGGCCACCTTCGATGCCATGACCGCCGATGCCCTCAAGTCACCGGGCATGGATTCCGCGCTCTTCCGCAGCATCATGGACCCCCTCGCGGCCACCTATACGACCGAGGCAGGCATCCTCAACAAACTGGTGGATGAGCTCCAGCACCTGCATTTCTTCTACGGCTACAGCTACGGCCGTTACGATACGCTGCGCTATTCCAACCATTTCCAGAATATGTACGGAGGCCCGCCCTTTCCGGTGCAAAGCACCTTACTCGTCGAGGAGGCCGACTGGTCGGAGGACTACGTAGTTATGCGCCACTACAATCAGGTAACACCCGAGGCGAACGACATTTTCATTCAGTCGATGCGTCTGGCCTACCCCGCGCTGGTGGAGAAGGACCCGGATGGTTTCGATCAGCTTTCCTACGACGTTTACGACGATAACTGGTACGCCTTCTACTACAATCCCGGCATTCCCATCAAGATTGAAAACGATCGCTGGATCACGGTAGTCGCGGAAGGCTCCAAAAACGTCAAACAGGAGCGACTGATCGTCACGTGGGTCGACTGATCTAGCCGAAGGCGTTCAGTCCCGTCACGTCGTGGCCGGTGATCAGCAGGTGCACGTCGTGGGTGCCCTCGTAGGTGAGCACCGTCTCCAGATTCATGAGATGACGCATGATGGGGTATTCGTTGGTGATGCCCATCCCCCCGTGCATCTGCCGGGCCTCCCGGGCGACCTCCAGAGCCATATGTACGTTGTTGCGCTTGGCCATACTGATCTGTGCCGGCGTGGCCTCCCCCCGGTTGGCGAGGGTACCTAACCGCCAGGCCAGGAGCTGTGCCTTGGTGATCTCCGTAATCATCTCCGCGAGCTTCTTCTGCTGCAATTGGAAGCCGGCAATGGGTTTGCCGAACTGCTCGCGCTCCAGTCCGTAACGCAGGGCGGAATCGTAACAGTCCAGGGCCGCGCCGATGGCCCCCCAGGCAATACCGTACCGGGCCTTACTGAGGCAGGAGAGCGGTCCGCGGAGCCCCCGGATGTCGGGAAAGACGTTGCCCTTCGGCACCCGGACGTTTTCGAAGACAAGCTCCCCGGTGATGCTGGCCCGCAGGCTCCACTTCCCCTTGATTTCCGGTGCGCTGAAGCCGGGGGTGCCGGCCTCGACCACCATGCCGCGGACCTTTCCTTCCTCGTCCTTGGCCCACACGACGGCCAGGTCAGCGATCGGGCTGTTCGTGATCCACATCTTCGCACCGTTGAGGATGAAGGCATCGCCGTCGTCGACGATGGTCGTCCGCATACTACCCGGATCGGAGCCGGCATCGGGCTCGGTGAGGCCGAAACAGCCGATAAATTCCCCACTCCCGAGTTTGGGAAGGTACTTGCGCTTTACCTCCTCACTGGCGTACTTGAAGATGGGGTACATCACCAGACTTCCCTGGACGGAAGCCATGGACCGCAGTCCGCTGTCGCAGCGTTCGAGTTCCTGCATGATGACGCCGTAGGCGATCTCGTCCATACCACCCCCCCCGTAGGCTTCGGGCAGGCTGGGGCCGAAAGCACCGACTTCGGCCAGTCCCTTAAACAGGTGGGTGGGACATTCACCCCGCATGGCGGCATCCTCGATGATGGGACTAACTTCGGCCTTCACCCAGTCACGCACGGCGCGGCGGGCCATGCGGTGGTAATCTTCCAGCAGATCGTCTACGAGATAATAGTCGTGAAACTGGTAGCGGTCGGCACGTGCCGTCTGGTGAAAATCGGCCTTGGAGGTGAATTTTTTTGGGGTAGTGGTGGCTTCGGGCATGGTCGAATAACTGAATGATTGTGAGGTAAAAGTACGAATTGGCGGCCGTTGGTGTACCGCCCCGACACCCGCTTTCGTGGGGGGCGTCAGCCGGACGTGAAAAATTTTCTCCCCACTCTTACCGAATGCTCTACATTGATGTCCGAAAACCAATGTCGTGATTCATCCAGATACCGAGTTAAGATTTATCGGGGACCCAATCGGCTACGGCGTCTTCGCTACCGCACCGATTCCCGCCGGGACGATGGTGTACGTCAAGGACAGCCTGGAACTCGTGATCTCCCCCGAGGAATACCGCCGCCACTCTCCCCAGATGCAGGAAGTGGTGGAAAAGTATTCCTACATCGACGAACGGGGGAACCGGATCGTCAGCTGGGACTTCGCCAAGTACGTCAACCACTGCTGCAACTGCAACACCATGAGTACGGGCTACGGCTTTGAGGTTGCCCTGCGCGACATCGCGGCCGGGGAGCAGATCACCGACGAATACGGCATCTTCAACCTGCAGTACGCCATGCCCCTGGTTTGCAGTCACGCCAACTGCCGCGGATGCGTAGGGCCGGACGACTTCAGCCGCTATTACCGGGAATGGGACCGAAAGATCCTCCAGTCCATGACCCACTTCACCGCCGTTGCCCAACCCCTCCTCCCCCTCATCGATCCTGACACCCGTCGCGCACTGGACGCCTTTCTGGCCGACCCGCGCAAGTACCGCTCCGTCCTGACGCTCAAGCACAGCGACTAACGGGACCGGTATCCGGGTAGCTAAGTGGACATCGCTTTCGGGAATTTCTTTGCTCCCGCGGCCCCGCCCCTTATCATGCGCCCATGAACGTACTCATTACGGGAGCCTCCCGCGGTATCGGCAGGGCGTGTGCCGAACGGTTCGCCCGGGCCGGTCATGACGTTACGGCCGTAGCGCGCACCACCTCCGCGCTCAGACAACTGGCCGCTGAATTTCCGGAGCGGATCACCGCCGTCACGGCCGATCTCACCACCTATCCGGATCCCGGCGGTCCCTACGACCTCATCGTACTCAACGCCGGCTACTATGCTCCCGGGAGCTTGCTCGACCCCGCCAGGGACGTCTTCGCGGAGTCCTGGACCCTTAACGTCATGGCGAATCACCACCTGGCCCGTATACTGCTCCCTCCCCTGATCGAACGGGGGCATGGGCACCTGATCGTCATCGGCTCCACGGCTACGGACGATACTTCACCGCACATGACGGCCTATGCCGCCACCAAAAAGGCGCTGCGGGGGCTGTTCGAAGGGTGGGAACAGGAACTTTCCGGGACCGGCGTGGCCGCTACCCTGATCGCTCCGGGGTCAACGCTGACCAGCAGTTGGGACGGGGAAACGCCACCGCCCCGCATCCTGGCCGCTAGTGACGTAGCGGATCTCGTATACCGGGCGGTGACGGAAGGCTTATCCGGGAGGATAACGATTAAGGCCTGACTAGTCGTAGTGGCTTTCCATTCCCAGTTCCTTAGCCACCAGGTAGTAGAACACGGCACGGTGCTTGCTGCGGTCGACGTACTTCTTGCATACGGCCTGCACCGCTTCCATGGCCTTGGCTTCGTCGGTCATGCCCAGCTTCTTCTTGCAGAAGTTGTCCACTACCCGCTTCAACTCCGCCTTATCGCTGCAGGCGACCTTGTTGGAGTCGGTGTTGTAGATGGATGGGCCCAGTCCCTTCGCGACCTTCCGCAGAAGCTCCTTGTCACCGCCCTTATCGATTTTCGCCAGGGCAGCCTCGTAGGTGGCCATCTTCTCATCAAATTTACTCACGTGCATGGTTTTGTGCCGACCGGTGTAGCCGACGGTTTTCGAGGTTGGTAATTTAATAATTTCTCCGGGTCCGTGAAGACCGGTCGCCGGGTTTCGTCTCCTCTACCGAACGATTACCTTAGTGTTCGCCATGCCGCAGTTCGTCCCCTACCTGCTCCCGCTTTTGCTTCTCTGCTTGCCGCCGTTCGCCTCCGGCCAGTCGGGGGGATCGCCCGTTTTCCCGGCGGAACGCCTCGCGACCCTGCGCCAGGAAGTTGTTTTCGATGCTCCGCCGCCCGCGCCCGCCGTCGAATCTACCGGCCCGGTGATCGACCTGAGCGCCTACCGGCGGCCCATCATCGTAGGCGTTTCCGTTGGACTGATCGGCGGATTACTTTTCCTGCTGTACCGCATCGCCAGGGACCTCGCCCGACACCGCAGCGACGAACCGTTCCCGTCATCCGCCGCGGAAGCCGTCGACGTCACCGAGATTCGGGAAGAAGAATTCGTACGGCAGGGTCTTTCTCCCCATTTACTGCAACGCGCCGAAGCCGCGGGCCAGTACGACGTCGCCGTCCGCTTACTCTACCTCGATCTGCTGAATCGGCTCCACCGTGCGGACCTGATCGTCTACCGGCCGCACTTCAGCAACCGGGATTACCGGCAACAACTCATGGACAGCGATCTGTACGCCCCCTTCACCAAATCGGTCCGCGCCTACGAGCGATTCTGGTACGGGAAGCACCGCATCGATCGCCTGAGTTACCGGCTTACCCGTCAGGAATTCACGGACCTCACGGAACGCGTCCGATGACAACTCCCCTGCTCCTTCGCTACCTAATTGCCGGCTGGGCCCTGCTGAGTCTCTTCGGTTGCCCGTCGGTGAACTGGTCGGAATCATACCGCTACGACGAGCGCAACCCCTTCGATCTCTACGCCCTACACGAACTGCTGGCGGCGCGCCCCGAGGGTATGGTCCGGTTGCAGGACAGTATCGATTTCCGGCAACTGGACAGCGTCGCGGCTACGAACTATCTCTTCGTGGGGCACTGGCCCTTTTACCGGGAGGAAGCCGTTACCGGCCTGCTGAACTACGTAGAGCGGGGCAATACCGCCTTCCTGGCCGTCAGCGAACTTCCCGAAGACCTGGCGTATCACCTCTTTGGCGATGACTGCTACTACGAACGGTTCGGGGAGGCCTCCTACGCCGGCCAGGACCGTTTTCCGACGGTGATCGCCGACTCGGTGACCGCCTACCGGTACCCCGACGGAGCCGCTTTCGATCTTGTCAACGTCCGGTTTTGGCGTCCCACCCCTACCCCCCTGCACGTCATCGACGAACGCCTGCTCTGCGACTCCACCCTCGACAACCGGGTGCTCGGGGTACTCGATACCTTCGGAGTTAACTTTATCCGCGTCGGGTGGGGAGCGGGCGACTTCTACGTACACTCCAATCCGGTTTTCTTTACCAACTGGTTTCTGCTGGACTCCCTGCAGTACCGTTACGCCGAAGCCATGCTGTCGGTCATCGCGGAGGGGCCCGTGTACTGGGATGAGCACCACCGGCGCTACCGGCGGGATCCGGGCACCGTCGGTAGCCGGCAGGCCGCGTCGCGCAACTACGACGGCGGCCGCAACTTGCTCGACGGCAACCCCACCCTGCTCTACGTTCAGGAGCGTCGTGAACTGGCCTTCGCCTGGTACACCCTGCTGGCCGGCGCCATACTTTACGTGCTGTTTCGGGGCCGACGTCGCCAACGTGTCATCCCTCCCCTGCCGGCGCGCACCAACGACAGCCGGCGCTTCATCGACACGGTGAGCCGTCTGCTCTACCGCAGGGGAGACCACGCCGCCCTGGCCCGGCGGGAACTGGCCAGTCTACGCCAGCACCTGAATCACCGTCTCGGCATTCACTGGTTGGAGGGGCATCCGCCCCCCGCGGACCTGGCCCGGCGCAGCGGACTGCCCGCCGCCGTGATCGAGCAAGCGCTGACGCAAATCCGGGTGGTGACGGCGGGCAAGCGGTTGCGCGACGGCGACCTGCTTCGCTTCTACCGGGCGATCGAGCCCCTGTACGGCCCGTGGGCTACAGGATCTTGATGTCGTAGCTCATCTCGTACACTTCGTTCGGCTGCAGTTCGATGATGCCCTCCTTGTGGGTAAACTCACCGTCGGCGTTCTCGTGGTCCGCCAGCCCGATCCAGGGCTCGATGCAGACGAAATCTCCGTTGGTCTTAGCCCAGATGCCGAGGTGAGTCCAGCCGGCGTAATCGAGCTTCAGTACGGGCCCGCTCTTCCGGCTTTCCAGGATTACGCTGCGCGACTCCAGATCCCTGAAGACCAGGGCGTCTTCGCTGAAGAGATCGTGGGTGAGCGGCAGTTCCGTCCCGTCAGCTTGCCAGGGTACCGGGCGGGTATCGTCGCTGATCGTACCCTGATCGGTGACGCGGTAGCTGCGGCTGTCTTCCGGATGTTCGAATCGTAGCAGGTAGTCCTCGTAGGCTTCCCCCTCGAAGAACGGCACCCGGAAAGCGGGGTGGCCCCCGAGGTGGAAGAAGATGGGTTTATCGTCGGTATTCATCACCTCGTGGTAGATGATGAGGTGTTCGTTGCGCAGGCGAAAGGTAATGCGAAAGTCGAAGTGATAGGGGTACACGGCCAGACTCTCCTCGTCGGAACAGAGTCGGAATACGATACGATCCTCGAGTTTGGAGAAGAATTCCAGTTTGTCGTTGTTGCGGACGATCCCGTGCTTGGGGATCCGGTACTCCCGGCCGTCGATCCGCGTTTTTTCGTCCTTCAGTTTTCCGATCACCGGAAACAGGACCGGCGCGGTACTGCCCCATACGGCGGGGTCGCCCTCCCACATGTATTCCTGACCGGTAGACCGCTTGACCAGGCTCTTAAGTTCGGCTCCGTTTGACTGAATCTTGATGCTGAGCTGGTCGTTGTGCAGACTGAAATCCATGGGGAATTTGGTAAATTGGTGCAGCCAAGAATCGGCTGCCACAAAGTAATCATTTAAGCCTGTTTCGGCTTGCGCTTCACGCTTCTCCTCTTCCTGCTCACCCCACTGCTGCCCGCCACTGAACTTGACGCGCAGGGGCAAGCGCTTTCGTTCGAACCCGGCCCCGGAGACTACCCTCGGGGGCAGGAGGTGCGTATTTCGGGCGGGGACGCGGGAGCCGTGTATTACACCCTTGACGGAAGCCGGCCCAGTCCACGTTCGCGGCGGTACGTGGGCACCCCCGTGACCCTGGAGCATACGGCGGTCCTGCGGGCGGCGGTATTCGACGGCTTTACCCAGTCCGGACCGGAAACCGGGGGGAGCTACCTCATCGACGAACCCGCTTCGGAACTGCTGACCGTTTCGGTAGGTATCGACCCCTGGCGACTCTTCAATCCCGTCAGCGGCTGGTTCATGCCCGGGCCGGACCCGGGAACCAGCGTCTGGGACCCCACGGGGGCCAACTGGTGGACGCGAAAGGAGTTTCCCTGCCACGTAGATCTGCTGCTCCCCGACGGGACGCCCGTCCACAACGGTATGCTCGGTCTGCGGATGTTCGGCGGACTGAGCCGCACGTTCCCCCAAAAGTCGTTCTCGCTCTCCGGCCGGGAAGCTTACGGGAATAAGAAGATCGATTACCCCCTCTTCGGACCGGAGGGCAACAAGGATTTCCGGTTCCTGGTGGTGCGCAACGGTGGGTCGGACTGGGGCCGCAGCTACGTCCGCGATGCCTTACTGACGAGCCTGCTGCGCGATGAGAGTTGGGACCTCGACCTTCAGGATGCCCGACCCGTCCGGGTGTACCTCAACGGGAAGTACTGGGGCCTGTACCACCTGCGGGAAAAAATCAATCCCCGGTTCCTGGCCGACCACCACGATGTCGATAAGGATTCCCTGAGCCTGCTCGAGCACGAACTGACCGTCAAGCACGGCAGCTCCCGGGCCTACGAACGACTCCGCGATTTCGTACAAAACACCGACCTCACGGTGCCCGAGAATTACGCGCGGCTGGCGGAACTGATGGACATCGACAACTTCCAGCGCCTCCAGATCGCTCAGACCTACTTCGATAACCGCGATGCCGGCGGCAACATCCGCTACTGGCGCCCCGACGGACCCGACGGCCGCTTCCGGTGGATCCTCTATGACGTGGATCAGGGATTCGGCCTCCACCGCGAGGAGGGCTGGAAGACTAATACACTGGCTTTTTACACCGATGCCCACGGCCCCTCCTGGCCTAATCCGCCCTGGTCGACGCTCTTTCAGCGCCGCTTGCTGACCAACGCGCACTACCGCCGCACTTTCGTCAACCGCACCCTCGACTACCTGCATACTGACTTCAGCGCCGAAGCCGTCGCGGAGCGGACCGAAGCCGCCATCGCTTCCGTAGCGCAGGAGATGCCCCGGCAACTGACCCGGTGGCAACAGGACCGGGATCACTGGGACTACCACACCGACAAACTGCGACAGTTCGCGGCCAAGCGCCCCGCCTTCCTGCGCGAACACCTCCGGGATTACTTCGCGGGAGGAGAGGACCGCGCGGTAGACCTGGTGGCCGGTCGCGGGGGCTACGTAATTTTAAACGCCAATCTCCAGGTAGCGAGTGACGGGCTCACCGGAACGTACTTCGCCAACGTTCCCCTTAGCCTGGAGGCCGTTGCCGAGCCCGGCTATCACTTTACGGGCTGGGAGGGGACGGTACCCGGCACTTCCCCCCGGTTGGAAGTGCATCTGAGCGCGAAACGCGACTATTCCATCCGGGCCACTTTCGCGCCCGCTACCCATCCGCTGGCCGGGGAAATCATCATCAACGAGATCTGTCCGCGCAGCACGGACGGTGGCGACTGGCTGGAAATCCATAACCGGGGAACGGTCGCCGCGCCGATCGGCGGCTGGTACCTCACCGACGATAGCGGAAGACGGTTCGAACTTCCCGCGACCACCCTGCAGGCCGGGACTTACCTGGTCGTTTGCCGGGAGGAGGAAAAGTTTCGGGCCACCTACCCGGACGTGCCGGACTTTGTCGCCGGCCTCCCCTTCGGCCTGAATAAGGAAGACGACCGCATCGGGCTATACAGTCACGACGGCAGCTACGTCAACGCGGTCGCCTACCAGTTGCCGCCCCGCCCCGACAGCAGCTTTACCTACGCGCTCGCCCTGCCGGGGTTGGACAACAGCAACCGCCGTAACTGGGTGGTGGAATCCGGTCGTGGCACGCCGGGGGCGGCCAACCCCGCTCACCTGCAGAGCGCCGTGATTACGCGGCAGCACTTCTGGACCCGGATCGGGGTGGGCATCGCGGTACTGCTGGTGGTGGGGGTGGTACGCTCATTGCACCTGCGACCCCGCCCCTAAGCCTATCTTGCGGCATGAAGCAACGCGAGGATCTGATCTACGGCCGGCACCCCGTGCTGGAAGCACTGGCTGCCGGACAACCCGTAGATAAGGTGTATCTGCAACAGGGTACACGGGGAGATTTTGAGAAGGAACTTCGGCAAAGCTGTAAGCTGCACGCCGTACCCATGACGCTCATCCCCCAGGCGAAACTGCAACGTATGGTCCGCGGCAATCACCAGGGCGTCGTGGCCCAACTCGCCGCCGCGCCCTATCACCGCGTGGAGGACGTGCTCCCCCAGGTGTACGAACGCGGAGAGATCCCCCTTTTCCTGCTGCTGGACGGGGTGACGGACGTGCGCAACCTGGGCGCCATCGCCCGTTCGGCGGAAGTTTGCGGGGCGCAGACCATCATCATCCCCCAGAAAAACAGCGCCGGCCTGACCGCGGATGCCGTGAAGAGCAGCGCCGGAGCCCTCGCCCGCCTGCCGGTATGCCGGGAGAAGAGCCTCGTGAACACCGTTGAATTTCTCCAGATGAGCGGGGTACGGGTGATCGCCAGTGACCTGAACGCGGAACGCTACCTGCACGAGCTCGAACTTACGGGTCCCTTATGCATCGTGATGGGTGCCGAGCACGAAGGCATCAGCACCGGCGTGGCCCGGGCGGCCGACGTGACCTTCCGCATACCCCAGGCCGGAACGCTCAACAGCTTCAATGTATCCGTGGCGGCGGGAATTCTCCTCTACGAGACGATGCGGAACCGTATGGGAATGGGGTGAGGCTCCGTATATTTACCGCAAATTGTTTTAAAAGCGCATGACGCCCTCCGTATCCAAGGCCGGCTTACTGGATCGCGGCCTCGCCAGTCTGCGAGGGATCGGACCCGCCAAGGCCGAACTCCTGGCGAAGGAACTACAGATATTCACGCTGGGCGACCTGATCTACAGCTATCCTTTCCGCTACGTCGACCGTACGCAGTTTTACCGCATCATCGACATATTGCCCGACCAGGGCAACGTACAGGTAAAGGGGAAACTGGTCACGCTGATCACGAAAGGGGAAAACCGGAAGAAGCGCCTGGTAGGCCGTTTACGCGACGAAAGCGGGGCCGCTCTGGAACTCGTCTGGTTTCGGGGAGTGAACTACCTCGATCGTACATACCAGATCGGTGAGGAATACGTGGTCTACGGGACCGTCCAGGAATTTAACGGGAAACTGAGCATTACGCATCCGGAAATGGAGCTTGCCAACCGCGCGGTCGCGGAGGACGCGGCTACCTTTGAGCCTGTCTACGCGAGTACGGAAAAACTGAATAAGCGGGGGCTTGACACGCGGGGGAGGCGCAAGTTGATCCGCAGCGTTCTCGACCAGCTTCAGCCGGCCGATCTGCCGGACATGCTTCCCGAGTACTTGCGGGATGAACTACGGCTCATCAGTCATTCGGCGGCCGTGCGTACGATCCATTTACCGGCTAATCAGGTGGAACTGGACGCCGCCCGCCGCCGGTTAAAGTTCGAAGAACTCTTTCTGCTGCAGATGCGGCTACTCCAATTGAAGGTGAGCCGGGAGGCCCGGGTGGCGGGATACACCTTCGACCAGATCGGGGAGCACTTTAATCAATTCTACCGCGATTTCTTACCCTTCACCCTGACCGGCGCGCAGAAGCGGGTACTGCGGGAGATCCGCCAGGATCTGGGGCGGGGCATTCAGATGAACCGCCTGCTGCAGGGTGACGTGGGTTCGGGAAAGACGATGGTAGGCCTGATGTCCATGCTCATGGCGCTCGATAACGGTTTCCAGGCCTGTATGATGGCCCCCACCGAGATCCTTGCTTACCAACACTACGAATCTATTCAGGCGTACCTGGAGGGCATGGATCTCCGGGTGGCCTTTCTCTCCGGCAACGTGAAGGGGAAGGCCCGGAAGGCTCTGCTCGCGGATCTGGCGGAAGGAAAGATCGATATCCTGCTGGGCACCCACGCCCTGATCGAGCCGCCCGTCGTATTCAAGAATCTGGGCTTGGCCATTATTGACGAACAGCACCGTTTCGGCGTAAAGCAGCGGGCCAAACTGTGGAAGAAGAATACCCCCTACCCTCCGCACGTGCTGGTGATGACGGCCACGCCCATCCCCCGGACCCTCGCCATGACGGCCTACGGGGACCTGGACGTCAGCGTGATCGATGAATTGCCGCCGGGCCGCACCCCCATCAAGACCGTGCACTTTACGGAGCACCGCCGGGAGCGGGTGTTCGGCCGCATTCGCGAAGAGATCGCCAAGGGTCGGCAGGCGTACGTCGTTTACCCCCTGATCGAGGAGAACGAGAAGCTGGATCTACTGGCCCTCGAAGAAGCCTACGACGAGATGCTGCACCGGTTTCCCCGCCCGGAATACCAGATCAGCGTCGTCCACGGTAAAATGAAGCCGGAGGACAAGGACTTCGAAATGGCCCGCTTCAAGAACGGGGAAACCCAAATCATGATGGCCACTACGGTGATCGAGGTTGGCGTGAACGTCCCCAACGCCACCATAATGGTCATCGTACACACCGAGCGCTTCGGACTTAGTCAGCTTCACCAGCTCCGGGGCCGGGTGGGACGGGGAGCCGAAGAAAGCTTTTGCATCCTGTTGTCCAGCGTAAAGCTGAGCAAGGAGAGCCGGCAACGCATCAATACCATGGTCGCGACCACCGACGGCTTCAAGATCGCCGAGGCCGACCTGAAGTTGCGGGGGCCCGGCATGATCGACGGCACGCAGCAGAGCGGCGTGCTGCAGATGCGGATTGCGGATCTGGCGCAGGACGGTCGTATCCTCTCCGTAGCCAGGGATCGTGCGAAAGATATTCTCGGCGCCGACCCCCAACTCAAACGGCCCGAACACCGCGGACTCCAGGCTTACCTCGAACGCCATCTCCGGACGGTCAAGGGCTGGAGCCTCATCTCCTAAAAAAACGGCCCGGAACGATCACTCGTTCCGGGCCGTTGGCGTCAGGGGGCTATCGGCGACTAGCGCAGTTTGACAAACTTGCGGACCAGTTGACGATTACCCTCGATTACCCGCAGACTGTAGGTGCCGGTGGGCAGTTCGGAGACGTTGAGTTTATCCTGGAGGATAAAGTCTTCCTTCTCGTACTGGTAATCGCGGATCACGCGTCCGTTGATGTCCATGATCATCACGTCTACCCGTCCGGCATGGTCGCTTTCGAGCACGAAGTTCAGGCTTTCGGCGGTCGGGTTGGGGAAGAGGTCGATACCGTATTCCACGACCGGCAGCTGTTCACCGCCCAGGGTGTAGGGCAGCGGGTCGCTCTGGCGGCCACTCTCCGGCGGGGTGCCGGTGAAGTTGGCCTCACAGTTTACGCCCTTACCACCGAAGTCGGCGGGTAGTGACTTGAACTGTGACAGCAGCACCTTGTCGAGCAGGCTGTACGATTCGCGGTTAGCGATGGTCAGGGTATGTTCTCCGGCGGCCAGATCGAAGGAAACGTCGGTACCGTTGTCGTTGACTTTGACCCACTGGAAATCTTCCGTCAGCAGTTCGGTTCCTCCGATATACTTATAGAAGTTGATCCAGGGAGAGTCATCAATCTTGACCCAGAACGAGTTGCTGGAATTTCTCCAACCGTTCATCCGGAAGAAAAGGTGGTAGCGTCCATCGGCTTCGACATCCACCGTGGTGGAAATCTGGGATCCGGGGGAGGCAGCCGTCGGTGCGGTGAAGCGGCTTTGTCCCGTAGAGCCGATGTAGGCACCATTGGATACCGCTGAGTGGGAAGCGGTCTGCCATCCCGAGCTCAGGACCATACACTCTGCTTCCAGCCAGTAGTTGCCGTCATTCACGGGAGCCTCCTCGCAGGCGTCTCCCGTACCGTCACCATCGGTGTCGAGCTGATCCGGATTGGCGACAGCGGGGCAGTTATCGGTATAATCCGTCACGTAACCTTCGGGTTGTTCGCAGGCGAACACGTACACATCGGGGTCTCCGAATCCATCCGCATCGGCATCGGCGAAGAACACGCGCTTGAAGGTGACCGCAGGATCCAGGGGATCACAGTCTACGGAATCCTCGGCACCGTCATTGTCATCGTCGGTATCGCACACATCTCCCATTCCGTCACCATCGGTGTCCGTCAGATCGGGTGAGTTAACGTCGGGGCAATTATCCAGGGCGTTCAGTACGTACCCCTCCGGCGCCTCACAGCTCCGTACGGAGACGTTAGGATCACCGAAGCCATCTCCGTCGGCATCCGCGTAGTACACCGGAAGTTGCTGATCGGGGTTCGCGACCGTGGGACAGTTATCGTCGGCATCGAATACTCCATCTCCGTCGGTGTCCGTCTCGTCCTGGAAGGCCGTCACGGAAACGGAGTCGGTGGCCACATTGCCGTTGTTATCCGTCACCGTCAGCGTAACCCAGTAGGTACCGACTTCGAAGGTAGCCTGGGGAGCAATTCCACTGGCTGATCCGCCGGTCCAGGACCAGGCGTAATCCGTAATCTCACCATCCGGATCGCTGGAACCGCTACCGTCAAGCTGAACGTTCAGCGGCGCAATGCCGGAGGTGGGCGTAGCCGAAGCCACGGCTACCGGGGGCTCACTGCCGGCCTCCAGTACGGTCACGGTCACCGAGTCCTGAGCCGTGCCTCCACGGTTATCGGTTACGGTTAGGGTGACTTGGTAGACGGCAGCGCCGGTAAGTACGATTTGCGGCGATACACCGGTGGTAGAACCTCCATTCCATGACCAGTCGTAGCTGACGATCTCGCCATCCGTATCGGAAGACTGCGCGCCACTGAGCTGTACCGTAAGTGGTGTAGATCCGGTGGAGGGGGTAGCCTCGGCAACGGCCGTCGGCAGCTCGTTCACGGATTCTACGACGGTGACCGATAGTTCATCGGTATCCGTAGCACCCTCGTTGTCGGTTACCGTCAACGTGATGTTGTACACATCGGGGTTTTCAAATACGACGGTGGGCTTGACCCCCTGGGTGGAACCACCGTTCCAGGTCCAGCTGTAGGTAGTGATCGTGCCGTCGTTATCGGTGGAGGCGGATCCATCGAGCGTCACGCTGAGCGGCGCGAAACCGCTCGTAACACTTGATTTACCCCGTGCTACCGGTGGCTGATTGGGATTGTCCCCCGTACAGTTGCCGGCGAGTTCACCGAAACCGGTCGGTTTGATATTCTCCATGTTCAGGTGCACCTTATCCAGGTAGGCACCATTTTCCCGGAAGGCGAAGTCAAGAGTGTTCGTTCCCGCCAGTAGCGTGAACGCACTGCTGGTTACTTTACTCCAACCGAAGGCATTGTACTGAGCGAAGCCGTTCCACTGCTTCCACTCGCCTTCGTTCACCCGTACCCAGAAGGAGTCGTCGCCACCATTGATCGCGAAGACGCGGGCAAAGAGGTGGAAGGCTCCGGCTTCGGCGTTCTCTACGACGAAGCGTACGCGGGTAGCGGCCAGGTCGGCGGGCGGAACGGACTTAGAGTCCGGACCGAGGTACACTACGTATTCACCTCTGGACGCATCCGTATGGGAGCGCGTGACCCAGTCGTTGCCGACGAAGGCACATTCGGCCTCCAGGGTGAATTCGGTGAAGCCGAGCACGTTGTCGTCACAGCTGTCGCCAAGTCCGTCGCCGTCGGTATCCGTCTGATCGGGGTTGGCTACGGAAGGACAGTTGTCCGTGTTGTTGAGAACGTAGTTAACCGGCTGCTCACAGACGACGAGGCTATCGTTCGGGTCGCCGAAGCCATCCTGGTCGGTATCCGCGTAGTAGGTGACGCTTTGTCCGACACTCGGGTCGAAAGGATCACAGTCCACCGAATTCTCGACGTCGTCGTTATCGTTGTCGGAATCGCATTCGTCGCCTATTCCGTCGCCGTCACTATCGGTCAGGTTCGTCGAGGCGAAGGTGGGGCAATTGTCGTCGGCGTTGGTCACGTATCCACTCGGGGCGGTACATGCCTGTACGGAATCGTTGGGATCACCGAAGCCGTCTCCGTCCGTATCCGCGTAGAAGACCGACAGCGACTGATCCGGATTCGCTACGGTAGGACAGTTATCGTCGGCATCGGCAATGCCGTCACCATCGGTATCCGCGCCTTCGGCGAACGCCTGAATGGCGATTACATCGGTATCCGTAGCCCCTTCGTTGTCGGTGACGGTCAGGGTAACGGAGTAGTTACCGGTCGTGAAGGTTTGGGACACGACCACTCCCGTGGCGGATCCGCTTCCCCAGTTCCAGTTATAGGATACGATACTTCCGTCTTCATCGCTGGAGCCGCTACCGATCAAGTCGACCCGCAGAGGAGCCGCCCCGCTGGCGGGGCGAGCGGCGGCGACGGCTACGGGAGCAACGTTGGCGGCTCGTTCCACCGTGACCGTTACGCGGTCCGTGGCGGTAGCCCCTTTATCGTCCGTTACCGTCAGGATGATGTTGTAGGTTCCCTGCGTAGACAGCGTGATGGAGGGGTTCACTCCGGAAGCCGAGCCTCCATCCCACGCCCAGGCGTAGCTCACAATGCTACCGTCGGCATCGGTGGAGCCACTACCGTCGAGTTGCACATTGAGAGGGGCCGGTCCGCTCAGGGGTGTTGCCACGGCGGAGGCAACAGGTCGACGGTTGTCGTCCGTAGCTCCTCCACAGTTGATGGCGGGTTCACCCTTATCGGTGGGTAACGCACTATCGTAATCGATGTGGATCTTATCCAGCTTACCGCCGTTCTCGCGGAAGGCAATATCGATGGTGTTGTAGCCCTGTTGCAGACTGAAGGGACTGTTCACCAGTTCGCTCCAGTTGAACTTACCATCGGCTACGATGCCGTTGGTCCACTGGATCCAGTTGTTGTTATTGATCCGAATCCAGTAGGAATCGTCTCCGGTCGTTGCCGCCAGTACCCGTCCGAAGATGTGGTACCGACCGGCGCGCACTTTGTCAAGCGCGAAGCGGACGCGGTTGGTCGGGATGTCTTCCGGAGCCGCGTTTTTCGACTCTACCGTATTGCTGACTACGTAGCTACCGCCGGAGGCGGTGGTGTCGGATTCGATGCTCCACGTTCCACCGACCTGAGCACATTCGGCTTCCAGCCAGAATACGTTCACTCCGGCAATGGAAGAATCACAGGCATCACCGATGCCGTCGTTGTCGGCGTCGGCCTGCGTTGGGTTGGGAACGGATGGGCAGTTATCCACTTTATTCAGGACGTAACCCGCCGGCTGATTACAGGCCGTAATGAAAGTGTTCGGGTCACCGAAGCCGTCACGGTCGAAATCTGCGTAGTAGGTGGTACCCGTACTACGGGTGCTGTCCAGCGGGAAGCAGTCTTGACCGTCAACCACGCCGTCGTTATCGTCGTCCGTATCGCATACGTTTCCGATACCGTCGCCGTCCGTGTCCGTAAGGTCAGTGGAGGTCCGGTCGGGACAGTTGTCCAACTTATTGGTCACGTAGTTAGCGGGAAGTACGCATCCTTTGATGGTATTGTTGGGATCACCGTATCCGTCACCGTCAAAGTCGGCGTAGTAGGTGTCCTGGCTCTGATCGGGGTTAGCGACGGTCGGACAGTTGTCTTCCACGTCCCGAATGCCGTCACCGTCGCTATCGGCTTGGTTGGCATTTACGGTGATGTTGACGACGTCCGTGTCCTGTGCTCCGTCCTCATCCTCTACCGTCAGGGTAACGGCGTAGTTGCCATCGGCGAAGGTGGCGGTAGGATTGACACCGACGGCCGATCCGCCGTTCCAGTTCCACTTATAGCTGATGATGACACCATCGGCATCGGTAGACTGGTCTGCGTTCAGTTCTACGGTGAGGGGACCGAAACCGCTGGTTGGCGTAGCTTCCGCAACGGCCACCGGAGCCTGATTAGGATTGAAACCACAGTTAATGGCCTGCTCGCCGATACCCGTGGGCTTGATGCCGTCGAGGTTTACGTGAAGCTTATCCAGTTGAATACCGTCCTCACGGTAGGCGAAATCAATGTTGGTCGTTCCGTCCGGCAGCTCCAGGGGGCTACCGACCAGTTCGTTCCAGGCAAAGTTTGGTCCCTGTTCGATGCCGCTGGCCCAGCGGACCCAGTCGCCATTGTTGACGCGGAACCAGACGGAGTCATCCCCACCGTCCTTTGCCAGCAGGCGAAGGAAGATGTAGTAGGTGCCGGGTTGTACGCTGTTCAGCGTGAAGCGGACCCGGTTGGCGGGAACGTCCGCAGGCGGTTCGTTGAAGGAGTTTCCGCTCGGGAACGTAACGTACTTGCCGTTCGAGGCACCGCTGCTGCTGCCCTCGACCCAGCCGGATCCGACCGTGGCACATTCGGCCTCCAGCCAGAAGATGTGCTTTCCGACGACCGAAGCATCACAAGCGTTGCCGATGCCGTCGTTGTCGCTGTCCATTTGGTCGGCATTGGCGACCGATGGGCAGTTATCGGTATTGTTGAGTACGTATCCCTCGGGCGCCGTACAGTCGGTGATGCTGACGTCGGGGTCACCGAAGCCATCACCGTCCGCGTCGGCGTAGTAGGTATTGAATCTACCCACGCGTTCGTTGAGGGGGTTACAGTCCTGATCGTCCGGTACGCCGTCACCATCGTCGTCGTCATCGCACTCGTCGCCAATGCCGTCACCGTCCGTGTCCGTAGTGTCGGTGGAGGATAAGCCCGGGCAATTGTCGTCGGCATTGGAAACGTACCCGAGGGGAGCTTCACAATTCTCAACGAATACCGCCGGGTCACCCAGACCGTCGTTATCGAAGTCCGCGTAGAAGGTCGGGAGCACCTGATTCGGGTTGGCAAACAGCGGGCAGATGTCCTCGCTGTTGATGATGCCGTCTCCGTCCGTGTCCTCGTTACCGTTCAGTACCCGCAGTACTTCGACGGCCGTTCCCGTGGTGTTTTCATCGTCGGTTACCGTGAGGGTAACGTTGTAAGTTCCCTCGTTGAAGGTGACGCGGGGGTTGGGTCCACTGGCGGTACCCGTTCCCCAATCCCACTCGTAGCTCGCAATCGAACCGTCGTTGTCCCGTGATTCACGGGCGTCCAGGTTCACGGCGAGCGGTGCCGAGCCGTAGGGGGGCTGGAGGTTAATGATCGCGATGGGTACCTCATTGACTGAGGCACAGTTAATCGCCTCCTCACCGAAGCCGGTCGGGATCTTACCGTCCAGGGATAAGTAGAGTTTATCGAGTAGCGCTCCGTCCTCCCGGAAGGCAATATCGATGGTCACCGTTCCGTCGGGCAGGGTGAAGGGGTTCTTACCCACTTCGGTCCAACCCCATACGCCGTGGGTGAATCCTTCCCACCAACGGAACCATTCGCCTCCATTAACCCGCACCCAGAAAGAGTCGTCGGCGGGGCTGGGGGCAAAGGCGCGACCGAACAGGCGGTAGGTACCGGCCTGTACGTTCTTGATCGTGAAACGCACCTGGTTTTCGGCAAGATCGGCCGGGGGGGCCGCCGTCGAGGTGCCGTTCTCGAATACGATGTACGAACCGTTCGAAGCACTGTCGCTGCGCATACTGATCCACTTGGATCCTACGTCGCCACACTCGGCTTCGAGCCAGAAGATGCTGGAGCCACTGGCCGAGCCGTCACACACATCACCGATGCCGTCACCGTCCGTATCGATCTGGTTCGGGTTGGCGCTGTCAGGACAGTTGTCGGTGTTGTTAGCCACGTAGTTTGCGGGCGGCAGCGCACAAGTAGCGAAACCGTTATTGGGATCACCGAAGCCGTCGCCGTCAAAATCCGCATAGTACCAGGTAGCTACCCCGACGCGCGAGTTGAAGGGTTCACAGTCGTCTATGTCGAGTACTCCGTCATTATCGTCGTCCGGATCACAACCATCTCCGATGCCGTCACCATCGGCGTCGGCGAGCGTCGTCGAGTTTACGGTGGGGCAGTTGTCGGAGCCGTTGGTGACATAACCCGGGGGAGCCACACAGGCCTGGACGGCCTGATTCGGATCGCCGAAACCATCCCGATCGATGTCGGCATAGTAAGTGACGGGATTCGTCAGGCTCACCGTCAGTCGGGCATCGTCGAAGTCACAGCCGTTAGCACCCCCCGCGGTGTACACGTAAACACCGGCGGGAGAAGTGGAAGGATTGAATTCGTCGGATACCACCGCGCCCTGGTACGTCCATGTACCACCCGCCTGGGGGTTACCCCCGAGGGCAGCCAGTCGGCTGTAGAGGCTGAAGGACTCCCCATTGCGGCAGGCGGAGATGGCTCCGTCAAGACCGGCGCTGGCGGGATCGTAATTCTCGTTCAACGTGACCGATACCGAAGCCTGGCATCCGCCGGCACTGGTAGCGACGGCCCGGTAGGTGCCCGGAGTCGTGACCACCAGCGTTTTGGCGGTACTTACCTGTTGGTTGTTGCTATTGAACCACTGGATGGCGGCTGACTCATCATCGGAGATCGCCGTCAGTTCGATGGAACTTACCGAGCAGCTGAAGGTCGTGTAGGGAGTACTGATCTGAAGATTGGACGGGGTTAATCCCGTACGTACTTCCACCTTGCTGCTCAACGGGCAGTTAGGAGCAGTCGTCTTCAGGGTGTACGTACCGGCCACGCTCACCAGCGGGTTCTGCGCGGTGGACGTGAACCCGTTGGGGCCGGTCCACCGGTACTCGCCGGCCGACACGCTACCGTTGAGGCGCACGCTGCCGGTAGTACAGTCGAGCACTTTTTCCTGACCGTCGGCATTGGCATTGACGGTACAGTTGATGGTCGTATTCCGCACGGTAATGGTGAACGTGGAAGACACCTCGATCCGGTTATTATCCGTGGCCGTCACCTTTACCTGAACACTCTGGTTGGCCTGGTCTACGCCGGCTACAATCAGGAAGGTTCCGGTCAGGGTATCGAAGGAGATCCAGGAGGGTAATGCCTGTCCGCTGGTTAGGGTAGCAGAGTAGGTAAGCCGGTTACCGGCATATCCTTTGTTAAAGGAGCCCGTGACATCATAGGTACGCTCTTCCAGTACGTCAACCGTAACGTTGGCGATAGCGGCGGCGGTAGGCAGCTGCTGCGGCCGTACGTTCATGATGTACAGGACGTTGTCCTGCCAGTCGCAGTTGCCCTGTCCGGCACCACATCCGTTTCCGATGTTGTCCTGCAGAATGATGTACTCATTCGGGATGATGCGGCCTTCCGCGTCAATGGCCTTATAGAATTTGATGCCATTGATCTTATCCGCGAATTCCCCCTTAAGGTTGCCACCGCGGGAACTGTAGCCGTTCACCGTGACGGAGAAGGGCACCTCGATGCGCTCCGTACGGTCACCGGCAATGGTCGGGCGGGTGTTCGTCAACCAGGGCAGCAGCGCCTGGAACCAGGAGGTACCGTGGTCGAACTGCATGGTGTTGGGTATATTATTGTTGGGGTCTCGCAGGGTAGTCGTGTTCGCGCCCCGGGAGTGCAGGGCCGCCAACTGAACGATGCGTACCTCCTGGGTGGGATCGGCCTGTACGAAGAATTCCGAGAGGATCAGATCACCTTCCTTACCCGCATCCACGTCGGCGGCGGAGGGAATGTCCGAACTGGGTCGGATGATGTACTCGCCGTTTTCGTCCTTACCCATCTGGGTTCCGAAGCCGAAGACTTCGAACACCTGCTGGGTCGTGATCTCATTACTTCCTTCCGGGGTCTTCATCCACGCGCCGCGGAAGGTTGCCGAAACGTCGGCACCATTATCGGCATTGGAGTTGATGACCAGGTATTCGGTAATCAGCGTGCGGTAGGGAGCTCCTTCGTGCACGAAACGAATCTCGGCATCGACGAAGGCCCCCGGCTCGATGACCAGACCATCCTTAGGGACGAGGTCGCCCAGGATGATGAAGTTGCTTTCGTCCGTGGTGGTGAGTTTCGTGATGACCAGCGGGCTGGAACCGTCGTTGTGGATCCGCATGGTATTTTCCAGGCGGGTAATGGTTGTGTCGCCCTGGAAGTTGGTCGGCCGTTCGATCTTGTTGAAAGTGTAGAAATCGTCGGCCGGCAGGCCCCGCTTCGTATTCAACAGGACTTCCATGTTCTGCAGCCGCAGTACGGCTCCCGTCTTGGGGATCAGGGTAAACGACCGCGTGGAGCGGCCGACGTTACCGAGGTCATCCACGACCGTTGCCGTCAGCACGTTGCTCTGGGCCGGTACGCCGTTCGCAATGGTCACCTTGAACGGACCCTCGTACTTCGTCTGGCTTCCGCCGTTGAGGGTGTAGTAAATATCGTCCAAGCCGCCGCTACCCGATTTGTCGGTGGCGGACAGGCTGACCGTTACTTCGCCGTAGTACTCTCCCGCTTGGTTCCGGTTGCCCCGGATGTTGACGGCGATTTCCGGCGCGAAGGCGCTGCTATCCACGGGAACGATATCAAGGTAGATGATCTTAGAGTTGCCGTTGTCCGGCGCGCCCACATCATCGATGGTCAGTTTTCCGTCGCTGACCCGAATCGTGTCTATTCCAACCTGAAACTTACTGTCGTTCGAGGGAATGAAATCGTTGATTACGGTTTCGCCCTCGGCGCGGATGGTGTGACGGCTGTTCGTGTTCACCATATCGCCCGCCGCCAGTTCGATCTTGTACAGACCGTTGGGCAGCGCAATCTCCCAATCGTGGGGATTGTTCTGACCAAACATGTCCAGATGGTTGAAGGAGCGGATCAGCTTGTCCTGATCGGAGCTTGAATTGGTGATGCCCCGCTCGTCGCCACGGGCCGCCGCGGTATTGTCCAGGGGCGCCTTGGTAGCGGGATTAATCCACCCGTACACCATACCCCCGCCCCGCGGACCGTAAGCGGCACCAACGTCGGCCAGGTAGCCGGCGGGCGGATTGAAGGAGTTATCCTGGAAGTTGATCTTAATGGTACCGTCCTGGACTTTCTCGTTCACGGTGGCGGTAACGGTCAGCGTGGCGGATTCGAACCCGGCGGCCGTAGCCGTTACGGTACCGGTGTAAATGCCTACGTCTAACTTGGTGGCATCGACGGCAACGTCGATTTGCTCGCCGTACGTAAAGCTGCTCGGAAGCACGATCCAGGGCTGGTCGGCCGTGAGGGTCACCGCGTCGTCGGCGATGTTGGTATTGGCGATCAGGTCCGTGGTATACTGACCGGACACCTTACCCACTACAACGCCTACGTTGAGGGTGCTGGGCTCGAATACGAGCGCGGGATCGGGAGCAACGTAGGGCTTGGCATTCGTGAGCACGAATACGTAGTCCTGGTAGTCCCCATTCTCCGCGTCTTCGAAACCGACGAGAATACTATTGGGTACCAAAGCCCCCTGACGATCGCGGACCGGATAAACACGGGCGCGGTGAGCCACCGTTCCGCTATTGATATCGTCCTGGGTGTAACTGTAACGACCGAAGGAGTTGGAGTAGATGTACAGACCGAAGGCACCCACGCTGGGGTTGAAACTGGTCGATCCGGACTGCTGGGGTGGGTAGAGCGTCTGTGCTTCGGGCAGTCCGTCGGCCAGTACGCCCACTTGATTGTGCTTAATGTCCTCACCGATGCGGGTGTACCAACCGTAGGGAAGGGTTTCCGCCGGCGAGTAGCGGGCAACGGCTACGATGCCTACCGGTCCGGGACCGGCGGCTTCAAACAGCGGTTCGTTGATCTCTTCTCCCTGGAGAGCGGGGTCGGTGCTTCCCTTGAGGGTCGTCCAACCCACATTGATCTTAATGCCGAGTGTATTCACTACGTCCTGTAGCGGGGGCTCAAGGGTCCCTTCGTAGCCGATCGTCTTCAGACCGTGCAGACCGAGGGTGAAGCTTCCTCCCTGCGTATTGGTGGTGAACACCAGTTTGCCTTCCTGGTAACCCAGGTTCTGGGAATTGCGCTGCGGCTTATACGTCACGGTGTAATCCTGCGAGGACGCGGGAGCAAGCACTACGGAGGTGGGGCCGGTGAAGGAGAAGTTGTTAGCGTAGGTCGTCGTGCCGATCCGGACACCCGTGATCTCCAAAGGAGCGTTGCCGGAGTTAGTGATCGTCACCGTCTTGGTTTCCTGCTGGGGGGCTGGAGTACGTTCGGAAGCCTCGAACAGCAGTTCGTTAGGAGATGCCGTGATGAGGGGGGCCAGTACCAGTTGGGCGGGCTCCACATTCTTGACGAGTACCACGATATCCTGGTAGTCAAATCCACTCGTATGCTCTTCGAAGGCTACGATGTAGGTGTTGTCCACGTTCGGCACCTCGTACACCCGCACGTGGTGGGGAATGGCCTGATCGAAAGTGTTCTGGGCGTCTTCGGAATAGATGTAGCGATTACCGAAGAAGGGCCAGCGGCTATAGAAGCCGAACACTTTTTCTCCCGGATTGAAGGAGGTAACCCCGTTTATCTCGGGTGCGAGCGTTTGTCCGTTCCCGCTGATCTTGTTCTCTACCGTGAAGAGTTCGGCGGCCGAGGTGCTGATGCCGCTTTCGTACCAGCCGAAGCCCACGATGGGGTTATTCGCTTCCGGTCCGTAAACGCTGAGTACTTCCATGGTCACGGGGGCATCTACCGCCCGCTTGAAGTACTGAATGCGGAGTTCGTCTCCGATCAGGTCGTTGTAGGTCTTTCCCGACGGCAGGTCGATCATGTTCGTGCCCGGGTCCCGATCGTTGACGTCGATCGCGTAACCGTAGGTATCGAAGATCTGCTGAAGTGAGGGCTCGTTGTTGCCTCCCTTACCTTTCTTACCCAGGCCGCGCAGTTCGATCTCGGCGGAAACGGCCGTATTCTCCCCCGAAACCTTCAGGGTAGCTATTTTCGACCCCGGCGTGGTGGGGTTAAAACTGATGAGGAAGGTCGCCGTACGGTTGGGGTCCAGGGAGGTAGGCAGGGTAGACAGATTAGCCGTAAACTGATCGCCGTTCTCGCCGGATATAGTTACCGTCGGACGCAACAGGGCGGCGTTGCCCGTATTCGTGATGAACACCGTAATATCTTCTCCCGGTACGCCATCGGCAACATCGTCCGTGATGACCGAAATCGGGTTCAACTGGATGGCGGGTTCCGGAGAGGAGTTCTCGCTTGGCTTGACCAGGACGATCGACTGTCGCCCGAAATCCGACACGTACAGGTTACCCGTGACCTGGTCTTCGGTCAGGTCCAGCGGATCCTGGAATCCGGTCAGGCCCGGAATGCCGATCTTGCTCGTAAGGATGTCTCCGTTAGGGCCGTTGGGCACCAGCGCGATGATGTCGCTGCCACCGCTGTAGCGACACACCAGCAGTGCTCCCTGCAGGTTACCGCCTTCCGCCGTACTGCGGTATTCGATGACGCCGTTGGGCGACTTATTGTACTCAAAGTTGAAGGCGATGCCCCGGTAGTTGGGGTCGGGAGATACTGAATTGGGGTAGCCTGATACGTCTACCGGTCCACGGTTAAGCACGAACTCGCCACGAAGCGGGTTGGCGTGGCCGAAGTAACCGAGTGATTTGGTGGGATCCACGCGAAAGAGAAAATCCCGCTGCGTATTGTTATTGAAGGTGGCCGGGACAACCGGAAATTTGGAATTCGAGTGCCGGTAGATCTCCCCGTTGGGGCGCCGGGTGCCGTCGACGGAGGCGGGCGTATTGCTTCCCCCGGCCGTACCGTTGGTGGGAATGTAGAGTTGTCCGTTGGAGTGCCAGGTCAGGTCGTACGCGTTACGAATACCGGTAGCGTAGAGGGTCAGGGGTGCCTCGGTGTAGTAAGGGTTGTAAGTACCGTCGTCGGGAAACTGTTGTCCGTTCTCTTCGTACGTTCCCGTACCGCTCCCCAGCGTGGGGGAGTTGACGTCGGCGGCGTTGATGGCGGCCTGGTCCATCGTTGTTTTGGCGTTGAGGGGCCACTTATTGGCGGGAAGCTTGTCCAGGTCCAGGCGGAGCGTAGCTCCCGACAGCAGTCGTTCCTGGCGGAAGCCCCACGACTTATCCGGAGCACCGCCGGCGGTGTTACTGCCGACGTTGAAGTACATGACGTTGGGCTCTCCCGGGCGGAAGGTCAGTCCGTTTACCAGGTGGTCGCGGCGGGAGCGGGGCAGGTTGGTTACGATGAGATTTTCCGTCGCCAGATCGGGACCGGAGAGGCGGCTGATTTTGCCGTCCCAGGCCGGACCGTTAGTCAGAACCCCCGTCGAATGACTGACAAATGCCACGAGATTGGTGGAAGTGGCATTGGGCGAAAATACCAAGCCGATGGCGGCACGTTCCCCGTACTTATTTTCAATGACGGGAATGGTTTGTTTCCCGGTCAGCGTACCGTCCAGCTCGATATTCCAACGGTCGATCGTGCCGGATATCCGGAGTGCGTATAGCTTACGGTCGGGTCCAATGGTGAGCGAGGTGTAGAATTCGCCCGTAGCCACGTTGCCCGCCTGACGGAAGGAGACGTTGTCCAGAGCGGAGCCGGTGCCGCCATTATCCGCCGCGGTGGTGAAAACCGCGGTGTAGACTTCAAACACCGCTCCGGTAAGGTCCTTGACCCCGTCGATCACGAAGCGGTAGGAAGTATTGGCTTCCAGAGGAATGGAAGGGGTCAGGTTGATGGCATCGCCCCCGCCCGTACCGTTGGCCGTAGAGGGGATCTCCACTCCGGTCGCGGCATTGAAGAGTTTGACCGTGCGGTTGCTGATGGTGTTATTGTCCACGCCGAAAATGCCGTCCTTCCCGTTGGGCAGGTACAGCTCATTGGCCGAGATGGAAGTCGTTAGGGATACACCGGATGCTCCGTTGGCGGGAATACTCGCCGTTACCCGGGGCGCTTCGACGAGCAAACCACTCCAGGGGTAGGGTAGATTGTCCGTTGCGGTGGCGGGACCCGCCCACAGCCCCGCGGTGCAGAGCAGGCAAAAAAGCATCAAGGGTCCTTTGGCTAAAAATTGTAGTGTGTCTTTCATTAGTGTCGTTTTCCGTGTTCGGCCCCTAGGCGGGTGGTGGCTGACCTAGCCGAACAACGCTGATAGTCTATTAAACGTGGAAAAATCACCTGCCGGCAGCGGTATACCGCAACCACAGATAATTGAGGCGGGGGGTGTGCGTCGCTGGGTGCCTTTTCGGAGTTCTCTAATTGTGGGCTCTAAGGGCTGGTGTCGCGACAGTTTTCAATCGGTTTTCTGTGATCTCAAGAATGGCTTAAAAAAAGTCATGCCGGGGCTAGGAAAATGCAATACCCATACGTACGAAAAAACGGAAGGTGAGGATCGTGGTACGGGTTTCTGTAAAAAGCTTTACACGCTCGTTTGTTCTTATAAAGGTAGCGAACTCCGGAAGGCGGCGCAAGGTAAGCAGGAATGAGACCCTAGGGAAGAAGCGTGTAGCAAATGCACGTAAGCCGACAAACGAAGCCCCCTCTGTGATCAAGAATAACAAAAAGCACTTCGACGATCGAATCCGGCGGCAAACCCCGGCAGATAGGGTTTCCGCTTGGTCGCTTTGGCGACAGCACTACGGGCTGCGGGTGTCTGCTCCGGGACTGAATTCCGGCTTGTTAACGATAACTTAAAGATTTGTTGACACGAGTTATCGGGGTGACCGCTGGCGATAGCCCCCGTGGTATCTGGCTCCCGCGTCCCCGCCCCACGCTTCCTTCCCCGACCACTGGCACCCTCCGGGATTTGTAATAAGTTGTTGGTTCCCCTATGTTTGTGGTCTGAAATTTGGGGTCACCCACTCACCACCCTACTCTCTTACCGCTCCGTGGCGGTTAGCATCGACACTTGAACATACACAATCGCATGTCCCTCCCACAGTTCCTTGGTGGTGCCAAACAATTATTGGTGACTACACCGTGCGGACGTACCACGACCGGCGCGTTGGACGTTGTGAATCCGTCCGGGGTACCATCGGGTCGCGCGAGCGGTCCGGGGGGTACGGAATCGGCGCATCGGGTATTATGTCCGGGCGTCGACCAATTTGCTCCGGCGGGATGGTTAGAATAAGCGGAACATCGATTATGACTGATCAACTCAAATTGCTTCCTAAATCTTCATGATCCGTTAAACAAATTCCGCACCACCGTTCCCCAAATGACCCGGTCGGTAGTGCCAGTCGATCCAATTTAACGAATTAATCCTTCGGTGGCCCCAGTCACCGCCTACTGTATTGCGTACTACGATCGCCTTCATCCTTCCCGGAATTGTGTTGCCCCGACACATAGAGGCCGGAGGCGTGAAAGCTATATCTTGTTCCGCTATCCGGTTGGTGGGCGGCGTAGCCGTTTCCCGGTTATCTACCGACACCAATCAGAGAACTAACCCATAAATTTAACGAATGCGGCTTTTTACCCTTCTGCTGGCCCTGGTGACGATCACCACTTCCGGCTGCGTGTCCTATAAAGAACTCGTCAATTTTGATTCCGTCCGGGTGCCCCAGGGAAAAACGGAGGACATCGAAAACGCCCTGGAGTTGCGCATTCAACCGCGTGACCTACTGCGCATCGAGGTGGAGAGCGTCGACCCCGCCGCCGCGGCCCCCTTCAACGAAGCCGGCAACATCGGCGGTCTCGGCCAGGTAAGTAACCAGAACCTGCAGCTGTTTCAGGGGCAACTCGTGGATCAGGACGGGTTCATCGACCTGCCGTTGCTGGGACGGATCGAGGTAGCGGGCATGACCGTGGAATCTTTGCAACAACTCATCCGGGGGAAACTGAAAACTTACATTATCGACCCGGTCGTGAGCGTGCGTTACCTTAACTTCAAGGTGACGGTGCTTGGAGAAGTAGGCCTGCCGGGGGTGGTGCCCCTTCCCAACTCCCGCGTCACGATCCTGGAGGCTATCGGTATGGCGGGTGATCTGACCGACTACGCCAATCGTTCCTCGGTGCTCATCGTGCGGGAGCAAGACGGCGAGCGGAGCTACAAACGGCTGAACCTCCAATCCGATGAGGTCTTTGCTTCCGAATATTACTACCTCAAGCAGAACGATGTTATCTACGTAGAACCCATCAAAGCCCGTACGGCGACGGTTTCCGATCCCGGACAACGTTTGCTATCTTATCTGTCCCCCGTTTTGTCCATTGCCGGCATCGTCATTGCTCTGGTTACGCGCTAGAACCGCCGCCCCGCTGAACTTACCACTATGAAAAATTTTTCCGAGGATTTCGCGCCCCAGATGCGCGGCAGCGTGCCGAACAACGGAGGTTTTGCTCCGGAGATTCGGATGAACTACGCCGCGCTCATGAGCCGAATGCTGCGCAACTGGTACTGGTTCGTGCTCGTCATCGGCCTCTGTGTCGGTCTGGCCTGGCTGAACCTGCGGTACACCACGCCGGTGTACATGGCCCAGATGTCCATGCTGATCCAGGAGCAATCCGGAGGTCAGAGCGGACTGTCCAAAGAGGTAATCGCCCAGGAGCTCGGTTTCGAAAACACCTACGTGATCGACAATGAGGTGTACATGCTGCGCTCGAAATACCTCATGGAGCGGGTCGTGAATCTGCTGGGCCTGCACACCAGTTACGTGCACCAGGGATCGGTACGCAACACGGAAATCTACCAGCCGGAATCCTTCACCCTGGTGCTGGCCGACACGGCAACCAGCACGGCACCCGCCGAGCTTGTGGAGTACGGCAGCGTCATGGTGCGCTTCGACGACGAGCAGAACTTCTCCCTCATCCGCAGCGAAGGAGATACGGCCACCGTACCCTACACCCAGGCCTTCGCGATCGGCAGTCGTGACTTCCGGCTCGTCCCCACCCCCGACCTCCCCCCGACCGACCACCGGTCGATCTACGAGATCAGCGTTATGAATCCCGCCGACGTAGCCGCCAGCTATACGAAAGCACTGAGCGTGAGTCAGGTGGAACGCTCCGGCGTGGTAAATCTCGCGCTCTCGGATCCCATTCCCGAAAAGGCTCGCGACATTCTGAACGCGCTGGTGGCCGTCTACGAACAACAGATCGTGGAACAACAGAGCCAGACCGGCGGACAGACCCTAAGCTTTATCGAGGAACGGCTGGAATACGTGACCGAGGAACTGTACGAAGTGGAATCGGACGTGGCCAGCTTCAAACGCGGGGCGAACCTCAGCGTGGATATTCAGACCCAGGGGGCCAATTACCTGGCCCAACTGAATGAGGCCGATGCCCAACTGGCCGAGCTACAGGTGCGGCAGGAACTCATCGAAGAGATCCGTAGCACCCTTACTTCCTCGGACAATACCTTCGAAGCCCTGCCCGTAGCTTCGGAAATCATTTCGGGGGTACTGACCGACCTCATCGTACAGTACAACCAGCTCATTTTCGACCGCGACAACACCATGGAGGGCTATACGCCGCAGCACCCGCTCATGGCTACCTACAACGAAAAGCTCAACAACATCCGGGAGAGCATCCTGCGGAGCATCAACTCCGTACTGCGGGAAACCAACGAGCGGATCGCCCGTATCCAGGACCGCATCCGGCCGCTCGAGAACCAGATGACCCGCATCCCCGGTAACGAACAAAAACTGCTGCAGATCATGCGGCAGCAGGAGATCAAACAGAACCTGTTCATGTACCTGCTGGAACGTCGGGAAGAAGCCGCCCTCACCGTTGCCGCTCAGGTGCCTAACACGCGAATCATCGACCGGGCCAGCAGCAGCCCCTATCCCATTTCCCCGAACAAGCCAATGATTTACCTACTGGCCATTGGCGTAGGGCTCATTTTACCTGCGGGTACCATGTTCCTGCGGGAACTCCTGGGCACCACGATTAACACGGAGGATGAGGTGACGAATTACCTCCCCTACCCCATCGTCGGGCGGATCGTAAAGAGCCCCGAACACGGTACGCTGGTGGTCAATAAGAGTACGCGCAGCGGTATTGCCGAAGGTTTCCGTCTGCTGCGGACCAACCTGGGCTTCCTACTTCCCGGCGAACAGTCGTCGGTAGTGATGATCACGTCCAGCGTAAGTGGAGAGGGCAAAAGCTTCATCTCCTCCAATCTCGCCGCCGCCCTGGCGCTGACCAAAAAGCGGGTCGTCGTCATCGGCCTCGACATGCGGAAGCCGAAACTGGCCGAAATGGTGATGGAAAAGGAGGCCGACCGGAAAACCAACGGTCTGTCCAACTACCTCATCGGTAAGTCGCCGTACGAGGAGATCATTAAGCCTACGACTCAGGACCGGCTGTTCATCATCCCCAGCGGCCCCCTTCCGCCGAATCCCGCCGAACTGCTGATGGAGCACCGGATGGCCGAGCTCCTCGAGCGCCTGCGGGGGGAATTCGACGTCATCATTCTGGATGCCCCGCCGGTCGGTATCGTGACGGACGGGCTTCTCATGAAGGAGTACGTCAACGTAACGCTGTTCGTGACGCGACTGAGCGTAACGCCCAAGAAAAGCATGCCCTACATTAACGAGATGGTAGAGGCGGGCAAGTTGCCACGCTTCAATATGATCGTGAACGGGATCAATCCGAAGGCCGCTTACGGCTACGGCTACGGTTATTACCAGTAATAGCCGACGCCATCGGCTACTTCCCCTGCTTTTCCCGTCCCCAGAATAGTTTGGCCCTTGTCCATGTTTAACCGCCTGTTCGCACGCGCGCCCCAGTTGATCAAGTGGGGTAAGTTGATCAGCGTTACCGGTGGGGCCCAGATCCTGATCCAGGGGGTGGGCTTCGTAGTCGGCATCTACATCATCCGGATGCTATCGCAATCCGAGTACGCTTACTATACGCTGGCCAACACGATGCTGGGGACCATGACGGTACTGGCGGATGGCGGCATCTCTACAGGCGTCATGGCCGAAGGAGGCAAGCAGTGGCAGAACCGTAAGGAACTGGGTGAGATCCTCGCTACGGGGATGCACATGCGCAGACAGTTTGCCATCGGCAGCCTGATCGTGTCCATTCCCATCCTGTTCTATTTGCTGCTCGATCAGGGAATGTTGTGGTGGGAATCGTCCTTACTCATTCTCTGCCTTATCCCCGCCTTTATGGCGGCCCTATCCGGATCGCTGCTGCAGATCGTCCCCAAGCTGCACCAGAACATCAACGAGCTGCTGAAGATCAACGTGCAGATCAACGTGATCCGCCTGATTCTTACCCTGCCCGTACTGCTTTTCTTTCCCTTCGCCGCCCTGGCCATCCTGGCTTCCGGCTTCGGGCAGGTGGTCGGCAACGTTCAGTTACGCAAACTGTCGATCCGCAAGGCCGACTGGAAGACCGCGGCCAGCCCCGCTTACCGGCGCAGGATTATGGCTAAGGTGAAAAAGATCCTGCCGGGCAGCATCTACTACTGCATATCGGGGCAGATCACCGTGTGGTTGGTCGCCTTCTTCAGCGACACGAAGAGCATTGCCGAGATCGGAGCCCTTTCGCGCTTGATGATGCTGCTGATGCTGGTGCGCCTGTCGGTCGATATGCTGATCGTTCCCCGCTATGCGCGATTGCCGGCCGTTAAGCAGCAGGTAATCGTCCGGTTCTTTCAGGTACTCGGTCTGCTCCTGGTCCTCTCGGCAGCGATCGTCGGGGGCGTTGCCCTGTTCCCCGATCTGTTCCTTTACATTCTGGGCGACGCTTACATGGACCTCGATTACGAACTGGTACTGATGACGCTGAGCAGCTGCCTGGGGCTCATCACCGGGGTTGCCTATATGATGTCCTCGTCCCGTGGCATCATCCCCAATCCTTACCTATTCATTGCCGTGAACATTTTGGGTCAGGTGGCCGTCCTTTACTTTTTCGTCGACTACACGACCCTTGCCGGCGTCATTATGTTTTCCGTTTACTCCGGCCTAATTACCCTGGGGTACCGCATTGCAGATTTTCTTTACCAGACGCTGTTGAAGATGCAGTGGTCCGACCAATCCGTTCATTTAAACCCTTAGAAGGCCCCGCCGCTCACCCGGTCCTTTCGCGTTATGAAGATAATGACCACACTTGCGGAGCGAGAATACTTTCTCGGCCTCGCCGCGCTCCTGAATTCGATGGTTCGTCACGGAACCTACGTCGACAAAGTCATCGTAGGCTACCGGGAAGCCCTCCCCTCCTGGTTGCCCCCCCTGCACCCGTCTAAGAACGGTCAGGCCTTCACCCTGCCCAGCGGCCTGGAGGTAGAGCTCGTGGAACTGAACGGGAGCCTGCACATGGTCCACGAGAAGCCGAAGTGGTTCTTGCACCTAACGGAAGTGCTGGCCCCCGAAGCCACGGAATATTACTTTTTTGATTCAGACATCGTGATCAACTCCCGTATGGACTTCTACGGGGAGTGGGTGCGGGAGGGAGTGGCCATCTGCGGCGACGTCAACTTCGTCTTCCACCGGCGGCATCCCATCCGTAAGAAGTGGGCCGCCTTCGCCCGGGCACAGGGGCGGGAAATAACGAACGAGCTGGACGACTACTACAACAGCGGTTTCCTGGGCTGGACCCACGAAACCAAGCAGTTCATTCACGACTGGAACGACGCCTTCGCCATGCTCGCTCCGCACAGCGGAAATATGAATGAATTTCGGGTATTCGACCGCACGGCCGTCGTGCTCAGCACGAACCAGGATTCCTTTAACCTGGCCGCCATGATCACCGCCCAACCGATCGCTCCGATCGGCCCGGAAGCCATGGGCTTCATCTACGGTATGCGGCTGATGCACCACCCCATCGGTCCTAAACCCTGGACCCGACGCTTCGTGCCGGAATTTTTCAACGGGAAGCCCCCCCGGGAGTCGG
This sequence comes from Lewinella sp. JB7, assembly GCF_024297185.1. Lineage (GTDB taxonomy): Bacteria > Bacteroidota > Bacteroidia > Chitinophagales > Saprospiraceae > Neolewinella. The sequence continues at coordinate 266,153 of NZ_JANCTD010000001.1, read as the reverse complement.
ATCTTATCTTCTGGGAGAACGTCAACGGCAGTGAACTACGGCCCCTCCCCGACGGTAAGGTGAAGAGTAAGCAACAGCTGCTCCGGGCCCTCCGCTTCCTGGGCCGTTTCTATAAAAGTCTCGCTTAACCCGATATGCGCAGTATCCTCTTTCTCTGCGGTTCCCTGGAGCCCGGTCAGGACGGTGTAGGCGACTACACGCGCCGGCTAGCGGCGGAATTGCAGCGGATCGAATACCGCGTCTTCCTCATCGCTACCCACGATAAGGTGGTGCCGACCGTCACTGCCGCCCGGCAGATGGAAAGCGGTATACAGATCGAAACCCTGCGGATCCCCTACGGTACGCCGACGAGCGACCGTACCGCCAAACTGCAGCAGGCTACCGACGCTTTTCATCCCGAATGGATCAGCCTGCAGTACGTCCCCCACGCCTTTAACCGCAAGGGTATTCCTGCTGACCTGCTGCTCTCCCTTTCGCGTCTGGACACGTCGGCCGAGCGCCACGTCATGTTTCACGAGTTGTGGGTAACCCCCCGCTCCCGGACGCACCTGAAGGATCAATTGCTGACCGGGCTGGAACGAATGGCCGTAAGTCTGTTGCTCGGGCCCGCCCTGCGTCCGGCCGTCGTGCACACCCACCTACCCGCTTATCACCACCGGCTCCAGCGTAAGGGAGCGCCCGTCCGCCCCCTCCCGCTCTTCGCCAATATCGGACGGACGGCGGAACCTCCGGCGGATCCGGAGATCACGGACCGGCCCTTCCGCGTCGCATTCTTCAGTCAACTGGCAACGCCGTCCCCGGTCACGGACTTCCTTTCCGCGCTGCAGACGCACCTCACGGACTCCGGCAGGCCACTGGAGATCCTGTTACTCGGCGGCGGCCGTAAGAAGGTCAGCGCGGCGGCGGCCATACTGAACGAGGCGCTACCTACGGCAAACGTCAAGCCCATCGGATTCCGGTCCGCCCACGAAATATCCGTCCAACTCAGCACCGCCGACCTGGGAATGACGCCCGTACTCCGCCACGAGATCGGGAAGAGCGGTACCGTCGCGGCATTTCTGACGCACCGGTTACCGGTCGCGGCTCCCTGCGTGTCGGACACCACGCCCAGCTTCTTTCGGGCCGAACTTAATCGCGCCGTTCTCTCCGATTTCAGTCCGGCCGCCCTGCAAGCAGCCCAACTCGCGGCGCGTGACCTGGATACGAATGTGATCTCCGTACCGCGCATTGCCCGGACGATGATCACGGACCTGGAGAACGCTACGGGCGGGCCCCGCCCCTCCGAACGGCAACTCCTGGACGCAACCCTCAGCAAATGATCACTTTCTCCCACCCAACCGGCAATGCCAACGTACGGGCGGCACTCACCGGACTCAACAAGGCCGGGCTACTGGGTCATTTCCACACCGCCATTGCCGCCTATCCGGGCAATACCTTCGCGTCGCTGAGCGCGATCGGCCCACTGGCGGATTTCGGACGCCGGACCTTCCCCGCCGAACTGGAGGATAAGACCCACCTGTATCCCTGGATGGAGCTCGGTCGACAGCTCGCCGCGAAGACCGGAATCAGTAGCCTGACCCGTCACGAAACCGGGCTCCTTTCCGTGGACGCCGTTTACCAGGGTATCGATCGCCGGGTAGCCGGCCGCCTGACCCGGGAGCGCCCCCGGGCGGTGTACGCTTACGAAGACGGCGCCGCGACCACCTTTGAGGAGGCCCGGGAGCTGGACATCCTGAATCTCTACGACCTGCCCATCGGCTACTGGCGGGCCGCCCGCCGGTTGCTCGGAGAAGTCGTGGAACAGCGCCCCGACTGGGCCATGACCATCAAGGGCATGCAGGACTCCCCCACCAAACTCGCCCGCAAGGACCGGGAGCTGGAACTGGCCGACCATATTTTCGTCGCCAGCAGCTTTACGGCTCAGACCCTGGCCGATTACCCCGGAAAGCTCGCCCCCGTGCACGTCATCCCCTACGGCTTCCCCCCCCCGGTCCGGGACCGTACATACCTGCCCGCTACGGGAAGAAAACTACGCCTGCTTTTTGTCGGGGGCCTTTCCCAGCGTAAGGGCTTAGCCGAGATGTTCGAAGCCGTCCGCCCCTTCGGCGATCGCGTCGCTCTGACCGTCGTCGGCCGGCTGCCCGGGGAGGACTGCCCCGCTCTCAACGAGGCGCTGGCGCACCACAAACACATCAGTAGTCTGCCGCATGCGGAGATTTTATCCCTCATGCGCGAGCACGACGTGCTCGTTTTCCCTTCCCACTTCGAGGGGTTCGGGCTCGTAATTACCGAAGCGATGTCCCAGGGTACTCCCGTGATCACGACCGAACGGACCGCCGGCCCCGATCTAATCGAGCACGATCGCGACGGATTTCTGGTACCGGCCGGCTCCACCGACGCGCTGGCCACGCAAATTGAAGAACTGCTCGCCCGCCCCGACAAGATCGAGCAGGCGGGCCGGGCGGCATCCGCCCGCGCCGCCCGGCGCCCCTGGTCGGTATACGGCAGTGAATTGGCCGCCGCCATTGATAAGATTCTTTCCTAGTTCCCCTTGTCCGCGCTTTCCTTCAGTCAGCCCTACGTTGCCCCGCTACCTCCCGTCGCGGCCGCCGACCGCTTCACGCGGCGGATGATCCACCTCTACGTGTTCCTCCTCATCTTCGAGGGGGCCATCCGGAAGTGGATCCTCCCCGGCCTGGCCACGCCCTTGCTGCTGGTCCGTGACCCCCTGGTGTTACTGATCATCGCATCGTACTGGCAGGCGGGCCGGCGTTTGATCAACATCTATACCCTGCCGCTTCTGGTGGCGGGCATTCTGTCGCTGCTCCTCACCCTGGCCTTCGCGCACGGCAACGTGGTCATCGCGGTGTTCGGCTTGCGTACGCTGGTGCTGCACTTCTTCCTCATCTTCATCATCGGGGAGGTCTTCGACCGCAAGGAGGTCGAACGGGTGGGCCGATACGTCGTCTACCTCCTGCCGCTCATCACGGTGCTGATCGGTCTGCAATTCTACAGCCCCCAGTCGGCCTGGGTCAACCGCGGCGTCGGTGGTGACGTGGAGGGGGCGGGCTTCAGCGGCGCGATGGGATATTTCCGCCCGTCGGGCACTTTCTCGTTCACCAATGGCCTTACGACCTTTTACGGACTAGCCGTTGCCTACGTCTTCTATTTCTGGGGGGAGCCTTCCCGCATCAACCGGCTGACACTTCTGGCCGGAACGGTAAGCGTGATCGCCGCCATTCCTTTGTCCATCAGCCGGGGTTACCTGTTTCAGGTCGGGCTCACCGTTTTCTTCTTCGTGGTGGCCAGTTTACGTAGTGGCCGCTCCATCCGTACCCTCCTCATTGCCCTCGTGGCCAGTCCGCTGCTGATCGCCATCCTGTCCAATTTCGGCTTCATTCAGACCGGCGTGGAAGTACTCACTACCCGTTTCGCGCTGGCGGCCAAGTCGGAAGGCGGACTGGAAGGCACCCTCGGAGAACGTTTTCTCGGGGGGCTGATCCAGGCCTTCTCTTCCGGAGATACGCCGTGGTACGGTCAGGGCCTGGGACTCGGGACCAACGTCGGCAGTACGATCCTCACCGGAGGCCGCACCTTCCTGGTCGCCGAAGGGGAGTGGAACCGGGTGGCGGGGGAAATGGGCCCCATACTGGGCATCATCGTTATTCTGCTGCGCATCGTGCTGGCGGGGCAGATGATGCTGGCGGGAATCGGCGCCCTCTTCCGCAACAACTCCCTTCCCTTCCTGCTGCTGAGCTTCGGCTTTTTGCAGGTGTTGCAGGGAGGGTGGAGTCAACCTACGGCGCTGGGTTTTTCGGTACTGTCCGGCGGGCTCATCATCGCTAGTTTCAATCGTCCGTAAGCGCATGCAGGTCCGGCTCTTCTACCGAAAACCCTACCCGACGGCCTTCAGCATCGAGCGGCTGTTCGACCAACTGACCGCCGTGTTCACCCGGCGGGGAGTCGACGTGAAGCGACTGGAGCTGCCGCACTACAATAACACGCCGACCAACGTGCGGCTCAACTTAGGCTGGGCGGGGACGCAGGAGCCGGCAAGTTCCGGTGAACAGCCGTCCGTCAACCACATTACCGGCGACGTAAACTCAATCGTCTTCCGGCTGCACCGACCGACGGTGATCACCATCCACGACTGTAACCCCCTACTCCGCTACCCCAAGTGGCACCCGCGCTACTGGTTCTACCGCTGGATGATCTTCGAATGGCCGGCCCGCCGGGCGGCGGCCGTGACCGTGATCAGCGAAAAGACCCGCCAGGAAGTACTGGCCCTGACCCGCTGCCCCGCCGACAAACTGCGGGTCATTCCCAATTTCGTTGACCCGGCCTTCACGCTGTCGCCGAAGGACTTTCGCGTCGACTATCCTACGATTCTCCAGATCGGAGTGAAGCCCAACAAAAATCTTCCCCGCCTGGCGGAGGCGCTGCGTGGGCTTCCCTGTCGGCTCGAGATCGTCGGGCAGCCCAGCCCCGCCGATATCCAGTTGCTGGAGGAATATCGTATTGACGCCCACTGGGCGACGGGCCTGAGCGACGAGGAAGTGCGGCAACGGTACGCTAATTGCGATCTGCTGGCGTTTGTGTCCACGTACGAAGGCTTCGGCCTGCCGATCCTCGAGGCGCAGATGACCGGTCGCCCCGTTGTGACCAGTCGCCTGTCTCCCCATCAGGAAGTGGCCGGTGACGGCGGAGCCGTGCTCGTCGACCCGTACGATCCGGCGGCCATCCGGCGGGGCATCGACCGCGTTATTGAAGACGAAGGGTACCGCCGGGATCTGATTCAGCGGGGACGCGAAAACGCCGCCCACTACCACATCGAGGCGATCGCCGATCAGTACCTCGCCCTTTACTCCAGCTTACTGTGAAAGATAAACTAACCATCCTCTTCCCGACCGGAAGTTTTTACCCGGCCCAGACCGGCGGACCGGACAATACCGTATACTGGATCACTAAGGCGCTGACCCGCCGGGGGCACCGGGCGGTGATCTCCACCACCGACGTCGGACAGGCGCTGCCCATGCCCCGGGGGCGCTGGCTCGACACGGATTACGGTTCGGTGGTCTACACCCGCAATCCGATCCACTACCTACCCCTGGGCGTGATCGCGCGGGCCATCGGTAAGCTGCGCAAGGCGGATATACTGCATCTGTCGATGATCAGTTATCCATCGTCCTTCCTGATGGCCATGATCAATTCCTGGTTCGTGGGCAAGCCCATGCTCTGGTCATCGCGCGGCGATCTGGATCCGCCCATGCTCCTGCGTTCCCGCAAAAAAAAGGCCGCGGTCATCTGGATGATCAACAAAATGGTCAACAAGAATTTACTCTGGTTCCACTCTACTTGTGACGCCGAGACCGAGTACATCCGCAACAATTTCGGGGCGGATGCCAAGATCATTCAGATTCCGAACTACATGGAATTGCCGGAGCCGATCGTGACTACCAAGGAGAAATACTTCCTCTACATCGGCCGCATCGACCCGAAAAAAGCCGTGGAAAACCTCATCGAGGCACTGGCGAAATCGGAGGCTTTCCTACGGGGAGAGTTCACCCTGAAGATCGTCGGAGACTACTACAACGACTACGGCTACGGCCTCGTCAAGCAGGTGGAGGAACTGGGACTGACCAACAAAATTCGCTTCCTCGGTCACCGCGACGGACGGGAAAAGGAAGAACTGCTGGCGGCCGCCTGGTTCACTTTCATGCCCTCGCATACTGAAAACTTCGGCATTGTAGTTATGGAGGGACTGGCCCAGGGGACCCCGGCGGTGGCTTCGACGGGAACGCCCTGGCAGGTGCTGGAAGAACACAAGGCGGGCTACTGGATCGATAATGATCCGGAGAGCCTTACGCGTATTATCGATCACATCCATACCCTATCCCCCCCCCAAATGAAGGAACTCAACAAGAATGCTCTCCGGTTGGCCCGGGAGAAATTTAGCATCCACGCCAACGTCGGCGAATGGGAAGCTGCCTACCAAAAAATGCTGTCATGAATAAACAGCTTACTATCGTTATCCTCACCTACAACGAGGAAGCAAATATCGAGCGTTGCCTCGACTCCCTGGCTACCGTGAAGGCGCCGATCTACGTCGTGGACTCCTACTCGAAGGACCGTACACTCGACATTCTCGAGCAGCGTGGTATTCCCTACGTACAGCACGTCTTCAAGAACTACGCCGCCCAGCGCAACTGGGCCCAGGAAAATCTTCCCAATCCGACGGAATGGGTGATGCACCTCGACGCCGGCGAGCGGCTGACCCCCGGTATGGCGCAGTGGATCAACGATTCCTTCGACCCGCAGCGGGCGCAAGTGGACGGCTATATGTTTGCCCGCCGGGCCATCTTCATGGACCGCTGGATCAAGCACGGGGGGTACCATCCCATCTACCACCTGCGCCTGTACCGGCGCCACCTGGGGCACTGCGAAAACAAGGTGTACGACCAGCACTTCGTAGTGGAGGGCTCCACGGCTAAGGCCGGAGACGGGGCTGACCTGGAAGACGGGGTGATGAGCAGTCTGCGCGATTTCACCGTTTCCCACGCCCGCTGGGCGGTATTCGAGGCCGTGGAGAGCATATTGGCCGAAACCGACACGGGGGAAGTACACGCCCGCCTGATGGGCAATCCCATCGAGCGGAAGCGCTGGCTTAAGAGCCGGGTGTTTCAGCGTTCCCCCCTATTCCTGCGCAGTTTCATGTACCTCTTTCACCGGTACATCATCAAGCTGGGCTTCCTGGACGGTAAGGAGGGGCTTATCTTCCATTTCCTGCAGGGATTCTGGTTCCGCTTCCTGGTCGACTCCACCATTTTTGAGATCAAACGGGAGATGAAACATCGCCCCCTCGAGGAAGTGGTCAAGGACAAGTACGACCTGGACGTAAACCTCTTTCTCAACCGGGAGCCCGCAACCGTCGTCTAAGCATGTCTCAGCGCACCTACCAACAGCTCGCTAAGTTCCGCATGCCGGAGGGCTTCCGGGGAAAGCCCGCCTGGATGGTGCAACTGTGGTGGATCACCGAAGCACTGCTGTTCCGACCCTCCCCCCAGTTCATGTACGGCTGGCGGCGGTGGCTGCTCCGCCGGTTCGGTGCCGCGGTAGGGGAAGGCGCGATCATCCGTCCGACGGTACGCACCCAGTTTCCCTGGAAGGTGTCCATCGGCGACCACGCCTGGATCGGTGACGACGTGGTCCTGTACAGTCTCGGGAACATTCGCATCGGAAACAATGCGGTTATTTCACAAAAGAGCTATCTTTGTACCGGTAGCCATGACGCGGAAAGCCCCGAATTCGCTATCTTCAGTCGCCCTATATATATAGCGGATGAATGTTGGATAGCCACTGATGTCTACATAGCTCCGGGGGTTACCGTTGGACGAGGGACCCTTGTTGGTGCCAGATCCTCCGTATTTAAGGACCTCCCACCGGGAAAGATCTGTATGGGATCGCCCGCGCGGGTGATCAAAGACCGAACTACACCCGAAGGTGAGTCCGCCCGATCTCAGGCAAATGGCTTAGATCAGGTGAGATAAGCACCGTGAAGTTCCGCCCCGTATGTGACTTCCCATTTTGCCCCAGCGTGTTTATAATGAACCTTATATAAGCCGGCAGTAACCGCCGGTCCTGCTATTGTGAAAATTTTGATTTACGGCATAAACTATGCCCCGGAACTGACCGGCATCGGTAAGTATACGGGCGAGATGGCTGCGCACTTTGCCGCCGCCGGTGATGAAGTGGAGGTAATCACCGCTCCGCCTTACTATCCGCAATGGAAAGTGATGGACGCTTACCGCGGGGGGTACCGGAAGGAGATGCTGGACGGCGTCCGCGTCCTGCGGTGCCCGCTCTACGTACCCAGCGAGGTCACCGGTGTGAAGCGCATCCTTCACGAATTCAGTTTCGTGCTCAGCTCACTGCGCTACTGGATTCCCCGGTACTTCCGTCGTTACGACGCGATCCTGTGCATCAGTCCGCCCTTCCACCTCGGATTCGTGGCACTGCCCCACTGGTGGATACACGGTACGCCGGTGATCAATCACATTCAGGATCTTCAGGTAGATGCCGCCCGCGACCTGGGCATCATCCGGCAGGAGGGTTTGCTGCGCTTTTTGGAAAAGGCCGAGCGCTGGTTACTCGGAAAGATGACGGCCGTGTCGACGATCAGTACCGGTATGGTACGAAAGATTGTTAAAAAAGGGCTAAATCAGGAAAATATCGTCCTTTTCCCGAACTGGGTGGACCAGAAAATCGTATACCCAGTATCACGAGAAGCATCCGCCAGGAGCGATTGGGGTTTTACTGACCAAGATCGCATCGTACTGTACGCAGGCAACCTGGGGGAGAAGCAAGGATTAGAAAATGTTTTACTCGTTGCGCAGCGTCTCCGTGATGTTCCGAATCTGACCTTCCTCATTATTGGCGAAGGTGGAGCGAAGTCGCGCCTTATGGCGATGGCCGAGGAACTAAACCTGGATAATGTCGTCTTCAAGCCACTCCAGCCCCTCAACCGGCTGGCGGCCTCGCTTGCGGCGGCGGACGTCCATCTCGTATTACAGAAAAAAGCGGCGGCCGACCTGGTAATGCCCTCCAAACTGACGAACATACTGGCCGTCGGAGGACATGCATTGGTTACGGCCGAAGCCGGAACTACCCTGCACGATGTCGTGCGGGAACACCACCTTGGAACAACCATTGAACCTGAAGACATAAACGCCCTAGAAAGGGGGCTCAGAGAAATTTTGAGCGGAGCGCGCGCGGCAGACTGCCGTGGTGCACGCATCTTTGCGGCTGAAAATTTAGATAAAGAGAATATTCTTTTTGGCTTTAGACGGATTCTGACACTAGACACTAAACAACACAATTCATGGAAATCTCATCCCAGTTAAACGCGTCCTCGCATACGAGGGTGCTGCGGGCGACTCCGCACCGTTATGACCTTATCGCTACGGATTTTATACTGATCAACCTCTCCTTTTTCCTGGCGAGTCTGATCACTTATGGCGTCTTTGATTACGACAGCGTGATCAACGGGCGCAACCTCGCCCTGGTCGTGTTCGTCAATATCGCATGGGGCTGGCTCTGCGTTTACTTTGACGCTTACCGATGGTACGAGCGGGTAAGAATGGAGCAACAACTCTCCAAGGTCTTCAAGATCCTGATCTTCCTGCTGTCTTTCACCTCCCTGTTTTACTACAACGTGCTGCAGGAGGCCCCGTACACCCCCTTCATTCTACTGGCTCACGGTCTGGCCCTGATACTGGTCTCCACCGGACGAGTGTTCCACCGCCTGCGGGAGGAGAGTCCGTTCGAGAAGTTTCGCTACGTGATTGTCGGAGGAAAGGCCGAGAACCTACAGCAGCTCTTCAAGGCCTTTGACTACTGCTTTCCGGGCAGCGCGGAATTCGTCGGCCGGTTCGGCAACACTCCCCACGCTAACGTATCCAACATCGGTAAGTACGAGGAACTGAAGTCGTACCTACTCAGCCGGCCCAACATCGACAAGCTGATCTTCTTTCACAGCGACCTTTCCCTCAAGGAAGAGCGCGAGATCATGCGCATCTGTGAAACCCAGTTCATCGACGTCGAGGTAGCTCCCCGGGAGACTACCCTCTTCCCCCGCACGTACAAGTGCCAGCAGTTGGGCGACCTGTCCATGCTGACGCTCAAGGAGGAACCGCTGATGGCCCTGCGCAACAAGTTCATCAAGCGCACCTTCGACATCATCGTCAGTTCCCTGGTGATTCTGTTCATCTTTCCTATCCTGATGCCGATCGTAGCCATCGCCATCTACCGCGAGGATCCCGGTCCCATCTTCTTCCGTCAGGAACGGACCGGTTACCGCAATAATGTGTTCCGGATGTGGAAGTTCCGCTCCATGCGCATCAACGAGCGCGCCAACGAAAAGCAGGCTACCCGCGGCGACGATCGGATCACCAAGGTCGGGGCATTCCTCCGGCGGACCAGTCTGGACGAGTTTCCGCAGTTCATCAACGTATTCCTGGGTCAGATGTCGGTAGTAGGCCCTCGCCCCCACATGGTCAAGCATACGGAGGAGTACGCCCGCATCATCGACACCTTCATGATCCGGCATAAGGTAAAGCCGGGTGTGACGGGCCTGGCCCAGATCAACGGTTACCGCGGACCGACCGACGAGGTTTGGAAAATGGAAAAGCGCGTCGAGTACGATGTGTGGTACCTGGAGAACTGGAGCTTGCTGATGGACATTCGCTGCGTAGTAATGACCGTCTACAACGCAATTAAGGGCGAAGAAAACGCGCTATAAGGTAAACATCTACACATTGAGGGTGACCTCACGAGGGGGTGTCGGAGTCGGAGCTATTTGGCCCCTCCGCTCCCCCTTTCTTTTCACACTTACCCTTCATAACCAAAAAATATGTCAAAGAAGGCCATTATAACCGGCGTAACCGGTCAGGACGGCGCCTACCTAACCGAGCTGTTGCTCAGCAAGGGTTACGAGGTGCACGGCATCAAGCGCCGCGCCTCCCAGTTCAATACTGACCGCATCGATCACCTATACCAGGACCCCCATGTTTCGGAGCGGAACCTGATCCTTCACTACGGCGACCTTACCGACTCTACGAATTTGGTTCGCATCGTCCAGGAAGTACAGCCCGACGAGATCTACAACCTGGCGGCCATGAGCCACGTCAAGGTGAGCTTCGACATGCCGGAATACGCCGCCGACGCCGACGGCATCGGCACCACCCGCCTGCTGGAGGCCATCCGGCTGTTGGGACTCACGGAGAAGACCAAATTTTACCAGGCCTCCACGTCGGAACTTTACGGACTGGTGCAGGAGGTACCCCAGTCGGAGACGACCCCCTTCTATCCCCGTTCCCCCTACGCCGTCGCTAAGCTGTACGCCTACTGGATTACGGTAAATTATCGGGAAGCCTACGGCATGTTTGCCTGCAACGGCATCCTGTTTAACCACGAAAGCCCGCTCCGGGGAGAAACCTTCGTGACGCGCAAGATCACGCGGGCCGTGGCCAAGATTTCCCTCGGCCTACAGGACGAACTGTTTCTCGGCAACCTCGACGCCCAGCGCGACTGGGGTCACGCCAAGGACTACGTAGAGGGTATGTGGCGAATTCTGCAGCACGATGAACCGGATGACTTCGTGCTCGCTACCGGCATTACGACCCGCGTGCGCGACTTCGTACGGATGTCCTTCCGGGAAGTTGGAGTCGAACTGGAGTTCCGGGGGGAAGGTGTCGACGAAGTAGGCATCATCTCCGAGGTACACAACGACGACTTTCCGCTGGCGGTCGGCACCAAAGTGGTATCCGTTGACCCGCGCTACTTCCGCCCCACCGAAGTGGAATTGTTGCTCGGCGATCCGACCAAAGCGCAGGAGAAGCTCAACTGGAAGCACACTTACGACCTGGCCGCCATGTGTTCCGAAATGGTACGTGCTGACGTCACGCTGTTCCGTCGCGACCAGCTGCTGAAGCGGGAAGGGTTTGAAGTGCGCAATCAGTACGAATAATCAGGAAAGAGCCTCCCGACCGTGAATATTTTTGTCAGCTACAAAATAAATTCTTTGGTCGGGAGGTTTATATATTCGACGGCCGATTACCGGCTGCCTTCCAGCGATAGCGACCGTTTTGGGTCTGTATTGCCGGAAATCATCCGGGATGAAAGCCGGATTTGGGGCGGATTCGCTCCCGTTTTTGATGTACGATTTGGTTTTTAGACACGGTCCTTGTAATTTTGGGCCGCCGGGAGAAATCCTGGGTATGACACGCCTTCTAACGGTATTCCAATTTGCAAAGCTCTCAAGATTAGTTCCAACGACGCAAGTCGCGGGGGCCTCACCTGATTGTTTTACATTTAAATACCGAAGATTTGTCTAAACAGTCCACGCAGCAGACTACTGCTGCTTCTCCGATCTCTCCCTATACTGGGGAATGGGATCTCGAAAAAGCTGCTCACCTTCTCCGCCGTACGGTTTTAGGTCCTTCGCTCAAAGAGATTAAAACAGCTCAGAAAGCCGGTCTCAAGGCTACGCTGGACCTCCTGCTGAAGGAAGCCCCGATTCCCTCCCCCCCGGTCAAATACCGGAACGATTACGACGAGTACATTCAACTGGGACAGACCTGGGTGAATTCCAGCTATCGTGGCGATAACCGCTACCGCGGCCAGTCCCTTAAGGGATGGTACTACAATAACATGATGCGGGTCGACCAGACCAACATTCAGGAAAGAATGTGCTTTTTCTGGTTGAACTACTTCGCCATCTCGGGTCCCATCACCGACCACCGGGCGATGTACCGCCAGCTGCGTCTGTACCAGGAAATGGCCGTGGGTAACTTCCGCACCATGATCCAGCGGATCACGGTCGAGCCCCGCATGTTGTTCTGCCTCGACGGGCACACCAACGACAGCAAGAACCCCAACGAGAACTACGCCCGTGAGCTCATGGAGCTTTTCACCCTGGGCAAGGGCGAGCAGGTGGCGGAAGGCGATTACACCAACTACACCGAACAGGACGTAGCGGCACTGGCCCGCGCCCTCACCGGATGGCGCAACAAGGACTTCCTCTACAGCGACGATAATATCCCGGTGGAGAGCTACTTCGACAGCGCTACCCACGACACCGGCGACAAGCAACTGAGTCACCGCCTCGGCAACAAGGTGATCCGCAACGGCGGCTCCAACGAGTACAAGCAGGTCATCGACATCCTGTTCAGTTACAAGGCCACCGCTCTGAACTTCTGTAAGCGGCTGTACCGTTACTTCGTCTACTACGAGATTGATTCCGACGTACTGGCCCACGTCATCCACCCACTGGCCGATACCCTGATCTCCAATAATTTCGAGATCAAGCCGGTACTGTACCAGTTGCTCGGTTCGCAGCACTTCTACGAGAAGTCTACCCGCGGGGCCATCATCAAGAACCCTCACGACTACCTGTGCAGCCTGCTGCGCCCCCTCGGAGAGTTCTGGCACGAAACCAAGACCCTCAATCTGCAGCGTCGGTACGAACTGGGCGATCAGTATGCCAATTACTGTTCCGAACTGCAACTTGAATTTCTGGAGCCCCCCACCATCTCCGGTTGGAAGGCGTACTACGACTCCCCGCAGTATTACCGTCACTGGTTGAGCCCCGCCCTCATGCAGTCGCGCGACAAGATCGCCATAGACAACCTGCTGGATGAGGACTACCACATCAAGGGTGACCGGATCGACCTCAACTACTACGGATACATCACGTCCCTGACCGACCCTTACGATCTTAATAAGGTGGTCGACGAGACGATCCTCGTCTTCCTGCCCCGCCCGATCTCCACTTCTCAGCGAAACCTGCTGATCAACAAGATCACCCGGGGTGCCGACATCAGTGAGTGGAAATGGCAGGTGACCAAGTACATTCAAAATCCTGGGGTAGACACCTATGCGCGTCCCGTAGACGACCGGCTGCGCGACTTCTTTAAAACGCTCGTTGGCTTTGCCGAATTCCAACTCCAATAAACCCTGACTCCCATGAAACGTAGAAATTTCCTACAGACGGCGGCAGCCTTCAGCATTCCCGCACTCGTCCCCATCACCGGTATCAGGGCCAGTTCCTCGCGCTTCACTTCCATGATCGCGCCGGAATCCGACCGCATCCTGGTGATCGTCCACCTCTTCGGAGGCAACGACGGCCTCAATACCGTCATCCCCCTCGACCAGTACTCCGGCCTCAGCGCGGTGCGTAAGAGCATCATGATCGAGGAGAAGAAGACGGTAAAGCTGAACGATACTCTCGCACTTCACCCACAAATGGGCGACATGCGGAATCTCTTTACCGACGGCCGCCTCGGCATCATCCAGAGCGTCGGCTATCCCAACCAGAACCGGAGCCACTTCCGTTCGACCGACATCTACACCAGTGGATCCGCCGCGGACGAGTTCGTCACCTCCGGCTGGATGGGCCGCTACCTCGATACTCAGTACGCCGGCTACCCGGTGGGCTACCCCAGCTCGGACAAGCCCCACCCCCCGGCCGTTTCCATCGGCGACGTTGCCCACCCCACCTGCGAGGGACCGGAGATCAACTTCAGCCAGACCGTACTCGACCCCGATAACGTCCGCACGCTGGCCATGTCGAACAGCCTGATGTCCGACGACAAGTACGGCGACGAGCTGGCCTTCATCCGCACCACCATGCGGCAGACGAACAGCTACAACGACGTAATCAAGGAAGCCGCCGACCGTGGCCGCAACGCCGTGACCTACCGGTACCGGGATGAGAATCTCTACCCCAAGAACTCCACGAACCCGCTGGGTGAGCAGCTCAAGAAGGTTGCCCGCATGATCAGCGGCGGATTGCAGTCGAAGGTGTACACCGTCTACATGAACGGCTTCGACACCCACGCCGGTCAGGTATTCGAGAGCAACACCGCCACGGGTACCCACGCCCAACTCCTCAGCGACGTCAGCCGTGCCATTAGCGATTTTCAGAACGATCTGAAGGCCCAGGGGCTGGAAGAGCGCGTACTGGGACTGACCTTCAGCGAGTTCGGTCGCCGGATCCGCCCCAACGCCAGCTTCGGTACCGATCACGGTTCGGCCGGCCCGATGTTCCTCTTCGGCAGCTGTATCAACAACCCCGTAACCGGGGATAACGTCCAGATCAACAAGGACGTTTCCCAAAGCGACGGCGTACCCATGCAGTTCGATTTCCGGGACGTGTACGGATCGATCCTCGTAGACTGGTTCAACGTGCGCACCACCCAGGTGAAGAGCCTGCTGTACGACGACTTCAAGTACCTGCCCCTGACCAACAAGTGTAACGAGCAGGCCTCGGCGGATACCGATGAGTCGACGGAAGACGGATGGACGATCGGCCAGCCCTATCCGGGTTCGGACCCCCGGGACATCCTCATCGCCGTCGACAGCCCGGGCAGCAACCGCCTGCGGTACTCCCTCTTCGACGGTCGCGGTCGCCTGGTACTCGCCAACGAGATCGGAGTCGACGGCAAGGGCGACCACAAGCTCTTCACCCGTCCGAGCCGCTTACCCTCGGGAACTTACGTGTTACGCCTGGCTACTGATTCCGGCGCCGCACTGACGCGTGAGGTGTCATTCAACTAGGCTACGGCGAAAAACAAAACGGTACTTAACAAATAATACACTCGACTATTTAATGGTTACCAGGGGGGTCTAAGACCTCCCTGGTTTTCCTTTTCCGCCCCCCACTATTTACAACCCCAGTTACATGAAAAAGGTATTGATCACCGGCGCGGCCGGCTTTTTGGGTTCTCACCTATCCGATCGCTTTATCGCGGAAGGTTTCCACGTCATTGGTATGGACAACCTGATCACCGGTTCGATGGACAACATTGCCCACCTGATGCCCCGGAAGGAATTCGAATTTTACTACCACGACGTCAGTAAATTCGTACACGTTCCCGGGGAGCTGGACTACATCCTTCACTTCGCCAGCCCGGCAAGCCCGATCGATTACCTCAAAATGCCCATCCAGACGCTGAAGGTCGGCAGTCTCGGCACCCACAACCTCCTCGGTTTGGCCAAGGCCAAGAACGCCCGGATGCTGATCGCCTCCACCAGCGAGGTCTACGGCGACCCCCTCGAGCACCCGCAGCAGGAGAACTACTGGGGCAACGTGAACCCCGTCGGCCCGCGGGGCGTGTACGACGAGGCCAAGCGTTTCCAGGAAGCCATGACGATGGCCTACCACACCTTCCACGGCGTGGAAACGCGTATCGTCCGCATCTTCAATACCTACGGTCCCCGTATGCGCCTCAACGACGGCCGCGTACTGCCCGCCTTCTTCAGCCAGGCGATCCGCGGCCAGGGCCTCACCGTCTTCGGCGACGGTAGCCAAACGCGTTCCTTCTGCTACGTCGATGACCTGGTAGAGGGGATCTACCGCCTGCTGATGAGTGACTACGCCCAACCGGTCAACATCGGCAACCAGGATGAAACGACCATCATGCAGTTCGCCGAGGAGATCCTCGAACTCGTCGGGAACCCCGACGCCCACCTCGACCGTCGTCCGCTGCCCGTGGACGATCCTAAGGTGCGGCAGCCCGACATTACCCGTGCCCGCGAGATTCTGGGCTGGTCTCCCCGGGTGAGCCGGGAGGAAGGACTCCGGCGCACCCTCCCCTACTTCCGGGAAGCCGTGGCCCGGGCGGACGCCGAAAACAACAAATAACCCTTAATAACCATTCGGGCGGGTACCCACGGGCATGGCTTTTGATGAGCTACGTTGCTCCCGCGGACCCGCCGCTAACCCCTTTTCAAAAACCCCACACTATGAAAATTGCAGTAGTTGGAACCGGATACGTCGGACTCGTAACCGGAACATGCTTCGCCGAAACCGGCAACGAAGTGATTTGCGTCGATATCGACGCGAACAAAGTAGAGAAAATGAAGCAGGGCCAGGTGCCCATCTACGAACCCGACCTGGACGTGCTCTTCGAGCGCAATCAGCGGCAGGGACGCCTCAAGTTTACCACCGATCTGAAGGAAGCCGTCGATGCTTCCGACATCATCTTCCTGGCCCTGCCCACTCCTCCGGGAGAGGACGGATCGGCCGATCTGCGCTACATCCTCGGCGTCGCCCAGGACCTCTCCAAGATCATCACGAAGTATACCATCGTGATCGATAAGAGTACCGTACCCGTGGGCACGGCGGAGAAGGTGCACGCCGCCCTCGCCGAGAACCTCGACGAGAGCCTGTTCGACGTGGTCTCCAACCCGGAGTTCCTGCGGGAAGGTGTAGCGGTCGACGACTTTCTCAAACCCGACCGCGTCGTTATCGGCACCGACAGCAAGAAGGCCGAAGAGAAGATGCGCCGGCTGTACGAACCCTTCGTACGCTCGGGCAACCCCATCATCTTCATGGACCTGCGTTCGGCCGAGATGACGAAGTACGCCGCCAACTCTTACCTGGCTACGCGGATCTCCTTCATGAACGAGATCGCCAACCTCTGCGAGAAGGCCGGCGCCGACGTCGACGCGGTCCGCAAGGGCATGGGCAGCGATACGCGCATCGGTAAGCGCTTCCTGTTCCCCGGTGTCGGCTACGGCGGTTCCTGCTTCCCCAAGGACGTGCAGGCGCTCGCGCACACGGCCGGCCAGCACGACTACGACTTCCGCATCCTCAACGCGGTCATGAGCGTCAATACCAAGCAACGCTTCCGCATCGCCGACAAGCTGGAGGCGCACTTCGGGGAAGACCTCAAGGGTAAGACCATCGCGCTCTGGGGACTGGCCTTCAAACCCAACACGGACGATATCCGGGAAGCTCCGGCCCTCTACACCATCGACCGGCTCCTGGAGGCGGGCGCGCAGGTGCGAGCATTCGATCCGGAAGCCACCGAGCACGTGCGCAAGCTGTACGGGGACAAGGTGACCTTCTGCGAAGACCAGTACGAAGCCCTCGAGGGCGCCGACGCTCTGGCCATCGTGACGGAGTGGAGCGTGTTCCGCACGCCCGACTTCGAAAAGATGAAGAGCCTACTGAACGCTCCCATCATCTTCGACGGCCGTAACCTCTACGACCTGGAGCGGATGCAGGAGGCCGGCTTCCACTACGACAGCATCGGTCGCCAACCCGTGGTCAGCTAGCCGTTAAAGCAAAATTACATGACCCCAACCGATAAAATCTACGTCGCGGGCCACCGCGGTATGGTGGGCTCGGCCATTGCCCGCAAACTGCGCGCCGATGGCTACGATAACCTGATTACCCGCACGAGCAGCGAACTCGACCTGCGCGACCAACGCGCGGTGAACGAATTTTTCGCCGCCGAACAGCCGGACTACGTGTTCCTGGCCGCCGCGAAGGTGGGGGGGATCCTGGCGAATAACGTCTACCGCGGGCAGTTCCTCTACGACAACCTCATGATCGAGGCCAACGTGATCGAGGCCGCCCGGGTGCACGGAGTGAAGAAGCTGCAGTTTCTCGGCTCCTCCTGCATCTACCCGAAACTGGCCCCCCAACCCCTCACGGAAGACGCTCTGCTCACCGGCCCGCTCGAACCTACCAACGAACCTTACGCGATCGCTAAGATCACGGGGATCAAACTATGCGATGCCTACCGGGCACAGTACGGTTGCGATTTCATCTCCGTGATGCCGACGAACCTGTACGGACCGAACGACAACTACGACCTGGAAACCAGCCACGTGCTGCCCGCCCTGATCCGGAAATTCCACGAAGCCAAGCGGGAGAACCGCCCGGAGGTGGTGATGTGGGGAACCGGCTCCCCGAAACGGGAGTTCCTCCACGCCGATGACCTGGCCGCCGCCTGCGTTTATCTCATGCACCACTTCAGTGACTACGGCTTCGTAAACGTCGGCACCGGGGAGGACCTGAGTATTCTCGAGCTGGCCCAGACCATCAGGGAGGTGGTCGGGTACCAGGGGGAGATTACCCACGACCGCTCCAAGCCCGACGGTACGCCGCGGAAGCTGATGAACGTCGATAAGCTGCACGCCATGGGCTGGAAGCACTCGATCGAACTCCGGGAGGGGATTGAACGGGTGTACGCCGAGCTGGGAGGGAAGGACTGGTACTAGAACCGGACTTACCGTACATGCGAAGGGCGCCGAGATGATCTCGGCGCCCTTTTTTTGTCGCGGTCGGAAACCGCATTATACTGGCGCGGTCAGAGACCGCATCGTACAGCGCGGTCAGAAACCGCATTGTACAGCGCGGTCGGAACCCGCATTGTACAGCGCGGTTGGAAACCGCATCGTACTAGCGGAGAGCCTTGACCATCGTGCTGCCGATGTCCGCGGGGCTCTTGACCACGTGAATGCCGCACTCCTCCATGATCTTCATCTTGGCCTCGGCGGTGTCTTCGTGGCCGCCGACGATGGCGCCGGCGTGGCCCATGGTACGTCCCTTGGGAGCGGTTTGCCCGGCGATGAATCCAACTACCGGTTTGGTTCCGTGTTCCTTGATGTAGCGGGCGGCGTCGGCCTCCATCGTGCCGCCGATCTCACCGATCATGATGATGCCCTCGGTGTCGGGGTCGTTCATCAGCAGTTCGACGGCGTCCTTGGTCGTGGTGCCGATGATGGGGTCACCGCCGATACCGATGCAGGTGCTCTGGCCCATGCCGGCCTTGGTTACCTGATCCACGGCTTCGTAGGTCAGGGTACCGGAGCGACTCACGATACCGATCTTACCGGGGGTGTGAATGAAGCCGGGCATGATGCCGCACTTGGCCTGTCCGGGAGTGATCACGCCGGGGCAGTTGGGCCCGATCAGGCGGGTTTCGTAGTCGTTGATGTAGGAGCGTACCTTCACCATATCCTGTACGGGGATGCCCTCCGTGATGCAGATGATCACCTTGATGCCGGCCGCGGCCGCCTCCATGATGGCGTCCGCCGCGAAGGGGGGCGGGACGAAAATGACCGACACGTCCGCTCCGGCTTCCCGGACGGCGTCGGCGACGGTATTAAATACGGGCCGGTCAAGGTGGGTCTGTCCTCCCTTTCCGGGCGTAACGCCGCCAACGACGTTGGTGCCGTATTCGATCATCTGCTCGGCGTGGAAGCTACCTTCCTTACCGGTGATGCCCTGTACAATTACGTTAGAATCTTTAGTGACTAAAACTGCCATCTTATTTATTGTGGGTTTAGGCCCCGCCGGTTACCGGAAGCACCTTATTTATCTACAATGATGAATACGTCCTCATCGTCCTGCTGCATGTAGTAGTTCTCACGGGCGAAGCGCTCGCGATTCTGCTCCATATCCAGCTTTTCGGCCTCCGCTTCCGCCGTCAGCTTGTCGTACCGCTTCAGATCCGCCTCCAGCCTGTTCACGGTGGAATTTAGCCGAAACTGGGTACCCACGTCGTGTCGGTCGAAAAAGAGCATCAACACGGTGAAGCACACGAGGGTGACGAAGTAGCGGTTCCGCAGATAAGCGGGCACTTTCATCCACAACTCGGTAACGGGGTTGGTTCTTTTGCGGGTGGCCATGGTGGTGAAGATAGGGTTAAGTATAGTAGTCTACTACTTAACCAACTGCCGCCCCGGAAAGTATGCCGTCTCCGCCAGTTCCTCCTCGATACGGAGCAGCTGGTTATACTTGGCGATCCGGTCGGACCGGCTAGCGGAACCGGTCTTGATCTGCCCGGTATTCAGAGCTACGGCCAGGTCGGCGATGGTCGTATCCTCCGTTTCCCCGCTCCGGTGGCTCATCACGCTCGTGTAACCGGCGAGCTGGGCCATGCTGACGGCGTTGATGGTCTCGGTGAGCGAGCCGATCTGGTTGACCTTGATAAGAATACTGTTGGCACTCTTCTCCTTGATTCCGCGGCTCAGCCGCTCGGTATTGGTCACGAAAAGGTCGTCTCCGACGAGCTGGCACCGGTCGCCGATGCTGGCGTTCAGGGCGGCCCAGGCGGACCAGTCGTCCTCGTCCAGCCCGTCCTCGATGCTGAAAATGGGGTACTTATCCACCCATCCCTTCCAGTAATCGACCATGGCGGCGCTTTCGATCTTGCGGCCGTCGGACTTGTGGAAGTGGTACACCCCTTCCTTGCTGTCGTAAAATTCGGAAGCCGCGGCGTCCATGGCGATCATGATGTCGTCGCCGGGCTTGTAGCCGGCTGATTCGATGGCACGCAGCACGATTTCGATAGCCTCCTCGTTGCTCTTGATGTTCGGGGCGAACCCACCCTCGTCACCGACATTGGTGCTGTACCCCTTGCTCTGAAGTACTTTTTTCAGGTGGTGGAAGGTTTCCACGCCCATCCGCAGGGATTCGCTGAAGGTATCGGCGCCGAGGGGCATGATCATGAATTCCTGGAAGTCGATGCTGTTGTCCGCGTGGCTGCCGCCGTTGAGGATGTTCATCATCGGCACCGGCATGGTGTGGGCGTTCACCCCGCCGATGTAGCGGTACAGCGGCTGGTTCAGTTCCAGGGCGGCGGCCTTGGCGGCGGCCAGACTTACGCCCAGGATCGCGTTGGCGCCCAGTTTACTCTTGTTGGGCGTACCGTCCAGATCGATCATCGACTCATCGATGTAACGTTGGTCGGTGACGTCAACTCCCAGGAGCTCCTCGGCAATCTTTTCTTCGACGTTGGCAATGGCCTTCTGGACGCCCTTTCCCAGGTATACGTTCTTGTCGTCATCCCGCAGTTCTACGGCCTCGTACTTTCCGGTACTGGCTCCACTGGGTACGGCGGCGCGACCGACGATCCCCTCGGCGGTAACTACTTCTACTTCTACGGTTGGGTTGCCGCGGCTGTCCAGAATCTGGCGGGCACGGATGTCAAGGATACTACTCATAGTCGGATGTTAATGGCGCGCAAGATATTGCGACTTTACTAAAGGAGGTACTGGGCGGGAACGCGGGAGCGGGGGCGGACCGGCGAAGAGCCGGCGGGGTCTGGTAACCTACCCGGCGCTTTCCTGCTGCCGTTCCTTGATCAGGTCCACGAACTGATCGAACAGGTAGGCCGCGTCGTGGGGGCCGGGGCTGGCCTCCGGATGGTACTGCACGCTGAAGGCGGATTTTCCGCGGACGCGGATGCCTTCGATGGTGTCGTCGTTCAGGTTGCGGTGGGTCACCTCCACGATATCGAGATTCTGCTCGATGGCCTCCGGACTCACGCCGAAACCGTGGTTCTGGCTGGTGATTTCGCTCTTGCCCGTAATCAGGTTAAAGACCGGATGATTGATACCGCGGTGTCCGTTGTGCATCTTGTAAGTGGGGATACCGACGGCGCGGGCCAGGATCTGATGTCCCAGACAAATGCCGAACATGGGTTTATCCTCGGCCAGCATGGCCTGGGCGGTGTCCACAGCGTAATCCATGGCTCCCGGATCGCCGGGCCCGTTACTGATGAACAGGCCATCGGCGCCGAATTCGCGGATTTCCTCGATCGACGTACGGGCCGGGAAGACCTTCACGAAACAATCACGGCTCAGAAAATTCCGCAGGATGTTCTTCTTGGTTCCCAGATCCAGCACGGCCACCTTGATCGGAGCGTTGGGGTCGCCCAGGGTGTAGGCTTCCTTCGTGGTGACGTGGCTACTGAGCTCCAAGCCTTCCATATTCGGCGCGGCGTCGAGTTGCCGGCGCAGATCGTCGAGATCGAAATTGTCGCTGGAGATGATGGCGTTCATCGCTCCCTTATCCCGAATGTGGCGCACGATGGCCCGGGTATCGACGTCGCTGATGCCGACTACCCCTTCCCGTTCGAAGTAGTCCTGGATCGACGACTGGGCCTGCTGCCGGCTGTACGGAATGGTAAAGTTCTTGCAGATGAGGCCGGCGATCTTCACGGTATCCGACTCGATCTCGGTGTCGCTGATTCCGTAGTTTCCGATGTGGGCGTTGGTGGCCACCAGGATCTGACCGTAATAACTGGGGTCGGTGAAGATCTCCTGGTACCCCGTCATTCCGGTATTGAAACAGATTTCCCCGATGGTGGTACCGATCTTTCCCGCTGCCTTTCCGTGGTAGGTGGTCCCGTCGGCTAATAGCAGAATTGCACGTTGTTCACTCATAATTTATCGGCCGGTTAATATATTGGTCGCAAAGATAGTTAACGGGGGCCGACCGGGGGCAAAGGTCATAACTTGCATTTCGTGAAAGGAAAAGAAAACAACACCTACGACGCTATCGTCGTCGGCACCGGCATCAGCGGGGGCTGGGCCGCTATGGAATTATGCCGGGCCGGACTGAAGACTCTCGTACTCGAACGCGGCCGCCCGGTCGAACACGGCGACTACCCCACCGCGAACCTCGACCCCTGGGATCTACCCTACCGCGATCAGGTGCCCGCCGCCGAAAAGGAGGCCCACTACGAAAAGCTGCGGCGCAAGGACTACGTGCTGCGGCAGAGCAGTAAGGACTTTTTCGTCAAGGACGACGAGTATCCCTACACCGAAAAGCGCCGCTTCGACTGGATCCGCGGCTACCAGACCGGTGGGCGTAGCCTCATGTGGGGCCGGCAGTGTTACCGACTCAGCGATCTCGACTTTAGTGCCAACGCCCGCGAGGGAATCGCCATCGACTGGCCCATTCGCTACGCCGAACTCAAGCCCTGGTACGATAAGGCCAGCACCTTCGTCGGAGTGAGCGGCCGCCCGGAGAACCTCGCCCAGCTGCCCGATGGCCCCTTTCTGCCCGAAATGCCCTTCAACTGCATCGAAACCCAGTTCCAGGATCGGGTACGGGAACGCTTTCCCGACCGACGCGTCACCCCGGGGCGGGCGGCTCACCTGACTGCTTACGACCCGGACGTGCACCTGGGCACCCGCGGCAACTGCGTCTACCGCAACCGTTGCATCCGCGGCTGCCCCTACGGCGGATATTTCGCCAGCAACTCGAGCACCATTCCCGTAGCCCGTGCTACCGGCAATATGACCCTGCTGAACCACGCCGCCGTGCGCGAGGTGATCTACGATGCCGACGCCGGCAGGGCCTCCGGCGTGCGGGTCAAGCATACGGACACCGGTGAGGAAATCGAGTACTTCAGCCGGGGCGTGGTCTTCCTCAACGCCTCTACCCTCAACACCGCCGCTATTCTGCTCGCCAGTAAGTCGGACGCGCAACCCAACGGACTAGGCAACGACAACGATCAGGTGGGGCGCAACATCATGGATCATCACCACCGCATCGGTGCGTCGGGCTCCTTCGAGGGTCACCGCGATCAGATCGATAAGGGCCGTAAACCCAACGGCTTTTACATTCCCCGCTTCGTCAACCTCGGCACCTCCGATACCGAAAAGGACTACCTGCGCGGATTCGGTTATCAGGGAGGTGCAAGCCGCGACGGCTGGTGGAGCCTCGTCCGGGAAGCCGACCTGGCCCTCGGAGCCGACCTCAAACAACGACTCCTCGAACCGGGCGGCTGGAGCGTCGGCATGACCGGCTTCGGCGAATGCCTGTCGAACCCCGACAACCGGGTAACGCTCAACGAAGACCTGCTCGACAAGGACGGCCTGCCCACCCTTACCATGGACGTTGCCTTCGGCGAAAACGAAGCGAGTATGCGCGACGACATGGCCAACTGCGCCGCGGAAATGCTGGAAGCCGCGGGTGCACGCAACATTCAGACTTTCCGTCAGGAAGCACACCCGGGCTTCTCGATCCACGAGATGGGGGCCGCCCGTATGGGGAACGATCCCCGGACCAGCGTTCTGAACCGCCACAACCAGGTCTGGAACTGCAAAAACCTCTACGTCACCGACGGAGCGGCCATGGTTAGCGCGGCATGCGTCAACCCCAGCCTAACCTACATGGCCCTGACCGCCCGCGCCGTAGACCACGCGGTGGGAGAGCTTAACCGGCGCAACATATAGCCGCCCGCTATCCCACCACCCCACTCCGCTCCACGGGTAGGTACGCCCCCCCGGTCACCGCCGAGGCCAGGGCGGGTGCCCGCTCGTATAGTTGGGTAAAGTCCGCCAGGGTAGCTCCCGGGTTTTCCGCCAGAAACTGGGCCAGGGTGGCCGTCACGATGGGTGCGGAAATGGAGGTACCGAGCGGAAAAGTGGTGTCCGGAGAATTGAACTCCGGAACCCGGGTGGTTTGGTAGGCGGCAACCGTGACGTGGCGGGCACCGAAGTTCGAGAAGTCCCGCAGCTGCACCGTGCTCCGGTCCGGTTTGCCCAGGTGGTGAAACGAGGCCGTCGTGATCATATGTTTCGGGTAGCGGGGAGCGAAAGCAGCGGGCCACTGGGGCGTCTGGTCGATATTCGTCTGGTCGTTTCCGGCGGAAGTAACCAGGTAACACCCCTGCTTCACGGCCGCTTCCAGCGCGCACTGAAGGGCCGGTGGCGCCTTCGGAGCGTACATCCCCCAGCTCATATTGATGATAGTGCTCTTTACGGTAGCCGCCTCGTAGATAGCTACCAACGCGCCGAAATAGGAAGAGATAGCTTCCGTCCCGAAGATTTTGAAGTGTACCAGCTTGAGGGGCGCGGCCGCCCGGTAACCACCGATGATCGCTCCCGCGACGTAGGTCCCGTGGGGGGCCTCATCTTGCGGATCGGAGTCCTTATGAATGAAGTCGTAACCCAGGCCGCCCGTCTTGACGAATTCCGATTCCAACGGTTGATCGTAGCGACTCGGCTGCCAGTGACCCTGATTGTGGGTGGAGTAATCCACTCCGCCGTCAATCACCGCCACGACGATCGGTGGCTCCCCGTCGTCAAATTTGGTCTGCGGACGGAAGTCGTCATCCTCTCCCCCCAGCGGGTCCCGGGTATTTTTCCTCACCTTTCCGTTCCGCTCGGTGGGCGCATTCGCGTTTCGCGCATTAACGATGTAGTCGGGTTCGGCCGTGGCATCTACGGTGTTCTTCTCCGGCCGGATGCGCGCCGTAGCCCCTCCGGTCGTGTCGGGATCGAGTCCCGGAGGCACGCCGAGCACCACCACGCTGCCCAGGGGGCCGAAGTAGGCCTCCGCTTCGCCCAGTCCCGTCTTGCTCGCCCACTTGCGCAGGTAATCTCCGTCCGCTTCGCAACTGCTGAGTACAATGCGTTGGAAGGATTTGCGGTCATGACTGAAGGAGAGCTCCGCCCCGGGGTCGTCCGCACCTCCCCCGGCCAGCTTCCGGTACCGAATGCCGGGCTGCGGGGGCGGCTCCCGCTCGTAAACGGCCAGGGCGACGAAGTCCGCGGGATCGAATTTTCCCTCCGGGTTATCCGCCAGACTGAAGCGTACGATGTACTCCGCGAAGCTTTCCCGCCCGGGGCTCACCGCGACTTTCTTTACGACCCCACCAATGCCGATACACTCCGTCAGTGGTTTGATCTTTTCCCCCGCACGGCCGTACACCCGCAGCTGTAGCACGGCGGGCGAGCCGTTGTATACGTGGAGCGTGAAACTATCGGCCGTAAAGCCGGACAGTCGCGCCATGCGGTAGTTACCCTCCGAGCTACAGTCATCATCCAGCTTCGGCAGCTCGGGGTCCCGGTAATGAACGGCTTCCCCCAGCCGATCGAAACGCAGGAGGTCGGGCGTGGGCTTATCGGGATCACTGGGGCGTAATCGTGCCGATTGCCGGGGGCTTTCCTTGGACCGCCGGCGGGTTAGCCACAGCCCGGCGGCAAGCAGACCGGCGCCAAGCCAGCGAAGAGAATGTTTGGGTGGTTTCATAGCTGAGAACAATTGATGGGGGGTGAAGCCACTTTTACGGTGGATATTCGGGGCCACGCCGCTTGATCCGGCAAGCCGGGCACCCGTTACTAAACTAGTCCTCTTTTCCCTTCCCCGCCCGCATTTATCGGCATTTTCGCTTCCCCCCTGCTTCGCCCACCGTAGAATATTGCCTTATCTTGTCGGTTCACTATCATGCAATCCACCAACGATGAATCGCCGTAAAGTCCTTAAAAATACCGCCCTCGGTCTGGGTACTCTTGCCATGGGACGGGCCATTGCCGCCACCGATGCCGCAACCCGTACCGCTACCTCCGGCACCGCTACGACCAACCACAGTGCCTGCTTTTGGTGCTACAACGGTATGACCCTCGAGGAACTCTGCGAGCGGGGCGGCGACGTCGGCCTGAAGAGCATCGAGCTCACGACCGTCGACCAGTGGCCCACCCTGAAGAAGTACGGCATGACCTGCGCCATGGGCACGATATCCGATTTCAGCATCGATCAGGGTTGGAACAATCCGGCCAACCACGAAAAACTACGGGCCAACTATACCCAGGCTATTCGCGATGCCGCCGACCACGGTATTCCCAGCGTCATCGTCATGAGCGGCAACCGCCGGGGGATGAGTGACTACGACGGCATGATCAATTGCGCCGTAGGCCTCAAGCCCATGGTCAAACTCGCCGAGGAAGCCGGCGTAACCCTCCAGATGGAGTTGCTCAACAGTAAGGTCAACCACCCCGATTACATGTGTGACCGCACCCAGTGGGGAGCCGCCCTGGCCGAAATGATCGGATCCGACCGCTTTAAGCTCCTCTACGATATTTACCACATGCAGATCATGGAGGGCGACATCATCGCGACCATCAATAAGTATCACCCCTACATCGGTCATTACCACACGGGGGGCGTACCGGGCCGCCACGAGATCAACGACAGCCAGGAACTCAATTACCCGGCCATCATCCGCGCGATCCACGAGACGGGCTTTACGGGCTACGTTGCCCAGGAATTCCTTCCCACTTACGACGATAAGATCAAGTCCCTGGAGGAGGGACTGCGCATCTGCGAGGTATGAAAACACCGCCGTACCAACTGATCGCCAACGTAGGCAGTATCCTGCTGGTATTGTTCGTCATCGCCGCCTATCGCTTCCTACCCGGTCGTATGCCGGAATGGGCCTTCTCCGTGGCCTGGCTGGTGGCCGGTCTCGTTACCGCCAGCCTGGTCACGGAACTATGGTTGCTTTTTCGGGATTACCGCGCCGGGGTCCTTTTCCCCATGCGCAACGCCTCCCTCTTCATCCTGCTCTTCAGCATTATCGGCATACCGGCTTACCTCGTGTACGCCGCGATCGCCGGGGAAGACCTCGGGCCTTCCACCCTGTTGCTTTTACCGGTATTTCTCTCCTTCGCGGTCCGCAACCTGTTTCGGGTCAGGCTCGACAATCTCACCTTCCGGGCCAAAACGGGGTTCCGCTCTCCGGTCGAGGTGCCTCTCTTCGGTATCACCGGAGTGGAGCAGGACGATCGCTCCATCACCGTCCGTTCCGAGCACCAACGCCCCGTCAAACTGCTGCGCGCCTTTTTCTTCCCCGGTCACTGGAAACGACTGTCGGCCAAACTCTCCGGACTCTCGCGACGCCCGGAGTAGCGATACTTCAACACGTAGTAAAGCAGCAGACCGACGATAGGGACTATACCCGCTACGAGCCAGCCCCACCCCCCGAAGGCCCACTGCCCGAGCCCACGGTCGTTCAGCTCGATCGGTCCCGGAGCGCCGTATAGTACCACCCCGGACCAGTAGTAGGGGTGGGCGTAGTCGCGCGACGAGCGGTGATCCGACTGCGCACGGTTCAGGGCCGTTGCCCGTCCCTCTCCCGCTACTAAGCGACGGTAAAAATCCACGATCAGCCCCTTCGTCGCCCGGTCGTCAACTTCCCAGAGCGTCGTCAGGGTACTACGCGACCCGGCGCTGGCCAGGGCACTGGCAAAACTCATGGTCGTCTCCCCGGCCGCCAGTTCCCCGAGCGAGGTTTCACAGGCCGACAGCACCGTCAGTTCGTTGTTCAGCGGCAGGTTGCGCAGGTCGTTAAAGTAGAGCATTTCGGAGCGGTCGAGGCTATCCCCCAGCTGGCTGAAGGCCACGAAACTCAGATTGGAATTTCCCGGGTGGACACTGCCGTGGCTCGACAAGTGCAGTATTCGGGCACGACCCAGCGACGTCATAAAATTGCTACGATTCGCTTCCCGGCCGTAAAAGATAGTCGCCGCGGGCAGCAGTCCGGCAATCTGGCTCACCTCGTGTGCATTATTCGCCAGTGGTTGCAGGCCCGTCTCTGCCCGGAACGTCGGCGCGAAAGCGAGCAAATCCTCCTGATATGTTGCGGGAGAACGCTTTCCCACCTGTAGCATGAATCCGGCACTGTACGCGTAGTGCACCTCGGTAATCCTCTGCAGATAATCCACGACGTGATAGTCGAGGGGAAGCGGTTGCGCCCGCAACGGCAGGGCCGCGAAAGGCAGGTAGTTCAATCCCCCGTCCGGCACGATGCACAGGCGGGGCCGCAGGTGCAATGATTGTCTGACGGAAAGCGGAATCAACTGGTTGGTAAGCTCCAGCCCCTGCACCAAAAATTGCCGATCCAGTTCCAACTGAGTGGGGGGTGGCCGCAGACTCTTCCGGCGGTACTCCCCCTCCTCGATACTTTGTCGCCACCGGGCGATGCGATCGTTCAGCGCGTCGCCATCCGCGATGGGATGGACGGAAAGCTGCCCGGACGGCGTGAGCACGAACAGTAAGTTAATGGAGGACCCCAGGTAGTATTCCAGCAACGTGCAGTCGTTGTTTCGGATGTGGTCGGTCAGGGCCTTCCGGTCAAGGGCGAATCGGTACAATTCCGAAGACTGTCGGTTGTCCCGTAGCCGGTCCAGCTTTATGCGGGCCTGGGCAAGCGCGATCCGCTGTTGCGGTCGGTTGTCCGTAGACGCCCGTTCCAGTTCGGCAACGTGCTGACTGAGCCGCCGTTCCTCCTCACTGGGGTCCGCGTGGGCGCGCAGATTGGCGAGCAGACTGTAGGCCCGCGCCCGTTCACTCAGGGCGAATGCCTCCCACAAGTGCATGGTGTCTCCCGTCTCTCGGTAACTGTCGAAGTGCAGTGCCACGGCGCGGTCGAAGAACGGCCGCAGGTTTTTGCTCAGGTAGCTCCGGCTTTCAAAGTCATTGACTTGAGCCCTAAGTTGATCCTGCAGGGAGAGGGCCGTCGCATAGTCCCGAATCGCGTCACTCCGTTCTCCGAGATCGGCAAGGATCTCCGCGCGTGCGGACAGTAGATCGATCATGGGAACGACATCACCCGGGTGGGCGGCGGCCCACTGCGTAATCGAGTCGCCGGGCATATCGCCCAGGTATTTCAGTTTTTCGTTGACCAGGGTGAGCGCGCGGTCAGAGCGTCCCATGGCGTGGAGCGCGCGGGGAAATTTATCCACGATCGCGTACTCTCTGAGCATACCGTATTGCGCAAACACTTCCTTAGCCCGGGTATCGTAGAGGTTCCCCTGTTTCGCATCTCCCCGGCCGCCGTAGTACTCGGCGAGATTGAGGTAGAGGTAACCGAGTACGTGGGAATCGGGGTCACCGACCAGCAGGGTTTCCATCCCCCGCAAAAGATTAGTGTAGCTTTCTTCTTCCTTTCCGAGTTCCCGTTGCACAACGGCCAATTGATTGTATGCACTGGCGGTGTTGACGGCCAGGTTACTCCCGGTACGGGCAACGTACGTCAGGGCGCGTTGCGCATTGGCGGCGGCTTGCGGCAACTTGTCGAGCCGTAGCTGTACGATGGAAGCGTTGTAGCAGGTATAGAAAGCATCGCCGGGGGCGAGGTGCGGCATTTCGTCCAGTAAGGTGAGGGCACGGTAACTGGCACTCAGACCGAGTTGGTAGTTACGGGATTCCACGGCCACGCTGCTCAGGGTATTCAAGCTGCGGAGCCAGTTCAGGCTATCAACCCGGTCGACCGCTCCGTAAATGGCTACGGCTTCACGGATGACATCCAGTGCTTCGTCGAGCTTTCCCAGGTATAGCAGGGGGTCGGCTAGTCCGCCGCGGGAGTGTGCACGATCGTTGTGGGGGCCCTTGTAGTAACGGTCGCGCACGGTAATGGCCTCCCGGAACCAGTGTGCGGCGAGCGAGTCGTTCGCCTCGTTGAAGGCCACCACGCCGAGCTTATGCAGCGCCAGGCCGGAAAGACTGTCCTCCCATATCGTATCCGCCTCGCCGAAGGCCACGCAGATCAGTAGTTCCCGGGCCGGTGCGTGCTCACCAGCTTCCAGATACGCCAGTCCCCGCACCAGCATTTCCTCCCGCGTATTCGGCGCCGGAACCGGTTCGGTCGTCTCCTGGGCGGGCAAGCATAGCGGCAGGACGCTTGCCAGAAGGCCGACGAGTAACATACGGTAGGCGGTCGCCATAGTCTGGGTTCGGATAGAGTGTACCCTGAATATAAGGCTCCGCGCTGATTCCAGCCCATTGTCCGGACTTTCCGCATCTTTGCCCGCTTACCAGCTATACCAAGATGCAAGACCTTCGTCAAACCATAGAATCCGCCTGGGACAACCGCGCGCTCCTCCAGGAAACCGCTACCCGGGAAGCCATCAATGCCGTCATCGAGGAACTCGACAAGGGCCGCCTGCGCGTAGCCGAACCGGGTCAGGACGGTGACTGGGTCGTCAATGACTGGGTGAAGAAGGCAGTCGTGCTCTACTTTCCGATCCGGAACATGGAAACGGTGGAGGTAGGCCCCTTTGAGTTTCACGACAAAATGGAACTCAAGCGCGATTACGCGAGCCAGGGGGTGCGCGTCGTACCCCACGCCGTAGCCCGCTACGGAGCCTACCTCGAAAGCGGCGTCATCATGATGCCCAGCTACGTCAACATCGGCGCCTGGGTGGGCAGCGGCACCATGGTCGATACCTGGGCCACGGTCGGCAGCTGCGGACAGATCGGACGCAACGTCCACCTCAGCGGCGGGGTAGGCATCGGGGGTGTCCTCGAACCCCTACAGGCTACTCCCACCATTATCGAGGACGACTGCTTCATCGGCTCGCGGTCGATTGTCGTGGAGGGCGTTCGGGTACGGAAGGAAGCCGTACTGGGCGCAAACGTCGTGCTGACCCAAAGCACCCGCATCATCGACGTTACCGGTCCGGAACCCGTCACTCACCGGGGCGTGGTGCCCGAGCGTTCCGTAGTCATTCCCGGAAGTTATACGAAGTCGTTTCCCGCCGGCGACTATCAGGTGAGCTGCGCGCTGATCATCGGGAAGCGGAAGGAAAGTACGGATAAGAAAACCAGTCTGAATGCCGCTTTGCGGGAGCATGACGTAGCGGTGTAAAATTTAAAATTGACTGTCTAAAATTTCCGCCTTTGCTTGCTGCTGATATTCTTTACCCGGATCGGCCGTGCCTCAGCTAAATTTCTTCGTGGATTAGTGGCTTGCTATTTCAGTATATGTCTCTGCACCCGCGGCCCCGCCCAAGTGTTGCGTCTGTGCCGTGCGGAGCAAAATTTGAAATCGGCCATTTGACGTATAGAATTTACTCCTAGCTTGCTTTTCCGTGTCCGCCCTTGCACCCGCGGCCCCGCCCAAGTGTTGCGTCTGAACCGTGTGGAGCAAAATGGTACATTGTACATCGCATACTGTAAATCGTCCTTCTCCTTGTACCTTTCTCACCTTCGGCTCACCCAGTTCAAGAATTACGCTCAGCAGCGCCTGAGCTTTTCGCCGCGGCTGAACTGCTTCGTGGGTTTCAACGGGGCGGGTAAGACGAATCTGCTGGAGGCGATCTACTACCTCTGCATGAGTAAGGGCTACGGAAACAGCGTGGACCAGTACAACATTCGTCACGGGGATCGAGTGGCCCGGATCGACGGAACCTTCACCCTCGATGACGAACGCGAGGACCGCATCGTAGTCAAGCTCCGCAAGCGCCAGCGCAAGGTGATCGAGCGCAACGGTACCGCCTACGACCGTATCAGCGAGCACGTAGGCCGCTACCCGGTGGTAATCGTGACCCCCGACGACATCAATCTGGTCCTGGAGGGAAGTGCCACCCGCCGCAAACTACTCGACAACAGCCTCAGCCAGACCGATCCGCAGTACCTCAATCACCTCATTGCCTACAACCGGCTGCTGGACAATCGCAACGCCCGCCTGAAGGAACTCGAAGGACACCACGATCACACGGGGCTACTCAGCGTGTACGACGCCCAGATGAAGGCCCCGGCCGAATACATACACCAAAAACGCCAGGCGTTCGTAGACCCCTTTACGGACTTGCTTACCCAGGCGTACGCCGCCATCAGTGGCCAACGGGAGGAAGTGGGGTTGGAGTACAAATCGCATCTCACGGGCACCGACTGGGAGTCTCTCCTGAGCGAACGCGCGGAAAAGGACCGCATCCTGCAACGGACCTCCGGTGGCGTTCACCGGGACGAACTCGTATTTACCCAGAACGAGCACCCGCTAAGACGCGTCGCCAGTCAGGGCCAACTCAAATCGTTCGTACTCTCCCTGAAGCTCGCCCAGTATCGCTTGCTGGAAGCCAGTACCAACCGCACGCCCATCCTCCTGCTCGACGATATCTTCGATAAACTCGACCGGGAGAGGGTAAAGCAACTCCTCGATCTTGTCATGAGCTCGGCCTTCGGTCAACTTTTCATTACGGACACCGATCCGGAGCGCATCACCTCCCTCATCAGTCATAATCCGAACGTCGACTGGGAGCGATTTCTCGTCGTCGACGGCGTAGCACGCAACGAAGCCGAGTGGAAACGGTTCTTAGAGGAAGAATAATCGCCATGTACAAAACGCCGCCGAAAAAGCCCGAACCCCAGGAGTTGAAGGTCGCGTTCATGCGTCTCCTCCGCAACAGTCACAACGAAGCCGGCTACTTCAAGGCCCGCACTAAGATGGTGTGGGAAAAATTCTTCGGCAAGCACGTTGCCCAGCATACCCGCGACTTTCTGGTCCGTAACCGTAAACTGTACGTCTACGTCAACAACGCGCCGCTCCGCAATCAACTGACCATGGTCAGGGAAGGCATCCGCACTCGGCTGAATGAAGAGTTTGGGGAGGAATATTTGGTGGAGGTGGTGGTTAAGTGAAATGGTAATGTGGTACGATAGTAGTATGGTACGATAGTAGTGTGGTACGATAGTAGTATGGTATGATAGTCGTGTAGTACGATAGTAGTGTGGTATTTGTAATTGATACCACATTACTATTCGTACCACGCTACCACTTTACCCCCACCCTCGCACAGTCATCAACCACCGGGCAGCTGTGACACTTAGGGCGCGTACCGGTGCAGACGTGTTTTCCGAAGGGGACCAGGACGCGGTTGATCTCGATCCAGAGGTCGCGCGGGAGTTTATTTGTGAGGGCATTGCGGGTCTGGTCGGGCGTTTTCGTGGCTACGTAGCCCCAGCGATTCGTAATGCGGTGCACGTGAATATCGACGGCGATGATGGGATGATTTAGCGCGACACCCAGAGCCAGGCTCGCCACTTTCGGCCCCACGCCCCGGAAGGCGGTGAGCTGGTCGAAATCCGCCGGCGTCTCACCTCCGTAATCCGCCACGATGCGGTGGCTGAGCGCCAGTATGTTGTCCGCCTTGTCGCCCGGAAAGGTTGCTTTACTGATGGCATCGATGAGCGTCTCGCGATCTAGTCGGATCATTTCCTCGGGCGTACGTGCCAGCGCGAATAATCTGCGACTGACTTCCGTGCTCGTCTCGTCGTACGTCCGTACGCTGATGATGCTGCTGATCAGTTGTTCGTACAGAGTATCGTACCCTTCGTCGCGTAAACCGAACATCGCGGCGGGCGGTTTTGCGGCGACGGCCGCGGCGCAGCGAGCCAGTACGGAGTGAATAGGGAAGTCAGTCATGTAATCCAAACCGTGAGGCACCGTGAATTTGTTTGGGTGAACGCCGCACACCGTGCTTCCTGCCCTGGTCGCCATAAAATAAAGTAAAAAAAGTGCGACAGCTCCCATCCCACCAAAATCCACATAAGTAACTGATTAATAGCGATATATGCTACATATTCATCGTTAGTAAACGTTTACATTCGTTTATATACGCAAGCATACGTCTAAATGACGACTATTGGATTGGGCCGCCCTCACCTTTGCATCGTCACCGATTGAAAGCAATGTGTACTGCTTCACCGAGCGATCAGGCGGCGGCAATTACTTCACCAATGCTCGTGTCCGATATTAATGCGACAAGGGGCACGAGCCATTACCAATCCTTTTTATCATGAATGTACGTAATAGTGTAACCCTCATCGGCAACGTCGGTCAGCTTCCCATCTGCAAGACGCTTCCCAGCGGCAGTCGGGTAATCGAGTTCAGCCTGGCCACCAACGACACCTACCGCAACCGCGAGGGGGAGAAGATCGACCGCACCGAATGGCACCGGGTCAAGGCCTTCGGAAAAGTGGTCGACGTCCTCGAGCGCTACCTCACGAAGGGCACCCAAATAGCCCTGACCGGCGCACTCCGCTACAACAAGTGGACCGACAAGCACGATCAACAGCGGACGACTGCGGAAATCATCCTGGAGGAGTTTTCATTCCTCGGATCCAAGGAGCGGAATTCCACCGAAATCGATGCCGAGCCCGAGTTTGCGGAAATGGCGGTAGCCGAGCCGGCACCGAAGAAAACCACGAAGCGCCGGACCGCGAAGAAGGCCGAACGGACCGCCGTCACTCCGGCCGAAGACTTGCCCTTCTGAACCCAGATCGGCATACTTCCCTTTTTCATCCTTTAACCGGGGACCGGAGGGAGGACATTTTTGCAACGTAGTGATGCCTGACCCCGGTCCGTCTACCGCTTAGACAAATCCAGGCGCGTTTTCTTCACCCACAGACGAGCAGCAGGTAAGGGTAGGACCGGCATTCCCCTTCTTCGGATGGGCGGATGCCGGTCTTTTACTTGATTACCTTAAGGCTCAGATCCAGGCTGACGGCCGAGTGGGTGAGGGCACCGACGGAGATGAAATCTACCCCCGTTTCCGCGACGGCACGAATGCTGTCCAGCGTAATGCCACCACTGGCTTCGGTTTCGTACCGCCGGTCGACGTGCGCCACGGCTTCCCGAAGCAGGGGAATTTCGAAGTTATCGAGCATGATCCGGTCGATTTGCCCGACCTCCAGCACTTCCATCAATTCGACCAGGTTACGCACCTCCACCGTGATGGGCAGTTGTACGGCATTTTCCCGGAAAAAGGTCTGTACGTCCTCGATGGCCTTCGTCAGGGAGCCCGCCGCGTCGACGTGGTTATCCTTGATCATTATCCGGTCGTACAGGCCGTCGCGGTAATTATGGGCGCCGCCCAGGCGCACCGCCCACTTTTCGAGAAACCTCAGGTTGGGCGTGGTTTTTCGGGTGTCAAGTACTTTCACCGGCAGATCTTCAACCTCGAAGGCGTAGCGGTTGGCCAGGGTGGCGATGCCGCTCATCCGCTGCATGGTATTGAGCACCAGTCGTTCGGCCTGGAGCAGAGCGCGCGTGTTGCACGTGACGAGGAAGGCTTCGTCGCCGACGTGCATCAGGTCGCCGTCTTCCATCAGCTGCTCGAACTCCATGGTGGGGTCGACCGCGTTGAAGATCATCTTGGCAACTTCCACGCCGGCCAGAATACCCACGTCCTTCACGAGCAACCGGGCCGTATCGCGTTTGGTCACCGGGATGGTAGCCTCGCTGGTGAAGTCGCCGGCACCGACGTCCTCGGCCAGCGCTTCGTTGATAAATTGTAGGATCCGTTGACGTAAGCTTTCGTCTATTTTGACCGACATATGTTTACTTTGGTGCGCTACCAGGCATCTGGCAGTCTATTCAGTTAGTTCCCTGGCGGCAAAGGTACGCCTTCCCGCTACCACCGGTAAATCGTACCCCGTGATCGAAGCTTATTTTTTCGATGTACAGGCTCAGTTGTCCAGTCCGCTCCTGGATTGGAAGAACATCAAGCGTGCCTACGCGGGTCGACCTTACCATAATCTGAGTCACCTCGATGAGATGCTTCTACACCGGAAACGGTACGAGGCCGCCGGCGGTCCGCCACCCGCCGATCCGCTTATTTTCGGCGTAGCGTTAATCTATCACGACATCGTCTATCAGCCCACGCGTAACGATAACGAGGCCCGCAGCGCCCAGTCGGCCGTTAAAATGCTCCGCCGGGATCCGGCCATCGACGCCGGCCGCACCGACCGCTGCCGCCAGCTCATTTTATCCACCAAAACACACCAGCCCTCCCCGGTCGACGACGGGGACGAAGCTCTCCTCATCGACCTCGATCTGGCGGTACTGGCCCGTACTCCGGATGCCTACGATCGGTACACCGCCGCGGTTCGCAAGGAATTCTGGATGATACCGGGCTTCGTTTACCGGACGGGGCGCAATAAAATCCTCACCACCTTTCTCGACCGGCCACACATTTATCATACCGCCTTCGGACGGCGGGAATACGAAGCACAGGCCCGGGAAAATCTCTGGCGCGAACTGCGCAATCTCTGATGAATTACCGCGCCTTCCGGTTCAGCAACAGGCGGGCATCCTCCATAAGGTGGTCTACTTCCTCCTCCACAAGTCCACTGGCGTAGGCCCGCACGAAACCCTCGCGGTCCACGAGCACCAGATAACCGCTGTGGTCGAATCCGCCGGGCGCGGCATCGTTCTCCATCGCCACGCTCAGGTAATCCTCGTCGAGATCGTAGATTTCGAATTTGTCCCCGTGGATGAACCGCCACCGGTCCATGTCCCGGATACCCAGCTTATTAGCATACTCCGTCATGCGCTCCGGCGTATCCCGTTTGGGGTCGACCGTGAAGGACACGAGCATAAAGTCGGGATCGTCGCTGAACTCCTCCTCCAGTCGCAGCATCTGACTGGCCACCTTCGGACAGATCGTCGGGCAGGAAGTGAAGAAGAAGTCCGCAACGTATACCTTCCCCCGCAGGTCGGCGCTGCCGAAGGAACGGTTCGCCTGATCGACGTACGCCCAATCCCGCACCGGCTCCGGAGAAACTACCCCGGTTTCCGGGTCGAAGGGATGATTGCCCGGGTAGCCGAGGCTATCGGTAAGGTAATAGCCCGTCTCTTCGTCTACGGGATGGTGCTGCAGGTAGGGTGGAGCGTGTTCGGGGTCAACGCCGTTGGCGTGATCATGACCGCAGGCCAAACATGCCGTTGCGATCAGACCGTAGAATAGTGCGTGAATAACCGGCTTCATGGCCTGAAGAACAGTCTATCGCCGATTGGGTTGGCCCCCTACCCGGAGTTTCGCCACCGTTGCAGGATGGTGCGGAGCAGACTACGTCGGATTTGCCAGCCCCGGCGCAGCCTGCCCAGGCCAAAGCGGTGAAATTCGTGTTCCCAGCTGAGGTCGCTGTGTGCCTTCCACGCGGCGTACCCACGGTGCAGTTGTCTGCCGCCGGGGTCCCAGGGCTTAGGGGAACCCAGAAAATGGAGGATGCCTCCCCGGAAGTGTTCGTCGTCGCCGCGGTTGGCCAGACTGGGCGTATTGTATTGCGGGGGTAGGCGGTGAAAATTCCCCCGGCATATGGCATTAAGCAGGGTCTGATCGCAACACGTCAGTTTTTCCGCCTGCGAGGAGGCGATCTCGCGCCAGCGGGCGTCGATATCGAGTTGTCGCCACCGCGAAAGATCAATCAGCAAGATCCCTGCATTGAAGTACGGCATATCCGCCTCGCAGCCGATACCCAACAGGCAGTCCTGATCCAGGGAATATGCGACGGTGGATCGCGTGATGGCCCCCAGAAGGTGGTCGCCGAGTTCCACGGCCTTCAGGGTCAAGACGTCACAGGATACGATCAGATCGCTGTCGAGGTACAGGACCCGGGAGGCATCGACGTAGTCCGGTATCAGGAGCCGGCCATAGGTTGTCAGATCACCCAGCAGGGCCGGTAAATGACGAAACGCGCGATCGGCATCGTAGTCAATCAGGCGTACGCCCCCACGATAGCCCAGGTTGTGCAGCGTCGTCCGGATCAGTTCCTTATGCCGTTCGTCCAGCCGGGAACACATGATGTGCATCATCAGCTGATCCGTGGCACTACAGTGGCGGATGAGTGAGGTCAGGGTCGCGCCGAAGCCGGCCATTCCACCACGGTTGATATTGAATACTATGTGAAATAAATCGTTCTGGGCCTGCCCGGTAACGGGCATACCTCGGGTATGGACGGCCGGGGCCGTCTGCGTAGAAAGCTTCAAAATGGGGTGTAATTAAAAGGTGTAGTTCAATAGTGTTACACCAAATATATTCCTACTCGCTATATATATGGATATAATGGAGCGTAATATTTCAAAATACACATATGTTATAACAAACTCATCTCCCGGCCGTCCTGTTTTACCCCGCTTACATCGCACCTATTATCACCGCGATAAGCGCTCGAAAGTCGACAGCCCGCAGCGTAGGAAGGTTTCGTAGTCCTCTACGTCGGGTGTATAGGCCACCGGCGGATTAAGCAATTGACCATCCGGAGAAACCAGTGCGTAGTACGGCTGGGTGGCGTGCTGGAATACCTGCTGTTGGAAATAATGCCACTTCTCCCCCACCTGGTCGATCTTCTGGGTGCGCCCCGATCCGTCCAGGCGGGCCACTTCCCGGTGTTCGGCCGGGGGCAGTTCCTTACGATCGTCGACGTAAAGGCTGATGAGTACGAAGTCTTCGGTCAGCAGTCGGTTGATTCGATCTTCGCTCCACACGTTCTCCTCCATTTTCCGGCAGTTCACGCAGGTATATCCGGTGAAATCAAGCATTACGGGTTTATTCACCTGCCGGGCGTAGGCCAGTCCGGCATCGAGGTCCTTGAAGCAGGTGATCCCCTGGGGGCAGTCGCAGGGATTGAGGTAGCTGTAGCATACCGGCGGCGCGATTCCGCTCAGCAAATTCAGGGAGCGGTAGCTTCCCGTTTCTTCGTTCGTCGTAAACCCGTACGCCAGGTAGGCCGTAAACACCACCCCCGCAACGGCAATGACCAGGGCTACCGGCCCCACCTTCCGCTTGCCACTGTCGTGGGGAAAGCTGATCCAACCGAAAAGGTAGGCCGCAATGCCGAGCGAGCACAACATCCACACCAGTAGGAAGGGCTCGATACGGAGGAGATTCCAGTCGCCCACCAGATCGGCGTTGCTCAGGAATTTGAAGGCCAGCGCGACCTCTACGAAGCCCAGCACGACCTTCACGCTATTCAGCCAGCCGCCGGATTTTGGCATACTGTTCAATACCCCGGGGAAGGCCGCAAACAGGGCGAAGGGCAGGCCGATCGCCACGCCGAAGCCCGCCATACCCGCCGTGAGGGGCCACGCGCCGTCACTGACCGCTTCGACCAGCAGGCTTCCCAGGATCGGTCCGGTGCAACTAAAACTCACCAGCGCCAGCGTCAGCGCCATGAAGAAGATACCGGTCACCCCCCCGGTCCCCTCGGCCTGACTGGCCCGATTGCTCCAACTCTGGGGCAGTACCAGCTCATAAAAGCCGAAGAAGCTACCGGCAAAGACGAGAAAGACCACGAAGAAGATCAGGTTCAGCCACACGTTGCTGGCGATGCTGTTCAGGATCGACGGATCGATGCCCGCCACCAGGTGAAAGGGAACACTTAGCAGCACGTAGATCAGAAAGATGAAGAAGCCGTAAAGCCCCGCCCGCCGAATGCCCTCGGCCCGGCTTCCCCCGCTCTTGGTGAAGAAGCTCACCGTCAACGGGATCATCGGGAAGATACAGGGCATGATGAGGGCAAAAAGCCCGCCCAGCAGGCCCAGTCCGAAAATGCCCCACAGGCTACGTCCCCGGGTGACGGCCTCTCCCGTACTGCAGGTTCCCGCCGGCTCGGTATTGAATATCAAATCGTCCGCCGGGGGGTCCTCGGTCGCGAATATGTCTCCCCCGAACGCTACATCCTCCGCCCCGTAGCCATCCAGGGTAACTCCTCCGGCCACCGGATCGAAGGTAAAGGGCAGGTCGCGGGGCGGCAGACACATTTCGTCGTTGCAGGTCTGAAAGGTCAGGTAGCCACTCAGGGTAGCCCCCTCCTCCAGTTGCACGACCTGGGAGTAGGTGACGCTGCCGCCGTCGATCTTGCTCACCACGGCCTCCCAGGTCGTATCGTACTTTTTCTTCAGGGTTGCCGACGTTTCGGTTACTTCCCCGAGGGGCGTTACGCCTTCGCCCTCCTCGATCACCAACTCGGTGGGAATGGGCCCGATCACGGGATCCACCGTAGTGCTGTACACCGTCCAGTCGTCGATCATGGTACCCGTCATCGACACGCGGTAGCGGCTTCCCTCCAGCGTTTCCACCGTAAGTGTCCAGCCGACCGGCTCTTCTTCCGTCGGGGGGGGCGTTGCGGCGCGGTAGGTCGCCAGCACCTCCTCCTGGGGTTGATCGACTACTTCCGCGGTGGGGGTGGCGGGTGCTACCTCTTTTTCCGGCGCCGTCGTCTCTCTGGGCGGGGCCACGGGAGCCGGCGGAGTCACGGAGAAAGCAAACTCCTCGGTCGTAGGCGGGAGGCACTGCTCGTCGTCGCAGCACATGAATTCCACTTCGCCGGTGATCGGGGTGGTGTAATCGGTGACCCGCACCGTCTGGGTAAATGTTACGGGCTGGTCGCTTAGGTACTTGATCACGTTCACGCCGAACAACTCGTCCATTCCTTCCTTGCGGTGCCCCTGCTCCTTCACTTCCCCGATGCGTTCGTAGTGGTCGCCCTCCGTCCAGTAAAAGGTGGTCGGCACGGGCCCACCGTCGTCCGTATGCTGACTGTAGATGGCCCAGCCGTCTTCCGCGCTTGCCGTAGCGATCAGTTCGAAACGGTCCTCTCCCAGGGCACGGTGCTCGAAATTCCAGGAGATCGGGCTGGCGAATTGGGCGAAGAGGGAAACGGAAAGCAGGCTGAACAGCAGGGTCAGGCGTAACGCCATGGGAAAACGATTTACCGTGGTAAGACGAAGGATGATGAAGATAACGCCGTGTCCGGCCGGGTAGTTATGTCGGGTTAGGGGTGGATGGCTTTGCTGCCTATAATCGGCGGTATTCCGACAGGACTTTTACACGGTAGCGAGGAGCAGGAACATGGCCGGCCGTTTCTGAATCTCCGCTCCCGCGCCCCCGCCCCACTCCGCGACGGGTGCCGTACGTACCCACTCCGTCTCCGTGGTCAGATCAACGGCAACGGAAAAGAGGGTGGTTGGCGTGAGCGCTTCCACCGCGACTTCCACGGTGGCCTGGTTGCGGTAGGGGGCTTCGATCCAGAGCTGGGTCTGCCGGTGGCGGCGGCTGTCGGCTTCCAGGCGGCGCAGGTCTTTGGCCAGTTGCGGGCGTTTGGGACTCAGGTAGCCGTGAAAAGTGAACGACTGACCGTTCAGCCCGGCCGCCATGAGGCTCAGCAAAATGGCCGACGGTCCGGACAGCGGCACCACGCGTACACCGGAGCGATGGGCTAGCAGGATCAGGCGGGCTCCCGGGTCCGCTACGCCCGGGGCGCCGGCATCGGACAGCAGACCCACATCCTGTCCTCCCAGCGCCGCTTCCAGAAAGGCCGGCAACTCGTCGTCGCGCGTCCGCTTGTTCAGTTCGTAATACGTGCATTCCTGCAGCCGATGGTCAAGCTCGACCTCCTTGAGGAAGGCGCGGGCGACCTTGCCGGTTTCGACCACGAAGTGTTTGATTCGCCGGGTAATTCTCAGCGTTCGTTCTGGAATGGTGTCGATGGCCCCCGGCCCGAGGGTGGAGGGAATGAGGTAAAGGGTACCGGTCATGCCCCAAAACTACGGTACTAGTCCACGATCAGCTCCGCCCGGTCCAGTTCCTGTTGCCGTATGTTGTCCGGCAGTTCCCGGTACTCGTACTGCTGGGTACGGAGCTGCGGCCGGAACCCGGCCTCCCGGATGGCTTCCTGGATTCCGTCGGCCGTAAACCGCCAGCGGGCTCCGGCGGCACTTACTACGTTTTCCTCGATCATTATGGACCCGAAATCGTTGGCGCCGGCGTGCAGACAAATTTGCGCTACCTGCTTACCCACCGTCAGCCAGCTCGCCTGAATATTGACCACGTTCGGCAACATGATGCGGCTGAGGGCGATCATACGGATGTACTCATCACCGGTCACCGTATTGCGGGCGCGTTTGATCTTTTTCAGAATAGTATCCTCGTCCTGGAACGGCCAGGGAATGAAGGCCAGGAACCCCTTGGCGTGGGCCGGCTTTTCGCTCTGTACCTGTCGCATACGTACGAGGTGATCCATGCGTTCCCAGTTCGTTTCGATGTGGCCGAACATCATCGTGGCAGAAGTCGTGATGTCGAGCTGGTGGGCGGCACGCATGACGTCGAGCCACTCCTCCCCGCCGCACTTCCCCTTGGAGATCAGGCGGCGTACCCGGTCGCTCAGGATTTCCGCGCCGGCGCCGGGCAGGCTATCGAGTCCGGCCTCCTTGAGCGCCTTGAGCACGTTGTAGTGGCTCATGCCCTCCAGCTTGGCTACGTGGGCGATCTCCGGCGGACCGAGGGCGTGTAATTTCAATCGGGGGTACAGCGACTTCAGTTCACTGAACAGGTCGCAGTAGAATTTCAATCCCAGATCGGGGTGGTGCCCGCCCTGCAGCAACAACTGCTCTCCTCCGAAGGCGAAGGTCTCCTCGATCTTTTGCTTGTACTCCTCGATGCTGGTGACGTAGGATTCCTCGTGGCCGGGCCGCCGGTAGAAATTGCAGAACTTGCAGTTGGCGATACAGACGTTGGTCGTATTGCTGTTGCGATCGATGATCCAGGTCACGGTCCGCTCCGGCACCGCCGCGAAGCGCAACTTATCGGCCACGTACATCAGTTCGGTGGTCGCGGCATTTTCCAGCAGCCACACGCCTTCCTCGGCGGTGAGCCATTCGCGGTTAAGGCCCTTTTCCAGCAGTTCGGCGGTATTCATACCGGGAAAACGGTCGAGGGGGAGCGTAGTTGTCGGGGGACTTTCATTTTTTAGTGAAAGTTCGGCTCCGCTCC
This sequence comes from Lewinella sp. JB7, assembly GCF_024297185.1. Taxonomy (GTDB): domain Bacteria; phylum Bacteroidota; class Bacteroidia; order Chitinophagales; family Saprospiraceae; genus Neolewinella. The sequence goes on along the minus strand of NZ_JANCTD010000001.1, from coordinate 222,947 downwards.
CCGCAAGCGGTCGTGAACGGGGTGATCCGCAGACGCCCGTCACGAACTACCTTAGTGAAATACCGATGAGCTACATGATTACTCCTTACTCCTGGTGGCTGGCAGGCCTGATGCTCTTATCCGCCACGCCCCTGCTCGCCCAGCCGGAATACCGGGTCCACTCCCACAACGATTACCTCCAGGAGGTGCCCTTCTGGCTGGCGTATAGTGGTGGTGCCGCCTCGATCGAGGTGGATTTAGTGCTGCAAAATGATACGCTATACGTTGCCCACGCCCCGCAGGAGATCGATCCCACCGTCACCTTCTCCAACACCTACCTGGAAGAACTCGCCCGTCTGGCGGAGCGGGGGCAGCTACGCCCCGTCCGACTACTCATCGACCTCAAGACCGAAGCCTACGCTACCCTGGATCGCGTGGTCACCGCCATCACGAAGTACCCCCGGCTGACGCGGAACGATCGGGTCACCTTCATCATTTCCGGCAACCGCCCACCTCCGGAAGATTATCCCAATTATCCTGACTTCATCTCCTTCGACCACCAGAACCTGGACGATCTCGACCGCCTTGATTTTACGAAAGTGGCGATGATCAGTCAGAGCTTCCGCCGGTACTCCGTCTGGAACGGCTACGGCAGGATGACCGCCCGGGATCAGGTTCGGGTGGATTCGGTGATCCGACGGGCGCAAAGCACCGGTGTCCCCTTCCGCTTCTGGGCCACGCCCGACACCAGGACGGCCTGGGCGAGTTTTGCCCGTCTCGGCCTGGACTACATCAACACCGACCGGCCCACGGCGGCCCGGGCTTTTCTCGATCAGCTCCATCGAAATACGTACGTGGCGGATCGTCCCGTTACGCCTTATGTCCCCAGGTACGAGTTCGACGCTTCCGCATCCCCCCGCAACGTGATTCTGATGATCGGCGACGGCAACGGACTGGCGCAAATTTCGGCGGCACGAATGGCTAACGGGGGACAATTGTCGCTCACGAGTATCAACCACATCGGCCTGGTGAGCACCGCGGCGGCCGACGACCCCGTTACCGATTCCGCCGCGGCCGGCACCGCCATGGCTACCGGAGTGAAGACCAACAACCGGGCCATCGGCGTGGATACGGCCGGGCAACCGTTGCGGTCGATCGTCGAGTTACTCGGGGCTCACGATTACCGGACGGGCATCATCACCACCGATGGCATTGCCGGGGCCACTCCCGCCGCCTTTTATGCCCATACGCCGGAACGGGACGATTCCGGTAAGATTCTCGAAGACCTGGTCCGCAGCAACCTGTCCTTCTTCATCTCCGGCGGACAATCGCTCGAAAAAGCCGTTGCCACCCATTTTACGACTACCACCCTGGATCGGTTCGAAATCCTTGATCGCCCCCTGGCCGTCCTCAACGGCACCGACAAAATGCCGGCTGTGGCGCACGGTCGCGGAGCTTTCCTGCCCGAGAGTGTAGCGAAAGCATTATCCGTCCTGGGCAAGGACGAACGTCCTTTCTTCCTGCTGATCGAGGGCGCCCAGATCGATAATGGCGGCCACGCCAACGACATATCGACCATCATCACGGAGGTCTTGGATTTCGACCGGGCGGTCGGTGAGGCCCTGCGCTTTGCCGATGCCGACGGAGAAACCCTGGTCATCATTACCGCCGACCACGAAACCGGCGGACTGGGCATTGCCGGCGGCTCTACGGCGGGCGAAGTACGGGCGGACTTTCTCAGCGCCGATCACTCGGGAACGATGGTCCCCCTGTTCGCCTACGGGCCCGGCGCCCGGAATTTCACCGGCGTCTTCGAGAACACGGAAATCTTTCACCGCATAGTAACTGCCCTCGGAATCCCGAAGTAGGCGGAATGGCGGCGGCGCGCGGGAGCGAAGAATTGCTTGGAGAACCGTCCAACGGTCCCACCCCGTCCAACGGTCCTACACCGTCCACCGGTCCTACACCGTCCAACGGTCCCACCCCGTCCAACGGTCCCACCCCGTCCAACGGTCCCACCCCGTCCAACGGTCATACACCGTCCAACGGTCATACCCCGTCCAACGGTCCCACCCCGTCCAACGGTCCTACACCGGTGACTACCGCTCCAGGCGTTCCCGCTCGCTGAGTTCCTTCAGTTTTTCCCAGAAAGCCTCGTTCTTGCGTTCTTCCTTGGTCTTGGCGAAAGTGTCGTCGCGTAAGAAGGGTTCCTTCTTACGGTCTTCCCGCGTAGCCTTCTTCTGGCGGGCTTTGACCTCATGCTCTTCCAGTTCGGATCGGTAGACGTAGGCGCCAAAGATGCCCATCACTAAGCCGAGCAGGTGGCTTTCCCAACTGACGCCTTCCTGCCCGGGCAGGATGCCCACAATCATACCGCCGTAGTAGAACAGGACCAATAGCGAGACGGCCACGGCCCGGAAGTCACGCCGGAAGATGCCGCTGAAGGCCAGGAAAGCGGCGAGGGCATATACGACTCCGCTTGCTCCGATGTGGGTCACGGAGCGGCCCAGCACCCACACGAGTGCGCCCGTACCGATCCACAGCGAGGCCAGTACGCGGGGCCACAGGCGGGCGTAAAAAAAGACGAGCAGTCCCGTCAGGGAAACGAAGGGAACGCTGTTGCTCAGCAGGTGGCCCCAGCCGCCGTGGAAAAAGGGCGACAGTAGGATGCCGGGCACGCCGGCCAGTTCGCGGGTGTGCAAGCCGTAGTACGCGCTCAGCAGTCCTCCGGTAAGGTAGTAGTCGATGATGAACACGATCCACATCAGTGCCAGCAACCCGAGGGGCCACTTAATGACGTTCCCGATATGGCGTTTGCTCAGCATACTAGGGAAGTTACTCCTTCTTGGGGACCTCTTCGGTTTCGGGCATCTGGTCCTCGGCGTAGAGACGGTCGAATATCGTATCCACCTTATTCATTTCGTCGAGGGTCTCGTCCATGAAGTAGGAAAGCTCCGGAAGCCGGCGCAGGTGACGCTTTAGTCGGTGAGCCAGCGCGGTTTTGAGGCGGGTGTGCTCTTCGTCCATCTGGAGGATTACGGCCTGCTTATTGTCGGTATTCCAGATGCTGAGGTAGACCTTTCCGACGCTGAGATCGGGGCTCACCTGCACGTCCATGACCGTTACCAGGGGCTGAGCGCCGTAGATGTAGGAGCCTTCCTGCTGGAGAACGATACTGAAATTGCGCTTGATGAGCTCGGCAACCTGCCGCTGACGTTTAGATTCCATGGGGAAGGGGTTATGTGGTGATAAAGCAACGTGACCAACGGAAGGTAAGTTGCCTGCCCGGAACGCGCCCGTCGGCGCCGGGGGTAGCTATAGTGTTTTCAAATATTCCACGACCGCCCACCGCTGATCTTCGGTAAGCTTGTCGCCGAAGGTGTGTCCTCCGTTACCGTAGCCGGGTACCGTCGTATCGAAGGTCCACGGTTTGTTTCTCGGCTCCGGATCGTACAGCCATCCCAATTTACGGTGGTCGTAGGAGGTTGATTTTCCGTCGCGGGTCCACCGCTCCGGGCGCGCGGAAGAGTTGAGCAATTCGTATACGGTCGGCACGGAGCCGTTATGCAGGTAGGGTGCCGTGGCCCAGATGCCGTCCAGGGGCGGGGCCACGTACCCCGACGACGGCTCGAATCTCGATTGGGGCTCACTGGTTGCGAACCAGCTGCGGTTGTACCAATCCACAATGGCCGACTGCTGAATGTAGTCCGCGTACAGCCGGTCGGTCTTGACGACCTCCACGTTGATGATCTTATTAGGGTAGGTTTCCTCGGCGCCGTAGGTGCCGTGGCAGCCGGCACACTTATCGTTGAAGATCAGCTCTCCCTCGCGCGCCAGCGGCTCATCGATGGTTCCCGGATAGGTGGGTGGTTCGAGCTGGCTCAGGAATGCGTACACATCCCGGAACGCCTCCACCGATTTTCGGGTATGGCTGCTGTCCGGCACGCCCAGTACGCTGGCCTGCAGCAACAACTTAGGCATGCTTCCCCGGCCCGTGCCGGTGTAGTACAGCGCGTTCTTCTTTCCGACGTGCCACAGCGGGGGGGTGTCGGTACCGATGTTGTACTCCCACATTTCGTACAGAGGATCCGCTACGTGGGTAAGATCCTCGGGATCCCGGTGCATCATACACGCTTCGGCGAGGCGGAAAGCCGGATTGGCGCCGGGCTGATTGAGCTTCACCGTCGGTGCCATTTCCCGGAAGTAGCGACCGAAATCCACGAAGGCCTCTGTTTCGGGAGCGTCCTTTTTGTACTTCAGGGCCATCCCCATCCGCATGACGGCACCCATCGGGACCATACTCTTTTCCCACTCCGCGAAGCTGTTTCCAAGCCCCAGGACCAGCTGCCCGTCTACCTCACCGGCGTGGCAGGTGAAGCAGTTGCCGTTCACGGTTTCGGCGCCATTCGGCGCGACGAAGGCGGTCATGTAGTAAGGAATCCCCTCGTTGAGTGCATTGCGGGGGTACAGGCTGTCGAGATCCATTTTTGCCGCCTGCTTGCGCATAATTTCGATCGGAATGCCGCTGCCGATGTAGTCCCCGTGGATCAGGTAATCCAGCCCGGCGACGGGGTCGCCATCCGCGGGTTGGGGACTGGGGGGGACCACCTTCGACTTCCACGGGCCCTCCCCGGTGGATACCTCACCGAGGGGCAAATATTTATTACACGCCACCAGCAGGGCGAGCGCCAGAAAGACGAATAGTTTACGCACGAGGTTCTAAAGGGTAGGTCGTGTTCTATTAACAGCGATCCTGGTATTCAGTTGCGGGACTTAGGTGGCGGTCCGCTCACTTGCCGCATCCCGCCCCGTGGAAGCCGATCGGCACGGCCAGCTCCATGCTGAACGGTTCACCTTTGCGCTTCGCCGGTGACCATCGCACCCCGCGCTCCACCAGCAAATTGATCACCCGCAGGGCTTCGCGGCCGTTGCGCCGGTCTTCGCAACGCCGCAGCCGTACGTCCTCCATAATGCCGGTTGTCTTATTGATGCGAAAGGATACGACGACCAGCTCACGCTTCGATCCCGGCGGGTCCGTCCGGGTGTCCTCGATGAAGCGGGCGAAGCGGCGAATCCCGCACGTCACCCGCTCTTCGTAACGCGACTTTTCCTCACAACCGGGGTAGACGGGCAGGGCAAGTTTATCCTCCGGAGGCAGCCGGGGCCGCTGTACGAACGGCTCTGCGCAAGCGCGCCAACTTTCCCTAAAGTAGAGTTCCATACCCCGTTGCTCGTGGCGGTGCAGGATATCGTGCCGGAAGGTCCGTCGCGCCGCTTCCGGTGCTTCCCGGAAGCCCCAGGCCAGTAGCGAAAGGAGGATCGACAGGACGAGCCCGATCGAAAAATAGCGGGAGTTAAGGCCGAGAGAGGACATGCCGGAGGTGTTTCTCCTAAAAATAAGGAATGAGTACGGGATTATCAATCCACGCTTTCCTGCGGCTACTGGACCGGATCCCCCCGCAGTTCGCGGTACTTCTTCCGGGCCTCAACGGCAAGGATGCTACTGCTGTAATCGATGAAGAGCGTCTCGTATAGTTGCTGGGCCTTCGCGCGATCGTCAAGTTTATTCTCGTATAGGCCGGCCAGGGCGAAGAGCGCGTTGTCGAGGCGAATGCTCTTGGGGTAATTATCGACGACGCTCTGGTACTGGGTGGCGGCCTCCTCGTACTTCCGCAATTTCTGGTACAGGCGTCCGCGGAGGTATACGACGTCGTCCTCGAGATCGTGACCGGGGAAGTCCTTCACCAGACCGTCCAGGGTGGCAAAGGCTTCGTCGAAGCGGTTCTGAAACATCAGCAACTCGGCATCGGCGTAGGTCTGCAGAGCCACGGCACTGGTGTCGAGGCCCAGATTATCCATGATGAAGACCGAGAGGTCGAGAGCATCGTTGGCGATCAGGCGGGAGGTCGATGCTTTGAGTACGTCGAACTGCGACTGCGCCCACTCGAAATCGCCGCGGAAATAGCTCAGGCGTGCATTGCGAAAACGGGCCTCGTGCCCCAACAGGTCCTCCTTAAATTGTTTGTCCACCTGGCTGTACAGCAGGGTCGACTCCCATACATCGCCCTGCATCAGGTAATAGTCGGCCAGGGCGATCTTGGCCCGGGCGCGTACGGTTTCGTCCACGCCGTTGAGTTCGACTACGCGCTGAAGAATGTCGATCGCCTTGTCCAGATCATTGAGGTAAAGCGCCTCCAGCTCCGCCAGTTGCACGGCAATACGTGCCGAGGCGGGGTTGTTCCCGAACTGCTCCAAAAACTCGAGGTAGGCCGTTTCTAATAGGCGGAGATCGGCTTCGGTGTAGGCGTATCCGTCCGTAATGGCCCGCCGACGGGTGAGGAGGCCCTCCCGTTTCGCTTCCAGGTAGTAGGGAGAGGCCGGGGCCTTATTTTCCACGATGTAGTCGAAGGCCGCGATGGCCGTTTCGTAATCGTCCGCGTTCGACGCCAGCGTACCGATATCGAAGACGCGCTCCCCGTTTTCGCCCAACTTGCGGTCCAGGGCGCGCGCCTGCCGTAGGGCCCCCCGGTAATCCTTGCGTTGAATGAGGATCCAGCCGAGCATTTCGGGGTACACGGGGATATCGTTGCGATCTTCCTGGATGCGGGCGTACAGCTGTTTCTGGGCTTCCTCCAGCCCTTCGGTATCGAGGTAGCGCTGGAAGTAGGTCTGCACGTTGCGTCCCCGCCGGGGATCTTCCACCAGGGCATCAAGGTAGTGGGAGACCATGGGTTCGATATCACCCTTGCGGCGGTACAGGTCACCGAGGTTGAAGGCAAAGGACACGTTCCCCTTAAGCAGTTTATCGCCCCGTTCGTAGGTCTCGATGGCGTAATCGTACTTCGTCAGTCGGATGAAGGCATTGGCCAGTTGGGTGATCTGGATTTGATCGCCCCGTAGGTTCTTGATCGCCTCCCGGTACTGCCGCTCGGCGGCGGCATCGTCAAATTTCTGTTCGAGCAGTTGACCGTACTTGACCCGCAGATCCAGTTCGTCGGGCATGCGCCGAATTTGTTTCTTCAGTGCGTTCTCCGCTTCGTCGTACCGCTGCAGGTTCATCAGGCTGCTGACGTAGCGGTCGAAGTAGAAGGGGTTATAGTTCTCTTCGGCCAGGCCGAGGTACAGCTCGGCCGCTTTTTCGTACTCGCCGTCCATGAAGTACTGCTGCGCGAGTTGATTGGACTGCGCCGCTAGCCGGCCGGCGCACAGGAGGATGAGAAGCAGGATGAAATTGCGCATGGTCCAAGATAAACGCAGCGGCGACGGATAAGGTGTAATCCGGCCGGCATTTCCCGCCTTCACGGCTCCCGCGAACCCGCCATAAAGACGGTCCAACAGCTATACGCAGGTTATCGTATATTGGCAAAGGATGAGTCGGCAGGAAAAGCATTTTCCGGCCCGTCCCGCAACGAGGCGCTGATGATGGTGGAAGAAGTATTGTACGAGAGTTTGCGCTCACGAATTTCCTTCGTGTCCGCGAGTGAGTGGGGGCGGCCCGTACTCCGCAAAACCCTTAATTACGAGTTCCCCACCCCCCGCGAGATCGTCAAGTTCTACAACGAACACGACATCACCCTCGACCTGGACGTCCCCGGCGTGCGCCGTACCCTCGGGAAGGAAAAGGTGAAGAACCGTCATTCCCTGTTGCTGGAATGGGTGGACGCCCCTACCCTGGCGGCCGCCTTCCGGGAGAAGCCGGAAGACCTGGCGGACTTCCTCGAGGTAGCCATCTCCCTTACCCGGGCCCTGGCGGGCATCCACGAACGCGGCATTATTCACCGCGACATCAGCCCCCACAACGTGCTGGTAAACGATTCCGACCGGCAGGTGACGGTGATCGACTTCGGCATCGCCTCACGCATCAACCTCAGGGAGCACAACCTGGGCAATCCCGAGCATCTAGAGGGAAACCTGCGCTACATCTCGCCCGAACAGACCGGCCGTATGAACCGGGTAGTGGATTACCGTACCGACCTGTACTCCACCGGAATCGTGTTTTACGAGATGCTGACGGGCCGCCACCCCTTCGACACCCTCGACCCGTTGGAACTCGTACACCGCCACATCGCTCAGCGCCCGCCGCCGGTCGTCTCCGTGAACCCCGCCGTCCCCCAACCGCTCTCCCGCATCGTCGACCGCCTACTGGCCAAGAACGCCGAGGACCGCTACCAGTCGGCCCGGGGCCTCCTGCACGATCTGTGCCACTGCCGGGAAAGCTACCGGGACGGGGGTGCCATCCTATCCTTTCCGCTAGGGCGGGAAGATCATTCGGCTAAATTTCAGCTCGTAGAGAAGCTGTACGGACGGGACCGTGAGGTTACCGACCTCCTGGCTGCCTTCGAGCGGGTAGGCCGGGGTGAGATGGAGGTCGTGCTCGTGGCCGGCTACTCCGGCACCGGGAAATCGGCGCTGGTGCGCGAGGTACACAAGCCCATCACCCGGGCGCGGGGCTACTTCATCGAAGGTAAGTTCGACCAGTTCCAGCGCGCGGTGCCCTACTTCGCCCTGATCGAGGCCTTCACCCGCTTCGTAGATCTCATACTTACCGAAAAGGAAGAACGGCTGGCCGGCATCCGCCAGGCCATCCAGCGGGCGGTGGGCGCGGAGGGCCGGGTGCTCACGGCCGTCATTCCGAACCTGGAACTGGTGATCGGCCCCCAGCCGGAAGTCCCCGAACTCGGCGGCACGGAATCGCAGAACCGCTTCAACTACGTGTTCCGCAAGTTCGTCCAGACCATTTCGAGCGCCGACCAGCCGATCGTGCTCTTCATCGACGACCTGCAGTGGGCCGACTCCGCCTCCCTGGGCCTGCTGCGCATGTTGCTGACGGACCTGGATAACCGCTACATGCTCTGCATCGGTGCCTACCGCGATAACGAGGTCAGCGCCTCCCACCCCTTCATCCGCACCATGGCCGAAATCCGGGAGGCGGGCGTGGCGGTATCGACCATCGAAATCGGGAACCTAAGCCGGGAAGATGTACAGCAGCTCATCGCCGACGCCACCGCGGTACCCCGCGAGAAGGCGGTAGAGCTGACCGGACTGGTGTACGCCAAGACCCGCGGCAACGCTTTTTTTACCACGCAGTTCCTGCACTCGTTGTACGAGGAAGGACACCTGCGCTTCGACCATCAACGGGCGACCTGGGACTGGAACGTCGACGACATTCGGGCCCTGAACATCACCGACAACGTGGTGGAGCTCATGGCCGGCAAGATCCGTAAACTGCCGGAGCGGGCGCAGGAATTGCTGATGATCGGCTCCAGCATCGGCAGCGCCTTCCGGGCCGATACGCTGGCCGTGATTGAGGAAGTGCCCGAGGAAGAGGTGACCCAGGCCCTCTTCCCCGCCCTCTCCGAAGGACTGATCGCGCCCGACGGTGACGCCTATACTTTCGTCCACGACCGTATCCAGCAGGCGGTGTACTCCCTCATTGCCCCCGCCGACAGTGCGCCCATGCACGCGCGCATCGGTCGGCTCTTACTGGCCAGCGTTCCCGAAGCCCGCCACGACGAACGGCTGTTCGACATCGTTAATCAGCTCAACCGCGGTCTGCCGGCCATCACGGATCCGGAAGAGCGGGCCCGCCTCATCGACCTCAATCTGGCCGCCGGCCGCCGCGCCAAACAGGCCTCGGCCTTCCGGCGGGCCGCCGAGTACCTGCAAGTAGGCATCGAACTGCTGCCGGAGAACCGCTGGACCGACCACTACCCGCTCAGTCGCGATCTCCACACCGAAGCCGCGGAGTGCAACTACCTCAGCGGGGAATTCGCGGTCATGGACACCCTTATTCGCGAAGTGCTCGACCACGCCCGCGCCCTGCTCGACAAGGTCAAACCCTACGAAATCCGCATTCTGTCCTTCAAGGCTAAGAACCAACTACACGAAGCCATCGATACCGGACTGGAAGTGCTCGCTCAGCTCGGCGAACGCTTCCCGGCCAAGCCCCGCCTGCCCCACGTAATGGCCGACCTGGTTCGCACCAAGCTCAAGCTGTACGGCAAAGAGAACGACGCGCTGGAGCGGTTGCCGGTGATGGAAAATCCGGAAAAGGTCGCGGCCATGCGCATCATTGCCGACATCGCGTCTTCCTCCTACTGGGCCCGTCCGAACCTCTTCCCCCTGGTCATCTTCCGGATGTGCCACATGTCGCTGCGCTACGGCAATACCGCCCTGAGTGCCTTCGCATTCGCCACCTACGGCGTGATCATGTGCGGCGTACTGGAGGACATGAAGGCCGGCTACCGCTACGGGAAACTGGGGCTGGCCCTCATGGAGAAGTTCGAGGAGCGGGCCTGGACGACCCAGATCTACTGCCCCGTCTACGCCCTCATCATCAACTGGAACGAGCACGTCCGCAACACCCTGCGCCCGCTGCAGGAGTCGTACCACATCGGCCTGGAAACGGGGGCCATCGAGTTCGCGTGCATCAACTCCAACATCTACTGCATCCACGCTTACCTCATCGGCCGGCCCCTGCCCCGCTTGGAGGAGGAAACCGCCGCGTACAGCCGCAGTTACCGCCAACTGAAACAGGAGACGAACGTCAACTACAACGAGGTGTACCGCCAGGGAATGCTGAACTTTCTGGGCAGGTCGGCTAATCCCCTCGTGTTGACCGGTACGGCCTACGACGAGGAGAAGATGACGGCGCAGAACGCGGAGCGCCAGGACCAGACGGGTACCTTCTTCATCCACTTCAACAAACTTATTCTGGGGTGCTACTTCCGGGACTACACCGGGGCCGCCCGCCACGCCGAGCGCTGCCGCGAACTTCTCGAGGCGGTGCTGGCCAAATTCGAGATTCCGAACCACCACTTCTACGAAGCCCTGGTATACCTTTCGCTGTACCGTCAGGCCGAGCCGCCCGACAAACGCCGCTACATGCGCCGGGCATCCGCCAACATCCGCAAGATGCGCAAGTGGGCCCGCGACGCCCCCGAAAACTACCTCCACAAGGCCGAACTGATGGAGGCCGAACGCTTCCGGGCCCGGGGCAACTTCGGAGAAGCCCGTCTGGCTTACGACCGCGCCATCTCCGGAGCTACGACCCACGATTACCTCCACGAGACGGCCCTGGCCTACGAACTGGCGGGGCGGGCCTACCTGGAACAGCAGTTCGAGAAACTGGCGGAGTTCTACATTAAATCGGCCTACAGCAGCTACCGGGAGTGGGGCGCCGAAGCCAAGCTGAAGGACCTGGAACGGCGCTATCCGTCCTACGTATCTTCCACCGGACGCCTCATGGGGACCGTCACCGCCGGCACCCATACCCTCCAGACCTTCTCGGATTTCAACCACACCACCAACCTCGACCTGCAGACGGTACTGAAGGCCGCCACTTCGATCTCCGGCGAAATTCAGTTGGGGGGCATGCTGGATAATCTGATGTCCATCGTCATCGAAAACGCCGGTGCCGATAAGGGGGTACTGTTGCTCGAACGCGACGGTCGGCTGCTGGTGCAGGCCGCCTTTTCCGTGGAGGGGGCGGGGACGCGGGTGCTGCAGAATATCCCGGTAGAGCAATCGGATCTGGTAGCCCATTCGGTGATTGAGTTCGTGAGCCGTACGCGGCGGCCCGTGGTCATTGACGACGCGGCCGACGACGAGCGCTTCGTACACGATCCCCATTTGTCGTCCGGAAAGTCGCGGTCGGTGCTGTGCCTGCCCTTCGTGAATCAGGGTAAATTCGTCGGCATCCTTTATCTGGAGAACAAACTGGCCACCGGTGTCTTCACGCCCGAGCGTATCGACCTGCTGGCCCTGCTTTCGGGGCAGATCGCCATTTCCATCGACAATGCCCTGCTCTACGAAAACCTGGAAGAAAAGGTGCGCGAGCGCACCGAAGAGCTGGCGGCGGAAAAGGCGAAGTCCGACAAGCTCCTGCTGAATATCCTGCCCCAGGAAACCGCCGACGAGCTGAAGCAGCACGGGCAGACGGTACCGCGGCGGTTCGACAGCGTAACCGTGATGTTCACCGACTTTAAGGGCTTCACTTACCACGCGGAGGGCATGAGTGCCGAGGAGTTGGTCAGCAGCATCGACGTGTACTTCCGCGCCTTCGACGAGATCATCGGTCGTCACAATATCGAAAAGATCAAGACCATCGGCGACTCCTACATGTGCGTAGGTGGTCTGCCCACCCCCAACGTTACCCACGCCGAGGACATGGTCAACGCCGCCCTGGAAATACAGGCCTGGACGCAGGCCCACGGTCGGGAACAACGGCAGCGCGGCAAACCCCACTTCGAGTTGCGGGTAGGCCTGCACTCCGGTCCGGTAGTGGCCGGCGTGGTCGGGCGCAAGAAGTTTGCCTACGACATCTGGGGCGATACCGTCAACACCGCCGCACGGATGGAATCAAGTGGTATTCCTGGCAAGATCAACATCTCCGGAGCCACCCGGGAGCTGATCGCCCACCGCTTCGAGTGCGTGCACCGGGGCAAGGTCGCGGCCAAGAATAAGGGGGAGATCGATATGTACTTCGTAGAGCCGGACGTACCCAGCACCCGCAGGGCCATATCCCAAAACTATCAGCTATGACCCATCCGCCCCCTCCCGCCCGCTCCTGGGTCGATACCGCCCTGCTCGATACCCTGGGTGGCCTGCGCGACCGGGTGGTCCTGTGGATCACCGCCAAGGGCTTCGCGGTCGCCATCGCACTGCTGGTTTCGTTGGTGGGAAAGCGCCGCATGTCGCACGACAACGGGATCGCCGCCCGCGGCATGGTGACCATACTCGACAATCCCGCCTTACCGCGCCACGAATTTTTCCGCGCCGGGCGCACCCTTCCCTGCCGTATCCGCCACGCGACGGCCACTTTCCTCGACGATGCCGTACGCGGAATTCGCAGCATGTCGGTCAAGTTTTCGGATCATCACCTGCGGAGTCCGTTTGATATGCAGATGAACACCGGGGCCGTAAGTCTTTTCTGGTCGGCCGCCAGCTTCCTGCAATTCGCCCGCATGCGCAAGGAAAAGTGGGGCGTTGAGTACCACGACTATTACCGGAAGTACCCCAGCGGCCTGGCCGGCGCCGAGGAAGCAATCCGGGAGAACCCGAAGTCCTTTCACGATCTGCGGTACTACTGCAAGACCCCCTTCCGCTTCACCGGGGAGGACAACATCAAGCGCTACGCCAAGTACCGCGTCCGGCCCTACGACGATCAGCCGGAAACGGGCATCAACCACCATCCGGATCCCACCGACGTGGCCAACCAACGAGTCCCCCGCCACGACCCCCGGGGCCGCAACTACCTGAAATACGAATACGAGGACCGGGTAGGGAAGGAGGGCGCGAAATACCTCATGCAAATCCAGTTGCGCACCGCGGCCGCCGACGACGATCCGGAGATCTTCAATAACATGAAGACCTGGAACGAGGACCTACACCCCTGGCACGACCTGGCGGTGATCGACATCCGGGAAACCCTGGACTGGAAGGAAAGCTGCCGGACCACTTTTTCCATCCGCAACATGCCAAAAACACTGGGCGTCCTACCGGCCAAGTCGGTCTACGACTATAATTCCCTGAACTACATGCGGGCCCATTCCGGCCTGGCTCACCGGGCCCGGTTACTGAATTACGCCCTCTTTGGCTATCCACCGAAGATTCCCGACAACGACAACCGCAACTACTCCGACTGGGAGAAGCCGCCCCGCATCATCAACCGTTCCTACCCCAGCACCCTAAAGTAGCCGCCATGCAGTCCGACAATCCTACCGGCAAGCGGGTCATCCTGGAGGTAGACAACCCCGTGGTGGACCCCCGCGACGTTTGTGCCGAGTGCCTGAATAGGACCAAGATCCGCTATCCCGATGGCGGTAATTTTTTCACCCCCCGCCTGCGGAGCATCAATCACCTGGAGGTCGGCCGGTCGAAGATTATTTCGAGTCCCGTGACAATCATCGTGGAGTACGTCGTCCTACTGTACCAGCGCACGGTCGAGGGGGTCCGGCGATTATTGCGTCAGCTCTTTCCGCGTCATCCCCGGATCCGGGGCCGCAATTTTTCCGGGGCCTCCTTCGTAGGCCGCACCACTTACGCGGGTCGCTACGACCACGGCAAACCCATCCACCACCTACCCGTCGATATCTGGGCCCGCACCTGGTGGGGCAGCTGGCGTCATTTGGCCTCCGGCGTAAGCGGTAAGGACGGCACCTTCCGCTTGCCCTATGATTTGCGGGAAGCCCGCTCCTGGGCGGTGCGCCGTATTCGGGCCGAAGTATCTCAGATCTCTTTTGTATATGACCAACGGGATCAGCCCCGGCCGGTCCACTCCGTCGCCGAGTCCATCCACGTGCCGAAAAAGGAACTTACGGGGATGGAGTACAACCTACGCGACATCCAGATCGGCCTGTGGGCCTACCGCCGGGACACCCCCATTCCGCGCACGTACATCAACGATCACGACCACGACGCTCCCGAGCGCTACGTACAGGGCCGCACCGACGCGCTGCAGGATCAGATCATTCCTATCGAACTCACCAAACTCAAGCACCTGGCCCAGCTGGCGACGGCGCCGGAATCGCTCTCCATTCCGCAAATTCAGGCCGACTACCCGCTGAACCTCACCACGTGTATCGAGAACACCCTGCCCCCCGAACTCAAGGGTTATACCCGGGGCGACGAATTTTTCGGCGCCCGGATGATGAATGGCATGAACGCGGCAAGCTTCCGGCCGGACCCCGACCATCCCCACCATTACTGGATGTTGTACTGGGGCTACCAGGGTTATGATCACAACGATGTATTCGCCTTTCCGACCACCGAGATCAAGTACAGCATCCGCCCCGGAAATCATACCCCACTACCGGTGGAGATCATCTTTACCGGAGCACTCGATGCCTACCACCGCGATCCCTGGCAGCAGCGCCGGTTCCGGCCCGGCGACGGTGCCCGGTGGACGTACGCCAAACGAGTCGCCCGGTCAGTCGGCGGACTGGTCGCCGAAGTCGACGACCACTTCGCGCACACCCATACCAATACCGAGCAGTATGCCCTGGCGGCCTTCCGCAATTTGCGGCTCAATCCGGTGAACTGGCTCATGCAGCCCCATCTGCGGGAAGTTTCCCTGGTAGACCACACCGCCGATCGCATTCTCGTTTCCCAGCGCCATGGATACATCCCCCGCGCCTCCGCCCTGACCGGGCTCGGCATACAGCAACGGGTGGAAGACACCATGGGTGTACTCGACTGGAAGGGCCGGGAGCCCATGCGCGTGATCAACGATGCCCATACCTACGCAAAAGCAGAAAACCTGTTCTGGAACATCACCCGGGAATACGTAGAGGAGTTCTTCGAGCGCAACCTCGAGGCCATCGCGGAGCACTGGTACGAGATCTACCGTATGTCGGAGGACATGGTCAACCATAGCGTGCGGGTGTTTCGCTCCCGCATCGATCTCGACCGGCTCGACGCCCGGGAGCGGAAAATGATGGAGAAGCGAATCACCTACTTCGAATCCCGCTACAGCTTCGACCCCACCCTCCCCCGCCGCACCGTAAACGGCGAATTGAAGATCCTCTCCCCCATCACGGAATCCGAAACCTTTCTCGATGCCCAACCCGGCGTCCTGCAGAATCTCAAGGACTGGTGCGTCTATGTGATCCACACCGCCACCTTCATGCATACCTGGGTCAACGAACACCAGTACGAGGACATCGGGGAAGTGCTGTACAGTTGCCTGGGCCTGCGCTTTGGGGAGGGCCCGGACGGTGTACTGGCCCCGGAATCCGACTACCGCATCGCTCCGGATCCCGTCCGTGCTACCCAGATGATGTGGTGGAGCAATCTGCTTTCCCGCACCGAGTACGGCTTCATTACCCGCAACGAGGACCGCGACGTCAACCCCCGCTTCGGGGAAATGCTGAAGGCTCACGAAGAAGAGTTCCGGAGCTACGGCGTCATCGTGGACGACATCGAGGCCCGCACCAATATCTGACGCTATTCCCGGTTACCCAGCACCCGCGCTCCGCCGCCCGTCACGACCACGTCGTCCTCCAGGCGAATGCCGCCGAAATTCCGGTAGGCGTCCACGGCCGCGAAGTTGATGAATTCGGTGTGTCTCTTATCCGCCCGCCAACGATCGATCAGGGTGGGAATGAAGTAAATGCCCGGCTCTACCGTGATCACGAAACCCTCCCGCAGGCGGCGGCCCAGGCGTAGGTTGCGGGTGCCGAAGAGAGGGCTGCGGGTGATTTCGTCGTCGTAACCCACCAGGTCCTCACCAAGGTCTTCCATATCATGGACGTCCAGACCGATCAGGTGACCCAGGCCGTGGGGGTAGAACAACGCGTGGGCTCCGGTGGCTACGGCTTCGTCGGTATCGCCGCGCATGAGCCCGATATCCTTCAGCCCGTCGACGATGATGCGGGCCGAAAGGTCGTGCAGTTCGCGGTAGGGGATGCCGGGCCGGATGGCCTCGATGACCCGACGTTTGGCGTCGTCGACGATGTCGTACACGGTCTGCTGACGCTCGGTCATGTCGCGGCCGACGGCAAAAGTGCGCGTGAGGTCACCCGCGTAACCGGATGAGGTTTCCGCGCCGGCGTCGATCAGCAGCAGGTCGCCTTCCTCCAGGGTGTTGCCGTGGTAGTGGTTGTGGAGAATGTGACCGTTGCGGGTGACGATGGCCGGGTAGCTCAGGCGGCCTCCGCCGGCAATAGCGATCCCTTCGATGAGTCCGGCCACTTCGGCCTCCGTCATGCCGGGGGTGGCGGTTTTGCGGGCGGCGGCGTGCATACTCAGGCTGGTGCGCACGGCTTTTTCCATCTCCGCGATCTCTTCGGCGCTCTTTACCGAGCGCAGTTCGACCACGGCCCGGATGAGTGCTTTGCTGGGGGTGGTGCCTTCGCCGAGCCACTCCTCGATGTGGCGGTGGCGTTCGGCGCGGTAGGGGGGCAGGTAGTGGACGTTTTTGGCGGATTTGAGGAGCCGCGAGAGTTCTTCCAGCGTGCCGGAGCAGGCGCCGATGCGTTCGGCAAGCTCGGCGGTGCTGGGATGTTCGCCCATCCAGACGACGTCGTCTAGCGTCAGGTCATCTCCGTGCAGTCGGCTTTCGCCCGTGGCGGCATCGATGGTGAGGACAAGGTCGGGTTGATTGTGACCGGCGAAGTAGCGAAAGTTGGAATCTTGCTTGAAGGGGTAGGTGTTGCCGCGGTAATTCATGGCGGCCTCACCGTTGCCGGGCAGGAGGATCAGTCCGCTGCCGAGGAATTGAGCCAGTCGTTGGCGGCGGTCGGTGTACGTTTGGGTGGAGAACATAGGGCGTGATTTAGGGCGGCGGTGCGCGGGTGCAAGGTAGGGAGTGAAGAGCGGGAAGCGGGGTGCCGGGGTACCGGGGGCTGGCCGGGAGCGGGGAGCGGGGAGCGGTCCGGGAGCGGTCCGACGGCTATAGCGGTTGGACCGCTATAGCCGTCGGACGGGGTGACCCCGTTGGACCGCTGTAGCTCATCCTCCGCAAAAATCCAAATAATTAAGCCATTAAGTGCGGAATCGCCCCTTCCGGGGTACTAAAAGGCGCCAGCGACAACTTAATACGCTTTCGAAGCGGATGAACTTAGTGGGCAGAAGGCTTCACCCCCCCGGTAGGGTAGAACCCACCGGCACGACAGCCGTTTAAGGTCCGTGTCCGCTCCCCTTCCCCCCACCGATCTGCTGCACCGCGCCGATACCTGGTTCACCGGCCGCGGCTGGTCGGCCTTCCCCTTTCAGCACGAGGCCTGGCGCGCCTATCTGGCGGGTAAAAGCGGACTAGTCAATGCCCCTACCGGCAGCGGCAAGACTTATTCCCTGATCCTGCCGATCCTGCTCGAGTTCCTCGGCGAGCATCCGGACAATCCCGGCAAAGCCAATAATGGACTGCGGGCCATCTGGATCACCCCCATCCGGGCACTGACCCGGGAGATCCAGGCCGCCGCCGAGCGCGCGATCGCCGATCTGGGCATGCAGTGGCGGGTCGGCATCCGTTCGGGAGATACGACCACCGCCCAGCGCACGAAGCAGCGCAACAAGCCCCCGGAAATCCTCATCACCACCCCCGAGAGTCTGCACCTCCTCCTGGCCAGCAAGGGGTACGAGGAATTCTTCGGGGACCTGCGCGCACTCGTGGCCGATGAGTGGCATGAATTGCTGGGCACCAAACGCGGAGTACTGGTGGAATTGGCCCTAAGTCGGCTGCGGGGATTGCGGGGGGATTCCTTTCGCACCTGGGGCATTTCCGCTACGATCGGCAATATGGAGGAAGCCCTGGAGGTGTTGGTTCCGGCGGGAACGCGGGAGCGGACCATCATCCGAGCCCGGACCACCAAGGAGACGAAGATGATCACCGTTATGCCCGACGAGATCGAGACCTTTCCCTGGGCCGGTCATCTAGGCATCAAACTGCTGGAAAAGGTAGTACCCATCATATACCAGTCAGGGTCCACCCTCATCTTTACCAATACCCGTAGCCAGTGTGAGATCTGGTATCAGCGTCTGCTAGATGCCGATCCGGAGCTGTCGGGGGCCATCGCCATGCACCACGGCAGCATCAGTCGGGAACTGCGCGACTGGGTGGAAGATGCTTTACACCAGGGAACCCTGAAGGCGGTGGTGTGTACCTCCAGTCTGGATCTCGGGGTCGACTTCCGCCCCGTGGAAACCATCGTACAGATCGGTAGTCCGAAGGGCGTTGCCCGTTTCCTACAGCGTGCCGGACGCAGCGGACACCGCCCCGGGGCCAAGAGCACCATCCACTTCGTCCCTACGAATAGCCTGGAACTATTGGAAGCCTCGGCCTTACGAAGGTGTATTGAAAACGAGGTCATAGAAAGCCGCATTCCCTACATCCGCAGCTTTGACGTGCTGGTACAGTACCTGGTGACGCTGGCCGTAAGCGGAGGGTTCCGCCGGGAACAGGTCCTGCGGGAGATTCGGGAAACCTACTGCTTCGCCTCCGTCAGCGATGAAGAGTTTGCCTGGTGCCTCGACTTCATTACCACCGGGGGCAATAGCCTGGGGGCCTATGACGAATACCATAAGGTCATCCGTGACGAGGAGGGCGTATACCGGGTAGAGAGCAAGCGGGTAGCCATGATGCACCGGCTCAGCATCGGTGCGATCGTGAGCGAAACCACCCTGATGATCAAGTACCTGTCGGGGGGATACATCGGAGCCATCGAGGAATACTTCATCTCCAGCCTCAAGCCCGGAGATACTTTCTGGTTCGCCGGTCGCAGCCTCAAGTTTGTCAAGGTCAAGGGAACCGAGGCTCTCGTCAAGAAAAGCACCGCTAAGAAGGGCAAGGTGCCCAGTTGGCGGGGTGGTCGTATGCAGTTGTCGAGTCAGCTGTCGGCCTACCTGCGCAAAGCAATGGAGGAGCTCAAACTCGAAGACTACCACGATGCTGAGTTGCTTAAGCTGGCCCCCCTCCGCGACATTCAGGCCCACCGCAGCGCCGTACCCGCCACCAACGAGTTGCTCATCGAGTACTTCCACGACCGGGAAGGCTATCACCTCCTCATGTACCCCTGCGAGGGACGGGGTATTCACGAAGGGCTCAGCTCCCTCATCGCTTACCGCATCGGTCAGTTTGCCCCATTGACCTTCACCATCGCGATGAACGACTACGGCTTCGAACTGCTGAGCGATCAACCCATACCCATCGAGGAAGCCCTCGGCAGCGACCTGTTCAACCTCAGCGAACTTACCACGGACCTGAACGCGGGCATCAACGCCACCGAGATGGCCAAACGCCGCTTCCGTGACATCGCCGCCATCGCCGGACTCATCTTCAAAGGGTACCCCGGCAAGCAAAAGAAGGAGAAGCACCTGCAGAGCGGCTCCCAACTCTTCTTCGACGTCTTCACCGACTACGAGCCCACCAATCTGCTCCTACAGCAGGCCTACGACGAGATCATGACCTTTCAGCTGCAGGAAGCCCGCCTGCGCGCCGCACTGGAACGGATCAATCAGCAGACGATCCTATTTCAACAGCCCCGGAAGGCCACCCCCTTCAGTTTCTCCCTCATCGTCGACCGTCTCCGCGAACGAATCTCTTCCGAAAGCCTGGAGGACCGCATCAAGCGGATGCGCCTGGCGCTGGTGCGGGAGTAGAGGGATTTGAAATTGGGGATGTGAAATTTAAAATTTGCTTCCCAGGTCCACAAAGCACTGGGTATCCGGGGTGCGTTCGTGGCAATACGCAGAGCAATTGTCTCGGGCCGGAGGCCGCTCGACCTAAAAGACGGCGCACGAAACAGCGGCAGCCAAATGGTAAATGGTACATTGTAAATTATATATGGTAAATTCTACTATGCGTCTCGGACCGGAGGCCACTCGACCTTAAGGCCACTCGACCTAAAAGGCGGCGCACGAAACAGCGGTAGCCAAATGGTAAGCGGTACACTGTAAATTATATATGGTAAATTCTACTATGCGTCTTGGGCCGGAGGCCGCTTGGCCGGGGAGGGTAAGCCTCGGCGTGCAACGCCTCGACCTATGACGTCTCGGACCGGAGGCCGCTTGCCCATGGAGACCCACAACCGTCTCGGACCAGAGGCCGCTCGACCTAAAAGCCACTCGACCTAAAAGGCGGCGCACGAAACAGCGGTAGCCAAATGGCAAATGGTACACTGTAAATTATATATGGTAAATCCTACTATGCGTCTCGGGCCGGAGGCCGCTTGACCTGGGAGGGTAAGCCTCGGCGTGCAACGCCTCGACCTATGACATCTCGGACCGGAGGCCGCTCCCCCTTAGATAACCCACGGCTCGTCTCGGACCAGAGGCCGCTCGACCTAAAGGCCGCTCGACCTAAAAGGCGACGCACGAAACAGCGGTAGCCAAATGGCAAATGGTACACTGTAAATTATATATGGTAAATCCTACTATGCGTCTTGGGCCGGAGGCCGCTTGACCTGGGAGGGGTGAGCCTCGGCGTGCAACGCCTCGACCTATGACGTCTCGGACCGGAGGCCGCTTGACCTTAGGTAACCCACGGCTCGTCTCGGACCGGAGGCCACTCGACCTAAAAGCCACTCGACCTAAAAGGCCGCTCAACCTAAAAGCTACAGCCCCCCCACCGCGCCAATCGTCCATTCCAGGCGGGCGTCGATGTTTTGGGTCGTCACGTCGAAGGGAAAAATGACCAGCTCCATGCGGACTTCTTCCCGTTCGAGGAAAAGATTGCGAAAGTTCTTTTCGCCGGGATTGAGGTTCACGACTTGCTGACGACGCCCCCCCAGGTCGCTGATGCTGAACATGAGATCGATGAATGTACAGTCGCTCTCCGAGGCCGGACATACCCGCAACTCAATCCGCTCGATCTCCCGAAAATCTTCTCCGGAAAGACTGGTCAACCGCGCGCGCACGCCCCCCACTAGATAGATGTCGGAAGGCTCTACCCCATTGTCTATCATGGCTTGTTGAAAACCGGTTTCGAGTTGCGGTTGGGCCACGACGTAGGTACGGAAGGAGGGCTGACCGGCGGGGATGGTAATATCCACGACCGGATAGTTGATCTCGAAGAGCCGATCACCGAAGGTGCTTCGCGGACACCCGCACAGCACCAAAACCAAACCCACAAACCATAGATAGCGCATCCAATCTGCATTGTTCTTCGTGAATCGGTCGGCTCCCGCGCGCCGCCGCCCTAACGAACGACGGTCACATCGCCCCGGTAGCCCCGTCGGCGTCCGTTGATGTAACTGACCTCGACGACGTAAACGTATACGCCCCCGTTCACGGTTGTCCCGTTGACCGTTCCGTCCCAGCCCAGCTCGGGCTCGTTGGCCGGGAAGGGTTCCGCGGCTTCGTACACCAGACCGCCCCACCGGTCATATACCCGCATAGCTTCGATCCGGCCCAGCGCTCGCCCGCCGAAGACGGTGAAGTGGTCGTTGTCGTCGTCTCCGTTCGGCGTGAAGGCATTCGGAATGAAAATGGGCAGATCCTCGATCACCAGAAAGTTGACCAGGGCCGTATCGACGCAGCCGGCCGGATTGACCCCCGTAACGAAGTAATCTCCGGACACCAGGGGCATCACCCGTACCCGCGCGCAGTCGGGCGTGAGGCAGGCGACGCTGTCCGGCCCCCAGGAGAAGGTCACGGGAAAGTAGTTACTCCGGGCCAGCAGGGTGGTGTCGTTGCCGAGGAACAACCGTACCCGGTCGGCAACGTCGATCACGAACTCCTCCGGTTGGGAGAGGCTCCCCGCCACGCTGTCGATGCAGCCGTTCAGGTCGCGGACGTATAAGGTATAGTCGCCGGCTACTAAGCCCTCCAGCCGGGGCGCTTCCTGAAAATCTTGGCCGTTGCTGCTGTACATATAGTCCGGCGAGCCGCCGGTTGCCGCCAGGGTAAAGGAACCGACGGGTTGTCCGAAGCAGATCAGATCCGCCTGCTCGACGATGGTGGCGACGATCTCCTCCGGATCGTTGAGGGTAACCGAATCGGTGACCGTACAGCCCAGACTATCGGTGAGGGATACGGTAAAAGTGCCGGCGGGCAGGTTGACGCGATCGGCGCCGGTGGTTCCGTCCGCCCACGCGAAGGTGTACCCCGGCCGGCCGCCCACGCCGGTGGCGAAAATAGATCCGTCGTTAGCCGCGAAGCAACTGCTGCTATCCGCCTGCAGATTCACCTCCAAGGGCGGGGGCTCGGTGACTTCGATGTCGAATGCGCCGGTACAACCTTCGGCGTCGACCACGTCCACCCGGTAAGTGCCGGCCGCGAATCCGCCCCGCTGTGCCGCCGATTGGTAGCCGTCGCCGAAATCGTAACCGTAGGCCGGAGTACCGTTGGCCACGTTGATCGTAATGCTGCCCGTGGCTTCTCCGTTGCAGGTCGGCTCGGTGAAGGTAGCGGCGCCTTCGATCAGTTCGAGTTGCAGTTCGTCGACCAGTATGTTCTGCTCGACCTCGCAGCCGTTCGCGTCGCGGGCCCGCACGTTGATCGTCGAGACCGGCAAATTCTCTATCCGCGTTTCGGACGAATAGGCGCCGCCGTTAAAGCTGTATTCGTAGCCTCCCCCACCGCCCGAAAGGATGCGGAATTCCAGGGCTCCGTTGGTGCCGCCCGCGCAGTCCGGCTGAGTGATCAGGGTATCGAAAACGAAGGGTTGCGCACCCCCGACGGTGTAGGTAAAGGTGGCTTCGCAGCCCGTGCCGTCGGTGAGGGTTACGGTATAATCACCGAGGTCCAGTCCGTCAATGGCGGCCGTGGTGGCTCCCGTGCTCCAGCGGTAACTGAGGGGGCGATCCGCGATCCGGCTGCGGCCCGTCAGGTCGATGCTTCCGTCGGCCGCGCCCGCGCAGCTCACGTTGCCTACGGTCGCTTCGGCGGAGTACTGATCCGCGCAGCAAACGACGGAGAACTCCGAAGCCGTTACGTACTCCACGCAGTTGCGGTTGGTGGTGATCGCGAGCGACACGTTCGGCTCGCCGGGTTCCGTAAAGAATACTTCGTGGGGGCCGGCTCCACTGGCCGTGCGCGGCGTGGCGGTGGGCCCGAAGTCCCACGACCAGGACGCGATGCCGTCGACCGAGGTGGATTGATCCTGAAAGGTGACCGACTCACCCACGCAGGCTTCCGCGCTGCTGAAGATCAGATTGGGTTCGGGGCCGAGGAAGGTTCCGGAACCGCCGAATTCGATCGAGAACCCATCGCCGGAGCTGGTGAAATTCATGATGACCAGCGCATAGGATTTGCCGGCCTCCATGTCGATGGCCTGGGCGAAGTTGTTGTTACCGGGGGTGCAGCCGCAGCCCTCGGTCTGGTCGGGGTCCGCCGCGCTCAGTCCGGTAGGTCCGAGGCAGGGAATGTTGGCCTGTCCGTTACCGCTGGTCTCCCCCGAATACATCTGTCGCAGGACCCGCCGATCGTTGCAGGCATCGAGGCCACCGGGCAGCTCGTACACCACGAAATCGATGTCCTCGTTCGGGGCGGCGCCGAGGGGCGTGATGGTAAATTCCAGGGTGCCCGCCTCGTCGCAGGTCCATTTGTACCAGGAGCTGTTCGACTCCGCCGGGGAGGAACCGTTACAGGCGTCCGCGGTGGCCAGCAGATCCTCATCGACCTGCCCGTTGCCCTGGAGCGACTCGACTGCGAAGGAAGATTTGTCGCACAACAGCACGGCGGTGCCGCAGTCGCTACTCGGGTCGGGAACGGCGTCGAATTGTTCCACGCACAGTTCGAAGGTGCCGGAATTACCGTTGCGGGCGCCGACGAGGACGTAGTAGGTTTGTCCGCGCTGCAGATTGTTGTAAATCAGACTGCCCCCGTTCTGGATTTGCCCACCCGACACGAAGGGGGAGCGGCAGGCGACGTTCGTAAAGTTGTCACAACTCCCGCTCAGCAGAGCAAACTGGGGTTGCTCGATGGTACCGCGTTGGTTGCCGGGCACCGCGCCGGTCACCTGAATACTGACGGAATTGCGGGTAGCCACGAAGCTGAACCACACGTCCTTTATCTCCGTACGCTCATCCAGGCAGATGGCGTACTCCTCCTGCTCCAGGGAAGTGGTGGCCCCACCGGTACTGAAGGCCCCGGGCCCGGAGCAGTACACCGGATCGCGGGGCAGGGCGATGGCGCCGCCACAGTCGTCGTTGACCGGTTGGGCGAACAGGCCCGTGGCCAGCAGCAGCGCACATCCCAGTAGGTAAAGGTGGTTCATAGCTTTCGGTGGCAATCTACAACAGATAACACCCCTACGGACGGAATCCGTACGCCGGATCCGTAGTAAACTGTCCTTACCCCAACAAACTTTAACTTACCCGCCGTGAAAGCCTGGATCCCCAACTTCGTAACCCTGCTGAACCTCTTCTGTGGGTGCGCGGCCATTATTTGCGTGCTCGACCTGCGCTTCATCCCGGCCTTCTGGTTCCTCTTCGCGGCCGGCTGGTTCGACTTTGCCGACGGACTCGTCGCCCGCGCGCTCGACGTCAGCAGCGAGCACGGCAAGGAACTCGACAGCCTGGCGGATATGGTCAGCTTCGGGGTGGTGCCCGCCATGATCTACTACGTTCTTCTGCTCTTACCCGCCGACGCGGCTCCCGCGGCCCCGCTCGTTATTACCTGGTCGTGGTACGCCGCGCCGGCCCTCTTCCTGGCGCTCTTCAGTGCCCTGCGGTTAGCCAAATTCAATCTCGATACCCGGCAATCGGAAAATTTTCTCGGGGTGGCCACGCCGACCAGCACGGTATACGCCACGGGCCTGATGCTCATCGTAGCCACGAACCCGGACTGGGCGCCCTACGTCCTCAGTCGGTGGGTACTTTATCCCTCCATTCTGATCATGAGCTACCTCTTGGTGAGCGAGTACCCGATGTTTTCTTTTAAGCTGAAGGGCTTCGGGTGGGCCGGCAATGAGACGAAGTATATCTTTGCCGCCCTGGCCATCGGCCTGTTGACCGTACTGTGGACCTCGGCATTTCCCTTCATCGTCGGAGTCTACCTCATCCTTAACCTGGCCTTCCCGCCGCCTTCGTCCGCCAAGCAGCCTCTATGAAGTTTCTCGCCCACATCAACATCATGCCCAAGACCGAACTTCTGGACCCCCAGGGAAAGGTCGTCGTCAAGAACCTCCCCAACCTCGGCATTCAGGGGGTCCACGACGTCCGCATCGGCAAGCACGTGACCATGGCCCTCGAGGCCGCCAGCGAGCAGGAAGCCCACGATAAGGTCGAACTGGCCTGTTCGAAGTTGCTCGCCAACGTAATTATGGAGAGCTACGACTTTGTCATCGAGGAGGAAGGGTAGGACGCCGGAGGATTGGAGAATTGGGTTTAGCCCGTCTGGCATGCGTTACGTGGGGCGGCGGGGCGCGGGAGCCAAACCTTACCATTTTCCGATTGTTTTCCGGGTATGAAAACAAAAGAAAACTGGAACACCCTTACGCCCGAGGAGGAGCGCGTCATTGCCCGCAAGGGAACCGAGATGCCCTTCACCGGCGAGTACAACAACTTTAAGCAGGACGGCGTCTTCGTCTGCCGCCGTTGCGACGCACCGTTATACGATAGTCACGACAAATTCAGCAGCGGCTGCGGCTGGCCGAGTTTCGACGACGAGATACCCAACGCCATTCAACACATTCGGGACGCCGACGGGCGCCGGGTTGAAATTCTGTGTAACAACTGCGGCGGTCACCTCGGCCACGTCTTCAGCGGCGAGCGGTTTACGGAGAAAAATACCCGCCATTGCGTCAACAGTCTTTCCATTAAATTTATTCCCCGCGAAAAGTACGAGACCGAGCACGGCTCCCTCGATACCGACGAAGCCTGAAGGGCAAGCCTGCTCCTCGGCAGCGGCTGCTTCTGGGGGCGGGAATACCACCTCCGCCAGCTCCCCGGCGTGATCGCCACCCGAGTCGGTTTCGCGGGTGGCCACCTACCCGATCCTATCTACAAACAAGTGTGCGCGGAGGATACCGGTCACGCCGAGGTCGTTGCCGTTCTCTACGATACCCGGGTGATCTCCACGGAGACACTGCTGACCGAATTTTTTACCCTCCACAACTTCGAACTGAACCGGGGCCGGGGCACGGGACAGTACCGGTCGGCCGTCTTTTCGCTGGCCGACGATGCGCAACTCGCTGCGGCACGGCAGCTGATCGAAACTCTGAAAAGCGCCGGCTACGCGCCCACGACGGACGTCGGGGTCGTAGCGGCATTTTACCCCGCCGATGCCCGTCATCAGCAGTATTGCACCTCCCGCGGGCTCACTCCCGACCGGCGCGACGACCGCAAGATCAGGGAAGTTCTCGGCGGAGCAACCAAACGAAGCACCGGGTGTTAACGTAAAGCATATCTATCCAGACAAGTCTGAAATAACTTTCCCTATGGGCCAGCGCCTCATTTACCTCGACAACAACGCTACCACCCCCACCGATCCCCGGGTCGTGGATGCGATGATTCCATACTTTTACGAAAACCCCGGCAATGCCGCCAGCCGCAACCACCCCTTCGGCTGGGCCGCGGAGGGAGCCGTCGATACCGCGCGCAAGCAGATCGCCGACCTCATCAACGTAGACGAGCGGGAGATCATCTTCACCAGCGGCGCGACCGAGTCCGACAACCTGGCCATCAAGGGCGTTTTCGAGATGTACCAGCGTAAGGGCAACCACATCATCACCGCCAAGACCGAGCACAAGGCCGTACTGGATGCCTGCGGAAAGGTGGAAAAGATGGGCGGCAGCGTGACCTACCTCGACGTCAATCGCGAGGGACTGATTAACCTCGAGGAGCTGGAAGCCGCCATCACGGACAAGACCGTACTGGTGTCCATCATGTGGGCCAACAACGAAACCGGAGTCATTCAGGACATGAAGGCTATCGGCGACATCTGTGCCAAGCACGGCGTACTGTTCATGTCCGATGCCACCCAGGCCGTCGGCAAGATTCCCGTCGACCCCAAAGCGGTCGGCGTACACCTGATGGCCTTCACCAGCCACAAGATGTACGGCCCCAAGGGCGTCGGTGCCCTGTTCGTCAACCGCAAGAACCCCCGCGTGAAGGTCACCAGCCAGATGGATGGCGGCGGACACGAGCGCGGCATGCGTTCCGGCACGCTTAACGTTCCCGGCATCGTCGGCTTCGGTAAGGCCGCCGAGATCGCGAAGGCTGAAATGGCCGCCGACGCCGAGCGCCTCAGCAAGCTGCGCGACAAACTACAGAACGCCCTGACCTCTATGCTCGAGGAGAGCTACGTCAACGGCAGCCAGGAACACCGCATGCCCCACGTAACTAACATCAGCTTCAAGCACGTGGAGGGCGAAGGTCTCATGATGACCTTCAACCAGAACATTGCCGTTTCTTCCGGTTCGGCCTGTACTTCCGCCAGCCTCGAGCCCAGCTACGTGCTGGTGGCCCTGGGCCTGGGCGATGATCTGGCGCACTCCAGTCTCCGCTTCAGCCTCGGCCGTTTCACTACGGAGGAGGACATCGACGAAACCATCCAGAAGGTAGCCGAGGGCGTCAATCACATGCGCGACCTGAGCCCGATCTGGGAGATGTACAAGGAGGGTGTCGACATCGACGCCATCGAGTGGTCGGAGCACTAATCTTTCTTACCCCCGGAATTGTTACCTTTTTACTCCTTTCCGGGGGTGAACCCTCCCCTCCGCCCTATCTTTATTTTTCACCCTCCCAATAATTATTACCATGGCATACAGCGAAAAACTCCTCGACCACTTCAAGAATCCCCGCAACGTCGGTACGCTCGATAAGAATTCCGAGAATGTAGGTACCGGTCTCGTCGGCGCCCCCGAGTGCGGTGACGTGATGCGTCTGCAGATCGAAGTGGACCCGACCACCAAGAAAATTACCGCCGCCAAGTTCAAGACCTTCGGTTGCGGATCGGCCATCGCCAGCTCCAGCCTCGCCACCGAGTGGCTCAAGGGTAAGACCGTCGACGAAGCCCTCGCCATCGATAACATGGCCATCGTCGAAGAACTGGCCCTGCCCCCCGTTAAGATCCACTGCTCGGTCCTGGCCGAAGACGCCATCAAGGGCGCGATCAAGGACTACCAGCAGAAGAACGGCGTGCAGACCGTCGAGTCGATCGTCGCTTCCCACTAAATTCGAATACTATGCTTTTCGTTGCCGATAGCGCGAAGGAAAGGCTGCGCGAAATCCGTGAGGCCAAGAGCCTTCCCGATAATTACTTCCTGCGGGTGTCCATCACCAGCGGAGGCTGTTCGGGTCTGTCGTATAAGCTCGACTTCGACGACGAACTCCAGCCCCGCGACCAGGTCTTCGAGGATAATGGCGAGACGGTTGTCTGCGACCTCAAGTCATTCCTGTACCTCTGCAATTCCACCCTGGAGTTCAGCGGCGGCCTTGACGGCAGCGGCTTCGCCTTTAACAACCCCAACGCTACCCGGGAGTGTGGGTGCGGGGAGAGTTTTGCGGTGTAGGGAGGAGTGAATGAGTGAATTGGTGAGTTACTGAATTGGCCTTTTCGGTCTCGATTCACTTTATTATCAAAAATTTATGAAACGCCATTTCGACCCAGTCGTTAGGGCGTTTTTACATTCAACAATTCACCAACTACCCCCTTACCCTGTAAGCACCGACGAAGCCTCTCTCCTGATGGCCCCCTGCGCCAGTGCCACCGGATCTTCCGGCTGGCGGGAACTCATGGTACGCAGTCGGTTGGCGATTTGGCTGCTGGTCTCAGCTCCTTCGGCCGCCCGGGCAATGAGCAGGCTGATATTGTCGCGGGACTGGGTGATGATGGACCAGAGGGAATCGCTGACGTAAATCTGCTGGGTGATGTTGTATTCTACTTCCTGACGGATACTGAGCAACAACTCGGCCGTGTATTCCCTCGGTGCGGTCGCCGGATCCGGCGGAATGCGCAGCAGCAGGTTGGGAACGGAAATTCGTTCCAGCATAAGTGTGAATCGCTCACAGGCCTGTAACCGGAGCCCCTCGAGATCGGTCTGTGCCTTACCTCCATCGTCGCCCGACGTCCGTTCCTCTAAGCGCACGATGGCTTCGCTGAAGCGGGTGAGCGCATCGCGTAACGCCCAGATCAGGGCGATCGTGAGTACGGTGGGCAGTATCCAGAGTAGCAGGGTGACGAGTTCCATAGGGTGAGTTTATGGTAAGGGAGGCTGACTTCCGCGCCAAGTTGGCTAAAATAGGTCAGATGACCTTGCCCCTTCGGGACTTCCGCCCAAGCAACCATGTCCGCCGTGTTGTTGTTAACCCAGGAGTAAAGCTATTTTTCGATGATGAGCGCCGACGTAAAGTCCACCACCAAGCCCGCCCCAATTTCCATTACTCCCTCCGCCATGGAGCAACTCGTTCGCCTCCGCAAAGAACTCGGGGTCGATAGCGATCACTTCCTCCGCATCGGCGTACGGGGCGGTGGCTGCTCCGGTTTCGAATACCAGCTGGGATTCGACCTACCACAGGAAGACGACCAGAAATTCAAAGTGGGCGACGAGCAAGTCCTCATGAAGGCTGGCCATGCCCTGTACCTTCTCGGCATGGAAATTGACTGGGCTACCGGCCTGGACAACCGTGGCTTTACCTTTAACAACCCCAACGCCAAGGAAACCTGTGGTTGCGGTACCTCCTTCAGTGCCTGATTTCGGTTCCCTGCTCGCTCCCCCGCTCGACCGTCGCCGGGATATTCCCCTGTATTACCTCAAGTCCGAAGACGAGAACCGCCGCGACGTTTACGAGCGCTTCGACGAACTGGTAGCCCGGCAGACCGCCCTCCACCTCGCCGACGATCTTCACGGCGGCTACCCCCTGCAACCGATCGCCGAGTACGTTTGTCGGTGGCTGCCGATCACTTCCGCAGCTACCGTAGCCGATATCGGCTGTAGCGTCGGCCGCCAGATTGCCGACCTGGCGGGAAGCTATCCGGACTGGGATTGTTACGGACTCGACTTCAGCTACCAGATGGTGCGGCAGGCTACCGACTACTGGAAAGAAGGAAAAACCCTCCATCCTAACCTGCTCCGGTTCGGCTACCCCACGGTCGCCCTTACCGGCCGGAGTTTACCCAATGTGCACTTTGCCCTGGCCGACGCCAAGGATCTCCCCTTTCCGGACGGTAGCCTCGATCTGATGCTGAATACTTTCCTGATCGATCGCCTGCCCGACCTGCCCGCCGCCTTCACGGAGTGGCGCAGGGTACTCAAACCCGGTGGCCGGTTGATCACGATCAGCCCCCTCAATTTTTTGCAGATCGAGCACTGGAAGGCGCATCATCCCCCGATGAAGATCCTGGATCCGTTACTGCGCGACGGCTGGGAACTGCTCGACCTCACGGACCCCCTTACCGTGCGCGAGCCCATGGATGCCCGCGGTAATGAAGTGGTGTGGAATACTCTGGCTTTCGTGCTGGAGCGCCCGTAGTCATTCATCAACCTTATTCCCCTCTCGTTCATTTAGGTAGTTTCCATTAGCCCCTTGTATGACTCCCCAGATCCGCTTTTCCCACTTCGTCGACCAATTCCCTCCCCTCAAACTGCCGATCACCTTCGGCGAGGAAACCGTACGTAAGATCAGCAAGGAAACCCCGCCCCTGCCCCCGCGGATGATCGACCAGTTTCTCGTGCCGATGGAGCCGACGCAGATCAATGAGGAGTTCACCGAATTCATCGCCTGCATGCGGCTACCGGATGCCGATGAATACGTCGGTTTAGTCTACTGGCGGGCCGACCTGGCTCAGTACCACTACACCCTGGTCACGATCAATCCCAAGACCGAAGAGGTGATCGACCGCCTCATTCTCGCCGGCACCAGCTACGACGGCAGCGAACTGACGCAAACCTCCGCCGCCATCACCGATGCCCTGATGATCTACCAGGTAAGCGGACAGGGCGGCGGTCAGGATTTCGACTACCAGGCTAGTGGCAGCACGGCCCGGCGTTTCCAGCTTGCCGATTCGGGAAAGATTATTGAATTGTAACCCGGGCCTATTCTACGATCTCGACCCGCTCACCGGCGGCTGACTGGTGATTACCGTAGCCGACTACCCGAAAATTCTCGCGGGCAATTCCCGCCTCGATCAGGTGCTGACGTATCGTTGTAGCCCGCTCCTCGCTGAGTAACTGCGCCGCCCGCGCGTCCAGTTGCCGGGAGGTATGCACCCGGATTTCCACTACGGTATTGGACTTTTTAACGTAGTCGGTCAGTGCGTCCAGACCGGCATATCCCGCGGAGTTGGGGTAGGCCGTATTGGGAATGAACGTTACCGAGCCGGCGGGCGTGGGGGTCGCCGGGATGGCTGCTGAAACCGGAGATTTGGCCGTTCGCTCGGTGGGCTCCCCCCGCACGTCGCGCAACTTGGCGCGCAAGGCTTCGGCCTCCGCGTCCGTGGCGGCTCCCTCCGGAGGCAGATTGTCGCTTATGGTATTTTCCCACCGGCGCCGCTCGTAGGCCGCGGGTCGTTGATCGGGGTACAGGCCGGAACGGACCGTGGACCGCAGAACGGCCGTATCCCGCTCGCTGATGACCGCCGGACCGGCTTCCGGTTCCGCTTCCCAGTAAACGCTCAGCCCCTCCGTGCCGTCCCGACGGCGCTGTTTTTCCTCCTGCTGTTTCCGGAACTTTTCCTTCATGCGTTCCAGTTCGGCCATGTCCTTGGCGTAGCGCGTACGGGTGTCGGATTCCGCTGCCGCAACTACCGTATCCCGTCGCTCTTCCGTTTGTGCGGACAGTTGGGGAAACAAGGACAGCGTAAGCATCGCCAGAAGCGTCGTGCGGATCATACGTGCGTAACTTGGCATGGGAAGGGCGGAATGGGCACCTAAATATACGGTCTCGGCGTATGTTTCAACGGGTAAAATCACCGCACCCGCGTGCCCGCCCTAAACGTTAAAGTCGATGTCGACCTCCGGCGTGACCGGATGCGACTGGCAGGTCAGGACGTAGCCTTCCTCCACCTCTGACTCATCCAGCGCGTAGCAGACGTCCATCTTCACGCCCCCCTTTTCCACGCGGGCCATGCAGGTAGAGCAGGCCCCGGCCAGGCAGCTGTAGGGCGGGGTCTTCCCTTCCTCGAGCAGTCCGTCCAGAATAGACTGTCCGGGCTTCAAATCTATGGAGAAGGTTTCCTTGTTGAGCTTGACGTTGATCTTGCCGCCCCGGCTTTCCCCGTTTTTTTGCTGGGCACTGTTAGCGGATACGAAGCGCTCTACGTGGATGAGCTTCTCGTTGATGCCGTGGCCGAGCAGGGCGGCCTCTACGTTGTCGATCATTTCACCGGGTCCGCACACGTAATAGCGGCAGTCGAGTCCGTCCGTCGGGTGGCGCTGCAGAAAGTCGACCAGTGTTCTGCGGTCGATGCGTCCCCGGGCGCCCTCCCACTTGGTGTGGCTGCGCTTGAAGAGACCCTTCAGCCCCTTCGTCGCGTACTTTTTCGGTCGCGACAGGGTGTGCTCCACGGTAAGCTGACCCGCGTACTTATCCTGTAGTTCCCGCAGCTTCTCGTCGAAGATGATGTTGTCTTCATCGCGATTGCCGTAGAGTAAGATCACCTCCGATTTCGGCTCCTCCTCCAGTACGGAGCGCAGGATCGACATCAGGGGGGTAATTCCGCTCCCGGCCCCGAAGAGGTAGTACCGGCGGCGGGCGGCGGGGTCCACCTCGGCCAGGAAGCGGCCCATGGGCGGCATCACGTCAATCTCTTCCCCTACCTGCACGTTGTTCGCGATGTGATTGCTCACGATCCCTCCTTTGACCTGCTTGACGGTGACGGCCAGTTCGTTGTCGTGGGGGGCGGAGCACATGCTGTAGGCACGCCGTTCCTCCTTACCGTTGATGAAAAAACGGAGGGTGAGGTACTGTCCGGCCCGGTAGTTAAAGGCGGTCCGGTCGGCGCTGGGGACGTCGAAGTAGACGCTCACCGCCCGGTCGGTTTCCGGTTCGAGGCGCACGACGCGCAGGGGGTAGAATTGAGGTTGACTCATGATCAGCTTTTGGGGGGGCAAAGGTAAATAGCCCGGAGCAAGTATGGTTCAGCTGCGCGTCATGAGGTTGGCTAGTTCAGTTGGAAGCGGACGACGATTCCTCCGCTGGCGGCCGTCTGCGGGAAGCCCAGGGGGTTGAAGGGGGTCGTCTTGCGGTAGTCAAAGAAGCCCCGCAGGCTCAGTCGCTGATTCAGTTGGTACTCCACGGAGGGGGCCAGGGTAAAGATTCGGCTTCCCTCGATGATTTCCCGCGTGGGCGGCAGGAGCCGGCTGGCGTATGTTTTCGATTCCCGCAGGCTGAAGTTGAACTGGATGTCCATATCGCTCACGTTGAGGCGCCCGCCCGAGCGGCTATTCCCTCCACCCTGCCGGTTGTTCAGCGTAGGGGGGGTGGCGGGTTCGCGGGAGCGTTGACGGCCCTGCAGGAAGCCGATCTGGATGTCCTGAAGCACGATCCCGAATCCGCCGATCACTTCCTTCCCGACACTTTCGGAGAGCAGCTTGCTCACTACGTTAATACTCCGGGTTTCGTTGCTGGTGTAGGCGAAGTTGACAGACAGGCCGTTCACCAGTTCGGCATCGATGGCCAGCAGGGGCGCGAAGGCCTTCGACTCGGACAGGTTGGGGATCTCGATTCGGGGGTAGTAGTTGAGACTTACCGTGTCGTAGCCGGTCAGTTGGGGCGTGGTCTGCCGCTCGATCGCGTCGAGGTAATCCAGGCTGGTCCCGTAACTCGAAATGCTGAAGCTCGACTGGTAGCCGTGGGTGATGTTTACCCGGCGGAAGATTTCGCTTAACCCACCGATCCGATCCAGTCCGTTCCAGGTCAGGCGCCAGTTCGGCGCGCCCACGGCGTCGAAGGGGTCGAGATTGACGGTACTGGGGTCCTCGTCGCGGTAGGCGGCCAGGAAGGCCGGCAGCAGTACCTCCTGTTGGTTAGGTCCGTATCCGAAGGAATATCCCTGGGCCGCCAGATCGGGGTCGGCGTGGGGCGTACTTCCCCCCCGTCGCTGACTGATGATGAGCCGGTTCGCCTCGAAGGTGGCAAAGAGGTTGTTCAGGCTCGTGGTATCCTGATTGAAGAGACTGAGCGCGCCGCCGTTGCTGAAGGTGAGTGATCCGTCGCGTACCGGCACGCTGTGCAGGAAGGGTTCGTTGGGGCCTTTGTCCTGCACCTTGAACGTTTCGGTGTAGTTCTCGGTGAAGGACCGGTCCATGGTAAGTTCCAGGCGGAAGTCCGTGAAGGGCTCGATGATGGCGTTCGCGTCCCACCGCTTGGTGTAATTCTGAATGACGTCCTGGCTCAACATGGGATTATCGCTGATGTAACCGTCCTGGGCCAGGGTGTTGAGGTAATCCTGGTCACTCTGCCGCTGGTCCTCGGCCAGGGTGCGGATGGTGGGTTGTAGTCCGGCCACGAAGCCCCAGCCCGGCGTGTTCCACCCGTCGCTGAGCCCGAACAGATTGGG
Source organism: Lewinella sp. JB7 (assembly GCF_024297185.1). GTDB lineage: Bacteria > Bacteroidota > Bacteroidia > Chitinophagales > Saprospiraceae > Neolewinella. Next base: position 188,087 of record NZ_JANCTD010000001.1, on the reverse strand, counting down.
TTCGGGGAGAAATCCAGGGATGACCGTTGTAAATTCTTCACTGTAGTTGAGCCGGGCCCGCCGCAGGGCCAGCAGTGGTCTGATCAGTGCCTTGGTGGTTTTGTTGGCTTCCTTGGTTTCCTCGTCGCTGGTGGTACCCGGTCGGCGGGTGGGCCGGCGGCGGGCACTCTGATTAATGGCGCGCAGAAAGGGAATCTGATCGTAGAAGCGCTCGAAGTTGAGGTCGGCCGTCAACTGTCGTTGCTGGCTGTTCTGGATCAGGTTGCCCAGCCCCTTTTCCTGGATCAGCAGCGGGGAGGCCGCCCAGGAATAGTTGCCGAGATACTGTGCCCGTACGTCCACGAAATCGAGGAAGGGCAGGAAGCGGAGCGGCAGCTGGTAGCTGGCGTTGAAGGTGTGGTTATACTGTTTGGGTCTGCCCCCGTCGAGCAGACTGCTCCAGATGCTGTCGCGACGGATGTCCTTGGCTTCCTGATCGGGAAGGAGAACAAGCTCGTTCTCGTCGGGCTCGTCGATGGTAGCGTTCATGTTGGCATTGAAGCCGAGGCGGAGGCTGCGGGTGAGGTTCCACTGCACGTCGTAGCTCCGGTTCCAGATGAAGCGCTTGTTGAAGAAGGTGTTGAAGCGCTCGTCCACCCCGGCGAAGCGGTAACTCGTGGTGGAGAAGCTACGGTTCAGGACGTTGGTGATGCTGATCGTATTGGGCAGCAGGTTGAGGTTAAACTCGCTCAGCAGGCGCAGGTACTTACTCTCGATGCCCTTGAACGGCTCCAGTCCGGCACCCTGCCCGCGGCTGAAGGTGTAATCGAGGGCACCGGTATGGTCCTTGATTACTTCCGACTGGATGTAGGGGTCGCTGCGTTCGTTCTTGGTGTAGCCGTAGCTCACGCTGAAGTTGGCGGGGTCGAGCGGACTGGGTTTCGTGCGGCGGGTCGCGGGAGCAATGCCCACGTTGTTCAGGTTGACGGCCGTGATCTTATTGATCTCCTGAGCCTGCTCGCGGATGCTGTCCCGAATCTCCCCGGTTTCCGCCTGCTGGAGTTTGTCCTTCAGCTTGATGTCGTAGTCGTAGGGATCGTACTCCGGCGTGCTGGTCTGTTTGCTGTGCTGCAGGTATACGGGCAACCGCACGCCCCACTTGGAGGGGAGGAAGCGGTCCATACTCAGGTTGGTCGCCAGATCGTAACCGGCGGTACTGAACCGGTTGCGCTGCAGCACGCTGTTGTCCAGGGCACCGAATCCGACGCTGCTGTAATTGACGGCCGCGGTGAGGTTACCGAGGTCGGCGAGTTGTACGTCGGCCCGCGCTACGGCGGCTACCCCGCCCCGCTCGTCGAGTCCCTCCAGGCGGAGTTCGTTGACCCACACTTCGGCGCTGACCCCATTATTATCCAGATCTTTTTCGTTGCGTACCCCGATCATGAAGACCTTCACGAAGCCGAGGTTGGGGTTTCCCTTGATGCGGATCGTGTGGTTGATGCCCTCGGCCGGCGAGTACTGCTGCTCGTAAGTGGCCTCGCTGGAGATGTTGTTGCCGTTCCGCTCCAGCTTGAGGGCGGTGAGGATCTCCAGGGGGAGTTGTACTTCGTTTTCGGGCAGCCAGACGGAATCCGCGTAGGCCGTTCCGCTGGGGTTGAGTCCGGCCAGACCCGCCGTGTCCGACAGCGAGAGGGGTACTTCGTATTCGTAGTAGTTCTGTTCGAAGTCGGAACCCATCCGCAGGAATAGCCGCAGCTCCCCGTCCTCCGGGCGCTCGAAGCGGCTCTGCCCCGTGGCCTCGGCGTGCACGAACATCTTCAGTTCCTCGTAGAGCCGCAGGTCGGTATCCGTGTACTTGAATACGGCCCGACTATCGCTCGGCTGGAGGTTCTGCACCTTCAGCGACAGCGACTGTTCGTTCTGCAGCAGGCTCTGAATGCCGATGCTGTTCTCCCGGCGGATACCGTTCGGCAGGACATAGTTGAAGGGTTGGCGGCGGCTGTTCTCCTCGATGTTGACGGCATCGACGAAGAACTCCGTATTGTCCTCCCCGCCGATGATCGGACCGGTCTGGAAGGGGCGGTTGTAGCGGCGCCAACTGTTGCGGACCAGTTCGAACTCGGCGAAACGCAGGGTCACCGGCGCTTCGAACTCCCGCAGGAACATCCGCATGAACCGGATGGAGCGGAAGTCCTGAATGCCCCCGACGGCCGTCTTGTCGTCCGTATTCAGGGGCACCCGGAAGCGGTACCAGATCCGGCTGCTGGCGGGGTCCTCGATGCGGTCGGTGATGAAGGGGGTCGTCTCCTGATCGAGTTCGCGGGGATTGAGGCGCGACTGCACCAGCGGGATCTCGTACTGAAAGTAGCTCTCCGACTCGTTGAGGGTATTGTCCTGGTTGAGGTCCTCATCGTCGGGCAGGTTGGTAGCCGACTGGCGCAGGTTACTGGCGGTGTTCTCGTTGGCGGCCGAGTTGCCCTGGGTATTATTAAAGTTCTTGTAGCGGGTGAGTAGACTGGTGTTTTCCGCGTAGCGGTCGCTGTTGAAGTAGTAGAAGTTGTCGTTGGAGACGTCTTCCGCCAGGCGCTGCTGTACGGTCGGGCTTCCCGCGAAGGAGGCCAGGTAATCCGCGAATTGCGTCCGCTCCAGCGCATCGTCCGCCCCGTCGAGTCCTACGTCCTGCGCCCGGCGGCTCTCCGGGTCGTTGTCGAAGCCCTGGGTGATCTGCTGGGCGACGGGCACCCGCGACCATACGGTCTGATCCACGGGCCGGCGGGGGTTGACGGGCGTCGGCAGGCCGTTCTCGAAGAATTTACGGCTGTCCTTCAGGATATCCTCGCTGACGTTGCCAAGGTTAAAGTAGAGCGTTCCCTGTTTCTCCCGGGCGTCGGGGGCAGCCTGCGAGGGGTTGGTGGGGTCGAGGAAGGGCGACAGCATCCAGAATTCGATGAATTCGATGTTGGACGACTGGAAGTCGGTAGTCGTCATTTCCCGCATAATTCCGCCCCACCGACTCTTCGGATCGAGCAGCTTCACGGGTACGAGTGGGTCCCCCTGGTCGGGCAGAGCCCCGGCGGTAAAGCCCGGATACCCCTGCGGGGGGTCGAAGTTGTAGGGGCCCCGTTCGTTGGGGTAGTACGACAGGTCGAAGGTAAAGAACTGGAACAATCCGCGCTGACTGCCCAGGTCGGTATTCGGGAACACCTCCTGCTGGGGCACCCGGCTGGTGTAAACGTTTTGATCATCCCCGGCTCCGGCCTGGCGGGCGCTCTGGTCGATGCGGTACCAGCTCAGCGACGCGCGGTTGGCACCGCTTACGAGGCCCTCCTGAGTGGATTCCGGGAAAAGGGGGTTGTTGTTCGAGCCGTCGTTCTGGGGTACGGAGGCCAGGTACCACCGCTGTACGGGCGTCATAAGGTCGATAGGGCTGGAAGTGCCCTCGAAGTCGTCGAGGTAGACGATTCCGCCCTTTTCGGTCCGGCTCAGGTTGATGGCCTTGCTGTGCCCGGGATCGAGGATGGCCGTTTCCGCCGTCACGCTCACGTTGGAGGGGGCGTTGGTGCTGAAGAAGGGCAGCTTATCGAGGGTGCGGGTCAACCAGCCGGAGGGTTTATTAAAGGTGGCGTCGAAGCCGTAAATGCGGTTGTTGATGGGGTCCTCGCCGATGTTCACCTTCTGGGTGAAGGGGCGCTCGAAGAGCTGCATGAAGGTGCCCCCGACGGCCAGATTGTCGTTGACCTCGTAGTCGGCGCGCAGGCCGAGCATCGTTTTCGTCTGCAGGCTGAAGATCGTGTTGTCCTCGAAGCTCACGTTGATGGGAACCCCCGAACTGAGGATGGCATCGTTTAGTACCCGCACCCGACCGGTGCTGTAGTCGACGGTGTAGTCACGCCCTTCCACCAGCAGGGCGCCGCCCGCCGTCACCCGCACCGAGCCGGGGGGGATATTGAAGGCACCGAGACTGATCTCCGACTGTACGGTCGATTTGTAGGTACCGCGAATAGCAAAACGATTCTTCTCCGGATACTCCCTTGCCTGAAACAGGGTAGAGTCGTACAGCTCCTGGTAGGTGAAGCGGGGGGCTACCTCCGGGGGCAGGCGGGCGGCCAGGTCGCTACCGAAGGGCTCGAGGACGGGAAAATAAATGCGCCCGGTGGCCGGGTTGATCGTGATGCCCGGCACGAAGTCGAACACCCCGTCGGGCTGGGGGTCGCCCTGGGTGTTCAGGCGGTCGAGGTTAAAGGCCCGGATGAGGGGGACGCCGGGGATGGGGTTGAAGGTACCGCCGGGCAGATCCACGTCGACCGGCAGGAAGCGCTGGAAACCCTGACCGGGGTTCTCGTACTGCACGTCGAGCCGGAAGTCCTCCTGGTTCACCTGGTAGGCTCCGAGGGAGTAGACGTTCTTCATCATCAGGTCCCAGGCCGGCTCACTCACCCGCTGGGTGGAGGACTTGAGCAGCTTGGTGTACAGGACCTGGTTGGAGAAGTTGCTGGTATCCGTACTGCTGTTGTCGGTATTGACCGAGAGCTCGCCGACCTTGAAGATCTCTCCGTTGTACTTATAGCGGTAGGACACGGCCACCACCTGGTCGGGTTGTACGTTGATGTTGAGCGAGATGAAGCCCAGCTCCGGGTTTACGGTGTATTCGCGGGGATTCAGCTTGCGCGCCGATACCTTTTCAAAGTCGCGGATCTGCTCCAGCCCGAAGCGGGCCGACTGCAGCACCGACACCGAGCGGTCGATGTCGCGCAGGTTCTCCCCCTCGGCGACCAGCCGGCCGTAGAGGTCGTTGGCGCCGTTTTCGGGAAGGGGGCGGCCGTCGCAGATCTCCTGGTAGCGGGGCGTCGGGAATTTGCCGACGGCGTTGGGGTTCGTCAGGCGGGTGGGTTCGGCGAGGTCGGCGAAGGCCACGATGTCACGGACATCGAGGACTTCATTACGATCGTTGGTGATCCAGACCTCAATATTTTCCAGGTGAAAGAGCGTCTGGATCTGCGGCAGGTTCTCCAGGGCATGCTCGTACACTTCCCGGTTATAGTGGCTCAGGAAGAAGTGGCGGTTCTCGTCGTACTCATCGGCGTAGACTTCGAACTGGGCCAGCTGGCTGCCGCCCTCGATGGTCAGCTTTTCGCGCTGGGAGCGTTGCTGGCTGGCGATAGCCGTCAGGCGCAGGTGACCGAACTGCAACTCGGTCTTGAGTCCGAACAGCGATTGGGCGCCCTCGATCAGGGTACCGCGCAGGGGCAGGCTCACGTCGCCGGCCTCGATCTTACGGATGATGTCGTCTTCTCCGAAGGCCTCGCTGTTGTAGTCCAGCTTGATCTGGTTGTCGAAGTTGAAGTTGGCTCCGGTATTGTAGTTCGTATTCAGCTTGAGTTTGTCGCCGATCTGTCCGGTGACGTTCATCTGAATGTCCATGTCGAAGTCAAAGATCGTATTGCGCCGGAAGCGCTCGACGATGAAGGGGTTGTCCTGGTACTGGTAGTTCAGCCCGAAACTCAGGTCCACGCTCCCCTGCGGCTGAATGCTGATCTCGGTGCCGCCGAAGAGGTTGCTCACCAGGTCGGGATCGATCTCGATGTCGGCCAGGGGGTCGCCGATGTTGACGCTTTCGTCGGGGTTACCGACGCCGGCCAGGTTGTTGAAGTACTTCCGCTGGTCCTCTTTGGCCCGGTACTCGAAGTACTCGTCGAAGGTGAGGTAGGTCGGCGGGCGAAAGTCGATGTCGCCCAGGCGTTCGCGCACGATGTAGCGACCGGTGGCCGGATCGTACTCGACGGTCTTCTCCACCGCGGCGGGATCCTGCAGATCGACGGGGTTGGTATTCGGGTCGGTGATGAAGTCGCGCTGACGGTCGCGCAGGGGGGGAAGGGTATCCGTGAGCACGTTCAGGAACGGATCGTACGTGCCGGACTCATACCACGCGGCGTCCGTTGCCGTCCGGTAAGGGACGTAGGTAAAGCTAAGCGAAACCAGGGCAACACAGAGTAGCGGTAGTGTCTTGTTCATACGATGCAATCCTTCCTAAACCCCGGTATGCAGTTAGGGTAGCGAGCGGTAGTCAAAAAAAAATGGCGGGCCGCAATCAGGAGGATAGTTCCCGCAGCGCAAGCTTGATCAGGTCCTCGGGCGTAGCCGTTTGGGGGTGGGCCGCCAGCACCCGGTTCAGCGCGCGCTGTACGGAGGGCCGGGCAAAGCCCAGGTTAACCAAGGCAGATAACGCCTCGGTCCGTAGCGTATTGCTCTGGACGGAAAGCATTGTCGGCGATTCCCCGCTTTCCTTGATCATCTTATCCTTCAGGTCCAGGATAATCCGCTGCGCCGTCTTCGGCCCGATGCCCTTTACCTTCCGGATCGTACTTACGTCCTCCCCGATCACCGCCGACCGCAGCTCGTCGGCGTTCATGCTCGACAGCACCACCAGCGCCGTAGCCGGCCCCACTCCACTCACCGAGATCAGTAGCCGGAACAGGGTCCGCTCCTGCTCCTCGTAAAAGCCGAACAGCGTCTGCTGGTCTTCCTTCACGTGAAAGTGGGTCAACAACTTCACGGTCTCCGATCCCTCGATCTTAGTGTAGGTATACAGACTGATGTTGACGTGGTAACCAATCCCCCCCGCCTCAATCACCACGAAAGATGGATTCTTGTGGGCTACGGTGCCGCTGACGTATGCAATCATGGGTGTAAGGTAGGGTAGTAGCGTGGTACGGTGGTAGGTTGGTAGGGTGGTACCATCTTACCACCGTACCAACCTACCACTTCACCTAACAATCTGCCCCGTCACCCGCAGCAGCTCCGTCTCCGTATTCTTCAGGTTGAGCAGGGCATTTAGGCGCTGGGTTTCGGCATTGGCGTAGTTGAGCTGGATCTGGCGGTAGTCGAAGCTGTTGATGGTGCCCCCCCGGAAACGCTCCTCGGCGATCTCGATATTGCGCTCGGCGTTCTCGATGAGCTGGGTGGTGATGCCAATGATCTCCGCCTGATTTTCGTACAGGGCCAGAGTGTTCAGCAGGGCGGCGCGCAGTTGCTGCTGGGCCGACTGGTAGTCCAGCTGAGCGGTAATTTCCTGCAGGCGGGCGGACTGGGTTCGTACCCTACGGTTCCCCCCGTCAAAGAGCAAATAGCTGGCCGTGAATCCCACGCTTCCGGAGAGCGTACGGGCCGCCACGCCGGGCAATTCCTGTTGCCGGCCGGGCTGGTCTCCCCCGAACTCGAAGGTCTGCGTGCCGGTCTGCACCGCTACGTCGTAGCCCGCCGCCCCGCCAAAGCCGATGACGGGCTTACGTTCGGCCTCGACGAGCCGGGTCTGGAGGGCGGCCAGGTCGCGGTTAATCAGGAGGTTCTGGAGGCTGCGGTTGGTGGCCAGCAACTGGGCCTCCAGAGCGGCGCGGTCGTAGTCGGTCGGATCGTAGACCAGGTCGTCGGTGAGCTCCACTTCCCCGTCCAACTCGTCGTTGCCCATGACCTGGAGCAGGTTGCGTACGGCATTGCGGTAAGTCACGCGCTGCACCACCAAATTCGTGGAATCCGATAAATAAGCATCACGGGCCTGCAACTCGTCAAAGGTGCCCCCCTGGCCGAATTCCTTACGTACGTTCTGGTACTCGATACGATCGCGACTCAGGGCCAGTACCCGCTCGCGAACGTCGATTTGCTCCCGCTGCACCACGGCCTGGTAGTAAGCGTTGATGATGTCTTGTACGGTGTTTTCGATCTGCAATTGCAACTGACCGGCACTCAAATCGGCGAGAGTTTTCAGACGCTCCTTATTGATGCGGATGCGCCCGCCGTTAAAGATCACCCAGTTCAGGGAGGCGCTCGGCCCTACGGTGTAACTCGTGGTCGTACTCTGCACTACGATGCTGGCCGGGTTGCTCTGATTGCGGTACCCAACGCCCGGATTAATTCCCAGGGAAATGGTGGGATACTTCTGGGTAAGCGCGTAGTCGTTGTTGTTCCGCGCGACCTCCAGTTCACTGACGGCAATGCGAATCTGGTAGTTGTTCTCCAGCCCCCGCTGTATTGCTTCGCTCAGCGTAAGTCGTTCCTGGGCGGTAACGCAGGAGCAGAGCAAACACAGGAAAAGCGTAATTAATTGGTGCATACCGGACAGGTTCAAGGCCCAAAAATACTACCTTCCGGCCGGTGAGCACCCCAGGCAACCCACAAAGACCGGCCATTCCGTGGGCATGCGTGCCCCTCCTGCTGCCCGTTCTCGCACTGGCCTGCGGCATACTAGGTGCCTGCTTACTGGATTATCGATACCAGCAGACTTTTCTGGTCACTACCGGATGCCTCGGCTCCCTGGCCCTTATACTGCTCCTGCGGCCCCGCCCCGCTGGCAGACTGGCGACCTTTTCCTCCGCCCTTATTCTGCTGACAATCGTCGCCTTCGGCGGCTGGTACGCGAGCGCGCGCCATCCCCCCAACGACGGGCGGCACTTCGGTCACCACCTCACCCCCGGCACTCAGCTGCGCGGAACCGTAACCACCGTACGCCCCGGCGAGCGACGGACCGCTACCGAACTACGCATCACCGGCATGCTCACCGAGGGACGGCTACATCCGGTACACGGGAAATTACTGGCCTACCTGCCCGCGGACACCGTGACGGTAGGCGACGATCTTCTGCTGGCCGCCCCGATCGCCCCACCGTCCGGCCCCCTCAATCCCGGAGCCTTCGACTACGCGGCCTACCTGGCCAACCAGAACATCTTTCACCAAAGTTTCTCCGACAGCAGCGAGTGGACGCGCATAGGCCGCCAGGCGGGCCATCCCCTGCGGATCATCGGCCACCGCTCCCGGGAAGCCTGGTTCGCCAGCCTGCAACCTTACCTCCGTGGCGACGACCTGGCCGTGGCCGCCGCCCTCATCATGGGTAAACGCGATCTCCTGGAGACGGAGGTGAAATCTGCCTACGCCGATACCGGGGCCATCCACGTGCTGGCGGTGTCCGGGCTGCACGTCGGTATCCTTGCCCTGATCGCCACCCAGTTGTTGCGTTTCCTTTTTCCGCCGCGGCGGGTGTGGCGAATCCTGGGGGCCGTGCTCACCGTACTGCTGGTATGGTACTTCGCCCTGGTAACCGGACTGAGCGCTTCCGTCCAGCGGGCCGCGCTGATGGTGACCGTAGTGGTGCTCGGCAAGTCTCTGAACCGCAACAACCACGTCTTCAACCTGCTGGCCATCGCGGCGCTATTGATGCTCGTCGTGGAACCTAAGCAACTCTTCCAGGTCGGCTTTCAGTTGTCCTTCGCGGCGGTGGCGGGCATCGCGCTCTTTACGCGGCGGATCCAGCGGTGGGTGTACCTGCCCGGCCCCCTGCGGTATGCCTGGGACGCCATAGCGGTGTCCACGGCGGCCCAGTTAGGTACGTTGCCGCTGGCGCTATACTATTTCGGACAGTTCCCGGTCTACTTCATGCTGAGCGGTACGCTGGTGATCGTCTTTGCCTACCTGGTCCTCGGGCTAGGCCTGTTTCACGGCTTCCTGGCGGGCGTGGGCGCGGCCGGGGGCCTGCTGGAGCCTACCGGTAGCCTGCTGCGCTGGGTCGTTGGTCTACAGAACCAATTCATCTTCTACTGCCGCAAGCTCCCGGGCGCCACCCTGAAATTTACCGGCTTCGACCTGCTCTCCGCCCTTCTTCTGACCGCACTGATCGGCTGCCTGGCCTACCTTGCCTTCCGGCCCAGTCACCGCGCGCGCTGGGCGGTCATGGGCACGGTCGCGCTGCTGGCCGGCTACGGAATGCTGCGCCCCGTACTCTCCCCCGCCCCGCCGCAGTTCACGATCTACCATCTACCCTACACTACCCTGATCGACGTGTACGACGGTCGGCGCGGCGTGGCGATGACGGACAGCCTGTCCGCGGATCAATTAACCTATAACGTACTTCCGTGGCGGGAGCAGCTGGGGGCGGACTTTACGGGACGGCTTGATTTCTCTACGGATACCAGCCTTACGGCGACGGCGGTAGCTTATCCCCTCCTGCGCCTGCTCGACCGGCGGGTGCTGGTCCTGGACCGCGACCGGCCGGCCAACCTTAGCAGCGGGCTGCCGGAAGTAGACCTCATCGTCGTGCGTAATGGCTTTCGGCCCGGGAATCTTTCCCATACGCTCCCCGACATCCCCGTGGTGGTGGATGGCTCCAACCCTCCGTACGTCGCGGATGAGTGGCGGGCGCGCCACGCTACGGCGCACGTGACGCGGGAGCAGGGCGCTTACCGGCACGTGGTGTTCTAGAGGGTCATTACTTCCCGCTCCTTGTGTTCGACGACCTCTTCGACCCGCTTGGTCAGGGAGTCCGTCCAGCCTTGCACCTTCTCCTCCATGCGCTTACCGGCGTCCTCGGGGTAACCGTTCTTCACTTCCTTACGGATACTTTCCATGGCGTCGCGGCGGGCGTTGCGGATGGAGATCTTAGCTTCCTCCCCTTCGGCCTTCACGACCTTGGCTAGCTGCTGGCGGCGCTCGGTGGTAAGGGGCGGTACGTTGATGCGGATCAGCTGGCCGTCGTTCTGGGGGGTCACGCCGAGGTTGGCCTCGAAGATCGCCTTCTCGATGGCGGGCAGGTTGGACTTATCGAAGGGTTGGATGGTGATCGTGCGCGAATCGGCGGTGCTGATGCTGGACGTCTGGTTGATGGGGGTCGGCACGCCGTAGTAGTTCACCATAATGCCGTGCAGCATGGCCGGACTGGCCTTACCGGTACGCACTTTGACGAGTTCGCGTTCGAGGTGCTCGATGGCCTCTTCCATGAGCATTTTCGATTCTTCAAGCTGGTCGCTGAGTAGATCTTCCATTGTTTCTTCGCTTTGGCGCAAAAGTAAGCACTGCCTTAATTAATTCGTTGCAGCCGGTCCGTCCCGACGTAGGGATGCAGCACTTCCGGAAGTAGAATACCCTCCTGGCTTTGGTTGTTCTCCAGCAGGGCGGCAATGATGCGTGGCAGGGCCAGCGCGCTGCCGTTGAGGGTATGGACGAGCTGGGTGCCCCGCTCGGTACGGTAGCGTAGTTTGAGGCGGTTGCTCTGGAAGGTTTCGAAATTCGAGACCGAGCTCACTTCCAGCCAGCGCTTTTGGGCGGCGCTCCACACTTCGAAATCGAAGGTCATGGCGGAAGTAAAGCCCATGTCGCCGCCGCAGAGGCGCAGGATCCGGTAGGGCAGCCGGAGCTCGTCGAGCAGACCGCCGACGTGGGCCACCATTTCGTCGAGTTTGGCGTAGCTCTCTTCGGGGGTGGTCACCTGTACGATCTCCACCTTATCGAACTGGTGCACCCGGTTGAGCCCGCGCACGTGGCTGCCGTAGCTGCCCGCCTCCCGCCGGAAGCAGGGGGTATAGCCGGTGAGCCGTACGGGGAGCTGATCGGGTTCGAGCAGGTCGCCGCGGTAGAGATTGGTGAGGGGCACTTCGGCGGTGGGGATCAGGTAAAGGTCATCGGTTTGCACGTGGTACATCTGCCCCTCCTTGTCGGGAAGCTGGCCGGTGGCGCGGGCGGTGTCCTCATTGACCAGCAGGGGCGGAGCGTACTCGGTGTAGCCCGCGGCGGTATTTCGGTCCAGGAATAAATTTACGAGGGCGCGTTGCAGACGAGCGCCCTGACCGGTAAAGACCGGGAAGCCGCTACCCGTGGTGCGTACACCGAGCTCGAGGCTGAAGATGCCGTACTCCTCGGCCAGTTCCCAGTGGGGCTTGGCGTCATCGCTCAGGGTGGGGAGCTCCCCCGCATACTCCCGGTATACCTCGTTGTCTTCCGGCGTGGCGCCGGCCGGGACCAGTTCGTGGGGCACATTGGGCAGTTGCACGAGCCGGTCGTCGAGTTCGACCAGCACCTCGGCGAGAGCGGTTTCCGTGGTGGCCGACTCTTCCTTGATGGTGTTGACCCGGTCGCGGAGGGTACCGGCTTCTTCTTTTTTTCCGGATTTAAACAGGTCCCCGATCTCCCGCGAGAGTTGGTTGCGCTCCGCCAGTAGTGCGTCGTTGCGCGCCTGCAGTTCCTTGCGGCGGTCGTCCAGGCCCGTAATCTCATCGATCTTCGCGGCCGCGTCCGGGATATTGCGCTTTTCCAGTCCGGTGAGTACCCGGTCGCGTTCGTCGCGCAATGTTTGTACCTGTAGCATAATTACGTTGTTTGAGGGGCCAAAGGTAAGTAGCCGGAAAAGGACCCCGAAGTAGCTCCCCCGCCGAACAATATGCTACGACAGATGTATTTAGTTGCAGAGCGGTCGCCGCCGGCACAGCACATTCCGAAATTAGGTTGTAGCTTTGTGGGGCAAGCGATTCCGCGCGCAGACCTTGGAGGTGGCATTTCTGCCCTTCCCGCCGGTCGACTTTCATCCTTTCCGCACCAAGGGCCTATTCTACGCTTCCGCTCGGGAAGCCCGCCCTTAACCATCGGTTTCCTAATTCTCACTTGGCACCTCCCGATCATTGGGAACGCCGCCTTCTCTACCACCCCCCCTTACGTACTATCCCAATAGATGTTTAGCATAGCGCAACTACAGAGCATGCTGGTTCCCGAATTAAGGGACTATGCAGAAAAACTTGGCCTCAAGTCCTACAAAAAGCTCAACAAACAAGATCTCATCCTCACCCTGCTCGAACAGCAGGCCGTGAAGGGTACCGAGAGCGTCAGCGAACCGCCGGCCGCCTCCGATACCGACCGCGTACCCAACCGCCGCGCCGCCGCCGCCGCATCCGCCGCCCGTAAGAACGAGGAATCCGCCGAGGAAGAGAAAGACGAAAAATCCGGCCGCAGCCGGGGCCGCCGCAGCAGCCGCAACAACAATTCCGCCGATACCTCCGACGAGCCCAAACGCCCCGTACGGGGCCGCGGCCGCTCCAACCATAAGGACGATAACGACGGCGACGACGATAACAAAAACAACAACCGCGAGTCCGGTAAATCCGACGACGACAAACCCACCCGTGGCCGCAGCCGGGGCCGCCGCAGCATGCGCGAGGAATCTTCTTCCCAGAAGGATGACCGCGGCAGCCGCAACGAAAAGTCCGACGACAAGCAGGACGGTAATCGCAACCGTAACAACGAAAAGTCCGACGACGGTCAGGACAATCGCGGCCGTGGCCGCGGACGGGGCGGTGACAACAACGACGATCAGCAGCAACAGCAACGCAACGACCGCTACGGCAATCGCGGCCGCGTAGAGGAACGCGACGACAGCAACCGCCGGGGAGGAGGAAACAACGAGCGTCGGAGCCCCCGCAACGACGATCAGCCCCAGCAACGGAACGATCGGAGCAACGACCGCGGCGGTGACCGCGGCAACAGCAACCGCAACGAAAACCGTCGCGGCGGCCAACCGGAGTACAAACTCGACGGCATCATCAGCGCCACGGGTATCCTGGAAATGATGCCCGACGGCTATGGTTTCCTCCGGTCGCCGGACTACAACTACATGACCAGCCCCGACGACGTGTACGTCAGCCAGCAGCAGGTCAAGTCGTTCGGCCTCCGTACCGGCGACACCCTGCGTGGTCCCGTCAAGCCCCCCAAGGAAGGCGAGAAGTACTTCGCCCTGCTCGACGTCGAAAAGATCAACGGCTTCGACCCGAAGGACATTCGTGACCGCGTTCCCTTCGACTACCTGACCGCCCAGTTCCCGACCGAGAAGTTCACGCTCTCCGGCTCCACCCACGGTAAGGACTACGGCATGCGTTTAGTGGACCTCTTCGCGCCCATCGGTAAAGGACAACGGGGACTCATCGTCGCCCAGCCCAAATCCGGTAAGACCTTCCTGCTTAAGGACGTGGCCAACGCCATTGCCAAGAACCACCCCGAGACCTACCTCATCGTTCTGCTCGTAGACGAGCGCCCCGAGGAAGTCACCGACATGAAGCGCAGCGTAAAGGCCGAGGTCATCAGCTCCACCTTCGACGAACCGGCGGAGAACCACGTTCGCGTGGCCAACGTCGTTCTCGAAAAATCGAAGCGCCTGGTAGAGAGCGGCCACGACGTCTGTATTCTGCTGGACTCCATCACCCGTCTGGCGCGTGCCTACAACACCGTACAACCCAGTTCCGGCAAGGTGCTTTCCGGTGGTGTGGAGGCTAACGCCCTGCAGAAACCCAAGAAGTTCTTCGGCGCCGCCCGTAACATCGACGGCGGTGGCTCGCTGACCATCCTGGCGACCGCCCTCATCGATACCGGCTCCAAAATGGACCAGGTTATTTTCGAGGAATTCAAGGGTACCGGTAACATGGAACTTCAACTCGACCGCCAGCTGGCCAACAAGCGGATGTACCCCAGCATCGACTTCACCCGTTCCAGCACCCGCCGCGACGATCTTTTGCTTGACCGCGACGTCCTGCAGCGGATGTTCATCCTACGCAACCACTTGGCCGACATGAAACCGGAGGAAGCCTTCCAGTTCCTGATGCGCCACATGAAGAATACCACCAGCAACGAGGAATTCCTGGCAACCATGAACAGCTAGGCCGATCCTCCGTACGTGCACGCGGCCCTGCTCTGGCGGGAACGCGGGAGCACCATTTTTCAGCAAACGGCAGACCCGCCTGGCATTCTCCGGATTGCCGGTCGGTCTGCCGTTCTTCGTTAAACCCCAACCGAACTACGATCCATGACCACCGTCGTCAGCCTCACCCAAAATCCCGTTCAGGAAAACACCTACCTCGTCTACGATACCGACACCAAGGAAGCCATCATTTTCGACCCCGGCTGCTTCACCCCGGCCGAGGAACGCGAACTGGTAGCGACCATCGATCGACTTGGTTTGAAACCCGTAAAGCTTATCAACACCCACTGTCACTTCGATCACGTGTTCGGCAACGCTTTCGTAGTGCAGCAGTATGGATTGCAACTGGGCATTCACCCCCTGGAGGAACAAGTGCTGGAGGCGGCGCCCATGATCGTCCAGGCATACGGCATACCCCCCATGACGCCCTCCCCCGCCCCGGACTACTTCATTCACGAAGGAGATACCGTCCGTTTGGGAGAGAATAGTTTCGAGGTGCTCTTCTGTCCCGGCCATTCTCCCGGCAGCATCTGTTTTTACAACCGTAAGGAAGGCTACGTAATCGCGGGCGACGTACTGTTCCGTCGGTCGATCGGACGCACCGACCTGCCACTGGGCGATCACGACGCGCTGATCGGCTCGATCCTGACCAAGCTGATGCCGCTGGCCGATGAAACGGTGGTCTATCCGGGGCACGGACCCGCGACGACGATCGGGGAGGAACGGCGGGAAAATCCCTTCCTGTAGCGACGGCTTTAGCCGTTCGGCTTTTCTGTAGCGATGGCTTTAGCCGTTCGGCTGCTTATCCATATGACAGCGTGACGGCTCAAGCCGTCGCTACACGTTAGGTACAGTTCGACGGCTCAAGCCGGCGCTACACGTGAGGTACAGCGTGACGGCTCAAGCCGTCGCTACGTGGGGTCGTCAAGGCCATATACTTCCTCGGTGTGCTTTAGGGGAACTTCGTCGCTGAGGTCACGGACGAAGCGACACCACTCGCAGTCCGGCTTGCCGCAGCCCGTAAACTGCTGATCCTGAATGGCGTCCCAGACGGTTCGGAGGATGGCACGCAGCGCATCCGTATCCTTCTGCAGCAACTCAAGGCGCTCCTCCGCCTGTTCTCCGTCCGGGTTCGTGAGCAGGTAACTGATGCGGCCTTCCCGCACCCGCCGGAGATTGCCGGGGCGGTTATCGTACAGCAATTTGTAGAAGGTGAGCTGCCGCCAGTAGTCACCGCCGTGGGGGTTCTTTTCTCCGGGACGGCGCAGCTTACCGGTCCCGCCGGTGCTCGTTTTATAATCCACCACTCGTACGTAGGCATCGTTGATCACGTCGATCCGGTCGATGATGCCGGTCAGGGGGATGCCGTCCACTTCGGCATTCTGGATCCGGTACTCGATCTCGACCTCCTGCACCCACGATTTGTGGTAGCGGTCGTAGTACGTGGCCAGCTCCCGTCGGCCACGTTCTAGCCGGCTGGCGTAACCCTTCACGGTGAGCATTCCGCGGCGTTTGCCGAGGGCAATTTCGAAGTTGTAGATCAGTTCTTCCCGGCTGGGAAAGACGTGGGCGGGATCGCGCTTCATACGCAGGAAATAATCCTGAAGCGCCTCGTGTAATGCCGATCCGTAGACGGTGCGTTCGCGCTCGCGGTCCGGCACCCGGAGCAATTTTTCGTAGTAGAAGCGCAGTGGACAATCCAGATATGCGTAGAGTGCGCTCACGCTTAGCCGGAAATCTACCAGCAACTCCGCGATGGCGGCGCGTTCCAGCACGGGAAAGCGGGCTCGATCCTTAGGTTGCAGTTGCAGGTACGCCAATTCCGCCAGGGTATCCGCATCCAGATTGGCGTCGCGTGCTTCCACCCCACCGGCTTCGATCAGCTCATCGACGAAAACGACGTGTTGTTGCAATTTATCCTTACTACTCAGCTCCGCACAGGATAGGACCACCTCGCTACGCGCCCGGGTGAGGGCCACGAAAAACAATCGCCGGCGTGCCTCCTCCTCATCTTCCGTACCGGCATAAGTCAGCGTATCCGGAAGTTTAAACCGACTACTGGCGCGCCCGCTTCCGGGTCCCCAGGCCTTTTCGGAGCAGTCGAGCATCCATACTTTTTCGAATTCCAGCCCCTTCGCGCTATGGGCGGTTACCAGCAGAACCGCATCCGCCTGGTCCAGGTGGGAACGTAGCGGCAGTTCGATGCGGTTGCCGTCCATCTGCACGAGAGTGTCGAGAAGATCGGTCAGCGTCAGACGTGGTCGGCGGGCAATTTCCCGCAGGACGAAGTCGGTAAAGGTGGCCACGTGTTGCAGCAGTTCCGCCCGGTTCGGATCCCGGAGGACGGCGGCCAGCAGCCCCGATCCGTTCAGCACCCATTCCACGAATTCCGGTAGGGTAAGGCTTCCGACCAGTCCGATACCTTCCTCCAGCCAGTCCGCCACCCGGCGGATCTCCGCGGGGGCTTCCAGTCCGTAGGGGTAGAGCTCCGACTGCCGCAGGTACTCCCGCCAGCTGGGGAGGCGGCCCTCCCGGTCGAGGGTGTCCAGCCGCCCCAGGTTGATCACGGCAAGATCGTGGGGATGCAGACCGAAGCAGCGAAAGTGCAAAATCCGGTAGAGCAAGTACTCCCCCGTTCCCGGCCGCTCGTGTTCCGCCTGCAGGTAGCGGAGCAATTCCCGCAGCTGGCGTACCGGCCGGCCGTCGAGGACATTGGGCCGACGCTTACTGCGGTAAGGAATACCCGCCCGTTCCAGCAGGTGACGCAGCAGCTCGGCCTGACTGTGTTTGGCGTAGATCACGGCCATCTCGGACCAGGGAACGCCCGCGTCGTGCCAGTGCTGCAATTGATTAACAACGTAGCCCGTTTCCTGCCGGTGGTCGGTGAAGGCCAGGTACCGGACGTCACGGCTTTTTTCCGGGTCCGGCACGGCTCCTGCGTCCCCGCCCGCTTGTTGGTTGCTACTGAGCCGTTTGTCGATTTGCCGTTCCGGCAGCCGATCCCCGATGCGAAGCGTATTGCGGGTGATGATAGCGTCGGCGCCGTCGAGAATGGCCTGGGTGCTGCGGTAATTTTCGTTGAGGGTAACGACGGTGAGGTCGCGCGCGTAGCGATTGTGAAAATCGACCATGGCATTCAGGCGCGCTCCCTGGAACTCATAGATCGCCTGATCGTCGTCGCCTACGATAAAGACGTTGGGATTTTCCCAGTAATCGGTGAGGTGACGGATGATGCGGTCCTGGCTGCCGTTGGTATCCTGGAATTCGTCGACTAGCAGGTAGCGGTAGCGCTCCTGATAACTCCGGAGCAGGCTCGGATGATCGTGGAAGGCCCGTAGAACCCACCCGATCATATCGCCGTAGTCGTAGCGGCGTTGCCGTCTGAGCATGTCTTGGTAACGGGAGAACAGAGCTACTCCACTCGCCAGCTTATCCATGCGTAGCCGCTCTTCGGCGATCTTACCGACGTGGGGGTCGCCCTTCTGCTTGTCCTTGTACTTCCGCCGGTAGATGAAATCCGGATGTTCCTCCAGTCCGGCAACGTAGCGCTCGATGCGTTGCCGTAGATCGTCCTCCGTCCAGTTCTCGGCCTTCATTTGGGCAAAGAGGTCCTGGAGGTGGTCTTCGTAATGGTAAGCTTCGTGGTAGCCGAGCCGTAAGGGGTCCGTCTGGGGGAGGCCGTCCAGCAGTTCCCGGATAATGCGAATACGCTCCAGCTCCGACAGTGGCTCCAGACCGGGGCGTCCGAAGTAGTGCAGATTGTTCTGGATCACGCTACTACAGAAGCTGTGGAACGTATTAATGCTTACCCGGTGAGCCTCCGGACCGATGAATTGTAGCAAGCGCTGGCGCATGGCCTTTACGCCGGCATCGGTGAAGGTCAGGCAGAGAATGTTGTGGGCGCCGGCATCTGTTTTTAGCAGGATGTTTCCGATGCGGGCGGCGAGCAGGTGGGTTTTGCCGGTACCGGGTCCGGCCAGCACCATGACGGGCCCTTCGATGGCTTCGACGGCGGCCCGCTGACCGGGATTGAGGCGGGCGAGTTCGGCGCGAAAATCGGCGTTGTAGTCGTAAAGTTTGCGTGCGGGCATGCCCTTAATTAACCATCCGGCCCACGGGCTAGTTGACGAAAAGGGCGGAGATGCTCTCGTTGTTGTGCGTATTCTGGATGGCCGTGGCGAAGAGGTCGCTGGAGCTGAGCACCTTGATCTTTTCGGAGGACTCCTTCAGCGGGATGGTATCCGACACGATGAGCTCGGTCAGCTGGCTGTTCTCGATGTTGCGGTAGGCGTTGCCGCTGAGCATGGGGTGGGTGGCGATGGCGCGGACGGAGCGAGCACCCTTTTCCATGATCAGATCGGCGGCCCGGCAGAGGGTACCGGCGGTGTCGACCAGGTCGTCGACCAGGATCACGTCGCCGCCCGTCACGTCACCGATCAGGGTCATACCCGCGATCTCGTTGGCCCGCTTGCGGTACTTATCGCAGATGACCATATCGCGGGCAAAGTGCTTGGCGTAGGCGCGGGCGCGTTTCACCCCTCCCATGTCGGGACTGGCGAAGATCACATTGCTCATATCCTGCTCCTGAAAGTAAGGAATGTATATCGCCTGACTCTGGAGGTGATCGACGGGAATGTCGAAGAATCCCTGGATCTGATCGGCGTGAAAATCGAGGGTCATGATGCGGTCGACCCCCGCCGCTTCGAGCAGGTTGGCGATGAGCTTGGCGCTGATGGGTACGCGGGGCCGGTCCTTACGGTCCTGACGGGCGTAGCCGAAGTAGGGAATTACGGCGCAGACGTAACCGGCCGATGCGCGCCGGGCGGCGTCGATGGTGAGCAGCATTTCCATTAAATTATCGCTGGGCTGGAAGGTGCTGCCGATGATGAAAACGTATTCTCCGCGCACCGACTCCTCGATGATGGGCTGCATCTCCCCGTCGCTGAACCGGCTGACCCGAAACTGCCCCAGCGGATGGCCGTAGGCCTCGGCAATCTGCTCGCTCAGGTACATACTTTTGGTGAGCGACAGGAGGGTCACCTTGTCGTTCATGGGAGTCAGGCGGGGGTGGTGGGGCATGGGGATGGACGATTTACGGCTTCAAAAGTACCACTTACAATTTGGCCGCCGTGCGGGAGAGTCTTCAGCCACCCGGGAGGGTAATTTAAAATGTGAAATTGCTCATTTAAGATTGGCTACCGCGCAGCCATATTCGCCACGGTGACTCTGTAGGACTGGCCCGCTGACGGCGTGGATTTTCAGGTTTAAAATTGAACAGGTGAATTTCGGCTGACATACGGAACAACCTTAAAATTTACCATGCACCAAGTATCCTGAGCTGGCTTGCGGGGCGGGAGTCTTCAGCCAACCGGGAGGGTAATTTAAAATTGCTCATTTAAGATTGGCTACCGTGCAGTCATATTCGCCACGGTGACTCTGTTGGACTGGCCCGCTGACGGCGTGGGAATTTTGACCGAGCACTTAATTCGGTTGCCACAGGGTTTAGCCAAAAATTTACCATTTACCATTTACGGATATACCATGTACCATTTGGCTGTCACATAGCAGTGCCTACTCCAGCAATTTATAAGTCCCGGCGGATTGATCGCTAAGTGGGATTTACCATCTACCATTTACGGATGTACCATGTACCATTTGGCTGTCCAAAACGAAGCCGACGCAGTCGCTGAGCAAAGCCGTCAATTGGAAATTGAAAATGGTAACTTGTAAATGGTAAATCTCCCCCCCCTTGCCGCCAAAACGAAGCCGACGCAGTCGCTGAGCAGAGCCACACAATTTTAAATTGAAAATTTCCAATTTAAAATTTACCCCCCTCACTTCAGCCTCTCAATCAGCCTGCCCGCCACCCGCAGAAAGTCCATCTCCGTGATGATGCCGACCAATTCGTTGTCCTTCACGACCGGAAGACAGCCCAGCTTACTTCCGCGCATAATTTGCATAGCCTCCTTGATGGTCGTCTGGGGACTTACGGTGGTCGGATTTTTGATCATGAGATCACCGACGGTCTGGTAATCGTTCGCTTCATTCTCCATGCGCCCCTTGTGGATGTAGTAGCGCAGCAGCTTGCGGGTGGTAATGAGACCGCAGAGGTGACCGTCTTCATCCTCGACCGGAAGGTAGCGGAGTTTACGCCAGTCCATCAGGTCGCCGACTAGTTCCAGAAGGTCGGACTCGCGGACGGTAAACAGGTCGGTTTCCATAAATTCCTCGACCCGCAATCCGACGGGGCGGTAGTGCTTCAGATCTTCAACCTTCGGAATCGGCCACTTATGCACGGGATCCTGCTCCAACTGGCATTTAACCATTTGGGAGGTGAGGATGGTCACGGCCTCGTCGCGGTTCACCCGCTCGGTGAGTTGAGTGAACGACTTCAGGAGCCAGCGGGCACCGTTCTGGTGCACCTCCGCCCGTCCCTGGATCACGCTGAGGTAGCGCTCGATGTCCGGTTGATCGATGCCCTGTGCGACGAGTCCGTCGTAGGCCAGCGGCAACAACTCCTGTAGGATGAGGTCGCGGCAGTTGATCTTCTGGTTGTTGAACCAGGTGAACTGGGTGTCTATGCCGAATTTAGCGGCTTTAGAGAAATTATCCTTGACGTCGGCGAAGCTCATGTGCTCGCGGATGTCCTTGTACTTATGGGCCATTCCCATCATTACCCCGAGCCAGAAGGCGGCATTGGCGGTCTGGTCAAGTACCGTGGGTCCGGCCGGAAGCACGCGATTCTCAATCCGCAGGTGGGGCATTCCGTTGTCGCTGATGCCGTAGCAGGGGCGGTTCCAGCGGTAGACGGTGCCGTTGTGTACTTGCAATGCACGGAGTTTGGGAATGTCTCCGTTGCGGAGCATTTCGAGGCTGTCTTCGTCGATCTCCGTGCCCAGCAACACGCGGTAGCGGGCAATATCCTCCTTATAGATCTCCATAAGGCTCTGGTCGAGCCAGCGGGTGCCGAAACTTACGCGGGGCTCGGACTGTCGCATGTGCTCCTTGCTGGTACGAACGTCGAGCGACTGTTGGAACAGGGCGATCCGGGATTCGTGCCACAGTCGCTTGCCGAAGACCAGCGGACTGTTGGCCGCGATCGCCAGGATGGGCGCGGCCACCGCCTGGGCGATGTTGTAGAGAGGAACGAACGTATCGGGCGTCACCTGTAGGTGGACCTGGTAGCTGGTATTGCACGCCTCGAGCAGTGGGCTGTCGTGGTGAATGTGCAAGTCATCGATGCCCTGCAAATTGAGGGTGAAGCCCCGCTCGTTCTTTTGCTGCTCCTTAATGGCCTCGATGAGGGCTAGGTAACGCGGCTTGGGCGTCAGGTTCTCGAGATTGAGGTCGAACTTTCGCAGGGTAGGCAGGATGCCCGTCAGGACCAACTGGGCGTTGCTGGCCTTTGCCGCCTCCTTCACGATGCGGAGCTGCTTCATATTCTCCTCCTCCATCTTCCGCAGGGCATCGCCCCGGAAGACCTGGGGCGTGAAGTTGGTCTCCAGATTGAAGCGGGCGATCTCGGTCGTGGCCCAGGGATAGTCCTTCAGCCGCTTGAGCACGGCCATGTTCTTCGGCGTCGGCTTCAGGGTCTTTTTGTCGACCAGGCACATCTCCTGTTCGGCCCCGATACGGATGGTATCCGTCTCGAACATCTTATGTTTGAGCATGAACTCCAGGGCCTGCACGTCCTGCAGGAGGTGATGGGTGAAGGCGGACCGACTGTCCTGAGTGGGTACGTTAACTTTTTCTTCTCCCATGGGTAGATTGGTGTTTGCCGAAGGTACAACGCGTCTTCCTATCTTCGCGCCCCCAAACAGTTACCGCCATGGCCACCGAAATCGACTTCAAAGCCCTTACCGCCCACGCCAAGGAGAACGGCTTCATCTACCAGAGCAGTGAAATTTACGACGGTCTGGCCGCCGCTTACGACTACGGCCCCAACGGCGTACTGCTGAAGAACAACCTCAAGGAGTACTGGTGGCGCAGTATGGTACAGTTACACGATAACATCGTGGGCATCGATGCGGCCATCTTCATGCACCCCAAAACCTGGAAGGCCTCCGGTCACGTCGACGCCTTCAACGATCCGCTCATCGACAACAAGGACTCGAAGAAACGGTTCCGTGCCGACGTGCTCATCGAGGAGTACATGGACAAGATCGAGGGCAAGATCAATAAGGAGATCGCCAAGGCCCGGAAGCGGTTCGGCGATTCCTTTGACGAGGCGCAGTTCCGTGACACCAACCCCAACGTACAGCGCTACGCGAAGGAGCACCAGGAAGTAGCCAAGCGTCTGGCTACGGCCATGACCGACGGCGATATGGCCGGACTCAAACAGATCATTGAGGACCTCGGCATCAGCGAGCCCGATACCGGTAGTAAGAACTGGACCGACGTGCGGCAGTTCAACCTCATGTTCTCCACCCAACTCGGCAACATCGCCGGCGAGGAAGGCAAACTGTACCTCCGCCCCGAAACCGCCCAGGGCATCTTCGTCAACTTCACCAACGTACAGAAGACCACCCGCCAGAAGCTGCCCTTCGGCATCGCCCAGATCGGTAAGGCCTTCCGCAACGAGATCGTCGCCCGCCAGTTCATCTTCCGCATGCGGGAATTCGAGCAGATGGAGATGCAGTTCTTCATCCAACCCGGCAGCCAGCAGGAATGGTACGAAAAGTGGAAGGAGGCCCGCCTGAAGTGGCACCTGGCCCTCCACCCCCAGAGTAAACTGCGCTTCCACGACCACGATAATCTGGCCCACTACGCCGATGCCGCGGTGGATATTCAGTTCGAATTTCCCTTTGGCTTTAAGGAACTGGAAGGTATTCACAGCCGCACCGATTTCGACCTCAGCGCCCACCAGGAGCTCTCGGGCAGGAAAATGCAGTACTTCGATCCGGAAACGAAGGAAAGCTACGTCCCCTACGTCGTGGAAACCTCCATCGGAGCCGATCGCCTCTTCCTCGCCACCCTCACCCACGCCCTGCGCGACGAGCAGGTTCCCGGCCAGGACGATCCGAACAACACCCGCACCGTACTATCGCTGCACCCCGCCATCGCGCCCATCAAGGCGGCCATCATGCCATTGAAGCGCAACGACGAGCGGCTGGTCGGCATGGCTAAGGACATCTTCAATGACCTGCGCTTCCGCTTCGAGGTGCAGTACGACGATACCGGCTCGATCGGCAAGCTTTACCGCCGGCAGGACGCGGTGGGTACCCCCTTCTGCATTACCGTAGACTTCGACAGCCTGGAGGACGGCACCGTGACCGTCCGCGACCGTGATACCTTGGAGCAGGTGCGCGTCAAAGCCGAGGAGCTGGCCGGCCTGATCGGCCCGAAGGTGGACATGGGTACATTGCTTCGCTCCGCGCAGTAACGCTACGCATCATCCACTACCGGAGAAAATGCGGACGCGGTTAAAGCGTACCCGCCGCTTCGCGGAAGATCGTAGCGAGCACGACCTGGCCCGCCGCCCGGAGCGTCCGCTTGTCGATCACGTCCATATTATCGTTGCCGGTATGCCAGTGCTCGACGAACCCGCTCTTCGTATCCTTCCGGTGGTTGATGATGTCGATGGTCGGGATGCCCGCGATCGTATTCAGAAAGTAGTGATCGTCGGTGATCGCGCCACCCCGCTCGTTGACGAAGTAGTTGCCGTAGCCCATCCCGTCGGCCAGACGCCAAACCTTGCGTACCACTTCCGGGGCGTATTTCTCCGAGTATCCTTCTACCGCGAAGTTCGCGTCCCGGCCCCCCACCATGTCCAGCAGGATACCGAAGCGGGGTTTAGGCTGCGGGACGTTCCGCGAGTAGTACTGCGCGCCAAGCCCCCAGCTGTTGCGATTGCCGCCGTTCGCTTCCCCGTAATCTTCCGCGTCCAGTAGTACTATATCGACTCCGATGTCGGGAGTATTCAGACCGAGCTGTCGGGCGACTTCAAGTAAGACCCCTACCCCGCTGGCACCGTCGTCGGCGCCGTTCACGACGGCATTCGGGTCGGTTTCCAGTTCACTGTCGGCGAAGGGGCGGGTGTCCCAGTGGGCCGCCAGCAGAATGCGGTCCGACAGCTGGGGTGCGTAGCAGGCAATGATGTTCGTGGCGCGGAGTTCCGTGCCGTCGTAGGCCTCGGCCGTAAAATCCTGTTCGACTACCTGTGCCCCGAAGGCTTCGAGCCGGTCGACCAACCATGCTTTCGTCTGGCGGTGAGCATCGCTGTTCACTATCCGCGGACCGAAGTTCACCTGCCGTTCAACGTAAGCGTAGGCACTGTCCCGGTCAAATTTCGGGACGGGCTTCGCGTCTTTCTTCACGGGCGGGGTCGCAGGAGCCGTATCTGCAATGGGAGCGGCGGGATCCGGTTGGCACCCGGACAGGAGCAGGAGCATAAACAGTAGGCACGGGGTTACATACTTAATTGTCAAGGCTGGGTATTCTGAGGGTTATCGCCGTCCTGAGTTCGCCTCCCGTCATCAGTCAATCGTATGCGACGGATGGCTCGCCGGCGTAGGAGGGCTACTTCGTTACGAGTTCGGCGTCGGTGAGGAGGTACATCAACCGATTGATATTGCTGTCGTTGAGGGTCAGCTTCCCGCGCAGGGTAATCCGGGACGTACTGTACTTAACGGGCTCGGAAGCGGTCACTTCCATCACCGTCTCGGGACCCGCGCCCCCGCAAAAAAAGCACATGTTGTACGGGTAGGCACTAAAGACGAACTCCCGGTGGCTCTTGTACCCCTCCACGGGCACGATGTAGCCGCTGATCTCGATGATTTTCCCCTCCATCGCCCGGATACTTTCGGCAAAAACGGGCACGTCCACCTTGAAGCCCAACAGCTCATCGTACTTCTTTTCGTAAGTCACCTTGGCCAGGTCCTGCCAGGTGCTCGCCGCGGCGGACTGGCTGAAGGCACCGGCCGACAGCAATAGGGAACAAAAGATCAGGACTAGTCGCATGGTCGGGGCGTTAACGGTAAGGCGAATATAGGGGCAACGCTCCCGGACCGCGAACGGCTGTGAATGTGACGTTAAAGCTTACCAGCCACCGCCCGCGCCGCCGCCGCCGAAACCACCCCCACCGAAGCCCCCGAAGCCGCCGCCTCCCCCGAAGCCGCCCCCGCCGCCAAAACCACCACCGCCGCCGCCGCCGAAGCCACCGGGCAGGATGAACCAGCCGCCCCCACGCCGTCTGCGCCGCCGGGGATCATCTTTATCGTAGCGTCCGTTGCGCCAGTATCCTCCATCGTCGTCGTCATCATCGTCGTGGCGGTTCCCGTAGCGGTTCAGCAGCATGAAGATGAAGAAGATAAACATGAAGACGAAGATCGGGGGGATGCCGCCGCTGCTTTCGGGGACTTCATCGGCCGTGTATTCTCCCCGCCCGGCATCCATAATAGCCTGGGTGGCTCCCGCGATGCCGGCGTAGTAGTCACCCTGCCGGAAGGCGGGCGTCATGATGTTCCGGATGATACGGCCGGCGCGGGCGTCGTTGAGAAAGCCTTCGGCACCGTAGCCGGTCTGGATAAAGATCTTACGGTCGTCACGGGCAATGTACACCAGCACGCCATTGTCCTTCTGCTCCGATCCACCGATGCCCCAACCGGAGGCGATGGCCAGACTGCGGTCGAAGACATCCTCGCCCTGTAGTGAGGCTTCCGTGACCACCGCGATCTGAGTGGAAGTTTCCCGGGCGTAGTCGTTTAGGCGTTGGGTGAGCTCCGCCCGCTGGGCAGCGCTGAGCAAGCCCGCGTAATCGTTGACCAGTTGGTCGCTCTTCGCGGGAATGGCCGGTTGGGCCACCATCGCCAGCGACAGCACGAACAGGAGCAGCACCGACAACCAGCCACGGGAGAGATTCAGTACGGAGGATCGGTTGTTCACGGTTCGCATTTTGGCCTGGCCCGGTGGTGCGGGATTTACTTGGGCTTGTTGTAAGAAATCTCGTCGGGGAGTTCGTTAACGTCGTCGGTCTGGTAGGGGAAGTAGGTTTTAAGTTTCGCGCCGATCTGCTGAATGACCAGTTCGATACCCGCGGCGAACTCCCCCCGCTTAAAGTACTGCTGCATCAGATCGCGCTCGGTGGCCCAGAAGTCTGCGGGTACTACCTTGTTGATGCCCGTATCCCCTACGATCGCGAATTCGCGGCGGTCGACGGCCAGGAGGATGAGCACGCCGTTGCGGTCCTGGGTCTTTTCCATACCCAGTTCCCCAAAGATGCGTTTGGCGATTTCGAGGGCGGGCTTGCGGGCACCGACTTCGACGTGCACCCGGATCTCCCCGGAAGTCGCCGTTTCCGCCTCCCGAATGGCCGTGATGATCCGGGCTTCTTCCTCCGTATTAAAGAATTTTACCATCAGAATTCGACCGTCGGGGCGTTTTGCGCACCGGCCTCGGCCTGGAACTGAGGCTTCTGGTCGAAGCCGAATACGGAGGCGAAAACCACTCCCGGAAACTGCCGGACCTTCTTATTGTACTGAGTCGCCTGCTCGTTGAAGCGCATTCTGGCGGTACTGATGCGGTTTTCCGTGCCGGCCAGCTCGTCCTGCAGCGCCTGGAACTGGGCGTTGGACTGCAGCTGGGGGTAAGCTTCGGCGGTGGCCAGGAGGCGTCCGAGTCCGGCACTTACCTGGGCCTGAGCCGCCTGGAACTGTTCGAGCTTTTCGGGGGTCAGATCATCGGCATTGATGGTGATGGACGTAGCCTTGGCGCGGGCTTCGGTAACCGCCTCGAGGGTCCCCCGCTCAAATTCAGCGGCCCCCTTGACGGTATTGACCAGATTGGGGATGAGGTCGGCCCGGCGCTGGTACTGGGTCTCTACGTCGGACCAAACGCGCTCGACGTCCTCCTCGGCATTAACGAATCCGTTGTAGCTGGAGCAACCCGCGATGAGCAGGACGGCCAGAATACCAACGACGATGGCCAGGGTGGAAAATGATCTCATGGTTTACTGTATTTTAGAAAATCCGTCAGTATAACATCCGCGGTGGCGGGAATGGTGAGGTGTTGGTCGAGCAAGGCGCGAAGTTGGTCGTTTTCCAGCCCGGCAACCCTGAGGTAAACGTGCAGCCGTCGGAGCAGTTCGCGGTTAAGTTGTTCGCGCAGCCAATCCGTCCGCTGTTGCCGCCGCCGGGCGGCAACGGAAGTCGCTTGCTGCCGGCGAAAGTGTTCCATCCGGTCCACCGCCGCCTCCACGCCCGCCCCGGTAAGGGCACTGGCGGTGGCGACCTCCACGGCCCATCCGTCCGGCCGCGGGGGTGCCAGGTGCAGTCCCCGGCGTAGTTCGGCGGCGGCCAGCCGGGCTTCCCGGGGCAGCGTGTCGGCCTTGTTTACGACCAGGTGATCGGCGAGTTCCAGGATGCCGCGTTTGATGCCCTGCAGGTCGTCGCCGGCGGCGGGTTGGGCGAGCAGCAGAAAGGCATCCGTCATGGCGTGTACCTGCCATTCGGCCTGCCCTACGCCCACCGTCTCGACGATGATGTAATCGTAGCCCGCCGCTTCACAGAGCAAAACGGCCGCGCGACTGGCCGGCCCTACCCCCCCAAGTTCCCCGGCGTTGGGGCTGGGGCGGATGAAGGCATTCGCTTCCCGCGTGAGGCTTTCCATGCGGGTCTTATCCCCCAGGATGCTGCCCCCGCTAAGGCTGCTCGTCGGGTCGATGGCCAGTACTGCCAGCCGGTGGCCCCGCTTCAGCACTTCGGTACCGTAGGCTTCGATGAAGGTGGATTTTCCCACGCCGGGGGTGCCGCTGATGCCGAGGCGGAAAGTGCTCTTCGTGCGCGCATGCTGTTCGGCACGTGCGATGAGTGCCGCGGCCGCGTCCTGGTCTTCCGGGCGGCTGCTCTCCACCAGCGTGATGGCGCGCCCCAGTGCGCGACGATGGTTCGGGCCGGTAAGGTCGGTGAAGAGTTGCATGGGGTTAAAGATTAGCTAAAACGGCCGAACGGAAGGGCCAAACCCGGCGGATGGCATTTACTTACCGGGCCGGTCACCCTACCGCACCGTTCGCTTTCTTTCCTTACGGTAAGTCGCGAGTCTGCCCCGGGCGGCGTGGGTGTCCGGTCTTATTCCAGGTGAAAGAGCTTACGAAATTTGTCGAGCTGCTGGGGGTTGCCGACGACGATGAAGCTTCCTTCGGGACGCAGTACGGTATCCGGACCGGGGTTCACCCGGTACCTTCCCCCCTCCAACCGGTGGCCGATGATGTTGACGCCGGTATTGGAGCGCAGGCTCAGCTCCATGATCGGTTTTCCCTGATACTTTTCCGGCAACTGATCGTAGCGCAGTTCCTCAAAGCCAATGTCGGCCGAGAGCTCGTTGGTGATGAAGCTGAAAAATTCGACCGCCCCCGGCTTGGAGATCAGCGTGGCCATGTAGAACCCACCGATCTGTTCGGGCATGATGACGTGGCTCGCACCGGCCTTCATCAGTTTCTGGCGGCTGCGAAGCTCCTTGGCGCGGCTCACGATCCGCAAGCCCGAATTCAGATCCTTGGCGGACAGTACGATGAAGAGATTGTCGCTGTCGTCGTTCAAAGCCGTGATCAGGGCGCCGGCCCGCTCGATTCCCGCCGCGAAGAGGGCTTCGTCGTGGGTAGCGTCGTCGAGTACGTACAGGGCATTTTCGTCCTCGTCGATCAGGGGTTCGATCTTTTCGGCGTCCTGTTCAATGACGACGTAAGGGTGATTGTGAAGCCGTAAGTGGCCGATGATCTCACTGCCGTATTTGCCGTACCCGCAAACGATGGTATGCCCCTCCATCGCGGCGATCTTCGACTGAATCCGGTTATACTGCATGGTCTCAAATATTTTACCGTCGATGACATAATACGAGAAGGCCGCCAGTACATAAGCTACTACCCCGATATTGATTACGACCATGACGGAAACGAAAATGCGCCCCCCCGCGGAAAGCGGCCTCACTTCGCTAAACCCTACCGTGGAGATAGTGATGACCGACATGTAGATCGCCTCGATCAGGGAATAATCCTCGATCAGCATCAGCCCCACCGTGCCGATGCCCACCGCCACGAACAACATCACAAAGGCCAACCGCAGGTTCAGGGCGGTCGTCGTGAATCGTACGCGGGGGAATCGAAGTCGCATGGTTCGCAAAGTACAGTGCGGCCCAGGAATGCCACTGCCTCCAGCAAATTTTGCTTCCCCTAGTCCGCCGACCAATTTAGCTCCCAAGCGCAGCGAGCACCAAACAGCACCTACTAAATTGGCAATTTTAAATTTGAAATTTTACAATGCCCCTTATTCCCGAGAATTCCACTACCCCTTTAGTCCGCCGCCGGCTTCAGCCCACGAGCGCAGCGAGCACCAAACAGCGGTAGCTAAATCGGCAATTTTAAATTTAAAATTCCACAAAACCCCTTATCCGGAGAATTCCACTACCCCTTTAGTCCGCCGCCGGCTTCAGCCCACGAGCGCAGCGAGCACCAAACAGCGGTAGCTAAATCGGCAATTTTAAATTTAAAATTAGTACCGGCACCCCCCTACCGCACCTGTCCCGCGCCCTCCACCAGCCACTTGTAGCTCGTCAGCGCGGCGAGTCCCATGGGTCCGCGGGCGTGGAGCTTCTGGGTGCTGATGCCGATCTCGGCCCCGAGCTCGAACTGCCCGCCGTCGGTGAAGGCGGTACTGGTGTTGACGAACACCACCGCGGCGTCCACCTCCCGTTGGTAGCGGGCCTGGTTGATGTCGTCGTCGCTCACGATCGCTTCGCTATGCCGGCTGCCGTATTTTTCCACGTGGGCGATCGCGGCATCGATATCGCCGACCACCTTTACGGCCATGGCCATGCGGAGGAACTCCGTGCCGAAGGAGTCTTCGTCGGCGTGCTTCAGGAGGTCGGCAGGGTAATCACGTTCCAGCGCGGCGTAGGCTTCCGCGTCGGCGTAGACTTCGCAGGCGTGGTCACCCGCCAGTTCCTCCAGTAAAAAGGGCAGCTTTTGGAGCAGATCGCGGTGTAGGAGCAGGCAGTCCAGGGCGTTACAAACGCTCACCCGGCGTGCCTTGGCGTTGGTGATGATGTCGCGGGCCCAGTCCAGATTGGCGCTCGCGTCAACGTAGGTGTGACAGATGCCGGCACCGGTTTCGATCACGGGCACGGTAGCATTGGCCCGCACGTGATCGATGAGTCCCTGACTTCCGCGGGGGATGATGACGTCCACCAGTCCGTCGGCCGTCAGAATGGGGCGTAGCGCCTCCCGTTCGGCCGGAGCCAGGAAGCAGGCGGCGGGCAATCCCGTTTCTTCCAGGGCTCGGTCGATGAGGATCTTGATGGCCCGGTTGCTATGGGCGGCGTCCCGGCTGCCCTTCAGCACGGTGGCGTTACCGGCCTTGAGGTTGAGGGCGAATACGTCGAAGGTCACGTTGGGTCGCGATTCGAAGACCACCCCCACTACGCCGATGGGGACGCTGACCCGTCGGAGTTGCAGGCTGTTGGCCAGTTCCCGCTCCTCCAGCGTATTGCCCAAGGGGGAAGGCAGATCGGCAACGCGGCGGAGGTCACCGGCGATGGCCCGGAGCCGGTCTTCGTTGAGGAGCAAACGGTCGTACTTCGGATCCCGGGGGTCCATGCGCGCCAGATCGAGGGCGTTGGCGGCCAGGAGGGCGGGGGTTTCTTCTTCGGCCAGGTCGGCCAGTCGGCGCAGACAGGCATTCAGGCGCTCGGCGGGCAGGCGGTTGAGGTGGAGGGCGGCGGCGCGCAGGAGCGATAAGGAGGTCCGAATATCGTTGGCGGTGTCGGAAACTGTCATGGCGAAGGAACGTTACTGGAAGTGCGGGGAGTTGCAAAGTTAAACCGGCCGGGGCGTTGCACGCCGAGCGGGCTTATCCTTCGCGTTCCACGCATGGCTCATTGTACGTTCGTTGCACCCGCGGACCCGCCCAAAAAACCCATCCATGAAGCTCGAACACATCGGCATCGCCGTCGCTAATCTGGACGAAAGCGAAGCTCTCCTGCAACGACTGCTCGGCCGCGCCCCCTATAAGCGGGAGACGGTGGAGAGTCAGTCCGTTACCACCAGCTTTTTCACCGCCGGTGACGGGGCGGCCAAACTCGAACTCGTCGCCCCCGAAGATCAGCGCGGTCCTATCCAGAAGTACCTCGACAAACGCGGCCCCGGCATTCACCATCTTGCCTTCGAGGTCGAGGACATCATGGCGGAAATGCGTCGCCTGCGGGAGGACGGATTTGAGCTGCTCCAGGAAGTTCCCACCCCGGGAGCAGACAACAAGCTGGTCTGTTTCCTTCATCCCCGCAGCACCGGCGGCGTGCTCGTCGAGATCTGCCAAAGCCGCCCGGAATGATCAGCGAGAGGCGACTGCTGTTCATCCTGGCCACGGTGCAGTTTTGCCACATCATCGACTTCATGATCATCATGCCGCTCGGTAAGACGATCATGGAATCCTTCGACATCAGTCCCGGACAGTTTGCCTGGGTCGTGTCGGCCTACGCGCTGGCGGCCTTCGCTGGCAATTTGGTGAGCACGGTAGTCATCGACCGCTTCGACCGACGCGCGGCTCTGCTGTTCCTCTTCACCTGCTTTACGCTCGGCACGCTGGCCTGTGCCTTTGCCCCCACTTACCTCTTCCTGCTGGCGGCCCGCTTCGGCACCGGCCTGTTCGGCGGCACCCTGGGCGCGCTGGTGCTGGCCATCGTGGGCGACGTCATTCCCCTGGAGCGCCGCGCCTCGGCGATGGGCTGGGTCATGACGGCCTTCTCCGCCGCCTCGGTCGTCGGGGTGCCGGCGGGCATCTGGATCGCGGCGGAATTTACCTGGCACGCTCCCTTCTACGCCACGGCGGGACTGGCGGCTGTTTTCGTGACGGTCGCCTTCTTTTTCGTGCCCCCCATGCGCGGCCACCTGGTGGAACAGACCATCGTGCCCGACGGCGACCTAGACGAGGTCGGCCGTGACCCGGAAGCCCAGCTGCTGCAGCCCACCTCGCTGGTCCGCAGGGTCGTCGACCCCTTCCGCGCCATCTTTACCGACCCCAATCAGCGGGCCGCTTTGCTCTTCACGCTTACCCTGATGCTTGGCCACTTCACCATCATCCCCTTCATCGCGCCGTACATGCAGATCAACATCGGCTTCGCGGACAAACAAGTGAGCCTCATTTATCTCATCGGGGGACTACTCACCGTGTTCCTGCTGCCGCTGTTCGGGCGGCTGGCGGACCGCTACGGGCGGCTCCGCATCTTTACCGGGGCCTCCTTCCTGGCCTTGTTCAGCATCTATGCCCTGACCAACCTGGATACCACCTCCATTCCTCTGGCCCTCGTGGTGACGAGTTCCTTCTTCGTCGTTGCCAGTGGGCGCAACGTACCGGCCACGACCATGATCACGTCCGTGGTCCGCCCCGAAAACCGGGGGGGCTTTATGAGTATCCGCCAGTCGGTCAACGAAATGGCCCTCTTCTTCAGCACGGTCATTGCCGGCTTCATCATCACCGAGGGGCCCGACGGCAAGCTGCAACACTACGAGGTGCTGGGCTACTTCACCATCGTGATGAGCCTGGTGGCCATCTATACCGCGCGGCGGATCCGGGCAATCGCCTAGTAAATTGGCGGGGAAGCCCGTTCTTGCATCCATGAGTCAGCCCAAACGCATTGCCATTTTCATCAGTGGCGGCGGGTCGAATGCCCGCGTCATGATCGACCGGTTTCAGCAGCACCCGGAGGACGGGGTCGAGGTCGTGCTCCTCGTCAGTAACCGGACCGGCGCGGGCGGACTGCTTATGGCGGCGGAGCGCGGGATCCCGAGTCTCGTGGTAAAGCGGGCCGACTGGGCCACCGGCGAGGAGTTGCTCGCAGCACTGAGCGCTTACCGGGTCGACCTGATCGTGCTGGCGGGTTTTCTGTGGCTCATCCCCGGCTACCTCGTACAAGCCTATCCGAACAGGATTGTCAATATCCACCCCGCGCTCCTGCCTAAGTACGGAGGCAAGGGGATGTACGGCCGCCACGTCCACGAAGCGGTCAAGAACGCCGGCGATCTCGAAAGCGGGATCTCCATCCACTACGTCAATGAGAATTACGACGAGGGCAGCATTATCTACCAGGCGGCGGTACGTCTGGATCCGGAGGATTCTCCGGAAAAGATCGCCGAGCGGGTGCTGCGGCTGGAGCACGGGAATTACTGGCGGATTGTCCGCGACCTGTACGACGCTACCTCCGGGAGCGAAGTGCACCGCGACTTGTAGTCGCGCGAGTGGGGGTCGTTAGTATTCCCATGCCTCCGGGGGCGGCATTGTACTTCGCGGTCGGAGACCGCATCTTACTTCGCGGTCGGAAACCGCATTGTACCCTGCGCGGTCGGAAACCGCATCATACATCGCCGCCGGAGGCAGCGTCGTACCGGGCGCGGTAGCCGATGGTCATTTCGACGAGGAGCAAGAGCACCGCCGGGGCCAGAAACCAGTAGAAGTAGCTGTCGTAGCTCGAGAACGACTGGGTTTCGAACTCCTGCTTTTCGATCCGGTCCACCTGGGCGCGGAGGGCCTGGGCCAGATTTTCGCTGTCGCCGCTGAGGGGGAAGTGTGCCCCGCCGCCGCTGCCGGCGATATCCTCCAGCGTTGCCTGGTCGGCACTGGTAGTGGCCGGACCGCCCCCCGACTGCCGGATGTAATCGCTGCGGCCGTTGTTGAGCTGGACGGGCATCAGGCTGGCTCCGGATTTTCCGACTCCGACGGTATAGACCAGTAATCCGGCCTCGTGGGCGCGGGCGGCGGCGCTGGCGGCCGATCCCGCGTGATCCTCCCCGTCGGAGATGATGATGAGGGCGCGGTGGTTGGCGCTTTCCGCGTCGAAGGCCGCCTCGGCCGTGGTGATGGCCTCCGCCAGGTTGGTGCCCTGGGCGCTGATCTGGTAGGGGGCCGCGGTGCTGACGACGCTCTTCACGAAATTGTAGTCGGTGGTGAGGGGGGCGGCCATGACGGCGGTACAGGTGAAGAGTTCCACGCCGATGTTGTTCCCGACGAGTTCGTCAATGAGGGTGGTCGTGAAGTAGCGGGCGCGATCCATGCGGCTGGGCTTAACGTCCTCGGCGAGCATGGAGTTGCTGATGTCCAGGGCGATCACTACGTCGATGCCCCGGCGCTGCATTTCCTCCCGCTGCGCCGACCACTGGGGATTCGCCAGGGCCACCACCAGCAGGGGCAGGCTGAGGGCGAAAAGGATGAACTTCGTCCACGGAAGCCGACGGTTGATCCCCGGGGCCAGGTAATCGAGCAGTTCCCGGTCGGCAAACCGCTCCAGCGCGGCCCGCCGCTGCCGCCAGTACCAGAAGAACAAACCGATCACGGCGGGTAGCAGGAGGAGCAGCCAGAGGTATTCGGAGTGTTCGAAACGGACCATAGTGAAGAAATTAAGGTTCGTACGCTAAAGAGAAGCGCCAAGGTAAGCAGTGCACTACGCTTAGTCGGCGGACGAGCCTCGTGCCTCGGTCGGCCAACGACTGCGCTGCCCCCGTTGCGCAGCAAGCAAACCGTCTCGGACCAGAGGCCACTCGACCTAGATCCGCGACGTAATCTGTGCCTTCTGCGTAATCTGCGGTGGAAAAAAATATCTCGGACCAGAGGCCGCTCGACCTGTCGTCTTAATTCGCGGAATCCGTGGTGCCCCCCGTTGCGCAGCAACCAATTCCGTCTCGGACCAGAGGCCGCTCGACCTGTCGCTTCAATCCGTGGTGCCCCCCCCGTTGCGCAGCAACCATAAAAAATCACCTACTCTTAATCCCCCGAATGATCTTCATGATATCCGGCGTCATTTCCTTTGGCATCTCGAAGGTCTCGCGTCGGTAATCCGACCAGGCTTTTTCCTCCTTAATCTGTGCCTTGATCTCCTTCCACAGGGGGTAGAGGAGATAGTCAAGGTCCGGAAACCGTTTCATCAGCTCCCCCACTACCCGCTCGCACTCGTCCATACTGTTGCTCGGAAAAAGATCCACCTGGGCGGCGATCTCGATGCGACGGCGCTGTTTGCCGTAAAACCACTGCTGGATCTCTTCCGCGTCGATCGTACCCCGGGCGTCGGCTGACCAGATCAGGACGTTGTAGAGCTCCGCGACCTTGATGGCCGGCACGCCCTCACTGAGCCGGTAGAGCAGTTCGGTTACGCCCTCGTCCGGAAGCAGTTCGAGCAGATCGGACAGGGCGGTAAAGATCGATTCGGCCAGCGTCACCTCCTGGTATCCGGGCTGCCCGCTTATGGTCATCAGTTCGTAGACCAGGGCAAGTTGTTGGCGGGCGGCGGGCAAATTTTTCGACACGTAATCGGGAGCTTAGGGAACTGTCCTTAACACGGTATACCGCAATACGGTTTCCAGAAGCAGCAGGCCGAAGCCCAGCCAGAGGAAGCGGGCAAACTGCTCCTCGTAACGCTTGAAAACGGTGGTTTCGATCTCCGTTTTCTCCAGTTCGTCAATGTAGGCGTAGATAGACTCCAGCTCCTCGGTGTCGCGGGCCCGGAAGTAGCGGCCGTTGGTTTCCTCGGCGATGTAGGAGAGCAGCTTGTCGTCCACGGTACCGCGCGTAGGTTTGAAGCGGTAGCGGCCTCCCCCAATCGGAGCGGAGGGCATGAGCGTTTCCTCCCCGCTACCCACCCCGATGGTGTACACCCGGATGCCGAACTTGCGGGCGATTTCCGCCGCGACCTCCGGTTTGTGCCGGTCACCGGCGTTGTTTTCCCCGTCGGTCAGCAGAATGATGATCTTCGACGCGGCCTCGCTTTCCTTAAGCCGGTTTATGGCCGTTTCGAGGCCGAGGCCAATGGCGGTGCCGTCCGTAATTTCCCCCATCTGCAACTCGCCGATGAAGCGATCGATGATATCCTTATCGACCGTGAGGGGCGACTTCGTGTAAGCCTCCCCCGCGTAGGCGACCAGTCCGATCCGGTCGTACTCCCGCCGGCTGACGAAATCACGGGCCACCTGCTTGGCAACCTCCAGCCGGTTGGGATTGAAATCCTGGGCCCCCATGCTGGTGGAAAGGTCCATCGTCAGCACGATGTCGATCCCCTCCGCCGTTACGGACTCCTCACTCAGATCGAGGCGGGGCCGGGCCAGTGCCACCACCATCAGCACCAGCGCGATCACCCGCAGCAGGGGCAGAAAGGGCCGTAGGGTGCTGCGCCAGCTGGTTAGTCCGTCGATGGCCGTCGTACTGGGCAGCCGTAAACTCACCAGCCGCTCCCCCGCCCGCCGCTGATTCCATACGTACAGCAGCACCGGCACGATCGCCAGCGGCAGCAGCCAGGGGTAAACGAAGGTAAATTGGTTCCACCAGCCCATCATCCGTGTTCTTTATCGGTACCCGCCAGGGTAGCTTCCGTAGTTTCCGCCGCAGGGTCGACGCCCGTAGCGCGCACGAAGTCCCTGACCCGTTGCATCCCCCGGGGGTGCAGATCCTCCGCCGGAACGGCCTTGGCGAACTTGACCTCGTCCGACAACCGCAGCAACTGCGCGAGTTCTTCCCGCTCCGCGACGGCAAGTCCTTCCTGCGACTGCAACCGGGTGGTGATCTGCCGGGTGGTCAGTTCCAGGGCGGGAATGCCGAAACGGGCCTCCAGGTAGGCCCGTAGGATGTGGGTGAGTTCGACGTAGTAGGCATCCGTCTGGCCGTTCTGCCAGAGTTGGCGGGCCTCCAGGGCGTCGAGTTCGGCCAGTGCCCGCACGTGGGCCGGCGGGGGCGGCGGCGGTGGGGGCGCGACCGCGGCCCGGCGGCGGCGGTACTCCCGCACACCCACCACGATCAGGGTCAGGGCCAGGAGCGCGAACACCCACCAGTAATCCAGCAGATTGCGCGGCTCCTCGATGATCGGCTTGATGGGCAGGATGTCGTCTTCGGCCGATACGACGGCTCCCTTCACGGTGAGCAGCAGGTCGGTGGTGAAGGCGGTATCCGCCCGCCCGCCGGCGTCCTCGAAGAAGATGGCCAGCGGCGGAATGGTTACGTAGCCCGTATCGAAGCTGGTGATCAGGATGCGCTGCTCCAGCAACCGCTCGGGCTGTTCGGCAATGGTGCGCAGTTCCTCGTCGCGGATGACTTCCAGGCCGGGCAATTCGTTGAGGGCGGCCGGGGCTATGGGGTACACCCTGGTCCCCGGCGGGGCCGAGATGTTTACGTCCAGGTAGATCTGGTCGCCGATGGTTATTTCCTTGCGGGCCAGTTCGGCGCGGACGTTCACGGTGCGGTTCGTAGCCTGCTGAGCGATCAGGCCGGCACCGAAGCACAGGAGCAAAAGCAGGAAGTACGAACGACGTGCGGACATGGGGCTAAGGTACAATGAGGGAGGGTGTTTCCCCCCGGTCTGCGTTATTTGAGCAACTCTTCCAGGTGGTGGCGCCCCACCCCGAACCGTTGCTTCAGGGTTTCGGCCTGCTCCCGCGCTCCCGCCCGCTTAATCCCGGTCCGCACGGCGGTGATCATAACGTTTTTCGCCGTGTGCTCCAGGGCGATGAATTCAAACAACTTGGTGTCATAGCCCTCCGCTTCGAGGTAGAGCGCCCGGAGTCCGTCGGTGACCATGGCGGCCTGTCGTTCCAGCAGAATGCCGTGACCGAGGAGGGGTTTGAGTTCCGCGGGGACGACCATGTCCCGCCGAACCTGTTTCTGGCAGCAGGGGGCTACGATCATAATTTCGGCACCGGCCCGCACCCCCCGGTAGAGCGCGTCATCGGTAGCCGTATCGCAGGCATGCAGAGCAATGAGCATGTCGATCCGTTCCGGGCGGTAACTGTCGATGTAGCCCTCCTCGAAGGATAGGTTACCGAAGGCATTCTCCGCCGCGATGCGTCGGCACTTTTCCACGAGGGCGGTTCGCAGTTCCACGCCGGTCACGTGCACGTCGAGGCCCAGCGTATTCGCAAGGTGATCGTAGAGGGCGAAGGTCAGGTAGCCGCTGCCGGAGCCCATATCGACGATGTGGGCGCCGGGGGGCAGGGGGTGGGCCCGGACGAGCCCGTCGACAATCTCCACGAACTTATTGATCTGCCGGAACTTTCGCCGGCCCGCTCCGGTCACCTCCCCCTTGTCGTTCGTGATGCCGAGAGCGTGGAGATAGGGCCGGCCGGCGGGGACGTCGCGGTGTTTTTCGCGGTTGTGTTCGGCGGCGGCTTCGCGGTGCTGGGGCGGTTGTTCGGTGAGGCGGGCGTTGCCCTTTCGGCTCTGCATGACGGACAGTTGCTCGTCGAGGCTGAAGAGGTCGCCGTTGTAGTAGGTTTCCTCCAACTGGCCACGCAGGTAGGTCAGTCCGTCCTCGTAGGGGTAGTTTTTGGCCTCCTCCCGGTCGTGGTAGCGGTGGGTGACCTGCAGGAGCTGCTCTCCCTTCACCTCCACCGGGCGGGCGTACAGATTGCGGGGAGTGGCCGGTCCCTTCCGCCGCGGCTTGCTCAGGGTCAACTTGACGAGCCGGGCGTTGTGGGTGGCGCGGCGTACGGTGTTCCAGAATCGCTCGAAGGGTTCGGTAAGCATGCGGCAAAGGTAACGGCGGGGGCGGGATCGCGGGAGCAACGAAGGGAGCGGAGAGCCGGCAAGCGGGACGAATTAAAAACGATTTGTTTTATTCGGGTGCTTTCCCTAAGTTTGTTTAAACACAGACCAGACTATGATGACCGTTCAACAAATTGCCGACCGCCTGGTCGAGTTGTCCCGCAAAATGGAAAGTACCCAGGCATACCGGGAGCTTTTCGCCGAGAATGCTTCCTCTCACGAAATGCCGGGCATTCCCCGCGGCGACGTCAGCGGACTCGACACCCTCATCGCGAAGAGCGAAGCGTACGACGACGGCATGACGGTACACGGCATTGAAGTGACCGAGCCCCTCGTTTATCACCAATTCTTTACCGTCGGGATGAGCATTGACGTGACCAAGCAGGACGGTGACCGGGTGCAGGAGCACGAGATCTGCGTGTACGAGGTCCGCAACGGCAAGATTATTTCCGAACGCTTTATTTACAGCATGAGCTAAATCAGGGAGAATATCGCGGGCGGATTGACGGACCATCTTGCACGTTCCGGCCGGAGATTGTACCTTTGCGGGCGTTTTCCCCGCGGGTGTGGTGAAATTGGTATACACGCTAGATTTAGGATCTAGTGCCGCAAGGCGTGAAGGTTCGAGTCCTTTCACCCGCACACATGGCCTACCTTTTGCGGGTGGGCCTTTTTTAACCTAGTAGCATTATGGCTGAAGTAACGTACGAAAAGACCGGCCCGGTCACCGGTCGGATTCAACTCAATTTCTCGAAGGAGGAGCTCGGTAAGAAGCTCAACGAAGAGCTGAAGAAGGAGAGCAAGCGGGTAAACATCAAGGGATTCCGCCGGGGCAAGACCCCCATCTCCGCGCTGCGCAAGCTGATGGGTAACCAGGTTTTCGGCCCCCTCCTCGATCGTACCATTCAGCAGGAACTGTTCGGCTACATCGAAGAGAATGACATCCGCCTCATCTTCAGCCCCATTCCCGACGAGGAGGAGCAGGTAGAGCAGATCAGCGCCACTAATATTAAGGACCTCAAGCTCTCCTACGACCTGGGCCTCGAACCCGAGTTCGAGCTGCAGCTCCCCGAGCGGTCGTTCGATAAGTACGTCCTGGATACGAACGATGACTTCATCGACGAGCAGGTAGAGAACCTGCGCAAGCAGCGCGGCGAAAGCAAGGAGGTCGAGGAAGGCCCCATCGCCGAGGAAGATATTCTCGACGTCACCGTACAGGAAGTGGACGGTGAGCTGAGCAACTCCACCAAACTGTACGTTGACAATCTGACCGAGGACGTCAAGTCGCAGCTCGTGGGACAGAACGTCGGCGCCTCCATCACCGTCGACGACCTCACGACCGTAGAGCAGAACGGTACGGAAGCCAACGTAAAGAAATATCTCCTGGAACTCGACGACGAAGCGAAGGACACCGACCTGTCGGGCAAGTCGTTCACCATCACCGTCGACAAGATCAGCCGCCTCACTCCGGCCGAGCTCAACGAGGAGTTCTTCATCCAGTTCGACCCCTCCGGCGAAGTGACCACCGAGGAGCAACTGCGCGAGCGGCTGGCGGCCAACGCGGCCGAAGGCTTCAACGCCCAGGGCATCTCCATGGCCAACTTCGAGATCCAGCGGGCACTGGTCGAGGGCAACGATTTTGAAGTCCCCACCGAACTCATGCGGAAGCTGAGCAAGGACGACAAGGAAAGTAACTTCGAGAACTTCGAGCGGGGCGTACGCTGGATGCTCATCCGCAATAAGATCGCCGAACAGAAGGAGATCGAACTCCAGTACGAGGACGTACGCGCCGAAGCCCTCCAGAATCTGATGCGCATGCTCGGCGGCCAGCGCCCCGACTTCCTCACCGACGAGTTCCTGGACAACTACATCCAGAACATGCTCAAGGACGAGAAGCAGCGCGAGGAGCTGAGCAGCAACGCCATGGAGAAAAAGGTCATGAACGCGATCCGCGCCGACCTTACCCTGGAGGAGAAGCCGCTGTCCGTCGAGGAGTTCAACGAGACCATCCGGACCTTCAACGAGGCCAACACCCCGGAGCAGGAGGAGGAGTAGGGGGCCGTCAACCGCCGGAGCCGCCGCAACGTTAACGGGGAGAAACTATCCCTAAAATAAGTTAATATGACTCCCCAAGTCCCCCAGGATGAATTCATGAAGTACGCTACCCGCCATATGGGTTTGAGTACCATGCACCTGGAGAAATACGCTCAGACCATCGGCGGCATGGCGTCGCCCCAGGTCACCGGCTTTTCCCCCAACGTCATTGAAGAGCGGCAGATGAACATCGCCGCCCTGGATGTCTTCAGCCGCCTGATGATGGACCGCATCATCTTCATGGGCGTTGCCGTCAACGATTATGTCGCCAACGTCGTGCAGGCGCAGTTGCTCTTCCTCGAATCCGTGGATCCGAAGCGCGACGTACAGATGTTTATCAACAGCCCCGGCGGCAGCGTGATCGCCGGCATGGGCATGTACGATACCATGCAGTACGTCACGCCCGACGTGGCTACCATCTGTACCGGCCTGGCCGCCTCGATGGGCTCCGTGCTGCTTGCCGCCGGCGAGAAGAGTAAGCGCTCCATCCTGCCCCACGCCCGGGTCATGATCCACCAGCCCAGCGGCGGCATGCAGGGTCAGTTCTCCGACATGGAGATCAACTACCGCCTGATCTCGAAGCTGCGCGAGGAGCTTTACACTATCTTGTCCAAGCATTCCGGAAAGAGCTTCGAACAGATCGAAAAAGATTCCGACCGCGACAACTGGATGACGGCCGAGGAAGCCGTTGCGTACGGCCTCGTGGACGAGGTCCTGAACCGCGATAAGACCGCGGCCTAAATACTCACCAGCGGAGGCGTGGCCTTGCGGTTACGCCTCCGCTTACCTATCTTATATATGATGCGAGGTAAACGACAAGATTTCCGCTGTTCCTTCTGCGGTCGTGACAAAAGCGATGCCCTGGTGCTCGTGGCCGGTCTTGACGCCCATATCTGTGAAGTTTGCGTGGAACAAGCTCAGGAGATCGTCGCCGAGGAGCTCTACGGAGGCCTCAACCCCGAAGAACAACCCCAGCCCGAGGCCAAAAAGCCCGGTTTTGAATTTAAGCTGCCCAAGAGCATCATCCCGAGCCAGATCAAGGAGCACCTGGACAAGTACGTGATCGGACAAGACGAGGCGAAGAAGATTCTCGCCGTCGCCGTGTACAATCACTACAAGCGCCTCTCCCACCCCGCCACGAGCGACGATGAGGTGCAGATCGAAAAAAGCAATATCCTGCTCGTCGGCCGCACCGGCACGGGCAAAACCCTCCTGGCGAAGACCATCGCCAAGTTCCTCCAGGTTCCCTTCGCCATCGTCGACGCTACCGTCTTTACGGAGGCCGGCTACGTGGGGGAAGACGTGGAAAGTATCCTCAGCCGACTGCTACAGGTGTGTGACTACAACGTAGCCGCCGCCGAACACGGGATCGTGTACATCGACGAGATGGACAAGGTGGCCCGCAAGAGCGATAACCCCAGCATCACCCGCGACGTCAGCGGCGAGGGCGTGCAGCAGGCCATGCTCAAGATGCTGGAGGGAACCGACGTCAACGTGCCCCCCCAGGGCGGCCGTAAGCACCCCGAGCAGAAGCTCGTCAAGGTGAACACTCAGAATATCCTCTTCATCTGCGGAGGAGCCTTCGACGGCATCGAAAAGATCATCGCCCGTCGCACCAACACCAAAGTGATCGGCTACGGCAACGCCAATAAGAAGCAGATCAAGGAAGAAGATATGCTGCAGTACGTCACCCACCGCGACGTGAAGCGCTTCGGCATGATCCCCGAACTCATCGGTCGCCTGCCCGTGATCTCCTACCTGCGCCCCCTCGACCTTGACGCCATGAAGCGCATCCTGGTTGAGCCCCGCAACAGCCTGCTGCGGCAGTACCAGCACCTGTTCCGCCTGGAAGGCATCAACCTGGTCTTCACCGACGACGCCATTCAGTACATCGCCGAAACCGCCCTCGAGTACGAACTCGGTGCCCGGGGCCTGCGCTCCATCTGTGAGGCCATCATGACGGACGCCATGTTCGACCTGCCCGGCCA
Organism: Lewinella sp. JB7; assembly: GCF_024297185.1. GTDB lineage: Bacteria > Bacteroidota > Bacteroidia > Chitinophagales > Saprospiraceae > Neolewinella. The sequence goes on along the minus strand of NZ_JANCTD010000001.1, from coordinate 145,029 downwards.
CAAGGAGATCAAGCACTACACCATCGATGCCGTCTACGCCAAGAGTAAACTGGAGGGTGGAATGCTGGAAGTGCTCCGCGCCGCGGCCTAGGGGATCGCACCTATCCCGTGGTCGCCCGGTTACCTTTAGTCCGCACCGCGGATAAAACGCTGAACCATGCCCATCGATGCTTCCGACCTCCGGGTCGACTACCAGGCCGACGTTCTCCTCGAGGCGGACGCGCCCCCTACCCCGTTCCCCCTCTTCGACCGCTGGTTCCGGGAGGCTAAGGATAGCAAGGATCCCGAGCCGAATGCCATGGTGGTAGCTACCGTGAATGCCGCGGGCCACCCCGCCGCCCGCACGGTCCTGCTGAAAGAAGTGAGCGACCGGGGATTCATCTTCTACACCAATTACGATAGCCGCAAGGGCCACGAAATCATGGCTCACCCCCACGTGGCCCTGGTCTTCAACTGGCTGGAACTCCAGCGGTCCGTCCGCGTGGAGGGCCGGGTGGAGCGGGTCGATCCGGAAACCTCCACGGCCTATTTTCAGAGCCGCCCCAAGAAGAGTCAGATCGGTGCCTGGACCAGCCCGCAGAGCGACGCGATCCCCGGCCGCGACTTTCTGGACCGGCGCAGGGAAGAGATGGAACAGCGGTTCCGCGACGAGGAGGTACTCCCCCGTCCGGAAAATTGGGGAGGCTTCGTGGTCATCCCCGAACTGATCGAATTTTGGCAGGGGCGCAGCAGCCGCCTGCACGATCGCCTCGTCTATACCCGCCACGGCGACAACGACTGGCAACGCGAACGCCTCGCCCCCTAACGAATCCCCGCGCATGCAAGACAACGCCAACTGGATCCAGCTCCAGACCGACATTAAGTCCTACCACCAGCCCCTGCGCCAGGCGGCGGAAACGGTAATCGACGAAAAGGTGAGCAACTACCCCGTCTTCGTCGCCTACGCCGGCGACGATACGGAGAGCGTACCCGGCATTCACCTCATGGAGGTGCCCACTCCCCGCGACCTGGTCTGGACGGTCAACGTAACCACCCTCGAAGAACTGGTGGCTAAGCGGGTCGTAACCCAGGAGAAGATCGACCCCTTCCGCAAGGTTTACCGGGAGAACGCCGACAGCTTCTGCTTCCTGATCATCGATGAGGCCGGAGGGCGCTTCGGATTCGTGGCCGCGAAGGCCTGATTTGCGGATATTCACCGCACCCGCGTCCCCGCCCCCAACCCCCCACATATGATTTCCGAACAAACCATCGAACGAACGCTCGCCCGCCTGGAGCGAGCCGGCGACGACTACGAAACCGAAATCCGTGATTTCGCCGAGAGCCAGCCCGACCTTATGGACTACCTCACCAACGAGGACGTGGAGGCTTTCACCGAGCGGGAACGCGAGTTGCTCGTATTCGCCGCCCTCGTCATTTTCCAGTCCGTAGACGACGAACGCGCCGGCCTGACCGAAGTGACCGGTGACCAGATCGCCGCGGCCGAGGAGCGCAACTACGAGATCATCGGTGCCGCGAAGGGCAACTTTCGCGATCGCCTCACCCCCTTCTTCGAGCAGAGTGAGGAGGAAGAACTACTAGCCTTCGTGGAGGACCTGTTGCTGGCAGAGGACGGTGAGGATGAAATCTCCCGGGAAGCGCGCGAGCCCTTCTTCGTGACCCTGAAGACCGTCATCGATACCCTGACCTAAACGAGGTCGGCACTAAGCTCCCGGGTACGTACCTCCCGGAGGTGATCTACGCGCAACAGTAGCAGTAGGCCGAGGATCCCGATGCTCGTGACGGTGTAAATCGATACCACGTAACCAAAGTATTCGGCCAGCTGGAACCCCAGTACCGGCGTGAGGATGAAGGCCAGGGAGTAACTCGCCGACAGAACCCCCAGATATTCGCCCCGGCGGGCGGGCGGCGCGTGCTTGGCTACGTAGGTACTCGTGAAGGGCATAAACAGGATCTCCCCCAGCGTGATGAGCAAGATCCATACGACCAGCAGGAAATAGCCCGTCACGACGGCCAGCGGCAGCAGGAAGTAACCGACCTGGATAAGGGCCGTACCGGCCAGCATAACGTACAGGGGGCGCAGGCGGCGGTCGGCCAGGTACACCAGCGGCATTTCGATGAGTACGATGGCCACACCGCTGATCGTGAGGAGCAGGCCGAACTGACTTTCCGTATACCCGTTCTGGGTGAGATGCACCGGTACCGTACTGAAGAACTGGAAGAAGCAGGTGATCACGCAGGCGTTCGCCAGGATCAGGTAGAGCAACCAGGGTTGCCGCAGGGCCCGGCGCGTTTCCGTCAGGGGTTTTCCGGGGGCGGGGGACGCGGGAGCGGTGTCAACCAGCGGACGCGAGGTTTCGTCGGCGGGAAGCGTAAGCAGGAACAGCACGGCCGCCAGCAGGAAGGTGATGCCGTCGGCCCAGAAAAGACTCTCGTAGCCGTAAGCGTGGATGAGTAGTCCGCCCAGTGCCGGCCCGATCGAGAATCCCAGATTGGCGGCCAGCCTTTGCAGGCCGTAAGACTGAGTGAGGTTTTCGGGTCGGGCGTAGACGGCGATGGCGGCGCGATTAGCCGGCCGGAAGGCATCCGCGGTGACCGAGGTGAGGAATACCAGTACGCACAACGGCCAGAAGGAGGTGACCTGTCCAATCAGGATGTGCAGTATCCCCGCGATGACGAGGCTGAAGATCATGATGTGCCAGGAACCGTAGCGATCGTTGAGGAGTCCGCCGACGTAGTTGCCTACGATACCGCCGGCGCCGAAGGCTCCCATGACCCACCCGGCATCGGTGGCCGTGTAGCCCATGGAATTAACGAGGTAGACCGAGAGAAAAGCGATGACCATCGCTCCGCTGCGATTTACCACCATCACGAGCGACAAAAGCCATACTTTACGGGGAAGGCCGGAGAACGCCCGGACGTACAGTCGGGTCAGGCGGGGGAGCAATTCGGCCATGGGGAGGGGTTAAGAATCGAGATAACGGCCCCGATCGTACGTAAGTTCCCGGAATGCACTTTAAGTTTGTCGGTGCAAAAGACCCAAATGCCGCATGGCAGGTAAGAGAGAAAAGTTCGTCATCGGAAGCATCCGTCGGTTGCTGAACGGCACCGCGCGTATGTCGCGGCGGCAGGCCGGTAAGATCGGCTTCTACCTCCTGAGCAAGCCCCGGCGGGCGGCCGACGAGCCCCTGAGTGATGCCTTTATGCGTACCGCCGAGCGGTATACCGTCAACGCCAACGGAACCAAACTGCAGTGTTTTCACTGGCCGGGCAAGGGGCCCAGCGTACTCCTATTGCACGGTTGGGAGAGCAACAGCGGTCGCTGGTTTGCCTTCTTCGAGCCTCTGCGGCGAGCCGGCTATTCCATTTACGCCTTCGACGCCCCCGCCCACGGCCGCAGCGGGGGGAAACGGTTCAACGCCCTGATCTACGCCGAGGCCCTTCAGTGTTATCTACAGCACCATGGATTCGCGCCCGATTACTGGATCGGTCACTCCGCCGGCGGGATGGCCGCGATCTGGTACCTGACGGAGATGGAGGCGGCCTACGAACCCCAGCAACTGGTATCGCTGGCCGTACCGGGTGAATTGGAGAACTTTATCGACAAGTTTTGCGACTTCGTTGGGGTACACGAAAAGGTGAAACGGGGCATTGACGAGCAGTTCCGGCGTAAACTAGACGTGAGCTTTACCGACATCTCCTTCATTAAGTACGTGAAGAATTTACGGGTACCGGGCCTGATCGTTCACGATGAATGCGATGACCTGGCCCCCATCGACGGCGCCTACCGGATGCACGAGAACTGGGCGGGGTCGAGCCTAATTACTACCCGTGACTGCGGCCACAGCCTGATCGGTGATCTGGTACCCGCTATGGTGTTAGAATACCTGCGCCACTGCCGGGTAGCCCGCTAAGTGCTCCCTAGCCTAAACCATGCGATTTGGCGCGGCGTTGAAGTGGCTATAAACCCTCCGCTACATGTCCGCTCCCTCCGTCGGTATTGACGACTTCTCCGTCTATATTCCCCAACTGTACCTGTCCATCGAGCAACTCGCCAAACGGAGAGACATCCCCTACGCGAAGCTGAACAAGGGACTGGGGCTGGAGCAGATGGCCGTTGCCGACGCCCGAGAAGACGCCGCCACCATGGCCGCGAACGCCGTGCTGGACCTGATGCATAAGAATGACATCGACCCCTGCACCGTCGGCCGAATTTACCTAGGTACGGAAAGCGCCCTCGACGGTTCCAAGCCTACGGCGACCTACGTGCTGGATATGCTGCAGGACCATTTCGCCGACGCCTACGGTCCGAACTGCTTTCTTCACTGCGACGTGGTGGACCTGACCTTCGCCTGCATCGGTGGGGTCGATGCCCTGCAAAATACCCTCGAGTGGACCGCGGCGCGGGAGGGCCGCACCGGTATCGTGGTCACCAGCGATAGTGCCAAGTACGAACTCGGCAGTACGGGAGAGTATACCCAGGGAGCCGGGGCCGTGGCCATGCTCGTAAAGCGTGACCCCCGCCTGCTCACGATCGATCCCGACTTCGGGGTGGCTACCCGGCCGGCCCACGACTTCTTTAAGCCCAAACGGCGGGTGAGCAAGCAATCCATCATACGCGAGGTCATCAATCTCCTGCCCGATCTCTCGGCGGAGGATTATCAACTCGATCAACTGGAGGATCAACTGAATCTGGGGCTGGAGGTGAACGGTGTCCTCGACTGCAACGAGCGGTACATCACCCTCCACAAGGATACGCCGGTCTTCGACGGTCCCTACAGCACGGAGGCCTACCAGGCCCGCATTCGGGAGGCCCTCATCGATTACCGCCGCCGCCGCGGTACCCGGGCGGGTTCCCTGACCGACGATTACGCCGGACTGGCCTTTCACTTACCCTACGCTTACCAGGCCCGTCGGATGTTCTCCGAACTGTTCATGGAGGAATTGAAGGCGCGGCAGGAGTGGATGGAATTTATCGAACGCAATGATCTCGACGTACCCTGTGCCGACGATTATGAGGATCGGGAGCAGTACATCGCCAAGTGCGGGGAATTCTTACGGGCGGTGACGAAGACGGATGAGTACGGTCGGTTCGTGGAGCGGTACATCGCTCCGGGAGAATGGGCCAGCGCCCGGGTCGGCAACCTCTACGCCGGCAGCGTTTTTCTGAGCATAGTTTCCACCCTCGAAGCTGCCCTGACCGGCGATCGCGAACTTTCCGGCAGCAGTCTGCTTGTCTTCGCTTACGGCAGCGGCTCTAAAGCAAAGGTCTTTTCCGCCGAGGTCGGAAACGGCTGGCGGGAAGTGGCCGAAGATTTTGACCTCCGGGCACGGTTGGATAGCCGGGAAGAGATCGATTACCCTACCTACGAACAACTCCACCGTTGCGGACTGGACCGGAACGTCGCCGGCCAGTGCGAGGGAGGCTTCTTCCTGGCGGACGTTCACGACCGCAGCGAAGGACACGAGGGTGTACGCCACTACGGGTACGCAGCTAGCGTGATGGCATAAAAAAAGCCGGAGAGTGATCTCCGGCCTTTTCAAAGGTTGCAAAAAATAAACTTGAATGTGGGGCGACAGCCGTCGAATTAGCCGTTCGAATAGTCGGCTGACGGCCCGAAGTTAGTAACTTCGGGTCACCGGCGCAACAATTAGGTGATAATTTTCTTAATTCGTCGGATTACGTAATCAATTTGATTACAAATCAAGTTCCTCACCGCAGGCTATCGCGTAGAATTCGCTCCTGAAGCAGGCTATCCAGACGGATGCTATCCCGCCGCAGACTATCGCGCAGCAGGGTATCGTAGCGAATTTCGAAGGGAAACAAGGGCCGTAACGGCAGGGGGGCGGATAGCTCCTTGACCGGGGGTGCTCCGGGCCGACCGGGCCGTGGCGGGCGACCCGCGATGCGGCGCATACGGCGGGCGCGATCCAGCAGTAGGGAATCGGCCCGTGCCGATGCGGCGTCCATCACGTTACGTTGACAGTCGCGCAGCAGATTGGCCCGGATAGCCGCGACCTGCTCCGCGGCGCGTTGCTCGACCAGGACGCGGGGATCGACCTCTTCTCCACGACAGCCCAGCAGGAGCAACAGAAGCAGCAGCGGAGCGTACCTCATTGTTCCGGACTTTGACCGAGGCGGGCCCGCAGGCGCAGCTCTTCTTCCAACCGGCGCTGAACGATACTGTCGGTGGCTACGGCAACCCGATCCTCGAAGGTGGCCGAGCACAGACTGTCCAGTAGGGGCCGCAGGGAATCGATACGACTGGCCGCAATAGCCTGGTATTCTTCCCGCTGATCGGGCGTGAGCTGTATCTGTACCGCTTCGTCCTCGCCTCCGCAGCCGCACAGCGTCACCGCCATAACCCATACCAGCACATGTTTCACCACGGCACAAACTTACGGATGCTTTACCGTTCCCCGTCGGGTGGTGGCTACCTTTGCCCACCAATCAAACAGTATACGTATGGATCCCCTGCGAGTTGGTATATCGGTCGGCGACGTAAACGGCATCGGCCCGGAGGTGATCGTCAAGGCGCTGCGCCGCAACGGGGTCCTCGACTTGGTCACTCCCGTGATCTACGCCACGCCCGAGGTTTTTACCAATTCCACGGCCGGGGGGGAAGAACCACTCGCCTTCACGGAGATTGACGGCGCGGAGACGGCCGAAGACGGGGAGGTCAGCCTCGTGATCTGCTGGGAGGAACCCATCGAGTACTCTCCCGGACAGCCGACCCAGACCGGGGGGCGGGTCGCCGCCCGGTCGCTGGATCGCGCCGTGGAGGACCTGAAGCAGGGGCGGCTGGATGCCCTCGTAACGGCCCCCATCAATAAGTCGGTCATGCCCCGCGACGCGTTTCCCTACCCCGGCCATACGGAAATGCTCACGGAGCGCCTGGAGGCCGACGAGAGTCTTATGTTCCTGGTAGCGGACGATCTGCGAGTCGGGGTAGTGACCAACCACATCCCCGTTTCCCGGGTGGCCAATGAGGTCACTCAGGACAAGATCGTGGCCAAGCTAAAGATCATGGACCAGAGCCTACGGAGCGACTTCGGGATCGTAAAGCCGCTCATCGGCGTGCTGGCCCTCAACCCCCACGCCGGCGACGAGGGTCGGATCGGGGATGAGGACGAGAAGATCGTCCGGCCGGCGGTGGAAACCGCCAAGGCTGCCGGCATTATGGCGCTGGGCCCTTTCCCCGCCGACGGCTTCTTTGGCAGTGGAAAGTTCCGCAAGTTCGATGCGGTGCTGGCTATGTACCACGATCAGGGTCTCGTGCCGTTCAAAGCCCTTAGTTTCGGTAAGGGGGTCAACTTTACGGCGGGGCTACCCGCCATTCGTACCTCCCCCGATCACGGGACGGCCTACGATCTGGTGGGGCAGGACAAGGCAAGTCCTGACTCTTTTCTCGCCGCCCTCTTTCTTGCCCGCGACGCCTTCATTAACCGCCAGCGCTACCTGGAGGATACGGCCAACCCCCTGGAAAGCCGGATGCACCTCGTGTACAAACGCAAGCCCCGTGCCGGAGGGAGCGGGAAGAGCGGACGCGGTCGGGGGAAGGGATAAAGAATACGTGGTTTCCGTCCAACAATCCCGGGCGGCCGTTCTTTAAGCAGGGAATCATCCCGCCCGTATGCGCCGCTACCGACTTCCGGTCATTCTGTTTTTCGCTCTGTACGCGGCCGTGGCCGTCTACGGTTGCTTCCGGCTCAACTTCACCTTCGACTTTCAGCAGTTTTTTCCCCGGGGCGACGAGGACCTGGACTTCTTCCTTGAATTCATCGATGAATTCGAGGGGGACGACAACTTCTTACTCGTTGCCCTCGAGCGGGAACCCACCGTATTCGACAGCACTTTCCTCCAGCAGGCTCACGCCTTCTCCCTGGCCGTGCGCGACCTGCCGGAGGTGGACAATGCTCAGTCGCTGACTTCCTTCGGCTACCCGATCAAAACACCCTTTGCCGTAACGACGATCCCGGCCATTCACCTCAGTGACCCCAGCCGGTACGCCGCCGACAGCGCTCGCATCATGGCCGACGAGCGCTTCGTGGGCAACCTCATCAACCGACGCGGCACGGCACTGGTCACCGTACTGAAGACCCCGAGCCTGATCAATCTTGAGCAGAGCCGTTCCCTCATGCGGGGGCTCGACAGCCTGATGGCGACCTACGACTTTCCGGACCATCACTATCTGGGCCCGGCGTACTTCCAGAAGGAGCTGGTGGACGTTCAGATCCGGGAAGTCGCGGTGTCGGCGCTGATCTCCGGCCTGCTGGTGAGCCTGGTCATGTTCCTGCTCTTCCGCCGGCCACTCGGGATCGCGGTGTCCCTGGTGAGCATCGCGCTGGGGCTGCTCCTCTTCATGGGAACCCTCGGCCTGCTCGGTCGCGAACTCAACGCGATCGCGGCCCTCTACCCCGTACTGATGATCATCGTGGGTACCTCGGACGTGATTCACATCATGTCGAAATACATCGACGAGTTGCGTAAGGGCCAACCGAAGGAGGCCGCCATTCGCACCACGATCCGGGAGATCGGCCTCGCCACCCTGCTGACATCCATCACCACGGCGGTGGGCTTCGCTACCCTGCTGACGAGCCGGATCGATCCGATCCGCGACTTCGGGATCAACGCCGCACTGGGAGTCATGATCGCCTTTCTCACGGTGATACTATTCACCACCTCGCTGCTGAGCTACCTGAGCGTGGATCAGATCGTCAAGATCGGACGGCAGCAGGCCTTCTGGGACCGACTGCTGGAACGTACCTACCGCTTCACCCAGTCCAACGGTACGGCCATAAAAATCGGGGCCGCAGCGGTAGTGGGATTGTGCGTGCTCGGCATTTCCCAAATCACCACCAACTACCGCATCGAATCCAACCTGCCCCGGGGGCGCAAGGTTACCGAAGACTTCCAGTACTTCGAACGGGAACTGAGCGGGTTCCGGCCCTTCGAACTCGCCGTCATTACCAGCGACAGTAGCCGGGTCACCGATTTCCGTGTTCTCCGGGAGATCGCTAAGATCGAGGATCACGTCAAAGCCTTTCCCTTCGTGCAGAGTACGGCAAGCATCACGGCGGTGTACCGCAGCATCAACCAGGCCTTCAACAACAATCGCCCCGACGCCTACGTCCTGCCGGCCGACGAGGGGCGCTACCGTCAGTACCGTAGTCTGGCCGAACGTATTCCCGACGTTAACCTGAATCTGCTCGTCAGTCGCGACGGAAAAAAGGCCCGCATCACCAGCCGCCTGGACGATATCGGGGCCGACAGCATCAAGGTGTTTTTGGCAAATACGACCGACTGGATCAACACCCACGTCGATACCTCCCTGGTCGATATCCGTTCTACCGGCACCGGTCTTATCGTGGATAAAAACGCCGAGTACATCCGCCGCAACTTGCTGCAGGGCCTGGGACTGGCCATCGTGATCGTCTGCGGACTCATGGCCCTGCTGTTCCGCAACTGGCGCATGTTGATCGTGAGCCTGATCCCCAACCTCCTTCCCCTACTCATCGCGGGAGCCATGCTCGGTTATTTGGGCATCGAATTGGAAGCCGGCGTAAGCATCGTTTTTGCCGTCATCTTCGGCATCGCGGTCGACGATACCATTCACTTCCTGTCGAAGTACAAACTGGCCCGTCGCCGGGGCCTGGCCACCCAGGAGGCCATCCACCTGACTTTCCGGGAGACCGGCAAGGCGATCGTGCTCACGTCGGTCGTACTCTTTTTCGGCTTTCTGGTAATGTTGTTCAGCGTAAGTCCGCCGAGCGTGACCATCGGGCTACTCATCTCCCTGACCCTGGCGAGCGCGGTGATCAGCGACCTCCTGCTCATTCCGCTCCTGCTGCGGTGGCTGGACCGGTAACAACCGCCTATTTTTTCTCCGCTACCATAATGTACTGGTAATCCAGTCCGGTATTATCGGTGGACACGACCGCAAACCCCGCCCGCTCGAGCATGTGGGCGAGCTCCGAGAGGCCGATCCGATCGCCCGGATCGGGGCCCAGCGCGGTCTCTTCTTTCTTCCAGTCCACGATCACTACCCGCCCATTGGACCGCAGGGCCGGCCGTATTTTCTTGAGGTAGTCTTCCGGATGATCGATGAGGTAAAGCGTATTGACGAAGAGAACGATATTGACCTCCCCGTCCTCCAGGCGTGGGTCGTCCGGCAGGCCCAGACGGGTTTCCAGCCGCCCCTGCAGGGAAGTCGGAAGTTCCGTTACCCGCAAGGTATCGAGGTAGTCGATCCATCGTTGATCGATCTCCACGGCGATCACGCGGTCGGCAAGGGGTGCGAGGCGGCGGGCGAAGAAACCCTCCCCGGCCCCGATGTCGGCGATCACCTTTTCTTCGATATCGCCGAGCACCTCGATGACTAAACCCGGCTTCTGCCATACGTGGCGGTCACGCTCCTCCTCCGTCTTACCGGTAGCATACACGTCTTCCGGTGGAGGGGCCGGACCGTCCGCATCCCTACATCCCAGGAGACACAACAGGAGGACAATGAACGGAAAGCGCATGATTCGGACGGGTGGCGGGGCAAGATACGGTCCGCTCACAGACTTGCCGTGCAGAGGTCGCGCATCAGGCCGTAGATCAGTTCGTTCAGCCGGCTTCCCCGCAGCGTATGGTTGTTCACCGCGATGCTGTAGGCTAGTCGCCTACCGTCCGGCCGGTCCACGTAGCCGGCGTATGCCCGTACCGCATCGATGGTTCCGCTTTTCCCCTGTACCCGGCCCTCGGCGACGGTCCCCCGCAGTACCCGGCGCAAGCTTCCCGTACGGCCGGCCAGGGGAATACTTTCCCGCCACCGATCGCTTCCCGACCGATCGACCAGCAGGGTCGTCATGGCCGACGGGGGAAAGAAGTTGCGTGCCGAGAGGCCGCTACCGTCTAGTAGGCGAACGCCTTCGGTTTTCACTCCCCTGGATTCCAACCAGTCGATTACGATATCGGTAGACGCCAAATCGGTGTTGCCCCGGGCCTTATTCATTTCGCGCAGGAGCGTTTCGGCGTACAGGTTATTGCTGGTCAGGTTCGTGCGGTCGACGATTTCGCTCAAGGGGGGTGACCTGCGTTCGTCGAGCACCTTCCCATTGCCGTAGGGGCCGCTACCTACCGTTTGGTCGCTGGCGGGCGGCTGTACCACGTCCACGCCACTGGCCTCCAACTTCCGGTCGAGCAATTGGGCGGCCAGCAGTGCCGGATCGGGGATCGAGCCCCGAATGCGAAACCGGCCAGTACCGACCGGTATCGTGCCCCGCACGTACTGCCGGTAATTGAAGGGTGCCCCGAAGATATACGCCCGGTCACCACTGCCCCGGGGTCCGCTGGTCAGCTCATTTACGAATACCAGTCCGGGCACTTTGGGTTCCGTATCCAGGATCGGGGGCGTAGCTCCCTCGCGCTGTCGCTGACTGAACGACAGGTAGTAGGCGTTCTCGTTTACGTTGAGGCCGTAGGTACCCGCCCCGTAGTAGTTGCCCAGGTCCGCCCATGACCACCCCCGCCCGGCGCCGTCGGTCGTGTAGTAGCTTCCGTCGCCGACCACCGCGCCGCTGATGCGGGTGATGCCCGCCGCCCTCACTTTATCTACCCAGGTCTGGACCACTTCGTCCAGCGAAGCCACGCCCTCCATGAGCGAGCTTCCCAGGGTAGGGTCCCCACCACCCACAATGACGAGATTTCCGCGCAGGGTACCTCCCTCAATGGGTCCGTTCGCCACCAGCCAGGTCCGGAACCGGTGGTCGGGACCGAGAAGATCCATCGCCGCCGCGGTGGTGATCAACTTCTGGGTAGACGCCGGGATACAGGCCCGTTCGGCGTTGTGGCCGGCCAGTTGACGGCCCGTATTTACGTCGCGTACGTCCACGGCTATTACGGCATTTCTTAGCTCCTGCGTTCCCGCAAAATCCTGCACCACATCCCGCACCGAAGGCTGTCCGTGCAGCACGGTGGATACTAAAAGCAGGGAGAAAAGGCAACGCAGAAGCATGGCGGTAGAGGGTTTTTTATGCGTAGCCGGGTGGGCAGGGCAGCAGGTGCAATGTAATTAGTGAAGGAGCAATACGCGTCGGGTAACGCTCCCCGGCGCTCCCGAAATGCGAAGGTGATAAACGCCGGTCGGAACACCCTGGATGTCAATTTGCACGGGACCATCCGCTCGCCGTTCCCACTGACGGACCGGTCGGCCCGCGGCGTCGTACAGCACGAGGTGGAGGGGTTTATTTACCCACGCCGCTCCCGCTTCCAGATGGAGGATGCCCCGGGTGGGATTCGGGTAGAGGCTTAGCTGCGGATCAACGGTTCCGGGTAACAGCGCGTTCGGGTCTTCCAGCGTTACGAACTGCGCCGGACCGGGAAATTCGCCGCAGTCATTTACGGCGACCAATCGCCAGTAAAATCCCTCCGGCAGATCGGCGCGCGGAAGGGTGAGCACATTTATGGGAGAGGTACGGGCGCCTACGACCCGGGCAAAATCTTCGGTTTCCGCGATCTCCAACCGGTATTCCCGCGCCACGTCGGAGGTTCTCCAGTAAAAGGTAACCGTGGTCGAATCGGCGCGGACCGTAGCGGGGGGTACGGGTTCGGGGATCGGCAGTACCGTGAGCGTACTCACCGCCCGCCGCTCGGTGCCGTCGTCGTCGGTCACAACGTAGGATAAGTCGAAGGTGCCGGGCCCGACCAGCGTCCAGGCGCTGAAGCGCACCAGCACTTCCCCGCTCTGGCGGTCGATGGAGTAGCTATAATTATCCAGGGCCAGATTGCCGGCCTCCACCCGCAAATCGGGATCGGTAAAGGTGCCCCGTAGTTGCAACCGAGCCTCTCCGTCCCCATTGGAGCAACTGGTGATGGGCGCGGACCGCAACCCGATGCCGACCTCCCGGTCCCTGGTGCGTTCCCCGCAAATGTTCAGACCAAAGTCGGTGAGGGACCCACCGTCCCGGATCGCCCGGTCGGTGAGTAAGAGCTGCCAGGTGCCCCGGGCCAGGGTACCGTTGAGGCTGGACAGCGGTTGCCGGGATTGCACGCGGCGGTAGTCATCGCGGCGCCCCGTTTCACAATCTTCCCCGAACGATTCGGCCGTCACCGGGGCGTCGTCGGCGAAGTTGACGTAGAGGTTTCTGCCCGCGCACAGCCCGTTTTGCAGTGGCCGGAAGAGGGAGATGACGGTACCGTCCGGAGCTACGAGATCGGCGTACACGTCACCGATGTAAGTATGTTCCAGCCCGAGGGTCACTTCGAGGGAGGAGATCGTAATTGGGTTGGCCACGTAGATCTCGGACACCACGCGTACCGAGTCGCGGGAAGAGATGGTCAGCGGCAGGTCGCTCGCGTATTTTACCGTACAACTCCGGTCGGAGGTGGTGAAAGTGGACGTAGCCGACCATTCCCCCGCCCCGCAGGCATTGCGGGAGCGTACCCGCCAGTAGTAGGTGGTTGTCCCCGCCAGCGGGTAGACGAGCTCCAGCCGGGTTTCCGTAATCATCGACAGGTCAAGCTCGCGGCTGGCGAAGGTGGGATCGGTCGACAGTTGGAGGTTGTAGGCGGTGGCCCCTTCCCGCGCCGCCCAGGTGAATTGGGCGAAGGGGTCGACGTCGGACTCACCGGCGACGGGCAGCCCCGGCGTGGGGGCGGAGGGAGCACCGTCGGTCAGTCGTAGCCGGAGAGTTAACTCGTCCGCGACCCCCTCACCGGTCACGGTTACGCGGATGGAGTATTCCCCCGCCATGGCCGGCACGACCGTACCCCGGTAAATGATCTGGAAGTCCCGGCCGCGGGAGGCGACGGAAGGAGCGTAGAGCGTAAGGTTATCGTCGGTAGAAACGGTGACGTTGTTGGTTTCGGCGAAGCCTTCCCCGAGCCGTACGGTAAATGCCACGGAGTCCGTCACGCAGCTGGTCAGGGACCCGGCTTTAGCCGTCAGGAGAAAGGGAAGATCGGCTTGTTCGAGTCCGTCGAGAGTGACGGCACCGGTCTGGTTGGGGTCGAGCCAGTCCACGAGTCGGGTATCGGGGGTGCCGCCGCCCGTCCAGCTGCGGTGGAGAAAACCGAACATATCGTCACCGTCCCGCTCGCAGGAAGCCCGCCCACCGAAGAGTTGGCCGCGGACCCTTCCGTCCAGGTCGAAGAGCGGCGCACCCGACGAGCCGGCCTGGGTGGTACCGGCATCCCACGTGGGAACCCGCAGGAAGTCGCCTGCGGCGTAGAGGCTATCGCCGGTAATGTTACTTACGGCCGTCGGTTGGTAGGAGTAGGTGATGCGTTTTTCCTCGACGTTGGGGTGGTGTACGGTAAGGACGCCGTCGGCGGGCGCGGTAGCTTCGTTCGACCAGCCGGCAAAGAAGGCATCGGCGCGGGGATTGACCGGGTCGTCGAATTCGAGCAGTACCAGATCGGTGGGTAAGTGACGGGCGCGCAGGCGGGCACCGGAGTTGAACACCTCGAGCTTGCCGTTACCCGCCGCGCCGTTCTCCGCCGAATCCGGTGGCCGGCAGCTACTGTTCTCGAAGTTCCAGTAGGCGACCAGGGAGGGGGCCGAAGATTCGTCAACGTTGCAATGCTCCGCGGTGATGAAGAAGGGGCGGCCGTCCTGATTCGTATTGTTGACCAGAAAGCCCGTACACTGGCTACGGCCGTTGAGGGTGTAGGCGGCGACGCTGCGGATCACGTCGCGGTAGTCGTCGATGAGGGGGAAGCCGTCGGCCGATCCGCAGACCACGTCGATGTTACAGTGGCCGGACTGATCGGCCACGCCGACGAAGTCGTGGTTCACGGACGAAAGGACGAGGCCGGTACCCTCCCGCCCCGCATCGGGCATGACCAGTTCGATCAGCAACTCATCGCCGGGCAGGAGGGGCGACCAGAACTGAGCGTGATCCGCGTTGTCGGCGGAGGTAAAGGGGCCGTAACGGACCTCTTCGGTGGCGAGGTACAGCTCGGCTCCCTGCGGAAGCCGGTAGCCGGTGAAGCCGAGATTGAGGGACTTGGCACCGGGGCTCCGGACGCGTAGGTGCCAGGTAGCCCGGCCATCTACGGTTGTCCACTGCCCCTCCCGGTCGGGCGTGATCTGTACGGGCAGGGTGACGGCAAACTCCCGGGGGCGGTCCGCTCGGTGGGCTTCGGCTTCGCGACGGAGCAGGATGGCATTATCCTGGAGGGGGAGGTCGAGTACGGGCAGGCTGCGGAATTCGGCCCGGGGTACGCCGCGTTGCGCGACTGCCGGATTGGCGACGATCAGCCATCCGAAAAGCAGCAAAAGCGGGACACGGAACATACGCGGGGTTTTGCGAGGGTCAAGGTAAGGCGCAATCGCGGGGGCAATAAATTGAAGGCGAAGTTTGTAGGTTGTCTGCTAAAGCATTACCTTTGCCCGACTTTTGCAGAACCTCCGGCCCGGTCTCGCGTGCCCCGAAAAATATAGAAGATGAAAAGGACATTCCAGCCCTCCAAGCGTAAGCGCGTCAACAAGCACGGCTTCCGTTCCCGTATGTCAACCAAAAATGGCCGCAAGCTGCTGGCCCGCCGTCGTGCTAAGGGTCGCTATAAGCTGACCGTCAGCGACGATACCTACAAGAAGTAACTGATACCACCGGATTAACTCCCGGAAGGTTGCAAAATTTTAAGCCCGGCTGCTGTATGCAGTCCGGGCTTTTTGCACGTTCGTACCTTGCCGCCATGCGTATCCTTATTCAACGTGTCAGCCGGGCCTCCGTAACGATTGCCGGGGAGGTTTCCGGCCAGATCGGCCCCGGCCTCCTCGTCCTGCTCGGCATCGAGGATGCTGACGGCACGGAAGACATCGAGCACCTCTGCGGAAAGATCAGCCGCCTGCGCATCTTCAGCGACGCGGAGGGGAAGATGAACCTCAGTGTAGCGGACACCGACGGCGGCCTGCTGGTCGTATCCCAGTTCACCCTCTTCGCCAGTACGAAGAAAGGCAACCGGCCGGGCTTTACGCGCAGTGCCGGGCCGCCGGTGGCCATTCCGCTGTACGAGCGGTTCGTGGCACGGCTGGCCGAAGTATCCGGCCGTCCGGTGGAGACCGGTGAGTTTGGGGCCGATATGCAGGTCGAGCTCATTAATGACGGTCCGGTCACGATCTGGATGGATTCGCGGAACCGGGAATGACCACCGAACGGAATGTTCCCGACCAAGATGCCGGCTGACCGCCCGGCCTCAGTACTCCACCTTACTGAGGAATAGGCCCTCCGGCCGTGCCTGCCCCACCCCCAGTCGCTGGCCGGTTTCGAGCGCACGCTTTATCTCCTCCGGCGTCACCCTTCCCTGCCCCACCCGCAACAACTGAAAGACAAAGATCCGGATCATGCCCCGCAAAAAACGATCGGCTACGAAGCGGAATCGGTAACGGCCCTCCCCCTCGTCGTGCAGACTGGCCTCGCGCAGCTCACAAGTGGTGGTATTGTGGCGATCGGGCGTCAGGCAGAAGGCGCGAAAATCGTGGTGGCCGGTGAGCAACGCGCACGCTCCTTGCATAGTCGTGAAGTCATAGCCTTCCATTTCGTACAAACTACTCAGCGGAGCCAGGAAGGGATCGGCCTGGGTATGAATAAAGTAGTCGTAGGTGCGCTCCCGGGCGTCGTAGCGAACGTGGGCACCGGAGTCGACCTCCCACACCCGGTAGAGCACGATATCGTCGGGGAGGAGCTTGTTGACGATGAAGAGCCAGTTGTCGCGCAGGGGCTGCTCGCTGTCGAAGTGTAGGTAGTAGTCGGAGGCGTGGACGCCGGCGTCGGTCCTGCCGCATCCTACTGCTTTCACCGGCGAAGACTGCACCTGCGTCACCGCCCGTTCGATCGTTTCCTGCACGCTTACCGTGTTGCCGGATTGTCTTTGCCAGCCCCGGTAATGGGTGCCGCGGTAGGCCAGGTGAACGAAATAGCGGTGGGGCATAGGCGTAAATGTAAGCTTGCGACAGCACGGACGGTGGCGAACGCGCACTTCTGCCCGGATGGCGTAGTTTGTGGAACTACCTATCCCAGTTACTATGCACGTCGCCATCATCGGCAACGGTATCGCCGGAGTGACCGCCGCCCGCTGGCTGCGCAAACTCAGCGATGACGTCCGAATCACCATGATCTCCGCCGAATCGGACTATTTCTTCTCCCGCACCGCCCTCATGTACGTATACATGGGCCACCAGCGCTGGGAAGATCTGATGCCCTACGAACCCTTTTTCTGGAAGAAGAACCGCATTGACCTCCTGCGGCGGTACGTGGAACGAGTAGATACGAACGGAAAAGTGCTGCACTTCGGCGACGGTGGCACCCTGGCCTACGATAAGCTCGTACTGGCCACCGGCAGCAGCCCCAATAAATTCGGTTGGCCGGGACAGGACCTCCGGCGGGTCAGCGGCATGGTGAGCGCCCAGGACCTGGACAATCTGGAGGAGATCACCCCCGAGATTAAGGCAGCCGTCGTGGTGGGCGGCGGCCTCATCGGCATCGAACTGGCCGAAATGCTGCACAGTCGGCACATTCCCGTATCCCTGCTGGTGCGCGAATCAAGTTACTGGAGCAATGCCCTGCCGCCGGAGGAAAGCCGCATGGTGAGCCGTCACATCGTCAGTCACGGCATCAATCTGCGCCACGACACGGAGCTTGCGGAAATTCAGGACGACGGGGGCGGGGCCGCGGGAGCCATCACCACCAAAACGGGCGAACGGATCGAGTGCCAGTACGTAGGTCTCACCGCCGGGGTGCATCCCAACATCGATTTTCTGCGGGACGTAGCGGAGCTCGAGCTCGGTAAGGGTATTCTGGTCGACGATTACCTACAAACCTCTGTCCCCGACGTCTACGCCATCGGCGACTGCGCGGAGGTGCGCAACCCCCGGCCCGGGCGCAAAGCCATCGAGGCGGTCTGGTACACCGGCCGCATCATGGGCGAGACGGTGGCCTACACCCTGCTCGGTCGCCCGGTAGCCTACGATCCGGGCATCTGGTTCAATTCCGCCAAGTTCATCGACATTGAGTACCAGGTGTACGGCGAGGTACCGGCGCACGGCCGCGACGGGCTGACTACTCTCTACTGGGAGCACCCGGACGGGGAAAAGTCCGTCCGCATCAACTACGAGGAAAGCGACGGTCGGGTAGTCGGCTTCAACCTGATGGGCATCCGCTACCGCCACGAGGTCTGCGAAAAGTGGATCGCCCGCGGCACCCACGTCGAGGAGGTGCTCCAGCAGCTCGGGATGGCCAACTTCGATCCCGAGTTTTACCAGGAGTACGAAGCGGAGGTCGTCGAGCTGTACAACCGGCAAACCGGCAAGCAGCTTCAGCTTCGCCAGAAGCGCGGTCTGAAGGCCGCCCTGCAGTTCCTTAATTTCAAACGCCGCGCACCGCGCGCAACCGCTACCCCTGATGCCCAGTAAGACCACCCAAAAATCCCTGCTCCAGTATATCGGACTCGGACTATTCGTCCTGGCGCTGCTGACCTTCACGGCCATGCTGGGCCTGGAACGGTACCAGCTCAGCGAGGAAGACCTGATCGATACGGTGGCTCCGGACCCACGGTCGGTTCAGGACGGAGACGGCGAAGCGGCCTCTACGGTTTCCGCCGGCTCATCGGGCGGAACCAGCGTCCAGGCGGACGACGCACCTGCCCAGGAGCCGGTCACCGATGTCGACCCGAAGGCGCGCCTGATCCACGAAATTCAGGGCGATGCCTTCCGCGAAGCGGGGCGGGAGCGGGGGCTTTTCGGCACCACCTTCGGCAGCAGCTTCAGTTTCAGCGCGAGGGTCGGCGAAGTATTCGAGGCGGCCAAAGTGCGGGTGAACGAGCGGGTAGACCGGCTCCAGGAAGAGAATGCCCTCCCCGAAGGCGTTTCCGAGTGGGATATCCGCCTTTCCGATCCGATCTACTTCAAGCAGAATCTGGCGGCCCTGACCGCCGCGGCGGAGCGGGGGCCGGTGAAGAACAATCCCGTACTCTTCCTGGGACTGACCATCGGGCTGGGTCTGCTCGGCGGCCTGCTGTATATTTTGCCCAAATTTCGGGGGCACGCGGGCATTAAGAACGACCATGTCTACCACGCCCAGTTGACCAAAGGACTTAATCTGGGGTGGCGAAGTTTCTTCCTGGGAGTCACGACCGTCGGCATCATCGGCTACGGCATCCGGTATATGGCCAGCGATTGGTTCTGGCCGGCCGTCACGGCGGCGACCGCACTGGCGATCATCGGCCTGGTGATGTTCGTGCAGCATTCCTGGCGCAATGCTCCGGCGCGCGCGGCGGACCCGGCCGGACTGTCGGCCTACCTCGGCATTTTCGCCGGGACGTACCTGATCGGCTTCTACGTCCTGCTGTACTGGGCCCCGGAGCACGTCGCGCCCTGGATCACGATGGTCGATCCGCTCAAGCAGGGCTTATTCGGCGGCGTGGCGAGCCAGTGGTTTCTTTACGGCGTGCTGTACACCCTTATCATTCTGGTGATGGGCGTTCGCATGATCGCCAAGTACCGCCACAATAAGTACCAGATCGTCCGAACACTCTCCGTGATGTTTTTTCAGACGGCCTTCGCCTTCATCATCCCCGAAATTCTCGGAGCGCTGAACAAGCCCCAGCAGGACCTCAAGAATATTTGGCCCCTCGACTACGATTTTTTCTTCGGCTGGCAGCTCGATCAGTTCCAGAGTGCCGGGGCCCTGGGCACTTTCATGTTAGTGTGGGGCATCTTTCTGGTTATCGTCGGCGTACCCCTCATGGTGCATCTGGTGGGCAAGCGGTGGTACTGCAGTTGGGTCTGTGGCTGTGGTGGCTTGGCCGAGACCATGGGTGACCCCTGGCGGCAGCTCAGCGACAAGAGCCTGCGCGCCTGGAAGTTCGAGCGCTGGATCATCCACGGCGTGCTGGTGGCGGCCATTCTGATGACGGCCCTTACGCTGTATTCTTACTTTACCGGTGCCGAAAGTCTACTTGGCTTTCAAACCTGGAAGGTCCAGAAATGGTACGGCTTCCTCATCGGCGCGGGATTTGCCGGCGTCGTGGGCACGGGTTTTTATCCCCTCATGGGCAATCGCGTCTGGTGCCGCTTCGGCTGTCCGTTGGCGGCCTACCTGGGACTGGTTCAACGTTTCCAGAGTCGGTTCCGCATCACCACGAACGGTGGGCAGTGCATCAGCTGCGGCAACTGCTCCACCTACTGCGAAATGGGCATTGACGTGCGTGCTTACGCCCAGATGGGACAGGACATCGTGCGGGCCAGTTGCGTCGGTTGCGGCGTCTGCGCGGCGGTGTGCCCCCGGGGAGTATTGCGGCTCGAAAACTCCAGTGAAGATGCGGGCTACCGGACGGTACCGGAACGGGTGATCCACGTCTCGGAAGAAGAAGGAGTGGTGATGAAATTTTAAATTTAAGATGTGAAATTTTTAATTGGCTGCCGCACGTGGGATGTAGGGATTTACCATGTACCATTTCTGATGTACCATGTACCATTTGGCTGCCGCACGGTATAGGCGTGACGGGTGAGGAAGGAGTGGTGATGAAATTTTAAATTTAGAATTTGAAATTTTTAATTGAGCTGCCGCACGTGGGAGGTGTTAGTACGCCGGGATCAAGGGATTTACCATGTACCGTTTCTCATGTACCATGTACGATTGGGCTGCCGCATGGTATAGGTGCCGACCGACGACGCACACGAGCGCAGCAAGCATCCCCGCAAATTGAAAATTGAAAATGGTAAATTGTAAATCCCCATTCCCATTCCAATTCCCCCGACGAGGCTTATCTAAAACAATTTCTCCCCCGGAGGCTCCACGCCGGCGAGTCGCAGGTAGACGGTGGTTTGTCCGCGGTGGTGGGTCTGGTGCTCGAAGGCCTTGTCGATGGCCGAGGCGCGACTCAGGTCGAAGCGACCGAACATGTTGATCTGTTCGCTAAGGGTAGCGGGATCCATATCACGGATGCTCGCGAGTACGAAATCGTAGGCTTCCGTGACTATGCGGGTTACGTTCTCCTTTGAGTGATCCGAAGATTTTTCCGATTCTCCCTGAGCCACCGGACTGTCCACGCCGGTGCCGGCCGAGGAGATACCGTAGATGCCGTCCGCCAGGTGGAGCATTTGCTGGGCGAAGGACCGCATGTCGGGAGTGGGTTTGAAATCGTACTGCTCGGCTGGCATTGCCTCCAGATACTCGAGAGTAAAGGCCTTTCCGCGTTCCCAGTCCTGGATCAGTTGCTCCGTCGGAGACTGGGCGAGCGCCGCCGTTCCCGGGACCAGGAAGAGGCACAGTATAAAAAGTACGGATGAAGGTTTCATATCGGTTGGTTTTGTGTGAAGCAAACAACCGGGGCAGTTACGATCATAATTTACCGGTTTATTCCGACATGGAACCTGAGGGCGGCGGCGGGGCGCGGGTGCAAGCGTGGATCAGAAGCGCAGGACGAGCCCCAGTCCTTCCCGAGTAGCGCCCCAGTGGAGTTCCGGTCGGACGGGGTATGGGGAATCTCCCAGTGCGGGGTCCGCGTTGTAGAGGTCGACCGCCTGCCGTACACGCTTGTCAGCCGTAGCGGACAGGGGGAAAGTGACACCCACCAGCAGGCCACCGGCGACGTACGTCTGCCACCGATTAAGGCTTTCCTCACTGTCGTCTTTCCGTATTGCATCCCCTACGGCCGCCCCCAGGACCAGGCCACCGGATAAGGCAAGGACGTTCGCCCAGTTCTTGTTCCGGTTCGCGCTTCTGAACAGGCGGTTTAGCTCCGATCCCCTTTCCTGACCACGGATCATTTCTCGCATAGTGATGATCTCGCTGTCTTTGGTAAATACGTAGCCATCGAATACTTCGCGGTACGTAAGCTCCTGCCCGGAACAGCTGAGCGTAGCCAACAAGAGGATGATCAGGGTGAATATCAGATGTCGCATTCCATAAAGCTAACCTCCCCGGCGTACATATAGTGCATCTGCTAATATCATGAGGATCTACGTCTCCGGGACTGCATAATAATTGCTTCCGACAGGGCACAAAAAAAACCCGACCACATCAGGGGGCCGGGTTTATAAGATCGCACCAACAATTAGTTCTTGAACGCATGCTGTAAATGCCAGTATGCGTATTGGCTATGGTATGCAATCCATAAAAAACAAGTGCTGTTCATATCAATCAACGTCTCTCACAACGTCAAGCTTCAGTATTCATAGTGTCAAAAAACAAATCAACTAAAATTGCTAATCGGTATCGACGTCTCTCACAACGTTCGCTATCCATGTCACATAGATAAGGCGATTTCCGGCCCTAAATTTCATCCTGACGTTCGTATGTTCTGAGGGGTAACTACGGTGTTCTGAACGGCACCAGTTTTGCCCGACAAGCAGAGGGAACGACTATTCTGGCTTCATTATCAGCTACTTACCGGGCACAAAAAAACCCGGCCGCATCAGGGGCCGGGTTTGTAAGATCGCACCAACAATTAGTTCTTGAACGCATGCTGTAAATGCCAGTATACGTATGGGCTATGGTAGGCAATCCGTAAAAACAAGTGCTGTTCATATCAATCAACGTCTCTCACAACGTCAAGCTTCAATATTCATAGTGTCGAAAAAGTCAGGCTCGGTTAAATTCACGTCTCTCACAACGTCAAGCTTTATGAAACCATAGTGTCTATGCAAATCAAGCAAAAATACTATCGGATAAATTCGACGTCTCTCACAACGTTCGCTATCGATGTCACATAGGTAATGCGATTTCCGGGCGATCATTTCATTTTTGGCGTCGCATGTTCCGAACAGCAGCAGCCGTGTTCTGAATGGACGCCCGAACGGCCCGGGCCGGTGTTCCCGAAACGACGAGCAGGCACCGCAACCAGTATGCGGTGCCTGCTCTTCAGGGGGCTTTCCGGGACGTAGCCGTCCGCCTACGCTAGGCGGGCACCATCTTAGCGACCTCCATGCGGTCGTAGTTCCGGTGCTGGGCGATGGCCTTGATGAAGTCCTTCGGGCTACCGTCCACGAATACGGCGGCGTCATCCTTATGGTCTCCCGCGAAGGTGGCGTCCAGCAGTTTCTCTCCCGCACCGTCGGTAGCAATGGCTTTACAGTGCTTGAAGGCTTCGTTGACAAACTTCTTATACTTCGCCTTTTTCAGCAGGGCTTCCACCGATTGCTTTCCGCCGGGTACGTACACCGCGTCAAAGAGTACGCTCTCGGTCGTCATGATGGCCGCGAAGACTTCGTGCTCGTGCCCCTTGCTGCAGGTGATCGTGCCGCCGTGGGGCGCTACGATCTTCACCATGGCGTTCTTGGCCTTCAGCGCCTCGGACATGGCCGTGAAGTCGTCGCCGTCGAAGCCGTCCGCCGCCAGTACGGCGATCTGCCGGGTGGCGATGGTATCGGACTTCAGGTGGGTCTGGCTGAGCGCCGCGGATTTGTCCAGGTAGATCTTCTTTTCGCCCGGCTGTTGCTTCTCCACGTCGGCATCGGCGCCGATGGCCTGGTTAATGGGTTGGTCTATGGTATCGGGTACGTCCATTCCCAGTCCTTCGGCCACTTCCTTGGCCAGGGCTTCGTCGATCTGCTTGATCATCCACAACATGCGCTGCTGGATGTGCTTGTAAGTGCACTTGCCCAGTTCGAAGGTGTAGGCGTCGGCCACGTGGGCCTTTTCCCAGTCCTTCAGGCTCCGGTAGAAAAGGGCAGGTTGGGAGAAGTAGTCGACGAAGCTTTCGCTCCGGGCCCGGATCTTGTTCCCGTCGATGCGTTCGGTGAAGGATTCGAAGGCGCCCTCCGAGATCTGCGTGAGGTAGGGGCACCCGCCGCCGAGGGTGTTGGGGAAGTAGGCGGTCTTTCCCTTGGGGATCTGCATCTGCATGTGGCCGTCTCGCTGGTTGTTGTGGGCGGCGGTGACCGACTGGTTGATCGGGATCTGCTCGAAGTTCACGCTGCCCAGGCGACTCAGTTGGGTGTCGCGGTAGGAAAACAGCCGTCCCTGCAGCAGAGGGTCGTTGCTGAAGTCCAGACCGGGTACGAGGTGAGTGGGCAGAAAGGCCACCTGCTCCGTTTCGGCGAAGAAGTTGTCGGGGTTCCGGTTCAGGGTCATCTTACCAACGATCTTTACGGGCACCATCTCTTCCGGAATCAGCTTGGTAGCGTCGAGCAGGTCAAATTCGAACTTATGCTCGTCGGCCTCCGGAATGATCTGCAGGCCCAGTTCCCACTCGGGGTACTGGCCGGCGTCGATCGCGTCCCAGAGATCGCGGCGGTGGAAGTCGGGGTCGGCACCGTTGATCTTCACGGCTTCGTCCCAGGTCACGGAGTGGACGCCCAGTACCGGCTTCCAGTGGAAGCGGACGAAGTGGGCCTCCCCCCGGTCGTTGATCATGCGGAAGGTGTGGATACCGAAGCCTTCCATCATGCGCAGACTCCGGGGAATGGCGCGGTCGCTCATCACCCAGATGTGGTTGTGCAGGGTTTCGGGGGTCAGCGAAACGAAGTCGTAGAAGGTATCGTGGGCCGAGGCAGCCTGGGGGATTTCGCGGTCCGGCTCCGGCTTGACGGAGTGGATGAGGTCGGGAAACTTCATCGCGTCCTGAATAAAGAAGATCGGCATGTTGTTGCCGACCAGGTCCCAGACCCCTTCCTCGGTGTAGAACTTGACGGCGAATCCGCGCACGTCGCGGGCCAGGTCGGGCGACCCCTTGGAGCCGGCCACGGTGGAGAACCGGGTAAATACCGGGGTTTTCCGCGAGGTATCGTTGAAGATTCCCGCCTTCGTGAATTCCGGAATGGCTTCGTAGAGTTCGAAGACCCCGTGGGCCGCGCTTCCCCGGGCGTGCACGATCCGTTCGGGGATCCGCTCGTGGTCGAAGTGATTGATCTTCTCCCGCAGCATGAAATCTTCCAGCAGGGTGGCTCCCCTTACGCCCGCCTTGAGCGAGTTGTTGGCGTCGTTGATCTTGAGGCCCATGTTGGTGGTCATGGGTTGGCCGCTGGCGTCGCTCCGGTAGGATTCCAGGTGTTCGTCCTTACTGCTGCGGTCGGGGGTGGGTGCTTGATTCTTGTCGTGCATGGTTGGTGGGTTGAAGTGTAACTCCCAACCCGGCCCGGTGCGGCATGTTCGGGGCGGCGGCGCGCGGGAGCCACGGCTTTACCTGAATTCCCTTGCTCCTGCGTTCCCGCCCAATTTTACACAAAGCTTTCATAGTGCCTTTGAACCATGGCGGGCGCCCAGCCCTTTTACTGCCTGAACTTTAATCCACGCGCGGTCGGTCCGTCCGGCCCCCCACAATAATTGTTAGCTAACATGGCAGAGACCAATAATTCGGGTATTCAAAAGGAAGCCCAGAGCCACGGAAAATCGCATAATCAGGACCACGATCACGACAACGGGAAGGTCTGGGAGGTTAACGAATCGAGCCGCAGCTGTCCCTTTCTGAGCGGTGCTCACTCCACCGCCAGCGCCGGCACCTCCAACCGCGACTGGTGGCCCAACGCCCTCAACCTGTCGATCCTCCGGCAGCACTCCGAAAAGACCGACCCCATGGGGGAAGGATTTAACTACGCCGAGGAATTTAAAACCCTCGACCTGGAGGCCCTGAAGCAGGATCTGCGCGATCTGATGACCGATTCCCAGGACTGGTGGCCCGCCGATTTCGGTCACTACGGCCCCTTCTTCATCCGCATGGCGTGGCACAGCGCCGGTACCTACCGTATTGCCGACGGCCGCGGCGGCGCCGGATCGGGTGATCAGCGCTTCGCCCCCCTCAACAGCTGGCCCGACAACGCCAACCTCGATAAGGCCCGTCTGCTGCTGTGGCCCATCAAGAAAAAGTACGGCCGTAAGATCAGCTGGGCCGACCTGCTGGTCCTGACCGGCAACATGGCCCTCGAAACCATGGGCGTAAAACCCTTCGGTTTCGCCGGTGGCCGCGAGGATGTCTGGGAGCCCGCCAGCGATATTTACTGGGGTAAGGAAAGCGAGTGGCTCGGAGACGAGCGCTACACCGGTGATCGCCAACTGGAAAGCCCCCTCGCCGCCGTGCAGATGGGTCTCATCTACGTAAACCCCGAGGGACCGAACAGTAATCCCGATCCCCTGCAGGCCGCCCGCGACATTCGCGAAACTTTCGGCCGTATGGCCATGAACGACGAGGAAACCGTTGCCCTCATTGCCGGTGGTCACACCTTCGGGAAGGCCCACGGCGCCGCCGATCCCGAGAAGTACGTCGCCGCCGAGCCCGCCGGCGCCCCCATCGCGGCCATGAGCACGGGCTGGAACAGCAGCTACGAAAGCGGCCACGGTGCCCACACGATTACTTCCGGACTGGAGGTAACCTGGACCCGCACCCCCACCCAGTGGAGCAATGACTACTTCGAGTTTCTGTTCAAGTACGACTGGGAACTCTACAAGAGCCCGGCCGGTGCCTGGCAGTGGCGTCCCAAGAACGGGGAGGGGCAGGACCTGATCCCCGACGCCCACGATGCCGGCAAGAAGCACCACCCGTCGATGTTCACCACCGACCTGGCGCTCCGGGTCGACCCCGCGTACGAGAAAATCTCGAAGCGGTTCCGTGACAACAACGAGGAATTTAAGGAAGCCTTCGCCCGCGCCTGGTACAAGCTGGTGCACCGCGACATGGGTCCGCTGAGCCGTTACCTCGGCCCCGATGTACCCCAGGAAAAGCTGCTCTGGCAGGACCCCCTCCCCGAGCGCGACTACGATCTGATCGACGACGCTGACGTACAGACGCTCAAGGACAAGATCACCGAGACCGGCCTTTCCGTACAGGAGCTGGCGTACACCGCCTGGTCTTCCGCCGCTACCTTCCGGGGTTCCGATAAGCGGGGCGGCGCCAACGGTGCCCGCATCCGCTTCGCTCCCCAGCGTAACTGGGCGGTCAATAAGCCGCAACAGCTCAAGAAGGTACTCGATGCCCTGGCGAACGTACGCCGCGACTTCAACGACGGACAGTCGGGCAACAAACAGGTTTCCCTGGCGGACCTCATCGTGCTCGGCGGTAACGTTGCCATCGAGCGGGCCGCCCGGGAGGCCGGTAAAACCACCACGGTACCCTTTACCCCCGGCCGCGTGGATGCCCGCGAGGACCAGACGGACGCCGAAAGCTTCGAAGCCCTCGAGCCATACGCCGACGGATTCCGGAACTATATCAACCGCAACAATCCCATCAACGCCACCGGCGAGGAACTGCTGGTCGACCGCGCTCAGCTACTTACCCTGACCGCCCCCGAAATGACCGTCCTGGTCGGCGGTATGCGCGCGCTGGGACTCAACTACGACGACAGCAAGTACGGAGTCTTCACGGATCGTCCCGGACAACTGACGCAGGACTTCTTCAATAACGTCCTGGACCTGAGCACCAAGTGGGCGGCCGACGACGACAGCGAAACCACCTTCACGGGTAAGGATCGCCGTACGGGCGAGACCAGGTTCACCGGTACCCGGGCGGATCTGATCTTCGGCTCCAACTCGGAGCTGCGCGCGCTCGCCGAGGTGTACGCCGCCGACGATGCTTCCGACAAGTTCGTCAATGACTTCGCCAAGGCCTGGGCCAAGGTGATGGATGCTGACCGCTTCGACGTGAAGTAAGCCCGCGATTCACCGCCGTGACTCCATACAACGGAGTACAAATTCAGGAGAGGCGATCCCGGTTGGGATCGCCTCTCTGCGTTGTTCGACTATCATCTGTACGTGCCCTGCTTTCGGGCCGAAGGAACCCTACCCCACCGCCCGCTCGTAGGCTTCCAGGCAGTTGTCCAGGGTTTCGCCGCGGGTATGGACGCACTCGCAAAATTCCAGGCAGGCTTCGGGGTCGGTACTGCCGGCGCAGCGGGTCCGGCATTCCGGTACGCGATTCATGGGCATGAGGGCATTCCGCATCACCCACACGACGGAAGCGAAAACGAGGAGAACGGTCGCCACCACCGCCGCTACGAACTTGATGGGAAACCGGAAGGTCATCTCCTCCGGAGGGGGCAGCGCGGACCGGCCGGTACCATAGTTCCAGGGAAAAATGAGCCGCAGTTTGTGGTAATCCCAGCACAATAGGTAGAGGTTAGCCAGGATCATCAGCGGGGCCGTCAGCAGGGAGCCCTGGAAGCGAACCGCGAACGACAAGATGCAGATATTGACGATGATGGGAAGGTATAGTAAGGCCCCCAGCAGCGCCGTCCGGGGAATCAGCAGTAGCACCGCCGCGGCTACCTGAGCTATCCCGATGAAGGTGTAGTAATATCCCGTATGGAACAGCGCCTCC
Source organism: Lewinella sp. JB7 (assembly GCF_024297185.1). Taxonomy (GTDB): domain Bacteria; phylum Bacteroidota; class Bacteroidia; order Chitinophagales; family Saprospiraceae; genus Neolewinella. The sequence continues at coordinate 116,798 of NZ_JANCTD010000001.1, read as the reverse complement.
AGGTAACCGCCCAGCGGGTGGAGATTGTGCAAGTCGGTGAAGCGCTCTCCGTTGATCTTCACGAAGCCGGCCGGCAAAAATCCGGCGGCCAGGGCTATCCGGTTAAAGATCGCGAAGTACCTGAGCCAGCGATTCTGCCGGGAGCGGTAGTGCAGTTTATCCAGATAGGTGGAAACGGACATATAGACAGCGTGAGTCGCGAATATAAAGAACTTTATTAATTAAAGTCCGTATAGCGGTTGGACGGGGGTAGACCGTCCAACGGGGGTAGACCGTCCAACGGGGGTAGACCGTCCAACGGGGGTACACCGTCCAACGGGGGTACACCGTCCAACGGGGGTACACCGTCCAACGGCTATAGAAAAATATTACTTACCGGGCCCCACCCACTCCACGTACACGTAAAAAGCATTGCTCTGACCGCCGTCGGTCAGGTCGAAGTAGGCCAGTAGCTCCGCCTTACCCGCCGGCACTTCGGCTTCGATGACGGCGGCGTCGGCACCGTCGTTTGCGTCGGCCGAATAAGTACGGTCGCCGATGCGGAGGTGCGCCTGCCGGAAGGACATCGACCGGCCCCGGATGCGAGCGTCCGTATAGGGTGTCGGGGGGATACTGTCGTGGGCAGCCGCGCCGAGCGCCAGTCCACTCTCCAACGGATAGCGACGCAGTTCGAAGCGGTAGGTGCCACCACGCACGAAATCGACGGCGTAGGGGGCCAGCTTCATGGGCTCTCCCCGGCGGATTAGCATTTGGTTCCAGGGGGGCGTTCCCTCCATGATGCGGGCATCGTGACAGGTGATCACATCCGGCTTCGCGGTGCCGCCCAGTTCGATGGTGGAAAGCTCGGTTTCCGAAATTACGTCCGCCCACCAGTCCTCGTAGAAGGCATTCATCCGCTCCACCCGCTCCGGGTAGGCATCGGCTACGTTGGTGGTCTGCCCGGGGTCTTCGCTCACCTCGTACAGTTCGCTCCCGCTGACGAGCCGCCACTGCCCTTCCATCACGCAGCTGTTCTTTCCCTTTACGGGCCAGGGTACGCGCTGGGTGTCGGTGACCAGCAGGCGTTCCGGTGCCTCGTGCCGGCCGAGCAGGTAGCCGCTGATGTCGGTGCCGTCGAGGGTATTGTCCGGTCGGAACGTCTGTCCGGTCAGCGTAGCCAGGGTGGGTAGTACGTCGACGTGGGCGGTGAGGCCGGAGAGTTTGCGTCCGCCGGAAAGTCCACCGGCCGGCCACCGAATGATGAAGGGCACCCGGTGGCCGCCGTCGTACTCACTACCCTTCGTGCCCCGCATCTCGGCGTTGAATCCCATGATTTGATCCGTCCGCGGATCCCGTCGGTAGCCCGCCGCGGTGCCATTGTCGGTGGTGAAGATAATTATCGTGTTTTCGGAGATGCCCAGCTGGTCCAGGTGACGAAGGAGGCGGGCGAAGTTGTCGTCGATGTTGGTGATCATGCCGTAGAACCGCTTCTGCGTTTCGGTGATGCCCTCCGTATCGCGGTAACGATTGTAGTACTCTTCCCGCACGTTGTAGGGGCCGTGGGGGGCGTTCAGACTGAGGTAACAGAGGAAGGGATCGTCCTGCTTATCCGTTATGAACCGCATCGCCTCGTCGAACCAGACATCGGTGCAGTAGCCGGACCGCTGCTCGGGCTCGCCGTTGTGGAAATAGGTATCGTCGAAGTAATCGTTGTTCCAGTAGTCGGGCGTCTGGCCGACGCCGCCGCCGCCGTGGTAGAAAGCCTCATCGAAGCCGCGATCCTGGGGCAGGAAGGGGTGGTTGTCCCCCAAATGCCATTTGCCGAACATACCAGTAGAGTAGCCACTCCTCCGAAAAACATCGGCCAGGGTCGTTTCCCGCTTGTTGAGCAGGGAGGCCCCCATAATGGTATGCCAGACACCGTTCCGATTTGCGTTGCGGCCAGTCAGCAGACCGGCGCGGGTCGGCGCGCAGGTGGTCCCCACGTGGTAGTTAGTGAGGTTTACGGACTGGGTGGCGAAGCGGTCGATCGCGGGCGTCTGAATGAGGGGGTTGCCCGTATGTCCCATGTCGCCGTAGCCCTGGTCGTCCGTGATGACGATGATCACGTTCGGTCGGTCGGGACTACCTTTCCGGCCGACGGACTTCGTCGCGCAATCGGTAAGCAGCATAAGGATGAGGAGCGAAAGCACGCAGGCTTGCAGGGATGGTCGCATTAGGAGAAGACGTTCGGGTGATTAGTACCGCGGCGGGAAGCAACCAAAGTAAGGACTGTCCGCAAAGCCCCCGCCCAGTTAACCTACACCGGCAGAAAAAATACCAATCGTGCTGCTGTTTTATTATCCGTTGGTGATCGATACGCAGCCGTGTACGCAAGTGAAGGCCAGGGCCAACAAAAAGAAAGCGATCTGTAACAGGGACTTACCCGTAATGCTCGGCGCGTACACCGAAGGCTCGCTCGCACCGGTCTCGTCGGCGGAGTTAACTTCCGAAAGCGTGCCGGTGAGGGACAGCATGGTCGCTATTCCGAAAACGACCGATACCAGGTAGCACGCCCAGGCGACCAGTAGAGGCCATAGCGTAGCCTTCGCCGTATCGGAGATGAACGCCTGGGAGAAGGTGATGGTGAGCGCGATCATGCCGGTCGACAGGGTGATCAGCAATTTCGTGCTCTCCGCGGCAAAATCGAATGCTTTCTTCCGTTGCTCCCGCATGACCGACGACTTAGCAGATGGGCCACATCGGACAGAGGATGTTCCTTGCCCACGCCAGGGTTTCTTCCCCGATGACGTTCATCTTCTCTCCCCCGGCGTACACCTCCCCCCGGGCGATGATCATATGGTCGACCAGGATGCCGAGTTGCTTCTCCGCGATCCGCACGAGTTGGGCACGGTCGGCATTCGCAAATTGCGGCGGTGGTGCCAGGATGTTTCGGGCGGCCGCCCCGGACATATCCTCCACGTCGTGGGTGGCGCCGGCCCCGAACTGATAACCCTGGGTGAAGGCATATACCCGGGCGTAGCGATACAGGTGTTGCTTGATGTCTTCTTCCGATTCCATGGCGTGCTCCGCGGTTGGTGGTCCCTTAAGGTAGGGGAATTTCACGGGCCGCACTAGTCCATCACGCCGGCTTCCACAAGGGTCCCGAAGGCCTCTTCCATAGTTTCCCGGAGCGGACGGAAGCTTACCCCCAGTTCGCGACGGACCTTTCCGTTGTCCGCCCGCCAGTCCACGTCTACGTTCTCGCGCACGAAGCGCCGGGTAAGGGCGGGATCGACCAGCGGACCGATTAACCGCAGCAGCCACTTCGGTACGGAGCGGGAGGGAATGGGATACTCGTCGCCGTATTTGGGTTGCAGGGCCGCGGTCAGCTCTACGAAGTCGGTACAGTGCCCGCAGGTGAGGTAGCGGCCGGCGGCGGCGGGCCGGAAACCGGCGGCGTAGTGGGCTTCGGCGACGTCGCGCACGTCGACCAGTCCGATTCCGACGCGGGGCACCCCGAATTTAAGTTCCCCGCTCCCCATTTTCCTGAGGAGGCGGAGGCTTTCGGATGTACCGCTGACCGGATTGAGGGCGGGCCCCATAACCAGGCAGGGATTGATCACGACCAGGTCCCAGCGGTCCTGGGCATGGGCGATGTCCCAGGCGGTCCGTTCGGCCACGGTCTTGGAGAAGGCGTAGGGTTGGTATTCGAGACTGGCCGAGGTGTTCCAGTCGGCCTCGGTGAGACTCCCCCGACGACTATCGGTAGCGTCGGCGCCGATGGCGGCGGTGCTGCTGGTAAGCACGACACGCCGGACGGAGGCGGTTCGGTTGGCCTGTTCGAGCACGTTCTTAGTGCCTTCGACGGCGGGGCGGAGCAATTCCTGTTCGGGGTGTTCGGAATGCTGAGTAAAGGGGGAAGCCGTGTGGAAAACCAGTTGGCAATCCGCCATAGCTTCCGCGTAGGAACCCGCTTCGAGCAGATCGGCGTGGAAGTAGCGGATCCGACCGGGCGTGCTGTTTGCGAGGGCATCCAGGTGGGCTACTTTTTCCGGCGCGCGGGGGTTCCGGACGGGCGCGTGCACGGTCAGTCCCTCGTCGAGGAGCCGCTTGACCAGCCAGCTGGCTACGTAGCCGGTAGCGCCGGTGACCATGACGGGGCGGCTACGGTCGATTGGTGTCATAATTGATGCGTTCTGCGTAGCTATTCGTAAGCGGAGGGACGAATGTTCATGCCCACGGGGAAAACGATATCTCCGGGCGGCGGGGCGCGGGAGCGGGGCGGTGAGGACAAACAGCCATGAGTCCCGGTATAGCATTCCATTCCCTGCCATCACCTCCGTGCGGAAATGCGCTACCGCGCATAGCGGATAAGGTACCATCGTCGACCCGGGAAGCACAAGCGGTCGTGGGCAAACTCGTCGGTTTAGCGGTAAGGACCGATCTTGCGGGGGGTGAGGGGCTCGATGCAAATTGTTTTTCCATGCGACATACCTTACTTACGCTTATCCTGCTTTGCGCGTCGGCTTCCGCGACGGCCCAGATCGACCTGACCCCCGCGGAGTGGCGGCAGGACCTTCGCTTCCTCCAGGAGACGGTACACACCGATTATCCCTTTCTCTTTAAGAAGGTAAGCGCCGAAGCGTTCGATGCGGCGGTCGAAAAGCTCCATGCTGACCTTCCCGCCCTTGACGACCACGAGGTCATCGTCGGGCTGGCGCGCCTGGTAGCGCTGTTCGGATACGGGCACACCAATCTCTGGCTGACGGGCTGGGACCCCGGCAACCCCTACGGTTTCCGGCAAATGCCGTACAATCTGTACTGGTTCGCGGACGGGGTGTACGTGCAGGGCGCCCACCGCGATTACGCGGAGGCGGTCGGTGCCCGGGTCACCCACGTGGCCGGCGTCCCGGTGGAAGAGGCGCTGGAGGCGGTACGGCCCGTCGTCTCCGTAGAAAACGAACAGTTCTTCAAAGCCTCCGCGGTGCACTACCTCGGAACCCCGGCTGTTCTGCATGCGCAGGGGGTAATCGATTCACTACAAGGAGAGATCACCCTGACCCTCGCCCGGGAAGGAGCACCGTACGAGGTATCCTTTGCTCCCGCGTCCGCGCCCGCTTCTCCCCTCCGGTACGGCCTGATACAGGAAGACGATCACTGGCTGGATGCCCGCGACAACACAACGACCCCGGCCTGGCTGGCCGAGCTCGACCGGATCTATTACTACACTTACCTGGCCGACAGTAAAACGGTGTACGTGCGGCAAAGTCAGGTGGAGGATGACAGTGGGCAGGGATTGTCGGATTTCTACGCGGAAGTGTTTCGCTTCGTGGAAACGAACGATGTAGAGCGGCTGGTCCTCGACGTACGCCTGAACGGCGGCGGCAATAACTACAAGAATAAGGACGTGGTACGGGGCATCATCCGGACCGAAAAGATCGACCAGCCAGGGAAGCTTTTCGTGATCATCGGGCGGCGCACCTTCTCCGCGGCCCAGAACCTCGTAAACGAGTTGCACCACTACACCAACGCTATTTTCGTGGGAGAGCCCACCGCGGAGAACGTTAATTTTTACGGTGACAACCGGCCCACGGAGCTCCCCAACAGTCACCTGCGCCCCCGCCTCTCCTTCGCCTGGTGGCAGGATAAGCCGCAGTGGGAAAACGACGACTGGCTGGCTCCCCACCTGGCCGTCGGTATGACGTTCGCCGACTACCGCGACAACCGCGATCCGGCCCTGGCCGCTATTCTACGCTACGACGGGGAGATCGACCTGACGGACCCCATGCACCACCTCGAGGAGCTATACAAGGCCGGCAAACTGGCCGAAGTCCGCACGGAAGCCCATCGTCTGGTGCAAGATCCCCGCTACGACTACTATCCCTTCGAACGCAACTTCGACCGCACGGGCCACTTGCTGCTCGAGCAGGGAGCGGGGGAAGCGGCGGTCATGGTCTTCCAACTGAACGCCGAGCTGTTCCCCAATAGCCCTGACGTTTGGAACAGCCTGGCCGAAGCATATTGGAAGTCTGGCGACACCATCCGCGCCCTGGAGCACTACGAACGGGCAATCGCCCTCGATCCGACGGGCCCCGCGGGGGAACGTGCCAGAGCCGTGCGGGCAAAGATCAGGGCGGGGATGCAGTAGTCAAGACGGCACTGCTAACTGGCGCGACACGAAGGGGTCAAGGTGAATCTACCGGGTATTCTGATTATTTCGGCATCGCCCAATTTTTTGTCTGCCCGACCGTATTTTTTTCAAACAAATCAGCAATCAGGTGGATTCTACCACTATCATTCACGGTTGACGGAATTCACTGTCGATCATAATCACACCTGTAATGGCTAAGCAATCAAATGATTCCAAAAAGTCCCCGGGTAAAACCGACAAATCTGCTTCCGGGGCTAAGAGTGGCGAGAGCAAAAGCGGCTCCAAGTCGGGCGACTCGAAGTCGGGCGGCAGCAAAAGCGCCGACAAGAAGGGCGACAAGAAGTAGTCGACCCTAACGGACACCCCCGCGGTAAGTATGAAGAGACCGGAAGCGAACCCTCGCTTTCGGTTTCTTCATTTCTGGGGAGAGCGGAACTCAACGAAGGTTGTACTTCAGAGGCGCTACCGCTTACTTTGGACCCTCGCTATCCCCCCGCATCTTCACCGGATCCCATTCCACTACGCGCCGTTCGAAGTAACTCTGGTTGGCGGCCAGGGAGGGGGCGGCGGCACGGAACCCGAAAGCGCCGTCTTCTACGACCGTCCCGTCGTTGCGTATGGCGTCGAACCAGTTAACGAAGTGATGAACGTGGTCGCTGTAGCCCTCCGGCGCGCGGTAGGTCCACTCGGTGGGCCCGACCACCGTCGGCGGAGAGGGGGGATACGCGCTGCGGTACCACGCCTCAAACTCCGCGCGCGTGGCCTGCGGAAACGTATCGTAGGTATCCCAACCCCCGTAGCCGGGGGCGGCGGGGAGCGTTTTGCGGTTCAGGGTAATGCTGTTGCCGCTGATCTCCAGACTGCCTTCCGTACCCACGAAGCGGGTGCGTGAACCGCCGCCGCCGCCATCCACGAAGTTCACGCGCAGTTGCATATTGAAGGCCGGATGACCCGGTTGCTCGCCGTAGTCGCAGCTGGCAATGAAGACATCGGGCACGTCCCGGCCGTCGTCCCAGTAGCGGAGCCCCCCGGTCGCGTAGATGCGCTCCGGCCCCAGCGAGTCGAGGATGCGGTGACTGCCGGAGAAGAGGTGTACGAAGAGGTCGCCGGCTACGCCCGTCCCGTAATCGCGGTAGTTGCGCCAGCGGAAGAAGCGTTTGGCGTCGAAGGGCCGGTCGCCGGTATCCTTCAGGAAAGTATCCCAGTCGACGGTGGCCGGCGAGGCGTCGCGGGGGATAGAGTACTGCCAGGCCCCGAGAGCGCTGAAACGGTCGTTAAAGGTTTCCACCAATACGAGTTGTCCGAGGTCGCCGCGGCGGTAGATTTCGCGAGCCTGTTCGGTAAGGACGGAACTGACCCGCTGGCTACCCACGATCAAAATACCCGGACTGCGGCGTTCGGCCTCGAGTACCGCCTGCCCCTCCCCAAGCTGTTGGACCAGGGGTTTCTCGCAGTATACGTGCTTACCGGCGTCGAGGGCCGCGATGGTGATGGTATCGTGCCAGTGATCAGGGGTGGCCACGATGACGGCGTCCACATCGGGCCGCGACAGGATCTCGCGGTAATCGCGGGTGAGAAAAACGTCCTCGCCATACACTTCCCGCGCCCGCTCCAGGTGGCCGGTATAAAGATCGCAGGCCGCGACCAGTTGCACGCCCGGGACCTGAAGGGCGGCCCGCAGGTCACTAAACCCCTGAATACCGAGTCCGATACAGGCCAGATTGATTCGGTCGTTTGCCGCCAGTGACATCCGGGGTGCCGCCAGCGTGCTCGCCGCCGCGGATTCGGAAAGCAGTGGCGCGGCGAGCAGTCCGGTAGAAAGTTGGCGGAGAAAATGACGGCGGGAGCGGGTGGGCATGCGCGGAGTGGGGTTTGGCTTACAGATCGGACCGTAAGAAACGGTATGCGAGGGAAATCGGGGTAGCGGGGCGCTTCCGACCCGGCAAAGCGTATCGTTAGCCTTCTTCCAGTAAGTCGCCGTATCCGTTGACCAACAGCATGCGTTGCAGGACGATGTCCAGCGCGATAAAGTATTTGACGGAGTTGAGTTCGTAGTCGGCAGCGGTCAGGTAATCGATGAGCGCGCACAACTTCACGTTGGAGCCGGCTACGTGATATACATCATAGCGCTGGTAGATCCGCGCGAGGGCGGGGTGGAGCGTGTATACTTTTGAGCAGTTGATAAATGATGATCGTGGATCGAAAGTGACCCGTTCCGCCGTAGCCGGATCGCGGGCCGACACAGTCCCCCCGGGCGGGATCATGTCCACGTCCGCATCATCCTTCGTTCCCGGTAGCATTCGCCTTTTCCAGAGATTCGATTGCATTCCCGAGCGGATCAGACTATCCAGGCGCGATCCGGCAGCGACCCTGAAGAATCGTTCGTCCAGCTGGTCCGTGCAGTACCGGAGGGCGAGCGTGAAATACGGATTTTCTACCCTGAACACTTCGGTCGTCCAGGCATCGATTTCCGTATACAGCTCGGTAATCATTCGCAGGTCATCACCGGGCAGACAGTCCGCGAGACCTTCCCGGTATACATCGGTACTACTCTGACCGCTCAGGGGTAGACACGTAAACAATAAGCATATAAGCACGAGCAAACGGTTCGGTAGAAGCATAGGATACGGTGGATCAGTATGACAACGCACATATAGCTTACTCCTGGTGCTCCTTACTCATAGATTAATCGCCGGCATACGGAAGATACGGGCGGCGGGGCGCGGGTCCGGCACCACTGACGCGAAGCCGGCGTATGTGGCATATCCTTCACCATTTAGTGCTGCACCGAAGGGCATATAGATACTATGTCCTAGCACCGAAGCCACCCCGACGGATCGGCCTTACTTAGCGGGCCTTTTCCCATACGGTGAAATTAACATTACGACTGCGGGAGTCGCTTACCCGGGAGCACGGAGTGTGCTACTACAGTCAGGACAATACACGTCACGAGGCTAAAAAGGACACGCTCGTCCAGCGTATAGTTGTAGTTACTGAGGGATGACCAATGTATTGCGGGGCGATGTAACAGCATCTTATACTCCGGTACTACGTTGACCATAAAGTGAAGAGCAATCGGGTACAGAATCCGGCCGTACCTTAAATAGACGGACGACAAAAACATCCCCATTCCGAAAGCCAGCACCATCTGATGTACGGTCTCTCCCAAGTTTCCGGTGTAGAGCAGATTAAATGCATGGAGCAGGGCGAATAAAAGCGAAGAACCATACTGCTTCCCCCTGATCGATGCGCCCCCTCCGCCCTTACTAAAGGTAATGCCGCGAAATATCAGTTCCTCGAGAGCCACCATTACCAGGGTAGTGACCACGGCGTATGCGAGCAGCGTGAAGCTTATTTCAATGTTGTCAACAGCAAAACGCAGACCTACGAACAGGAAGAACCAGCCCGCGAACAGCAATAGTAGCTTCCTGTCCCACGGTCCGTGCTTCCATCCGTCGGGGAGACGGATACTACGGTATAAGTAGATGCACACCGGAAGGAAGAGGAGAGCTTTGATCCCTACGAACAGGACTGGTCCATCACCCGGAAGTGTGTTCGATAGTACCCCGCTTATCCAGACCGTTACGATCACGTAGCAACTCCAAAGAAGTCTACTCATCATAGCTGAAAAATGCCTTAGCCGGAGAACTCTCCGGCTAAGGTGATAAGGATTATCGATCAAAGTCCAAAATTCATTCGGAACTTGCCGTAGGTGTACCCGATGAAATAATCCAGTTTGTTAAAGAATCCGTCGGGTGGGTCGTACGCACAGGGACCGGCACCACCGAAGATTGACCGTAATTCTTGTTTTGGCAAAGTGGCTTGATTTTTCATACTACTTGCAGTTTCCATTGCTATCGTTGATTCCCATGTGAGCGACTTCGGAGTCAACTATAGCGCATCCCCCATAGGTAGAAATAAATGCTATGAGAAACCAGCCTAATGGAGCTATCCCACCTGCGGTGTGCTGAATCTCAATATTTGATAGAACTTGCATTATGTTGTATTTAGTGAGTGATAGCATAAAGGAGGCCACCGGCCGCGATGCCGGAAAGCGTAGCGACGGTGTTGGCGGAAATAACGTACCCGGCAATAACAATTGGGATGAAACCACCTTCTGTTGAGGCTACTGCCTGCTTGCTAAGGGGAGTAAAAGATGACGAATTCATAAATAAATTATTTAAAGAGTGACTTAATTATAGGACAATTATCCGGCGCCTCACTCCACTGTGAATGGAGTTGTGTTAATTTTTGCATTTTTTGGTGAATAGCCATTCTCACCGGTCCGCTGACTGCCCTTATGTTCACGACGATAGTCGAGTACCGCTGATACGTAGGTTGCCGGTCGGCAAGGGACCTACCTGGCTGCTCGATGTCGGTCGCGACGTTGGTCGGAAGACTAACCCAATTTCCAAACCAGGGGCCACGCCGGCGGACCGCGGAGGTCGCTACCGTTGGCGAAGCGGTATAGCCGCGGAAGCCACTTACCCGACCACCAGGCCCGCCCAGGCACCGGGCCAGGTCCTGCGGGCGCCACGGTCTCCGTTCGCAAACGCCCGTTGGGCATGGGCCAGCGCCTCGGCCGGCGGGCAACCCGCGAAGAGGTGGGTGTAAAATACCTCCAGGAGGTCCGCCGTAGCCGCGGCCGGAATGTCGTAAACGGAAGCCACCACGTCGGGCACGCCGGCCCGGTGGAAGCTGCGGCGCATACTGAAGGTCCCCTCCCAACGCTGTGCCACGCCCCGGGAAGTGGAGCAGGCCGCCAGTACTACCAGGCGTGCCGGAAGCACCTGCTCCCCGATGGCGGATCCGTTCAGGCTATCGCGGCGATTGAGGTGGAGGAAGTTCTGATGTAACCTGTCCGCGCGACTCGTCGCGTGCACGCTCAGGTGCAGCCAGTCGTAGTTCGCCGCATCGGCCAGGAAGGAGGAACTGCTGCACGCGTCGGTTTGATAATGGCGTCCGCCGGAAGCCGTATTCGCCAGTACGTGCTCCGCGGTAGCCGACAGATAGTTTTGCAGCTCGGAATGGGTCCAGGCCCCCACCCGCGCTTGCCGGGGGGCGAGCGGTCGCTGCCGCAGGCGCTCGTATTGCCGCTCGGCCCGCCAGCTGTCGGTGTAGTGAATGACGTGGGTGCGGACGAGGTAGGGCAGGTCGGCAAAGGAGGCATCCGGATCGGTCACCGTCCCAAGCGTGAGCGCGGCGAAGGGCAGGGCAGCCAGACTTACGCTGGGAATCACGATCAACTCCTCCCGCCGGGCTAGCAGATCAGCCACCGGCCCGAGCAGCTGACGGTATGGTTCGTAGGCGGCCCCGGCGTATTCCACTACCCCGGTGCGGTCGTTATGGGTCAGTAAGTCAATCAGTCGCGCCACGGTAGCTTGCACGGAGTCCAGGGGCAGTCGGTAGACCCGGCTGGTTTCCCGGTCGGCGTAGAGCACGTATAGTAGGCTATCCGTTTCGGCAAACTCAACGAGCGCCTGCCGGGAATTCAGCTTCCGGCGGACCTCCTCCAGGGAAGGTAGGGCACTGGCTATCGAAGGCGTTTCCGCACTTATCCGTTCTGGTCCCTCCCCTAGAGCAGCGAGTTCCACGCGCAACCGTTCGAACCGCAGCAGCCGGTCGATGGGTAGCTCCAGGGTCGTCGCGAATTCCTTGCGGATCTGATGCCGTTCTTGCTCGAGATCGCGTATACGGACGGCGATAGCTCCACCGCCGTCCCCCGCCAGGACCGTCGCCGCTTCGCTGATTTCCCGGGTGAGCAAAATGGACTTTCCGAGTTCCATGGCCCGGAAGACGGCGTCGTGGTACCCGGCGGGCTTCCGGGTACGTTCGCCGATGTCCATACTGATGTCGAGTGCCGAGGCGATGAGCCGATCGCCGAGAACCGGATTCTTGTTGAGCACGTCCTGCTCGCTGGCGGAGCGGAACGTCCGTTCGTACCGATCCACGGATCGGGCGGCGAGGGAGTAGGCCAGATCCCGGCGGGCGGGATCGGGGCTTTCGGCGTTCCATGCCTGGAGCAGACCGGCCAGGGCACTAGTGAAGTGAATACAGGAGGGCCGACGGTCGCACAGGACCACGTCTTCCGGCACTTGTGGCTCCTCCCCCTCCGGACAGCAACTGCGACGCACCATATCTGCGGTCAGGTGGCCGATGGCGGCATCGTAATCTCCCCGCCGGAGAGCGTAGTCCTCCAGTGCGTAACGTGCCTCCGCATCGGGCTTGCCCAAAAACTGGTCGTCACGCCGTAGTAACCGCCGGTAATAAAAGGTGCTACCCACTGGATCGCCCCGCCGCCGGCGCCAGTAGCCCCGCACCCGGTCGGCGTAAGCGTTATCCGCTCCGCTCCCGCGCCCGGCCGCACGCAGAGTATCCACTTGGTTGCCAACCCGCCGATCGTTGGCTGGATCCCGGATCAGTAGGATGGCAAACTGCTCGCGGGCGTAATTTTCCCACGGTGAGCCCAGGGATCGTAACAGGGCAACGGCCCGGCGGTACCGGTCCTCGCTGACCGCGTAGCCAAGGTCCCGCAGTTTAGTTGGCGCGCCGGGAATATCTCCGTACTTCTTCGCCGCGCGCCCTTCGATGGTGAGCAGAAGACCGTTGAGCAGCGATCGATCTTGTCCCGCCCGTTCGAGCAGACGACGGCCCAACTGCGCCTGCATTTGCATGTCTTGCCAATTCCAGTCTTCGAACCCATTGTAGGCGGCACACAATAGCTGACGCGCCCGCAGAGTGTCGGGCGAATGCTGGTTTACCAGGGCATCCGCCCGGCGGGTATAGTAGTCGACCGAATCCGTGTACACGAAGTGCTGAAAGTGCAGTTGCGCCAGGTACTGATACAATTCCGCGCGGGCTCCTACGGATATGGAATCCTGATTTCGGTCTACCGTCACCCCCAGCTGCCGTGCCCGGTGCAGGGCATTCATCAGCTGCATGTCCTGGTATTCCGCCCGCAAACTATTCATTTGTCCGGCCAGCCAGGTTTCGATGCGCGTAGGCGGTGGGGGCGGATCGATGACTTCGCAGCCCGGAAAGAGCAGACCTAAGACAGGTAGGACGTAGCGGGCAAAACACATGGATGATAGGTTACGCCAAATATACGTGGCCTAACGCACGATCTGACTCCCGACAACCCGAAATTTCCCCATACTTAGGGACAGCATCAACTGAACTCCCGCTCGTACCCGAAGACTTCGAAATCTCTGCGGTAGGCCTCATACACCCGTTCCGCCAGCGCCTCCGTATAGAATTCCTGAAGCCGGTTGCCGGCCCCCGTCGCGTGGTGCCGCCCGGCCTTCCCGACGGGCCCGAAGGTATCCGGGCCAATGAAGTCCGCGATGCCCAGGCGCCCGGCTACTTTCCGCAGATCGGCCTCGAGGTTTTCGAATCGACCAATGAAGTTATACTTTAGTCCGTCCTGAAAGGTCTGATCGTACTGGTTACGCCAGTGGGCGTTCTAGTAGGTTACGGGGGTGGCACATACGGTGTCGACGAAGTCGGCGAAGGTGATCTCGTAGTCGGGTTGATGGAAACGGCCGAGCTGTCGCAAAATGATGTTCCGTTCGCCTTCCCGGCCCACGATCTTATCGAGGTAGGCCGAAAGCATCCGGGTGTAGGGATTGCGGACGAAGCAGAACAGGAACGGCCGCCGCTGCCGCAGATACCGGGGCAGATCGCCTACCTGCCAAACGTTCAGGAAGGGCAGAAACTCATTGAAGTGCAGCGTATCCATGCGTTCCGAATAGGGCCGCACCTCTCCGAACTCCGCATCGATCAACAGCTTGCGGATAGTGGTGCAGGCTACCTTGGGTACATTAGCGTACAAGTAGTTGTGGCGCGGCGAGATCAGGATGGTGTGGTGGAAGTCGTCCGGTCGGATTCGCGGGTGCAGGGGGGCAGCCTTGGCCTCGATGGCCACTTTCGCGCTTGTCCAGTCCATATTCAGTCCTAGGTTAGGTAATAAGATGAAGAACCATCGCGTAGCAAGTTAACCCCGTTGGACCGCTATAGCCGTTGGACGGTGTGACACCGTCCAACGGCTATAGCGGTCCAACGGGGGTGCTTCAGGGTGCTTTGCGGCGGCGCGCGGGTGCCGGGTAATGCAAACCGAGCGGACCAACCGGGCAGGCCGATTTTACGACCGTGCCTCCTCTTACTGCACTACGACACGACGGGCCGCGCTAAAGCCGGCGGACTCCAGGTGGTAAACGTAGATGCCCTTCGGCAAGTGAGTGAGGTCGACACTTTGGCGGTTCAGACCGGCAGTGGCTTCCGTACGCACCTCGGGTCCTACGGGGCGGCCGGTCAGATCGGTGATCCGCAACACGACGGATTCAGGCCGAGGAACGCGGTAGGTGATGGTCGTCAGTCCGGTAGTCGGATTCGGAGCGGCGCCGAGCAGCGCGTATCCCGGGGGCAGGGCCGAGGGAACCGACGTACTCAGGCCCATGTAGGGGTAGGGCTCGTCGATGGACCCGATCAGCAGGTCCGGATAGAAGGGAAGGGGTTCCCCGGTAGCTGCGTAATCGGTTTCCCGTTCGGTGTTTAGGATGCGGAAGGTGATCTCCCGGTCGAAGTCCGCCGCGTTACCGTGTACCAGCAGAAACGTCCGGTATCCGTCTACGCTTGGGCAGGCCTCCAGTTTGCCCCGTCCACGGACTTCCCCGTCGATGTAGGCTATCACATCCAAGTCATCGTAGGCCTGCTCGCCGATCTCCGCCAGGTCGAAGGTGCCCACTATGCTCATATTGTGCTCGAACAGGCCCGGGTCAACCGTCTCGTCCACTCCCTTCGGCGCCGGATAGCTGATGGTGCCCGACTTGGCTACGTGGAGCTTATAACTGCTGCCGGGGGCGAAATGATTCAGGTTACCGACCCAGCCGGCGGCCGGCCCATTGAAAATCGAGAAGATCCTTTGTCCCTTCAGCTGGTCGCCCACGGTGGTGGTGAGTCCGTCGAGCACCCCATTGACCGGTCGCGGGAGTAGTTGCGGATAGCCGATCCAATTCCAGTTCTTCGCTACGCTAACGTCGAGCGGGGTTGGACTGGGTAAACCTACGACCTTCAGGGTATCCGGGTGGGCACTCAGATGAAGCAGATAGCCCTCTCCGAGTTGCAGGGTTTTCAGATTGCCGTTCCAGCTCTTACCCGCCTCGTGGGAAGACATTTTCGACTGGCTTTTGATCACTACGTCGTTGGCCGTCTGGGCCCCTACGATGCTGCTCAGCAGGTGTTCGCGGGTCATGTCGGTAGTTTGGACGTTCAGCGAGATCCAATTCCAACCTACGTGGAGGGGGATGACCTGAAAGATTCCTTCGGGATGCAAGATGAGCGGTGCGTCGGGAGATCCGGCGGAAGTCTCCGACACGAAAGTCAGCGTCTCGATCGCACCGTACTCTACCCCATTGAGGGCATGCCAGAAGCGGAAGGTGATTTCTTCGCCATTGTTGCCACCGACATCGTGGCTGTACACGGTTAGAAAAGCGCGGTACTGGTTGATCGAAGGCACATATTCGATGTTGGTTACTCCCCGGATCTCTCCGTTCACGAAGGCGCCGACCAGATCGCGTTCGTCGGTGGAGAGCAGATTATCCGTCTCGTCTAGGCTGAAGGTGGCTACGACGGTCATACTGTACGGATAGGCCGTGGGATCGAAGGGCCAGTTCACGGGGTGGGCCAGAAGTTCCACCCGAACGGGCGTAGCGACGGCTTCGCCGTCGACCAGCGCGACGATTGAATCGGTATATATCCCAGGATCCAGTTCGGGATCAAGATCAAAGCGGATCACGTCGTCCGCATTCGGCAGCAACGTGCCGTTGGTGCGGCGCGCCCGCAGCCAGTCGGGATAGTGGACTACACCGGAACTGTCCTGCAGATCGAGGGTGAAGGGCTTGGAGAGCAAGGAATTGTTCTTCAGTACGCCCTCGACAATATGGGTCTCCCCCGCGTAGCCGGTATAGGTAATGGGCAACGGATCCCAGAATACCGGTCGGGAATTTACGCGGAAGGACCAGTCGGTCGCGTACTTCTGTACGTTCCCGTTCAGATCCATCAGACTATCCACCCGGGCATGCAGTACGACGCCGGACAGGTCGGGACGCTGCGCCAGCGGAGGATTCGTCTGCAGAATGATTTTGTCCCCACTACAACTGACCGTAACCGGAATTTCTTCCTCCGTATCCGCACGCGTAATGCGGAACACGGGATTGTAGTCTACGGCCGGGAAGGCGCAGTTGATGGGTTTGTCGAAGGTGACGGAAATTTCGCCGCCCGGGCGCAGGAAGCCGTCGCTGGGTTGGGGATAGCCGAACGGTGCCAGGGACCGGCGGTCGATGATGCCCTGTTTTTCCGTAGAATAGGTGACCCCATCCTGGCCGCAGTTAGCTACCGCCCGGAAACGGTAGAGCCCATCGGGATAATTGCTCAGGTCGACGTTGAAGTCATAATTGGCCCCCTCCAGGGCGGACTTCGGAACGTTGGCTACCTCAAGGTATCCCTCGCCCTCCCGCTGTACTTCCAGCGTGATGGACTCGAAGTTCACGTTGTTAAGATCGTAGCCGGAAAAGGTCATCTTCATGAAATCCGGTGAGGCGCCGTTCACCACCCAATTGTTGAAGGGGTGACGCAGACTTACGTTAGTACACTCCGTTTCGTAGTTGAGCAATTTGATATAAGCCGTATCGGCATTGCGCAACACGCCGTTGTCCTGCCAGAGTTCGTACTCGCAGGGGGGGTACACCATGAGGCCGATGTCGCGGTAGTTGCTGGCACGCGGGCCGCGTTCGACGGCAAGCTCGAGCGTCATCGTTTCCCCGTAATCAAGGAAGAAGGAGGCGGGGCTGTTATTGATCCGGTGGCCACCGAGGAAGAGGACGGCGCCGTCGGGGTTCGTGGTACTTACGGTACGCACGTGGTACTCCCGCGTTTCCCGACTTTCACTGAAGTTGGTGATCAGGCAATTGAAAGAAGCTACTCCGTCGGTCGGCACGTCGTCCCGCTCGGGGGGTAGTATCTGAATCTGAGGCCGGTCGCGGGCCTGGGTATTGGGTTCCTGCGGACAGCTGCTGGTACCCACTTTCAAGTCGAAGGCCGGTACGTCGTAACTGGTGTCGCGCAGGATATCCACGCTGAAAAAATCACCGATGTCGTTGTCCTCCAGAACATAGCCCACCTTGCGAGTGGTATCGGCTTCCGTGCCGCTATTGTTAGTAGTGGACCAACGGAAACGACCCATGAAACCCAGTTCGCTGTCGAACCAGATGCCTCCTTCGTTATCGATCTTGGCACCCAGCGCGAATTCCGTATTGACGAATCGATTATACTCGTACGATACACTCGAACCGGACCCTTCCTCCCAGTCCTCGGCATACGTTGCTCCGGCGCTGAAGCTGATATTTTCCTGAAATACCGCGTTTTCACCCCGGGCCGTGTCGTTCTGCGCCAGCATGTTTTCCCAGGAGAGACTGTCGGCCCGCAAATTATTGACTCGGGTAACCTGCGCCAGGTTCGTCGTGTCGATCTCTTCGAGCAACTCGGCACGCAGCAGCCCGAAAGTAGGAATCAGGACGTTTCTGATGTGCTGTTCGGTGTACATGAAGGTGGTCGCGAAGGTATTGTCGGCCATCGCCGGTACAATGTCTACCTCCGCCCGGCAACTGTCCGGATTGAAGGAAACCTCCTCGGAGAGGGAGTACTCCTGGTTGAAGGCGGCGCCGATGTAAACGTCACCGTCATTACCGGTGAGATTTTCCATCGAGGAGGTACTGAAGGTTTCCGTAAAGGTCATGGAGGTCCTGATCCCGCTTCGGTTGAAGTTGTCGCGCCCCGCCTCGGCGGAGAATTTGATGATCGTACCGAAGCCGTGACCACTGAAGGGGGTTTTGAACTTAGCTCCGAGCAGCAGATTGACGAACCCTCCGGCCGCGCCCCCCACTTCGGTTTCGACGGTGGTGAAGGATTCGAAGGTGGTCCCCTGTTCCACGTAAGCGTAGCTATTATCGCCCGGGGGGTCGTGCAGGATCAGCATCGGAATGTCCGGCGAGCGGCTTACGAAGGTCGGAGTGTTGGTCTTGATCCCTTCGACCAGGGCCCAGTACTCTACGGGTTGGCTCTCCGCGAAGTCTACTTCGGGAATGATGTATAGTAACTTCTGGTAGTCGCGGTCACCGCCATTGGTTGCCAGGTTCGGAATGCCCGGTTCTATGGTATACTGCACCCGGCCGTTGCGTATCGGCAGACGGATGGCTTCCCCGCCCCGGTCGGAGATGAAGTCGTATATCTTCACGAAGCCCGTATCGAGATAACAGTCGACGCTTACGTTTTCCCGGATCTCTATGGTGATGGGGTAGCTGAACCCCTGTTCCATGATCAGTTCGGGGACCCCGGGGCCGGGCGTACAGGCCGGCACCTCCGCCCCCGCGGCCACGAAGTCCGTACTGAGTACCAGGGGAGCCCGGTAGATGAAGCGAGCGGCCGGTTCCACTTCCGCACGCAGCGTGTCGAAACTTCCCGCAAACACCGTATCGGCGGGTTGAACCACGATGATGGAATCGTTGCTCAGCGTATCGAGAATGGCCGGCGTAATGGTGGTTGTCTCATTCTCCGTAATCAGCTCGGCGGTATCGCGGACCGTAAGGTCGACGGTCAGGGGTTTATTGCCGATCTGGTCGAAGACATTGGTGGACGCCACTGCGCTCACCCGGACCTTGTAGGCCCGTGCCGGTAAGTTATAAATGGTCATGACGCCGCTCTCGGGTACGTCATACTCCACATTGTAGCACAGGGGGTCTTCGGAGGTCACCCGCACCTTAGTTTCGGTGCCGAGGGTGGTATTACAGCTTCCCTGGACCACGATCTGCAGAGAGTCCGTCGTGGTATTCTCGAAGTCGATCCCCACTACGTCACCCTCGACCCGTACGCTGGTGGGATCGGTGACCGCCCCGCTGGGAATGAAAGTGTGGTGCAGGAAAACGGGCGTGAAGGAATAGGTACCCTCGTTCTGGATGGAGAATTTCCACTCACCCCGACCGTCGGTCCGAATGCCAAAATCAGCACTGTCGATCAAGATCGCGACCTCGGCCATACCGCACTCCGGACCTAGGCCCATGTAGGCGGGGAAGTGCACTTTACCCGCGACGGTGAAGACCGTCTCGTCGGTAAAGTCTACCCCATTGAGCGTCTTGGCGTTCACGTCGATGGTCCGCTCTACGAGAGCGGGATTAAACACATGAACCACGCTGTCGCCCCGCTTTTCGGGGGTGATGCGAAAGGTGGCTTCCTCGTGGTAGTAAATGTCGCGGATCTCGTAGTATCCGTCGATGTCGGTGGTCGCGCAGTAGCTCGTGGTCGCGCAGTTCGACGGATAGGGCGCCGCCCCCGCCGGAATGGTTTCGGTGAGGGTTACGGTAACGTCGACCCCGCTCACCCCGGCCCCGAGTTTGGAGCGGACGTATCCCTTGATCACCCCGTCCGGGCGGCTGTACCCGGGATCGCTCAGCGGGGAAGCCGTTCCCCCGATCGGCACCAGGTGGTAGGTATAGGCAAAGCCCGGAATGGCGTCCTGATCGTTGTAGCCAGTGGCGTTATTACCCAGGACGGCCAGCTCCTCGCGGACCTTCGCCCCCTGACGGTTGGTGTGCTCTCGCTCCAGGCGGATTTCGTCCGCCACGTTGGACATGTTGGCCCACTCCAGCCGCACGGAATTGTAGCGCGTACCGTCCGATGCATTCAGAAACGGCAGGTAGGCCGATCCCTGATCCTTCACCTGCCGCGACTCGTGGCCGCCCCAACTGGAAGTATAGGTGGTAACGGCGTATTTATAGGTCACATTAGCACCGATGTTACTATCCGTATAAGAACTCGCGCTTCCCGCTACGGTAGTCAGGAGGGTGTCGTTACGGTAGATCCGGTAACTGTGTAAATGATTGGGAATGTCCGTCTCCCTGGTCCAGGTAAGCACGATCTTATCGGAATGGGTACCGTCGGTGGCGGCAAAGCTGGTCGGTTCCCGAATCGCTTCGGTAGATCCGGAAATGGCACCCAGGCTGCCGGAGTTATCGTTGCGCGTCTCCTCGTAGCAAGTGCCGGAGGTCAGGCAGGTAATACGCTTGGATTTACCGGCATACACCGCCCGGGGATAGAAGTCACCCGAGTTGTCCGGCCCGAAGGCGTAGTTGTAAGAACCCGTCACGACACTGCTGGAAGGCGAGAACCGGAAGTAGTTGTTACCGCTGCGAAAACTGTTGCGCGCTACGATAATTTCCCGCTGGTTCTCTTCACAGTCACACACCGCCCCGGCCGGGGAAATGTTCTGGTAACTGAAATAGATGTAGTAATCACTCGTGCCCTGGGAGACACAGAAGCGATGGATGTCGTCGCTGCCGTCAAACCCATCATTGAGTTCGGCACATTCGGGAAAGTACTGGGCGGATACGAAGGACGGGCTGCCCAGCGCCAGACATAGCGCGAGCATGAACATACGGTAGTGCATGAGATACGGTTTATCCTTCCCGGGGGAAGGGACTGGGTAAAAACGGCCTTGATGTATGAGGGGGGTGGGCGGGGTGTACTGTAGTCTGTAATATAGACTTTAATTGTTAAAACATCGACATTTCACAATAAAAGTTCGCTTTTTGCGATAAATCCAATTTCAATTCCGACTGCTTGACTCATTGACTTATCATGCCGGCACCACGATCTCGTCGAGCTTACGGATGAACTTATCGGCCACCAGTCGGAAGCCATAGTCGTTGGGATGAATCTCGTCGTGCCAGAATCGGGGATCCTGGGGCACGGTGCCCCGCACATCGATGAAGTGGGCATTCGCGTAGGGCCGCGCAAGGTCCTCAATCGATTGATTGAAGGCGTCCATAATGAAGCGGATCAGTGCTTTTCGGTCCTTGTCCGCGGTAAGCCCACCGGTATCGATCATGGGTTTACCGATCCACTTTCCGTCGGGGCGCGGCATGATATAATCGTATCCGTGGAGGATGACGTGCAAGTCGGGGTGCTCCCGGGTCAGGATCTCCAGCATCCCCTCGTAGTAGGTACGAATGACCTTGATCTCCGTCAGCCAGGTGGTCTTCAGAAAGGATTCCACGTCGTCGACGCTGCCCGGGCGTACCATATTGGGAAACACCTCGAAGAAATCGTTGCCGCCGCCGCTGAGGACGAACGCCCGGGGCCGGTACGTTTCGATCGCCTCGAGGTATTCGCTCAGGTGGTAGATGTTGCGGATGACGTCGCCGGCACTACCGAGGCTCTTCACGGCATAGCGGGGGTGCTCGATCAGGTAGTCGACGACGTCCTTTACCTCCTTGGAAACGGTAATGCCCAGTCGCTTGAAGCGGGGATACTGGAACCAGGAATCGCCCTCGGTAACGATAACTACCCGGCTTCCGTCGGCGCGGTTCCGTTCGAACTGACGGTCACGATCGCGACGGGCGAGGGAGTTCGCCTTGTCCACGATCCTCGCCACGATGTTGAATAGGGGTACGCTTTCCGTAAGCCCCGCCGCCACGTCCCCTCCTTCCGGTACGATCTGCACATGACTGCGTAGCCGGTATTCCCCCGCGAACGGTCCGGTGGGCAGGAATTCGAAGTACGCTTCCAGAGTTGCCGCCTGGGTGGATTCATTTTCCAGCAGGGCTTCCAGTTCGGGGACGGTGATCGGGTTTTTCACGGCAGGCGGTTATTGGGGTAGTGAGAATTGGCGTTGTTGCAGGTCCGCGAGAATGTGCTTAATCAGAATGCCGCGGTTGGAGGGCGCGATCGTGCCCGCCGCGTCGATCTGCAAGCCGCCCTCGTACGACTGCTCGTTCTTACCGGCGTGGTGCAGGGCCACGACCTTCCAGTGCTTATTGAACACGGGCGCGCCGCTCGAACCCTCGCGGGTATCGGTGGTGTAAAAGAGGTACCTGCCCCATACGCTGATGATATCGTCCGGGAGGGCCATCTTCATGTAGTTGCCACCGGGATGCTGAATGACGGTCACCTTCTCGTCGACGTTCGGGTCGAAAAAATCCTCCAGCTGTACGTGCCCCCACCCGGCCAGGGGCGTGCGCCCGTCGTCTACGATGCGGACGATGGTGTAGTCCAGTTCGTCCTCGGCACTGGTGACGAAGAAGCCCGTGGGATCGAGGCGGTAATGGGTCTGTTCCAGGACGTTGTTGTCCTTATCCGTCTTGTAGTTGAAAACCAGGCGGGTGCTGGCGGCCGTGGCGACGTCCGGGATGACGTGGTTGTTCGTCATCAACAACTGCCCCTTCAGCAGAAAGCCGGTGCCCTTCTCTCCGGCGGCCGTCTCGATCTTGCACACCGTCCTCGACTGCTCCATGGCCCCCTGCACCCAGGCGATGATGTCGATCAGATTGTCGCTCTTCACGATTTTCTGCAGTCCGCGGCGGCCGGGCACGAGAATGTCGTAGGCGGGCGGTGTCCGCGGCGGACTGGTCCCCCGGGTACCGGTATCCAGGTGGTGCAAGCGCCCGCGCAAGACTTCCCGCAGTATCTCCGAAACGTCCCCCGCGGCACCCGGCCGGGGAAGCTCCGGCACCGTGATCCCGCCCTCCCGGGCCAGCAGGCCGTTCAGGCTGCGGGCGGAGGTCAGGGGTTCCGTCGCTTCCACTTCGGTGAATAATCGCGGGAGTTCTTCCCGCTCGGGGTACTCCTGAATAGCAAGCTGCACGATATCCCTGACCTTGCCCCGCTTATTGGCCTCCCGCAGAATATTGTGCCAGTTCTGCCGGGCCTTGTCGCTGAAGGCGATCGCGGAGGCCGGAATGCCCGTCACGTCAACGACCATGCGGCCATCGTCCCGTTCGGGGTATAGTTCGGTGAGGATGCCCCTCAGTTCGGTCAGTTTCGTGTTCCAGGCGGGCATGGCATCAGGGGGTTAGTCCGTATTTGGGTAGGATGTCCACCAGTTCATCCACTTTCCTGCGGTCGACTACGGCACTGAGGAAATTGGCGGACTCGTCGTAGACCCGGCGCCCCCCGAACCAGGCATTCGGGTTGATGAGGAGGTCGTCGGAGCAGGCTTTCAGTTCGTCGACGTCCAGGTGGTTGTCCATGAAAATCTTGATCTCATCCAGGGTGAGTTGGTTGAAGCGCTCTTGTTTGATCCGCTCCACGAGCAGGTTCAGGTGGGAGTTCGCCGAAGCATCCCGCTGGCGCAGTTCTTCCGGCGAGTGGTACATCACGTCGCGATCGTGGAGCAGGGGGTTGTTCACGAAGGGTTCGATGAGGTAGTGTCCGTGCCGCCCCTTCATGTAGCGGTACTCCCCGAGGAAGGCCCGGATATCGTCGCGAAAGTTGGGGTCGGAGGAGTCGACCGTCACGAAAACGAAGTCGTAAAAGAGGGAGCCGTCCTGTTCGTACTCCATCACCGTGAAGGGATGGTAGATCGTCGGATATACGCCCCCGTCCATCCGTAACTGGTCGGGGTTGTCGATGACCAGGTAGCCCTTCGGCAGTCCGCGCACCGAGTAGAAGCGTTTAGCCCAGGAGGCCTCCATCTGTTTCCAGGGGGCGGACAGCAGCGCGATCCTTCTGCCTTCCTCCAGGCGGTGGTGTTGCCATACTTCCTCGTGAATCAGGACCGGAATGCCCAGGGAAGCGTTGTTCCCGCTGCTCACACTCGCGATGCGCCAGTCTTCCAGGGTGGGCGGAATCTGCAGCGTGCCGATGCCGCCGAGGATCTTTTGCGACTTTCCGGGGGGGCTGTAGTGCGTCCACCGGTCGGTCACGTATTCCTTGTGGACGTCGAGAATGTTTTTAAAGTGCTGCGCCTGGGGGTGGTAGTACAGGCCGGGGACCCGCGCCACGTGTTCGGATAGAAAAACGTCTTCGAGGTTGAACCGTTGGTTCCACGTTCCTTCGACGTCGCCGAGCACGGTATGCCAGAAGTGCTCGTCGGAAAAGGCTCCGGCTGCCGTCCGGCTAGGTTCGGCGGGGTCGCGGGAGCAATCGTTTACCACGTCACTCTGAGCGTAGTTCTCCAGGGTTTCAATTACGCGGGCCGTGGTGTAGGCGGTTTGCAGGGACATGGCGGGCTTACCTTGGGTTCAGCAATTGGGTGAGGATATTCACGAGTTTCTCCCGGATCGTTTCTTCCTTTTCCACCAGTAGATCCAGTACCTCGCTCGTGTTGATCAGGGCCGGGTTGGTTTCCACGACCGTTAAACTCGCTTCGATCAGGCAGGCATTTTTCTCGAGGGGGATGGGGGAAGAATAGAGCCTGCGGGCAGTAAGGTCGTGCCGGCCGAAACCGACGGACTGGACGGTTAAGGGCCCCAGCGCGCGTTCGGTGATGTCATCACCGTTGAGTGAGTACAGGGTCAGTTGGAGAGTATAATCGTAACCGTCGCTCCAGTCGCTCGTTTTCGCCCGGCCGTAGGTGAGCTCCAGGGAGGTAAGCTGGTACACGTAGGTGTTCGTTCCCCGGACGTGCAGGGGTTCGAAGCCGATGCGGAGGGCGGCCACCGGGGTGTCCTTCGGGACGATGAAGTGCGTGTAGGTGATCTTAGGTACCCGAAAGCTACCTGCCTGTAGGTTGGTAGCCCGCTGTTCATCCCGGTGCACGAACCGAGCCTTCCGCCTGGCCAGTTGATCGGTCAGGAAGCGGTAGCCGATGCCGACACCCGCCGAGATCATTGCCGGCGTCACCGCAAGGGACTCCCGGGCGTGATCGTCCTTGGGTATGACGACCGCCGAGTTTTCAAAATCAAGGGTCGTGTAGGCCCGCGAGAAGGTAATCTTCTGCTTAGCCTCGGTATAGGCGGTGAACCGGTTACGGGACTGGAAGAACATCGGGCACGTCAAATTTTTACCGTACGGAGATCCGGGATGCTTGCTACCGCACCGCCGCTACAAGGTGTTATGACTTCAATATAGGCTTTGTCACACCAATTGGTCGGCTTCCTCCCCTCCCCTTTTGCTCCCGCGCGCCGCCGCCCCGCGAATCAACTTATCCGGCGGCCTACCGGTTATTCCTTACCTATGGCGAACGAATGGAATGTAGGCGAGAAGGCCAACGGATTATTGCAGGAGACGGAACACGCCGTCCTGGTGGGGGTCGTGCAGCGCGGCCAGACCGAGGAGCAGGTCACGGAGTACCTGGACGAACTGGAATTTTTGGCGGAAACCGCAGGAGCAAAGACCGTCAAACGCTTCGTGCAGAAACTCGACCATCCCGATAACCGCACCTTCGTGGGCAGTGGTAAGGCCAAGGAAATCGCCGGCTACGTGGACCAGCACGAAGACGTATCCATGGTCATCTTTGACGACGACCTCAGCGGCAAGCAGGTCAACATCCTCGAGGAGGAAATGAAGGTGAAAATCATCGATCGCTCCACGCTGATCCTCGACATTTTCGCCCGCCGGGCCCAGACCGCCCAGGCCAAGACCCAGGTAGAACTGGCCCAGATGCAGTACCTCCTGCCCCGACTGCGCGGACTGTGGACTCACCTTGAGCGGCAGCGCGGTGGTATCGGTATGCGGGGTCCCGGGGAGACGGAGATCGAAACCGACCGCCGGATCGTGCGCGATAAGATCAGCAAACTCAAAAAGGATCTCGAAAAGATCGACAAGCAGGCCGAAACCCGCCGCAAGGGCCGCGATGCCATGGTGCGCGTGGCGCTGGTGGGTTACACCAACGTGGGCAAGTCGACCCTGATGAACCTGCTGACCAAGAGCGACGTCTTCGCCGAGGATAAGCTCTTCGCTACCCTGGACACCACCGTCCGGAAAGTAGCCTACGAGGGAGTGCCCTTCCTGCTCACGGATACCGTCGGTTTTATCCGCAAATTGCCACACCACCTTATTGAATCCTTCCGCTCCACCCTCGACGAGGTTAAGGAGAGCGATATTCTCCTGCACGTGGTTGACGTGGCCCATCCCCAGCACGACGATCAGATCCGCACCGTTCAGCAACTCCTGAAAGAGATGAACTGTCAGGATAAACCGACCCTGCTCGTCTTCAATAAGATCGACCTCTTTCGGGAGCGGAATTACGATATGTACCTCGACCAGGACGGCCGCGAGGAAGTGGAAGCCGATCTCACGCGGGGCCTCCAGGCGGAGTTCGGGCAGGAAGCCCTCCTGATCAGCGCCCAGACGAAGGAGAACGTCGACCTGCTCCGTCAGCGCCTCACCGAACTCGTCAAGCAGGAGTACCAGCAGACGTACCCGTATATCGCGAAGCAGTGGTAGGAAGTTAGGGGTAGTCGGTTAGTTTTTTAGTACGTTAGTTCTTTAGGGGGTGCCGGAAAGACAACGGGCCGTGACGATCGGATGGTCGTCACGGCCCGTTTGCCGTAGTATCGGGAGGTGAGCCTTACTGAATCACCACCTTGCGGGTGTAGCGATCGCCGTTCATAATGGCGACGGCGACGTAAACTCCCCTGGGCAGGCTGCCGGTTTCCACGGTGGTCGTGGGCTGGCTCAGCTTGCGAGTCAGCACCAGTTCGCCCCGGGCGGAGAACAAGCGCAGTTCGGCGTCAGCGACGTGTGCGGCGGGAATGGATACCGCCAGTTGACCGTTGCGTACGGGGTTAGGTGCTACTTGCAGCGCTCCGGCCTGGTCGGTGAGCGTAGCTAGGGCAATACCGGAGTAGGCAAAGGCACCGTCGAAGTCCAGTTGTTTCAGGCGGTAGAAATTGTCGCCGCCCACCGGCTGATCGTGTACGTAGCCGTAGCGTTGGGTCTGATCCGACGTGCCGGCACCCTCTACGAACCCGATGGTCGTCCAGGCGCTGCCGTCGGCCGAATGGAGTACTTCGAAGCCCCGGTTACCCTGCTCGGAGGCGGTTTCCCAGCTGAGGTTGACCGAACCGGCCTCAACCCGTGCGGTGAAGTAGGTCAGTTCGACCGGCGCTACCGCCGAGCACGCTACGGAGGGTTGCGACGTGACCGGAGCTCCCGACAGTACGTAGTCGTTGTTGCTCATGTTGTTGAGGGTACCGTCGTTGCCGTTGCCCGTCGCGTCGACGGCGGCCGTACCGATGGACTCCTCGAAGCGGTAGTAAGCGCCCAGGCAAGCGGCGGTTTCGCCGGAGTTGGTGTACGTTTTATTGTACGTCTCGGCGACGCCGGCGGGCTTAAGCGCGCTGTACCACACCCGCGTTTCGTCGATCTCTCCCGAGAAGTAGCGGCTGCCGGTGCCGCCACTGCTGAGGCGACCGATGGTAGCGCTGACATCTCCCGGAAGGGGTTGGTAATTAGCTGCCGATTCGCTTGCGAGAACACCGTCCACGTACAGGGAGAACATTTTCAGGTCTTCCCTCAGGACCACGGTGTAGTGGTGCCAGTTACCATCCGCCAGCGAGACCACGGGCGAGGACGAGCTAAAGAGAGCGGGACCTCCGGCGTTGTTTGCGGGCGACCGGTAATTCGCGACCAGCCTGCCGTCGGTAAGCGTCTGTACGCTCATATAGTTTTTCCCATCCGTTCCGCCGACGGGGAAAAGCTCGAAGAGTACCCCGTTCACGTTGGGGTCGGTACGGAACCATCCCTGCACGGAAAAGCCGGTATTGGCCAGGAAGGTGAGCGTCGGCAGTTCCACGTAGTCGTTGACGCCGTCGAAATTCAGGGCATAGTCGATATCACCGCTCAGGGTGGCACAGTCGGGCGCGTTCACCGCCGTCACGCTAGCACCGGATAGGACGTAGTCGTTGTCCTCCATATTGAGGAGCGATCCGTCGTTGTTGTTGCCGGAAGCGTCGGTCGCGGTGCTGCCGAGCGATTCCTCGAACTGGTAGTACACGTCCAGACACTCGCCGGCGCTGGGCGCGTTGGTGAAGGAATCGTCGTAGAGATCGATCACATCCTCGGCGGCCAGTGCGCGGGACCAGAGGCGGACTTCGTCCATTTGTCCGGCGAGGTAGCGCGTATTGTTACTGAGTGCGCCGAGTTTAGCGTAGACGGAATTGTCGTCGATCAGGGAAACGGTTCCCGTAGAGGTGTCTTCCTCCACTCCGTTGATGTACAGCGAAAGGGTGTGATCGGGATTAAGTACCACCGCATAGTGGAACCAGCTCCCCGTATTTACGCTCGTCGTCGAGATTAGCCCCTGCCCCCCGGCACTGCTGGCGGGTGAGCGGTAGGTCAGTTGCAGTTTTCCGGCAGTGGTGATCTGGATCGTAATGTAGTTACCCGTTAAAGTCGTTCCGTCCGGTCCGGACAGTTCGAACGCGTCGAAGAGTACCCCCGAAGCGATACCGGGTTCAGTGCGGAACCAGCTCTCCACGGTGAAGGTCGAATTGTCGAAGGTGTTCAGCACGGGTAGGAGAACCTGTTCGTTGACGCCGTCAAAATTCAGGGCGTAGTTCACGTCGCCGCCCAGGTCGGCGCAATTCGGTGCGGTGGCCGCGGTGGCGCCGGCACCGGAGACGATCCAGTCGGCGTTGTCCATGTTGGTCAGCGTACCGGTATTGCCGTTGGTCGTACGATCCGTTACGGATGTACCGAAGGAGTCCTCGAAGTCGTAGTATACCTCCAGGCAGTTCGCGATGTTCTCCGCGTCCGTAAACGAGTCGTCGTAGTGCGCCAGGATGTCTTCGGCGGCCAGTCCCCGGGACCAGATGCGGAGCTCGTCGATCTTGCCGTTGAAGTGTACAGCCCCGTTGCTCCGGCGCCCGATAGAGGCGTTCACCGTGGCGTCGGTAATGCGGGACATGGTACCCGAGGTAGCCTGCTCGACCCCGTCGATGTAGAGGGAAAGCGTGTTGTTGATGTTCAGTACAACCGCAACGTGCTTCCAAGTACCGGTATTTACGGCTGACGTGGACAAGAGTTGGATACCACCGGCATTGCCCCCATTGGGTCGGTAGACCACCCGGAGAATTCCGGATGCCTGAGTCTCAATAGATAGATATGCGGAAGAGCTGTTCTCAAAGGCTTCGAATAACACGCCACTAGTGGTCGCCGCGGTAGCGAACCAACTTTCTACCGTAAAGGTGGAGTTTTCGAAACTCGCCAGGGTGGGAATCGCGACGTAATCGTTCGTCCCGTCGAAGTCCAGGGCGTAGTTCGTGGAGGTACCCAGCGTACTACAGGCGGGCGCGGCCTGGGCGGTCACTCCGGCGCCGGAGGTGACCCAGTTGGAATTGTTGGTTCCGATCACCGACCCCGTGTACCCATTACCGGAGGCATCGGCGGCCGAGGTACCGGAGCCCGCGTTGAATTTGTAGTAGGCGGCCAGACAGGTCGTCGGAGCGGCCGGGGTCGTGGGGTCAGAGAACGATTTCTGGTAGTGGGCCTCAATGTCGGTGGCGTCGAGCGCGCGGGACCAGAGGCGGAGTTCGTCCAGGGTTCCCTTCAGTTTACGCGAACCGTCCGAATGGAGGTTGCCGAGGCGACCGTCCACCATTTCGGGAACGTAAGTAGGCGTCGTACCCAGCTTCTGAGCTTCTAGTACGCCGTTGATGTACAGGGACATTGTCCCCTTACTATCGTAAGTAGCCGCGTAGTGAAACCAGGTGTTATTAGCGAGGCTGGTCGTTGAAGTTAGTTGATCCCCTCCATTATTGCTGCCACTGGGCCGGTGAAGGTACCGCAACTTACCGCTCTCAAGGATATCAAGATAAATGAAGTTACCGTTGGTCCCCAGTGAGGAAGAAGCGGTCGGGTAAAAATCGGCAATGACCTGCCCTCCGGCGAGGCTGCCATTGTTGATCCGCGCCCAACCCTCTACGGTATAGGGAGAATTCTGGGCGAATGGCATATCGGGGAGGTCGACGTGCTCGCTTCCCCCGTTAAATTTAAGCGCGGTCCCCGCCTGCCCGTACGCGCGGTACGTGCCGCATAGGCATAGGAATAGCACGATAATTAAGGTAAACTTTCTGTTCATAGTGTAAATTTTGGTCCCTGTAGACATGGCAGGTCCGATCAATCCTGGGAATTCAAATCAATAAGGCATAATAAGCCTAGTGTCTTCCGTAGGGATGAGTCGAAGCTATAAGCTCCAGGAAACGTGGATAGTGTAAATGGTAGAGTTTGCGTACAAATAGTTAATCTTCGGGGTTCAGGTGTACGCTGGGATTGGTATACTAACTGTATTGGTGACAATCAAACAAACCGGACACTTACCAACATGCATTCGTACATAACGGAATGCATTGTTGAATAGCGTGGCGTACTATTGAAAAATCGCTACGGCGTATCGTCGCAACTTAGGCGGCCATACGGCTAATGCTAATACACAATAAAAAAGCAACATATACGTATACCGCAAATCTACAGCATTGTTGGACTGTTTTCCAAAATCTTGGAAAAAAAATTGCCCTAATGGACAATTTTTTTAATTGTTCAAAAAGTAAGCATTTCAGGGCCAAGAGTATATATTTTTCACATATGGTGTGTAATCATTTTCATAGCCGAGCATACCTATCCGTCGAGGATTTGAGCATAATATTGTCAATTATTCCCCCCGGTGGAGATTTATATATTATATGCGTGGCTTATCCGGCAATTTGTGAAGTACCGACTCACATAATTACATATTTATCTATTTTGTCCGAACACGTAATGAAATGTTTCGTGTATTACCCTGACCACTGCCGCCTCCGCGCCGAGCCGGCGGACCTTTCCGCGGCCCTGATTTCCGTACGGGTGCCGACATAATTTTTCCAGTCCGAACCCCGGAATCGCGGCAAACCGCCCCACCGATCCGCAGGACATTGCTAAATAAAGGCGGGGGCAACCGACCTTTACGCCACGTCAATCTACCACCCATGAATTCTCCCGACGACTACGGCAAATACGCCCACCTCCTCGTCAACTACTGCGTCAGCCTACAGGCCGGAGAGCGCTTGTTCGTAAGCTCGACCACCCTGGCTGAACCCCTCGTCACCGCCATTTACCGCGAAGCCCTGAAGGCCGGCGGCCACTGCGAGTTCTCGCTGGCGACCCGCGGGCAGGAGGAAGCCCTGAGGGACTACGGCAGTCCCGATCAGTTCGCCTACTTACCCACGCTGTACAGCAAGGCGATCAACGAATTCGAGGCCTACATCAACGTCATGGCTCCCTTCGATCTACGGCAGCCCGCTCCGGCACCCGAGCTCCAGGCCGCTCGCCGGGAAGCATCCCGGCGGTTGCACCAGACCTACTTCGCCCGCACCGCTGACCGCCGCCTCAAACGAAGCATGTGCATCTTCCCCACCCCTGCCCTCGCCGCGGAAGCCGGCATGGCGGAACAGGAATACGCCGATTTCGTCTTTCGCGCCTGCAAGCTGGACCAGGACGACCCACGCGCCGCCTGGCTCGGTGTCCGCGAACGCCAGCAGGCCGTAGTCGATCACCTGAACAGCTGCACGAGCTTCCGGTACGTCAACGATCGCAGCGACATCAGCTTTACCACCCGGGGCCGCAGCTGGATCAACAGCGACGGACAGACCAATATGCCCAGTGGAGAAGTCTATACCAGCCCCGAGGAAGACAGCGTCAACGGCACCATCTACTTCGACTACCCCGCCATCCGCAACGGCGAGGAGGTCCGCGGCGTTACGCTGGAGGTGAAGGACGGGGAGATACAACGCTGGACGGCGGACAGCGGCCAGACCATCCTCGACGAAACCTTCGCGATCCCCGGGACGCGGCGGTTCGGGGAAGCGGCCATCGGCACCAATTACGACATCGACCGCTTCACCAAGCAAATTCTCTTCGACGAAAAGATCGGGGGTACGGTCCACATGGCCATCGGCCAGAGCTACGCCCAGGCCGGCGGTAAGAACGAAAGCGCGGTGCACTGGGACATGATCGCCAACATGCGGGCCGGAGGAAAGGTGTACGCCGACGACAAGCTCATCTACGAGGACGGCCGCTTTCTCACGGATCGCCTGGTGGCAAAGCAAACCTAAGGAAGCAATTGCGGGCGGCGCGGACGCGGGAGCAACGCCCACTCGAAGAGCCAAGGAGCGGGCAACTCCAGGTAAAAATCGTTATCTTTGATACTGGCTTGCTTTTGAATTCTGTTCTGCATACCGAAACCCCATTTTTTACTGCATTAACCCTGAGCCGTGAACGAGAACATCGCCTTTTTAGAACTTAAGTACGGGAACATATACGGCGGATATCCTAACTTTTACGCGATCAGTGAGATCGCCCTGCTGGTTTTCGAGCGCGGGTCCAACAAGATTTTCCTCGAAAGCTGGATCAACCAGGCCAATGTCGATATCGTAGACGTATACGCCGAGACGGATGAACTCGGACACACCGTGCGCCGCGTACGGGAGGTGCTCAACATGCGCACCAATCGCCGTTACCCCTACCACGATGATTTCCGCCTCAGCGAAAACGACCTGCAGTTTGCCTTCCGCAACCTGCGCTCCACCAAGAATGCCATCCGGAACTTCCTGAACAAGAACCTGCATAAGTACCGGTTCCAGGACATGATCGTCTTCGACGGCCGCCGCGACATCTTCCTCTGCGAGCGCAGCGGCGTCCGCTTCGACTACACGAACATCATCGACATCCAGAAAGACCTGAACCGGGAAACCGACTACCTCTTCAGCCTCAATAAGCTGGCCAAGGTCATCAACTTCAATACCGATCGGTCCTACCTCCGCTCCAACAACCTGGAGTACTGGCTGCACCCCATCGCCGCCCGCCAGATCATTCCCGGCACCGCCGCCTTTGACGCCGCCCGCCTGCTCATGGTCTTCAATGAGTACACGATGTGCCACGACGACTTCCTCATCAAGGCCGCCATTCTGCTCAATAAAGTGAGCAAACGCAAGGAAGAGGAAAAGGCC
This sequence comes from Lewinella sp. JB7, assembly GCF_024297185.1. Taxonomy (GTDB): domain Bacteria; phylum Bacteroidota; class Bacteroidia; order Chitinophagales; family Saprospiraceae; genus Neolewinella. Next base: position 83,933 of record NZ_JANCTD010000001.1, on the reverse strand, counting down.
GCCCAGCTGGAAGCCGAGGGGGAAGCTCCGGAACCCAACGAAGAGGAGCAGAAAGGCAAAAACTAGCTGCCGCCCTACTTCAGGAAGAACACGATCGCGACGACCAGCAAAGTGCTTACGGCCAGCCCGATCAGAAAGATCGTATAGGAGACCCGCAGCAGGCCGTACTTGCGGTCGATCGTCGTACCCAATCCGTGCAGGTCGCTCAGCAGATTGCCGTACAGCGCATCGGGCTCCAGTAAGGTTCCCTCCATACGGCGAATGAACTCTTCCCGGTCCAGTTTACTCACCGTGCCGTAGAAGGCCAGGTTGTCTTCTTCGCCCACCCGACGGTTGGGCCGGGAAGACAGGAGAGCATACACGAGGCTGGCCAGAGCACAGGCAATAAAGATCACCACCGGCAGCAAAATCTCGGGGCGTGACTGGGCCCAGTTCCGGTAAGTCACGAAGGTGATCAGGGCACCGATCAGCAGGGCGTTCACGCTGACCATGATGGCGGCCTTCTGATCGGCCATTTGCTTGAGCTGAATGAGGTTGCGGAACACGGTCCGGAAGTAGGTCTGGGTTGCCTGTCGGGTGGGGCCGCTCTCCACGCCGTTGAGGCTATGTCGCGTTTCTTCCCCCTCCACTTCCTGCAGGGGCTGCCGGGGTTCTTTCTTTTCGAGGCGGTCGACCAGTTTTTGCAGGTCCAGCAGTACGGCACTGTGGGTATGCTGGTACCGCCGCCGCAGTTCACCGTCGCGGAAGCGGGCCTGCCGCAGTTCGTTCAGGTAGTGGGAAAGGGCATCGGTCCGGTTCATACTGCGCCGTGGGCCGAGGCCGGTGTCCAGGGCGTAGCGATTTTCGAGCCAGGTCAGTTCGGCCCCCTCCGATCCGCTGAGCAGTCGCTGGGCAAGCTGGGCATCATAGAGCACGTCGGCGACCTCGGCCCGGAGACTGGAGCTTCCTTCCGGGAGCACGGTAGCGAGAGTGAGCTGTAGGTTCAGGTAGTCGGGGCCCGTCCAGTCGCGAAACTCCTGGGCCACTTCGTTCCACCGACGGAGTTCACTGCCGGGACCCCAGTAGCGACAGGCCTCCAGAAACGCGACCGTCCGGGCCAGGTGGGGAAGGTCGGGGGAAACGCCCGGTCGCCGCAGGGCGATTTCCAGGGAATGTGCGGCCAGCGACAGTGCCCAACTGTCGTTGTGCAATACCAGGGAGCGGGGCAGACGTTCATAGGACGTCAGCATGAACCGCTCCGCCTGATCGGCCAGGTGGCTAATGTGTAATGCACTGAAACGTCCAGTGGTCATGAAACTCGTTTTTGGCCGGGCGATTTGATCGAAGGTAACGTCGCCTATATGGAATGCCAAATCCGGTCAACTTATTATCCGCCCCGTCTTCATCCGTTCCCAAATCAATCCCCGTGTATGCGCCTATTGCTACTTCTGATCTGCTGCGCGTTCGCGACCGGCTGCGACCATGGCCTGGAAATCATCCTGGAACCGGATGCGGTGCGCCACCGCGCCGAGTACGCTATTCCCCTGGTCGACAGCCGCACCGCCCTGCCCGAACTGACCGGTATCGTCGACGAGCGCGTCACCCTGACCATCGATCCCGACGGCCTGTTGCGGTTTCACTACATCGATACGGTCCCCCCGGTGACGAGCGGACCGTTATTTAACCAACTTGCTGCCCTCGGCCGCGGTATACCCCTGCCGATCACGCGCCGCCGGGAAGCCCTGCCCTTTCCCCTCCCCGCGGACATCTCTCTCGACGAATTGCGGGTCCGTCGCGGACAATTCACCTATTACCTGCCCAATACCTACGACCGTCCCGTCCGCATCACCCTGGAAATCCCGAACGCTACTCGTGGCGGAGAAGCTTTCCGGGTCACCGGCGAACTCCCCGCCCACACCGGGAACGGCACCCCACCGCTCCTGAGCAACGCCGCCAACCCCCTCGACTTCGCGGGCTACGCCCTCGACTTCTCCTCCGACTCGCTGCTCATCAACTACGCCATCAACGATCTCGACGGCACGCCGCTGGAACCAGCCCCGGGGACCGTGACGGCACTGTCCAATCTCGAATTTTCCTACATCGAGGGGTACTTCGGCCGTTCCACCTACCCGGGCGTGAGCGACGTACTGGAGATCGATTTCTTCAAGAATTACGTCAGCGGATCGGTTAGTTTCGTCAACCCCCTCATCCGGGTGGAGGTCAGAAACGGCTTCGGAGTGCCCTCCCGCGCGGCCATCGAGGAGCTTTACGTAACCACCGTGACGGGGGAGCGGATCGACGTGACCGGGGAAGTCGTTACCAACGGCTTTCCGTTCGACTATCCCACGACGGAGGGCGAAAACGCCTACACCACCTACCTCATCGACGAGCGTAACAGCAACGTACTGGATCTGATTTCCGCGAATCCCGTGGCCCTGCACTACCGGATCGGGGCCCTGCTCAATCCCGACGCCGACGCCGGGATCACCGGCTTTCTGGCCGACACCAGTACCTATACCGCCACCCTGGAGGTCGAATTGCCTACCTACGGATCGGCAAGCGACTTTACGGTACGCGACAGCTTCCCGCTGGATCTCGGGGACAAGTACGGCGACGTAAGCGCGGCGACCTTCCGCATTACCACCGACAACAACCTGCCCCTCGATCTTTCCGTTATCGGTACGTTCGTCGACGCCCGGGGGAATGCCCTGGTGGACCTGACCGACGGTGCCCTGCTCGTCGTCAGCGCCAGTCCGGTCGATACGGCCGGTAATCCTACGGAAAGCCGACAAACGACCACCGATATCACCTTCACCGGCGACCGCCTGGAGCGGCTCCGGGAAGCGAACCAACTCATTCTGCAGACCGCCTTCGCCACCCCCTCCCCCGCCACGACAAATGTCCGGATCACGAACGACCAGGATCTGCGGATACGCGTCGGTGTCCGGCTGACCGTTAATAACCCCTAGCATGGGAATACTCTTCACTCGCTTTTTACCCCTCCTGATCGCTTCGGTTTTCCTGACGGCGGGCACCCTATCGGCGCAGAACCTGACCGCTCCCCTGCTGTCGGGAAGCTGGCAGTCGACGTACCATAATCCGGCGATGGTGCACTTCCTCCCCACGACCACGACTCTGGGCCTTCCCGGCGTGGCTAATGACCTGCGGCTGGAGAACGTAGACTACGACGACATCTTCGCCCAGATCAATGGCCAGCGAGTTCTACAACTCGATACCTGGTCGCTACTCGCCGGCGAAAGCAACGGCGTCCAGAATGTCTACTCCATCGAAACGCTCGGGGCCGCCGTACGGCGGGGGCGATTCGGATTCAGTGCCTACCACCGGCTGCGGGTGCAGGGCGACGCGGAGTATCCCAAATCACTCGTTGACCTGCTGGCGCTCGGCAACGCCCCCTTCATCGGCCGCACGAGCGACATTGCCCCCCGGGGGGAAGTGATCAGTTTTCAGGAGATCGGACTCGGATTAAGTTATGCCGTCTCCGATAAGATCGCGCTGGCCGGGCGGATCAAGTACCTGGCCGGAGTATCGAGCATCCAGATTGCCGAGGGAAGCAGCCTGCGCCTGACGACGGACGCGGCCAACTTCGGCCTGACCGTGGAGCAAAACCTTACCCTGAATACCGTGCGGGCCCTCACCTACGAAAGCCTCAGCAATCCCGGTCTGGAGTACAACCCCAGTCGCCTTCACCCCGGCGACCTGTTCACCCCCGACAACGGGCTGGCCGTTGACCTGGGCGTTGCGGTAAACCTGGATCGGCTTCGTCTGAACGCATCGATTACCGATATCGGAGCGGCGATCGACTGGACCGAGGACATCACGACGCTCCGGTTTTCCGGAACCCGCACCTTCAGCGGACTCGATCTGCTCGACGATCTGCTGCGGGATTCCATTTCCCTGGAAGCCGCCGTCGACAGCCTCACGCTTTCCTTCGAGCCGGAGCAAGTATCGGCGGCCTACCGCTCCGAGATCGGTACTACCGTTTACCTCGGGGGCGAATACGAAATTACCGACCGCATGTCCGCCGGAGCGCTCGTCGTACTGGAACAACGTTTGGGGCAGACCGTTCCGGCCTTCGCGGTGATGGGCCGCTACGCGGTACTCGACTGGCTGCGACTCGGGGTAAACGTGAACCACCGCCCGGATATTCGGACCGACGTGGGCCTTCACCTCTACGCCAGCCCCGGGCGCTTCCGGCTGTTCGCCTCCTCAGATAAATTTCTGACGCTCGTCACCACCGGCAATAGTGCGCTGGCGGGCATCAGGCTGGGGGCGGCGTTGACGTTGGGTTCGCCGATCCGTTCAACTTCTTCATTTCTTCCCTGATATCGGTCAGCAACTGAATATCCTTCGGGGTCGGGACGGTTTTATCGCCGGCATCCTCGGCTTTGTCGCGTAGGGAGTTGATGAAGCGAATGATGACGAACAGGGTAAAGGCAATGATCAGAAAGTCGATCGCGGCTTCCAAAAAGAGTCCGTAGCCGATCACCACGCCCGGGTCGGTCACTTCCCCGGCCTCGTTCTGCACCGGCTCCTTAAGCACCCAGGCCAGGTCGGCGAGTTCGATTCCCGTGGTGAGGTAGCCCAGGGGCGGTGTAATGATCTGCTTGACGAGTACGTCGACGATCTTATTGAAGGCCGCTCCGATAACGACCCCGACGGCCAGGTCGATCATGTTGCCCTTGACGGCGAACTTCTTAAATTCTTGCAAAAATCCAGCCATGGATTCGGTTTAATCGATGAGCGCCACGGTCGTCAGTACGAGCGCCGCGGCAAATAACAGGAGGTGATAAAATTCGGCGCGTGCCCGCGGCTGCCGGGTAAACCAGAGACCCAGCAGCAGGCCCAGCGGCGGGACTACAACCTGAGCATCCGCCACGCGGAGCACCACCGCGCAGGTGGCCACCGGCAGGGCAAACAAAAGCACCCAGTACAGAAATGACACGTTTTTACTACCCTCGATGTTCAGCATGAGCCGGGCCCGGTTGCCGCCGAGCACGACGATCAGCAGGGGCAATGCCAGCAGCCCCGCCCCGACCAGTGCGTACCGCCCGGCGGGCTCGAACTCCCCGAACCGCAGTCCGGCAAGTTGGGTCGCATAGAAGGACTGCAGATCATCCAGCAGGTAGGCACAGGTGCCTGCGAGGAAGTAGGCGATTAACACCCCCACAATGAGCTGAAAGACGGTACGCAATTTTGCCGTTCCGAAGATACCGATGCCCACCACGAAGGCCGGAATAAAGATCAGGTAGCTGGGGTGCAACAGGGACGCCAGGCCAAGCCAGAACCCCGCATTGAAGCGGGCCACCTCCGTGGCCTTGCCCTTATACGTACTCCCCAGCGCACCTATAGCCAGTAACAGGAATAGGTGGTTGAACTGCAGGGGATCGAAGGCGTGAAAGGCCGGCGACAGGGCCCACAGCAATACGACGAACACCCCCGGAAACTGCGTCACTTTCCGGGATACCCGGAAGCGATCCGCGTAGTTGTTCGCCACGATCCCCGCCACCGCGATCAGCAGAGCCGGGATCAGCACGGATACCCAGCCACTCGTCCCGACGGCCTCCCGTACCAGTCCGCCGTAGTAAGTATCCCGTTCGCCTTCACTTTCCGCTTGCCCCAGCAGGAACACCGGCAGTTGCAGCACGAGCGCGTAGCCGAACAACAGCAGGCTCGCGTAGGATTGGTTAGTGCGAAAGAGGGATAGAATCATTTTAACTGTCGCTCCGTCTCCGTGATCAGTTCCGCGGCCGTCGCGTAGGTATCCCCGAGGTCGGCGGCCGAATCCTGTCCGGCGTACAGCGCCATCTCGCACCGCCCCAGTAGCAGGTCGTACCGCTCGATCAAACCGGCTTCCGCCCCCGCCGCCCCGAGTATCTGACGAATGTTCGTCCGGCCGAGATCGGCTACCCGCAACGAAAACCGATCCCGCAGATACGTCAGCAAAGCCCCCTCAATGGCATCGTAAAAGGGTCGGGGTTCGACCTTATCCAAGTGCACCTTCGCTTCCCGCAGACGGGCCGCTGCCACCCGGCCGGCACGCTCCCGCAAGACGATTGCCGGGTCACGGGCGTCGCGGTGAGCGCGGTACCGGCTCCATCCGATGATGCCTCCCCCGATCAGCAACGGTAACACCATCATTCCCCAGAACCAGGGCCGGGCCGCCGGGTCGGCGTCGAAGCGGCGGCCGGGACGGAGGGGCGGGGCGGGGCGCAGGGTCAGCGGCGCTTCCACCACCGTTGCGGCCGTATCGATGGTGTAGCTCTTCTGCCCGCTTCCCCCGGCTACCGTGACGGCAAAATTCTCGGGGGTAAGCGTAACGTACTCCCCGCGGTCGGTGTCAAAGTAGGTCAGGCTCGGAGCGACGTCGTACGTACCGCTCCGTTTGGGTACCAGCTGGTACTCGAAGGTCTTACGGCCGAACATTCCTGACGGGCCGTCCAGAAACTCTTCGCGCGTAACGCGGGGATCGTAAATGTTCCAGTCCCGGGCGTCCACCGGTGTCGGTGCCTCGATGCGCTGCACGTCACCCTGTCCGGTCACCTGCATCACGATTTGTAGGGCATCGTCGGTGGTTAGCTGGTTCCGGTCCACCTGCACGTCCAGTTGGTAAGTACCCACCCCGCCGCTGAAGTCCGCCGGGCGGGGTTGCGGCAGTTCTCGTACCTCGACGTAGACGGTATCGGAGTTGACGGGGATCTGTTCCGTGAAGCGGCGGGAAAAGCTGCTGTTGCCGCGGGTGCGCACCGCCCCGATCACCATGCGGTAGGGGTCGATGGTAAGAGTGCCGCTCTTGATGGGAAACAGCGCCAGACTGGCCAGGGTGCGGCGCTGGTACTCCCGCCCGTTCTCGATCACGTTGGTGGGTGCCGCGTCGAAGCGGCGGCGCGGGCGGGCGAAGAAACCGTCGAGATCCGGTTCCCGAACCATATTACGGGATATGGGATTGACCGATGCGTACAGGTTGAGGTTCAGGATGATCTGCTGGCCTACGTACGCGCGGTCGGTCGACACCTCGGCCCGGAGAAAATTTTCCGGTGCGGCTCCCGGGTTACCGGCGTCGGCGTCCAGCACCTCGACTCGCTCCGCGTTTGCCCGGTAGGTACGTCCGGCGGCCCGTACGGTGGCGGGTCCTACGGTGAGGGTACCGGTCCGTTTGGGTTGAAGCATCCAGGAGAAGGTCATCTGACTCGAGGCCACGCCGTTCAAAATGGTCGTACCGATGGAGCGGTTGGGGCCCTGCAGCACTTCAAAATCGCTGAAGTCGGGCGGCGTCAGTTGCTCCCCCTGCGCATTACGCAGCGTGAGGTTGTAGGCTACGGTACTGTTGAGCAGCATACGATCCTTACTCAGCTCGGCCGTGAAGGTGATGTCCTGGTGCTGAGCGGCCAACGCGACTGCCCACAGCAGCAACGGTATGATCAGGAGCCCATTCTTCATCACCAGTCTTTATCTCCGGTACAGCCTTCGCGGTTGCCCTGCCGCAGGCGACTGAGGGTGCGCTTTTCCTCCTCCGCCGCGATCCCGAGCTGGCGTTCGGCTTCCTCCCGACTCATTTGCGGGCTTCCGTCGGGGTTTGCGTCGGGCTGGCCGCCGCTTTCGTTACGGGTTTCTTCGCCGGTCTGCTCGCGGGGCTCACCGTCCTGGGGGGGCTGATCGCTGGCTTGCTGGTCGCCGCCCTCACTGCCCTCCCCGCTCTGTTGCTGCTGTTGTTGCTGCTGTCCGTCTTGTTCTTGCTCCTGCCCCTCCTGGTCCTGGTCTTGTTGCTGCTGCTGTTGTTGTTGCTGCACTTCCCGGATGGCCTTCGTGAGATTATACTTCGTTTCCTGATCGTCGGGATTGAGCCGCAGGCTGTTCTTGTAGGACTCCACCGCCTGTTGGTAATTTTCCTGGCGGTAATAGCTGTCGCCCAGGTTCCGGTAGGCCCGGGAACGAATTTCCGGATCCTCGGCCAGTCCGGCGGCCTCCTCGTAGCGCTTGGCCGCTTCGGCGTATTCCCCGTTTTCGAAGAGGGCATTACCGAGATTGTAGTTGCCCTTCGCGCTGTTCTCCTCTCCGATGGCCGCGCTGTACTCCCGCTCGGCTTCCGCGTAGTTTTTTTCCCGGTAGGCCTGGTCTCCCCGCCGGAGGGCACGGTGGCTGGACTGCGCTTGCAGGCTTCCCATTAGGGCGGGGACGCAGGAGCAAAGAACAACGAGAAGAGCAAGGCTAATTCGGTGGCGCATCGGGGGCCAAGTTACAAGATTTACGTGTAGCGACGACTCCACGTGTAGCGACGACTTTAGTCGTCAAGCTGTACGGCAATGACCACTCAGGTTATCTAACCTCTCATGTAGCGACGACTTCAGTCGTCAGGCTGTACGTGTAGCGATGACTTCAGTCGTCAAGCTGTACGTGTAGCGATGACTTCAGTCGTCAAGCTGTACAGCAACGACCGCTCCAATTATAAATCCTCACGTGTAGCGACGACTTTAGTCGTCAAGCTGCACGTGTAGCGATGACTTTAGTCGTCATGCTATACGGCAATGACCACTCCAATTATCAATCTTCACGTGTAGCGATGACTTCATCCGTCCAGCTGCACGGCAACACCCTCACCCCAGAAAATCGCGCACCAGTCGTTCCAACTCTCCCGGTCGTTCGGCGTGCACCCAGTGACCGGCTTCCGCTACCGTAACGAGCTTCGCGGCGGGAAAGCGTTGCTCGATGGCCGGCCAATCGTCGTCGTGCACGTAACCGCTCTCGCCGCCGCGCACGATGAGAGCGGGGCCGTTATATTGTTGCCCGAGCGTTCCGACGGAATCGATCAGGTTCTCGTAGTCGCGGTGCAGTACCTCGAGGTTCATGCGCCAGCGAAAACCGGTATCGTCGTCGCGGGTGAGGTTCTTGAGCAGGAACATCCGTACTCCGGCGTCTTCCATGTGGGGTGCCATGCGTTCGTCAGCTTCCCGGCGATCGCTCAGGCTGGCCGGATCCAGTGCGTGCAGGGCCGCGAAAACGTCATCGTGCCCCCGACCGTAGCGGCGGGGCGCCATATCCACCACGATCAGCTTCGTCACCAGGGTAGGATACGACAGCGCCGCCTGCATGGCTACCTTACCGCCCATACTGTGACCGAGCACGTGGCAGGTATCGATGCCCTGGGTCTCTAGAAACGCGGCTACGTCCTCCGCCATCAGTGGGTAGGTCATTTCCTCGGCGTGGGGCGAGCGACCGTGGTTGCGGAGGTCGACGAGGATCACGGTGTAGTGCTCGGCCCACTTACGCGCGAGGGTCTGCCAGTTGTCGAGGTTACCGAAAAGCCCGTGAAGAATGACGAGGGGGGGGCCTTCGCCGAAAATTTTGTGGTTGAGTTGCATAAGTTTTCCTTTCGTAATTGAGCACCGCACGACTTGGACGTCTACGCTCCTGCGTCCCCGCCCGATTCAGGTGATGCCCGAATGGCGCGGTCCAGCCCCGCGCCGCCCCGAATCCAGAGATCGCGCTGGGGGAAGGGAATTTCCACGCCCCGCTCCCGGAAGGCTTTGTCGATGGCGAAGCGTACGTCGCTCTTAACGTCTTCGATGCGTAACAGGTCCCGCGACCAGAATAGTACCTCGAAATCGAGACTCGAACTGCCAAAATCGAGGAAACGAACGATGGGCTTGGGCGACGTGAGGATGCGCGGATGGTCGGCGGTAACCTGTTGCAGAATCTCCTTGACCAGTTCCGTATCCGACCCGTAGGCTACCCCCACGCCCACGTGGAAGCGGGCCTTACGCTCGACGTGGCTCCAGTTGACGACGTTCTCGCCGATGAGCTTGGAATTAGGCACGAAAATAATGATGTCGTCCCGGGTTTCGATCGTGGCCGTCCGGGCACCGATCTTACGCACCGTACCGACCTGATGATCGGCGATCTCGACTACGTCGCCCACCATCACGCCCCGCTCGAAGAGGATGATGATGCCGCAAATCAGGTCGTTGAAGGTCTGTTGCAGCCCGATGCCGATGCCGACGAGGAGGGCGGCCGCACCGGTCCAGAGCACCAGCAGATTAAAGCCCGCCGCCTGCAGGACCAGGAGCACGCCCACTACGTAGACGAAATAGGTGATCAGGCGATTGATGGCGTACTGACTACCCACGTCCACCTTCGAGCGCCGGTAGTAGGCCCCCAGGATCAAATTGGTGATCGTCATGAGGAGCAGGCGCAGAAACAGGAAGATGCCGATGGCGAAAACGATGTTCCCCACCGTGATGGTACTGACGCCCTCATCACCCGGATCGTTGAACCAGTAAAGTACGTAACTACCCAGGCCGGTATCGCGCAACACCACCAACACCGCCAGGGTGTACATGAACGGCCGCACCGCCCGAAAGCGATCGGCCGCCGCCTGCTCCTCGGTCAGGGATTGTGCCGTAGCTGAGTTGGACAGGTGCATCCGGTGGTATCGCTGCACCAGCAACTCTTCGATCAGAATATCCAGGACGTTGGCCACGATAAAGGCCAGCAGGGCCTTGACGATGGTACTGATGCGGACGGTCAGGTACACCGGCGGACCGTCCTCCGTGGAGGCCTGTTGAATCGCCTCGTCGATAAAGGTGATGTCGATGTCCAGGATCCGCAGTACGGCAATGACCAGCAAACTAAGCAGCGAAAAGCGGATGACGGCCCGTACCCGATTCCGATTCTTCTCCGATACGTTCTCCCGACCGTAATACCAGGGGAGGGTGCGCCGCAACACCACGGCCTGGGCGCCCAGCAGCACGAAGGCGGCAACGGCGATGAGCAGCAGCTGGTAGCCACTGACGCTAAATCCGTTATAATCCAGTAAAATGATTTCCCGCAGTCTGTCCATTCCTTTCTGACTAACCCGACTTTACCCGACGGGTTTGCAACCCCGGCCCCGACAATCCGTTCCGCTCACAAAGCAGAACCAGCATGCAGGAGATTAAAGGGCGCTACGTCGACATCGACGCCCGGGAAATTTACGGCGCGGTCGTGACAATCAACGATGCCGGCCGCATCGAGCGCATCGAACGTGACCCCGAACGCGATCGCCGGGGCTGGTTTATCATGCCGGGCTTCGTCGACGCTCACGTACACGTGGAATCCAGCATGCTGCTGCCCGTCGAGTTCGCCAAACTGGCCGTCGTGCACGGTACCGTGGCTACCGTCAGTGACCCCCACGAAATCGCTAACGTAATGGGTATGGAGGGCGTCGAGTACATGATCGACAACGCCCGCCATACGCCCCTGTCCATCAACTTCGGTGCCCCCTCCTGCGTGCCGGCGACGGCGGCCGAAACCGCGGGTGCCGTACTGGACAGTCACCGCGTAACGGACTTACTGGCGCGCCCCGACATCCGCTACTTAAGCGAGGTGATGAACTACCCGGGCGTACTGCACGGCGACTCCGAGGTACTGGCCAAGATCGCCGCCGCCCGGGCGGCGGGCAAACCCGTCGACGGTCACGCCCCCGGATTACGCGGAGCAGCGGCGACCGCCTACGCCGCCGCCGGCATTTCCACCGACCACGAGTGTACCACCGCCGCCGAGGCCCGCGATAAACTCGCCGCCGGTATGAAGATCCTCATCCGCGAAGGAAGTGCCGCCCGAAACTATGCCGCCCTGGAGGAACTGATCGACGAGTTTCCCGATCGGCTGATGTTTTGTACCGACGACAGTCATCCCGACGACCTGCTGGCGGGCCACATTAACCGACTCGTCATTCGGGCGGTGCGCGGAGGCCACGATGTATTCGACGTGCTCCGGATTGCCTGCCGGAATGCCGTAGACCACTACGGTCTTGACGTCGGGCAGTTGCGGGTAGGGGACCGCGCCGACTTCATTCAGGTCGACGATCTCCGCCACTTCGGCATCATGGCGACCTGGATCGGCGGTAAGAAGGTCGCAGAGGCCGGCGCACATTTCTTGTCCGATTACCGCCCGGAGCCAATCAACAACTTCAACTGCGGCCTCAAAAAACCGGAGGACTTCCGGGCGGCGGCGGGGCCGGCGGGGGGCAAAATTCGCGTCATCGAAGTCACCGATGGGGAAATCACGACCGGTGCCCGCGAACTGACACCGGTGCTGGACGGCGACGGACGGCCCGTCTCCGCTCCGGAGCGCGATCTGCTGAAGATCGCCGTCGTCAATCGCTACGCGGATGCCCCGCCGGCCGTCGGCTTCGTCACCGGCATGAAACTCCAACGGGGGGCCATTGCCAGTAGCGTGGCCCACGACAGTCATAATATCGTTGTCGTGGGAGTCGACGACGATGCCATCTGCCGTATGGTCAATGCCATCATTACCGAACGGGGGGGCATTGCCGCCGGTCGGGATGAGTACCTGGAAGTGCTCCCCCTGCCCGTCGCCGGCATCATGAGCCTGGATACCGGTCCGCGTGTAGCCGCCCGCTACGGCGAGATCAGTGGCTTCGTACGTCGCAAGCTTCGCTGCGGCCTGCAGGCTCCCTTCATGACCCTATCCTTCCTCGCCCTGCTAGTCATCCCCAAACTGAAACTTAGCGACCTCGGCTTATTCGATGGGGAGGCGTTCGAAGCCGTAGACCTCTGGGTTAAAGAATAGACCGACCCCGGAGGGCGTCGTCCTTCCGTCGCATATCATTTACAAGTTTCTACGTCAGTAGTCAGACTTACCGACCCCGGAGGGCGTCGTCCTTCCGTCGCAGGGCGGCTGTGCCCCCTGCGACCATTCTCCAAACAAAAAAAGCCCGATCGGTACCGATGGGGCTTTTTAAACGCTGCCGGCGGCAGCGCAAGTAAAAGTGGGCAGTGAGGGGCTCGAACCCCCGACCCCCTCGGTGTAAACGAGGTGCTCTGAACCAACTGAGCTAACCGCCCTTTCCTTTAAGGGACCGCAAATATACATTCGCGCTCCTGAATCCTGCAAGTAGGCGGCGGAAGATTTGGTAATTTTACCGATCCCACTCCCCCCGACATGACCCGACTACTGCTCCTCAGCGCTCTCCTATTCGCTACCCTCCTGCTTCCCGCTCAGGATAGTCTGAGTTTCGGGGGTATCGACCTGCCCGGTGCCGAGGTACGGGCCAGCTACCGACAAGTGAGCCCCCTGGCTCAGGCCTTTACGATCGAGGAGGTTCGCCGGCTCCCGGCTACTTTCTACGACCCCGCCCGCCTGATCGCGTTGCTGCCCGGCACCGTCCAAACCAACGATCAGGCCAACCACCTCAGCGTGCGGGGCAATAGCCCCAATGCCAACCTCTGGCGCCTTAACGGACTGGCCATCGCCAACCCCAACCATACCTCCAACGCCGGCACGTTTTACGACTACCCTACCCTCGGCGGCGGGGGCGTCAACGCCCTCAGCGCGCAGGTCCTCGACAATTCCGCATTCCTCACCGCCGGCCTGCCCGCCCGCTACGGTTACGCCACCGGCGGCACCTTCGACCTCCGGCTACGTCCCGGCAATACGGAACGCCGACAGCACCAGGTACAGGCCGGCTTCATCGGCTTTGATGCAGCTACCGAGGGCCCGCTGGGAAGCGACGGCCGCACCAGCTACCTCGTCAACGGCCGGTACAGTTTCACGGGCCTGCTGGCGAAGGCGGGAGTCGACTTCGGGGGTGAAGCGATCGGGTTTTCGGACCTCAACCTTCACCTCCACCGGGAACTCCCCGACGGGGAGGTCAGCTTTTTCGCTATTCTAGGCACGAGCACCAACACCTTTACCCCCGACCCGGAGGAGCCCGTGACGGAACAAAAGGACCTCTTCGACATCGACTATACCAACGACATCGCCATAGCGGGCGGCACCTACCGGACACGTCTGTCGTTCGGCGAGCTGAGTACGGGCGTAGCTTACTCCCGGACCGCCGCCCAGCGACTCCAACAGTTCACCCGGGGCGGCGGGTGGATCAACTACCAGCGATCGGAACTTAACCGGATCAGCGCGCAACTCCAAGTCGAGAATCCGCTCACGGCCAATCTTGTGGCCAGGGGGGGCGTGGAGATTCTCGCCGACCGCTACGAACAGGTCCTCAACTTTTACGACCGCGACACCTTAACGAACAGTCGGACCCTTGTACCCGCGGTTACCAGCTTCGCCCCTTACCTGTCCTTTTCTTACTTGTTCGGCGAAAATGATCTGGACGTCAGCCTACGCGTTGCGCGGTACGACGAGCCGCGGCTGGTGCAGGCCTGGATCGCCGAACCCCGCCTCCGCTTCCGGCGGCGCTGGAACGGCCAACGGATCGTGGCCGTTGCCGAACGGGTGAGCCAGACTCCCTACGCGGGCCTGTTGCTCAGTCGCACCTCGGTCCGGGACTTCATTCCGGTCAACCATCAACTGAGCCTGGCCTACGGACGCAGTATCGGCCCCATCAATGCCCTGCTGTCCACCTATTTTCAGTACACGCCGGAAGATTACGCCGCCAGCGTGCAGGGATTTCTGCTTAGCGCCAATAACTTTCTCGAATTCGACCCCTCCTTTGCCTTTACCGAACGCACCGCGACCCGCCGGTACGGACTGGAACTCGAAGTCGGCGGCGGCCGGCGGCAGGAGGGCTGGTATTACCGCGGCAGCACTTCGGTGTACCGGGCGGAAACGCAACAGGCCGACGACGAGTGGACTAAAGACCGGTACAGCAGCGACTATGCCGTAAAGCTCGTCCTCGGCCGGGAATGGACCGGTACCGACCGGCGGGAACGGGAGCGGACCTACGGCATGAACCTGGCCCTGATCGCGTACGGCGGCGAACGGACCGGCATCATTACCAATGCCTACGCCGGCAACGTGAACGCCTACTTCGCGGCCCCCGATTACCGCCAGGGCTTCGTGAACTCCAACGGCACCTACTTCCGCCCCGATCTGCGGTTGTACCGAACCGTACGAAAGGACCGGACCACCGCCACTTTGGCCCTCGATCTGCAAAACGTAGCGGGAATTTCCAACACCGCCGCGATCTATTACGATGTAGAACTAGGGCGCCCCAACGAAAGGGCCGCTCTCGGCCTGATTCCCGTACTGAGCTACCGCTTCGCCTGGCTGTAGCACCGTCGATCGGGTGACGTTGGTCGCTTTACCCGCCTATCATTGCACCCGCGTACCCGCCCGAATAGTGGCTCGTCCGCGGGCAACCTACCTTTACCGTAAATCTACCCCATGAAGATCTTTACTTCTCTGTTCCTTATCCTCCTCCTGACCGCCTGTGGAAGCAGCGATAACGCCGCCGAACAAGCCTCCAAGGACGCTAACCTGGCTGCTCAGGAAGCAGCCTACCAGTCCATGATGGACGGCCACGACCGGGTGATGCCCATGATCGGCAAGATCAATCAGGCACAGCGCACCATTACCGAACAGCTAGCCGCCGGCGGCATCAGCGAGGAATACCGCGAGCTCCTCATCGCCGCCAACGAGCAACTCGAAGACGCTAACGACGGGATGATGAACTGGATGAACCGCATCCGCCCCCTCGACGAGATCCGGGCCGAGATGGACGGCGACAAGATGATGGAGCACATCAAGACCGAAACCGCCGACATCGCCCAGATCGAAACCAACATTAAAGCCAGTCTGGCCAATGCCGAGCGCATTCTGAATCAGGAAATGCACGAGCACATGGACGGCGACGGCGACCACGACCATTAGGCCGACGTGGAATCTCGAATCCGCTCCCGCTTCGACCTGACCGGCCGCGTCGCCATCGTCACCGGATCCTCCAAGGGGATCGGGGAGGCCATGGCCCGCGGACTGGCCGAATTCGGTGCCCGCGTCATCGTGAGTTCCCGGAGTCAGGAAGCCGTCGATGAAGTGGTCGCGCGGTACCGTGCGGACGGCCTGGAAGCCACGGGGATAGCCTGCCACGTCGGCGACCCCGCCGCCCGCCGGGAACTGATCGATCGCACGCTGGCCGCCTATGGGCGTATCGATATTTTGGTCAACAACGCGGCGACCAATCCCTACTTCGGTCCCGTGGAAAACCTTACCGCCGCCGCTTACGAGAAAACCCTCGACGTTAACCTCACCGCCGCCCTCGAACTCAGTAACCTGGCCCTACCCCACCTACGGGCGTCGGGCCGGGGATCGGTGATTCACATCAGTTCCATCGAGGGCCTGCACGCCAACGCCAATTTTGCGGCGTACAACATCTCCAAGGCCGGCATCATCATGCTCGGCAAGAGTCAGGCGACGGAGTGGGCCCGGGACAACATTCGCGTCAACGTCATCTGTCCCGGACTGGTCAAGACCAAACTCAGCCGGGCCCTCTGGGAAGACGAACGCGCGGAGGCGCAGTGGAAAAATGCCATCCCCCTGAACCGCATGGCGACCCCCGACGAGATAGCCGGTCTGGCCGTTTACCTCGCCAGTGATGCCGCCAGCTACGTAACGGGCAGCGTGATCGTGGCCGACGGGGGAATGCTGGGGTGACAATTTTAAATTGCCAATTTTCAATTTAAAATTTAGACGTCCATGACCTTGCGGCGCAGCACGAAATTTTTCCCCAGGTAGACCTTACGGACCATCTCGTCGGCAGCTAGTTCTTCAGCGGTACCTGCCTTCAGGATGTTCCCCTCGAACATGAGGTAAGCCCGGTCCGTGATGCTCAGGGTTTCCTGCACGTTGTGGTCGGTGATCAGAATGCCGATGTTCTTGGTCTTCAGTTTGGCGACGATGTACTGAATGTCCTCCACGGCGATGGGATCGATGCCGGCGAAGGGCTCGTCCAGCAGGATGAAACTCGGGTCGGTTGCCAGGGCACGGGCGATCTCGGTACGCCGGCGCTCGCCCCCGCTGAGGGTGTCGCCGTGGCTCTTTCGGACCTTATGCAGACTGAATTCGTCGAGCAGGCTCTCCAGCTTTTCGGCGCGTTCGTACTTGTTGAGTTTCGTCATCTCCAGCACGGCCGAGATGTTGTCCTCCACGCTCAGCTTGCGGAATACGGAGGGTTCCTGGGGCAGGTACCCGATGCCGCGCTGTGCCCGCTTGTACATGGGCAGGTTGGTGATGTCGTCGTCGTTGAGGTAGACGCGGCCCTGGTTGGGCTTGATGAAGCCGACGGTCATATAGAAGGTGGTCGTCTTGCCGGCCCCGTTCGGACCGAGTAGGCCGACGATGTCTCCCCGATCGACGTGAATACTGACCCCCTTGACCACCGTTCGGCTGCCGTATTTCTTGACCAGGTTTTCGCTCTTCAGACGCATGGATTGAATTTATTGGCCCGCAGGCTGAAGGTTAATGCCCAATTCGAGGAGTTTATTCTCCCGCACCACCGTGAGCAGGAGCCGATCGCCCGGGCGGGCCCGTCCGATGATTTCCGTCAGCTCCGGAAGATCCCGAATGCCGCGACCATCAACGGCAACGATCAGGTCGTCCGCCAGCAACCCGCCGACGGCCGCCGCGCCCCCGGGCATCACCGCGTCTACGATCACCCCTTCACTGCGGTCCCGCAGATCGAGTCGGTCGATGTCGCTCACGGTCAGCGTGGAGATTTCGACTCCCAGCAACGCGCGGCGATAGCGCCCGTAAGTTATGATGTCGTCGGCGATCCGGCGGACCAGGTTGATCGGAATCGCGAAACTGTACCCCTGAAAGCGTCCGGTGCGGGAGGCGATCGCGGTGTTGATCCCCAGCAAACGACCCTCGGCGTCGACGAGCGGGCCACCGCTGTTGCCCGGATTGACGGCCGCGTCCGTCTGGATAAAACTTTCGATCGCGTCGGGTTCGCGCAGTATGCTCAGGCTCCGCCCCTTGGCGCTGACGATACCCGCCGTCACGGTACTGGTGAGTCCAAGCGGACTTCCCACCGCGAGCACCCACTGTCCGGGCTCAGCGGTATCGGAATCCGCCAATTCTAGGTAGGGCAAGTCAGAGGCCTCCACCTTGAGCACGGCCAGATCGCTCTTCGGTTCGGTACCCACGATCTCGGCGGCGTACCGACGACGGTCGGACGTCGTCACCGTGATGCGGTCCGCGGCCTGGACCACGTGGTAGTTCGTGATGATGTAGCCGTTGGGAGAATAAATGACTCCGGACCCCTCGCCGCCGAGCGTACCCGACGATTCTTCCCGTCCGAAGAGCGCCTTGACGGTGGCCCGGTCCCGTCCTACCACCCGAGCATCCACGTGCACGACGGCCGGGGTGGCCCGACGGGCGGCGGGGCGCAGGTCCAGGGCAGCTACGGGAAGATCAGCCAGCGGCGCGGTCGCGGGAGTGACCTCCGACCAGTACAGGGGCGTGCGGGGGGCGGACGTCAGGGTGGTGACGCGGGCGGCGTCCCGGTCCGTTGCCCACACTACGGCCAGGGCCGCGACCAGGCCGCCGGCAAGGGAAGCAAGAAACAGGTAGCGGAATTTCATCGCTAAGGAAACAGAAGATACCCGGCATTTGGTTAGCTGTTCGCCGACTTTAGGGCAACTAAGCTATTTTCACGGACGTTAACACCCCGCAGCCCGCCCTATTCCATTGACCACCCAGCAACTTACCGACCTGCTCGACCCCGAAACGCCCCTTGAAGCCCGCTTCCTGCAGGATGAGGAGTTTCGCCGTGGCCTGGTCTGGGGCGTACCCCGCTACGGACATCCGGAGGGGACCATCTGGCGGCACATCATCGAGATCAACCGGAACATCGACGCCCTGCCCGTCTGCCCCGATACCCGCCGCAAGTTGCGCATCGTATCCTTCGTTCACGATACCTTCAAGCACGTCGAACACCGCGGCAACCCACGCGATTGGTCGAAGCACCATTCCGTTTATGCCCGCAACTTTCTGGCCCGCTACGTAGACGACCCTCTCCTGCTGAACGTCGTGGAACTGCACGACGAGGCCTATTACTGCTGGCGACTGTCTCACCTCTACGGTAAGGTGTCGGAGGCGGAATCCCGTCTGGAACAGCTAAGGGAACGGGTCGGCGACTACTGGCAATTGTATTACCTCTTCTTCAAGTGCGATACGAGTACGGGCGACAAGAATCCCGCCCCCCTCATTTGGTTCGAGCGCCACGTCGAGGATATCGAGGTCGTTCGCTTCGAACGCGGTCAGCGAGCGGTCTAACGGGGCCCAACGACCATTAATCTTTGATCAGTCTATGGTCGTCTTGGAGGATTAGCGACACGAAGTACATACTGTCGGCCGGGGCATAGGTGCTCGCTCCGTGATAACGGTAGAACAGATCCGGTTAGCCATCGTGGTCGCAGTTAAATGCCAAGCGTGCTTTGCTTAGTCCGGTGTTTACCGGCTCCCGCGCACCCGCCCTATTCCCGTTCCACGCCCCGCAGGCGCCGCTTCCCCCCTACGCCCGCGATGGCCTTTTTCAGTTCCGTGGCCGTTTCGATTTCCCGTAGGGTGCCCAGCGAAAACGCAAGGGCCACGATCCACGTACAACTCACCAGCACGAGGAGAAAATAGTAGCAGAAGGCTTGCAACATCACGTTGCGGCCATCGATGGTCGTGACGTCCGTATAAATAACCCAGTCCAGAAAGGTGAATAGGAATGCTCCGATCACGGTGTCGACCAGGAACGTCAGGGGAAAGGCGATCAGCAGCACCAGGACACAGAGCCCGTAGCTGGCCGATAGATTGGTGTACACCATGCGAAAGACCTGCCCCGGAGACGATCCGCCCAGGTAAGCGCTCACGCCCAGCGACAGGAGGAAGGGGAAGGTCAGAAAGACGATAAGGGCCG
The DNA here is from genome assembly GCF_024297185.1 of Lewinella sp. JB7. Classification (GTDB taxonomy): domain Bacteria; phylum Bacteroidota; class Bacteroidia; order Chitinophagales; family Saprospiraceae; genus Neolewinella. Next base: position 64,291 of record NZ_JANCTD010000001.1, on the reverse strand, counting down.
CGGCGGCACCCCCGAAGCTCATGCTCAGCGTCAGCAATCCACACACGGCCAGTAAACGCAGTTCCCGGCGTCGCGAGCGGGGCTTCGGCGTCAGGTCCGTAGTACGGAAGAGCATGCTCAACGCCAGGCGGAAGGTCGCATAAAACCCGAGGGTGACCAGTACCGCGAAGGAAAGCGCCCGCCCCCGGCCGAAGGAAGCCAGCAGCTCGTAGAAGTTCTCGAGATCGCCGAAGGGATAAGCAACGAACCGGTAACGAAATTCGGCCGCCCCCCCGAAAGCGAAGGATAACAAGCAGTAGACCAGTGACAGCGCGGCGGCACCCCCCAGTAAGCGACCGGCTTGGCTGCGCAGCACGGAAAAGGTGAGGGAAAGTTGCTCCCCTACGGAGCGGATCCGCTGAAAGTGGCGTTCCCCGGGGACCGTATCCAGGGGATCCTGACGGTCCGCGCGGGCACGGGGGGCACGCCGCGCCACGGCGGGGGGAAGCACGAGGTAGTACCAACCGACGAACAGCAGACAACAAAGAATGATGGCGAAGCGCAGAGGATCCGGGAGGTCCGTTTGTCGGGTGACGTATCCCTCCAGGAATCCCGCCACGACGAAGAGAGGCACCGTACCCAGCATGATCTTGAGTCCGGCACGGGCGGATCGCCGGAAGGCCTGCAAGCGGGTACGGGTACCGGGGAACAGGAGTCCGCTGCCCAGCGTGAGCCCCGCGCCCCCGGCCAGGACGATGCTGCTGATCTCCAGCGTGCCGTGGATCCAGATGGTAAGCAGGCTTTCGCGAAAGACCCCGGTGCCGGTACCGAGGTAGCGGAGGGTCGATAATACGTGCTCCAGTCCGCCGCCGCCGGCGGTAAGCAACCAACTGAGCCCACGGAAGAGCCAAGTGGTCGTCGCCGTAGTGACTTCGGACCCTCCGTAGTCTCCGTTGGCGTAAAAGAAGTACTGAAATACCCCCAGCAGTACGCCGTTGCGCACGAGCAGCACGATGGTGCCCACGCAAAAAAACGCCCCGGCCACGAAGGTGAGCAGGGCGACGGAAAGGTTGTTGAGGGTGATGTGGAGCGCCATGCCGAATTCATCGCGGCCCGCGTACACGGCCATGGGGTCTCCCTGGGCGATGTTTGCCTCGGTCATGCGAACGTAGTCGGCTCCGAGGATCATCTCCGCGAAGTCGGGGTCGATGCGGTAACTCAGGATGCCGATCAGCATGGCGAGCACGAAGACCGCCAGGGCTACCAGCAGGGGGCGGCGGCTGGCGTGAACGGTGAGGGGCAGCTCGGTCGTCCAGAAGGTTACAAAGCGGCCCGCCTCCCCGCGGCGCCCCCGGTAGAGGTGCAGATAGGTGCGCCGGGCCAGCCCGTTGAGGTAGACCCGCACGGAGCGGTTGGGGTAGAAAGTGCGGGAGATCGACAGATCATCGGTGGTGTGCACGTAGAGTTGCGCGAGCAATTCCGGATCCGGGTCGGATTGGTCGAGGGTTTCCTCGTACCGTTTCCACTTCTCCCGGTTGCGCTCGATGAAGTCGGTCTCCCGCACCGGTGATCAGTTCTGGCCGCTCATGCGAATGGCTTCCTGCACGTCGATCCGCTGGCCGTCGTTCATGGCCACGACGAAGGCATCCTTTACGCCCATCTTCTTCAGGCGATCGCGCAGGTTGGCCGCATTCTGGTAAGTGCGGAAGCGGCTTACGACCACCTTCTGCATGCCGTTCTGATCGGTAAGGTCGAGGGCATCGCCGGTGGCCATGTCGGAGTTTACCTTATTCTGCTGCTGGGCGTAGGCGCCGAGCTGTACCTGAAATACTACACCCTTCACCTGGGTAGCGGGCTGGTCGGTGATCATCTCGTCGGGCTGGCGGGCGGCTTCCAGGGTGGCGAGCTGCTGGCGTAAATCCTGAATCTCCTGGTAGGCCTGTTCGGCGGAGGCTTCGGCGGTGGAGAGCTGGTTTTGCATTTCGCCGCGCTGGCTTTCGAAGCCGGTAAGCTGCTGGCGCAGCGTCACCACTTCTTCCTGCCGACGGTCGCAATCCTCGACCAAATCGCGCAGGGCGGCGGGGTTCTCGCGGTACTCGGCGGCACGGGCGTTCCAGTCGGTACCGTCTTCTCCCACGACCGGGGCGATCTTGGGGGAGCAGCCGGCCAGTAAGAGGGTGGCCAGGGCAAGGAAAGATATGTTTTTCATGGTTTTAAGTTTGCGGTAAAACTACGGTACCCGGGGCACATCGCTTCTTACCGTTTCCGGAGGGGTCACGGGGAAACAAATTTATTTAGACTGGGTATAGACAGTGATCGATTACGTATCTTTGCCCCGAACCTACTGACCAACCCAACGCTCATGCCCTTTTCGCTCCCCGCCGCCGCTTCGCTGTTCTCGCCCGGCCAGTCGGGTACCATCGAGCGATTTACGAACGAGCAGTTGGCGGGTAAGTTATTGGATATCGGCGTACGCCCCGGTTCCCGTCTTCGGGTAGTGCGCAAGTCGCCCTTCGGGGGAAGCTGGTACGTGAAGATCGACCGGCAGTGTCTGGCGTTGCGCAAGAAAGAGTTGGCATGCATAATGGTCAAATAAAGGCCACTCCCGTCGTCGGGTTGGTCGGCAACCCAAATAGCGGAAAATCCTCCCTTTTCAACGTGCTCACCGGTCTGCGCCAGCGGATCGGCAACTTTCCCGGCGTGACCGTGGAGAAAAAGGCCGGCATGCTCCGGCTGCCCGGTCTGCCAACGGTCGAGCTGGTCGATTTTCCCGGCGCCTACAGTTGCTACCCCACCAGTCTCGACGAGCGCCTCGTCGTACAGGAACTCACCAACCCCGCCGGCGATCTCTTCCCCGATGCCATCGTCTACGTCGCCGACATCACCAAACTCGACAAGCACCTTCTGTTGTTCACCCAGCTGCGCGACCTGGACCTCCCCATGATCTTGGTGCTGAACATGGCCGACCTGATGGAAAACAACGGACTCACCGTCGACATTCCCCGCCTCAGTAAGGAACTCGGCGTGCCCGTATTGCCGGTCAGCAGCCGCGAGCACCGCGGCATCACCGAACTGAAGACCGCCATCACCGATCTTCTGCGGGCACCGGATGCCTTCCGCCCGCGGCTGCCCTTCTACGAGCCGGGTGCCAGCGCGCGCGACGTACTCGGCGAACTCCGCCGGGAACTGCCCGCACGCAACGACTACCACGCCCTCCTGCTCACCCACCACGCTCCCTGGCTCAAGCACATTCCCGAGCCGACCCGCCATAAGGTCCAGACCGCCCGCGTACGTCACGGCTTTCACAGTCTGCGCGCTCAGGTCGAGGAGACGATGGACCGCTACAACACCTTCGAACCCATCGTAAAGTCGAGCGTGCGTCACGCCGGCGATACGGCTTCCCACAGTGACCGGATCGACAATATCGTCACCCACCCCGTTTTCGGGCCGGTCATCTTCATCGTCCTCATGCTCCTCCTCTTCCAGGCCCTCTTCGCCTGGGCGAGCGTACCGATGGACCTCATCGAGCTCACCTTCGGCACCCTGGGGGAAACGATCCGCGCTACCCTTTCCGCGGGCTGGTTTACCGATCTGCTGGTCGACGGCATCATCGCCGGGCTGGGCGGCGTACTCGTTTTCGTACCCCAGATCGCCATTCTCTTCTTCTTCATCGCTATTTTGGAGGAGGTCGGATACCTGGCCCGGGCCGCCTACATGTTCGATAGCCTGATGCAGCACTTCGGACTGAACGGCCGTTCGGTAGTGGCCCTGATCAGCGGGCACGCCTGCGCCATTCCGGCCATTATGAGCACCCGCACGATCGCCAACTGGAAGGAGCGGCTGCTCACGATCCTGGTCACGCCGCTGACCTCCTGTTCGGCCCGTATTCCGGTATACGTCATCCTCATATCCTTTGCCGTACCGCAGGTGACCTACCTCAACGGCTGGGTCGGATTACAGGGACTTGCCTTTGCCGGACTGTATTTTCTCGGCATCGCGGGGGCCATGCTGTCGGCCCTGGCCTTCAAGTATCTGTTGCGTACCCCCGACCGCAGCTTTCTCATGCTCGAACTGCCGGACTACCGCACGCCGGTCTGGCGCAACGTGACCACCACCGTGTGGCAAAAGTCGAAAACCTTCGTGCTCGAGGCCGGTAAGATCATCCTGCTCATCAGCATCGTTCTGTGGGCAGCGTCTACTTACGGGCCGTCGGACGATATGGCGGCCGCCGAAGCGCAGGTTATGGAGCAGGCTGGGGCGCGGGAGCTATCGGAGGAACAAGCAGCCGACCTGCTGGCCTCCGAGCGCCTGGAGGCCAGCTACGCCGGCCACCTCGGCAAGTTCATCGAGCCCGTCATCCGCCCGCTGGGCTACGACTGGAAGATTGGCATTGCCTTGCTCACGAGTTTCGCCGCCCGGGAGGTGTTCGTGGGTACGATGGCCACCATCTACAGCGTGGGCAGTTCCGACGACGAGTTTCGCATCCGGGAACGGATGGCGGAGGAGCGTAACCCGGTAACGGGCGAGCCGGTCTACAACCGGGCCACGTCCTGGAGCTTGCTCATCTTCTACGTTTTTGCTATGATGTGCATGTCTACGCTGGCCGTCACCAAGCGGGAGACCAACAGCTGGAAGTGGCCGATCGTGCAGTTCACCTTCATGACGGTCATCGCCTACGTAGGCGCCATGGTCGTGTACCAGCTGCTGGCCTGATCGCTCGCGTGACGGGGCCTTACCTTTGTCGTCCGATACCCTTCTGCTTTGCGCTACCTCCTCCTCACATTGTGGCTGATCGTAATGGCTTCCACCGGCGCGTGGGGGCAGTCGGGAAGCAATCCCTTCGATCGCACGGACCGGGTGGCGGCGGCGGCACAGTTACCCGCACGGGATAGTGCGGTCAACCCGTTCGACGTGCGGCGGGGAGCGGCCGGGGCGGCGGCGGAGCGGACCCGGCCACCGGCAGCGGTACAGCCTCCCGCGCGGGAAGCTCCTCCCGGCGGGGGCGGGGTGATTTTCATCCACCTGCTGTTACTGCTTACGATGGCCAGCCTGTACGTGCTCTTCCGCGGATTGCTGCGACAGTGCGTAGCGGCCATCTTCAACGACAGCATCATGACCCAGCTGTACCGGAGGCGGTCCGGAGGGCAGGTCGGGGCCCTATGGTTGTGTTACGGCTTCTTCTTATTGTCGGCTGGCTTCTATCTGTACCTTTTTGCGGCGGAGTATTCCGTGGACCTCGGCCTGGGCATTTGGGGAAGTTGGCTGACCTATAGCCTGATCGTAGCCGCGGCCGTCGGCCTCAAGTTCGTGGTGTTGCTCTTGCTCGGCCGGATATATCCTCTACGTAAGGAATTAAGCCGTTACGCCTTTGCCCTTATGGTGTTTTCCATCCTGACCGGTTTGTTGCTGGTGCCGGTCAATCTGCTCATCAGCTACGCCCCCGTACCGTGGCGTCCGTACTTTCTTTACGGGGGGCTGGGGATTCTGGTACTGGTCTACCTCCTGCATTTGCTCCGCGGTCTGTTCATTGCTAACCAATACGTAGGGAGCAGACCGCTGCATTTTTTGTTATATATTTGCACCATCGAAATTGCCCCTCTGCTCCTGGTTTACCACTATTTGAACAACACACTGATTTGAGTGGAGGATCCCTAAAAGACTCACTGATTACAATTGACACCTATGGCGGCTGAAAGTCAATCCCCACAGGAAGGTTACAAACCCGTACGTACTATCCTGGTCTCCCAGCCAGAACCCGAGCGGAGTCCTTTCGCCAAGTTGGAGGAAAAGTACGGCCTACAGATCGACTGGCGGCCCTTCATCGAGGTCAAAGGCCTTTCAGAAAAGGAGTTCCGCAAGGAGCGCGTGCGCCCGGACGAGTTCACCGCCGTGATCTTCACCTCCAAACTGGCCATCGAACACTTCTTCCGGCTCTGCAAGGCCCTGCGCATTGAGATGAGCCAGGATACGAAGTACTACTGCATGACCGAGGCCATCGCCAACTACCTGCAGAAGTTCATCGTATACCGTAAGCGTAAGGTATTCTACGGCCAGCGGACCATACAGGATCTGGCCCCCACCCTCAAGAAGCACCGCAGCAAGGAAAAATTCTTGTTGCCGACCGGCAATCTCGGCTCCGAATTCGTGGCGCAGTACCTCGACGAGAACAACTTCGACTGGACGCCCGCCCTTATGTACCGTACGCTATCCGCCGACCTGAGCGACCTCGGCAGCGTATTTTACGACATCATCATCTTCTACAGCCCCCTCGGCATCGACTCGCTGTACGAGAACTTTCCCGACTTCAAACAGCGGGACACCCGCCTGGCCGTAGCCGGCCGTAAGACCACCGCCGCCGTGGAGCGTCACGGGCTCACGGTCAATATTGCCCCCGACCCGCCCCGGGTACCGAGCATGGGCATGGCCCTGGAAAACTACCTCAAGAAGTCGAACAAACCGTAGATGCCCACCGCCCCCGCGGGTACCGAATACTTCGATCGCATCCGCCGGCGTCTGGCCACCGGTGAGCTTCCCGGCTACCGGGCCCAGGAAATAATGGGTCACGCGCTACGCCAACACCATACCGAGGCCCCCGAAACCGCCCGCGCCGCCTCCGTCCTGGCACTCATCTATCCCAGCGACGGCGAACTGAAGCTCCTCTTCATTCAGCGCACCAGCCCGCCCGGCGATCGCCACGGCGGACAGATCTCATTCCCCGGCGGCGCGGCCGACGCCCACGACGCGGACCCCGCCGCGACGGCGCTGCGGGAAGCGGAGGAGGAAGTCGGGATCGATTCCGCCGCGGTTGAGCTGGTGGGCGAACTGACTCCACTGTACATCCCCGTCAGCAACTACCTGGTCAATCCCTTCGTCGGCTACCTCCCCGACCGTCCCCGTTTCGTGCTGCAGGCCAGTGAGGTCGAACGGACGCTGGAGCTTCCCCTGACCGGCTTTTTTGTCGACGATGCCGTTGCCTACCACGATAAGCGACTCTTCAACGGTATGATCCTGAAGGAAGTCCCCCACTGGATCGTGGCCGGGGAAGCCGTATGGGGTGCGACCGCGATGATCGTCGGAGAACTGGTCGAACTAGGTCGCCCGTCCTAGCAGCTAGGCGAATCCCCGGAACACCTCCCCCAGTTGCATGAATTCTTCCTCGATCATGGCGCGGAGCTTTTCCTGCTCGGTGGCGTGTTCGGCGGGGGGCACCTCCTCTACCTCCTCGCGGAGCTCCTGGACCACCTCGAAGAAGAGTTCGGGCTCCCGGATGAGGAGGGCGCGCATGGCGGATTTGAGTTCTTCGCGGGTGAGGTGGGCGGTGGGCATGGCAGACCAGTTGGTACTGAACTAAAGTTAGTGAATGACTGGGAAACGGTGAGGAGTCATAATGCTGCCGTACGGTTAATCGTCTCCACCGGATATTCCAGTGCTTTACGGTTAAGGAAGTTATCCGGCGGAACAAATTGGGCGCTGGGCCGTCGCACGGTCAATCTATAGCAATGCAAAAGCATATCAAAAGATAGATAATGCATTAGGCCAAGTTCTTAAATAAATCATCGTACTTCTCGAAGATATGCTCCGCCAAACGATCAACGGATTGACCCTCGGTAAATGATTGATCTTGTGACCTAAGCAGCTGCGATTGTAACTGAGTTAATTCTTCTCTGACGATAGTACGAACAAGGTTTCTCAATTCGTGCTCGGAGATTTTTGGTCCGTTATCTTCCGCAGCATTGTCAGTCTTTACGCTCTTTTTCAGCCGTTTAGCCATCTTTACCGCTTGTGATTTAGGAACGCTTCTCGCTTTTCGGAAGTTGCCTTCCGTCCATCCAGCGCGGCCGGAGGCCGCCTCGTACTGCGCGGTCGGAGACCGCCTCGTACTAAAAGGTGATGTCATCCCCCGATGCGTAGCCATCGGAATGGCGCGGAATGTAGTGGGTGGCCCGGAAGTAAAATCCCGCCAGCACTCCGAATACGAAGCCACCGATGTGAGCCCACCAGGCAATGCCCGTCCCGGCGCTATCCTGCAGACTGGCGAAGCCGGCCGAGGACTGCTGATAAAACCAGAAGCCCAGAAACACGAAAGCCGGCACCGTGATCCGGAAGAAAAAGAAGTACCCACGCACGTTCGACCGGGGAAACAGCACGATATAGGCCCCCATTACCGCCGACAGTGCCCCGCTGGCCCCCACCGCCGGTACCGGACTGCCGCTGTTGAAGTAGATGTGGCACAGACCGGCCGCCAGCCCGCCCAGCAGGTAAAACGCGATGAACTTCACGTTGCCGATCGTCGCTTCGATGTTATCGGAAAAGATCCACAGGTACAGCATATTGCCCAGCAGGTGCAACCAACCGCCGTGCAGGAACATACTCGTGATCAGGGTAGCGTAGCCGCTTCCCGACTGAATGCGCTCCGGGATCGTGCCCCACTGGTACACGAATTCCTGTCCCGCCTCCGGTCCCAGACTGTACTGGTAGGCAAATATCAACACGTTCAGGGCGATGAGGCCGTAGGAAAAGTGGGGGCGGTGACCGCCGCGGACCTGGTCGTCGCCGGTGGGAAAGAACATAGGGATTTACAATTTACCATTTACGGATGCGCCATACACCATTCGCTGCCGCCCGGCTCCGGCTACCGCTCCCGTTCGTCCGCCATTAAACGTACGACCAATCGATACGGCTCAGGTTCCTCAACGGCGGCATCAGGATAGGGTTCGAGACCGACAAGCCGTAAGGTACCCCCATCCGTGACCATCAGTCCCTCACCGTCGATCGTGACCGACTGATTTTCAAGGATACCGTTACGAAGCACCCTGAGTCCGACGACCGCCCGGCCCGCCTGTATGCACTGCACACCGGTGGGACAGCGACTATCCTCCAATACTTCCACGAAGGTGATCAGCTCCAGAGATTTTTTCCGGGTTTTCGCCGACTCGCCGCTCAGTAGATGCACGGGTTCGTCGACCTTTAGCAAGTGGACGCCTTCGGCAAGCCGGGGGCTACATCCGAAAATAAGGAGGCACAGCAAGGAAAGGAGGGCCTTCATCGGGCGTCGTAGGTCATCTTCACCAGTCGTAAGCGGTTGCGGTGCTCGCTGGGTAGTACGAGTTCGTTACTGGCAACCTGTACGCCGTCGCGGAACCGGAGCCGCAGATCGAGGTCGCGGGTATGGAACAGGCTATTGCGGTCGAATTCCCCGCGCCCGTTCAGCACGTACTCGCTAACCGTGTTCTCGAAACGAATTTCGTCGTTGAAGAGAAAGCGCAGCCGGCTCGGGCTTTCTAACAGAAAGAAGCTGGAATACACCCCGTTATCGTCCTGACTGTACTGCTTCTTGTGCATAATATTGCTCCAGTGGGGCGTGCCGTCGGGATTTACGGCAAACACGACGATCTCGTCGAAGTGGTAATCAACCAAAGGACGACCGCCGTAGGTGTTCAGCAGTTGATTTTGGGTAGCGCCGCCCCGCCGCTGCAGCCGCCGGTCGCGCTCGGTGATCATGACCATACCCCCGTCACGGCGCAATACGGCATCGCGCACGGTGAGGTCATTGATGCCGGGGTTGCGCTTACTGTATTTCTTTCCCTCCACGTTCTTGACCAGATTCAGGGGAAACCGCTGAAAGTGGGGGCGCAGCAGGTCGCGGGGGTTATCGGGATTGATCCACACGTAAAAGTATCCCTCGGCCCGCACGAAGTCCTTCGTGGAGTACAGCCCCCCGGCCGTCAGTCGCCGGTTCATATTGTCGTAGCGGAAAAAGACGTCGTAAGTCAGGCTATCCCCCAGGTTAACGTCGATCATACCGGTTTGCCCGCCGTTGGCCCGGTGGGTGTACACCTCATAGCGGTGTTCCTTGCGCTTGCTTTTGAAGTTGTCGCGTTCCACCACGAAGTACATATCGCCGCGATTGCTGATCTCGGCCTGCAGAAAGTCCTCGTTGTAAAAGAACTTTTCCGGCTCCACTTCCTGGTCATAGAGGAGTTGCATACTGTCCAGGTCGATGCCCAGGTAGCGCGCCTTGCTCTGTTGCTCCACCAAAAGCATGAGGAGTTTGGATTCGTCCTCGGACCGAAAGATCTCGTCTTCGGGGGAGGAGACGAAGAGGCCGAAATCCACCAGGGTCACGCTGTCCTGCAGGTTGCCGGCGGGATTGTAGCGGTCGAGTTGTAAATGATTACGGCCCCGTTCGCGGAAGAGGTACAGGAGGTGAAATCCACTGCCGTCCTGATCGGCTACTGCCTCGAGCATGCGAATATTCCGGCCCCGCAGTTCGAGGTCTTTTTCCCAGCTCTCGTTCATACTGCGGCCGTAGGCGGTGAGCAGGTGCTTGTTCTCCCGATCCTGCAACAGCAGCACCTGCCCGCCCAGTTTACCCACCAGGGTGTATTCGGTATCGTTACGCATGGGAATCTCTTCGCTCACGGTCAGTACCTGGGCGCGGACGCAGGAGCAAAGCATCAAAATAAAGCAAACAAACAGGGTACTACGCATATCCATTGAGTACGAAAATAATTCCGGGTGGCCGGGACCCGCGCTCATCGCGGCGGTCATCCTTCCAACACCTAAGCTAAGGCATTGTACGCAGTTCAGGGGGGAAGTTTTGGCGGGGAGGATACACAACGGTCGTACGCTTATCCCGAACGGGCTTCCCCCGAGGACCACTTTTACGTATATTTGTTTCTACATACTTCACTAGAAGCCACGCCGCGCGACGCACGATTTTTTATTAAGAACGTGCTTAGACGTGCCGCCCAACAACACACCTCCTTGCATTCCCTTTACGGTCGTTTATCTACCCTAATTATATTTTCGTGTGCCTCTCTCTTTGCATCGGCGCAAGACACGGTACTCCCGGTCGCCTACCTGCCGTCGGATACCACTACACTGTTCGCCAGGCTGGATCGGATTACCGAACGGAGCATCGCTACTTTTCCCCCGGCGGAGAGGAATATTGTTCAAGAAATTTTCCTCGAACGGGCCGACGACCTGAAGGACGCCGTCCTCGACGGCAGCTACCTCTTTCAGCCGGCACTGCAGCAGTTTGTCGAAGACATTTTTACTGAACTGGTCACCGCCAACGCGCTCGCGCTCGAACCCCTCGTATTCATCAGTCGGTCGCCGTCGGCCAACGCCGCCAGCCTGGGCGACGGACTCTTCGTCGTCAACATCGGCCTCCTCACTCGTATGAGCAGCCGGGACGAGCTGGCATCCGTTTTCGGCCACGAACTGGCCCACGATCAACTGCTGCACCTGCGGGATAAGCTCGGCTTTCTGGTTCAGCAGCGCTCCCGCGAACCCGCCGACCGCAAGGAAGAACGGGCACTCCGTCGCCGCCTCCGCCGCGAGGGCCGGCACAAGGTCATGAGCGAAATGCGCGACCTGGTCTACGAACAAAGCCGCCACGGCCGGAGCAACGAACTAGCCGCCGACTCGCTCGGCATGACCTACCTCCTGCGCTCTGGCTTTCAAGCTAGCGCGGCGGCCACGTCCCTGACCAAACTTCGCGATGACGATCCCTTCGTGCTTCCCGATTCCGCCCTCCAGCTCGCCCTGCACACCAAAAGCTACCCCTTTAAGGAGAAGTGGATCGCCGCCCCCCGGGTAATGTTCGGCGGATCGTTCGGCGGCGCGGAAGAGGATGGCGAAAAACGGATGTTCTGGCAGAAAGACAGCCTTGCCACCCACCCCAACCTGGCGGAGCGTATTACCGGGGCTCGCCTTCGGATCGGCGTGGATTCCGCCGCCGGGCCGGACTCCTCCGACCACGACTGGATTGAGCCGAGTCGCCGGCTGATCGTGACCCGCTACCTCGAGCGGGGCCTGAGCGCTCATGCCATCTGCATGTCCGTTGCCGCCCTGGCCGCTACCCCCGACGATCCCTTTTACGTGGAGGCCATCGGCCGGGCCCTGCTGAATACTTACCGATCCATCGAAGACCACGACTTCGGTCGCCGCATCCCCCCCACCGGTTACTTTGACGACGCCGGCGCCCGCCAACTTCTCCTGCTGTTGCACCAGATCCGCAACAGCGAACTCCAACGACTCACCCTAGCCTACCTCGCCGAACGGGCCGCCGCCTTCCCCCGGGAGAGCACACTCGCCCGACTGCACGAGGAGGCCACTCACTATTTCAACACACTAGACGAATGACAACCCGCACCATCCTTTTTTTCATTTTCTGTAGCATTTTTCTCTCCACGTCCCGGCTTTCCGCCCAGCGCGCCTCCTTCGCCGAAGTAGAATCGACCTACTTCAACAAGAGCGGCGTACTGGAAACGGCGGGCGAAATCGTAGGATACTACCTGCTCAACTACCACAAAACGGGTACCGATCAGGGCTTCTATACCATCCAGCTGATGGACCAGGACCTGAACAAGATCGGCGAACAAGACCTGGACGATTACGGAGACATCACCGTAATAGACGTCGCGTATAACGGGACCAACCTGGGGGTACTGGTCGTCAATCACGATCAGGAAAAGAAGTGGCTCATCGTGCTCGACGGCGACGGGCAGTTCGTAAAGAAGACCGCCCTCCCGTACAGCATGTACGATACCCGGGAATACGAGGCCTTCAACAACCCGATCAAGGTCAACCTCTACGGTATTCGCCCCCTGATCCCGACCCCGGAAGGATTCCTCCACGTCGGCCTGAACGCGAAGAAAAAGTTCATTACCTCCGGCGGACATTACCTGCTTACGATGGTACCCAATGCCGCCGAGGAGCGGGGATGGAGATCGTCCAGCCGGGATAAAAAGATCCATACCGAAGGAGCCATCTACCTGGGCTCTAACGACGAATTTCTGCTGATGGGGATCTTCTCCAAATCGGCGTTTCCCGCGAAGAAACACGACATGAAAGTCGTCGGTTTCGACCTGGCGACCGGGAGGCGGTTGTTCAGCTACGCGCCCGAAAAGGGAGAACCCATGATCCGCTTCATGGGCGGCAAGGCCGCCGGTGACGACGTCGTCGTGTACGGATATGACGTGGGTAAGAAGCCGGCCCTGTTTACCGAATCGCCCGAGAATATCCATGCCCTGCGGTTTTCCGCGACTGGTAAACTGAAAAAAGGACAGTCCATATCCGTGGCGGACGTAATGCGTTCGGAATTCGACGTGAAAAAGTCGGGCAAGGTCAGCGAGTACGGAAACCTGATGCTTCACGATCTGGCGGTGACTCCCGAGGGCGGACTCATCCTGGCCGGGGAATTCTACCGCGTCATGAATATTTACGTGAAGACCAATGCGGGGGTACTCATCAGTTTGTACCCCGACATGTCCCTGGAAAAAGTGGACATCGTTGAAAAGGGAAGTTCTTCCGGTTCCGCCTTCGGAGTCTCGGGCTTTATGCTGGGCGTACCCAAGGCCGCCCTCATGGGCAACTACGCAAACGCCCGCGGCATTTTCGACTTCAATTTCCTGCACGACAACCGGGGGACGATCATCGCGACCTACGAGTTGGGCAGGGGGGAAGACAAACGGGAGGCCAGCCATGGCGTGCAAGTCTGCGTGTACCTCGACGGGGACATCATGCAGGAGCGAATTGACTTTGCGACCACGACGGACAAAGCGATCGTCCTACCCGCCAAGGAAGGGTACCTGGCCATCATCGAGTACGACGGCGACAGTCAGGCCCTCGACGTGCACATGGAGCGACTCACTTTTTAGTAGCCCCCCCAACAAAGCACCCACGGCACCGCCGGAAAACCCTATTTTAGGGTATGCGGCCGTACGCTTACCTCCTCTGGGCGGGGGCGCTGTTGCTCTGCGGAGTAGTGGCGAGGGGACAGGACTATGCCTGGTGGAACGATCGTCATGACTGGGACGGCGTCTCCCCCTGGCAGGACTACCTCATCCTGTCCCCCGCCTTCATGGGCCCCAACGCCCTGCCCGTGCCCTTCCTGCGTAACGGATCGATCCGACGGGACGCCGAGTTTCAGCTGGACACGGAAGGGCACTTCAGCCGGGGCGACGATACCCAGAACCTTCATCTTCGACTTTTCCTGCCGCTCTTCTCCGACCGCGTGGGCCTGCGAATCGGCAGCGTCCCGATCGAACACTACCGTATGACCCCCGCAACCCGCGATGCCCGGCGGGCCCGGGATTACGACGGTCGGGGCGTGGCCAATGGCGATGTTTATTTGGGTACCCACGTTCAGTTGGTGCGCGACCACCCCCGCTTGCCCGACGTGCTCCTGGCCGTCAATTTGCGCACGGCCTCCGGCAACCGACTATCAGCGGCTCGCTTCACCGATACGCCGGGCTACTTCTTCGACCTTTCGGTCGGCAAAACCTACTCCCTCGCGGCAGCGGGGGCGAGCATACGTCCCTTCGCCATGGTGGGCTTTTACGTCTGGCAAACCTACCGGGACCATAACCCCCAGAACGATGCCTTCCTGTACGGTCTGGGATCCGAACTGAGCCTTAACAAGGTAGAGCTGCGGACCGGCCTAGGGGGCTACATCGGCTACCTCAACGACGGCGACCGGCCCGTCGTCTACCGGTTTTCCCTGCGCACCCGGAGAGAAGACCATTTGGTGCAGTACTACGGTCGCCTGCAACTCGGGCTTCACGATCTGACCTACACCTCCCTGCGCCTGGGCGTCGTGCTGCAGGTAGGCCGGCTTCCGAAACATCGTACCGGAGTAGGCACAAGAAGGGGCCTGGCGGGTGAGGTTGCCGATCCGTGAACGGGGGGACGGACGGACATTAAGCGGTAAGCAGGGTGCCCAAAACCGCGTCCGGAGAGCCGGAATAATACACCGTGAATTCCTACCTTTCCCGCTGAACGTCGATCGAAGAACACATGGCTAACTACAACATCGATGCCGACAAGGCACTGACCTACGACGCCATCGTGGTGGGTTCCGGCATCTCCGGAGGGTGGGCGGCAAAGGAGCTCACCGAGAAGGGACTCAGGACGCTCGTCCTGGAGCGCGGGCGCATCGTCAAGCACGTCGAGGACTACCCAACCATGAACGTGGACCCCTGGGACATGGAGCTGCGCGGCGGCCTCACCGCCGAGGAACAGGATAAGCACTACAAAAGTATTCGCACCGGTTTTATCGGCAAGGATACCGAACACTTTCACGCCAACGACCGCGACAACCCCTACACCGAGGTTAAGCCCTTCCTGTGGGTCAGGGCCCACCAAATGGGGGGGCGCTCCCTGCTGTGGGGCAAACAGACCTACCGCTGGAGCGACCTCGACTTCACCGCCAATGCCCAGGATGGTCACGGGGTCGACTGGCCCATCCGCTACCGCGACATCGAGCCCTGGTACACCTACGTGGAGAAGTTCGCCGGCATCAGCGGCGCGAAACTCGGCCTGAAGCAACTCCCCGATAGCCACTTCCTGCCCCCGATGGAAATGAACGTCGTGGAAAAGGCCGTACGGGAGCGGATCGAGAAGAACCACCCGGGTCGCCACATGATCATCGGCCGGGTCGCCCACCTGACCGTGCCGCACAACGGGCGGGGGCAGTGCCAGTACCGCAACCGCTGCAGTCACGGCTGTCCCTACGGCGCTTACTTCAGCTCCAACTCCACGACCCTCCCCGCCGCGAACGCTACCGGAAATCTGACCATCCGACCCTTTTCCATCGTCCAGGAGGTCATCTACGACGACGAGAAGGGCAAGGCCACCGGCGTGCGCGTCATCGACGCCGAGACCAGCGAGGTGATTGACTACAAGGCGCGCGTGATCTTTCTCAACGCGTCGGCCCTGTCCACCACCCAGATCATGCTCAACTCCAAATCGAAGCGCTTCGAGAACGGGCTGGGCAACGACAGCGGCGAACTGGGCCACAACCTCATGGACCACACCTACCGGGTAGGCGCCACGGGTACCGTGGAGGGATTCGATGACCGCTACTACAAAGGTCGGCGACCGAATGGCATCTACATTCCCCGCTACTGGAACGTCGATGCGGCCAGTAAATCGGATAAGTTCGTGCGCGGTTTTGGCTACCAGGGTGGTGCCGGGCGGGGCGGCTCGCGGGAAGCCGCCAACCTGCCGGAACACGGCGCGGCCTTTAAAGATAAACTCTTGCGACCCGGCCCCTGGGAGTTCTTCATCACCGGCTTTTCGGAGAGTCTGCCACAGCACCGCAATAAGGTGACCCTAAATTCCGACGTCCTGGACAAATGGGGACAACCCACCCTCAGCATCGATGCCGAGTGGGGGCCCAACGAGCTGGCCCTCAACGAACAAGCCCGCACCGATGCCGTGGAAATGCTAGAACGTGCCGGCCTGAAGAACGTGATGGGCTTCGACAATAAGCACGAAATGGGCTACGGCATCCACGAGATGGGCACCGCCCGCATGGGTCGCGACCCGAAAACCTCGGTACTCAATGCTTACAACCAAGTGCACGCGGCCAATAACGTTTTCGTCACCGATGGCGCCTGCATGACCTCCTCCTCTTGCGTGAACCCCTCCCTCACCTACATGGCCCTGACCGCCCGGGCCGCCGACCACGCCGTTTCCGAACTCAACAAACAGAACATCTGATGCTGGACCGCAGAGAAGTTTTACGCCGCATCAGCTGGTTGGCCGGAGGCGCGCTCGTCGCCCCCTCCGTGCTCGGGCTGATGCAATCCTGCTCCCCCGACCGGGAACTCGACTGGGCCCCCGCTTACTTCAGCGACGACGAGGCCCGCTTCGTGACCGCTTACGTCGACACCCTCCTTCCCACCACCGACACCCCGGGCGGACTCGACGTAGGTGTCGACCGCTTCATCGATAAAGTCATGGCCGCGACCACCCCGGCGGGCGATCAACCGTCGCCCATGCGAACGGGCATTCTGACCTTCGACGACGATGCCCGTACCCGCTTCGGAAAGGTATTCCACGAACTGGAGGCCGACCAACGAGGGCAACTCTTCAGCGAGGCCGAGAAAGCGCCGCGGTACCAACCCGCCGTCTGGGGAACGGCCGTCGGGGAGCAACCGCCCGTTGGATTCTACCGCTCGCTGAAGTCGATGGCGCTCTGGGGCTTCCTCAGTTCGGAGGTCATCGGGACGGAAGTCCTCAACTACGACCCGGCGCCGGGTGAGTACAACGGCGACCTGCCCCTGAGCAGCGTGGGGGGGCGGAGTTGGAGCCTGTAGCCCCGCGGACGGTGTAAGGTCTTGCGTGAATTACCTTTGCGGCTCCACAGATCCCCACCAGATGCGATTGCTTTTTTTCCTACTTCTGATTGCTCCCGCGCTGCGCGCCCAAATCACCACCCCCGACGACTTCCTGCCCCACCGGCTCGGCGAGACCTTTACCCACCACCACCAGCTGGTTAATTATTACCAACGCATCGCTCAGGAGAGCCCCCGCGTCAACCTGGAACAGTACGGGCTCACCAACGAGGATCGCCCGTTGCTGCTCGCCACGGTCAGCACCCCCGAGAACCTGGCCCGCATCGAAGCCATTCGCGAGAACAATCTGCGCCGGGCGGGACTGCTCGACGGCGCCACCGACCCGGCCCTCGACAACATTGCCATCGTGTGGCTCTCCTTCAGCGTACACGGCAACGAAGCCGCCGGATCGGAAGCCAGCATGGGTGTCCTCTACGACCTGGCCAATCCCGACAACCCGGAAACCAGCAAATGGCTGGAAAACACCGTAGTGCTTCTCGACCCCAGCGAAAACCCCGACGGCTACAACCGCTACACGAACTGGTACCGCCAAATGGCCAACCGCTTCGTCGAAGCCAACGGCACCACCCGCGAGCACCGGGAGCCCTGGCCGGGCGGCCGCACGAACCACTATCTGTTCGACCTGAACCGCGACTGGGCCTGGCAAACCCAGGTCGAAAGCCGGCAGCGCCTTGTCAAATATCACGCCTGGATGCCCCACATCCACGCCGACCTCCACGAACAGGGCTACACCTCCCCCTACTACTTTGCCCCGGCCGCGGCCCCCTACCACGAATACATCACCGACTGGCAGGGCGACTTCCAGACCGAGATCGGTCAGAACCACGCCCGCTACTTCGACCAGAACGGCTGGCTCTACTTCACCCGGGAGCGCTTTGACCTCCTTTACCCCAGCTACGGCGATACCTACCCCACCTTCAACGGCGCCATCGGCATGACCTACGAGCAGGGCGGCGGCGGCCGGGGCGGCCGGGCCATCGAGCTCCCTACCGGCGACACCCTCACCCTGTACGACCGGGTTGCTCACCACCGCACCACGGCCCTCAGCACGGTGGAGATCGCTTCCCGGGAGGCCGAACGACTGACGAGTGAGTTCGCGGACTACTTCGTCAACGCCACCAACCAGCCCCAGGGCAAGTACCGGACGTACGTGATCAGTGGAAGCAACGCTCCCGGTAAGCTTCGGGCCCTGACTACCCTACTCGATCGCAACGGCATCCGCTACGGTCGTGCTACGCAGTCCCGGGACTTCGACGGTTTTGATTACGGCAGCGGCGGCAGCGGCAAATCGCGGGTCATGGCCGGCGACCTGGTCATCTCCGCCCACCAGCCCCGCGGCGTACTGGCCCAGGTACTCTTCGACCCCTCTTCCGTTGTGGAGGATTCGGTGACCTACGACATCACGGCCTGGTCCATTCCCGCCGCCTACGGGCTGGAGACGCGGGCCAGCACCGCGCGACTGGACGTCACCACCGAACCCTTCGTGCTGCCGGCCTACGATAACCCGCTGGCGGGGCAGGACGTCGAGACGGCCTACGCCTTCGCCCTACCCTGGGAGGGGATGACCAGCGCCCGCTACCTTGCCGCCCTGCTGCGGGCCGGCATTCGGGTGCGCACCTCCGCGCAGGCCTTTTCCTTTGGCGACCAGCGGTTCCCGGCCGGCACCATGATCATCAACCGGGGAGATAACCGGGTAACGCCCGACTTCGCGGAGAAGCTGCGGCGGCTGACGGCCGAGCACGAGGCGCCACTCACGGTGCTACAGACCGGCTTCAGCGCCACGATCGGCGGAGACCTGGGGAGTAGCAACTACGCGCTGGTCAGCGCACCGAAGGTGGCCACGCTTTCCGGCGAGGGCGTATTCAACAACGAATTCGGGCAGGTCTGGTACTACTTCGAGCAGGATCTGGAGTACCCCGTCAGCGTTTTTCACCGGGAAGACGTAAACGAGGTATTCGACGGTGATTATGATGTGCTCGTCTTACCCGAAGGCCGCTACGCATTCACCGACGAGGAGCTTTCGTCGCTGACCGCCTGGGTGCGGGGCGGCGGCAAGCTTATCGCCATCGGAGCGGCTAACGGTAGCCTGGCGGGCCGGGAAGGCTTTGGGTTGACGAACAAGGAGGCCCAGGACACCCTTTCCGAAGAGGAGAAACAGGAAAAAATACTGCTGCCCTACGCGGGTCAGGAACGGCGCTTTATTGCCGGCTACATCCCCGGAGCCATCGTGAACGTCGAGATGGACGGTACCCACCCCCTGAGCTTCGGCATCGGCGACCGCTACGCTTCCCTCAAAGTGAGCGAGGATGCCTACGCCTACCTCGAGAACGGTTGGAACGTCGGACGTATTCGGGCGGGTGCGCGGGTGCAGGGTTTTGTCGGGAACCAAGCCTACCGCAAGATCCAGGAAACCCTCAACTTCGGGGTGGAACCGCTGCGGCGGGGAACGGTCATCTACCTCGTCGACAACCCCCTGTACCGGGCCTTCTGGGAGAACGGCAAGTTTCTCTTCGCCAACGCGCTGTTTCAGGTCCAGTAAGTTTTCTATAACACCGAGTGTTGCGGCGAACTCACACGCATTCGGTGCCGGCCCGCGTTTACCCTAGATATTATTCCCTATGGCGAAATCCCGCTCCCAAAAACTGCGACAGTCGCTCGACCGCTGGGTAAAGCAGACGCGCAAGTTCATAAAGACCTCCTCCTGGCAAAAGCTGGCGCTCACCGCGGTGGCCATCCCCGTAGCGATCGTCGTCGTGCTCTTTCTGTTTCTCTTTGCCGGCGTGATGCTGGGTGCCTACGGCCATCTTCCGGACAGAACAGAACTCGCCAACATCGAGAACGCGGATGCCTCCTCGGTGTACGCTTCCGACGGCGTGCTGCTGGGGAAGTACTTTGAGATCAACCGGGTGAGCGTGCCGGCGGAGAGTATCAGTCCGCACGTCACCAAGGCGCTGATCGCGACCGAGGACAGCCGCTTCTTCGAGCACCAGGGCATCGACCTGCGGGCCCTGTTCCGGGTAGCGGTGCGCACCGTCCTGATGGGCGACCGCAGTGGCGGCGGCGGCAGCACCATCAGTCAGCAGCTCGCCAAACAACTCTACCCCCGCCGACAGTACAGTCGTTTCGGAATGCTCAAGGTGAAGCTGCGGGAAATGGTCATCGCCAGTCGGCTCGAAGACGCGTACACCAAGCAGGAGCTGCTCAATCTCTACCTGAACACCGTCCCCTTCGGCGAGAACGCCTACGGCATCGAGGTCGCCGCCAACCGATTTTTCGGTAAACCGGCCGCTAAACTGAACCTGCAGGAGTCGGCCATCCTCATCGGCCTGCTCAAGGCGAACACAACCTACAGCCCGCGAAACCACCCGGAAAAAAGCGTCGGCCGCCGTAATGTGGTCCTGAACCTGATGGCCAAGAACGGCAGCATCCCCGTAGCCGTAGCCGACAGCGTATCCGAGCTGCCCCTGAAGCTCAACTACCGCCGCGACAATGACCGCATCGGCTCGGCCCCCCACTTCCGGCAGCGGCTGCGGACCGACGTACGCAATGCCCTCGCGGACCTGACCCACCCCAGCGGTCGGCCCTACGATCTGGACCGCGACGGGCTACGCATCTACGTTTCTCTCCACTCCAAACTACAGCAGCTGGCCGAAGAAGCCGTACTCGAGCAACTCCCCCGCATCCAGCAGAACCTGGCCGACGACTGGAAGTCCCGAAAGCAGGCTCCCTGGGAGGAGGCCTTCTCCGGGGCCCTGAAACGCAGCACCCATTACCGCGCCCTCGAACGGCGGGGACTCTCCGAAGCGCGGATCATGGAGGAACTGCGCAAGCCCCGCCGCATGACCATCTACGACGGTCGCCGGGCCGCGCCGGTCGATACCCTGATGCGGCCCGTGGACAGCCTGCGGCACTACTTCACCCTCATGAACGCCGGGCTGCTGGCTACCGATCCGGCTACCGGCACGGTGCTTGCCTGGGTAGGGGGGGTGGACTACCAGTACGTACAGTACGACCACGTCAACAGCCGCCGGCAGGTCGGGTCGACCATCAAACCGGTCGTGTACGCTACCGCCATCGAACAGGGAGTGTTACCCTGTGAGTACACCCCCGCCGAGCAGGTAACTTACGCCCAGTTCAACGGCTACCGCCCCGGCAACCCCGGCGACCGCTACGAGGGGGCCTATTCGATGCGGGGCGGGCTGGCAAAGTCCGTCAATACGGTAGCCGTCAGCATGGCCGTCCGCAGCGGATTGCCCAGCGTGGCCAGCCAGATCAACACCATGGGCGTGGAGACCGAAGTACAGGCCATTCCCAGCATCGCTCTGGGCACCGTGGAGGCCAACCTGGTCGAGATGAATACCGTCTATAGCGCCTTTGCCAACCAGGGCCGCCGCCCGGCGGGCATCCACTACCTCGACCGTATCGAGGACAGCGACGGCAAGGTGCTCGTCGAATTTAAGCGCCCCACCGAAACCCAACGGGTACTGGACGAGCAGACCGCTAAGATCGCCACTTACCTGATGGCCGGCGTAGTGAACGGCGGTACGGCCGCCCGCCTGCGGTCGACCTACGGCATCCGGGGCGCCCTCGCCGGAAAGACGGGCACGACCCAGGATCAGTCGGACGGATGGTTTCTCGGCTTCACCCCCAAATTGGTAGTCGGCACCTGGGTAGGCGCGGAATATCCGGCGGTCCATTTTCGCACCCTTAGTCGCGGCTCCGCTACCGCCACCGCCATGCCGGTCTGGGGCACCTTCATGCGCAAAGTGCAGCAAACGAAAGGCCTCGAGCAATTCACCGGCGGAGGATTTCCTTCGCTGGACGAAATGACCCTCGCCCTACTCGACTGTCCGGACTACCTCGAGGAGATGCCGATCTTCGCCGACCTCAATCTCAGCGAGGAAGTAGCCCGCGCCCTGGGCCGCTTCGACCAGTCGGAAATTCGGGAGAAGGTGGAAGACAAGGAGCGCCGCCGCAACGAGTCGGCCAGTGAATACGCCGCCCGCATTGCCCGGGAGCTGGAAAAGGACGACCGCAAGGAGGAGCGGCGCGAGGACCGCAAAAAGTCCTGGATCAAGCGGCTCTTCGGGAAAAAGGACGACTAGTCTGCCGCGCCCCCCTCCGCGAACCTGGCGCCCCCGACTTCCGTTGGACCAATAAAACCAACATATGTCATTCCTCGATAAAATTATCGATTCCGTAAAGGACATCGATCTCACGCCCGTAGAAAAGTACGCGTCCAGCGCATACCACTCCGCCGCCAGCTCCGCCAAGGACGCCGAGCGCTACGCCGTTGGTGCATACCACGGTGCCGGCGATTACTTCGAGCGCACCCGTACCCACGGGGAGCCCGATTACGTTCGCGGATTCGTGGCCGGTATGATCGGCGGCCTCGTCGGTACCGGCATCAAAATGCTCGTTGACCGGGCCCTGCCTACCGCCCAGCCCCAGGAGGAGCACGATGCCCGCCTTCAGGTCGTTGAAGGTGCCGAGGAGTTGACGAACACCGACATGAACCGCAACCAGGAGGAAGTTGCCCAGCAGGCCCTTAACATCGCTTTCGGCGCCATCGTCGGGGGTATTTACGGGGTGATCACCGAGGCCGCTCCCGCCGTTCAGGCTCCCGCCGGCGTGCCCTTCGGCGCTGCGCTGTGGACCCTGGCCCACAAAGTTGGTCTGCCCGCCCTGGGTCTGGCACCCAATCCGCTGAAGGAAGACCTGAGCCTGCAGGCCGGTCAGCTGGGCAGCCACATGGCCTACGGAGCCACCGTAGAGATGGTGCGCCGCACGGTGCGTCACGCCATGGACGAAGAAGATTTGCTGTAGTCAGCCCGCGCGGCGACCTTTGTCTCCGTGCTTTACCTGATTCCCACTCCCATCGGCAACCGGGAAGACATCACCCAGCGGGCGCTGCGCCTACTGGAGGAAGTCGACCTCGTTCTCGCCGAAGATACCCGTACTTCGCGGCCGCTGCTGCAGCACTACGGCATCGAAACCCCACTAAGGGCCTATCACGCCCACAATGAACACGCGCTCGTCGAACAGCTCGTGACGGAACTAAAGAACGGTTCCACCTACGCCCTGATCACCGACGCCGGCACTCCCGGCATCAGTGATCCGGGCTTTCTTTTGGTACGTGCCTGCCGGGAAGCGAAGATCGAAGTCAGCTGCCTGCCCGGCCCCGCGGCCTTCGTTCCGGCCCTCGCCGCGAGCGGCATTCCCTGCGACCGCTTTCACTTCGAAGGGTTCCTTCCCCACAAAAAGGGTCGCCAGACGCGCCTGACGTACCTCGCGGAACTCCCCCACACCTTCGTGCTCTACGAAAGCCCCCACCGCATCGCCAAACTGCTCGGTCAGTTGGAAGAGCACTGCGGCCCGGACCGGCAAGCCTGCGTGGCCCGTGAAATTTCTAAACTCTACGAAGAGATCACCACCGCCTCCCTCACCGAGCTGAAGGCCGATTACGCCGCCCGCGGCAAGGTAAAGGGGGAGATCGTGGTCGTCGTCGCCGGCGCATAAACCTCGCTAAATGTTGTCTACTCACCTGCTTGCTCACGGCATCACTCACCTCACCGATGCCCGCTACTTCGCCGCCTGGTACCCTGACTACCTCTGCTTCCCCCTCGGGGAGGGCGGACTATCCCTCGATTACTTCCTCGCTATCCGCGAATGGGTGGAAGGGCCCGTCTGCGTCGTAGAACTGGGCGGGGACGCGGGAGCAGCTTACACCGTAGAAGAGCTACGCGATGCCGGCGTCACCCACGCCCTGATCGACTACGCCACGGATGCCGGTCCCTTCCGGGCAGCCGGCATCGAAGTACTCACCCGCCTACCCGTGGCCGGCTACGAATCGGCCCCCGACGTAGCCGAACGGCTGAATGAATTGTCCGGCACCGTACTGCTCGACTTTACCGACGGCGGCATCACTTGGAGTGACCTAGCCGACGGCCACCCCTTCCCGACCGGCATACTCAAGACAATGACCGAGGGACGGGAAGTTTTCATCCGCATCGACCTGACCCCCGACGAAGCCATGGCAGCCTCTAACGTAGCCCACGGCATTGCCCTGCGGGGAAGCGGGGAGGAAAAGGTAGGATATAAGAGCTTCGATGACATCGACGATCTCCTGGACGCGCTGGAGGAAGATGTGTAATTGACCAAGCATGGTAGGGGCTTTTCAGTCGGCCCTGTATGGGGAGTACTATTCGTTGTGAGCTGCTCGGCGTGCAACGCCTCGACCTAAGTTCCACAATCCGTGTTCCATCCGTGCCCATCCGTGGTGAACCTGTCTCGGACCAAAGGCCACTCGACCTATTGCTGCTGCCAGCGGGCGAAATCCTTCGCGAAGTAACTGATGATCACGTCCGCGCCCGCCCGCCGGATGCTGAGCAGGGCCTCGGAGGCCGCCTGCTCGTAATCCAGCCAGCCCCGTTCGGCGGCGGCCAGCAGCATCGCGCATTCCCCGGAAACATGGTAAGCGGCAATGGGCAAGGGATGTGCCTCGTGCAGACGGTAAATGATGTCAAGGTAGTTGAGGGCCGGCTTCACCATCAGATAGTCAGCGCCTTCGTCCGCGTCCAGGGCCGCCTCGCGGAGTGCCTCCCGGGCGTTGGCGGGATCCATCTGGTAGGTTTTCTTGTCGGAGGGTACGTCCTGCAGTTTCCGGGGGGCGCTGTCGAGGGCATCGCGGAAGGGTCCGTAGAAGGCGCTCGCGTACTTCGCCGAATACGACATGATCGCGGTGTCCGTGAACCCCGCCGCATCCAGTGCCCGGCGAATACTCCCGACCCGACCGTCCATCATATCGCTGGGCCCGATGATGTCAAAACCCGCACGGGCCTGGGCTACGGACATGGCATCCAGCAATTTGAGGGTTTCGTCGTTGTGGATCTTTCCGTCGATGACTACCCCGTCGTGACCGTCGGTGCTATACGGATCCAGGGCGGCATCGGAGATCAGGCACACCTCCGGAAAGCGGTCCTTGATGGCCCGGGCGGCGTGGAGGTAAAAGTTCTGCTCGGCGGTGGCGTAGGTGCCCGTCTTGTCCTTATGCTCCTCCGGTACCGCGGGGAACATCATGAAACTTGCCAGGCCCACCCGCAGGCAGTCCTCGATTTCGCGCAGCACCTCGTCAATGCCCAGGCGGAAAGTACCCGGCAGACTGGGGATCGGCAGCCGTGCCCCCGCATCCGGCATCAGGAATATGGGCTGTACGAGGTGACCGGCGTTCAGCTCCGTCTCGCGTACGAGGTTGCGGACGGCGGCGGAGGAACGGTTGCGGCGGGGACGGGAAAGCATAGATCGGGCCATTTGGGAAGGAGAACCCACCAGCCGAAGGACGGTTTAACTTCGCTCTACCGCCCCACGAACCACGCGAAAGTCCGGCACTCGGCTATGAGCTCGTCGTAGAAGTCCGTATCCGCGTAGGAATCTCGCAGCAATCGAAAATAGCTGAAGGGTCGCGCGCCGCCCGGCCGCCCCAGGGCATAGTGTTCGTTGCGTTCCGTCTTTGCCGCGTAGTAGGCGGCCAGGGCGGCGGCCTCCCGGTCCGGAGCACGGCGCAGGGCGCGTTCGAAGTAGTAGCGCGGCTGGTCCATGGCAAAGTTCTCCTGGTTGCCGAGCGGCGCACTGGGGTGGGAAAACGTCCGGGTCGGGGTGCGGGCCGCCGCGGCACGCACGGCGCTGGTACCGGAACGGAAAGCATCGGCGAACCGCCAGTTGTAGCTGAAGTAACTCAAATTATACAAAGCCAGACCAATGTTGAAATAATTGCGCGCGGCGATGGTGTCGTTGGTGGTCCGGTCGGCCTGCTCCTCCAATTCATCGAGCCGTTCCAGCAGTTGCAGCTTATTGTAGGTCGCCTGATCGGCGGCGGGGGTGAAGTTCACCCGATCGTCCAGTTGACGGACGAAGGGGGCGAAACGGCCGTAGCGTTCCAGCTGGTCCACGGGAATACGACGGTAGATCTCGATGGCCGTCTTCCACTGCCCGCGTTGCACGTAGTCGTTGGCGATCAGGTGGTTGATGTCGGCGGCGGCGTGGGGACCGATGCGATCGCGGAGCAGGGCCCGGTCGAAGCGGTTGCGGTTCAGACTGTCGGCCATACGTTCCAACTCGCGCAGGGCATCGATGGAGGGGTTCTTGCGGATCGCGTCGAAGCCGTAGCGCAGGAGATCGGCCTTGGCGGTGCGACCGTTCCGGCGGTAGGCGGCCTCGAGCTTGTCGTTGACCAGCCGGCGAAAATCGGGGTACGCCGCCTGCATTTCGGGATCGGTCAGCAGGTCGTAATAGCGCAGTTCCGTGGAGTCGGTGACCCGGCTGAGCTCCAGCACGTCGATCACGTCGCCCAGAATGGCGAGTTGTTGCCGGATGGTGTCGTTCTCCGTTCGTCCACCCAGTTTGGCAAAGGTTTCCTCGGCGAAGAAGTAGTCGCCGGCTAGCATTTCCAGTACGCCGCGGGCGAGCAGCCAGAAATCGGGGTCGTTGCTTTTCCGCTCATCCACCACGCGATTCACGAAGGTCTGCAGTTCGATCAGGCGCTCGGCGGCGCCGGGCCGGGGCTGGTAGCGGCCGGCACGAAAGTTGGCCCCCAGGAGGTCGCGTTCCAGGTCCTGCAGCTCCCGCATGGTCAGGAGTTCGAGCGAGCGATTGGCGGGTTCGTAGGCGTAGATGTCGCGCATCTCCTCCAGCACCACGGCTCGCCCGTTGTGGGCACGGAGTACGTGCAGCATGGCCCGTTCGTGGTCGTTCTGGCACAGCAGCAGGGCCTGCCGCCACTGCTCGTCCGTCTGGATCCGGAAACTCAGGTAGGCGCTTTCGCGGCGACTGGGACTGCGTTCGAAGATGCGGCTGAAGAGGTAGGCGGATTCCGCTATCCGTCCCAGAGATTGCAGCGCCCCGGCCCGGTGCCCCTCGATCCAGTCGTAGATCAGGCTCGGGTCGGCGCCGATTTTCGGCATCAGGTAGTCGTACAGTTCGAGTACGTAGTCGTAGGCCCGCAGGTAGTGCGCCAGCCGGATCAACTGGTAGGCGTAGCGCAGGCGGACGTAGTGACTCTCCGTGCGGGGAAACACCTCCAGTCCCTCTTCCAGCAGGGCTTCCATTTCCGGGCGGTTGAGGGTACGCTGTTCGAAGGCATCGGCGGCTGCGGTCACGAAGGGCTCGCAGCGCTTGGCGAAGAGCAGGTAGTCGAGCACTTCGGTGCAGCGGGCTTCCAGCAGGTGGCGGGCAAATCCGTTGGCCTGCAGGGCGGGGGGCAGGTCGGCGAGGCGGGCCTCGGGCTCTGCCAGCAATCGCTGCAACTGTTGCAGTAGGTTCAGATTGTTATCGTAGACGATGGCGTCGATTTCCCCTACTTCCGCCTGGTCGCAGAAACGCTCGTGCCACTCGGCAATATTCAGGGTCCGCTGGAGGTTAGCGGGTTGGGTAAGCCGGTCGCGGTACACCTCCCCGAAGTGCAGGAAAAAGGGCGCGAGCTCCGTATCGTAACCCACCACCCGCGGATTCAGGAAGCGGTACGCGTACGACGAAGGGGCGGGTCCGCAGGAGCCACGCAACCCCCCGGAAGCCAGCACGCCCAGTACCAAGCAAACCACGACACGATAGAGCATCCGGCAAGATAGAACGCTTAATGGTAGATTGCCATCCACTCACCCACTCCCCTTCTACTCCTCCCCCATCCACTCACCCCCAATGCCCACCAAACTTACCCTGCTCTTCCTGGTCCTACTTTGCTCCTGCGTCCGCGCCCAACCGAATGACCTGAAGGTCGGACTGGTCCTGAGTGGCGGAGGCGCCAAGGGCTACGCCCACATCGGCGCACTGCGGGTGATCGAAGAATCCGGGGTACGGGTCGATTACATTGGCGGCACGAGCATGGGGGCCATCGTCGGCGGACTCTATGCCGCCGGCTACAGCGCCGATCAGCTCGAGGAACTCCTGCGCGGCATCGACATCATGGGGGAGCTGCAGGACGCCGTGGCCCGGGAAGACCGAACGATCTACGAGAAGCTGTACAACGAAAAATACCTGCTGTCCATCTCCATGCAGGACTTCGGCATTCAGCTGCCTACGGCCCTTTCCGACGGGCAGCGCGTACACGATCTTTTCGCGCACTGGACGGCCGACGTAGGCCACATCCGCGATTTTGACCAACTCCCTATCCCCTACCTCGCCGTGGCCACCGACCTGGAAACCGGTGACGGAGTAGTCATCGAAACCGGCATGCTCGCCGAAGCCATGCGGGCCAGTGCGGCGCTACCCGGCGTCCTGAGCCCCTACGAACTCAACGGTCGCCTGCTTACGGACGGCGGCGTCTCCAACAACTACCCCGCCGAGGAGATCAAGGCCAAGGGGATGGACTACGTACTCGGCATCAGCGTGGAGGCCGACCCCCTCAAGGCCGGAGAGATCAAGAGCGTCGGCGACCTCATCATGCAGATCGCGTTCTTCCAGGCCAACCGCCGGAATCTGGAGCAGTACGAAGTCACGGACCTCGACATTAAGCCCCAGCTGGATGGCTTCTCCGTCCTGAGCTTCAGCGACATTGATACGCTCATCAACGCCGGCTACCGCGCCGCCCTGGAGATGAAGCCGCAGCTCGACTCCCTGGCCGCCCGCCAGCGGGCCACCACCACGACCCGCGATACCAGCGCGGCCCCCGTGCCCACCTACTTCAACGTCAACAAGTCGACCATCTCCGGTGCTGAGGAACTTTCCGACCGCCAGATCCTGAGCTACTTCGAGGACAAACTGCCCGGCCTCATCACCTGGGAAGACTTCCGCAAGGGACTCACCGCCCTCCACGTCACCGGCCGCTACGCCAACATCAACTACCGCTGGAAACTTACGGAAGGCGCGGCCGATGGCGTGGACCTGGACCTCATCTTCGAGGAGCGCCCCTCCTTCGGACAACAACTGCGACTGGGGCTCCACTACGATCAGGAATACCGCGCGAACCTGCTCGTCAATCTGACCATGTACGATCTCTTCATCGACAACACCATCGCCAGCCTGGACGTCATCGCCGGCAACCGCCTGCGCTACCGTTTCGATTACCGCATCGACCGCATTAACGGCACCGCCTTCGGGCTCCGCAGCCGCCTTGATTACGCCGACGTGGGCTTCGACGTTCAGGAAACCCAGAACGAGGGACTGGGCATCGTATTCGACCGACTCGACTTCCGCTTCTCCGATCTCAACGCGGAGGCCTACTGGGATCTACGACAGACGCAGAACAGCTTTACCGGCATCGCTTCCGGCCTGAAGTATTACTCCACGACCTCCGACCAGCTGGCTTCGGCCGATACGTCCGGACTGTTTTCCCTCAGCAACGACATCTTCTCCGTATCGAAGCTGTACTTCCTGTACGATAAACTCAATCGTCCCCACTTTCCCCTCCGCGGCTTCAGGATCATCGCCGAAGCCCGCGCCATCCGCGAGCTCTCCGGAAACGACAACGGCTGGGCCCTCAACGGTGACGTTGACTTTATGGGTCTACTCCCCCTCGGGGAAAAACAGGCCCTGGGCCTCGAATTCACGGCCGGCGGCTTCCTCGATGCCAGCAGTCTGCCCTACCGCTACTACCTCGGCAGCAACAACCGACAACTGATGAACAACTTCAAGCCCTTCCCGAGCATCGATCTCGGGGAGGCGTCAGGCAGTAATCTGCTACTGGCCGAGCTGTTCCTGCGGCGGCGGTTGTTCACCAACCACTACCTGCACCTGGGTGCCCGCGCGGCCCGGATCGGTAACCCGGAGGCTTTCCCGAGTTCCATCGATGGTGCCTTCATCGGCGCCGGTGTCCTGGGCTACGGCATCGACTCCCCCCTGGGGCCCATCGAGCTCACTTATGGCTACGGCACGGAGGGCGGCCAGCTATACTTTAACCTCGGCCACTGGTTCTAGCGACCTTATCTTGACCGGATGAAAGATTTCAACGGCAAGGTGGTGGTCATCACCGGCGCGGGATCCGGAATCGGCCGCGAACTGGCCCGCCAATTCGCGGCCCGCGGCGCGGTACTCGCCCTCAACGATCTGCACGATTTGACGCTGGACGAAACCTGGCACGATCTGCCCGCCCCCGCCCGGGGGCTCCGACGGGCCTTCGACGTGGGCGACCGCACGGCGATCGAAGATTTCGCGCAGGAGACGCGGCAGTCCCTGGGGCGGGTCGATGTCATGATCAACAATGCCGGTATGAGCGTCCGCCAGCAACCGGCCGCCGCTATCGCGATCGAAGACTACGAAACGACTTTGCGGGTGAATCTCTGGGGCGTGGTTTACGGCTCCCTTGCTTTTCTGCCCTACCTACGCGAACGCGACGGCGCCAGCCTGGTCAATATCAGTAGCGTCTTCGGGCTATTCGCCTTTCCCGGATCGGGGCCTTACAATATCAGCAAGTTCGCCGTGCGGGGCTTCACCGAAACCCTGCGGGTGGAATTCGGGAAGTTGCTGCACGTCTGCTGCGTTCATCCGGGGGGCATCGCCACCAACATCCACCGCAATGTCGCGATCGACGACCCACAGGAACGTGAGCGTTTCATTCGCAACTTCGATAAGCAGGCCCGCACCACGGCGGCGGAGGCGGCCCGTCAGATCATCCGGGCCGTCGAGCGGCGGCAGCCCCGGCTGCTGATTGGTCGCGACGCATACTGGATCGACAAGTTTACCCGCCTGCTGCCGGGCAGCTACGAGCGCATCCTGGCGCGGTGGTACAAACCGGAAACTTTTCTGGGCCGCGCCGCTAGGCGGGGGGATCCACCCGGCGCTGCCGGAAGTAGCGGCAGCGTTCGCTGACCACGCACTGGCCGCACTTCGGGTGGGAGTAGGTGCACACCCGCTGTCCGTGTTTGAAGAGCAGCTTATGGAAGTTCAGGAGCTCGTCGGCGTCCTCGGGCAGCATCTCCAGCAGTGTGCCATGGCTCTTCGCCTGGGTGATCTTAGCAGGCAAGATGCCGTAGCGAGTACTCACCCGGTGCACGTGGGTATCGACCGGCAGCACGGGTTTACGGAGGGAGAACAACAGAACGAAAGTGGCCGTTTTGAACCCCACTCCGGGCAGTTTCATGAGCAGTTCCTGGGCTTCCGCGACGGGCATTTCGGCCAGGAAGTCGAGATTGGGCGATCCGTATTCATCGATGACGTGAGTTAGGATCTCCTTGATGCGGGGGGCCTTGATCTCGGGCCAGCGACTGGTCTGGATGCACGCTTCGATGCCCTCAACGGAGGCTGCCGCGACCCCGGCCCAGTCGCCGTAGGTAGCGAGCAGTTTTTCGTAGGCCGCCCGCTCGTCGGCGTAGTTCGTGCGCTGGCTGAGGATCGTCGCGATGAGCTGGTCGATCGCCGACTTCGTACTGTAGCGGGTCTGGCGACCGTAGGTTTCCTGCAGGGTGGCGACGAGGTAATGCAGGTCGGTATCGGGTTGGAGGGCGGGCATACCTAGCTAAAAGTTACCCCGCCCCCCGGATGTTTAGCGGCGGGCGCGGCGCACGATCTTGTAGTCGATCATGTCGCGCAGGCTATCGCCGTCGCGGCGGTTTTCCCGGATGAATTCCGGCGTAACCTGGTGGATGCGTAAGTCGATCAGGGTACGGAAGGGGATCTGCCCGTAACCGAGATCGGCGTAGGAGCGGACGAAGTCGGGCGTCACGCCGTGGATGCGGGCGGTCGTGAAGTCTTCGGTATTCAGGTCGGTGTAGCCGAGATCCCGTAGTCCGCCCACGAATTCGGGGGTCACACCGTGGATGGTAAAGCTCTGAATATCCCGCAGACCATCGAAATCCAGGCCAAGCTCCTGCATTTCCCTCACCCGACGGGCGTTTACGCCATGGATCTTGGCGGCGACGACTTCCCCGAGGCTCAGGTCATCAAATCCCAGGTCAGCCAGCTCCCGGATGAATTCTCCGTCGACCCCGTGTATGGTAGCCGTGCGGGCTTCCTCCAGGGTGAGATCCCCCAGGCCGGCGTCCCGTAACTCGCGGACCCGGGGGCCGGTAACGCCGTGAATGCGGGCCGCGACGATGTTGTCGGTGCTCAGGTCTTCGTACCCCAGGTCAGCGAGTTCGGCGGCGTACTCCGCGCTGATGCCGTGGATAGCGAGTGGCATTACCTGGTCCAGGTCGTCGACGGCGAACCCAAGCTTTCGCATTTCGCGAATGAACTCCGGCTCTACACCGTGAATTTTTGCCTGTAGCACTTGGTCGAGGGTGAGGTTTCTGAATCCGAAACCGGCCAGTTGATCTATGTAAGCCTTGTCGATATTGAAGATGCGGAGTTGCACGACCTTATCCAGACCGGGCTTTCCGAAGCCGCCGGCCGCCAGTTCCTTCGTTACGGCTTCGAGGGAGGCGCGGTCGATACCGAATACGGCCACCTGTATGAGTTCGTCTTTTCCGGCGTTGTACTCCCGCTTCAGGTAGCGCACGTAATCCACCGTGACGTCGGTGAAGAAGAAATGCACCCAGCTGTGCTCGTCAATACTCGCGTACCCGAGATCGGCCAGGGCGCGTTGGTAGTCGGCGGCGGGTTCGTAGGTGAAGGAGCCCATGCCTTCCTTTCCGTCGAAGAGGCCGCGGAGATTCAGCGTGCCGGCTTCCCGGCGTACCGAAAAATTACCGATCTCGTTACGCGGCAAGTCGCCCAGGTCGGCCGTGGAAAAGCAACGTTCGGAAGTAGTGTTGTGGTAGCCGTTGCCGTCGCGTACGACGAAATTGAAACAGGTGCGGTCACCATCGATACGGGCGGTCCAGCTGCGGGTGGTTTCCGTGTGCGCCGGAGCGGGGGGTGGCGGCGGGGGCGCGGGAGCCGGCGGAACCGGAGCGGGAGCGGGCACCGGAGCGGGTGTAGGCGTCGGAGCGGGTGTAGGAGACGCCACGGGAGCGGGAGCCGGGGGAGCCGCGGGAGCGGACGGGGCCGGAGGTGCCGGAGGTGCGGGGGGTGGTGGTTGCTGGGCTACGGCATTGAAGGAACTGAGCGAGCAGAACAGAAGGGCGGGAAGGAGAAGGTACTTCCAGCCGGTGCGGGTAGCGGATCTTTTCGTTTTCATCATGATTATGCGTTGTTCGAGAATTTGATTGTAGTGGGTAGTCAGGCTGTACGTATGCCGGGGCGCGGCCACCCGGAGCAGGCTCAACTGGTAGTGCACGGGGTCGGCTCCGTGACGCAGGACCTCGGCGTCGGTGAGGTATTCAAGGTTGTGCTCCACGGCGCGGCGGTAGTACCAGGCGCAGGGGTTGCACCACTGGACTACGAGCAGTAGTTCGGCCAGCATGATATCCAGACTATGACGCTGCCGCAAGTGGACGCGCTCGTGATCGAGAATGCAGCGCAGGGTGTCCGCATCGTAATTATCGGGATTCAGGTATACCCGGTTGCCGAAGGAGTACGGCCCCTCGTTTCCCTCGAGTAGTACGACGGATAAATCCCCCATCCGGCAGCCCGGACGGCGCAGGGTGCGCCCGATAAGTCTGGCCACCTGCAGGAGGAAGTGTAGGCCGAAAAGTAAAACGCCCCCGAGGTAAGTGTACCAAAGAACGGCGGTCCACGACGGAGCAGGGTTAATTTCCGTGGTCCCGTCCTTGCTGACGCCTGACTTTTCCGGGTCCGTCGGTCGTACCCGTTCCGTGAGCGTGGGCGACGGTTGCGATGTGGAGAATTCCGGTTTGGGGAGCAGCATGTCGGCTGAAGCCGACGCTACACGGGGATGCAGCATGGCGGCGGAGGGGGACGCTGTATGGGAAGGCAGCATGTCGGCTGAAGCCGACGCTACACGGGCTGAAGCCGACGCTACACGGAGGGACAGCGCCGCCGGCACCGTGATTAACGGCAGAAGGAGGCAGGCGACCATGCTGCCCAGCAGCAGCCGGCGGTTGCGGACGAAATGGGTTTCTCCGCGGAGCAGGAAGTGGTAGTAAGCCGCGCAAACGGCGAGTAGGAGTCCGGCGTGAAGGAAATAATTCATGGCTGCTGTTTGATGAGGCGGATCAGGCGCTCCAGCTCCTCGGTATCGAGCCGTTGCTCCCGGGCAAAGTAGTTGACCAGCTTCATGGGGGAGTTGTCGAAGAAGCGCTTCACGACATCGTCCACCGCCTTTTTCTGGTACTCTTCTTCCGCAACGACGGGAAAGAAGCGGTAAGCGTTGCCTATTTTCTCGTGAGCAACGAATCCTTTTTCCTCCAGAATCTTCACCATCGTGGAAACCGTGTTGTAGTGCGGCTTCGGTTCCGGCAGTTCTTCGATGATTTCTTTCACGAAGGCGCGTTGCAACCTCCACAGTACCTCCATCAGTTGCGCCTCGCGCTTAGCTAATCGTTGCATGTCTACTAATTGATTAGTACCAATGTAGTACTAATAGACTAGTATTGCAACTAATTGATTAGTATTCTTAAATTTTACCGGGCAAAAGTCACCGTGAAGCGGGTCCATCCGTCGGCGTCCGTACGGAGGCGGTAGGTGGCTTGGTGGGCGGTCAGTATGTCGCGGGATAGGGTAAGGCCCACTCCCTGCCCGGCGTTCTTGGTACTGAAGAAGGGGGTGAACAATTTATCGCTGACCTCCGCCGGGATACCGGGCCCGTCGTCGGCTATGGTAAAGGACGGGGGGTTATCGCGTAGGGATAGTTCGATCCGTCCATCGGTGCCGATGCTCTCCCGGGCGTTGGTCAGCGCATTGATCAGCACCTGCTCGATCTGCCCGGCGTCTACCTCGGCGTAGACCGGATGATCGGGGACGTCATAGCTAAGTTCGATGTTTCGTGCCCGCAGCATTTCCTGTACCACCCCGCCCGCCGAGCGAATGAGTTTTATAAGATCGGTTCGGGATCTTTGGGGGTTCGGCAGTCGTACCACCCGGGCAAAATTGCGCATGAACTCCGTCAGGTTCTCCGCACGGTTGATGGCGGGGGGTAAGTATTCCGTAGCCAGCTCCGGCAAGTGAGGGTCGTGCTCCGTAGCTATATCGTGTAGGGAGCGCAGCAGGGATACGATGGCGGCATTCGAGTTATTCACCTCATGGGCCATCATACGGATCACCTTCCCGTAGGCCTCTTTCTCGGCAAGCAGCAGGTCGGCCGTAACGTCCTGCAGCACCAAAAATCCCCGTTCGAAGCCCCGATCGACGAAGTCGGCCCGTTCGGTGTGAATCCGGCGGTTATTCGGAGTAGTGAGCACCCTTTTCTCCCCCGGCGCCAGTTCCAGGGCCGGTTGGAGTACGGTAAGGTCGAAGTCCTGGTCCGTTTTGCGGTGGCGGGACACCCAGGGGTTGACCGACTCCACTCCTCCGTCAAAATCAAGAATTACGATACCGACCTCCGCCGCGCCGACCAGCCGGTCCAGGAATTCCTCCCGCTGCCGACCGGTGATCCGTTCCTCGCGCAGTTGGTCGATCATACGGTTATATACCTGACCGAGTCTGTCCATCTCGGGGCTACCGGTAGGGATCATCTTGACGGAGAAATCCTGATCCGCCAGTGCCCCCACCCCTCGACTCAGCAGATCCAGGGGTGCAACCAGCACTTCGTAGAGCCGGTAGCCCAGGTAAGCCGACAGCAGCAGGATCATTTCCGCCAGCAGGAGTACCGGTCCGCGCCCGATCACGAAGTAGGCCATTACCCCCAGGAGCAGGTGCAGGACGGTGAGGTAGAGAATGTATTTGGCGGCGGCGGACAAGGGAGCAATATGAAATTTTAAATTTTAAATTTCTCGATCCTTCGGTACAGCGCCGCGCGGGTAAGGCCCAGCTCGCGGGCCGTGGCACTGATCTCTCCGCCGTTACGGTCCAGGGCCGCCCGGATCATTTTGATCTCCATCTGTTCCAGGGTGATGCCGGAGGGCGCGAAGTTGGAGACGGAAGGTGAGGGGCCCGTCGATTGGCGTTCGAGTTGGGAGACGTCGATATCCTCCGCGGGGGAAAGGATCACGGTACGCTCGATCAGGTTCTGGAGCTGGCGGATATTACCGGGAAACTCCTGCCGCCGCAACCAGGAAACAGCCTCCGGTCGAAGCCGCAGGGCGGGCCGGTCGTACCGCCGCCGGGCGCTGTGCAGGAAGTGCTCGGCCAGGCGGGGAATATCGCCCGGACGTTCGCGCAGGGCGGGCAGGTGAAGGTGGATCAGATTGATGCGGTACAGCAGATCTTCGCGGAAGGTGCCGGCAGTAACCATTCCGTGGAGGTTCCGGCTGGTAGCGCTGATGATGCGTACGTTCGTTGGGCGGGGCTTGCTCTCCCCCAGGCGCTCGTACTGCCGCTCCTGCAGTACCCGCAGCAGTTTCACTTGAGCGGCGGGCGCCAGATCGCCGACTTCGTCCAGAAAGAGCGTGCCGCCCTCGGCCAGTTCGAACCTTCCCTGACGGTCCGTGCCAGCGTCGGTGAAGGCCCCGGCTTTGTGACCGAATAGTTCCGATTCGAATAATCCGGCGGGGATGCCTCCCAGATTCACGGCTACGAAGGGCGCTGTGGATCGCTTACTCGCCCCGTGGATGGCCTCCGCCATCAGTTCCTTGCCCGTACCGCTCTCGCCCGTAATGAGTACCGACGCCTGGGTACCGGCCACGCGCCTCGCCTGGTCGATCACGTGAGTTAGCGCCGGAGAAGCACCGATGAGGGTACCGAAGGGGTCAGCTGCTCCGGGCTGCTCCCCCTTTGGGGGTCGGGGGGTCGTTGCTCCCGCGTTCCCGCCGCCGTCCCCGATCTGCGTACGTATGGCGTTCAGGAGCTCGTGATTGTCCCACGGTTTAGCGATGAAATCGCGGGCGCCCGCTTTCATGCCCTCCACCGCCAGCTGTACGGTGGCCCAACCGGTCATCTGGATGACGGGAAGGTTGGGAAATTCGGTCAACAGTTCGCCCAGTAGCTTCATTCCGCCCCGACCGCTGGTCTCAATGGTAAAATTGAGGTCGAGCAGTACCAGATTCGGCCGGAACTCCCTCACCGCCGCCAGCGCCTCCGCCGGATAGTGGATGCACCGCACGGCATACCCGGCCCGCTTGAGCAAGAGTTCAAGGCTGGTGCAGACGGTGCGGTCGTCGTCGATGATGAGGAGGCGGGGCAGAAATTGAAAATTTTAAATGCGAAATTTTAAATTTAGCGGCCATGCTCGCTCCGCTCGTGGGCTCGCCGGTTATTCTTCGTGGAGGACGAGGGCCGGGTGAAGGCGGGCGGCCTGTCGGCTGGGCAGCAGCGCGCATACCGTGACGATGAGCAAGATAGTCGCGATAGCCGCCACGGCACCGAGGTAAAAGTACTTCGGCGGGATCGGCAGTAACTCCAGCAGGGGGACCTGCACGGCGAACAGCGTACCCAGTAACAGCCCGGCCGCCGTCACGAGGAGCACCTCTCTGACGAACTGGGCGGTAATTTCACCGGGGGTGGCACCCATGGCCTTGCGCAAACCGATTTCGGCGCGACGGCGGTTGATCTGGGTGAAGAGGACGCCGAAGAGTCCCAGGGCGATGTTGATGAGCAGGAAGCCGGAGATGATGAGCATAATGACCAGCGGGATAACTACGGGTCGATTGGCCTTGATGCGGTCGGCGGCCATGTCCCAGATTACGACATCGGTACTTTTGGTGAGTTCTACCAGACTGCGGTAAAGGGGTTCCTGTACCGCCGCCATCCGGCCGGGGTGGGTACGTACGATGAGCATCTCGAAGGGTTGTTCGTTCCGGTCCTGGTCGGCGTGGGAAAAGAAGGTGAGGGGCACGTTTTCGGCAAAGTTGCTCTGGTACTTGAAGTCGCCGATAACCCCCACGACGCGGTGGGGCCCATTGATGGGTAGGACGGAGTCGATGAGTGTCGGGGCATCGGGAAAATACTCGTCCCGGAAGGCAGCATTGACCACGATGGGGGGATATTTAGCGTGCTGATCCGATTCGTCGAACCACCGCCCCTCGCGGAAGGACAGTTCGGCGGTTTCCGCGAAGTGCTCGTCGGCGAACATCATCTGGGTGGAAATGAGAAAGCCGTAGTTATCGTTGCTGGTCTGCCAGGTGTTGCCGCCAAAGGGGTTCACCGGTCCCAGCCAGGTGACGGCGGCTACGTCCGGCAGATTCATCACTTCCTCCCGGATGCGGCGGTGAGCTTCCACTACGCCCGCCGAGTCGAGCTGATCGTTTAAGTCCAACCGCACGCCCAGGCTGTGTTCGTAGCTGAACCCCAGGGGCGAGCGGTAACGGTCGAAGTTGTACAGGGTAAAGGTGTACACGCCGAAGAGCACGATGAAGGCCAGCAGGATCTCCAGAAAGATCAGCACGTTCGCCCGGCGTTTGTTCCACATGAGCTTCAGGAGGTGGGAAAGCATAGATTGATCGTTTTGAAGGGTCAGAAATGAAGGAGCTATCCCCGCAGGGCGGTGGCCACGTTGGTACGGCTGACGCGGAAGGCGGGGAGTAAGCCGGACAGCAAACCGAAGAGCAGGATGACCAGTAAGTAGTAAAACACGACCCGGTAGGAGAGCGACAGGCGGGTAAGGCCGAGCAGGTCGTTGGCGTTGACGTAGCGTATGAGCCCGATGGCCAGCACCAGGCCGATCATGCCGCCGATAACCGTAATCACCAGGTTCTCGAAGATGAACTGAAGCAGAATATCCCGTCGGCCCGCCCCAAAGGCTTTGCGGACCCCGATCTCCGCGCGCCGTTCGAATACACGACTGACGTTCAGATTGATGAGGTTGATGAGGGGCAGGGCCACGAAAAGCAGGATCAGGGCGGTCAGGGGAATGAAGAGTATGCGCATCGCCTTGCGGGGATCCTGCTCGCGCACCGTAGCCATGGCGTACCCTTCTACCACGGTGGCGTTCATGATCTCCAGCTTATTGTAGTTACTCTCGGCCGGAAATTGATAATTGGCCGAAATGAAGTCGATCTCTTCCTTGATGGCCCGTCGCCCCCCGGGAGTGGCCGCTTCGAAGACGGCGCTAAACCCTCCGGACACGTCCGTATCCGCCAGTGCCCGCGCATCGATGGTGGTGAGGGGCAGGTAGACGTCACCGGCGAACATGGGACTGTCGGCCAGCGGGCGGTTCACGATACCCGCTACCGTGACCGTGCGCCGCCCGAGTTCCATTTCGCGGCCGATCAGCTCCGGGCCGAGCGTACCGAAGTATTCGCGTGCCGCCCGGTCGGTCAGTACCACCTTCGCTGCGGCGGCCTCGACGTCCTCTACGGTGAAGGGGCCTCCGTACAGAAATTCGAAATCCAGCACCCGCCAGTAGTCGGCGTTGGTGTAATAGCTCGAAAAGGTGTACTTCCGCCCGTCGATGAAGCCGTCGGTGAAACTGCCGTCGTTGTAAATGGCAACCCGCTCGGCGCTCTCTAGGTCGGCCAGGTTGTCCATAATGAAGCGGTAGCTCATAGGTCCGTTGGAGTTGGAGACGGTCCGTTCGGTAATTTCTTCGGTCGTATCATAGCGAAGTTGACCGTCGGCGAGCGACAGGGTATCCACGATCAGGCTGGTGTCGGGTACGGTAAGAAGGCGCTGGGCCATGGGCGATACCACCAGGTAATCCCGCTTCGTAAGCGGTCGGTTTTTCCCCAGTCCCGCATCGAACAGCGAGGTCAGTACCATCAGGATCATCAGCGTAAAACTGATCCCGAACAGG
Source organism: Lewinella sp. JB7 (assembly GCF_024297185.1). GTDB lineage: Bacteria > Bacteroidota > Bacteroidia > Chitinophagales > Saprospiraceae > Neolewinella. The sequence goes on along the minus strand of NZ_JANCTD010000001.1, from coordinate 24,568 downwards.
CTGATAAAGGTGTAGAACGGCTTGCGGCGCAACACCTTAAGGGCAAGAGTTAAGTAGTTCTTGATCATGGCGGTAAGAATTTAAATTTTTAAATATCAAATTGTAAATCTGAAATTTTAAAATTCAACTCACCCGTTCGCCGTCGCTCAGCCGTACGAGTCGATGGGTACGTTTGGCCATACGCTCATCGTGGGTAACCATCACGATGGTGGTGCCGAGTTGCTCGTTAAGCCGGGTGAGGATGTCCATGATCTCGCCGCCCATGTGGCTGTCGAGGTTGCCGGTCGGCTCGTCGGCCAGGATGATGTTAGGCTTACCGACGATGGCCCGGGCGATGGCGACCCGTTGTTTTTGACCGCCCGAAAGCTGGTTCGGAAAGTGGGTGGCCCGGTTGCTTAATCCTACGTGGGCCAGTGCCTCCCGGGCCAGCTCGCGCCGCTCCTTGCCCCCCACCCTACGGTACAGCAGTGGGAGCTCGACGTTATCGATTACCGACAGGTCATTGATCAGGTGGAAGCTCTGGAAGATGAAGCCCAGTTGCTCGTTGCGAAAGCGGGCCGTCTGGCTGCCATGATAGTCCGTCACTTCCCGGCCGGCCAGTACGACGGTACCCTCGCTCGGCTCGTCGATCAGGCCCATGATGTTCAGCAGGGTCGATTTTCCACAGCCGGAAGGGCCCATGATGCTCAGAAACTCCCCCTTCGGCACGCTGAGGTTCATGTGCTGCAGAGCCAGAGTTTCGATGGTATCGGTGCGGTAGGACTTGGAGATGTTGTTGAGCTGGATCATTGTTGGAGGAGTGGATGGGTGGAGGAATGGATATTTATCGGGTGTATAGGGGGCGGTCATGGATGAGATCCCAGAGGGTAAGGCGTTCGAGGCTGGCGTAGGTGAGCCAGTAGGCCCGCAGCGTTTCGGCGTACGCCCGGGTATTCTGGTCGCGGTTCTGCTGGGCGAAGGTGAGGTCGGTCAGGGGGATAGCGCCCAGGGTGTAGCTTTCCTGACTGATGCGGAAGCGTTCTTCCGCTAGGTCGCGGATGCGGGTGGCAAGCGTGAGTTCTTCGCGGACCGTGCGCCACTGGTCGAGGAGCTGGGTCAGTTGACTTTGCAGGTCCAGTTCGGTGCGGCGACCCAGCTGCTGTACCAGCGCGACCTCGGTGGCGGCTTGCTTATTCAGGGCGCGGCGCTCTCCCCAGTCGACGAGGGGTACGGCGAAGGTCAGGCTGACGATGCGCTCGCTCTGGGGGTCGGTATAGATGGGGTCGAGCTCGTCGGCGTTGCGGATGAGACCGATGCTGGCGTCCAGGTCCAGGCGGGGGCCGTAGTTGCGCCTTACGCGGTCGGCCTCCCGCCGGGCGGTCAGGGTACGTTCGCTCACTTCGAGCAGTTCCGGACGGCTGGCCAGTAGGGTGGTAGCCCGGGCGGCCGCGATTTCCAGGCCGACCAGTTCGTCGCTGATTTCCGGGGGGGCGGGCTCGAGGAGCTGACCGGTGTAGCTTTCTCCGAGTAGCTGCAGGACGGCGGCGGAAGCGGCTCCCACCAGGCGTTCGGCGCGGAGCAGATTCTGGGCAGCACTGGTTTGTTCCAGTTCCAGTTGGACCAGGTCGCCCCGGTTGATCTTTCCCAGCCGGTAGCGTTCCTCAGCAATCGCGAAGAGGGCCTGGTTCGCCTCCCGGTTGGTTTCGGCGATACGGCGTTCCTGGTCGGCGGTCACGAGATCGAAGAAGCGGGCGGTGGCTGCGAGGGCGGCGTCGGCCCGGGCGGCCTGCAGGCTACGTTCGGCGACGGTTACCCGCAGCGGGAGCAATTCGCGGTCCCACTTCCAGGAGTTGAAGGCCAGAATGGGTTGCCGGAGGGTGAGGCGCACGGGGGAGCCATTGTAGCGTTTGGCGTCGAGGGCGAAATTATCGGTACGTTGCAGGCGGGTTTCGAGGCCGATCAGTCCGCCAGTGGCGCCAATGCGCTGGTTGGCCAGGAGGGAGACGGAGGAGTTGTTCAGCTCGATTTCGCGGAAGGCGATGGTGCCGTCGTCCTGGGTTACTTCGGTAGAGGTGCGGAAGTAGTTCGGGAGATTGGCGGCCAGGTCGAGGCGTGGTTTGAGGCCGGCTTCGTAGGCCCGCAGATCCAGGAGGGCGGCTTCGGCCCGCTGGGCGGCAATGAGTACATTTTCGGCGCGTTCGGCGGCTTCCCGTTGGAGTTCGCCCAGCGTGATCGTTTGGGCGGGGACGCGGGAGCTGAGCAAACCCAGGAGGAGCAGGGCCGGGAGTATTCGGGTGAGGCGGAGCATCATTCTTCCAGTTTAAAGGAGGTGACCCGCTCCAGTTCTTCGGTCGCGGAAATAATGATGCGTTCCCCGGGGCGGAGGCCGTCGGTGATCTCCACGAAGTCGCCGTTACGCATTCCGGTACCGACTTCCCGGCGGACGGCCTCCCGTCCTTCGACTACGAATACCGACTGCTGGCGGCCACCGCGGAAGGCGGGGCCATTCTTCACCCGGACGACGTCGTCGACGCGGTTGGTGATCACGTAGAGTTCCGCGCGGAGATTCGGACGCAGGTCGGCGTGGCTGGGGTCGTCCAGCTCGACGCGGAAGCGAACGAGATTGTCGTTTACTTCGGGCAGGATGGCGGTAATCTTTCCCGCCAGTCGGCTGGTGGAGGTCCGCAGCTCTACGGGTAGGCCTACGGCTAGTTGATCGGCATAGCGGTCGGAGGCGCTGCCTTCTACTTTATACCGTCCGAGATTGGCGATCCGGGCCAGGGGAGTGCCTTCCGTGACCTGCTGACCGATGTTTTCGTTTACCCAGGTCACTACCCCGTCACGGGGGGCCCGCACTTCCGTCTCACGCAGGCGGCGGCTGAGCTGGCTCACCTCCTTTTCTTCCATACCGACTTCGAGTTGCAACTGGCGTTTGCGGCCGGCGAGACTGTTGCGACTGTACGCCAACTGGTTGTCCAGCTTCTTCGACGCCAGTTCGCTGATTCGGACCGCCAGCTCCGCGGCCTCTACTTCTTCTTCGGTGGCACCTCCGATCTCAAGAAGCCGGCGGGCATCGGCCAGCCGGGCGCGGGCGGCGGAAAGTTCGAGCTTTTTGATCTCGGCATCGTAGGTGAGTTCCCGTAAGTCCCGTTCGTACTCGAGACCGAGCAGTTCGATGCTGTTCTCCCGTACGGCGAGCTGATCGCGGCGGCCATCGAGTTGCAATTGTACGTAGTCCCGGTCGAGTCGCATCAGGAGATCGCCGGCACTCACCTGCGTGCCGGCCGTCAGAAGCACCCGGTCGATGGTCGTGGCTACCGGAGCATTGAGTTGTTCCTCAAAGGCGGGGAGGACCAGGGCCGTGGCATTGACGGTATTGATCACCTCCCCCCGTTCGACGGTGGCAAAGCGCAGGGTATCCTCATTTGCCGAGGGGCGCAGGGTACGTAGCCCGAACCAACCGAGGGCGGCAATCAGGCCGACGCCCGCTATCCAAATTAGGACTCTTCTACGGCGCCTCCGGCCAATTTCCTTCTTGTCAATGGTACGATCCATGACCTGGGAAGTGCAGGAAGCGTGCCACAAAAACTACACCTTGTTAGTGAGTCACTTATGCGTATAAATTAAAATCATGTGTTCGATTCCGGACACTCCCCGTACGAAAGCGAACACGAGTGGACGGCTATTCGCTCACCAGTTTGTGTTCCAGTAGCGCTTCGAAGGACACGTAATCGAGGGCGGCCTGGTGGGTGGACTCCAGTTTCACCGGCGGGGCGACGCCGGCCTCGTAGGCTTCCTTCCAGCGCAGGGCGCAGAGACACCACCCGTCGCCCGGCTTCAGTCCGGGAAAATCGTAGGCCGGAAGCGGCGTACTCAGGTCGTTGCCCCGCCACTTGGTGAAGGTGAGGAACTCCGCAGTCATCACGGCACAGACGACGTGGCGACCGGAGTCGGTCGGGCCCGTAGCGCAGGTACCGTCGCGGTAGTATCCCGTCATGGGATCCGTACAGCAGGGTTGCAGGGGAGTGCCGAGTACATTTTTCATACCGGTGTAACCGCACATGGCTTTCCTGGTTGCGTGGCTCCCGCGGCCCCGCCCGCAAAAACTTTGGCGCGGAGTGCGACCCAAAAAGCCGGCCGCGTGTTACACCACTTCATGGCCACCAAAGAAGAGAAGCAAAAATTCGACCTCTACCTCCTCTGGCGGGTACTGGCGCTGGCCAAACCCTACAAGAAGGTAGCCATTCTGGCCATCACGCTGGCTATTTTGCTGGCTCCGCTGTCGATCGCCCGGCCCCGCCTGATCCAGAAGATGGTCGACGACTACGTTTTCGTCGGCGACACCAGCGGGCTCACGTTCTGGGCACTCGTCATTGCCGGGCTCCTGGTTCTGGAAGCGCTCTGCCGCTACGCCTTCGTGTACAGCTCCAACTGGCTGGGGCAGTCCGTCATCCGGGATCTCCGCGTGCGGGTGTTCAGCCACATCAACAGTCTGCGCCTGAGCTACTTCGACAAAACGCCCATCGGCACGTCGACCACGCGTACCATCAACGACATCCAGTCGATCAACAGCATCTTCGCCGAGGGCGTAATCACCATTCTGGCCGACCTGATGTCCATTTTCGCCGTGCTGGCCATCATGCTCACCACAAGCTGGCGGCTTACGCTGATCTGCCTCACCACCATGCCCTTCCTCATGCTGGCGAGCTACATTTTCAAGGAGGCGGTGAAGCGCAGCTACCAGCAAGTCCGCACGCAGATTCAGAAGATGAACGCCTTCCTGCAGGAGCGCATTACGGGCATGCGGATCGTGCAGATCTTCAACGCCGAGCAGGCCGAGGCCCGCAAATTCGCCGACATCAACAAGGATTACCGCAAGGCCAACATCGACGCCATCCTCTACTACGCCATTTTCTTTCCGACGGTGGATATCATCGCCGCGGCCAGTCTGGCCCTGATGGTCTGGTGGGGCGCGCAGGACGTGGCACGGGCGGGCGGCGTGACGCTAGGGGCCCTGGTGGCCTTCCCCATCTACATCAACATGCTCTTCCGCCCGATCCGGGTGCTCGCCGATAAATTCAATACCCTGCAGATGGGCCTGGTCGCCTCCGAGCGGGTCTTTAAGGTGATCGACCGGGACGATCAGATCGAAAATACCGGTACGCTGCGCCCGGATAGTTTACGGGGAGACGTGGAGTTCAAGAACGTCTGGTTTGCCTACACGGGCATTGACTGGATCCTGAAGGACCTGAGCTTCAAACTCAACAGCGGGGAAACGCTCGCTATTGTAGGCAGTACCGGTTCGGGTAAGACGACCATCACCAACGTGATCAACCGCTTCTACGAATACCAGAAGGGGGAGATATGCATCGACGGTCACGACCTGCGCGAGTACGAGCTCACGGCACTGCGTAGCCGGATGGCCATGGTCCTGCAGGATGTATTCCTCTTCACCGGTACGGTATTCGAGAACATCACCCTCCGCGACCCCGAGATCAGCCGGGAGCGGGTGATCGAGGCCGCCAAGCTCATCGGGGCCCACGAATTTATCGAACGGCTGCCCGGCAGCTACGACTACGACGTCATGGAGCGCGGCGCGACCCTCAGCATGGGGCAGCGACAGTTGATCTCCTTCGTGCGGGCCCTGGTCTTCGATCCGGACATCCTGATCCTCGACGAGGCCACCAGCAGCGTGGACCCCGAAACCGAGGGCGTCATCCAGCACGCCATCGAAAAGTTGATCGATCGTCGGACAAGCATCGTCATCGCTCACCGCCTGAGCACTATCCGTAACGCGGACAATATTATGGTGCTGGAGAAAGGGGAAATCAGGGAGCTTGGACCCCACGACCAGTTGCTGCAGAACGAAAACGGCCGCTACCGGGAACTGTACGAGATGCAGTTCATGGAAGCTGCGGAATAGGCTGTAATTTGCGTAGGAGCACGGCGCTCGGCGCACCAACGACAAGGAAATTCGACCCGCTTGTAAACTAAGTGATCATTAAATCGTATGCATTGCTTTACTTTTAAGCGGCTGTTTAAACCTTCATATGGACAATTCTTCTACTCCTAGTCGTCTTGGTTTGTTTGACAATTTAAAGGGCGACATTCCGGCCAGTGTGGTCGTCTTTTTCGTCGCCATTCCCCTCTGTCTGGGTATTGCCCTGGCCAGTGGCGCACCCCTGTTTTCGGGCCTGATCGCGGGTATCGTCGGCGGTATCGTCGTTGGTGCGGTAAGTGGTTCACAGGTAGGGGTGAGCGGTCCGGCGGCCGGCCTGACGGCCATCGTGCTGGGGGCCATTACCGAACTCGGTAGTTGGGAACTTTTCCTCGCCGCCGTCGTGCTCGGCGGTGTCATTCAGGTGGTGTTCGGCATTCTCCAGGCCGGCGTCATTGGTTATTTCTTTCCCTCCGCGGTCATCCGCGGGATGTTGACGGGCATCGGGCTCATCATCATCCTTAAGCAAATCCCCCACTTTTTCGGTTACGACGCGGATCCGGAGGGTGATGATGCCTTCCTGCAGGCCGATGGTGAGAATACCTTTTCGGAGCTGTTCAATATGTTCAACTACACGGATGACGGGGCCACCATTATCGCCTTCATTGCTCTGGGCATCCTGATCCTGTGGGAGGCGGTGCTCGTCAAGAGAAGCAAGATCTTCAACATCATTCCCGGACCACTGGTCGCCGTAGCGGTAGGTATCATCTGGGAAATATCCATGGGTGGAGGCGATCTCGGTATTTCGGATGAGCACCTGGTGAGCGTACCGGTACCCGACAGTTTCGACTCCTTTATCGGCCAGTTCAGCTTCCCCGACTTCAGCGCGATCACGCAACTGAACGTCTGGATAATTGGCTTCACCATTGCGCTCGTGGCCAGTTTGGAAACCCTGCTCTGCGTGGAAGCTACCGATAAGCTGGACCCACGGCGACGCGTCACCCCCACCAACCGCGAATTGCTGGCCCAGGGAACGGGTAACATCATTTCCGGCCTGATTGGCGGGCTTCCCGTCACCCAGGTTATCGTCCGCAGTTCGGCCAATATTCAATCCGGCGGGCGGACGAAACTATCGGCTATTCTACACGGCTGTCTGTTGCTGGTATCGGTCATTTTCGTCCCGAATATTCTGAACCTGATTCCGCTTTCGGTACTGGCGGCTATTCTTCTACTGGTGGGTTACAAGCTGGCCAAACCTTCCACTTTCCTATCGATTTACCGGGCCGGGTGGCGACAGTTCATTCCTTACATCGTCACCGTGGTAGCCATCATTTTCACCGATCTGCTCATTGGAATCAGTCTGGGGCTCATCGTGGGGATTATCGTAATCCTCTACACCAGCTACCAGAACTCTCACTTCCTGCACATGTCCAACGCAAACGGTCAGCGCGCCGTAGTGAATATGGTGCTGGCCGAGGAGGTCACCTTCTTCAACAAAGGGGCTATCCGTAAGCAGTTCGATGCCATTCCGGAGGGTGCCCTGCTGCACCTCGACGTACGGAAGACCCAGTTTCTGGACTACGACGTCGTCGAGATCATGAATGACTTCGTGACTACCTTCCGGAATCGCAATATTGAAGTGGAGTTGGTCAAGGAGAGTGGCACCGTACGCAATCCCGAAGACTACTTTGAGGTGCTCGGTATGCGATCGGGTGCCGTGACGGCCCACTAGCGGCATTCTTGGGTAAGGGGTTTGATGGTGGTGTTCGCGAACTGTATAGGCAGTTGCGGGTATCTACATCGGGTGAGATTCACTCGTACTTTCCAAGAACACACCATGACCAACCCCTTTACCTTTGATTTTTCCAATCTCCGCGGCGACTTTTTCGGCGGCCTCACGGCCGGGATTGTAGCTCTCCCCCTGGCCCTGGCTTTCGGTGCGCAGACGGCACTCGGGCCGATGGCGGGTCTTTACGGCGCCATTGCCATCGCCATCATCGCCGCGCTCTTCGGAGGTACTAATACTCAGGTAAGCGGTCCTACCGCCCCGATGACGGTAGTGTCCTCGGCCATCATTGCGAATGCTTTGGTGGAATCAGGCGCCGACACCGTACAGGAGGCCCTGCCCATCATTCTGGCCACCTTCTTCCTGGCAGGCCTGATCGAAATGCTCTTCGGGGTGATCAAACTCGGCAGGTACATAAAATACATCCCCTACCCGGTAGTCTCCGGCTTCATGAGTGGGATCGGGGTGATCATCATCATTACCCAGCTCTTTCCGGCCCTGGGGTACAGCGTCGCGAACGACGAGGCCCTCGTCGCCAGCAAAATGCCCCACGCCGAGGAGGTTATTCTGGAGGAGATCATCCGTGAAGAGGAGGCCGACGGTGCCCTGAAGGGCATCATGAACGCTGCCGTGATCGAGGAAACCGGCCGGCGTTTCGCCGAAGTCAGTCAGGAAGACATCCGTGCCCGCGCCGTACGCCTCGCCGGTCGCAGCGTCGGGGGCACGGTGGGCACGCTCTCCAGTATCGACCGGCCCTTCTCCGTCCCGGGGGGAGTCAACTGGCTGAACGTAATTCTGGCACTCTCGACGATCGCCATCATTTACGGCTTCAAAAGGATCACCAGTATCGTTCCCTCGAGTCTCGTGGCCCTGATCGTCATGACGCTCGTGGCCTACTTCTTCATGCCCGGGAAAGTGCCGATCATCGGTGAGGTACAGGAAGGGCTTCCGCCTTTCTATTTCGACTTTTTTGGCGAATATTTCGGTTCGGGTATGCTGTTTCGGATCCTGGAATTCGCCTTTACCCTGGCGGCACTAGGGGCCATCGACTCCCTGCTCACCTCCGTGGTCGCCGACAACATCACCAAGACCAAGCACGATCCTGATCAGGAGCTGATCGGACAGGGCCTGGGTAACATGGCCGCCGCCTTCATCGGGGGTCTTCCCGGGGCCGGTGCCACCATGCGTACCGTGATCAACGTGAAGTCCGGCGGTAAGACTAAGATCTCCGGCATGATCGCCGGTTTCTTCCTTCTCCTGGTGCTGCTGGGCCTGAGCGGGATCGTTAGCTACATCCCCAACGGAGTACTGGCCGGCATCCTCATTACGGTCGGTATCGGCATCATCGACTACAAAGGCTTCCGCCACCTGCGCAGCGTACCCAAGGGGGACGCCGTGGTCATGATCCTGGTACTGCTGCTGACGGTCTTCGTCGGTCTGCTCGAAGCCGTGGCCATCGGTATGGTGCTGGCCGCCGTACTCTTCATGAAGAAGACCGCCGATACGGTGGAAGAAGGAGCCTCCTCCACGTCGTTTTCCGACTTCAGTCGCGAAAAGCCCTGGGCCGACGAAGGCGACCTCATCGAAAGGGTCGGCGACCGGGTATTCATTAAGCGCCTCGAAGGACCACTGTTCTTTGGCTTTGTCTCCGGTTTCCAGGCCATGATGCAAAAACTGCCCACGGTAGAGGTGGTCATCATCCGTATGGGCCGCGTACCCTACATCGACCAATCCGGGCTCTACGCTATGGAGGACGCGATTATGGAGATGCACAGCCGCGGCATTGCCGTCGTCTTCACCGGGATGAATGAGCAGGTAAGCGATATGATGAAACGGATCAACCTGATCCCGGGGCTCGTCCCCATCGAGCACACCTTCGCCTCCTTCGCCAAGGCTCGCCGTTGGCTCGGGGAACGCCTGGAGGAGGGCAATCTGGCTACCGTTTCCGACGACCAACGCAACCAAACCCCGGCCATTGGCAAGGATATCGACGAGATGTAGTCGGGGGGACTACGGGCTTACTTACTCAGCAGGTCATCGTACCGCGCCCGGTCGTTCAGTACCGCGATGGCTTCCCGTACTTCCTTGTCGTTGCGCAGGCCCATCTGTACCTGTCCGCGCTGGTAGTAGTAGCGACCGGCGATCTCTTTTTCGATAATGCCGACGATCTCGGATTTGAGGCTGGCGATGGCGGTCGCCTGCTCACGGTCCACCTTCGCCTGGATGTCGGCCAGTTCGGCGGAAATGTCGTAGCCCTCCTCCCGGGCGCGTTCGGCGGCGTTCTCCAGAAATTCCTCGGCCTTGGAGGTGAAGTTGAAGTCGGCGCGGTTGAGGAAGGCTTCGAATTTATCCCAGTCCGTGAAGCGGAAGTCGGCCACCGAGTCGATGGTGGGACGGTCGCGTACCCACTCGTTGACGAAGTCGAAGATGATGTAGTCTTCCAGCAAGCCCTGGGCGACATTGTTCTTACCGAGCACGTCTACCTTGATGTCGGGAGCTACGCCTCCGCTGCCCAGGACCGGACGGCCGGCCCGGGTACGGAACTCGGCCCGCTGATCGTCGGGGATGTCGAAGGGCTTCCCGTCGCGGTACTCGATGGCCTGGATGCAGCGCTGGGAGGGGATGTAATACTTCGCCGTCGTGATCTTCACCCGGCTGCCGTAGCCCGTCTCCATAATGTTCTGCACGAGTCCCTTACCGTAGCTGCGCTGCCCGATGAGCACGCCGCGGTCGAGGTCCTGCAGGGCGCCGGATACGATCTCCGAGGCGGAGGCTGAGCGCCCGTTGATCAGTACCGCTACCGGAAGCTCGGTATCGAGGGGGTTGCCCTTAGTTTCGTAGCTGCGGTCCCAGTCGCGCACCTTACCCCGGGTGGTCACGATGGTCTCCCCCTTCGGCACGAAGATGTTGACGATGTCGACGGCCTCGTTGAGCAGTCCGCCGCCGTTGTCGCGCAGGTCGAGGACAACGCCGGTCATACCGGGGTTCGCCGCCCGCAGTTCGCTCACGGCATCCCGCACGTTCTTAGCGGCTTGTTGGGTGAAGGTGGTGAGGGCGACGTAGCCGACGTTGCCGTCCAGCATCCCGAAGTAGGGTACGTTAGGAATGTCTACATCGCCACGGACCAGTTCGAGCTCCTGACGGCCGCTGCCGGGGCGATCCACGGTCAGTTTCATCACGGTTCCGGGGAAACCGCGCATGATTTCCTCCAGTTGCTCCCGGTTGTAATTAACGGTTTCGCGTCCGTCGACGGTGAGGATGCGGTCGCCCGTTTTGAGTCCGGCGGCGTCGGCCGGCTGGTCGCGGTAGAGGGTCAGGATGGTGGGGAACCCTTCGATATATTCGATCTCGGCGCCGATGCCCTGGTACTGTCCGCTCTGCCGCAGGCGGGCGGTTTCCACGTCGGTTTCACTGATGTAGTTGGTGTACGGGTCGAGCGAGCCCACCATGGCCTCGATGCCGGTGCGCATGAGTTTATTGGGCTCAATCTCGTCGACGTAGTAGGTATTTACCTCCTTGTACACGTTAGTGTACACTTCGATGGCCTTCATGATCTCGAAGAACTTATCGTTGACCGGGTTGACCGTTGCGGCCGTCAGGCCTACTAAAATCACGGCTCCCGCGGCCCCGCCCATTACTGTTTTACGTAGCGACATCTGCTCATTTTTTACTTACCGTAAGTTAACGCTAAGCGAGCAAACAAGATTACGCCGGGCGGCGGCGCGCGGGAGCCGACCATACACCAACGAGCGGACCCGGCCGGACCCGAAATGAAGCAGCGGGAAAAATTCTTTAGCGCGGTATACTACGTTATTTCCCGCGCGTGTTGAATAGGTCTTTCGGTTGGAACGGCGGGCTACGGTATTGCCCCACTGCTTCCCCCCTCTCATGAATACGCCTTAACTCCATGAAGCTGTTGTACGCTCTGGCCTTTTTGGCCTTAAGCTTTCCCGTGCTCGCCCAGACCGGCCCTGCGGGGGTTGGGACTACCGACGGTACCGGCACCCTCAACCTCTGGCTCGATGCCGGCAAGGTAACGGCCACCAACGGTGCAACCGTCACTTCCTGGACCGACGGATCGGGTAAGGGCAATGACTTCACCGCCGGTACCGGAGCCGTCTACTATAGCAGTCGGGTGAATGGGAAGCCGGCCTTCAACTTTAACGGGACCTCCCACTACTTTCAGCGGGTCTACGATGCCGACCTCAACCCTACCAGCTACACGATCTTCACGGCGTCCAAGGTTTCGACCTCGAGTATTTTTAAATCGTTGATCACCAGTCGTAGCAACACGGGGTCCGGCATCCGCGGGTACATGCTCTACGCCCGGCCTTCCAGCGCCAACGACAACTGGACCTTCTGGACCGGAGACAATACGGCGACCTATCGCGAGCTGGATCTGGCCACCAATACCGTGGATGCCTGGGCCGGACAGACCATGCGCCACCAGAGCGGTACCGACGGTAAGCAACTCCGGGTAAGCCGGCAAGTCACCGTGAAGTCAACCGCTTCCGTAGCCGCCAACCTGACCCGACCGACCAGGATCGGAGCGGGAACCACGGAATCCTCGACCGCGGAGTATCACTTCAAGGGGGATATCGCCGAGGTGATCATTTTCGGCACCTACGTAAACGAAACGCAGCGAATACTGGTCAAAAATTACCTATCCGCGAAGTACGGCTATACGACCTCGTCCGATAACGTATACCTCCAGGACGATGTCGCCAATGGCAACTTTGATACCGACGTGGCGGGCATCGGTCGCATCAGCTCGTCCGATCTACACACCGATTCCCGCGGCAGCGGTATTGTACGCATCAACAATCCACAGGATCTGGGCAACTCCGAGTTCCTGCTCTGGGGGCACGACAATGCTACCAAGGGGGCCACCCAGACCACGGACCTTCCTGCCGGCGTGGACCATCGGTTCGTCCGCATCTGGCGAGTAAGCGAGCGCAACGCCACCGGGAGTAGCGCGGTGGACATGGGAGCGGTGGACCTCAGCGTGGACCTTACCGGACTAAGTGGTTACTCCGGCGGCCAGGTCCGCCTACTCGTCGATACGGACAACGACGGATCGTTCGCCGACGAGACCCCGATCTCCGGGGCGAGCGATGAGGGCTCCAACGTTTATAAGTTCGCCGGGGTAACCGCCCTCGCGGATGCCCGGCGTTTCACCTTTGCCACCAGTAACTCGGAAGCCCCGCAGGGCCCGGGCGGCGTAGGCCTGGTCAATACCACCTCTACCCTTCACCTCTGGCTGGACGCCGGTGCGCTCGGTGATGCCAATAATGCCACGGTGACTAACTGGTCGGATCGTTCGGGAAAGGGGAAAAACTTCACCGGCGGTGCCGGCGCCACGATGAAACACGCCGCGGTGAACGGCAGATCCGCGCTTAGCTTCGACGGGAGCAGTCAGTACTTCGAAAAAGCCTTCGATGCGGACCTGAATACCTCCGCCTTTACCTGTTTTTCCGCGAGCAAGGTCAATTCCTCCGGGCTGTACAAGACAATTATCTCCAGCCGCGACGGGACCGGCACCCCCACCCTGGGGTATATGCTGTATGCCGCTCCGACCTCAAACATCTGGACCTTCTGGACTGGGCAGCCGGCGGGCGGTTGGGCAAAGTTGGATGCCGGTTCCACGGCGGGAGCCTGGGGCGGACAGGTCATGACCCACAGCAGCGGTACGAATGGTAAGATCTTCAGGATAAATACGACCGGAGCATCCTCCCTCACGCAAACCGCAGAAATGCCGGTGAATACGATCAATAACACCCGGGTCGGTGCCGGATTCAACGAGGGGGCCGCCCAGTATTTCTTTACCGGAGACATTGGCGAGGTGATCTACTTCGGAGAAGCGCTGGCCAGTAGCAAGCGCATTCTGGTGGCCAACTTCCTCGCCGCCAAGTACGGGTATGCTCTATCGGCAAACGACGTCTACCGCCAGGACGACGCGGCCAACGGTAACTACGACTACGACGTGGCCGGTATCGGTCGCATCGGCTCGACCGATCTCCACAACGATGCCCAGGGCACCGGTATGGTCCGCATGCGTAATCCGCAGGGATTGGGGGATGGTGAATTCCTCACCTGGGGCCACGACAACGGCGCGGCTACCTTCACCAATGAGGCCGACGCCCCCGCCGGCACATCCGCCCGTTTCCCCCGGGTCTGGCGGGTCAGTGAATTGAACAGCTCCGGAACGACCGCGGTAGATGTAGGGGCGGTGGACGTGCGCTGGGACCTGTCCGAACTAGGCAGCCTGACCGCCTCCGATCTGAGCCTGCTCGTCGATACCGATGGCGACGGTGCCTTCAGTGACGAGACTCCCATCACCGGCGCCACCGATCTGGGCGACGGGGTATATCAATTCTCGGCCGTCTCCGCCCTTCAGAATGGTCGTCGATTTACGCTGGCCAGTGCTACCGCCAGTGCCGCCATGCCGGTCGACCTACTGTATTTTCACGCGGAGGCAACCACCGAGCGAACCGTTCACCTGAACTGGGAAACGGCCTCGGAGTCGCACAATGACTTTTTTACCCTGGAAAAATCCGCCGACGGTAAGGTATGGTCGGCCTTCCACCTCATCCACGGCTCGAGTAATTCCGCGGGCCGTCTCACCTACGAAGCGCTGGATGCGCAGCCCAACCCGCAGACCACTTACTACCGACTGAAACAAACGGACATTGACGGTGCGTTCACCTATTCTCCGGTCCGTCAGGTGAGCCTTTCCGCAACTTCCGCTCCAATCCGGCTGTACCCCAACCCCGCCGGGGAGACGGTCACTTTAGAAGGCGAAGCGGAAAGCTTGGCGGACCTACGCGTCTGGAGTGTCCACGGTCAGGACGTAACCCGTAGAATCCGGATCGATGGGGAGGGAACTGCGCGCCGCACACTCAACCTCAGCGGTCTTCCGGCGGGTGGCTATGTCGTACGGACGGCAACCGCCAACTTAATATTCTACCGGCAGTAACTTTTCACACCCGTACCGGCTCAGGGCCGGGCGTAGGGCAGGCGGTCCACGGCTGATGAGCGGAAGTAGGTATCCAGTCCGGTTACCGTAAGGGATTGCAAAGTTTCGTGGTTTACGTGCCCGCTGTCTTCCACCGCCTCATCCGGTACGAACACCTCCCGGACCCGCCCTACGATGAAGAGCGTGTCGTTGGCGGCGATGTGGTGTTCCTCCTCGAATGTCAGGCCGATGCGGACCGGGCTTTCCTTCACGTAGGGTGCCGGACAGTTTTCGCTGTACAGGGGCGTCAGGCCGGTGGCGGCAAACTCAGATTCTCCGAGGGGGTAGTTAGCACTCGTCTGGTGGGCGGCCCGCAGAAAGTCGGGGTGCAGGGTATTCAGCGTAAACCACCCCCGGGCCTTCAGGTGGTGGTAGGTGTGGCGGGGTACCGTCAGCGGCCGTAGGTGAAAACCGAGCAGAGCCGGGCTCGCCCCCAGGTGAACGACCGAGCTGAATACGCCCAGATTTTCGGTGCCGCGGTGGCCCTTCGTCCCAATCAAGTGTACGCCACGCGGGCCGGGCAGGGTATTGTAAAAGTTGCGGCGGAAGTTGCGGTCGCGGGAGGAGAGGGATTCGGGTGTTAGCTGCATAGTACGATGCTGCCTCCGGCAGCGATGTTGGATGCAGCCTAAGACTGCGACGTAAAATGCTGCCTCAGGCAGCGGAAGCACGAAGCAGCCTCCGGCTGCGCTTAGATTCGGTGATATAAGCGTAGAGGAGGTTATTTGGTTTGCGTCCCGATAGTTATCGGGAGAGTCCGCATTGTGCTTCCGCGGCCGGAGGCCGCATCCTACCGGACACGCTTGGTAAAGAAGCGATCCTGTACCCGCTTCGGCGCGTGACGGATCAGCTTGGCCAGCCACCGCTTTTTCATGATCAGCACGTGGGCGCGGGGGACTTTGTCAGTAAGTGCCGCATGGATGGCGTCGGCTACGAGCTGGGGTTCGACGCCACCCCGCTCGGCTGCCTGGGTGTACGGGGCCAGTTGGGGGATCAGGTAGCTGTACCGGTTGTCCTCGAAACCGGAAGTTTGTGCCCGTCCCTTGGCCCAAATCGGGGTTTTAGTGGGCCCGGGGGCTACACTTACTACGTCGATGCCGAAGGGCATGAGTTCGCGGCGTAATCCGTCGGTGAGTGCCTCTACGGCAAACTTGGAACTGGAGTAAAAGGCCATGAAGGGGGACGTCAGATAGCCGCTTACGCTGCTGACGTTGACGATGCGCGGCCGAAAACCGGCCTCCCGGGAGGCATGGAGGAGGGGTAAGCTCTCCTGACAGACGGAGATCAAACCGAAGACATTCACGTCGAACTGGCGGCGGTACTCCGCTTCGTCGGTTGTTTCGATGGGGCCGGGAACCGCTACGCCCGCGTTATTGACTACTCCGACAAGGTGGTGTCGGCCTTCGGCCGCTATCCGCTGAATACCGGCACGAATGGCTTCGCGGTCGCGTACGTCAAAGTGGAGTTCGGTGAACCGGGGGTGACGGGCCAGATCGTCGTCCTCACCTAATGGTGACCTGACGCTGCCGTAAACCCGGAAGCCGCGCCGCAGGAGATCCCGGGCGGTGACGAGGCCGATGCCGGTGGAAACGCCGGTGACAAGAATGCTTTTGTGGTGCATAGGGAGGGTCGCGGTCGGAGACTGCATTTTACTATCGCAGCCCAGGGCCGCATTGTGCTAGTAGCGGCGGTTCTGGTCCAGTCGCTTGGCGAAGACTTTATCCTGGACACGCTTGGGGGCCAGGGCGAGGGCTTTGGCCATCCAGCTTTTCTTCATGACCAGCACGTCGGGGCGGGGATTTTCGTCGGTCAGGGCCCGGTAGACGGCCTCGGCGACAACCTCCGGTTCGATGCCTGCCGCTTCGGCGGCCTCGGTGTAGGGACCGAGTTTCTCGAGCATCGCGCCGTAACGGCTATTCCGGAAGGCTTCCGTTTGCTCCCGCCCCTTGGACCAGATGGGCGTCTTGACCGGTCCGGGGGCTACGCTGATCACGTCGATGCCGAAGGTCATGAGTTCGCGGCGCAGTCCGTCGGTGAGGGCTTCGACCGCAAATTTAGAGGCGGAGTAGAGGGTGGTGAAGGGCGAGGTCAGGTAACCGCTCACGCTGCTGATGTTGACGATCCGTGGTCGGAAGCCGGTCTCCCTGGCTTCGTGAAGCAGCGGCAGCGTTTCCTGGGTGACGGCGATCAGTCCGAATACGTTGACCTCGAACTGCCGGTGGTACTCCGCTTCACTAATGGTCTCTACGGGACCGGAGATCGCTACTCCGGCATTATTTACCACGCCCACCAGTCGGTTACCGTCGGTGCGGATTTGCTCCACGCCCCTGCGTATAGCCTCCCGATCGGTGACGTCGAAGTGCACTACCGAGAACCTTTGCTCTTTCGTCAGTTCTTCCGGACCCGCGCCCCGCCGCACGCTGCCGTACACGTGGAACCCGCGGTCGAGGAGATGGGCGGCCGTGGTAAGGCCGATGCCGGAGGATACGCCGGTGACGAGGATTGCGTCGTGCATACTAGTGTGTTTTGGGGGGGAAGGTAGGGGTAAAGGGGGGGACCGTCCGACGGCTATAGCCGTCGGACGGTGTCAGGTGACCGCGAGCTCCATCAAATAGCTGCACAGCAACGCTCCGTAGGTGCCCAGGGCGTAGCCGATCACGGCCATGATCGCCCCCACCGGTGCCAGTACGGGGTTAAAGGCGCTGGCCACCACCGGCGCGCTGGCCGCCCCCCCGACATTGGCCTGACTTCCCACCGCCACAAAGAAGAAGGGGGCCTTGATGAGGTAGGCGGTGATAAGTAGTACCGTGATGTGAACCAGCATCCAGATCAGTCCGATGGCAAAGAGCCCCAAATTGTCGAGGACGTCGCCAATATTCATCTGCATTCCGATGGTAGCGACGAGGATGTAAATGAAGATGCCGCCCCACTTGCTGGCCCCCACGCCCTCCAACCGCCGGGCCCGGGTGAAGCTCAGCAGGAATCCGATGGTGGTCGCCAGTACAACCATCCAGAAGAAGCCGCTAGTCAACGTGTTCAGCCGGAGGGCCTCCAGAGCCTCCTCGAAGCGGGCGAAAAAGGGCGCGATCAGGTCGGCGCCCAGGTGGGCCAGGGCCACGCCGCCGAAGGCCACGCCGAGCAGCTGGTACAGATCGATGCTGGTCGGGATGCGCCGCACCTGCGCCGCGTAGTCTTCCATCTTGCGCACGAGCTGGTCGATAGCCGAGGAATCCGCCCCGGTAGCCCGATCGATGCGGGCGGCGCGACCGGCCCCGAAGAGCAGGAACGCCAGCCAGATATTGGCGACCAGCACGTCCACCACGATCATCTGCCCGAAAATGCCCGGCGGCACTTCGTTGATGATTTGCATAGCCGCCTGATTCGCTCCGCCGCCGATCCAGGAGCCGGCAATGGTGCTCAGTCCCCGCCAGAGCAGATCGGGGTCGATGTCGATCAGCCCCGGAAACAGATAAGTGACGATGAGCAGGGCGATCGGCCCGCCCAGTACGATGCCGAAGGTGGCGGCCAGGAACATGACGATGGCCCGGTAACCCAGGTTGATGATGCCGGGAATATCGATATTGAGGCAGAGCAGGATGAGACTGGCCGGAAGCAGGTAGCGACTAGCCATGAAGTACAGCTGACTGTGCCCGGTAAATTCACTGAATGCTGCGGGGTCCAGTCCCTGCGCCTCGATGTAGCGGTTGATCTCCCCAAAGGAGAGTCCCTCCGGCAGCGTCACGCCCCGCTCCGCCAACGCATCGATCAGTCCGTATTCGTACCAGTCGTAGGCGATGATTCCCAGGGGCCAGTGGAGCAGGGCCGGGAGGAAGTAGCAGAGTAAGAGGGCCGGCACGTAGGTGTAGAACGTCTTCCAGAAGGGTCGCTCGCTGTTGGCCGTCGTGAAGACCAGAGCCAGAATAACCAGCAGGAGACCGAAAACTACCGCGTCGTTGGTGATGAGGGGCTGCAAGGGTTGGGTTTAGAGATTAGGGGAGGTCAGCTCAGGTACTTGGCTACGATCGGGAAGCGCCGACCCATACCGAAGGCTTTTTTGCTGACCCGCAGTACGGGCGCGGTCTGGTGGCGCTTGAACTCGTTGATGTTGACCAGCCGGAGTGCCTTCTGAACCAGGAGGGGATCGGCGCCGGCTTCGATGATGTCCTGAGGACTCTGGTGCAGCTCGATGTACTGGTAGAGGACGGCGTCGAGCTCTTCGTAAGGAGGGAGGCTGTCGCTGTCGAGCTGATCGGGACGAAGTTCGGCACTAGGGGGCTTCGTGATGATGTTGTCGGGGATGACCTCGCCGTCCTTATTGATGAAGCGGGCCAGTTCGAAACATTCGGTCTTATATACGTCGCCGATCACGCTGAGGCCGCCGGCCATATCGCCGTACAGGGTACCGTAGCCCACCGCCATTTCGCTCTTGTTGCTGGTGTTCAGGAGGATGTTGCCGAACTTGTTGCTGAAGGCCATCAGGATCATGCCGCGAATCCGGGCCTGTAGGTTTTCTTCGGCCAGTCCTTCCTTATACCCGAAGAAGTGGGGCCGCAGGAGGTCGATGTAGCTGTGGTAGACGCTTTCGATGGGGACGATGTCGTACTGGCAACCCAGGTTCTGGGCCAGTTGGCGGGCGTCGTTTACGCTGTGGTCGCTACTGTGCTGACTGGGCATGAGCACGCAGCGTACGTTCTCCGGTCCGAGGGCCCGGGAGGCAAGCACCGCGACGAGAGCCGAGTCGATGCCGCCGCTCAGTCCGAGGATGGCGCGCCGGAAACCCAGTTTGGTGAAGTACTGGCGAATGCCCATTACCAGCGCGTCGTGAATGAGGGTCATCTTGTCCCGCTCGCGCTCGCCGGTCATTTCGTCGCCGTCCTTTACCTCCTCGGTGTTGTACACCCGCAGGCACTCTTCGAAGTAGGGCATCTCGTCGACCACCTCCCCCCGTTGGTTGATGACCAGGGAGCCGCCGTCGAAGAGGACTTCGGTCTGCGCGCCTACGTGGTTGACGTAGTACATCGGCAGGTTATAGAGGTCGACGTTGGCCTGCAGTACCATGACCCGTTCGGCGGCGTGGTCGAAGGAGAAGGGGGAGGCCGAGATATTGATGATGAAGTCGGGCGTGTGCTCCATCAGCAGATCCATGGGGTTGATCTTATAGAGTGGATTTTCGTTGCCGACGTTCCAGCTGTCCTCACAGACAATCATGGCGATGGTCTTATCCTGGTAGCGCACGACGTTCCACTCCGCGGCGGGCTCGAAGTAGCGGTACTCGTCGAAGATGTCGTAGGTGGGCAGGAGGGTCTTGTGCTGTACCTGCTGGATGCGTCCGTTGGCCAGAAAGTAGGCGCTGTTATACAGATCCTTGCCCTCCACGACGGGATTCTTGGTCGGTGACCCCACCACGATGGCGATGCCGTCGGCGGCCTTAGCGAGTTCCTGGACGACCACGTTGGCCTTGTCGATGAAGTCATCGAACTCAAGAAAGTCGCGGGGGGGATAGCCGACGGTGGCCAATTCGGGAAACACCACGATATCCGCTCCCTGCCGTTTCGCGCGCTCGGTATAGTCGAGCATCTTTTTCAGGTTAGCGTCGAAATTGCCGACGTGGACGTTGATCTGGGCGAGGGCTATATTCATGGCGGGAAGGTAAGGAAGGTGGCAGGAACGGTGGGGGGTGGCCGCTGCTCAGGTGGTTTTTTTCAACGCAAATTTCGGCGGATTTTTATTTTGGTAGATGACCGCTGCGCGGGTGGTTTTTCAGCGCTGATTTAGGCAGATTGTCTTCGCGGATTAACGCAGATTAATGTTGTGGGGAGGCCGCTGCGCGGCAGTTTTTTCATCACGGATTTGAACGGATTAGGACACGGATTTCCACGGATTTAATACGGGCGTAGGGAGCAAATCCGCGTAAATCTGCGACCTGAATCCGCCAACATCTGCGTTTAACCCCACGAGCGAAGCGAGCATAGCTGCAATACCCCCCTTACCCCCTCCGCCGGAAAAATCTCAGCAGTTCCTTCACGTAGTCCTCCGTGGTTTCCACGCTGAGGGTATCGGCCCCACTCTGACGAAAGGAGTCGTTGAAGTAGCCCATGTTCTCGCTGTACCAGTCGGCGTAGCGGGTGCGTACATGCTTACTGTCCGTATCGATCCACTGGGTTTTGCCGGATTCGGCGTCGACGGTACGCAACAACCCGATGGGCGGCAGTTCCCGTTCGCGGGGATCGTAGAGGTGTAGTCCGACGAGATCGTGGCGGCGGGCGGCCAGCCGCAGGGGACGTTCGTAGCCGGTAGCCAGGTAATCGGAGACCAGAAAACAGATGCTCCGCTTCTTGACCATGTTGGTGAAGTAGGTCAGCGCCATGCCGATGTCGGTACCGCTGCCCTGCGGACGGGTATCCAGCAACTCCCGGATGATGCGCAGCACGTGCCCCCTACCCTTTTTCGGCGGCAGGAATTTCTCCACCCGGTCACTGAACAGCAGTAGTCCCACCTTGTCGTTATTCTGGGCGGCCGAAAAGGCTAGTACCGCGCAGATCTCGGTGATCAATTCATTTTTGGGCTGCCTCACCGTACCGAAGAAGCTGGACTTTGAGATGTCCACCAGCAGCATCACGGTCAGCTCCCGTTCCTCCTCGAAGACCTTTACGTATGGCTCTCCCGAACGGGCGGTTACGTTCCAGTCGATGTTGCGCACGTCGTCACCGTACTGGTAGTTGCGAACTTCACTGAACGACATTCCGCGCCCCTTGAAGGCCGAGTGGTACTCTCCCGAAAAGATCTGCCGGCTCAGCCCCTTCGTCTTGATCTCGATCCGGCGGACGCGCTTTAGGAGTTCGGTGGTTTCCATGGGGGTAGGAGTGGTTGGGAGGATGAGTGGATGCAAGGTACGATCCAGCGGCAAGGCGGGCGGCGGCGCGCGGGAGCAAGGCAAAAAAGCTAAAGCAAACCTGATTCCACCGCTCCGTTACTTTCCACTGAGCTTATCCCTTACCCATTCCGGTACCTCGCCATCCGGACACAGAGTCAGATGCATCGTCTCGCCCGCCTCCGTCAGGACGAACGAGCCCGGCTCGAGTACCTCGACCGAAAATTCGGTGGTGCCCGAGTTGTCGCACGACTGCCGACCGTGGTACACCATACCCTCATGGGACGTGACCTCGAACGTACAATTCGTTGTCGAAGACGCTTCCAGTCCGCGACCGGTCCAGACCCGGGAGCCGGTAGCGACCGGATCATCACATTCCGAACCGTCGATTACGTAGAGGCCGGGCTCCAGGGCCAGTGTATTTTCTACCTCCTTAGCCTCGTTGGGTTGGTCGATGGTTACGGTCCTGGCACCGGAAGACTCCGCTTCGCTGCCCTCACCGGAGGAAGAGCAGGCAAGCAGGCAGCAGAGGGCCAGGACGGAAACGGAGCGTAGTAGGTGCAGCATTAGTGTACGGTATAGGGGTTATAGAACCCGGAACGGCGGGCGGTGTTTGCGCGCCCGAGAGTGCACCTAACTGGTTTACGGCCGGTAGATAGTTGGCGGCACTACACCATCGCGCCGTTTGCGAGGATTACCTGGCCGGATATCCATTTAGAATCATCACTGGCTAAGAACAATACGACTTTGGCAATATCGGAGGGTTCCGCCAGACGATTGAAGGCATTCATCCCTCTGAGTTTTTCGATGAATTCGTCCGATTTACCCTCCAGGAAGAGGTCGGTTTTGGTGGGTCCGGGTGCCACGGCATTGACGGAAATGCCCCTGCCGATCTCCCGGGAAAACACCCGTGTCATTTGTTCTACCGCTGCCTTCGTAGCGGAGTACAGTCCGTACTTCGGCAACATCAGTTTGACGGTACTAGAAGAAAAGTTGATGATGTTTCCGTGGTCAGCGAGTTTGGTGTACGCTTCCTGTAAGCCATGGAAAACACCCCTGACGTTTACATCGAACTGGCGGGTAAAATCTTCCTGGGAGTTGTCCTTTATCTCCTTTGAGACCATGATCCCGGCGTTATTCACGAGCACGTCCACTTTCCCGTACCGTTTGATGGTCTCGTCGAATAAGTGGGCAACCTCTTCCCGCTTGCTGACATCGGCCCGTACGGCAGTGGCGGTGCCCCCCTGATCCGTAATGTATTTCACCACGCCATCCGCCGCCGTCGCATCGGCGTGAAAGTTCACCACTACGCTCGCCCCCTGAGCGGCCAGCAGGATCGCGATCTCTTTTCCGATCCCTTTGGAGGAGCCCGTGATGATGATAGACTTGTCCTTTAGGTTCATTTGGGATAGATGTAGGGTTGAGAAAGCCCGTTTCCGGGAGCGGGTCAGAGTGGATTACTTAGGGCTATTGTTCAACCCCGGGTAACAGCTGACCGATGATCGTCGAAAATACGGAGACCCCGGTAGCGATCAGGTCGTCCGGAAAGTCGTAGTCCGGGTGGTGCAGCGCCGGCATCTCCTCCCCCGCCCCGAGACCGAACATGGCAACTTTTGCGTGCCCGGAGAACCAACCGAAGTCCTCGCCGAAAGCAAACGGATGTGGCCGTTCGTTCAGGGTAAGCCCCCGCCTTTGCGTCGCGTTACGAATGAGGGTGTTAGCTTCAGCATTGTTCCGGGTAGCCGGAAAGTGCTCGAACCAGTCCAGTCGGCACGTAAGTCCGTGCGCGGCGGCGGTGCGTCCGATGAGGTCCGTGACGGCGGTCACAAGCGCCTGCATCTTTTGGCCCGTCCGTGCGCGGACCGTATAGTGGAGTTCCCCGGAACCGGGGGAGATGCCGTAGGATTTTTGTCCTACGCTCACGTGTACCGGGGTCAGCAGGGCGTAGTTCGGATCGTAAGGCTCAGCGAGCTGCAGCTCCGCCAGCGCCCCGATCAGCACGCCGACGGCAGCGGTGGGGTTGATCCCGTTCTCCGGCTCGGCGGCGTGACACTCCACCCCGGTCAGGACAACGGCGAAGCTGCGTACCTCCGACGAAAAGGTCCCTTCCACGGTGATGATTTCGTGCAGGGGTTCCCCGGGGATGTTGTGGAGGGCGAATACGTAATCGGGGGCGATACTCCGGAAGGCTTCGCTGCCCACGACCTGCCGCGCGCCCCGGCCCGTCTCTTCGGCGGATTGAAACAACACGGCCACCCTGCCTCCCGCGAAAGACCGCTCCGTAAGCCACTGCAGTACGCCACAGGCGATGGCCATATGCCCGTCGTGTCCGCACTTGTGCGATACCCCCGCAACCGTTGATCGGTGCGCAAGCTCTCCGGTTTCCGTGATGGGCAGCGCATCCAGTTCGCAGCGGATCATCACCGTGGGGCCGGGCCCGGGAAATGCGTAAACGGCGGCGAAGCTCTGGTCTCCCATATCCCCGATGATCTCCGCCGCGGCGTGTTCCCGGATGAAGTGACGGATACGTTCCGCGGTGCCGCCCTCCGCCCCGGAGAGGTCGGGGAAGCGATGAAGTGTTTTCCGTAACCTTTCTAGTCGGTCGATCATCGGTCCAATGATACGGATCAGCCGGCCGTGATGGCTCGCTTTTCTCAAGGATTATAGCTCCCGCGCGCCGCCGCCCGGATGGATACAGATGCGTCTCGGACCGGAGGCCGCTCTAAATCCGTGAGCCATCCGTGGCCATCCGTGGTGAAACGTCTCGGACTAGAGGCAATTCGACCTCTTGCTCTGCTCGGCGTGCAACGCCTCGACCTGAAACATCTCGGACCGGAGGCCGCTCGACCTGAGAAGATCCGTGTTTTCTATGATGCTTGCAAGTTTGGTTGATAATTTTTTTGATATGTAGTGCCCCGCCGCACGACGGCGAAGACGCGCTCGATGATTTTGTTCTTCACCGCGTTGGCCACCACCCGG